>NZ_JAENZZ010000002.1 GCF_016612865.1 Blastococcus sp. TML/M2B
CCAGCGCACGACCGAGCCCGCTTCAGACACCTCACCAACCTCGTGGCGAGTTGTTTCGACGCCTGCCTCGAACTGGTTCAGACCGACTTCGTGGTCGCTGTCACGACCGTCCTCCGGTCCACGCCCATGGCTCGACCTGACCGTCATCCCTGTGCGGAATGACAAGGAGGACACCGTGGTGGGGGTCGAGGGCCATCGACCCAGCCGAGGTGCTATCGGGCACGGACGATGAAGTGCTTGCGGCCGTCCTGCGCATCCACGTGGAATCGCTGGTCCACCTCGCGTCCGCGCGTGGCTGGGACCCCAGCCCTTCGTTCGTGCCGGGGATTGTGTCTTAGCAAGTGGCTACGAGATCCGCGCGTCACTGCCGGACAAGGTCAATCGCTTCCAGCGGGACATCGTTGCTCGCGCTTGGGGCGTGATTGATCGGGAGTCCGGGCGCATCACCCTCGCTGTGTACGACAGCACCGGACGAGAACTGAAGCGGACCGAGACGTCGTCAGCTGGGACCTTTTGAAGAACGGGCTGCACAAGATCGCGTGGACGGACCGACGCTCGGCTGAGTTGCAGCCTCGGCAGCGCGGTGGCATCGATGTGGGCCCTCGGCTCACGGTGGAGACACCTGCCGAAAGCTGATGGACGAAATGTCCCCAAAGCCGCCTGCAGGGCGGGTGCGCGCCGGGTTGTAGGGGCGACGTCATCGCCCTCACCGATGGGAGTCACTACCACTCGGCGCGACGGTCCGACCAGCGAAAAGTGTCAGACCTGCTCTCTAGCGTGTGGGCATGGGAACGTTGGCGGGGACCTCCGTGGTGGAGGGGGTGCTCATCGACTGGGTGGGTGCCCGGCCGGAGGCGCACCTGGACCTGCCGGCCGAGTGGCTGACCGATGAGCAGGTGGCCGGGGAGCTGGGCCGGATCGAGCGGGACCGGGCGCGGCAGACCGCCCGGGAGGCGCAGCTGATCCTGCGGCTGGCGGAGCTGCGGCCCGACACCGACGCGGGCGGTGAGGTCGCGGGGTTCGCGGTCACCGCCGCGCAGCTGCGCGAGCTGCTGGCCCGGGTGGAGGCGCCCGACGACACCGCCGGCTACGAGCCGCGGGCGGGGCAGCGGCGGTTCGTCGCCACCCGGGACCGGCGCTGCCGGATGCCGAACTGCGGGCAGCGGGTCGGCTGGGCCGACCTGGACCACGTGGTCGCCCACGCCGACGGTGGGGCGACGTCGTGCGCGAACCTGTGCTGCGCCTGCCGCTCCCACCACCGGCTCAAGACCTTCGCCCGCGGCTGGCGCTTCCGCATGGACCCCGACGGCACGCTGCACGTGACCAGCCCCTCGGGCATCACCCGCACGACCCGCCCACCGGGCCTGCGACCACCGGAACCACCACCCTCACCACCCGACCCCGCCGACGACCCGCCGCCGTTCTGATCCGGTGGGATGTCGACCGGTCGATCTGTCGACCGGTCGACATGGGCCCGCGCGTGTCGGCGTGCTTTCAGTTCGCCGGCAGGCGCAGGCCGAGTCGTTCCAGCTCGAGCCCGGCCAGGGCCCGGACAGCCGTCGGGTCGCCGGCCCGCCACGCCGCTCCGGTGCCCGGCGGCAGCGCGGCCAGCCGGGGGAGGGGCGCGGTCGCCATCGCTCGCGCAGCGAGCAGCTCGAGGTCCGGGTGCGCCACCGCCGCCCCGGTCGGCTCCGCCGCGGCGCTGCTCGACAGCGACCCCGTCGCCACCGCACCCCGTCCCGCTGCCGCGGCCGGTCGAGCCCCCGACAGCAGCTGCCCGGCGGCCGCGGCCTCGCGCACCCAACGGGCGCGCCACGGCAGCCAGCGCAGCAGCAGCCAGCCCACCGGGAGGACGACGAGGGCGACGGCGAGGATCGTCGCCAGCGTGTCGACGGCGTCCTGCGCGCTCTGACTGGCGCCCCGGACCGAACCGCTCGCGCGGGCCAGCGCCTCGAACGGGGTGGCCAGCTCGTCGCCCACCAGCGGCACGTCCTCGGCCACGCCCGCCGCCGAGCCCATGCTGCCGGCGACCGAGCGGCCGAGGTCCTCGACCGCCCTGCCCGGCTCGGCCAGCAGCAGCACCGCCCCGTGCACCGCCCGCGCGGCGAGCACCCAGCCCACGACCCACACCAGCAGCCCGACGTCGGCGGCGAGCTGGCGCAGGCGGAGGGCGGGGTGCTGGGCGTACAGGCGCATCCGCCCATCCTTCGGCCGGCGAGGAGCGCCCGCAGGTCGAGTGCGAGCGCGCGGGACCGCCCGCAGGTCGGGCGTAGCGAGCTCCTCGCGTGCCTAGACTCCCGCGCATGCAGGTCGGGGTGGCCCGGGAGGTCAAGAGCGGTGAGTACCGGGTGGCGCTCACCCCCGCCGGCGTGACCGAGCTCGTCCGGGCCGGGCACACCGTGCTGGTCGAGAGCGGCGCGGGCGCGGGCTCCTCGATCCCCGACGCCGAGTACGCCGACGCCGGCGCGCGCCTGGTGCCCGACGCCGACGTCGTCTGGGCCGACGCGGACCTGCTGCTCAAGGTCAAGGAGCCGGTCGCCGAGGAGTACGGGCGGCTGCGGGCCAGCCAGACGCTGTTCACCTACCTCCACCTCGCGGCCAGCGAGGAGTGCACCGCAGCCCTGGTCGCCTCGGGCACCACCGCGATCGCCTACGAGACGGTCCAGACCGCCGACGGCGCGCTCCCGCTGCTCGCGCCGATGTCCGAGGTCGCCGGCCGGATGGCCCCGCAGGTGGGGGCGCACGCCCTCGAGCGGGCGCACGGCGGCCGCGGCGTGCTGCTCGGCGGCGTCCCCGGGGTGCACGCGGCCACCGTCGTCGTCCTGGGGGCGGGCGTCGCCGGGATGAGCGCGGCGGCGATCGCGCTGGGCATGCAGGCGGAGGTCGTCGTCCTCGACAAGGACATCGACAAGCTGCGCGCCGCCGACCGGATCTACCAGGGCCACCTGCAGACCGTCGCCTCCACCGCGTACGAGGTCGAACGGGCGGTGCTCGGCGCCGACCTGGTGATCGGCGCGGTCCTGGTGCCGGGGGCCCGGGCACCGGTGCTGGTCAGCAACGAGCTGGTGTCGCGCATGCGGCCGGGGTCGGTGCTGGTGGACATCGCCGTCGACCAGGGCGGCTGCTTCGAGGACACCCGCCCGACCACCCACGACGAGCCGACCTTCCGCGTGCACGACTCGGTCTTCTACTGCGTGGCCAACATGCCCGGCGCGGTGCCGAACACCTCCACCCACGCGCTGACCAACGTCACGCTGCCCTACGTCATGGCCCTCGCCGAGCACGGCACCGTCGAGGCGGTGGCGGCCGACCCGGCGCTGGCCCGCGGGGTCAACGTCGCGGGCGGCGCCGTCGTCCTGCCCGAGGTGGCCGGGGCGCACGGGCTGACCGCCGTCCCGCTGGCGGAGGTGCTGTCCTGACCGTCGCCGACCTGCCGCCCCGCACGGCCGGCTCCGACGTGGAGCTGGTGGTGACCGGCTACCTGGACCACCTCGTCGTCGAGCGCGGCCTGGCCCAGAACACCATCGCCTCCTACCGCCGCGACCTGCGCCGCTACGCCGAGTACCTCGACGCCGCCGGTGTGCGCGGCCTGGGCGAGATCACCGAGTCCGACGTCGCCGGCTTCCTGGCCGCGCTGCGCCGCGGGGACGACGACCACCCGCCGCTGTCGGCCACGTCGGCCGCCCGCGCGGTCGTCGCCGTGCGCGGCCTGCACCGCTTCGCGCTGCTCGACGGGCTGGTGCCCGACGACGTCGCCGCCGAAGTGCGCCCGCCCACCCCGGCCCGCCGGCTGCCCAAGGCGATCCCGGTCGAGTCGGTGGTGGCGCTGATCGAGGCGGCGGGCGCGGTCGAGGGCCCGCGGGGGTTGCGCGACCGCGCGCTGCTGGAGCTGCTGTACGGCACCGGCGCGCGCATCTCGGAGGCGGTCGGGCTCGCCGTGGACGACGTCGACCGCGCCCAGGCGACCGTCCGGCTCGCCGGCAAGGGCGGCAAGGAGCGGATCGTGCCGGTGGGCAGCTACGCGCTCCGGGCCGTGGAGGACTACCTCGTCCGCGCCCGCCCCGAGCTGGCCGGCCGGAGCCGGGGCGGCGTGCGCGGCGGGGCGCTGTTCCTCAACGTGCGCGGCGGGCCGCTGTCGCGGCAGAGCGCCTGGCAGATCCTCCGCTCGGCCGCCGAGCGGGCCGGTGGGCCGGACGGCGTGGTGCCCGACGTCTCGCCGCACACCCTGCGGCACTCCTTCGCCACGCACCTGCTCGACGGCGGCGCGGACGTGCGCGTGGTGCAGGAGCTGCTCGGCCACGCGTCGGTGACGACGACGCAGGTGTACACGCTGGTCACCGTCGACCGGCTGCGCGAGGTGTACGCGACCAGCCATCCGCGCGCCTTGAACTGACAGTCGCCGCCGAACACGTTGGCAACTTCTGGAGCCGGTTCGGCTGGAGCAGTCACACGAGTTGCCAGGCGTCGCCATGTCGACAAGTCTCCGGCGCGCCCCCTTGGGAGCGTCCCCCACTCTTCGTAGCGTCCTCATCACCCGAGCGGACAGGACGGCTGACCGCACCCGAACAACCGGGCCCGGGTACGAGGTGGAGGCGACAGACTCATGGCGATCCGAGCGGACGCGGCCCCTGCCGTCGCGCGCCCGCGCGACGGCGACCCGGAGATGGGTGCCGCCGCCTCGCGGACGGACCCCGCGCGCGCCCGGCAGCGTCCGCTGCCGGACCCCAAGCCGCTGACCGAGCACGGCCCGGCCCGCGTCATCGCGATGTGCAACCAGAAGGGCGGCGTCGGCAAGACGACGTCGACCATCAACCTGGGTGCCGCGCTGACCGAGTTCGGCCGCAAGGTGCTGCTCATCGACCTGGACCCGCAGGGTGCGCTGTCGGTCGGCCTGGGCGTCCCGGCGCAGGCCATGGACCGCACCATCTACAACGCGCTCATGGAGCGCCGGACCTCGCTGCGGGACGTGCGCGTGCACACCGACATCCCCGGCCTGGACCTGGTGCCCAGCAACATCGACCTCTCCGCCGCCGAGGTGCAGCTGGTCAGCGAGGTCGCCCGCGAGCAGACCCTGCTGCGGGTGCTCGCCGACGTGCGCGACGAGTACGACTACATCCTCATCGACTGCCAGCCGTCGCTGGGCCTGCTCACGGTCAACGCCCTGACCGCGGCGCAGGGCGTGATGATCCCGCTGGAGTGCGAGTTCTTCTCGCTGCGCGGGGTGGCGCTGCTGGTCGACACCATCGACAAGGTCAAGGAGCGGCTCAACCCGCAGCTGGAGATCTCCGGCATCCTCGCCACGATGTACGACGCGCGCACCGTGCACTGCAAGGAGGTGTTCAGCCGGGTGGTCGAGGCCTTCGGCGACACCGTCTTCCAAACCGTCATCCAGCGCACCGTCCGGTTCCCGGAGACCACCGTCGCCGGCCAGCCGATCACCACCTGGGCGCCGACCTCCTCGGGTGCCGCGGCCTACCGCGACCTGGCCAAGGAGGTGCTGGCACTGTGACGCGGCGTCCCGTGCTGCCCGGTGCCTCGGAGCTGTTCCGCCGCACCGACTCGTCGTCCTCGGTCCCCGAGGTCACCGAGCTGCCCAGCCTCAGCGCCACGGTCAGCTCGCCCGCCCTGCGCACCGCCGCCCGGCGGGCGGGGAGCCGGCCGCCGAGGAGCCGGCCCCGGCGAGCCCGCTCACCCTCGTGCCCGGGGGAGCGGCGACCCCCGCTGCCTCGAGCGACGACGAGCTGGCCGCCTTCCGCGCCGCCCCCGCGCCCGCACCGGTGCTCACACCCCGGGTGCCGACGCGCGGCCGGCCGGCCCGCGGCCGCGAGCGCACCAAGCACGACGAGAAGATCACCGTCTACATCTCGGCCGACGAGCTCATGGCGCTGGAGACCGCCCGGCTGACCCTCCGGGGCCAGCACGGCGTCGCCGCCGACCGCGGGCGGATCGTCCGCGAGGCGATCTCGGTGATCCTGGCCGACCTCGCCGAGCGCGGCGAGGACTCGGTGCTGGTGCGGCGCCTCCAGGGCTGAGCGGCGCGCGCCTACGCTCGCTGACCGTGGAGGACAGCAGCGCGGCAGCGGGGACGCCGGACGCCGTCGTCCCCGCGCGCTTCACCGTGCGGCTGACCAACTTCGAGGGCCCGTTCGACCTGCTGCTGCAGCTGATCGGCAAGCACAAGCTCGACGTCACCGAGATCGCGCTGTCCACGGTCACCGACGAGTTCATCGCCCATCTGCGCGCCCTGGGCGACGAACTCGACCTCGACCAGGCCAGCGAGTTCCTCGTGGTCGCCGCCACGCTGCTCGACCTCAAGGCCGCCCGGCTGCTGCCGGCCGCCGAGGTCGACGACGAGGAGGACCTCGAGCTGCTCGAGGCGCGCGACCTGCTCTTCGCCCGGCTGCTCCAGTACAAGGCCTACAAGCAGGCGGCCGCCTTCCTGCGCGAGCGGGAGGGCGAGGCCGCCCGCCGGTTCCCCCGGGTCGCGGCCCTGGAGCCGCGGTTCGCCGACCTCGCGCCCGAGGTGCGGCTGGACCTCACCCCGGCGCAGTTCGCCGCCCTGGCCGCCCGTGCCCTGGCGCCGAAGGCGCCCGACGTCGTCGGCGTCGGGCACCTGCACGCCCCGCCGGTGAGCGTGAGCGAACAGCTCCTGGTGGTGCGCGACCACCTGGCGCGCGCCGGCACCGTCTCCTTCCGCGCGCTCACCGCCGACTGCGACCACACCCTCGAGGTGGTCGCCCGGTTCCTCGCGCTGCTGGAGCTCTACCGCCAGCAGCGCGTCACCTTCGAGCAGCTCACGCCGCTGGGCGAGCTGCACGTGCGCTGGTCGGGCCGGCAGCCCGACGCCGGGGCGGTCGACGTGGACGGGGCCGTTCCCGGCGCCCTGCCCGGCGACGGCGGCGAGCCGGCGGCCGACGACATCGACGAGGAGTACTCGTGAGCACCGACGACGACCGGCCCACCGAGGAGCCGCGGCCCGCCGAGGAGCCCGCCCCGATCTCCTGGGAGGCGCTGGCCGGCGAGCTGGCGGCCGCGCGCCGGGAGTCCGAGCGGCGGGGGGACGCCGACCCGGCCGCGTGGGACGCCGTCGCGGCCGAGCTCGCCACCCGCGTCTCCGAGCTGCCGGTGGAGGAGGGCGAGGTCCCGCCGGTCCCGGTGGAGGACGACGAGCCCGCCCCGCCGGCCGCGGCCCCCGAGCCGGAGCCCGAGCCGGAACCGGAGCCCGAGCCGCTGGAGCTGCTCGACCCCGACGAGCTGCGCGGCGGGCTGGAGGCGCTGCTGTTCGTCATGGACGACCCGGTCGACGAGGCCACCCTGGCCGGTGCGCTGCGCTGCTCCCTGATCCAGGTGCGGACCGGGCTGGCCGAGCTGGCGCAGGGCTACGACGCGCGCTCGGCGGGGATCGCGCTGCGCCGGGTGGGGGAGGGGTGGCGGCTCTACACCCGGGAGGAGCACGCCGGCGTCGTCGAGCGGTACCTCGTCGACGGGCAGCGCAGCCGGCTCAGCCAGGCCGCGCTGGAGACGTTGGCCGTCATCGCCTACCGGCAGCCGGTGACCCGCGCCCGCGTCGCCGCGATCCGCGGGGTCGGCGTCGACGGCGTCATGCGCACCCTGATCGGCCGCGGGCTGGTCTCCGAGGTGGGCAGCGACCCCGACAGCGGCGGCGGGCTCTACGCCACGACGCCGCTGTTCCTCGAGCGGCTCGGGCTGACCTCGCTCGCCGACCTGCCCGAGCTGGCGCCGCTGCTGCCCGAGACCGCCGCCGTCCTCGACGAGCACCCCGACAGCTGAGGAGTGACCGGCGTCCTTTGCGCCGGGTGGGAGACTGGGCGGCGATGAGCGACGCGACCCCGAACGACGAGAGCACCACCGCCGCAGGCGACGGCTGGTCCGAGGACATGGAGCTCGCTCCGGTCCACCCCGGCGACCGCGCGCCCGGAGCCGACGGCGACGACCGCGACGGGGAGCGGCTGCAGAAGGTCCTGGCCCGTGCCGGGGTCGGCAGCCGCCGGGTCAGCGAGGACATGATCGACGCCGGCCGGATCAGCGTGAACGGCGCCGTCGTCACCGTGCAGGGCATGCGGGTCGACCCCACGCGCGACAAGATCGCCGTCGACGGCGTCCGCCTGGAGATCCGCGACGACCGGGTGACCTACGCGATGAACAAGCCCCCGGGCGTCATCACCGCGATGAGCGACGACCGCAACCGGCCCTGCGTCGGCGACATGGTCGGCGACCTCGCACCCGGGCTGGTGCACGTCGGCAGGCTGGACCAGGACACCGAGGGCCTGCTGCTGCTCACCACCGACGGCGAGCTGGCCCACCGGCTGGCCCACCCCTCCTACGGGGTCCGCAAGACCTACCTGGCGCAGGTGTCCGGCTCCGTGCCGCGCGACCTGGCCAAGCGGCTGCGCCGCGGGATCGAGCTGGACGACGGCCCGGTGAAGGTCGACTCGTTCCGGGTCGTCGACACCCACGCCGGCCAGTCCGTCGTCGAGGTCGTGCTGCACGAGGGCCGCAAGCACATCGTGCGCCGGCTGCTCGCCGCGGTCGACCTGCCCGTCTCGCGGCTGACCCGCACCGCGGTGGGCCCGATCGAGCTGCGGGCCATGCGCTCGGGCACGATCCGCAAGCTCAGCCGGCAGGAGCTCGGCACGCTGTCGGAGCTCGTCGGCCTGTAGGGCCGGGCAGGGGCACGGCGCTCCGGGGAACCGGTGGCGCCCGCTCCCTAGACTCGATCGAGGCCCCGGCGATCCGGGCGCCGGTGCAGGGCAGAGAACGAACGAGGAGTGTGCATGGCCGTCCGAGCCATCCGGGGCGCGACCCAGGTCGACGCCGACGACCGGGAGCAGGTGCTCGAGGCGACCCGCGAGCTGGTGAGCACCGTGCTCGAGCGCAACGCGCTGGAGCACGACGACATCATCAGCATCCTGTTCACCGCCACCCCCGACCTGGTGTCGGAGTTCCCGGCGCTGGCCGCGCGCGAGCTGGGCATGGGCGACGTGCCGCTGATGTGCGCCACCGAGATCGCCGTCCCGCACGCCCTGCCGCGGGTGCTGCGGCTCATGGCGCACGTGGAGACCGAGCGCCCGCGCTCCGAGGTCCAGCACGTCTACCTGCGCGGGGCCGCCGCCCTGCGCCGGGACATCGCGCAGTGAGCGCCTCCTTCCGCGGCGCGGTGACCCTCGACGGGCCCTCGGGCACCGGCAAGTCCAGCGTGGCCCGCGGCGTCGCCGCCGCCCTGGGCGCGGCCTACCTGGACACCGGGGCGATGTACCGCGCCGCCACCGTCGCCGTCCTCGACGCCGGGGTCGACCCCGCCGACGCCGACGCGGTGGCCGCCATCGTGGCCGCCGCGCGGATCGAGGTGGGCACCGAGGCCGGCACCGAGCGCGTGGCGGTCGACGGCGTCGACGTCGCCGTCCGCATCCGCGGCGCCGAGGTGACGCGCGCCGTGTCGGCGGTCTCCGCCGTCCCGGCCGTGCGCCGCCAGCTGGTGGACCAGCAACGCGACCTGGTGACCGTCGCGGACGCCGTTGTGGTCGAGGGCCGCGACATCGGCACCGTGGTGCTGCCCGACGCGGCGCTCAAGGTGTACCTGACCGCGGCGCCCGAGGTGCGCGCCCAGCGCCGGGCCCGGCAGCTCGGGCTGACCGACGCCGCGGAGATCGACGCCCTGGCCGCGGACCTGCGCCGTCGGGACGAGCACGACAGCAGCCGGGCCGACAGCCCGCTGCGACCGGCCGCGGACGCCGTGGTCGTGGACAGCAGCGAGCTCGACCAGCAGGCCGTGGTGGACCGCATCGTGGCGCTGGCCGAGGCCGCGCTGGTGACAGGGGACCGGACGTGAGTGAGCACCGAACCACCGGGCAGCAGGACGGGCCGCTGCCCGTCGTCGCCATCGTGGGCCGCCCGAACGTGGGCAAGTCGACGCTGGTCAACCGCATCCTCGGCCGCCGCGCGGCGGTCGTGCAGGACGTGCCGGGGGTGACGCGGGACCGCATCTCCTACGAGGCGCTGTGGAACGGCAAGCGCTTCACCGTCATGGACACCGGCGGCTGGGACCCCAAGGCGACCGGCATCGGCGCCTCGATCACCCGGCAGGCCGAGTTCGCCATGGAGACCGCCGACGTCATCGTGCTCGTCGTCGACAGCCAGGTGGGCGCGACCGACACCGACCTCGCCGCCGCCAAGGTGCTGCGGCGCAGCAAGCGGCCGGTGATCCTCGTGGCCAACAAGGTCGACGACGAGCGCAGCGAGGGCAACGTCCACGAGCTGTGGAGCCTGGGCATGGGGGAGCCGCAGCCGGTGAGCGCCCTGCACGGGCGCTCCAGCGGTGACCTGCTCGACCTGATCCTCGACGCGATGCCCGAGGCGCCGCGCGAGCAGGAGCACGAGGAGGGGCCGCGCCGCGTCGCGCTGGTCGGCCGCCCGAACGTCGGGAAGTCCAGCCTGCTCAACCGGCTGGCCAAGGACGAGCGCTCGGTCGTCGACTCCGTCGCCGGCACGACCGTCGACCCGGTGGACTCGATCGTCGTCCTCGGCGGCGAGGAGTGGCGGTTCGTCGACACCGCGGGCCTGCGCCGCAAGGTGAACACCGCGAGCGGCATGGAGTACTACGCCAGCCTGCGCACCGAGGCCGCCATCCAGGCCGCCGAGGTCTGCGTGGTCCTGCTGGCCGCCGACGAGGTCATCAGCGAGCAGGACCAGCGGGTCATCACCCAGGTCGTGGAGGCCGGCCGCGCGCTGGTCCTGGCGTTCAACAAGTGGGACACCCTCGACGAGGACCGGCACGACCAGCTCGAGCGCGAGATCGACCGCGACCTCGCGCACGTCAAGTGGGCGACGCGGGTGAACATCTCCGCCTCCACCGGTCGCGGCGTCGGCAAGCTCGCCGACCACCTGCGCGCCGCCCTGGCGTCGTGGGAGCAGCGCGTGCCGACGGCGGAGCTCAACCAGTTCGTCCGCGCGCTGGTGCAGGAGACGCCGCCGCCGGCCCGGGGTGGGCGGGCGCCCAAGATCAAGTACGTGACGCAGGCCGACGTCCGGCCGCCGCGCTTCGTCGTCTTCTCCACCGGCTTCCTCGAGGCCGGTTACCGGCGCTTCCTGACCCGCAAGCTGCGCGAGCAGTGGGGCTTCGCGGGCACGCCGATCGAGGTGTCGGTCAAGGTCCGCGAGGGCCGCGACCGGGACGCCAAGCGCGGCTGAGCGGGAGGGCCGGCGCGCACGCCGGCCCTCCGCCCCGCTCAACCGCGTGGCCGCACGTCCTGCGGGGTGTCCTGCCGGGCACGCGGCGCGGGCACCTGCACGTCCCCGCCGCCGGTCGCCTCCGGCTCGTCGTGCCGCTGCGCCAGCCGGCTGGGCCACCACATGTGCCGGCCGAGGTCCAGGTTCAGCGCGGTGACCAGCACCGACCGCACGACCATCGTGTCCAGCAGCACGCCGAGCGCGACGGCGATGCCGAGCTGGGTGAGGAACGTCAGGGGCAGGGTGCCCAGGACGGCGAACGTGGCCGCGAGCACCATCCCGGCCGAGGTGATCACCCCGCCCGTGGCCGCCAGGCCGATGAGGGCCGCCCGCCGGGTGCCGTGGTCGTGCGCCTCCTCGCGCACCCGGGTCATCAGGAAGATGTTGTAGTCGATGCCCAGGGCGACCAGGAAGACGAAGACGAACAGCGGGAACGAGCTGTCGGTCGTGGACACCCCGAGGAACGCGTCGAAGATCAGCGCGCTGAGGCCGAGCGCCGCGCCGTAGGACAGCACGACGGTGGCGATCAGGATCACCGGCGCCGTGATCGCCCGCAGCAGCACGCCGAGCACCACCAGGACGACCGCCATGATCAGCGGGATGATCACCCGGTTGTCGCGCTGGGAGGCGGTCTGCACGTCCAGGTTGACCGCGGTGTTGCCGCCGACCAGCGCCTCGCCGTCGCCGACGTCGTCCAGGCCGGTGCGCAGCCGGTCGATGGTGTCGTAGGCGGCTCCGCTGTCCGCGGGGTCGGCCAGCGAGGCCTCGACGAGCGCGGCGTCGCCGGTGACCTGCGGGTCCGCGACGTCCTCGACGCCGTCGGTGCCGGCGACGGCGGCCGCGACCTCGTCGGCGTCGGCCGCGGTGGTCAGCACGTACACCGGGTTGCCGGCGGCGGCGGGGAAGTGCCGGTCCGCGACCTCCTCGCCGGTGATCGACTCGGGGGTGCCGCGGAATCCGTCGGCCTGGCTCAGGCCCTTCGCGTTCAAGCCGAACACGCCGAGACCGGCGACCAGCAGCAGCCCGGCGGTCACCACCCACACCGCCCGCGGACGCGGCCGGATGAGCCCGCCGATGCGCGCCCAGAAGCCGGTCGCGCTCGGCTCGGGGCTGCCCAGGGCCGGGCGCACCGGCCAGAACACCCAGCGGCCGCAGATCACCAGCAGCGCCGGGAGCAGCGTCATGAGCACCACGAGGGTGACGCCGACGCCGATCGCTGCGACCGGACCGAGACCGGCGGTGGAGTTCATGTCCCGCGAAGACCAGGCACAGCATGCCCAGGATCACCGTGCCGCCGCTGGCGAGCACCGCCGGCCCCGCCCGGTGCACGGCCTCGGTCATCGCCTCGTGCCGGTCGCCGTGCAGGCGCAGCTCCTCGCGGTAGCGAGCCACGAGCAGCAGCGCGTAGTCGGTGCCGGCGCCGATGACCAGCACGGTCAGGATGCTGGCGCTCTGCGCGTTGACCGTCAGGTCGGCGTGCCGGGCCAGCAGGGTGATCAGCGCCTGCGCGCAGAAGAGCGCCACCACCGAGGAGAAGATCGGCAGGATCCACAGGACCGGGCTGCGGTAGGTGAACAGCAGGATCAGGATGACCACGCCGAGCGCGGCGAACAGCAGCGCGCCGTCGATGCCCTCGAACGCCTCGGAGGAGTCGGCGGCGTTGCCGGCCGGCCCGGTCACCCAGGCCTCCAGCCCGTCGGGCCCGTCGGAGGCCTCCGCGCGCAGGCCGTCGACGATCGGGGCGATCGCCTCCCAGCCCTCGGCGCCCATGTCCAGCGGCACGACCAGCTGCGCGGCCTCGCCGTCCTCGGACAGGATCGGGTCGGTCACCGGGCCGGCCAGGTCGTCCAGCCGGCCGAAGCTCGCGGCGTCCTCGTCGATGGCGGCGAGGTCGGCCGGCGTCAGCCCGCCGGACCGCTCGTAGACCACGACCGCCTGGATGACGTCGGGATCCGAGCCGAGGGCGGCCTGCTGCTCCAGGGCCCGTGTCGACTCGGCGTCGCCGGGCAGCCACGAGGAGATCTCGTTGTCCTGCTCGTCGGTGAGGCCGCCGGCCAGCGGCCCCGACGCGGCGGCGAGCACCAGCCAGAAGACGAGGATGAGCCACTTGGCGCGCCGGTTGCTGACCTT
This sequence comes from Blastococcus sp. TML/M2B, assembly GCF_016612865.1. Taxonomy (GTDB): domain Bacteria; phylum Actinomycetota; class Actinomycetes; order Mycobacteriales; family Geodermatophilaceae; genus Blastococcus. The sequence goes on from NZ_JAENZZ010000002.1 coordinate 13,378, forward strand.
GGATGCGAACGTCCTGCCCATGACGGAACACCTCCGGCACCGAGGTGCCCTGGTCGAGGAGGATGGCGACGGCCCCGTGCGGACGAGGCTTGCACCGGCGTCGCCAGGTGTCACGGGGTTTGACGGCCCGGGCCCCAGGAACTGATCGGCCCGCCGCCGGGTCCGGGGGAGCGGTGCGCTAATCTTCCGGAGCGGTCATCGCGCGTCCGGGAGCTCCCGGACCGGTGCGAGGACGCGCGGGCTGTAGCGCAGCTTGGTAGCGCACTTGACTGGGGGTCAAGGGGTCGCAGGTTCAAATCCTGTCAGCCCGACAGAGCAGTACATGCAGGTCAGAGGCGGGTCGGTCGAGCAGACCGGCCCGCCTCTGCCGTGAAGCGGACCGGCCGGCGGTGGTCCTCCCGGCCCCACTCCCGCTGCAGGTCGACGTCCCGGGGCTCGGTCGCGGTCACCCCCGGCAGGTCCTCGAGCGCGACCCCGGCCGACCCGCGGGCCAGGTCGCGGGCGCGGTGCACGACGAGGTACGCCCCCACCCGCACCGGGGCGACCTCGGCGAGCTCGGCCAGGGTCGCACCCGTCAGCACGACCGGCCGGTCGAGGTCCACCCGGTAGCGGCACCGCGCCAGGACGGCGGCCGGCGGCTCGCCGCGGTGCACCCGCGGGTCGTCGAGCGCGTCGAGCACCGCGCCGGAGCGCAGCCACACCCCGCAGTCGGTCCCGGCCAGCAGCGAGCGCACGGACGCGACCACCTCGGCGTCGGTGGCCGAGGTGTCGTCCAGCCGGACGACGACGTCCGGGTGCGCCCACACCAGGCCGCTGCCGCGGGTCGCCGTCCCCGGCACGTAGCGGGCCAGCGCGAGGCCCTCGACGTTCCGGGAGTGCCGGGCCGCGTCGTCGTCGGTGCGGCCCCCGAAGTCCGGCCCGTCGTGCCAGGCGACGGCGTCGCGCGCGTGCCGGAAGGTGGCGCCGCGCAGCCAGCAGCGGTGCGCGAACTCCCAGTCCTCGCCGCCGTAGGCGCGGAACGCCTCCTCGAAGCCGCCCACCTCCTCGAACAGGCTCCGGCGGACGCTGAGCACCGCCGAGATGACGAACCGGTAGGCGTCGTCCCCGGCCGAGCGCAGGTCGTCGGTGCGGTCGTAGGCCTCGGTCAGCCAGACCGGCTCGTCGAGGACCTCCGGGGCGTCCTCGCCGTGCACCAGCCAGCGGCGCAGCTGCTCCGGCGAGGTGGCGCCCAGCTCGGCGTGCCGGCGGCGGCCCACGACCAGGTCGGCGCCGCCTGCCAGGTGCCGGACGACGGCAGAGACGTACCCGGGTTCGGGCACCGTGTCGCCGTCGACGAAGCACAGCACGGTCCCGCGGGCCGCCGCGGCGCCGAGGTTGCGCGCGGCCGCGGCGCGGAAGCCGTCGTCGGCCTGGGCGACGACCCGCACCGCGTAGGGCCGGGGGCCCGGGTCGGGAGGCGTGGGGGAGCCGTCGTCGGCGACCACCACGTCGAGCAGGTGCAGGGGGTGGTCCTGCAGCTCCAGCGCCGTCAGCACCAGGTCCAGGTCGTGCGGCGCGGCGTAGTGCGGCACGACCACCGACACGACCGGCAGCTCCTCGGCGGTCACGCGGCGGCCCGGGCGAGCACCGGCAGCAGGAGGGCGGCGGTGTCGGCGACGGTGGGGGAGGCGCGGTACCCGTCGGGCAGCCAGGTGCCCACCGGGTCGGCCCACGCCCCGGCGAGGGCGGTGCGCAGGTCGTCGTAGACCCGGACGCAGCCCGGCGACCGGGCCAGCAGCTCGGCGGCGTAGTCGCTGCGCGCCACCAGCGGCCGCCGGCCGGCACCGATCCAGGCGTTGACCGATCCGGACGCCGACACGTGGGCGTGCGGGGCGACCGGCAGCACGGCCGACCGCAGCAGCTCCGGCAGGCGCGCGTCGGGGATCCAGCCGCTGACCGTGCAGGGCCGCCCGAGCGCCCGGGCCTGCGCGGCGAGCGCCTCGGCCAGGTCCTCGTGGCCGGCCGACGGGCGGCCCCAGGCGAGGAGTCCCGCCCCGTCGGGCAGCGCGTCGAGCGCGGCCAGCACGTCCTCGTGCCCCTTGCCGGGGTAGAGGTAGCCCAGGACGGCGACCCCCGTCGGTGCCCGCGGCCGGGTCCGCGGCCGGGGCGTCGCGCAGGTCGGGCACGGGCAGGGGGACGACGTCGACCGCCACGTCGGCACCGCAGGCGGCCAGGAGCCGCGCCTCGTGCGCGCTGGCCACGACGACGGCCGCGGCGGCCTCGGCCATGCGCCGGTAGGCCGCCGCGCGCCGGGCCGCGTTGCGCGGGCCGTCGCTGGCCTGGGGGAGGTCGTGCAGCGTCAGGACGAGCCGACGCCGCCGGGCCAGGTCGGCGATCACGTCGGCGGCCTCCTCGGGCGTCCGCCCGAACAGCCGGTCGGTGACGTGCACGAGCAGCGGGCCCGGGGGAGCGGCGCCGAGCGCGCCGAGCAGCTCGGCGGCGGACGGGGCGCCGTCCAGGTGCAGGAGCACGGTGCCGGGCGCGAGCGCGCGGAGAGCTGCCGCCTGGGCGAGCGCGGTGCCCGTCACGCCGTGGCCGGCCGGCCCGACGACGAGCGCGGTGGCGGGGGCCGCGCCGTTCACACGTTCAGCGCCGCTCACGGGGCCAGCGCCGCGGCGGCCTCGGCGTGCCGGGCCAGCCCGGCCTCGGCCACCCCCGGGTGCTCGGCGTACCAGCGCAGCTGGGCCGCGCGCACCTCCTCGTCGGCGAGCGGGGACCCGGAGACCCGCCACTCCGCGCGGGCGGCGGCCGGCTCGAGGCCGAGGGCCGCGAGGACCTCCGGGAGGACGGGGGCGTGCACGCTGTCGAGCAGGGTGCGCCCGGGGTCGGCGACGTCCGCCGGGAGCCCGAGGGCCGCGAGCACCCGCCCGGCCAGTCCGGTCAGGACGCCGTTGCCGGGGTGGTTGACGGTGTGCGTGGCGGCGGCGCCGGCCGCCTGCAGCAGGTCGACCACCGGCAGCGAGCCGTGCCGCTCCTGCCGTCCCTCCAGCTCGCGGACCGACAGGTCGCGAACCGCCCGCACCGCGTCGGCGGACGGCACGTCGGGCAGCGCGGGGCGGCCGGCGGCGAGGGAGAGCGCGCGCAGGTCGGAGTACGGGACGACCGGGGGCTCGCCGGCCCCGGGCGACCGGACGATCACCTGGAACGGGTGCAGGGCGGCCCAGCGGACGATCGGGACGACGACCGACCGGGGCCGGCGGGCCGCCCGGGCGAGCACCTCGGCGGTGCCGAGCGGCAGGTCGCGGTAGCCGTCGCGGACCGGCTGGGAGACCAGGACGTCGACCCGGGCCAGGACCCGCTCCAGGTGCGGCAGGTCCTCGGCGGTGAGCTCGTGCACGGGTGGCAGGCGGACGGTCCGCACCGGTGCGTCGTCGATCCCGCTGGACTGCGAGGACGAGGAGCCCAGGAGCACCCGGAGCGACTCGGCCTGGCAGTTGCCGTGCACGACGAGCAGCGGCCGGTCGTCCTGCGGGATCGGCTGCAGCCCGTAGAAGTGGGCGTAGTGCTGCCGCCGGCCGGTCACGGACGCCACCCTAAGGAGCGCATCCGCCCGGGCGCCCGACGGACCGGCGAGCGCAGCCGCTGCAGCCGTGCTTGCATCTGGTCGTGCGCGACCTATCTCCCCTGGCCGTCGCGCGGTCCGGTCGCCGGCTGACGGTCGCCCTGCTCGCGCCCAGCAGCTACCCGATCGCCGAGCCCTACCTCGGCGGGCTCGAGTCCTTCGTCGGCGGCCTGGCCGACGGCCTGCGCGCGCGGGGGCACCGGGTCCTCCTCTTCGCGGCGGCCGGCAGCGACGGCGCCCAGCCCGAGGTCCTCTGCGGCGGCGACTGGCGGCCCGACGAGCTCTCCCGGGCCGACCCCTCGATGCCGGCCGAGGCGTTCCTGCGCGAGCACCACGCGCACCTCGCCGTCCTCGACGCGCTGCGGACGACCTACGCCGGCGAGGTCGACGTCGTCCACAACAACTCGCTGCACTACCTGCCGCTGTCGCTGGCGAGCACGCTGCCGGTGCCCGTGGTCACGACCCTGCACACGCCCCCGACCCCGTGGCTGACCTCGGCGCTCGACGCCGGGGGGAGCTCGCACGCGTTCACCGCGGTCAGCCGGTTCACCGCCCGCCAGTGGGAGCCGTGGGTGCCGCGGGCCGACGTCCTGCACAACGGCGTGGACCCCGAGCGGTGGGTGCCCGGCCCCGGTGGGGACGACGTGCTGTGGTTCGGCCGGCTGGTGCCGGAGAAGGCGCCGCACCTGGCGATCGCGGCGGCCGGGGCGGCGGGCCGGCACCTGCACCTGGTGGGCCCGGCGCTCGACGCCGGGTACTTCGCCGCGGAGATCGAGCCCCACCTCGGGCGCGACGTCACCTGGCACGGCCACCTCGGGGGCCGGCCGCTGGTCGAGGCGGTGGGCCGGGTGGCCGCCGTCCTGGTGACCCCGCAGTGGGCCGAGCCGTTCGGGCTGGTCGCGGCGGAGGCGGCGATGTGCGGCACGCCCGTGGTCGCCTTCGACCGCGGCGGGATCAGCGAGGTGCTGCGGCCGCACGTCGGGCAGCAGATCGGCGTCGTGGTGCCCGACGGCGACGTCGCCGCGATGGCGGCCGCGATCGGGCCGGCGACGGCGCTGGACCGGGCCGCGGTCCGGACGGCCGCGCTGTCGCACCTGTCGGCGCAGACGATGGTCGGCCGCTACGAGGCCGTGCTGCGGGCCGCGGCGGCCGGCGGGCCGGTCACCGACCAGGTGCGCGTCGCGGCGTCGTAGCCGGCCAGCCCGGCGGCGCGGAACTGCTCGAGCCAGCCGGTCATCGGCCACCAGCCCCAGCGGCGGTGGAAGACGGCGGCGTTGCGGACGATGGCGTCCAGGTGGTGCACCGGCGGGTCCTGCACGGGGTGGTGCTGGTGGGCCGCCGTGGCGCCGCCCACCCAGAACAGCGCGCCGCCGAGCGAGCGGACGGTGGCCGCCACGTCGGTGTCCTCGCCGCCGTAGCCCCGGTACTCCTCGCAGAACCCGCCGGAGCGGGTCCAGTCGGCGGCGCGGACCGCGAACGACAGCGACCAGAACAGCCACCACTGGTCCTCGCCGGCGAGGACGGACGGTCCCGGGCGCGGGGTCCGGGCGGGCCGGGTGCGGGCGGGCCGCTGACGGCAGCCGCGGGAGGTCCGCCGCGGAGGTGACCCGCACACCCTCGGGGAGGTAGGCCACCGGTCCGCACAGCAGGGCCGGCCCCGACGCGGCCCGCACCGCCGGGTCCTGGGCGGCCCGCGCGTACCCGGCCAGCAGCCCGGGCGAGGGGACGCAGTCGACGTCGAGGAAGACCAGCAGGTCGGCGCCCCGCTCCAGTGCCGCGGCGGCCGCGGCGTTGCGCGCCCGGGCCAGCGGCAGCTCGCCGTCGTCGGGCACGGGCACGTCGACCACCACCCGGCGGGTGCCGGGGGGAGCGGGCACCGAGTCGACGACGGCCCGCACACCCGCGTCGCCCATCGACGCGACCACGTGCCAGTCCGGCGCCTCTGTCATCGCGGCCACCCCGAGCAACTGCCCGCGCAGGTGGTCGTGCCGGCCGGAGACGATGGTGAGCAGGGCGGTGGTCACGGGTGCTCCTCGGCGGCGGCATCGAGGAAGGCGGCGGCGCGCCGCGCGCCGTCGCCGGGTGCCCAGCGGTGCCACGGTCCGGCGCCGGCCGCCCGCGCCCGTTCGAGCAGCGCCGGCCAGTCGGCCGCCGCGGGCCAGCGGTCCAGGGCCACCAGGCCCTCGGCCCGCAGCAGCTCGGCGCGGCGCTGCTGCTCGCGGAAGGGCCGGTCCTGCGCGACGACGACGGCGGGCCGGCGTGCGGCCGCCACCTCGGCGACGGCGTTGTGGCCCCCGTGGACCACGACCACCTCGGCCCGCTGCAGCGACGTCCACACGTCCTCGTCCCCGGCGGCGTCCTCGGCGGAACCGGGCACGCGGTACTCCCAGGTCCATTCCGGCGTGGCCGCCCGCGCGGCGCGGAAGTCGGCGTCGGTGACGTCGCGGCCACCGCTGCCGAACAGCACCAGCACGCTGCCCGGGCGGGGCGTGCCGGTGGCCTCCCGGCCGTCGAAGCGGGAGAACGCGCCGACGTGCACCACCGGCGTGCCGCCCGGGTCCGGGGAGCCGGTGCCGGCGGGGGCCGGCCACGGGGCGACCAGCGCCCGGGCGAGGTCGCGGCCGAGCCGGTGCGGGGGGTCGGTCCGGTCGCCGAGCATGGCGAAGACGACGACCGGGACGCCGCACAGCCGGGCCAGCGCCGTCACCTCGACCGAGACGTCGGTGACGAACAGGCGGGGCCGGGCCCGGGCGATCCAGGCCGCGACGGCCGCGGTGCGGTCCTGCAGCCCGCGGTGGTGCAGCGGCACCCAGTGCAGCGCGCCGCCGGCGGTCGCCGAGGCCCGGTCGACGGGGTCGTCGTCGTCCCGGGGGAGCGAGATCCACTCGCCGTCGAAGCCGGCCGGCGCCGGCCCGGAGCCGAAGGCGGTCACCGGGGTGCGCAGGTGCCGGGTGACCGCGGCCAGCCGCTGCCGGTGACCGGCGCCGTGGTGGTGGACGTACCAGCCGATCACGGGGCGACCCCTGCGCCGCCGGCGAGCACGCGCCCGTACAGGTCGCGGTGCGCGGTGGCGACGTCGAACCGCTGGGCCACGCGCCCGGCCCGCGTCGCGGCGGTGCCCGCCGGCGGTGCCATCGCCCGGGTCAGGGCCTGCGCCAGGGCGGCGGGGTCGTGCAGGTCGGTCTCGACGAAGGGCTGCTGCTGGTGCAGGAACCCGACCCGCCCCGCCACGACGGGCACGCCCAGGTCGTGGCAGAGCTCCAGCCAGCCCGAGTGCGTGCCGTGGCCGTAGCCCAGCACCGAGACGTCCAGCCCCCGGAGGTACGCGATGAGCCCGGCGTCGTCGAAGCGGTCGTGCGCGCGCAGGTCGACGGTGCCCGCGGCGGCCGCGGCGCGCAGCTCCCGCACGAGCTCGCCGTCGTACCGCGGGAACGCGCGGTCCAGCGCCTCGGTGTGCACGTCGACGCGCAGCACCGCCCGCGGCAGGCGGCCGACCGCCTCGACGAGCGCGCGGAGCACCGGCCGCGCCACGAGGTTGGCGCGCAGGCTCTTGAGGTGCAGGCCGACGACCGGGGTCGCGCGCGCCGGGCGGGGCGCGCCGATCTCCTCCAGCGGCGCGACGTGCGGGTGGGGGACCACCTCGGCCGGCCGGCCCCAGCGCCGCTGCACCTCGGCGGCCGCGCCGGGGGTGAGCGTGACGACCGCGTCCGCGGCCGGGACGAGCACGTCGAGCAGCCGCGCGTACCCGTACTGCTCGCGAAAGTGCGGGTTCTCCAGGTCGTGGACGGTGAGCACCAGCCGCCGGCCGGCGCTCCGCACGGCGGCGACGAGCGCGCGCAGCTGGTCCGGGGTGCGGCCCTCGAAGCCGAAGTGCACGTGCAGGACGTCGAAGTCCCCGGCGGAGGCGGCGATCCAGCCGGCGTCGAGGGCCGGCGAGGGGTGCCCGCCGTCCGCGGGCCGGACGAGCTCGACGCCCGGGACGCGGTCGTCGAGCAGGTGGTCGACGTAGCCGTGGTCGGCCGGCACCGGCAGGACGCGCACCGGGGCGATCACGGCCTGGAGTATGCCGGACCCGCCGGCGCGACCCCGGCCGGTAACGTTGACACCGCCAAATTACCGCCCTACGGTCCCCGCATGGCCCGCTCGCTGCTCGCCCCACCGCTGCGCTCGACCGTCGATCCGGGGAGCGAGAGCTTCCAGCGCAACCGCGCGGACGCCCTCGAGCAGCTGGCCGTGCTGGACGAGCTGCTCGACCAGGCGGCCGCGGGCGGCGGGGAGAAGGCGACCGCGCGGTTGCGCTCGCGGGGCAAGCTGCCGATCCGCGAGCGCATCGCGCTCGCCCTGGACCCGGACAGCCCCTTCCTCGAGATCAGCCCCCTGGCCGCGTACGGCTCGGACTACACCGCCGGCGGCGGGATGGTCGTGGGCATCGGCGTCATCGCCGGCGTCGAGTGCGTGGTCATGGGCAACGACCCGACCGTCCTCGGCGGCGCGCTCACCCCGTACGCGCTGAAGAAGTGGGCCCGTGCGCTGGAGATCGCCCGCGAGAACCGGATGCCCTACGTCAGCTTCGTGGAGTCCGCCGGCGCGGACCTGCGGCCCGGCGGGGGAGGGGGCGGCCGGTCGGCGCAGACGTCGCACTTCGCCGAGAGCGGGCGGCAGTTCTACGAGATGACCGAGCTGTCCAAGCTGGGCATCCCCTCGGTCTGCGTCGTCTTCGGGTCCTCCACCGCCGGCGGCGCCTACCAGCCCGGCCTGTCGGACTACGTCGTCGTCATCGACCAGCAGTCCAAGGTGTTCCTGGCCGGCCCGCCGCTGGTGAAGATGGCCACCGGCGAGGAGAGCGACGACGAGACCCTCGGCGGCGCCCGGCTGCACGCCGACGTCTCCGGCCTGGGCGACTACTTCGCCGAGGACGAGGTGGACGCCATCCGGATGTGCCGCGAGGCGGTGTCGCACCTCAACTGGCGCAAGGCCGGCCCCGGGCCCTCGCTCACCGCCGACGAGCCGGTGCACGACCCCGAGGAGCTGCTCGGGCTGGTCAGCCGCGACCTCCGCCAGCCGGTCGACGTCCGCGACGTCATCGCCCGCGTCGCCGACGGGTCGCGGTTCGAGGAGTTCAAGCCGCGGTGGGGGCCGACCCTCGTCTGCGGGTGGGCCTCGATCCACGGCTACCCGGTCGGGATCCTCGGCAACAACGGCGTGCTGCACCCGGACTCCGCGCAGAAGGCGGCGCACTTCATCCAGCTGTGCAACCGGATCGACGTCCCGCTGGTCTTCCTGCAGAACATCACCGGCTACATGGTCGGCCGGGACTTCGAGGCGGCCGGGATCGTCAAGAAGGGCAGCCAGATGCTCAACGCGGTCACCAACTCCACGGTGCCGCACCTGACGGTGATCATCGGCTCCTCCTACGGCGCCGGCACCTACGGCATGTCCGGCCGGGCCTTCGGCAACCGGTTCACCTTCCTCTGGCCGACGGCGAAGATCGCGGTGATGGGCCCCAAGCAGATCGCCGGGGTCATGTCGCAGGTCCGCCGCGGCCAGGCGGCACGTGCGGGCATCCCTTTCGACGAGGACGAGGACGCGAAGATCGTGGCGATGGTCGAGGCCGGCCAGGAGGAGGGGTCACTGGCCCTGCGTGCCACCGGGGCGGTGAGCGACGACGGCATCATCGACCCGCGCGACACCCGCACGGTCCTGGGCATGTGCCTGTCGTTCGTGGCCAACGGCCCGGTCGAGGGCGCCGAGCAGTTCGGGGTGTTCCGGCTGTGACCGCGATCCCCGGGGGCACGACCTTCGACACCGTGCTCGTCGCCAACCGCGGCGAGATCGCCCGGCGGGTGTTCCGCACCGCCCGCGCCATGGGGTACCGCTGCGTCGCGGTCTACGTGGACGCCGACGCCGGCGCCCCGTACGTGGCCGACGCCGACGAGGCGGTCCGCCTGGACACCGGCTACCTGGACGGCGCGGCCGTGATCGCCGCGGCCCGGGCCACCGGCGCGCAGGCGATCCACCCCGGCTACGGCTTCCTCTCCGAGAACGCCGGCTTCGCCGCCGACGTCCTCGCCGCCGGCCTGGTGTGGATCGGCCCCACGCCCGAGGTCATCGCCGCCATGGGCGACAAGCTCGCCGCCAAGAAGGCCGCCGTCGCCGCCGGCGTCCCGACCCTGCCGTCCTCCGACGACCCGGGCGACCGTGACGCCGTCGGCTACCCGCTGCTGGTCAAGGCCGCGGCCGGCGGCGGCGGCAAGGGCATGCGGGTCGTGGAGTCCGCCGCCGACCTGGCCGAGGCGGTGGCCGGCGCGCAGCGCGAGGCGCTGTCCGGCTTCGGCGACGACCGGGTGTTCCTCGAGCGCTACGTGCGCCGGGCGCGGCACGTGGAGATCCAGGTCCTCGGCGACGCGCACGGCAACCTGCTGCACCTGGGTGAGCGCGAGTGCTCCATCCAGCGGCGGCACCAGAAGGTCGTCGAGGAGTCGCCCTCGCCGGTGGTCGACGACGCCCTGCGGACGGCGATGGGGGAGGCGGCGCTGGCCCTGGCCGGGGCGCTGGGCTACCGCTCGGCCGGCACGGTCGAGTTCCTCGTCGACGACGACACCCGCGAGTTCTTCTTCCTCGAGGTCAACACCCGCCTGCAGGTCGAGCACCCGGTCACCGAGGAGGTGACCGGCATCGACCTGGTCCGGGAGCAGCTGCGCGTCGCCGCCGGCGAGCGCCTGGACCTGACCCAGGACGACGTGGCCTTCGCGGGGCACGCGATCGAGGTGCGGCTCTACGCCGAGGACCCCGCCGCGGGCTTCCTGCCCGCCACCGGGACCGTCACCGCGTTCGCGCCGGCCCCCGAGCCCGCGGTGCGCTGGGACTCCGGGGTGGAGGCGCGCTCGGTCGTCGGCGTCAGCTTCGACCCGATGCTGGCCAAGGTGGTCGCGCACGCGCCCACCCGCCGCGAGGCCGCCGGCCGGCTGGCGCTGGCGCTGACCCGCCTGCACCTGGGCGGGCTCACCACCAACCGCGACTTCCTCGTCGCCGTCCTCCGCTCGCCGGCGTTCCTGGCCGGCGACACGACGACCGACTTCATCGAGCGGCACGCACCCGCGGCGCGGCTCGAGCTCGACGACGCCGACCTGCAGCGGGTCGCCACCGCCGCGGCGCTGTGGCTGCAGGGCCGCAACCGCGCGGAGGCCGAGGTGCTCCGCGGGGTGCCCACCGGCTGGCGCAACGCCCGGCTGCCCGACACCTCGGTGCGCCTGCGGCACCGGGACGACGAGGTCGAGGTGCGGTACCGCGCCCGGCGCGACGGCAGCTTCGCCGTCGGGGACCTCGGCACCGCGCGGGTGCACGCCTGGGCGCCGGACGGCGTCGACGTCGAGATCGCCGGCCGGCGGGCGCGGTACGCCGTCACCGCCGACGGCGACCGGCTGCTCGTGCAGGCGCCCTCGGGCACCGTCGAGCTGGCCGTGGTGCCGCGCTTCGTGCCCCCGGGCGCCGGCGCGGTCGAGGGCGGGTTCGTCGCCCCGATGCCCGGCGTCGTCCTCGACGTCCGCTGCGCCGTCGGCGACCGCGTGCGCGCCGGGCAGACGCTGGTGCTGCTGGAGGCGATGAAGATGGAGCACCACGTGAAGGCCCCGTTCGACGGGCTGGTCACCGAGGTGCGGGCCGCCGTCGGCCAGCAGGTCGAGAACGGCGCCGTCCTGCTCGTGGTCGAGCCGGAGGCCACCGATGGCTGAGCCGCTGCGCATCGCGAACTGCTCGGGCTTCTACGGCGACCGGCTCTCCGCCGCCCGGGAGATGGTCGAGGGCGGGCCGATCGACGTCCTGACCGGTGACTGGCTGGCCGAGCTGACCATGCTGATCCTGGCCCGCAGCCGGGCAGCGCGCCCCGGTGGTGGCTACGCCCGCACGTTCGTGACCCAGATGGAGCAGGTCATGGGCACCTGCCTGGACCGCGGCACCAAGGTCGTCGCCAACGCCGGCGGCCTGGACCCGGCCGGCTGCGCGGAGGCCGTCGCGGAGGTCGCCGCCAAGCTGGGCCTGTCGCCGCGGATCGCCTACGTCACCGGCGACGACCTGCTGCCCCGGCTGGGCGAGCTGGTCGCCGCCGGGGTCGACCTCGCGCACCTGGACACCGGCGAGCCGCTGGGCGACCCGTGCCGGTTCATCAGCGCCAACGCCTACCTCGGCTGCTGGGGGATCGTGGACGCGCTGGACGCCGGCGCGGACATCGTCATCACCGGCCGCACCACCGACGCCGCGATCGTCTGCGGCCCGGCCGCCTGGCACCACCGCTGGGCGCGCGACGACTGGGACGCCCTCGCCGGCGCCGTCGTCGCCGGGCACGTCATCGAGTGTGGCACCCAGGCCACCGGCGGCAACTACTCCTTCTTCACCGAGGTGCCGGGCATGGCCCGCACCGGCTTCCCGTGGGCCGAGATCGCCGCCGACGGCAGCAGCGTCATCGGCAAGCACGACGGCACCGGTGGCCAGGTGTCCACCGGCACGGTGACCTCCCAGCTGCTCTACGAGATCGGCGGCCCGGCCTACCTCGGCCCCGACGTCACCGCGCGCTTCGACACCGTGGCCCTCGAGCAGGTCGCCCCCGACCGGGTGCGGATCAGCGGCGCCCGCGGCGAGCGGCCGCCGGCCACGCTCAAGGTCGCCATGAACTCCCTCGGCGGGTTCCGCACCGACCTCGGCATCGCGCTGGTCGGTCTCGACATCGAGGCCAAGGCGGCGCTGGTCGAGGAGGCGTTCTGGGCCGCCTGCCCCTACGGCCCCGAGGACTTCGCCGACGTGACGACGACGGTCGTGCGCACCGACAAGGCCGACCCGGCCACCAACGAGGAGGCCGTCGCCGTGTGGCGGCTGACCCTCAAGGACCCCGACGAGCGCAAGCTCGGCCGGTCGGTCGGCGCGGCGATGACCGAGCTGGCGCTGGCGACGATCCCCGGCTTCTTCGGCGTCGGAGGCGGCGGGCGGGACGCCCGGCCCTACGGCGTCTACCGGCCCGCGGTGGTGCCGGACCGAGCTGGTGCCGCAGCAGGTGACCGTCCTGGGCGGGGCGACGACGACCGTGCCCTCGACCGCCCCGCCGACGCCCGCCGTCCCGGTCGAGCCGCTGCCCGGGCCGGCGGCCGCCGTCCCCACCGGGCCGACGACGCGGGTGCCGCTGGGCCGGCTGCTCGGCGCGCGCTCGGGGGACAAGGGCGGCAACGCCAACCTCGGCGTCTTCGCCCGCAGCGACCAGGCCTGGGCGTGGCTCGACGCCTTCCTGACCACCGAGCGGCTCGCGGAGCTGCTGCCCGAGACCGCGCCGCTGCGGGTCGACCGGCACCGGCTGCCGGCGCTGCGCTCGCTCAACTTCGTCGTGCACGGGCTGCTCGACGAGGGCGTCGCCGCCTCGACCCGGCAGGACGGCCAGGCCAAGAGCCTGGGGGAGTGGCTGCGCGCCCGGCACGCCGACGTGCCGGTCGCGCTGCTCGACGGGACGGCGGCGTGAGCCCGCTGGCCGCGCTCGAGCGCCCCCGCCCGTTCCTGGACCGGGAGCGCCGGACGCAGCTCACCCAGCGGCAGCGCGAGGTGCTCGAGCTGCTCGACCCGATGTTCCGGGACGGCTTCGCCGACCTCACGATGGCCGAGATCGCCGCCCGCGCCGGCTGCTCGCTGCGCACCCTCTACGCGCTGGCGCCCAGCCGGGACGAGCTCGTGCTCATGGTCGTCGACCGGCAGCTGTGGCGGATCGGTGGCGACGCGCAGCGGATCATCGCCGAGGACATGCCGCCGCTGGACGCGATCCGGGCCTACCTGCGCGCGGCGCACGTCGCCGTCGGCCGCGCCACCGACGCCTGGTCGCGCGACCTCAGCACCGTCCCGGCGGTCAAGGCGCTGGTCGACAGCCACAACCAGTACCTCGTCGACGTCACCCGCGTGCTGCTGGACACCGCGGTCGCCCGCGGCGACGTCGCCGACGTCGACACCGCGGCGATCGCCCGCGTGCTGGCCGGCCTCGGGCGCAGCTTCGCCGCCCCCGAGGTGGCCCGCACGCTGCGCAGCTCGCCGCCGCAGGCCGCGGACGAAGCGGTCGACATCATCCTGAGAGGACTCGCACGATGACCGACGTCGACGCCGTCGCCGCCGACCTGGCCGCCGAGCACGCGTCCCTCGACGCCGTCCTCGACGGGCTGACCGACCAGCAGTGGGCCACCCCCACGCCGAGCCCCGGCTGGACCGTGGCCGACCAGGTCGGCCACCTCACCTACTTCGACGGCGCCGCCGTGCTCGCGCTCACCGACGAGGCCGCGTTCACCGCCTCGATCGGGCCCCTGCTCGAGGACATGGACGGCGTCACGCTGCACCGCCACCTCGCGCCCGCCGCGCTGCTCGCCGCCTGGCGGGCGAACCGGGCCCGGCTGCTCGACGTCGTCGGGCAGGTCGACCCGGCGGGCCGGGCGCCCTGGTACGGGCCGTCGATGAGCGTCCGCTCGTTCCTCACCGCCCGGCTCATGGAGACCTGGGCGCACGGCCCACGACGTCGCCGACGCCGTCGGGGCGACCCGCGAGCCGACCGACCGGCTCCGGCACATCTGCCAGATCGGCTTCATCACGCGGACGTGGACCTACGCCAACCGGCGCGAGGAGCAGCCCGCCGGCGAGGTCCGGCTCGAGCTCACCGCACCCTCGGGCGAGGTCTGGCGCTGGGGCCCGGACGACGCCGCGGAGTCCGTCCGCGGGCCGGCGCTGGACTTCTGCCTCGTCGTCACCCAGCGGCGGCACGTCGACGACACCGCGCTGGAGACCGACGGCGCGGCCGCCCGCGACTGGATGGAGAAGGCGCAGGCCTTCGCCGGCGGCGCCACCGACGGCCCGCCGCCCGGCGGCCGTCCCTGACTTCCGCGACCCACCCCTCGCCCCACCCCTGAGAGAGGCTCCTCCCGTGCGCACAGCCGCCACCGACCTCGTCGGCATCGACGTCCCGATCTTCGCCTTCAGCCACTGCCGCGACGTCGTCGCCGCCGTCACCAACGCCGGAGGGCTCGGCGTCCTCGGCGCCGTGGCGCACACCCCGGAGCAGCTCGACATCGACCTCGCCTGGATCGAGGAGGAGGTCAAGGGCAAGCCCTACGGCGTCGACCTGCTCGTGCCCGAGAAGTTCGCCGGCTCCGAGGCCGGCGGGCTGGACCGCTCGGCGCTGGACCAGCTGCTGCCCGCCGGGCACCGGCAGTGGCTCGACGGGCTGCTCGACCGCTACGGCATCCCGCCGCTGCCCGCCGACGCCCCCAGCGGCGGCCGCAGCTCCGGCGTCGGCGGCATGCGCGTGGACCCCAAGAGCATGGCGCCGCTGCTCGACGTCCTCTTCGCGCACAAGACCAAGCTGGTCGCCTCCGCGCTCGGCCCGCCGCCGCCGCACTTCATCGAGCGCGCGCACGGCGCCGGCATCCCGGTCGCCGCCCTGGCCGGCTCGGTGCACCACGCGATCAAGCACAAGGACGCAGGCGCCGACCTGATCGTCGCCCAGGGCACCGAGGCCGGCGGGCACACCGGGCAGATCGCCACGATGGTGCTGGTGCCCGAGGTCGTCGACGCCGTCGGCCCGCTGCCCGTCCTCGCCGCCGGTGGGATCGGCCGCGGCCGGCAGCTGGCCGCCGGGGTGGCGCTGGGCGCCGACGGCGTCTGGTGCGGCTCGGTGTGGCTGACCACCGAGGAGGCCGAGACCAACCCCGCGGTCAAGGAGAAGTTCCTGCGCGCCGGGCTCGACGACACGGTCCGGTCGCGGTCGATGACCGGCAAGCCGGCACGGATGCTGCGCAGCCCGTGGACCGAGGAGTGGGAGTCCGGCGAGGGCCCGGGCACGCTGCCCATGCCGCTGCAGCCGATGCTCGTCGGCGAGGCGCAGGCGCGGATCAACCGCGTCGCGGGCACGCCCGGCACCCCGGCCAACGACCTGGCGACCTACTTCGTCGGGCAGATCGTGGGCAGCGCCGCGATGAGCTCGGTCCGGCCTGCCCGCCGGGTCGTGCTCGAGATGGTCGAGGAGTTCGTCGAGGCGATCGAGCGGCTGAACCGCTTCGTCGAGAGCTGACCCACCCACCCCGGTTCGGCTCGCCCGGTGTACGACCGTTATCCCCAACACCGGACCGAGTACCGGTCCGCGCAAGGACCGGCGGTCGAGGGGAGGGGTTCCGGCCCCTGCGGCCGGTCAGGCGGCGGTGAGGCGCCGGCACTCCGGGCAGGGGGACGACGAGCCCAGCCCGCGCGGGCCGTTCCACCTGCCCTGCACGACGTCGACCGACGCGCCGCAGATCGCGGCCCAGGGCGCGGGCAGGTCCGTGGTCTCCGCGAGGACGGCGTGCGCCAGCCCGGTGCTCTGGTTCCGGCCGGCGGCGTGGTCGGTGCTCATGCGCCCAGCATGCGCGGCGGGGTTCCCGGCACGCCGTCCGGGCTCGGGGCGCACACTGCGGAGGTGGACGCGCGCACGGTGCCCTGACCGTCGCCGCGTCCCTTGATCCCGTCCGCCGGTCGGGGCAGGCTGTGATCCAGACCACAGCCCACCGCCCGGAGGCCACCGTGGAAGCGCACGTCGGGGACCGCATCGTCGTCCACTCGACCCACCAGGGAGAACCCGACCGCACCGGCGAGGTCGTCGGGTGCGCCGAGCCGGGCGGCGGGCCGCCGTACCGGGTCCGCTGGGCGCCGGACGGTCACGAGGGCGTCTTCTACCCGGCCGGCACGGCGACCGTGCTGCGCGCCGACCCGGCGCAGAGCTGAGCCCGGCAGATGGCGAAGGAGACCGCAGCGGCACCCGCGCCACGGGCGGCCGAGCTGGTGCGCAACGTCGCCCTGGTCGGCCACACGGGCGCGGGCAAGACCACCCTGGCCGAGGCGCTGCTCGTCGCGACCGGCGCGCTGCCCCGCGCCGGCCGGGTCGAGGACGGCACCACCTGCCTGGACACCGAGGAGGTCGAGATCCGGCAGCGGCGGTCGGTCTCGCTCGGCGTCGCGACCGTCGAGCACGCCGGCCACCGCATCACCCTGCTCGACACCCCCGGGGCGCCGGACTTCGTGGGCGAGCTGCGCGCCGGGCTCCGGGCCGCCGACGCCGCGCTCTTCGTCGTCTCCGCGGTCAACGGGGTGGACGCGACCACGGCGGCCCTCTGGGAGGAGTGCGCCGCGGTCGGGATGCCGCGCGCGGTCGTGCTCACCCAGATCGACCGCCCGCAGGCCGACGTCGACGACGCCATCCGGATGTGCCAGGTGCTGCTCGGGGAGGGCGTCTTCCCCGTGCACCTGGTCGAGCGCGGCCCGGACAGCGCGGTGCGCGGCCTGGTCTCGCTGCTGGACCCCCAGGCCTCGGCCGGCCGGGCGGCGGAGGGCGAGGCCGACCGGCTCCGGTCGGAGCTGATCGAGGGGATCATCGGCGAGAGCGAGGACGAGGCGCTCATGGAGCGCTACCTCGCCGGGGACCAGCTGGTGCAGGACGACCTGATCGCCGACCTGGAGACCGCCGTCGCCCGGGCGCACTTCCACCCGGTGCTCTGCGCCGCGCCGCCCTCGGGCATCGGCGTCGACGCCCTGCTCGAGCTGCTCGTCGCCGGCTTCCCCGGCCCCGCCGAGCACGGCTGCCTACCGGTCACCCGCCCGGACGGCTCGTCCGCGCCGGCGCTGACCTGCGACCCCGACGGCCCGCTGGTCGCCGAGGTGGTGAAGACGACGACGGACCCCTACGTCGGCCGGGTCTCGCTGGTGCGCGTCTTCTCCGGCACCCTCCGCCCGGACGTCGCCGTCCACGTGTCCGGCCACGGCATGGCCGACCGCGGGCACCCCGACCACGACGTGGACGAGCGGATCGGCGCGCTCAGCTCGCCCCTGGGCGCGCTGCTCCGGCCGGTGGCCGCCTGCCCGGCGGGGGACATCTGCGCCATCGCCCGGCTCAGCAGCGCCGAGACCGGCGACACGCTGTCCTCCCCGGAGGACCCGCGGCTCGTGCCGCCCTGGGCGCTGCCCACGCCGCAGCAGCCGGTCGCGCTCGAGGCCGCGTCCCGGTCCGACGAGGACCGGCTGGCCACGGCGCTGACCCGGCTCGTCGCCGAGGACCCGACGGTCCGGCTGGAGCGGCGCCCCGAGACCGGGCAGCTGCTGCTGTGGTGCGTGGGAGAGGCGCACGCCGAGGTGCTGCTGGAGCGGCTGCGCACCCGGCACGGCGTCTCGGTCGCCACCGTCCCGGTGCGGGTGCCGCTGGTGGAGACGCTGGCCGGCCCCGGCCGGGTGACGGCGCGGCACGTCAAGCAGTCCGGCGGGCACGGCCAGTACGCGGTGGTCGTCGTCGAGGGGGAGCCGGGGCCGCCGGGCAGCGGCATCGTGTTCGAGCAGCGGATCGTCGGCGGCACGGTGCCCAGCCAGTTCCACGGCAGCGTGGAGAAGGGCATCCGGGCGCAGGCCGAGCGCGGGCTGGGCGGCGACCGCGCCGTCGTCGACGTGCACGTCACGCTGGTCGACGGCAAGGCGCACTCGGTGGACTCCTCGGACGCGGCCTTCCAGTCCGCCGGCGCCCTGGCCCTGCGCGAGCTGGCCGCCGCAGCCGGCACCCGCGTGCTCGAGCCGTGGTGCGAGGTCGCTGTCCGGGTGCCGGCGGAGTACGTGGGCGCGGTCATGAGCGACCTGTCCTCACGCCGGGCGCGGGTCACCGGCAGCGACACCGACCCCGGGTCCGACCGGGCGACCGTGCGTGCCGAGGTGCCCGAGGTCGAGCTGCTCGGCTACCCGGGCGCGCTGCGGTCGATCAGCCACGGCACCGGCTCCTTCGACCGGCGTCCGCTGGGCCACGAGCCGGCGCCGGCCTCGCTCTCGGTGCCCGTCTGAGGGCCCCGCCGGGGAGCCGCGAACCGGGGACCCGCCGTCGGTCGGCGCGTGGGGAGGACGTCGGAGGCGTCCACTAGCCTCTGCGCAGGGTGCACAGCGGGCTGGAGGGATCGTGACGTCGTCGAACGGGCCGTCGGCCGAGACGACGGCGGCGCACGGTGCCGGCTTCGTGGGCCGGGACGAGCTGCCCGACCGCATCTGGACGCTGCCCAACGCGCTGTCGGTGCTGCGGCTGCTCGGGGTGCCGCTGTTCCTGTGGCTGCTGCTCGGGCCCGAGGCCGACGGCTGGGCCGTCATCGTGCTCATGGTCTCGGGCATCACCGACTGGGCCGACGGCAAGCTCGCGCGCTGGCTGGACCAGAGCAGCAAGCTCGGCGCGCTGCTGGACCCGGCGGCCGACCGGCTCTACATCGTCTGCACGCTCGTGGCGCTCGCGCTGCGCGACGTCGTCCCGGTCTGGGTGGTGGCGCTGCTGCTGGGCCGCGAGCTGGTCCTCGGCGTGATGCTGCTGGTGCTGCGGCGGTACGGCTACCCGCCGCTGCAGGTGCACTACCTGGGCAAGGCGGCGACCTTCCTGCTGCTCTACGCCTTCCCCGTCCTGCTGCTGGCCGACGGCGAGGGGTGGCTGGCCACGCTGGCCGAGCCGTTCGCGTGGGCGCTCACCATCTGGGGGACGGCGCTCTACCTGCTGGCCGGCGTGCTGTACGTCGCCCAGGTCGTCGGGATCGTGCGGGCCGAGCGGTCCGCCCCCGCGGCCGGCGCGGTGCCGTGACCGCAGCTCCCCCCGGCGGGGGTCCGCGGTCGCTGGGTGCCTCCCTGCTCGACGACGTCCTCGCCGAGACGCTCGACCCCGCCTACGCGCAGGCCGCCGAGGCGCGGGCGGCGCGCGCGGCCGGGGCCCCGGCGGGCGACGGGGAGGCGGCTCCCCGCCGCTGGCGCGGCCGGACGCTGGTGGCCCTCACGATGGTCGTGGCCGGGGTGCTCGCCGCGGTGACCTACGCCCAGGCTGCGGAGCGGCTCCAGGGCCGGCAGGAGATCCGCGCCGCGCTGGTCGAGGACATCCGGACCGAGTCCGACGCCAGCGACGCGCTGGCCGCCGAGCTCGAGGAGCTGCGGGCCGAGGTCGGCCGCGCGCGCGACGAGCTGCTGGCCTCCTCCAGCACCGGTCAGCGGGCGCTCGACGAGCTCCGCCGGGCCGAGGTCGGCGCGGCCGCCGTGCCGGTGCGCGGGCCCGGGCTGCTGGTCACCCTCGCCAACGCCGGTTCCGGAGCCGACGACGACCCGGTCGGCGGCGGCGCGGAGGCCGACGTCCGCGGCCGGGTGCGCGACGGCGACCTCCAGCAGGTCGTCAACGCGCTGTGGGCGGCCGGCGCCGAGGCGATCAGCATCAACGGCCAGCGGCTGGGCCCCACCAGCGCCATCCGGTTCGCCGGGGAGGCCGTGCTCGTCGACTTCCGGCCGGTGACCAACCCCTACGAGGTGCGCGCGATCGGCGACCCCGACACGCTGTCCAGCGGCTTCCTCGCCAGCCCCGAGGTGGGCGCGCTCGCGCTCATCGAGGAGTCCTTCGGGCTGCGCTTCGACTTCGCGCGCAAGGACGACCTGAGCCTGCCCGCCGCCGGCACGCCCGAGCTGCGCGCCGCCCGGCCCGTGACCGGCGACCGCACCGCACCGTCGACCGCCCCGTCGACCACCCCGCCGACCGCCCCGCCGACCGCCCCGCCGACTGACCCCGCGACCGGAGACTGACCCCGTGATCCCGATCCTCGGCCTCGTGGCCGGTGTCCTGCTCGGCCTGCTGCTCGACCCGACCGTGCCGCTGGGGCTGCAGCCCTACCTGCCGATCGCGGTCGTGGCGGCGCTGGACGCCGTGTTCGGTGGCCTCCGGGCCCGGCTCGACGGCATCTTCGACGCCAAGGTCTTCGTCATCTCGTTCGTGTCCAACGTGGTCGTCGCCGCGCTCATCGTCTTCCTCGGCGACCAGCTCGGCGTCGGCGCGCAGCTCTCCACCGCCGTCGTCGTCGTCCTCGGCATCCGCATCTTCGGCAACGCCGCGGCCATCCGGCGGCACGTCTTCCGGGCATGACCACCGACCCGGCGCCGGCCGACCCGGCACGCGAGGACCCGGCAACCGGGGACCCGGCACGCGAGGACCCGGCAACCAAGGACCCGGCAACCAAGGACCCGGCAACCGAGGACCCGGCAACCGAGGACCCGGCAACCGAGGACCCTGCGCCCGCGGGGGAGGGGACCCCACCCACCCGCCGCCGCGACCTGCCTGCCGCGCTGCTGATCGGCGTCCTCACACTGCTGCTCGGCTTCGCCTTCACCGTGCAGGTGCGCAACGCCGACGACGAGCAGGCGCTGGCCGGCGCGCGCGAGGAGGACCTCGTGCGCATCGTCGACGAGGTCAGCTCCCGAGGCGTCCGGCTGCGCGAGCAGATCGCCGACCAGCGCAGCGCGCTGCGCCAGCTGACCAGCTCCGACAGCGAGACCGCGTCGGCGCTGGAGGAGGCGGGCACCCGGGCGGCCGCGCTCGCGGTGCTCAACGGCACCGCCCCCGCCGAGGGCCCGGGCCTGCGCCTCACGCTGCGCGACCCCGACGACGTGCTGCGGGTGACCGACCTGATCGACGTGATCCAGGAGCTGCGCGGCGCGGGAGCGGAGACCATGCAGTTCGACGGCGTCCGCGTCGGGCTGACGACGGCGGTCACCGGTGCCCCGGGCGCCTTGCTGATCGACGGCCGCCCGGTCACCGCGCCCTACGAGGTGCTGGTGCTCGGGTCGCCGCAGGACCTGGAGACGGCCCTGAACATCCCCGGCGGCGTGGTGCAGAGCGTCGGCGGGCGCGGCGGCTCGGTGACCGTCGAGCAGGTGCCCGACCTGCTCGTGGACGCGTTGCGGCCGCTCCCGGAGGCTCAATACGCTGCGCCGGACGACGACTGACCACGGGCCCCGTGCCCACCGCTCCTCGCTCCGCCCGGGGCGGGCCCCTGCACCGACGTGCGACCACCCGACCATGGAGACTGCCCGCATGAGCACGCCTGATGACCGCCGCTACACCGACCAGCACGAGTGGGCGCTGGTGCAGGGCACCGACGGCACGTCGACCGTCGTCCGGGTCGGCATCACCGACCACGCCCAGGACGCCCTGGGGGACATCGTCTTCGTGCAGCTGCCCTCCGTGGGCGACGAGGTGACCCCGGGGACGCCGATCGGGGAGGTGGAGTCCACCAAGTCGGTGTCCGACGTCTACGCCCCCGTCGCCGGCGTCGTGGCCGCGGTGAACGAGGTCCTGACCGACACCCCGGAGACGGTCAACGCCGACCCGTACGGCGCCGGCTGGCTGGTCGAGATCAGCGTCCCCGGCGAGGGCGGCGACCCGATCGGCGCGCTGCTGGACGCCGACGCCTACCAGGCGCTCGTCGACGGGTCCTGACGGCCCCGCCTGACGCGCCGGGCCACGCCCGGATCACTATGATCGCGACGGGGACGCCAGCCACCGGCGACCAGCCGCCGGCTCCCGCGCCCCACCTGCACGTCAGGTCGACCTCCGGGTCGACCGCTGGTTCCATGACCCCCCACCGGAGGAGACGCAACGTGCACTGCACTCGATGTGGACACGAGAACCCCGAGGGCAGTCGCTTCTGCGCCCAGTGCGGCTCGGCGCTCTCGCCGGAGCGCATCGGCGAGTCCACCAGCGTGATCCCCAAGGTGGGCGGCGAGGACTCCGCCGAGCAGCCCGAGACCGCGGAGTCGCCGGCCGACGCCCACGCCGGCGCCGTCGAGTCCCTGCCGGCCGGGTCGGCCCTGCTCGTCGTCAAGCGCGGCCCCAACGCGGGCAGCCGCTTCCTGCTCGACCAGGACGTCACCACCGCCGGTCGGCACCCCGACAGCGACATCTTCCTCGACGACGTCACCGTCAGCCGTCGCCACGTGGAGTTCCACCGCGAGGGCAGCGGCTACTCGGTGCACGACGTCGGCAGCCTCAACGGCACCTACGTCAACCGCGAGCCGGTCGACGTCGCCTCCCTGTCGGGGGGCGACGAGGTGCAGATCGGCAAGTTCCGCCTCGTCTACCTGACCGGTCCCCGGACCGGCGAGCCGGCCGCTCGCTAGTGGGGGGTCCGGCTCGCTCCTCGGGGGACGCCGGCGACCAGCACGCACCACGTCTGACCATCGGCGAGGTGCTCGCCGTGCTGCGCGACGACTTCCCCGACGTGACGATCAGCAAGATCCGGTACCTCGAGTCGGAGGACCTGGTCCACCCGCAGCGGACGCCCTCGGGGTACCGGAAGTTCTCCCGGGCCGACGTCAGCCGGCTGCGGTACGTGCTGACCGCGCAGCGGGACCACTACCTCCCGTTGCGGGTGATCAAGGACCACCTCGAGGCGCTGGACCGCGGCGAGCCGATCCCGGGCACCTCCGGGCCCGCGACCGTCCCGCCGCGGGCCCCCACCGGGGAGGACGGCGAGGCCGCCCCGCTCACCGCCGACCAGTTCGCGCGGGCCGCCGGGCTGGAGCCTGGGCAGCTGGCCGACTGCGTGCAGTTCGGGCTGCTGGCCACCGACGCCGACGGCCGGCACCCGGTGGCCGACCTGGCCATCGCCCGGGCGGCGGCGGGGCTGGCCCGGCACGGTATCGAGCCCCGGCACCTGCGGGTCTACCGCAGCGGCGTCGAGCGGGAGGCCGGCCTCGTCGAGCAGCTGGTCGCGCCGGTGCTGCGGGCCCGCTCCGAGGAGGCCCGGACCCGCGCCACCGAGAAGCTGCGCGACCTCGCGGGGCTCTCCGCGCAGCTGCACACCGCCCTGCTCGAAGCACGGCTGCGGGATCTCCTGCGGCCCTGAGTCGGGCGTACCGTAGGCCCGTCGCAGTCCCCGTCCGCCGTCGCCACCAGTCACCACACCGCCCGCACCCGGACGACGCCGTCGGTCCGGAACGCCGGGCACGCAGCCGAGGGAGCCGTACCGTGCAGGAGCTTCGAGTCGTGGGCGTCCGGGTGGAGCTGCCCGGCAACCAGCCGATCCTGCTGCTCAAGGAGACGCAGGGGGAGCGGTACCTGCCGATCTGGATCGGCGCGGTCGAGGCCGCGGCCATCGCGTTCGAGCAGCAGGGCGTCCGCCCCGCCCGGCCGATGACCCACGACCTGCTGCGCGAGGTGATCACCGCCCTCGGCGCCGAGCTCGAGGCGGTCAACATCACCGAGATGCGCGACGGGATCTACATCGCCGAGCTGGTCCTCGGGGACGAGCGGGTGGTCAGCGCCCGCCCGTCGGACGCGGTGGCGCTCGCCGTCCGCACCGGGTCGCCGATCTACGGCTCGGACGACCTGCTCGACGAGGTGGGCATCGAGATCCCGGACGAGCAGGAGGACGAGGTGGAGAAGTTCCGCGAGTTCCTCGACCAGATCTCCCCGGAGGACTTCGGGGCCGGTTCGGGCTCCGGCGGCGCCTGACGGAGGCCAACCAGGGAGCATCGGCAGGCCCGCGCCGGAGTTGACCCGAAGTGGTGAGCGTGACGACACGCCGCCCTCGTCAGTTGACCGACCCCCTGGCCCGGCTTACGGTTCGGCGAACAACAACGGTGTGACACCTGGGATCTGTGGCGCGAGCCACGGCACGTCCGACCCCGGATGACCAGCCGTCGACCCGGCCCGCACCAGCGGACCGGGACAGAGGAGGACGCCGACGTGAGCGACCAGGACAAGGGCTCCCAGGGTCAGCTCTTCAGCGACGCCGCGGTCGGGGCCCCTGCGTACGACGAGGTGGACACCGACCTCGTGGGCTACCGCGGGCCCACCGCCTGCGCCGCCGCGGGCATCACCTACCGCCAGCTCGACTACTGGGCGCGCACCGGCCTCGTGGCCCCGTCGGTCCGCAGCGCCACCGGCTCCGGCACCCAGCGGCTGTACTCCTTCCGCGACATCCTCGTGCTCAAGGTCGTCAAGCGGCTGCTCGACACCGGCGTCTCCCTGCAGAACATCCGCAAGGCCGTCGACCACCTGCGCAACCGCGGCATCAAGGACCTCGCCAACATCACGCTGTTCTCCGACGGCGCCACCGTCTACGAGTGCACCTCCGCCGAAGAGGTCGTCGACCTGCTCGCCGGCGGCCAGGGCGTCTTCGGCATCGCCGTCTCCGGTGCCCTCCGGGAGCTGTCCGGCGAGCTCGCCGAGCTCCCCGCCGAACGGCTCGACGGCGCGCCCCTCGCCGCCGCCGACGACGAGCTCTCCATGCGCCGCCGCCGCCGCGCCATGTAGTTGGTTCTGTCGTGCCGAGTGGGCCCCGGAGGGGTCCGCGCAGGCGAGACGCAGCGGCTCCTCGGTGTCGGGTACGGCACGTGGTCGCGGGGTCGGCCGGAGGCCGACAGTGTTGTAGCGTTCTGCCAGTGGCCGACCGTGCTGACACCCCGCCGATGTCCGGATCGCTCCCGTCGCTGACGGCGCTGGACCCGGCGGGATCCTTCGCCGCCCGGCACATCGGGCCGCGGGGCGATGACACCGCCGAGATGCTGCGGGTCGTGGGGCACCCCACGCTCGAGTCGCTGGCCGACGCCTGCGTCCCCGAGGGCGTGCGCGACCGCTCGCCGCTGGCCCTGCCGCCGGCCGCCGACGAGGCCGCCGTCCTCGCCGAGCTGCGCGAGCGGGCCGCGGAGAACGACGTCCTGACCTCGATGATCGGGCTGGGCTACTACGGCACGGTCACGCCCTCGGTCATCCAGCGGACGGTCCTGGAGAACCCGGCCTGGTACACGGCGTACACGCCCTACCAGCCCGAGATCAGCCAGGGCCGGCTCGAGGCGCTGATCAACTTCCAGACGATGGTCGCCGACCTCACCGGCCTCGACGTCGCCGGCGCCTCGATGCTCGACGAGGCCACCGCCGCCGCCGAGGCGATGACGCTGGTCCGCCGGGCGGGCCGGGCGAAGCCGGACGCGGTCTTCGTCGTGGACGCCGACACGCTGCCGCAGACCCTCGCCGTCCTCGAGACCCGCGCCGAGCCGCTCGGCATCGCGCTGCACGTCGCCGACCTGTCGGAGGGCTGGCCGACCGACCTGCCCGAGGCCGGCGCGTTCGGCGTCCTGCTGTCCTACCCGGGCGCGAGCGGCGCGGTCCGCGACCACCGCGCCCTCGCCGCCGCCGCGCACGAGGCCGGCGCCTCGGTCGTCGTGGCCGCCGACCTGCTCGCCCTCACGCTGCTCGAGGCCCCGGGGGAGTGGGGCGCCGACGTCGCCTGCGGCACCACCCAGCGCTTCGGCGTCCCCATGGGCTACGGCGGCCCGCACGCCGGCTACCTGTCGGTCCGCGAGGGGCTGGCCCGCCAGCTGCCCGGCCGGCTGGTCGGCGTCTCGGTCGACGCCGACGGGGACGTCGCCTACCGGCTCGCGCTGCAGACCCGCGAGCAGCACATCCGCCGCGAGAAGGCGACCAGCAACATCTGCACCGCCCAGGTGCTGCTCGCCGTGATGGCCGGCGCCTACGCCGTCTACCACGGGCCCGAGGGCCTGGCCGCGATCGCGGCGCGCGTGCACCGCAGCGCCGTCGCCCTGGCCGGCGCGCTCCGGGCCGGCGGGGTGCTGCCGGTGCACGAGCACTTCTTCGACACCGTGACCGCCGCCGTCCCGGGCCGGGCCGCCGACGTCGTCGCGGCCGCCGCGCAGCGACGGATTCAACCTGCGGCTGGTCGACGCCGACACGGTCGCCGTCGCCTGCGACGAGACGACGACGCCGGCCGTCCTGCGCGAGGTGGCCGCGTCCTTCGGCGTCGCCTTCGACGACGCGGCCCTCGACGAGGACGGCGCCGACGCGCTGCCCGGCGAGCTGCGCCGGCGCTCGGCCTACCTGACGCACCCGGTCTTCTCCGCGCACCGCTCGGAGACGTCGATGCTGCGCTACCTGCGCTCGCTGAGCGACAAGGACCTCGCGCTGGACCGCACGATGATCCCGCTGGGCTCGTGCACGATGAAGCTCAACGCGGCGACCGAGATGGCCGCCATCACCTGGCCGGAGTTCGCGGGGCTGCACCCCTTCGCGCCGGTCGAGCAGGCCCGCGGCTACACCCGGCTGATCGACGAGCTGTGCGGCTGGCTGGCCGAGGTGACCGGCTACGCCGCCGTGAGCGTGCAACCCAACGCCGGCTCGCAGGGCGAGTTCGCCGGCCTGCTGGCCATCCGCGGCTACCACCGCTCGCGCGGCGACGAGGGCCGCGACGTCTGCCTGATCCCGAGCTCCGCGCACGGCACGAACGCCGCGAGCGCGGTCATGGCCGGCATGCGGGTGGTCGTCGTCGCCTGCGACGAGGCGGGCAACGTCGACCTCGGCGACCTGCGCGCCAAGGTGGACCAGCACGCCGAGCGGCTGGCCGCGATCATGCTGACCTACCCCTCGACGCACGGCGTGTACGAGACCGAGGTGCGCGAGATCTGCGCCGCGGTGCACGACGCCGGCGGCCAGGTGTACGTCGACGGCGCGAACCTCAACGCGCTGGTCGGCCTGGCCCGCCCCGGCCGGTTCGGCTCCGACGTCAGCCACCTCAACCTGCACAAGACCTTCTGCATCCCGCACGGCGGTGGTGGCCCCGGCGTCGGCCCGATCGGCGTCGCGGAGCACCTGGTGCCGTTCCTCCCGGGCCACCCGCTGGTCGACACCGGCACGAGCGGCCCGGCCGTCTCCGGCGCGCCCTACGGGTCGGCGGGCATCCTGCCGATCTCGTGGGCCTACGTCCGGCTCATGGGCCCCGACGGGCTGACCCGCGCCACCGAGCACGCCATCCTCGGCGCGAACTACCTGGCCAGCCGGCTGCGCGAGCACTTCCCGGTGCTCTACACCGGTGCGGACGGCATGGTCGCGCACGAGTGCATCCTGGACATCCGGCCGCTCACCAAGGCCACCGGCATCACCAACGACGACATCGCCAAGCGGCTCATCGACTTCGGCTTCCACGCGCCGACGATGAGCTTCCCGGTCGCCGGCACGCTGATGGTCGAGCCGACCGAGAGCGAGGACAAGGCGGAGCTGGACCGGTTCGTCGAGGCGATGGTGACCATCCGCGGCGAGATCGAGAAGGTGGCGACGGGGGAGTACGACGCCACCGACAACCCGCTGCGCAACGCCCCGCACACGCTGGCGATGCTGGCGGGGGAGTGGGAGCGGCCCTACCCGCGGACGACGGCGATCTACCCGGTGCGCGGCCTGCAGGGGCGCAGCTACCTCAGCCCGGTCCGGCGGATCGACCAGGCCTACGGCGACCGCAATCTGGTCTGCGCCTGCCCGCCGATCGAGGCGTTCGCCGAGCACGACTTCGGCGCGCACGCGCCGGACGCGGACGGCTCGACGCCGGGCCGCGCCGCCGGGGCACCCGACGACCTCGGGACGACGGCCGACGTGGTGGGCGCGCAGGCCTGACCTGCCGAGCGGCAGGGGCGCAACCCGGTCGACGCCGTCGCACCCGCGTGCGACGGTGTCGGCCGTGACCGCTGCCGACGACGCCAAGGCCGACCTGCGCACCTACCTGCAGGAGGGCCGCGACGTCCTCGTCCTCAAGCTGGAGGGGCTGTCCGAGTACGACCTGCGGCGTCCGCGGACACCGACCGGGACCAACCTGCTCGGGCTGGTCAAGCACCTGGCGTTCGTGGAGCTGGGCTACTTCGGTCCGGTCTTCGGCCGGCCCGCGCCCGGGGTCGAGCCGTGGATGGCCGAGGAGGGCGAGCCCAACTGGGACATGTGGGCGACTCCGGAGGAGACCCGCGCCGACGTCCTCGCCCGCTACCGCCGCGCGTGGGCGCTCACCGACGCCACCGTCGACGAGCTGCCGCTCGACGCGACGGGGCGGGTGCCCTGGTGGTCCCGCCCGGAGGTGACGCTGCACCGGGTGCTCGTGCACGTCATTGCCGAGACGCACCGGCACGCCGGCCACGCCGACATCGTGCGCGAGCTGCTCGACGGTTCGGTCGGCAACCAGGGGGTCGGGGACAACTTGCCCGACGTCGACGAGGCCTGGTGGGCCGCACACCGGGAGCGGCTGGACGAGGTCGCCCGGCAGGCGGGCGGGCGGTGACCGCCCCGGAGGCGGACCCGGTCTTCGCCGACCCCCGGCTGGCCGAGCTCTACGACGCCTTCGACGGCCCGCGGACCGACCTGGTCGCCTACCGGGCGTTGGTGGAGGAGCTCGGCGTCCGCTCGGTCCTCGACGTGGGCTGCGGCACCGGCGAGCTGGCCTGCTCGCTGGCCGCCCGCGGTCTCGACGTCGTCGGGCTGGACCCGGCGAGGGCCTCGCTGGACGTCGCCCGGCGCAAGCCGCACGCCGACCGGGTGCGCTGGGTGCACGGCGGCGTGGCGGCGCTCCCGCCCCTCCAGGTGGACCTGGTGACGATGACCGGCAACGTGGCGCAGGTGTTCCTGACCGACGAGGAGTGGGCCGCGGCGCTGCGCGCGGTCCGGGCGGCGCTGCGGCCCGGCGGCCGGTTCGTGTTCGAGAGCCGGCGGCCGGAGCGGCGGGCGTGGCAGGAGTGGACGCCGGAGCGCTCGGCCGCCCGGGTGGACGTCCCCGGGGGAGCGGTGCGGACCGAGGTGGCGGTCACCGCCGTCCGCGGTCTGCTGGTGTCCTTCCGGTGGACCTTCCGCTTCGAGGCGGACGGCGCCGTCCTCACCTCGGACTCGACGCTGCGGTTCCGCGGCCGGGCGGAGCTGGCCGCCTCGCTGACCGCCGCCGGCCTCGAGGTCGAGGACGTGCGGGACGCGCCGGACCGGCCGGGCGCCGAGGGGGTGTTCCTGGCGCGGCGACCCGACCGGGGTGAGCCGGAGATCAGGCGCTGACGAGCTCCGGTGCCAGCCAGGTGTGCGGGTGGGCGATCGCGCGGCCGTCCGGGAGCAGCTCGCCGTCGTCGTCGAAGAGGACGACGCCGTTGCACAGCAGGCTCCAGCCCTGCTCGGGGTGGCTGCGGACGACGGCGGCGAGGTCGCGCGCGTCGCTGGTTACGTCGGGGCACGGGGTGACGTGGGAGCACATGGCGGTTCCGTCCGTTCGGGCCGCGGAGGCCCTGATGGCTGAGGGTGATTGTCCGATCACCGAACGCCGACCAGTGTGCGCGCGCAGCTCCCACGAGGGGAGTGACGCAGGTCACCACGTCACCCCGCCGGGTGGTGGACATCTGCCAAGCCGCCGCGGCGGCGGGCAGGTCAGAGCTTGCGGAGCAGGATCCGGCGCACCGAGTGGTCGGCGGCCTTCTGCAGCACGAGCCTCGCGCGGGAGCGCGTCGGCGCGATGTTGTCCCGCAGGTTCGGCGCATTCACCGCCGCCCAGATGCCCAGCGCGGTCTCGCGCGCCTGATCGTCGGTGAGCTCGGCGAACCGGTGGAAGAAGGCCGAGGTGTCGGCGAACGCCGTGCGCCGCAGCGCGAGGAACCGCTCCACGTACCAGGTCTGGATGTCGGCCTCGGAGGCGTCGACGTAGACGGAGAAGTCGAAGAAGTCCGAGGCGAAGACCTCGGGCGCGGTGCCGTCGGAGCGGCGCCCGGCCTGCAGCACGTTCAGCCCCTCGACGACCAGGATGTCGGGCCGGTCCACGGCCTGCTGCCGGCCCGGCACGATGTCGTAGGACTGGTGGTCGTAGACCGGCGCGAAGACCTCCTCGCGGCCGCTCTTCACATCCGCGAGGAAGCGCAGCAGCGCGCGGCGGTCGTAGCTCTCCGGGAAGCCCTTGCGCCCCATGAGGCCACGCGCCTCCAGGATGGCGTTGGGCATGAGGAAGCCGTCGGTCGTCACCAGGTCCACCCGCGGCGACCCCGGGCTGGCGGCCAGCAGGGTCTGCAGGAGGCGGGCGGTGGTGCTCTTGCCCACGGCCACGCTCCCGGCCACGGCGATCACGAACGGCACCTTCGCGGTCGAGTCGCCGAGGAACTCGCTCTGCGCCGCCCACAGCCGCCGGCTGGCGGCGACGTGCAGCCCGAGCAGCCGGGCCAGCGGCAGGTAGACCGTGGCCACCTCGTCGAGGTCGATGCGGTCACCCAGCGAGGCGAGCGCGGAGAGGTCCGCCTCGTCCAGGGGCAGCCGCGAGCCCGCAGCGAGCGCTCGCCACGAGTCGCGGTCGAACACCGCGTAGGGCGAGATGGAGCCACGAGTTCCAGCCGTCACGCCCCCATCGTGCCGTCCGGCACCGGGCACCCCTGCGCGCGGGTCACTCCTGCGGGTGGGGCGGACCCCCGCGAGCCGCCGGGGACCGGGCACCGGCCCGCGGCCGGTCTAGGGTTCGGCTGTGCCAGCCCACCCGGGACTGCTCGAGTGCATCGAGCGCTACCACGCCGCCGCGCCGCTCCCGGACGCGCGGATCGAGGCGGCCGGTGCGCTCGACGTCCCCCTCGGGGACCCGGCCTGGCCCTATCCGGCCCGTCCCCGGCTCGGCGCCACCGCTGCGGTGACCGCCGCCGACGTGCGGGCCGCGGTGGCGCTGCAGGAGGCGGCCGGGGTGCCCGGCGCGCTCGAGTGGATCCCGCAGCGCACCCCCGAGGTCGGCGCCGCGGCCGCCGCGGCCGGCCTGGACGTCGACGTGCTGCCCCTGCTGGTGGCCGACGAGCCGGTCGAGCTGCTCTTCCCGGCCGGCGTGCGGCTCTACGTCGTCGGCGCCGACGACCCGGAGCTGGCGCACTACCAGGAGGTCTCCGCGGTGGCCTTCGCCCACCCCGGCGGCGCGGCCGACGTGCCGGCTCCCCGGCCCGACCCCACCCCGCGGGACACGGCGGCGACCGCCGCGCTGCGCGAGCGGATCGCGACCGGCCGCACGGTGATGATGGTGGCGATCGAGCGCGGCCAGCCGGTGGCCGTCGGCCTGCACCAGCCGGTCGACATCGGCGACGCCGTGGTCAGCGAGATCGTCGGCCTGGCGACCGCGCCGCGGCTGCGCGGCCGCGGCCTGGGCGCCGGCATCGCCTCGGCGCTGGTCGCGCACGCGCGCGAGAGCGCCGAGCTGGTCTTCCTGGCCGCCGGCGACGACGACGTCGCCCGGGTCTACGAGCGGATCGGGTTCGCGTGGCTGGCGACCGTCGGCGTCGCCGAGGCGCCGCGCCGCTGAACCCCCGGGACAGGCCGGCGGGGCGGGCGTCCCCGGCGCTGCGTCAGGACTGCTCGTAGGTGACCACCATCGTGGCGCGGGCCAGCGTGTGGAAGAACAGGTTGAAGCCGAGCACGGCCGGCCGGGCGTCGGCGTCCACGTCGAGGGTCTCGGTGTCCACGGCGTGCACGACGACGAAGTAGCGGTGCGGCCCGTGCCCGGCCGGGGGAGCGGCGCCGACGAACCCGGCGAAGCCGCCGTCGTTGGCCAGCTGGACCGCGCCCTGCGGCAGCGCCGGGGCGTCCTTGCTGCCGGCGCCGGAGGGCAGCTCGGTGACCGAGGCGGGGATGTTGGCGACGGCCCAGTGCCAGAACCCGCTGGCGGTCGGGGCGTCCGGGTCGTACACGGTGACGGCGAAGCTGCGGGTGCCCTCGGGGAAGCCGGACCAGGAGAGCTGGGGGGAGCGGTCCTCGCCGCCGGCGCCCATGACGCCGCTGACGTGGGGCATCGGCAGCGTCCCGCCGTCGGTGATGTCGGTGCTGGTGACCGTGAACGAGGGCACCTGCGGCAGGAAGTCGTAGGGGTTGGGCGGAACGGGCCGGTCGGCCATGCCGAGCTCCTCGGGATCGGGGGATCGCCCCAGGTCGGGCGGGGAGCCGGCGCGTGCGGCCCCCCAGCGACCCTAGGCAGCCCGGCCGGTGTCCGCGCGGCGGTGCCGCCCCGGGTTGCTGCACCGCCCCGTCCGAGGCGTGCGGACGCCCGTGCGCCGGTACCGTCGCGGCCGTGCCTAGTACCGGCCTGGGGTTGCCCGACTCCGTCCGTGCCTGCCTCTTCGACCTCGACGGCGTGCTCACCCGCACCGCGACCGTGCACATGGCCGCCTGGAAGCGGACGTTCGACGAGTACCTGCGGTCCACCGATCCGGACGCGCGGCCCTTCGACCAGGAGGACTACAACCGCTACGTGGACGGCAAGCCGCGGGCCGACGGCGTCCGGGACTTCCTGGCCAGCCGCGGTGTCACGCTGCCCGAGGGGGAGGCCGGGGACGCCTCCGGTGCCGCCACCGTGCAGGGCATCGCCGCCCGCAAGAACGTGCTGGTGCTCCGCGAGCTCGACGAGCACGGCGTGGAGGTCTACCCGGGCTCGGTGCGCTACCTGCGCGCGGTCAAGGAGGCCGGGCTGCCCGCAGCGGTGGTGACGGCGTCGGCCAACGGCGAGCAGGTGATCGCCGCCGCGGGGTTCGCCGACCTGATCGACGCGCGGATCGACGGGGTGGTGGCGGCGCGGGACTCGCTGCGCGGCAAGCCCGCGCCCGACACCTTCCTGGCCGGTGCCCGGGCGCTGGGGGTGACCCCGGCGGAGGCGGTGGTGTTCGAGGACGCGCAGTCGGGGGTCGCCGCCGGCCGGGCGGGGGAGTTCGGCTACGTGGTCGGCGTCGACCGGGTGGGCCAGGCCGACGCGCTGGCCGCCGCGGGTGCCGACGTCGTCGTCCCCGACCTCGCCGAGCTGCTGGGCGGCGCGTCATGACAGAGGGGCGGGCGACCTTCCCGATCGAGCCGTGGTCGCTCACCGAGGTGGGGCTGGACCACGCGTCGCTGGGCGTGCACGAGTCGGTGTTCGCCCTGGCCAACGGGCACATCGGCATGCGCGGCTCGTTCGACGAGGGCGAGCCGGTCGTCGTCCCCGGCACCTACCTGAACGGCTTCTACGAGGAGCGGCCGCTGCCCTACGCCGAGGCCGGCTACGGCTACCCCGAGCAGGGCCAGACGGTCGTGAACGTCACCGACGGCAAGCTCATCCGGCTGCTGGTCAAGGACTCGCCGCTGGACCTCAACTACGGCCAGATCATCGAGCACCGCCGCACCCTCGACCTGCGTGCCGGCGTGCTGCGGCGGAGCACCGAGTGGCGCTCTCCGGGTGGCCGCACCGTGCGGGTCACCAGCACGCGGCTGGTGTCGCTGACCCGGCGGTCGATCGCCGCGATCGAGTACCAGGTGGAGGTCGTCGACGACCTCGGCGACCTGTACGTGGCGCTGCAGTCGGACCTGCTGGCCAACGAGCAGACGCACGGCGAGAGCGACGACCCGCGCGCGGCGGCGTCGCTGAGCCGGCCGCTGCAGCCGGAGTTCTCCGTGGGCCGCGGGCGCCGGGCGGTGCTCGTGCACCAGACGGCGCGCAGCCGGCTGCGCATGGCGGCCGGGATGGACCACGTCGTGGAGATCCCGGACAGCAGCACCGAGGACATCCTGGCCAACGGCGACCTCGCCCGGTACACCCTCGCCGCGCGCATCCCGCCCGGCGGCTCCCTGAAACTGGTCAAGTTCCTCGCCTACGGCTGGTCCTCGCGCCGCTCCGGGGCCGCGCTGCGCGACCAGGTCGAGGCGGCGCTGGCCACCGCCAAGCTGGCCGGGTTCGACCGGCTGATGCGCGAGCAGCGCGACCTGCTCGACCAGCACTGGGACGAGGCCGACGTCGAGGTCGAGGGCGACGACGAGCTGCAGCAGGCCGTCCGCGTCGGGATGTTCCACGTCCTGCAGGCCGGCCTGCGGGGTGAGCGCCAGCCGATCCCGGCCAAGGGGCTCACCGGCCCCGGCTACGACGGGCACACCTTCTGGGACACCGAGACCTACGTCCTGCCGGTGCTGACCTACACCGCTCCGGAGGCGGCCCGGGACGCGTTGCGCTGGCGGCACTCGATCCTGGAGCTCGCCCGCGAGCGGGCGCGGGTGCTCGGGCTGCGCGGCGCGGTCTTCCCGTGGCGCACGATCCGCGGCGAGGAGACCTCGGGGTACTGGCCCGCGGGCACCGCCGCCTTCCACATCAACGCCGACATCGCCGACGCCGTCGTCCGCTACTTCAACGCCACCGACGACGACGACTTCGACCGCGACTTCGGCGCCGAGCTGCTCATCGAGACGGCGCGGCTGTGGGCCTCGCTCGGGCACTTCGACACCGAGCACGGGTTCCGCATCGACGGGGTGACCGGCCCCGACGAGTACACGGCGGTCGTCGACAACAACGTGTTCACCAACCTGATGGCCCAGCGGAACCTGCGCGAGGCGGCGCGGGCGGTGGGCCGGCAGCCCGACGTCGCCGGCCGGCTCGGGGTGGACGACGACGAGGTCGAGGTGTGGCTGCGCGCCGCCGCGCTCATGGCGGTGCCCTACGACACCCAGCGCGGGGTGCACATGCAGTCCGACGCCTTCACCCACCACGAGGAGTGGGACTTCGAGCGCACGCCCGCCGACCGCTACCCGCTGCTGCTGCACTACCCCTACTTCGAGATCTACCGGAAGCAGGTGGTGAAGCAGGCCGACCTGGTGATGGCGCTGCACCTGCGCGGGGACGCGTTCACCCTCGAGGAGAAGATCGCCGACTTCGCCTACTACGAGGCGCGGACGACGCGGGACTCCTCGCTGTCGGCCAGCCAGCAGGGCGTCGTCGCCGCCGAGACCGGGCACCTGGACCTGGCCTACGACTACTGGGCCGAGGCCGCGCTGACCGATCTGCAGAACCTGCACCACAACTCCGGGCACGGGCTGCACATCGCCTCGCTGGCCGGCGGCTGGACGGTGGCCGTGGCCGGCTTCGGCGGGATGCGCGACCACGACGGGCACCTGACTTTCGCCCCGCGGCTGCCGAGCCGGCTCACCCGCTTGCGCTTCCGCGTGGTCTACCGAGGCCGGAAGCTGGTCGTCTCGGTGACGCCCACGAGGGCGACCTACCGGCTGGTCGACGGCGACCCGCTGGAGATCCGGCACCACGGCCGGCAGGTGGTCGTCGACCACGCCGACCTGGCGCTGGACATCCCGCCGCCGCCGGCAGTGGAGCCGGTGACCCAGCCGAAGGGCTGCGAGCCGCGCCGGCGGACGCGCCCGGGCACGCCGCCGATCGAGCACCGCTCGGCCGGCGACCTCCACTGACGGCTCAGGCGAGCAGCCAGCTGCCCCCGAGCAGCAGCGCACCGACGTCGACGACCAGGAAGACCCCGACCCAGACCAGGCCGGGGATGCGGGTGAGCCGGGCCAGCTGATCGGCGTCGGAGTCCGGTGCCCGGCGACGCCGTCGCGCGGTCTGCAGCTCGAGGACGGCACGCGGTGCGGCCAGCAGCAGGAACCAGGTCGTCAGCGCGGCGAACGCGGCCTGGCCCTCCGGCGGCAGCCACCACGTCGCGGCCAGGACCATCCCCCCGCCCACCAGCACCGACCACAGGCCGTACCAGTTGCGGATCTGCACGAGCAGCAGCGCCAGGAGGGCCAGCAGCCCCCACAGCAGCGCCACCGCGTGCCCGGCGGCGAGCAGCGCGGCCGCGCCCAGCCCGAACAGGGCCGGGCCGGTGTAACCGGCGGCGCAGGTCAGCACCATGCCGAGGCCGGTCGGCCGCCCGGAGGAGACCGTCAGGCCCGAGGTGTCGGAGTGCAGCCGGATACCGGCCAGCCGCCGGCCGACGGCGAGCGCCACCACACCGTGCGCGCCCTCGTGCGCGATCGTCACCGCGTGCCGGGTGAGCCGCCACAGCGGCGTCACCAGCACCAGGAGGGCGGCGACCCCCGCGAGCGCGAGCAGCACGCCGGGGGAGAGGTCCGGCGAGGGGGCGGTGACCCGGTCCCAGATCCGCCCCGCCGCCTCCACGCCAGGAGTCAACCGCATCCACCTGGGAACGGGGCGCGGTCGGGCAGACTGCGGGCGTGACCGTCGCGGAGCCCCTCCGGGCGGGGACCGGGGGCGGGATCAGCCCGGCGGGGCGAGCGCCTCGTCCTGGCCCACGGCGCGACCAGCGGGCCATGGGTGTCCGACAGTGTCAGGGCGGGCATCGCCTCCTGGCTGGCAGCAGCCGGGCGTCGCCGGTAGCGCTCAGTTGCCGGGCTTGACCGTCTTGCCCCGCTCGCGCTCGGTGTCGTCGGCCTCGTAGGCGCCCGGGACGGCTGCGGTGTCGCCGTCGTCCGTACCGGGGGTGACCGGCTTGCGGATCAGGTCGTGCTGCCCGTGCGTGGGGGAGCCACCCGGCTCGGGGCGCTCGTCGGTGTCGGGGCGGTGCTCGGTCACGGGACCTCCTGGCGTCGTCGTCCCGGAGCCGCTACCCGGCGGGCCGGAGGTCAAAGCTGCTGCGTGAGGTTCAGCGCGTTGCCGTCGGGGTCCCGCACGTGGGCCACCCGCTGTCCCCAGGACATGTCGGTCGCCCCGGAGCCGGCGTCGCCGCCGAGGCCCGCGACACGGGCCAGCGCGGCCTCGACGTCGGGTACCTCGATGCTGAGCAGGATCCGCCCGGGCGCGCCGGGGGAGACGTCGGAGTCCGCGGACAGCCCCAGCGGGGAGTCGCCGACGCGCAGCCCGAGGTAGAACAGCGGCCCGTCGTCGGGGTACCGCTCGAGCACCTCGGCGTCGAACAGCCGGGTGTAGAAGCGCTCCAACCGGGCGATGTCGGCGGTGACCAGGATCGGCCGCACGGTCTCGAGCACGGGACCTCCAGGGGATCGCGGGTGTCTCCATCAGGGACGGTGGCGGCGCGGGGAACTCATCGGCGCTCGGAGGGGCCGGCATCCGTCACTGTGACGGAATGTCGCCCGACGCGGGGACGAGCAGCCAGCGGGCGAAGACGGCATCCCCGTCGAGCGGGGTCATCCACCGCACCCAGATCCGGTAGCCGTGAGCGGTCGCGCGCAGCAGTGGACCACCAGCGTCGTCCTGGCGCTCGTCGTAGTCGTCCGACTCGGGGAGCGGGCGGGGTGCCTCCGGACGCAGGGGAGCGGCGTCCGGGCCGGCGCCGTCCAGCGCGGCGCTGATGAAGGCGAGGCGGCCGCTCGGCACCGGAACGTGGTCGCCCGGGTCGCCGTCGTCCTCGGGGTGGGCCAGTGCGGCCGTCAGGGCCGCCGGGTAGTCGTCGGCCGACACCTGGAGGACGGCGACGGCGTCGTCGTCGGCCCGGAACACCTCGAGCCAGCCCTCGTCGCCGACCTCCGCGTCGGTCAGCACGAGAGCGGCCCGCCCGGAGCCGACCGCGATGCTGGTCAGCTCATAGTCGAGATCGGGGACGAGCCGCTCGTAGTCGCCGTCGGCCTGCCCGGACCAGCCGGGCAGCAGATCGCCGTCGAGGGCGAGGAACGGTTCGCCGTTGCTCCAGCAGCGGCCGACGTGGGTCCAGGAGCGCGGCATGCGGTCATCGTCGCCCACCGGGGCGTGGAGTGCCCAGGGGGCTGCCCGACCCATGTGAGTTGACATAATGTGCATTATCGGCGCACGGGATGGGCGGGGCGAGAGGGGCTGGATGCGCCGGATGACCTGGCCCGGATGCACACCTGTTCTTTCGTCCCGCCGGAGCCACCGCGCAGCCGCGACAGCCGCTGCGTGCGTCGGCTCCCGCGGCTGCGCAATGGCTCTCGCCGGCGTCGGCGTCGACACGCCTGCCGGCGCCCGACGGCGCGGGTTCATCAGCGCGACGAGCCCCGATCCTGTGGCCGACTCCCCTGCGAGTTGATCTTGTGCAACGTGATCATGAAAGTCGATCATGGGTCGCTCATCCGCTCCAGGCGCCCCGTCGGGCACGGCTCCCCTGAGCAGCCAGACCGCCCGCATTGCGTAACAGTGACGAAAGCAGGCCGTTCCGGACGGCTTCGACGGGCGCTCCGCACCAGGTGTTCGTAGGGTCGGGACATGCAGATCCGACGACCGCTCGCCGCTCTCCTGGCCGCTCTGGCGATCTTCGGTGGTGGGGCCACGATGACCGCGTGCTCGGCCTCCGGAACGGATCAGAACGACGGGACGACCGACGACGACAGCAACAACCGCGACGGCAGCGATCCGGGCAGCGACGACCAGGGCAACCTGCCGAACAACTCGGACCCCGAGGACGGGGACGACGACACGACCGACCCCGACTGACCACCCCGTACCGCCGGGCGCTCGACGGACCGCGTCAGGTGCCCGGCGGTCAGCTGCGCTCGGTGACCCAGAGCCGGTCCAGCCGGCCGGTCGAGTGCACGAGGTCGGCGAGCGAGCGCTCGAGCTCGGCCTTCGTCGGCTTCTCCGCCAGCAGCGTCTGGACGTCCTCGAGGGCGCAGCGCAGCTGGTACAGCCGGTCCTGCAGCCCGTCGAGCTCGCTCCGCGACACCAGGACGACGTCGGCCGGGAGCCCGGCCTTCGCGGCGGCGGAGCGCTGCTCGTAGGCCCGCTGCCGGCACGCCTGACCGCAGTAGAGCCGCGGGCGCCCCACCGACCCCTGCTCGGGCAGCACCCGGCGGCACCAGCCGCACCGGCGCGCCTCGTCGCTCCCCCGGTTGGGCGCGGGGGAGATCGGGGGGTGCGTCACCGTGCCGGTCGCGTGCTGTGCCACGTGTCGGCACGGTAGACGCCGCGGCCGGCGGGAACCGGTGAACACGCCAGGGACACCCCGATCGGCCCGACGACGGCGCTGACCAGCGCTCCTGCGCAGGTCGGCGGACACGCGGCGGAAGGGTGGCGGGAGCGGGGTGCGCCCGGGCTGACTAGCGTGTCGCTGTGCTCCCCGCGCGGTTCGCCTACCTCGACGCGCCGACCCCTCTCGCCATGGCCCACCGCGGCGGTGCCATCGAGCACCTCGAGAACACGCTGCCGGCCTTCCAGGCCTGCGTGGACCTCGGCTACAGGTACCTC
Source organism: Blastococcus sp. TML/M2B (assembly GCF_016612865.1). Classification (GTDB taxonomy): domain Bacteria; phylum Actinomycetota; class Actinomycetes; order Mycobacteriales; family Geodermatophilaceae; genus Blastococcus. Next base: position 52,507 of record NZ_JAENZZ010000002.1, read on the forward strand.
GAGACCGACGTCCAGATCACCGCGGACGGCACGCTGGTCGCCTTCCACGACGCCACGCTCGAGCGGGTCACCGACCGGACCGGCCGGGTGGACGCGCTGCCCTGGTCGGAGCTCGCGGACGCCCGCATCGGTGGTCGGGAGCCGATCATGCGGCTCGAGGACCTCCTGGGCGCCTGGCCGGACGTCAAGTTCAACCTCGACATCAAGGCCGCCGGCGTCCTCGCGCCGCTCGTGCGGCTGGTGCACAAGATGGGCGTCGCCGACCGCATCTGCCTGGGGTCGTTCTCCGACGCTCGCATCGCCGCAGCGCGGCGGCTGTTCGGACCCGCGGTCTGCACGTCGCTGGGCCCGCGCGGCGTGGCCGCGCTGCGGTTGTCCTCCTACTCCCCCCGGGCCGCCGGGCTCGTGCGCATCCAGGCCGGTTGCGCCCAGGTGCCGCTGCAGCTGGGCGGCCGCGCGCTGGTCGACGAGCGCTTCCTGGCCGCCGCGCACGCCCGCGGCCTGCAGGTGCACGTGTGGACGGTCGACGACCCCGACGAGGCGCGGGCGATGCTCGACCTGGGCGTGGACGGGATCATGACCGACCGGCCCGCGATGCTGCGCGAGGTCCTGGAGGAGCGCGGTCAGTGGGTCTCCCCGTGACCTCCGCGCCGTCCGCCGTCCCGGCGTCCGGTGACCGCCGCAGGCATCCGGCGCCGGCGCACCTGCGCTTCTTCCACGGCCCGATGGACTGCGGCAAGTCGACCCTGGCGCTCCAGGTCGACCACAACCAGAGCCGTCAGGGCCGGCACGGCCTGCTGGTGACCCAGGGTGACCGTTCGGCGGCGCCGCAGATCAGCTCGCGGGTGGGCCTGTGCCGCCCGGCGATCGAGATCGACGCGGCGACCGACCTGCGCCTGCTGGTCCGGGACCGGTGGGCGGCCGGCGACCGGGTCGACTACCTCATCGTCGACGAGGCCCAGTTCCTCACCCACGAGCAGGTGGACCAGCTGGCCGAACTGGTCGACCGGTTCCACGTCGACGTCTACGCGTTCGGCCTGACCACCGACTTCCGCACCCGGCTGTTCGCGGGCACCCAGCGGCTGCTCGAGGTCGCGGACGACGTCCAGCGGGTCCAGGTCGAGGTGCTGTGCTGGTGCGGCCTGCCCGGGCTGCTCAACGCCCGCGTCGTGGACGGGGTCATGGTGCGGGCCGGCGAGACCGTCGTCGTGGCCGACACCGCACCCGCGGAACTGCCCGGGGAGGAGCCGGCCGTCCGCTACCAGGTGCTCTGCCGGCGGCACCACGTGCTGGGCCAGCTGGGGCCCACGGCAGCCGGCCCGGGGCAGCTCGCGCTCCCCTGAGCGACCTGCTCACCCGCCCGAGGGGTGGCGGGGGCCCCGGACCTCCCCCCATGCGATGATGAGCAACTGATTCCGCGGAATCTCTTCGCCAATTCTGTCGTTCATCTCTGTGACTCCCCGGCTCGTGGGTATGGCCCGCGGACCGGAGTTCGAGTCCTGAACCGACACCACGTACGAGAGGACGGTGTGCAATGGGCGAGCGTTCCCTGCGCGGCAGCCGACTGGGCAGCGTCAGCTACGAGACCGAACGGAACACTGCGCCCATCGAGCGCCAGTACGCCGAGTACAAGTGCCCGTCAGGCCACCTGTTCACGGTGCCGTTCGCCGACGACGCCGAGCTTCCCGACACGTGGGAGTGCAAGTTCGACGGCGCTGCCGCCAAGCTGGTCGGCGGCTCCGAGCCGGCACCCAAGAAGGTCAAGCCCCCGCGCACCCACTGGGACATGCTGCTCGAGCGCCGCTCCGTCGAGGACCTCGAGGAGGTCCTGGCCGAGCGCCTCGAGGTGCTGCGCGGCCGGCGGACCCGCGCCAGCTGACAGCTGAGCACGAACGACGGAACGGCCCCGGTGGGATCTCCCACCGGGGCCGTTCTGCGTCCGGGGTCAGCTCAGCGGGCGCCCGTCGGGGCCGCGGAGCACCTCGCCCTCGATCACCAGCGGTGAGGTGCGGACGTCGTCCCGGCGGGGCATCTGCGCCGTCCGGACGCTGTCCACGCGGACCGGCGGGCGCATCCCGACCGGCAGCCGGGAGGAGATGAGCCGGACCAGCAGCGCCCGGACCAGGGACCGGGTGCCGGGCAGCAGGCAGAGCAGGCCGAGCACGTCACCGATGAACCCGGGCAGCACCATGAGCAACCCGCCGACGGCGATGAGCCCGGCGTCGCCCAGCTCGCGCCCCGCGGACGCGCGGCGGGTGCGGGCGCTCTCGCGCAGCTCGGTCAGCGCCTTGGTGCCCTGGCGGGCCAGCAGCGCCCAGCCCAGCGCGCTCGTGGCCAGCGCCGCGAGCACCGTGAGCCCCGCGCCGATCCACTGCGCGACGAGCACGAAGACGATCACCTCGGCCAGTGCGAGGAGCCCAGCAGCCATGCGCAGTCGTCGTCCCACGGGAGGTCCAACGCTCGACGGGCTCAGGGTGCTCCCGCGGCGGCGCGGAACTTCCGCCGCTGCACGAGCGCCGCGCCGAGCGCGGCCAGGCCGAGCGCCGTGAGCGCCCACTCCGGAGCGGCGCCCAGTCGGCTCGCCACGCTGCGGGAGTCGCGCTGGGCGATCTCCTCGACGAAGACGTCGGGGGTGAACAGCTCCGAGGAGCGGACGACGGTGCCGTCGGGGGCGACGACGGCCGAGATCCCGCTCGTGGCGACCACGGCCACCGTGCGGCCGTGCTCGACCGCCCGCAGCCGGCTCATGGCCAGCTGCTGCTCACTCTCGGCCGTGTAGCCGAACGTGGCGTTGTTGGTCTGCACGACGAGCATCCCCGCGCCCGCGACGTCGGAGACCAGCCCGTCGTAGACCACCTCGAAGCAGATGAGGTCGCCGACGCGGATGCCGCCGATGTCGAGCAGCCCCGGCTCGTCGCCGGCCTTCTGGTCGGTGACCCGGTCGACGTCGGCGCTGAAGAACCGGAAGAAGCTGCGGGCCGGCACGTACTCGCCGAGCGGGACGGGGTGCCGCTTGACGTAGGTCTCCCCCGGCCCCTCCTCGGGGTCCCAGACGATCGCGGTGTTGCTGATGAAGCGGCCCGGCCCCTGGACGACCGCCCCGACCAGGATCGGGGCATCGATCGCCCGGGCCGCCCGGTCGATCTGCGCGGCGGCGTCGTCGTTGCGGTAGGGGTCGATGTCGGAGCTGTTCTCCGGCCACAGGACGACGTCGGGCTGCGGCTGCTCCCCCGCCCGGACGGCGTCCGCCAGCTCCAGCGTGCGCTGGACGTGGTTGTCCAGCACGGCCCGGCGCTGGGCGTTGAAGTCCAGGCCCGCGCGCGGCACGTCGCCCTGGATGACCGCGACCGTGGCCGTGGGCCCGCCGTCGGTGAGCGATGCGCCGGGCAGGGGCAGCCAGGCCAGGGCACCGAGCAGCGGGACGGCCACCGCCGCGGCCAGGGCGCCGGCCAGGGACCGGGCGGCCGCGCGCCGCCCGCTCCCGGTGGAGCGGCGGATCCGGACCGCGGCGAGGACGGCCGCGGCGAGCAGCGTGCCGATCAGGGCGACGGCGAAGCCGACGAACGGCACCCCGCCGTACGCGGCGAAGGAGAGCAGCGGGCCGTCGGTCTGGCTGAACCCGAGCCGACCCCAGGGGAACCCGCCGAGGACGAACCGGCCGCGCAGCGCCTCGTCGGCCACCCAGAGGGCCGCCGCCCACAGCGGCCACCAGCGCAGCCGGGAGGTCAATGCCGTGGCGGCGCCGAGCAGGCCGAGGTGCAGCGCCTCGAACACCGCGAGCGCGAGCCACGGGAAGGGCCCGACGTAGACGCCGGTCCACGACAGCAGCGGGACGAAGAAGCCGAGACCCAGGACCAGTCCGAGCCAGAACCCACCGCGGGCGCTGCGCCCGTGGACGGAGAGTGCGAGCGCGGCCGGCCCGAGGACGGCCAGCGGGACGAGGGCGGCGCCGGGGAACGCCAGGCACGTGGCCAGTCCGCCCAGGGCAGCCAGCAGCGTCCGCCACGGCCAGCGGCTGCCGGCGCGCGCGGCGGGGTCGCCGTCCGGCTCGGGCGCGGCTCGCAGCAGCGCCCCAGGTGCTGCGGCCACGCGCGCCCTCCCGGGACGGTCGTCCCGGCTGCGACCGGGGTGGTCCCAGGAGCCGGGGGGTGCCCCGCACCGGTCGGACGGGGGGTCGGGACCGCTGCGCTCGCCGCGGCCCTGACCCAGCATCCCACCTCCGCTCCCCCGGGGGCCGGCGACATCGCCCGGGCCCCCGGCCGTGCCGGAGCGGCTCACCAGCCTGGTCGCGCCGGCGGTCGTCTCCCCCGGTGGCGCGACTTCGGGCCGGACGGCCGGGCGCTGGCTGCGCGCGGCGCGACCGTTGTCTGATGACGCGCTCCGTGGGAGATCCCGCCGGGTGTCCCGGTCGTCCTCCCCCGATCTCACGCCGGGTCCTCGCAGCCCGGTCCGCGCGAGGACCCGGGGGTCCGCCGCGCCGGCCGGAGGGCCCGCACGCTCGATCCGGGAAGTCACGACGCGGTGCTCCCGGTGTGGAACTGCAGGGACTGTAAGGACACTCCGCGCCCATTCGAATACCTACGGTGGTCATGGGAGGCACCGTGACCGGATCGTTACCGCGCAGGGATCATTCGCGTCCCAGGGTGCCGGGCCCGCTCGACGTCCAGGGTGGCACCGACCGGGTGTCGGGCCGCCCGGGGCAGGGGTAGCGGCTCCGGCATGGACGGCGATTCCACTCCACCGCTGGAGAGCCGGCGGCTGCGACTGCGCCCCTGGACCACCTCGCCGGCCGACCTCTCCCGGCTGGCGGACATCTACGGGCGCGACGAGGTCACCCGGTGGCTGGGCGGTCCGCCGACCGTGTCGCCCGCGGAACTGGTCGCGCGCTGGGCGGCGGTGCGCGCGGCGGACGACCGGTTCGGCTGCTGGGCGATCGAACCGCGGGACGCTGCCGACCGCCCAGCCGGGACGATCCTGCTCAAGCCGCTCCCGTCAGGGTGTAGGTGAGGTCGAGGTCGGCTGGCACCTGCACCCCGACTCCTGGGGGCACGGGTACGCGACCGAGGCGGCGCAGGCCGTCATCGAGCGCGCCTTCGCCGTGGGGGTGCCCGAGGTCTACGCCGTGGTCCGACCGGGCAACGAGCCGTCGCTGGCGGTGTGCCGGAGGCTGGGCATGACGCCGCTCGGGCGGATGACCCGCTGGTACGACGTCGAGCTGGAGGCGTTCCGGCTCATGGCGCCGGTCGTCGTGGAGTAGCGGCGGTCGGGCTCAGCGACGACGCAGCAGGACGCCGACGCGCTGCACCAGCGTCTTCTTGGCCGGCTTCGGCCCCTCGCCGGCGGCGCGGGCGGAGTCGGCGACGGCGGCCTCCTCCGGCGTGGGCGCGGTGCCGCCGAGGTGGACGGGCAGCCACCAGGTGTCCTCGGGGCCGGCCGGCTGGTCGGGGTAGGCGCGCTGGGCCTCGTCGAGGAGCGCCTCCATCGCGGCCCGGGTCCGACGCAGCAGCGGCTGCACCTTCTCCCCCGGCTCCGGGACGATCGGCTCGCCCAGGAACACCATCACGGGGACGCCGCGGCGCAGCTGCACCTTGTGCCCCTTGGTGGCGACGCGGTGCCCGCCCCAGACGGCGGCCGGGATGATCGGCACGTTCGCGTCGATGGCCATGCGGGCGGCGCCGGCCTTGAGGTCCTTGACCGTGAAGCTGCGGCTGATGGTCGCCTCGGGGAAGACGCCGACGACCTCACCGTCCTTGAGCGCGCGGACGGCGGACTCGAACGCCGCCGCGCCGGCCTTGCGGTCGACCGGGATGTGCTTCATCGCCCGCATGAAGGGGCCGGCGAACCAGTGGCCGAAGACGGCCGACTTCGCCATGAAACGCACCAGCCGGTGCTGGGAGATCGCCCCCAGTCCGAGGAACGTGAAGTCGAAGAAGCTGACGTGGTTGCTGCAGATGATCGCGCCGCCGCTGGCGGGGACGTGCTGCGCCCCGCGCAGACGTCGAAGCGGAAGCGGAACAGGTGGAAGACGACCAGGCACATCCGGATCACGAACCGGTAGGGCCGGTCCCGGCGGTCCGGCGAGGCGCCGAACAGGTCTCCACGTACGACGTCGCGCCAGCTCGCGGTGTACATGAGCGGACCCTAACCAACCCGGCGGCCCGCCGCCCGGGTGGTCTCCGGGCCGCCGGAGTACCCGAACGGCCGTCGTGGCTCCCGGTTCTCTGGTGACACGCCGCCCGGAGGGCGGCGTCACTCGACGACGGCAGATGACGACAAGCGACAAGGTGCATTATTGTTGGGGATAACGGTAGTGTCCCGTCATGGCGCGCGCATGGCAGCAGCCCCTGCCGGACATGCCGGCTCCCCCGGTCGAGCTGGCCTGGCGCCGGTGGCCGGTCCCGCCGGGGTACGAGGCGCAGTGGCGCCGGCTCGCGGACGCCGCTCTCGAGCTGGGTCTGGGTCCCGACCAGCTGGCCGGGACCGGGCTCGATCCGCCTCGCGGCGGCCCGCGGCTGGAAGCCGGCCACGGTGGCGCTCTACAGCAAGGTCGCCCGGTACGGCGGACTGGCGCTGACCCGGACGCCGACCCCCGAGCCCACTCCCCTGCGGCTGGAGCTGCGCCCGCTCACCGAACTCCGCGGGACCGATCCCGAGCACGTCCGGGCGGTGGCCTGGTGCGCGCTCGCGCTCGCGTGGCCGGCTCCGGTGGGCGTGTTCCGCTCGCTGCGCCGCGACCAGGTCCACGCCGGCACGCGCCGGCTGGTGCTCCGGACCGACGACGGCGAGTGGTCGGTCCCCGGTGCGCTGACCGCGTGGCACGCCTGGGAGGCGGTGCGGGAGCGCTACCCCGCGCTGGCGGCGAGCCCGTGGGTGCTGCCAGCGCTCCGGCGAGGTCCGGGGCTCGACTCCCGGGTCGGCGGGCGGCTGTCCAACCAGGCGCTGCAGGTGACCTTCGCCAAGCACGCCGGCCGCACGGCGCAGCACCTTCGGGCCACCGCTCCCCCGTCGCGCGAGGGCGCCGCGGCGGAGCTGGCGGCCGCGTACCGCGAGCTGTCCTACGACTCCTACCGCCGGCTGGCGCTGGCCGCCGGGGCGACGCCGGTCGGTGCCCGTGGCGTGGTGCGCGCCGGGCGGTCGGTGGCGCGGTCCTCGCGGGTGTCCCGCCGGGCGGGCTGAGCGCCGGTCGCTCGGGCCGTCGACCTCACAGCAGGGACAGCTGCTCGCCGGCCTCCTCGGACTCGCGGGGCCGCCCGGGCTCCGGCTTCTCCGTTGCGGCAGGGGTCGCCGTCCGGTCCTTCGGCCGGACGCCGGGCATCCCGCCGGACGGCAGGCTGCCCGCCGGGAACCCGACCTCCTCGTCGCCCGGGACGCCGGTGGCGATGGCGGGATCCACCCCGCGCGCCGCTCCCCCGGACTGCCGGTCCAGGCCGTGCCGGGCGAGCAGCGGCGCGACGCGGGCGGCCAGCCAGGTGCGGTACTCGGCCGAGACGTAGGCGCGGCGGGCGTACATCCGCTCGTAGCGCGGCACCAGCTCCGGGTGCGCGGCGCGCAGCCAGGCCATGAACCACTCGCGGGCGCCCGGGCGCAGGTGCAGCGGGATGACCGTCACCCCGGTCGCGCCGGCCGCGGCGATCGCCCCGAGGGCCGTGTCGAGCGACTCCTCGTCGTCGGTCAAGCCGGGCAGCACCGGCGCGAGGAAGACGCCGCACGGCAGTCCGGCGTCGGCGAGCGCCCGCACGAGGTCCAGCCGCGCCCGGGGTGTCGGCACTCCCGGCTCCAGAGCGGTGTGCAGCTCGTCGTCCCAGATCGCCATCGAGACGCCGAGCCCGAGCGGCACCTGCCCCGCGGCCTCGACGAGCAGCGGCACGTCCCGCCGCAGCAACGTGCCCTTGGTGAGGATGGAGAACGGCGTCCCCGACCCGGCCAGCGCCTCGATCACCCCCGGCATGAGCCGGTACCGCCCCTCCGCCCGCTGGTAGGGGTCGGTGTTCGTGCCCAGCGCGACGTGCTCGTGCGTCCACGACGGCCGGGCCAGCTCGCGGCGCAGCACCTCGACCAGGTTGGTCTTCACGACGACCTGGGCGTCGAAGTCCCGCCCGGAGTCGAACTCGAGCCATTCGTGCGTCTTGCGAGAGAAGCAGTAGACACATGCATGGGAGCAACCCCTGTAGGGGTTGATCGTCCACGGGAACGGCATCGCGGAGTCGCCCTGCACGCGGTTGAGCGCCGAGCGGGACCGCACCTCGTGGAAGGTCAGGCCGGGGAACTCCGGCACCCGCACGCTCCGCAGCAGGCCGCGGATGCTCGGCATGCCGGGCAGCGTCGAGGTGTCCTCGACGTCGAGCCGCTGTGCGTCCCACCGCATGGCATCCATACGAACACGTGTTCGAATCGATGTCCAGTCCGGTCGGTGCGCCGCGCGACGAGGGTCCGCGCCGCCGTCAGGGTTCGCGCGGCCGTCAGGGCTCGAGGTCGACGCGGACCAGGCAGACCCCGCGGGCCACGTCCGCCGCCGACCTGTCCGGCTGGAGCCCCAGCGCACGCCGGGCGGCCGGCGCCCCGGCGAGGTAGGTGGTGAGCCCTGCCGCGACCTCGTCCGGCCGCTCCGCGCCGACGACGGCGACGGCCCGTGCCCGCAGGTGCTCCCCGGCCAGCCAGAGGTCGACCTCCTGGGGCTCGCGCAGGTTCCGCCACCAGGTCTTGGCCTCGGGCCGCCCGACCAGCACCCACGCCGTCGGCCCCGACCGCACGTACTGGCAGACCAGCTCGTGATCCAGCCCGGTGCGCCGGCCGGTGTAGCGGAGCACGGCCAGGCGGCGGCCGAGCCGACGTCCCGGGCGGCCCTTCAGCAGCGGCCGCAGCACCGGGTTGACCACGCGGTTGGTCAGGACGTGTCCGGCCATGCGCGCAGGCTAGAGCGGAGGCCGGTCCTCGAACACGGTGGAGAGCACGACGGTCGTGCGGGTGGAGACGTTCGCCGTCGTCCGGATCTCCCGCAGCAGCACCTCCAGGGCGTCGGGCGAGGCCACGCGCACCTTGAGGATGTAGCTCTCCTGCCCCGCGACCGCGTGGCACTCCTCGATCGCCGGCAGATGGGCCAGCAGCGCCGGGGGGTCCTCCGTCTGCGCGGCGATCGGCGAGATGGAGACGAACGCGGTGAGCGGGAGGCCCAGCAGCTTGGGGTCCAGGCTCGCCCGGTAGCCGGTGATCAGCCCGCGCTGCTCCAGCCGGCGCACCCGCTGGTGCACCGCGGACACCGACAGCCCGACCCGCTCCGCCAGCTCGGTGTAGCTCGCCCGCCCGTCCCGGGCCAACGCCGAGAGCAGCGCGCGGTCCACGTCCCCCGCGGGCGGCGCGCCGTTGTCAGCCGGGGAGTTCGACGAGCTCACGCGGACCGACGTTCAGCGAGCGGACACCGTCGTCGGTGCACACCACGATGTCCTCGATGCGGGCGCCGCAGCGCCCCGGCAGGTAGATGCCGGGCTCGATCGAGAACGCCATGCCCGGCTCCAGCGGCAGGTCGTTGCCCTCGACGAGGTACGGCGCCTCGTGGGAGTCCAGCCCGATCCCGTGCCCGGTGCGGTGGATGAAGTGCTCGCCCCAGCCGGCATCGGCGATGACCTGCCGGGCCGTGGCGTCCACCTGCTCGGCGGTCACCCCCGGGCGGACGACGGCGACCGCAGCCTGCTGCGCGGCGTGCAGGACGCCGTACCACTCGGCGACGTCGGCAGCGGCGCTGCCGCCGACGACGTAGGTGCGGGTGCAGTCCGACCGGTAGCCGGTCGCGGTCTCACCCCCGATGTCGACGACGACGACGTCGCCCGCCTCGATCGTGCGGTCGGACAGCTCGTGGTGCGGGCTGGCGCCGTTCGGCCCCGACCCCACGATCGTGAAGTCGACGCCGACGTGCCCCTCCTCGAGGATCGCCGCGGCGATGTCCGCGCCCACGGCCGCCTCGGTGCGGCCGACGGTCAGGAACTCGGCCATGCGGGCGTGCACCCGGTCGATCGCGGCGCCGGCCAGGGCGAGCTCCTCGACCTCCGCGGGTGTCTTGACCATCCGCAGCCGGTCCAGCACCGGGCCGGCCAGCTCGAGCGCCGAACCGGGCAGCGCGCGCTGCACGCCCAGGGCGTGCTCGGCCCAGGTGCGGGCACCCACGGCCACGCGGGTGGGGGCCGTACCGAGCCGCGCCGTCGCGGCGTCGGCGAGCAGTGCGAACGGGTCCTGCGTCTCGTCCCAGGCGAGCACCTCCAGGCCCAGGGCGCCCGCGGGGCTGACCTCGACCATCGGCGCCTCGAGCCGCGGGACGACGAGGAAGGGCTCGCCCTCGCGCGGCACGGCCAGGGCGGTCAGCCGCTCCATGGCGTGCGCGTCGTAGCCGGTGAGGTAGCGCAGGTCCGACCCCGGCGTGAGCACGAGCAGGTCGGTGCCCGAGCCGGCGGCCAGGGCGCGGGCGGCGTGCACCCGGTCCACGGTCACGAGCGGGCCGGTGCGCCGCGGAACGGATGCGGTTGCCACGCGCGCAGACTAACCGCGGCCCCGGGGCGGCTCCGCACGTCCCGGCCGGCGGCTAGCGTGCGCGGGCGTGAGCGAGCTTGCGAGATCACCCGAGAACAGAGCACGGATCGGCACAAGAGCGACCAGCGCCGGCGAGGTGAACTCGTGACGACGATGCTGCTGGACGCCGCCTCGCTCTACTTCCGCGCGTTCTACGGGGTCCCCACCAGCGTGACCACGCCCGACGGCCGCCCCATCAACGCGGTGCGCGGGTTCCTGGACATGACGGCCCGGCTGCTGACCGCGCACGGCCCCGACCGGCTCGTCGCCTGCTGGGACGACGACTGGCGCCCCGCCTTCCGCGTCGAGGCGCTGCCCTCGTACAAGGCGCACCGGGTGGCACCCGAGGGCGGCGAGGAGACCCCCGACGAGCTGGCGCGGCAGGTGCCGGTCCTGATCGACGTGCTCGCCGCCGCCGGGATCGCCCGCGTGGGCGCACCCGGCTACGAGGCCGATGACGTCATCGGCACGCTCGCCACCCGCGCCCGTGGCCCCGTCGACATCGTCACCGGCGACCGCGACCTGTTCCAGCTCGTCGACGACGCACGCGGCGTGCGCGTGCTGTACACGAACCGCGGCATCGCCGACATCGAGAGCGTCGACGAGGCCGCCGTCGCCGCGAAGTACGGCATCCCCGGCCGCGCGTACGCCGACTTCGCGGTGCTCCGCGGCGACCCGAGCGACGGCCTGCCCGGCGTGAGCGGGGTTGGCGCCAAGACCGCTGCCGCGCTCATCGGCGAGTTCGGCGACCTCGCCGGCATCCGGGCCGCGGTCGCGCGCACCGTCGTGCCGAGGCCGCCGCTCACCGCGGCGGTGCTCAAGAAGATGCACGCGGCCGGCGACTACCTCGACCGCGCCCCCGTGGTGGTCGCCGTCGCCACGGACATCGACCTGCCCGCGGTCGACGGCGACCTGCCCCGCTCCCCCGCCGACCCCGACGCCCTCGCCGAGCTGGCCGAGCGGCACGGCTTGCAGTCCTCGCTCGGCCGCCTCGGGGCGGCGCTGGGCTGGCCGGCCGGCTGAGGCGCCGGGCTCAGTCGACGTCCCAGGTGTAGGCGGCGTCGTCCTCGTCGGTGATGGTGATGACCAGCTCGAGGTCCTCGTGGTCGTCGGTCTCGGCGTCGCACTCGTAGTCGCGGCCCTCGACGACCTCCATGCCGTGCGGGCAGTCGATGTCGACGCCGACGTCGTAGCGCTCCTCGAACTGCGTCGCGACGTCCCGCTCCACCCGGTCGGGGTCCAGCAGCGTGGGGCCGAGCCCGAGCCAGCGGCTCAGCGCCAGGGCCAGCACCACGAGCAGCCCGATGACCAGCACGCCGCCGTAGAAGCGCCCGCGGGAGCGCCGCTGCCGCGCCGCGGCGGCCGGCTCGTGCGCGAGGTCGGGGTCGGCCGTCCCGCCGCCCGCCTCCGGTCCGTCGACGGAGGCCACCTCAGCCCCCCACCGCGACGGCCACGACCCCGCGCCGGATCCTGCCGACGGCGGCGCGGGCGACCGACGCCACCGCGTCGTCTGCGACCTTCGCCACCTGGTCGAGCAGGTCGATCAGCTGGCGCGCCCAGCGGACGAAGTCGCCGCCGGAGAGCTCCGTGCCGGCCTGCTCCGCCCCGGCCAGCACGCGGTCCAGGCTCTGCCCGTCGGCCCACCGGTACGCCGCCCACGCGAACCCGAGGTCCAGGTCGCGCGTGACCCGCACGCCGTGGGCGGCCTCGACGTCGGAGAGCCGGGCCTTGACCTGCCGCATCCGGGCCACGGCCTCGGTCACCTTCCCGGACGGGATGGCGGGCAGCGAGACCAGGTCGCGGCGGGCCTCGAAGACCACGGTGGAGGCGGCCGCGGCCAGCTCGGCGGCGTTCAGCCCGCGCCAGGCGCCGGCCCGCAGGCACTCGGCGACGAGCAGGTCGGCCTCGGACCAGATGCGGGCCAGCCGGCGGCCGTCGTCGGTGACCACCGGGGTGTCGTCCGCCGCACCGATGACCGCGGTGTCGGCGGGGACCAGCTGCGCCGGCTCGGGCACCAGGTAGCCCAGCTCCTCGAGCACGTCGCAGGTGGCGTCGAACTGCCGGGTCAGCGAGCCGGTGCGCTCGGCCATCGTCCGGTGCAGCCCGTCGGCCTCCCGGACCGCGCGCAGCCAGCGCTCGGCCACCCGCACCCGGTCCTCGCGGTCGGGCAGCTGGTGCACCGGGTGCCGGCGCAGCGCGGCCCGCAGGTCGGCGAGCACCGGGTCGTCGGCGGCCGCCGAGCGGCCCTTGCCCACCTTCCGGGCGCCGAGGTCGTGCTCGACGCGGGCGTTGCGCAGCGTCGAGGCGAGGTCGCGCCGGGCGTGCGGGCTGCGGTGGTTGAAGTTCTTCGGCACCCGCACCCGCGCCAGCGACGACACCGGCGTCGGGAAGTCGATGGTCGACAGCCGGCCGGCCCACTTGTCCTCGGTGAGCACCAGGGGGCGCGGCTCGGCGAGGTCGGTGACGCCCGGGTCCAGCACGACGGCCAGTCCCTGCCGGCGGCCCGAGGGCACCCGGATGACGTCGCCGGGGCGCAGCGCGGCCAGCGCGTCGGCGGCCTCGATCCGCCGCTTGGCCTGCGTGTCGCGGGAGAGCTCCTTCTCGCGGTCGGAGATCTCCCGGCGCAGGCGGGCGTACTCCCCCACGTCGCCGCGGTCGGAGTGCATGTCGCGGGCGAACACCTCGGCGTCCCGTTCGTGGCGCGCGGCGGCCCGCGCCAGCCCGACGACCGACCGGTCGGCCTGGAACTGGGCGAAGGAGGAGGCCAGCAGCTCGCGGGCGCGCGCACGGCCGAACGAGCCGACCAGGTTGACCGCCATGTTGTAGCTGGGCCGGAAGCTGGACTTCAGCGGGTAGGTGCGGGTGCTGGCCAGGCCGGCGACGACGGAGGGGTCCATGCCCGGCGCCCAGATCACGACGGCGTGCCCCTCGACGTCGATCCCGCGCCGCCCGGCCCGTCCGGTGAGCTGGGTGTACTCCCCCGGCGTCACGTCGACGTGCGCCTCGCCGTTCCACTTCACCAGCCGCTCGAGGACGACGGTGCGGGCCGGCATGTTGATGCCCAGCGCCAGGGTCTCGGTGGCGAACACCGCCTTGACCAGGCCGCGGACGAAGCACTCCTCGACCGTCTCCTTGAACGCGGGCACCAGGCCGGCGTGGTGGGCGGCGAGCCCGGCGAGCAGGCCCTCGCGCCACTCCCAGAAGCCGAGGACGTGCAGGTCCTCCTCCGGCAGCGAGCCGGTGCGCTCGTCGATGATCTCGGCGATCTCGGCGCGCTCGGCCTCGTCGGTCAGCCGGAGGCCGCTCATCAGGCACTGGTGCACGGCGGCGTCGCAGCCGTTGCGGCTGAACACGAAGGTGATCGCGGGCAGCAGCCCGGCCTTGTCCAGCCGCTCGATGACGTCGGAGCGCGCCGGTGGGCGGTACCGCGGCTTGTGCGCGCGGACTCGCGGCGGCCGGACCCGCCCCAGCCCTCGATCCGCCGCTCGTGCTCGCGGACGTAGCGGACCAGCTCGGGGTCGACCACCGAGGCGCCGCGCTCGCGGGTGGACAGCGGCCGCGGGCTCGCGCCGTGCTCGGCGGCGTGGGCGGAGGGGCGCAGCGAGAACAGGTCGAAGACCCGGTTGCCGACGAGCATGTGCTGCCACAGCGGGATCGGCCGCACCTCGCTGACGACGACCTCGGTGTCGCCGCGGACGGTGACCAGCCAGTCGGCGAACTCCTCGGCGTTGCTGACCGTCGCCGACAGCGAGACCAGGGTGACCGACGGTGGGAGGTGGATGATCACCTCCTCCCAGACCGCGCCGCGGAACCGGTCGGCGAGGTAGTGCACCTCGTCCATGACCACATAGCCCAGCCCGTGCAGCGCCGGCGACTCCGCGTAGAGCATGTTGCGGAGGACCTCGGTGGTCATCACGACGACCGGGGCGTCCCCGTTGACCGCGTTGTCGCCGGTGAGCAGGCCGACCCGCTCGGGCCCGTAGCGCTCGACGAGGTCGTTGTACTTCTGGTTGGACAGCGCCTTGATCGGCGTCGTGTAGAACGCCTTGCGCCCCTCGGACAGCGCCTTGTGGACGGCGAACTCCCCGACCACCGTCTTGCCGGCGCCGGTGGGCGCGCACACCAGGACGCCGGAGCCGCGGTCGAGCGCCTCGCACGCCTCGACCTGGAACTCGTCGAGGGAGAAGCCCAGCTCGGCGGTGAACTCGGCGAGCGCCGGGTGGGCCGTCCGGCGCCGGGCAGCGGCGTACCGCTCAGCGGGGCTGGACATGCCCCCACGTTAGGCCCGTCGACCGGGAGCGGCTCGCCGCCACGATCAGGTTCCCTGATCGTGGCGCGTCCTCCCTCAGCTCCCACGGTGAGGGAGGACGCTCGATGATCAGGTCACCTGATCATCGCGGGCCCGCGCCGACGACGCGGAGGGCGCCGGGCACGCACTCGGCGGTCACCGGCAGGGGGGCGATCCGCTCGCCGTCGGCGTAGGTCGTGACGGCGGCGCCGGAGAGCTCGACGCGGGCCGCCCGGAACACCGACACCGACGGGTGGTCGACGTGCGTGCCGTCGGCCAGCCGCGGCCGGGTGCGGATCAGCTCGCGCCGGGTGGTCGGGCCGACGACGGTCACGTCGAGCAGCCCGTCGGCGGGGTCGGCGCCCGGGCAGACGGGCAGCCCGCCGCCGTACCAGGCGGTGTTGCCGACGGCGATCAGCGTCGCCGCCACCTCCCGCACCTCGCCGTCGAGACCCAGCGTGAGCCGGTAGGGCCGCAGCCGGGCCAGCTCGAGCAGCGTGGCGACGTCGTAGCGGCGGCGCCCACGGGGCCACCGCAGGCGGTTGGCGCGGTCGGTGACCGCGGAGTCGAAGCCGCAGCAGAGCACCGTGGCCCACCAGCGGTCGCCGACCCGGCCCGCGTCGAGGGTGCGGGCCTCCCCCGCCGCCAGGTCCGCGGCGATCGCCCGCGCGGCGGCCGCCGGGTCGGTGGGCACGCCGAGGGCGTGCGCCAGGTCGTTGCCCGTCCCGGCCGGCACCAGCCCCAGCGCGGCGCCGGTGCCCGTGACCGCCTGCAGGCCGGCGTGCGCCGTCCCGTCCCCGCCCACGGCCACGACCGCGGCGGCACCGGCGGCCACCGCCGCGCGGGCCTGCTCCTCGGCGTCGGCAGCCGTGGTGGCCGGCAGGACGTGCGGGTCCAGCCCGGCGGCGCGCAGCTCCCGCAGGACGCCGTCCCCGACCGCGCGCGCCCGGCCGCGGCCCGCGGCGGCGCTGACGAGGACGGCGACGTCCACGCGGGTCCCGGCCCCGCTCAGCGGCGGGCGGAGGCGGACGACGAACCCTGCGGCTCGTCGAGCGCCGACGGCCGCGCGTCCAGCGGGGAGGCCTCGTCGTCGTCGAGGTGGGCGAAGCTCTCGGCCGCCTCGCGGCGGGCGCGGCGCCGGTCGACGAACCGGGGCGATCTGGATGGCCACCTCGAACAGCAGGATCATCGGCCCGGCCATCGCCAGCATCGTGAACGGGTCCTGCGTCGGCGTGACGAAGGCGGCGAACACGATGGTCAGGAAGAAGATCCAGCGCCGGCTCTTCGCCAGCACCTCGTAGCTGAGGATCCCCACCAGGTTGAGCGCGACCGCGATCAGCGGCAGCTCCAGCGACAGGCCGAAGGCCACCAGCAGGCTGATGACGAAGCCCAGGTAGTCCGGCGCGGTGAGCTGGAAGGCCACCTCGTCGCCGGCCAGGGAGAGCAGCAGCTCCAGGCCCTTGCGCAGGGTCAGCCAGGCGAGGAACGCGCCCGCCGCGAACAGCACGGTGGCCGAGGCGACGAAGGCGACGGTGTAGCGGCGCTCGTTGCGCCGCAGCCCGGGGGTGATGAAGGCCCACAGCTGGTAGAGCCAGAACGGCGCCGACAGGACGGCGCCGGCGATCAGGCCGATCTTCAACCGCAGCAGCACGCCGCCGAAGACGTCGAGCACCACCAGCCGGCAGTCCTCGTCACCCTGGAAGCGGAAGCTGCCGGGCAGGGCGCAGTAGGGCTCGGTGAGGAAGGTGAGCAGGCCGTGGTCGTACCAGAGGAAACCGACGACGGTGCCGAGCGCCAGCGCCACCAGGGCCTTGGCGATCCGGTTCCGCAGCTCGGTCAGGTGCCCGACCAGCGGCATCGTCGCCTCGGGGTTCCGAGCCCTGCGGCGTCTGCGCCGCGGCGGCGCCTCGCTCACCGTCGTCCGACCCGGGGCAGGGCTCAGCGGGACTGGTCGGACGCGCGCGCCTGCTCGACGCGGGCCCGCAGCTCCGCGGCGCGCAGCTCGGCCGCGCGCGCCTCGGCGGCCAGCACCTCGGCCTCGGCAGTGGGAGCGCTGGGCGTCACGATCTCGCCGCGGACGGTGGTCTGCGCCGGGTCCTTCCCGCGGAGCCCCCCGCCCACGGAGTCATCGTCCTTCATCCCCTTCATCTCGCCCTTGAAGATCCGCAGCGAGCGGCCGAGCGAGCGCGAGGCGTCGGGGAGCTTCTTGTAGCCGAACAGCAGCAGGATGGCCAGGATGATCAGGCCGATCTCCAGCGGGCCGAGATTCACTGGTCCTCCAGACGTCGATTCCCGGGTGATGCTACGCCCGGTGGGGGCCGCTCCCCCGCACCGTCAGAGGCGGTCGGCCGGGCCGTCGCCGGTCCGGGCGGCCCGCTCGGCGGTCGCCGCGACCCGGTCCGCCAGCGGCCGGACCTCCCGCTCGAAGGCGGCGACCTCGCGCGCCAGCCGGGCCTGGGCGCCGCGGACGCCGTAGGCCAGCGCGCCGAGGACGACGACGGACAGCACCACGACGACGCCCCACACGACCCACAGCAGCACGGGGCGACCCTAGCCGGTGGTGCTGCCCGGGGCGTCGATCCCGTAGCGGGCCAGGGCCGCCCGGGCGTCGGCGGCGACCTGCTCGGCCAGGCCGGCCGGCTCGTCGACCAGGGCGTCGCCACCCAGCGAGGCGACCAGCCGGCGGGCCCAGGCGAGGTCGGCGGTGCGCACGGTCACCGCGAGCCCCCCGGGCGGGTCGTCGACGGGCGCGACGGAGTCGACCGGGTAGTACTCGGCGACCCACCGGCTGCGGCGGGACAGCCGCAACCGCACGGCCGGCGACCCCGGCTCGGGCTGGTACACCCCGGCCTCGACGTCGCGCTCGTGCGCCTCGGGCGGCGGCGCGGCCGGCTCGTCGAGGACGGCGACGTCGTCCACCCGGTCGAGCCGGAACAGCCGCACGCCCTCGACCCGCCGGCACCAGGCCTCGAGGTACCAGCGTCCGTCGACCAGCAGCAGCCGCATGGGGTCGACGGTGCGCTCGGTCCGCTCGTCGCGGGTGGGCACGTAGTAGTGCAGGTGGAGGGCGCGGGTGCGCTGCAGCGCGTCGCGGACGACGGCGAGGGTCTCCTCCCGCGCGTCGACGCTCACCGTGACCGGCGTGACCTCGGCGGCGTGCCCGGCGGCGGCGGAGACCTTGGCCAGCGCCCGGCTGACCGCCTCGCGCTCGGCCAGCCCCGGCAGCTCCAGCAGCGTCTTCAGCGCCACGACCAGCGCGACCGCCTCGTCGGTGGTCAGCCGCAGCGGCCGCTCCATCCCGGCGGGGAAGGTGACGTGCACGCGGTCGCCCTCGAAGGACAGGTCGATGAGGTCCCCCGGCCCGTGCCCGGGCAGGCCGCACATCCACAGCAGCTCGAGGTCGCTGCGCAGCTGCCGCTCGGTGACGCCGAAGTCGCGGGCCGCCTCCTGGACCCGCACGCCACCGGGCCGGGCGGTCAGGTACGGGATGAGGGCCAGCAGGCGGGTCATCCGGTCGGGCGTGCTGGTGGTGCTCATGCCGGGGCCCCCAACGCCGCGAGCCGGGTGAGGCGGGCGATCACGGCCTCGCGCACCTCGGGAGGCGACTCGACGACGACGTCGGCGCCCAGCGCGGCGAGCTGGTCGGCCAGCCCCCCACGGCTGGCTGCTGCGCAGCTCCAGCCGGTCCTCCGCACCGTCCTCGGTCGGGCCGAGCGGCGTGGCCCATCGGCGCAGGCCGACGGCGGTGCCGGGCCGGGCGCGGACGACGACCACCTGCTCCTGGCCGCCCACCTGGTTGGCGACCATGCCGGCGAGATCCAGGTCCGCCGGTGGCTCGAACGCGCCGCCCGGTCCGGTGGCCCGCGGCGTGCCGACCACGCGGGAGAGCCGGAACACCCGCGGCTGCTGCCGGTCGAGGTCCAGCCCGCCGAGGTACCAGCGGCCGTGCCAGGCGATGACGCCCCACGGCTGCACGTGCCGGCGGGCCGGGGCGTCCTCGTCGGGGCGCTGGTAGTCGAACTCCACGGCGCGGCGGTCGCGGGCGGCCGCGTACACCGGCTCGAACGCCGCCTCGCCGGCGTCCAGCCGCGGCTGCAGCGGGATGCCGCCGCCGGGGTCGACGTCGACGCCGGCCGCCTTGAGCTTCACCAGCGCGCTCTGCGCGGCGCCGGCCAGCTGGGCGGACTCCCACAGCCGCAGCGCCAGGCCGACGGCCGCGGCCTCCTCGCCGGTCAGCTGGATCTCGGGCAGCTCGTAGTCGGCGCGCGCGATGCGGTAGCCGTCCTCGGTGTCGAAGACGCTGGTGCGGCCGGTCTCCAGCGGCACGCCCATCTCGCGCAGCTCGGCCTTGTCCCGCTCGAACATCCGCTTGAACGCCTCGTCGGCGCGGTCGGTGCCGTCGTCGGCCTCGTAGCCGGGCACCGTCGCGCGGATGCGGGCCGCCGTCACGTACTGGCGGGTGCTCAGCAGCGCGATGACCAGGTTGACCAGTCGTTCCGCCCGCTTGGCCGCCATGGACCCAGGCTAGTGGGCCGCGGCCACCCGGCCGTCCGCCGGGACGCTGGCTAGCCTGCGGGCATGAGCTCTCCGGTCCCCTCCCGCATCCGCTGGCGGCGCGGGGCGGTGACGGCCGTGGGGCGCGGCTGGCGCGACGCGCTGGAGCTGACCGTCGCGGTGCCCGAGGACGGCGAGGTCCGCGCGCTGGCCTACCCGTCGCTGGTCGGCGTCCCCCAGGTCGGCGACGACGTGCTGCTCAACACGACCGCCTGGGCGCAGAACCTCGGCACCGGCGGCTACGCGCTCGTCGTCGCCGTCCCCGACCGGCTGCCGGCCGACCCGACCGGCCCCGGTCACCTGGTCAAGGCCCGCTACACGCCGCTGCAGGTGACCGTGCAGGGGGTCGACGAGCAGGACACCGAGCACCACGCCGCGCTCGCCGAGGCCGACTCGCTGGACGGGATGCCGGTGGTCGTGGCCGATCTGCACTCGGCGCTGCCGGCGGTGCTCATCGGCGCGCTGGCCACCGACCCCGACCTGAAGGTCGCCTACGTGATGACCGACGGCGGAGCGCTCGCCGCCGGCTTCTCCCGGACGATCGACGTCCTGCACAAGTCGCTGGCCGGCGTCGTCACCGTGGGCCAGTCGTTCGGCGGGGACGTCGAGGCGGTCACCGTGCACACCGGTCTGCTGGCCGCCCGGCACGTGCTCGGCGCCGACCTCGTCGTCGTCACCCAGGGGCCGGGCAACCTGGGCACCGGCACGCCGTGGGGCTTCTCCGGCGTCGCCGCCGGTGAGGCGTGCAACGCCGTCACCGTCCTCGGCGGGCAGGCGATCGGCGCCCTGCGCATCTCCGACGCCGACCCGCGGCCGCGGCACCGCGGGGTGTCGCACCACTCGCTGACCGCGTTCGGCCGGGTCGCCCTGGGCGGGGTGACGCTGGTGGCCCCGCGCGGGCTCGGCTCGGAGCTCGGCGCCCAGGTCGACGAGGACCTCGCCGGGCAGCCGGCCCGCAACCCGGTGGTGTGGGTGGACACCGACGGCCTCGAGGACGCGCTCGGCCTCTCCCCCATCCCGCTGCGCACGATGGGCCGCGGCATGCCCGAGGAGCGCGCCTACTTCCTCGCCGCGGCCGCCGCCGGCCGCTACGCCGCGCTGTCCGTTCCGGAAGAGGACATCGAAACGGGACCACCGACGCCCGTGCCGAACGACTGACCCGACCACGGACTGTCGTGCCGAGTGGGCCCCGGAGGGGTCCGCGCAGGCGCGACGCAGCTGCTCAACGGCGGCCGGGGACGGCTCGTGGCCGCGGTGTGGTCCGGAGGACCACAGATCACATAGACGCGATGAGCTTCTCGACGCGGTCGTCGACGGACTTGAACGGGTCCTTGCACAGCACGGTGCGCTGGGCCTGGTCGTTGAGCTTGAGGTGCACCCAGTCGACGGTGAAGTCGCGGCGCTTCTCCTGGGCGCGGCGGATGAACTCGCCGCGCAGCTTGGCCCGGGTGGTCTGGGGCGGCACGTTCTTGGCCTCGAAGACCCGCGGCTCGTGGGTCACCCGCTCCACCTGGCCGGCCCGCTCGAGCAGGTAGTAGAGGCCGCGGGTGCGGCTGATGTCGTGGTAGGCGAGGTCCATCTGGGCCACGCGCGGTGAGGACAGCGGCAGGTCGCGCTTGGTCCGGTAGCGCTCGATGAGGCTGTGCTTGATGGCCCAGTCGATCTCGCGGTCGATGAGGCTGAGGTCCTCGGTGTCGACGGCCTTGAGCACCCGCCCCCACAGCTCCAGCATCTGCCGGTGGACGGGGGTGACGCCCTCGCGGTCGGCGAACTCCAGGGCGCGGTCGTGGTACTCCCGCTGGATCTCCAGCGCCGACATCTCCTTGCCGTTGGACAGCCGCACCTTGCGCCGGCCGGTGATGTCGTGGCTGATCTCGCGGATGGCGCGGATCGGGTTCTCCAGCGTCATGTCGCGGATGGGCACGCCGGCCTCGATCATCCGCAGCACCAGGTCGGTCATCGCCACCTTGAGCAGCGTCGTCGTCTCGCTCATGTTCGAGTCGCCGACGATGACGTGCAGCCGGCGGTAGCGCTCGGCGTCGGCGTGCGGCTCGTCGCGGGTGTTGATGATCGGCCGCGAGCGGGTGGTGGCGCTGGAGACGCCCTCCCAGATGTGCTCGGCGCGCTGGCTGACGCAGTACACCGCGCCCCGCGGGGTCTGCAGCACCTTGCCGGCGCCGACGACGATCTGCCGGCTCACCAGGAAGGGGATGAGGACGTCGGCCAGCCGGGCGAACTCGCCGTGCCGGCCGACCAGGTAGTTCTCGTGGCAGCCGTAGCTGTTGCCGGCGGAGTCGGTGTTGTTCTTGAACAGGTAGATGTCGCCGCTGACGCCCTCCTCGGCCAGGCGCTGCTCGGCGTCGACCATCAGCCCCTCGAGGATCCGCTCGCCGGCCTTGTCGTGGACGACCAGCTCGGCGAGGTCGTCGCACTCGGCGGTGGCGTACTCGGGGTGGCTGCCGACGTCGAGGTAGAGCCGGGAGCCGTTGCGCAGGAAGACGTTGGAGCTGCGCCCCCAGGAGACGACCCGCCGGAACAGGTAGCGGGCGACCTCGTCCGGGGACAGCCGCCGCTGCCCCCGGAAGGTGCACGTGACGCCGTACTCGGTCTCGATCCCGAAGATCCGTCGGTCCACGAGTCGAGCCTAGGCGCCGGGAGGGACAGAGGCCCGGTGCGCGCGCACCGGGCGCTCCGGGCGCTCAGCCCTCGCCGCCGTCCTCGTCGTGGTCGTCGTACTCGTCGAACTGCGCCCCGCCGGCGGTGTCGGGGTTGGCCGGGTCGCCCAGGCCGGCCGGGGTGCCCGGCTCCGGGACGCTCGCGGCGTGCGCGGGCGTGGCGGGGGCGTCGGCCACGGCGTCCGGTGTGGGCTCGTCGCCCAGCAACGTGCGCAGCGCCGCCCCGGTGATCCGGCGGAACGCCCGCTTGGGGCGTCGCCGGTCCAGGACCGCGACCTCGAGCTGGGCGGCGGTGAGCCGGGTCCGCTCGCCGTGCGTGGCGCCGGCGGTGACCGGGCTGACCGCGGACAGCGCGCTGACCCCGACCTCGAGGGCGTCGGCCAGGCCCATGCCCGGGTGGAAGTGCTGGCGCAGGTGGCCGGTGACCGCCTCGGCCTGCCCGCCCATGACGACGAAGTCGGGCTCGTCGACGACCGAGCCGTCGAAGGTGAGCCGGTAGAGCTGGTCGGTCTCGGGGCGGTCGCCGACCTCGGCGACGCAGAGCTCGACCTCGTAGGGCTTCATCTGCTCGGTGAAGATCGCGCCGAGGGTCTGCGCGTAGGCGTTGGCGATCACCCGGCCGGTGACGTCGCGGCGGTTGTAGGAGTAGCCGCGGACGTCGGCCAGCCGCACGCCGGCCACCCGCAGGCTCTCGAACTCGCTGTACCGGCCGACGGCGGCGAAGCCCAGGCGGTCGTAGAGCTCGCCCACCTTGTGCAGCGTGGAGCTGGGGTTCTCGGCGATGAACAGGACGCCGTCGGCGTAGGTGACGACGGCGACGCTGCGGCCGCGGGAGATGCCCTTGCGGGCGTACTCCGAGCGGTCCCGCATGACCTGCTCGGCGGAGGCGTAGTACGGCACGGTCATGGTCAGGCCTCCCGCGTCGTGGTGCCGCTGTCGGCGGCGGCCCGCTCGGTGACGATCGTGTCGGCGACGGCGGCGACCTCGGCGTCGGTCAGCCGCACCGCACCCTCGGCGTCCACCCGGTAGACGATCGGGTAGAGCCGGCGCACCGGGTCGGGCCCGCCGGTCGCGGAGTCGTCGTCGGCGGCGTCGTAGAGCGCCTCGACGACGGTGCGGGTGGCGCTGCCTGCGGCCAGGCCCGGCCGCCAGGTCTTCTTCAGCGAGTTCTTCGCGAACAGCGAGCCGGAGCCGACGGCGGCGTAGCCGCGCTCCTCGTAGTTCCCGCCGGTCACGTCGTAGCTGAAGATCCGGCCGGGGGCGTTGCCCTCGGCGGCGTCGAGGTCGAACCCGGCGAACAGCGGGACGACGGCGAGGCCCTGCATCGCCGCCCCCAGGTTGCCGCGGATCATCGCGGCGAGGCGGTTGGCCTTGCCGTCGAGGGACATCGTCAGGCCCTCGATCTTCTCGTAGTGCTCGAGCTCGACCTGGTACAGCTTCACCATCTCGATGGCGATGCCGGCGGCGCCGGCGATGCCGATCACGCTGTAGGAGTCGGCCGGGTAGACCTTCTCGATGTCCCGGCTGGAGATCAGGTTGCCCATCGTGGCGCGGCGGTCGCCACCCATGAGGACGCCGCCGTCGTAGGTGACGGCCACGATCGTCGTGCCGTGCGGGGCGAGGTCCCCCACGGGCGCGGTCGGTACGGGGCGGCGGCCGGGCAGGAGGTCAGGCGCCGCAGTGGCGAGGAAGTCGGTGAACGAGGAGCCCACCCGGTCCAGGTAGGCGGGCGGGAAGCCGCTCCGGCCGGTCGACGAGTCGTTCACGCATCTCCCTCTCCCGCCTGCTCGCGCCGGCGTGCACCGCTGGTCCGCCCGGTGCTCCGCGTGCTGGTCCCGCGCGCCGCCGGGCGTCGCTGCGACCCTACCGGCGGCTCCCCCGGGCGGCTGGCCGCATCGGCCTCCGCCGCTGACGCCTCCACGAGCCTGGCGATCGCCTGCTCCTGGGCGTGGTGCTGCAGGTAGAAGACGGCTCTCTGCAGGACGACGGGGTCGTCCCGGAACTGGCCGAGCCCACCATTGCAGTTGAAGCAGAGCAGGGCTCGCACGATCCCGCTCGAATGATCATGATCAACATGGACGGCCGGCGCGGCGCGGCAGATGGCGCAGAGCCCGCCCTGCGCCTCGAGCATCGCGTCGGCTTCTTCAGCCGTGATGCCGTACCGACGCTTCAGGTGGTAGGTCCGCTCACCGCCGACGAGATCCTTCGATTTTCGTCCGCGGACGTTGTGGCACGGCTTGCAGTAGGAGGCGCGGCCGGTCGCTGACGCGGCGTTCCGACCGAAGGACTCGAACGGCAGAACTTCGCCGCAGTCCGGGCACCATTTGTGCCCTGCGGGGACAGCGATGTCTCGAGGGTGCCGACGCCGTGGGGGCCCGACCCGGTCGTCACGACTCGCACGATGCCGCCGGCGCGCATGAGCCCGGCAGTAGAAGGCATAGCCATCGCGTGAATTCTTGTTCCGGGTGAACTCGTCGATCGGCCGGTCCTCACCGCAATCGCGGCAGAATTTTGTTTCCATCAGAGGGAGAGATACGGAACAAGATCGTTCACTGACCCCCTTTTTGTACGTACGAGCGAACGAAGTCCTCGGCATTGGACTCGAGGACCTCGTCGATCTCATCCAAGATGGAATCGACGTCGTCGCTCATCTCCTGGCGCCGCTCGGCGGCCTCGGTGTCGACCGAGGCCTCGACCTCGTCGGTCTCCTCGCGCGAGCGCGTCGCCTTCTGCTGCCCGCCGGTGTCCTTGGTGGCCATGGCCTGCCCCTCCCGTCGTGGGAACTGCTGCTGCGGCTGAAGCTACCCGCCGGGTGCGACATCCGGGGGCCGGCGGACGGGCCTGTGGATCACCGGCCGGTGATCGTGTCCACCAGGTCGCGGGCCGTCGCGGAGGCCTCGAACAGCGCGCCCACGTGCTCGCGGGTGCCGCGCAGCGGCTCCATGGTCGGGATGCGCACCAGGTTGTCCCGGCCGAGGTCGAACACCACCGAGTCCCAGGAGGCGGCAGCGACCTGGGCCGGGAACCGGCGCAGGCACTCGCCGCGGAAGTAGGCGCGGGTGTCCTCCGGCGCGTGCACCACCGCGCGGTCCACCTCCTCGTCGGTGAGCAGCCGCTGCATCGAGCCGCGCGCCACGAGCCGGTTGTAGAGGCCCTTGTCCGGGCGCACGTCGGAGTACTGCAGGTCGACCAGCTTGAGCCGGGAGTCGCCCCACGCGAGCCCGTCGCGCGAGCGGTACCCCTCGAGCAGCCGCAGCTTGGCCGGCCAGTCCAGCCGGTCGGCGCAGCGCATCGGGTCGATCGCGAGGTCCTCGAGCACCTCGGCCCACCGGCGCAGCACGTCGTCGGTCTGCTCGTCGCCCTCCCCGTGCTGCGCGACGAACTTCTGCGCCAGCTCCAGGTAGCACTGCTGCAGCTCCAGCGCGGTCATCCGCCGACCGTCGCGCAGCCGCACCTGGTAGGTCAGGGACGGGTCGTGGCTCACCGCCCGCAGCGCCTCCACCGGCTCCTCCAGCGAGAGGTCGCGCGGCAGGAACCGGGCCTCGATCATCGCCAGCACCAGCGACGTCGTCCCGACCTTGAGGTAGGTGGACAGCTCGGCCAGGTTCGCGTCGCCGATGATGACGTGCAGCCGGCGGTACTTGTCGGCGTCGGCGTGCGGCTCGTCGCGGGTGTTGATGATCGGCCGCTTCAGCGTCGTCTCCAGGCCCACCTCGACCTCGAAGAAGTCGGCGCGCTGGGAGAGCTGGAAGCCCGGCGTCCGGCTCTCCACCCCGATGCCCACCCGCCCGGCGCCGGCGAACACCTGCCGGGTCACGAAGAAGGGCACCAGGCCGCGGATGATGTCGACGAACGGCGTCCGGCGGTCCATCAGGTAGTTCTCGTGGGCGCCGTAGGACGCGCCCTTGCCGTCGGTGTTGTTCTTGTACAGCTGGATGGGGCTGGTGCCCGGCACGAGCGCGGCCCGGCGGGTGGCCTCGGCCATCACCCGCTCCCCCGCCTTGTCCCAGAGGACGATGTCGCGCGGGGTGGTCACCTCCGGCGTCGAGTACTCGGGGTGCGCGTGGTCGACGTAGAGCCGCGCGCCGTTGGTCAGGATGACGTTGGCCATCCCGGTGTCCTCGTCCAGGTCGTTGTGGTCCAGCGCCTGGGCCGGGGTGAGGTCGAACCCGCGCGCGTCGCGCAGCGGCGACTCCTCCTCGAAGTCCCACCGCGGTCGGCGGCGCGTCGGCGCCTCGGCCACCGACCAGGCGTTGACCACCTGGCTGGACAGCGTCGTGGGGTTGGCCGTCGGCGCCCCCGGCACGGAGATGCCGTACTCGACCTCGGTGCCCATGACCCGCCGCACGCTCATGAGCCAACCCTAGGCCGGACGGCGCCCCGGGGACGGCGACGGCCCGGCCCCCGCCGTGCGGGGACCGGGCCGTCGGTGCGTGCGTGCGCCTACAGGTACTGGCCGGTGTTCGTGGCCGTGTCGATCGCGCGACCGGACTCGTTGCCCTTGCCGCTGATCAGCGTGCGGATGTAGACGATCCGCTCGCCCTTCTTGCCCGAGATCCGCGCCCAGTCGTCGGGGTTGGTCGTGTTGGGCAGGTCCTCGTTCTCCTTGAACTCGTCGACGCAGGCCTGCATGAGGTGGCCCACCCGCAGGCCGCCGGTGCCGGTCTCCAGCCGCTCCTTGATCGCCATCTTCTTGGCGCGGTCGACGATGTTCTGCAGCATGGCGCCGGAGTTGAAGTCCTTGAAGTACAGGACCTCCTTGTCACCGTTGGCGTAGGTGACCTCGAGGAAGCGGTTCTCCTCGACCTCGGTGTACATGCGCTCGACGGTGCGCTGGATCATCCCGGCGATCGTCGCCTCGCGGCTGCCGCCGTGCTCGGCCAGGTCGTCGGGGTGAAGCGGCAGCGTCGGCAGCAGGTACTTGCTGAAGATGTCCCGCGCGGCCTCGGCGTCCGGCCGCTCGATCTTGATCTTCACGTCGAGCCGGCCGGGCCGCAGGATCGCCGGGTCGATCATGTCCTCCCGGTTGGAGGCGCCGATGACGATGACGTTCTCCAGGCCCTCGACGCCGTCGATCTCGCTGAGCAGCTGCGGCACGATCGTCGACTCGACGTCCGAGGAGACCCCCGACCCGCGGGTGCGGAAGATCGAGTCCATCTCGTCGAAGAACACGATGACCGGCGTGCCCTCGCTGGCCTTCTCCCGCGCCCGTTGGAACACCAGGCGGATGTGCCGCTCGGTCTCGCCGACGTACTTGTTGAGCAGCTCGGGACCCTTGATGTTGAGGAAGTAGGACTTCCCCTGCCCCTCGCCCTTGAGCGCCGACACCTTCTTGGCCAGGGAATTGGCGACCGCCTTGGCGATCAGCGTCTTGCCGCACCCGGGCGGGCCGTACAGCAGGATGCCCTTCGGCGGTCGCAGCTGGTACTCGCGGAACAGGTCCGCGTGCAGGAACGGCAGCTCGACGGCGTCGCGGATCTGCTCGATCTGCCGCGACAGCCCGCCGATGTCGGCGTAGTCGATGTCGGGGACCTCTTCGAGGACGAGCTCCTCGACCTCGCTCTTCGGGATCCGCTCGTACACGTAGCCCGAGCGCGCTTCCAGCAGCAGCGAGTCCCCCACCCGCAGCGGCTGGTCGGTCAGCGAGTCGGCCAGGTAGACGACCCGCTCCTCGTCGGTGTGCCCGATGACCAGGGCGCGCTGGGTGACGCCGTCGACCGGCTCGAGCAGCTCCTTGAGCATGACGACGTCGCCGGCGCGCTCGAACCCGCGCGCCTCGACGACGTTCATCGCCTCGTTGAGCATGACCTCCTGGCCGGGGCGCAGGTCCAGGCCCTCCACGTTCGGCGAGAGGGTCACCCGCATCTTGCGGCCGCTGGTGAAGACGTCGACCGAACCGTCCTCGTGCCGCTCCAGGAAGACGCCGTAGCCGGACGGCGGCTGACCGAGCCGGTCCACCTCCTCCTTGAGCGTGACCAGCTGCTCGCGGGCGTCGCGCAGCGTCGAGGCGAGCTTGTCGTTCCGCTCGGACAGGAAGGCTGCGCGGCCCTCCGCCTCGGAGATCCGTTCCTCCAGCGCCCGCGCCTGGCGGGGGCTGTCGGCCACCTTGCGGCGCAGCAGCGCGATCTCCTCCTCGAGGTAGGAGATCTGCGTCAGCAGCGCGGCGACGTCACGCTCGCGCCGCGCCTTCGTCTCGTCGGGACCATCGATCGGACCTGGGCCCATCGCGCACCTCCGCACATTCGGGGGAGCCAGGACGCAAATCTATACACGCGCGACGACAGTTCGCCGGGGGCTCGCGCGGGGTCCGTGGCTCCCCGCGCAGGGCGGGGAGCCGGGTCAGTACTTCTGCGCGCGGCGCTGGCGGATGGGGGCGACGGCGCCCTCGGCGAGCCGCCGGGCGGTCACCAGGAACGCGGTGTGCGCGACCATCCGGTGCTCGGGGCGCACCGCCAGGCCGACCGCGTGCCACGGGCGCAGCAGCGTCTCCCAGGCGTGCGGCTCGGTCCACACGCCTTGCTCGCGCAGCGCCTCCACGTAGGTGGACAGCTGGGTCGTCGTCGCCACGTAGCCGACCAGCACGCCGCCGGGCCGCAGCGCGGCCGCCACCGTCGGCAGCACCGCCCACGGCTCGAGCATGTCGAGGACGACGCGGTCCACGACCTCGTCGGCCGGGTGGTCGGCGAGGTCGCCGAGGCGCAGGTCCCAGTTGGCCGGCACCTCGCCGAAGAACGCGCCCACGTTGCCCCGGGCGACGTCGAGGAAGTCCTCGCGCCGCTCGTAGCTGGTGAGCGCCCCCTCCGAGCCCACCGCCCGCAGCAGCGAGCAGCTGAGGGCTCCGGAGCCGGCGCCGGCCTCGAGGACGCGCATGCCCGGGCCGACGTCGCCGAAGCCGACGATCTGGGCGGCGTCCTTGGGGTAGATGACCTGCGCGCCGCGGGGCATGGAGAGCACGTAGTCGGCCAGCAGCGGGCGCAGCGCCAGGTAGCCGGTGTTCGCCGTCGAGTGGACGACGGACCCCTCCGGCGCCCCGATGAGGTCGTCGTGCTCGATGGCCCCGCGGTGGGTGTGGAACTGCTTTCCCGGCTCCAGGACGACGGTGTGCAGCCGCCCCTTGGGGTCGGTCAGCTGCACCCGGTCCCCGGCGACGAAGGCCCCGGCCACCGGCTCCGGTCGCCCGGCGGGCACGCCGACCGGCTCGGCGGGGACGTCGAGGTCGCTGTCGGGCTGGGTGTCCACGGGCGTCGAGGGTACGGAGGGCGCCGGTGTGACCCCCGTCCCCGGTCCGGCGCGGGCGCTCGGAACTGTCGCTCCCCCGACCTAGCCTCGGACCCATGACGCTGACGGTGGAGACGACCACGCCGCTCGCGCCCGACGCCGGGCCCGCCCCGGCCCCGGAGCAGGCGGCCGACCGCGCACCGCGCCGGCCCTCCCTCTCCCCCAGCCGCGCCGCGGACTTCAAGACGTGCCCGCTGCTCTACCGGTTCCGCACGATCGACCGGCTCCCCGAGCGCAAGAGCCTGGCCATGGTCCGGGGCACGCTGGTGCACTCGGTGCTCGAACGGCTCTACGACCTGCCCGCCGCGCAGCGCACGGTCGCCGGCGCGCTGGACCTGCTCGAGCCCGCCTGGGCCGACCTGCAGGCCGAGCCCGGCGTCGCCGACCTGTTCTCCGCCGCTCAGGGCGAGGGCGCCGAGACCGACGTGAACGCCCCCGAGTCCGTCGAGGCGTGGCTGGCCTCGGCCGGCAGGCTGGTCGAGCGCTACTTCACCCTCGAGGACCCGACCCGCATCGAGCCCGCCGGCCGCGAGGAACTGGTCGAGGTCACCCTCCCCGACGGGCTGCTGCTGCGCGGCTTCGTCGACCGGCTGGACGTCGCCCCGAGCGGTGCGCTGCGGGTCGTCGACTACAAGACCGGCTCGATGCCCCGCGAGGCGTTCGAGAACAAGGCCCTGTTCCAGATGAAGTTCTACGCGCTGGTGCTGTGGCGCACCCGCGGCGTGGTGGCCGCCCAGCTCAAGCTGATCTACCTCGGCGACGGCGATGCGCTCACCTACGCCCCGGACGAGCAGGAGCTGCTGCGCTTCGAGCGGACGCTCCAGGCGATCTGGTCGGCGATCGAGCGGGCCGCAAGCACCGGCGACTTCCGCCCGAACCGGTCCCGGCTGTGCGGCTGGTGCGACCACCAGGCCGTCTGCCCCGCCTTCGGCGGCACTCCCCCGCCGTTCCCCGCCGAGGCCGCCGCGGCGGCGGGCTGGCGGACCCTCCCGGTCGTCGAGCGGGGCTGACCCCGGCGCGCGAGCGGGAAGACTCCGCCAGGCGTGCGCGCCCCAGGCAGCAGCCTTCTGTCGCCCGCCTGGCGGAGCACCCCCATTCTCGCCGCGCTTCCCTCCCCCCGTCACATCCTGGGCCGGTGCCAGGCCAGCAGCCCGGCCAGCACCCCGAGCGCGTTCGTCGCCCAGTGGGCGCCCGCGCTCGCCAGCACGCTCCCGCTGCGCCGGCGCAGCTCGCCGAACACCACCCCGCCGACCGTCGTGAGGCGACGGCACCGGGGACGCCC
Organism: Blastococcus sp. TML/M2B; assembly: GCF_016612865.1. Lineage (GTDB taxonomy): Bacteria > Actinomycetota > Actinomycetes > Mycobacteriales > Geodermatophilaceae > Blastococcus. The sequence continues at coordinate 83,141 of NZ_JAENZZ010000002.1, forward strand.
GACGGTGCGGCGCGCCCTGGGCAGCGGCGCCGCCCGGGTGTGGCACGCGGGCGAGCGCGGCCTGTCACCGCTGGCCGACGCCCTGCTGCCCCGGGCCGCCGTCGCGGTGCTCTCCCGCCTCGACGTCGCGGGCCTGGTCGAGCGGTTCGTGGACGTCCAGCGGATCGCCGGCGGCCTCGACGTGGACGCGGTGGCCGCCCGCCTCGACGTCGACCGCGTCGCCGCCCGGCTGGACCTCGACCGCGTGCTCGACCGGGTCGACCTCGACGCCGTCGCCGCCCGCCTGGACCTGGACGCCCTGGTGGCGGCCGTGGACATCGGGCGGGTGATCGACCGGCTGGACCTCGACGAGCTCGTGGCCCGGGTGGACGTCGGGAAGGTCGTGGACCGGGTGGACCTGGACCGGATCGTGGACCGGGTCGACGTCGACCGCGTCCTCGACCGGGTGGACATCGACAGCGTCCTCGAGCGGGTCGACCTCGACGGGATCGTCGACCGGGTCGACATCGACCGGGTGATCGAGCGGGCGCACGTCGTCGAGCTGGCGCACTACGTCGTCCGGGAGATCGACCTGCCCGCCCTGATCCGGTCGTCCACGAGCTCGCTGTCCACCGACGTGGTCCGCAGCGTGCGCGACCAGGGCCTGGACGCCGACCGGGCGGTGGAGCGGCTCGTCGACCGGCTCCTGCTCCGCCGCCGCGGGCGGTCCGACGGCTACCCGGTGGAGGGGACGTGACCCGGACCGGGACGCGACCGCCCTCCCCGCCGGCCTCCGGGGAGCCGGAGCCGGGCGGCCCGTTCCCCTGGCGGGTGGCCCCGGCAGCACCCGCGCCGTCCGGCCGGCTCCTGGCCTCCGGGCGCCCGGCCGGCTTCGTGACCCGGGCGGCCGCCAACGTCGTGGACGTCGGCCTGGCCACGGGGGTGGTCCTGCTGGCCTACGCGTCGGTCGTCGGGTTCCGCTTCCTGCTGGCGCCGACGTCGTTCCGGCTGACAGCCCCGGCCTTCGCCTGGGTGGTCGTGGCGGTCGGCGCCGTCCTGACCGTCTACTGGACGGCGAGCTGGACCGTGGCCGGGCGGAGCCACGGCGACCAGCTGATGGGGCTGCGGGTGGCCGGACCACGCGGCGAGCGGCTGCACCTCGTGCACGCCGCGGTCCGCGCGGTGCTCTGCGCGCTGTTCATGCCCGGCCTGTTCTGGGTGCTGGTCAGCCCGCGGAACCGGTCGGCGCAGGACGTCGTCCTGCACACCAGCGTCCGCTACCGGTGACCGGCGACGGCCGGAGCGGCGTCAGGGGGACGGCCGGCCCGCCGGCACGGCGCTCGACCGCGCCGAGGCGAGCACCTCGCGCAGCTCCGGCAGGCCGCACCCCGGCGAGGTCCGCCCGCAGCACGAGCCCCTCGGCCGGCTCGACGGCCTGCAGCGTCGGGACACCGAGCACGGCGGCGCCGGAGGCCAGCCCCGAGGCGATGCCGACGGCGGAGTCCTCGATGACGACGCACCCGCCGGGCTCCACCCCGAGCGCCGCCATCGCCTGCAGGTAGGGCGCGGGATCGGGTTTGCGGGCCGGCACCTCGTCCCCGCAGACGGTGACGGCGAAGGGGTCCAGGCCGAGGTCCGCGCGGATGCGGCGCAGCACGATGTCGGCGATCCGGCGGGGCGTCGTGGTCACCAACGCCGAGCCGAGACCGGCCGCGTGCACGGCCCGCAGCAGGTCGGCGGCGCCCGGTCGCCACGGGATCGAGCCGGCCAGCAGCTCGCCGGTCCGGTTCTCCACCCAGCGGGCGTCGGCGAGGAGCTCCTCCTCGGTGCGGACCAGGCCCAGGTCGTCGTGCAGCACGCGCATCGAGGTCCGCATGCTCGTGCCGACCGTCCGCGCCCGGGCCTCGGCCGACATCCGGCCGCCCAGCCGGGCGGCGAGCTCGAACATCGCCTCGCCCCAGTACTCCTCGGTCTCGACGAGCGTCCCGTCCATGTCGAACAGGACTGCGGCGAGGGTTCTCGGCATGGGGCGGGGTCGTCCTCCGTGAGCGGCTCGGCGCGGGCGCGCCGGTGCACCAGTCTCCCAGCCCTGCCAGCGGAGCGGCCGGAGCGCCCCGCGGCGCCGGCCCGGCTCCCCCTCCGGGAGGAGAGCCGGGCCGCGGGAAGCCCGGGCGCTCCAGCACGCCGCCGGTCCTGACGATGACCCGGGCGTGAGCACACACCCGGGCGCCGCCGTGCTGCGCGACCTCGCCTCCCCGCGGGCGATGGCACGCACGCTGGCGCTGTTCTTCGTCGCGGGCGGCGCGACCGCGCTGCTGGCCGCCGCCGGCGGTGCGAACCACCCCGGGCGCCGGCTGGCCGTCGCGGCCGCCGGGCTGCTCGCCGCCTCGGTGGGGACGGCGGTCCTGCGCTGGGGCAGCGCCTTCCCCCGGGTGCTCCTGGGCGCGCTGGTGACCCTGGGCTGCGCCCTGATCAGCGCCGTCACGCTGATCAGCCCCGACCCGGTCACGGCCGTGGTCTGCGCGTCGATCTCGGCCTTCGTCGGCGTCATGGCCTGCTTCTTCGCCGACGCCCGGATCGCGCTCGCGCACATCGCCACCGCGGTCGTCGGCACCACGGCCGCCCTCGTGCTGCGCGGCGACACCCCCGTCGTGAGCGCGGCGGCGCTGGCCGTCGTCGTCCTCACCCTGTCGGCCGTCACCCGCACGCTGGCGCTGCGGGCTTCCGACGCCGACGCCGACGCGCTGACCGGGCTGGCCAACCGCCGCGGCTTCGACGAGGCCCTCGACGAGCGCGTCCGCCGCCCCGGCCTGGTGCTGTCGGCCGGGCTGCTGGACCTGGACCACTTCAAGCAGATCAACGACAGCGCCGGGCACGAGGCCGGGGACCGGCTGCTGCGCCGGGTGTCCACCGCCTGGCGGGCCGCCCTGCCCGAGGGGGCCGTGCTCGCCCGGCACGGCGGCGACGAGTTCGCCCTGCTGCTGCCCGGGCGCTCCGGCAGCGAGGCGCTGACCGTCGTCCGGCACCTCTGCTCGCTGGTGCCCGACGTCGGCGTCTCCGCCGGGGTCGCCGAGCGCCGGGCCGGCGACACCGCGGCGCAGCTGATGCGCCGCGCCGACCTGGCGCTTTACCGCGTGAAGGCCGACGGGCGGGGCGCCGCCGCGCTGTCCGGAGTGCCCGTCGAGGGCACCGCCGTGTCGGCTGCCGTGGAGGCCGCCGCCTCCTGACCCGGCGCCCCCCGCCCGGTCAGCTTACTCGTCCTCGGTGCGGTAGCCCAGGTTGGGCGAGAGCCACCGCTCGGCCTCGTCGACCGTCCAGCCCTTCCGCCTGGCGTAGTCCTCGACCTGGTCGCGGCCGACCCGCCCGAGCACGAAGTACTGGGACTGCGGGTGCGAGAAGTACAGCCCGCTGACCGCGGCCCCCGGCCACATGGCCATGCTCTCGGTGAGCTGGATGCCGGTGTGCGCCTCGACGTCGAGCAGCTCCCAGATCGTCTGCTTCTCGGTGTGCTCGGGGCAGGCGGGGTAGCCCGGCGCCGGGCGGATGCCGGCGTACTTCTCGGCGATCAGCGCCTCGTTGTCCAGGTGCTCGTCGGCGGCGTAGCCCCAGAACTCCCTGCGCACCCGCTCGTGCAGGCGCTCGGCGAACGCCTCGGCCAGCCGGTCGGCCAGCGCCTCGAGCATGATCGCGTTGTAGTCGTCGTGCTCCTTCTTGAACGCCTGCACCCGCTCGGCCGAACCGAGCCCGGCGGTGACGGCGAACGCGCCGACGTGGTCGCGCAGCCCGGTCTCCCGCGGCGCGACGAAGTCGGCCAGCGACTTGCGGGGCGACCCGTCCCGGCCCTCGGTCTGCTGGCGCAGCTGGTGCAGGACGGTGCGCACCTCGGTGCGCGACTCGTCGGTGTAGACCTCGATGTCGTCGCCGGCCACCTGGGCGGCCGGGAAGAGGCCGAACACGCCCGAGGCGCGCAGCCACTTCTCCTCGACGATCCGGTCGAGCATCGCCTGCGCGTCCTCGTAGAGCCGCCGCGCGGCCTCGCCGGTGGTGGGGTTGTGCAGGATGTCGGGGAACCGCCCGCGCATTTCCCAGGCGTTGAAGAACGGCTGCCAGTCGATGTAGTCGCGCAGCTCGGCCAGCGGGTAGTCGTGGAAGTGCCGCACGAACTGGGTCGCCGTCCCGAGGGTGCACGCGGGGCCGTCGCAGACGTCCTTCGCCTGCTGCAGCAGCATCCGCGGGCGGGGCGGCACGTACCCGGTCCAGTCGATCGGGGTCGCGGCCTCGCGTGCCCGGGCGATGGGCAGCAGCGAGCGGGTGTCCTGGCGGGCGGCGTGCCGCTCCCGCAGCGTCGCGTACTCCGCCTCGGTCTCGGCCAGCAGCGCCGGCCGCTGCTCGTCCGACAGCAGCGCCGCCACGACCGGCACCGACCGGGAGGCGTCCTTCACCCAGATGACCGGGCCGGAGTACTTCTGCGCCACCTTGACCGCGGTGTGCGCGCGCGACGTCGTCGCCCCGCCGATGAGCAGCGGGATCTCGAAGCCCTGGCGCTCCATCTCCGAGGCCAGGGTGACCATCTCGTCCAGCGACGGCGTGATGAGCCCGGACAGCCCGATGACGTCGGCGCCCTCGGCCTTGGCGGCGTCGAGGATCTTCTGCGCCGGCACCATGACGCCGAGGTCGACGACGTCGTAGTTGTTGCACTGCAGGACGACGCCGACGATGTTCTTGCCGATGTCGTGGACGTCGCCCTTCACGGTGGCCATGACGACCTTGCCGTTGCTGCGCTCGGCGTCGCCGGGCTTCTTCTCCGCCTCGATGAACGGGATGAGGTAGGCGACCGCCTTCTTCATCACCCGCGCGGACTTCACCACCTGCGGCAGGAACATGCTTGCCCGCGCCGAACAGGTCGCCGACGACGTTCATGCCGTCCATCAGCGGGCCCTCGATGACCTCGATCGGCCGGCCACCGCGCTCGCTGATCTGGGCGCGCAGCTCCTCGGTGTCGCCCTCGACGAAGGCGTCGATGCCCTTCACCAGCGCGTGGGTGATCCGCTCCCCCACCGGCAGGCTGCGCCACTCCTCGGTGGCGACCTCCTTGACGGTGCCGTCGCCGGCGAAGTCGCCGGCGATCTCCAGCAGCCGCTCGGTGCTGTCGGGGCGGCGGTTGAGGATGACGTCCTCGATCCGCTCGCGCAGCAGCTCGGGCACCTCGTCGTACACCTCGAGGGCGCCGGCGTTGACGATGCCCATGTCCATCCCCGCGCGGATCGCGTGGAAGAGGAACACGGCGTGGATGGCCTCGCGCACCGGGTTGTTCCCGCGGAAGGAGAACGAGACGTTCGAGACGCCGCCGGAGACCAGCGCGCCCGGCAGGTTCTGCTTGATCCAGCGGGCGGCCTCGATGAAGTCGACGCCGTAGTTCGCGTGCTCCTCGATGCCCGTGGCGACGGCGAAGACGTTCGGGTCGAAGATGATGTCCTCGGCCGGGAAGCCCACCTTCTCGGTGAGGACGTCGTACGCCCGGCGGCAGATCTGCTTCCGGCGCTCCAGGGTGTCGGCCTGGCCGTCCTCGTCGAAGGCCATGACGACGACGGCGGCGCCGTACTTGCGGCACAGCCGGGCCTCGCGGACGAACTTCTCCTCGCCCTCCTTGAGGGAGATGGAGTTGACGATCGCCTTGCCCTGCACGCACTTGAGGCCGGCCTCGATCACCTCCCACTTGGAGGAGTCGACCATCACCGGGACGCGGGAGATGTCGGGCTCGGAGGCGATGAGCTTGGTGAAGCGGTCCATCGCCTCGACGCCGTCGATCATCCCCTCGTCCATGTTGACGTCGATGACCTGCGCGCCGGCCTCGACCTGCTGGCGGGCGACGGCCAGGGCCGCCCGGGTAGTCGCCGGCCTTGATCAGGTTCCGGAAGCGCGCCGAGCCGGTGATGTTGGTGCGCTCGCCGACGTTGACGAACAGCGACTCCTCGGTGACGGTCAGCGGCTCCAGGCCGGACAGCCGCAGCGCGGGCGCCACCTCGGGCACCACGCGCGGCGTCTTCCCGTCGACGTCGCGCGCGATGGCGGCGATGTGCGCGGGCGTGGTGCCACAGCAGCCGCCGACCAGGTTGACGAAGCCCGCGTCGGCGAACTCGGCCACGATCGCGGCCGTCTCGTCGGGCGTCTCGTCGTACTCGCCGAAGGCGTTGGGCAGGCCGGCGTTGGGATAGCAGGAGACGAAGGTGTCGGCGACGCGCGAGATCTCGGCGATGTAGGGCCGCATCTCCTTGGCGCCGAGGGCGCAGTTCAGCCCGACCAGCAGCGGCTTCACGTGCCGCACCGAGTGCCAGAACGCCTCGGTGACCTGCCCGGACAGGGTCCGGCCCGAGGCGTCGGTGATCGTGCCGGAGATCATCACCGGCCAGCGCCGGCCCCGCTCCTCGAACAGCGTCTCCAGCGCGAAGATCGCCGCCTTGGCGTTGAGCGTGTCGAAGATCGTCTCGATCAGCAGCACGTCCGCGCCGCCGTCGACCAGGCCGTTGGCCTGCTCCAGGTAGGCCTCGACCAGCTGGTCGTAGGTGACGTTGCGGGCGCCCGGGTCGTTGACGTCGGGCGAGATGGACGCCGTCCGGCTGGTCGGGCCGATCGCGCCGACGACGTACCGGGGCTTGTCCGGGGTACGCGCGGTCATCGCGTCGGCCTCGCGGCGGGCCAGCCGGGCCGAGGCGACGTTGAGCTCGTAGGCGAGCTCGGACATGCCGTAGTCGGCCAGCGAGATCGTCGTGGCGTTGAAGGTGTTGGTCTCGAGCAGGTCGGCGCCGGCCTCGAGGTACTCGCGGTGGATGCCGGCGATGATCTCGGGCTGGGTGATGCTGAGCAGGTCGTTGTTGCCCTGGACGTCGCTCGGCCAGTCCGCGAAGCGCTCGCCGCGGTAGCCGGCCTCGTCGGGACGGTCGCGCTGGATCGCGGTGCCCATGGCGCCGTCGAGCACCAGGATGCGCTGGGCCAGCAGCGCGGTCAGCTCGGCGGTCGCGTCGGGGCGGAGGACGGGTGACTCGGTCACAGGTGTTCCCCATGGTGGTCGCTGTGGGTGTGCGGGCCCTGGCTTCGCGCGCGCGAGCTCCGGCACCCCGGCGGGTTGGCCCAGGCTTGGGCGGTCCCGATGTCGGCCCCATGGTCTCACCTCTGCCCGCGGCGGAGGGGCACGTCCCCTCTCCGGGGTTCGCGGTCGTCGTCGTCCGACGCCCCGGGTGGATCGACGTAGGCTGGCAGGGGTGATCGACCCGCAGCCCAGCGCCGAGGACATGCCCGACCTCACCGACCCGGTGGTGGTCGTGGCCTTCGAGGGCTGGAACGACGCCGGCGACGCCGCGACGGGTGCGGTCGAGCACCTGGAGCTGATCTGGGACGCCACCCCGCTCGCCGCCCTCGACCCCGAGGAGTACTACGACTTCCAGGTCAACCGGCCGACCGTCTCGCTGATCGACGGCGTGAGCCGGCGCATCGAGTGGCCGACGACGCGGATCTCCGTCGTCCGCCCGCCGGAGAGCCCGCGGGAAGTGATCCTGGTGCGCGGCATCGAGCCGAACATGCGCTGGCGGTCCTTCTGCGCGGAGCTGATCGGCCTGCTCCGGGAGCTCGGCGCGCAGACCGTCGTCGCCCTGGGCGCGCTGCTGGCCGACACCCCGCACACCCGCCCCACCCCGGTCACCGGCTCGGCCTACGACGACGACTCGGCGCAGGCCTACGGGCTGGAGACCTCCCGGTACGAGGGCCCCACCGGGATCCTCGGCGTGTTCCAGGACGCCTGCGTGCAGGCCGGCCTGCCGGCGATCAGCTTCTGGGCGGCGGTGCCGCACTACGTCTCCCAGCCGCCCTCGCCGCGCGCGACGCTGGCGCTGCTGCGCCGCGTCGAGGAGGTGCTGGAGATCGCCGTGCCGGTCGGGGCGCTCCCCCAGCAGGCCGAGGAGTGGGTGCAGACCGTCGACGAGATGGCCAACGAGGACGAGGAGGTCGTCGAGTACGTGCGCTCGCTCGAGGAGCGCGCCGCCGAGGTCGACCTTTCCCAGGCCAACGGCGACTCGATCGCCCGCGAGTTCGAGCGCTACCTGCGCCGCCGGGGGAATTCCTGACGCGATCCTCCGGATCGCACCGCGGTCAGGTGCCGTCCCCCACCGGCGCTGAGCCGCTGCGTCGCTCGATCGCGGGGACCCTCCGGGCCCCACTCCTCACGACCTCACCGCAGCAGCTCAGCACTCGGCCGTCGAGGACCGGGCGCGTGACCGCGGCTCGGCGATGATCAACGCACGCCGAGGGCTGCCCTCCTCGTGGTGAGGACCGCCGTCAGCGCGATCTCGTCCGCGCGCGGTCGATGGACCGGGGGCTGAGCGTCAGCGGTCGCGGAGCAGGGGCGTCAACCTGCTGCTCGCGTCGTCGTCGAAGAGGCGGTCGTGGGTGTTGAGCGCGAACCGGTCGGTCATGCCGCTGACGTAGTCGACGACCTGGGTGACGGCGTCGGCCTCGGTGTCCCGGTAGGACGCCGGGAGCAGCTCGGGGTGCGCCAGGTGGTGGTCGACCAGCCGGCGGATGACGTCGACCGCCACGTGCTTCTGCCCCGCGGCGGTCTCGGACTCGTACACCCGCTCGAACATGAACGCCCGCAGCTCGTGCATCGCCTCGAGCGGCCCGGGCGCCATGACCACCTGGCCGCTGCCGGAGGTCAGCGAGCCCTCGATGACGGCTTCGATCATCGCGCCCACCATCTGGCTGCCCGGCTCGCCGAACACCGCACGGGTGCTCGCCGGGAGGTCGGTGGGGCGCAGCACCCCGGCGCGGACGGCGTCGAGCGCGTCGTGCGAGAGGTAGCCGATCCGGTCGGCGTAGCGCACGCACTCGGCCTCGCGGGTGGACGGCGGCGGCGTGATCTTCCAGCTGTGCGCGCGGACGCCGTCGCGCACCTCCCAGGTGAGGTTGAGGTCCTCGAGCACCTCGACGATCCGCACCCCCTGCGCGGCGTGGTGCCAGCCGCCGGGGACGTAGGGGTCGAAGGCGTCCTCGCCGATGTGCCCGAACGGCGAGTGCCCGACGTCGTGGGCCAGGGCGATCGCCTCGGCGAGGGTCTCGTTGAGGCCGAGGCCGCGGGCCAGCGAGCGCGCCACCTGGGTCACCTGCAGCGTGTGGGTGAGCCGGGTGACGAAGTGGTCGCCGTCGGGGTTGAGGAAGACCTGCGTCTTGTGCTTGAGCCGGCGGAACGCCTTGGCGTGCAGGATGCGGTCGCGGTCCCGCTCGAACGCCGTCCGCAGCCGGTCCTCGGCCTCCGGACGGGCCCGCCCGCGGGTGGCCGCGGAGCGGCAGGCGGCCGGGGCGAGCTGCTCCTCGGCGCGCTCGCGCGCGCCCCGGTCGGTGAACCGGAACGGGGCCTCCGGCCCGGGCAGCCCGCCGGTCATCAGCAGTCCTGCAGCGCGACGCCGAGCAGCGCGTCGACGGCGTCGCAGACGATCGCCGGGGCCTGCTCCTCCTGCTCGCCGGTGCCGGCGAGGGTGGCCGCGGCCCACGCGTCGACGACGGCGATGGCGCCGGGGCTGTCGAGGTCGTCGGCCAGCCGCTCGCGCAGGCCGTGCAGCACCGGGCCGGCCGGGGCGCCGGTGCCCTGGGCGACGGCGCGCCGCCAGGTGGCCAGCCGCTCCTGCGCCTCGTGCAGCAGGGCCGGCGTCCAGGCGCGGTCGGTGCGGTAGTGCCCGGAGAGCAGCGCCAGCCGGATCGCCATGGGGTCGACGCCCTCGCCGCGCAGCTTGGAGACGAACACCAGGTTGCCGCGGCTCTTGCTCATCTTCTCGCCGTCGAGGCCGATCATCGCCGCGTGCACGTAGGCCCGGGCGAAGGGCTCGGTGGCCCCGCCGGCGCGCGCAGCGCCTCGGCGTGGACGGCGGAGTACTCGTGGTGCGGGAAGACCAGGTCGCTGCCACCGCCCTGCACGTCGAAGCCCATGCCGATGGTGTCCAGGGCGATCGCGGCGCACTCGATGTGCCAGCCGGGCCGGCCCTTCGTGCCGCGCGGGCCCGGCCACGAGGGCTCGCCCTCGCGCTCGCCGCGCCACAGCATCGGGTCCAGCGGCTGCCGCTTGCCGGCCCGGTCGGGGTCGCCGCCCCGCTCGGCGAAGAAGCGCAGCATGGTCGCCTCGTCGTAGCGGGACTCGCTGCCGAAGCCGGGGGCCTGCGCGATGTCGTGGTAGACGTCGCCGGTGCCGTCGTCCAGCACGTAGGCCAGGCCGGCGTCGAGCATCTCCTCGACGTAGCCCACGATGCGCGGGATCGCCTCGACCGCGCCGACGTAGTCCTCGGGCGGGAGCACCCGCAGCGCCGTCATGTCCTCGCGGAACAGCGCCGTCTCGCGCATGGCGAGCACGACCCAGTCCTCGCCGTCGCGCTCGGCGCGCTCGAGCAGCGGGTCGTCGATGTCGGTGACGTTCTGGACGTAGTGCACGGCGTGCCCCGCGTCCCGCCACACCCGGTTGATCAGGTCGAACGCCAGGTAGGTGGCGGCGTGGCCCAGGTGGGTGGCGTCGTAGGGGGTGATGCCGCAGACGTACATGCGCGCCGTGCGGTCCGGGCTCGTGGGGACGACCTCTCCGCGGGCGGTGTCGTGCACCGAGAGGACGGATCCGGTCCCCGGGAGGGTCGGCAGGAGCGGAGCGGGCCAGGAGAGCACGACCCGAGCCTAGATTGCGGGTCCGACGCCGCCGGTCCGCACGTCCGCTGCGGTCCTCGCCCGGGGAGGACGCCCATGGAGATCGAGCAGTACCTGCCGGCGTTGCGCCGGGCCGACGACCGGTTCGCCGACGTGACGGCGGCCGCCGTCCTGGACCGCGGGTGGTCCGCCCGGGTGCCCGGCTGCCCCGGCTGGACGCTGGCCGACCTCGTCTGGCACCTGGCCACCGTCCAGCGGTTCTGGGCGTGGGTGATGCGCACCCGGGCCGAGAGCCCGGCCGGCTACGCCGAACCCGCCCGGCACCCCGACGACGAGCTGCTCGCCTACGGCGCGGCCCGCAGCGCCGAGCTGGAGGCGGCGCTGGCCGCGGCCGACCCGGGCGAGCGGGTGTGGACGTGGGGCCCGCGGCAGGACGTCGGCTTCGTGCTGCGCCGGCAGCTCCAGGAGGCGACCGTGCACACCGCCGACGCCGAGCAGGTGCTGGGCGACGTCCGCCCGATCCCGGCCGACATCGGCCTCGACGGGCTGGACGAGTGGCTGGAGGTGATGGTGCCGGCGAGCCTCCCGGACGGGCCTCCCCCGCACGCGCACCCCGTCGTCCTCCACGCGGTGGACGCCGACGCCGAGCGCACGCTCTTCCCCGGCTCGCGGCCCTTCCCGATCGCCGCCCTGACCGGCACCGCCGGCGACCTGCTGCTCGCGGTGTGGCGGCGGGTGCCCCTCGAGGTGCTCACCGTCGACGGCGACGGGCTGCAGGCCGCGGCGATGTTCGACCTGGTCGACCTCGGGTGACCGGGAGCTGACGTGCCCACCTCGCTGCAGGTCCTCACCGGCGTCGCCGCGCTCGGCTGCGGGCTGGTCGGCGGGGTCTTCTTCGCCTTCTCCACCTTCGTCCTGCAGGGGCTGGCGCGGCTCCCGGCGGCGGGCGGGGTCGCCGCCATGCAGTCGATCAACCGCACGGCGGTGCGGCCCGGCCTGATGACCGCGCTGTTCGGCACCGCCGCGATCTGCCTCGCCGCCGGCGTGGGCGCGGTCACCGCCTGGGGCGAGGAAGGGGCGCCCTGGGTGGTCGCCGGGAGCGCGCTGTACCTGCTCGGCGGGGTGGCGGTGACCGCTGCGGCGAACGTGCCCCTGAACGACGCGCTCGCCGCGGCCGACCCGGAGGCCGAAGGGACGGCGGACCGGTGGCGGGGCTACGTGCGCGCGTGGGCGCGCTGGAACCACCTCCGCACCGTCACCTGCCTCGCGGCGTGCGCCGCGCACCTGATGGCGCTGGCCGGCTGAGGGCGGTCGGGGATCACCGGGCCCTCAGGGCCAGGTGACGGCGTGCCGGTCGAACTCCTCGCCGGTCTGCACGCCGACGACGCAGAAGACCATCCCCGCCGGGTCGAGCAGCTGCCAGAAGCCGCCGGGCTCGACGAAGCGGTGCCGGGTCGCGCCGAGCGCCTCCAGCCGCGCGACCTCGGCCTCGACGTCGTCGGTCTCGACGTCGACGTGCCAGCGCGGCGGGGTGCCCGCACCGGTCCGCTGGATCTCCACGTGCCAGCCGTCGGCGAACGAGCCGAGCGTCCCCCAGTCCTCGTCATCGGGGTCGGGTGCGACGGCCCGGCCGGTCGCACCCGACCAGAACGCGGACCCGGCGGCGTGGTGCTCGGGCGGCAGGTCGAGCAGCAGGATCGACAGGCGGCTGCGGTGCGGCACGACCGGCCCGCTCAGCGCATGCGCCGGTAGAGGCACTGGCCCCCACCGGAGGCGTGCAGCGCGCCGCCGGGCGACCACACGTTGGCCCGCCAGCCGAACATCCCCCGCGTGGAGACCGGCGCCGCGCCGTCGCAGAGCAGCCAGGGCTCGTCCAGCGCCGGCCGGTGGAAGGCGACGTTGAGGTCCAGCGTCGGCGCGGTGAACGGGGGCCGCTGCCAGGCGTGCGGGCGGACGGCGGCCGGCCAGCTCGGCAGGTCGATGAGGACGACCGACCGGGCGGCGTCGGTCCACGGGTCGGCGAAGGTCGGCGTCCCCCGGAACCGCAGCCACTGCTGCCAGACGGCGGGGCTCGGGCCCTCCGGCGGCCGGGTGGCGTCGAAAGTGATCGGGCGGCTCTCGATGTTGTTCCAGAACGGCACCGGCGCGGCGGAGCCCTCGGGCATCAGCTCCGACATCGGCCGCAGCTCGTCCGGCCCGGGGACGTCGGGGGCCACGGACTCGTCGTGCTCGAGGCCCTCGTTCGGGCCCACGGCCCAGATCATCGCGTTGAGGATCGGCCGCCCGGTCTGGGTGATCGTGACCGTCGACGACGCGGCCGTCCGGCCCGGCTTGGCGTGGTGCACCTCGATGTCGACCGGCTCGGGCCGGGCCACGCCCAGGTAGTGGCAGGAGAACGCGGCCGGCTGCAGCTCGCCCGCCGTCGCCCCGACCGCGCGCAGCGCGAACGAGGCGATGTAGCCGCCCATCGGGCCCCAGATGTCCCACTCGGGCGACGGCGTCCCCCGGAAGAGACCCTCGTCGACCTGCTCCACCCGGGTGGCCTCGCCAAGATCCATCACACCGCCACACTCCCCGACGGCCGCGTTCCCGCGCAAGCGACGCTCCTGGGACCGCCCGCATGCGCACGAGCGTGGCCTCGCCGGACCCGGAGACCACCCGCGGACGCATCCGGGCGCGCAGAGCGCTAGGAGGGCGAGCTCAGAACGGCGGCCAGAGGCAGGGCCGGCCAGTCGCCGCTGGGCTCGGGGTGCAGCTTGGTGCGCAGCAGCTCGGCGACGCGCTGGGACGTGCGGCGCACCTCGCGGCGGGTCAGGTGCTCGTGCAGCTGCTCGCCGAGGTCGCCGCGCAGCTCCTCGGCCAGCCGCTCCAGCACCTCCAGCGACGCCAGCGGGATCGGCCGGCCGGCCCAGCGCCACAGCAGGGTGCGCAGCTTGGGCTCGGCGGAGAAGCAGATGCCGTGGTCGACGCCGTAGGCGTGCCCGTCGGGCATCGGGATGATGTGCCCGCCCTTGCGGTCGGCGTTGTTCACCACCGCGTCGAAGACGGCCATGCGGCGCAGCGCCGGGTCGTCCCGCCGCACGTACTCGGCCAGGTCGACGTCCTCGTCGCCGTCGATCCACAGCTGCACCATGCCGGTGCCGAAGGGGCCCTCGCGCAGCACCGTCGGCGGCACGACCCGCCAGCCGGTGGCCTGCGAGACGAGGAACGCGGAGATCTCCCGCCCGGCGAGGGTGCCGTCGGGGAAGTCCCAGAGCGGGCGCTCCCCCGCGACCGGCTTGTAGACGCACTCGGCGCCGAGCTCCCCGGCGCGGATGGTGCCCACCAGGGTCACGTTGGACGCGTCGAGCATCCGGCCCTCGAGGTCGATCTCGCCGGTGCTCAGCAGGTGCAGCGCCTCGGCGTCGTCGGCCGGCGGCCGGGTGTCCGGTTCGGCGGGCTGCTCGCTCATCGACGCGCCGCCGGTCAGCGGCGGTAGCCGTTCTGCCGCGGGCAGACGTGGCCGGTCGGGTCGAGCGGCATCGAGCACAGCGGGCAGGAGGGCCGGCCTGCGGCGATGACCCGCCGGGCCCGGGCGATGAACGCCCGCGCCGCCATCGGGGTGATGGTCACCCGCAGCGCGTCGGGGCCCTCGTCGCTGTCGGAGAGGATCGCGTCCTCCTCGATCGGCTCCTCGCCGGCCGCTACCGCCTCGACGACGACGGCCTGCTCCGAGCCGTCCCAGGCCAGGCCCATGGCCGCGACCCGGAACTCCTCGTCCACGGGCGGGGTGAGCGGCTCGAGGTCGTCGACGTCGGCGTCGGGCGGGATCACCGCGTCGGCGCGGCCGGCGACCTCGTCGAGCAGCTCGGCCATGCGGTCGGCCAGCACCTGGACCTGGTTCTTCTCCAGGGCGACGCTGACCGTGCGGCCACTGCTGTCGGACGCCTGGAGGTAGAAGGTGCGGTCTCCTGGCTGGCCCACGGTGCCGGCGACGAACCGGCTCGGACGGTCGAAGAGATGGACCTGACGGGGCACATGCCCAGGTTACGCGGGCGGTGCCGGGGACCGCCGGGTCGCCGCCGGGGAGGTCAGGCGGGCGCGCCGGCCCCGCCACCGACGACGGCGTCCGAGGACGCCCTGCGCCGGCCCCGCTTCTTCGGCGGCGGCGGGATCAGCGCCGAGACGTCACCGCCGGTGTCGTTGACCCGCGCCACGAACGGCCGGGTCTCGGTGTAGGTGACCACCGAGATCGACGCCGGGTCGACGACGATCCGCTGGAACTGGTCCAGGTGCAGGCCCAGCGCGTCGGCCAGCACCGCCTTGATGACGTCGCCGTGGCTGCAGGCCAGCCAGACGGCGTCCGGGCCGAGCTCGGCGTTCACCGCGCGGACGGCGGCGACGGCGCGGGCCTGGGTCTGCGCGAGCCCCTCCCCCTCCGGGCCGGGGAAGACCGCGGCCGAGGGGTGCTGCTGGACGATCTTCCAGAGCGGCTCCTTGGCCAGCTCCTTGATGGCGCGGCCGGTCCAGTCGCCGTAGCGGGCCTCGCCGAGGCGCTCGTCGGTGCGCAGCTCGAGGTCGCGCCCGGCGGTGACCGCCGTCGCCGTCTGCACGCAGCGCTCCAGCGGGCTGCTGACCACCGCGGCCAGCGGCACCTTGGCCAGCCGCTCCCCCACCGCGGCGACCTGCGCCTCCCCGGTCTCGTCGAGCCGGACGCCGGGCGTCCACCCCGCCAGCACGCCGCCGGCGTTGGCCGTCGTCCGCCCGTGGCGGAGCAGGATCACCGTGGTCACAGCGCGGACACTACGGGGAGCGGGCGCCCGCGAGGGCGGGGTTCCGGGCGTCCGGGCCTCACCCGCAGGCCCCGGAACCCCGCCCTCGGCTCAGGGCAGCGACGAGGCTGCGGGCTCCGGGTCGAGCACGCCGGCGAACACCAGCACGAGCAGCAGGACGCCGAGCGCGATGCGGTAGACGACGAACGGCGTGAACGAGCCCCGGTCCAGGTAGCGCAGCAGCCAGGCGATGACGGTCAGGCCGACGCCGAACGCGATGACCGTGGCCAGGACCGTCGGGCCCCAGGAGACGCCGGGGCCGGCGGTGTCGCCGCTGAGCTCGTCGTAGGCCTGGTAGAAGCCCGAGGCCAGCACCGCGGGGATGGCCAGCAGGAACGAGTAGCGGGCGGCCGCGGCGCGGGAGTAGCCGAGGAACAGCCCGGCGGTGATCGTGCCGCCGGAGCGGGAGACGCCGGGGATGAGCGCCAGCGCCTGGGCGAAGCCGTACGTGATGCCGTGCGGCACGGTGAGCTGGTCGAGCTCGCGCTGCTTGGCGCCCACCCGGTCGGCCCAGAAGAGGATCAGCGCGAAGACGATCAGCGTCGTCGCCACGATGCGCAGGTCGCGGAACGTCGTCTCGATGCTGTCCTGGAACAGCAGGCCGAGGATCCCGATCGGCAGGCTGCCGACGATGATCAGCCAGCCCATCCGGGCGTCGGGGTCGCCCTTCCGGCGGCCGCCGAGCGAGCCGATCCAGGCGGTGAGGATCCGCCAGATCTCGCGGCGGAAGTAGAGCAGGACGGCGGCCTCGGTACCGATCTGCGTGATCGCGGTGAAGGCGGCGCCGGGGTCCTCCCAGCCGAAGGCCTCCCCCACGACGCGCAGGTGCGCGCTGGAGGAGATCGGCAGGAACTCGGTCAGGCCCTGGACCACGCCCAGGACGACGGCTTCGAACCAGCCCATCAGCGCGCGCCGGACGGGGTGGGGATGCGGCAGGCGGACACGAGCGGTCACCCTAGGCGGCGCGTCGGTCGGGCCCGGCCGCGCCGCTCCGAGGGCAGCGGTGCTCCCGCGTGCCGGGTGCCGCGCGCCGGTAGGTTGGCCGGTCGTGGAACAACGGGCGCTCGGGCGCAGCGGTCTGGTCGTGAGCCGCCTGGCGCTGGGCACGATGACCTGGGGCCGCGACACCGACGAGGACGAGGCCGCGATGCAACTCACCGCTTTCGTCGACGCCGGCGGCACGCTGGTCGACACCGCCGACGTCTACTGCGACGGCGACAGCGAGCGGATCCTCGGCCACCTGCTCACCGACGTCGTGCCGCGCGACTCCGTGCTCGTCGCCACCAAGGCCGCCGGG
Organism: Blastococcus sp. TML/M2B; assembly: GCF_016612865.1. Classification (GTDB taxonomy): domain Bacteria; phylum Actinomycetota; class Actinomycetes; order Mycobacteriales; family Geodermatophilaceae; genus Blastococcus. The sequence goes on from NZ_JAENZZ010000002.1 coordinate 99,899, forward strand.
CGCACCGCGCCGGGCCCGATGGGCCGCGGCGCCTCCCGCGGCCATCTGCTCGCCGCGCTCGACGCCTCGCTGCAGCGGCTCGGCCTGGACCACGTCGACCTGTGGCAGGTGCACGCCTGGGACGACGTGACGCCGCTCGAGGAGACCCTGGCCGCCTGCGACCTCGCCGTCTCCTCGGGCCGGGCCCGCTACATCGGCATCAGCAACTTCTCCGGCTGGCAGACCGCGCAGGCCGCCACCTGGCAGCGGGCCTGGCCGGGGCGCACGCCGATCGTGAGCACCCAGGTCGAGTACTCGCTGCTTCAGCGCGGGGTCGAGCGGGAGGTCGTGCCCGCCGCGGAGGCGCTGGGGCTCGGCGTCCTGGCCTGGTCGCCGCTGGGCCGCGGGATCCTCACCGGCAAGTACCGGCACAGCACGCCGTCGGAGTCCCGCGGCGCCTCCGCGCCGTGGCAGGCCTTCATCGACGGGCTGCGCTCGCCGAAGTCCGACCGGATCGTGGAGGCGGTGATCACCGCGGCCGAGGGGCTGGGCACCAGCCCGCTCGGGGTGGCGCTGGCGTGGGTGCGCGACCGGCCCGGCGTCGTCGCCCCGGTCGTGGGCGCGCGCACCGCGCAGCAGCTGCAGGCCTCCCTCGACGCCGACGGCGTGCGGCTGCCCGCCGCGATCCGCACCGCGCTGGAGGACGTCTCCGCCGCGCCGGCCGGCTACCCCGAGCGCCGGGCGGACCGGTGAGCGCGCCCGCTGCCGCGCCGGGCGGCGACCCGGTCTTCGCCGCTTTCTGCGCCGCCGGGCTCTGGCCGGGTCTGGGCCGGCGGACCGCCGCCGAGCTGCCCGCGGCCGGCATCACCTCGCCCGACGACGTCACCGCCGACCGGCTGATCAAGCTCCCGCGCGTCGGCCGGCAGCGCGCCGAGCGGCTGTTCTCCGGCTTCCTGGCCGCGGCGCCCACCTACGAGGTCGTGGAGATGCTCCTCGCGGCCGGGCTGCAGGCCAAGCTGGCGGCGGGCGTCGCCGACGCGCTGGGCCCGGACGCCGCCCGCCGGCTGCGCGACGACCCGTGGGCGCTGCTCAGCCTGTCCGGCGTCACGCTCGGGGACGCCGACCGGCTGGCGATCGCCGTCCTCAAGGGCGCCGACCGGCAGGACGCCCGCCGCGGCCGGGCCATCGTCGGGCTCACCCTGCGCACGGCCACCCGCGACGGGCACACCGTGCTCCCGGCCGACCTCGTGGTGGCCGCCCTGCGCGCCGAGGGCATCACCGACCCGGCCGCCGCGATCGTCGCCGCCGTCGACGGCGGCGAGGTCCTCGAGCACGAGCCGCCGCTCCCCGAGGACGACGGGGCAGGTGGGGATGCCGACACAGCCGAGCCCGATCCCGCGCTGCGCACGCTCTCCCTGGCCCGCTACGGCATGGCCGAGGAGGCCGTGGCGGAGAACGTGGCCCGGCTGTCGGCCGCGGCCGAGCTGATCGCGGACCCGCTGTCGGTCCGCAAGGTCTCCAAGGGCCTGGACAAGGCGCAGACCGCGGCCGTCGCCCAGGTGCTGGGGAGCGGCGTCAGCCTGCTGACCGGCGGCCCGGGCACCGGCAAGAGCCGCACGGTCGCCTCGACTCGTGCAGCTGCTGATGGCCAAGGGCACCGAGGTGGCGCTCGCCGCGCCGACGGGACGTGCGGCCAAGCGGCTGGAGGAGCTCACCGACCACCCGGCGACGACGGTGCACCGGCTGCTCGGCGCACAGGGCATGACCGGCGGCTTCTCCCGCAACGAGGAGTGGCCGCTGGACGCCGACGTCGTCGTCGTCGACGAGGCCTCGATGCTCGACGTCGAGCTCACCGCGGCACTGCTGGAGGCCTGCAAGGACGGCACCCACCTGCTGCTCGTCGGCGACCCCGCGCAGCTGCCCTCGATCGGCCCCGGCCACGTGCTGGGCGACCTCATCGACTCCGGGGCCGTGCCGGTCACCGAGCTGACCACGCTGTACCGGCAGGCCGAGGGCGGTGCGATCGCCCGGCTGGCGACCGGTGTCCGCGGCGGCGACCTGCCGGTGGTCGACTCCCCCGACCGCGAGGTCGTGATCGTGCCGGCGACCGGCTCGGCAGAGGCGGCCCGCCGGGTGGTGCAGCTGGTCACCGACTCGATCCCGCGGGCGCTGGGCATCGAGCCGGGCGCGGTGCAGGTCGTGACGCCGGTGCACCGCGGGCCGGCCGGCACGATCGAGCTCAACAAGGCGCTCAAGGCGGTGCTCAACCCGGGCGAGGGCACCGTGTTCGGCTTCGACCCGGGCGACCGCGTCGTCGCCACCGCCAACCACCTCGACCTGGAGCCGGTCGGCTTCGCCAACGGCGAGGTCGGCGTCGTCACCAAGGCCGGCGAGGGTTCGCTGGACGTGGCGTTCGCGTCGGGGCCGGTGACGGTGAACGGCACCGCGCTGTCGGACCTGCGGCACGGGTGGGCGATCACCGTGCACCGCGCGCAGGGGTCGGAGTGGCCCGGCGTCGTCGTCGTGCTGCCGCCCGAGGCCGGGGGGATGCTCTCGCGGCCGCTGGTCTACACCGCGCTCACCCGCGCGCAGAAGCACCTGTCGATCGTGCACGCGAGCGGCGCCGCGCTGGTGCGGGCCGTACGCGAGGTCGACGTCCGCCCGCGGCGCACCCGGCTGGCCGCGCTGCTGGCCGAGTACGCCGCCGACCTCGCCGGCTGAGCAGTCCGCGAGATCTGCACACTCGGGGCTCTCCAGCGGTCGAAAGGCCCGAGTGTGCAGATCTCGTGCAGGAAGGCGGGTCAGCCCTTGAGGGACTCCTCGACGTCCGGGTTCTCCTCGAAGAACGCGGTGATCGCCTCGTCGTACTTCCCCTCGCCGTACTCGTTCACGACCAGGTTCTCCAGCGAGCCGTACTGCTCGTCGGTGAGCGAGAAGCCGCCCATCAGCTCGGCGACCTCCCCGCAGTCGTCGGAGAAGCCGTCGCGAGCCAGGGTGTGCAGGCCCTCGGCGTCGCCCAGCGCGCCCTCGGGGTCGGCGAGGTCCTTGACCGGGAACTCGCTGTTGGCCCAGAACGGGCGCCACAGGGTGACGACGATGTCCTCCTGCGCGTCGACGGCGGCCTGCAGCTCGGCGAGCATCGCGGTGGTGGAGGACTCGACCAGGGTGAAGTCGTCGAGGCCGTAGGTCGGCATGACCTCGTCCTTGGTGGTGCGGGTCAGGCCCGCGCCGGGCTCGATGCCGACGATGCGGCCGTCGAACCGGTCGGCCTGGCCGGCCAGGTCGGCGATCGACTCGATGTCGACGTACTCGGGCACGGCCAGGGTGAGGACGGCGCCGCCGTACCAGGAGCCGAGGTCCTCGATGTCGTCGCCGTACTCGTCCATGTAGTCGGCGTGGGTGACCTCCGACCAGGCCGACGGGTAGACGTCGACGTCGCCACCGGCCAGGCCCGCGTACAGCGGGGCGGCGTCGGCGATCTCCTCGAACTCGACCTCGTAGCCCTTGTCCTCCAGGACGTCCTGCCACAGGTGGGCCATGCTCAGGCCGTCGGTCCAGGACGGGATGAACCCCAGGGTGACCGACGCGCAGCTGTCGCCGCCGCCGTTGCCGGAGGCGGTGGTGTCGCTGCCCTCGTCGTCGCTGCCGCAGGCGGTGGCCGCCAGGGCGATCGCGGCCAGGCCGGCTGCCGCTCGCAGGCCGCGGCGGTGTCGGTTCAGGGTCACGTGGTGCTCCTCTCGTCGTGCGGCCCGCCTCGTCGCGGGCCGTCGAACGTGCTCGGCCGCCGGGCGCCGTGGTGGCGTCCGGTCGGCTCCGTGCGGATCAGCGGCCGACGGCCGCCGGAGAACGGGTCGGGTCGGCGTCCCCGGTCGGGACGACGGGGGTGCCGACGGCCGGCGCGGTGCGCCGCCGGACCAGCCACGAGCGGACCCCGCCCGCGCGGCGGCGCTCCCCGAAGGAGGAGGTGAGCCGGTCGAGGAAGATCGCCAGGATCACCACCGACAGCCCGGCCTCGAAGCCCAGCCCGATGTTCAGCCGGGAGATGCTGGTGACGACGACGCCGCCGAGCCCGCCGGCGCCGATGAGGCCCGCGATGACCGCCATCGAGAGCGCCAGCATGATCACCTGGTTGACGCCGGCCATGATCGTGGGCCGGGCCAGGGGCAGCTCGATGCCGCGCAGGATCTGCCACGGCGAGCTGCCGAACGCGTGCCCGGCCTCCACCGTCTCCCGGTCGACCTGGCGGATGCCCAGCTCGGTGAGCCGGACGCCGGGCGGCAGCGCGAAGATGATCGTGGTGACGACGCCGGGCACCAGCCCGATGCTGAAGAACGTGACCGCCGGGATGAGGTAGACGAACGCCGGCATCGTCTGCATGAGGTCCAGCACCGGCCGGACGACGGCGCTCACCCGCGCGCTCTTGGCCGCCGCGATGCCCACCGGGACGGCGACGACGACCGACACCAGCGTGGCGACCAGCACCAGGGCGAGGGTCTCCATCGCCGGCTCCCAGAGCTCCATGCTCTGGATCAGCAGCAGCCCGAGCAGCGAGCCGACGGCGAAGACGACCGAGCGGACGCCGAGCGCGAGCACGGCGAGGAGCGCGGCGAGCAGCAGCGGCGGCGGGGCGCAGCAGCCCGTCGGTGACGCCTTCGACGGCGTTCTCGGTGCCGGTGCTGATGGCGTCGAAGACCGGGTCGAGGTTGTCCTTGAGCCAGTCGAAGGCGGTGTCCACCCACTCGCCGACGGGCACCCGCGGCAGGGACGTCTCCGCGAGGACGGCGGTCGGCTCAGCCACGGGATCCCTCCAGCAGCCCGGCGCGGTCGGCGAGCGGCGCGGCAGCGCGGTCGTCCGACGGCCTGCCGGCCAGCGCGGCCAGCACCGCGCGTGCGTCGACCAGGCCGATCGTGCGCCCGGCGTCGTCCACGACCGCGATCGGCGCCTCGCTCGCGCTCACGGGGCCGAGCAGCTCGGTCAGCGGGGTGTCAGCCGGCACCCGGCCGGCAGGAGGGACGTCGGGGCTCGCCGTCGGCACCGCGACGTCGGCGGCGGTGAACACGCGGGCGCGGTCCACGTCGGCCAGGAACCGCTCGACGTACTCGTCGCCGGGGTCGGCGAGGATCGACTCGGGCGTGCCCAGCCGCACGATCCGGCCGTCCCGCATGATCGCGATCCGGTCGCCCAGGCGCATGGCCTCGTTGAGGTCGTGGGTGATGAAGACGATCGTCTTGCCCAGCCGGGCCTGGAGCTCGAGCAGCTGGTCCTGCATCTCGCGGCGGATCAGCGGGTCCAGCGCGCTGAACGCCTCGTCCATCAGCAGCACCTCGGCCTCCGACGCGAGCGCGCGGGCCAGGCCGACGCGCTGCTGCATGCCGCCGGAGAGCTGGTCGGGGCGCTTGTCGGCCTGCCCGTCCAGCCCGACCATCGACAGCGCCTCGCGGGCCGCCGCGAGGCGGGTGCGGCGCTCGACGCCGCGGACCTCGAGGGCGTAGGCGGCGTTGTCCACCACGCTGCGGTGCGGGAGCAGCGCGAGGTGCTGGAACACCATGCTGATCCGGCGCTGCCGGACCTCGCGCAGGCGCTTGCCGCTCAGCGCGGTGATCTCGTCGCCGCCCACCGTGACGGTGCCGGCCGTGGGCTCCAGCAGGCCGTTGAGCATCCGGAGCAGGGTGGACTTGCCCGAACCGGACAAGCCCATCACCACGAAGATCTCGCCGGGCTCGACGGCCAGATCGACGTCGATGACCGCGGGGGTCGCGCCGGAGGCCCGGATCTCGTCGGCGGTGGCCCCGGCCCGGAGCCGCTCCACCGCCCCGGCCGGGTACCGACCGAAGACCTTGAACAGGCCGTCGACTCGCAGTGCGGTCACAGGTCCCTCTCGCCCGGTGTCCGGCGGCAGGGGGCGCCGGACACGTCGTGTCGGGCCGCGCCGACCGCGGCCCGACGATCGACGCTAGGGGCCGGTCAGGACCCGGGCTCCCGGAGTCGGGATCTCGACAGATGCCCGTAACGGGATCGTCACAGACACCCCCGGAACGAGGGACCGGCCTCAGCCGGGCAGGACGTCGTCCTCGTCGGCGGGGACCTCGCTCTCCTGCTCCAGGACGTCGGCCTCGTTCGCCTCGCGGTCACCGACCGGGCGGAGCGGGCTGCCCGACTCCCCCGGGCGCGCGGCGAGCTGCTGCTCGAGGGCGTCGGCCTCGGGCACGGTGTCGCCGGGCCCCGTCGCGTCGCCCGCGGTGGTCACCGCCGGTGGGTCCACCAGGGCGTCCTGCTCCGCGCGGTCGGCGTCGTTCGCGGCACCGGGATCGGTCACGTCGTCCTCCGTCGGGGAAGCGGTCGGGTCGCCTTCTATCCTGCCGTCCGGACGACGGTCCGGCAGGCCGGCGATCGGCGGCGGGGGGACGACGGCGTGACCGACGGGCGCCGGGCAGGCACAATCGGGCCGATGGAGGCGTCTGGCGATTACGAGTTCGCGCCGCTGCGGATCCCACCGGGCACGTCCCGGTCCGCGGCGGCGACCATGCTGAGCCTGCAGTCCGACGTCGGCGGATGGGAGCTCGCCCGGCTCCAGCTGCACCCCGACGGCACGCGCAAGGTGATCCTGCGCCGCCGCTCCCGGCTCTCCTACCTGCCCGGACCGGTCGTCTAGCCCCAGTGCTGCGGGCGGCGGAGCCCGGCAGGGACGCGCGTGGTGACGTCGCCCCGGGCCGCGGCCAGCTGCGGGCCGGTGAGGAACAGGCACGCCGAGAGGTCCGCGCCGCGCACGTCGGTCGCCCGCAGGTCGGCGCCGAGCAGGTCCGCCGTCCCCAGGTCCGCGCCGCGCAGGTCGGCCCCGATCAGGTAGGCGCCGCGCAGGCTCGCGTTGCGCAGCCGCGCCCGCCGCAGGTCGCGGCCCATGAGATCGGCACCGCGGCGGTCGGGCCCGGTGGGCGTGCGGACGGCCTCGCTCACCCGCTGCAGCAGCTCCCCCACGCCCGCCCGGTGAGCGCCGACGTCGAGGGCGCGCAGCGCGTCGGCGTCCAGGGCGGCCAGCCGCTCGGTCTCGGCACGGGCGGCCGCGACGGCGGGTTGCAGCGCCGCCGCGCCGGGCAGGGCGGCCGCCTCGGCGAGGTGCCAGAGGGTCTCGTGGAGCTGGCGCATCACCGGCAGGACGGCGAACTGCGCGGTGGCCAGTTCCGGTGACTCCCGCCAGCTCCGCCCGCCGAAGGTCTGCTGGGTGATCCGCTGGCCGGCGCCGAAGCAGTCGAAGACCGTGCAGCCGGGGAAGCCCTCGGGCCGCAGCCGGTCGTGGATGCCGCAGCGGAAGTCCTGCTGCAGGTGCCGGCACGGCGTCCCGGCGGGCTTGTCGACGGCGAAGTCGGCGGACGCGGCGAACGCCGGCGCCACGCAGCACAGCCCGGCGCAGCGGGAGCAGTCGGCGGACAGCCCCTCGCGCCCCGGGACGATCGGGAGCGGGCGGGGCGTCATGGCCGGTCCAGCCTAGGCGGGACCCGTCGACCTACGGGACGAGGACGACCTTGCCGACGGTGCCGCGGTCGCCGAGGCGGGCCAGCGCCTGCGGCGCCTGGTCCAGCGGCAGCACGTCGCCGACCAGCGGGTCGATCAGCCCCTCGCCGACCAGCCGCAGCAGCTCCTCGTGGGTGCGCCAGAACAGCGCCGGCTCGTGCTTGCGGTACAGCCCCCAGTGCAGCCCGACGACGCTGTAGTTCTTGACCAGCACGTGGTTGGCCGGCGCCGACGGGTGCTGCCCGCTGGTGAAGCCGACGACGAGCAGCCGGCCCTCGAAGGCGATGCAGCGCCGGGACTTGTCGAACACCTCGCCGCCGACCGGGTCGTAGACGACGTCCGCGCCGTGCCCGCCGGTGACCTCCTTGACGATCGGGACGAAGTCCTCGGTCGTGTAGTCGATGACGTGGTCGGCACCCAGCTCGCGGCAGATCTCGGTCTTGCGGGCACCACCGGCCGTGGCGATCACCTTCGCGCCGGCGGCCTTGCCCAGCTGGATCGCGGCCGAGCCGACGCCCCCGGCGCCGGCGTGGACGAGCAGCCACTCCCCCGCCTGCAGGTGCGCCCGGCGGTGCAGGCCGACGTGCCCGGTCGAGTAGGTGAGGTACAGCGAGGCGGCCTTCTCGTCGGAGAGCCCCTCGGGCGCGGGGTACGCGGCGGCGGCGTCCATCAGCGCGTACTCGGCGAAGGCACCCGGCCCGCTGGCGGGCGAGCCGATGACCCGCTGCCCGGTCTCCACGATCTCGCCGCACAGCTCGACACCCGGCGTGTAGGGCAGCGGCGGCTTCTCCTGGTACAGCCCCTGGGCCATCAGGATGTCGGGGAAGTTGAGGGCGGCCGCCCGCACCTTGACCAGCACCTGGCCCTCGCCCGGGGTCGGGATGTCGACCTCGTCGAAGCTCATGACCTCCGCGGGGTCGCCGAGGTCGTGGACCCGCCATGCACGCATGCCCCGACCTTGCCAGACGCGGGGGTGACCGCCGTCACCTGCCCCCGCCGGGTCTCGCCGTCCGCCAGGCCGTGGCAGGGTGCTGGACACGACGCCGCGCGACGCCGGCCCGACGTGAGGACCGTCTTGAGACAGCACCTGCTGGACCCGCTGCGCTTCTTCGCCGCTTTCGTGGCCAACCCCCGCCAGGTCGGGGCGGTGCTGCCCACCTCGCGTTCCGCGGTGCGCGACATGCTCGACCTCGCCGACGTCCCGGCCGCCGACCTGGTCGTCGAGCTCGGCGCCGGCACCGGCGTGCAGACCGGCGAGATCCTCGCCCGCCTGCGCCCGGACGCCCGGCTGGTGGCCGTGGAGATCGACCAGAAGCTCGCCACGGCGCTGGCCAAGCGCTACGCCGGTGACGACCGGCTCCAGGTGCTCGCCGACTCGGCCGAGAACGTCGCCGCCCACCTCGACGGCCGGCGCGCCGACGTGCTGGTCTCGGCCCTGCCGTTCACGTCGCTGGACGGCGAGCTGCGGCGGCGGATCCTCGACGAGCTGCCCCGTCTGCTGGGCCCGCGGGGCGTGATGGTGGTGATCCAGTACTCGCCGCTGATGCTGGGTGAGTTCCGCCGACGGTTCCGCTCGGTGCGCTGGCGGATCACGCCGTGGAACGTCCCGCCGGCGTTCCTCTTCGCCTGCTCGCAGGACGATCCCGCCTGATCAGCTCCGGCGGGCCAGCACCTCGCCGCGCAGGGCGTCGTTCATCGCCCGGAACCCGGCCAGCGTGCCGCCGTCCAGGAATCCGCGCAGCGGGCGCACCAGCAGGCCGCTGAACGACTCGCTCTGCACCAGGCGCGTGCCGGCCGGCGTCGCGGTCAGCTCGAAGCGGTGCCGGCCGTCGAACAGCCCGGGGACGCCGAGGTGGCCCAGCCACTCGAGGACGGCGCCGTCGACCACCTCGGTGACCGTGGGCCGGATGGGCAGCGCCCGGCCGCCGGGCGGCTGCAGCCGCAGCGACAGCCGCTCCCCCGGTGCGACCGTGCCGGCCGCCGACGGGATGAACGGGTTCCACGCCGCGTGGCCGGGGAGGTCGGTCAGCACCGCCCAGACGGCGTCCGGTGGTGCCTCGACGTCGACCGCTGCGGAGATCCGGTGTCGCATGGGCTGCACTCCCGTCCCGGGGCGGCTGCGGTCGGGGCAGTGTCGCCGACCGCAGCCGCACCGGGGAGGGGTCAGGTCGCCGAGCCCGGCTTCAGCGCGCTGGGGACGCCGGCGGTCTCGCCGCTGGCGGTCTTCGCGGCGGGCACGCCCTTGAACTTGTAGGGCACCGCCCCGATCCCCGGCTGCACGATGTAAGCCGCACCCGGCTCGCCGGAGGTCCACGCGGCGATCATGGCGTCCGCGACCTCCTCGGCCGACAGGATCGGGAAGTTGTTCTGGATGAACGTCTCGCGGATGCCGTCGATGATCGCGGTGTCGGCGAAGCCGGGGCAGATCGCGGTCATGCGGATGTTCTCGTCGATCACCCGCGCGGCCATCGAGCGGACGAAGGTGATCGCGCCGCCCTTGGCCACGCTGTAGCCGGGGTCGGTGGCCAGCGGCGCGAGCCCGGCCAGCGAGGCGGTGACGACGATCGAGCCCCCGCCGGCCCGGCGCAGCGCGGGCAGCGCGGCCTCGGTGCCGTAGACGACGCCGAACAGGTCGATCTCGACGACCTTGAGGAACTCGTCGACGTCGAGGGCCTGCCGCGACTTGCCGGCGATCCCGGCGTTGAGGAACGCGGCGTCCAGCCGGCCGTGCTCGGCCTCGACCTGGGCGACGACGGCGGCGTTGGCCGCGCGGTCGGCGACGTCGAGGACGACGAACGGGCAGCCGAGCTCCTCGGCCACCTGGCGGTTGCGCTCGCTGTCGAGGTCGGCGAGGACGACGGTGACGCCGGCTGCCTTCAGCTTGGTGGCGAGGGCGCGGCCGAAGCCACCGGTCCCTCCGGTGATGAGTGCGACGGAACCGGGCTTGAGTGTGGGAGCGGTCACTCCCCCATCATGCCGACCGCAGGAACCGGTCGAGCACCCGGACGCCGAACCGCAGCGACTCGACCGGCACCCGCTCGTCGATGCCGTGGAACAGCGAGGCGAAGTCCAGGTCGGCGGGCAGCCGCAGCGGCGAGAACCCGAAGCAGCGCATGCCGGAGACGCTGGAAGCTCTTGGCGTCGGTGCCGCCGCTCATCGTGAACGGCACGGGGCGGGCGCCGTCGTCCTCGGCCCGGAGTGCGGTGACCATCTGGTCGACCAGCGGCCCGTCGAACGTCGTCTCCACGGCCTGGTCGTGGACGAGCCACTCGCGCTGCACGCCCTCGCCGACGAGCGTGGCGAGCTGGCGCTCGAACTCCTCCTCCTGGCCGTAGAGGAAGCGGCCGTCGACGGTGGCCGACGCGGTGCCGGGGATGACGTTGGCCTTGTAGCCGGCGTCGAGCATCGTGGGGTTGGCGGTATTGCGCAGGGCCGCGCCGATCATCCGGCTGATGCTGCCCAGCCGCGCCAGGGCCAGCTCGGGCTCGGCCGGGTCGATCTCGATGCCGTAGGCGTCCTCGACGGCGGCGAGGAACTGGCGCATCGGCGGGGTGAGCGTGAGCGGGAAGCGGTGGCTGCCGATGCGGGCGACGGCCTCGCACAGCCGGGTGACGGCGTTGTCGTCGTGCACGAACGAGCCGTGCCCGGGCTTGCCCCCGGCGGTGAGCCGCATCCAGGCCAGGCCCTTCTCGGCGGTCTGCACCAGGTAGAGGCGCAGGTCGTCGCGGACGGTGATGCTGAAGCCGCCGACCTCGCTGATCGCCTCGGTGCAGCCCTCGAGCAGGTCGGGGTGCTCGTCGACGAGGAAGTGCGCGCCCAGCTTGCCGCCGGCCTCCTCGTCGGCGACGAACGCGAGCACGATGTCGCGGTCGGGCTGCACGCCGGTGCGGGCCCAGTCGCGGACCAGCGCGAGCACCATCGCGTCCATGTCCTTCATGTCGACAGCGCCCCGGCCCCAGATGTAGCCGTCGCGCTCCTCGCCGGAGAACGGGTGCACGCTCCACTCGGCCGGGTCGGCGGGGACGACGTCGAGGTGCCCGTGCACGAGCAGCGCCGGGCGGCTGCGGTCCCGGCCAGGGATGCGGGCGACCAGGCTGGCCCGGCCGCGCTCGGACTCGTGGATGACCGAGTCGATGCCGACCTCGTCGAGCGTGCCCGCGACCCACTCGGCCGCGGCCCGCTCCCCCGCGCTCGTGGCGGTGGCGCCGGTGTTGGTCGAGTCGATCCGGATCAGGTCGGAGAGCAGCTCCGCGACCTCGTCCTGGGCTCGGGTCAGCGGGGCCACCGTGTCGTCGGTCATGCGGCGATCGTGCCACCGGGCGCGTCCCCTCCCCACCGGCTGGAGCAGGGCGCACCGGGCCGGCAGGGGGTGCTTCGGACGCCGGATCGGGTCCGGTAGTCTTGCCACGCACTCGTCCGGGTGGCGGAATGGCAGACGCGCTAGCTTGAGGTGCTAGTGCCCTTTATCGGGCGTGGGGGTTCAAGTCCCCCCTCGGACACAACATCGCCCCGGTGTTCCTGCACGTCAGGAGCCCGGGGCGTTCTGCTGGAACGGCCTCCTAGGGCCTCGTGATACCCGCGTGATACTTCGCGCACCGGATCACCCTTCGAGCAGGGCAGCGAAGCGGTCGGCCGCCTCGCGACCCATGCCGGGGTGCACGTGCTGGTAGACGGTCAGCGTGATCGTGGCGCTCGCGTGGCCCAAGCGCTCTGAGACGACCTTGACCGGCACGCCGTCGGCCAGCAGGAGCGTGGCGTGGGTGTGGCGGAGGTCGTGCAGCCGGATCACCGGCAGCCGCTCCTCCCCCAGCGCTCGACGCGCCCGCGCGATATGGCCGGCGAAGTGGCGGGAGAACCGCTCAGGGTGCCGATGGGTGCCGTCGAAGTTGCTGAGCACGAGCGCCGAGTCGCGCACGAGATCGAGCGCCAACAGTCCGCGAGCGGCCCGGTAGGCACGCAGCGCGGCCACGGTGCCGGAGTCCAGGTCGACAACGCGTGACCGGCCCGTCTTGGTGGGGCCCTCGACCAAGCGCTCGCCGGCGCCCTTGGTCTTCACGACGCCGACGCTGCGGCGGATGGCGAGGCGGCCGGCGTCCAAGTCGATGTCGCGCCAGCGCAGGGGCCAGCGCTTCTCCGCGGCGCATCCCGGTGGCCGCTAGCAGCCGCCAGCCTATGGCGAGGTCCTCGTCATAGGCCTCCGCCCAGCTGAGGAACCGGCCAAGCTCGGCCGCGGTCCACGCCTGCATCTCCGGAGGACGCGCCTCCGATGGGCTCGGCGGTGTCGACCGGTCGGTCGGGTTGACCGAGAGCCGTCCCTGTGTGACCGCGTCACCCAGCGCCGACCGCAGGATGGTGTACACGTAGCGCACCGTTCGGGCGGAGAGACCGCCCTGACCATCCGCGCGGCCGGACTCCTCCAGTGTGCGCATCCATGCGTCCACCGCTGGACCGGTGAGCCGGGCGACCGACTGTGCACCGAGGTACGGATCGATGTGCAGCCGGATGTTCTTCCGGTAGGAGGCCAGCGTTGAGGGGCTGAGCCGCTGGCCCTGGATCCACTCGGCGAGGTAGGCGTCGAGACGCTGCTTCGACGGCTCGACCCACTCCCCCACTTCGGCCTTGCGGACCTCCGCGCGCAGTGCCGCAGCGGCGTCCTTCCTGGTCTTGAACCCGCGCTTGAGGACGACGCGCCTTGTACCGTCCGGTCGCTGAGCAGTGAACTTGATCAGGAAGCGCGGACCAGCCTTGGTCATGTACTCGCTGATCCCGCCCTCGCCCGCCTGCCGTCTCCGCGGCTTCACCATCGCAGACCTCCATCGCTCGACCCCGCGACTCCGCTGTCAGCCGGATGACTGCTTCAGGCCAGCCACGGCAACGACTACGGAACGCCCAGCGGTAGTCCGGCGGCCGGCACCGGCAGCCATCTGTGGACGCAAGCCGACGCTGTGGACGACGGTCAGGACGCGACCGCCCAGCTGAACGCCCGCACCGTGGGACTCTTCACGAGCGACCTACCGAGCCTCTCCAGTCCTTCTCCGGTAGGCCGCCCTGCGGAGAGGTACCGCGTGGACGCACTCGATCCTCGGTCTCGGACGTCGATGACGCGACGAAAATCGCGGGACATGAAGAGCGCGGCGCGATAGCCGGACTTCCAAACTGGCCATGCCGGTTCGATCCCGGTCACCCGCTCCATGCCCTGACCGGCTCGTATGTCCGTCTGGGTGACGTCCCCGCTGGTGGTGTAAGTCCAGGCCACGACCGCGTGGGTGATCACGTGCGAGGGGCCATCGTGTGATGGTCAGCGAGACCACGCCAATGGTTCTCGCGGAAGGACACAGCACACGATGGCCCTGGACCAGTCTGCCCTGCTCGAGGTGCTCGATGCACTGAAGGCCGCCGATGTCGATGACCGGATCCGGTCGGCAGCGACCACGATCTACCAGGCCTTGATTGAGGCCGAGCTCACCGCGGTGATCGGTGCCGCCCCGCACGAGCGCACCGAGGCCCGGACCGCGCAGCGCAACGGCTCCCGCCCGAGAACCCTGTCGACGACGGCCGGGGATCTGGAGTTGCGGATCCCGAAGCTGCGCGCCGGCTCGTTCTTCCCATCGCTGCTGGAGCGGCGTCGGCGGATCGACCAGGCGCTGTTCGCGGTGGTCATGGAGGCCTACCTGCACGGCGTCTCGACTCGGAAGGTCGATGACCTGGTCAAGGCGCTCGGCGCGGACACCGGGATCAGCAAGAGCGAAGTCAGCCGGATCTGCGCCGACCTCGATGAGGAGGTGGCCGCCTTCGCCGACCGCTCGCTGGCCGATCAGGCCTTCCCCTACGTGTTCCTCGACGCGACCTACTGCAAGGCGCGAGTCAACCGGCGGGTGGTCTCCCAGGCCGTCGTGATCGCCACCGGGGTGGCCGCCGACGGACACCGGGAGGTGCTCGGCTTCGCCGTCGGCGACTCCGAGGACGGCGCCTTCTGGACAGCGTTCCTGCGCTCACTGAAGGCCCGCGGGCTGACCGGCACGCAGCTGGTCATCTCCGACGCCCACGCCGGGTTGAAGGCCGCCATCAGCGCGGTCCTGCTCGGCGCCAGTTGGCAGCGCTGCCGGGTGCACTTCATGCGCAACGTGCTCGCTCAGGTGCCGCGCGGCAACAGCGAGATGGTCGCCGCCGCCATCCGCACGATCTTCGCCCAGCCCGACGCCGAACACGTGCACTCCCAGCTCGACGTCATCGCCGGCATGCTCGGCCGCCAGTTCCCGAAGGTCGAGGCGATGCTGCGCGAGGCCGAGGAGGACCTGTTGGCCTTCGCTGGATTCCCGGTCGCGCACTGGAAGAAGATCTGGTCGACCAATCCCCTGGAACGGCTGAATAAGGAGATCAAGCGCCGCACCGACGTCGTGGGCGTTTTCCCCAACCCCGAGGCACTGCTGCGGCTGGCCGGCGCGGTGCTGGTCGAGGCGCACGACGAATGGCAGGTCTCCGACCGCCGCTACCTCTCCGAGGGCTCCATGGCCGTGCTCAACCACCCGAACCCGACCAAGGAGGTGGCGCAACCGGCACTGATCGCGTCATAGTCACCACACCGCTGACCAACACGGTGAGGACTACATCCACCACTCAGCGGGACGTCACCTCCGTCTGCGCAGCTCAGCGCAGCCTGTGCGCCGCTCCCGTGCCATAACGGTGCTGACCCCTGCTGACCGCTGATCACCGGCTTTGGCCGGTGCTTAAGGCACGGATAAGGCACGCCCCGGCCGTGAATGACCTCGACGTCGCGCAGCTTCGTGCAGGTGCAGGGGCACGGGCCGCCAGCCCACGAGCGACGCTGCGTATGGACCGCCAAGCGTTGTCTCGTGGCCGGCCTGTGCCGCATCAAGAGCGGCCGGCGCACCGTGATCGCGGGCTGACCGTCCCGCGTCTTTCACGCGTCGTGGCGGACATAAAGCGGTGGCAGCGAGTCCACCACCCTGATCGTCTCCAAGGAGACTGTGACGACGCGTGCCAGCAGATCAACGATGTAGCGCGGATCGCCGACTTCGCGGGACCAGTTGTTGGGGTCGTTGACGATGCCCGACGCCTTGTCGGTCTTCACCCAGTAGCGGTCGATGATCCACTCGATGGCCGACCGGCTGCCGAGCATGTACCGGTACGCCTCTTCTGGGATGCCGCGCAGGGTGATCCGGTCGTTGTAGTGGATCACCGACCGATCGTGTCGTAGCCCAGCGGCCTTCTGCTCCGCGGTCGGCTTGCCGAAGGCCATCTTCTTGTCCCGGACAGCGAAGAACGCGTAGTCCGCCTCGCCGCCGGGACCGGAGACGTCGAGGCCCTCCAGCGGGTACGGCTCGACGGTCTCGTAGCCCAGGTGCAGCTCGGCCAACTGCTTACCCGCGTCGACGAAGGCGCGGAAGTCCATGACGAACGGGATGCGGGGCAGCATCTTCTTTATATCCGCGGCGTAGTTCTCCCGGTACTCCGGCGAGTGCAGCAGCCCGTACACATAGTTGAAGATGTCGTCCTTGCTCAGCGACTCGTTCGGGTACGCCGCCGAGAACGCGGCCAGTGCCTCATCGGTTATGTTGTCGATACGCCGGTAGCCGTCGACCACCTCCCCCTGGTGGACCGTCGAACATCCCCGACTCGTCGACCTTCTCGTACCGCCACCGCGCGAAGAACTTGCCGCCACTACCTGCGCCTGTGACATGAAGGTTCGGTAGGCAGTCGAGACTGAGTACCGAGAAGGGGACATCCGAGCCCGCCCCGACCTGGTAAATGCCGAGATTGCTCGCCTGTGGAGCAGGGAAAAGCTCGTATAGGCGGTAGACCATGTCGTTCAATGCGCGACTGAAGTAGACCGCTTGCTTGGTGAATGGGCGATACACACTGGTCACGACTCGGTCCTCTTCGAAGCGGCGCTCCCGCCGCCGGTCGAGGTCCGCCAGAAGACTGCGATTCCAGCTGATCAGCTTGTCGTCGCGGGTCGCATTGGACGAGGACCGCCCAGCGGCCCTGTCAGCCTCGTAGGTGCTGACAAGGCGCCGCATGTTTGCTTCGACCGCGTGTGGCCCGAACGAGTAGCACCAGGGATCCCGGTTCGTCTTGAGGCCGCCCGACTGGACGGCGAACACGTCCTCCACGGGCAGAAAGCGGTCGAAGTCGTCGGTTCGCTGATTCACCCAGTCGCCGTGCTCGTTGGCGATGATGACGACCGGGGTCAGGCTGCCGATGCTGCCGACTTCCGCAACCGTGGCAAGCTTCTCCTCGCGGGTGAGATAGTCGCCGACGTCGGTGTAATGCACGCTGGCCGGCCCAGTCGCTGCCGGCTCCTTGACCAGAATCGTGATGGCCACGGTGGCCCGGCTGCCGCTGCCGAAGACCTTGCCGCCCTCGCGCCGAGAATCCTCACCCGAGGTGCGCTGGTTGCCACGCAGGTTGAAGACGTGAATCGCGGAGAACTCTTCGGCGAGCGTCTTGCGCATGCCGTCAGCGGTGTTCGAGTCCAGAAACCCGCCGTTGGTCACGAACGCCACGATGCCGCGGTCCTGAATCCGCAGCGTGGCCCACTTGATGGCCCGGATGTACGAGTCGTACAGCGAGTTCTTGTTGGTCGCCGTCGACCGCGCGGCGTAGGTGTCCCGAATCGCGGCGTCCAGGGTCGGGTACTTCTCATTCGCGTTGTCGTCGTTGGCGGAATCCTGCCCAGATGAATAGGGCGGATTGCCGATGATGACCTGGATCGGCAACTGCTTCTGCCGTTCCAGCCGCTCGTTGTTCTCCGGCATGACGTCGATGTCCTGCTGGTCGCCGTCTTCCCACGACTGGAAGCTGTCGGTGAGCACCAGGCCGGGAAACGGCTGCGGCGTCCCCTCGAGATCCTCGAACGTCGTCTCGATATTGGCCGCGGCGATGTAGTAGGCCAGCAGCAGAATCTCGTTGGCGTGCAGCTCGTTGGCGTACTTCCGCGCCAGGTCGTGCGGCTCGATCAGGCCGCTCTGCAGCAGCCGCACCAGGAAAGTCCCGGTGCCGGTAAACGGGTCGAGCACGTGCACGCCCTCATCGGTAAGCCCCTGGCCGAACTCGGCGCGCAGCACCTCGTCGGCCGAGCGGAGGATGAAGTCGACGATCTCCACCGGCGTGTAGACGATGCCGAGCTTCGCCACCGTCTTCGGGAACGCGGTTGCGAAGAACTTGTCGTAGAGCTCGACGAGCACCCGCTGCTTGCCGGCCGCGTTGTCCACCCCGGCCACCCGCTTGCGCACGGTGTCGTAGAAGCCCTCGAGCGTCTCGTTCTCCACGCCGACAGCGTGCGCATCGAGCACCGCCAGCATGTTCTCCATCGTCCGAGCCACCGGGTTGCCGGCCAGGAAGCTGGAGTGGGCGAACAGCGCCTCGAACACCGGCCGGGTGATCAGGTGCTGGGCCAGCATGTCGATCGCGGCGTCATCGGTGATCGAGTCGTTCAGATTCCCGCGCAGGCCGGCGACGAAGTGCTCGAACTCGTCGGCCGCCGGTCCGGGCTTGGCGAGCAGGCCCTTGATCCGGGTGACATGGGCGGCGGCGATGTCGGCGATGTCCTTCGCCCAGGTCTCCCAGTACCGGCGCTCGCCGACCTTGGCGACGATCCGCGCGTACATCGCGTCCCGGAATTCGTCGGCCGGGAACTCCATGAGCAGCTGCTCGGTGGTCTTCCGCGTGGGCTGGTCCGGGTCGGGCACGGTCACGCCGTCGCCGTCCGTCGGGCCGGTGATCGTGACGATCTCGACGGTGTCGGGCTTTCGCTTGTTCAGCTCGATCTGGTTGACCATCGCGTGGAACCGGTCGTCATGGCTGCGCAGCGCCTGCAGCACCTGCCAGACGACCTTGTAGCGCTCGTTGTCCCGCAGCGCCTCCTCCGGGGCGATGCCGCTGGGCACCACCACCGGCAGCACGATGTAGCCGAGCTCCTTGCCGGGTGCCTTGCGCATCACCCGGCCGACGGACTGCACAACGTCCACCTGCGAGCCGCGCGGGGTGAGGAACAGCACCGCGTCCAGCGCCGGCACGTCGACGCCCTCGGACAGACACCGGGCGTTGGTGAGCACCCGGCACACGCCGTCCTGCGGGGTCTCCTTCAGCCAGGCCAGGTGCGTGTTGCGCTCGTGAACCCCCATGGTGCCATCGACGTGCGCCGCCTGGATGCGGAGTCGCGGCCGGTCCTCGGGCGTGTCGATCTGCGCCCGGTCGGCGAGGTCGGGGAACGCGGCAGCCGCCGCTTTGGACGCCTTGATGTGCTGGGCGAAGGCCACCGCGGTCCGCATCGGTGTGGGGTCGACGACCGCACCGTCGCCGATGGTCGCTGCCGGTCCGAAGTTCTTCGCGAGACCGTTCCAGCAGCCGATGAGCTTCGCGGCCTGGTCGAGCGGGATCTCTCCGGAGTTGGCCATGGCCTGCTGGAAATTTTCCGCGACGTACTTTTCGTCGACCGCCAGCACCAGCACCTTGTAGTCGGTGAGCAGGTCGGCCTCGACCGCCTGCCCGAAGCTGAGCCTGTGCAGCTCGGGGCCGAAGACCTCCACGTCGCCCATGTCGGCCAGCACCGCGTCGGCATCGGTCGCCTTGCGCTTGACCTCTTCGCCGAACACCCGTGGAGTCGCGGTCATGTAGAGCCGCTTGGTCGCCTTGAGGGCGTCGGCATCGTGCACCCGGACGAACGTCGACTCGTCCCCCTCGGCCAAAGTGACGCCGGTCGTGCGGTGGGCCTCGTCGCAGACGACCAGGTCGAAGCTCGGCAGGCCCCGCTCCTGGGCCTGGATCACCACGTCGATCGACTGGTAGGTGGAGAAGACCACCCGCATGCGTCCGGGAGCCTGCTCGCCCTTCTCGAAGCGAGTCAGCAAGGTCTGCGGATCGGTCGAGGCGGGCTCGGTCAGGTCGATCGGGAGCTGGTCGGCGTCGTCGGACGGCGTGCGCCGTCCGACCCGGACGTCGGAGCAGACTGCGTACGGCGCGATGTCCACCTCGGCGTTGGCCATCCACTCCCGCAGGCTCTGGCTCAGCAGCTGGATGCTCGGCACGAGAAACAGCACGGCGCCGCCCGCGCCCACCAGGTCCTCGGCGATCCGCAGGCTCGTGAAGGTCTTCCCGGTGCCGCAGGCCATCACCAGCTGGCCCCGGTCGTGCTCGGCGAGCCCGACGCGGACGTCATCCAGCGCCTTCTGCTGGTGTGGGCGCAGCGCCTTCTTGCCCGTCGGGACGACGATCTCCGGCGTCGTCCAGGAGAACTGGTCCCAGTCGATGGCGGCGTCGGCCAGGTACCCGATGTCGACGCGCTGGGCCACTCCCCCGGCCAGCGTCTCCTCGGCGTTGGCCGACCAGCCGGCCGCGGTGTCGAACACTATCCGCCTGGTGAACTGCGAGGAGGCCGAGGCGGAGATGAACGAGTCGATGTCGGCCTTGGCGACCGTGCGACCCGGTGCGTAAAACTTGCACTGGATGGCGGTGAGCCCGCCGTCGTCGGCATTCGCCGCGACCAGGTCGATGCCGGTGTCCGGCCGACCGGCACGCTCGGGCCAGTCCGACCACAGCCAGACGTCGGAGAACCGCGACTTCCACTCGGGGTCGGAGGTCAGGTAGGCCCTGATCAGTCGCTCGAACTTGCTGCCCTTGTCCCGCTCGTCCAGCGCTTCGCTGCGAAGCCGGTCCAGGACAGCGTGGATGGTCCCCGTCACGCTTCGCATCTTGCCCGACAGAACGTCCGGACAGGGTTGCCCCGCCCGGACGAGTCAACCCCTCGCAGGGCCCAAGATTGACTGGCCCGCGTCCATCGACGTTGACCTACGGTCGACGACCACCTGGTTCAACCCGTCATCTGAGGCTCTGCAACACGAGGTGCTGGGTTACTTGACGTGTCTACGGCGCTGGGCGGCGCGCTCGACGACGCTCTACGACCGCGACTTGATCAGAGGGACTGCTGGCTCGAACTTCCAACTCCGACACTGCCAGGCCGTCATGATCGCGTTCGTCGTAGTTCGCTGGCGTTCTGTATGCCGCTTGAGCCGCCTCTTTGCGCGACGGCGGGTAACGAGGAACTAGCGCGGACGGGGCCAACTGCAACCACGAGTGCAACCAGCCCGGTTCCATGCCGGGTCGCCAATGACCACCTACGCCAGCGTTGAGTTATAGCCGCCGTCTGCGAGCAGTGGGTGATGGGGCCAAGACGCCAGCTCCGTGTCGGAGGTGACTCGCCGGTCCGGCGTAACGGTGGTTTCCAATCCCCCTCGGGCACTTGTCAGTGATTCCCCCAGCCGGCTGGACCTTGCTCGACCCGCGCAACCCGCATGACGTCCCTCCCACGCGCTGGGAACATGACGGGGTGAGTGCGTCCGACCCCGACGAGGAATCAACATCCCTCCCAATGCCACGGCCGGACGTACCTCCTGGAGCCGACCTTCCCTCGACGGTCGGCGAGGGCACAACCGGGTCCGCGGAGGTGGGCCACGAGAGTCCCGACGAGGGCGCCACCTCCGATGACGATCCACCTCCGGCCGCTCCCCTGCCCTACACGTTTGCAGCCACGGACGTACCCCACGCTGCACGCGTCCTCGACGCCGCGTTCACCGACCTGATCGAGGGTTGGGAGGGATGGGGGGCCATCGAGAAGGCCGTCAAGGAGTTCACCTCACCGCTGAGCGAGGAGTGTGTTCGGGTCCTCGGGCAGCTCGCCGCCCGGCCCCTCAACCTCGAGCTGCGGGGACGACCTGGCACCGACCTCGCCGTCGGCGGCGGCCTTGGCCTTCCCTCCATCAGGGACGTGGGTGCCGACGACGTCGCCCTGTGGGAAGCACTCGCAGAGGAGGTCACTGCACCGGCCGCGCTCGCCCGCCTCAGCGATCTGCTGTTTCTGCGCCGTGTTGGGAATGTCGGTGGTCACGCCCGGCGTGCGGGGCGCGCCTACCTCGACGCCGTCGGCGACCGCGCCGACGACATGGACACCACCACCTACCTGGTGCGGGCATGGACCCTCTGCCGGCTGGTCAAAGCTGCCGAAGTTGAGGGAGAGGTACTCGACGAGATCGAACGACGCGTCGACTCTCTCGTGGCCGGTGACGGCAAGAATCGTCCCGGCGTCCTGTTTCCGCTCGTGGCGGCTCTGTGTGAGAAGCCCCTGGACGCCACGCAGACCACGTCCCTCCGTGACCACGCCAACACGGTTCTCACCACCCTTGCCTCCGTGGTGTCGCGCGCCGACCTCGCCTCGGAGGTCGCGTCCATGCGACGCAAGGTCGCGGGCGGTGCAGCCACCGCCGGCGACCTGGCCGCGATCGACGGGGACGAACTCGCCGGCTACCTGCGCGACGCCGATGCCTCCCCGAACGCTGCGGTGCGGATGCACCGCCTGGAAGCGGCTGCCCGCACCGCGACCACGCGCGGCATGACGAACCACGCGCGCGACATCGCCGCCAAGATGCAGGCCATCCGGCCCGAAGAGCTCGGGATGCAGCGCATCAGCGCCAGCAGCAGCCTGCCCAACTGGGTCCCGGAGTCCTACCTCGATGAGTTCACGCGAGGCTCCGACTGGCGGAGGGGCATCGCCGTGTTCCTGCTCAGCCCGAATGCTCCGTCAGGCAGCGTTAGCAGCCTTCGGGAGTACGCCGTCGAACGACGTGGCAGCCTCGGCCGGCTCTTCTCGACCACGATCTACGGCAACGGACTGCCCCAAGCCACCTTCTCCTCCGAGGCCGAGCAGGACCGCCACGACATGGCTTTCGCCGGGCGCGTCGCCGCCGAGAACCACGGTCAGCTGCTAGCGATCGCCCTGCACCGGATCTCGGAGAGGTTCGGCACGCCCGACCTGGACGAGCTGACCGGCCTGCTGATCAACGTCGGCGCCGCCGACCCCCGCCTCGCCCGCAGCCTCGCCAAGGGCTTCATCTACTTCTGGGCCGGCGACTACGAGGCCGCCGTCTGCGTCCTGATCCCCAAGATCGAGGCCGCCGCGCGCGCACTGCTCCGCGAGCTGGACGAAGGGATCTACCGCGTTCAGGTCGACAAGAGCCCCGGGGGCTACCCCGGCCTCTATGTGTTGCTGACCGAACTCGAAAAGCTCGCTCTCGACGAGGACTGGGCCTGGTTCCTGCGCTGGCTCCTCCTCGGCCCACTCGGGGCGAACATCCGCAACGAAGTCGCGCACGGTTTCGTCACCGAGCTCACTCCCACCTACACCGCGCTCGTCCTGCGCGCCGCGGCCGTGCTCATCACCGCCAGCCCCATCGCCGACGACCTTGGCCGCCACGTCGATGTCCTTCCGCAGCTACGGCCCCTCACCGGCGCTGCGCACATCGCCGACACCATCTTGGTCAAGATCGCCACCGCTGGATTGAGGCTGCACAGCGCGGTCGAGGGCCGGCGCGCCCGACTACGAAGCCGCCTCCTCGACGGATCGAGCGGACCCACCTCGTCCGCATGACCCATCCAGGGCGCGAAGCCGATTCCATCAGCGGTTGGGCAGAGCTCAGGGCAATCACGCAAGCCGGCGGGCTTACCCTCCACGGCCGCCGGGCCGTGCATGCGGTCCTGGCGGATCTCGAGGCCCTGCTCGGGCCCTCCTGGCTCCGTCGCCAGCAAGCCGCGTATGGCGGGCTGCCGCCCGAGCTGCGCCTGTTCGCGTTTCATGCTGGCGCGCTACCGCAGTTCCTCAGCCTGGGACTACGACTGGCCGCCGCCACGGCCGAGCCATCATTCGCGCGGGTGCGCGCCGAGCTCAAGCGCGGCCTGGACCAGCAAGCCTGGCGACACCTGCTCCTGCAGCTGGAAGTGGGGCGCCTTGCGACCGCGACCGGTTGGCGAGCGGGCTTCGAGCCGCCCACCCCCGACAGCGACCGCCGCGCCGACGTCGTCTTCAACACAGCCGACGGGCGGATGCCGCTGGTCGTGGAGACAACATCACTGTTCCGTTCCGACCCCGACCGCGACCACCATGCCTACGAAGATCACCTCGTGGACGCGCTGCTCGCCATCGAGCAACGCCACGGAGTCGTCACCATCACCCACCTCACCGGCCATCTCGACGCCGCCGCGACCGGCGCGTGGCTTCGCGAGGTCGACGCCGCCGCAGTGCTCGTGTCACGAGGCGGCACGGGTCAGACACTCCGCACCCCGGCCGGAACGATTCAGGTGGTGTCCGAGCCGCCCACCGACGGCACAACCTTCCTGGGCGCGCCCATGCATGGCGACCGTTGGTACCGCCTCGCCCGCTCTGTAGGAGGGAAGATCCGGCAGACCAGCGGCTGGCCCTCGATCTGGATCCGTGTCGATGCGCTCGACGGACTGTTCCAGTTCACCGACTGGCAGCAGCGACCGTGGCCCGACCGCATCCAACTCTTGAGCGTCGCCTTCCGTGCGGCTTTTCCCGATGCGTCACACGTGGCTGGGGTGGTGGTGTCCTCCGGGCTGGCCGTGGCACCCGGAGCCACCGACCCGACCATCGAGGACGTCACCGTTGTTGCGAGCGAAGGAACCGGGCTGCGGCGCACCGTCTGCCCGCACCTGGTGCGCGAGACGGTGATCATCCCCCTACAGGCAGACGTCGACGAGCAACTCCAAGTGTGGGCCGCGGGATACGCCGGCGAGCGGTCGTGGCTCGAGAGCGACCTCCAGACCGCGGGACTGGCGCCGCTGGCGCAGCTCTGGCAGGACTGACGGGGGAAACCAGGTTGTCGCTTCGAGTCGGACATGCCCCTTGACCTGCCCACGGGTCGCCAGCGCGTCCGGGTCCGCGATCGCCGCTGCCCTACTGTGGAGCCCTCGGGCAGCAGAACCAGTGGAAGCGGAGGGTGGCAGGCATGCCCAGCCGGTCGGGCCAGGCGAACGAGGCCGGCAGCGTCCACCGTCGCGGCGTCGCCGTCTACCTCGCCGCCCATGGCCTTGCCAGCCGCCCTGTTGCGGCAGCCGATCCGGGTCCCGGAAACCCCACGCCGGTGGCCTTGGCGTTCGAGACTTCCCACGCGACGGACGACCTCCTCTGCACGCTGTCCGATGAATCCCGGCTGTTCATCTCGGCCAAGCGCGCATGCGGCAATGACAGCCAACTGCAGGACACCGTGGAGCAATGGCTGGCCCAGGTTGACGATCTTCAGCCAGGCGACCGCCTGGTGTTGGCCACGGCGGAGCCGAAAGGCATCGTCCACCACCTCGGCAAGGCCCTGAGCCGTCGGCGTACCGCCCCGACCTCCGTCTTCCCCGTCAAGGAGCAGGAGGCTCTGTCCGCGCTACGGAAGCGCATGATCGACGTACCGAAGGAGAAGCAAGACCGGGTCCTCGACGCTGCCGCAGTCCTGATCGTCGATGCCGACCAGCCCGGGCGGCCCCAACACGACGTCGCCTCCAGCCTGCTCGAGGGGACGGTGGTGCCCGCCGGCTCCGGGGTCACTGCCCTGTCTCACCTGGAGGCGCACCTACACACTCACGCCGGTTCGGCCTACTCCGGAGACGTAGAGACCTGGGTGGACCATCTCGTAGACCTCGGTGTCCAGGTCTACGCCGACCGTCGCGGGGCTGCGGCCGCGGCCATCCGCGCCCGACAAGTTGCCGTCGAGCGCTACCGGGTCTCGCTCTCGGCCGAATCCGGGCGAGTGGACCTCACGCTGCTCGCCGACGACCTCGAGCCACTGATCATCGGCGATCTCGCCGATCATCTGCAGGTCACGGTCGAGGACTCTGATCGGGACCGTCAGAAGGTGTCCCTACTGCCCCTCGCCCGACGTCGGCCGCGGTTGCTCATCGAGGGTCTGCCGGGCGTGGGCAAGAGCGCCGCGATGACCCAGCTGGCCGCTCGATGGGCGACGGAACGCGCAGCACCCCTGCCGATCCTGGTCCGGCTGCGCGATTTCGTCCGGACCTGTCAGGCCCCCTCGGACGTCACCCTGGCGCGACTGTGTGAGACGGCAGCGTCGCGGGCCCCGGCCAGTGAGCAGGCCGACCTCATCGAGGCAATGCAGGAGTCGATCGCTCGCGGCGAGGCGGTTCTGCTACTCGACGGGTTGGACGAGTGCCTCGACCGTCGGGCCCTCGTCGCCGACGGCCTCAAGCAGGTTCTGTCTGCGCTGCCTACCGAGACGGGCGTGCTGCTGACCACCCGCCCCAGCGGCATGACGCCCGCGGGCCGGCTCGCCCTGGATGCCGTCCGTCTGACGACGCCACGGAACCTCGACGCGGTGCTAGACCGGCTGCTGCGCCACGTCGCCGAGGTCCGCGTGCCCAAGGCGGACCGGGACGGTTGGGTGGCCGAGCGAGCACGGCGGGTCCGCGACATCCGCCGAGCACACGAGGATCTGGGGACCGTTCCCCTGCTGTCCGTGCTGATCACACTGGTCTTTGCAGACAGCAGCGACGCCGCCCCGCCCGAGCACACCGCTCAGGTGTTGCACCGAGCAGTCACGCAGACGGTCAGCCGATGGGAGCGACGCCGCCCGCTGCTACCCGAGGGGACGCCACCCGGCCCAAGCGACCGTCAGCTGCTCATCGGCTTCGAGACGATCGGCTTCCTGCTCAGCCACCAAACAAATGCCTCAATCGCAGACGTCGACTCCGCCGTCACCTCGGCCATGGCGACGCGCTGGGGGCTGGCCCCCGAGCCGGCCGCGGAGGTCGCCGACCTCGTTCGGCGCTTCTGGGATGACCACGTCGGTGTCTTCGTAGCCGATCCCACTGGCCATGTGGTCCCCCGCAGCCGTGTGTTCGCCGAGATCGGGGCAGCCATGTACTGCCCCACGATGCCTCCGGACGAGCTCGCCAACTGGACGTCGGCGGCCGTGGCCGACCCCGACCGCCACACCGCACTATTGCTGGCCGTGCAGCTCGATCAGCGAATCATCAGCGAGCTACTCAAGCCCGGAAGCGATAGCGATGTACGTAGCCGCCTCGCCGCGGCGGCGCTCCACAGCGGCGCTTCCCTGACAGTCGACCAAGCCGCACAACTGCTGGACCTGCTCGCCCACGCGGCCCAGATCGCTGCGACGACCGCCCCTCCGACCCCCGGTCCCCAGACCACCGGGTTGGCGACTGACAAGCCGACGGCCAAGCAGCTGATAGCCAAGCTCGATGAGCGGCGGCTGCGGCGCGATGGACCAGTGTGGCCCTGGGCCTTGGAGATCGCGCGGCTCCCGCTTCCGGCCTCCCTCGAGCCCCGGCGCGCTGAGGCCCTCGCGGCACTGCCGGTGAGCCAAGATCAGCACCTCGTCGCTCGCGGAATCGCGGTTCTCACAGCTGCGGACACCAGCCACCGGCCGCTGACGCCATACGAGCGCGATGACGTGCTCCGGATGCTCGCCGTCCCCCTCCCCCCGAAGGTCGAGCTGCAGCATCCGTCACGCCGTCGACTGGTGATCGGGCAGTCGGTAGGCCTGCTCGCGGGCCTGGGACAGGGGGCAGCACGCGCCGCGGCCCGGCTCGGTGAACTGGACGGTCGAGCGGTGGAGCTGATCACCGCCCTCGCGCCCAGGGCTTCACACCGCGATGCCATCGCCATCTCCGCCGCGATGCGTGCCCACGGCCACGACCTCAAGCTCCCAACCCTGTCGCCCGAGACGTTCGCGCTCATCCAACAGGCCAGCGACGATTACCGAGACGGCTCCCGGATCCTTCTCGCGGCCATCGCAGACTTGGCTGAGGACGAAGTGGCCTTGACCGCTGCTCAGCGGTGGCGCCTGCCCGACCTGTGCGACTTCATCGCGCTGCTCGATGACGATTCGGTGAGCATCCCCGATTTCCGCGCCGCAGTGCGGCTGGATTCCGAGTCGACGCGGGCACTCTGGATACGCACGATGGCGCTCGCCGCCGACTTCGATCTATCGCTTCTGGCCGCTCAGGCCCGGGCCGCCCTGGAAGAAGACGGAGCCGACGACCAGGTCGCCTTGCCCTTCGAGATGGCCTCAGCGTGGCCGGAACGGGGCGTTGAACTGAACTTCGGACGGATCGACCCTGTTGAGCCCTCCGAGGTCGTCGAGCTGCTGGCGGCTCATTCAGACTGGATCGCAGAATCAGCCGCCCGGCTCCTGTGGGACACCCGCTTCCCTGGGCTCGACGATGAGGTTGCCGCCCTGGTGCCAGAGGTCCCCCCCGATCGTCGGTTCCTCGTGGCCGTGCTGTGCTGCATCCTCAGCGCAGAACCCGCCGTCCGCGCGCACAGCTTCTTCGAGACCGAGGATCCTGCCCTCCGACGAGCAGCGGCTGCCGTGTCGCAGGACGACGAACACGACCCGCAGTTGGAGGTGCTGAGATCGCAGGCGTTGCGGGACGCGGACGCAACCATCCGGATCGCCGCCGGCGCCGCCTCCCTCGATGAAGCCGATGTGCCCCCGCCCGCGTACTGGTCATGCCGCTGGTGCGCGCAACGCAACGACCCCCACGCCGAGGACTGTCACAGTTGCGACTGGGGAAGCCGTCCCCGGCCGGGCGCCCTGTAGGCCAGCGCAGTCGACTCCTGCAGGGTTCGCCTAACGATCGGGTCGACTCCGTCCCCCAGACGTGGACGATCCCGTCCATCGACGCCCGCAAGGCCTGCATGGTTCTACCGTCAGGCGCTGTCCTTACGTCCGCCGAGGAAGACCTGGTCGTCAAAATGGGATAGGTCCCACGGGGTCGGTTCGGGCAGGTCGTCGTCCCCGTTGATCGTGCGCTTTTCGGGTGCCCAAGCCAAGAATGGTTCCTCCACTGGAATGACCATCGTTATCTGATCCGTCGGCGGATCGCTTTCGGGAGTCCGCGTGATCGACTCGGGGACCATTAGCGGGTGACGGATCAACGTGGTCGGCACAGGAAACTCGGTGCCGGCGATCGTCAAGGTGGTTGCCGGCATCACGATCGCTTTCGGAACCACACCTGCCGGTGCCGTCGCCGTCAGGGGACTCAATCGGAACGGAACGACCTCGCCCTCCCAGAGCAAACGCGTACGACGTAGAAGAGCTCGATCAGAACCGCTGTACATGCCACTCAATGGTTGCAGCGCCTGACGAGTGATGTTTTCGATTACGACAAGGTCATAGAGACTGTCGACGGCCACATCGATGGACGCTGCATCTTTGGCCCCCAGCCCGGAGACCCTGAGAACAAAGAACTTCTCGCCACCGACAAAGAAGACGACCTCTTCGCTCATGGTCAATTCTTGCTCGAATACCGCCTCGGCGAGCTTCATTCGATTCGTCGTGCCGTGCCATTCGATGCCCTCGAAGCGAGCATCCGTCACCCGATCGCCCCTAAGGCCGAAGGACACCGTGAACGTCACGCTGCCCGCTACAAGCGCCGCCCAGTGCAGTCGGCCTTCGCTCTCTCCACGTCGAGACACTGCAGCCTCGTAGTCGCAGACGCTCGAGCCGTCCGCCGCGCGACACTCCACCCGGACCCGGTTCGCTGGCGACTGGCGCAAAAGTTCCGTGACCGTGAAAGCCTGAAACCCCTCAGGGAGTTCTGCCAACGCGATGTCAAGATCTGGCATCGGCGAACCGACCGGACCGAGGTAGGCCGCACCTCGCTCGACCAGTTCGCCCACGCCGACAACGACTTCGCGCTCGACGGACTCGGCATCAAGAGCGATTACGCCAAGTCTGTGCAGCGCCAACACCAAGTCCAGCGTCATCAAGCAGAGCACCGCCGCATGAGCGAAGTATGTAACCGCGGCCGAATATCGCTCCTTTATCGGGAAAAGTAGCCCGTCACTCTTACTGCCACGCGTATCCACGTGGACCAAGTCGCCGTAAAGCCAAGCAGCAGCCAACTGAGTGTCAGACACCTGCGGCGTGACGTCCGAT
The DNA here is from genome assembly GCF_016612865.1 of Blastococcus sp. TML/M2B. Taxonomy (GTDB): domain Bacteria; phylum Actinomycetota; class Actinomycetes; order Mycobacteriales; family Geodermatophilaceae; genus Blastococcus. Next base: position 129,168 of record NZ_JAENZZ010000002.1, read on the forward strand.
CCGTCGGCCCTAGACGACTGCACGGCAAACCGCAGAACGTTGGTGCCATCGAGGTCGAAACGCGACCAGTCGCGCTTCAGATCCGCGAGCCGTCTAAGTAGGTCCGCGGGCACTTCGGATTGAGATACATCGACCGCCGCTTGAATCGCCTTCAGCACATTCGCCTGGAAGACCGACTCACTCTTTACCAGGACAGGACGCACCCGAGCAGCCAACGATTCAAACGCCTCCTCGTCCGGCAGGGCCCGACGCATCTCCATCGTGCCGTCCAAGTGGAGTTGGCCGGTCAACGAGAAGTCGCTCAACGCCGACAGAGACCGACGGTCGCGCGCCAGCGAATGCGCCTCGATCCGACGCGCCCGCAGGACAAACCGGTTGAGCGTTCGTTCGGAGTCAGCCACAGCTCAAGCGTGCCAGGACGCACCGACACTCCAGAGTGCGAGTGCCCCTCCTGGCTGCACGGCGTTGCTGGGGAGCCCTCAGGGGCGAGCAGCACTGGAGACATCAAGATCGACCGGCAGGTCCGTTGCAGGCGCCGCGTTAGCGCGGGGCGGGCGCAGCCCGTCCTTCAGTTCTTCTGCAGTGGGTCAGACGGCCGGACCGAGGATGACGGTGTGGCCGAGCCGTTCGAGCTGGGAGACCAGCCGGCGGGTGTGCGCCTCGTCGTTCCGGCGGCGCAGCCAGTCGGCGCCAGGGTCGGAGTAGGGCTCGTCGCGTTGGCGAAGGAGCGCCACGCGACGTCGCGTCCGAGGCGACGTACGAGGCGATCGTCGGCAGCCGTACGCGAATGTGTCGTTTGATCAGGGCAACATGTCAGCCGTGGTCCAAAAGACGAGCCGCCGGCCGGCGAGGGCGAACCGACCTCGGCCGCCGCGCAGGCGAACCAGCGGCCCACCGGTAGATCCGCTCAAGATTGTCGTGGCTACCTTCCCGTCAACTGGCCCAGATGGGGTGTCGCTGGCGAAGGAGGTCGAGCTCGTCAGGGCGGCGCTGTTGTACGCCGACGAGATCGAGGTGGTCAGTCCAGGCGCCGGTCTGGTGGCGAGCATGGCGGATCTGGCAGACGGGGACCGCTACGGGCTTCTCACCATGTTGATGTCCCTTGAGGACGGTGCTCTCGCACGCCTACCTGCCGAGACCGTGAGCAGGCTCCCGCAGAACTGGCGAGAGATCCTTCCTGCGGCCATGTTCGCCATTGAGATGGGCCCGGACTGGGTCCGACGCTTGCCGGGTGGAAGGCAGATCGACCCGGCTGTCCTCGATCAGATGGCTGCTTTCGATGGCCAGTTCGATGGCCTCTTGGACATGTTTCGGGAGGTCGCCGACCGCCTGCTTGAGCAGTCTGGTGGGTCTGAGCTACAGCCGGCCATTAGGGCTGGCGTGGTGACCGTGTCACCACTTGCGATCAATGACGCGGTGCAACCAGGAGCAATGGCGGCAAATTTTGTCGCGCTGCTCACTGAGCTGCTGGAGAACCGGCGTGTGCGACTGCTCTTCGACGACAGTGTCGCGAAGCTGGTGCGGGGATTAGTGGACGCCGGCCTGGCCACGCCGCATCAGATGACGGTCAAGCACGCGGGCGAGGCCGCCGTGGGAAGCGGCTTCGTGACCCGACTCCCTGCCTTCACTGCAGCTCCGGTCGACGAACTCTTGGATCTGCGGGCCGATCTCGCCGATCCGCTGGCCCGCTATCGCCGAGGCGTGTCCCTCATGGCCAGCAAGCTGGCTTACAGGGCGTACGACGAGGAGTCTGCCGTCGAGATCGAGGACCTGTGGCGGAACGAGGTGGACCCTGCTCTTCGGGATCTACGGGAGGGCTTCTCCGAGCATGGACTCGTTAGGGAGTTGTCGCGGTCTCTCTTGCTTGACCTGAAGACCTACGCCAGCGGCCTCGTCGGTACGGGCTTGTGGGTGGCCATGGATGACCTAACGTCGATCAACGGCGTGATCAAAGCTGTGGGCGCAGCCGCGCCCACGGCGGCTGTTGCCGCGCAAGGAGCCGCCTCTGCGGCGTATAGGCGTCACGACGCGCGCAGACAGTTGAGCAAGCACGAACTGTTCTACCTCTACGAGGTGGAGAACCGACTGAGCGCGAAATAACCAGGCACATGCTGGAGCACCCAAGGCTGTCCCGCGCGCGGCGCGCGTCCGATGCCCGTGCCGTCTGCGCGATCTGTGTACGGCTCACCCGAGCGACTCTCCTGCAACTGCGAGCAACCGACGGTTGGGCCGTTGCTGTTGCCGCTGTCCCATAGGCCGTCCTCGGGCCCCGCGTGCTCGAGACCCGGGCCGACCCTCCAACAAGGGCATCGCGCGCTGCCCGCCCATGCGGAGCAACCATCCCGGGGCCGAGCAGCACTGGAGACTCCAAGATCACGAGGCATCACACGTCTTGCATTCCGGCCAGCGGGGCCCCGTCAGCGCTCGGTTGGACAGGAACCGACGGCGCCTTCCGGTGTTGGGCTGAGGTTTCCTGAGCGAACCGCTCGTCGTTGCGCCTTAGGGCTCAGCGTTGCGTGCCCATCTGAGCGAGCGACGCGGCTCCGGCCCGGGACTCTGCGGCACCGGGCTACTGGAGAAGTGCGGCAGCCGTAGTGGAGTCCGCCCTCCTACGGTCCGCGGCCGTGATGACGCTGCACAAGCTGACGGCCGGGGACGGCTACACGTACCTGACGCGGCAGGTGGCAGCGTTCGACGCGACGGAGCGGGGTCACGCCGGCCTGGGTGACTACTACTCCCAGCGCGGAGAGTCCCCGGGGAGGTGGACCGGCAACGGCCTGGCCGGGGTCGGCGGAGTAAGCGCCGGTCAGCCCGTCACCGAGGAGCAGATGAAGTCGCCTCTTCGGGGAGGGGCGCCATCCCGACGCCGATCGGCTCGAGAAGGAGGCCCTGGCCCGGGGACAGGCACCTCAGGAGGCGCGGGCGGTGGGAGCCCTGGGGCGGGCCTTCTACGTCTTCGCTCCTCGAGCCGACGGCTTCCGAGCCCGCTGCGCGGAGGAGTTCGCCGCCTTCAACACTGCCCGCGGACAGCCGGCCACAGCCCCGGTTCCGGACGACGACCGAGCGAGGATTCGCAGCGACCTGGCCCGGGCCATGTTCGCCGAGGCCTACGGCCGCGCACCGCACGATGCCCGCGAGCTCTCAGGGTTGCTTGCCCGGGTCTCGCGGCCGGCGACGACGGCGGTGGCCGGCTACGACCTCACCTTCTCCCCCGTCAAATCCGTATCGGCGTTGTGGGCACTGGCCCCGCGGGCGGTGGCCGAGCAGATCGAGGCCGCCCACGCCGCCGCGGTCGCCGACGCCCTGGCCTGGCTGGAGGAGAACGCGTGCTTTACCCGGCTGGGCACCGACGGGGTGCGACAGGTGGAGACCACCGGGTTGATCGCCGCGGTGTTCACTCACCGCGACTCCCGCGCCGGCGATCCCGATCTGCACAGCCACGTGGCGGTGAGCAACAGAGTGCAGACCCGCGACGGGCTCTGGCGGGCGCTGGACGGGCGGGTGCTGCACAAGGCCGCCGTCGCCGCCTCCGAGCGCTACGACACCCGGCTGGAGGCGCACCTGGTCACCCACTTGGGGCTCCGGTTCGCCGACCGGCCTGGGCCCACCCCGGGACGGCGGACGGTGCGCGAGATCACCGGCATGGAAGAGGGACTCCTGACGGCGTGGTCGTCGCGGCGTCAGGACATCGACGTCCGCCGCGCGGTGCTGGCCGACGGTTTCCAGCGCGACCACGGCCGGCCGCCCACGGCGGTGGAGGCGATCGCGCTGGCGCAGCAGGCGACGTTGGAGACCCGCGGCCCCAAGCACGAGCCTCGCTCGCTCGCCGAGCAGCGGGCCACATGGCAGCGGGAGGCCGCCGCCGTCCTCGGCGGCACCGACCGCATCATCCGGATGCTCGGCCGCGTACTGGGCGCGCGCGGATCCCCGCACCCGGGGATCACCGAGGCCTGGGTCCGGTCGGCCGCCGTCCGGGTGCTGGACACCGTCTCTGCTGCGCGGGCCACCTGGCAGGTCTGGCACGTGCGCGCCGAGGCCGAGCGGGTGGTGCGGGCCGCCGCCCTGGCACCGGACGACGTGGACGCCGCGGTCACCCGGGTCACCGAGGGGGTGCTCTCCCCCGCCCTGTCCGTTCCGCTGGGTGAGTCGGATCCGGTGGTCGAGCCGGCGGAGATGCGCCGCTCGGACGGGGCCAGCGTCTACACCGTCGCCGGTGCCCGGCTCTACACCAACGAGGCGGTGCTGGACGCCGAGGCGCTGCTCCTGGGAGCCGCCGGCCGCCGCGACGGACGACGTGCCGATCCGGCCACGGTGGAGCTGGCGCTGCTGGAAGCCACCGCCAACGGCGCCGAGCTCAATCCAGGCCAGGCGCAGTTGGTGCGCGAGCTCGCGGGCAGCGGCGCCCGGGTGCAACTGGCCCTCGCCCCGGCCGGCGCGGGCAAGACGACCGCGCTGGCGACCCTGGCCCGCGCCTGGACCGCCGGCGGCGGAACGGTGCTCGGCCTGGCGCCCTCCGCCGTGGCCACCGCCGGACTGCGCGACTCCGTGAGGGCTCCGTGCGACACGCTGGCCAAGCTCATTTGGTGCCTCGACGCCGGGCAGGCACCCGACTGGGTGGCCGGCATCGGGCCGACCACGCTGGTGGTCGTCGATGAGGCCGGCATGGCCGGCACCCGCGAGCTGGCGCGCGCCGTCGAGTACGTCCTGGGGCGGGGTGGATCGGTGCGGCTGGTCGGCGATCACCAGCAGCTGACCTCGGTCGCCGCCGGCGGCGTGCTGGCGGAGATCGCCGCCACCCACGGCGCGGTCACCCTGACCCAGTTGGTGCGCTTCACCGACCCGGCCGAGGCCGCGGCCACCGTCGCCGTCCGGGACGGCGACACCCTCGGGCTGGGCTTCTACCTGGACTCCGGCCGCGTGCACGTCGGGGACCTGGCTGCCTGCGCCGAGCATGCCTACACCGCCTGGGCCGCCGACGCCGCCCGCGGTCTGGACGCACTGCTGCTGGCCGCCACCCGGGACCTGGTCACACAGCTGAACCAGCGGGCGCGGGCCGAACGGCTGGCCCGCGTTGCCTCCTCCCCGGGCGCGGAGGTCGAGCTGGCCGACGGCACCCGCGCCGGGGCCGGGGACCCGGTCATCACCCGCGCCAACAACCGGCGGCTGCCGATCACCGCCACCGAGTGGGTGAAGAACGGTGACCGTTTCACCGTCCGGGCCGTCGGCCGGGACGGCGCCCTCGACGTCGTCCACACCAGCACCGGACGGCGGATCACCCTGCCGGCGGGCTACGTCGCCGAGCACGTGCAGCTCGGCTACGCGACCACGGTGCACGGCGCCCAGGGCGTCACCGCCGACGTCTGCCACACCGTGCTCACCGGCGGCGAGTCCCGGCAGCTGCTCTACGTCGCGCTCTCCCGCGGGCGCGCCGCCAACCACCTGTACCTGACCACCGTCGGCGACGGCGATCCGCACAGCATCGTCACCCCCGCCGCCGTGTCCCCGCCCACCGCCACCGACCTGCTGGCCGGCATGCTGGCCCGCGACGGCGCCCAGACCTCCGCGGCCGGCGCCCGCCGGGCGCTGGCCGACCCGGCCGAGCAATTGCACTCCGCCGCCACCCGGTACGCCGACGCGCTGCGCGTCGCCGCCGACCACCGCCTGGGTGCCGCGACTGCAGAAGAACTGGAGAACGCCGCCGAGCGCCTGCACCCGGGGCTGACCAGCGCGCCGGCGTGGCCGGCGCTGCGCGGGCACCTGGCGCTGCTCGCGCTCACCGGTGCCGACCCTGTCGCCGTCTTGAGGACGACGGTCGAAGCGCGGGAACTGGAGACGGCGAGTGACCCGGCTGCCGTCCTCGACCACCGGCTGCCCGTGTCCGGCCCCGCTGGCCCGCTGCCGTGGCTGCCCGGCATCCCGGCGGCCCTGGCCGACGATCCGCGGTGGGGTCCCTACCTGGCCGCCCGCGCGGATCACGTCACTACCTGCGCGGCCCGTGTTGCCTCCGCCGTCGTCGAGATGACCGCGGCCACCGCACCGACCTGGGCTCAGCGACTGCTGGGCCCGGACCACGAGGCACTGCGGGCCGACCTCGCCGTCTGGCGCGCAGCACTCGCCGTTCCCGACAGCGACCGGCGCCCCACCGGACCGCCCCGGCGGCCGGCTGCGGAACGCCGATCCCAGACGCGACTCGACGAGGCGGTGACCGCCGCCGCTCCCGCCCGGGACAGCTCGGTGTGGGCAGCGCTGGCCGACGGCATCGACCCCCGCATCCGACGCGACGAGCACTGGCCGGTCCTCGCCGACCGGCTGGCCGCCGCCGACCGCGCCGGTCTCGATGCCGCCGGCATGCTCGCCGCCGTCGCCGCACGGCGTCCGCTGCCCGACGACCTGCCCGCCGCGGCCCTGTGGTGGCGGCTGTCGCCCCACGTCGCTCCGGCCACCGTGCCCGCGGCGGGCTCGGCCGGACCGCGCCCGGACTGGTGCGCCACCCTGCTGGGCCGGCTGCCCGTCGAACAGGCCGAACGCGTGCTGGCCGACCCCGCATGGCCGGCGCTGGTCGCCGCGGTCGCCAACGGCATCCGCACCGGCTGGTCCCCCGCCGACCTGCTCACCGCCGCATTCGCCGGGCTGCCACCCGCGGTGACCGGCGACGTGACCGGGCTGGCCGAAGCGCTCGTCTTCCGGGTCGCCGCCCTCACCGACCCAACCCCCGCGCAGCACCCCGAACCGCTGCCGGCCGATCTGCAGCCACCCGACGACGCGCACCTGCTGCCGACCGTGCCCGCGCCAACCACCGCCGCCGACCCGGCGGACGTGCCGCCCGGCGACGAGGACGCGCCGTTCGACCCTGACTACGACACCCATCCCCCGGCGTCGCCGCCGCGGTACCTCACGCCGGACCCGTTCACCCTGACCGGCGCGGTCGAGGCCGCCGACGACGCGGACTACCTGCTCGAGCAGCACTTCTGGGCCACCGCCGTGGTCGGCCGCGATCGGCTCATCGAGCTCAACACCCAGACCGCCGCCTTCTTCACCGACCACTACCCCGACTCCTGGGCGCCGGGCTACCTGCGCGACCGGCTGGGCACCGACCTCACCGCCGATGCTTGCTTCACCCCCGGCTACGCCTCGGCCGGCTGGACGGCGCTCGTCGACCACCTGCGTGGCCTCGGCGCCACCGATACCGAACTGGTCACCGCGGGCCTCGCCCAGCGCGCCCGCACCGGCGCGCTGATCGACCGGTTCCGCGACCGGCTCACCTTTTCCATCCACGACCTCGATGGCGCGATCGTCGGCTTCATCGCCCGCCGCCACCCCACCGCAGCCGACGACGGACGCGCCGGACCCAAATACCTCAACACCCCGGGTACCGACCTGTACCGCAAGGGCGAGCACCTGTTCGGGCTCCACGAAACCCGATCCACGCTCGCCGCTGGAGCCACCCCGGCTCTCGTCGAGGGACCACTGGACGCCATCGCCCTCACCCTGGCCGGTGCCGGGCGGACCGTCGGCGTTGCCACTCTCGGCACCGCCCTCACCGACCGGCAAGCCGACCTCCTCGGCCGCTACATCCGCACCGACGGTCCCGGCATCCTCGTGGCCACCGACAACGACCTCGCCGGGCAGCGCGCCGCCGAGCGCATCTACTGGCAACTCACCAGCCGCGGTGACGCCCCGCGCCGCCTCGCCCTACCCGAGGGGCTCGATCCCGCCGACCTCGTCCACCGCGACGGCGCCACCGGGCTGCGGACGGCCATCGACTCCTCATGCAGCCTCGCCGACATCCTGCTCGACGCCCGCGTGACGCTGGCTTTGTGCAGGCGGAGCGTTTTGGACATTCATGCGGCACTGCGCGAGGCCGGCGCGATCATCGTTGCCCTGCCACCCTGCCGGTGGCTGGCGCACATCGATCGGGTCACCGAGGCACTTGGCGTGCCACCCGGCACCGTCCACAGGGCCGTGCTCGACGCCGACTCGAACACCTCGGCGCTTAGCAGAGCCACGGCTGATCCCCCACGGGCGTCCCGCTCGATGCCCCCAACCGAGGATCCTCCGCGGGCTGCCCATACGGGACAGCCGCCGAGAGCCAACTCTCCCGACCTGCATCTCGCCCGATAGTCGGTCCCTGAAGGAACATCAGAGGTCGAACCCGACTGCAGGGCGGGAACCGTATTGAGGCGGCGCTCCGGCCCGCAGGCCGGGGCGTAGGGACGGGTCAGTGGAGGGGCGCGCCCGCCAGCCAAGCTCGAGCGGCGGCTGTGGCGTCGGCGACCAGTCGCTCGGCGATGCCCTCGGTGGTGGAGTCCCACGCGAAGTCTCAAGTACACCGGGGAATAGGGCGATCTGCTCCCAGCCCGCGCCGCCGCGCTGCGCCGCGGGTTCGCCGATCACCTAGCTGAGGAGTACCTCGGCCTCTGTTGAGGCGCGGAAGTTGTCGCGGCGCCGAAGTACCGTCCGCACCCGTGGCACCGACGAGAAGGCCTCCTTGGTCTGAAGGCGTAATCGACTCGCTGAGTGCTGTACTGGCATCGACAGAGTGGCCGGGGCTTAAGGGTTGGGAAATCGCCCGCTTGCTCGATAGCGTCCGCATCCAAGACCCCTTCCCTACGGGGACCAAGCGGCATCGGCTCTCAGCGGCACTCGTCAATCGGCAGGTGGCTGACCAGTCGAGCCATCGCCTCCTGACCTTCGTGGTTGCTGCGCTCGACCCCGCTCGCTACATCGCGGACCCCGGACGCTTCGAAGCTCTGCAGCAGGGCGTCAACGAGGTCCTGTCGATGGTCGGACTTCGCATCACCGACCAAGGCAAGCCAACCACCGCCAAGCAGGCTCGGACGCTCGACGAGGTTGCTGAGTTGGCCGGTCGGCTGCGCGGCGAGATGAACCGCCGGGGCGTGCACCCGCAGGTTCTTGCCTATTGCCAAGAGGAGCTGCTGCGACGCTCGGTCTTCCATGCCGTGTTCGAGGCGACCAAAGGCCTGGCCGAACGACTGCGTCAGATCAGCGGCAGCGTGCTCGACGGCGCTCATCTGGTCAACGCCTGCTTCGCCAAGGCCAATCCCGTCATTCGCATCAACGCTCACCGAACCTCTAGTGAGGTGAGCGAACACAGCGGCTTCGCCAACGTGTTGCGGGGCGTGTTCGGAACGTTCCGCAATCCAACGGCGCATGCTCCGCGCACCGAGTGGGCGGTCAGCGAGGCCGATGCCCTAGACCTGTTTTCGATGCTGTCGTACCTGCACCGCCGCCTCGATCGAGTGACGGTCGACCGCCGGATCTGAGCCCGGGCCGCGGCGCGGGAGGCAGCGTCAACCGACTCCCGCGCCGCAGTTGCTACTTCCCCTTGCGCTTGGCCGGGGTCTGGGACAGAGCGCTACCGGCGGCTGTCTTGGAAGCCTTCGACGTGCGTCCGTCACGCAGCACCTTGGACGCCGCCTTGGCGGCCTTAGCGCTGGTCTTGTTCTTCGCTGCCATGGTGTCCTCCAACAGGGACGGCCGTGGGGAGGGGTAGGCGCTGACGCCCCCGGCCAACAGGCCGGCGGCGGAGGCGTCAGGCCAACTTCAGCTGCTCAATCGCGACGAGGCGCGACGAGTCAGCGGGGCTTGACCGTGATGGTGACGGTTCGAGTCACCTTGACGGGCACACGGACGACCTTGGTGGTCCGCACGACACGGCGAGGGGGCACGGTCGTCTCCTTCCCGACAGCTTCTGGTCCGTCCGCCCGAGCGTGGCGCTGGCCGCGCCGAACTCGACGACTTGTAGCGTCGTGATTTCCTCCTGCCCAGAGGACTCGCGAGGCCCCGGACTGGTCCCACCCCGGACCTTCCGGGGCTTTGTGCTGTCTGTAACTAGAGGAACACGCGGACACGACAAGTTGGGCGCGACACGCTCAAACCAGCACTACATCTAGCTCTTGGACTGTACGTAGCTACCAGATGTAGGGGTTGTGGCCGGACGATCGAAGCTAGTGGCCACCACTGACAGTTTCGTCGTCGAGGGGTGAGCGGGCGCCGGCACGAGAGGGTGACGCCAAGGGAAGGTGCACCCACAACGCGCTGGCCGTAAGGGCGAGACCAGCTCGCTGTGACGCTGGGCGGGAGCTCGGTCGCATAGGGATCGACTATCGGGACGGCGGGATCTGTCGCGGTGCGTGGAGCACCCGGATGCCCTCGCTCTCGCGGTCGACGGCGTGAGCACGACTGAGCACGCGCTCGGCGTTGCCCGGCACCTTCGTTCCTCGGTCGCGCCGGTCGGTTCGGTGCTGTTGCGCCCGTGGCCCTGTGCCGGCCGCTCGGTGCAGCACGTCGGCCAGTCCGGTCGACAGATCAGCGGCCCGACCGACGACCTGCCGAAGACCGTCAAGGTCGGCGCCGCTGGCCCGCACGTGTCGTCCTGCGATCACCGCCTCGATCCGGTCCTGGGGCATGGCCTCCATGCGTGGCAGGTCTCGGGCGTTCGCGAACAGCTGGCCGGTGCGGGACCAGCGCTCGACCGCCATGGTGAGGTGGTCGGCGAGAACCGGCATGTGGCTCGCGACCTGCTGGACCGCTGCTGCCGCGTCCGCGGCAGTCCTGCGGTCGTGCTGCTCCCCTATGTCGGCGGGCGCGCCGACCTCGTTGCGCAAGGCGCGGACGAGCGCCTGCGACGACGCGACGACGCCTCCGCGGTCGTCGTGGGCTCCTCGGCGTCCGTCGTGGAAGACCATGCTGGCGCGGCCGGCGTGTTGCCAGGCGAGCCCGGCGACCAGCAGCGGTCCGGCGTCCCTTCCGGTCATGCCCGCCGCGACGGCGGCGTAGCGACTGGTGAGCTCGGCGGCGGCGACGGCGGCACGGAAGTCCCGCAGTGTCAGGTCGTCGGCTCGCTGTGCTCGGTCGAGCGCGGCCAGGAGGCCGGCGGCGGCGTCCAGGACGGTCACCTCGGCCTCTCCGGACGGCGGTCCTGGCAGGGGAACCAGACGGTCGAGCACCACGGAATCCGCGCCGGTGGGCGGATCGGCCTGCGCGTCACGCTCGATGGTGACGGCCAACTGGCGGACGACGTCCAGCTCCGGAGCTGCCGCCTCCGGCAGCAGACGGCGACCGAGCCGTGCGCAGTGGTCAGCGACCTCGGCCACCTCGACGGTGGCCGCCCAGCGGTGGGAGCGGCCCATGACCGACCGGTCGAGGCCGATGAGGTCGGCGGCGGCGCCGGCGAGATCGGTGAGCGGCCCGCCGCTGTGCGGCCACAGCCGGCCGGCGGTCGTGCAGGCGGCAGCGAGCGCGGTGACGTTGCGCTGCCGGTGGCTGTCGCCGGGGGTGAGCCCGTCCTCGGCAAGCCCGGACAGCGCCCGGCCGAGGTGGGCCAGTGCTCCGCTGACGTCCTCGATGGCCGCCACCGCCGGGCGGGCACCGGCTCGGTCGGTGAGGTCGTCGAGCAGCTGCCGCAGGGTGGTGACCACCGTTCAGCCCAGCCGTCGCAAGGCGTGGCGGGCGGCGCGCGCGGCGTCGAGGACCGGTGTGCTGGCGAAGGTGTGCTCGTCGAGGAGGCCGAGTGCGCCCATGGCTGCGCGGATGCTGGCGGCGGGGTCGCCGTCGATCAGCGGGACCGGTTCGGTGCGTCCGCCGGCGAGCTCGAGGAGCTCGGCGGCGTAGAGGCACTCCAGGGCGATGTCGGCAGGCACTTGCTCCCGGTCGGCGCCGACGGCGTCGAGCAGGGAGGCGGCGTAGCCGAGGGGGTCGCTGACCGTGTCGACGGTCATGAGGCACGTCCTCTCCTCAGGGGTTGGTTCTGTCGACGCTTGCGTCGCCGCGGTCGGCGGCGGGGGTGTTGCGGGACATCTGTGGAGGACCGACCGGGCTGTGTGTGGTCGAGGAGCGGTGACCGGTGGCAGCGCGCGTCGGAAGGGCGGCGGCGCAGTCGTCGAGCAGCCGCCAGTGCAGCTCGCGAGCGGGGTGCCGGTCGGGCAGCGGAGCGGCGGCGGCCAGCGCAGGCAGCCGGGCGGCGACGTCGTAGCCGGCGGTCGCGGCGCGGGCGAGCGCGGCGGCCAGCGGCAGCCAGTCCGGGCCGCGAACGAGGCGGGCGTCGATGACGGCCACGAGCTGCCGCCAGGCCGGGTCGGTGGCTGCGTCGTCGTCGCCGTGCCCTGGTTCGCTCTCCAGGTCGGCGGCGATCTGCAGGATGCGCGTGGCAATCGCGCGACGGCCCTCGTCGGTCGCGGCGTCGCACCAGGCGGCGAGCAGGTGTGGGGTGTGCCGGACCATCCAGGCGCGGCTGATCCGCACGCCGGCGAGCAGCGACACCCAGTCGCCGCGGTCGGACCGGAAGGCGCTGGGCATCACTTGCCTCCTGCCGCTTCGGGGGTGTGGCCGGTCGGGGTGGCGCCGAGGTCGCCGTCGAATAACGCTCGACGCGCCGCGGTCGCCTGCGGGCTGTTGTATTCGGCGGCCCAGGAGCGGGCGGGCCAGTCGGTGTGCCGGCCGGGTGGACAGCCGATGCCGAGCCGCTCGGCCAGGCGGGCGTGGAAGGCGGGCAGCGCGTAGCGGTGCCACTCCTCCAGCGCGTGGGGAGCCGCCGCGTCGGCGGCGGTGGCACGCAGGCAGGCTAGGACCGCGAGTTCGTGCACGAGATGGGGATGGGCGGGCCAGCAGGAGGGGATCGCCTGGGTGGTCTGCCAGGCGTAGCTGTGGTTGAGCCAGGCGGCGACGTCGTCCAGCCACGGCCACAGCCGGGTGCGTACATGAGCCGAGCAGGTCGCCGGGTCCCAGGGCCGGTCCAGCAGCCGTAGGCCGGCGGGGTCGAGGCCGGCGTCCTCGGCCTGCCGGAGCTGCTCGATGGCCCGGCGGATCTCCCGCGGCGGCAGCGGGAACGGCACGGCCACGTGGGAGGCGGTCATCGCAGGCCCCGCTCGACCGGGGTGAGACCCGCGCGGGCGGCCGCGGCGTGCGCGCGGCCAGTGCGCTCGACCACACTGGCGGTGTGCTCGCGAGCAGCGGCGACGCGATCGCGGGCCGAGGCCTGCGCGGCCAGCAGATGCTCGCCGCGACGTCCGGTGAGGCAGCGGGTCAGCCCGGCGATCAGCGGTGGGGCGTTCTCTGCGACCACGAGGGCCCGGCCGGGCGGAAGCTGGCGTATTTCCTCCGGGCGCAGCACGGGCACGGTTTCGCCGTGGGTGGATCGGGACCATCCGGTGCCCCGGTAGCTGTAGGAGGTGCGCCGGACCCGGGTGCTGCCCAGCAGCTCGGAGAGTTCGCGGTAGAAGCCGCCGTCCTTGCCGCCGCCGAAGACGACGAGCACGTTGGTGAGCCCGAACAGGGCGCGGGCCTCGTCCTCGCCGTAGATGAGCACCAGCTGCCGCCACGTCTGCGCGGCGTAGAGGAAGCTGATCCCGAGGGCCCGGTCGTTGGCCATACGGGTGCGCAGAGTGGGCAGCGGCGCGGTGGAGGGCAGCTCGTCCAGGCAGGCCAGCAGCGGCGGGCACAGCCGCCCGGTCGGGGCGGCGCCTGCCAGCTGCAGGGCGGTGTCGAGGACGTGCTCGGACAGAGCCGTCATCAGCGGGGCCGCCGAGGCGTAGGGATCCTCGCGGCCGAGCAGGTAGACGGTGCCGCCGGCGGCGAGCAGCGCGGCGATGTCCGTGGCCGGCCGGCCGGGCGCGGGAGTGCACCGGCGGCGGATGTCGGCCTGGAAGAACAGGGTCAGCGCCTGCTGCACCGTGGTGGCGGTGTTCCCGGCGGTGCGCGGGTCGCCGTGCAGGGCACCGTGCAGCAGCCCGTCCCAGAACGGCGCGGCGTGCGGATGGGCGCGCAGGACGTCGGCCGGCTGGGTGGCCGCCTGGGGGTGCGCGGCCCACTCCAGGACGTCCTCGATCGTGCGGCCGGTCAGCGCGGCGGCGTGCAGGTAGCCCTGAAGCACCTTGGCGGCTTCGAAGGCGTAGAAGCGGGCCGCCGAGTCGGTGGCGCCGCCGGTGACCGCACCCGGAACGGTGCCGGCGGTGAAGGCCTTGGCGCGGCGCTCGGCCGTCATGGGATCCACGCAGCCGGCGACGGGGTCCCACACCAGCTCCGGCAGTCCAGGAACCGCGCCGAAGGGGTCGAGCACGGCGACCGGGCGGTCGCCGGCCGCGCGGGCGTCGAGGGTGAGCAGCAGGTCCTCGGCCTTGGTCAGAGTGACCAGCGCCGCGCCGGGAGCGTCGAGCAGAGCGGGGGCGAGCAGGTCGAGGGTCTTGCCGGACCCCTGCGGGCCGTAGACGCCGGTCGTGCGATCGAAGGGCACCCACAGCTGCCCGGCGGCGGGGACGGTGGCGTGGCCCAGCCGCCATCCCACGTCCGTGTTCACGACGCGGCGAGGTCTGGACCGGCGAGCCGGAGCCAGATCAGGGCGGACGACGGGTCCGACCCGACGCAGCCGACCGCTGCCGAGCACGTCGGCGACCTGGCTGCGGGTGGCCATGCCCGACCGCCCGGTCAGCCATCGGTGCCCGGCCCAGGCCGCTCCCCCGCTGGCGGCCAGGAAGAGTGCGAGGGACCCGGCGATGACGGTGTACACAACCGCGGGCGGCGGTAGCGCCGCCGCCTGGACGGCGTCCAGCCCGGCGGTGGGATCGGCGGTGAGCAGGCCAGCGACGGAGGTGACCAGGGCGGCCGACCCGTGCGGCCACACCCAGCCGCCGCCGGCCAGCAGTGCCGCGGCTGCGCGGCCGGCCGGCAGCAGGAGCGCGGCGGCCGTCACCCACACCAGGGTGGCGGCGAGCGGGATCTCCCAGCTGGCGGGGCCGACGTCGGGCCGCGACCGGCCGGCGTTCATCGCCGACCGCCTGCGTTCGCGTGGTGCATGGCTTCTCCCTCGATGAAGTCCAAGCGGTTCATGCGGCATCGGAGGCGCGCAGGTCGACGCCGCGGTCGGCCAGCCACGGGACCGGGTCGACCGGCGCGCCGTCCTCGCGGACCTCGAAGTGCAGGTGGACACCGGTGCTGTTGCCGGTCGAGCCCTGGAAGCCGACCAGCGTTCCGGCGGCCACGTGCTGGCCTGCGGTGACCGTGTACGCGGAGAGGTGCCCGTAGCGGGTGATCACCCCGCCGCCGTGGGCGAGCTCGACCAGGTTGCCGTAGCCGGCCAGGCTCAAGCTGCCGTCACGGTCGCAGTAGTCGCTGGTGCACTCGGCTCGAAGCACGGTGCCGTCGGCGGCGGCGTAGACAGGGGTGTTGCGGGGGCCGGCGATGTCCACGCCGGCGTGCAGCGTTCCCCACCGGGACCCGTAACCGGAGGTGACCGTGCCGGCGGTAGGCCGGGTCCACGACCCGGCGGCCACCGGCAGTCCCGGACAGACGGCGGGCGCTGCGCCGGATGGGGCGGCCGCTGCGGCCTGGGCGGTCGGCCACAGCATGGCGGTCAGCTCCCGGGCCAGCGGCGCCCAACGGGCGTAGGCGCCGCCGGCGGCGGAGACCTGCACGGCCTGGGCCGCCTGCGTGAGCGGGATGGTCTGCCAGTCCGGCACCTCGACCAGTCGGGCGTAGAAGGCCTCGGCGGCGTAGACGGGGTCCATCAGCTCGGCGACGGTGCCCCAGCCGGCCAGCCACCTCTGCTGGAAGGTGTTGACGCTGTCGTGGTCGGAGCCGAGCCCGTCGTGCGGATAGGTGAGGCTGGTGGCGGTCACCGCCGCCTGCTCGCCGGTGAGCTCGGGGCTGCTGCCGTCGTTGGCCAGCAACCGGATGCGGGACTCCTGGTAGGCCGTGGCCAGCGCCACCGTGGCCGCGTACGCATCGAGCCCGCGGGCCGCGGCGACGTCGGCGATGATCTGCGCGTGGCCCATCTGGACGGCGTCCAGCTCGATGCCGGCGACGGCGGCGCCGGTGCCGCCGATCGAGCAGGCCGACGACCCGGTCGGCGTCGACGCCTCGTGAGCACCGACGACCGCGAGCGGGATCAGCAGCAGCGTGAGCCCCGCGAACACCGGGAGGGCGCAAGGAGCGGCGGCCTGCCACAGCCACGCCCGCACGTACGACTCCGCCGCCCGCGCCGCCGTCCCGCTCACGCCGGGCCTCCGGCGGCGAGCGCCTCGTTGGTGTAGGTCAGCCGCAGCTCCGGCCCGGTGAGGACGGTCTGCACCTTGAACGCCCGGTCCCCGACCAACCACAGCGCCCGGCCCTTGCCGGCGACCGCCCAGCCGGTGACCAGCCGCTGGGCGATCGGCGTCAGGCCGAGCATGCTGCCCAGCTCGTCGCCGACGGCCTGGTCCTGGCCGTGCAGCACCTTGACGTCACACAGGTGCAGCAGGTCGCGGGCGATGGCGACAGCCTGGGAGGTGGCGTCGCCGGCGGTGAGCATGTCCGACGGCTTGTGGGCCAGCAGGACCTGCACGTCGGCGTCGCGGCGCGACAGCCGCAGGTTGGCGTCCAGGCTCTTCATCGCCTCGGCGCCGAGGCGCATCTGCCGCCACGTCTCGTCGCGGACGACGATGCGCAGGTCACCCGGGTCGGCGATCTCCCGCATCGCCTGGCCCCAGGAGTTCAGGCAGGTCAGCGCGATGCCGACGGCCTGGTCACCGAGCGGCTCGAGGCGGGACAGCGACAGGGACTGAATCGGGGCGCGCCAGTCGACGTCGATCGACGTGTGGTCGTCGAACAGCCCGGCCAGGGAGCCCTTGACCAGGGAACCGAGCGCGTCGCGCAGGGTCCGGGTGGCGTCGAGGAAGTGCCGCCGGTCGGCGTAGCGGCAGCCGCTGACCAGCTCCGGCGGAGGCTCGTCCAAGGCCTGCCAGAGCTGCGGGATGGTGGGCTCGGTCAACCGGGTGGCTCCGCTGCGGTACCCGGTGAGCAGGCGCAGCGCCTCACCGACGGCGGTCTCCTCCACCGGGCCGAACGGCACCGCCTGGGAGGCGACCAGCCCACGGAGCAGCACGAGCCACCGGGCGAAGACGAGCGCCTCGCGGCGGCGGGCCTCGGCGGCGTCGAGTCGCTTCCAGCCGTACCCGAGCGGACCGAAGGCCAGTGGGTTGACCCGGGCGGGAAGGCCGTGGCCGATGACGAACGGTTCGACGCCGAGCGCGCGGCACAGCGGCTCGTACTCGTCCTTGGTGTCGCCGAGGACCAGGGTGCGGTAGCCGTAGGCGAGCATGCGCAGCGCGAAGGCCTTGACCGTCGCTGACTTGCCCCGGCCAGGCTTGCCGAAGACGACGACGTTCGGGTTGGTGACCGGGATGTCGTCGTCGGTGACCCAGCCGACGGGGTCGCAGTAGAACGCTCCGCCCGACAGCAGGTCGAGTCCCATCTGCGCGCCGGTGGGTGGCAGACCGGAGGTGGCGATCAGCGGCCACACCACCGGCGTCTGCTCCGAGGTCATCCGCCACACCGACAGCGGGGCGAGCGCCGCCGCCCGGCCCCGGCCGCGGCCGCGGATTCCCCGGCCGGGCACCAGCTGGGTGAACGGGCCCCGTTCACGCGGTGCGGCGTTCGCGGAGGGCTGCGGAGGGAGGCGGTGGCCGAAGTCGTCGAGCAGGACGGCGACGTCCCGACCTCGGCGGCTCCCGCGGCCGATCACCGTCGGCTCCGGCGGTCGGGCAGCCCGACGCCGAGGGGAACGGCGGCGGCGGCGAAGCCGGAGTCCTGCGCCAGGTCCAGCCGCAGCGGCACGTAGCCGGCAGCGCGGATGGAAGCATCCAGCCGCCGGCCGTGCTCGGCCACCGGCCAGGTCGCGGGGACCGTGACGCAGGCGGCGACGGCGGGGCGGACCAGGGCCCGCCCGGCCGCGAGCTTCTCGTCCGCCGCGCCGATCCGCTCGGTGTCCCGCCGTTGCCTGGCCCGCTGCCGGAAGCCCATCCGGGCGCGCAGCTCGTTGCCGGTGGTGGCACTCAGCTCCTCCCGGCCGACCAGGCGGGTGGCCCGGTCCAGCGGCATCGGGGCCAGGAAGACGGTCAGGCAGCGCCGCTCCCCCGCCACCGTCGGCACCAGCACCGGCGCCAGCGCGCCGAGCACCGCTCCCGAGTCGGGAAGCAGGACGGTGTCGGTGACCGACGCCCACGCGTCGTGCGCGTAGTGCCGCACCTCGGCCCGGGCCTGGCTGGGGCCGGCGGCAGCCATCGGCACCCCGGTCGCCAGCTGGGCGCCGTCGGCGGCGGCCAGGTCGGCGGCGATGAGCTGGCCGCGCTCACCCGGGGCGAAGCCGGTGCGGACCGCAGCGGCGAGGGCGGCGGAGTCCAGCCAGGTGACCGCAGTGCAGCCGACCGCTCCGCGAAGCGCCGCCTCCACCTCGGCCATCACCCCGTGCAGGACCCGGGCGCGGCCGTCCACACCCCCGCCGGACTCCCGCGCGGCGCGGCTCATCCGCGCCTCGCCGACGACGACAGTGAGGAAAGCCTCGGTGCGCACCGCGGCCGGGGTGAGGGTGGCCCCGAGGAGCGCGTTGATCCGGGTGGCCAGGGGTGCGGCGTCCGCGCGGGTGTGGACTCGTTCCCAGGCCGCGCGCTCGGTGCCGTCGTCGGGCACGGTGCGCACCTGCAGGGCCAGGACGTCGACCAGCTCGGTTCGGGCAGCGAGTTCGCACAGCTCGGCCAGGCCGGCGCCCATCCGGTTGCGCTCGTCCGGTTCGGCCAGGCCGATCCCGGGATGGGTGATCGACGCGACGGCCGCCCAGGTCCGAGCCGCGCAGTTCTGCACGATCACCGGGCGGGTAAACAGTTGACCGAAGGGCGGCCCGTCGTGGGTGCGGATGCCGGCCAGGACGCCCGGCAGGTCCGCCTCGGCCAGGTTCTCGGCCGTCCCGGGCGCGGCCCGGGAGCCGAACACCGTCCATCCCATGACTGCTCCGATCGCGTGCAGGAGGAGATCGACCAGCCAGCGGCCGGCCGAGCGCCCTCGGACCGGCACAAGCAGCACCGCCGCCAGCAGCGCCCACACCGGCAGCCAGAGGACGAACAGGCCCCAGGCCTGGGCGTTGAGGGCGAGCAGCGCCGGAACTCCGGCGAGGGTGACCAGGGCCAGTTGGGCGCCGGTCATCCCGAGGAACCAGCCGGAGACGTCCTTGGCGTAGTCGCCGTATCGGGCGGCGCTCACCGCGCACCGCCGTCGCCGGGTCCGTGCTCGGTCCGCGCCGCCCGGGCGGCCGGCGGATCGGTCTCGTCGGCATCGCCGAGCCCGCTGCCGTCGAGGTGCTGCGACGGCCAGGTCGTGGCGACCGGGCCGTTGCCTCCGTCGGTCCCGTGCAGACCGGGCGTCGAGCCGCCCAGCGATCGGGAGCCGTCCTCCCGGCCGGGCGGCCGCCCGAACCGGGACGGTCGTCCGGCTCCCGAGCTCCCACGTCCGCCCGTAGGCGCCCCCTTCGGTGTCGGCTGCCCGTAGTAGGGCGCGGAGTGGCCGACGCCGACGCCGGAGAGCACGTCGGCGGCCGAGGCAGCCACGCCGGCCGCCAGCCGGCCGGCGGCGGAGGTACCGGCGGTCACTGCCTGGAGTGCCCCGGCGAAGCGGCCGCTGGTCGCCGCGTCCGCCGTCGACTCGCCCTGGGCCCGGTCACCGGCCAGCTGTGCCGCGGCTCCCGAGGCGGCCACCCCGCCCGAGGCCGCGGCCACTGCGGCGCCGGCGGCCCGACCACGTCCGCCGCCGAGGTTGCTCAGTGCACCCACGGCTCCACCGGACGCGGCCAACGAGGAGCGGAGCGCGGCCCCGCTCGACGTGCCCGGATCGACGAAGGCCAGCAGCCGGAACAGCGCCAGCGGACAGATCGCGCCGAGCAGGATCAGCAGGCAGCCGACCACCGCCATGCCGATCGCGGATTCGGTGCTGGTCTCCTCAGCCCCGGTGACGATGCCCTCGGTGATGGTCACTCCCACCCCGAGCACGAGCACGGCCACCGGGGCGACCAGCAGCGCCGCCAGGAACCAGCGCAGGCTGCGCCAGAACCAGGTGCTCGAGGACTGCGCGAGCAGGCCGCCGGCCGAGATCGCCGAGGTCGCCGCCAGCACGATCAGCGCCGCCTCGCGAACCAGCATCACGAGCAGGTAGCCGACGCTGGCGGGCACCAGCAGGAAGATCGACGAGACACCCAGCACGGTGGCGACCGTTCCGTCGACCAGGTCGCGGCCCACGCTGATCGACGGGTCGAAGGCGGCCATCGTGTCGATGCCCAGCAGGCTGCGCAGCAGGGCGGTGGTCAGTCCGGAGACGCCGGTGACCAGCAACGCCGCCACGCCGACGTAGCCGGCCCACACCAACCCGAACTGCACCAGCCCGATCAGCAGCCGGCCCAGGGTCTGCCCGTCCCGGCGCACCGCCGCGGCCCCGAGCTGCACGAGCGCCATCAGTGCCGCGACGGTGGCACCGATGCCGAAGGTCACCGGATAGATCCCGGCCAGCGGGCCGTCGGCGGACAGGTCCGGGGTCGCCAGGGCGTCGATGACCGAGAAGGCCAGTCCCAGCAGCCAGAGCCCCGCCTCCCACAGCGACAACATGGCGCTGACCCACACGTCGGCCACCACCGCTCCGGCCGCCTCGCCGATCACGCAGAACGGGTTGATCGGCAGGCACGGCAGCGAGACGTCGTCCGCCGCGGGAGCTGCGGGGAACGCCACGACCGTCGAGTCAGCCGAGGCCGGAGACGCAGTCGTCAGCCAACCCACCACCGCTAGCATCAGGACGACGACCAGCATGAGCGGACGCGGCGATCGGCCACCTCGATCGAGCTGGGGCCTAGCCATGACGCAGGTCCCGCCAGCCGACGGCGATCGCCGCGTCGGTGCCCGGCCAGACCGAGGGAGCCGGCGCGGGCTCCGCCCCCGCTCCGATCAGCCACCGGTCCCCGGTCCAGGCCATGCGCTGGCAGTCGGCGATCGCGATCCGCGAGGTCTCCTCCACGGTGACGGTGAACTCGAAGTTCACGCACACCACCGCGAAGTCCTCACCGACCGTGCCCTTGATCAGTCCCATGACCGGGCGGACCACGATGGCCAGCTGCGGTGACCCGGCACCGGACAGCCCCGCCGCCGACAACAGGCTGGCCATGCCATGCGCCCCGGACCAGGTCTGCGGGGTAGGGCCACCTGGCGCGGCCCACTCGGCGATCACCTGCCGCACGCCGTCCATCGAGCCGGTCTGCATCGCCGTCACGTCGATCGCCGCCAGCTGCGCCAGCGCGCCTTCCGGAGTCCGGGGGAAGCCGGTGGGCACGTCGGCCGGGCCGGCGCCCGTGGCGCGGGGTACCTCGAGCACGCCCGCGGCCCGGTTGGACAGCGGGCCGGGCAGCGCGTCGTCCGGGTCGGCGCTCGGCATGGGCGCGGCGGCGAGCGCGTCCTGCTGCGACAGATCGGTGGCGGGAGCGGCCGCCCGCGGTGCGGCGCCTGCGCCGTCCCGCCGTTCCCCGGTCAGTGCCCCGACGACCGCCAGCACCAGTCCGGCCAGTACCGCCAGCGCCACGAGGGCGCTGACCACGATCAGCAGGAGGAGGCGGGCGGGCCCCCACGTCGACGTCTCCCCCACCGGGCGTTCTGCGCGGCGGCGCATCAGGTGCACCCGCTGCCGGTGATCGAGCCGATGATCGTCAGGATCACCGTGTACGTGATGGCCACCATCACCACGACCGCGACGCCCATGGCGCCGTACCGGGACGCGTGCGGATGGGAGAAGATCCGCCCGACCAGGATCGACCCGAGGGACGCGACCGCGCCGATGCCGATCAGCGCCAGCACGCCCCACTTCACCCAGGCGGTCACGTCGTCGGCGAAGGCCTGCATCCCGGGCGGTGCGGCGGGGCAGACCGCCGCGGTGATCTCCGGCGCCGCGCTCGCCGGTCCGCTGCTCAGCACCACCAGCCCGGCGAGAACGAGCGCGACGGTCGACGCCGCCCGCACCGCCGCGCTCGCTTGCCCGACCGTCATCGGGTCGCCCCGGCCCGCCCGGTCCGCGCTGCCCGGCGCCGGTGCCGGGGTGGCGCCGCCGGGACCACGAGCGCAGCCAGCGCCCGGCCGGCGGCGGCCACCGGCTTCGGCAGCCGGTCCCCGGTCAGCCCGGCGATCTGCAGACGCCGGTCGAGCGGCACCGGGACCACTTGGCCCGTCGACCGCGCCTCACGGAGCCGGGGACCGCAGCTGGCCTCTACCAGCCGTGGCCACCGCGCCGGGCCCACCGCGGCGACCGCCGCGTCCCCGCCGACGGCTGCCAGGACGTGCTCGGTCTGCCGGACCGCTGGAACCGTGACCCGGGTGACGACCACCAGAGCGCAGCCGACGAGCGACCTGGGCGAGTAGAGCAGCGCACCGGTCGTCGACCACCCCGTGTCCACCACCACCGTGGCGTCCGCGTCGGTCTCCGGGAGCGGTGGGAGCGCTCCGTCGGCTGGGTGCTGAGCGAGCCGGACGAGATCGAGTCGACCGCGGCGACCGCACCGCCACCCGGCGCTGTCGGTGCCCAGCTCGATGGTCGGGGCCGCCGACAACCCCGACCGGGCCGGCTCGGAGTAGTCGACCAGCTGCACGCGCCGGCCCTCCGCCAGCCCCTCGGCCAGCGCCAACGCGACGGTGGAAGCGCCGGCCCCCGCGTGCCCGGCCACGACGAGGACGACACGGCCGCCGACGCCCGCTCGCGTCCACTGGATGGGTGAGTCGGGTTGGCCGGCACGGCTGCGGACTGCGGCCCCGAACGCCTGGTCGCCGTGCGCGAGGACGTCATCGGTGACGTCGTCGAAGACACCGGCGCGGATGGCCACGACGGCCGCGCGCATGGCAGGCACGGTCATCGACCGTGCCTGGTGAGGATTGGTGGGGCTGGGAGGCGCCGTCGCCGCCGACGGCGGCGCGTCACGGCTCGGCCGGCCGCGCCTCGATCCCCGATGCGGGGTTGTCGTCTGCATGCGCCGACGGTGGCGACCGGATCTCCAGTAGTTCTCCAGCCGACCTAGGCTCGCGGCCTCCCGCGGTCTCGGGCACTCCGGCGCGGTCTGCCCATTTGCGGTGACGTTCGGGCCGGAGAACGACTGGTGGAGTAGCGGAGAACCCGTGCCGTGGACCGGCGGATGCTACCGGTCAGGGGCGCGCGTCGAGTGCGGTGCGGACGCGGTTGTGGCTGTCCAGCCAGGTGCGCAGCTGCGGGTGGACGTACCCCACGACGTCGAGCAGGTCGATGTAGCGGTCGATGAGGGGCTCGGACAACAGCGGCTCGTGGTGGGCCACCCGGTTGCGCAGCACGTGCAACCGGGCGACCGGGGCCTCCAGTAGGCGCCGGTCAGATCCGGGCAGGTACTGGAACGCGGGCCGCAAGGCCGGCCACAGGGTGGCCGTGTAGCGGCGGGCGAGCAGGAACCGCCAGAAGCCGAAGTTGAGCTCGGCGACGATCTTGCCGGGCAGGAGCGGGGCGCCGGCCCGCTGCAGCCGCTGCTTGGCTCGGGTGATGTCGTCGCGGGCGTGCTGGGCGAGCTCTTGAGCTGGGTCGTCGTACCACTGTCCGGCGCGACCCAGCCGCTGGTGACGGGCGGTCAGGGCATCGTGCAGGACGTTGCGCAGCACGACTTCGACGTGGCCGAGCACCTCCCACAGCGCGCCGGCGACCGCCGCGTTCCAGAGGTAGAGCTCGACCGCGCGGTCCAGGTCGCCACCCACGGCGCGCGCATAGGTTCCCAGCCGGGGCGCGGACAGGTGCCGTTGGACGAGCAGCGCGGTGGGTGAGGGATGACCGATCGGCTCCGGCGCGGATCCGCCACCCGGCGGGGACGTGGACATGTCAGTCCGGCGCTCGTAGACTCGCCGGTGAAGACCCCGGAGCGATCCCTGGCCTCGGCCACATCGCCGGGGTTTCGTCTTGCTCGGGCCGCTTCTCCGAAGCCCCGCGACCGTGCCACGTCCAATCGATGACGCGGGTCCGCCCTGTCATCGCCACGAGCGTCGACCCGCGCGCGGAACGGCGTCCGGGTGCGGGATCACGTCCGGCCCCCTCATGGGGCGGGGTCACCTGCCGTCCATGTGCCGTGCAGCGCCGACGGCGTGCCGGAACGGGTAGGGCATGGCTGGTCAGTCCCGCACCGGCCAGGCGACCAGCGGTCCGAGCCGCACGCCGGCACCGGCGCCGGAGCCGGCCGGAGAGGCGTCACGGTGATCGTGGCTGCCGGCGGCGTGGGCCAGCGCGGCCAACACCAGCTCGAGCGCACGGCGGCCCAGCGCCACCGCCACGTCGGCGAGGTCGACCGGTCGTCCGTCGGCGAGGCTGACCGCCACCCGGAGCACCGCCAGCTCCTCCTGGCTGCCGTGCAGGCGTCCCTGGGCGAGGGCGGGGTCGAGCTCGGGCCATTCGACGCGCGCCCACAGCTGACCGCCGACCGGCTCGGCTTCGATCGTGACCAAGCCGGCGGCGCACAGCCGAGCCGGCCAGTACCCGTCGTTGGCCAGCAGCAGCACGGCAGCCTCGGCCGCGTAGTCACCGACCGCGGCATGCAGCAGCGCGGCCTCCACCTCGTCGAGATCGAGGTCGGCGGCGATCGGCTCCACGCTCACCAGCGTCACTCCTTTCCTCCCCAGGTCCCCCGCTCGCGAGTGTGGCCAGCCGGTACGACATCTCCAGGAGACGGATCCCCGCACGCCCCAGGCTGCGGCCCCGTGTGGGCGGGCCGCTCCCTGGTCATGGGGTATGTGCGGCGGCCTCACGACGCGCGGTCGAGGAACTGCCGGCGGGCGCGGTTGATGGTCTCCGCCGTGCTCATGGGCAGGTCCATCTCGTCCTCACCGTCGTGGACGGCCACGATGCGCCCGACGTAGGTCTCGGCCTCGGCGCGGTGCCCCTGGTGGAAGGCCACCCACATTGCGTCGATCAGTACCTGCTCGTCGTCCGGCGCGACGAGCAGGGCGGTGGCCGAGGCGGTTGCGGCGGCGGCCAGGTCGCCGTCGGCGAAGTGCCGTGGCGACGACCTGGTGGGCGACGTCGCAGACGGCTGCGGTGAGCGTCAGGTCCAGGCCGTCCAACCACTCGTAGCCGGCTGGACGTTGGGCGAACGGCGGGCCGGACACCAGCCGCAGAGCGGCCAGCAGGTCGGGCAGGCCGCCGTCGCCGCGCACTGCGGCCCGGGCGCGCAGCTGGCGGAACAGGTCGGCGTCGACGAGCACGCCGGTCAGCGTGTAGCGGCCGCGGTGACCGGAGCTGAGGTGCTTCTGACCGGTGGCGGGGTCGGTGCCCAGCCAGGCGCGAGCGCCCGCGGCGACCCGGTGGACGTAGGCGCGGGCGCTGACGGGGTCGGTCCTGCCGCCGCGGGCCGGCTGCAGCGCGGTGGCGGCCTCGTCGGCGGTGGCTCCGTGCGGGCGGGTGGCGAGGTAGGCGACCGTCTCCTCGTAGCGGCGCCGCAACCCGGACCTGGCGACGGCCGCCTCGTCACCGTGCGCGCGCAGGGCGACCGGTCCGAGCAGGGTCAGCCGCGGCCGCGCGCAGTCCGGCGACCACCAGTCGGCGAGATCGCGGTCGAGTTGGGCGAGGTCGTCCTCGACCTCCCTGCGTACGTCGGCCGGCGCTGCAGACCCCGGAACGTCGGAAGCACCGCTGGTCGTCCACGACGTCCGCGCGCTCGTAGGAGCGCCGGTCGGCGTGGGTGGCGTCGAGTGCGGGACGGCCTCGGTGATGGAGCCCCGTCGGAGCCGTGGGGACGGGGCGGAGGTCGGTGGTGCAGCGGTGTCCGGACCGGTCAGGTCGCCGTGGAGCGCGCCGGCGGCGTCGGTGTGCACCTGCCAGGGGCGGTCGCCGTCGGCGGCGGGAATCGGGGCGTCCTCGGAGTCGCGCTCGAAGGCCAGCAGCGTGGCGATGTCGCGGGCCTGCTGGACGGTGAGCTGTGGCGCCGGCAGCCGCAGCCCGAGTGCGGGGACGAGCAGCGACCCGTCGTCGGTCAGCGTAAGCAGCCACTCGTCGCTGACCTGCTCCGGCTCGGCGCCGAGCACCAGGGCGACCGTTCCGCGTCGCTCGCGGGCCCGCAGGACGGCGACGGCCTCGGCCAGTGCGCAGTCCCGATCCGGCGGGGATGGGGCGAGCACGACCTGCGGCATCCAGCCGTCTCCGGCTCCGGCCCGTAGCCGCCCGTCCAGCACGTCGTCGTCGGACTCGGCGGCTTCCGCCAGACCGGCATGCAGGCCGGCATCATCGGCGCTGTCGACCGGGCGGATCCTCCCGGGGGCCAGGTCGACCAGATCGTCGCCGAAGCCGACGGGCGTAACGGTGAGCAGGTCCGACCAGCCGTTGACGGCCAGCTCGGCGGCCACATGCCGGGCGAAGTCCTCGCGACGGTCGGCCGGTCCGGTCACGTACACCCCGCCGAGCCGTTCCACGTCCAGCAGCCAGCGGCCTGCGGTGTCGGTGCCGATGGTGACCAGAGTCGGGTACGGCGCCAGGCGGGTGCGGGCCACCTGGGGATCGACGCCGGTGTCCTGGTCGAGCCGTGCCGACCACCGGAGGCCGGTGTCGTCCGCGATCCACGGTTCCGGCGGAGGACGGTCAGCCGGAGCGTGCAGACGCAGCTCGAGCCGGCCGCCCTGGAGTCGGGCGGCGACGACGTCAGGGAGCCGCCCGTCCGGATCGGCGGAGATCCGCACGGCGAGGCCGCGCAGCGCCAGGTCCAATGCGGCGTAGTCGGCCGTGCCCTCGTCGGCCGCCGATGCCACGACCGTCTGGGTGGCCGACTGCGTCCTCGGAACGGGGGCCAGCCGTCGGCCGGGCCGGCGGCGGCGTAGCCGCTGGCGGCGATGCGTCAGCCAGGCGGCGCCCACACCTGCGGCGAGCAGCGCCCCGCTGCCGGCGAGCACGGCCGCCAGCTCCGACGGACTCTCGGCGGCATCCCCACCGTCGGCGTCGGCGTCGACCGCCGCCTGCTCCGATTGCTCGGGCATGCCTTCCGGTGTCGGCGAGGCGACCGGGGTCCGGGCGGGCTCCGCTGGGGCAGCCGGCTCGTCCTCGTCCGGCGCCGGCTCGTCGGCCGGGGGCTCCGGACCGGTCGGCGGCGGAGAGGCGGCGGCCGCGGGGGCGGCCGGCGGGAGGTCGAGAACCTGCCCGGGGCGGATCAGGTCGGGGTCGGTGAATCGACCGCCGCCGGGCAGCGGTCCGCCGGCATTGAGGTCGAAGATCGGTTGCCAGTGCTCCAGGCCGTGCTGCTCGGCGAGGTCGGCCAAGGTGTCGCCGGGCTGCACCGTCACCTCGCCGGCGGTCGCGCCGGCTTCGGGAAGGCGTGCGTCCGGTGGAAGGACCAGCGTCCAGCCAGGGCGGATCAGCCCCGGGTCGGTGAGGAGCGCGCCGTCGGGCTGGGGCCGGCCGCGGTTGAGCTCGAGGATCTCCTCGAACCGGGTCCAGTCGCCCAGGTAGCGGGCGGCGATGCGACCCAGGGTGTCGCGCGGGGCCACGGTGTACGTGGGACCGGCCGCTGCAGGCCCGGTCGGCCGGGTGTCCACGGGCGGTGCAGGGGCTGGCGCCGGCTCCTCGTGGCCGACCGGCTGGTCGGCCACGATCGGGGGGCCGGCCAGGGCGGGAGCGGCCAGCAGCGGTCCGCTGCCGACACCGAGGACGGCAGCCACGAGCAGGCCGGCCATCTGCTGCGGCGCCGCCAGGCCGGGCAGTCGCATCGGTGGCAGGCCGCGCAGCTGGCTGGCGAGCTCGACGGCCACCGAGAGGGCGAAGCAGGCCCACGCGACCCAGCCGATGACCACGAGCAGGCCGAGGAAGAGCGCGCCGGTGTCCGGGCGGCTCAGCGCGGTGGTCACCTGTTCCCAGGAGGGCAGCTCGTCGGGCAGGTAGGCGCCGCCGAACTCCCAGAGTGCGACCGGGACGCCGGCGACCGCGGCCGCCAGCAGGACTCCGGCGATCAGCCGGCGCAGCAGCTCCTGCGCCGACAGTGGTGTGGTCATGGGCCCTCTCCCCCGCGCTGGTCGGTGATCAGGTCGGCGGTGCCGGTGCCCTCCACGGTGAGCGTGGAGATCCCGATCAGGCCGAGGAAGGTCGTGGGCTCGGAGATCGTGGTGGTCACCTGCAGGGTGTCGCCGTCGACGACGGTCACCGCCCCGGCCACGTCGTTGCGGTCGAGGTAGTCCTGCGCGGCGGCGACCGCAGCGGCCGGATCCACGCGGACCTGCCCGCTGAGGGCAGCGGCGACGTCGAGCGCCTGTCCGCCGGCCCGGGCGGCTTCGTCGGCGATGGCGTTGGCGCGCTGGGTGGCGGCCACCTTGGCGCCGCCGTCGACGGCCAGGCCGATGATGAGCAGCAGCCCGGGGACGAGGACGACGAGGAAGACGCCGATCGCGCCGCGCTCGGCGTCCGACTGCTGACGGCGTCGCTGGCTGGTCATCGTTCGCGGTAGGCGTCGACGGGGCTGGTGAAGGACGCCTCGACGGTGACCGATCCGGGCAGGCCCGGCGCGAGCAGGTCCGCCATGCCGACGACGCAGGTGATCGACACGGTGACGTCGCCGGGCTGGCCGGGCGGAGTCTGGAAGCCGGTGGTGTCGATGTCGACGCTCGTGCTCTGGCAGCGCAGGTCCTGGGCGGCCAGGGTGCGGTCCGCCTGGGCTCTGGCCAGTGCGGCGGCGGTGACGTCGTCCCGGGCAAGTGATGCCTCCCGGGCGGCCGCGCGGGCGGCCTCGGCGACGGCGCCCTCAGCGACCTGGGTACGTCCGGCCACGACGGCGAACGACAGCAGCAACAGCAGCGCCGGGGTCAGCAACGCCAGCTCGACCGACACCGAGCCCTGATCCCCCGCCCGTCCGTTCATGGCGTGGGCCGTTCCACGGGGCCAACGGCGCTCTGGGTGACCGCCCACCCGGACAGGCCGGGGAAGAGGCTGATCGACGTGCCCGTCACGGTCACTTCGATGCTGCTCGGGGAGCCCGCCACGGTCACGTCCCGGCCGGTGAGCAGATCCTCCGCGGTCTGGTCGAGGAAGCCTTCGGCCGCCGACTGGGCGCGTGCGGTCGACGCGGGCTGCACCCGACCCTCGCGGGCGCCTTCCTGGGCCGCGCCCAGGGCGACCGAGCGGGCGTAGAACCACAGGGCCGCCTGGATCAACGTCATGACCAGCAGGAGCACGACGGGGAACGTGACCGCCAGTTCCACCGACGCCGCGCCGCGTTCCCCTGACAGCTGCCGGCGCGCCACGCCGCTGGTCCGGCGGCCACGGACGTGGCACAGCCGGGACAGCGGTGTGGGGCCGCGTGAGCTGGCGGAGCGGGCCACGGGCGGGCTACTGGATCTCGGCTGAGCGGGAGGTGACCGCGTTGGCGATGATCGCGACCAGCGCGACGGCGATGCCGATCAGAGCCACCGTGATGATCACCTGCTCCACCGACAGCGAGCCGCGTTCCGGCTCGCCCCGCAGATCGCGGAGCCGGTCGCGCAGTGCTGCGGCGAGGATGGTCAGGGTGGTCATCAGCGGCATCATCGGACTCTCCTTCTGAGGGGCATGGCGGTCAGGTGGCCATCAGTCGGGCCAGGGCGGGATAGAGGAAGAGCAGCAGGAAGGCGATCGACAGCAGCGCCACCGGGGCGGTGAGCTTCTCGCTGGCGGTGTTGGCCGCCGCCTCTTCGTCGGCCAGCAGCTGGACGCGCAGGGACTGCGCACGGGCCCGGAGCGTCGGGGCGATCGACGCGCCCTCCTGGGCGGCAACCGCCGCGATGTCGGCGACGTCGGCCAGCTCCCCGACACCAGAATCCGCGGCCAGCCGGCGCAACCCCTCCCACGGTGGGTCGCCTGCGAGCCGGGCCGTGACCAACGCGTCGCTGATGCGGCCGAACACCCAGCCGTCGCCGATCGCGGCGGCACGCTCCAGAGCCATGGTGGGGCCCTCGCTGGCGTCCCGGCGGAGGCTGACCAGGTCGAGGTAGGAGCAGAGCGCCCGGCGCATCTGG
This sequence comes from Blastococcus sp. TML/M2B, assembly GCF_016612865.1. Lineage (GTDB taxonomy): Bacteria > Actinomycetota > Actinomycetes > Mycobacteriales > Geodermatophilaceae > Blastococcus. Next base: position 158,978 of record NZ_JAENZZ010000002.1, read on the forward strand.
CCGCGCGCCTCGGCGGCCTGGTCCCGCACGACCAGGTCGACGACGAGGAACAGGCCAACGGCCAGCGCTAGCGATCCGGCCACCGGAACCACGACCGGCAGGTGGACGCCGACGATGCCGAGGACGGCCGTGAGCAGCGGCACAAACGCCGCGCCGAACAGAGCCATGCCGATCTTGCGGACGGCGTACCCCGCCGGCGTCCAGCCGATCAGCGCCAACGCCGATCCCGGCGCCTGCAGACCGGTCGTGGGCAGCCGAGCGGCGGCCCACGACCCGGTCCGTCCTGCCGCCTGCGCCCAGCGGTCTCCCACCTCCCCGACAGGTCGCACGGAACCGATCGGGGCGCGCCCGTCCAACCGGGCCAGCGCGTCGGACAGCCGCGGCTGCTCGATCACGAGCGCGGTCCGTAGCAGCAGGAACAGCCCCAGCCCGACGGCTGCGCCGCAACCGATGAGGAGTACCTGCGCCGCGCTCACCGGGCCGGCACCTCCTCCGGGTCCCGTGCCGCCCCGCCGCGCGTCGTCGGGTCGACGAGGAAGCGGACCGTCGGCGCCGCCGCCGTGAGCCGGCGCATCCACAGCAGGCAACCGACCATCAAGGCGGCGATGACGGCCAGCACCAGCTGCCCGAGCGCGGTGCCGTAGGGAGCCAGGTAGTCCCCGTTCAGGGCGGCCAGCCCGGCGGCGGCGACGGTGATGAGCAACAGCCAGCGCGCGTTGGCCCGGGGCTTGGCGCGGTCGGCCTCCACCTTGCGGCGCATGGTGACCTCCTCGGTGAGGCTGTGCGCCAGCTCGGTCAGCACCCGGGCCAGCCCCGGACCGCGCAGCTCCGCACCGAGCAGCAGGGCGGCGACCACCAGATCACCGGCGGCGTCGTCCAGGTCGTCGGCGAAGGCCAGCAGCGCACGGGACGTGGACCAGCGCGCCTGCAGCCGGGCAGCCAACGTCGCGACCTCGACCTGGATCGGCTCCGGTGCGGTTCGCGCCGAGCGGATCAGCGTCTGCTCCAGCCCTCCGCCGGCGGCCAGGACATCGGAGGTGCGCCGCACCCACTCCTGCAACGCCTCGAGCCGCTCCACCGCCGCATTCCCGGCGGAGAACTGCGTCAGCAGCCACGGCACCCCGACTACCGCGAGCCCGGCCAGGACCCCGCCGACCGGCCACCCCGAAGCCAGCCACACGACAGCGGCCGCTGCTGCACCCGCCGCCCACAGCGCTCGCTGCCGGCGCGTCGTAGGCCCGTCGGCCCACGCCGCCGGGCGGCGTCGGCGAGGAGGCCGCGCCGGCCGCTTATCGGCGGTGAGCGCATGCGCGGCGAGGAGGGGGCCACCGACCACCAGCGCGCCGCACACGCCGGCCAGCAGCACCACGCCGGTCACCGCCGTCCCCCGGTGGCGCTTGCCCAGTGCTCCTGGCCGGGGCGGAGCCAGCCGGGATCGAAGCCGACCCGCACGTAGTCGGCCAGGTCGACCGGATCGTGCGCGGGCGTCGCCCGCCCATCCGGCCCGGCGGCGAAGACCTCCGTGACCGCCGGTCGCCCGCCCTCCCCCATGCCGTTGCACTCCACGACCTGGCTGACGAAGCGGTGCCGCTGCCCGCCGATCCACCGCTCGTCAACCGTGGTGATGTGCACGATGAGGTCGATCGCCGAGGCGCAGGACCGGTAGGCGTGCTCGGGGGTGACCGAGCCCCGGCCGCGCATGCACAGGTTGGCCAGTCGTTCGAAGGCGTGGTGGGCCGACCGGGCGTGCAGGGTGCAGGCCGAACCACCCTCGCCGGCCTCCATGACCTCGATCAGCGGCCAGGCCTCCTCGCCGCGGACCTCGCCCAGCCACACCCGGCTGACGTTCATCACCAGGGCGTGCTCGACGAGTTCGGTCAGGGTCACCTCCCCGAGGCGACGTCCGTCCGGGCCGCGCTCGCCGGTGCCCTCGCGCGCCTCGAACGGCACCACCCGAGGGTGGCGGTCGGGCAGCTCGTGCAGCAGCAGTTCGAAGTGCTTCTCGATCGTGGCCAGGTTCTCCTCGATCGGGAGTTCGTTGGCCAGCGCCCGCAGCAGCAGGGTCTTGCCGGCGCCCTGTCCGCCGGTGACCACGATGTTCTTCCGGGCCCGCACCGCAGCGCGCAGGAACTCGGCCAGCGGCTGGTCGATCGCGCGCAGCCCCACCATGTCGTCGAGGTCGACGTCGCGGATCCGGTGCCGCCGGATCACAAGCTGCGGGCGGGGCACGGTCTCGATCACCGCGGCCAGCCGGGAGCCGTCAGGGAGGCGCATGGTCAGCAGCGGGCTGGCCGTGGTCAGCGTGCGCTCGGCGCGGCCCAGCCGGGCGGCGATGTGCTGCAGCTGCCGGACCAGGTCCTCGTCGGAGTCGGCGATCGCGTCGACGCGGACGTCGCGGCCGTCGGCGTAGCCGATCCACACGTTGTCGAAGCCGTGCGCCTCGATGTTCTCGACCTGCGCATCGTCGACGTAGGGCTGCAGCCGGCCCAGCCCGAACTGGGCGGCGAACACGGCCTCGGCGATCGCCAGCTCCTCGTCCGGGGACGGCACCGCCTGCCCCGCGCGCATGCGCTCTCGGACCAGCGCGTCCATGCCGTCCTGGATGAGCGTGCGAGCCAGCTCCTGCTCCGCGGCCGAACCCAGGGAAGGACGTCGCTTGAGCTCCTCGGCGAGCGCGGTCGCCGTCGTCTCGTGCAGTCGGCGCACCAACGGCCAGTCGACCTGCGGCCTGACGGCGGGCAGGGACCGCCCCAGGTCGAGCTGCTCAGCGGACATGCTCGTGTCCGATCGGGTGCACCGGTGCGGGGACCTGGGCCGGCGGGCTGAGTATGGCCTCGTGCCGGGCGGCGAACTCTGCGACGCGGGCGGCGACCTCCCGCGCCCCTCTCAGCAGCGCCGATTGGTGGAAGGAGCGACCGGCCGGTACGCCGTCGCTGAGCACCGACGCTGCCTTGTCGTCGCGGGGCAGCGCGCCGAGGACCGGGATGCCGAGAGCGTCGCCGATCTCGCGCTCGCCGTAGGGCTCCCCTGCTGCGACGACGACCGCGGCGAGCGCACAGACACCCGCCCCCGATGCTGACTCGGCCTTCAACGCGGCGACCGCGTGGGTCGCGGCGCGCACGGCGCGCAGCGACGACCGGGACACGACGATCACGGCGGCCGCCCGCCGGACGGCGTCCCGGGGGAAGTGCTCGGCGCCGAGCCGGCCGCAGTCGGCCAGCGCGTCCGTCGTGCCGCCGTCGATCGCGGCGAGCGCCCCGGCCAGGCGGTGCCAGTCCACGTGCCGCGCGCCGATGGGGTCGGTCAGACCGGGCAGCAGCCGCACCCGCGCGCCGGCGTCCAGTTGCAGCAGGTGCGCCTCCAGGTGCCGTGCCGGTCCGCCACGCCGCGCCGCCAGCTCCAGCTCGGCCAGCCCGCCTGCGGAGACTTCGCCGCGGCCGTAGCCGGCCAGGACGTCGCCGCCGGCCGGATCGAGCTCGGCGAGCACCGTGCGGCGGGGCCAGGACAGGGCGAGGGCGAGCGCGGCGGTGGTCACGCCGGGGGCTCCCTTGGCCGAGGTCATCGCGATCAGCACGGTGGGTCGCCTACTCCCCTGCGACCACGACGAGAGCGACCAGCCCGGCGGCTGCGCGGGCTGCCACGTCTGGGCCGTCGGCTTCGTCGACGAGGACGTCGACGACACGCCGCCCGTCCGTGCCCGGCTCCCCTGCGCGGACGACGGTGGCCGCCACGGTGACCGAAGAAGCGGTGGGTGCCGCCTGACCTTCGGTCGGCAGAGGCACCAGCAGCACGTCGTCCCCCGGTCGCAGCGGCGTGCCCGGAAGCTGCACGGCCGGCAGTCCGATGCCGACGAGTTGTTGACCGGGCGGAGGAAGCCGCTGATCGGTGGTCGCGTCGCGGGTGAGGAGTGTTCCGGGTAGGAGGTCTGCTGTTGCTGTTCGGCCGATGACCCGCTCGCGGTCGGTGTACGGGACCGGGGACAGGGCCGGGTCGGCGGCGATGCGTGCCTCCACGAGATCGGCAGCGGTGATCGTCTGCCCCCAGGCGACCGGCTGAGCGACGGCGATCACCGACGTCGTCTGGCCGAGCGAGGTGGCGAGGTAGGCGGCACCGAGTGCACCGAGCACGACCATGGCGACCGCCAGGGCCAGCAGGGCGGGGCGCCGGCGGCGTCGTGGTGGCGGGAGCACCGGAGCCTGGGGCAGTGGTGGGGGCACCCAGCCGTTGCCCTCGACGACGTCGTCGGTGGGGGCTGTCCGCATCCTGGCCATCAGCGCTCCTCGGCCTGGTTGAGCACGTGGAGCTCGCCGACGAAGAGCTCGCCGGTCGAGGACAGCTGCACCGTTTCGGTGCCGGTGCGACCTCCACCGGACCAGGTGACCGTCCACGTGGTCGTAGCGGTGATCGGCCACGGTCCGCCGCCGGGCACGTGGTTGGCCGATGCGCGGTCATAGGTGTGGCCGCAGTCCGGGGAGGGGCCGTCGGCACCCGGGGAGTGAGGCGTTCCGAGGCCGCAGGTGACGGTGGCGTCCCGTCGCCCATGTCCCAGGCGATGCGGGAGACCACGCCGGTCGCTTCGACGGCGACCGGCCCTTCGGTAGCGGAGCGCGTGATGGGTCCGGAGACGTTCTCCGCGCGATCGGTCCACATCCACATCGGGAGGCCGACCAGTCCGCTGGCCGACGCCTGCGGGGGTGCGGTGCGCAGTAGCGGCGGCTGCAGTTGCATGGCGGCGATGGCGCGCTGTGCGAGGACCTCGGGGTCGATGACTGCGGCCGGTGGCCCGCGACGCCAGGCGATCCCGGTGGCCGTGGAACCGAGCGAGCCGCCGTCCGCCGCACCGCAGTTGGCGATGTAGAGGGCACCGCCGTCCCCTGGCGTATGCCCTTCCCACAGCGGCGAGCCGGGAGGGGGTTGGGGGTCCATCAGCTTGAGGTAGCAGCCGCTGGATGACTCATACCAGCCAAGGTTGTCCTGGTAGCAGGGCACCGCAGCACCGTTCGACGAGGTGCACTCGGACGGTGCCGGCGCCGCAGCCCGGGCGGGGACGGTGGAGGGCGAACTGGGCACGGCCGGCCGGATGTCCTCGATGTAGCAGAAGCCGGAGGGCAGGCAGATCTCCTGGGGCGCGGCGGTGGCGACCGCGGCCGGGACCTGGAGGAGGACGGTCGCCAGGACGCCGGCGGCCGCACGCGCCCAGGAATGGGTCAGCACGTCTCGTCCTGCACGTCGACGGTGGCGACCAACCAGCGGTCCTCGGGTGGCGGGTAGAAGACAACCGTGGCAACGGCGACGTGCGGCGGTCGATCGACGCTCACGACGTCACCAGTGGCCTTGACCGTGGCCGGGAAGTCTCGGGTGTCGACGCAGTCCTGGATCGTGACTGTGCGGAGGGTTCCGTCTGTGCCACCAGCAAGGTCGACAGCGAAGACGTCGGGCGTGTGGATCACCTCGCCGGTGTGGGCGATACCGCGATCCCGGAGAGCCGAGATCTCGAGCAGCTCGGCGGACCGATAGGGGTCTGCGGTACAGCTGCGCGTAGGCCGGCAGCCAGTCCTGCGTCGGGTCGCGGCGCGCATCCTGGACCAGCCGAGTCACATCCCGGTAGACGGCCATCGCCGCGTCGGCGGCCGCCGCCTCGTCAGGGTTCATCGACGGGCCCGAGCTGGTGGACGCCGCACTGGTCTCGGAGGCCGATGCCTGGGGCGAGGTCTGCTCCGTGGCTTCCCCGTCCGTTCCGCATGCGGCGAGTGCCAGCACCGACGCGAGAGCGACGATGCGGCCCCGTACCCCATCGACCGCCCGCGAAGCGGTGCCGTGCAGCGCGGCCGGCGAGCTCGCCGGTCCAGTCTCCAGGACCGCGCCGAGGCCAGCCGCCATCGCACAACGCGACTCTGACCTGCGGATCACGGGCGCCTCCCGGACGAGGTTGCGGGAAATTACCACCAAAGACCGTCAGAAGGGAAAGCCCCAGATCTCCAGTAATCCTCCGGTCAACCTCCAGTTGACGCCAAGGGCGCGTGGTCACGGCGCGCGCGACGGATCGCGGCCTGGACGCGGGACTCGTCCACACCCAGCAATCCGGCCACGGCATGGACGGCGTCCGCCGTCGGCTCGGTACCGGGCCTGCCGTCCTCCAGTCGCACGTACGTCATGACGGACACCCCCGGTGCGCCCATCTCGTTCGTCGCCAGGCCGGCCGCCAGCCGGAGCGCCGCCAGCGGTGGATCGTCGGGATCGACGTCGAGCAGGTGCAGCGGATCGATTCCCACCGCGGCGGCCAGTCGGGGCACGAAGCGGGGCCGCGGACGCTCCAGGCCTAGCTCCCACACGCGGACTCTTGCGGGGCTCGACAGCTCGAGGCGTTCGGCGAGGTCGTCCCGGCTCAATCCCGCGGACTCCCGGGCGGCCTGCAGGCGATCGCCTCGAAGCAGCGGCCGCGCCACGGCAGCCCCCCATCACTCGTTCGGTGGACACCCGTTCGTGGCGTAGGACCCTAGCGCTCACCGTCCGCCTCGGTCGCACGACACCTCATCGTCCGGCGCGGGGTACGCGGCCGACGAGCGTTCGAGCGCCAGGGCTGACCTTTGAGCAACCGTGGCGGCGGAGGGGGTCCGGTCCCCTGACGGCTTTCCATTCACTGGAGAACGTCTCCAGGCTTACAGCGGGCTGCGCAAGCCTCCTGGCACAGGGCTGGGAAGGCCCGGAGGACGGCCGGACCATTACCCCGGAGCTCCCGCGCGGCAGCCGAGGGCGCCTGCACCGTCGTGGCAGAGCATCGAGACGAGGTCTCAGCGACTGCAGGAAGACCGGGTTGGTCTTCGTAGCGCCCAGGGGTTGGCCGATCCGGCGGAACAACGTTTCCGCACGGGTTCGGCCACCTCATCGGGCGGTGGCCGTCGCTGGCGCCCGGCTTCCGAGGGGCCGTGACGGGTCACTCGCTCAGTGCGGTCACGAAAGTGAGCAGCGCCGCGTAGAGGGTGAGGCCGGTGAGGAACCAGCCGAAGCTGGACCTGCGGGTCGAGGGCAGCTCTTCCTTGAAGACGTTGAGCAGGATGGAGCCGCCCAGCAGAGCGGTGAGCAGCGCGACGACGAGGGTGCTGGACGGCGCGAACAGTGCCGCGACGGCCCAGCCGCCCAGGAGGGCAGCGGCCAGTGCCAGGCGTCCGCGGGCGGTGAACCGGGTCGGGTAGTGCTCCTCCAGGCCGCGGTCGGTGAGCACGAAGTGCAGGCCCATGGCGATGGTGAACAGGACTGCAAAGGCGATTCCGGTGCGGAGCCGGAGCGCCATCGTGTACGTGATCAGGGCGTTGTAGACCATGAACGAGGAGAGGTGGAGCAGGTACACGCCGCGGCTGGGCTCCGTCCCCGGATCGCGGTCGTCCTTCGTCGCCGTGCCGCCCTCCGGCGAGCCGGCGCCACCGCTGCTCCGTGAGACGGCGTGGACGGGCGCTGCGCGGTGCTGGCGATCGGCCAGTCGTTCCAGCCCGTAGAAGACGGTGAAGCCGAACAGCGCCACGAGGAAGATGACCGAGGTCCATCAGCGGTGTGGGCCGCACGACGTCGGACAGCGCCTCTCCGATGGCTTCGTTGCCCTCGGCGATCTCGGGCAGGAGGTGCAGGAACACGTAGGCCACGGCGAGCCCACCGGCGAAGGAGCCGGTGGCCCGTTCCGGGACGAGGGGGAGCTTGCGGATCCGCGGGGCTGCCAGGTGCAGCGCGGCGAGTGCCAGGGCGATCAGGAAGGCGCCGATCACGCTCTGCCCGGTGGTCAGCTCGACGTCCACAGCACATCCGTCCTGAGTCGCAGGTCGCGCGGCCGACGTCGCCGCCCACGCCCCCGGTGGAGCGCCACACGGACAACGGGTCCACCGGCAGGCGCCCCACTCATGCCCGGGCAACCGCCGACTACTCCCGCTCCAGCACGGACGGCCTCTGATCAGCGTGCCGGCATGCATGGCGGCGCACTGTGCGTGCTGCGGCTGATCCGTTCGTCCCGCCGAGTGCAGGGCCCGCTACCGGGTACCGGTCGCGGATGGCACTTGACGAGGACACTTTCCACCCCGGTCAGATGGTTCCCCGCAGCGGGATTTACCGCTGTTCGGAGGGACACGGCGACCATGCCTACGAGTCCACCGACGTCAAGGGGCACCGCTTCCCGCCGCTGCCGGACGGGTGCCGTGGAGAGGGCTGGCGGCTGGAGCGGGCGGCCGATCACCACTGAGGCCCAGCCAGCCGCCTCTCGTCGTCACGAGGCTGGGCCGACACCCCGCCGGCTCAGTGCCCACCCCTCAGTTGTCAGACCGGGTGGTGCGTGCTCCGCCGGGCGATGCACGCACGAGCCTCCACCCGTCGGCCGCTCAGTTCAGAGACGACTGCATGCGTACCCCGTCCCTCACAGCGGGGCCTGCCGGTCGCCAGTCGGGCGCACGGAGGGGCCTGGATGGCCTGAGAGGGTCATGCTTGGACATGGCCTAGCTGAGTAGCAGCACATCGGCGCACGACCGCCTCGCCGCGTCACTTGCGGGACCGGCGCATGGCCGGGATGAAGCGGGGGGTCGTCGCGGCGTATGACGGGTAATCCGGAAAGCGAGTGCTCATGAGGCGCTCCTCCCATCGTGCCTTGGCGGCCAGGAGCAGCGTGAGTGCGACCGCCGGAGCAACCCGACGACGGCCTGCGGTCAGGAGTCGACCGGCGCCCAAGAGGAGTAGGCCGCTGTAGATCGGATGCCGCACTCGCCCGAACATTCCATCGCGCCGAAGCTGCGCTTGCGTTGAAGGCAGCGGAGAGGGAGTGAGCGCCGGTCCCAAGCCGGCCGCGGCCACCCCTGCTATGACGAGTCCCGCCCCACTCATGACGCGACCGATCCACCGGAGGGTCCGTGGGTGGGGAGGCGGGCGGACGGGCCACGCGAGCCCAGTGAGCAGAATCGCTTGGGCGCTGACCGCCGCGACTGCCGTGCACGGTTGATGCCTTGAACGCTGGTCCATCGTCGACCCCTCCCCTCAGCCGCTCATCCCACCTCACGAGTCGGCGCGTGGCGAACCGGTCCCCCCAACGACGACCGGTCTCGAAACCGGTGCCGCGAAACATCCACCGGCTCGACAGGGAACCTCTCGAGACCCGGCTACCTGTTCGCCCTGAAGAGGGCTCGCGGTTCCGCCCACAGGCATACCCATGGACACGCACCGGTCAGCCCACGGCGAGGTTCGTATCGCGGAGGCGCTGAGCCGCCGCAAGGCCGGTTGCCGATACCCCCCGGGGTATGTACGGTAGTGCCGTGGACATCCCCCAGGGCGAACTCGCCGACGTCGTCAAGCGCCTTAAGCGCATCGAGGGCCAGATCGGCGGCATCGTCCGCATGATCGAGGACGGCCGGGACTGCTCCGCCGTCGTCACCCAGCTCGCCGCCGCCTCCAAGGCGCTGAACAAGGCTGGCTTCGCCGTCGTCTCCACCGGGATGCGCTTCTGCTCGACCAACGAGGACAGCGAGACCCGCGAGATCGACCTGCGCGAGCTCGAGCGCCTCTTCCTCTCCCTCGCCTGACCAATCTTTCTTGGAGTCACGATGACCCAGCAGATTCCCCAGCTCACTCCAGCTCAGGCCGCCGACCGCACCGAGGCGGTTCTGCTCGACGTGCGGGAGGCCGCCGAACTGGCCGAGGGCCGGATCGCCGGCAGCACCCACATCCCGCTGGGCCAGCTGCCCGCCCGCGTCTTCGAGCTCGACCGGGCCCGCCCAGTCATCACTGATTGCCGTAGCGGCGGGCGCAGCTCCCAGGCCGCGAAGTTCCTGGCAGGCCAGGGCTACGACGTCGCCAACCTCGACGGGGGCATGACGCAGTGGATCGCCGAGGGTCGCCCCACCGCCTGACGTCGTCTCCTATTTGCCACGCAGATACCCCTGCCCCGTACCGTACTGAGGAGCCTTCCGTGCAGATCGACATCATCGAGACCACCGGCCTCGGCGACCGCAGCTACCTGATCAGCGACGGCGGGATCGGCGTCGTGATCGACCCCCAGCGCGACATCGACCGCGTGCTGGCCCTGGCCGAGAAGCGGGCCGTCCGCATCGCGCTGGTCCTGGAGACCCACCTGCACAACGACTACCTGACCGGTGGCCTCGAGCTCTCCGGCCGCGTGGGCGCCGACTACGTCGTCCCGGCCGGTGACACCGTCGCCTACGACCGGGTGCCGGCCGCCGACGGGGACGTCCTCGATGCCGGCCCGATGCGGCTGCGCGTGCTGCACACTCCCGGGCACACGCACCACCACGTCAGCTACGTCGTCGCGGACGCCGACGGTCAGGTGCAGGCCGTGTTCACCGGCGGTTCCATGCTGTACGGCGCCACCGGCCGCACCGACCTGGTCGGTCCGGAGCACACCGATGAGCTCACCCACGCCCAGTACCACTCGGTGCGCCGGCTCGTCGACGAGCTGCCCGCCGGCACTCCGGTCTTCCCCAGCCACGGCTTCGGCTCGTTCTGTGCGGCCACCCCGACCAGCGGCGACTCCTCCACCGTCGGCGAGCAGGCCAAGGTCAACCCGGCCCTGACCCGGGACGAGCAGACCTTCGTCGACGAGCTGATCGCCGGCCTGACGGCGATTCCTGCTTGGTACAGCCACATGGGGCCGGGCAACGCCGCCGGCCCGGCGCCCGTGGACCTCTCCGCGCCGCGACAGGTCGACCCCGCCGAGCTGGCCGGACGGCTGGCCGCCGGCGAGTGGGTGATCGACCTGCGTACCCGCACCGCGTTCGCCGCCGGCCACCTGCCCGGGGCCCTGAACTTCGAGCTGGCCATCGCCAACTTCGTCACCTACGTCGGCTGGCTCATCCCATGGGGCGGACCGATCACCCTGATCGGCGAGACCGAGCAGCAGGTCGCCGAGGCCCGCCGCGAGCTCGTCCGCATCGGCATCGACCGGCTCGCGGGTGCTGCGATCGGCAGCCCCGAGGCCCTGGCCGCCGGCCGCGAGCTTGCCTCCTACCCGGTCAGCGACTTCTCCGGCTTGGCCGCGGCGCTGGGTTCTGACCCGAACCTTGTCGTCCTCGACGCGCGCCGCGACGACGAGCGCGCCGGAGGCGGCGTGCGCGGCTCCCGGCACATCCCGATCCACGACCTGCCCGGCCGCCTCGACGAGGTTCCCGACGGCGACGTGTGGGTGTACTGCGGCTCGGGCTACCGCGCCTCCATCGCCGCCTCGATGCTCGCTCGCGCAGGCCGCCGGCCCGTGCTGGTCAACGGCGGCTACGGCGATCCCGACGTCGGTGCGGCCGCCGTGGGTCTGCACGACGACTCCGCCGCTCGCTGACTCGGCGGCCGTCGCCGGCCGCCACCCACTCCCCTTCTGACGAAAGCGACTCATCCGTGACCACGACGGCGACCAGCCGCCAGCCCGACTCCGTATCCACGTCATTCCGCCCTGGCCCGCTCGGCCGGCTTGGGGTCTGGGTCACCGCCCACGCCAGGACGACGACCGTCGTCTGGCTGCTGCTCATCGTCGGCCTGGGCTTCTTCGCCCCCCGCGTCGAGGCCGCACTGTCCGGAGCCGGCTGGCAGGCCGACGGCTCCGAATCCGTCGCCGCCCGCGAACTCGCCGTCGACCACTTCGGCGGCAACGCCAGCTCGGCCATCCAGGTCGTCGTCCACAGCTCCGACGGCCCGGTGACCGAGGGCGCCGGGGCGGACGTCCTCGCCCGCGCCACCGAGCTCCTCGCCGGCGAGGATCGCATCGGCGAGGTCCTCCAGCCGCAACCCGGCGCGACACTCAGCCCGGACGGCAGCACCGCCGTCCTGCTCGCGGGCGCAGGCGCCGACACGAACGAGATGGTCCGGGCCGCCGACGACCTCAAGGGACCTCTGGAGGCGATGTCCACCGGGTCGGTGGAGGTCAACCCGACCGGCGCTTCGCTGCTGTGGTCGGACTTCAACGAGGCCAACCTCGACGCGATGCTCAAGTCGGAGATGCTGTCCTGGCCGGTGACCCTGGGCATCCTGGTGCTGGCCTTCGGCGCGCTGGTCGCCGCCGGGCTGCCCCTGCTGCTCACGCTCGCCGGACTGGTCGCCTCCGCGGGCTCGCTGGTCCTGATCAACGAGCTCGTGCCGGTCTCCATCTGGGCCATGAACTTCGCGATGATGTTCGCCCTGGCCCTCGGGATCGACTACGCGCTCTTCCTCGTGGTCCGCTACCGCGCGGCACGGATGGGCGCGGGCGCACCACCGGTGCGCGCGATCGCCGAGACCATGGACACCGCCGGCAAGGCCGTCCTGCTCTCCGGCGCGACGGTGCTCGTCTCCTTGTCGGCGGTGATGCTGGTCCCCTCGCCGTCGTTCCGGTCGATGGCCGGCGGCATCATGCTCGCCGTCGTCTTCGTCCTGGCCGCCACCCTGACGCTGCTCCCCCTGGTCCTGTTCAAGCTGGACCTGAAGATCAACCGGATCGCGCTTCCCTGGGTCCGCGCCGGAGAGCACCGCTCCCCGCGCTTCGCCGCGTGGGGTGAGCGCCTGTGGAAGCGACCGATGGTCTACGGCATCGGCTCGCTGCTCGTCCTGCTCGCCCTCGCCGCCCCGATCATCGGACTGAAGACGGCGATGCCCTCGATCAAGGTGCTCCCGGAGGACGCCAGCGCCCGGATCGGCTACGACCAGGTGCAGGAGGCCTTCGGCGAGGGGGCGCCCGGGACCCTGCAGGTCGTCGTGGACACCGCTGACGCCCCGACCGCTGCCGCCGTCCTCGGGGATGACCCCGCCGTCGCGGGTGTGATGCCCCCCATGCCGGCGTCGGACGGCACCGATCTGGCGATGATCCAGGCCGTCCCCACCGTGGACCCCTCGGACCCCGAGCTGTCCACGCTGGTCGACCGGCTGCGCGCCGACCTCCCCGACTCCGCCCTGGTCGGCGGCGCGCCGGTGGAGAACCTCGACCTCAAGACGCAACTGGACGAGTCCACGCCCCTGGTCATCGGGGTCGTTCTCGTGCTGGGCTTCCTGCTCCTGCTGGTCGCACTGCAGGCGCCGTTGATCTCGCTGCTGGGCACCCTGGCCAGCCTGCTGTCCACCGCCGCCGCGTTCGGCGTCGCCCGCCTGGTCTTCCAGGAGGGCATCGGGGCTGGCTTCTTCGGCTTCGAGAGCCAGGGCTTCCTCGACGCCTGGGCCCCGGTGTTCTTCTTCGCGATGATCTTCGCCATCGCCATGGACTACACGGTCTTCCTCCTGGCCAGCGCCAAGGAGCACTACGAGCGGACCGGTGACCCGCGAGAGGCGATGATCGGCGCCCTTGCACACTCCGGCCGGGTCATCTTCGCTGCAGGCGCCGTCATGGTCGCGGTGTTCTTCACCTTCGCCCTGTCCGGCCCCTTGCCGCCCAAGGAGATGGGGATCATCCTCGGCGTCGCGGTCCTGCTCGACGCCTTCCTCGTCCGACTCGTGCTGCTGCCGGTGATGCTCCGGCTCACCGGCGCAGCCGCCTGGTGGAGCCCGGCATGGCTCACCCGGGTCCTGCCGAACATCCGCTTCGCCCACGACTGATCCGGTGGCCGACGGCCGCCCCACTCACCGACAACGAGGAGATCCACCATGTGCCGAGCAGCCACCTGCAAGACCTGCGGCAGGACCACCTGGGCCGGATGCGGCCAACACGTCGACCAGGTCATGGCCGGCATCCCCAGCGCCGAGCGCTGCCCGGGCCACCCTCGCCCCGAGCGGTCCGGCGGCTGGCTGAGCAGGTTGATCGGGCGCTGACTCCACCCGCCTCCGCGCTCACCCACCGGGCGCAGTGCAGGTCTGTCCCTGACGGGCTGGGCGGTCTCCGGACCGTCCAGCCCGTTCCGCATGTCCTGCCACTCGGGCGGTCCGGTGCCCACGCCCTCGAACCTCGTCCGCGCAGCCCCCTGCGGCACGCCCTCGCCGAGGCAACGAGATGGTCGGGAGGGAGTCGGCTGACTGGTACCCCCACCGTCAGACCTGGGCCGTTCGACAGGTATGCCCGGGACCGCTCCTGCCAGGCCTGTTGCACTCGTCGGCGCCTTCTGCCTATTCTCGATCTGTGTACTGGGGATTTGCACCGGGTCGGCCCGCGTTCTGCGTGTGCCTTCTCGCGGTGACCCCGCTTTCGGTCGACGACCGGCTCTGTCCGGGCGGCACGCACTCCCGCTGAGGAAGCCACCCAGCGGCCTACCGCGCCCGCCCGCACTGCCCTGAAGGATTCTCGTTGACCCAGATCGCCGCGCCCCTGCCCTCACCCGCGCCGCTGCAGCCCGGCCTCACCGCGGAGCCGGCCTTGACGACCACGCCGGTTGCGAACACCCCCGTTCCGGCCGGCGAGTCACGCTGGCGGCGCCTTGTCGCTGCCGTCGCCGACACGCATCGGGCAGCCGTCCCCTTCTGACGACACGCGCTCCGCCGCGGCGAGGAGCCGCAGACTCACACAGCAGCGGGGGTGCTGGGGGCCGAGGTCGCTTCGCGCGCCAGAGAGCGTCCGGTGCGCCGATACCAGGCGGCGAACAGGGCGACGAGCAGCAGCAGGTCAGCGACGTGGCCCCCGTAGTACATGACCTGGGCCGCAGCCTCCACCTCCGCAGCGTCGTGCCCTCCGCCCACCGGGAGCACAGGAGCACGGGAGTACAGCAGCTTGGCCAGGAAGGCATGCAGGCCGCCGGCGACGACGACGACGGCCAGGCGTACCGCCATGCCTGGTCGGCGCGGAGCGGGATCGGGGCCGGCCACCGCCCAGGCGAACAGGTACCCGGCCAGCAGGAAGTGCAGGTGCACCAAGTGGTGCACCACCTCCGAGCGCGCGCTGAGGGCGTACAGCGGCGTCAGGTAGAGCAGGTACAGCCCGCCGACGCTCAGCACGGCGGCGGTGGCCACGTGGGACAGCGCGTGCAGCGCCCGGGATCGCAGCAGCACGGCCACCGGGCGCCGAGCGGACACGGGCAGCCCGGCGAGCAGCAGGGTCACCGGGGCGCCCAGCACCAGTGCGATCGGCGCGAACATCCCCAGCAACAGGTGCTGCGCCATGTGCCCGCCGGCCGTGCCGGCGTCGACCGCTGGAGACAGCGCGGCGCTGATCAGGCCGGTACCCAGCAGGAAGCTCGCCGTCCGTCCGCGGCTCCAACCGCGTCCGCTCCCCCGCAGCCGGACGACGCCGGCCAGGTAGCCGGCGGCGAGCACGGCGGCGACCAGCACTGGCAGGAGCCACGTGGCGGCGGCCGCGCCTATCCCATGCGAGCCGCCGTGGGCGAGCACGGCGAGGGCTCCACTCGGCGTGCTCACCGCCGATCGGCCCCGGCCGGCCCCTCGTCCCGGGACCGCCACAGCATGATCGCGCCCACCGCCAGCAGCACCAGCGCAACGCCGTTCCAGGCCAGGTCGTACGGCAGCACATCAACCCCGTAGCGGATCTCGTGGAGGTCCAGGAGCTTGTGGTCGACGATCCCGTCGAACAGATGGAAGATGCCCAGGCCGAGCACGAAGCCGCCCCACGCCGAACGCCGCGCCAGCGTTCCGCGGCGGCGCAGGTCGGCGAACCAGAAGAATCCGGCGACCAGCAGCACGAGGTAGGCCGTCTGCAGCAATCCGTCCGACAGCAGGCTGATGTCAGGGGTGGACCGGTCGTAGAAGTGGTGCCAGCTCAGGATCTGGTGGAACACGATTTCATCGGCGGCGGCCATGATGGCGATGCCGAGCATGGTGCCGGTCCACACCGATCGGCGGCGGTCCGCCGCGACTTGTCGCGGGGCGGTGTCCGTCATACCCGTCCTCCTGCGTCAGTGGCTGGTCAGCCCACGCCGGGACTGCAGGGAGGGCTGGATCCACCGCTCCGCAATCAGCCCGGTCGTGACCGAGTAGATGGCCTTGTGCAGGATGTCGACGACGTGCTCGTTGCGGGGCCAGACCATCGGCGGGGCCCCCACCCCGGTGGTGTTCTCCAGCGTCTGGTCGGTCGACAGCCGCACGATGGTGTGCGCCGCGTGCGCCTGCGGGCCACGAAGCCCGACCGCAGCCCACACACCGCGCAAGGCCCCCAGCACGGCCCCGGTCCCGTAGTGCATCGCCCAGTTCCAGCCCGTCGGACGGTCGGCGTCGGTCGGATGGCGGCCCAGCAGCGTGAGCAGCGTCCGGGCGGGGATGTAGGAGTTCGGCCGGTGGGTGACGGCCTGTTCCAGCTTCTCAGCCGCCGTCATCACAGCCACCCCGAGCACGCCCGCGGCCGCGCCGCGGCCTGCTGCCGAAAGCAGTGCTCGGGCACGACTCGACTCGCTAGCAGTCACCATGGGGCTTCCTCCTGATCGGTCATCGCGGTCTTAGCCCCTCGGCGCGGATCTACACCGTCGTCAGGGACGCCGTCCGTACACGAGCGTGTCCACCGCGGTGCGGGAGTCGGTTGCCCGGTCGATGCGCTCGAGGCGCGATGCTCCAGCTCGCGACCGCTCCGCGCAGCAGCTCGCGGTGGTGGAGCACTCGGGTTCCTGCGGGCCACCGATGCCGCGGGCCAGGTTCTGCCCGGTCGTGCCCGAGGACCAGCAGGTGCCGGCCGGGCGGACGACGTCGGCCACCGTGCGAGGACGTCGACCAGCTGGGGGGTGACGTCCCGCTGAGTGGTGGATGTAGTCCTCACCGTGTTGGTCAGCGGTGTGGTGACTATGACGCGATCAGTGCCGGTTGCGCCACCTCCTTGGTCGGGTTCGGGTGGTTGAGCACGGCCATGGAGCCCTCGGAGAGGTAGCGGCGGTCGGAGACCTGCCATTCGTCGTGCGCCTCGACCAGCACCGCGCCGGCCAGCCGCAGCAGTGCCTCGGGGTTGGGGAAAACGCCCACGACGTCGGTGCGGCGCTTGATCTCCTTATTCAGCCGTTCCAGGGGATTGGTCGACCAGATCTTCTTCCAGTGCGCGACCGGGAATCCAGCGAAGGCCAACAGGTCCTCCTCGGCCTCGCGCAGCATCGCCTCGACCTTCGGGAACTGGCGGCCGAGCATGCCGGCGATGACGTCGAGCTGGGAGTGCACGTGTTCGGCGTCGGGCTGGGCGAAGATCGTGCGGATGGCGGCGGCGACCATCTCGCTGTTGCCGCGCGGCACCTGAGCGAGCACGTTGCGCATGAAGTGCACCCGGCAGCGCTGCCAACTGGCGCCGAGCAGGACCGCGCTGATGGCGGCCTTCAACCCGGCGTGGGCGTCGGAGATGACCAGCTGCGTGCCGGTCAGCCCGCGGGCCTTCAGTGAGCGCAGGAACGCTGTCCAGAAGGCGCCGTCCTCGGAGTCGCCGACGGCGAAGCCGAGCACCTCCCGGTGTCCGTCGGCGGCCACCCCGGTGGCGATCACGACGGCCTGGGAGACCACCCGCCGGTTGACTCGCGCCTTGCAGTAGGTCGCGTCGAGGAACACGTAGGGGAAGGCCTGATCGGCCAGCGAGCGGTCGGCGAAGGCGGCCACCTCCTCATCGAGGTCGGCGCAGATCCGGCTGACTTCGCTCTTGCTGATCCCGGTGTCCGCGCCGAGCGCCTTGACCAGGTCATCGACCTTCCGAGTCGAGACGCCGTGCAGGTAGGCCTCCATGACCACCGCGAACAGCGCCTGGTCGATCCGCCGACGCCGCTCCAGCAGCGATGGGAAGAACGAGCCGGCGCGCAGCTTCGGGATCCGCAACTCCAGATCCCCGGCCGTCGTCGACAGGGTTCTCGGGCGGGAGCCGTTGCGCTGCGCGGTCCGGGCCTCGGTGCGCTCGTGCGGGGCGGCACCGATCACCGCGGTGAGCTCGGCCTCAATCAAGGCCTGGTAGATCGTGGTCGCTGCCGACCGGATCCGGTCATCGACATCGGCGGCCTTCAGTGCATCGAGCACCTCGAGCAGGGCAGACTGGTCCAGGGCCATCGTGTGCTGTGTCCTTCCGCGAGAACCATTGGCGTGGTCTCGCTGACCATCACACGATGGCCCCTCGCACGTGATCACCCACGCGGTCGTGGCCTGGACTTACACCACCAGCGGGGACGTCACCAGCTGGGGGCGCGGAAGGTGCAGGTCCAGCACCAGGTCGAACTCCGCGGAGCCCAGATCGGCGGTCAGCACTTCCTCGACCCGCCACGTGAAGCGCCCCCTGGCGGCGCGCTCTCCTGCTCCCGCGCGAGCCGACGGCCGAGAAGCCGATCGCATCGACGCCCCCATCCCGCACCGGCCAGCCACAGCACCACCACGTTCCGGCAGCGCGTCGATGGGAATCACCTCGACCTGCACCGTGACTCGACCTGCGGATTGCACCTGTCCGGACAATTGGTGTAGACATGACCGTACACGTTCCGATGTGACGCGCACCCCCACGTCGGAGCCGGATCAGGAGACTTCTCGGCGGCACGGCAGGGAGCTTCATGACGGTCGATTCGGCGTCAGGCAGAAACGGAGCGGGGCGCCTGACGCGCACGCCGGGAATGCCGCTGTGGCATCAACTGCTCACCGACCTGCGCGCTCGGCTGGACCGCGGGGACTTCGCCGGCAGCTTCCCCGGCGAACTGGACCTGGTCGAGCAGTACGGCGTGAGCCGGCACACCGTCCGCGAAGCGCTCCGCCACCTACGGGCCGAGGGCGTGCTGAAGGTCTCCCGCGGCCGACGCGCACGCGTGGCAACGCCCGACACGGTGATCGAACAGCCGACGGGGATCGTCTACTCGCTCTTCGCGTCCGTCGAGGACACCGGGCTCGAGCAGCTGTCCGAGGTCCGCGCCCTCGACATCCGGGCCGACGGCGTCATCGCGCCGCGGCTCGGCCTCGAGGAGTCCACCCCACTGCTGTACCTGGAGCGACTTCGCCTGGCCGGCGGATCGCCGCTCGCGCTGGACCGTGTATGGCTGCCGGCCTCGGTGGGCGAACCTCTGCTCGGGGTCGACTTCCGCCACACCAGCCTCTACGACCAACTCCTGGCGACGACGGGCATCCCGGTCACCGCCGGCGAGGAGACGGTGCGCGCGATCATCCCCACCCCGGCCGAGCACCGGACACTGCACCTGCAGCCACCGTCGGCTGCGTTCGCCGTCGAGCGGGTCGGCATCAGTTCCGGCGTGCCCATCGAGTGGCGGCACACCGTGATCCGCGCCGACCGCTTTGCGCTCACCAGCGCGCTGACATCCGCCCACGGGACACCCGGCGGGCACGGAAGCCTGATGTTGACGCCTACGTACAGCTGACCTCCGCACCGGAAAGGACGCCGGACATGACAACTGCGAACCATCAGGACCGGCTCCCCGACGTCGACGCGCAGCGGGCCGAGGAGATGCTCGACCGCGGCGAGGCGCTACTCCTCGACGTCCGTGAGCCGCAGGAGTGGGCCGCAGGCCACGCCCCTCGAGCCCAGCACGTGCCGCTGGGCGAGCTGCGGCCCGAGTCCATCCCCGCCGGCCGGCCGGCCATCGCGGTCTGTCGGTCCGGCAACCGTTCGGAGACGGCCGCCGATCTGCTGGCCGCCTCCGGGGTGCCCGTGCACAACCTCGCCGGCGGGATGAAGGGGTGGGCCGAGGCCGGTCTGCCGGTGGTCACCGACAGCGGGCAGCCGGGCACGGTCGCGTGATCGCCGCCACGGCGATCGGGCTGGGACTGCTGATCGGGCTCAGCCTCGGCGCCCTCGGCGGCGGAGGCTCCATCCTGGCCGTGCCCGTGCTCGTCTACGTCATCGGGCAGGATGCCCGCACGGCCACGACCAGCAGCCTGTTCATCGTCGGCATCGCCGCCGTCACCGGGGCCCTCGGGCACGTGCGCAGCGGGCGGGTGCGATGGGGCGTCGGCCTCGCCTTCGGGATCGTCGGCGTCGCCGCCAGCCTCGCCGGCACCGCGGCCAACCGCCTCGTCGACGCGGACGTACTGCTGCTCGTGTTCGCCGGGGTCATCCTCCTGGCCGCTGCCGGGATGCTGGCCCAGAGCCGCAGCTCCACGAACTCCCCTCCGGAACGGCGGCTCGTGCACTCCGGCGTCGGCGCCGTCGAGGCCGCGCCGCGCGCGGGGGCCGAGGCCGAGCCCGAGGCCGCATCATCCGTCACCGGGGGCAGGCACACGAGTCGGCGGTGGACCGGCGCACAGGCCGGAAAAATCGTTGCCACCGGCCTGCTGGTCGGCTTCATGACGGGCTTCTTCGGCGTCGGCGGCGGCTTCGTCGTCGTGCCGGCCCTGGTCCTCGCCCTGCGCATGCCCATGCAGCAGGCGGTCGCCACGTCGCTGATGATCATCGCCCTCAACTCGGCCAGCTCCCTGCTGGCGCGAACCGGGTCCGCAGACTTCGACTGGTCCGTGATCGTGCCCTTCACGTTGGCGGCGGTCGCCGGCTCGCTGGCCGGAAAGAAGGTCGCCGACCGCCTGTCGGGTACCACCCTCACCCAGGCCTTCGCCGTGCTCCTCATCGCTGTCGCCGTCTACACGGGTACCGACAGCATCCTGGGCCTGGCCGGCTGATCGACCTGTCAGCGGTTGAACCCTTCCGGCGGCACTTCGGCTGGGGACCGAGTCGGATGGGCTCGCTTCTGCTCCGCCGTCAATGTTCACCGTGGCAGGGCGACCGGACGACCTGACCTACGACCCGGCGATCCCCCGGGAGAGGCGGTGGAGGCGGGTAGCAGTCAGTGGGCGCCGAGCCCGTCCAGCAGGACCGCGACGAGGGTGCCTGTGGCGTCGTCGACCCCAATTCTGCCGCCGGCAATGAGGTGCGACAGCCCAGTGACAGTCACAGCACCGAAGATCATCAGGGCGGCGGCGTCGGCGTCGGCGACCTGCGCAAGAGAGCCGTCAGTGGCGCCTTGGTGCAAGAGTTCGACCACGGGAGCGTGGTAGGCCGCCCGGATCGCGGCGGCCAGCGCAGGCACCCGACCGGCCCGGCCCAACTCTCCGGTCAGCGCGCGACAGACCGCCGGCTGCTCGGCCATCACCGCGAGTTGGGCACGAACGACGCCGACGAGCCTGTCGCGGGCGCTGCCCTCCCCCATCGCCGCGATGGCGACCTGATCCGCAATGTGACGGAGGACGTCCTGGAACAGGAACGCCAGGATCTCCTCCTTACCACTGAAGTAGTAGTAGAGGGTCGCCTTCGGCACGCCTGTGGCGGCCGCGACATCCTCGATCTTCGTGCTCTCGACACCCCGGTCGGCGAACAGCTCGGCGGCCGCAGGCAGCCGGGCGGCGATCTGGACCGGCACCGCACGCATTGACACTCCTCCCGATCTGCTGTTTAGACTGCGAGTACAAACTCCCGACGCAAGGGGTCACCATGCCAGAGACAGACCTCCGGTACGACCCCTTCGACCCGGCCATGCAGGACGACCCGTACCCCGTCTACGCGGACTTGCGCGCCACCCGCCCTGTCTACTGGTGCGCGCCACGGAACTGCTGGGTACTCAGTCGCTACGAGGATGTCAGCGCAGCCCTCCAGGACCCGACGACATTCTCTTCCGCTCGAGGCATCTTCCCGGCACAGGGCTTCGACCTGGCGGGCGCGTTCCTGCCGATGATGATCATGATGGACCCACCGCGGCACGACCTCCTGCGGCGTGTGGTCGCCAAGGCCTTCACGCCGCGCCGGATCGCCCTGCTCGAGACACCGGTGCAGCAGATGGCTGCGGAGCTCACCGAGCGTCTGGTCACCGCCGGCGGTGGCGACGTGGTGCGCGAGTTGTCCGGCCCGCTGCCGGCGATGGTCATCGCCGACCTGCTCGGCGTGCCGCGTGAGGACCGGGACCAGTTCAAGGCCTGGTCGACGGCGCTGGTGACCACCGACATCTCCGCGCCCGATCCGATGAGGTCGAACCTCGACGCCGCGGCTGCGCTCTACGAGTACTTCCGCCAGTTCCTCGACGAGCGCCGGGCGCGGCCACGACCGGACCTCATGTCGGCGCTGGTGACCGCGGAGGTGGAGGGCCGACGGCTCTCCGAGGACGAGCTGCTCGGCTTCTGCCTCCTGCTGCTGGTGGCCGGCCACGAAACCACCACGAACCTCATCTCCAACACCATCGCCGTCCTGGCCGAGCGGCCCGAGGTCATCGACCGGCTCGCGCGCGACCGCAGTCTTCTTCCGTCGGCCGTGGGAGAGATGCTCCGCTACGACTCCCCCGTCCAGGGCCTGTCGCGCACTCTCACGCGAGACGTGCTCCTGCACGACGTCCAGATGAGGTCCGGCGACACGGTCCTGCTGCTGTTCGGCTCCGCCAACCGGGACGACAGCGCGTTCCCGGACGCCGACCACTTCCACATCGACCGGGTCGTCGACAGGCAGCTCGCGTTCGGCCGCGGCATCCACTTCTGCCTCGGCGCCGCGCTCGCCCAACTCGAGACCCGATTGGTGTTCGACGAGCTGCTCAGCCGGACCCATGCCTGGCGGCTCGACACCGGCGCCGCGCCGGTCAGGTTGCGGTCAGGCCCCATCCGTGGCTACGGGTCGCTGACCATCACCATCTGACTCTCCCAGGCCGGGACGCTGCGGTGCTCGGCGGCGCCTCGACCGACATCCTGCTGTTCATCGGCCGGCGAAGGCGAGAGCGTCCTGCCAGGCGGTTCGCCAGCCGATCATCGCCCGGTACTTCATGATCTTGCCCGGCATGTTGAGCCCCAAGGTGCCGACGAGCAGGTCGTCCTGGCGGTAGAGGGCGAGCCATCGAGCGTCGTCGAGGTCCCCGATCACCGTGACCTCGTCGGCGGCGGTGATACCGACCATCTGGAGCTTGTCGCGGTACCAGTCCGACCAGAAGTAGGGGACGGCGCTGTACGGGGTGGCCCGAGCGGGAGCCAGAGCGTTGCGGGCGGCAGCGGCGCCCTGCTCGGCGGCCGACGTCCAGTGCTCGAGGCGCATCGTCCGGCCGAAGAGTGCGTTGTGCCAGCGCGCGACGTCACCCGCGGCGTACACCTCGGGGCCGGCACGCAAGGTCTCGTCGCAGACGACGCCGTCCTCCACGTGCAGTCCTGAAGCGATGAGCCAGTCGGTGACGGGGTCGGCACCGATGCCGACGACGACGAGATCGGCGGGCAGGACCGAGCCGTCGGACAGCGCGACACCTTCCACTCGACCCTCGCCTTCGAGCCCGGTGACGGAGACACCGCACCGCAGCTCGGTGCCGTTGCGGGCGTGCAGGTCTGCGCAGGCGGCTGCCATCTGCTCGCCGACGGCACGAACGAGCGGCAGAGGGGCCGCCTCGAGGATGGTGACGTCGACGTTCCGTTTGCGGGCGGCCGAGGCGACCTCGGACCCGATGAAGCCACCACCGACGACGACCATGCGGCGTCCGGCGTCCAGTGCCCCCCGGATGCTGCGGGCGTCCTCGACCGTGCGCAGGGTGTGCACACCGTCGAGCTGCTCGCCGGGCAGCTGCCGGGCCCGCGCACCCGTCGCGATGACCAGCCGCTCGTAACGCAGCTGCTCCTCACCACCCAGGACGATTTCCCGGGCATCGGTGTCGAGCGCGGTCGCGGGCACGCCGAGGCGCAGCTCGACGTCCAGGGCTCGCAGCTCGTCGTCGGTGCGGTGGTGCGGCATCGCCGGGTCGTCGCCCGGGTCGAGGAATGCCTTGGACAGCGGTGGCCGGTCGTAGGGCAGGTGCTCCTCCGCCCCGACGAGCAGCAGCCGACCCGAGTATCCGGCCTTGCGGGCCGACTCGACCGCACGCAGTCCCGCAAGCGAGGCGCCGACGACGACGAAAGGTGCTTCGGGCATGACTCTCCAGAGAACAGTCAGCGCTGGTGCGCCGAGACACAGCGCGCAGCAGCGGTCGGCGGTCACACGAGCCGGGAGCAGTGGAAGGCGCGACGGGCTGGTCGCCGCGCCCAGCGGTGGCCTGGAGCCCGCTCTCCCTTCAAGCCAGAGGGAGGCGGGATCAACCTGTGCGGTGATGGTCAGCGAGGCGTCGAGACCGAAGTCGGCCGAGATCGCCCAGCCGCCGGCTACGTGCAGGCCCGGGTTCCCGAAGACGTGGGACGTCGCGCTCCCGGCGATGGACCAACCTCACTCCTCGATGCTCAGCGCGCTGGTGGGACAGGCCGCGACGGCCTCCTCCATCAGCGCCCGCTGGGTCCCCCGGGGGCGTGGGATTCAGCAGCTCGAGTGCGCCGTCGTCACGGACCTCGAAGAAGTCGGGGGCGACCGACTCGCACATCCCCAACGACGAGCACTTGCTCTCGTCCAGCACGATCCTCACGCGAGTGTCCTTTCCGATCGGGTGGGTCGGTCAGCGCTCTGGGGTGAAGCGCACGGGCAGGTGGTTGACGCCGTGGAAGAAGGTGCTGACCGTGTAGGAGGGCTCGCCGGCCACCTCGATGTCGGGCAGCCGGGTCAGCAGCTCCCGGTAGATGGCCGCCAGCTGCTGGCGGGCCAGCTGGTTGCCCAGGCAGTGGTGGATGCCGCCGCCGCCGAAGCTCACGTGCGGGTTCGGGTTCCGGGAGAGGTCGAAGCGCTCGGGCGCGTCGAACACCTCGGTGTCCCAGTTGGCCGAGGCGTAGAACATGACGACCTTGTCGCCCTGGGTGATCTGTTGCCCGTTCAGCTCGCAGTCGCGGGAGGCGGTGCGCCGGAAGGTCATGATCGGTGTGGCCCAGCGGACCATCTCCTCGACCGCCCCCTTGAGCCGGCCGTCGAGGTCCTCCATCAGCCAGGCCTTCTGCTGGGGGAAGTCGGTCAGGGCCTTCATGGCATGGCTGGTGCTCTGCCGGGTCGTGTCGTTGCCGGCAATGGTGAGCAGCCCGAAGAAGGACATGATCTCCTCGTCGGTCAGCCGCTCGCCGTCGACCTCCGCCTGCACGAGGTTGCTGAGCAGGTCGTCGCCCGGGTTGCGCCGGCGCTCGGCGATGTACCGTCCGGACAGCTCACCGAGGTGGAGCATGGCCTCGAACAGGCGGCCGAGGGGTTCCTGGTCACCCATCAGCTCCGGGTCGTTCCAGCCCCCGGCGAACTGCGACTCGTAGGCCATCCTCGCCCGGTCGGCCTCGTCGATGCCCATCATGTCGCAGATGTTGTGCATCGGGACGAGAGCCGCCACTTCGGGGACGAAGTCGACCTCGCCCCGGGTGGCGATGTCGTCCACGATGCGCCGTGCGTTGGCCTGGATCTGGTCATCGATGCGACGGATCTGCTTCGGGGTGAACGCCGAGCTCAGCAATCGCCGGATCTTGGTGTGCCGTGGCGGGTCCATCGCGATGAAGCCCTGCCCCGCGTCGAGCAACTCCTGCGGCATCGACTCCATCACGATGCCCTCGCCGGAGATGAAGTCCTCGTGCCGCTTGGTGACCTCGACCAGGTCGGCATGGCGCACGACGGCCCAGAACCCCTGGTCGTTCGGGTCCTTCATCAGCATGTCCTCGACCGGCTGGTGCCATGTCACCGGACGCTCGGCGCGCAGCACGGCGTAGGTCTTCTCCCGCTCGGCGGCCGTTTGCGACCAAAACGCTCGGGACGAAAGGTCCGCCTGGTCATAGGGGCGGGTGTCGCGTGGCTGGGCAACAGCGGTCATCACGGCTCCAAGGTCTGCTCCATACGGGTGACGCTTAGGTTGACACACGGCACGGTTTTGTCAAGTCTTGGACTCGATCACCGAATCTGTCACGGCTGGCCTCGCGAGCGGGGATTTCGGGCAGTGCGCCGTGACAGACTGTCGGCACTTGTCAAAGACTCAACAAGCACGAGGGGACGGAGACGGCCAGTGGCGGCAGAGCCTCTTCGTCTGACCTTCCGCCAGCACGTGCGCGACCGCGCACTGGACGCAGTGCGGGCCCTGACCGTGGAGAAGGGCTGGTCCGGCGTGCGCATGGGGGACGTCGCCGCGCTGACAGGGGTATCGCGCCCGACGCTGTACAAGGAGTTCGGCGACAAGCAGGGACTCGGCGAAGCGCTGATCATGCAGGAGACCGAGAGGTTCCTCGTCGGCATCTCCCGCACCCTCGACGCGCACCCTCAGGACGCCGCGGGGGGAATCTCCGCAGCAATCGAGTACGTGCTCGGCGAGGCCGACGCCAGCCCCTTGCTGTGCGCCATCCTCACCTCGGCACGTGACGCCGACAACGACCTGCTGCCCATGCTCACGACGCGTTCTGCGCCGGTGCTCGACGCCGCCACCCGAACCCTGATCAGCTGGTTCACGCAGCACTTCCCGCAGCTCGACCCACGAGACCTGGCCGACGGCGTGGACGCACTGGTCCGACTGGCCGTCAGCCATCTGGTACTCCCCGTCGATGACCGCACGACCACCGCGCACCGGCTGACTCGGATCGCCCTGCGCACCCTGCAACTCGACCAGGTCGTAGGGGACTCCCCCCGGCGATGAACCCGGGCGGCTTCAGCTGGCGCAGCCGTCCACGAGAGGCGATACGGCGGGCCGCTCGTGACGACGGGGCCCGACCGCCCTGCTTCATCGGGACGGACTCGACCACGCCTCCGCTCCGCCACGACCGTGGTGCTGATCGTGCGTGTCCGATCCCGCCACTCACGCCAGCGCGGGGTCGCAGGAGGGCCGCCCTGCCGTAGCACCGCTACCTAGGTGCTGTACGAATCGTTCGAGGTCGCGGGCAGGGCACGACCTCGCCGCGAGGACGAGCGCCGTCCCCCGCCCATCTCATAGCTCACGCCGGCGACCCGCCGGCGGACAGGCGTTCGCTCGTGCGTCGGCAAGCGCGAGTGCCCTTGCGCAGGTCACGGCCCTCAGCTCTGGGGCCATTGCCATGGTCCGGGACGCTGCGGCCCTGACCGGGCATTCCGACCGGCCCGGCGCTCGCGCGAGTCGGCCTCACGGCCGTGAGGCAGCTGTGGAAGGTGTGGAGGAAGCCGAGCTGAGTCAGGGTGCGGGCGGCTCGGGTGGGAGCAGGAGGTCCAACATCCGGACGAGCGCGTCATCCAGTCCGCTGGCCGGATGGGTGATCCAGTACTCGTGCGCGGCCAGGGTGCCCGCCAGCACCGCGTGCCCGACGACCACCGGGAACACGTCGTCGTCGGGTCGTCTGCCTCGCGCGAACTCGGCGGCCGCCTTTCGCCACTGCGCGTAGATCCGCGTCGCATGGGCCTGCAGGACAGGTACTTCCAGCACCAGCTGCGCCCGCTGCCACGCCCACTCCCGCTCCCCGGGCGGAAAGCGCAGGGCCGCCACCACCGCTCGGACGATGACGAGGCGGTAGGACTCATGCGGGTCCGCCGCCGACAACGCCTGCTGCAGCCGGACCAGCTCTGTCGGCGAGTCAGCGAAGCAGACGTCGGCCTTGACCGAGAAGTAGCGGAAGAAGGTGCGCCGACTGATACCGGCCGCCGTCGCGATGTCCTCCACGCTGGTCTCGTCGAACCCGTGGGCGACGAACAGCCGCTGCGCCACGGCCGCCAGCTCGTGGGCGCTCGTGATCGCCGGCCTGCCGCCGCGGTCGCCAGTCGCGACCCGCCCCTGCTCCATCCCCTCAGCAACCTCCCCTCCGGATCCAGGCATCGAGCGCCCTTCCATTTCTGACACACGGTGCCATAACCTGAGACGCAGGTCACAGTCGGCAATCGGCCGGCGCACGAAGGGAGATCGCCGTGGGACGAGTCGAAGGCAAGGTCGCCTTCATCACCGGGGCGGCTCGCGGCCAGGGCCGCAGCCACGCGGTGCGGCTGGCGCAGGAGGGCGCGGACATCATCGCCGTCGACCTGCTGGGGACGGTCGGGACGGTGGGGTACCCGCTGGCGACGCAGGAGGACCTGGACGAGACGGTCCGCCAGGTGGAGGCGCTGGACCGACGGATCATCGCCAGCAAGGCCGATGTCCGGGACAGCGCCGCGCTGAAGGCCGCGGTGGACGACGGTGTCGCCCAGCTCGGCCGGCTGGACATCGTGCTGGCCAATGCCGGGATCGCCAGTTTCGCACCGGTCGACGAGATGACCGACGAGATGTGGGACGACATGATCGACGTCAACCTCACCGGGGTCTTCAAGACGGTGCGAGCCGCTCTTCCCCACCTGAAGGCCGGGGGGAACGGCGGGGCCATCGTTCTGACCAGTTCGACCGCCGGGATCAAGGGTCTGGCCAACCTGGCGCACTACGTCGCGGCCAAGCACGGCGTCGTCGGACTGGTGAAGACACTGGCCAACGAACTGGCGCCGCACATGATCCGGGTGAACTCGGTGCACCCCACCGCGGTGGACACCACGATGATCCACAACGAGCAGACCTACACCCTCTTCCGGCCGGACAAGTCGCCGTCGGACGTCACCCGGGACGACGTCGGCGAGGCGTTCCAGAGCCTCAACGCACTCCCGATCGAGTGGGTGGAGCCGGTCGACATCAGCAACGCGATCCTGTGGCTGGTCAGCGACGAGGCCCGGTACGTCACCGGCGTCCAGCTGCCGGTCGACGCCGGGTCGGTGATCAAGTGATGGCCGGACGCGTCGAGGGCAAGGTCGCATTCATCACCGGCGCCGCCCGGAGCCAGGGCCGCAGCCACGCGCTGCGGCTGGCCCAGGAGGGCGCAGACATCATCGCCGTCGACATCGCCGGGCCGGTGCCGTCCATCCAGATGTTCCCGCCGGCCACCGAGGACGACCTGGCCGAGACAGTGCGGCAGGTCGAGGCGCTGGACCGGCGGATCGTCGCCACCAAGGCCGACGTGCGCAACAGCGGGGCGCTCAAGGCCGCGGTGGACGAGGGGGTCGCCCAGCTGGGACGGCTGGACATCGTGCTGGCGAACGCCGGCGTCTTCGAGATCCAGCCGGCCCTCGAGGTCTCCGACGACGCCTGGCGGGAGATGATCGACATCAACCTGACCGGGGTGTGGAACACGTGCAAGGTCGCGCTCCCGCACCTCATCGAAGGCGGCCGGGGCGGGGCGATGGTCCTCACCAGCTCGACGGCCGGGCTCAAGGGGACGCCGAACACGATCCACTACACCGCGGCCAAGCACGGCGTCGTGGGGATCATGCGGACGCTGGCGAACGAGTTCGCCCAGCACTCGATCCGGGTCAACAGCGTTCACCCGACGGGGGTCGACACGGTGATGATCCAGAACGAGAAGACCTGGGGACTGTTCGCGCCCGACGATCCGGCACCCAGCCGGGAGAAGGCCGAGCCGATCTTCCAGTCCACCAATGCGCTGCCCGTCCCGTGGGTGGAGCCTGTCGACATCTCCAACGCCATCCTGTTCCTCGTCTCCGACGAGGCGCGATACATCACCGGGGTGACCCTCCCGGTGGACGCCGGGTACACCGTCAAGTAGCGCCCGCCGCCTTTCTCCGAGGAGCTCGTCCTGACCGAGCACATCCCGCACGCCACCGGCGACGACCCGGTCGTCACCGGCCACCGGGTCACCTTCGACGACGGCGCGCACGTCCGCACGATCCGCACCCGGGTCGCCCAGCACCTCGTCGGACGCACCAGGGAGCTGGACCTGCTGCTGGCCGCGGTCGCGGCCGGCCGGGACGTGCTGCTCGAGGGACCGCCGGGGACGTCGAAGTCGACGCTGCTGCGCTCGATCACGGCCGAGTGGGGCATCCCGCTGGTCTTCGTCGAGGGCAACGCCGACCTCCCTCCCACCCGGCTCGTCGGGCACCACGACCCCGCCCGGGTGCTGCGCGAGGACTACTCCCCGGAGAACTTCGTGCCAGGCCCGCTGGTCGAGGCGATGCGCTCAGGCGGCTTCCTCTACGTGGAGGAGTTCAACCGGGCGCCGGAGGACACCCTCAACACGCTGCTCACAGCGATGGCCGAGCGGCGGATCGCGGTGCCCCGGGTCGGCACGGTCGAGGCGGAGGCCAGCTTCCGCGTCATCGCCTCGATGAACCCCTACGACACGATCGGCACCACCCGGCTGTCCACGTCCGTGCACGACCGGTTGTGCCGGCTGGTGATCGGTTACCAGGATGCCGAGGCCGAGCGGGGCATAGCCGGCCGCCGGACCGGGCTGGAGTCGCCGCGGCTCCTCGCGGACGCAGTGGCGCTCACCCGGGCGACCCGGGAGCGGGATGACCTGCGGCAGGGCAGCAGCGTGCGGGGCGCGATCGACCTCGCGCTGATCGCCGCCCAACTGGCCGCGATCCGCGACGTGCAGCTGCCGGCCGAACCGTCGGTCGCGCCGCCGCGTGGGCTGCCCGAGGAGTACACCGACATCGTCCTGGACGCGATGCTGCTGGCCCTGTCCGGGCGCGTGTTCCTCGACGAGACGCTGGAGACGACGCCGGAGACGGTGCTCCGGGAGATCTGGCAGGACCACTTCCTGCTCCACCCGGCGGCGGCGGAGCCTGGTTGAAGAGCCGTCGACGCCGACTCCCCGGTGACCCGCCGCGACCGCCCGGGCGCGAGCCGGACCCGGGGAATGCGACCACTCCGGCGCAGGCCCAAGCAGCTCACCGAGCAGCCGACGCTCTATGAGCCGTCCCGCGGCGAGGGCGGCATGGCGCTCGTCTCCGGCGACCGGCGGCGGACGCAGACGGCGGCGACCCGGGCCGGCGGGACCGCGTCCGGCACGACCGACGAACCGGCCGACCTCATCGCGCTGGCCGACCTGGCGACCGAGAGCGGGGCGGACCAGCTGACCCGGGCACGCGCGCGGCAGATCGCCCGCCGGCTCGCTGTGCCGCGCCCGCCGCGCGACCAGCGGTCCCGGCGCGGCGTGGGCGAGCTGGCCAGTCTGTCCTGGAGCGGGGGGTCCGACGAGCTGGACCTGGAGCGCACCCTCGAGGCGATCGTCGGCATCCCGTACCCGGAGGGCACCGACCTGGTGGTGCGCGAGCGGGTACGGCAGCGTCGCTCGGTCGTGCTCGTCGTGGACGTGTCGGGGTCGATGAAGGGCGAGCGGGTGCGGACGGCGGCGGCCACGGTGGGGGCGCTGGCCGGCGAGCTGGCCCGCGACTCGCTCGCCGTCGTCGCCTTCTGGTCCGACGCTGCGGTGTTGGTGCGGATGGGCGAGCAGGTCGCGCCGCTCGCCGTGCTCGACCTGTTGCTGCGGGTGCCGACCCAGGGGCTGACGAACGTGTCCTTCGCGCTGGATACCGCGGCCCATCAGCTGGAGGGCGTGCCGCCGCGTGACGCACGGGTGCTCCTGCTGTCGGACTGCGTGCACAACGCCGGACCCGACCCGCGGCTGACCGCTGCGCGGCTTCCGCGGCTGGACGTCCTGGTTGACACCTCCGGGGAGCAGGACGTCGAGCTCGGCCGCGACCTCGCCCGGCTGGGTCGCGGCCGGGCCAGGCTGGTCAGCGACCACCGGGACGTCGCTGCGGCGCTCTCCGCTGTCTTCAGTGATTGACCTGTGGGGATTCGTCACGCACTGCGCCCTCCCCCACCCTGTCCAGCAGTCTCCGCCTACGCCTCGAGGCGGCGTGGTCGAGCGGCATGCCCGCACCTTGCGCGTCCCGTCCGGAGGGACTGTCAGGCGCAGCCGCAGGAGCACGCGGCCACTGTGCAGGAAACGGCGACGGCGCGTGCTCCCCGGGCGGGGAACACGCGCCGTCGCCGGTCCTTCTCCTACTTAGGGTCGTGCTCCGTCGCCGCGGAGTCGAGCCCGACGACGTCGTCGGTCTTGGTGCCGACGTCGGCACCGGAGGCCGCGCCCTGGACGCCCGCCGCCACCGGCTGCATCGAGCGCAGCAGGATCTGGCTGACGTCGAGGACCTCGACGTGCTCGCCGGCCTCGCCGTTCTGCTTCTTCGACGTGAGGGCGTCGGAGAGCATCGTGATGCAGAACGGGCACGCGGTGGAGATGACGTCAGGATCGAGCTCGAGCGCCTCCTCGGTGCGCTCCATGTTGATCCGCTTGCCGATCTTCTCCTCCATCCACATGCGGGCACCGCCGGCGCCGCAGCAGAAGCCGCGGTCCTTGCAGCGGTGCATCTCCTGCGTGGACAGGCCCTGGACGGACTCGAGGATCTCGCGCGGCGGCGTGTAGACCTTGTTGTGCCGGCCCAGGAAGCACGGGTCGTGGTAGGTCACCTTGCGGTCGATCGGGGTGACCGGGACGAGCCGGCCCTCCTCGATCAGCTGGCCGAGCAGCTGCGTGTGGTGGATGACCTCGTACTCGCCACCGACCTGCGGGTACTCCTTGCCCAGCGAGTTGAAGCAGTGCGGGCAGGTGGCCACGATCTTGCGCGTGCCGGGGACGCGGCCCTCGAAGACGCTGTTGAGGGTCTCGACGTTCTCCATGGCCAGCTGCTGGAAGACGAACTCGTTGCCCAGGCGGCGGGCCGGGTCACCGGAGCAGGTCTCCCCGCTGCCGAGGACGGCGAACTCGACGCCCGCGGTGTGCAACAGCTCCGCGACGGCCTTGGTGACCTTCTTGGCGCGGTCGTCGACGGCGCCGGCGCAGCCGACCCAAAACAGGTACTCGACCTCGTGGGGCAGCGGGCCGTCGGCCATGCGGACCTCGAAGTCCAGCTCCTTGATCCAGTCCTCGCGGACGTTGCCGCCCATGCCCCACGGGTTGCCGCGCTTCTCCAGGTTGGTCAGCATCACGCCGGCCTCGGAGGGGAAGTTGCTCTCGATCAGGACCTGGTAGCGGCGCATGTCGTTGATGTGGTCGACGTGCTCGATGTCCACCGGGCACTGCTCGACGCAGGCACCGCAGTTGGTGCAGCTCCACAGGACGTCGGGGTCGATGACCCCGCCCTCCTCGAGGGTGCCGACGAGCGGGCGGTGCGCCTGCGCGTCGTTGGTGCCCTCGATGCGGGCGTAGCCCGAGGCCCAGACCTGCTCGTCGCTGGGCTTGAGGACGTCGTAGTCGGGAGCGGTCTCGCTGGCCGTCTGCGCGCCGAGGAGGTAGGGGGCCTTCGCGTAGAGGTGATCGCGGAGATCCATGATCACCATCTTCGGGCTGAGCGGCTTGCCCGTGTTCCACGCGGGGCACTGGCTCTGGCACCGCCCGCACTCCGTGCAGGTGGAGAAGTCCAGCATCCCCTTCCAGGTGAAGTCCTCGATCTTGCCGCGACCGAAGATGTCGTCGTCGCCCGGGTCCTCGAAGTCGATCGGCTTGCCGCCCGAGGTCATCGGGAGCAGCGGGCCGAGCGCGGGGGCGCCGTCGGCGTTGCGCTTGAAGTAGATGTTGAAGAAGGCGCTGAACCGGTGCCAGGCGACACCCATGTTCAGGATCCGGCTGATGACGACCAGCCAGGTCAGGCTCACGACGATCTTGACGAAGGCGACGACCGTCAGCAGGTCGGGGCTGTCCGGGAGGATCGTGGCCAGGGCGCCGGAGACCGGGTGCGACCAGCCGGGGGCCTCGGTGAGGTCGCTGGAGACCTTGAGCGCGCGGATCAGCAGGATGCAGACACCGACGGTGGCGACGACGAACTCGACGAAGTAGCCGCGGCCCTCGTTGGAACCGGCGAAGCGGCTCTTGCGACCCTGCCGGCGCGGGTGGTCCTTCTGGCGCCGGTAGATCAGGTAGCCGATCCCGAGGATCGTGCCGGTGCCGATGATGTCCGCGAACAGGTTCCAGACGCCCCACTCACCGATCAGCGGGATGTGGAAAGCGGGGTTCCACACCTCACCGAACGCCTCCACCAGCGTCAGCACGAGGCCGTAGAACCCCATGAAGACGAACCAGTGCGCGACCCCGATCGAGGACCACTTCAGCATCCGGGTGTGACCCAGCGACTCGACCAGCGTCGTCTTCAGGCGGGTCCTCACCGGCCCCCACCGGGTGCCGTCGGGCTGGCCGGTGCGGATGATCCGCACCATCGCGCGGACGGCCCGGTAGGCCATCACCACCGAAACGAACAGGAACAGGACGCTGATCGTCCCCAGGACGACCTGCAGCGGGCCCGTCATCAATTCCTCCCCCGCACGCCTGACGGCGTCGGTTGACTCCCGTGCGCCGATCGGCGACGGCGAAACTCTGTGCGGTGTGCGCCTGGGGGCTCATCGCTCCGCGCCCCGGAACTCGCGCGCGAGAACGCGGCCTCGGCGATCACCCGGCGTCCCCTTCCTGAGGGCTGGCGCCGTTCGGACGGCTGCTGTCCGGCTCGCGCGAGGAGCTGGCCATCCGGATTGCCATGAAGCCGCTTCGCATACCCTCCACGCCGTCCTTCTCGTCGAGGGGAGGCAGCGACTCAGCCTGGTCGGGTCCCATTGCATCGAAGACCAGGGACACGTACCGGCGCCGGTCTGCCGGCGAGGCCGGGGGCGTGGAGAGACCGACGACGAGGATGCTGAGCACACGCGGGATGTCGTAGGGCTGCAGGTCCGCCCGGATCTCGTTCCTCTCCTGCGCGTGCCGCAGCAGGACGGCGAAGGGCTCCAGGAACTCCCTCAGCAGGTCGTCGGTCAGCACCGCGAAGTCAGCGGACGAGGCGATCAGTCCGCGCTCCCGGTCGAGTAGCTCCAGCAGTCGCTCGACGATCAGCAGGAACGACTGCCGGGCGCTGCCTTGGGCGCACGACTGACGAAGCAGGGGCAGGAGCTCGTCCCGCATGATCGATCGGTACACCGCCCGGGTCAGGCTCTCCCGGCCGGAGAAGTGGCGGTACAGGGTGGCGATCCCGACTCCGGCTTCGCTCGCGATCTCCTCCAGCGAACCCTGACCACCGGAGGCGAACACCTTGCGGGCGGCCGCGATCAACCGTTCGCTGTTCGCGAGGGCGTCTCGCCGCCGTGTACTCGCCGGCGGTGTCATGGCAGGGTATCCTCTCAGCCGACGCGAGCGGCACCCGCAGTACCGCTGGAGACCACCGGCTGCAGCCAGGGCCTTCCGTGCATACGATAGCTCCCTATCACTTCTGGTCTTCCACGGTGCCCTCATGGGAGCCGTGACGCACTGACCGGCTCTGGGGGCTGCGGTGTCGACATTGCTGTACAGGGTGGGGCGGGCGACGTATCGGCACCCGTTCCGTGTGGTCGCGGTGTGGGTGGTGCTGCTGGTCGCGCTCGTCGGCGCACTGGCCCTCAATCCCCCCAAGCTGAGCACGGAGTTCCGCATCGACGGGACACCGGCCCAGGAGGTGATCGACGAACTGGCCCGGGAACTCCCGGAAGTGAGCGGCGGTCAGGGTTCGCTGGTGTTCCAGGCGTCGTCCGGCGAGCGTCTCGACTCGGACCGGCTCGCCCCGGTGGTCGCCGAGGCCGTTCAGGGCGTCTACGGGATCGATCCGGTCGTGGATCCGGCCGAACTGACCGGAGCCCGAGAGCCAGGGGGCCCGCCCGCAGCCGGTTCCCCGGGCGACGTACCGCAGCCTCCCGGCGCGGCGGCTGTCGCGCCGGGGGCATTGGTCGTGGACGGCCGGCCGATCCCGGGCGTGATGGTGTCCGAGGACGGCCGCGTCGCGCTGTTCCAGTTCCAGTTCGAGGACCAGCTGTTCGAGCTCCCCCAGGGCACCGTGGCCGACACCGTCGCAGCGGCGGAGGCACCGGCGGAAGAAGCGGGGGTGGCCGTGCTTCCGGGCGCCACCCTGCAGGAGATCCCCGAGATCATCGGCATCGGGGAGATCGTCGGCCTCGCCGTGGCGGCCCTGGTCCTCGTCGTCACGCTCGGCTCCGTGGTTGCCGCCGGGCTGCCGCTGCTCACCGCCCTGGCCGGGGTCGGCGCGGGCATCGGCGGCGCCTTCGCGCTGGCCCACCTGTTCGAACTGAACTCCTTGTCCGTGGTCCTGGCGCTGATGCTGGGGCTCGCCGTAGGCATCGACTACGCCCTGTTCATCGTCAACCGGCAGCGGTGGCTCATCCTGACCCGCGGTCTGGACGCAGGAGAAGCCGCGGCCCGAGCCGTGGGCACCGCCGGAAGCGCCGTGTTCTTCGCCGGAACGACTGTCGTCATCGCGCTCACCGGGCTGTTGGTCGTGGGTATCGAACTGCTGACGGTGATGGCGCTCATCGCCGCCGCGACAGTCGCCATCGCCGTCGTGGTCGCCCTGACCCTGCTTCCGGCCCTGCTCGGCCTGGTCAGGGAACGCATCTGCTCACCTCGCGCCCGGGCACACCAGGCCCGGCCCGGCGACCGCTCCCGGAGCCCGGCGCGTCGCTGGGTCGGGCTCGTCGTGCGACACCGCTGGGCGGCCGTCCTCCTGGTCACCGGGGTCACCGCGCTGCTCGCCCTGCCGCTGTCCAGCATGCGGCTCGGGATGCCCTCGGCCGAGAGCTACGGCAGCGGCAGCGCACAGCGCGAAGGTTATGACGTGGTCGCCGAGGGCTTCGGCGAAGGCTTCAACGGGCCGCTGACCGTGGCCGTGCGGACCGCCGAGCCGGGCGCACCGATCGAGCCGCCGACTCTGGAGCAACTGGCGGCAGACCTCGACGCGCTCGAGGGCGTCCAGACGACCATGCCCGCCGGCGCCAGCCAGGACGGCACCATCGCGGTTCTGCAGGTCGTTCCGACCACGGGTCCGACCGACGAGGCGACCGAGGACCTGGTCGCGGAGATCCGCGACCGCTCGACGCAGTACGCGGGCGACCTCGGGGTCACCCTCGGCGTCACCGGCCTGACAGCCATCGGCATCGACATGTCCGAGCGACTGTCCGAGGTGCTGCCCCTCTACCTGGCGGTCGTCCTCGGCCTGTCGCTGATCGTGCTGCTCCTGGTGTTCCGGTCCGTCCTCGTCCCGATCAAGGCGACAGTCGGGTTCCTGCTCAGCATCCTGGCGACGTTCGGGGCGACGACGGCCGTCTTCCAGTGGGGCTGGCTCAACCAGGTGTTCGGGCTCGACAGCACCACCGTGGTGATGAGCGTGATCCCGATCATCGCGACCGGCGTGCTCTACGGGCTGGCGATGGACTACCAGATCTTCCTGGTCTCCTCGATCCGCGAGTCCCACGTCCACGGAAGTCACGGAGCCGACAGCGTCACCGACGGGTTCACCCAGGCGAGCCGCGTGGTGGTCGCTGCGGCGATCATCATGACTGCGGTCTTCGCCGGCTTCATCTTCAACGCCGACCCGACGGTCAAGCAGGTCGGCTTCGCGCTCGCCGTCGGCATCCTGATCGATGCGTTCCTGATCCGGCTCACCCTGGTCCCGGCGGTCATGGCCATGTTCGGCGACCGGGCCTGGTGGCTGCCCGCATGGCTCGACCGGCTCCTCCCCGACCTCGACGTCGAAGGTGAGAAGCTCCTCCAGCGGCTCGACGAAGAGCGCGGGGAGGTTCCCGCCGCCACGGATCAGCCTGGTCGGGAGCCGGCGTCGATCCCCGCGGGGGGAGGATCCCGATGACCCTCGCGCGGTGGGGACGACGGTTTATCACCGGATCCGCCGTAGCGTCGGCGACCCTCCCCTGGCTCGCCGACTGGAACCACGGCCACACCTTCGGTCCCGAGTACGGTCCGCACGCCCGGTGGCACGGGACCTCCGAGGTCCTCGGTGCGACGGCGGAGGGAGTCCTCGCCCTCTGGCTGCTCCGTGCCGCCGGCGACGAGCATCGGCCCGACGAGCGTCTGCTCGTCGCCGCCGCACTGCTGCCCATCGTCCGCTGGGCGCCGTTCAACCTCACGCTGCTGGTGCCCGGGACGTCCCCCTACGACCAGCACCGCATCCCGCAACGGGTCCTGGGCATGCCGGCCGCCCTGCTCAGCCAGGACCTCATCGCGGCCACCGCCGCCGCCGGGCTGCTTCTACGCCGCCTCGCCCGCCGGCGCCCGTAGGGCCGCGGGCGGCCGGCCGTCCGGCCGCTCGGCGAGCGCTCTGCAGGTTCAGCCGGCAGCAGGGTCCCCGTCGTGGAGGTGGTGGGAGAAGAAGCCGAGGATCCGCCGCCAGGCGTCCTCCGCGGATGGATGGTGGTAGCCGAAGCCGGCCACCCGCTCGAGGACGGCGAGTGGCCCGGCGTTGTGCCGGTTCATGAAGGAGTGGCCGGCCTGTGGGTACTCCTTGACGTCGTGGTCGACCGCGAGGCCGGTCAAGGCCTCGTCCAATCGCTCGGCCGCACCGGGCAGGGTCCTGTCGCGACCCCCGTAGCTGGCCACCACGGGGCACGCGCCCTGCAGCACGCGCTCGAGGTCCGATGGGATCTGCCCGTAGTTCGGGGCCGAGGCGTCGAAGCCGCGGGTGGCTGCGAGCAGGGCGAAGCCGCCCCCCATGCAGAAGCCGAGGATTCCCACGCTCCCAGTGCAGTCGGAGCGCCCCGTGAGCCAGGAACGGGCAGCCGCCAGATCGTCGAAGGCCGGACCTTCTCCACGGGCCAGCGTCCGGAACGTCGAGCGAAGGCAGCGGACAGCTCCCCCGGCGCTGAACAGGTCCGGCGCCAGGGCCAGGTAGCCGCCGGCCGCCAGGCGGTCGGCCTGCTGCCGGGTGTCGTCGGTGAGTCCGAAGGCCTCGTGCACCACCACGACGCCGGGCCACGGGCCCGTGCCGACCGGCGGTACGGCGAGATAGGCCTTCAACTGCGAGGCGCTCGCGGCCCCGCCGATCGTCGTCTCGGGCATCACGGCCTCCGGGGTCAAGTACCAGTCGATGAGCTGTGGGGCAGGCCCGGCGTCACATGGACGCCCGCAGTTCCTCGGCGGCCGCCTCCAGGAACTCCACGGCCTCCTCCTCCAGGCCGGGCAACCGGTCGGCCACCTCCGCCACGGCAGCGACCCGGTCCGGCAGCGGGGTGTCGACTCTGGCAGACCGGCCCAGCCGGCTCCAGCCTTCGGCGCACCTGTCGTAGGCGAGGCCCGCCTGTTCGCTCGCCGCGCTCCCCGTCCGCCTGGCCACGTCATGGCAGCACTCGGCCTGCAGCCGACGGAACAGCCCACCCCCGGTGCCCGCCTTCTCGATGAACACGGGGAGGGCAGCCAGCGCGGACTCCAGGGTCACGTCGTCGAGGACCTGCGGCCAGCGGGCCAGGTCGTCGGCGAATCGGCGGATGCCGGCCAGCCCGGCTGCACTGATCGAGCCCGGCGGCAGGTCAGGGCGGTTCGCCAGCCCGGAACCCCCGCTGCGCATCCCGGCCCCCGCGGCGGCGAACGCGTCCGCAGCGGTGGAGCGCAGGTCCGGAAGCCGCTCCGGCCACTCCACGGCGAACGTCGCGTGCCGTGTGGGCGCCGGGAACCCCGTCGAGCGGCGCGCCCGGGCCAGCGCCGCGTAGGGCACCTCCTGGACGTCCTCGCGGTCGTTGTCGACGACGTAGGCGATCTCCCGCTCGTCGTCGTAGCCGACGATGACGACATCGTGCCGGCTCATCTGCAGCCGGACGCGGAGGTAAGGGAGCTCGGCGATGTCAGCCCACACCATGACGGGCCGGCCGGCGACCAGCTCGTCGCGGACCCACTGCCACCCCAGCGCCTCATCATCGGTACGCCGCAGGTCCACGCCGGCTCCGAGGCGACCGAGCAGGTCCACCTCCATGTCTCCTCCCCTGCCGACGAGGTAGACCGGCGGGGTCAGGCCCGGCACCCGCATGTACGAGAAGTGCAGTGCACCACCGAGGCCGAACACCAGGCCTTCCGCGGCCGCCTCCCCTCCCCAGGCAAGGCCGGCCCACTCCAGCAGATCCCGCAGGGCTCCGGATCCGCAGTGCCCGGCCATGCGGTGGGGGTAACCCTCCAGCAGCCGTCCCCCGGTCACGGTGCCACCCTCACCACGTCGCCGCCGCCACGAGCGAAGTGCTCCCGGCCGACGACGACGAAGACGGCGTTCGCTTCGACGACGAGCGCGCCCCCCTCGTCGGTGCCCTGCGCCCGGACGAACAGCTTCCTGCCCTCCCGGCGCTGTAGTCCGGCCTCGAGCAGATACGGGGTTCCGAGCAGCACCGGCGCCCGGTAACCGACCTCGAGATGGCGGGTGACAGCGGGCTCCCCGATCCGGTAGAGGAGGAAGCCGAACAGGTCGTCCAGCACCGTGGCGACCGCGCCACCGTGCGCGATGCCCGGCGCGCCGACATGCCGCTCGTCGAAGGCGTGCTCGGCGCGGACCGCGTCCCCTTCTCGCCAGACCTGCAGGTGGTGGCCGTGTGGGTTCTCCGGGCCACAGCCGAGGCAGCGTGGATGGTGCGGGGGCAGGTCTCGGGCATGGTCGTGCCCGGCGAACCCCCGCGCCCAGTCGCCGACCACCGAATTCACGTCGTCCACCACCACTGCCTCCTGTCGGACCCGTCTGATTGAGATTTCACGCGTGCACACTCCGGCCCGTGCGTCCCGGCGAGCCGGATGGGGGCAACTTCGGCGTCGCCGACCGGCGTGCTCAGCGGTGTACCGCCGCTTCTCCTCCGCCGTGCTGCTGCCGCAACACCGTCTTCAGCACCTTGCCGGTGGCGTTGCGCGGGAGCTCGGCGACGAACTCGACCCGCGTGGGGCACTTGAAGTGTGCGAGCCGTTCGCGGGCGTACGCGATCAGTTCCTCGGCCGTCGTCGCGGCGCCGTCCTGGAGCGCGACGACGGCCACCGGTGTCTCCCCCCAGCGGTCGTGGGGGACGCCGACGACAGCCACCTCGCGGACGGAATCATGCCGGTAGAGCACCTGCTCGGCCTCGATGGGGTACACGTTCTCGCCACCGGTGATGATCATGTCCTTCTTGCGGTCGACGAGCGTCATGAAGCCCTCGGGGTCCATGCGCCCGAGGTCGCCGGTGTGGAACCACCCACCGCGGAATGCCTCGGCCGTGGCCTCCGGTAGACCCCAGTAGCCGGCGAACACGTTGGGTCCGCGCAGCACGAGCTCTCCGACCTCCCCGGTGCGGACGTCCCTGTCGGCGTCATCGACGATGCGCGCCCGGACGTGGAACATCGGCCGGCCGATGGAACCCGCCTTCTCCTTGACGTGGTCGGCGTCCAGCACTGACACACCGGGCGCTGTCTCGGTCATCCCGAAGCCCTCCTGGAAGGGCAGTCCCTTCCCCTGGAAGAAGTCGATGACCGGCAGCGGGCACGGCGCTCCCCCGGACACTGCCAGCTCCAGCGACGACAGGTCGAAGTCGTCCAAACCGGGCACCGACATGAGCGCCGCCCACATCGCCGGGACCATGAACTGCACGGTGGTCCGCTCCCGGGACATGGCCTCCACGGTCCGGAGCGGATCGAACGACGGCAGCAGGACGTTGGTCCCGCCGACGTAGAGCAGCGGCAGCGTGTGGACACCCAGGCCACCGATGTGGAACATCGGCGCCACTGTCACCGTGACGTCGCTCTCGCGAAGCCCTCGGCCGAAGGAGAGACTGTTCACGACGTTCCACAGGTGGTTGTCGTGGGTCAGCATCGCCCCCTTGGGACGTCCCGTGGTCCCGGACGTGTACATCAGACAGGACAGGTCCCGACGGTCGACGTCGGTATCCACGGGCCGGGGATCGCCGCTGCTCAGCACCTGCTCGTAGTCGAGCTCCCCGTCCTCGGGCTCTCCGCCGACGACCAGGCGGGACCGGACCCGCACCCCGTCCGCGGTGACTGCTGCGCGCGCCATTGGCGCGAGGGGCGCCGAGTACACGAAGGTGTCCGACCCAGAGTCGACCAGGAGGTAGGCGACCTCCGCCGGCCCGAGCCGCACGTTCATGGGCACGAACACAGCCCCCAGCTTCGCGGTGGCCAGCATGGTCTCGAGGAACGCTGTGCTGTTGAGCAGGAGCCCGGCGACCCGGTCCCCTTGGCGGACCCCGAGCGCACGCAGCGCTCGGGCCAGCTGATCGATGTTCCTGTCCAGCTCGGCATAGGTGAGGCGCCGGTTTCCGTCCACCAGTGCGAGCCCGGTCCCCGGACAGGAACGCCCTCGTGGCGACCCAGCCACCGATTCCCTCGTCCATGCGCCACCCTCTTCGTCGGGACAACAGTCCGTGACCCAGGTCACGGCAGCTTGGTCCAAACTTGACGGTGTCGTCAAGATGGAGCCCGCGGCCATCGGCGGAAGGGACGGAGCATGACCTCGGCAGGACCTGCGTCACCTCCGGCCACGGCGCGTGGCCGCCGCACCCGATCCGCACTGCTGACGGCCGGACGGCAGCTGTTCGAGGAGTGCGGGTTCTCCGCCGTGGGGATCGATGACATCGCCTTACGCGCGGGGGTCTCCCACGGCACGTTCTACACGTGGTTCGACTCCAAGGAGACGTTGCTCCGCGAGATCGTCAGCGAGGTCGCCGCAGAGGTCTTCTCGGCGACCTCGATCGGTACCCGCCTGCCGGCCAAAGCTGCGTACGCGCGCATCGAGGCCGCCAACCGGTCCTTCCTGCGTGCTGTCACCCGGCACTCCCGCATCCTCCGAGTGCTGGACTCGCTGGCGGACACCCAGGAGGACTTCCGACAGCTCCGCTCGGAGATGCGTGAGTCGTTCGTCCAGCGTGGGATGGAGGGCCTGATCCGGCTGCAGGAGCTGGGCCTGGCCGACCCGCTGCTGCCACCGCGGGCGACGGCCAGCGCGCTGGGCGCGATGGTGGAGTCCTTCGCCCACGTGTGGCAGGACCCGGTGGAAGAACTCGACGAAGCCGCCGCCGTCGACGTCCTCACCCGGTTGTGGGCGGGGGCGATAGGTCTGGCGCCGCCGGCCCGACCCGCCGGTGAAGGCACCGCCGAGAGCCCCGGCGCGGGCTGACCCTGCTGGGACCGCCGAGGGACCGCGCGGGGCGGCCCGGCCGGTCAGTGCTGCACCCAATGCCACGGCGTCTCGCGGCTGCGCCGCACCCGACCCCTGCTCTCCAGGAGAACCAGGTGCGCCAGGGTCTCGGCAACAGCCGCTCTGCGCATGAAACCCGAGATCTGCTGCCATGGCCGCGACCAGCTCAGCGCGGCGGTCAGCTCCCAGGTCGTGGGCGCCGTCGTCACAGCAGCGTGGATCTCCTGCAGTCGGGCGTCGTGGTGGCCCACCAGCGCCGACACGCGCGCCGCCAGACCGGCGAAGCGGTACTCGTGCCCGGGCAGCACCTCGTCCAGGTGGGAGTCCAGCGCCCCGACACGCGCCACGGAATCGATGAAGTCGGCCAGCGGGTTGCCGCCCGACTGCGCGTGCACCCCGATGTTGGGTGTGATGCGGGGCAGGACGTGGTCGCCGGAGAAGAGGAGGCGACGACGGTGCTCGTGGAAGCACAGGTGCCCGGGCGAATGGCCGGGAGTGTGCACGGCACGCAGATCCCATCCAGGCAAGGGCAGCCGGTCACCGTCGCGGATGAGGCGGTCCGGTTCGGCCTGGCGGACGTAGTCGGCGATCTGCAGCGAGGCCCCGGACAGGACCCGGAGCTCGTCCTCGGGCACTCCGCAGTTCCGCAGCAGTGCGACCATGCCCTCCAGCAGGTCGGTGATGCCGGCCCCGTACCGGGCCGGCAGCAGCGCAGCGTCGTCGGGATGCAGCCCCACCCAGGCCCCTGACGCCTCACGGACCCGGCCCGCCAGGCCGTAGTGATCGGGATGGATGTGCGTCACCATGACGCCGCGGACGTCGGCGACCACGTACCCCGCCGTCGCCAGGCCCTGGGTGAGGGCTTGCCAGGCGTCGTCGGTGTCCCACCCGGCGTCGATCAGTGCCACCCCGTCATCGAGCTCGAGGGCGTAGACGAGGACGTAGCGCAGGGGGCTGTCGGGAATGGGCACCGGGATCGACCACAGCCCCTGCTGGACCCGCTCCACCGGCGGCAGTACGTTTTCGACCCACGCCCGTTGCTGCTTGACGCCGGTGACCCACAACGGGCCGGCGGACCCCGCGGTCACAGACCCATCCGCTTGCTGATGACCTCGTTCATGATCTCGTTCGCCCCGCCGCCGATGCCGAGTATCCGGGCGTCCCGGTAGTGCCGTTCGACCTCCGACTCCCGCATGTATCCCATGCCGCCGAAGATCTGCACCGCCTCGTCAACCACGAAGTCACAGGCGTAGACGGCGGTGTTCTTCGCCATCGACACCTCGGTGACGACGTCCTCCCCGGCCAGGTAGCGCTGCGCCACAGCTCGCGTGTAGGTGCGGGCGACGTCGACCTGACGCGCCATCTCGGCGAGCTTGTGCCGGATCACCTGTCGAGAGGAGAGCGGCCGCCCGAAGGTCTCCCGGTCCCGCGCCCACCCGAGGGCCAGGTCCAGGGCGCGGGCCGCGGTGGCGTAGGCCTGGACTGCCAGGCCGATCCGCTCGCTCTGGAACTGCTGCATGATCTGCACGAAGCCGGAGTTCTCTGTGCCCACCAGCTGCGCGGCCGGCACGCGGACGTCGGTGAAGGCCAGCTCGGCTGTGTCGCTGCACCGCCAGCCCATCTTGTCCAGCCGCCGGGAGACGCTGAACCCGGGCGTGTTCGTGTCGATGACGAGCAGCGAGACACCGCCGTGACCCGGTCCGCCGGTGCGCACAGCGGTGGTCACGAAGTCGGCGCGGACCCCGCTGGTGATGAAGGTCTTGGCTCCGTTGACCACGTACTCGTCGCCTTCGCGCACGGCCCGGGTGCGCAGATTTGCGACATCCGAGCCCCCGCCGGGCTCGGTCACCGCGAGCGAACCGATCAGCTCCCCGGCCAGCGTGGGTCGGACGTAGCGGTCGACCAGCTCGGCGCTGCCGTGGGCGGCGATGTGCGGCACGGCGATGCCGTGGGTGAACAGCGAGGCACAGACACCTGTGGACCCACCCCCGTGCAGGATCTCCTCGGTCATGACCGCCGAGTCGATCGCGTTGCCGCCGCTGCCGCCCACCTCTTCGGCGAACCCGACGCCGAGCAGGCCCGCGCCGGCCGCCTTACGGTGCAGATCGCGCGGCAGCTCGCCATCCCGTTCCCACTCGGCCATGTTCGGAGCGATCTCCCGGGCCACGAAGTCGCGGGCGAGCCGGCGGAGGGCCACCCGCTCGGGCGTGCTCCATGGGTCGGGGGCGTGCGCGGTGACGTCGGTAGGGCTCATGACTGCTCTCCTCCGGTCGGTCCTCCCGCAGCTGGTACACAGGCGGCCGCGTGCATGTCGAGCAGGGCCGCGATGCACCCTCCGCGCCTCGAACGACGTGAGCCACTACGACACCTCAAGCAGGTCGTGGGGACGGCCACGGAGGACTTGACGTCACCGTCAGGTTAGTCGTCCGTGGATGTGGCGCACAACACCCGCATCGTTCGCGCCGGCCATTCCGACAGCGGACTCGCAGCGCCGAGAGGCTCCGGTTGCGCTGGCTGCAGCGGTGGCGGATGTCGGCTCCACTACGCGCGATCCA
This sequence comes from Blastococcus sp. TML/M2B, assembly GCF_016612865.1. GTDB lineage: Bacteria > Actinomycetota > Actinomycetes > Mycobacteriales > Geodermatophilaceae > Blastococcus. Next base: position 203,921 of record NZ_JAENZZ010000002.1, read on the forward strand.
CCACGTCCTGCGGGAGCGGGAGTACCGCCAGATCGCCCACCAGTGCGGTAGGGAGAACGCATGACGCACAGATTGCTCGTCCAGTACGGCCGTCCGACGGACCCTTCTGCGTTCGACCAGCACTACCGCGACGTCCACGTCCCGCTCGCACGGAAGATCCCCGGCGTGGTGCGCTTCGACATCGGCCACGCCAACGCTCTGGACGGCGACACCGCGCCGTACCTGGTTGCCGTGCTCGACTTCGCCTCCGCCGAGGCGTTCGCTTCCGGCATGGGGTCCCCCGAGGGCACGGCCGCCGCCGGCGACGTGCCGAACTTCGCCACCGGCGGCGCGAGCATGAGCCACTACGACATAGAGGACTTCACTCCCTGAGCTGCCGGGTGCCGTCCTCCGGTGCGACGGGGGACGGCACCCGCGTCGGTCCAGGGGACTGCGCTCCCTCGACCGATTTCCCATTGCCGGCGGGCGCGGGAGGCGGCGGCGGCTCTACCGTCGCACCGGTGGGGGGGCTCCGGTGCCGGGTCCCGGGGGCGAGCGGGGCCGCGACGCGGGCCCCTGCTCGTCGCCACCGCCTCCGGCACGGTGCTGAACCCGCTCAATTCCTCGCTGATCGCCGTCGCCCTGATCCAGCTGGCGGAGGACTTCGAGCTGTTGTTCGCCTGCGTCTCCTGGATGATCTCGCTGTTCCACCTGACCAGCGCGGTGGCCCAGCCGGTCTCCGGCCGGCTCGGAGACGTGTTCGGGCCACGCCGACTGTTCCTCGCGGGGCTCGCGCTGGTCGGCCTGGCCAGCCCGCGGCGCCGCTCTCCCCCGAACTTCGCCACGCTCCTGGCCATCCGGGCGGTCCAGGCGCTGGGCAGCTCCGCGATCTACCCCCTCCGGCATGGCGATCATCCGCCGGCTGGTCGTGGAGGGCCGGGCCCGCGCGCTGGCCGTCGATCAGCCCGGCGTTGGGGCGGTCGTGCAGGTCGCGGGTCGCCGTCCACGGTGACCGGGCCGTCGGCGAGGGCGGCCACCGGGGGGAGGAACCGCAGCACCGTGCCGGCCAGCCCGGCGTCGACCGTGACCGGACCGCTGAGCGTTCCGGGTGCGACCAGCCAGTCGCTGCCGTCGACGTCGTCGATGCCGACTCAGAGTGCGCCCAGGCCTGCGGCCATGAGGTCGGTGTCGCGCACCCTGAGGGGGTGCACGAGCCGACTGGGGCCGTCCGCCAGCGCGGCGAGCACGAGTGCCCGGGCGGTCAGCGACTTCGACCCGGGCAGGGACACGACGGCGTCGACCGGAGCAGGGTGGTGCGGCGCGGGCCAGACGTCTCTCACGAGGTCAGTCTGCCCGCCCGCGCCGCACCTCCCCGCACGTGCTCAGCCGGCCTGCGGCTTCTCGGTCTTCTTGACCGGGACCGTGCGGAGCAGCCGCCGGTTGGCGAACTCGAACATGGCCAGCTCGGAGAGCTCGCGGCCGTAGCCGGACCGCTTGACGCCACCGAAGGGCAGCTCCGGGGAGGAGCCGGTGGGCTGGTTGATCCAGACCATGCCTGCCTCCAGCCGCTCGGCCACCGACCGCGCCTCCTCGGGGTTGCTGCCCATGACGGTTGCACCCAGGCCGAAGTCGCTGTCGTTGGCCAGCGCGACCGCCTCGTCGGCGTTCTTCACCTTGTAGACGACGGCCGCGGGACCGAAGAGCTCCTCGCGGTAGGCCCGCATGTCGGGAGTGACGTCGGTGAGGATCGTCGCCGACACGAACGCGCCGGCGTGATCGGGGCGCTGGCCGCCCGCGACGACGGTGGCGCCCTTGTCGATGGCGTCCTGGATCTGCGCCTGCAGGTCCGCGGCCGCCTTCTCGCTCGACAGTGGCGCGAGCGACGTCGCCGGGTCGGCCGGGTCGCCGGGGGCGAAGATGCCGAATGCCTGCTTCAGGCCCTCGACGAAGGGCTCGTAGGCGTCCTCGGTGACGATCAGCCGCTTGGAGGCGGTGCAGGCCTGCCCGGTGTTACCCATGCGCCCGGCGGTGGCCGCCTTGACGGTCGCCTCCAGGTTCTCACCGTCGAGGACGATGAACGGGTCGCTGCCGCCGAGCTCCAGCACGGACTTCTTGAGGTGCTTGCCGGCCAGGGCGGCGACCGACGAGCCGGCCCGCTCGCTGCCGGTCAGCGTCACGCCCTGGATGCGGGGGTCGGCGATGACCTGCTCGACGTCCTCGATCTTGAGGAAGGTGTTGATGAGCGCGCCCTCGGGGGCGCCGGCGTCACGGAACAGCTGCTCGATCGCCACGGCGCACTGCGGGGTGATCTCCGAGTGCTTGAGGATGACGGTGTTGCCCAGCACCAGGTTCGGGCCGGCGACGCGGACGACCTGGTAGAAGGGGAAGTTCCACGGCTCGATGGCCAGGAGCACGCCGACGGGGCGCGTCTCGATGACGGCCTCTCCGCCGCCCATCATCGGCTCGATCGAGGTCGGCTCGAGGAACTTCGGGCCGTTGCCGGCGTAGTACTTCAGGATCATCGAGCAGAGGAAGAGCTCGCCGACGGCCTCGTCCCGGCGCTTGCCCATCTCCTTGGTGATGAGGGCGGCGAAGTCCATGATCCGCTCGTCGAGCAGCTCGGCGGCCTTCTGGACAACGGCCGCGCGCTCCTCGACCGAGCGGTCGCGCCACTCCAGGTACGCGGTGTGCGCCTGGCCGATGATGCCGTCGATCTCCGACGTCTCGGTGAAGGGGTACTCCTTCTCCGTCTCGCCGGTGAACGGGTTGACGGTCGCGTAGCGCCGCTCGGCGCTGTCGCTGGCGGTGGTGGGGGCGTTCTGCGTAGCGGTCACGCGGTGATCCTCGTCTCTGGGGGGCTTGTTCCGCCTAGGCCTACCCCACGAGTGCCCGGCTGTCACGGGGCGGCCCGCTGTCAGCGGGCGCACCTACAGGGCGAGAGGTCAGCCGAACCTGTGCCAGGAGGCGCCCATGTGCGGTTGCTACGCCGCCAGCCGCAAACCCGAGGACCTGGCGCTGGAGTTCGAGGCCGTACCGGCCGGCGGGCAGTCCCCGGTGCCGGCCGACTACAACGTCGCCCCGACCAAGGACGTGCACGTCGTCCGCTGGAAGAAGGAGCGCGACGCCGAGGGCGCGCTGACCCGCGGCGTGCACCGCGAGCTCCGGGCGGTGCGCTGGGGCCTGGTGCCCTCGTGGAGCTGTCGAACGCGGCGACGGCGGGGCTGCTCGCGGTGATCGGCGTGAGCGTCGGATCCACCAACCTGGGGCTGCAGACGGCGTTGTACGACACGGTCCCGCCTGACGAGGTCGGGGCGGCAGCCGGCCTCTTCCAGACCTCGCGCTACCTCGGGGACCATCCTCTCGGCCAGCCTGCTGGGACTGCTGTTCGGCGACCAGATCGACACCGGGAACCTGCACCGACTGGCCTGGTGCCTGTTCGCCGTCAGCGCGCTCGTCCTGGTCCTGCACCTGCGTCTCCCGGGACGGCCACCCGCTGCGTCCTCGACCTGATCGCCCGTCCGTCATCGCCCGGCGAGGGCCCCGGCGTCATGGCAGGGTTCTGGGGGACGCGGAACCCGGCGGTGGAGGATCGGATGCCCGATCAGGCGATCGAGAGCCAAGCGCGGGAGACCGATGTCAGCGGCGTGCGGGTGCTGCTGACCGGCGGCACCAGCGGGCTGGGGCTGGGCATGGTGCGGGCTCTGGTGGCCGATGGGGCCTCAGTGGTCCTGACCGGCCGGGACGCCGACCGCGCGCGCCGGGTCGCCGAGCAGGAGACTGCCGCCGGGCCCGGATCGGCGACCGGAATTGCGATGGACGTGCGGGACGAGGCCTCCGTCGCCGATGGCGTGGCGGCGGCGCGCGCTGCCCTGGGTGGCATCGACGTCCTGGTGAACAACGCCGGCATCGGCATGCGGACTGTCAATCCGCGGTTCCTGACCGAGCCGCGACGGTTCTACGAGGTCGCCCCGGCGGGCTTCGCCGACCTCATTGCCACCAACGTCACCGGCTACTTCCTGGTGGCCCGCGCGGTCGTACCCGACATGGTCGCGGCGGGACACGGCACCGTGGTCAACGTCAGCATCAACGAGGAGACGATGCGTCGCCGAGGGTTCGTGCCCTACGGCCCGTCCAGGGCCGCCACCGACGCGATGTCCCGCGTCATGGCCGCCGACCTTGCCGGCACGGGCGTCCACGTCCACCTGCTGCTGCCCGGTGGCGCCACGGTCACCGGCATGATCCCCGACGACCTGCCGGATGAGGCCCGGGGCGGCCTGCTGGAGCCTGCGGTGATGGGCCCGGCCATCCGGTGGTTGTGCTCTCCAGCGGCGAGAGAGCACAACGATCTCCGCGTCGTGGCCCGGGAATTCGTCCCGCCGGTGGACACGTCCCCCGCGTGACCGACCCGCGGTTCGTCGCACCCACGGCTCGAGCGCCGGGCAGCCGGCCCCCCCGTGGCGGGTCGGCTGCCCGGACCCCTCAGCCGCGCAGCAGCTCGCCGAACCGGGCGCTGCTCTCGTCGATCGCGCTCTGCGCTGCCGGCGAGATGGCGCCCATGTCGAAGAACCCGTGGATCATGCCGCCGTAGCGACGGACGTCCGCGGCGACGCCCGCGGCACGCAGCGCCTCGCCGTAGGCCTCGCCCTCGTCCCGGAGCGGGTCGAACTCCGCCGTCACGACGACCGCAGGAGGCAGCCCCGACAGGTCGGCGCCGTGCAGCGGCGACAGTCGGGCGTCCTTGGCGTCGTCCCAGGCGCCTGCGTAGTGGCCGTAGAACCAGTCCATGGTGTCCTTCTCGAGGAAGTAGCCCTTGGCGTTCTCCACGCGGGAGGGGTACTCCCCCTCCGCGTCCACGGCCGGGTAGATCAGGAACTGGCCGGCCAGCGGCGTCCCGTCGGCGTGCAGTACCTGCGCCACGACCGCGGCGAGGTTGCCGCCGGCGCTGTCCCCGGCGAGGCCCAGCCGCTGGTCCCCGCCGAACTCGTCGAGGTGCCCGGCGATCCAGCGGGCGGAGGCCACCGCGTCGTCCGCTGCGGCCGGGAACGGGTGCTCCGGGGCCAGCCGGTAGTCCACGGCCACCACGACGGCGTTGCTGCCCTTGCAGACGTTGCGCGCCATGTTGTCGTGGGTGTCGAGATCGCCGATGACCCAGCCTCCGCCGTGGAAGAAGATCACCGTGGGGAAAGGGCCCTCGCCTTCCGGGCGGTAGACGCGCGCCTCGAGGTCACCCTCGGCACCGGGCACCGTCCGGTCCTCACTGCTCCCGACCTGGACGACGTGTTCGGGCGCCCGGGAGCCGTGGGTGAGCGCGAGGTACTGGGCGCGCCCGGCCTCGGCGCTCCCCTCGTACATGGGCGGCATGCCTGCCTGGTCGATCATGCTGAGGACGGCGGCGATGTGCGGGTCAACCGGCACAGGGTTCTCCTTGTGGGGGACGGCTGGGGACGTGCGGGAAGGGACTCCGGAAGCGGTGCGGCGCGACGGCCGGTCAGCCGTACACCAGCGAGCTGTCGTCGAGGTCGAGCGCAGGCAACGAGTCGCGCTCCTCGGCGTACTCGCGCAGGTGGACCCAGGGCTCCTGGTCCCCCTGCTTGAACATCAGGTGCATGGTGCGCATGACGTAGCCGGCGTTGAAGTTCTCCGGGTCGCCCCAGGGCCGCAGCTGCATACCGTCGTCCTCCCGGCGCAGCGTGGGGACGACGGTCGCCACACCCCGCTCCTCCATGTGAGCGAGCAACCGGCAGACGAACTCGCTGACCAGGTCGGCACGCAGGGTCCAGCTGGCGCGGAAGTACCCGAACACGTAGGCCATGTTGGGAACGCCGCTGATCATCATGCCGCGCCACGTGACCCGCTCGGTGAAGTCGACCGGCTCTCCGTCGACTGTGAAGGCAACTCCCCCGAACAGGCTCAGGTCGAATCCGGTGGCGGTGACGACGACGTCGGCCTCGATCTCCTCACCCGAGGACGTGCGGATCCCGGTCGCGGTGAACGTCTCGATGGTGTCGGTGACCACCGATGCCTTGCCCTCCCGGATGGCGGTGAACAGGTCGCCGTCCGGGAGTAGGGCGAGCCGCTGCTGCCACGGCCGGTAGGTGGGGTTGAAGTGCTTGTCGATGTCGAAGCCTTCGGGTAGCAGCGGACGCATCGATTCGATGATGAAGGCCCGCAGTTCGTCGGGCGCCTCCTTGGACATCCGGGTGATCTCGTCCCCCTCGGCGATGTACGCGCGCCGGAGGATCTCGTGGGTCCACTCGTCAGGGACGTCCAGGGCGCGGAGTGTGTTCGCCAGCTCGTGGGTCCTGGGGCGGGCGAAGAAGAACGTCGGCGAGCGCTGCAGCATCGTCACGTGCGCCGCCTCCTGCGCCATGGCCGGCACGAGGGTGGCCGCGGTGGCTCCGGATCCGATGACGACGACGCGCTTGCCGGCGTAGTCGAGGTCCGCGGGCCACTGCTGCGGGTGCACGACATGACCGCGGAACCGGTCCAGCCCCTCCCACTGCGGCTGGTGGGGCCGGGAGTGGTCGTAGTAGCCCTGGCACATCCAGAGGAAGTCGGTGGTGAACCGCAGCGACTCGCCGGTGTCCTCACGGGTCACCTGCACAGTCCAGCGCTTCTCCTCCGAGGACCAGCTGGCCGCGCTCACCCGGTGCCGGTAGCGGATCCGGTCGCCCAGGTCGTTCTCCTGGATGACCTCGTCCAGGTAGGACAGGATCTCGTCCGAGGTGGCGATCGACGCCCCCCGCCAGGGCTTGAACTTGTACCCGAAGGTGAACAGGTCGCTGTCGGACCGGACGCCGGGGTAGCGGTGGGTCCACCAGGTGCCGCCTCGGGCGTCCAGCGCGTCGAGGATGACGAAGCTCTTGTCCGGGAACTGCTGCTTCAGGTGATAGGCGGCGCCGATCCCGGAGATCCCCGCCCCGACCACGAGCACGTCGACGTGCTGGGTCTCCGCCGCGGTGCCGGTTGCTGCTTCTGCCGTCAAGGTCATGCTTCATTGCCCATCTGCCTGGTGATGTCGGTCACGACGGAAGCTAGCCGTGCGAGGCGGAGGTGAGCCATGCCACAATCGGCCGTGAGTTGAGTATTCCGGCCAACCCCCAACACCCCTTCGACGCGCCCGTCCGCGGCACGGGCAGCGTGGCACTTCTGTGTGGGCTGGCCGTGGAGCACGGCCTCCCCCGCCGTGACGTGCTGGCCGGCGGGGGGATACCGGAAGAAGCCCTCGAGGACCCGGCTGCCGAGATCACCGGCGAGCAGGAGATGCGTGCAATCGCTGCCATCGCCGGCTCGCTGCCCGAGGACGCAGGCCTGACCGCCGGAGCGCGATACCGGCTGGCGAGCTACGGCATCTGGGGCTTCGCCCTGCTCTCGAGCCGCACCCTCCGCGAGGGGACCGAGGTCGCGATGCGATTCGTGGACCTCACGTACGCGCTGACGCGCGTCAGCGCCCGGGAGGACGACGGCGAGGTCCGGCTGTTCTTCGACGACCTGGACGTCCCGGAACACGTCCGGCGCTTCGTCCTGCTCCGCGACAGCTCGGCGGCCCTGCAGCTGTGGCGGGAGACACTGGGGCGCCCTGTCGTGCCGCTGCGCGTGGCGCTGCGACCTGCCGCAGCCCGCCGATCCGACGCCGTACGAGACCGCGTTCGGAGTGCCGCCGCGGTTCGGCGCCGCACGGTCGGTCCTGGTCTTCGACGCTGCCCTCCTCGACCAGCCGTTGCCGCAGGCAGCCCCCCTGACCGCCGCACTCTGCGAGGCCCAGTGCCGGGACCTCCTCCAGCGCCGCCACTCACGGCGAGGGACGAGCGGGCGGGTGCGTGACCTCCTGGTGCACACCGGGGGCCGGATCCTCGGACAGGAGGAGGTCGCCGCGGAGATGCACGTCAGCGTGCGGACCTTGCGCCGGATGCTCCGCGACGAGGCAACCACGTTCCGCGCGATCGTGGAGCAGACACGTGAACACCTGGCGGAGGAGTTGCTCGTGACCGCCGGTCTGAACGTCGAGCAGGTCGCTCGACGCCTCGGCTACACGGATGCCTCCACCTTCGTCCATGCCTTCCGGCGGTGGAAGGGAGTCAGCCCCGGCCGCTGGAGGGAGGGGGAAACCCGGCCGTCCACGAGCGGTGACACGTCCCGGCCTGCGGCCGGGCCGGAGTGACGGCGGCGCGGGCTGAGCTGCGCATCGAACCCCGGTGTCGCATCGGAGGGTCGAGAAGCGACGCGCCGGGCCCTCCAGGGCTGCACCGACCCCAGGACTGAGCCTTTCCCTGAGGCCGCTCAGTCAGAGGTCTTCGGCGGCCCTGTGCGGTCCCGCTCCGGCCGAACAGCCCGTGGCGGACAGCCGGCCCGCATCCAGGACTCCAGCTCGGCGAACCCCCGCGCCGCCTCCAGCGCGATCATGACCTGTCGGCGACACGGCCCCTGCCAGGTCGGGGGCCCGGCCGCCAGCCAGTTGGTCAGTACCGCCGGACGCCCTGCCCACGACGTGCCCATGGCCAGGCCGCCAGTCATGAGGCACCACAGCAGGAACCGCGCCACGGCCCGAAGCCACATCGCAGCGGCCTGGAGATACAGGGTGCCTCTGAGATAGCAGTCCACCGCGCACCCCACTCCGTAGGGGTCCAGCGCCGTCAGGGGGTGAGACAGCACCGCCGGTCGGCGCTTCTCCCGGCGTTGCACGCAGCAACCATCGTCGCCCCGTGGCGCCGCAATAGGAAGGGTTTCGGCCCCCGCTGTCCCACGCGACCGGGTGGGGTTGCGACCCGAATGACCCCTCGGGCCTCCGCGTTTCGGAGGTCGGCGGAGGCGGTCGTGTCGCGGCCGCCGCGGGCGTACAACGCTACGGCCGGGCCTTCGGTGGTTGCGTGCCTGCCGTGCCGTGAGTGTCGGAATGAGGAGGGCGAGCGACGTCGTCGGTTCCGCGCCGGAGATCGGAGTCCGGAACGACCGCCGTCTCGAAGGCCTCGGCGAGGTCTTCACCGCTTGTCTGCTCCTGCGGGTGACGGCGCAGCGGGGTCTCCCGCAGGAACAGCAGAACGAGAAAACCGACCAAGGCGAACGGGACGGCGGCGAGGAAGGTGGTCTGCAGCGCATCGGCGAAGCCTGTGATGACCGCGGTGTACACCGGCTCGGGCAGCGCGCCGATCTCTTCAGGGCTGCCGAGCGTCGGAGCCCCTCCCCCGAGCCTGTCGGCCGGGACGCCGGCCTCGGCGAGCCGGGACGGGATGGTGTCGGCGAGGCGATGCGTGAGCAGGGCGCCGAACACGGCCACCCCCAGCGCGCCACCGAGCGAGCGGAAGAACGTGGCACCAGAGGTCGCGACGCCGAGATCTTTCCGCTCCACGGCGTTCTGGGTGGCAAGAACGAGGACCTGCATGACCAGCCCGATCCCGGCACCGGTGACGAACATGTACCCCCCGGCCACGACCAGCGAGGTGTCGGCGGCCAGCCGGCTCATGAGTCCCAGCCCGGCGGCGGCCAGCAGCAGGCCGACGACCGGGAACATCTTGTACCGGCCGGTGGCGGTGATGGCTCGCCCGGACCCGATCGAGGCGCCGAGCAGGCCCACCATCAAGGGGAGCGTGAGCAGCCCGGAGGCGGTCGGCGACTGCCCCTTGACGATCTGCAGATACTGCGGCAGGAAGACGATCGCCCCGAACATGGCGACGCCGACGACGAAGCCCGCCAGACTTGTGATGACGAACGTGTGGTTCGCGAACAGGTGCGGCGGCATGATCGGCTCGCGAGCGCGACGCTCCTGCCACACGGCGAGGGCCAGCAGGACGGCCGCCGCGGCGGCGAGCGCGTAGGTCCACGCGGAGTTCCAGGCGAACTCCTTGCCGCCCAGCGACAGCACCAGCAGCAGAGCGCTGACCGAGCCCACGATGAAGAACGCGCCCAGCCAGTCGATCGAGCGCTTGCTGCGCGGGAACGGCAGTCGCAGCACCCGCTCGGTGACCAGCAGGGCGGCCACGCCGATCGGGATGCCTACCCAGAAGGTCCATCGCCAGGACAGGTGCTCGACGAGGAACCCGCCGAGCAAGGGCCCCGCAACGGTGGCAATGCCGAACACCGATCCGATGTAGCCCTGGTAGCGACCACGCTCCCGCGGACTGACGATGTCGCCGAGGATCGCCTGCGACAACGCCATCAGCCCACCGGCGCCGATGCCCTGGACCGCGCGGAATGCAATCAACTGGGCCATGTCCTGGGCGAAGCCACAGGCGAGAGAGGCGAGCAGGAAGATCCCGATGGCGGACTGGAACATGATCTTCCGCCCGTAGAGGTCGGACAACTTGCCCCAGATCGGCGTGGATGCAGTCGAAGTCAGCAGCGTCGCCGACACCACCCAGGCGAGCTGTTCCTGCCCACCGAGCTCCCCCACGATGGTCGGCAACGCCGTCGCCACGATCGTCTGCGACAGCGCCGCGACGAGCATGCCCAGCATGAGGCCGACCAGCACTGTCACGATCTGCCGGTGCCCCAGCGGCGGCAGACCCTCGCCGCCGGCGGAGTCCGGAGGCGGGTTACGGGGAGCAGGAGAACTCACGCGCGCACGACCTCTTCCGCACGAGTCGTGTCGGCAGGCTGTCCGCCAGGCGCTGCGTCGCTGGCCAGGCCGTCGAGATCCGCGTTCAACCGTTCCAGCAGCGCCGCGAACATGTCCTGTTCGTCGGTCGGCCAGGAGCCGACCAGCTCGCGGACGGCATTCCGGCGGAGCTGGCGTGTCTCCGCGACTGCACTCTGCCCGGCGGACGTCAGTCGCAGCCGGCAGGCCCGTCCGTCGTCCGGATCCGCCTCCCGCGTGGTAAGCCCGGCCTGCTGCAGGGCGGCCACGTGCCGGCTCACCGTCGAGGCGTCGAGGTGCAGGCGGGCCGCCAACGCCCCGTTGCGCATGGGTCCCGCGTCGTTCAGGAGGCCGAGGATCGTGTACGCGCTCCGGTCCAGCAGCTGTACGGGCCCATCGGTATGAAGCCGGACGCGCTGTGCTCGGTGGACGAGGTGGGTCAGCGCCTGTTCAATGCGCTCCAGCGACTCGAGGGCAACCCCACCCTGATCCGGTTGCATGTCCCAACCATACTCGGCTGCTGTACGGCGTCCAGCCGCACAGAGCTGGTCCGCCGCAGCCTCCCCGGCCGCGATCAGGCATCGTCGTCGCCCACCGATCCCGGTGACGCCTGGGCGAGCCAGGACTCCAAGGCAGCAATACCCCGCACCGCCTCACGGTGCACGACCTGATCGTCGACTCCCGATGGAGGCAAGCTGTCGACGAGCTCGGTCGGCCCGAGGCGACGGCCGAGCAGGTGTCCGGCGGCGGCGTAGATGCCGTAGCAGGACAAGGCCGCGGCCCCCAGACATGATGCGGCTGCCGCCGTCCAGGTGAAGACGGACAGGGTCTCCTCCAGCAGACGCCAGAGCGCTGCATCCAGCGCTTGCCAGGCCGAGAACGAGACACCGTCCATGTCGCCGCCGATCAACCGGTGGCGCCGCGGTCCCCGGGGGCCACGGCGCCCGTACGGAAGAAGGGGATCCTAGTCGCCCGAGGGGGTCATACCGACCTTTGTCAGTCCTGACTCCTGGAAGGCGCGGTGGTTCGCCACCCGTCACATCTCACGGCATGGAGTGCGGACACGAGGCGGGCGGACTCAGCGGGTGACCCCGCACGTGGGCTGTTCCGCGGTCCGGCTCACCCGACGGAGAGCATGGCTCCCCGGCGACGGACTGCCTTGCGGTAGCCGGCGAGCATCTGCGCGGTGATCTCGGTGAGCTCTTCGCGGAGCCAGTCCTCGGTGACGTCGGCCGGCGCGGCGAGCAAGGCCCCGGTGAGCGCCTGCAGCGTCGCGCCTCCCCACACCGCGCCCAGATCATCTGCCCCGTCCCCCAGGAGCATCGACTCCACCTTGCCCCGGAGCCGCGTCGTGAGTTCCAGGACGGCAGGTCTGGACATGGCGGCGGCGTCGCGGACGAGGTACCCGGCCAGCCGACGGTGCCGCAGCAGGTAGTCGACGTAGCCGGCCACCTCGATACCCCGGCTCCGGTGCCGGCTCTCCCTCGAGCTGTTGGCCTCGACCAGTCGGATCAACTCGTCCAGTGCCGGCCTGACCAGTGCGAGGAGCAATTCGTCCTTGGTCCGGAAGTGGTAGTACACGGCCGCCTTCGTCACGCCGAGCCGATCCGCGATCTCCTGCAACGAGGTGCCGTCGAACCCCTGGGCGGCGAACAGGTCGAGGGCGGCCTCCAGCACGCGCTGCGCCCCAGGAGTGCGGGGAGCCGATGTCGGGCTACCTGCTGCCGACGTCGCGAGCTGCGGGCTGGTCACCACGTCAGGGTAGCCATCAGCCCGTGTGCCCCACGGCCCACGGCGCTACTAGCCGCATGGCTAGATGAGTGAGTCCGTTTGATCGTCAGCTGTCGTAGGCGATCAGGGAGCGCTTGATCGGGGCTCCGATCTGCCAGTTGTGCCAGATGGCGGTGGCCAGGGCGAGCAGGCGGGCGGCGACGCGGGCGTAGACCCCGGCCAGGGTGCGCCCGCCGTGGTCTTCGAGGCTGAGCTGGCCTTTGAGGGTGTCGAAGACCGCCTCGATCCACTGCCGGCAGCGGGCTAGCTTGCCGTGCCGGGCCGGCTCGTCCTTGCGGTCGGGACGGATGAGGTGGGCGCCGAGTTCGTCATGGACGAAGGCCTCGAACTCCCGTCCGGCGAAGCCCTTGTCTCCGAGGATGACCTGTCCGGCACGGATGAGGTGGTGTTGGTGTTCCAGCAGGGCCTGGGTGACTTCGCGTTCGCCGATCTTGGGGTCGGCCAGGCCCCAGATGATGGGCATGCCCTCCGCGGTGCAGATCAGGTACAGCCGGAACCCCCAGAAGAAGCGGGAGTGGCTGGCGCAGAAGCCGTAGCCGGCATGTCCGGCCAGGTCCGAGCGCTTGACCGTCTCCCGGGAGGCCGCGCACGGCAGCGGGGTGGAGTCCACCAGCCGCAGCAGGTCGTGCCAGGAGTCGGTGTCGCGGGCCAGTTCGGTGATCACCGACGCGATCAGCGGTCCGGCCGCGCGCAGCCGTTTGCCGTATCCGGACTGCCCCGGCAGGTGCGGGAACATGCCGGTCAGATGCGTGCAGGCATACCGGATCCAGCGCCGCTCGCTGGCCACGCCCAGCAGTTGCTGGGCCACGACCAGGCACAGCAACTCGGCATCGGTCAGTGCCGGCTTGCGGCCGCGCCGGTGTGCCCGCGAGCAGCCCAGCCGGGGCAAGACGCGGTCATCGAGTTCTACGTAGAGTGCCGTCAGGAGGGTGTTGAGTTCGTTGCTCACAACCTCGGTCTTGGCACCCTCCGCTCCTCAATCGGTGGACCGACACGCGCCCCGGCCAATCGGACTCACTCATCTAGTAGCCTCTAGCCGATTAGCTAGTCACCGATGCCGGTCCCCCTCACCGCCCCCCCTGACCTCCGGAGCACCACACGTGGCCGTCTTCCTCCACCGTCTCGGACGCTGGGCCTTCCACCGTCGCAAGACAGTCCTCATGGCCTGGGTGCTCGCCCTGGTCGCGCTCGGCAGCCTGGCCGGCGCTGTCGGAAAGGATGCCGACGCTCAGCTCTCCATCCCCGGCGTCGAGTCGGTCACCGCGTTGGAGACGCTGCAGGAGCGCTTCCCCGACGGCGCGGCGGGTGGCGCCACCGCCCGCATCGTCTTCCGCGCTCCCGAAGGTCGGACGGTGAGCGATCCGGAGATCGGCGCCGCCATCCAGGAGACGCTCGCCGCCGCGGCGGAGGCGAAGCAGGTGACCGAGGTCAGCGACCCCTTCCAGGACCGCGGCGTCTCGGCGGACCAGACCACCGCCTACGCCACGGTCGTCTACGAGGTGCAGCCCAACAACATCACCGACGAGGCGCGAGCCGACCTTCTCGACGTGGGAGAGGGCGCCCGGGGCGCCGGGCTCCAGGTGGAGTTCGGCGGCGAGGCCACCCAGGCCGCACCCGAGCAGGGCATCGCCGAGGCGGCCGGGGTCGTCGTCGCCCTCGTCGTCCTCGCGATCACCTTCGGCACGCTGCTCGCCGCGGGCCTGCCGCTCCTGACCGCCCTGATCGGCGTGGCCACCGGCATGGCCGCGGTCCAAGCCCTCTCGGCCGTCGTCGACTTGGACAGCGCCACACCGACCCTCGGTCTGATGATCGGGCTTGCGGTCGGGATCGACTACGCGCTCTTCATCATCATCCGGCACAAGGAGCTGCTGGCGACGGGCACGCCGGCCCGCGAGGCGGCGGGGCGAGCGGTCGGCACCGCCGGCAGTGCGGTCGTCTTCGCCGGGCTGACCGTCATGATCGCCCTGGCCGGGCTGGCCGTCATCGGCATCCCGTTCCTGACCACGATGGGTCTCGTGGCGGCCGGCATGGCCGGCGTGGCGGTCCTGGTCGCGCTGACCCTGGTGCCGGCCATGCTGGGCTTCGCCGGCGATCGGTTCAGCCGCTGGCCGGTGCCTGGTCTGCGGCGCCGTCAGGCAGCACTGGCCACGACGGAGTCCTGGGGCACGCGGTGGGCGCGCTTCGTCACCCGCCGACCGGTACCCGTCGTCCTCGCTGCCGTCATCGGCCTCGGGGTCATCGCCTTGCCGGCCCTGGACCTGCGGTTGGGGCTGCCCACCGACGGGGACCTGTCGGAGGAGGCCACTCAGCGGCAGGCCTACGACCTGCTGGCCGAGGGCTTCGGGCCCGGCTTCAACGGTCCGCTCACCGTGGTCGTGGACGCTACGGACGCCGAGGCGCCGGACACTGCCTTCGTCGCCACTGCTGAGGCGATCGCCGCGCTCGACGGCGTGGCGACCACGGCACCGCCGCGGCCGAACCCGGCCGGCGATACGGCAACCATCACTGTCATCCCGAGCGAGGGGCCGTCCGCGGCCGCGACCGAGGATCTGGTCGGCGACATCCGCGACCTCCGTCCCGGCCTGAGGGAGCAGACCGGCTCCGAGCTCGCCGTCACGGGCAACACCGCGCTCGGCATCGACATCTCCGAGAAGCTGGCCGATGCACTCCCGCTGTTCCTCGCGGTGGTCGTCGGCCTGGCGATGCTGCTGCTGATGGTGGCATTCCGCTCCATCCTGGTGCCGCTCAAGGCAACGCTCGGCTTCCTCCTGAGCGTTGCGGCCACCTTCGGTGCCCTCGTCGCCGTGTTCCAGTGGGGCTGGCTGGCCGAACTGCTCGGCGTCGCCTCGACAGGGCCGATCGTGAGCTTCCTGCCCATCCTGCTCATCGGACTGCTGTTCGGCCTGGCGATGGACTACGAGGTGTTCCTGGTCAGCCGGATGAGGGAGGAGCACGTGCACGGCGCCGAGCCGCGTGAGGCCGTCATCGGCGGCTTCCGTCACGGCGCGCGGGTCGTGACGGCCGCAGCCTTGATCATGGCGTCGGTGTTCGCGGGATTCGTCCTCGGCCCGGACGCCACCATCAAGAGCATCGGGTTCGCCCTCGCCTTCGGCGTCCTCGTCGACGCCTTCGTCGTCCGGATGGCGCTCGTCCCTGCGGTCATGACACTGCTGGGTCGCAGCGCCTGGTATCTGCCCCGTTGGCTGGACCGCGGGCTGCCGAACGTGGACATCGAAGGCTCGACCCTGGAACGCCACACCCCGGCGCCTGACCGCGAGCTCGCCGACGCCCGTCGCTGAGCTCACTGAGCGACAGCTGGGAGGGCCGCTTCCGGAGATGGAGGAGCAGCCCTCCCAGCGTCGCCATACCGCGTTTCGCTCCACCAGCCGGTCCAGCAGGGGCCACGAGTCGGGGAAGGAGTTCCGGGAGGCCACCGACGCCTCACGCTCATCCCGTTGGCCGAACTGCCGTCGGTTCGGCGTACGGACCGGCCCGGTGAGCGTCGCCCGTGATCGTTGCCGCCCCGGTACGCCGTCCATTCGGCAATGAGGGACGCAGAAGGGACATGGGACCTTCGCAAGATCGGTGCGGCGTCAGCACCCACACCTTCGCTCGGAGGTCTCCCCATTGGTCCAGCCCCCGACGCCGTCAACAACCCTCATGGGCACTACAACCAGTCCCCGACCTCGCCGACGGGGACCCGGTAGAGGGTGGACGGAGGCGGAGTCCGACGATCGGCCAGGGGCACCGGACACCTCGCCCCGGCAGCACTGCTCCGGGTGGTGCGCCGCTGAGAGCGGCGGCCGATCTCAGCGGGCCGCTGCGGTCCAGGACGTGAGAAGGGTGCGTAGGGCTGCGACCAACGGCAACGGCTGGTCGAGCATCGGGTGATGTCCCGCGTCGGGCAGCTCGATCACCGGAACCCCCACGGGTAGCAACTGTTCCATCCGCACCGCCATCGCCGGCGGGACCAACCCGAACTCGGACCGGAGGAGTGCGGCCCGGCAGCGTAGGGCGGGCAGCAGTTCCCGCATCAACGCGCGCTGGCCGAACATCGCGGGGTCGAACTTCCAGGTCCAGCCACCCTCCACCTGCCGGAGTGATTGCTCCGCGATGTGCCGGGCGATGAAGGGGAGCATCACGTCCTGGCGCGGCAGCGTGGTGAAGCGGGCCACCGCCTCCTCCAGGGTCGGGTAGACCCGCCGCGGCCGCATCCGGTGGCGGATTCCCTTCTCCTCCGGGGGCTGGTCGTTCAAGGGCGAGTCGATGATGACGACGCCGGCGAGTCGCTCGCCGTGCTGGACACCTGTGGTTGCCGCCGCCCAGCCGCCCATGCTGTGGCCGACCACCACAGGTGGCCGGGTGATCCCACCGGCGGCCGCCGCAGCCATCACCTCGGTCGCCCACAGAGTCATGTCGTAGTGCTCACGGTGACCACTGTCGCCGTGCCCGCTCAGATCGAGCGCCACCACCCGCTGTTCGCCGGCGAAGAAGGGAGCTACGTGATCCCACCACCCGGAGTGAGCGGCGCCGCCATGCACCAGCACCAGGCCCGGGAGCGCCGGGTCCCCCCAGCAGCGGAGGTGGATCGCGCAGCCGTCCACGTCCACGTCCACGTGGTCCGGGCGCGAGGCCAGCGCCGCCGAGAACCAGCGGGGGGTGGTTGCCGTCTCCGGCGATGGATCGTGGTGCTCCAATGGATCCTCCTCCGATGCGCCACGGCAGGCTATCCCCGCTAAACCGGTCATCCGGCGGCGGGTGCCTCGCTGCGACGACCAGCCGAACTCCGTCAAGCGGAGGCCGCGAACCGGTGAGTAGCGACGCCCACCTCTCGTCACCGACCGTGCCGCAGGACGAGCTAGCGACGGATGCGGCCTGTCACGGTGGACGTCACGACAGCAAGGACCTGAGCTGCGGCGATGTAGTCGGCCCCGGCAATCGGGGCCGACGGAGCGCATTCCCCGGGGGCAGCCGGTCGGTGATGTCGTGGATCGTTCCGCCGGTGTCCAGGTTGGCGGTGCGGCGCACGTGGATCCGGTTCCCGGCCGGGGTACGTCGTCCATCAGCCAGCCGGCCTCGGCGCCGACGGCGCGGGTTGTGTCGTCCAGCGGGATGCAGGACTCGCCACCGGTGGCCCTTTCCCGGCGGCGGCGCGACCCATTGACCCTCACCTGGCCGTCGGCCTGCCCCAGCTGGTCCGCACGTTCCGGCCGCCCTGTGAGTGCCCTACTTGCATCGGCGACGGCCCGCTGGCCGGGGGGTCATGCGGGCGGGACCGCACGGTCGAGCTCGGTGCGCCGTCCGTAAGGGCGCCCCACTACTGACGCGCCCGGGCAGTAGCCGATGTCCCGTACTCAAGGCTGACCTCCGGTACTTCTCCGGGGGGATCCTCCGGTAGCAGAAGACGGATCCGAGGCGCCGGCCTGTCGGATGACGGCGGGCGGGCGGTGCTGCCGTGCACTGGAACGAGAGAACTTCTGGAGCCTCGTTCGCGATCGTTGGACGGCAGGCAGCAGGCAGCAGGCAGCAACCGCTCCAGCACGGTTCGGGCCGTGGCAGCGGAGCGGGACAGTTCCGGAGGATAGCGACATGGGCGATGCGCAACTGCTCCGCGACGTGCTGGGCGCCGGTCCCTTGCTGCTGACGCCGGAGGAGGCGGTGTGCCTGCTCGGGGCCGGCTGTAAGACGACCATCCGTCGGGCCTCCGGCACGGACGGGTGCGGTCCTAAGGCGCTCCCGATCCAGCCCGACGTCATCGCTCGTAGGGAGGGACCGCGGTGAACCTTGAGGACCTCAGGGCCAGCGGCTCCGCCGTTGTGACGATCGCGCAGGCGGCCTCGGTATTCGGTGTCGACGTCCGCACGGTTACCCGGGCCATCGAGAACGGCGAGCTGCCGGTGGTCCGGTTGGGTCGACGACTACTGATCCCACGCCTACCCCTGCTGGCCGTCCTCGGCGTGGCAGTCGACGACGCTGTCGGAGGCCCGAACGACACCACTGCTGGTAGTCGTTAGCCGCGCACTCCACAACGACCCAGCTGATCGCAACGAGGACGCCTAGCGGCCCCGTACCGACAAGTCGCCGCCCAGCTGACAGCGCATCGTCTGCGTGGGATGGCGTACTCGTTGACCTGAGCTGGCCGACCGATCGGAAGTCGGGTCCGCGAAGGATCGCCTCGTGATACTCCGCGTGATACTGCTGCCCGTGGATTTAGGGGTATCTGGATGCGAACCTGGGTCGTCTGGGCGTCTCTGACGCAAGGCAAAAGCCCAGTTCAGAGCATCGTGACGTACCTAGATGCTGAACCGAGGACAGGAGTTCAAGTCCCCCCTCGGACACTCAGAAGTGGGCTGATGCCCACCTCCCAGACCTGAACCAGGTCCCTCTCGATCCACACACGGCCACCGTCCCGGGCGGCCCAGGCACGGCAACCATCCCGCCGAAGCCGGCCGATCGCCGTCCCAATGCCCCGGCCGATCACGTCTCCGACGCCGCAGTGGTCCAACGGCTGTTGGCCGCGACTGCCCAACCCGGATCGCCCGGGACGGGTCGGTCCATGCCGAACCCCGCTCCCCCCCCCCCCCCGGCCGCCCGCCGGCGAGCAGCCGAATCCCCCTCACCCCCCCCCCCGCCCACTCCCTCCCCCGCCCCGGGGCTGGCGGCGGCACGACCCCGTCGCCGGCCACCGGACGGCAGGCCTCCCCCGCCCTGACCGGTGTGCCGTCCTCGTGGACGGGCCTCGGCGCGCTGCTCCGGAGTGCCGGTGAGCGGGCACCCGCCGATGCGCTCACCCTGGTCGCCGTCGCCGTCGCCGTCGGCGCCGGTAGCGCCGACGGCCGTCCCCACGTGGACCTGTCCGGCATCTGGGCTCAGTCGGTCGACATGGCCGCCGCCAGCAGCGCCACGCTCATGCGCACCCTGGACGCCAAGGGCCGGCTGCAGCTGCCGGTCGACGTCGACGCCGCCACCAGGCTCCCCGCCGAGCGCGACGGCGCGCTGGTCACCGTGTACCTGCCCGGAAGCCCGGACCAGCCGCGTCCGAACTACGCCACCAACGCCCTTCCCCTGGATGCCCGTGGCCGGCTCACCGTCACCGCCGGCGTGCGCCGAGAGGCCGGCATCGCCGACGGCGCCGACGTCCTCGCCGTCCTCGATCGCGACCGGCGCACCGTCACCCTGACCGCGGCCAGCCGCGTCGACGCCGGCGTCACCGGCCTGCTCGACGGTCTCCGGCGCCCCGCCGCGGCCGCCTCCGGTGACATCGCCCGCCCCGAAGACGCCGCCGTCATCCCGCAGGCCAGCAAGGCGGATGCCGGCCTCGCCACCGGCTCCGGCGGGCGACTGCGCATCGTCGGCTGACCGGCACCTTCCCCGGTGCCCGCGGCACGACCGGTGCCGCCGCAACGCAGGAGAGACCTCCGATGACCACCATCCCCGCCCCGCACGACGGCGCCCTGCCCGACCCCGAGGAGACCGACAGCCGCGCCACCCGCCGCGAGGCCGACCGGGCCGCCAAGCCGGCCAAGAAGGCCAACAAGAGCAGGAGCGTCGACGCGGCCACGACCACCCGGGAGGCGATGCGCGCCAGCCTCATCGGGCAGGGCTTCGACCCCGACGTCGTCGAGGTCATGCTTCCGCCGGCGGACGTGTCGAAGAAGGCCTACACGGTCCGGCTGGCCGTCGCCGACGCCGTGAGGGCCATGCGTCAGGACCTGCCGCGCAGCGAGAAGACGTGGGCGCCCTACCTGCAGCTGCTCGTCGACGGGCTGCCGGGCATGTGCCCCTGCCCGTGCCCGGCGTGCGCGGTTGGCCCCTGCCCGTGCCCGGGCGGCGTCGACGGCCACGCTGACGTCTGCGCCATGCCCGACGACGAGATGCACACCGACTGCGCCGTCCGCTACGTCGGCGTGCCGGACATGCCGGTCAAGAAGGTCGCCCGCAGCACCCTGTCCGACGCCGCGTGGTGGGCCCAGCGGCGCGGCCTCAAGCGCACCGTCGCGCGCAACGTCAAGCGCGAGCAGGCCGGCCGGCCGCTGCTGCACAGCGACGGCCGCGGCGCCCGTGAGCAGTTCCTGCAGGCCAGCCGCTGGATGTTCGGCTGGCTCGGCGACGACGACAAGGTGAAGGCCAACCCGGCCGCGAAGCTCAAGCTGCCGCCGCGGCAGGAGGCCGGTTCCCGGTCGCTGACCGAGGAAGAGTTCCTCGAGGTCTACGGGGTCGCCGTCAGCACCGGGCAGGACCCCACGCTGGACGGGCTCATCCTCCGTCACCTGCTCATCCAGGCCGTGCGGCGTGGTGCGCTGCTGGACACGACCTGCGGCGGACTGGACGTCGAGGGCTGCCGCATCCGCTACTGGGACCAGAAGAAGCAGACGTGACGCTACCGGCCCACCACGCCCACGCACCTGGCCGACCTGCTCACCCACGCCCTGGCCCGCGGGCCGCGGGTGGCCGCCTCGCCGGATGCGACGCCCGAGGAGCGCCGGCACGGCGTCCCGGCGCTCACCGACACCTCGCCGGTCTTCTACGGCCGACCGGTCGACACCTTTGACGCCGACGGCAACTTCGTCTACCGCCACGTCCGGCCCATCACCCGCAAGCGCATCGAGAGCCTGTTCGCCCGCGTCCGCCGCAACCTGCCGTGGACCGAGCGCATCGAGCTCCGCTGCCACGACGTCAGGCACACCAGCGGGCGCATCGTGTTCAAGGCCGCCGACCAGCAGGCCGCCAAGCTGCACCTGGCCCACGACGGCGGCAGCACCACCGACCACTACCTCAAGGAGCGCCTCGATGAGCTCGCCAAGCTCAAGCAGCAGTTGTTCGAGCGTCCCGTGCAGGGCGAGCAGTAGCGACAACGTGCACTACGGGCCTACCGGTGCCCCGGTGGGCCCGTTGGCGCGGTAGGTCGTTATGCGCCCCGGTGACGTCGGCTAGGCCCGTGCGGTCAGCCGGCGGTTCATGCTGACCGGGCCGGTGTTCAGCGCGATAAGCAGATCGGCGGGCATGGCAGGAGGCGCCTCGCGTGGAATCCGGCGAGAGTGTCGGCGTCCGACCTGCGGTGCTCCGCCGAGCGACACTTCGCGGACGTTCGCCGAACGACACTCCCCACTCAACGAGTCCGACCAGTGACACTCCCGTTCCGCCGAACGACACTTCGGGGTCTTCGCAGATCTGCAACGCCCCAGGCCAGGGTGGGAATCTACGAGCGGGTTCGGGAGCGTGCACCCTTGGCGCGCAGAATCAGCACCCTTCTGGTCGCAGCCCTAAAGTCGGGCGCTGTGGGTGCGACCGGAGGGGTTCTCAGGGGCGGTCGCCTGCACCGGGACACGCCGAGGGCCGGCACCCCGCGGGAGTGCCGGCCCTTCGGTCGCAGCGGAGCGCAGCAGTGAACTACAGGACCTTGCGGGCTGCCTCGACGTATCGCTGGTTGATGAGCACCCGCCAGTCGTCCTTCGTGCCTTCGATGAGCTCGTAGTCGACGACAGGCGGCATCTTGGCCAGCTCTCGCC
Organism: Blastococcus sp. TML/M2B; assembly: GCF_016612865.1. Lineage (GTDB taxonomy): Bacteria > Actinomycetota > Actinomycetes > Mycobacteriales > Geodermatophilaceae > Blastococcus. The sequence continues at coordinate 225,770 of NZ_JAENZZ010000002.1, forward strand.
GCTTGATACCGCCGACGACGCCGCCGAGTGAGGGGCCGGTGATGCCGAGGTCCTCCAGGGCCTTGCCGTAGTCGGCTCGCTCCTGCTCCTGGGTGAGCAGGTAGCGCACGAGGTCCCTGCCGGCGTCGGTGAGGGCGAGAACGGCCTCCTCGTCGCGGTTCGGGGTTCCTTGCATCGTCCGCTGGGCGATCGCCCGCAGTCGCTCAGCGGTCGCTTCCAGCTCGTTGGCGAGGTTGAGCAGCTCGTGCGGGGTGGTGGGGTCGGTGACCATGGTGGGCCCTCTCGTTGGTGGCGCCGGCACCTCGCCGGCGAAACCATTGAACCGTAGGTTCATCACTTTACGCAACACATTGAACCAATGATTGATCGGTATTGCCTCGATGTCCCGCCGCGCGGACGAGCGCCGGCCGCCGGCCCATCACCGAACTGCGCGCATTGGACATCGTGGCCTGGTGGGCCGGCGCCCCGACGGCCCAGTGAGGGTCGGGCACGTACTTGTCGAACAGCGTGAGCAGCGGGTAGTCGGCCGGCCCGTTGCGCAGCACCGACACGGTCCGCTGGCGGAGCAGGGCGTGCCGCATCCGTTGCGGCACCTGCACCGGGCCGCTGCGCAAGTCGAGGCGACTGCCGTCCCGGCCGAGCATGCCGGCGTGCACGTCGGTGAACCGCTGGTCGGCGGGAAGCAGCTGAGCCAACGCGTCCGAGGCCGGCGTGTAGGGGTCGCGGCCGGCGTCCCGCAGCTCCCACACCTCGTCGGCGTCAGTGGAGGGGTGGGCCTCGAGCTCCCGCAGCGTGCCCAGCTCCACCTTCGCCGCTTTTCTGCGCAAAGCGGTCCTCACCGCGGCCGGAGGCACGACCGTGATCGGGGTCGTCAAGGCGAGCCTGGACACACGGTACTTCCGGGAGAACATCACCGACGTCGGCGCGGTGGTCTGGAGCGTGCCCGGCCGCGTCAGGTTCACGGGGCCCCATGCGACGGGGGCGACCCGACGTGGGGTGTGGCCGTCATCGAGTGGCCCGCCGGCCTGAACCCGCCCAGCTCGACGGTCGAGCAGCCCGGCCGACCCGCCATCCTGCAGACCTGGGAGCCGTGCTGAACGGCGCCCGTCCTGCTGCACACCTGTTCGCCGAGCGTTGACGCCAGCCCGACAGCGGCCAGCGTCGATGTGAAACGCCGTCCGTGGGCGTCCCGAGCCGCAGATGGAGCGGTTGTCGGCCCCTGTCGTCGCGCGCCACCATGACGGTCATGAGCTCGGACCCCGGCTTCCGGCGCCGGACCGGTGCGCCGTGGATCGACCTGCTGTGGTGGGACTGAGGCCCTGTGTCCAGGCGTCAGATCGGTTCGGCGGACCAGGTCGCGTGCAGTGTGCCGGCCGCGATGGCGGCGTCGGCGTCCTCGCCGCGCTCGAGCGCGGCGGTCCGGCACTTGCGCGAGCCCGGAGCGCCGTCGACACGAGGATGGCACCAGTGGCCGTCGACCCGGCAGATGCGCGCCCCGCACCGGCAGTCGGCCCAGCCCGTGACCGCGGTCAGCGCGATGAGCACCTCGGGTTCCTCGACCATCGCCTGCCAGCGGGCCACCTCGGCGGCATCAGCGGTGCGCGACAGGGCGCGCATCGGCTCCCGATCGTGGCGGACCGCCGACGACGAACTCCAGCAGAGGGCGACGAACGCCCGCTCATCTGGGCGCAAGCGGGTCTCCGACACCTGGCCGCCTTCGACCCGGCGCTTGACCCAGCCTTCGCGGGACAGGTGGACGCTGGCGGTCGACCCGGCGCCGCGACGGGCAACGAAGATCAGATGGTTGCCGAAGAGGTCGGGCCAGCATGCGCTGTAGCCATCGGCCCCGGGCCAGTCGTCCAGGGGCAGGGCCGCCGCCACTGGCAAGGAGGTCAGCATCCGCACCGACCCACGCCGCAGCACATCCGACAGCCACTTCTCCATGGCGGGCAGGCTACCCGCGCCATCACATTCTGTAAGCGCCAGTGACGGTGCGTTCGACGCACTACTCGCGAGGATGGCGGCGATCAGCGTCGCGGCTCCTTCAGCGGGTCTACTCGTCGTCGGGCGTCTTCTCGTACCACCGGATCCGGTCGACGTTTCGCGCTCCAGCCATCTGCGGAGCGCTGAGTCCACCACGGGTAAGTCGTGCATTGGTGAGGTCGGCCTCGGTGAGATTCGCGCCGGTGAGATCCGCGCCGGTGAGGTCCGCGTCGGTGAGATCCGCGCGGAGAAGGTTGGCGTTGGCCAGCCTTGCGCGGGGCAGCTGGGTACCGACCAGCTTGGCGTCGTGGAGGTCAGCGCCGGTCAGGTCTGCCTCGCAGAGATCGGCGTTGTGCAGCCTGGTGAGGACGAGGTGAGCACCGACCAGCTTGGCGTCGTAGAGGAAGGCACCGCGCAGATCCGCCGCGGAGAGGGTGGCGCCGGTCAGGTCGGCGCCGGCGAACTGAGCATCGGAGAGGTTCGAACGGGCGAACATGGCGTCAGTCAGCGTCGCTCGCTGGAAGTTCCTGCCTCTGAGGTCCGAGTCGGGGAGCACAGCACCGGGTAGCTTCGCGCCGACGAGCCGGGCGCCGGTCAGGATCGTGTTGTGGAGAGTCGCGCCGGTCAGGTTCGCCCCGTCGAGCCGGGCGCCGGTCAGGTCCGCCCCGAGGAGCTGGGCGCCGGTCAGGTCCGCCCCGAGGAGCTGGGCGCCGTTCAGGTCCGCCCCGAAGAGCCAGGCGCCGGTCAGGTCTGCCCCGTCGAGATGCGCTTCGGTCAGTTCCGCGCCGTCGAGCTGGGCGCCGGTCATGTCCGCACCGTAGAGCTGGGCACCGGCCAGGTACGCACCGTCGAGCCTGGCTCTGCGGAGCATGGTGACCGGTAGCTCGATGGGGTTCTCGCCAGCCACGCGACGGCGTCGGCCCAGCACGGTGACCACGGCCTGGACGTCCTCGGCCGGGTGCTCCGGGACAGCTGGCGTGTGGCGGCGGCGATGCCCGGCGACGCGCCGCTCCCTCACAGGCGGCGCCTCCCCCGGTGCGCGCGGTGCGTGGTGGCGGACGTAAGCGGTGAGTGCCTCCATGATCGTGGGCTGGTCGGTTGGGCTGTCGTGCATCAGCCTTTCGAGGGCGTAGATGCCGCCGAGGCGGACCTCGAGCTTGTCGCTGCCCAGCTGCTCGACGGCCTTCGAGTAGCGGTCGGTGATCTGACCTTCCCGGCTGAGTCGGTAGGTCCGGGCGGTGTAGGCCAGGCCGCCCGCAGCACCGAGCGCAACCAGCATGGCCACCAGGCCGGTCCGGGTGTCGGCAATCGCCTGATGCCGCTCGGCAGGCTCGTTGAGATGCGGGTGGCGGGTGAGCACCGCCGGCAGCACCCAGATAACGGCCACGACCGCGACCATCACGACCAGCCCGAGATAGGTCAGCAGGAGCGGGCGCCGTTGCTGCAGCCGCTGGCGGATCTTCTCCCGCCGCCGGGGCGCCTCCGCGTGGCCGGGCTGCCGCGTCCGTCGCGGCAGCGGGAAGAGCAGCGTCGCCACCGCAATCAGCACGGCGGTGACCCCAACGGCGACGACGATTGCGGTGCTCACCGGGGCGGGCTACCCCTCCTCGGCGTCCTCGCCGCCGAGGACGGGGTCCTCGTCGCCGCTGAGGGTGGCCGGCGCCAGGTGCAGGACCATCTGTCGCGCGCCCTGGGCGGTGAGTCGGTGAGCTTCGCCTGCTTACGCAGCGATCGGCCCGCCGTGTACTGCTCCAGGACGAACGCCTCGACCTGAGAACGAACCACTCGGTCCGGACGGGCGTGGGCAGTGCCGCGGAACTCAGGCAGCGCCCGAGGTCCTGGACGCGGCGGGTTCGGCACCGCAGCAGGCTAGCCGCGCCGACTCCGCGACGCGCCCCTCCGGAAGGTGAACCGCAGCGCTCAGGGTCCTGTGCAGGCGAATGCGGAGCGAGCCCGATCGAGAAGCGTGCACGCGGCGAAGTTCATCGGGGCCACGAGAAGGCCGGCGGAGTCGATGGAGAGTTGGGGTTGCAACGAAACCACCGGGTGAATGCGCTGCGGTTCCAGGCGCGCATGGTGCTCACGGGACCGCGAGAGTGAGACGCGCCCGTCCTCGCGGGCGTCGGAGTGTGCCTCTACGGCCTGCACCGCGTCCTGCGCGTACTGGTCTGGGCCTACCTCGTCCGTCGGGCGAGGGAAGCCGATCTGCCGGCCATCGCCCGCGCGTTCGCTCCTCACCCGGGCGCTCCGGGGGCAGCACCCCTCCGCGCTGATCGCGGCCGGGGAGTCCGAGCAGGTCGTCTCCGACCTGGCCGCCTCGATCGGGACGATCGCCGGCGCGTTCGCGCCCCGCCCGGTCACGTACCGCGCCGCCGATCTGCGCAGCAACGAGTTCCGCGGCCTCACCGGCGGCGACGTGTACGAGCCCGTCGAGGACAACCCGATGATCGGCTACCGCGGCTGCTACCGGTACGTCCACGACCCGTCGTTCTTCCGCCTCGAGCTGGCCGCGCTCGCCCGGGTGCGGGAGGAGTTCCCGGCCGTCGGCCTGATGATCCCCTTCGTGCGCACGAAGTGGGAGCTGGAGGCGTGCCTCCAGCTCGTCGACGACTCCCCGCTCGGTCGGCAGCGGGGCCTGCGGCCTGGGTGATGGCGGAGGTCCCGTCGGTGGCGCACTGGCTGCCCGAGTACGTCGGACTGGGCGTCGACGGCGTCTCCATCGGGAGCAACGACCTCACCCAGCTCGTCCTCGGGGTGGACCGGGACTCCGGCGACCTCGCCGAGCTCTTCGACGAGGCCGACCCCGCCGTGCTCGCCGTCATCGACGCGGTCATAGCCGCAGCCCGGCGGACGGGGATCCCGTCGAGCCTCTGCGGGCAGGCACCGTCCCGACGTCCCGAGTTCGTCGAGCACCTCGTGCGCGCGGGCATCACCTCCGTCTCGGTCGAGCCGGCCGCCGTACCCGCCACGCGGCGGGCGCTGGCCACCGCCGAGCGGCGTCTACTCCTGGAGGCCGCGCACCGCGCCGCCCCCTCGTCGGCGGTGTCCCGGTGACCGGCCGGCTGTCGCAGCTCGACGAACGGATGGCTGCGCTGGAGACGGCCGCCGGCCGGGCGACGCTCACCTCGGCCTTCTGCGACGTACCTCCCTGCGCCCCTGTCCTGCACCCGGACCGGCTGGAGGTGCGCGTCGATCGGACGCCCGGGGCATCCGGCACGTGGTCTCCCCCGCGCCGAGACGTCCAGGGTGTCGGAGCCCTGGTGCTCGGCGTCCGGGTCGCGCTGGCCGGGCAGGGCTGGGCCGTGGAGGTCGACCGCCTGCCCCGCCCGGACGACCCCGAGCTGGTCGCCGTCCTGCGTCCCGTGGCACGAGCTCTCGAAGCGGGGCTCGCTCCGCTCGCCGCCGTGGCCGCCGGAGGGCCGCTCGGCCGTCGCACCACCCGGGCACGGGTGCCCTCGCCCACCCTGCTGTCGCACCTGGGCCGCGTGGCGGCGCTCGAAGGCGCAGTGCTCGTACCGATCACGTCCGACGACGGCCGCCGCGCGGTGGAGGAGTTCGACCGGGAGGCCGGCTCCGTGCTCGGGCACGCCTCGGGCGCGGCCACCGGCGCGGGAGAGCGCGCGGACCGGGACGTCTTCCTGCTCCTCGCCACCGAGGCCGACGACGAGCTCGCCGCGTTGCGGTCGGGAGAGGCGCTGGAACGCGTCCTGCTCGAGCTGGCGCACCGAGGCTGGACCGCCAGCGTGGTCCCCTCCGCCCTCGCCGTCCCCCTCGTCCGGGCCGAGGCGCGGTCGGCGCTGTGCTGGGACGACCACCCCCAGGCCCTGATCAGGATCGGGTGACCCGGTGCGCGGTCGCCCCGACCTGCCTCTCGGCGGTGCTCCAGGTCGGGCGGGGTCCGAAGTCCCCACCCTCCCGGCCTTTGGGCCGCTCCCCCGCAGGACCCGCCGGGTCCACGGTGGTGCCACGCCCGCCCCAGGACGCCGGAGGCGCGGCCGGGGACCGGGAGACGGAGGAGGGAGCGTCATGTCCGAGACCACGGTGGAGCAGCGCGCCGACTGGGGCACGCTCACCGAGCGGCTCAGCGCCGCCTCGGCAGGCAACGAGGTGACCATCGAGATCCTCGACGCGGAGGGCGGCGATGCATCGATGGTCGAGCGGCTGCCGTTCTCCGGCATCACCTACGACCACAAGGACGACGTCCTCGTCGTGTCCGTCGGTGGGAGCGAACCGCGGTTCCCGGTGCAGCTGCGCCACGTGATCGAGCACCCGACCGAGATCCAGTTCGACGTGGTGCGGCAGGGCGGAGCGCTCAAGGTCACCGACGCGTCGGGTACGACCACGCTGATCAGCATCCTGCGGCGTTCCGACCGCGGCGATCACGGTTCCTCGCAGCCGTAGCCGGCGCGGCGGGCGCGGCGAGGGACGTCGGCATGACGGGGTGGTTGCTCCGCTACGACGGGTGGGATCCCTCCGCGGAGGCGCTGCGCGAGTCGCTGTGCGCGCTGGGCAACGGGCGGTTCGCCACGCGCGCCGCCGCCCCGGAGAACCGAGCGGGGAACGGGTCCTACCCCGGGACCTACGCCGCGGGCGTGTTCGACCGCCTGCCCGACGTGGTCGACGGCCACCGGCTGGAGAACGAGAGCATCGTCAACCTGCCCGACTGGCAGTCGCTCACCTTCCGCATCGACGACGGCGCCTGGCTGGACCTCTCCGCCCTGGCCGTCACCGGATACGTGCAGGAGCTCGACCTGCGCCGCGGCGTGCTGACCCGCCGGTTCGTCGTCGAGGACCAGCAGGGGCGGCGGACCGGGGTGGCCCAGCGACGCCTGGTCTCCATGGCCGACCCGTGCCTGGCCGCCCTGGACCTCACCGTGGAGGCCGAGAACTGGTCGGGCACGCTGACCGTCCGCTCGGCCCTGGACGGGCGGGTCACCAACGACGGGGTCGCCCGGTACCGCGGGCTGGACGGGCGGCACCTCGTGGACCTCCGGCCCGTGGTCGACGGCGACGTCCTCGGGCTCGACGCCCGCACCGTCCAGTCGGGTGTCGTCGTGAGCCTGGCCGCCCGGCACCGCGTGCTCGTCGACGGACGGCCCGCCACGGCCGGGACGGAGACGGCCACGGAGCCGGGCTGCGCGGCGGTCGACCTCGTCCTGGCCGTCGATCCGGGCCGACCGGTGACCGTCGAGAAGATCGCCGCTCTGTGCACCTCGCGCGACCGCGGCATCGGCGAACCCGGTGAGGCGGCACGTGACGAGATCGCCCGGGCCGGGAGCTTCGCCGACGTCCTCGCCCGGCACGAGCTGGCGTGGGACCACCTCTGGACCCGGTGCGACGTGCGGATCACCGGCCCGGTCCGCGCCACCCTCGTGCTCCGGCTGCACGTGTTCCACCTGCTGCAGAGCGTCTCCCCGCACAGCGTCGACCTGGACGTGGGCATCCCCGCGCGGGGACTGCACGGTGAGGCGTACCGCGGCCACGTCTTCTGGGACGAGGTGTTCGTGCTCCCCTTCCTGAACCTGCGGCTGCCCGAGGTGGCCCGGGCGATGCTGCTCTACCGCTGGCGCCGCCTGCCGCAGGCCCGCGCGAGCGCCCGGGCCGTCGGCCGGCGAGGAGCCATGTTCCCTTGGCAGAGCGGCTCGACGGGTCGCGAGGAGACGCAGACCATGCACCTCAACCCGCGGTCCCAGCGGTGGCTGCCCGACAACTCCCACCTGCAGCGGCACATCGGCCTGGCGGTCGCCTACAACAACACCTGGCGGTACTACGAGGCGACCGGGGACGTCGACTTCCTCAGCGAGTACGGCGCCGAACTCATCCTGTCCGTGGCCGCGTTCTGGGGTGACCTGGCCAGCTACGACCCCGTCGGGGACCGCTTCGACATCTGCGGGGTGATGGGCCCCGACGAGTACCACGACGCCCTGCCCGGCGCGGACTCCCCGGGGCTCGACGACAACGCCTACACCAACGTGATGGCGGCCTGGACGCTCACCCGGGCGCTCGAGTGCCTCGACGTGCTCCTCCCGGGCCGACGGCACGAACTCCTCGACCTCCTGGACATCCGCCGCGCGGACCTGGAGCACTGGCAGCACGTCAGCCGGAAGCTCCGGCTGTGCTGGGCGGACGGCGTGCTGCTCCAGTTCAGGGGGTACGACCAGCTCGAGGAGTTCGACTGGGCCGGGTACCGGGAGCGCTACGGCGACATCAGCCGGCTGGACCGCATCCTGGAGGCCGAGGGACGCAGCCCCAACGACTACAAGCTGTCCAAGCAGGCCGACGTCCTCATGCTGTTCCAGCTGCTCACGTCCGACGAGCTGTACGCCGTCCTGGACCGTCTCGGGTACCCGCACGACCGGCACACCATCCCGCGTTCGGTCGCGTACTACCTGGAGCGCACCAGCCACGGGTCGACCCTGTCGAAGGTCGTGCACGCGTGGGTCCTGGCCCGGGGGGACCGGCGGAGGGCGTGGAACTGGTTCCTCGAGGCCCTCGAGAGCGACGTGGCGGACGTGCAGGGCGGCACCACGGGAGAAGGGATCCACCTCGGCGCCATGGCCGGGACCCTCGACCTGCTCCAGCGCGGGTTCACCGGCCTGGAGACACGCGAGGAGGTCCTGGGCTTCGACCCCTTCCTGCCGGACGCCCTCGGCAGCGTGCGGTTCCGGTTGCGCTACCGGCGGCACAGCGAGGTGGAGGTGACCATCGACCACGACACGCTCACCGTCGGCGGTTCCTCCACCGGCTCGACGGTGCTGCCGGTGCGGGTCCGGGACAAGCACTTCAGGCTCGATCCGCGGGGCAGCCTCGCCATCCCCCTGCGCCGGCGACGCGGTGACTGACGCCTCCTCGGCCCCCCGAGGACATCCCCCGACGCAGAGGAGATCCCGTGACCGATCCGACCAGCCCGGCCCCGGTGGTCGTGGGGCTCGACGGCTCCGCCGACGCCTGGGCGGCGGCCGAGCTCGCCGCGGAGGAGGCGCGCCGACGGGGTGCCCCGGTCGAGCTGCTGTTCGCGTTCCCGTGGCCGGAGGGCGCGCGGGTCGCGGCGCCGGAGGGGTTCGACGGACGGGCCGCGATGCACGTGATGGCGGAACTGGTGCTCGAGACGGCGGTCGACACCCTGCGGCGACGCGTCCCCGGCCTCACGGTCGGATCCCGGATGCACGTGGGCGCGGCTCCCGACGTGCTGGTGGCCGCCAGCAGGTCGGCGCAGCTGCTCTGCGTCGGGTCCCGGAGCAGCGGCTCGATCGACGACGTCGTCCTGGGATCCACGGCGTCGGCCGTCGCCCGGCACGCTGCGTGCCCGGTGCTGGTCGTCCCCCTGCGCGCCGGGTCCACGGTCACCGGCCGGTCCGGCGTGGTGGTCGGTGTCGACGGACCGGAGGACGACCCGGTGCTGGACGCCGCGTTCGACGCGGCGGAGGCGCGCGACTGCGGACTGGTGGCCGTGCACACCTGGCGGCACCCCTTCCCCGGAGCGGCCCACGTCGTCCTCGACCCCCTGATCGGTGCCGACGCCGCCCAGCGGCGCCAGGAGTCCCTCCTGGACGACCTCCTGACGTCCCGGACGACCCGCCGGCCCGACGTGCCCGTCCGCCGGGTGGTCGAGCAGGCCCGGGCCGCGGACGTGCTGCTGTCGGCGGCCCTGACCGCGGAGCTCCTCGTGGTCGGCCGGCATCACCGGCCCGGCGGGCCGCTGGGCACGCTCCGGTCGACGACGAACGCGGTGCTGCACCGGGCCGGCTGCCCGGTGGAGGTCGTCCCCGGGGCCGGACCGGCGGAGGCCGGAAGACCCGGGGCGCGCTGACCGGGCCCGCTCGGCGGGACGGGCACGGGGTCCGCGGGACCACCGAGGTCGTGGAGCCGGGTCACGGCGTCCCCCGGGGCGTCGGCTGGGCACCGACGCCAGGGACGCGAACCCCTCGGTCACCGGGTCGGCGGTCCGCCGCGGGGTCGGAGACACCGTCGGAGGGGAGGCCACCTCGCCGGCCCACGAGCTCCACCAGCAGCCCGGCGACGACCCCCAGGGCAGCCGCCACGGCCATCCCCTGCGCGGTCGGCTCCAGCAGGAGCACGTCGGTCCGGACGGTGGGGAGCGCGACGGCGCCCGCCGAGAGGCCGGCCATGGTCCCGATCAGGGCCACCCTCCGCGGCGTGAGCGGGCGGGCCAGCACGACCAGCGTCCACAGCGCGACGACGAGGACGACGACGGTCGCCGTCGTCCTCCCCTCGGCAACCCCCGCGCCGGGGTCGAGCCAGCGGGTGGCTGCGTATCCGGTGTAGGCGGCAGCACCGATGACGATCCCGATGGGCACGGAGAACCGGAGCACCCGGCTGAGGAAGCCCGGCACGTACCGGCGGCGGTTCGGGGCCAGTGCGAGGAAGAAGCCGGGGACGCCGATGGTGAGCGTGGAGATGAGCGTCAGCTGCACCGGCGCCAGCGGGTAGGCCACCAGGGTCACCACGGTGACCAAGGCCAGCACGAGGCTGTAGACGTTCTTGACCAGGAAGAGGTTCGCCGCCCGCTCGATGTTGGCGATCACCCGCCGCCCCTCGGCGACGGCGTGCGGCAGGTGGGCGAAGCGCCCGTCGAGCAGCACCAGCTGCGCGACCGCCCGCGTGGCCGGGGCGCCGGTCCCCATGGCCACCCCGATGTCGGCGTCCTTGAGCGCCAGCGCGTCGTTCACGCCGTCCCCCGTCATGGCCACGACGTGCCCGCGGGCCTGCAGGGCCCGCACCATCGCGCGCTTCTGGTGCGGGGTGACCCGGCCGAAGACGCTCCCGGCCTCGACCGCGGCGCCCAGCTCCTCCGGGTCGTCCGGCAGCGACCGGGCGTCGACGGCATCGCCGGCGCCCGCGATCCCGGGCACGCCCACCGCCGCGGCCACGGCGCCCACCGTCCGCGGGTTGTCCCCGGAGATGACCTTGAGGGCGACCCCCTGCTCGGTGAAGTACCGCAGCACCTCGGCGGCGTCCTCCCGGATCCGCTCGGCCAGCACCACGAGCGCCTCGGGCACCAGCGCACCGGGCAGGTCGGGCTCGGCCGCGTCGCCGGACCAGGGCTGCGGGGACCGGGCCAGCAGCAGCACCCGGCGGCCCTCGGCGGCCAGGGCGTCGGCCCGCGCCCGCGCCTGCTCCTGCGCGGGCCCGGCGGGCGCCGGCAGCACCATCTCCGGCGCGCCCAGCACCCAGCTGGTCCCCGTCGCCGTGCGGACCGCCGACCACTTGCGCGCCGAGGAGAACGGCACCGCGTCCGCTCTCGCCTGACCGCCGGTGTCGGAGAAGACGGCCGCCAGGGCGCGAGCCGTGGCGTTGCCGCCGTCGGCATCGGCGAGCAGCGCCAGCGCGGCGGGCGCCGCGGCGCCGTCCGCGAGCGGCTCGAGGCGGTCGAACGCGACGTCGCCGTGGGTGAGCGTGCCGGTCTTGTCCAGGCAGACGACGTCGACGCGGGCCAGCCCCTCCACCGCCGGCAGCTCCTGCACCAAAACCTGGCGCCGGGCCAGGCCGAGCGTCGCCACCAGGAACGCCAGCGTGGTCAGCAGGACCAGGCCCTCCGGGATCATGCCGACCATCGCGCCGACCGTGCCGGTGACCGCGTCGCGCCAGTCGACGTTGTCCTCGGCGCGGAACTGGCTCCACAGCACCAGCGGGCCGACGACGAGCAGCCCGGCCGCGATCCAGCGCAGGATGCGGTTCGTCCCGTCCTGCAGCTCCGACCGCGCCCGGGTGAAGACCCGCGCCTCGGCCGCCAGCCGCGCGGCGTAGGCCTGCTCCCCCACCGCGGTGGCCTGCATCCGCCCGGCGCCGGCCAGCACCACCGACCCGGACAGCAGCTGGTCACCCGCCCCCTTGGCGACCGCGTCGGCCTCGCCGGTGAGCAGCGACTCGTCGACGGAGAGACCGGCGCCGTCACGCAGCACCCCGTCGACCGGCACCTGGTCGCCCGCCCGCACGACCAGCAGGTCGTCGAGGACGACCTGCTCGACCGCCACCTCCTCCTCCCGGCCGTCGCGCACCGGACGGGCACGCGGCGCGCTCAGCACGGCGAGGCGGTCCAGGGTCCGCTTGGCACGCACCTCCTGGACGATGCCGATGGCCGCGTTGGCCACCACCACGCCCCCGAAGAGCGTGTTCTGCCAGCGGCCCGCGAGTGCCGACACCACCCACAGGACCGCCAGCAGGGCGTTGAAGAACGTGAAGACGTTGGCCCGCAGGATCTGCGTCAGCGTGCGGCTGGTCCGCGCAGCGCCGGCATTGACCGCGCCGGTGCCGACCCGGTGCGCGACCTCGGCGGCGGTGAGCCCGGTCGGGCGGGTGACGGGCTCTTCCCCGGCCCGCACGGGCACGGGACCGGGGTGGGACACCGGGCCATCCTGGCCCGGCGGTCCCCTCGCCGGCCGGGTCCGAAGGCCCCGTTTCCTGAGACCTCGGCCACGACCGGCCCGCGGCCGGGGTCCGCGTCCCCGGGACGTTCGGCGCGCGGGAGGTGACGTGGGCCCCGGGTGGGGACCGCCGGCGCCGCCGAGGCTGGACCGTGCAGCCGCACCGAGGAGCCCTCATGGCACCGCACGCCGACCCCACCCACCCCGCTCCCCGCCCGACCGTGGCGGAGGCGCTGGAGACCGCGGTCGACCTGGCGCGGCTGGCTCCCTCGGTGCACAACACCCAGCCCTGGCGGTTCGTGCTGCACGGCGACCGGCTGGAGCTCCGCGCCGACCGCGGCCGTCAGCTGGCGGTGCTCGATCCGGTGGGGCGGGCCCTCACCGAGAGCGTCGGCGCCGCCCTGGCCAACGCACGGGTCGCCCTCGCCGCGTCGGGGTGGGCCACCGCGGTGCGGCGGTGCCCCGATCCGCGTGATCCCGATCTGCTGGCGGTGCTCGCTCCGGTCGAGGGCGCCGTGGACGCCGCCCTCACCGCGCTCGCCGGAGCCGTCCCGGACCGCCGGACGAACCGGCGCGCCTTCACCGCGGCCGAGCTGCCCGACGAGCTGCTGGGCGAGCTGGTCGCCGTCGCCGCGGAGGAGGGCGTCCAGCTGATCCCCGTCCGGTCCGCGGACCACCGGCGGCTCGTGGCAGCGCTCACCCAGCGGGCGGACGCCCTGCAGAACGCCGATCCGGCGTACCGCGCGGAGCTGCGCCGCTGGACCACCAGGTCACCCGACAGCGGGGACGGCGTGCCCCCGGCGGTCGTGCCGCACGTCGACGGCCTGCAGCACGACGACCTCCCGCTCCGCGACTTCGACAGCACGGGCACCGGTGAACTGCCGCCGGAGACCCGCTCGACCTCCGGTCAGACGCTGGTCCTGCTCGCCACCCCGCTCGACGACCGGGCGGCCTGGTTGAGCGCCGGCGAGGCGCTGGAGCGGCTGCTCCTGGTGCTGACGCTGCACGGCTGGGCCGCCAGCCCGCTGAGCTCGGCGGTGGAGGTGCCCGTCACCCGCACGCAGCTCCGGTCGGCCCTGACCTGGGACGCCCATCCGCAGATGCTGCTCCGCATCGGCCGGGCGGCGCCCACGCCCGCTCCTCCGCACCGCCTGCGCGACGACGTCGTGGAGAGCGGCACCCGCCGGCCCGGCCTGCACGTCCCGCACGAGCCCCTGGAGCAACCGGATCCGGCGCTCCTCCCCGACGCGGGGGCACCCGCCTCCCGGCCGGTTCCCGACGGCCGGGGTGGGACCACCTGGGCGTGAGGCGGGGCACCCTCCGCGCGGGTCAGGTCGACGCGGCAGCGGCCGGCTGCGCCGCCGGCTTCCCCGCCCGACGGGTGCGCTCCGGGTGCACGACCATGACCGGGCACGGCGCGTGCACGACGACGTGCAGCGCCACCGAGCCCAGCAGCATGCCGGCGATCCGGCTGCGGCTGTGGCTGCCCACCACGAGCAGCGCCGCGCCGTCGGCCACACGGGTCAGCACCTCCCCCGGGGCGCCGTCCTCCAGCCTCAGCCGCGCCGTCGTCCCGGGGCCCAGCACCTCGGCGACGATCTGCTCGGCGCGCTCCTCGAGCTGCGCGCGGGCCTCGGCGGCGGGGGGCAGGTACACGGCGTGCACCTCGCTCCAGTAGGCCACCGGCTGCTGTGCGGCGACGACCTCGAGCTCGGCGCCCAGCACCTGCGCCTCCCGCGCTGCCCGCGCCAGCGCCGCCCGCGCCGTCGCCGAGTCGTCGATCCCGACGACGACGCGGGGCGGGGGCTGCACCACCCCGGGGTGCACGACGACCACCGGGACCGGCGCGTGCGCCACGCAGTGCAGGGCGACCGACCCCAGGAGCGTGCTGCGGACGCCGCCCCGGCCGCGGCTGCCCACGACCAGCAGCTGCGCGCCCTCGGCCTCGGCGACGAGGTGCTCCGCCGCCGCGCCGCCGACCACGGTGACCTCGGTGCTCAACGCGGAGATCCCGGGGACGGCGGCGACCGCCGCATCCCGGAGCGCCTCGTCCACCGCGTCCAGCACCAGGCGCGCCGTGTCCGCCCGGACCTCGTCCAGCCGGCGGCTGTCGACCAGGTAGGGGTCGGCCCAGTAGTAGTCCACCGGGTAGGCGCTCACCAGCTCCACGGTCGCGCCCGCCCGGGCCGCCGCGGCCAGCGCCCAGACGAGGGCCGCGCGCGCCCCGGGGGACCCGTCCACGCCCACGACCCACCGCGCCGGACCGCCGTCCGCGTCGCCGTGCCCGTCGGCCTCCGCAGGCGTCCGCTCCGTCGTCACGTCGTCCTCGGCTCTCCGCCCGGACACGCGCCGGGCCTCGGACCCGAGCCTGCGTCCGGACGGCCGGGGGCGGACGAGGGCCGACGTCCCGGCCGGCGGTGACCTTCGGCCCGCCCGGCTGTGCCCTCTAGCCGCCGCACCGGTGGTCCGGGGCACCTAGCGTCGCCGTGGAGCCGGCCGGATCGTCGACCCGAGGTGACCGATGCCCCTGTCCCTGGCGCAGCGCGCCCTGCTGACCGCCGGCGTGGGTGCCTCGGCTGCGCAGCTGCTGCACGCCACCCGGAACTGGGGTGCCAGCTCCGGGGAGGTGTCCCGCGTCCTCCCCGGCGACGAGCTCGTCCCCGGCCCGGTCGAGCGGACCACCCTGGCGGTGACCGTCGAGGCCCCTCCCGAGGCGGTCTGGCCGTGGCTGGTCCAGATCGGCCAGGACCGCGGCGGCATGTACAGCTACGACCGGCTGGAGAACCTGCTCGGCCTGGACATCCACTCCACCGACGAGATCCGCGAGGAGTGGCAGCACCTGGCCGCCGGTGACCGCGTCGTCGTCGTGCCCGAGGGGTACCGGGCGATCCCGGCCGGCTACTCCTTCCCCGTGGCCGAGGTGGTGCCCGGGCGGGCGCTGGTGCTGCGCCAGGCTCCGCCGGAGCACCCGTGGGACGCCGTGTGGTCCTTCCACCTGCTACCGCACGGTCCCGGCCGGTGCCGGCTGCTCTCCCGGTCGGTCGCGCGTCGACCGCGGGGCGTCGGCCTCCGCGTGGCGAACCGGGTGATGGAGCCGGTCACGCTCGTCATGACCCGCCGGATGCTGCGCGGCATCGCCGAGCGCGCCCAGCGGCGCTGACGCCCCGCCGCGGCGCCGGGCTCCCTTGACCGCTCACGCGGCGCGGTGCCACCGTCACCAGCAGCGGCCGGAGCCGCCGTCCAAGGTGGCCCCGGTGGCCTCCGTGCGAGCGGACGGGACGGAGCGATGCCGGGACACGGGCCGGGCGACCGGCCGGGAGACAGGTCGTCGAGCCATGACCTGCTGGCCGGGATGCGGCTGGTGGAGCTGCTCAACGAGGTGCAGGAGCGGCTGCGGGCGGTGGCCCGCACGCAGGAGCGGGTCCAGGGGCTGCTCGACGCGTTCCTCAGCGTGTCCACCGGCCTGGACCTCGACTCGACGCTGCGGCGGATCGTGGAGTCCGCGATCGGCCTCGTCGACGCCCGGTACGGCGCGCTGGGGGTCCTCGGCACCCAGGGCGGCCTGTCCGCCTTCGTCCACGCCGGGATGGACGCCGAGGCGGTCGCGTCGATGCCGCACCTGCCGGAGGGCAAGGGCGTGCTGGGTCAGGTCATCGCGGAGCCCTACCCGCTGCGGATCGACGACCTCTCCACGCACCCGTCGTCCGTGGGCTTCCCCGAGGGCCACCCGCCGATGCGCAGCTTCCTCGGCGTCCCGGTCCTCGTGCGCGGGGCGGTCTACGGCAACCTCTACCTGACCGAGAAGCGCGGCGGCCCCTTCACCGCGGAGGACGAGGCCGTGCTCACCGCGCTCGCCGGGGCGGCGGGCATCGCCATCGACAACGCGCGCCTGTTCGAGGCGGGCGAGCTGCGGCGGCGGTGGTCGGTGGCCGCCGGCGACGTCCGCGAACGGCTGCTCGGGGACGTGCCGCCCGAGGAGGCGCTGGACCTCATCGTCGACCGCGTGCGGGAGCTGACCGGAGCCGACGCGGCCTGGATGCTCATGGGGCCCGACCCCCAGGACTCGCGGTACACGGTGCGCGCCCAGGCCGGAGCCGACCTCGAGGACGCCGCGGGCGCCCGGCTCCTCCCGTCGGAGGCCCCGCTGCTGGCCGCGGTGGCCGAGACGCAGGGCGTGGTGGTCCTGGACATGAGCGGGGTGGCCTACGACGGCCCCAACGCGCACATCGGCTGGGGCCCCTGCATCGCCGTCCAGCTGCGGGCCGCGGGTGCGCTCCTGGTCGCCGCCAGGCGGGCCGGTGGCGAGGCGTTCGACCCCGCGCTGGCCCCCCTCGTGGGCACGTTCGGCGACCAGATGGCCGTGGCCCTCGACCTGGCCGACCAGCAGCGCACGGCCCGCCGGCTGGACGTCTTCGAGGACCGTGACCGGATCGCGCAGGACCTCCACGACCTCGTCATCCAGCGCGTGTTCGCCGCGGGCCTGAGCCTGCAGTCGGTGCTGCCGCGGGTGACCGACGCGCAGGCCCAGCAGAGGATCCGTGCGGTGATCGAGCAACTGGACGGCACCGTGCGGGACATCCGGACGACGATCTTCGACCTGCACACCACCGAGGACGCCGACGCCGGCAGCAGCCTCCGGCGGCGCGTCCTCGACGTCGTCACCGAGACGGCGGGCGACCTCTCCCCCACCGTGCGCATGTCGGGGCCGGTGGACAGCCTGGTCGGCGGTGACCTCGCCGCCGACGTCGAGGCGGTCACCCGCGAGGCGGTGAGCAACGCCGCCCGGCACTCCGGCGCCCAGCACGTCACCGTCACCCTGGAGGTGACCGACCGGGTGGTGCTGGAGGTCCTGGACGACGGCCGCGGCATCGATGCGCGGGCGCCCCGCAGCGGGCTGCGCAACCTCAGCGACCGCGCCGTCCGGCGCAGCGGCGGCGCCACCGTCGAGGCTCGGCCGGAGGGCGGCACGCGGCTCCGGTGGTGGGCCCCGCTCGGGTGAGCGCCGGATCCGAGCCGCGGGGTCAGCGCTCCGGGATCAGCGCTCCGGGGTCAGCGCTCCGGGCGGGCCGGGCCCCCGGTGCCCCGGAGCTCCGTGGCCAGGACCGCCGCCTGGGTGCGCCGCTCCAGCCCCAGCTTGGCCAGCAGGTGGGAGACGTAGTTCTTCACGGTCTTCTCGGCCAGGTACATCCGCTCGCCGATCTGCCGGTTGGTCAGCCCCTCCCCGATGAGCTCCAGCACGGTGCGCTCCTGCTCGCTGAGCTTCGCCAGCGGCCCCGCGGGCTCAGCAGCCCGCCGCATCCGCTCGAGCACGGCCGTCGTCGCCGTCGGGTCCAGCAGGGAACCGCCCGCCGCCACGGTCCGCACCGCCGTTGACCAGGTCCTGGCCCAGGATCTGCTTGAGCAGGTAGCCCGAGGCGCCGGCCATGATCGCCTCGAACAACGCCTCGTCGTCGCTGTAGCTGGTCAGCATGATGACCTTGAGCTCCGGCACGAGGGAGCGGACGTCCCGGCAGACGGTGACGCCGTCGCCGTCGGGCAGCCGCACGTCGAGGATCGCGACGTCCGGCCGCAGCGCGGGGATGCGGGCGACCGCCTCCTTGGCGTTCTTTGCCTCGCCGACGACGGTGATCGCGGGGTCGCTCTCGAGCAGGTCGGCGACACCGCGCCGGACGATCTCGTGGTCGTCCAGGAGGAAGACCCGGATGGCCCCCACCGCCGCGCCGTCGTCCGTCGTCCCCACGGGATCCGCTCCGTCCCTGCCACCGTCCCTGCGCCCGAGGTTAGGCGTCCGACGGTGCACCGCACGCAGAGTCGAAGGTCCCGTCCTCGGCTCCTCCCGGCGCGACCACCGGCCCCGGGTGGCGGCGGCCTCGGCCTCTCCCGGGCCGGGGTCCGCGGCCGCCACGGTGGGCGCATGACCGAACCCCGCAGGCAGGTCCTCGTCGCCTTCGCGACCGCGTCCGGGTCCACCCGCGAGATCGCCGAACGCATCGGCGGGCGGCTCCGGGCGGTCGCGGACGTGGCGATGCTCCCGGCCGGGCCCGGGGTGGAGCTCGACCGGTTCGACGCGTTCGTGATCGGGAGCGCGGTGCACGACATGGCCTGGCTGCCCCCGGCCCGCGGGCTCGCCCAACGCCTCGCACCGGTGGTGCGGGGGCGCCCGGTCTGGTTCTTCAGCGTGGCCGGGATCGACCCGCGCGGCCGGACCCGGACGTGGATGGCGCACCAGGAGGCCGCGCGCGTCGCCCGGGGGCTGCCCGGCGAGCTGCACCCGCGCGACCACCGGCTGTTCGGCGGCGTGGTCCGGATGGACGGGGTTCCCCTGTGGGGACGGCTCTTCTACCGCCTCGCCCGCCAGCACCCCGGCGACCAGCGCGACTGGCCCGCGATCGACGCGTGGGCCGACGAGGTCGCCGGTGCCCTCGCGTCGTCGCCGCTCGATGCCGGCTCCCGGTGAACAGCTCCCGCGGGGTCCGGTGGCCACCGGGACGGCGGGCATTGCCGAGGTCGGGCCGCTCCGGTGAGATCGGGCGATGGACGCCGTCGCAACCCGGCCCGAGCTCCCCTCCGACGCCACCGGCCCGCTGTCCGGGGACGAACTCGCCCGCCTCGACGCCTGGTGGCGGGCCGCCAACTACCTCTCGGTCGGGCAGATCTACCTCATGGGCAACCCGCTGCTTCGGGAACCCCTGCGGCCGGAGCACATCAAGCCCCGGCTGCTCGGCCACTGGGGCACCACCCCCGGGCTGAACTTCGTGCACGCCCACCTCAACCGCGCCATCACCGCGCGCGACCTGGACATGATCTACGTGATGGGCCCCGGGCACGGCGGGCCCGGCCCGGTCGCCGCCGCCTGGCTGGAGGGCACGTACAGCCACTACTACCCGGACGTCTCGCAGGACGAGGCGGGGATGCGCCGGCTGTTCACCCAGTTCTCCTTCCCGGGCGGGGTCCCCAGCCACGTCGCCCCGGAGACCCCGGGCTCCATCCACGAGGGCGGTGAGCTCGGCTACGCCCTCGTGCACGCCTACGGGGCGGCGTTCGACAACCCCGACCTCGTGGTCGCCGCGGTCGTCGGCGACGGCGAGGCCGAGACCGGGCCGCTGGCGGCGAGCTGGCACTCGAACAAGTTCGCCGACCCGGCCACCGACGGCGCGGTGCTGCCGATCCTGCACCTCAACGGCTACAAGATCGCGAACCCGACCGTGCTGGCCCGCATCCCGCGCGAGGAACTCCTCGAGCTGCTGCGCGGCTACGGGCACACGCCCTACCTGGTGGAGGGCGACGACCCCGCCACCATGCACCAGCAGTTCGCCGCCACCCTCGACCGCTGCCTCGACGAGATCGCCGCGATCCAGCGGAGGGCGCGGGTCGACGGCGTCACCGTCCGGCCGCGGTGGCCGATGATCGTGCTGGCCTCCCCCAAGGGCTGGACCGGCCCGGAGGTCGTCGACGGCGTCCAGGTCGAGGGCACCTGGCGGGCGCACCAGGTGCCGTTCACCAACGCCCGGGACGACGACGGCCACCGCGCCGTCCTCGAGCAGTGGCTGCGCAGCTACCGGCCGGAGGAGCTCTTCGACGACGACGGCGCGCCGGTGCCCGCCGTCCGGGACCTGCACCCCGCGCACGACCGCCGGATGAGCGCCAACCCGCACGCCAACGGGGGCAAGCTCCTCTCCCCGCTGCGCATGCCCGACTTCCGCGACCAGGCCGTGCCGGTCGCGGCGCCGGGCACGGGGGCGGTCGAGTCCACCCGCGTCCTGGGGCGCTTCCTGCGCGAGGTCATGCGCGAGAACATGACGACCTTCCGGGTGTTCTCACCGGACGAGAACAACTCCAACCGGCTCGGCGACGTCCTCGACGTCACCGACCGGGCCTGGATGGCGCAGCGGCTGCCCGGGGACGACCACCTCGCCCCCGGCGGGCGGGTCATGGAGGTGCTGTCGGAGCACCTGTGCCAGGGCTGGCTGGAGGGGTACCTGCTCACCGGCCGGCACGGCTTCTTCTCCTGCTACGAGGCGTTCATCCACGTCGTCGACTCGATGTTCAACCAGCACGCCAAGTGGCTGAAGACGACGAACGGCATCCCGTGGCGGCGGCCGATCGCCTCGCTCAACTACCTGCTCACCTCGCACGTCTGGCGGCAGGACCACAACGGCTTCTCCCACCAGGACCCCGGCTTCATCGACCACGTCGTCAACAAGAAGTCCGACGTCATCCGGGTCTACCTGCCCCCGGACGCCAACACGCTGCTGTCGGTCGCCGACCACTGCCTGCGCACCCGGCAGTACGTCAACGTGATCGTCGCCGGCAAGCAGCCGGCGCTGCAGTACCTGGACGTCGACGCCGCGGTCGCGCACTGCACGAAGGGCATCGGCATCTGG
Organism: Blastococcus sp. TML/M2B; assembly: GCF_016612865.1. Taxonomy (GTDB): domain Bacteria; phylum Actinomycetota; class Actinomycetes; order Mycobacteriales; family Geodermatophilaceae; genus Blastococcus. The sequence goes on from NZ_JAENZZ010000002.1 coordinate 246,522, forward strand.
GAGTGGGCGAGCACCGACGCCGGCGCCGAGCCCGACGTCGTGCTCGGCTGCGCCGGTGACATCCCGACGATGGAGACGCTGGCCGCCGTCGAGATCCTCCGCGGGTTCTTCCCCGACCTGCGCATCCGCCTCGTCAACGTCGTCGACCTCATGCGGCTGCAGGACGACCGCGAGCACCCGCACGGGCTCTCCGACCGCGAGTTCGACGCCTACTTCACCCGCGACAAGCCGGTGATCTTCGCTTACCACGGCTATCCGTGGCTGATCCACCGGCTGACCTACCGGCGCACCAACCACGACAACTTCCACGTGCGCGGCTACGTCGAGGAGGGCACCACGACGACCCCGTTCGACATCTGCGTGATGAACCGCATCGACCGCTACGACCTGGCCATCGACGTCATCGACCGGGTGCCGCGGCTGCGCGCCGTGGGCGCGCACGCCCGCGACCGGCTGCGCGACATGATCACCGAGCACCGCCAGTACGTCCGGACCCACGGCGAGGACCTGCCCGAGATCCGGAACTGGCAGTGGTCGGGGCAGCCCGGCCCCACGACGACGGGCCCGGACCCGCTGCACGAGCCGGAGGCGGGATGAGGGTCCTCGTCGTCAACGCCGGCTCCAGCAGTCTCAAGCTCACCCGCCTGGACGACGACGGCGCGGTGACCGCGGCGACGACGGTAGAGCGCTGGCGCGGCGAGGGGCACCTGGACCCGCTGACGGAGTTCCTCGGGTCGTGCGGCGAGGTGGACGCCGTCGGGCACCGGGTCGTGCACGGCGGCCCCCGGCACACCGGGCCCGCGGTCGTCGACGACCTGCTCGTGGCCTCCCTGTACTCGATCGCGCACCTGGCTCCGCTGCACCAGCCGCGCGCGCTGGCCGGCGTCCGGTCCGTGCGCGAGCTGCTCCCCGGCGTGCCGGCGGTGGCCTGCTTCGACACGTCCTTCCACGCCACGATCCCGGCCGCGGCGGCCACCTACGCGGTGCCGCACGAGTGGAACGAGCGCTGGGGGCTGCGGCGGTACGGCTTCCACGGGCTGTCCCACGCCTACGCCGTCCGCCGGGGCGCGGAGCTGGTGGGCCGGCCGGTCGAGGAGCTGCGCGTCGTCTCCTGCCACCTGGGCGCGGGGGCGTCGCTGGCCGCCGTCCGCGGCGGGGTCTCGGTGGACACCACGATGGGCTTCACCCCGCTGGCCGGGCTGGTGATGAACACCCGGCCGGGCACGCTGGACCCCGGGCTGCTGCTCTGGCTGCTCGAGCACGGCGACGTGCCCGAACCGGAGCTGGCCGACGTGCTGGAGCACCACGCGGGCCTCAAGGGCCTGTCCGGGACGGAGTCCGGCGACCTCCGCGACGTCCTGGCCGGCCGGGACGCCGGGGATGCGCGCTGCGCCCTGGCCGTCGACGTCTACCTGCACCGGCTGTACCGCGAGATCGCGGCCATGACCGCCGCCACCGGCGGGCTGGACCTGCTCCTGTTCACCGGCGGCGTCGGCGAGCACGCGTGGCAGGTGCGGCAGGCGGTCGCGGACGCGCTGGGGCACGTCGGTGTCGCCGTCGACGCCGACCGGAACATCGCCGCCACGGCCGACGCCGACATCGGTGCGGACGGCGCCGCCGCCCGCACCGTCGTCGTCACGGCGCGCGAGGACCTCGAGATCCGCCAGCAGGTGCTCGACGCGCTGGGTGCCGCCCCTGCTGGTTCCGGTCGAGGCCGTGCTGCCGGGTGAGGAGCGCCCGCTCGCCGGCGGGCTTCACCGGTACCCGCCGTCGAGGCGGAGCACCGCACCCGTGCAGTACGACGACGCCGCACCGGCGAGGAACAGGGCGGCACCCACGACCTCGCCGGGCTCCCCCGCGCGCTCCAGGGCGATCGTCTTCCGAGCCCGCTCGGCGAAGGCGTCGAGGTCCCAGGCGGTGGAGATGTCGGTGAGGAACGGGCCGGCCTGGATGGCGTTGACCCGCACCGTGGGGCCGAAGGCGTGCGCGAACCCCTCGGTGAGGGTGTTCAGCCCGGCCTTCGCCGCGGCGTAGGGCAGCTCGGCCGGCGTCGGGCGGATCGCGGCGACGGACGACACGTTGATGATCGAGCCCCCCGCGCCGGCCGCCATCCGGGTGCCGACCAGCGCGGTGAGCCGGAACGGCCCCTTGAGGTTGACCGCCACCACCTTGTCCCAGAGCGCCTCGCCCACCAGGTCCAGGCTCGGGTACAGCGGCGAGAGCCCGGCGTTGTTGACCAGGACGTCGACCCGGCCGAACTCCGCGTAGGCCCGCTCGACGAGGGCGTCGCACTGGTCCCAGGAGCTGACGTTGCACGCGACCGGCAGCGCCCGGACCCCGTGCTCCTCGGCGATCTCGCGGGCCGCCGTCGCGCAGGCCTCGAGCTTGCGGCTGGCGATCACCACGTCGGCGCCGTGCGCGGCGAACGCGCCGGCCATGGCCCGGCCCAGGCCGCGGCTCCCACCGGTCACGAGGGCGACCTTGCCCGTCAGGTCGAACAGCGGGTCGGTCACCGGATCAGCGTCCGGGCCTGGGCGAACAGAGCCAGGGTGTGCGCGTGCAGCTGGTCGCCGACCGCCACCGGGGCCAGGCCGGCGCAGGCGCGGGCGTGGGTCCCCTCCAGCACGATGCCGAGCTTGAAGCAGGCCAGCACCCGGTACCAGGTGATCGCGGAGAGGTCGCGGCTGCTGTGCTCGGCGTAGCAGGCGACCAGCTCGTCCGGCGTCGCCAGCCCGCCGGCCGCGGCGAGCGCCGAGGGGCGCTGCGAGCCGGGGGCGCCGTCCTGCGCCGGCCACGTCGCGAGCAGCCAGCCGAGGTCGAGCAGCGGATCCCCGACCGTGACCATCTCCCAGTCGACGACGGCGGCCACCTCCGGGCCGGTGCGGGAGAACAGCAGGTTGGCCAGGTGGAAGTCGCCGTGCACGAGGCCGGGACGGGCCGCCGGCGGACGGTGCCGCTCCAGCCAGCGGGCCACCTCGCCGACGCCGGGGATCTCGGGGCCCGGGTAGCCGTCGAGCGCGGCGTAGGAGTCCAGCTCGCGCAGCCACCGGCCCACCTGCCGCTCGAGGAACCCCTCGGGGTGCCCGAGGTCGCCCAGCCCGAGGGCCTCGTGGTCGATCTCGCCGAGGACCGCCGCGGCACGGGCGGCGCTGCGGCCCATCGCGGCCCGCAGCGCCGGGTCGCCGGCGTGCGGCTCCGGCAGCTCGACGGTCGCGTTGAATCCGTCGACGTCCTCCATGAGGTAGAAGACGGCCCCGCCGAGAACGCCGGGGTCCGCGCACGCCGCGATGACGGCGGGGACGGGCACGGGGGTGGACGCGAGTGCTGCCAGCACCCGCATCTCCCGGACCAGCGCGTCGTTGCTGCGCGGGCGGAGGTGCCGGGGCGGGCGGCGGAGCACGTACCGACGTCCGCCCCGCCGCACCCGCAGCATCACGTTCTGGGTCCCGCCGGGGATCGGGTCGAACTGGCCGAACTCGCCCCTCGGCAGGCCCTGGTCGTCCATCCAGCGCCCGAGGGCGGCGACGTCCACCAGCGCCGGGTCGACGTCGCCCGGCGTCGTGGTCACGCGTCCCTCGCCGTGCCGGCGCCCTGCCGTCGGGCGTTCGCCGTCCTGCGCCGGCCGGCGAGCGCGTAGGCGGCCACGACGACGACCACCCCGGCGCCCATCCCGGCGAGCGTCCAGCGCAGCCCGAGGAAGTCGGCGAGCAGCCCCAGCGGGAGGGCGGCGATGCCGAAGGCGCCGAAGCTCAGCATGACCAGGCCCTGCACCCGCCCCTGGAACTCCGGATCGGTCAGGTCGAGCAGCTGCGACTGGTTGCTGGTCTGGAAGGCGAGCATCGCCCCGCCGACGACGAGCAGCACGACGACGGCGACGTAGGCGGTCGGCGCCACGGCGAGCGAGCAGATGGCCAGGCCGAAGAGGGCGCCCGCGCCCACGAAGACCCGCCGGCGCCGCACCCACGCGCCACGCCGCCCGGAGGAGGAGACCCGCCGCGACACCACCGACGGCGGAGGTCGCGGACAGCACCCCGTAGCCGGCCGACCCCAGGTCGAACAGGTCGCTGGCGATGGTCGGCATGAACGCCAGGTACGGCATCCCGAGCATGGTGACGCCGACGCCGCACCACACCAGGGCGTTCAGCTCGCGGTGCCGGTGCACGTAGCGGACGCCGTCGGCCAGCTCGCCCAGCGGGGAGCGGCCCGACGGCTCCCCCGGCCGCCCGGCCGGCAGCGCGGCGGTCAGCATCAGGCCGACGACCGCCAGACCGGCGCTGACGAGGAAGACCGCCTGGATGCCCCAGGCGACCGAACCGATGACCACTCCGGCCAGCGCGGGCCCGGCCACCCGGTTCACCTCGGCGTTGACCATCAGCAGGGAGACGGCCGCGGGCATCGACCCGCGCGGGACCAGCTCGGCGAGGAAGGCCATCCGGCCCGGGCCGAAGAGCGCGAACCCCGCCGCCTGCAGCACGCTGGCCCACCAGCAGCATCCAGTAGGCGATGACGTCGAAGACGACGGCCAGCCCGATGCCGGCGCTCGACACCGCCAGCAGCAGCACCGAGAGCTGCAGCACCATCCGCTTCGGCAACCGGTCGGCGGCCACGCCGCCCCACGGGGTCGCCAGCAGCAGGGCCACGCCGAACGCCAGCAGGATCCCGCCCAGGGCGGCGTTCGACCCGGTCAGCTCGAAGGCGAGCCAGCCGCGGGCGATCGCCTGCGCCATGACGCCCAGGAAGACCGCCGCGGAGTTGAGGTACAGCACCAGGAAGCCGCCGAGCCGCAGGATCGCCATCCCGCCGAGCACCGCAGGCTCCGGTGGAACGGGTGGGAGCGCCTCGCCCGGCACCGGAACCGCCGGCACCGGGACCTCGGGTGACAGGACCGGCCCGTCGACGTGGCGGACGGCTTCCCCGCTCATGGCCCTCCTCGACCGGCGCCCGCGCGCGGCAGCCGGCACCTCGGCGGCGTCGGGGCGTGTCTCCGCACCCTGCCACACCGGACGCCCCGGGAGGCCTGCTCCACCGTGAGCGTCCGCCGTCTGGTCGGGCCCCGGCCCATCGGGCAGGCTGGCGGCGACCCGCCCGGTGGCGGGCAGCGGCAGGACGGAGATCCAGCATGTGGGCGCAGGCGCTGAGCGGGCCCTTCCGGTTCGAGCAGGTCGAGGTCCCGGCCCCCGATCCCGCGACCCTGCCCCCGCGGCACGTGCTGCTGGCCACCCGCGCCGGCGCCATCTGCGGCAGCGACCTGCCGAACGTCCGCGGCGGCCTGTGGCCGCACCCGGCCGCCGAGGACGGGTGGGGCGCCACGCGGGCCCCCGGCTTCCCGCTGCACGAGATCGTCGGGGAGGTCGTCGTCAGCCGGCACCCCGACCACTCCCCAGGCGACCTCGTCGTCGGCTGGGCGTCCATGTTCGACGGCATCGCCGAGCTGGTGGTCACCGACGGCGACGGCCTGGCCGGCTACGACGCCGGGCTGCCGGCCACCACCGCCGTGATGCTGCAGCCCCTGGCGTGCGTGCTCTACGCCGTCGAGCAGCTCGGCGACGCCTCGGGGCAGTCGGTGGCCGTCATCGGGCAGGGGCCCATCGGCCTGCTGTTCAGCCACGTCCTCAAGGCCCGCGGTGCGCGGCGCGTCACGGGCGTGGACCCGGTGGACCGCGCCGACGTCGCCGCGCTGTTCGGCGTGGACGAGACGGTCACCGCCCGCGCCGAGCGGTGGGCGGGGCGGCTGTCGGACGCCGACCGGCCGTCGGTCGTCGTGGAAGCGGTCGGCCACCAGATCTCCACGCTGGCGCCGGCCCTGGGCGCCGTCGCGTTCGGCGGGCAGGTCTTCTACTTCGGCGTCCCCGACGACCCGGTCTACCCGTTCGACATGATGACCTTCCTGCGCAAGAACCTGACCCTGCGCTCGGGCGTCGCCCTGGAGCGGCGGCGCGTGCTGGCCGACGCCGACCGCTACCTGGCCGAGCACCCGGAGCTGCGGGAGGGCTACGTCACCGCCGTCCACCCGGTCGGCGACGTGGAGGCGGCCTTCGGCGCGGCGCTCACCCCGCGCCCCGGGCAGCTGAAGATCGCGCTGGACATGGCCTGACCGGGCCTCCGGGTCAGCTCAGCCGGTAGCTCCAGCGGTACGTGCCGGGGCCGATCCGGTGCGGGGCGCTGACGTCCGGTCCGACCGGGCCCGAGCCGACGCCCCGGTGCCGGGCGTCGATCCAGAGGTAGGCGGAGTCGCGGGCCGGCAGGTCCTCCAGGTGGCCGGCGGCCGCCAGCTCCTCGTCGGTCCAGCGGCTCACCGTCACGTCCAGGTCGTCGAGCCCGTCCACGGTGAGGACGACGCGGTCGTCGGCGTCCAGGAAGCGCAGCACGCGCACCCCGGTGCGGTTGCCGCTGGCCTGCGGGTGCACGTAGGGCACGGGCCAGTCGTCGACCGCCGTGCGCCAGCGCCCGAACAGCGCGCCGGCCCGGCGGTCGGAGTAGTTCTCGTGCGGGCCGCGACCCAGCCAGTCCACCGCGACGACGCCCCGCGGCAGCTCGAGGCGGACCCCGACGCGCGGGATGTCGTCCCAGTCGTCGGGCACGGTCACCTCGTGGGTGACCCGGTCGCCGTCGGTCTCCGTCCGCAGCTCGACCCGCTCGTGCGCCGAGGGCAGCCCCAGCCGCTCCCACCGCTCGGCGTGCCGCGGCCCGTAGGTCTCGTTGTCGATCGGCGCCCGCCACAGCGCGAGCCGGGTCGGCAGGCTCACCGTCGGACCGGCGCCTGGCGGCTCCGCCTCCTCCGAGCGCGCCAGCTCGATCTGCCAGGACGCGACCGTGCCGACTCGCAGCGCCAGGTGCGCGACCTGGCGTCCGCGCAGCCGCAGCGGCGGGACGGGCACCCGGACGTCGCCGTGCGCACCGGGTGCCAGCGGAACGCGGCCGAACGTGCCGGCCGCGACCTGCTCGCCGTCGACGGTGACCGACCAGTCGACGTCGGCGACGTCGGCCAGGTCGGTGACGTCGTGCTTGTTGGTCAGCCGGACGCCCCCTCCCCCGGTCCAGGCGAAGCCCACCGGCTGCAGGACGTGCGCGAGCTCCAACAGGGCCGGGTGCGGGGTGCGGTCGGCGGCGACCACCCCGTTGAGGCAGAACGGGCCGTCGTGCGGGGTGTCGCCGAAGTCGCCCCCGTAGGCGAGCCGCTCGGTGCCGTCGGGCATCCGCTGCACGAGGGCCTGGTCGACCCAGTCCCAGACGAACCCGCCCTGCAGGCCGGGGTGCGCCTCGATCGCCGCCCAGTACCGGTCGAGGTCGCCTCCGGAGTTGTTCATGGCGTGCGCGTACTCGCACATGATCAGCGGCCGCTCGGGCAGCGCGACCGTCGTCGCCCACTCCTCCAGGTCCTCGATCGCGGGGTACATCGGCGGGACGACGTCGGTCTCCCGCCGCGGGGTGCGCCACGACTCCGGCGGGGTCAGCCCGCCGGCGAGCGCCGCCTCGAGGTAGCCGTTCTCGTAGTGCACGGGACGGGTGGGGTCGTAGGCCCGCAGCCACGCGGCGGCGTCCAGGATCGGCGCCCAGCCGCTCTCGTTGCCCAGCGACCACATCACGACGCACGGGTGGTTCTTGTCGCGCAGCGCCATGCGGGTGATCCGCTCCAGCACCGCCGGGCCCCACTCGCTCCCGGCGAGCAGGGAGCGCAGGTAGGCGTGCGTCTCCAGGTTCGCCTCGTCGACGACGTACATGCCGAGCTCGTCGCAGACGTCGTAGAGGTAGGGGTCGTTCGGGTAGTGCGACGTCCGCACCGCGTTGAGGTTGTGCGCCTTCATCAGCTCGACGTCCCGGCGCATCGCCGCCCGGCTGACCGTCTTGCCCGTCCGCGGGTCGTGGTCGTGCCGGTTGACGCCCTTGATCAGCACGGCCCGGCCGTTGACCAGCAGCTCGTGGCCGCGCACCTCGACCCGGCGGAACCCGACGCGCAGCCGCACCGCGTCCAGCACCGCGCCGTCGTCGTCCACCAGCTCGACCCGGAGCTCGTGCAGGTGCGGGTGCTCGGCCGACCACGCCGCCACGCCGGGGACCTCGGCGGAGACCGTCGCCCCGCGGCCGGTGAAGCGGTAGGCGTTGGTGGCGACGTCCGTCCGGTGCTCCCAGCGGGCGCGCGCCTCGCCCACCGGCTCGCCGTCCAGCAGCACCCGGAGCCGCGCCCCGTCGCTGCGCGCCTCGCCGGTGGTGGCGTGCACGGTGAGCAGACCGGTGCCGGTGGCGGGGTCGCGGTCGGCGACGGCGCGGACGTCGACGAGGTGCACCTGCGGGGTGCGGTAGAGCAGCACCGAGCGGTGCAGACCGGCGTGGTACCAGTGGTCCTGGTCCTCCAGGTAGCTGGCCGCCGACCAGCGGACGACGGTGAGCACCAGCTCGGACGGCCGGCCCGGGGTGAGCAGACCCGTGAGGTCGAACTCCTGGCCGAGACGGGAGTCGGTGCCCATGCCGACCGCCCGGCCGTCGAGCTCCACGTAGAGGACGGAGTCGGCACCGCCCACGTGCAGGACGACCCGCGATCCGGCCCAGTCCGCGGGGAGCTCGACCTGCCGGCGGTAGACGCCGGTGGGGTTGTCGGCCGGGACGCGCGGCGGAGGGCCCGGGAACGGCATCTGGATGTTCGTGTACTGCGGCCCGTCCCCGACGTCCTGCATGGTCCAGCAGCCCGGCACCTGCACGGTCGCCTCGGTGCGGACGGCCCCGCCGGGGCGGTCGAGCAGCGTGAACGACCACGTCCCGTCGAGGGACAGCACGTCGGCGCCCTCGCGGAGGAACGTCGTCATCGGGAGCCGGTTCAGCTGCACCGCCTCGGGCCGCGTCCAGGAGCGCGTCTCGAGCATGCGCGGGAGCCTAGGTGCCCGGCGGCTGTTCCGACGCGTGCAGGCCGAGCACCTCGCGGGCGAGCTCGGCCAGCGCCGCCTTGTCCTCGGCCAGGGCGGCCCGGCCGGCGTCCGTGGCGCGGCTACAGCCGCCGGGTGCGGCCGTCGACGACCAGCTGCCGGGAGGTGAGCAGCCCGTCGGCCTCCAGCCGGTGCAGGGTCGGGTAGAGCGTCCCGGGGCTGATCCGGTAGCCGTGCCGCGCCAGCTCCTCGGCCATCCAGGCGCCGTGGATCTCCTCCTCGGCGGCGTGGTGCAGGACGTGGATGCGCATCGCGCCCCGCTGGAACTCCCGCACGCCGCCCTCCTGTCCACGCCGTCGGCCCCGGTCCGGCAAGGGTAGGGCCGCTCAGCCCGGGGTCAGCCGCAGGCGGGCGGCCCGGTAGGCGACGCCCACGAGGACGACGGCGGCACCGCCGAGGACCGCCGACAACGGCAGCGTGGCCGCCAGCACCAGGCAGCCCAGCAGCCCGAGCACCTGCAGCGGGCGGGGGAAGCGGCGGTGCGCGCGGTCCTGGGTGAAGGCCGCGGCGTTCGCGACGCCGTAGTAGAGCAGCACGCCGAACGAGGAGAAGCCGATCGCGCTCCGCAGGTCGACGGTGAGCACGAGCAGGCAGACCAGCGCGGCCAGGGCCACCTCCGCGCGGTGCGGGACGGCGAAGCGCGGGTGCACGGCGGCCAGCACGCGCGGCAGGTCGCCCTCGCGCGCCATCGCCAGGCCGGTGCGCCCCACGCCGGCGATCAGCGCCAGCAGCGCGCCCAGGGACGCCGCGGCTGCCCCGACGCGCACGACCGGCTCGGCCCAGGCCCAGCCGCTGCCCGCGACCGCCGTCGCCAGCGGTGCGGACGAGCCGGCCACGCCGTCCGGCCCGAGGACGGCGAGCAGGGCGACGGCCACCACCGCGTAGACGGCGACCGCGATGCCGAGCGCCAGCGGGATGGCCCGCGGGATGGTGCGCCGGGGGTCGCGCACCTCCTCGCCCATCGTGGCGATCCGCGCGTAGCCGGCGAAGGCGAAGAACAGCAGCCCGGCCGACTGGAGCAGGCCGTGGACCCCACCGTCAGGTGCTGCCCAGCCCGACAGCCGCCCGGGGTCCGGGTCCCCGCCGACGAGAGAGGCGGTGACCGCCACGGCCAGCGCGACCAGCACTCCGGTCACGATGACCCGCGTGAGACGCGCGGTGCGGGTGACGCCGCGGTAGTTCACCGTCACCAGGCCGACCACAGCCGCGACGGCCACCGGCCGCTCCCACCCCGCCGGGGCGGTGTAGGCGGCGAAGGTCAGCGCCATCGCCGCGCAGCTGGCGGTCTTGCCGACGACGAACGACCAGCCGGCGAGGAACCCCCACCAGGGCCCGAGCCGCTCGCGGCCGTAGACGTAGGTGCCGCCGGAGACCGGGTACTGCGCGGCCAGCTGGGCCGAGGCGGTCGCGTTGCAGTAGGCGACGACGGCGGCGAGCGCCAGGCCGACGAGCAGCCCGGCGCCGGCGGCCTGCGCGGCCGGGGAGAACGCGGCGAACACCCCGGCGCCGAGCATCGAGCCCAGGCCGATGACCACCGCGTCGGTGGTCCCCAGGCGCCGGGACAGCTCCGGTCCGGTGCCCACCGCTCCCCCTCACCGTCGGTCGCCGCTCCGCCCCGGATCGCCATCCCGTCCGGCGTGGCGATGTCGGGTCCCGATGTCGGTTCACGATACCGGTGACACCGGGCGGAGCGTGCCGGACGCTGAGGGCATCCACGGGGCTCGGCCGACCCGGAGCACAGCAGCTGCGCCGCCGGTCGCGCCGTCGCCTCCCCCCGTCCCCGCACCGGAGGATCGGCCGTGACCGCAGCCGAGCAGTACGCCAGCGTCCGCTACGTCGTCACCGACGTGCAGGCGGCGATCGACTTCTACACCCAGCACCTGGGCTTCACGCTCCGGATGGACGCCGCACCGGCCTTCGCCGACGTGGTCCGCGGCCCGCTGCGGCTGCTGCTCTCGGGGCCGGCCAGCTCCGGTGCCCGGGCGACCCCCGCGGACGCCGCCACCCCGGGCCGCAACCGCATCCACCTGGTCGTCGACGACCTCGACGCCGAGATCGCCCGGCTGCAGGGCGCGACCTTCCGCAGCGACCCGGTCTCGGGCCCCGGCGGCCGGCAGATCCTGCTCGCCGACCCCGACGGCAACCTGGTGGAGCTCTTCCAGGCAGCGCGGCACCCGGCCGCGGCCACCCCGTAGCCGCACGCCGCGGGCTGCCGCGCCGGCGGAACACCGCGCGCGTCGAGCGGTTGGAGGAGGTGACCGCCCGACTCCACGGCAGGAAGAGGTCATCCCCGTGACCACGCTGGGCATCCTCGGCGCCGGCAAGGTGGGCACCGTGCTCGCCCGCCTCGCGCGCGCGGCCGGGTACGACGTGCTGATCGCCGGCTCCGGCGACCCGGCGCGGATCGCGCTGACCGTCGAGGTGCTCGTCCCGGGCGCGGTCGCCACCACCGCGGCCGAGGCGGCGCTGAAGTCCGACGTCGTCGTCCTCGCGCTCCCGCTCGGCAAGCACCGGGCCCTCCCGGTCGACGCGCTTGCCGGGAAGCTGGTCGTCGACGCGATGAACTACTGGTGGGAGGTCGACGGCGTCCGCGAGGACCTCACCGACCCGCGCACCTCCACCAGCGAGATCGTGCAGGCGTTCCTGCCGGCGTCCCGCGTGGTGAAGGCGTTCAACCACATGGGCTACCACGACCTCGAGGGCGGGGCCCGCCCCGCCGGCGCACCCGACCGGAAGGCGATCGCGCTCGCCGGGGACGAGGCCGCCCACCTCGACGCGGTCGCCCGCATCGTCTCCGACCTGGGCTTCGACCCCGTCGTCGCCGGCCCCCTGGCCGACGGCGTGCGCCTCGAGCCGGGCACCGAGCCCTTCGGTGCCGACGTCGACGCCGCCGAGCTGCGCGCCATGATCGACCGGTTCCCCGCCTCCGAGCGCGGCCGCGAGGTGCTCGCCGCCCGCGGGTGACCCCTCGCGCGGTCGGCGGCCCGACGGCGACACGGGAGCGCATCCGGTTCTGACGAACGGCCCGTGCCGTGCCACCCTCGGGGGGCCGCCGTCCACCGGCGCAGCCTCGTGGCGAGAATCACCAGGAGCCCGGTGGAGCGCCCGCCGCCCGACGAACCAGCTGAGAGGGACATCCAGATGCAGAGAGCCGAGCCCGCGGAACTGTTCGACCTGCGCATGAGCGAGGAGGCCCAGCCGCTCTACGAGCGCGTGGTCCGCTTCCTCGAGGACGTGGTCGCACCCATGCAGGAGGAGTTCCACCGGCTCGGCGAGGGCCGCGCCGACCGGTGGTCGTACGCGCCGGGTCAGCTCGAGGCGCTGGAGGGCGCCAAGGACAAGGCCAAGGAAGCCGGCCTGTGGAACTTCTTCCTCCCCAACTCCGAGGTCGGCGGCCTGAGCAACCTCGACTACGCCTACATCGCCGTCGAGCTCGGCAAGTACCCGCTCGGCTCGGAGGCGCTGAACTGCTCGGCGCCCGACACCGGCAACATGGAGGTGCTCGAGCGCGTGGGCACCCCGGAGCAGAAGGCCCGCTGGCTGGAGCCGCTGCTCAACGGCGAGATCCGGTCGGCCTTCGCCATGACCGAGCCCGACGTCGGCAGCTCCGACGCCAAGAACGTCCGGCTGCAGGCCGTGCGCGACGGCGACGAGTACGTCCTCAACGGCGAGAAGTACTACATCTCCGGGGCCGGCGACCCGCGCTGCAAGATCATGATCGTCATGTGCCAGACGAACCCGGACGCGCCGGTGCACCAGCAGCAGTCGCAGATCCTGGTGCCGATGGACACCCCGGGCGTCCAGGTGATGGAGCCGATGGAGGTGTTCGGCCGCGACGACGCCCCGCACGGGCACATGCGGATCCGGTTCACCGACGTGCGCGTGCCGGTCGAGAACATCCTGCTCGGCGAGGGCCGTGGCTTCGAGATCAGCCAGGTGCGCCTGGGCCCGGGCCGCATCCACCACTGCATGCGCGCCATCGGCCAGGGCGAGAAGGCACTGGAGCTGATGGTCCGCCGCGGCAAGTTCCGCGAGGCGTTCGGCAAGCCGATCCTGAACCTCGGCAAGAACATGGAGACGGTGTCCCGCGCCCGCATCGAGCTCGACGCGTGCCGGCTCATGGTGCTCAAGGCCGCCAAGGCGATGGACGTGCTGGGCAACGCCCAGGCCCGCGTCTACGTCTCCGCGGTGAAGGCGATGGTCCCGGAGAAGGTCTGCCAGATCATCGACCAGGCCATCCAGATCCACGGCGCCACCGGCGTCTCCCAGTGGACGCCGCTGGCCGGCATGTACGCCAGCCAGCGCACCCTCCGCCTGGCCGACGGCCCCGACGAGGTGCACCACTTCGTGGTCGCCCGCGCCGAGGCCGGCCGCTACAACGAGCCGGCCCCGGGCCGCTCGGAGTCCCGCGGCGAGGGCGTGTTCGCCGGTCCGTGATGCCGCCGCCCGCTCCGCGGGCAGCACGGCCGAACGCAGCGGGGCCCGGTCACCACACGGTGACCGGGCCCCGTCCCGCATCCGGGAGGCGGCGCGCCTCAGCGGCGCAGGCCGCTGCGCAGCTCGTCCAGGGCCTGCGCCAGGCCGACCCGGGGCGACCAGCCCCACCCGTGCGCGCGGTCGGTGAGCAGCCGCCCGGTCCACGCCGGCTCGTCGGTCCACTCCGGCTCGACGCCGAGCGCCTCGGCCACCGTGCCGATGTAGTCGCGCAGCGTCGCCGGCTCGCCCGCCACGATCACCGGGGTGGTCGCCCCGGCCACCGGGCCCCGCGCGGGGGCGTCGGCGGTCGCGATCGCGCCGGAGGCGACGTCGGCGATGAACGCGGCCAGGTCGTCGACGTGCACCCACGACCAGGTCTGGTCGGGATTGGCCCGGCGGTCGCCGGCCCCGATCGCCCGCGGTCGCAGCGTGTTCCAGACCGACGTCTCGCCGGCGCCGAGGATCGCGGGCGGGCGGACCAGCACGACGGTCAGCCCGTCGATCTCCGCGAGGGCGGCGTCGGTGGCGTTCTTGCTGTCGGGGTAGGCCCCGCTGCCCTCGGGCGCGAGCGCGCCGTCCTCGGCCACGTCGCCGAGATCGGTCGAGCGGTCGTAGACCGCCGCGGTGGAGACGTGCACCAGCCGGGCGACGCCGGCGTCGCGAGCGGCGCGGGCGAGGACCGCCGTCCCCTCGGCGCCGACCCGGTGCTGCACCTCCCGGGAGGAGGCCATGGGGTGCACCGTGGTGACGACGGCGTCGGCGCCGCGGGTCACCTCGCGCGCGAAGGACGCGTCGGCGAAGTCGCCGACCGCCTCCTCCACGCCGTCGAGGGCGGGCGCACCGCCCGGCCGGCGGACGACGGCGCGCACGCGCGCTCCGCGGTCGGCGAGGGCCCGGCACACCGCGGTGCCCACCAGGCCGTTCGCACCGGTCACGACGACGACGGGGGTCTGCTCGGTCATGCCGCCACTGTGCCAGTGGCCGGCCCGGGTCACCCCTGGAGCGGTCGCTGCTCCGCGAGCCGGCCCGCGAACAGCGGCGGCAGGTAGCGAAGCATCAGCGCCGACCACACCGCGTGCGTGATCATCGGCGCCTGGATGCCCCCGGTGATGCGGCGCTGCTGCGCGAAGAGCAGCCCCATCGGCACGCTGGCCAGCACGAGCGCCGGGTTGCGGGTGGCCGTGGTGGCCAGGCCGTACACCGCGGTCGACGTCAGCACCGGCCGCGGACCGGAGGCCGCGTACAGCGCACCGCGGAAGAACACCTCCTCGGCCACCCCGTTGGCCAGGGCCGTGGTGAGCACGAGCGGCCCGGATCCCTGATCCGCGTAGGTCAGCACCGAGCCGATCGCGCGGTCCAGGACGGGGATGCGGCGGGCCACCAGCGCCGCCGCGTAGAAGGCGCCGAAGGCGGCGACGCCGGAGGCCAGCGGGGTGAGCACCGGCCGGCGCAGCGTGTCCTCCGGGCCGAACATCCGGCCCAGGTGCAGCGGCCCGGACGCCAGCCCCCCGACCACCCAGGTGCCGGCGACGCCGAGGGTGAGCCCGTAGAAGCGGGGTGAGCCCGGCGGGGTCGACAGCGAGACGCCGAGCAGCGAGGCGCCGGCCACCGCGACCACGCCGGTCACCCGCCGCCGGCGCCGGAAGACCTCGTCGCTGTCCCAGTGCTGGCGGGGCACGATGCGCACCAGCGGTGCGGAGGCCCGGGCGAGCGCGGTCCGCAGCCCCCGCAGCGGCCGGCGGCCGGTCACCGGCGCGCCCCGCGGCTGAGCCACCCGCGGCGCCGCTCCCCCACCTGCTGCCGGCGTTCCCGCGCCCGCTCGACCAGGGCGGTCATCACCATCTCGTCGTAGTCCATCGGCTCGAACGGCACCACCGAGCGGATGGCGTCGTCGGTGACGACCACCTCGTTGGTCATCGAGTCGATCAGCGACCGGCCCGTGGTCACGTCGACGTCGGTGACGAAGGCCAGCCAGCGCGAGGACAGCTGCGGGCTGAGCAGCGGCACGGGGACGACGAACAGGTGCCGGTTCTGGATCTCGGCGATGCGGGTGAGCATCTGCAGGTAGGTGAGCACGTCCGGCCCGCCCACCTCGAACACCCGCCCCTCGGCCTCGGGGGCCTCGAGCACCCCGACCAGGTACCGGACGACGTCGGCGACCGCGATCGGCTGCGTCCGGGTGCTGACCCAGCGGGGCGTGACCATGGCGGGCAGGTGGGCCACCAGCTGGCGGGTCATCTCCCAGGACACCCCGCCGTGGCCGACCACGATGCCGGCGCGGAGCACGGTCACCGGCACGCCCGTGCCGCCCAGCAGCGTCTCCACCTCGCGGCGGCTGCGCAGGTGCCGGGAGAGCTCGTCGCCGTCCTGGCCGAGGCCGCCGAGGTAGATGATCCGGCCCACCCCGGCCGCGGCGGCGGCACGGGCGAACGCGCGGGCGGCGTCGGCGTCCTTGCGCTCGAAGTCGGGGTCGTCCAGCGAGTGCACGAGGTAGTAGGCGGCCGCGCACCCCTCGAGCGCGGTGCGCAACGAGGCCTCGTCCCCGACGTCGCCGGCCACAGGCGTGCCGGCGCCCCGGTACCGCTCGGGGCCGCCGGGTCATCGCCCGGACCTCGTGGCCGGCCTCCTCGAGGGCGGTGGCCAGCCTGCTGCCCACGAAGCCCGACGCGCCGGTGACCAGGATCCTCATGGGGACAGCCTCACCCGGACCGGCCGTCCCGGCGACCCGCGGGCTCCGGATACCGTGCTGGCCTCGGCGGACCCGCGCGGGGTCGGCCCCGTGCGAGCCGGAGGGCCCGTGCCCAGTTCCCTCGACGAGTCCTCGGCCGGGCAGCGCCGGGGCCGCCGCATCGCCATGTCCCCCGACGAGGTGGACGCCTTCCTCCGCGAGGAGCGGACCTGCCGCGTGGGCACGGTCGGCCCCGACGGCGCCGCGCACGTCTCGCCGCTGTGGTTCGTCTGGGACGGGACGGCGCTGTGGCTGCACTCGCTGGTCCGGGCGCAGCGCTGGGCGGACCTGCAGCGCGACCCCCGGGTGACCGTGCTGGTCGACGCGGGCGTGGAGTACACCGAGCTCCGCGGGGTCGAGTCTGTCCGGCCGCGCCGTCGTCGTCGGCGACGTGCCGTGGACGGGGCAGCCGGACCCTGCGCTGGACGAGCCGGTGCGGCTGTTCGGCGACAAGTACGCCGGTGGGCGGCTGCCCGCCGACAGCCGGCACGCCTGGCTGCGGATCGTCCCGGAGAAGCTGGTCAGCTGGGACTTCCGCAAGAGCTGACCGCTCCCGGAACCGTCAGGCGCCGGCGGCGGTCTCCAGCGCCCGGCGGGTGAGCAGCCGGGCGAGGTGCCGGCGGTAGTCGGCGTCGGCGTGCATGTCGGCCACCGGCGAGGTGCCCTGGTCGGCCAGGGCCGCGGCCTCGGCGATCGGGGCGCCGGCCGCGAGGGCCTCCTCGGTGGCCGTGGCCCGCAGGACCGTGCCGCCCATGTTGGCCAGGGCCACCCGGCCGTCGACGGCGGCCGCGGCGACGATCGGCCAGTCGTTGGCCCGCCGGGTGAACTTCTCGTAGCCCCACCCGAGGGTGCCGGTGCGCGGCACCCGCAGCTCGACGACGAGCTCGTCGGGCGACATCGCCGTCTCGAAGAAGCCGGTCCAGAACTCCGTCACCGGCACCTCCCGGCGCCCGCCGGGGCCCTGGAGGACGACGGTGCCCCCCAGCGCCAGCAGCGCGGTGGGCAGGTCCGACGCCGGGTCGCTGTGCGCCGTCGTCCCGCCGATCGTGCCGCGGTGCCGCACCTGAGGGTCGCCCACCAGGCCGGCGACGTGCGGCAGCAGCGGCACCTCGGCGCGGGCGACCTCGTCCCGCTCCAGCTCGTGGTGCCGGGTGCCCGCGCCGATCGCGACGACCGCGTCCGCGCCGTCCCCCTCGACGCGGACGTAGGACATCCCGGGGATGCCGCTGATGTCGACCAGCACCTCCGGGACGGCCAACCGCAGCTTCATCAGCGGCAGCAGCGAGTGCCCGCCGGCCAGCACCTTGGCGTCCTCGCCGTGCTCGGCGAGCGCGGCGAGCGCCTCCTCGACGGAGCCGACCCGGACGTACTCGAAGGGCGAGGGGATCACGCCTGCACCTCCTGCGCGCCCGGGACGCGGCCGGCGGCCGGGCCGGCCTGGGCCGCGGAACGGACCGCCCGCACGATGTTGTGGTAGCCGGTGCAGCGGCAGAGGTTGCCCTCCAGGCCCTCGCGGACCTCCCGGTCGGTCGGGTCGGGGTTGGCGGCCAGCAGGCCGACCGAGGCCATGACCATGCCCGGGGTGCAGAACCCGCACTGCAGGCCGTGCTCCTCGCGGAACGCCTTCTGCACCGGGTGCAGCTCGCCGTCGGCGCCGGCCAGGCCCTCGAGCGTGGTGACCTGGGCGCCGGCGGCCTGCACGGCCAGCACGGTGCAGGACTTCACGCTCAGCCCGTCGACGACGACCGTGCATGCGCCGCAGGACGTCGTGTCGCAGCCGATGTTGGTCGCCTTGAGCCCGCACACCTCGCGCAGGTAGTGCGCGAGCAGGAGGCGCGGTTCCACCTCGTCGGTGCGCTGCTCGCCGTTCACGGTGATGGAGACCTGCATCGGTTGCCCTCCTGGGCGGCGGTCGGTGCGTGGTGCCGGGGTTCGAGGTCTACACCCTGCGACCGGCGGGACACCACCTGGCACCGCGTGTTGCGGGCCGGACCTTGCACGACGACGGGATCGGTGCGAGGTTGCCGGGCGACGCGTTCCTCGGCGGCAGGAGACCCTGGTGGAGATGACGGACGGCCCGAGCGACGTGCTGCCGCGGGGCAGCATCCTCGGCACCCGGGTGCTGCGCACCGAGGACCCGGGGTTCCTCACCACCGGCGCGGTCTACACCGACGACCTGGTCGACGAGCGGCTGGCCGGCGCCGTCCACGTGACGTTCGTGCGCTCGCCGGCGGCGCACGCCCGGATCACCGGCATCGACACCTCGGCCGCCGAGGGCATGCCGGGCGTCGTCGCCGTCCTCACCGGCGAGGACCTCGACGCGCCCGAGCAGCGCGCGGCGATGCCGATGTACCCGAAGCCCATGGCGCAGCCGCTGCTGGCCCGCGACACCGTCCGCTTCGTGGGCGAGCCGGTCGCGGTCGTGCTCACCGAGGAGCTGTACCAGGGCGAGGACGCCGCCGAGCTGGTCAGCGTCGACTACGAGCCGCTGCCGGTCGTCGTCGACCCGAAGGCGGCGCTCGACGGCGAGGTGCTGCTGTTCCCCGAGGCGGGCACGAACGTCTGCTTCGCCGGCCCCGCGAAGCCCGCCGACGCCGACCCCTTCGACGGCTGCGAGGTCGTCGTCACCCAGGAGATCCTCAACCAGCGGGTCGCCGTGGCGCCGCTGGAGGTGCGCGCCGCCGCCGCCGCGTGGGGCGAGGACGGCCGGCTGACGCTGTGGCTGCCCAACCAGGGCGCCCAGGGCAGCCTGCGGGCGGCCCGCGGCCTGCTGGGACTGCCCGCCGACCAGGTGCGTGTCATCACCCCCGACGTCGGCGGCGCGTTCGGCGGCAAGTTCGGCGCCGACCCCGAGCACGCCGTCGTGGCCCTGGTCGCCCGGCACGTCGGCCGGCCGGCCACCTGGGTGGAGACCCGCTCCGAGAACATGCTGGGGATGACCCACGGCCGGGCCCAGGTGCAGACCGTGACCATCGGCGGCGACCGGGACGGCCGGATCCGCGCCTACCGGCTGCACGTGCTCCAGGATGCCGGCGCCTACCCGAAGATGGGCGCGCTGCTGCCCACGCTGACCCTGCTCATGGCCCCCGGCGTCTACGACATCCCGGTGCTGGAGACCTCCTTCCAGAGCGTCGTCACCAACACCACGCCGATCGGCGCCTACCGCGGCGCGGGCCGGCCCGAGGCCACCGCGGCCATCGAGCGGGCCGTCGACCTGTTCGCCGCCGAGCTCGGCATGGACCCCGCCGAGGTGCGCCGGAAGAACCTGGTCGCCCCGTTCACCGAGCCGTGGATGAGCAAGGGCGGTGCCCTCTACGACTCCGGCGACTACCCGGCGGCCCTGGACGCCGTGCTCGAGGCCGCGGGCTACGGCGACCTCCGGGCGGAGCAGGCGGCCCGGCGCGAGCGCGGCGACGTCCGCCAGCTGGGGGTGGGCCTCTCGGTCTACGTGGAGATCACCGGCGCGGGCTCCGAGGCCGGGGACCCCAACGAGGCCGCGGTCGTCGAGGTGCACCCCGACGGGTCGGCGACGATCCTCACCGGCACCTCGCCGCACGGGCAGGGGCACTCCACCGCCTGGGCGATGCTGGCCAGCGAGGAGCTCGGCATCCCGGTCGAGCGGATCACCGTGCGCTGGGGCGACACCGACCTGATCCCGAAGGGCGGCGGCACCGGCGGTTCCCGCAGCCTCCAGCTGGGCGGGGCGTCGGTGCGCCAGGCCGCCGGCGAGCTGGTCGAGCTGGCCCGCCAGCGGGCGGCCCAGGAGCTGGAGGTCGACCCCGCCGACCTCGTCGTCGACCGGGAGCTCGCGGGCCTGCGCGTCGCCGGCGTCCCGGGTGCGTCGGTCTCCTTCGCCGCGCTGGCGGAGAAGGAGCGGTTGTTCGTCCGCAGCGTGTTCACCGCGCCGGGCGCCACGTACCCGTTCGGCGCGCACGTCGCCGTCGTCGAGGTCGACGTCGAGTCGGGCAAGGCCGAGCTGGTGCGGCTGGTCGCGCTGGACGACGCCGGGGTCATCCTCAACCCGCTGCTCGCCGAGGGGCAGCGGCACGGCGGCCTGGCCCAGGGTGCGGCACAGGCGCTGCTGGAGGAGATCCTCTACGACGCCGACGGCAACCCGACGACGTCGACGTTCGCCGACTACCCGATCGTCTCGGCCACCGAGCTGCCCTCGTTCGAGCTGGTCGCCAGCGAGACCCCGACCAGCTACAACCCGCTCGGCGCCAAGGGCATCGGCGAGGCCGGCACCATCGGCGCCACCCCGGCGGTGCAGAACGCGGTCATCGACGCCGTCGCCCACCTCGGCGTCCGGCACGTCGACATGCCGACGACGCCGATGCGCATCTGGCGGGCGGTGCAGGCCATCCGTCGGCTGATCCCGCCGACGAGGCGAACGCCGCGTGCGTGATCACCACGCACCCGCGGTCGTTCCAGCGTCTGCGAGGCGACCCTCAGCGAGGGCTGATCACGGATCGGCGGCGCTCGGGGCGTCCGGTGCCGGTCGCCGCCGCGTCAGGCGTCGGTGCCCAGCCGGTACAGCGCGGTGTGGTGCACCTGGAAGACCGGCTGGTCGCCGGCGAGGACCAGCGCGTCGTAGCGGACCTCGTCGTGCCGGCCCCGGCGGCCGACGTGCGTGACGCGGCCGTGCGTCGTGAGCACCACGGGCAGGCGGGCGATGCCGAGGAAGCGGCAGTCGCTCGCGGTGTGGATCCACGGCCCCAGGGCCACGTTCTGCATCAGCAGCCGGTGGACCGCCTTCATCAGCATCCCCGGGTGCGCCCAGCCGTTCTCCCGGTACAGCGTCAGGGGCTCCCCGATCGCGTCGAGGTACCACTCGTTCCGCTCGACGGTGCACAGCTCCGCGACGCTGCCGAACGGCCCCACGACCGGGTCCGCCACCAACCCGGGACCGGCCGGCACCTCCGTGAAGCCGGTGAGGTCGGGCCGGTCCGCCGACGGTTGCGCCGAGCCGACGCAACGCACCTCGCCGTCCGGGCCGGTGGCGGTGAGCCGGCCGTCGGCCAGCTCGACGAGCAGCTCCTCGCCGTCGTAGACGGGACGGCGGAAGCGCACGTCCACCCGTCCCTCGGACAGCCACTGCTCGCCCCACCCGGTCACGAGCGGCGTGGTCATGCGGGCGAACAGCTCCACGCCGGGGACCAGCGCGCCGGAGAAGCCGAGCTGCCGGGCGACGCCGTCCTCGTGGATCTTGTTGGCGGCCTCCTCGACGACACGGGCGACGAACCGGTGCGGCGCGGGGGCGTCCATCAGCCGGCGCTCTCCACCAGCCGGGGAAACGCCGGCCCGTGGGTGGTCAACCGGACGCTCTCGGGGAGCGCCCGCAGCGCCGCGAGCAGCGCGGGCGGGAGCTCCGCGCTCACGTCGGTGACGACGTAGCCGAACTCGCCGCGGGTGGCCAGCACCTGGCCGTCGACGTTGAGCCCGTGCTCCCCCACCAAGGCGTCGACCCGCGCCAGGACGCCGGGCACGTTCCGGTGCAGCAGCCCGAACCGCTGCGCCGAGCGGCCGTGCAGCGCGACCGTGGGCAGGTTGACGCTCAGCGTCGTCGTCCCCGCGCCGACGTAGTCGGCCAGCTTGCCCGCGACGAAGCGGCCGATGTCGTGCTGGGCCTCCTGGGTGGACCCGCCGACGTGCGGGGTGAGGATGACGTTGGGCAGCCCCCGGAGCGCGGAGTCGAAGGGGTCGCCCTGCTCGGCGGGCTCCTCCGGGAAGACGTCGACGGCGGCCCCGGCGATGTGCCCGCTGAGGATGTTCTCGCGCAGCGCCTCGTGGTCGACGACGAAGCCGCGGGACAGGTTGAGGAACAGGCTGCGCGGGCGCATGCGGGCGAACTGCTCGGCGCCGAACAGCCCGGCGTTGCCGCCCCGGCCGTCGACGTGCAGCGTCACCGCCTCCGCCCGCTCGAGCAGCTCGTCCAGGCTGCCGCACTTCTCCGCGTTGCCGAGGGCCAGCTTGTCCTCGAGGTCGTAGTAGACGACCCGCATGCCCAGCGCCTCGGCCAGCACCGACAGCTGGCTGCCGATGTTGCCGTAGCCCACGATGCCGAGCGTCCGGCCGCGGATCTCGTGGCTGCCCGCCGCCGACTTGTCCCAGGTGCCGGCGTGCAGCGCCTTGTCCCGGTCGAGCAGCCGCCGGGCCAGGCTGATGATCTCGGCGATCGCCAGCTCGACCACGCTGCGGGTGTTGGAGTAGGGCGCGTTGAAGACGGCGACGCCGGCGGCCGCGGCGGCGGCGAGGTCGATCTGGTTGGTGCCGATGCAGAAGGCCCCCACCGCGACCAGCTCGGGGCGCTGCCGGAACACCTCGGCGGACACCTGGGTCTTCGACCGGATGCCGAGCAGCGTGATCCCGTCGAGGGCGTCGATCAGCTCGGGTTCGGCCAGCGCACCGCGCCGGGACTCGACCTCGAACCCGGCGGCGGTCAGCAGCTCGACCGCGACCGGGTCGATGTTCTCGAGCAGCAGGGCTCTGGGCATGCACCCGAACCTAGCGGCGTCAGGCGAAGCGGTGCGCGGCGGCCGACTGGAGGCCCAGCTCCTCGATGGAGACCTCCCGCATCTCGACCTTGCGGATCTTGCCGGTCACCGTCATCGGGAACTCGTCGACGACCTTCACGTAGCGGGGCACCTTGTAGTGCGCGAGCCGGCCGGCGCAGAACTCCCGCAGCGCCTCGGCGGTGAGCGGTTCGGCGCCCTCGCGCAGCCGCACCCACGCCATGAGCTCCTCCCCGTACCGCTCGTCGGGGACGCCGATCACCTGGGCGTCGACGACGTCGGGGTGGGTGTAGAGGAACTCCTCGATCTCGCGCGGGTACACGTTCTCCCCGCCGCGGATCACCATGTCCTTGATCCGGCCGACGATGTTCAGGTAGCCCGCCTCGTCCATGACGGCGAGGTCGCCGGTGTGCATCCACCGGGCGGCGTCGATGACCTCGGCGGTCTTCTCCGGCTCGTCCCAGTAGCCGAGCATCACCGAGTAGCCGCGGGTGCAGAACTCGCCGGGTTCGCCGCGCGGCACGGTCAGCCCGGTCGCGGGGTCGACGACCTTCACCTCCAGGTGCGGGTGCACCCGGCCGACGGTCGCGGTCCGGCGGTCTAGGTCGTCGTCGGCACCGGTCTGGGTGGACACCGGCGAGGTCTCGGTCATGCCGTAGCAGATGGTCACCTCGGTCATCCCCATCTCGCTGACCACCCGCTTCATCACCTCCACCGGGCACGGGGAGCCGGCCATGATCCCCGTGCGCAGGGTGGACAGGTCGTAGTCGGCGAAGTCCGCCAGGCCCAGCTCGGCGATGAACATGGTCGGGACGCCGTAGAGCGAGGTGCAGCGCTCCTCCTGCACGGCCCTCAGCGTCAGCGCCGGGTCGAAGCCGGGGGCCGGGATGACCATCGTCGCCCCGTGCGAGGTCGCCCCCAGGTTGCCCATCCCCATGCCGAAGCAGTGGTAGTAGGGCACCGGGATGCAGACCCGGTCGGCCTCGGTGTAGCCGCAGCCCTCGCCGACGAAGAAGCCGTTGTTGAGCAGGTTGTGGTGGGTGAGCGTGGCGCCCTTCGGGAAGCCGGTCGTCCCGGACGTGTACTGGATGTTGATCGGGTCGTCGGCCGACAGCTGCGCCTCCCGCTCGGCCAGCAGCCCGCGGTCCGCCGCCCGGCCGGTCGCCAGCAGCTGCTCCCACTCCGGGCTCCCGAGGAACACCACCTCGCGCAGCTCGGGGCACTCGCCGCGCACCTCGGCGACCATCGCGCGGTAGTCGCTGGTCCTGAACTCCGGCGCGGACACCAGCACCGAGATGCCCGCCTGCTTCAGCACGTAGGCCAGCTCGTGCGTCCGGTAGGCGGGGTTGATGTTGACCAGCACCGCGCCGATCTTCGCCGTCCCGTACTGGACGAACACCCACTCGGCGCAGTTCGGCGCCCAGATGCCGACCCGGTCGCCCTTCCGCACCCCGAGGGCGTCGAGCCCGAGCGCGCAGGCGTCGACGTCGGCGACCAGCTGGGGGTAGCTCCAGCGACGGCCGGTGGCGCACTCCACCAGCGCCTCGTGCTCGCCGACGCGGGCCGCGGTGCGGTCGAGGTTCGCGCCGATCGTGTCGCCCAGCAGCGGCACGGCGGAGGTCCCGCTGCTGTAGGAGGGGACCGCGGGGCTCGGCTGGGACACGTCCTACCTCCGGTGCGGTGGGTGCGGCGCGGAGCGGCCCGTTCCCGGGTCGACGCATTGTGGGCCGGACGCGTGCACGCCGTCCAGGGCGGCGGCCCGGCCGGTCCCGGTGCGCTCCACGACGGCTCCAGCGGTTCCCGAGCGCCGCGCGCCATGGTCTGCCCGCTCGGGTGCGGACCACCTGCCCGCACCCGCCCGGACGAGGAGAACGCGCATGACCTGCACGCAGCACCGCCTGGGAGCCGCGCGGGCGACGGCGCGACCGCGCTGATCGACCTGCGCTACGACGTGCCGGTCACCGAGGCGGGGGCCTGGCGATCGCGATCCTCATCGGCGCGACCCTGGTCCGGCTGGTGCTGGTGCCGGCGACGTGGCGCTGCTGGGCTCCCGGAACTGGTGGCTCCCGGGCTGGCTGGACCGGCTGCTCCCCCCACCTGGACCTCGAGCCGGTCACCTCCGAGCCGCTCGTGCCGGCAGACGTGCCCGACGACGAGCCGCCGCCGCGGGTGCCGGAGGCCGCGGGCGCCCGCTGACGCCCGGGCCGGACGCCCCGCGCCGATGCCGGCGCGGGGCGTCCGTCGTGGGTCGCGCGGGCCGTCAGACGGGCGCGGTCTCCGGCAGGAGGGCGCGCAGGTGCGCGGCGATCTCCGCCCGGAACCGGGCACCGGAGAGGACGACGCCGACCATCGAGAGCGAGGTGTGCGTGTGCCCGTGGGCGTTCACGTGCTCGACCGGGACGCCGGCCGCGCGCAGCGCCTCGGCGTAGGCGATGCCCTCGTCCCGCAGCGGGTCGAACTCGGCGGTGACGACGATCGCGGGCGGGAGGTCGTCGAGCCGGCCGCGCAGCGGCGAGGCCGCGGGCTCGCTGCGCCGGTCCTCGTCGCAGTAGTGGTCCCAGAAGTAGCGCATCACGCCGGCGGTGAGCACGTAGCCCTCGGCGTTCTCCCGGTAGGACCCCGTCGCCATGGTCGAGTCGGTGACCGGCGTGATCAGCAGCTGCCCGCGCAGCGCGGGGCCGCCCGCGTCCCGGGCCCGCTGGGCGACGACGGCCGCGAGGTTGGCCCCGGCGCTCCAGCCGGCGACCACCAGTTGGTCCGGGAGGCCGCCGAGCTCGCCCGTGTGCGCGGCCACCCAGTGCAGCGCCGCCTCCGCGTCCTCGACGGCCGCCGGGTAGCGCGCCTCGGGGCCGTGCCGGTAGTCCACCGACACGACGACCGCGTCGGCGCGCACGCAGAGGTCACGGCACAGCGGCTCGTCGGACACCTGGTCGCCGATCACCCACCCGCCGCCGTGGAAGTACAGGACGACCGGGTGCGGCCCGGGCGAGGCCGGCCGGAACAGCCGGTAGGCGAGGTCGCCGGCCGGGCCGAGCAGCACGCCGTCGCGGACCTCGCCGACGTCGGGCCCCTGCGGGCGGTCGGCGTTGAGCGTGTCCATGAAGGCGCGCAGCTGCTCGGGCGGCATCGACTCCAGCGGCGGCAGGTCCAGCTGCGCCATGGCCTCCAGCACCGCGCTCACGTCGGGCTGCAGCCGGCGCACCACGCCGTCGGTGCACCGCTCGCCGTCCGGCCCGGACATCCGGAAGCCGAGGTAGTCCCGCTCGCGCACCTCGTCGGCCACCGCCCGGTAGCCGTCGACGCCCCCGATGTAGGGGTAGAAGACGCGCGGCTTGCCGGGCACGTTGGCGCCCATGTACCAGGAGTTCGCGGTCGGGTGCAGCGTGATCGCGGCGCAGTCGGCCGCGTGCCGGTTCCAGCCCTCCTCGGCCTGCGGGGTCGGCTCGATCGTCGTCATCCCCCGGTCGCGCAGGTCGATGAGGCAGTCGGCCACCCAGTCGACGTGCTGCTCGATGGAGACGGCCATGTTGGACAGCACCGACGGGCTGCCGGGCCCGGTGATGGCGAAGAAGTTCGGGAACCCCGTCGTCATGAGCCCGAGGTAGGTCGAGGGCCCGTCGGCCCACTTCTCCGCCAGCGTTCCGCCGTCGCGACCGGTGATGTCGACGTTCACCAGCGCGCCGGTCATGGCGTCGAAGCCGGTCGCGTAGACGATCGCGTCGATCTCGACGGACTCCTCGGTCGTCTCGATGCCGGTCTCGGTGATGGTGGTGATCGGCGTCGTCCGCAGGTCGACCAGGCGCACGTGCGGCAGGTTGAACGTCGCGTAGTAGCCGGTGTCCAGGCAGGGACCGCTTGGTGCCGAAGTAGTGGTCCCGCGGCGAGAGCGCCTCGGCCGTCTCCGGATCGGTGACGATCGACCGGATCTTCTCGCGGATGAACTCCGCGACGATCTCGTTGGACTCGGGGTTGGTGCCCTGGTCGGCGAAGACGCTGGTGATCACCTGCAGCTCGCCGGCCTCCCACGCCGCCTCCAGCCGCTCCCGCCGGACGTCCTCCGGCGTCCCGACCCCCGTCAGCTCGGTGGCCTCGCCCGGCACGCCCATCCGGGACCACCTGCCGGCCTCGCGGTAGGCCGCCCGGTCCGCGGCCAGGCGCTCCACCCGCGCCGCCGGCGCCGGCCCGTTGTGCGCCGGGATGGAGAAGTTCGGGGTCCGCTGGAAGACGGTCAGCTCGGCGGCCTGCTGGGCGATCAGCGGGATCGACTGGATGCCCGAGGAGCCGGTGCCGATGACGGCGACCCGCTTGCCGGTGAAGTCGACGCCCTCGTGCGGCCAGCGGCTGGTCAGGTGCACCTCGCCCCGGAAGCGGTCGGCACCCTCGATGTCGGGCTGCTTGGGCACCGACAGGCAGCCGGTCGCCATGACGTGGAAGCGGCTGGTCACGGTCTCCCCGCCCGAGGTCCGCACCCGCCAGAGGCCGGCCGCGTCGTCCCAGGCGGCCTCCTCGACCCGCGTGCCGAAGGTGATGTCCCGGCGCAGGTCGTAGCGGTCGGCCACGAACTGCAGGTAGCGCAGGATCTCCGGCTGCTGCGCGTACTTCTCCGACCACGTCCACTCCCGCTCCAGCTCCGGGTCGAAGCCGAACGTGTAGTCGGTGGTGGGGATGTCGCAGCGCGCCCCCGGATACCGGTTCCAGTACCAGGTGCCCCCGACGTCGTCGGCGGCCTCGAAGCCGCGCGCGCGGAACCCGGCGGCCCGCAGCCGGTGCAGCAGGTAGAGCCCGGCGAAGCCGGCCCCCACGACGACGACGTCCACGTCCGGCTCCCGGCCGGTCTGCTGCGCTGCTGCCTCGGTCACGCGCTCCCCCTCGGACTATGACGGTGGTCACACTCGATGGGGACGGTAGTACCACGGGACGGGCCGCCCGGGGCCCGTCCCGGGCGGCTCAGCCGCCGGCGGCCAGGGTGCGGCCCATCTGCTCGTGGACGGCGGTGATCGCCTGCAGCGGGCGCAGCATGACCCGGAACTCCACGATCCGGCCGGCGTCATCGCAGCGGATGATGTCGACGCCGTTGACGTACTTGCCGTCGACGCTGGTCTCGAACTCGAGCACCGCGGTGTCGCCGGCGAGCACCTCCTTCGTGTAGCGGAAGGTGCCGCCCTCCCCGCCGCCCAGCGTCCCGGCCGCGGCCCGGAGGTACTGGGTGGTGACCGCCTTGCCACGCTGCGGCGTGTAGACCACCGGCGAGTAGAAGACGACGTCGTCGTCGAGCAGCTCGTCGAGCCCACCGGGCAGCTCGCCTGCCATGTACCGGTGCCAGCGGGCGATGACGTCGTCGATCACGGGGACCTCCTCGTCGTCCGCGGCGCGGGATGCGCCGCCGCACCGATCCTGCCGGGAGGTGCCCGCCCCCGGGAACGGCGACGGCCCTCCCGGGAGGACCGGGAGGGCCGTCGTCATGCAGAGCGGGCGGATCAGTGCATGAGCACCGGAGCGGCGACCGCGCCGTCCTCGTCGTCCAGGAGGTGCGACTCCTCCTTCTTCCGCGGGAGGAAGGCGACCGGCACCAGGGCGACCAGGACCAGCACGAAGGCGACGGTGAACGTCGTCCCGAACCCGGCGGCCATGGCCTCGAGCGGGTCCTCCGCGCCGGGGAGCCGCGACTGGAGCTGGTTGGTCAGCACCACCGACAGCACGGCGGTGCCGATCGAGCCGCCGATCTGCTGGACGATGTTCATCAGCGTCGAGCCGCGGGCGACCTCGGCGTTGGTCAGCGACTTCAGCGCCGAGGTCATGATCGGCATCATCGTGCCGCCCATGCCCAGGCCCATGACGAACAGCGCCCCGCACAGCACCGGGTAGGGCGTGTCCGCGCCGACCTGGGTGAAGACGAAGAACCCGGCGGCCATGACCAGCAGCGCGAAGGGCACCGTGCGCCCGATCGGCACCTTGTCGGCCAGCACACCGGCGATCGGCATGGTCACCATCGCGCCCAGGCCCTGCGGCGCGATCAGCAGACCGGCCATCAGGGTCGTCTCGCCGCGCACCTGCAGGAAGTACGACGGGAAGAGCAGCCCGGCGCCCATGAACGCGATGACGAAGACGAACATCGCCACGGTCGCGATCGTGAGCCGCCGGTTGCGGAACAGCCGCAGGTCGATCAGCGGCTTGTCGGTGCCCAGCGCGTGGCGGACGAAGGCCAGGATCAGCAGGACGCCGATGGTTGCCGACACCCAGACCCGCGGGCCGAAGGACGCACCCTCGCCGCCCTCGGCGATCGAGGAGACACCGAAGAGGAACAGCGCGAGGCCCGGCGAGAGCAGCAGCATGCCGAGGAAGTCGAACGTCTTCGGTCTCGCTCGGCTCGTCCGCGGGCAGCACCCGCCACGAGTAGAGCAGTGCGAGCAGCCCGATCGGCAGGTTGATCAGGAAGATCCAGTGCCACGAGGCGACGTCGATCAGCCAGCCGCCGAGGATCGGGCCGGTGATCGGGCCGAGCAGCATCGGGATGCCGAGCACGGCCATGAGCCGGCCGATCCGGTCCGGGCCCGCGGCGCGGGTCATGATCGTCATGCCCAGCGGCATCAGCATGCCGCCGCCCAGGCCCTGCAGGACCCGGAAGGCGATCAGCATCTCGATCGAGGTCGCCACCGCGCACAGCACGGAGCCGGCGGTGAACAGGAACAGCGCGGCCAGGTACAGCCGCTTGGTGCCGAACCGGTCGGCGGCCCAGCCGGTCAGCGGGATGACGGTGGCCAGGGCCAGCGTGTACGCCGTCATCGTCCAGGCGACGGTGGCGTAGGTGGCGTCGAAGACCTCCTGGAACGTCGGCAGCGCGACGCTGACGACGGTGATGTCCAGGATCGACATGATCGCGCCGAGGACGACGACGCCGGCGATCTTCAGGACGGCGGCGTCGATCTTCTCGGGGTACGCCGGCGCGGTCGGCGCGGCGGGGGTTGTCACAGGCGGTTCTCCTGGTGTCAGCGGGGCGGAGGACGCCGCCCGCGTGGTGTCCGGAAGGCCCGGGGCAGCACGGAGCGCTGCCCCTGGGGACGTGTGGACGGGCCGTCCGCTCGTCGTCGCGGCGTTGCGCGGCGAGCTCCCGGCCGATCGGTGCTGCCCGGGCCGACCTGGCGGACGGGACCCCGGTCGAGCACCGGAGGACTCTATCGCCCGGCGTCACGCGAGCCGAGTGAATTGCGACGAGCCCTCCCGGGAGCCACGCGACCCCTTGCCGGGTGCCGGGCGGAGGGCCAGGCTCGACGGGTCCCATCCGCACGGGGGACGACCTCGATGGAGAGCCAGCCATGCTGAACACGAGCAGGGTCGAGGCGAACGTGCCGGCCGCGGACCTCGGCCGGGCGAGGGCCTTCTACGCCGAGAAGCTCGGGATGACCCCGACCCGCGAGGTGGGCGGCGTCGCCCTCCGGTACGAGACGCGGGGCGGCACCACCTTCAACGTCTACGAGACGGCCTACGCCGGCCAGGCGGGGCACACCATCGCCCAGTGGCACGTGGACGACATCGAGGCCGAGGTGCGCGACCTCAAGGCCAAGGGCGTCACGTTCGAGGTGTACGACCTCCCCGGCGTCCGGTGGGACGGCGACATCGCCTCCATGGAGGGCATGGCCCGGGCGGCCTGGTTCAAGGACAGCGAGGGCAACATCATGTGCATCGACCAGGAGACCGCCACCTCGCCGTAGCCTTCCCCGGGTGCCCGTCGCCCCCCTCCCCGGCAGCGCCCCCTGGTGGCGCCGGCACGAGGAGCGGCTGGGCCGGCGCCGGCCGCACACCGACGGCCTGACGCTGGAGGTGCTGCTCGCCGAGGCGCTCGCCCTCGTCGACGCCGACGGGCTGGACGCGCTCACCGTCCGCGCGCTGGCCACCCGGCTGGGCACCGGCAGCTCGACGCTCTACCGCCACGTGGCCAGCCGGGACGAGCTGCTGGTGCTGCTGGTGGACGCCGTCCTCGGCGAGGTGCGGCTGCCCGATCCGCAGCTGCCCGGCCGCACCCGCGTGGAGCAGCTGTCCACCGAGCTGCGCCGGGTGCTGCGCAGCCACCCGCACGTCGTGCCGGCGCTGAGCGGCGCGCCCATCCAGGGGCCCAACGCCTCGCGGGCCGCTGCCTGCGGGCTGGACAACCTGCTGGCCGCCGGGCATCCCCCCGAGCGCGCGCGGACCGCCTACCTCGCCCTGCTCGACTACGTGCTGGGCTCCGTCGCCTTCGACGCCGCCACCGAGACGCCCGGCGCGGAGACCCCCGGGCGCCCGGACAGCGACGACGTCTTCGCCTTCGGGCTCGCCACGTTCCTGGACGGCCTCGAGAGGGGCTGACGGATGCGAGCACTGCTCGCTAGTGTCCGGGGTCACACCACCTTGGAGGCACCGTGGCCCGTCCTACCCCCGCCGACGAACAGCTGGTCCACCAGCTCCCCGAGCTCCTGCCGGCAGTCGCGACCCCGCACCCGCACTGGCGCGAGAGCCACTTCTTCGACATCCACGACCCCTCCGGCACCGGGGACGCGGTGTTCTTCACGATGGCCGTGAAGCCGTCGCAGGGGACGATGGACAGCCTGCAGATGGGCCGGGTCGGGGCCGAGCAGATCCTGCACGGCAGCGCGCGCGAGCTGGGCGAGGACCCGCAGACCCCCGAGGTGCCCGGCGCGCGGGTGGAGATCGTGAAGCCGTGGCAGGAGGTCCGGCTCTGGGCCGACCCCGACGTGAGCCCGATCGGCGTCGACGCCGTCTTCCGCGCCCGCACCCAGCCCTACGGCCTGCGCCGCGGCACCATGCGCGCCGCCGACGGCATCGTCTGGGACCAGAGCCACATCCTGCAGTCCGGCACCTGGTCGGGCACCTACACCGTCGCCGGCGTCGAGCACTCCATCGACGGCTGGACCGGCCAGCGCGACCACTCCTGGGGCGTGCGCGACCACGGCCGCTGCCCGCTGTGGATCTGGTTCCAGATCCAGCTCGAGGACGGGATGCTCGGCGTCTGGCACTGGGAGCTGGCCAACGGCGCGACGATCTACACCGACGGCTGCTGGGCCGCGGCCGACGGGAGCGACCCGGTGCCGGTCGTCGGCTTCACCTACGACGTCGACTGGCGCGGCCGGGACGGCGCCGTCGTCGACTACGGGACGAACGGCGAGCAGGTCGCCGGGATCGCCGGCGGCTGCCGGTTCGTGCTCGCCGACGGGCGCACGATCGACGTCGAGGCCGAGGGCGACTTCGTCCGGCCGTACGAGCCGTTCCACCGCGGCGGCCTCAACGTCGTCCGGGTGCGCACCGGCGACGGGCGCAGCGGCACCGCCGTCTACGAGGTGACCGGCGCGCGCCACCACCGCTTCTTCCCCGGCACCGACGTCACCGGGGTGCTGCCGTGCTGACGATCGCCGACACCCCGGGCGCCCTGACGCCGGAGTGGCTGACCGCCGCCCTCACCTCCTCGGGCTCGCTCGCCGTGGGCCGGGTGGTGGACGCCGACGTCCGCCCCCTCGGCACCGGGCAGATGTGCGACAGCGTCCGGATCCGGCTCACCTACGACGAGCCCGGCGCCGGCCCCGCCTCGCTGGTCGCCAAGCTGCCCGCCGCCGACGAGGGCAGCCGGGCCACCGCGAAGGCGTTCCGCTCCTACGAGAAGGAGGTCCGCTTCTACCAGGAGCTGGCCGGCCGGCTGCCGGTGCGCACGCCCCGGCTGCACCACGCCGACCTCGACGTCGAGACGGCGTCCTTCGTGCTGCTCCTGGAGGACCTCGCCCCGGCCGAGCCCGGCGACCAGCTGCGCGGCTGCGGTCCCGACATCGCGGCCGCGGCGGTGCGCGAGCTGGTCAACCTGCACGCGCCGGCTGTGGGGCGACCCCTCGCTGCTGGCGCTGGACTGGCTGCACGGCGACCCGGAGGGGCGGGGCGCGCTGCTCGGCGAGGTGCTGCCGATGCTGTGGGCCGGCTTCCAGGAGCGGTACGCCGCCGTCCTGGAGCCGCACGTGAAGCAGGCCGGGGATCTCTACTTCGGCCGGCTGGACGCCCGGCCGGAGCGGGCCCCCGCGCCCACGATCACCCACGTCGACTACCGCCTGGACAACCTGCTCATCGGCCCGGACGGCACGGTCACCGTCGTCGACTGGCAGACCTGCGGCACCGGCACCGGCCCCAGCGACGTCGCCTACTTCCTCGGCGCCGGCCTGCTCCCCGAGGTCCGGCGCGAGGTCGAGGAGCAGCTGGTCCGCGACTACTTCGACGGTCTCGTCGCCGGCGGCGTGACCGGTTACGACTGGGCCGACTGCTGGCTGGACTACCGCCGCGGCACGTGGGGCGGGCTGTCGATGGCGGTGCTGGCCTCGATGAGCGTGAAGCGCACCGACCGCGGCGACGAGATGTTCCTCGCCATGGCCACCCGGCACGCCCGGCACGCCCTCGACCTCGACGCCGCCGACGTCCTCACCTGACCGCACCCGCTCCCCCACCTCCCGAGGAGAACCCGACGTGACCCAGCACCTCATGACCATCAACGGGGAGGCCCGCGACTCCGCGGCCCGCTCCGAGGTCATCAACCCCGCCACCGGCGAGCCCTTCGCCACCGCCCCCGAGGCCACCGCGGCCGACCTCGACGACGCCATGGCCGGCGCCGCGCAGGCGTTCCGCACCTGGCGGCAGGACGACGACGCCCGCCGCGAAGCGCTCCGGCTGGCCGCGAAGGCGGTGAACGAGGCGATCCCGCGGATCGCCCCGGTGCTCACCCAGGAGCAGGGCAAGCCGCTCGGCGAGGCGATCTTCGAGGTCGCCGGCGTCGGCATGTGGCTGCAGTACTACGCCGATCTGGAGCTGGAGCGCGAGATCCTCCAGGACGACGACGCCGCCTTCGTCGAGGTGGTGCGCCGGCCGATCGGCGTGGTCGCGGCGATCGCGCCGTGGAACTTCCCGCTGCTGCTGTCGTCCTGGAAGATCGCGCCCGCGCTGCGCGCCGGCAACACCGTCGTCCTCAAGCCGTCGCCGTACACGCCGCTGTCGTCGCTGGCGATGGTCGAGGTGCTCAACTCCGCGCTGCCGCCGGGCGTGCTCAACATCGTCACCGGCGGGGACTCCCTCGGTGCGGCGATGACCGCGCACCCGACGCCGCGCAAGGTCAGCTTCACCGGCTCGATCAGCGCCGGCAAGAAGGTCGCGGTTGCCTCGGCCGCCGACCTCAAGCGGGTGACCCTCGAGCTCGGCGGCAACGACCCCGCGATCGTGCTGGACGACGCCGACCCCGCCGTCGTCGGCAAGGCGCTGTTCAACGCGGCGTTCACCAACAACGGGCAGACCTGCGTCGCGGTCAAGCGGGTCTACGTGCCGGAGAGCCTGCACGACGCCGTCGTCGACGCCCTCGTCGCCGAGGCGACCAGCGTCGTCGTCGGCGACGGCATGGACGAGGCGACGAAGCTCGGCCCGATCCAGAACCGGCCGCAGTTCGACCGGGTCCGGAGCCTGGTCGACGGCGCGCTGGCCTCCGGCGCGCGCGCCGCGGCCGGGGGTGCCGCGCTGGACCGGCCCGGCTACTTCTTCGCCCCGACGATCCTCACCGACGCCGCCGACGGCACCGCGATCGTCGACGAGGAGCAGTTCGGCCCGGCGCTGCCGGTCATCGCCTACCGCGACCTGGACGAGGCCGTCGAGCGCGCCAACGCCACCACCTTCGGGCTGGGGGCGTCGGTGTGGGCCACCGACACCGAGCGCGGTGAGGGCGTCGCCCGCCGGCTCGATGCCGGCTCCGCGTGGGTCAACACCCACGCCGCCCTGGCACCGAACCTGCCGTTCGGCGGGCTGAAGTGGAGCGGCATCGGGGTGGAGAACGGGCCGTGGGGGCTCAAGGGCTTCACCGACATGCAGCTTCTCCACCGCCGCAAGCAGTAGCGGCGGAGGACGGCGTGCGACCCGACCCGGGGCTGCTGCTCCCGCGACGGGCCGACGAGTACCGGGGCACCCGGTGGGCGATCGGCGTCCTGGTGCTCTACGCCGTCCTCGCGACGGCCCGCAGCCTCGTGCACGTGCTCGCCCCCGACAGCGGCGCCGGGTCGATCGCCACGATCGACACCGGCGCCGCCGGCGGGGACAACGCGGTCGCGCTGCTCGGGCAGTGGGGCGGCGCGCAGCTGGTGCTGGCGCTGCTGGTCTGGGTCGTGCTGGCGCGGTACCGCGGGCTGGTGCCGCTGGTGCTGGCCGCCGTGCTGCTGGAGGCGCTGCTGCGGCTGCTCGTCGGCAGGCTCAAGCCCCTGGAGACGCTCGGCACCCCGCCCGGCGCCCCCGGCACCTGGGTGCTCCTCGTCGTCGCCGCCGCGGCGCTGGTCGCCTCCCTGGTGCCGCGGGAGCCCGCCGGCTGATCAGGCCTTCGCGTGCCCGTCGCGGATGAGCAGCGCGAACGGCACGCTGATGAACGCGCAGGTCGCGGTCAGCAGGTAGACGACGGCGAACGGGCCGGCGGTCGTGGCATCCCCCGCCAGCGCGGTGAACAGCCCGATGCCGACGACGGCGCCGATCTGGTTCGACGTCTGCTGCAGCGAGGTGGCCAGCCCGAAGTCCCGCTCGTCCACCGCGTGCCCCATCGCCGAGACCAGCCCTGGCTGCGCGTGCCCGAAGGCCCAGCCGGACAGCGGCAGCGCCAGGGAGATCGCGACCACCGAGGTGGTGAGCGCCCCCACGGTCATCGACGCCATCACCAGGCCCAGCCCGGCGGCCGCGACCACCACCATCCGCCGCTCGCCGAAGCGCTGGCCCCAGCGCGAGGCGGTCGGCGCCGCGCCCACGATGAAGACCGCACGCGGCACGCTCAGCAGCGAGGTGAGGCCCGCCGACAGGCCCATCACCGACTGCATGAGCAGCGGCGTGAGCACGAAGTTGCCCATCCACCCCGCGCCCAGGAAGAAGCTCGCGGCGGTCACCACGCGGGTGTTGCGGGAGGAGAGCACCCGCAGCGGCAGCAGCGGCGCCGACGACCGCCGCTCGATCCGGACCAGGGCCCAGACGGCGAACGGCACGACGACCAGGCAGCCGATCGGCACCGGCGACAGGCCCCACACGCCCAGCCGGTTGACCCCGAAGGTGAGCGCGAGGGTCGCCACCGCCAGGGCCAGCGCCCCGGGCAGGTCCAGCGGGATGCGCTCCCGCCCGCGCGGGTCGGAGGGCAGCACGGGGATCGCCGCCACCAGCGCCCCGACGCAGACGGCCGCCTGGACGACGAAGATGACCCGCCACCCGACGAGGTCCACCAGCGGGCCGCCGATGACCACGCCGACCACCGCCGCGCCGGCCAGCACGGCCGAGGCCAGCGAGGAGACCCGCACCCGCTGGTGCGGCGGGTGGGCGCGGAAGAGCATGGCGAACGAGCTCGGGATGGTGGCGGCCGAGCCGAGCTGGGAGATGGTGCGCGCGGCGATCAGGCTGCCCGCGTCCCACGCCAGCGCCGTGGCTATGCCGAACACGACCGCCACGGTCATCCCGGTGAGGAACAGCCGCCGGTGGCCGCGCAGGTCGCCGAGCCGGCCCAGCACCGGGGTGCTGACGGCGGCGGCCAGCAGCGGCGCCGTCGTCACCCACAGGACGGTCGAGGGCGAGGAGCCCAGGTCCAGCGCGATCGGCTGGACGGCGATCGTGAGGATCGTCGCCGGGAACGTCGTCGCGAACATGCCGGCCAGGCAGGCCAGCAGGATCCAGCGCCGCCGCCGCGGATCGGGGACGTCGGCGCCGCCCGGGTCGGCGGAGGTCGGCCCGTCGCTCACCGCTCCTCCGCCCTTCCCCTCGGTCGTGCCGGCCGCCTCCCGCGACCCGGATCGGCGCCCGCGCGCCGGTGCGTCAGGACGCCTCGGTGACGAACCCCCGCCAGTTGCGCATGTACTCGACGAACACCGGCGACAGCCCCTCGTCCGCCAGGTGCGCCGGGCTCACCGGGGTGCGCGTGGCGAAGGAGCCGTCGGCCCGGACCCGCTCGGGGAAGTCGTGGTGCAGGATCGACGCCCGCCCGACCATCACGAAGTCCGCGCCCCGGTCGAGGGCCTCGGTGACCTGCTGCCCGCTGCGCACCTTGCCGGCCACGCCGAGGCGGGTGGTGCCGCGGTCGAGGTCGGTGAACCAGTCCATCAGCGGGCGGTCCTGGAAGCCCTCCTCCTCCGGCTGCTTGGCGACGTCCCAGAGGGACAGGTCCAGGTAGTCGACGGCGTCGGAGAGGAGCAGCTCGGCGGCGACCTCGCGCACCTCGCCCAGGCGCAGCCCGAACCGCTCCGGGGAGATCCGGACGCCGACCTGGAAGTCCGGCCCGCAGCGCTCGCGCACGGCGCGGACCACCTCGAACAGCAGGCGGGCGCGGTTCTCCAGCCGAGCCGCCGTAGCCGTCGGTGCGCCGGTTCTCCTCCGGGGAGAGGAACTGGGCCAGGACGTAGCCGTGGGCGCCGTGCACCTCGATGCCGTGGAACCCGGCGCGCTCGGCCCGCTGGGCCCCCGCGGCGAAGTCCTCGACCAGCTGCGCGACCTCGTCGCCGGTCATCGCCCGCGCGCCGGACTTCTCGTGGTCCGAGGGGCCGACCGGCCGGCCGACCAGGTCCCGCGGCGACCGGTTGCCGGCGTGGTGGAGCTGCAACGAGGCCAGGGAGCCCTCGTCCTTGAGTGCGGTCGCCAGCCGGGTCAGGCCGGGCAGGTGGTCGTCGGAGAAGACGCCGAGCTGCCCCGGGAAGCCCTGGCCGCCGGCCTGGACGTGCGCAGCGGCGGTCATCGTCAGCCCGTGCCCGCCGCGCGCCCGCATCGACAGCCAGTGCAGCTCCTCGTCGGAGAGCCGTCCGTCGGGGTGGCTCTGCGTGTTGGTGAGCGGGGCCAGCCACACCCGGTTGGGAGCGGCCGGGCCGTGGGCCAGCGTCAGGGGCGCGAAGAGGTCGGACACCCGCGCGAGGCTACCGGGGGTGTGCGGTCGGTCACCTGGCCGCCCTGGGTGGCGGGGGCCGCGCGTCGGGCAGGGCTCACGTCCGGGCTGGAGGGCCCTGGCGTCCGGGGCCGGGCAGGCGGACGATCGAGGGGCGGTACCCACGACGGCACCCCTCCGGAGGAGGAGGAACACCATGTCGGCTCTGGAATTCGGCAGGCCCGCGGCGCACGGCCGCGAACGCACCGGGACGACCTCGGAGATGTCGGAGGTCGAGAAGCTCGCCTGCGAGCGCGAGGCCCGGCACGACGTCCTCGCCCGCCACGGCCTCCCGTCCGCGGCGCCGGTCCAGGAGTACCTGATGCACGTCCGGTCGACCGGTGGTGAGCGTCCGTCGAGGGAGACCTCGACCGCGCCCCGCCGCCGACCGCGCAGAGGGCGGGACAAGGCCGACGCCGACGCCCTCAAGGGCCTGCGCAGCTGGATGCGCTGGGGTGAGGACGGCGGCCCCGACCGGCCGGTCATCCCGTTCAGCTGACCCCTTCGGGGGGACGCGCACCCGCGCGCTCAGGTTCGCCGCCGGTCCTGCCGAAGGTGGAGGCATGTTCTCGCTCTCCGTCGTCGACGCAGGGCTTCCGGACCCGGGCGACGACCCGCTCCGGCGGCTGACCGCCCAGGTTGCCGAGCTGGAGGCCCTCTCGCGCTTCACCGTCGAGGGCATCGCCGAGCGGGCCGAGCGGGTCGCGGCCGAGGCCGAGGGGCCGGAGCTGACCGAGGTGCGGCTGCGCGCCCGGCTCGTCGGCGCGGACATGGCGCGGTGCCGGGGCGAGCACGCCGAGGCCGGCCGGAGCGCTCAGGCGATCAGCCGCTGGGCGGTCGAGAACGAACGGCCCTTCCTCCGGGCGCGCAGCGCCTACGTGCTCGCCTCGATCTTCCAGGAGCTGGGCGACTCCGCCACCGCGCTGGAGCACGCGATCGAGGCCGTCGACCTGCTCGACGACGACGCGCCCGCCGAGCTGCGCATCGACCACTCCCTGCGGCTGGCCGACACCCTGGGGCAGCACG
The DNA here is from genome assembly GCF_016612865.1 of Blastococcus sp. TML/M2B. Lineage (GTDB taxonomy): Bacteria > Actinomycetota > Actinomycetes > Mycobacteriales > Geodermatophilaceae > Blastococcus. Next base: position 285,111 of record NZ_JAENZZ010000002.1, read on the forward strand.
GGGACGCCTCGGCCTCCCTCCGCTACGCCGACGTGCTCGCGTTGACCCACGAGCGCGGTGACGCCCGGCGCGAGCTGGTGGTCCTCAACAACTGGGCCTACATCGAGACGCTGCTGGGCCGCTTCGACGAGGCCCTGCCCATCGCGCAGCAGCTGGAGGCGCGCTCGGCCGACTTCGGCGAGACCCTCGGCGTCGGCCGGCTGGACACGCTCGGCCGTGTGCTCATCGGCCTGGGCCGGCTGGAGGACGCCGAGGCGGTGCTGCTGCCGGGGCTGGCACCCGAGCTGCTGGACAGCTCCACCGACGGGGACGCCGGGGCGGACTTCCTGCTGACCCTCGCCGAGGTGCGGCGCCGGCTCGGCGATCTGCACGGGGCGCGGCAGGTCCTGGACGACTGCTGTGGCGCGGTGCGAGCGGCACGGCCTGACCGCCATCCGGGTCCGCGCCCGGCAGGAGCAGGCCGAGCTGCACGCCGCCCAGGGCGACCACCGGGCTGCCTTCACCGAGCACAAGCTCTTCCACGAGCAGCTGGTGGAGCTGCAGTCGGCCCAGCGGGACGCGCGCGCCCGGGCGGTCCAGGCCATGTACGAGACGAGCGAGGCCCGCCGGCAGTCCCGCCGCTACCGGGAGCTGTCGCTGCGCGACCCGCTGACCGGGCTGTACAACCGCCGGCACATCGACGAGCAGCTGATCCGCCTGCTCGGTCCCGGGGGGCTGCCCGCGGCCTCGGCGAGCGTGGCGCTGGTCGACCTCGATCACTTCAAGCGGGTCAACGACACGTTCGGCCACGACGTCGGCGACGCCGTGCTGCGCCGGGTGGCCGGACTGCTCCAGGCGGCCGTGCCCGCCGACGGCGCCCGGGCCCTGGGCGGGTCCTTCGCCGCCCGGATGGGCGGCGAGGAGTTCCTCCTCGTCCTGGTCGACACCGCACCCCCGGACGCCGCCGCCCTGGCCGAGGAGCTGCGGACGGCGATCGCCGGGCACGCGTGGGAGGACCTCACCGGCGCGGTGCCGGTCACCGCCAGCATCGGCGTCACAGGAGCTGCCGACGAGACCCCGGCGGCGCTGCTCGGACGCGCCGACGCGCTGCTCTACCGCGCCAAGGCGCAGGGGCGCGACCGCGTCGTCACCGACGCCTGACCGCTCGACCCGGTCCGCCGTCGGGGCGATCTCCCCGTCTGGACAGGCGGCTTCCCGCTGCCGGACCTAGCGTGGCCGACGCCGCGCCGTCCGCCCACGGGGAGAGTTCCATCAACGTGTCCGAGGAAGAGACCCCCGGCCCGTCCACCGGCACCGCGACCGCGGCCCCGCCCGGCGGGACCACGACGACGGACGACGGCGGGAGCCTGACCGGCGCCGTCGTCATCGTGGCGCTGGTGTCGGCGATCTCCGGCCTGCTCTACGGCTACGACACCGGGATCATCTCCGGCGCGCTGCTGCAGATCAGCGACGAGTTCGACATCGGCAGCGGCTGGGAGCAGGTCATCGCGGCCTCGATCCTGGCCGGCGCGGTGATCGGGGCGCTGACCTGCAGCCGGCTCAGCCAGGCGCGCGGCCGCCGCACGACGCTGCTGATCGTCGCCGGCATCTTCGTCCTCGGCTCCCTGGGCGCCTCGCTGGCACCGAACCCGATCACGCTGTCGCTGGCCCGCGTGGTGCTGGGCTTCGCCGTCGGCGGTGCCACGCAGACCGCGCCGGTCTACGTCGCCGAGCTGGCCCCGAGCCGGTACCGGGGCCGGCTGGTGCTGTTCTTCCAGATCGCCATCGGCGTCGGCATCCTCATCGCCACGATCGTCGGCGCCACCGAGAGCGTCGACTGGCGGGTGTCGATCGGCGCGGCCGTCGTCCCGAGCGCGCTCATGCTGCTGCTGATGCTGCGGCTGCCGGACTCTCCGCGCTGGGCTGGTCAAGAACGGTCAGGAGGACCGCGCCCGCGAGGCCCTCGAGCGGGTCCGCCCGTCCGGCAGCGACGTCTCCGCCGAGCTGCAGGAGATCGACGAGCTGGTCGAGGAGGAGCGCTCCGCGGAGACCAGCGGCTGGCGCGGCCTGCGCGAGGCCTGGGTGCGCCCGGCGCTGGTCGTGGGGTGCGGGCTGGCGATCTTCACCCAGCTGTCCGGGATCGAGATGATCGTCTACTACTCGCCGACGATCCTCACGGACAACGGCTTCTCCGACTCCGCGGCCCTCCGGGTGTCGGTCGCCCTGGGCGCGACCTACCTGGTCACCCAGCTCGTCGGGCTGGCGATCATCGACCGCGTGGGCCGCCGCCGGCTGACGCTGCTCACCCTCCCCGGGGCCGCGCTCGCGCTGATCGTGCTGGGCACCTTCTTCGTCACCGGCAACGACGGCGAGGCCCAGGTCCCGTACATCATCGCGACGCTGATCGCCTTCATGGCCTTCACCGCCGGCGGCATCCAGCTCATGGGCTGGCTGACCGGCTCGGAGATCTACCCGCTGGCCACCCGGGAGGCCGGCGCGGCCGCGCAGTCCGCGTCGCTGTGGGGGACCAACCTGCTCATCACGCTGACCCTGCTAACATCATCGACACGATCGGCACCGGCCAGACCTTCTGGCTGTACGCGGCGTTCAACATCGCCGGGTTCGTCTTCCTGTACCGGCGGATGCCCGAGCTCAGCGGCCGCAGCCTGGAGAAGATCGAGAAGCGGCTCTCGGAGGGCCGCTTCTCCCCCGCCGACTTCGCCGGCTCCCGGTAGCCCCGCGCGCGGCGGACCGCACCGGAGGACGTGGGCCTGCCACGATCCGGGCATGCCCACGCTCTCCGGCGTCTCGCACGTCGCCCTCACCGTCCGGGACATGGACGCCAGCGCCGCCTGGTACCAGCGCGTCCTCGGCCTCCAGGAGCTGCGCCGCTACGGCGCCGAGGACGCCGGCTCGCCCCGGGTCCTGCTGCTCGAGCCGTCCAGCTTCGTCGTGCTCGGCCTGTGCCAGCCCGCCGAGGGCTCGGGCGACGAGTTCGACTTCCGCCGCACCGGGCTGGACCACCTCGCGTTCAAGGTCTCCGACGAGGCCGAGCTCGACCGCTGGATCGCCCACCTCGACGAGCTCGGGGTGCCGCACTCCCCCGTCCGCGTGCTCGACCTCGGCCGGTTCGTCTCCTTCGAGGACCCCGACGGCATCCAGTTCGAGCTCTGGCTCTGACCGCGGGGCGCCGTCCCCCGGTCGGGGTAGCGGCGCACCGGGGGCCGTGCAGCCGACCGCACCGCGTGCCGACGAGCACCGGGTGAGCACCCGTCGGTTCGTCCTCGGCCTCGACCTCGACGGCGTCTGCGCCGACTACACCGGGGGCTTCCGGGCGTTCGTGGCCGGGGAGCGCGGCGTGGACCCCGCGACGCTGCCCGACCCGGTCGACTGGGACTGGACGCGGTGCGGCTGGGGCATCGCCACCCGCGCCGAGTACCTCGACCTGCACGGCCGCGCCGTCGCGGCCGGGCTGTTCCGCGACCTCGCGCCGCTGCCCGGGGTGTCGGAGCAGCTGTGGCGCCTGTCGGAGGCCGGCGTGCGCATCCGGGTCATCACCCACCGGCTGGTCGTCAGCGGGGGTCACGGCGCGGCCGCGGCGGACACCGTCACCTGGCTCGAGCGGCACCGCATCCCGTTCTGGGACCTGTGCTTGATGGCCGACAAGCCGGAGGTCGGCGCCGACCTGTACCTCGACGACAGCCCGGCGAACCTGACCGCCTTCGCGGCCGCCGGGCGCGCCGCGCTGGTGTTCGACCAGCCCTACAACCGCGCCGTGCCCGGCCCGCGGGTCGCGGACTGGCCGGCGGCCGCGGACGCCGTGCTGGCCGCGCTCCCCCCGGCCGGCTGAGGCGCGGGGGACGGAAGACCCTGCTGGCCCGGCCCCCGACGCGGTGCACTCTCCTGGTGACGACGCTGCTGCGGCCGGGGCGCGCCTCCGGTCCGGCCGGCGCCCGGGTGCGCGACGGCCGCCGCACGCCGGTCGACCGCTACACCGTGGACCTGGTCCGGGTGGTGCTCGGCGCCGCGGTGCTGGGGCTGGGCTTCCTCGTCGCCCGCCGCGGCGAGCTGCCGGTCGCGGAGCGGGACGTCTTCCAGCTGGTCAACGACCTGCCACCGGCCCTCTTCCCCGTCGTCTGGCTGGTGATGCAGCTCGGCAACGTCGTCGCCGTCCCGCTGGTCGCGGTGCTGGCGCTGGCCGCGCGGCAGGTCCGCCTGGCCCGCGACCTGATCGTCTCCGGCCTGCTCGCCTACGTCGCCGCCGACCTGGTCAAGTCCGTGGTGCGGCGGGAGCGGCCCGGGGGCTTCGCCGTCGACGTGCACTTCCCCGAGGGGCCGGTCACCGGGCTGGGCTTCGTCTCCGGCCACGCCGCGGTCGCCGCCGCGCTGGCGACCGCCGTCGTCCCGTACGTGTCCCGGCGCACCCGGCGGGTCGTGTGGGCGCTCGCCTGGGTGGTGGGCCTGGCGCGGATCTACGTCGGCGCGCACCTGCCGCTCGACGTCGTCTGCGGCGCCGCGCTCGGCTGGGCGATCGGATCCCTCGTGCACGTGGCGTTCGGCGTGCCCCGCCTGCAGGTCGACCCGCAGCGGCTGGCCCGGCTCCTGAACCGGGTCGGCCTCCCGGTGCGCGAGCTGCGCCCGGCGCCGGTCCGCGCTCTCAGCTCGCACCCCTTCGTGGCCACCACGGCCGAGGGCCGCCGGCTGTACGTGAAGTACCTGGGCCCGAACCGCACCGAGCGCGACTGGCTCTACCGGCTGTACCGGCTCGTCGCGGTCCGCGACGTCAAGGACGCCGACGCCGTCGCGCCGCTGGGCCGGCAGGCCGAGCACGAGGCGGTCGCGGCGATGACCGCCCGCGAGCGCGGGGTGCGCACGCCCCGCGTCCTGCTCGCCCGCGGCAGCGACCGCGGCGCCGTCGTCGTCCAGGAGCACCTCGAGGGGGTGCCGCTGGACGAGCTGCCCGCGGAGCGGGTGACGCCCGCACTGCTCGCCCAGGTCTGGCACCAGGTGGGCCTGCTCCGGGACGCCCGCGTGGCCCACCACGACCTCGTGACCGCCAGCATCATGGTCGACGACGTCGGCCGGCCCTGGGTCGTGGACTTCGCCAACGCGCAGACCGGCGCCGACGACGACGCGCTGGCCGGCGACGTCGCCGAGCTCATGGCGTCGCTGGCGCTGGTCGCCGAGCCGGACGTCGTCGTGCGCTCCGCCGTCGCGGGCCTGGGCGCGGCCCCGGTCGCCGACGCCCTGCCGGCGCTGGCACCGCTCTGCCTGACCGCCGCGACCCGCACGGCGCTGCGCACCCGGCCCGAGCGGCTGGGCGTGCTGCGGGCTGAGGTGCGGGCCTCCCTCGGGCTGCCCGACCTCGACCGCCCGGAGTTCCCGCCGACCGGCTGGGCCGCGTGGCTCGCCGTCGCGGCCGGGTCGGGCCTCGCCCTCGTCGGGCTCCCGCTGCTCGGCGCCGACGGCGTACCCGCCGACTTCCTCGAGGACGGCGGGTGGCGCTGGCTGGGCGCGGCGGTCGCGCTCACGGTGCTGGCGCGCACCGCCCGGGCCGCGGGCGCGCTGCTCACCGTCGACCGGCGGATCGCCCTCGGCCGGACCGCCGGCGCGGGGATGGTCGCCGACTCCGCCACGCTGCTGCACGGGCACGACGGCTGGCGCCGGGCGGCCGCCCGCTTCCTGGAGCGGGCCGGTGTGCTGCCCGCGGCCGCCACCGCCGGGTTGTCCCGCTTCGCCGCGGCCGGCGTCGTCGCCGCGTTCCTCGTCGCCGTCCCGACGCTCGTGCTCGCCCTCGTCGACGACCGGTTGACCGGGTGGCGGACGCCGGAGGCCCTCGGCCCGGCCGTCGCCCTGGGTGCGGGCGCCTGGGTGCTCGTGCTCACCGGGCAGTGGCTCGCGCTGCCGTCGGGGCCGGCGCCGGTCCGGCGGGACCGGGCGGAGGTCGCCCGCGCGCTGCGGGAGCTGCTGCGCATCCACCGGCCCGGTGGGGTGCGGCCGTGGCGGAGGGGCGCCCAGCTCGCCTGGGTCACCACCGGCATCTTCCTCGAGGCCGCGGTGCTGGCCGCGGCCCTGCACAGCGTCGGGGGCGAGGTGCCGGTGCTGGCCACCGCGACGGTGTACGGGGCGCTGCACCTCCTGTGGTCGCTGGTGCCGGTCACCGCGGCTCCGGGCGCGGCCGACGTCGCCCTGCTGCTGGCGCTCACCGCGCTGGGCGCGCCGCTGTCGTCGGCGTGCGCGTGCGTGCTGGTCTTCCGGCTGCTGACCTTCTGGCTGCCCGCGGCGGCCGGGGCCCTGCTGACCGCCCGGTTCGAGCACCGGTTCGGCATGTGAGCGCGCCGTTCCGCCGGCGCCGGTCCGACGTCGTCCTGGCCGCGGGCGGGATCGCGGTCACGGCGGCCTGCGCCACCGCCGTGTCCGACGGGACCGTCGACACCTGGGAGCGCCGCCTGTTCGCGCTGGTCAACGACCGGTCCGACGCGTGGGAGACCCCGCTGTGGGCCGTCCAGCTGCTCGGCGTGCTCGGGACGCCGCTGGTCGTCGCCGCCGGGGCGCTGCTGCTGCGCCGCCCGCGCCTGGCCGCGGCGCTGGTGCTGCTCGTGCCGCTCAAGCTGGTGGTGGAGCGGGGCGTGCTCAAGGAGCTGGTGCACCGCGAGCGGCCGGGGACGACGATCCCCGGCGCGGTGCTGCGCGACGTGCCCTCGGCCGGCGGCTCGTTCCCCTCGGGGCACGCGATCGTCGCCTTCGGGGTGGCCGTGCTGCTGCTGCCCTACCTGGCCCGCCGCTGGCAGGTCGTCGTCCTGGTGCTGGCGGTGCTCAACTCCGTGGCGCGGGTGTACCTGGGCGGGCACGCACCGCTGGACGTCGTGGGTGGCGCCGCGGCCGGCGTGGCCCTGGCTGCCACGCTCGACCTGCTCCTCGGCGTGCCGGCCCGCGGCCCGCGGCCCTGACCGCCGGCCCGACGCGCCCGGGCCCGAAAAGCCCTACCGACCTGTCGGTGGTCCCCTCTAGCGTCCTGGCCGCAGACCGTGCCCGCTCCCTCCCCTCTGGAGTTCCCCGTGACCCCTCCCGGTCCGTCTCCCGCCCCGGCCGCCCGCGGCCGGAAGCTGACCAAGGTCTTCGGCGAGGGCGACACCCGCGTGGTGGCGCTGGACGGCGTCGACGTCGACTTCGACCGTGGCCGGTTCACCGCGATCATGGGCCCGTCCGGCTCGGGCAAGTCGACGCTCATGCACTGCATGGCCGGCCTGGACTCGGTGACCGAGGGCCAGGCGTTCATCGGCGACGTCGACCTCAGCACCCTGGAGGACAAGGCGCTCACCGTGCTGCGGCGGGACCGCGTCGGGTTCGTCTTCCAGGCGTTCAACCTGCTGCCCACGCTCACCGCCCTGGAGAACATCACGCTGCCGATGGACATCGCCGGCCGCAAGCCCGACAAGGAGTGGCTGGACACGGTGATCGACACCGTCGGGCTGCGGCAGCGGCTGGCGCACCGGCCCACCGAGCTCTCCGGTGGCCAGCAGCAGCGGGTCGCCTGCGCCCGCGCCCTGGCCGGGCGGCCCGACATCGTCTTCGCCGACGAACCGACCGGGAACCTGGACTCCCGCAGCGGCGCCGACGTCCTGGACTTCCTGCGCCGCTCGGTGCGCGAGATGGGCCAGACGATCGTGATGGTGACCCACGACCCCAAGGCCGCCAGCTACGCCGACCGGGTCCTCTTCCTCGCCGACGGCCGGATCGTCGACGAGATGCTCGAACCCACCGCCGACCGCGTGCTCGAGCGGCTCAAGGCGTTCGACACCGAGACCGACCGCGCACCCGCGGCCGTCCTGCCCGGCGGCACCGGCGACGGCGGCCCGGCGGGGGTGCGCTGACCGTGTGGCGCACCACCTGGCGCAACCTGCTGGCGCACAAGGTGCGCCTGGCCCTGTCCGGGCTGGCGATCGTGCTCGGCGTCGCCTTCGTCGTCGGGACGCTGATCTTCACCGACACGCTGAGCAAGACGTTCAACGACCTGTTCGAGACCACGGCAGCCGACGTCAACGTCACCCGCGCCGCCGCGTTCGACCAGGGTCTGGCCGGCACCGGCGCCGGCGGCACCGCCACCTACGTGCCGGCCGAGCTGGTCGACCGGATCGCCGACGTCGACGGCGTCGCGGCGGTGGAGGGCAACGTCCAGGCCGAGGGCGTCTACATCCTCGTGCCGGACGGCGAGGTCCTCGACACCGGCGGCGCCCCGGGCCTGGGCATCAGCTGGGACACCGAGGAGTCCATCTCCCCCACCAGCCTGGTCGAGGGCCGGGCGGCCGAGGGGCCAGGCGAGGTCATGATCGACGAGGACGCCGCGGAGGAGTCCGGCTACCAGGTCGGCGACACCATCAGCCTGCTCACGCCGGGCCCGCGGATCGAGGCCGAGCTCGTTCGGCATCTTCCGGTTCGGTGACGGCAGCGGGCTGGCCGGCGCGTCGCTCACCGCGTTCGACACCGCGACGGCGCAGGAGCTGCTGACCGCTCCGGGGCAGTTCACCGGCATCGGCGTCGGGGCCGAGGACGGCGTCGACCCCGACGAGCTCGCCGGCCGCGTGGCCGCCGCCGTCGGGGACGGCCACGACGTCAAGACCGCCACCGAGCAGGCCGAGAGCCTGGCCTCGGACTTCTCCGAGGCGCTGCAGTTCATCAACATCTTCCTGCTGGTCTTCGCCGGGATCGCGCTGTTCGTCGGCACGTTCATCATCCTCAACACCTTCTCGATGCTCGTGGCCCAGCGGACCCGCGAGCTGGCGCTGCTGCGCGCCCTGGGCGCCAGCCGCGGGCAGGTGACCCGGTCGGTCCTCGGCGAGGCGCTGGTCGTCGGTCTCGTCGGCGCCACCCTCGGGCTGGCCGCCGGCTACGGCATCGCCGCCGGCCTGCGGGCGCTGTTCGGCTCCTTCGGCCTCACCCTGGACGGCAACCTGGTCCTCGCCGCGGACACCGTGGTGTGGGGGTACGTGGTCGGCGTCCTGGTCACCCTGGTCTCGGCGTACGTGCCCGCCCGCCGCGCCGCCCGGATGCCCCCGGTCGCGGCGATGCGCGACGACGTGGTGACCGCGCAGCGCGGCCTGCGCCGGCGCACGGTCCTCGGCGCCGTCCTGGCGGTCGCCGGCATCGCGGCCCTGGTCGGCGGCACGCTCAGCGAGGACGGCGGCACCGGCGCCTCGCTCGTCGGCGTCGGTGCGCTCGCGCTCATCCTGGGCGCGACCGCGTTGAGCCCGGTGCTGGCCCGGCCCTTCCTGCGGACCGTGGGCGCCGTCCTGCCGCGCATCTGGGGCACCACCGGCCGCCTCGCGCAGGAGAACGCCGTCCGCAACCCGCGGCGCACGGCCGCCACCGCGTCGGCGCTGATGATCGGGCTCGCGCTGGTCAGCGCGTTCAGCGTCATCGGTGCGTCGACCAACGCCAGCATCGAGAAGCTGGTCGCGGGCTCGGTGCGCGCCGAGTTCGTCGTCTCCAGCGCGGTGCAGGTGCCGTTCAGCTCCGACGTGGCCGCCCAGCTCGCCGCCGTCGACGGCGTCGAGGCGGTCATGCCGCTGCGCTGGGGCCAGGCCCAGCTCGACGGGAGCACCGCCTTGCTCACCGCCGTCGACCCGGCGTCGCTGGACCGGAGCATCGACCTCAGCTGGGTGGACGGCTCCGCCGACGACCTGGCCGGTGACGGCGTCGTCGTCGACGAGTCGACCGCGGAGGGCCGCGGCTGGTCGGTGGGCGACCAGGTGGAGGTGCTGACCCTCGACGGCCGGACGGAGCAGCTGACCGTCGGCGGGATCTACGAGTCCAACCAGGTCATCGGCAGCACCGTCGTCTCGCTCGACTCGCTGAGCCGCTTCGGCGGGGTCGGCCTGGACCGTTTCCTCTTCGTCGACCTCGCCGACGGCGTCGCGCCGTCCGAGGTGCGGGCGCAGCTGGAGGACGTGGTCAGCGGCTACCCGATCGTGAACCTCAAGGACCGGGGCGAGTTCTCCGACGAGCAGGAGGGCTCGGTCGACCAGCTGCTGCTGCTGATCAACGCGATGCTCGTGCTCTCGGTGCTCATCGCCGCGCTGGGGATCGTCAACACCCTGGCCATGTCGGTCATCGAGCGGACCCGCGAGATCGGGCTGATGCGCGCCGTCGGGCTGGGCCGGTCGCAGCTGCGCCGCATGGTCCGGCTCGAGGCGGTGATCATCTCGATCTACGGGGCGGTGCTCGGGCTGGTGCTCGGCACGCTGTTCGGGGTCGCGCTGAGCCGCTCGCTGGTCGACCAGGGCATCACCGAGCTCGTCGTCCCCTATCCGCGGATGGCCGTCTTCCTCGTGGTCGCCGCGCTGATCGGGGTGCTGGCCGCGGTCGGGCCGGCACGACGGGCGGCCAAGCTGGAGATCCTGGACGCGATCGCGCGCGCCTGAGAGGCCGCGCCGGGGAGCCTGGACCGGCGGCACGGCGGGTTCCACACTGGGTCGCCCGAGCAGGAGGCCGCACATGGATCTCGGCATCGATCTGGGGACCGCCACCACGGTGGTCAGCGACCTGCGGCGCGGCATCGTGTTCGACGAACCCAGCGTGCTGCTGCTCCGGCCCGGCTCCGGCCGCCGTCCCCGGATCACCGCCGTCGGGCGGGAGGCCGGGGAGCTGGTCGGCCGGGCCCCGGCGCGGTTCTCCGCCGTCCGGCCGCTGCACGACGGCGTGGTCACCGACCTGGAGACGGCGCGGCTGTACCTGCGCGCGGTCCTCGCCCGGGCCGGGCGGCGGCTGTGGAGCCCGGTGCGCGCGGTGATCGGGGTGCCGGCCGACGCCACCTCCCTGGAGACCCGCGCCCTGCTCGAGGCCGCCGAGGAGGCCGGCATCCGCCCCGCGACCGCGCTGGACGACGCCGTCGCGGGCGCGGTCGGCTGCGGGCTGGACCCGCTGGAGCGCCGGGTGCACCTGGTCGTGGACATCGGCGGCGGATCGGCCGCGGCGGTGGCGTTCTGCTACGGCGGGGTCCTCGCCCAGCGGACCAGCAAGGTGGGTGGCGACGAGATGACCGGCGCCGTCGCCCGCTACCTCCGGGAGGAGCACCAGCTGTCCATCGGGGAGCTGGAGGCGGAGCGGGTCAAGACCTCGCCGACGGCCGACGCCGGCCCGCTGGTCGTGCACGGCCGCGACGGCGGCACCGGCCGGCCCCGGCTGGTCACCGTGCAGCCCGGCGAGATCGGCACCGCCGTGCGGCCCGTCGTCGACGAGATCGTGCGGGCGCTCAGCGGCTGCCTCGACGACCTGCCCCCGCAGGCCCTGGCCGACGTGCTCGCCGAGGGCGTGCTGGTCTTCGGCGGCGCCTCGCTCGTCCCGGGCCTGCCCCAGCAGCTGGAGAACGCCCTCGGCCTGCCGGTCAAGCTCGCCGAGGAGCCCCTGACCTGCGTCGCCGAAGGTGCCGCCCGGGCGCTGCGCAACCGCCCCCTCCTCGCCGCCTACGGCCGGGGCTGACCCGCCGCCGCCGCCGAGCGTGTGCGCTGACGCCCGGTTCCGAGCCGCGGAACCGGGCCTCGGCGCACACCGTCTCCGCGCGCGGGATCGTCAGGGCGCCGGCGGGCCGACGGCGAGGACCTCGTCGTGGTGCTCGTAGAACCAGTGCAGCGCGTCGTCGACGACGGCGGAGGCGCTGTTCCCGCCGGTGCCGGGGCCCTGCACGAGCGCGGTCATCACGATCTCCGGGTCCGTCAGGGGGGCGACCGCGGACATCCAGTTGTCGTACTCGTCGTCGCGCAGCCCGCCGTCCTGCGCCGTGCCGGTCTTGGCACCGACCGGCACCGGCAGGTCGTTGAGCCGGCTCCCGGTGCCGCCGGCGACGACCGCCCGCATCCCCTCGCGGACCGGCCCGAGGTCGGCGTCGAACGGCAGCGGCCGCGGCGGCGGGGCGGGCAGCGGCGCGGAGGTGCCCGGCCCCGTGCCGAGGGCCATCGCCAGCCGCGGGGTCACCAGCGCGCCGGTCGCGATCGCGGCGGTCCAGCCGGCGTTCTGCAGCGGCGTCACCTGCAGGTCGCCCTGCCCGATGCCGAGGATGACCGTCGACCCGCCGTACCAGGGCTGCCCCTCCGCCGCCGCCAGCTCCGGGCTGCCCAGCCGGCCGGCCGACTCCCCCGGCAGGTCGACGCCGGTCGCGACGCCGACCCCCAGGTCGCGGGCCGTGCCGACCAGCCGGTCGGCGCCCAGCGCCACGGCGAGCTTGTAGAAGTAGACGTCGTTGGAGACCGCGATCGACTGCACCAGGTCCATCGGTCCCATCGGCCGCCAGTTGCCGAACGTGTGCCCGCCGTAGGTGAAGCTCGCCCCGGTCGGGATCACCTGCCGCGCACCGAAGACCCGGTGCACCTGGTTGGCCACGGCCGCGACCAGCTTGAAGGTGGAGCCGGGCGGCGCCACGGCCTGCGTGACGTGCTCGAGCATCGGTGAGCCCGGGGCCTGCGCGAGCGCCTGCAGCGCCGGGCCGTCGAGCGGCGGCCCGTAGACGTTGTTGTCGAACGACGGCGCGCTGGCCATGGCGAGCACCTGGCCGGTGCGCGGGTCCATCGCGACCGCCGCACCGATCTTTCCCACCCGCCGCGGCTGGGCGGCCAGGGCGGCCTGCACCCCGGCGTCCAGTCGCCGCTGCAGCCCCAGGTCCAGCGACAGCCGCAGATCGGCACCGCGCACCGGCGGGCGCAGCTCCCCGAGGGCCACCGGTACGCCCGTCGGGTCGACGTACAGGCACTGCCGCCCGCTCACGCCCCGCAGCACCGCGTCGTACTGGCGTTCCAGCCCGGCCCGACCGACGACCTCACCCGGCCGCAGGTCCGGCCAGCGCTCCTCGTCCTCCGGGCCGGCCACCCCCACGAAGCCCAGCAGCGGCCCGAGCAGCGCGCCGTGCGGGTAGGTCCGGCGTGGCAGCGGGACGACGAACACCCCGGGGATGGCGGCCGCGGTGACCGCGTCGGCCACCGGGCGCGGGACCTCGGCCACCGGCAGCGACAGGGTGGTGTCCTCGGCGGCGGCGAGCTGCGCGTGCAGGTCCGGAGCGGGGGCACCGACCAGCTGGGCCAGCCGGTCGACGTCGGCCGGCCGGTCGCGCAGCAGCGCCGGGACGCCGAGCACCTGGTCGGGGCCGGCGCCGGCGTCCCCGGCGTCCATCGCCAGCGGGACGTCGTGCCGGTCGGTGATCGCCCCGCGCGGCGCCGGCAGCCGGAAGCAGCGGGTCATCTGGTCGTCGCCGGCGACCTGCAGCTCCGCGCCGCGCTCCTCCTGGAGCCGCCAGCCGTACAGGCCGAACGCGATCAGCAGCGCCGACAGCGCCGCGGCGGCGAGCCGCACCAGCCGCGGCCGCGGGTTGCGCCGGCCGGGGGCGGCCCAGAGCCGGCGGCGGGCCCCGTCGCGCCGGACGGCGAGGACGACGCCGATCGCCGCCAGGTGCACGACCAGCGCCGTGCCGCCGTAGCTGAGCAGCGGGAACGGCACGCCGGCCAGCGGCAGCAGCCCCAGGTTCGCCCCCACCGAGACCACCGTCTCGACGCCCAGCAGCAGCGCCAGCCCGCCCGCGACCAGCGCACCGTGCGGCGTCCGCGACGTCCGGCTGGCCAGCGCCAGCCGCCACACGAGCAGCAGCGCGGCCAGCACCACGGCGGCGCCCGCGACCAGCCCCCACTGCCCGACCAGGCTGGCCAGCGCCAGGTCGGTGTCCCGCTCGGGCAGGTAGGACGCGCGGAGCTGGCGCAGCGGGTCGTCGGAACGGCCGAACAGGCCACCGGAGGCGACCGAGATGTGCGCCTGGCGCACCGCCCACCCGGAGCCGGTGGGCGACTCGTGCGCGCCGACCAGGAAGCTGCCCAGCCGGGCCACCTGGTACGGCCGCAGGAAGCTGATCAGCAGCGGCGCCGACACCGCCGCGGCCGCGCCCAGCGGCACGAGGAACCGGGCCGGGACGCGCCCCAGCAGCAGCAGCCCGCCGGTCAGGACCGTCAGCAGCATCGCGGTGCTGAGGTCGGGCTGCATCAGGGTCAGCCCGATCGGGAGTGCCGCCAGCACGAGCGCGAGCGCGAACCGCTGCCAGGCCGGGCGGTTCGAGGCCAGCACCGCGGCGAGCACCAGCAGGAGGCCGAGCTTGGCCAGCTCGGAGGGCTGGAAGGTCAGCGAGCCGATGGCGAACCAGCGGGTCGCGCCGTTCGCCGACAGCCCGACGGCGAGCACGCCGACGAGCAGCAGCACCGCACCGCAGTACGCCACCCACGCCAGGACGCCCAGGTAGCGCACCCGCACCCGCCAGAACACGGCCAGCGCCAGCACGCCGCCGGCGGCGATCAGGACCGTCCGCACGGCCAGGTCGCGGAATCCGATCAGGTAGAGGTTGGCGATCCCCAGGAACACCAGCCCGCCCGCCGCGACCACGGCGAGCAGGTCGAAGGCGGCGCCCCACCGGGCGCGGCGCTGCTCGCGGGTGCGGTGGGTGCGCCGGGGCCCGGTCCCCGTCGGCGGTGCTGCGCTCGGCACGGTTCGGCTCCCCCGTCCGGTCTCACGCGCCGTGTCCGGCCGGGCGGCAGGAACCCAGGACGACGGGGTCGGAGGCGGCGACCGCGGGCTCCTCGGTGACCGCGATGAGCGCGGCGCCGGCCAGCGGCGGGAGCGCGACCTCGGCGACCACCGCCGTCCGGTCGGCCTGCGGCGGCACGGTCACGCTGCCGCCCGGCACGGGGGTCGACGTCCCCGTGCACCGGTCGACCACCCGGTAGGACCAGCTGACGACCTGCTGCTCCGGGGACGGCACCAGCCGCACGAGCACCCGCACCGCGCACGTCGCCCCCGGGGTGCAGGTGCCCAGCGGCCGCAGGTCCACCGCCACGACGGCGCCGGCGGAGGGCGGCGCCGGGGTGGCGACGGGCAGCCCGTCGGGCACCGGCTCGTCAGAGGGCTCCTGCCCACCCCGGCCGGCGTCCATCAGCAGGTCGAGGTCGGCGGTGATGTCGTCGCCCAGGAGCACGACCTCGGCGGTGACGGCGGCGCCGAGCACGACCAGCGAGAGCAGCCACGCGCCGATCCGCCGGCCGGTCGAGCGGGGCCGGCGCGGCGGGCGCGGCGCGGGCCGGTCGCGCACGGCAGCCCGCCGCGCGGGAGCCGGCGGCGCGGCCCCGGCCCCGTCGGGCAGCGCCCGCACCGCACGGGCCAAGGCGGCCAGCTCCGAGCGCACCGCGGCCCGGTCGACGTCCATGACCGGCTCGTCCGGCAGGAGGGCGGCCAGGTCGTCGAGGAACCGCTCGGCCGGCCGTGTCGCGGGGCCGTCCGCGGCCGGGCCCAGGGTGATCCGCCCGTCACCGGTGAGCAGGGGCCGGCCCGCACCCCCGCCCTCGGCCAGCGCGGCGCGGAGGTCCTCGGTGAGGACGAGCGCCTGGGGCGCGGTGATCCGCGCGAGGGAGAGCACCCGGCCGAGCTCGACGCCGCCGCTCGTCGACGCGACGGCCGGCGTCGGCTCGCCGGGCGGTGTCGACCCGTCGGGCGGTGCGGGCACGGGCGGCGGCGGTGCGGCAGCGCGCGGCGTCCTCAGATCCGTCACGACCGCCACCCCCGCCCAACGGCTCTTCCTGGGCACTCCCCCCGTGACACGTCGCCGCCGATGCTCCGCCCCGGCCGGGGAGTTGTCACGGGGTTCCGATGCGCTGCCGTGGAGTCACGACGCCGAGACGCGCACGACCGCATCCCGGTCGAACCGCCACCGGACGGTGACCGGCACCGAGGGCCCGTCGGCGTGGCTGTCGGTGGGCGCGTAGGCCAGCATCCGCGCCACGATCACCCGGTCCTCCACCGACAGCCCGTCCGGTTCGTAGACCGGGGGCAGCGGCGCCTGGCCCTGCAGCGTGCGCGGGCTGGGCAGGCTGCCGATGCGGGAGCCGGTCGCCGAGAAGACCAGCACCTCCTGGACGATCCCGTTCGACGGCTGCGGCGAGCACTCCAGCAGGACGACGGTGTCCTCCCCGCCGGTGCCGTCCACGTCGCCGGTGGCGGTGTCCACCACCCGGACGTCGTAGAACTCGTACCAGGGCGGCCGGCTGCCGTCGGCGGGCACCCGCGCCGCGCCGTCCACGACCGGCGCCCGGAACCCGCCGGGCACCAGGCCGTCGCACGTCAGCTCGTAGGTGGTGGCGCGCCAGTCCACCGCCGCGGCCGCGGGCGCGCTGCCGGCGTCCCGCTCCGCGCCGCACCCGGTCAGCAGCAGGAGGAGCAGCCCTCCCGCCGCCGTCAGCCGGGACGGCGTGACCACCGCGCCAGCAGCGGGCCGGGGCGTCGCCGGCCGGGGCCGGCCGCGGCGCGCGGGCGTCCCGTGCGGGGCGGACCGCTGTCGGTGCACATCCCGCCTCCTCGTGGGCGCTCGTGCCCCCAGGGTCCTCGCCGGGGCGGCGGGTGCCAGGGCGGAAGGTCCCCGGTCCGGCGGGGCCGGCGGCGGCTCCGCCGGGGGCGGCACGCAGGATGGGCCCATGTGCACGGTGGTGGTCCGGCGGTCCGGTGCGGGGCCGGCGGAGGTGCTCGCCATCCGCGACGAGCTCACCGGCCGCGAGTTCGACTCCCCCGGCCGCTGGTGGCCCGACGCGCCCTCCGTCGTCGGAGGCCGCGACCGGGTGGCCGGCGGGACGTGGTGCGCCACCGACGT
Organism: Blastococcus sp. TML/M2B; assembly: GCF_016612865.1. GTDB lineage: Bacteria > Actinomycetota > Actinomycetes > Mycobacteriales > Geodermatophilaceae > Blastococcus. Next base: position 301,750 of record NZ_JAENZZ010000002.1, read on the forward strand.
GCGCACCGGCGTGACCGCGCTGGTGCTCAACCGGTACCACGAGCGGCCCGCCGCCCCCGGCGCCCCGAGCCGGGGCGTGCTGCCGCTGCTCGCCGTCGCGCACGGGCCCGGGTGGGTGCCGCACGTGCGGCTGGAGGGCATGGCCGGCTTCCTGCTGGTGCTGGTGACGCCGGACGCGCTGACCAGCTGGGAGCACGACGGCGAGCGGCTCGTGCGCGCCGAGCACGGGGAGGGCACCACCGTGTTCACCTCCGGCGGCCCCGAGGACCGCGAGGACGAGCTGTGGCGGGAGCCGTTCGCGCGGGCGGCCTTCCCCGCGCGCTGGCGGGAGCTGGTGCAGGAGCAGCAGCCGGCCGAGGACCCGGCCGCCCTCGTCGTCCGGCGGGAGCGGGAGGGCCGGGTGTACGGCACCGTCTTCGCCGAGACGATCGACGCCCGCCCGGGCCGGCTGGAGCTGGAGTACAGCCGGCAGCCCTGGACCGGCGCCTGGGAGCGCGCCTCCTTCGCCGCCGCAGGCTGACCCCGCGGGTCAGATGTACCGGCGGCTCTGCAGCCGGACGAACGCCACCCAGCCCACCGGCGCGGGCAGCCAGAAGGTGACCGTGCGGAAGGCGAGCACCGCGGCCAGGGCGGCCGACACGGGGACGCCGGTCGCGGTCAGGCCACCGAGCAGCGCCGCCTCGACGGCGCCCAGCCCGCCGGGGGTCGGGGCGACCGAGCCGACCGCCGAGGACACCAGGTAGACCCCGATGACCGTGGGCAGCGCCAGCGAGGCGTCGAAGGCGCGCAGCGACGCGTCCAGCGCCAGCACGTAGCCGGCGTTCTGCAGCAGGATGCCCCCCAGCGCCGTCGCCAGCCGTCGCGGCTCGGTCGCCGTGGCGAGCAGCTGCGGCAGCGACTGCCGCAGCAGCGGCTCCAGCCGGCTCACCAGCAGCCGCCGCGCCGGCGCGACCGCGAGCAGCAGCCCCACGACGGCGACCGCGCCCAGCAGGACCAGGAGCACCTCCCCGCTGGGCACCAGGGAGAGCCGGGACGCCGACACCCCGCTGGCCCAGCCGACGACGAGCAGCAGGAGCACCGTCGCGGCGACCGTCGCCACCTGGCTCACCGCGACGCTGGCCGCCGCAGCGCCCACCGCGAGCCCGGCCCGCTGGAGGTACCGGATGTTGATCCCCACGTGCCCGACGGTCGGCGGGGTGACCAGCGTCAGCCACGCCGACGACACCTGGACCAGCGTGGTGCGCCCCAGGGAGAGCGCGACCGGCACGAACGGGATGAGCGCGAGCGCCGCGCCGACGTAGGTGAGCGCCGAACCGCCGAGAGCCACCAGCAGCCACAGCGGATCGGCCCGCCGCAGCTCGTCGACGACGCTGACCTGCGACAGCTGCGAGGCCAGCAGGACGGCGGCGACGGTGGACGCGGCGACGGTGAGGATGGTGCGCACCGAGAAGCGCTCGAGGCGGGGCGCGGCGGCGACCGTGCCGTCGGGGCCGGCGAGCGCGCGGCGCAGCTCGGCGAGCAGCTCCGTGCCGCGCACCGCCCGCCGGACCGCCGCCGGCAGGGCCACCGGCTGGAGCAGCGCGGGCACGCGGGCCGGCGTGGGGCCCGGCGTCCGGTCGGCCTGCAGCGCAGCGACCGCCGCCGCGGCGCCGACGACGGTGGCGCCCCCGACGAGCAGGGCGACGGTGTCCAGGTCCCGCTGCAGCTCGCCGGCGGCCGGCTGGGCGGCCCGCAGGTCGCGGAACCCGGCGGCGCCGTCGGCGTCCAGCAGCACGCTGTCCGGGGTCAGGGCACCGTGCGCCAGGCCGACGGCGTGCAGCCGGCGCAGCGCCGCGAAGGCCGCGGCCAGCCCCGCCTCCGCCCCGTCCCCGGCCTCGGTCAGCGGCGTGCCGGGCAGCGGGCGCTCGACCAGCACCAGCGCCGGGCCGACGGCCAGCAGCGCCACCACCGGCGGCACCGGGACGCCGGCGGCGGCGGCCAGGGCCTTGCTCGACGTCTCCCGCTCCAGGTCGCCGCGCTGGCTGAGCGAGGGCCGGCCCACGACGGCGGCGCGGAACCGGAGCATCCGCCCGGCCCGCCGCACCAGCGGCAGCCCGCGGCCGTCGGGGTCGACGACCGTGACGCAGACCGGCCCCTCCTCGTCGGAGCCGGTCAGCCGCACCAGGCCGGCGTGCTGCTCGGTCACCTCCAGCGCGGTGACCACCACCCCGGCGCGGGCGAGCTCGGCGCGCAGGACGTCGTCCCCGGGCCGGGCCGGGCTCACCCCGGCGGCCAGGCGCACGGCCAGGCCGGCGACGGCGCCGAGCAGCACCGCCGCGACCGCCCCCTGCATCGTCAGGTTGCCCAGTGCCACGCCGCAGACGAGCGCGGCCAGCACCACCCACCGCGCCGGCGCCCGCCAGCGGCGGCGGCGCTGCAGGTCCGCGCCCACGAGGAAGGCGATCGTCGCGACGACGGGCACGAGGGCGGCGTCGTCGCGGGGGCCGGTGAGGACGTCGGCCACCACGCCGCCGGCGGCGTCCCCGCTCCGCTCGGCGACCGCTCCCAGCAGCAGCCCCAGCAGCCCGGCGACGAGGGCCTGGACCAGGGCCGCCCGCCGGTGCCGGGCGGCGTCGACCGCGACGGTCGCGAGCACCGCGAGCACCGCGAGCGAGGCGGCCACCGAGGCGACCGAGAACAGCGTGCGCAGCGGATCGCGGACCACCGTCGGGACGGTGCGGTCGAGGGTGTCGACGGCGTCCGGGGTGGTGAGCGTGAGCACGCACGATCAGCGCCAGCCCGGCGGCGGCGGTGAGCAGCTGGACGACGTCGTTGGGCCGCCGCACCCGGGTCGCGGGGGCCAGCACCGCCTCCCCGCCGCCCCCGCTCACCGCGCGATCATCCCCGAGCCCGGCCCCGCGGTCAGCCACCGGCATGCCGGGTCACCCCGAAGGGGAGGGACGGGAACGGTCCCGCGAACGGCTCGTCGCCGGTACGCTCTGTGAGCCAGGTCACACGACGAGCGGGGGTCCGCCATGACCGCGACCGACCAGCGCACCAGCCCGGCCGAGGCCCTGGACGGGTCGCCGGGAGAGCACGTCGACGTCCTCATCGTGGGGGCCGGGGTGTCCGGCATCGGCGCCGCGCACCACCTGCAGGAGCGCTTCCCGGACAGGAGCTTCGTGCTGCTCGACGCGCAGGACCGGCCCGGCGGGACGTGGTGGACCCACCGCTACCCGGGGGTGCGCTCGGACAGCGACCTGTTCACCTACGGGTACCGCTTCAAGCCCTGGCGCGGGCCCTCCATCGCGGCGGGTGGCGAGATCCTCCGCTACCTGGACGAGGTCATCGCCGAGGACGACCTGGCCCCGCACATCCGCTTCCGGCACCGGGCCACGCACGCCTCGTGGTCCACCGAGGACCGGCGCTGGACGGTCCGGGTCACCCGGCTCGACACCGGGGAGGAGGTCCGGTTCACCACGAACTTCCTGTGGATGTGCCAGGGCTACTACAACCACACCCGGCCCTACCAGCCCGACTGGCCCGGCATGGACCGGTTCGCCGGCCGGATCGTGCACCCGCAGCAGTGGCCCGAGGACCTCGACCTGGACGGGAAGCGCGTCGTCGTCATCGGGTCCGGCTCCACGGCGGCGACGCTGATCCCCGCGATCGCCGGGCAGGCGGCGCACGTGACCATGCTCCAGCGCTCGCCGTCCTACTTCCTCGCGCCGCCGCTGACGCACGACCTGGCGACGACGTTGCGCGCGCTGGACATCCCGGAGGAGTGGACCCACGAGATCCTCCGCCGGGCCTACGCCGCCGAGTTCGACGAGCTGGCACGGATGGCGCACGAGGCGCCGGACGAGCTGCACGACTACCTCATGGAGGCGATGAAGCCGCACCTCCCGGAGGGCTTCGACGTCGAGAAGCACCTGACGCCGCGCTACCGACCGTGGCAGCAGCGGATCGCGATCGTCCCGGAGGGCGACCTGTTCGCCGCCCTGCGCGAGGGGAAGGCCTCGATGGTCACCGACACCATCGACACCTTCACCGAGACCGGCATCCGGCTCGGCTCCGGGGACGAGCTCGAGGCCGACGTCGTGGTCAGCGCCACCGGGTTCAACCTGTCGGTGCTCGGGGACGTCGCCTTCACCGTGGACGGCGAGCCGGTCGACTTCCCCGAACGGGTCACCTGGCGCGGCCTGATGATCAGCGGGATCCCGAACATGGCCTACGTCTTCGGGTACTTCCGGCACAGCTGGACGCTGCGCGTGGACCTGGTCAGCGACCTGGTGATCCGGCTCCTGGAGCAGATGGAGACCAAGAAGGCGACCATGGTCGTCCCGACCCTGCGCGACGAGGACGCCGGCATGCAGCCACGGCCGTGGTCGGACCCGGAGGACTTCAACGCCGGGTACGTGATGCGCTCCCAGCACCTGCTGTTCAAGCAGGGCGACCGCGAGCCCTGGGTCCACATGCTGGAGCACGCCGAGGAGGCCGAGATCCTCCCGAAGGTCGACCTCGACGACGGCTCCCTCGTCTACCGGTGACCCGCCCCGACGTCCCCGCACCCCCGGCGGGCGCCGTGCCCGCCGTTCCGCCTCCCGAGGAGTTGCCATGCCGCAGACGGCCGTCCGGACCGGTGTCACCCTGAACTACGAGATCAGCGGCGAGGGCGACCCGCTGCTGCTCGTCATGGGGACGTCGGGGTCGATCCCGCTGTGGGGCGAGCTCATCCCCCGGCTGGCCGAGCGCTACCGGGTCATCGCCTTCGACAACCGCGGCCTCGGCGGGAGCGAGCGCGGCGAGGGCCCGATCACCGTGACCGCCCTGGCCGAGGACGCCTCGGCCCTGCTGGAGGCCCTGGGGATCCCCCGCGCGCACGCCATGGGCTGGTCGCTGGGCTCCGCCGTGGTGCAGGAGCTGGCGCTCGCGCACCCCGATCAGGTCGCCACCGCGATCCTGCACGCCACGTGGGCGCAGTGCGACGGCTTCCAGCGGTCCGTGCTGACGGCGCTGCGGCACCCCTACGCGAAGCGGGACATGGAGGCCGCACTCGCCACCGCGGGCATCGCCTTCTCCCCGCAACTGCTGGACCACCCCGACTTCGCCGCGATGCTCGAGCCGATGCTGCCGGCCTTCCCGCAGACCGAGGAGCAGATGCAGGTCACCGTCGAGCAGTGGGACGCCGACCTGGCGCACGACACCACCGACCGGCTGGCCGGCATCACCGTGCCCACCCTCGTCATCGTCGGCGAGCAGGACCTGCTCACCCCGCCCTGGCAGGCGAAGAAGGTGGCCGACGCGATCCCCGGCGCGGAGTACGAGCTGCTGACCGGCCCGGGGTCCAGCCACGGCGTGCACATCGAGCGACCCGACGACGTCGTCCGGCTGGTCACCGGCTTCCTCGACCGGCACGCGCTGCAGCCGGCGGCCTGAGCGACCCGCCGGAGCGCCGCCTGGGAGGATCGGCGCACCCGACGAAGGAGCGCCCCGGCATGCCCGTCCCCTCGCAGCCGCTGGAGAAGCTCGGCTTCCTGACCATCGGTTCCTTCGACGCCGCCGATCCGCGCGCGGGGCACGAGACGACGCTGCGCGTCATCGAGCTGGGCGAGCGGCTGGGCTTCGACAGCGCGTGGGTGCGGCACCGGCACCTGCAGTTCGGCATCTCCTCCCCCGTCGCCGTCCTGGCTGCGGCGACGCAGCGCACCAGCCGGATCGAGCTGGGGACGGCGGTCATCCCGCTCGGGTGGGAGAACCCGCTGCGGCTGGCCGAGGACCTCGCGACCGTCGACGTCCTCTCGGGGGGCCGGCTCAACCCCGGGGTGAGCGTGGGGCCGCCGATGCACTGGGACGACGTGAAGGGCGCCCTCTACCCGGACACCGCCGAGCTCGAGGACTTCTCCTACGGGCGGGTGTCCCGGCTGCTGTCGCTGGTCGCCGGCGAGCCGGCCTCCTCGTTCGCCGGCCGCGAGGGCGTGGTCGAGGAGTGGTCCGACCGCGTGCAGCCGCACGCGGCGGGGCTGCGCGACCGGCTCTGGTACGGCGGCGGCAGCCTCGGCTCGGCCCGCTGGGCCGGCGAGCACGGCATGAACCTCCTGACCAGCAGCGTGGTGAAGGCCGAGGGCACCGCCGAGCCGGACTTCGCCGCGATCCAGCGCTCGCACGTCGACGCCTTCCGCGCCGCCCACCCGGCCGGCGCGGCGGCCCGGGTCTCCCAGGGGCTCGTCGTCATCCCCACCGACAGCGCCACCCCCGCGCAGCGCGAGAAGTACGCCGCCTACGTCGCCCAGCGGCTCCCCCGGACGACGAGCCCGCAGGGCCCGGCGCGGATGCTCTTCGCCCCCGATCTGATCGGCACCGCCGAGCAGATCGCCGAGCAGCTGCACGCGCACGCCGGGTTCCGCGCCGTCTCCGAGGTGGCCTTCGCCCTGCCGTTCTCCTTCGCCGACGAGGACTACGAGCAGATGCTGACCGACATCGCGACCCGGCTGGGGCCGGCGCTGGGGTGGCGCCCGCCGGGCTGATCGCCCTGCGGCGAGAGGTGCGCGCTGGTTGACTCGCGGCATGGTCGAACCGCTGCCGGAACCGGGCCGGAGATCGATCCCGACCAGCCGATCCCCGACGACCCGGGCGAGCTGCTGCCCGACGCTCCCGAGGTGCTGCCGCCGCCGCCGATCGAGGCGACGCCGGACGACCCGGGCGGCGACCCCGGGGGCGTCCCCGAGCCCGCCTGACGGCGATCCGGTCGCCGACGCCGCGCGGCAGCCCGGTGGCGGAGCCGGTCGTTGCCGAGCCGGTCGTTGCCGACCCCCGGCAGGGATCGGCGCCTCGACCTGGCCGACCGGGACCGTGGTCCGCACGCCGGCGCGCAGCGAGGGTCGAGGCCGGTACCCCCGCTGACGAGGAGGCACTCGATGGGTGACAAGTCCCCCGGCCGGAACACGAAGAAGGCCGGCCGGTCGATCAAGGAGAAGCGCGCCGAGAAGCGCGCCCGCACCGAGGGCTCGACCCCGGCCGGGCAGCTCACGTCCCGCAGGAAGAGCTGACCCCCGCCCGGCCCCCTGACCGGGGGCCGGGCCCTCGGGCACGACGTGCCAGGATCGACGGTCGTGCGGTCATGGGGGCGCGGGGAGCTCCCCCGGGAGGTGGGCGTCCTCGCGATCATCGCGTTCGTCGTCGCCCTCGGGTTCGGCATCGTCGCCCCGGCCATCCCGCTGTTCGCCCGTGACTTCGGCGTCGGGCGGACGGCGGTCGGCCTGGCGGTCAGCGCGTTCGCGTTCTTCCGCTTCGTCTCCGCGTTCGGCGGCGGTTCGCTGGTCGAGCGGTTCGGCGAGCGGCTGGTGCTCGCGGCGGGGCTGCTGGTCGTCGCCGTGACCACCGGCGCGGCGGGGCTGGCCGGCTCCTTCCCCGTCTTCCTGGGGTTGCGCGCCGCCGGCGGCGTGGGCAGCGCGATGTTCAGCGTCGCGGCGCTCTCGCTGCTGTTCCGCGTCTCGCCGCCGACGCACCGCGGCCGGGCCGCCGCGACCTGGCAGGGCGGCTTCATCCTCGGCGGCATCGCCGGGCCCGCCGCCGGCGGACTGCTCACCGAGCTCTCACCGCGGCTGCCGTTCTTCCTCTACGCCGGGTTCCTGCTGGTCGCCGGCGGCGTCGGGATGGTCCTGCTGCGGGCGGCACCTGACGCGGCCGGCCCCGCGCCGTCCCCGGGGGTCGACCTGGACGCGGGCCCGGTCGACCTGCGCACCGCCTTCCGCTCGCGGGCCTACGTCGCGGCGCTCATTGCCAACCTGGGCGTCGGGTGGGTGCTGTTCGGCGTCCGCAACTCGCTGGTCCCCCTGTACGTGACCGAGGAGCTGGGCCGCACCGTCGCCTGGGCCGGCGCCGGGCTGCTCGCGGGCTCGCTGGCGCAGGCGGTCGCCCTGCTGCGGTCGGGCCGGCTGGTCGACGAGTGGGGACGGCGACCGGCCCTGCTGCTCGGCTCGACGCTGGCCACCACGTCAATGCTGGTGCTCGTCGCCCCGCCGCAGCTCGGGCTGTTCCTGCTGTCCATGGCGGTCTTCGGCCTTGCCGCCGCGCTGCTGGCCAGCGCGCCGGCTGCGCTGGTCGCCGACGTCAGCCCCGCGCGCGGCGGGCGGGTGGTGGCGGTGTTCCAGATGTCGGCCGACCTGGGTGCGATCGCCGGGCCGCTGGTGGCCGGCTGGCTGACCGACGTCGCCTCCTTCCAGTGGGCGTTCGCGCTGAGCGCGCTGGTGCTGGCCGCCGCGCTGGTCGCGGCCTTGACCCTGCCGAGGGCCGGGAGCCGGCCGCCGGCTTGACGCCGCCCGTCCGCGGCACGGATGGTCGGGCCCGGTGCGCCCACCCGGGCCCCGGCGAGGAGGATCCGTGCCCCCAGTTCCACGGTCGGCCGGCTCCGGTGACCGCGCCTGGCTGGACGCCGTCGGCGCCGCGGCCGCCGCGGCGACCCGCGCGCCGCTGGAGCTGATCGGCGACTACCTGCCGGTGCTGGCCGATGCGGCCATCGGCGGCCGACGGCCCGAGCCCTGGGAGCTCGCGGCCGTCCGGGAGCTCGGCCGGCGCGCGGCCGCTTCCGGTGTCGGCGCCCGCCGGGCGGTCGACCTCTACCTGTCGGCGGCGTGGCGGCTGTGGCGGGCGCTCCCGGTGACCGAGCGGTCCGCGGACCCCGAGCACGTGCGCCGCTCCGCCGAGGCCGTGCTGCGCAGCCTGGACGACGCGGTCGGCGCGCTGGTCGCCGGCCACCAGGCCGAGCGGCGCGAGCAGGTCCGGCACGAGGAGGCGCTGCGGCGTGAGTTCGTCGACGACCTGCTCCGCGGCGACGCCGACGTCGCCCTCGTCGTGCAGCGCGCCGAGCCGTTCGGCCTGGACCTCGGCAAGGCCCACCGCGTCGCCCTCGCCGCCCGCCGGGACGACGCCGACCCCGGGCGCGCGCCGATCCTGCTCGAGCGGGCCGTCGTCGACCGGTTCGGCGACCGGGACGTGCTCGTCGCGACGAAGGACGGCCGCGTGGTCGTCGTCGTCCCGGACCGGGCCGGCGGGACCGGACCTGCCGAGCCCACGCTGGCTGCCGTCCTGCGCCAGGAGCTCGCGCGGCTGGAGCCCGGCCGCGGCTGGCGGGTCGCGGCCGGGCGCCCGTTCCCCGGCGCCTACGGCGTGGCCCGCTCCTACGAGGAGGCCCGGGAGGCGCTGACCTTCGCCGAGCGGCTGGACCCCGGCAGCGACGTCGTCGACTCGGGGGACCTGCTCGTCTACCGCGTCCTCGGGCGCGACCAGGCGGCGATCACCGACCTGGTGCGCGACGTGCTCGGCCCGCTGGCAGGCGTCCGGGGCGGACCCGAGCTGTTGCTCGACACGCTGCAGGCCTACGTCGCCGCCGGGGACGTGGCGACCGAGGCCGCCCGCCGCCTCCACGTGTCGGTCCGCACCGTGACCTACCGGCTGGCCCGGGTGCGGGCGCTGACCGGTTACGACGCCGGGGTGCCCGCGGAGCGGTTCGCCCTGCACGCCGCCGTGCTGGGCGCGCGGCTGCTGGACTGGCCGGCCCGGCCGCTACCCGCCGACCACTGAGCCCGCGCGGTCGACCCCGGCGGCCAGCTCGGCGAGGTGCCAGAGGGTGACCAGTCCGCGGAGCCGCCCGGCCCGGTCGACGACGGGCACCGCGTCGGCGCGCGAGCCGGCCATCACCCGGAGGACTGCGGGCAGCTCGTCGGTGCCGCGCACCCGCGGCCCCCGTCCGGCCCCTCAGCAGCGTGCGCACCGGGGTGCGCCGGGCGGCGAACGGCCCGGGCGGCCACTCCAGGGCCAGCGCCCGGTCGTCCAGCACGCCCACCGGCCGGCCGGTGCCGTCGATGACGACGACGCGCTGGTCGCGGGCGCTCGCGAGCCGGCTCCACGCCTCCCACATCGACTCGTCCTGGTCCACCGTCGTCGGAGAACGGGTCATGACATCCGCCGCCGTGCGCGGCATCCGGGAGATCTCCGGCTCCGGCGTCCCGCGGCGCCACGGCCGCAGGGCGAGCGGCGCGCCGGCAGACCTCGGGGCGCGGTCGAGCACGGGGTTCATGGCTGGCCTCCTCCTCCGGCGCCCGCGGTCCGGGCGCTCCTCGCCCCTGGGGCGGAAATGGCCATTTCTGCCCCAGGGGGCCTCGTCGTCGAACTGATCGGAGTCTGCGTCGAGCGGGGTGGCCGGGTCACCGGCTCCGGACGGACGATCCGCCGGGTCGGAACTTGCCGGGGCCCGGCAACGGGACGCCGTGGCCCTCGGCTCGATGCGCGCAGCTGAATGTGCGCAGGCGGCCGAGCGGCGCGGGTTTGCCGGGGACGGGCAACGACGGGGCGATCGAGTTGACCGGTGGCGCCCCTCGATCCACGGCACCCGGGAGGCCACGCTGGAGTCGACGTCCCCGCAACCGAAGGAGGCACCGTGTCCCTCGCCCTGACGCCCGCTCCCGCCCTGCTGCTCGCCCCCGTGCGGCAGCCTGCTGCCCGGACCGCGGCCCCCGAGCTCCGTGCGTTCACGGCTCCCATCGCGCCCGCCGGCCGGGAGGACCGCGGCTCCGACGTCGTCGAGGAGTGGGGGCTGCAGTCCTTCCCGGCCAGCGATCCGCCGGCCAACTGGTGACCTGCCCGATCGACGAGGAGGACGACCGTGACCGCCCCGGCATCGACAGCCCCACGCCCGACCGCTCCCGCGCCCGGCTGCGCCGCCTGCCCCCACCCGGTGGGGAACCACGACCCGGTCGCGCTGCGCTGGTGCCGGGCCACGACCGGATCCGCGCTCGACCGCACCTGCGTCTGCCCGACCGGGTGACCGGCCTCGCGGGCCTGGCGGAACAGGACCCGGCCCGCCGGCGCTGGAGCGCACGTGACCTCCCCGGAGCCCCGGCTCTCCCTGCTGGACCGCTCCCGCACCCGGGTCGGTGAGCCCGACGCCGCCGCGCTGCACGGCACCCGCGCCCGCGCGGCGGCTGCCGAGCGGTCGGGGTACGAGCGGTTCTGGGTCGCCGAGCACCACGGGGTCCCCGGCGTCGCCGGCGCCGCCCCGGCCGTGCTGCTGGCGGCGCTGGCCGGGGTGACGTCGACCATCCGGCTGGGCTCGGCCGGCGTGATGCTGCCGCACCACCAGCCGCTCGTCGTCGCCGAGCAGTTCGCGACCCTCACCGCGTTCGCACCGGGCCGGATCGACCTTGGGCTGGGTCGCTCCCCCGGCTTCACCCCGCCGGTGCGGCGCGCGCTGCGGGAGACCGAGCGCGACTTCGCCGCCGACCTCGCCGAGCTCCGCGGCTACCTCACCGGCTCGGCCGAGATCACGGTGCGCCCGCAGCCGGCCGGCCCCCTGCCCCTGCACGTGCTCGCCACCGGAGCGGGCCTGCAGGTGGCGGCCGCGCTGGGCCTGCCGGTGGTCGTGGGCGGGCCGGTCCTGGGGGTCGCCGGCGATCCGGAGCCCGGGCTGGCCGCGCTGGCCGCCTACCGCCGCGACTTCCGGCCCTCCGAGCAGCAGCCCGCACCGCGGGTGTCGATCAGCCTCGACGTGCTGGTCGCGGACACCGCCGCCGAGGCCGCGGACCTGCTGCTGCCCGAGGCCTGGGCGATGGCGCGCTCGCGGACCGAGGGCGCCTTCCCGCCGCTGCAGCCGGTCGCCGCCGTCGTGGCGGCGCCCCGCACGCCGCGCCAGCAGGAGCACGTGGACCGGACCGCGGCCATGGCCGTGGCGGGCACCGCCGCGCACGTCGGGAGCCGGCTGGCCGAGCTGCTCGAGCGCACCGGCGCCGCCGAACTCGTGGCCAGCAGCAGCACGTTCGACCGCGACGCCCTGGCCGCCTCCGACGCGGCGCTCGCCGGGATCCTGGGCCTGCGGCCCCGGACCAGCGCCCCCGCCGGCTGAGCGGGTCCCGCCGGAGCTAGGGCTGCGGGATCTCCGCCCGCTCCTCGAGCCGCCGCCGGTGGTGCTCGCGCACCATGGCCCGCGTCGCGTAGGTCGAGTACCGCGGCACCCAGCGGGCCAGCCCGGCCGCGCCCAGCAGCCCGACGCCGCCCATCACCGCGATGCCGACGCCGAGAGGGGCGACCGTGGCGATCGCCGCCGGCACCACCGGGCCCAGCGACGTCCCGACGTCGTTGATCAGCCGGAAGATCGCCAGGAACGACCGTCGGTCGAGCTCGGGCGAGGTGTCCGCGCCCAGGGTCATCACGATGCCCGAGCCGATCCCGTTGCCGAAGGCCATGACCATGGCGACCGCGGTCAGCCCGACCACGCCGTCCGTCAGCGGCAGGGCCAGCGTGCCGAGGCCCAGGACGACCATGCACGGGACGGCGATCCACAGCCGGCCGAGCCTGTCCATGACGTGGCCCGACGGGTAGAAGAGCGCCATGTCGACGAAGTTGGCGATGCCGAAGACCAGGCTGGTGGTGGCCGCGTCCAGACCGATGTGATCGGCCCACAGCGGGATGACCGCCACCCGGGCCGCGCGGATCGCCCCGATGGACGCCACCGCGATCCCGAGGGTGAGGAACAGCCGCCGGTGCCGGCGGAACATCTCGCGGACCCCGACCGGCCCGTGCCCCGCGCCCGCGGGCCGGGCGGCCGAGCCGGGCGTGACCGGCGCCAGGGCCAGGATCGCGGCCGCGACCAGCGAGGCGACCACCGCGACGGCGAACGCCGAGCGGGTCCCCCAGATCGAGATGACGCCGGCGCCCACGAAGGGGCCGATGAACAGCCCGATGCGGAAGACACCGCCGAGCGTGGACATCGCGCGGGCCCGGTGGTGCACGGCGACGACGTCGGCGACGTAGGACTGCCGCGCGAGGTGCATGGTCGCGCCGCAGGCACCCAGCACCAGCAGCGCCACGGCCAGCGCGGCGACCGACCCGGTGACCAGGCAGGAGGCCATCGCGACTGCCGAGGCGAGCATCGCCGCGAGCATCGCGCCCTTCTCGCCGACCCGGTTGGCCAGCCACGCGGCCGGGACGTCGCCGAGGATCGTGCCGATGCCGATCGCGGCGAGCATCAGCCCGGCGACCGTCGTCGAGGCGCCCGCGTCCAGGGCCACCAGGGCGATGACCGGCATCACCGCGCCGTGGCCGATCTCGTAGACCAGCATCGGCAGCATCACCGACGGTCCGATCTGCCGCAGCACCGTGCTCAAGGTCGAACTCATCGCCGTGGTCCCTCGTCCCGCTCGGTGCCGCCGACCCCATTCGACACCACCGCGCCTCGCCGTCCCGCAGGGGGAACTAGGTTCCGGGCATGGCCACGACCGCGTTGGCTGGTGCTCGACCTGATCGGCACCTTCGCCTTCGCGCTGAACGGGGCCCTCACCGCGCTGCGGGCGACCCGGCTGGACATCGTCGGCGTCATCACCCTCGGCATGATCACGGCGCTGGGCGGGGGCACCATCCGCGACGTCTTCCTGGACGCGCTCCCGCCGGCCACGTTCCTCGACTGGCGGTACCTGGCCGTGGCCGCCGGCGGCGGGCTCATCGCCTTCCTCACCGGGCACCACCTCGAACGGATCAACGGGACCATCAACGTGCTGGACGCCGCCGGGCTCAGCCTGTTCGCCGTCACCGGCGCCCTCAAGGCGGTGGACCTCGGGTTCGGGCCCGCGCAGGCGGTCATCGTCGGCGCGATCACCGGCGTCGGGGGCGGCACGCTGCGCGACGTGCTGATCCGCCAGGTGCCCTCGGTGCTCAGCAGCGGCCTGTACGCGGTGCCGGCGCTGGTCGGGGCCACGGTGGTCGTGCTCGCCGACGTCCTCGACGCCCGGGGTCCGGTGGCCGCGATCGGCGCGGCCGCGGTCTGCTTCGCGATCCGGATGCTCGGCGTGCACTTCGACGTGAACGCGCCCTTCCCCCCGGGCGAGCGCCGCCGGGAGCGCTGAGCCGCCCCGGGGGCGAGCGCGGCGGACTGGTCGACCGGGCCGTCCTCGGCGACCCGGCCGGCGCGCTCGGCCGTGGCGTGGCGGTCCGCGAGGCGGCACCCGACCACTCGCGGAGAAACGTGCCGGAGTGCATGGTGGTCGACGTCACGACGCGCATGCGGCTGCCGGGCAGCGGGGAGCCCGGACGCAGGTCACAGTCGAGTGCGACACAGACTCGTCGGGTTCTGCACCCACCACCCCCGGAGCCACCACACGTGAGATTGACCCGCTCGTCCGCAGTCCTCGCCGTGATCGGCGTGCTGCTGGTCGTCGCCGCAGCGATCGTCCGCTTCGTCGTCGTCCCCTCGGCCACCCAGCTGCCGGAGGACCTCGACGTCACCCTCGAGTTCGAGGGCACCTACAACGGGATCAACCCGGCCGTCCTCTCGGGCGGAGCGACCGAGGTGCTGGCCCGGGACGTCCCCATCGAGGCGACCCGCAACGTCTCCGCCGGCGACGTCGACGGCGGCAGCGAGATCGTGACGCGCACCGACGAGCGCACCGTCGGCACCGCTGAGCCGGCGATCACCGAGGTCAGCTTCAACGTGGACCGCGAGACCGCCGAGGCCGGCCCGGCCCCCGCCGGTGCCGACGACGTGCAGGACGCCGAGGGTCTGGTCTTCACCCTGCCCGTCGACCCGTCCACCGAGGAGGGCACGTACGAGTACTGGGACCAGTACACGCTGCAGGCCGCCCCGGTGACCTTCGAGGGCGAGGAGACCTTCGGCGGTCGTGACGTCTACCGCTACGAGTCGCTCTCCGAGGGCGAGCTGGCCGACCCGGCCGCGCTGAACCTGCCGACGTCGCTGCCCAAGGAGACCCTCGCCGCGCTCGCCCCCGGCCTCGACGGCCTGGTGTCGCCGGAGCTCCTGGCCGCGCTGCCCGCGGTGCTGCCCTCGCTCCCGGCCGAGATCCCGATCGCCTGGACCTCGCGCACCACGACCTTCGTCGACGCCGACCAGCAGCTGGGCGCCACCATCGCCGGCGGCAGCATCCAGGAGATCACCGGCTCGCTGGACCTCGGCGTGACGACGGTCGACGTCCCGTTCGCGACGATCGACATCTACTCGACCGACGACTCCATCGAGGACCGCGGCGACGAGGTCGCCGACCAGGCGCAGCTGCTGACCCTGGTCGGCACGGTGCTGCCGATCGCGCTCCTGGTCATCGGCCTCCTGCTGGTCGTCGCCGCCCTGCTGCTGGCCCGCCGGGCCGCCGGCCGCACCGCTGCGGCGGACCGGACGGGCGTGCACACCGCCTGACCTCCCGCACGCGGACGGGCCCGGCCCCCAGGAGATCTCCTGGGGACCGGGCCCGTCGTGGTGTCGGAGCGCCGGTCAGGCCACTCGGCGCCGGCAGGTCGACCAGCTCCGCGAGGCGGGCCCGGTGCGCAGCCGGCGTGCCGAAGGCGATCTGGTCGGCCTTGGCGCGCTTCAGGTAGAGGTGCGCCGGGTGCTCCCAGGTCATGCCGATGCCGCCGTGCAGCTGGACGGCCTCCTCCGCGGCCTTCACCGCGACGTCGGAGACGAACGACTGCGCCACCGCGGTGGCCACCTCGCTGTCCGGGTCGCCCTGGGCCGTGGTGGCCGCGGCGTACCGGGCCGCGGCACCGGCGGACTCGACCGCCGCGTACAGGTCGGCCAGCCGGTGCTTGATCGCCTGGTAGCCGCCGACGACCCGGCCGAACTGACGGCGGTCCTTGAGGTAGGTGATCGTCGTCGTCAGGCACCACTGCGCGACGCCGTACTGCTCGGAGGCGAGCAGCGCGGCGCCGACCTCCAGGGCGCGGCGCACGGCGTCGGCACCGGCGGAAGCGCCGAGCAGCTCCTGCCCGGCCACCCCGTCGAGGGGTGACGTCGGCGAGCTGGCGGGTCATGTCCAGCGAGACGACGGCGTCAACCTGCGCGTCGGCAGCCGGGACCGCGTACACGGCCGTGCCGCTGCCGGTGCCGACCGGGACCAGCAGGACGTCGGCCTCGACCGCGCCGGCGACGCTGCGCGCGGTGCCGCTGAGCCGGCCCTCGCCGTCCACGGTGAACGCGGTGCGCTCCTCCCCCGGCCCGGCCGAGAGCGGCAGCACGAGGGCGGCGGTGCGCTCGCCGGCGGCGAGACCCGCGAGCAGCTCGTCGGCCGCGCCGCCGGCCTCGGCGGCGAGCAGCACGGTCGTGGCGACGACGCTGCTGGTCAGGAACGGCACCGGGGCCACCGCGCGGCCGAGCTCCTCGAGGACCACAGCGGCCTCGCGGGCCGAGGCGCCGGCACCGCCGCGCTCCTCCGGGATGAGCAACGCGGCGAGGCCCAGGTCGGCGGCGACGGCGCGCCACAGCGGGTCGACGAGCGAGCGGTCGCCGTCGTAGGTGCCGGCGACGGCGTGCGGCTCGCTGCGCGCGGCGACCAGGTCGCGGACGCTGCTGCGCAGGTCGTCCTCGACGTCGGTGTAGAGCAGGTTCAGGTCGCTCATCGGGGCAGGTCCTTCCAGGCGATGCCGGTGTCGACGCGCGGCTCGGAGGGCAGTCCGAGCACCCGCTCGGAGATGACGTTGCGCAGGATCTCCGAGGTGCCGCCCTCGATGGAGTTGCCCTTGGCGCGCAGGTAGCGGTAGGTGGCGTCGCGGCCGGTGAAGTCGACGTGCTCCGGGCGCTTCATCGTCCAGTCCGATGCCCGCAGGCCGTCCTCGCCGAGCAGCTCGAGCTCCATGCCGCTGGCCTCCTGGGCGATGCGGGCGAAGGTCAGCTTCATCGCCGAGCCCTCGGGACCGGGCTCGCCCGCGGCCAGCTTCTGCCGCAGCCGCTGGCCGGTCACCCGGGCGACCTCGTTGTCCACCCAGAGCCGCAGCAGCTTGTCGTGCTGGCCGACGCCGCGCCTCTCGGGGTGCTCGCGCCAGCTCTTGGCCAGGACGCCGA
This sequence comes from Blastococcus sp. TML/M2B, assembly GCF_016612865.1. Taxonomy (GTDB): domain Bacteria; phylum Actinomycetota; class Actinomycetes; order Mycobacteriales; family Geodermatophilaceae; genus Blastococcus. The sequence goes on from NZ_JAENZZ010000002.1 coordinate 318,566, forward strand.
CCATCCCGCTCTCCCGGCCGCCGCCGCCACCGCCGATGGCGACGCGCTCGTTGTTCAGCGTCGCGGTCGCGACCTTCCAGCCCTGGCCCTCGTCGCCGAGCCGCTGGCTGTCGGGGATGTGCACGTCGGTCAGGAAGACCTCGTTGAACTCGGCCTCGCCGGTGATCTGGCGCAGCGGCCGGACGTCGACGCCGGGGGCGTCCATGTTGCACAGGAAGTAGCTCAGCCCCGCGTGCTTGGACACCTCGGGGTTGGTGCGCGCGACCAGGATCGCCATCTGCGCCTTGTGCGCGCTCGACGTCCACACCTTCTGGCCGTTGACCACCCAGTCGGCCCCCTCACGGACCGCGCGGGTGCTGACGGCGGCGAGGTCGGAGCCGGCGCCGGGCTCGCTGAACAGCTGGCACCAGATCTGCTCGCCGGTCCACAGCGGGCGGAGGAACTTCTTCTTCTGCTCCTCGGTGCCGAACGCGAGGATCGTCGGCGCGGCCATGCCCAGGCCGATGCCGTTCCCGCGCGGGTTGTTGTCCGGCGCGCCGGCCTTGGCCAGCTGCACCTCGACCTGGGTCTGGAAGGAGCGCGGCAGGCCCAGCCCGCCGTGGCCCACCGGGAAGTTCACCCAGGCCAGGCCGGCGTCGTACCGGGCGCGGAGGAACTCCAGCCGGTCCATCGTGGTGTGGTCGTTGGCCGCGAGGAAGTCGCTGACCCGCTGGCGCAGGTCCTCCTCCACGGCTCGTGGATCGGTCGTGGTCATGGTGGTGCTCCCGTTCGGGGTCGGTGGTACGGGTCGGGGTCGGGCGCCGCTACTGCTGCGCGGCCACCCGGTCGGCCAGGAGCTGGGAGCGCCGGATCTTGCCGGCGTCGTCGCGCAGCGGTTCGGACACGAACTCGAACGTGCGCGGCTGCTTGTAGCGGACCAGCCGGTCGGCGAGGTACCGGCGCAGGTCGTCCAGGTCGACGGCGTCGACGCCGGGCGCCGGCTGGACGATGGCGTGCACGACCTGGCCGAGGTCGTCGTCCGGCAGGCCGATGACCGCGCTGGAGGCGACCTGCGGGTGCTCGTCGAGCGCGGCCTCGACCTCGGCGGGGTACACGTTGGAGCCGCCGACCAGCACCATGTCGGTCCGCCGGTCGGCGAGGTAGAGGTAGCCGTCCTCGTCCATCCAGCCGACGTCGCCGAGGGACTCCCAGTCGCCGCGGGTGCGGGCCTCGGCGCCGATGTAGCGGTACGAGGGCGGCTGCCCCTCGCCGCGGCGCATGAACACCTCGCCGACGGTGCCGGCGGGCAGCTGCTCGCCGTCCGGGCCGAGGATGGTGATCTCGCCGTAGAGCGTCTTCCCGACCGAGCCGCGGTGCGCCAGCCACTCGGTGCCGCTGATGACCGTGCCGGCCTGCGCCTCGGTGCCGGCGTAGAGCTCCATGAGCACCTCGCCGCCGACCCAGTCGATCCATGCCTCCTTGAGCCACGGCGGGCACGGCGCGGCCAGGTGCCAGACGGTCTCCAGCGAGGAGAGGTCGTAGCGGCCGCGCACGTCCTCGGGCAGCCGCCAGATCCGGCTCATCATGGCCGGGACGAGGTAGAGCCAGGTGGCGCGGTGCTGCTCCACGAGCCGCAGGACGGCCTCGGCGTCGAACCGCGGCATGAGCACCAGCGTGGAGCCGCCGAGCAGCCCGCCCATGGCGCTGGTGAACGGCCCGTTGTGGTACAGCGGGCCGGGCATGAGCAGCGTGCCGCCGGGCCGGTGCCGCCACACCGCTCCCCCGCCCAGCGGGTCGACGACGCCGGTCTGCCCGGAGACGATGAGCTTGGGCCGGCCCGTGCTGCCGCCGGAGGTGGGCGCCTTGTAGGCCGGGGCGATCGCGGGCGGCAGGGGGCTGTCGTCGTCGGAACCGGCGATCAGCTCGTCGACGTCGGCGATCGGCCGGTCCAGCGGGATGTCCCCGCGGGCGACGACCAGCGGCGGGTTCGCCAGCTCGACGACGCCCTGCAGCTCCAGGGGCGGCAGGGCTGCGGAGACCGGCTGCGGAACCGCGCCGATCTTCCACGCGGCCACGCACGCCTCGACGAACTCGACGCTGTTGGGCAGGCCGATGGTGACCAGGTCGCCGAGGACGACGCCGCGGGCGAGCAGGGCGCGGGCGAGCCGGTTGGTGCGGCGGTCGAGCTCGATCCAGCTGCGGGTGGTGCCCTCGCAGGCCACCGCGGGGGCGTCGCCGTACCGCTCCGCCAGCACGCCGATCTGCACCCCGATCGGCACCGGCTCCGGCAGGTCCTCCACACCGTCGACGGGCTGTGCGGACTCGGTCATCGGCTGCCTCCCGGGGGACGGACGGCCGCTGCAGCACCGCCGCGGACCGTGAGCGGGCTCACGACGCCCGGGCTCGTTTCGGACTGTAACGCAGGCCTCACCCGGCTCCGGCCGGGCCGACGCGCGACCCCTCCCCGCCGTCCTCCCGTCCCGCCGGCGACCTGAGCGGAAGCGGTCCGGCGGTGGGCGTGCGGGGCCGCGAGCGGGCGTCGAGCTCGGCCTGCCACTCCGGCGACGAGCGCCGGAAGGCCGTGGCCAGCACGCCCAGCGCGAGCAAGGCGAGGGCGACGACGAGGACGGCCAGCAGCGCGACGGCGAGGTCCTGCCAGCCGGCGAACGGCGGCACCGACGGGCTGCCGGGAACGGGCGCGGGATCGGGGAGCACGGGACGAGCGTGCGACCCGTCGGGGCCTCGTGCGGCCGTTCGCGCGCCGGCTCACCCGGGCGGGCGAACCGGCCGGCGTCGACCGGATCCCGCGTGCCGCCCCCGTCCGGGTGAACCACCCAGGGTCACCGGGCGAGCACGCTCCGCTGGTCCTAGCGTCGGAAGGGATCGACCGGACGCCGGGGGAAGCGGATCGCATGAGCATCGAACTGGACGTCGAGGGAACGGTGGGCGCCGGCGCCGGGCGGGCTCGCCCTAACGTCTCCGGGGACCTGCCGACCGTGCTGCGGGCAGCGCCCATGTTCGCGCGGGCGCTGTCCGGCTACGACCGCTTCCAGGTCGAGTCCTACGTCCAGTGGGCGGAGGACGAGCTGGCCGCCGCCGATCGCGAGCGCGAGCACCTGGTGGGCCGCCAGCTGGAGACCGCCGCCGCCCTGGCGGAGGCCCGCGAGCTGCTCGCGCACTCCCCCGGCGGCGGGGAGTACCTCGGGGCGTCCCGGCGGATCGGCGCGCTGCTGGCCGCGGCGGCCGACGAGGCCACGGCGCTGCGCGCGGAGGCGGCCGAGCAGGCCGCCGCCGAGCGCGCCGCCGCGGCGGAGGACCGGCAGGCGGCCGCGGCCGAGGCGCAGCGGCTGCTCGCCGAGGCCCGGCGCCGGGCCGCCGCGACCGAGGTCCTGGCCGACCGCTCGCTCGCCGCGGCGCGCACCGAGGCGGCCGCGATGGTCGAGCAGGCGACCGCCATCGTCGCCACCGCGCAGCAGGACGCCGCCCGCCTCCGAACCGCGGCCGAGGAACAGCTGGCCCGGGCGACCGCCGAGGCCGACCGGATCCGCACGCAGGCGGCCGGCGACGCGGTCGGAGCCCGCGCCTCGGCGCGCGCCGAGGCGCTCCGCGTGCTGGCCGCCGGCCACGCGGAGCGCCGGCGGGCCGACGCGGAGGCCGCGCGGCTCAGGCAGGGGCCTCCCCCGCCGCGGTGACCGCGGCGACCACCGCGGCGTACGCGCCGTCGGCCGCCGCGCGCATCTCCTCGTCCGTCCGGTCCTGGACCGGGTGCGGCACCAGGACGTACGGGGCGGGGAAGCCGAGGGTCGCGCTCTGCAGCCGGGCTGCCTCGTCGAACACCTCGCTGGCGAGGAAGACCCCCACCACTCCGCGGCGCTCCAGGTCTGCGATGTCATGCACACTGCACGACGTGCAGGAGCCCTAATCAGCGAGCGCCTCGATGACCACCTCGCACTGCTCGGCGATCTCGTGCCGCAGGTCGACCGGCGCCGTCCGGGTGAAGGTGGGCTTCTGGTACCGCCGCACCACCACGCCGTCGGCGGTGAGCAGCTCCTCGAGGCGGTCGAGGAAGACGTCCCCGCGGGGCTTGCTGATGTCGAGCAGCCCCACGGTGCGGCCGCGCAGCGACGCCGGGCGCGGCAGCAGCTCGCGCTCCGCCGTCCGCCGCTCGCCGGTCGGGTCGAGGACAGTTCTCATGTGCGCACCTCTCTGGTCACCGGGGCGCTCCCGGTGCTCCCGGACACCCAGCCGCCGACGATGGCGCTGAACAGCCCCGCGTCACCGCCGGCGTGCACCACCAGCAGCCCGCCCGGTCGGAACTTGGGCAGCTCGACCCCGGCCAGCCGCTCCTGGATCCCCTCCTCGATGCCGCCGGCGCCGCGGATGAGCTCGTCGGAGGGCAGGGTCAGCAGCGCGCCGATCTCGGCGACCAGCCGGTCGCGGTCCCAGCCGGCCTCGCGGAAGAGCCGGCCGTGCTCCGGGGAGACGATCAGCACCGCGTCGAAGGCCAGCGGCAGCTTCGGGTGACCGTTGACGCGGAGGCACGCCGCGAAGCTCCGGGCCAGCGACTCCGGCGTCCGGCTCAGCTGGTCGACGACGGGCTGCACGCCCGAGCCGGCGAAGACGGTGACCGCGTTGCCGGGGACGCCGCGGTCGGCCGCCAGCGGGGTGAACGGGCTGTCCTCCTCGCGCTCGGCGAAGCAGAAGCTGTACTTGCCCGGATTGCCGAGAGTGGCGCGGTCGATCTCGCCGGGCCGGCCGCCGCCCACGTTGCGGACGACGAGCTGCAGCGCCCGGCCGATGGTGGCGTTGGCGCGGTTGCCCTGACCGAGCGCGTTGACGCCGCTGTTCATGCCGATCCGCCGCGTGATCGGGCCGTTGACCACGATCATCGGCCCGGAGAAGTACGTCGTCGCCAGGAGGCCGTGCAGGCCGAACTCGTCCGCGGAGGCGGCCTCGAGGGCGGCCAGCACGACCGGGAGGTGCTCGGGCAGGCAGCCGGCCATGACTGCGTTGACCGCGACCTTCTCGACGGTGCACTCGACGAGGTCCGGCGGGACGACGGCGACGACCTCCTGCGGGTCGCGGGGCGTGCCGCGGAGCATGCGCAGCACCCGCTCCGGGGTGGGCGGGACGACGGGCAGGCCGTCGGTCCAGCCGCGGTCGTACATGGCCTCGTGCTCGTCCTCGAGGTCGGCGAGCTCGACCCGCCGGCTGCCCAGACCGGTACCGCCGTAGCGGGCCTCCAGGGCGTCGATCCGGTCCGGGTCCACCGACAGCGAGCCGCACCCGGGCCGGTGCTCGGGCAGGCCGGTGCCGAGGCCGGTGACGCCGGTCAGGCCCTCCCACTGCTCGCGGCTCCAACCGACGACGCGGGCGGCCTCCTCGCCGTCCTCGATCCGCAGGAGCGTCGGGACGGTCTCGATGTTCCACCGGTACGAGAGCTCGAGCTCGAGGTCCTCGTGCTCGAACCAGCCGGCGTCGTCCTGGCACCAGACGGTGGCGCCGAGTTCCCGCAGCACCGGCTCGACGAGGACGCAGGTGGGGCACTCGCGCTTCACCACGGCCACGAGACCGTCGGGGAGCTGCATGCGCCGGACCGTAGCGCACGTCACAGCGCGGGCGGTCCGATCCGGTGCTCGGCGAGCCCTGTCAAGGGCCGTCGCCGATCTGTGGACAGGCGTCTGACCTGGGGATTCATCTGGTCTCGTACTGCCGTTGGCGATACTATTCGCACATGTGTTCGACTGACTGTGAGACGCCGGTGGAGTGCCTGACCGGCGCCCTCACGGCTCTGGGCGGTCAGGACCTGAAGTCCTCGTTCGGGCCGGCGGTGATCGAGCGGACCGGGGTGCTGGTGCAGGCCCGCAACCGGCTGGACGCCGAGGTGTCGCGGACGGTGCGCGAGGGTGAGCTGACCCAGGCCTCCGAGCACGACGGCAAGGCGACGATGGCCTCCTGGCTGCGCGGGCACCACCGGCTGCCGCAGGGCGCGGCGGGCCAGCTGGTGCGCAACGGGCGCGCGCTGGAGCAGCTGCCGGCGCTCGCGGCAGCGGCGGCCTCGGGTCTCGTGCCGGCGGAGGCGGTGTCGGTGATCGCGCCGGTCGTGGCCGAGGTGAACCTGGCCCGCGCCGAGGCCCAGGGCGTGGACCTCGCCGAGATCGACCGGCTGCTCACCGAGGTCGCGGTGAGCGCCTCGCACGCGGATCTGCGGCAGGCCGTGGGGCACTACCTGGCGCGGCTGGACCCCGACGGCGCCGAACCGGATTCCACCGAGCAGCGGTCGCTGTCGTTCGCCAAGCACACCGACGGGACCCTGTCCTTCTCCGGCACCCTGGATGCGGTGGGTGGGGAGAAGTTCCAGGCCGCGATCGAGTCGATCCTGCAGGCCTCCCGCCCCGCCGGGGACACCCGCACCCGCGCCCAGCAGGCCGGCGACGCCCTCGTGCAGCTGTGCGACAACGCCCTGGCCTCAGGCAACCTGCCGGTACTGCGCGGCCACAAGCCGCACATCGGGGTGCTCATCGACCACGAGGACCTCATGGACACCTCGTCCGCCGCGGGCGTCGGCACGGGTGCCGGGCGCACCACCTTCGGTGGGCTGATCTCCGCGGCCAAGGCCCGCTGGCTGGCCTGCGACGGCGCCATCACCCGCATCGTCATCGGCCCCGAAGGCCAGCCCCTGGACCTGGGCCGCACCCACCGGGTGGTGCCGCCGCACCTGCGCCGCGCGGTCGAGGCGCGCGACGGGCACTGCGTCTTCGCCGGCTGCGACGCACCCAGCTACTGGTGCGACGTCCACCACCTCGTGCACTGGATCGACGGCGGCGAGACCTCGCTGCACAACTCCGGGCTGCTCTGCGAACGCCACCACACCAAGGTCCACCACGGCTTCCGGATAGAACGCCAACCCGACGGCCGATGGCGCACCTACCGCCCCGACGGCACCGAGATCCTCATCGGCGAACCGTTCCTCCTCTCCGCCTGACCTCCCGCCGGGACGTGACCCGGCTACCCGAGTTCGACAGCGAGCCGACCCTGCCCTGGCACCGGTATGCCGCCCGGCAGGGCCGGCTCGGCGGCGCGCCCGCACGCACGCAGCGGTCGTCTCCCGGGGAGGATGACCGCATGGCACTGGTCGGGGCGTACGAGCCAAGCACCGTGCCGTGGGTCCGGGAAGAGGTCGAGCACCTCGAGCGCACCGGCCGCGGGTTGCGCGGGCGCGACGTCGTCCTGCTCACCACCGTCGGCGCCCGCACCGGCCTGCTGCGGAAGACGCCGCTGATGCGGGTCGCCCACGCCGGCGTCTACGCCGCGGTGGCCTCCACGCGGGGCGGCGACGCGCACCCGCACTGGTACGTCAACGCGCTCGCCCACCCCGAGGTCGAGCTGCGCGACGGCGACCTCCACCTCTCCCTCGTCGCCCGCGAGGTGACCGGCACGGAGCGGGCGCAGTGGTGGTCGCGGGCGTGCACCACGTTCCCGTCCTTCGTCGAGTACCAGCGGCGGACCGGCCGACGGATCCCCGTCCTCCTGCTGGAACCGCCCGCCGCCTGACCCGCCGCGCCCACCGCCGAGCGGCGCCCGTCGGAGCAGCGGCGCTCGAGCAGCGGCGAGGGGCGCACCCGCGGTACCGGGCACGCCCCCCGCTCCCCCTCCGGCCGCAGCCGGCCCGACTCAGTCGGCCGGAGTCGGCTCCGCCCCGCCGTCCGCCCCGTCGTCCGGAGCGCCGCCCCACCGGTCGTGCGGGCCGCCGTCGGACCGCTCGTGCGCACCTCCCCGACCCGGCCCGCCCGGGCCGCGATCACCCGGCGCCGGCAGCGGGTCGTCCACCCGGTCGGTGATCCGCTGCTCGAGGTCGGCCAGCCGCTCGTCGGCCTGGTCCTGGGTGATCCGGCCGTCCTCGACCGCGGCGGCGATGCGCTCCTGCGCCGCGCTCACCAGCGCGTCGACGAGCGTCCCCACCGGCACGCCCTGCTCCTCGGCGACGTCGGCCAGCGTGGTGCCCTCGGTCTCCAGTGCGGCGCGCAGCTCGTCCTGCGTCATGCCCAGCGCCGTCGCGGCGGCGTCCAGGTCCGGGCCTCCGCCGCGGTGCCCGCCCCGGTCGCCGATGCCGGCATCGCTCAGGGTGCTCGCGACCTCGTCGGCCTGCTCCTGGGTGATCGACCCGTCGGACACCAGCCCCGACAAGGCGTCGGCGATCCGCCCGACCGCCGACCCGGCGGTGCTCCCCTCGTCGGCGACCGCCGGGACGGCGACCGCCAGTCCCCCCAGGCCCAGCGTCCCGGCGGCGGCGGCGATGATCAGCTTCTTGCGCATGGCGGCTCCTCGTCGTCAGCCGGCGTCCCCGGCTCCCGGGAGGAGCCTGCGGGCGCTTCCTGGCGCGGACCTGGCCCGCTCCCGTGCGCTCCCTGGGAAACGACTGCCGTGCGGGCTCAGCCAGGCGTCACCTCGTAGGTGTGCCCGGCGGCGCGCAGCCGCTCGACCAGGACGTCGCCCAGCGCCGTCGCCGGGGTGAGCGAGCCGGCGCGGTCGGGGAGCCGGTCGCCGTCCAACGCCAGGGCGAGCGCGGACTCCCCGAGCATCACCGCGGTCGCGGCGTAGCCGGGGTCGCCCTGCCCGGAGGCGACGGCGGTGTACCGGCGTCCGGACTCGGTGGTGGCGCTGACGTCCATCCGGAACCAGCCGGTGCGCCGCACCTCCTCGCTGGGGCCGTCGCCCGGCGCGGGCAGCACCCGGTCGAGCAGTCCGCGGGTCGGCCCGAACGACATCGCCGCGAGGGCCCCCGCCAACCCGGCGGTCACACCGGCGGCGGACACCGCACCCGCCGGACCCGAGCCCACGCCCATGACCTCGCCGTAGCTGAACTCGCGGCCGTACGCCCAGTCCTGCAGCGCGTTGCTGCGCCGCACGATCCGGGTGTTGAACGACGCCATCACGAACGGCGCCGCCCAGCGCCCGTCCGGCAGCCGCTGGGGCAGGCCGGCGTCGCGCGGCTGCTGCGTCTTCGGCTCGGCCGCACGGTCGTGGCTCAGGGCGAACGGGTGCCCGGCGACCTTGCGCAGCGACGGGTCCTTGCCGATCGCCTCGACCTGCGCACGCATGGAGTCGATCGTGCCGCCGCTGAACCCGCCCTTGAGCGTGGCGACGAGCTGCACGTCGCGCAGGCCACCCGCGCCGTCGGCGGCCGCGCGGGCCCCGAGCAGCATCGCGCTGAGGTCCGAGGGGATCGAGTCGTAGCCGCAGGCGTGCACGATGCGCGCGCCGGTGCCGCGGGCGACCGCGTCGGTCCGGTCGATCGCGTCGCGGACGAAGAGCACCTCACCGGTCAGGTCGGCGTAGTGCGTGCCGGCAGCGGCGCAGGCCTCGACCAGCGGCATGCCGTACCGGGCGTAGGGCCCCACCGTGGTGACGACGACGCGGGTGCCGGCGGCCAGCGCGGCCATCGACGCGGGGTCGGCGGCGTCGGCCTCGATCAGCGGCCAGTCGGCCGCTGCTCCCGGCAGCGCGGCCCGGGCCTCCTCCAGCCGCGCGCGGGAGCGCCCGGCCAGGCTGATCCGGACCCCGGCGGGAGCGTGCTCGGCCAGGTAGGCGGCGAGCAGCTTCCCGACGAAGCCGGTCGCCCCGAAGACGACGAGGTCGGAGTCGCGTGCGCTGGCGGTCATGGACGCAATGCATACCGGTCCGGCCGGACGTCGCGCACCCCGGAGGTCGCCGGACCGTCGGTGGGGGCTGCCACCATGGCCCCGTGCTGCTCGCCGAGGTCGTCGCCGCGTCCGCCCAGGTCGCGGCCACGCGCTCGCGCACGGCCAAGGCCGCCGCCATCGCGGCGCTGCTCCGCACCGCCGAGCCGACGGAGGTCGAGCCGGTCACCGCCTGGCTCTCCGGCGACACCGGGCAGGGCCGGCTCGGGGTCGGCTGGCGCACCCTCGCCCCGCGCACGGGCACCCCCGCCACCGAGCCCTCGCTGACCGTCGCGGCCGTCGTCGCCGCGCTCGGCGAGCTCGCGACGACGTCGGGCGCGGGATCGGCCGCCCGCCGGGACGCCGTCCTCACCGGGCTGTTCGCCGCCGCGACCGAGGAGGAGCAGCGGTTCCTGGTCCGGCTGCTCACCGGCGAGCTGCGGCAGGGTGCGCTTGAGGGCGTCGTGCTCGACGCAGTCGCGGCGGCCACCGACGTCCCGGCCGCGGCGGTGCGCCGGGCGTTCATGCTCTCGGGCCGGCTGCCCGCGACGGCGGCGACCGCGCTCACCGGGGGCACCGCAGCGCTGGAGGCGGTGCGGCTGGAGGTGGGCCGGCCGGTGCGGCCGATGCTGGCCAGCCCGGGCTCGTCGCTGGACGCCGCCCTGGGGGACCTCGGTGACGATGTCACGGTGGAGTTCAAGCTCGACGGTGCCCGCATCCAGGTGCACCGCGACGGCGACGACGTCCGCGTCTGGACCCGCACGCTGCGCGAGATCACCGACGGCGTGCCCGAGCTGGTCGCGCTGGTCCGGTCGCTGCCCTGCCGCACCGCGGTGCTGGACGGCGAGACGCTCGCGCTGGACGACGACGGCCGGCCGCGCGCGTTCCAGGACACGATGAGCCGCTTCGGCAGCGAGACGGCGGACGAAGGCGTGCTGCTCAGCCCGTTCTTCTTCGACCTGCTGCACCTCGACGGGCGCGACCTGCTCGACGAACCGCTGGCCGAGCGGTTGGACGCGCTGGCCGGGCTGCTCGCCGACGACGCGCACGCCGCGCTGCGCATGCCCGGCACCCGCCGCCCCGACGCGGACCGGGCGGCGCAGGTGCTGGACGACGCGCTGACCGGCGGGCACGAGGGCGTCGTCGTGAAGGCGCTCGACGCGCCGTACGCGGCGGGCCGGCGCGGCAAGGCGTGGCAGAAGGTCAAGCCGGTGCACACCCTCGACCTCGTCGTCCTGGGCGCGGAGTGGGGCTACGGACGGCGCACCGGGACGCTCTCGAACATCCACCTCGGCGCCCGCGACCCCGACGGCGGCGAGCCGGTGATGGTCGGCAAGACGTTCAAGGGCATGACCGACGAGCTGCTGGCCTGGCAGACCGCCACCTTCCCCAGCCACGCCCGCGAGCGACCCGACTGGGGTGTGCTGCTGCGGCCGGAACTGGTCGTGGAGATAGCCGTCGACGGCGCCCAGCGCAGCACCCGCTACCCCGGCGGCGTCGCGCTGCGGTTCGCCCGCGTGCTGCGCTACCGCCCGGACAAGACCCCCGCCGACGCCGACACGATCGACGCCGTCCGCGCGCTGCTCGCGCCCTGAGCTAGCGCGCGGGCACCGCCGGGAACGGCTCCCAGCGGGTGAACCACTCGGTGGAGAGGAGCGCCGCGCGCGCCTCGGGCGGGGCCGCCGCGACCAGGCCGGGCACCGCCCCGCGCTCCACCTCGGTCCGGTGCGCCAGGATCGCGGCGATCTTCGCGTCCAGCCACGGCGTGACGTCGAGGTGGTCGGTGATCTGCTCCTCGGGGACGCCGTGCACCGCCCGCTGGGCGCCGACGACCTGCCGCAGCCCGGCGACGACGGGCTCCGGGTGGGTGGCCAGGAACAGCGCCTGCGGCCGCCAGGGCTCCCCGGCATCCGGGTACATCTGCTCGAGGCCGGCGGCCTGGGTCGCCAGCAGCGTGATCCGGTAGGTGTGCACGTGGTCGGCGTGCCCGGTCAGCCCGCCGTAGGCGTCGTGGGTGACCACCACGTCGGGCCGCACCTCCCGGATGTGCACGGCCAGGGCCCGGACCGCCTCGTCGAGGGGCGCGTCCACCAGGCGGGGCCGCCCGGGCGCGGACTCGGGCACCTGCCCGTCGGCGTAGCCGAGCAGCCGCGGCGGCTCCTGGACCCCGAGCAGCCGGACCGCCTCGGCCAGCTCGCCGGCCCGCGCCGTCCCCTCGGCCCAGGTCGCCGAGACCACGGTCGTCCGCGCGCCGGCGGCGGCCGAGCGGGCCAGCAGCCCGCCGGCGGAGATCGACTCGTCGTCGGGGTGGGCGAAGACGGCGAGCAGGCTCGGCTCAGCCACGCAGCGCCTCCCGCACGAAGGCCACGACGTCGGCGAGGACCTCGTCGCGGTTGGTCTCGTTGAAGATCTCGTGCTGCGCCCCGGGGTAGATGCGCTCGGCGTAGGTCTCGCCGCGCAGGTGCTCGACGCCCACGCGGGAGCCCTCGAGCGGGACCAGCCGGTCCCCCTCGCCGTGCGCCCACAGCAGCGGCAGCGCCCCGAGCGACGGCCCGTCCTGGATCGCCACCAGCGCCCGGACGATCGCCTCGAGGGTGGGCCGCCGGAACGGGCCGTGCCAGACCAGCGGGTCGGCCTCGTAGGCCGCGCCGACGGCCGGGTCGCGGGACAGCGTGCTGCTGTCCAGCGGGGTGTCCGGCAGCTCGGGCAGGTCGAGCAGCGCCGCTCCGCCCCACTCCCCGACCAGCGGGCCGGACAGCACGACCGCGGCCAGCGAGCCGCCGTACCGCTGCGCGTAGCGGGCCGCGATCAGCCCGCCCATCGAGTGCCCGATCAGCACGACCGGCAGCCCGGGGTGCTGCGCCCGCGCCTGCTCGTCGACGACGTGCAGGTCGTCGACGACCCGCTCGAAGTCGGTGATCACCACCCGGTCGCCGTCGCTCTTCCCGTGCCCGACGTGGTCGACGGCGAACACGGCCGCTCCGGCGTCCACCAGGGCGGCGGCGACGTGGTCGTACCGCCCGGTGTGCTCGCCGTAGCCGTGCGCCAGCAGCACCACGTGCGTGGGCGAGGCGCCCTCCCACGTCCGCCCGGCCAGCCGGCCGGCGTGCCCGTCGAGGCTCCACTCCCGCGCCGCGGTCATGCCGACGCCGCCACGCGGGGCGCGACCTCGGTGCCGAGCAGCTCGATGCCGCGCATCAGGTCGGCGTGCGCCAGCCGGGGGTTGGTCATCTGCAGCGAGATCCGGTCCACCCCGCCGAGCTGCGCCGAGATCCGCACCAGCTTCTCGGCGACGGTCTCGGGATCGCCCATGAAGAAGGCGCCGTTCGGGCCGCTGGTGGCGTCGAACTGGGCCCGGCTGGGCGGGGAGAAGCCGCGTTCGCGCGACACCTTCTCGAACATCTCGTGCCACCCCGGGTAGATGGTGTCCGCCGCCGCCTGCGTGCTCCCGGCGACGAAGCCGAACACGTGCAGCCCCACCTGGAGCCGCTCCGGCGGATGCCCGGCCTGGGCGCCGGCCCGGCGGTACAGGTCGATGAGCGGGGCGAACTGGCGCGGCTCGCCGCCGATGATCGCCACCATCAGCGGCAGGCCGAGCAGCCCGGCCCGCACGAACGACTCCGGCGTCCCGCCGACGCCCACCCAGATCGGCAGCGGGTCCTGCAGCGGACGCGGGTAGACGCCCTGCCCGTTCAGCGGCGGGCGGTGCCGGCCCGACCAGGTGACGCGCTCGGAATCGCGGATCTGCAGCAGCAGGTCCAGCTTCTCGGCGAACAGCTCGTCGTAGTCGGCCAGGCTCAGCCCGAACAGCGGGAACGCCTCGGTGAACGAGCCGCGGCCGACGACGAGGTCGATCCGGCCCTTGGCGATCAGGTCCAGCGTGGCGAACTGCTGGAACACCCGGACCGGGTCCGCGGCGCTGAGGACGGCGACCGCGCTGCCCAGCCGGATGCGGGAGGTGCGGGCGGCCGCGGCGGCCAGGATCACCGGCGGCGCGGAGTCGTAGTACTCCGGGCGGTGGTGCTCACCGATGCCGAACGAGTACAGCCCGACCCGGTCGGCGAGCTCGATCTCCTCGAGCAGGTGCTCCATCCGCTCCTCCGGCCCGACCAGGTGGCCGGTCGAGGGGTCGGTCACCGCCGCAACGAAGCTGTCGACGCCGAGGTGCATGGACCGTCCTTCCCGAGCCGGTGCCCGCGGGTGCGCCACGCGGACCGGCCCAGTCAAGCAGCACCGGCCGACGACGGCTGGACCACCGAGCGGCAGGCCCGAGGGCACCGTTCGTGCACGAACCGTCGTCCCGCGCGCCCGGAGACGACGGTTCGTGCACGAAACGCCGGATCGGGGGCACTACAGCCACCATGGCGACCGCGCGGCACGGCCACGACGCGCACGCCCCGCACCGGATCCCCGTGCGGGGCTGGCGTCAGGTGCTCGCCCGGGCCGCCCGGCACGTCCTCGACGACCGGCTGATGGCGCTGGCCGCGGCGGTCTCCTTCTTCGCGATCCTCTCCATCGCCCCGCTGCTGGTGACGGCGCTGTCGATCTACGGCGCGGTCAACACCCCGGAGCAGGCGCTGGACCAGCTCTCCTCGGTCGCCGAGGTGCTGCCGCCCGAGCTCGAGCCGCTGGTCGCCGAGCAGCTGACCACCATCACCACCGCCTCGACGCAGGTGCTCACCTGGCGCGGGCTCAGCGGGCTGGCCGCGGCGCTGGTCACCGCCACGACCGCCGCCACCTACCTGATCGACGCGCTGACCCTCGCCTACTCCGAGACCGAGACCCGCAGCTTCTGGCGGCGGACCGGCCTCGCGGTCACCTTCGTGCTCGGCGGCGCGCTCACCATCGGCGCGGTGCTCACCGGCACCGGCGCCCTGTCGCGGCGGCTGGACCGGATGCCCGATCCGCTGCGCCCGTTCGCGCCGGCCCTGCTCTGGCTGGCGCTGTCGGTCGTGCTCGCGCTCGTCCTCGCCGTCCTCTACCGGTTCGCGCCCGACCGGAAGCGGGCCCGCTGGCGGTGGATCAGCGTGGGCGCGGGGGTGGCGACCCTCCTGTGGCTGGTCACCTCGGTCGCGCTGTTCGCCTACGTGCAGAGCCTGGGTTCCTACGAGACGACGTACGGCTCACTCGGCGGCGTGGCGATCAGCATGTTCTGGCTGTGGCTCAGCGTCTTCCTGGTCATCGTCGGCGCGACGGTGAACGCGGAGAGCGAGCGGCAGACCGCGCGGGACTCCACGGTCGGGCCCGAGCGACCCCCGGGCGAGCGCGGCGCCGTCGTCGCCGACAGCGTCCCGCCGCACCCGGACGACGACGCCGGCAGCTGATCGCTCAGCGCGCGGCGGGCCGCAGGTGCTCGCCGAAGAACCGCAGGATCCGCGCCCAGGCGTCCTCGGCCGAGGGCTGGTGGTAGCTGAAGCCGGCCACCCGCTCGAGCACGCTGAACGGGCCGGCGTTGTGCCGGTTGAGGAAGGAGTGCCCGGCGTCGGGGTACTCCTTCACGTCGTGCTCGACGCCGAGGTTCGTCAGCGCGGTCTCGAGCTTCGCGGCGGCGCCCCGGAACATGACGTCGCGCCGGCCGTAGCTGGCGACCACCGGGCAGGCGCCGCCGAGCAGCTCCTCGGCGTTCGCCGGGACGGCGCCGTAGTTGGGCGCGGAGACGTCGAAGCCCTTGTTCGCGGCCATGAGCGCGAAGCCGCCGCCCATGCAGAAGCCCAGGATGCCGATCCGTCCGGTGCTGTCCGGGCGGTCGCGCAGCCACAGCCGGGTGGCCTCCAGGTCACCGAAGGACCGCGCCCTCGCCGCGCAGCAGCGCGCGGAACGTCGTCCGCAGGCAGCGCAGCGCGCCCCCGGCGGTGAACAGGTCCGGCGCGACCGCCAGGTAGCCGGCCGCGGCCATCCGGTCGGCCTGCTGCCGGGTGTCGTCGTTCAGCCCGAACGCCTCGTGGACGACGACGACCGCCGGCCACGGCCCCTCCCCCGTCGGCGGCACCGCGAGGTAGGCCCGCAGCTCCGGGGCGCTGGCGGCGCCGGGGATCGAGATGTCGGGCACGGGGTCTCCAGCGGGTCGGGGCGGGTGGTCAGCTGCCGGGGCGGAACGGGTTCTTGCCCGCCCGGAACAGCGTCTCCTGCGTGAAGCTGGCCGCGAGCGTGCCGCCGGCGGTGAAGATCGCACCGGTGTACCAGCCGCGTCCACCCGAGACCGTGCCCGGCTGCATGTCCATGAGCACCCAGTCGTCCAGCGGCGCGTGCCGGTGGAACCAGAGGGCGTGGTCCAGCGTCGGCCCCGGGCTCGCCTCGTCCTGCGGCATGTTGGCCAGCCCCGTGCCGATGTCGGACAGGTAGGTCAGCACGCAGGCGTGCACCAGCTGGTCGTCGGGCAGCGGCACCGTCGTCCGCGCCCAGAAGCGGGTCGGCAGCCGCCAGGACTCGTCGGCCTGCCCGGGCCGCCGGCTCTCCATCGTGAACAGCCGCGGCATCCCGTGGCTCGTCAGCGTCTCCGGCGCCTCGACGTCGGGCATCTCCTGCACGGGGATGTCGGGGCCCGCACCGCCGGCGTGGAAGGACGCCGCCATGCTGAAGATGACCTCGCCGCCCTGCACCGCGACGACGCGGCGGGCGGAGAAGGAGCCACCGTCCCGGTCCCGCTCGACGCGGAAGATCGTCGGCCGGGCGGCGTCGCCGCTGCGCAGGAAGTACCCGTGCAGCGAGTGCGGCAGCCGGCCCTCGCCGACGGTCAGCCCGGCGGCGAGCAGCGCCTGCGCGGCGACCTGCCCGCCGTACAGCGGGAAGGGGTCGGCGAAGACCAGCGTGCTGCGGTAGAGGTCGCGGTCGATCTCCTCGAGGTCGAGGACGTCGTGCACCGTCGGCTCGGACTCTGCGGGTGCCCCCGGCTCGCTGCGCACTGCGTTCTCCTCGGTCGATTCGGATCGCCGCCGCGACGATACGGAGGTGGGGTTGCGACGCACGTCACCGCCCGGCCAGCACACTGTCGCCCGACCCGTCCCAGAGACCCGGCGGTCGCCGCCGGCGAGAGGCAGTTGCTCCATGACAGGAACGATGCGTGCCCAGCGGTTCTACAAGGCCACCGGCGAGTGGGCGGTGGAGGACGTCCCGATCCCCTCACCCGGCCCCGGCCAGGTGCTGATCAAGGTCGCCTACTGCGGCATCTGCCACTCCGACCTCAGCCTGATCGACGGCGTGTTCGGCGGCCTGGGCACCCCCGACGTCATCACCCAGGGCCACGAGGCCTCCGGCACGATCGCCGAGCTCGGCGAGGGCGTCACCGGCTGGTCGGTCGGCGACCGGGTGATCCCCGCCGCCGGGCGCCCGTGCGGCACCTGCGCCAACTGCGTGCGCGGCCGGCAGTGCCTGAGCATCCAGCTCATGGCCTTCGCCTACGACGGCGCGTGGGCCGAGTACACGCTGGCCAGCGCGTTCGGCCTCACCGAGGTGCCCGACGGGGTGCCGATGGACCAGGCCGCGATCCTGGCCGACGCGGTCTCCACGCCCTTCGGCGCGGTCGTGCACACCGGGCAGGTCCGCATCGGCGAGGCCGTCGGGGTCTGGGGAGTCGGCGGCGTGGGCACGCACGTCGTGCAGCTCGCCCGGCTGGTCGGGGCCAACCCGATCATCGCCGTCGACCTCGAGGAGGAGGTCCGCCGGCGGGCGCTGGAACTGGGCGCCGACTTCGCCTTCGACTCCCGCGACCCCGACCTCGCGGCGAAGATCTCCGAGGCCACCAAGGGCCGGATGCTGGACGTCGCCTTCGACGCCGTCGGCCTCGCCGTCACCTTCGACCAGGGCCTGGCGTCGCTGGCCAACGGCGGGCGCGTGGTCGTCGTCGGGCTGAGCGGCGAGGAGGCCTCCCTCGGCAGCACCCTGGGCTTCGGGCTCTCCACGAAGCAGGCGCGGGGGCACCTCGGCTACCAGGGCACCGACATCGGGACGCTGGCCGAGCTGGTCGCCAGCGGCCGGCTGGACCTGTCCCGGTCGATCAGCGGCGTGGTCTCCCTCGAGGACGTCGGCGAGGGCATCCGCCGCCTCCAGGAGCGCGACGGCAACCCGATCCGGATCCTCGTGCAGCCCTGACGGACGGGGTCGATCGGCGGTGCGACGCAGGTCGCACCGCCGGTCGGTGCGACCATGGGGTGCCCGTGCGGGCCCGGTGAGCAGACGGCCCCGGGCATGAACCCGCCGCCCCCGCTGTTGATCGGAGCGATGGTCCGCCTGCGACGGCGTCGACCCCGCCCCTGCTCCGAACCCGTTCGAAGGACACTGCTTGCCCGAGATCCAGTCCACCCCCCTGCCGCAGACGGCCCGCCGTCGCGAGCGCTCCGCCGGCCGCCAGACCGCCGCCCGCGAGGCCGACCGCGCCGCCGCCCGCCAGGAGAAGCTGGCGCAGCAGAGCTGGGTCGAGGGTGCCGAGCCCGCGCTGCCGACCCGCAGCACCCGGCCCGAGGACGTCGTCTTCCACCTCGGCCCCACCAACTCCGGCAAGACCTACGAGTCGTTGCAGGCGCTGGCCGCCTCCGGCTCGGGCGTCTACGCCGCGCCGCTGCGCCAGCTGGCGCACGAGGCCTACGCCAAGCTCTCCGCCCTGCTGCCCGAGGGCACCGTCGGCCTGTCGACCGGCGAGGAGGAGATCGACCCGTTCGCGCCGATCGTCTGCTGCACCGTCGAGAAGGCGCCGCCGCGCGGCGAGATGCTCGTCCTCGACGAGGCGCACTGGGTCACCGACCCCGACCGCGGCCACCACTGGGCGCGGCTGCTGCTCACCGGCGAGTACCGCACGATGCACCTGATCAGCGCCGCCGAGGCCTACCTGGTGCTCAAGCCGCTGGTCTCCGACGCCGAGCACGTCGAGGTCGTCAACCACAAGCGGCTGTCCCGGCTCGACGTGCTGCGCGCCCCGGTGCGCCCCGAGGGCGTGCGCCCGCAGACGCTGGTCGTCGCGTTCTCCCGCAAGGCGGTCTACGCCGCGGCCTCCGAGCTCGACCAGCACCGCCCCGGCAAGGTCGGCGTGCTCTACGGCGCGCTGCCCCCGGCCACCCGCCGTGAGGTCATCGACCGGTTCACCGAGGGTGAGCTCGACGTCCTGGTCACCACCGACGTCATCGGGCACGGCATCAACGTGCCGGCCACCACCGTGCTGTTCGCCGAGACGACGAAGTTCGACGGCCAGGAGGTGCGGCCGCTGCGCACCTGGGAGGCCGCGCAGATCGCCGGCCGCGCGGGCCGCTACGGCCTCACCGGGCACGGCGCCGTCGGCATCCTCATCGGCGTCAGCGGCCTCAAGCCCCTGGCCGGGCTGGTCGCCAACGGTGCCGCCGTGGCCCGCGGCGACGAGATGAGCGACCTGCCCAAGCGCGCCCCGCGGCTGCGCCCCGAGCTCGAGGACCTCGGCGCCATGGAGGCCGTCGATCTCCCCGAGGCGCTCACCCGCTGGATGGCGTGGGCCCGGGCCGCGACCCGCGACCAGGCCATGACCGCCGACGACGTCACCAGCCTGGTGCTGCGGGTGCACGCCCTGCTGCCGCTGCTGCGCGGCCCGCTCGGCGCGGCCGGCGACCTGGAGACCGTGTGGCGGCTGGTCAACCTGGCCATCGACTACAACCCGCCGCGGCGCACCCGCTGGCTGACGCTGGCCAAGGCCGCGCTCCAGCACGCGGTCGGCATCCCGGTCCCGCCGGAGACGGTGCTGCCCGACGTCCCCCGCGGCGGCACCGTCGAGGAGTACGAGCAGGCCGCCGCGGCCGCCCGCGACGCCCAGACGCTGCTGCGCCAGTTCCCCGGCGTCGGCGGCCTGGACGGCGACGACGCCGCCTGGGTCGAGGAGGAGTGCGCGGAGATGATCACCGAGCTGCTCCCCGACGCGATCGCGCTGGGCCGGTCGGGCAAGTGCACGAGCTGCGGCTCGGCGATCGCCCCCTGGTTCACCACCTGCCGCCCGTGCAGCGGTGGTCCCGCCGGCCGCTCGGGCGGCAACCGCGACCGCCGTCCCGGTGGTCAGCGTTCCGCGGGCCGCGCGCTCGGCGGCCGCCAGGGCGGACCGCGCGGGCGCTCCCGCCGGGGCTGACCCCGCCGTCCGAGGCCGACCGGGCGCGCGGATGCAGCGTTCCCGACCTCGGGATGCCGCATCCGCGCGCCAGGTCGGTGCACGTCAGAGGTGCGGGCGGACGTTCTCCTGCCAGACGTCCCAGCCGACCCGGAGCACCAGCGCCCCGACGACGACGAGGAACGCGACGCGGATGAAGCCGCTGCCGCGCGCGGTCGCCGTCCGCGCGCCGAGGTAGCCGCCGACCATGTTGGCCGCACCCAGCAGCAGGCCCAGGCCCCAGTAGACCGAGCCGTGCGGCACGAAGAACAGCAGCGCGCCCAGGTTGGTGGCGCAGTTGACGATCTTCGCCTTGGCGCTCGCCTCCAGGAACGCATAGCCCAGCAGCGACACCATGGCGAACACGAGGAACGAGCCGGTGCCGGGCCCGAGGATGCCGTCGTAGAAGCCGATGGCGGCGCCGATGACCGCTGCCGTCCCGTGGTGGCGGCGGCTGCTGTGCCGCAGCGCGGTGACGTCGCCCAGGGCGGGCCGGAGCACGGTGAACGCCCCGATGCCGATCAGCGCCACCACGATCACCGGCTTGAAGACGCTCGCGGGCAACAGCGCGGCCACCGAGGCGCCGCAGAAGCTGCCCACGAGCGCGATGCCCGCCATCGGCAGCGCGGTCCGCAGGTCGGGGCGGACGCGCCGGTAGTAGGTGACGGCGCTGGTGGTCGTGCCGAACACCGATCCGAGCTTGTTCGTGGCCAGCGCCTGCACCGGGCTGATGCCGGGGACCAGCAGCAGCGCCGGAAGCTGCACCAGCCCGCCCCCGCCGACGACGGCGTCGATGAACCCGGCGGTGAGCCCGGCGAGCAGGACGAGCAGGAGGGTCGCGGTGCCGAGCCCGTCGGGCAGGACGTCCCCCGCGAGCAGCTCGCCCATCCCTCTCCCCCCGGAGCCCCGATCCGTCCGGCGGCGCCGGAGGCGGCGACCACTCCACCACGGCGGCCGCCTCCCCCGCGCACCGACCTAGGCTGCCGGCGTGGAGGTCTGGTTCAACCCGTCGTGCTCCAAGAGCCGCGCCGCCCGCGAGCGGCTGGCCGACGCCGGCGTCGAGGTCGCGCTGCGCCGCTACCTGGACGACCCGCCGACGGAGGCCGAGCTCCGGGAGGTGCTCGCCGCGCTCCGGCTCGACCCGTGGGACATCACCCGCACCGGCGACCCGCTGGCCCGCGAGCTCGGGGTGCGCGACCTGCCCCGCGACCCCGACGTCTGGCTCCGGTTGCTCGCCGGGCACCCGGCGCTGATCCAGCGGCCGATCGTGCTGGCCGGCGACGGGCGGGCGTGGGTGGCCCGCGACGACGAGACGCTCCGCGAGATCACCGGCGGCTGACCGCGGGACCGGGCGCCGTCAGCCGGCGTCCGCCCAGGAGCCGACGACGGAGACGTCGAGCGGGAAGTCGACCGGGAACTCCCCGAACAGCAGCCGGCCGGCCGCGGCAGCGGCCTCCCGCACCGCCTCGCCGACCGCGTCGGCCAGGTGCTCGGGGGTGTGCACGACCACCTCGTCGTGCAGGAAGAACACCAGGTGCGGCCGGGCGGTGAGCTCGCCCTCCCCCAGCTGCCAGAGCCGGTTGCGCAGGTCGGCCAGCCAGCACAGCGCCCACTCCGCCGCCGTGCCCTGGACGACGAAGTTGCGGGTGAACCGGCCCCACGCGCGACGCTGGCGGTCGCGGTCCTCGCGGGAACCGCCGTCGTCGGGCGCCTCGCCGAGGTCGGCGCCGTCGGCCCACCCGGCCGCCGGCAGCGGTGAGCCGCGGCCGAGCAGGGTGCGCACCACCTCGCCGCGCTCGCCCGCCCGCGCCGCCTCCTCGACCAGGCCGATGGCGCGCGGGTAGCGCCGGGTCAGCCGCGGCATCATCCGGCCGCTCTCGCCGCGGGTGGCGCCGTACAGGGCGCCGAGCATCCCGACCTTGGCCTCCGCCCGGCTGCCGACGACGCCCGCCGCGACGATGCCCTGGTAGAGGTCGGCGCCGCGGGCCGCGTCGGCCATCGCGGAGTCCCCGCTCATCCCGGCCAGCACCCGCGGCTCGAGCTGGGCGACGTCGGCGACGACGAACCGCCACCCCTCGTCGGCGATCGCGGCCGGGCGCACCTGCACCGGCATCGACAGCGCCCCGCCCCCATTGGACGCCCACCGCCCGGTGACGACACCGCCGGGCACGAACCAGGAGCGGAACCGGCCCTCGCGCACCCAGGCGTCCAGCCACGCCCAGCCGTTGGCGGTGAGCAGCCGGGAGAGCTTGCGGTACTCGAGCAGCGGCGGCATCGCCGGGTGCTCGACCTGCTCGAGGGTCCAGGAGCGGGTGTCGGGGACCGGCAGCCCCGCCGCCCGGAGCGCCCGCAGCAGATCGGCCGGCGAGTCGGGATTGAGCCCGGGGGCGCCCAGCGCGTCCCGGATCCGGGCGGCCAGGCGCTCCAGCGCGGCCGGGCGCTGCCCCGCCGGCGGCCGCGGCCCGAGCAGCTCGGAGAGCAGCCGGTCGTGGACGTCGGCCCGCCACGGCAGGCCCGCGTACGTCATCTCGGCTGCCACCAGCGCGCCGGATGACTCCGCGGCGAGCAGCAGGGCCAGCCGCCCGCGCTCGGCGGAGGCGGCCAGCACCGCCTGCTGGCGCTCGTGCTCGGCGACCGGGTCCAGCCGGTCCGCGGGGTCGTCGAGCGGGAACAGCCCGGCGTCGACGGCGGTCACCGGCTGCAGCGCGTCCCAGCCCGGCGCGTCGTCGGCGGCGAGCAGCCCCCGGTCGGCGAACGGCGAGCGCCGCAGCAGCGCGTGGCACAGCCGCAGGTCGGTGCAGCGCGCGACCCGCACCCCCGCGGCCAGCAGCGCCGGGTACCAGCGCGTGGTGTCGTCCCAGACCCAGCGCACCGGCTCCGGCCCCGCCTCCCGGGCGGCCACGGCCTCCGGCAGCGCGTCGGCCGGCACCCGGAGGACGCCGTCGTCCGCCCGGAGCTCGACCTCCTCGCCGCGGCGCACGAGGACGATCCGGTTCACCCCCGCAGTCTCCTCGACGGGTACGACTGCGGGGCTCCGCGGCTGACCGAGCCCGCCCGGGGGTAGGGCGTCCCCATGGATGCCGTCTCGATGGGCAAGGCCGGTCTGCAGGGCTGGCGCGCGAGGGTCGCCGACACGGTGGCGACCCCGGTGGCACGACGGTCCCCGCTCACCGACGACCAGGTGCGGGCCGCGGTGGGGGCCGCGTTCTTCGTGCTGTCGGTCGTCTACGTCGTCCAGACGCTGCGGCAGCTGGGGCGTGGGAGGGCCGCCGCCGGTTAACGTTCGGCATGGCTGTCGATCCCCGCGGTGCCGATCTCAAGCGCTACCTGCAGGAGGACCCGGGCGGGCCCGTGGTCATGCTCAACCTGCTCCGCTACGCCGAGGGCGGCCGCGACTCCTACGCGCAGTACGCCGAGGCGCTGCGGACGACGTTCCTGCCCCGCTACGGCGGCGAGATCCTCTACGCCGGCGACGGCTCCACCGCGCTGGTCGCCGAGGCCGGGCAGGACTGGGATGCCGTGCTGCTGATCCGCTACCCGTCCCGCCAGGCGTTCAGCGCGATGGTGGCCGATCCGGAGTACCAGCAGGTCACCGCCCTGCGCACCCGCGCGCTCACCGAGGCGGTGCTGCAGGCCACGACCCCCTGGTGAGGGCACCCTAACCAGCCCCGGACTACCGTTCAGGCATGACCGAGGCACGACAGGCCACCCGCCAGCCCCGCAAGCGCACCCCGCGGGTGGCCGAGGTGCTGCGCACGACGCGCCTCACCCCGCACATGATCCGCGTCGTCCTCGGCGGCGAGGGGCTGGGCGACCTCCCCGCCGGCGAGTTCACCGACCACTACGTGAAGCTCCAGCTGCCCCCGGCCGGCGCCGGCTACACGGCGCCCTACGACGTCGACGAGCTGCGCGCCACCCTGCCGCCGGAGCAGTGGCCGGTCACCCGCACCTACACGGTGCGGGCGTGGGACGCCGAGGCCGGCGAGCTCACCATCGACTTCGTGCACCACGGCGACGTGGGCGTGGCCGGCCCGTGGGCCGCCGCCGCGCAGCCCGGTGACCGCATCCAGTTCATGGGGCCCGGCGGCGCCTACCGCCCGCACCCGGGCGCCGACTGGCACCTGCTCGCCGGGGACGAGGCCGCGCTGCCGGCCATCGCCGCGGCGCTCGAAGGACTGCCCGCCGGCGCGCGGGCCCTGGCCTTCGTCGAGGTCGCCGGCCCCGAGGAGGAGCAGCCCGACCTGACCGTGCCCGCCGGCACCGAGCTGCGCTGGCTGCACCGCGGGGACGGCGAACCGGGCGAGACGCTGGTCGCCGCCGTCCGGGCCGCGGAACTGCCGCCCGGCCGCGGGCACCTGTTCGTGCACGGCGAGGCCCACGCCGTCCGCGAGCTGCGCCGGCACCTGCGCGCCGTGTGCGGCCTCGACGCGGAGTGGACGTCGATCTCCGGCTACTGGCGGCGCGGCGACACCGAGGACGGCTGGCAGTCGACCAAGCAGGAGTGGAACGCGCAGATCGCGGCCGAGGAGGCCCCGGCGCCGGCCTGAGCCGCCCGCCCGGCCGCGGCGGCCGTCTGACAAGCTCGGAGCCCCACCGACCCCCACCGCAGGAGGACCCGTGCGCGCCGCCCAGATCTCCACCCTCGACGGCCCCCGGGCGATCCAGGTCGTCGACGTCCCCGAGCCCGAGGCCGGCGACAAGGTGCTCATCGACGTCCACGTCGCCGGCGTCACCTACCCCGAGGTGCTGCAGAGCCGCGGCGAGTACCAGATGAAGCCCCCGCTGCCCTTCACCCCGGGCAGCGAGGTGGCCGGCGTCGTGCGCTCCGCCCCCGAGGGCAGCGGCTTCACCGCCGGCCAGCGCGTCGCGGCCTTCCCGTCGCTCGGCGGCTTCGCCGAGGTCGTCGCCGCGGCGCCGTCGCTGACCTTCCCGCTCCCGGACGGCGTCAGCTTCGAGCAGGGCGCCGCCCTGCCCATGAACTACCTGACCATGCACTTCGCGCTGCGCCGACGCGGCCAGCTGCGCGAGGGCGAGTCGGTGCTGGTGCACGGCGCCGCCGGCGGGCTCGGCACGGCCGCCGTCCAGCTGGCCAAGGCCTACGGCGCCCGCGTGCTCGCCGTCGTGTCCAGCGACGCCAAGGGCGAGGTCGCCCGCGCCGCCGGCGCCGACGAGGTCGTGCCGGCCGACGGCTTCCGCGACGCGGTCAAGGAGCTGACCGGCGGCAAGGGCGTCGACGTGGTCGTCGACCCGGTCGGCGGCGACCGCTTCACCGACTCGCTGCGCAGCCTGGGCCGCGAGGGCCGGATCCTGGTCCTCGGCTTCACCGGCGGGGAGATCCCCACGGTCAAGGTCAACCGGCTGCTGCTCAACAACGTCTCCGTCGTCGGCGTCGGCTGGGGCGCGTTCTGGTCCGTCGGGGCGCCCGGCTTCCCCAAGGAGCAGTGGGAGGACCTCTACCCGCTGCTCGAGGCCGGGAAGCTCGACCCCGTGCTGGGCAGCGTGCACCCGCTGGAGGACGTCGTCGCCGCCGTCACCGAGCTCGACGAGCGCCGGGCCGCCGGCAAGGTCCTCCTCCGCGTCCGCGGCTGACCGCACCGGCTGCGGCGCTACTCCCCCAGGAGGCGCCGCAGCCGGCGCGCCGGCTCGCGCACCAGCAGGCCGGGCAGGCGCAGTGCGGCGGTCGCGGCGCGCACCCCGAACCGGAGCAGGTCGGGCCACTCGGCGGGCCTGGGCGCGGCCGCCACGGGCCGCTCCCGCACCGGCGGGGGCACCGGCGGCAGCGCGGGCGGCAGCAGCACGTCCATCGCGGCATGGGTGCGGCGCGGGGCGCGCAGCGAGGCGAAGGACGGGATCGGCGGAGCCGCGGGCGACTCCTCGTCGTCGGGGCCCCGTCCACGACCGGTCGTCGTCACGGTGCGCTCCTCCAGCTCGGTCTCCGGGAACGGGCCGCGTGCTCGGAGGAGCCGCCGCCCGGGGCCGTCGACACTAGCGCCGGCCCGCTGGGCGCCGCGCTCAGCGGTAGTTCACGTGCACGTGGTCCATGTGGTTGGCCGTCGCGCCGCCGCGGTTCTCCATGGGCTTCCACGCACCGCCCGGCGTGCTCATCATCCGCTGCTCCCAGATGAGGTACTCCACGCCGAGCTCGCTCCAGTGCGCCACGTGGTAGGCCACGATCGCGTCGCCGAGGGCGCCGTTCGCCATGACCATGTAGTCCACCGCGAGGCCCGAGGGGTGGCCGCCGGGGTCGGTGGCGCTGGGCCGGGTGCCGCCGAGGGTGATCGAGCCCGCCCCCGGGACGTTGCTGACGACGGCGTCCGCGGCGGCCTGCGCCCGCGGCTTGATCGCACCGGCGCTGTTGCTGATCGTCGCGCGGGTGGTGGCGGCGACCGAGCCCGCGGCCCGCGCGACCGCCGCGGCCGGGGCCTGTGCGGCCGGCGCGGGCTTCGCGGCAGCGGCCTGCGCCGCGGCCAGCTCGGCGAGCTCGGCGGCCTGCCGTGCGGCGGCCTCCTCCGCGGCCCGCCGGGCGGCGGCCTCCGCGTCGGCCCGCTGCTGGTCGAGCACCGCCTGGTCGGCGGCGGCCTGGGTGGCCAGCGCGGCGAACTCGGCGTCCTCACGGCTGCTGCGGCTGGCGGCCAGGTCGGCCAGCGGCCCCAGGTCCCGCGCGACGTCGACCGCGCCGGAGCTGCCCTCGATGCCGAGCTGGCGGGCGACGCTGACCGACTCGGTCTGCGCCGCCTCGGCCTGCGCGTCCGGGCCGGGCCCGACGACGAGGTTCACGATGACGGCGCCTGCGGCGGCGACGCCGATGTAGACGGCCGGCCGGCGGGTCGCCGACGGGGGGCGCCGGTGGGCGGCGGGGCGGGTGGACCGGGGTCGTGCGGTGGTGCTGGGGCGCGCCATCCGGCGGCTCTCCGTTCTTCCGATACCGCCTACCGGGTTAGCTGACGGATTCGGGCTCAGAAGTGCCCTACCCGCGGCGGACGGCGGTCCGGCGCGCGATTCACCCCAGTGCTGCGGTGGGTCCCCGGCTCCCCGCGCCCCGGAGGACGACGGCGACTCAGCGGCGCCCGGCGGCTTCCCCGGGTGGGGACGGTGCGACCGACGGACCGCGCCACGGTAGGCAGCGTTACGGTTCCGTGACAATCGGCGACCGGGCCACGCGGGGCCGGGACGGGCCCCCTACCTGGGGCGATGCGCCGGGTGTGAGGTGCGCCGCAGCTATGCGGGGCCCGGGCGTGTCGAGCGCCTCGGCAGCAGCAGTCGCCGCCCGCTCTCGATGAGGTGCTCGCGGAGCTCGGCGTCCTCCAGCGCGGCGGAGCCGGGATCGGCGGCCGGGCCGGGAAGCCCGACGAGGAACAGCGTGGCCGCGACCCGGAGGGCGGGGTCGGGACCGGCGAGCTGGTCGACGATCCGCTGCAGCACGCCCATGAGCGCCGGGTTCTGTTCGAGCAGGTGCCGGACGGCGACGTCGCCCATGAGCACCGACAACCCGCCGCGGTTGCCGATCAGCAGGTCGACGAGGCCGGCGACCAGCAGCTCCACCCGGCCGCGCCGGCTGCGCTCCGCCTCGGCGGCGACGGCCAGCCGCTCCAGCTCGTCGAGCGCGGGCCGCAGGGCGGCCAGGATGATCTCGTCCTTGGAGCGGTAGTGCCAGTAGACGGCCGCCTTGGTGACGCCGAGGGCGTCGGCGATCTTCTGCAGCGAGGTCTCGCTGACGCCGTCCTCGGCGAACAGCCGCAACGCGGCCTGCAGCAGGCGGGCGCGGCCGGCCCCCGCGGTGCGGTCGGTGCCACCCTCCGGAGCCGTGCTGCCCGGTGCTGCGCTCATCGCTCCCCCTCCCGACGTGTGCCATCTCACCTAGCCGATCGGCTAGGGCCAGCCTAGCTGCGCGGTTAGTCTCCTCGGAGCCGGCACGTCGCGTTCACCGACGCCGTCCGAGCCTGCGGACCGGCCCTCCGGCGCCGCGCCCGCCACCCCGATCGAGGAGTTCTCGTGGCCACCCTGCTCTACCGGCTCGGCCGGTTCTCCTTCCGCCGCCGCGGCCTGGTCGCCCTCGTCTGGGCGCTGCTGCTGGCGGTGTTCGGCGCGGGTGCGGCCACGCTGTCCGGGCCGACCTCGGACTCCTTCACCATCCCCGGCGTCGAGTCCATCACGGCCTTCGACACCCTCGAGCAGAAGATGGGCACGGCGGCGGACAACGCCTCGGCCCGCGTCGTCTTCCGCGCCGAGGGCACCGTGGCCGACGACGGGACGCGCAGCGCGATCGAGCAGGCGCTGGCCGAGGTCGCCGAGGCGCCGCACGTGGCATCGGTGACCGACCCGTTCCTGGAGAACGGCGTCTCCGCCGACGGGCGGACCGCGTACGCGCAGGTCGCCTACGACATCCAGACCATCGACGTCTCCGAGACCGACCGCGAGGCGCTGTTCGACGCCGGCCGCAGCGCCGAGAGCGCCGGCCTGCAGGTCGAGTTCGGCGGCGACGCCACCCAGGGCGTGCCCGAGCAGAGCGCCGCCGAGGTGATCGGCCTGCTGGTGGCGGCGCTCGTGCTGGCCCTCACCTTCGGCTCGCTGGTGGCCGCCGGCCTGCCGCTGCTCACCGCGATCATCGGCGTGGCCCTCGGCGTCTCCGGCGTCACGATCGCCACCGGCTTCGTCGAGCTGAGCTCCAGCACCCCGACGCTGGCGCTGATGCTCGGCCTCGCCGTCGCCATCGACTACGCGCTGTTCATCGTGTCGCGCTACCGCCACGAGCTGTTCCTCGGCCGGGAGCCGGAGGAGGCCGCCGGCCGCGCCGTGGGCACCGCGGGCTCCGCCGTGGTCTTCGCCGGCCTCACGGTGGTCATCGCGCTCGCCGCGCTCTCCGTCGTCGGCGTCCCGTTCCTCACCGCGATGGGCCTGGCCGCCGCCGGCACCGTCGCCGTCGCCGTCGTCATCGCGCTCACCCTGCTGCCGGCCGTGCTGGGCTTCGCCGGCCTGCGGATCCTCGGCACGCGCGGCCGCGCCCGCCTCGAGCGCGAGGAGCAGGCCGCGCAGCCGTTCGGCGCGCGCTGGGGCGCCGCCCTGGTCCGCCACCGGCTGGTCGCCCTGCTGGTCACCGCCGGCACGCTGCTCGTCGTCGCCGTCCCGGCGCTGGACCTGGAGCTGGGCCTGCCGGACGAGAGCACCGCCGCGCCGGACAGCACGCAGCGCAAGGCCTACGACCTGGTGAGCGAGGGCTTCGGCCCGGGCTTCAACGGACCGCTGCTGGTGCTGGTCGAGGGCGCCGGGGAGGGCGGCGCCGTCGCCGGGACCGAGCAGGCCCAGGCCGCCATCGCGCAGCTCGACGACGTCGCGGTCGTCGCACCGGCGCAGTTCAACCCGGCGCAGGACACCGCGGTCATGACCGTGATCCCGGCCAGCGGCCCGGCCACGGACGCCACCGAGGAGCTGGTGAGCACCATCCGCGACCTGGCGCCGCAGCTGCGGGCCGACACCGGGGTCTCCCTGGCCGTCACGGGAGTCACCGCGGTGACCCTCGACGTCGCCGACAAGCTCAACGCCGCGATGCTGCCCTACCTGCTCGTCGTCGTCGGGCTGGCGTTCCTGCTCCTCCTGCTGGTGTTCCGCAGCGTCCTGGTGCCGCTCAAGGCCGTGCTGGGCTTCCTGCTGAGCGTCGTCGCCACCTTCGGCGCCGTCGTCGCGATCTTCCAGTGGGGGTGGCTCAGCGGCGTGTTCGGCGTGGAGAGCACCGGGCCGATCATCAGCCTGCTGCCGATCTTCCTCATCGGCGTGCTGTTCGGCCTCGCGATGGACTACGAGGTCTTCCTCGTGACCCGCATGCGGGAGGAGTACGTCCACGGCGCCACGCCGGACGAGGCGGTCGTCGGCGGCATGCGCCACGGCACCCGGGTGGTCACCGCGGCCGCGCTGATCATGATCAGCGTCTTCGCCGGCTTCATCCTGGCCAGCGACACGATCATCAAGACGATGGGTTTCGCCCTGGCCTTCGGGGTCGCGGTCGACGCCTTCCTCGTCCGCATGACGATCGTGCCCGCGGTGCTCTCGCTGCTGGGCCGCTCGGCCTGGCGGCTGCCCCGCTGGCTGGACCGGGTGCTGCCCGACGTCGACGTCGAGGGCGAGAAGCTCACCCGCGCGCTCGAGGACAGCCCCGCGGCGAAGGAGCCGGTCGCCGTCTGAGCCCGGCGACCGGCCGCCGGCGGGGTCGCCGATCAGAGCCGGCGGAGGGCCTTCAGCGCCTCCGCGGCCATCCCGGCCTCGCCACGCGCGTTGGGGTGCACGATCACCGGGTTGGTGCCCTGGAGCACCGGCTCGACCCAGCGGACGCCGAGCGGCTGGCAGGCGTCGTGCCCGTCCGAGGCCCGGCTCATGTCGACGTAGGTCACGCCGGTCGCCTTCGCCGCCCGGCGGACGGCGTCGTTGAGGGTGGCCTGCACACCGCGCAGGTAGGGGATGTCACCGGTCGCGATCGGCATCTTGTCGAAGCAGCCGCCGGCCGCCGGGACGATCCACGGGTAGCCCAGGATCGCGACCTCGGCCCGCGGCGCCTTCGCCCGCACCGCCTGGAGCACCTGCACCAGGGCCGGGTAGGTCGTCGTCCGGATGGTGTCCTCGTAGGACGTGCCGTACGTGTCGCGGCACGGGCTGCCCTGGCCGAGGGTCGAGAGCCCGGCAGCGCCGCACTGCAGGATCGCGTTGAGGAACACGCTGCTGTCGTTGCCGCCGATCGTCATCGTGACCACCTGCGTGTCCGCGGCGACCGCGTCCAGCTGGGGAGCCACGCCCGGGTACTGCGCGGCCAGGAAGTCACCGGTGTCGGCGGCCCCGCAGGTCACGTCGGTGAGCTGCGCGCCGGTCGCGGCCGCGATGACGTGCGGGTAGTTCGCCGTCGAGCGCAGGCACTGCGGCGGCGCGGTCAGGTCCGGCGGCAGGACGCCGGAGGCCGCGCTGTAGGAGTCGCCCAGCGCGACGTAGCGGACCGGGCCGCCGGCCGACGACGGTGGCGCGAGCACCACCAGCGAGACGACGAGGACGAACAGGCACGCGACGAGACGGCGCACGGGAGCACTCCAGCGGGGCGGGGACGAGGTGCCGGGGACAACGAGCGCCCGCCTGCGGCGTTACGGACGTCACACGTGCGAGCGGTGGAAGCACTCTTCCGGATGCCCGGCGACGGTCCGCGGGACTCCCGACGTGCTCCGGCCGTAACAGGCCTGACACCATTCCCGGAGTTTCCCGATCACGGGGCCGCCCCCGCAGGCGCGCGAGCGCCGCGGTGGCTGGAACCCGCCTGGGACGAGAAGGTGGGTCGTAGCGGATGGAGAGGATCCTCGTGACTGCCATAGACGCGGTTCTGGACGAAGCCGGGCTGACGAACGAAGCGGTTCGCGCCTACGTGAAGCACTGGGCGCAGCACACCGGCGCCGAGCGGGTCGAGGTCGTCAACGCCTCCGACGACGCGCGGCTGATCGCCGAGGCGCTCGAGGCGGGTGAGCTCCTCCCCGCAGGCAAGGGGCGCTACTACTCGCGCAGCCACCCCAAGGACACGGCGCGCTCCGAGGAGCGCACGGTCGTCGCGACGAACAACCCCGACGACAAGGGCGAGTACAACAACTGGCGCCCGGCGTCGGAGATGCGCCCGATGCTCGAGGAGCGGATGGCCGGCAAGTCCGCGGGCAAGACGATGTACGTCGTCCCCTACGTGATGGCGCCCCCCGGCTCCCCGCTGCAGCCCTTCGCCACCGGCGTGGAGCTCACCGACACCCGCACCGTCGTCCTGCACATGATCCGCATGGCGCGGGTGGGCGTGCAGTACGTCAACGACCTCGCCGACCAGGACTACTTCGTCCGCGGCGTGCACGTCACCGGCGACCTGGACAGCCTGGGCCAGGGCACCGCCGAGGACCAGCGCTACTTCGTGACCATCGCCGACGAGCGCACGATCCTGCACTACGGCTCGTCCTACGGCGGCAACGCGCTGCTGGGCAAGATCGCCCACGGGCTGCGCCAGGCCACCTACGACGGCTGGGCCTCCGGCAAGTTCCTCGCCGAGCAGTTCCTGCTCCTGGGGATCACCGACAAGGAGACCGGCCGCACGTACCACATCGTGGGCGGCATGCCGAGCGCCTCGGGCAAGACCAACCTGGCCATGATCCTGTCGCCGGACTCCCTGGGCGACCGGTACCAGGTGCACTTCTACGGCGACGACATCGCCTGGCTGTGGGTCGACGACGAGGACGGTCGCGTCTACGCGATCAACCCGGAGTACGGGGCCTTCGGCGTCGCCAAGGACACCAACGAGACCACCAACCCCACCGCGGTCGAGGCGATCGCCGAGGGCACCGGGACTATCTTCACCAACGTCGCCTACAACGAGCAGACGCAGGACGTCTGGTGGGAGGGCAAGAGCAAGCAGCCCCCGGCCGACGTCACCGGCTGGCGCGACTGGAAGGGCGAGCTGATCTCGGAGCGCTCCGAGGAGGAGAAGGACGCTCCCTGGGCGCACCCGAACAGCCGGTTCACCACCACGCTGGCCAACATCCCGAACATCGCGCCGGACTACGAGAACCCCAAGGGCGTCCCGGTCGACGCGATCATCTTCGGTGGGCGCACCCGTGACCGCGAGCCGCTGATCCGCGCGATCACCGACCTCGCCGAGGGCGTCTACGACGGCCTCACCCTGGGCGCGGAGGCGACCTTCGCGGCCGAGGGCACCGAGGGCGTGCTGCGGTACGACCCGATGTCGATGCGGCCCTTCATGGCCTACTCCGAGGGCCGGTACGCCGAGCACTGGCTGAAGATCATCGGGGCCGCCAAGGACCAGCCGATCTTCGCCCACGTGAACTGGTTCCAGCGCGGCGAGGACGGCCGCTTCCTGTGGCCGGGCTACCGGGACAACCTCCGCCCGCTGCTGTGGCTCATGCAGCTGCGCAACGGCGAGGTCACCGGCCGGCAGACCCCCGTCGGCATCGTGCCGACCAAGGAGGAGCTGTCGCTCGAGGGCATGGACGACCTCCGCGCCGACGACCTCGAGACGCTCCTGACGATCGACACCCACCGCTGGCAGCAGGAGATGGGCCACCGCGAGCAGCACCTCTCGCTGTTCCGCGACATGCCCCAGGAGATCTGGGCGGCGCACCGCCGCGTCTCCGACGCCCTGGACGCCGAGGCGAAGTGATCACCGGGGGTCCCCTCCCCCGCTGACCGCCACGAAGGCCCCGACCGCACGCCGGTCGGGGCCTTCGTCGTCTCCCGCCCGGCGTGCAGCATCTGGATCCGTTCGATGCGTCTGATGGGGTGAGGACGGCTGACGGGAGCGGGCGTGACGTTCGAGGAGTTCGTGGACGCGCAGGGGGCTGCCCTGCTGCGGCTGGCGTTCGTCCTGACCGGCGACCGGCACCTCGCCGAGGACCTGACCCAGACGGCGCTGGCGGACGCCTATCGGCACTGGCGGAAGGTGACCGCGGCGCAGGACCCCGCGGCGTACGTCCGCCGGATGCTGGTGAACGCGCACCTGAGCTGGCGACGGCGCCGGTCGAGCACCGAGCGCCCGAGCGAGCTGCCCGACCGGGTCGACCTCGCCGACCGGCCCGGCGACGCCCTGGCGGAACGCGACCAGCTGCGCACGCTGCTGGCCGGCCTGGCGCCGCGGGCACGCACCGTGCTGGTGCTCCGGTACCACGCCGACCTGGACGACGCCGCGATCGCCGACGCGATGGGCGTCAGCCCGAGCGCCGTGCGCGCGACCGCCTCGCGCGCGCTGGCCACCCTGCGCACCACCGCCCTCACCGAGACCGTCCAGGAGGCGCCATGAGCAGCCCCACCGAGCGGCACCTGCGGGAGCTCTTCGCCGCCGACGCCGCGGCCGCGCCGGACGCCGGCGGCCTGGCCACCGTGACCCTGCACCGGGTGCGCCGGCGCCGGCGCGTCCGGCGAACGGTGGCGGCCGGGCTCGTCGCGGCTGCCGCCGTCGTCGGCGGGACTGCGGCCGGTTGGGACCCGCTCGCCTCCGACCCGTCGCCCGTGGCCGCGCCCACCGGCGTCGGCGCGCTCCCCGGCGACGCCACCACGGACTGCCAGGGGTACTCGGTCGTCGGGCTCGCCGCCCTCCTGACCCGCGACGGGGGCTTCGCCTTCGACGGCACCGTCGCGGCGGTCGAGCCCGGCCCGGACCTCGGGCCGGAGATGCCCCGTCAGATGGTGCGCGTGACGTTCCAGGTGCGGACCTGGTACGCCGGCGGCTCGGGCGGGACGGTGGACGTGCTCCTCGACGGGCCGGACACCGAGGACTCGGAGGTGCGCGCCTATGGGATCGGCACGCGCCTGCTCGTTTCCGGCGTGCTCGCGTCCACCGAGCGTGCGTCGGGGGCCATGCCCGTGGACGACGACATGGCCCGGTTCGGCTTCACCTGCGGCTACACCCGCTACTTCGACGGGGCCACCGCCGACGAGTGGACCGCCGTCGCCGCCGGGGAGCTGCCGGCGGGCCCGCTGCCGGAGGAGGACGCCAGCGGCTGCCCCGGCTACTCCCCTGCCCTCGTGGCCGAGACGGGCTTCGCGCTGGACGGCACCGTCACCGAGATCGGACAGCAGCGGTTCCCCCCGCTGCCGGGAGACCCCGCCGACGGCTACTACTCGGTCACCTTCGAGGTGCACGCCTGGTACCGGGGCGGCACCGGCGAGACGGTGACCGTGCACATGACGGCTCCCTACGTCGAGACGGCACAGGGGTTCGACGAGACCTACGCCCTGGGCTCGCGCCTCCTGGTCGCCGGGGACGTGAGCGACGTCGAGGGCCGGGGTCCCATCGCCGAGGGCTGCGGCCTCATCCGCTACTACGACGAGGCCACCGCCGCCGAGTGGGCCGCCGCTGCGTGAACCCCCGCAACGACGAGATCGGCGATCTCGCACGCTCTGGATGTCCGGAGGGTGCGAGATCGCCGATCTCGTCAGCTGGCCTGCGGCTCAGTCGAGATAGTCGCGCAGGACCTGGGAGCGGCTGGGGTGGCGCAGCTTGCTCATCGTCTTGGACTCGATCTGCCGGATCCGCTCCCGGGTGACCCCGTAGACGCGGCCGATCTCGTCCAGGGTGCGCGGCTGGCCGTCGGTGAGGCCGAAGCGCAGCCGGACCACGCCGGCCTCCCGCTCCGACAGCGTCTGCAGCACGGAGAGCAGCTGGTCCTGCATCAGGCCGAAGCTCACCGCGTCGACGGCGACGACGGCCTCGGAGTCCTCGATGAAGTCACCGAGCTGGCTGTCGCCCTCGTCGCCGATGGTCTGGTCGAGGCTGATCGGCTCCCGGGCGTACTGCTGGATCTCCAGCACCTTCTCCGGGGTGAGGTCGAGCTCCTTGGCCAGCTCCTCCGGGGTGGGCTCGCGGCCGAGGGACTGCGACATCTCCCGCTGGATGCGGCCGAGCTTGTTGATGACCTCGACCATGTGCACCGGGATGCGGATCGTGCGCGCCTGGTCGGCCATCGCGCGGGTGATCGCCTGGCGGATCCACCACGTCGCGTAGGTCGAGAACTTGAAGCCCTTGGTGTAGTCGAACTTCTCCACCGCCCGGATCAGGCCCATGTTGCCCTCCTGGATGAGGTCCAGGAACGCCATGCCGCGGCCGGTGTAGCGCTTGGCCAGCGACACCACGAGGCGCAGGTTGGCCTCCAGCAGGTGGTCCTTGGCGCGCTCGCCGTCCCGGGTCACCCAGGTGAGCTCGCGGCGGCGGGCCACCGGCAGCGTCTCACCGGCGGCAGCGGCGTCGGCGAGCTTGTGGCTGGCGTAGAGCCCGGCCTCGATCCGCTTGGCGAGGTCGACCTCCTCCTCGGCGGTGAGCAGCTTCACCCGGCCGATGAGCTTGAGGTAGGCCCGCACCGCGTCGGTGGAGGCCGTCATCTCGGCGTCCTTGCGGGCCTTGCGCAGGGCCGCGGACTCCTCCTCGTCGCCCCACTCGAACTCGCCACCGGTGGCGCCGGCCGCGGCGTCGCCCTCGGCCTCGGGGGCGTCGCTGTCGTCGTCCTCCTCCACCGCGCTGGTGGTGACGGTCACGGTCTCCGCCGGGACGGCGGTCTCGAGGACGTCGTCGTCGAGGACCTCGTCGGTCTCGGCCGGCGCGGCCTTCGACTTCGGTGCGGCCTTCGCCTTGGCGGGCGCCTTCGGCTTGGCGGCGGCCTTGGGCTTGGCGGCGGCCTTGGGCTTGGCGGCGGCCTTGGGCTTCGCCGCGGTCTTGGGCTTGGTGGGAGTGGTGATGGTTTCGTCCGTAGCGTTCGGGGCCGGCTGGGCGATGTCGGTCGCAGTCATCGTCGCCTCTCGTGACGGGATCGGACGGCGTCGCGGGGACGTGGCGGTCCTGGCGGAGAGGCCGGCGCGTGCGCGACGAGGAGCCGGCACGTGCTGAGGGTGGGGAGCGGATGTCCTGCGGTTCCGGCCGTTTCGGCGCGTTCCCGGGGACGACGAGCCATTTTAGCCCGTCCTCGGGACCGGTGCCGCCGCCCACCGTTCCGGGCCGCCCCCACGGGGTGGAATCGCCCCACCGGCGGCGGGACGCACGCCGCACCCGGGCACCCCGCACGTTCGGCCCGCCCCCGCCGCGGGCAGGCTCGGGGTGCAGCCGCTGACGGGAGGAGGTCCCCGGTGCCCGCCACCGACACCGACGCACGACGGGGGCCCCGAGCCCTCCACGGCCGGGCCCGGCGGACCTGGGCCCGGCACCCGCGGGTGGGGATGGCGCTCAAGGCGGCGCTGGCCGCCTCGCTGGCCTGGGCGCTGGTGCGGCTGGTCCCCGGCCCGGCCGCCGACTACCCGTACTACGCGCCCCTGGGCGCGGTCATCGCCAGCTCGACGACGCTGACCGGCTCGGTCCGGGAGTCGGCGCAGACGGTCACCGCCATCTCGCTGGGCGCCGCGGTCGCGCTCGTCGTCGACGCCGTGACCGGCCCCGACCTCCTGGCGATCGCGCTCGTCGTCGCGGTCGGGGTGCTGCTGGCCGGCTGGCCGCTGCTGGGCAGCTCGCGCAGCTGGGTGCCGACATCCGGGCTGTTCGTGCTCATCATCGGCAACGCCAACCCGACGGCCTACGTGCTCGGCTACGCCGGGCTGACCCTGTTCGGTGCGCTCGTGGGGCTCGCCGTCACCGCCGCCTTCCCGCCGCTCCCGCTGGCGCCGGCGCAGGCCCAGCTCCAGCTGCTGCGCGACGCGCTGGCCGACCAGCTGGACGACCTCGCCGACGGGCTGCGCCAGCAGACCCCGCCCACCGCGGAGGGCTGGCAGGAGCGGACCCGCACGATCGACCCTGTGCTGGCCGAGATGCGGGCCGCCGTCGAGCAGGCGCTGGAGGCGCAGCGCGGCAACCGCAAGGCCCGCCGCTACGCCGAGGACGCGCGGCAGCAGGTGCTGCAGGCCCGCGCCCTGGAGCGGCTGACGCTGCTGGTCGAGGAGCTCACCGACGCGCTGACCGCCACCGAGCGGGCCGAGCTCGAGCGGGTGGCACTGGGCCCGGCGCTGCGGCCGGCCGCGGCCCGGACCCTCGGCGCCCTGGGCGACGCGCTCCGGACGGTGCGGGACCGGACGGCGGACCCGGAGGCGCTCCGCGTGGCGGACGACGCGGTCCAGGCCCTCGCCGACG
Organism: Blastococcus sp. TML/M2B; assembly: GCF_016612865.1. Lineage (GTDB taxonomy): Bacteria > Actinomycetota > Actinomycetes > Mycobacteriales > Geodermatophilaceae > Blastococcus. Next base: position 355,935 of record NZ_JAENZZ010000002.1, read on the forward strand.
AGGTCCGGCGCACCCGCAGCGCAACGCGCGAGGACCTGTTCGTGGCCGGCAGCGTCATCGACGCCGTCCGCCGCGGGCTGGTCGCGCTCGGCGCGCCGTCGTGAGCCGCGTGGGGCGGCGGCTCAGCTGCCGATCTCGGTGCGGACGGCGTACAGCTCGGGGAAGAAGGTGAGGTCCAGGGCCCGCTTGAGGAACCCGACGCCCGAGGAGCCCCCGGTGCCGGTCTTGGCGCCGATCGTGCGCTGCACGGTCAGCAGGTGGCGGAACCGCCACATCTGGAAGTTGTCCTCGATGTCGACGAGGCTCTCGCAGGCCTCGTAGACCCCCCACGGCGTCTCGGTCGACTCGTAGATCCGCCGGAACACCGGCACGAGCCCCTCCGCGAACCGCCACGGCTCCCGGACGTCGCGGTCCAGCACGGCCCGCGGGACGTCGAACCCGGCCCGGGCCAGCAGCCGCAGGAACTCGTCGTAGAGCGTCGGCGCGTCCAGCAGCTCGGCGAGCAGCTGCCGGGCGGCCGGCTCGGCCTCGAACACCTGCAGCATCGCGGCGTTCTTGTTGCCCAGGACGAACTCCACCGCGCGGTACTGGTGGGACTGGAACCCCGAGGCGTTGCCGAGGGCGCCGCGGAACTGCGCGTACTCCCGCGGGGTGAGGGTGGCCAGCACCGACCACTGCTCGGTGAGCGTGCGCTGGATGTTCTTGACCCGGGCCAGGCACTTCAGCGCCGGGTCCAGCTCGTCGGCGGCGAGGTAGCGGCGGGCGGCCACCAGCTCGTGCAGCACCAGCTTCAGCCACAGCTCGCTGGTCTGGTGCTGGACGATGAACAGCAGCTCGTCGTGGTGCTCGGGGCTGCTGCGCGGGTGCTGGGCGGCCAGCAGCTGGTCCAGGCCGAGGTAGCCGCCGTAGCCGGCGTCGGCGGTCAGGTCGGTCCGGATGGACTGCTCGAGCGTGCGCTCCGCGCGTGCGGCGTCGTCGGGATCGGTGGCCATGGGCGCACGCTAGCCCTCGCGGGGGAGGTCGCAGCTCCCTCTGGAAGAGTGAGGACGTCCGGGCATGCCCGGACGAGATGCGGGGAAACCACGCGTGCAGCGGCCCGGGAGATGACGGAGCTCACGGTGGGCGAGATTCCTCACACCCCGCGGATCGCACGTCGGCAGCGGTTTCGGCCGACCATCTAGGGTGCGGCGCCCGCGGGTGCCCTCCCCCGGTTGGCCAGAGAGGCAGAAGTGACTTCGGATCGCGGCGCAGTACCTGACAGCTCCAACCCCGACGTGGTGCTCGTGGGCGGCGGGATCATGAGCGCCACCCTCGCCTCGCTGTTCGGCATCGTCGCCCCCGACTGGTCGGTCACCGTCTTCGAGGCCGGTCCCGCCCTGGCCGGGGAGAGCTCCGACGCCTGGAACAACGCCGGCACCGGGCACTCCGCGCTCTGCGAGCTCAACTACACCCCGGCCGGTCCCGACGGCCGGGTCGACGCCACCAAGGCCGTCTCGATCAATGAGCAGTTCCAGGTCTCGCGGCAGTTCTGGTCGCACCTGGTGCGCGGCGGGATGACCGGGTCCCCCCGCGACTTCATCTCCCCCGTGCCGCACGTCAGCTTCGTCACCGGCGACGAGGGCCGCCGCTACATGCGCGCCCGCTACGACGCGCTCAAGGCGCAGCCGCTGTTCGCCGAGCTCGAGCACGCCGAGGACCCCGCCGTCCTCGAGCAGTGGATCCCCCTGGTCATGGCCGGCCGCGACCCGCAGCAGGCCGTCGCCGCCACCCGTTCGATCGCCGGCACCGACGTCAACTTCGGGGCGCTGACCAAGCTGCTGCTGGCCGACGCCGAGACCCGCGGCGTCGCGGCGCACACCCACCAGCGCGTCCGCGACATCGAGCGGGAGACCGACGGCCGCTGGAAGGTGACCGTCGAGGACACCCGCTCCGGCGAGCCGCGCACGGTGCGCGCCAAGTTCGTCTTCGTCGGCGCCGGCGGCGGGGCCCTGCCGCTGCTGCAGCGCACCGGCATCCCGGAGATCGCCGGCTTCGGCGGCTTCCCGGTCAGCGGCATGTTCCTGCGCAGCACCGCAGGGCCGAGCTGGTCAGCAAGCACCAGGCCAAGGTCTACGGCCAGGCGGCCGTCGGCGCGCCGCCGATGTCGGTGCCGCACCTGGACCTGCGGCTCATCGACGGCGAGCACTCGCTGCTGTTCGGGCCCTACGCCGGCTTCTCCCCCAAGTTCCTCAAGGCCGGCTCGATCTTCGACCTGCCGCTGAGCGTGCGGCCGAACAACCTGGGCTCGATGCTCGGCGTCGCCCGCACGGAGCTGGCGCTCACCAAGTACCTGATCAAGGAGCTGCTCCAGTCGCGGGCGGCCCGGCACCGGACGCTGCAGGGCTTCGTCCCGGAGGCCGAGGAGCACGACTGGGACATGATCACCGCCGGTCAGCGGGTCCAGGTGATCAAGCGCGACCCGTCCACCGGCAAGGGCATGCTCCAGTTCGGCACCGAGCTCATCGTGGGCGCGGAGGGCAGCATCGCCGGCCTGCTCGGGGCCTCCCCCGGCGCCTCGACGGCGGTGGCGGCGATGCATGACGCTGCTGGAGCGCTGCTTCCCCGACCGCATGACGTCGTGGCGGCCGCTGATCCAGGAGGCGATCCCCTCGTACGGCCACAAGCTGTCCGAGGAGCCCGAGCTGCTGGCCCAGGTGCGCAAGGACACGATGGAGACCCTCGAGCTCGACGGCTGACCCCCCTCCTCGGGGGCGGGGCTACCGGCAGCGGGTCGCGACGGGGTAGGGTTCTCCCCGGTCGCTGTTGTACCTCTGCTCGTTCTCGAACGTCCGCAGTCGTCTCTGCCTGACGTTCCTCTCGGTCCTGCCGGTCGGTGCGGCGGCCCCGGATCAGCGAAGTGCCGGTCCGGTCACCCCCCAGCACGGAAGAAGAACAACATGGCTCAGGGCACTGTGAAGTGGTTCAACGCGGAGAAGGGCTTCGGGTTCATCGCCCAGGACGGCGGCGGCGCCGACGTCTTCTGCCACTACTCCGCCATCGTCAGCGACGGCTACCGCTCGCTCGACGAGGGCCAGCAGGTCGAGTTCGACGTCACGCAGGGCCAGAAGGGCCCGCAGGCGGAGAACGTCCGTCCCCTCTGATCTGAACTGATCCCCGGACGGGGGTCACGGCGCTCCGGCGCCGTGGCCCCCGTTCGGCGTTTCCGGGGGCAGAGGACGGAGCCCCCGTTCGGCGTTTCCGGGGGCAGGGGACGGAGCCCTTGTTCGGCGTTCCCAGGGGCAGCGGTCAGTCCAGCGAGACGGCCACGGTGGCGGCGAGTTCGCGGACGGCGTCGAGGTCGGCGGGCGACGCCGCACCGGTCAGGCCCAGCGGCGCGGCCACCTGCTTCCAGCGCAGCGCCCCGGTGATGCGGGCGATGCTGGTGAGCGCCCCGGCGGTGTCGTCGTTGCCGTGCACGTAGACGCCGTAGGGCAGGCCGGGGGTGGCGTCCAGGCACGGGTAGTAGACGGTGTCGAAGAAGTGCTTGAGCGCCCCCGACATGTAGCCGATGTTGGCCGGCGTGCCGAGGAGGACCCCGTCTGCGGCCAGCACGTCGGCCGCTCCGGCCGAGAGGGCGGGGCGGAGCACCAGTTCCGTGCCCTCGGCGAGGGCCACGCCCTCCTTCACCGCCTCGAGGACCGCCTGCAGTGCGGGCGAGGGGGTGTGGTGGACGACGAGCAGACGGGCCATGCCCGGATCATCCCGCGTCCGGGTCGCCGTCCCGCGCCCGGCCGGCCGCCGTCCGCAGCTCGCCGTAGAGCCGCGCGAGGTCGGGCAGCTGGACGTGCGCGTTGAGCCCGCTGGGGTTGGGGGCCACCCAGGTCCGGACGCCGCCGATCCGCTCGGGCTGCTCGCCCAGCACCCCGCCGCGCCGCTCGAAGCCCAGCCGGTAGGCGCTGATCCCGAGGACGGCGAGCAGCCGCGGCCGGTACCGCGCCACCAGCTCCTCCAGCGCCGCGGCTCCGGCGCGCAGCTCGTCGCGGCCCAGCTCGGCGGCCGTGCGGGTGGGCCGGTCGACCAGGTTGGTCACCCCGAGGCCCCAGCGCGGCAGCTCGGCGTCCTCCTCGGGGCGCAGCTGCCGCGGCGTGAGGCCGGCCCGGTGCAGGGCCGGCCAGAACCGGTTGCCCGGCCGGGCGAAGTGGTGCCGCCGCTCGGCCGACATCAGCGAGGGGTTGATCCCGCAGAACAGCACGTCCAGGCCGGGTGCGAGCACGTCGGGCACCGGCTTGCCGCCCGCCTGCGGACCGTCCACGGGACCGCGGGTCAGCCGGGCAGCGAGCCGCGGGCGACGACGTCGGTGGGCGCCTCGGGCGCGCGGCGCCCCGGCTCGATGCTGATGCCGTAGCCGGGGAAGCCGTCGGCGTCCTCGACCGCCAGGGTGCGCAGCTGCCGGCCGGAGCCGGTGACGTCGAACGCGCCCAGCGCCTTCGGGGTGCCCTGGTCCAGGCCCCACAGGACGTAGGTCTCGGTCTCCCGGTCGTTGGCCGGCAGCGCCCGGTTGACCACCTGGACGCCGTCGTCGCGGGCCAGCAGGGTGGCCACCGTGCGGCCGTCGGGGTCGGCCACCGGGACGACGGTCGCCGGGCCCGGGCGGAGCAGCTCGTCCACCACCGACGCCTCGGCGGCCGCGGTGCGCCGGGCCTCGTCGCGATCGCCGACGAGCACGGCCGCCCAGCCGCCGAGGCCCACGACCGCGGCGACGGCGGCGGCGAGCAGCACCGCCGTCCGGCGGCGGCGCGGCACGGGCAGCGCCACGGGGGCGGCGGGTGCGGCGGAGGGCAGGTCGGGAGCGGGCACGTCGGGAGCCGGCACGTCCGTAGCCGGCGCGGCCGGTGCGTCCTGCGGCGTGCGCGCCACCTCGACGCGCAGCCGCTCGGCGAGGGCGGGAGGGGGCTCGGCCGCGGGGACGGCGGCGGCGAGGTCGCCCATGACGTCGGTGGTCTCGGCGACGACCTGGCGGCAGCGCGCACACCCGGCCAGGTGCGCGCCGAAGGTCTCCGCGTCCCCCGGCTCGAGCGCGTGCAGCGCCCAGCCGACCGCGAGCTCCTCGGAGTGCTCGCCGTGCCCGGGGCCGGTCGCGGCGGCGCTCACCGGGCGCTCCCGTCCGTCGGCGTGGCGGCCGCGCGGCCCTCGGTCGCCGGGCCGGCGCTGCGGCCGAGGTCGGTGCGCAGCTTGCGCATCCCGGCCAGCATGCGGGTCTTCACGGTGCCCAGCGGGACGCCGGTCAGGGCCGCGACCTCCCGCTGGGTGTAGCCGCCGTAGTAGGCCAGCCCCAGCGCCTCGCGCTGCGCGGCGGGCAGCTCGCCCAGCGCCGCGCGAACCTGCTGGGAGACCACCCGGTCGACGGCCTGCTCCTCGGCGTCGCGGGTGGCCGTCGGCGCGTCCAGTGCCATGTCGTCCTCCGCCCGGCGGCCGCGCCGCCGGTGCCCCTCCTCGCGGCGCACCGCGTCGACCGCCTTGTGGTGGACCATCGCCAGCAGCCAGGACGAGACGGCGGCCCGCTGCTCGTCGAAGGCGCCGGGGCTCCGCCACACCGACAGGAACACCTCCTGGACGACGTCCTCGGCGAGCCCGTCGTCGACCAGGATCCGGCGGGCCAGCGCGAACGCCTGCCGGCCGAACATCGCGTACAGCTCGTCGACGGCGTTCCGGTCGCCGGCCCGGATCCGGGCGAGCAGGGCGACGGCGGCGGCGTTCTCCGGCCTGCATGCCGGTTCGTCCACGCCCGCAACGGTAACCGGCCGCGGGGCGCGCACGGCGGCAGCACCGCGGTCGGCGGCCGGCCGCGTTCCGGTCAGCGGTCGCACGCGCTCCTCCTCCGGTCGGTGGCACGTCGTCGGGCAGCGTTCGTGCCCTGCGCCGGATCGGTTCACCCCCGGCCGTCTCTTCCCGCGCGGCGGCGCCGACGCACCGCGCAGGAGCCGGACCGGGCCCGGGGACCGGACGTCCGGAAGACTGGGCGGGTGCATGCCGAGAACCTGTTGCTGCTGGTCCTCGGCGCGGTCGCCGTCATCGTCGCGGTCCACTGGGTGGCCGCGCGCACCGGGCTCCCCGAGGCGGCGCTGCTCACCCTGTGCGGGATCGGCTACGCGGTGCTGCCCGGGCCGAACATCGTGCTCGACCCCGACCTCGTGCTGCTGCTGGTGCTGCCGCCGCTGCTCTACAGCGCCGCGCTGGACGCCTCGCTCACCGCGATCCGGCGCAACCTGCGCACGGTCGTCAGCCTCTCGGTGCTGCTCGTGCTGGCCACGGCGCTGCTGATCGGCGTCGGGTTCGCCCTGTTCGTCGCCGGCGCCACGCTCGCGGCGGGCATCGCGCTGGGCGCCGCGGTCGCCCCGCCCGACCCGGTGGCCGCGCTGGCCGTCGGGCGCAAGGTCGGCCTGCCGCCCCGCCTGGTGACCCTCATCCAGGGCGAGGGTCTGCTCAACGACGCGACCGCGCTGACCATCCTGGGCGTCGCGATCGCCGCCGCCCAGGGCGACGGCTTCTCCGCGCCGGGCGCCGTCGGGCAGTTCCTCGTCGCGGCGGTCGGCGGTGTCGCGATGGGCCTGGCGGTCGCCGTCGCCATCCGGCCGCTGCGCCGGCTGCGCACCGATCCGCTGTCGTCGAACGCGATCTCGCTGGCCACCCCGTTCGTCGCCTACCTGCTCGGCGAGGCGGTAGACGTCTCCGGCGTGCTGGCGGTCGTCATCGCCGGGCTGGTCATCGGGCACAACAACCCGAGCTGGGCCTCGGGCGCCAGCCGGCTGCAGACCAACGCGGTCTGGCGGCTGGTCGACTTCCTGCTCGAGGGCATCGTCTTCCTGCTCATCGGCCAGCAGCTGCCCAGCATCATCGACGGGCTGGGCGCCTACGAGGCCTCCACCATCTGGACCGCCTCGCTGATCACCGTCGGGGTGGTGCTGCTGCTGCGCCCGCTGTGGCTGTGGCTCACCGAGCACATGCCCCAGTCGCTGCACATGCGGCTCAGCGAGGACGTCGACGACGACCCCGGTGCGCACGCGCACGGCCGGCTCACCGGGCGGGAGATCGTCGCGCTGAGCTGGGCCGGCACCCGCGGCGTCATCAGCCTGGCCGCGATCTTCTCGCTGCCCCGGTTCACCGAGTCCGGCGCGCCGTTCCCCGACCGAGACCTGCTGCTGTTCTGCGCGCTGCTGGCGGTCCTCGTGACCCTGGTGGGCCAGGGGCTCACCTTCGCGCCGATGGTGCGGCTGCTGGGGATCCGGGCCGACCAGGCCGACGAGGCGCGGCTGCGCAACGAGGCGCGCGCAGCGTCGGTGGAGGCGGGCCTGGCCCGGCTCACCGAGCTGGAGGTGGCCCGCCACGACCACGTCGACGACGAGGCGATCGCCGCCATCCGCGTGCAGCTGTCCACCCGTCTGGCGCGCTACCGGCAGCGGCTGGACCTGCTGCAGACGGCCGAGGCCGGCGCGATCCCGATGTCGCCGCAGTACGAGGCGGCGCTGCGGGTGCGCCGCTCGGTGCTCGACGCGCAGCGCGCCGCGCTGCTGGACTGGCGGGACACCGGCCGGCTGCCCGACGAGAGCCTGCGCATCCTCGAGCGCGAGCTGGACCACGAGGAGCGGCTGCTCCCGGCCCGCCCGGAGCGCTGAGTCCGGTCCTCAGCCCGCGGCGACGTGGGTGCCGAAGGTCCGCGCGTGGTAGGTCAGCGGCGCGCCGGTCCCGGGATCGGCGCGCCGCACCTGCCCCAGCACGATGACGTGGTCGCCGCCGGGCACCAGGCTGGTCACGGTGCACCCCAGCCAGCCGCCGGCGCTGCGCAGCCGCGGAGCGCCGGCGTCGAGCTCCCACGGCACGCCGGCGAACTTGTCCTCGCCCTTGCGCGCGAACGCGTGCGCCAGGGCCGACTCCCCGACCGCCAGCACCGACAGGCCCAAGGGGCTGCCGACGGCGAGCCGCCGCAGCAGGTCCGAGCGCTCGTCGAGCGCCACCATGACCATGGGCGGGGCCAGCGAGAGCGAGGCGAAGGCGCTCACGGTCGTGCCGTGCGGCACTCCCCCGGTCAGCGTGGAGACGACGGCGACCGGGGTGGCCACGCCGGCCATGACCGCGCGGAAGTCGTCGGCCAGGGCGACCGCAGGGGCGCTCACGCCGCACCCGCGACCGGGAGGGCGGCGGCCGGCTCGGTGACCGCGGACCACAGGGTGCGGGCGAGCGCGTCGTTCTGCCGGAAGAAGGGCGCGTTGGTGCGCGGCCGGGCGAAGGCGGCGACCTGCGCCCCCGCCGTCCAGAAGCCGACGGCGAACAGCCGAGGCCGCACCCCGCCGGTCGCCGTCCGGACGCGCAGCGACGGGTCGACGTCCAGCCGGCCGGTGCGCCGGTGCCCCGCCGGCGCGGCCGGGTCGGCCAGCACGCGCTCGGCGGCCGCACCGCGGGCCAGCAGGGCGGTGACCAGCGCGTCGGGGGTGGCGCTCACGTCGGGTTCGGGGATGCGGGCCTCCACCAGGGCGCGGGCCTCGACCGCACCGGGCGCGCTGGGCGAGACGGCCCGGAAGACGCCGGCCCGCTCGTCGAGCCACCACCTCGACGTCGGCGCCGAGGAACCGGAGCACGCCGGCCTCGGACAGCGCCAGCAGCTCCTCGAGCCGGGGACCCGGCGGGCCGCTGGCCAGGTAGCTGAACAGGTTCATCCACCACCCGGAGAGGTCCTCGCACTCCGAGCGGGGGGTGAGCCGGCGCCCGGTGACCAGCGCGGCGAGGGTGCCGTGGCACTGCAGCAGCGCGAGGAAGACCGCCGAGTCGGCGCTGTGCCGGGGGTCGGCGGCGCGGTCCAGGCTCTGCCGCACGTGCCCGCGGACCCACTCCTGGAGCTCGTGGGAGTCGTCGAAGCGCACCCCCGCCAGCGGCCGGTCCAGCGCGGCGAGGTCGAACCGGTCGGCCGGATCGGGCACCGCCTCGGCGGCCAGCCGGGCCAGCTCCGCAGGGCCGGCCGCGACGTACCGTTCGGCGAACTCCGCCCAGGGCAGCGCGGTGCGTTCGGGGAAGGCGCGGAACAGCTCGGTGTAGTGCGCCCAGCCCAGCTCGCGGGTGATCAGCGGGGCGAGGTCGGCCCGCAGGTCCAGCTGCCGCGCCGGCCCGAAGGCGGCGTCCACGGCGGCCGGGGTGAAGAAGCGCAGCGGCACCGGCGGGCCGGCCCACGGGTAGCCGAGCTTCGGCCGGTAGGGCACCCCGCGGCGCGAGCCGACGTGCAGCACCGGCTCGCGACCGCTGGGCAGGTAGCGCAGCCGCCCCTCGCCGGTGCGCTCGAAGGCGCCCCCGCGGCCGCTGGTGAGCAGCACCACGAGGTCGACGAACGCCAGCCCCGCGCCGCGCACGAGCACGTCCTCCCCCGGCGCCAGCACCGACAGGTCGACGTCGGCGGTGTAGGCGGTGGGCAGGTAGGTGAGGCCGGCGGCCGCCGCCCGCGCGGCGGTGCGCCGCTCGGCGGGGGTCGGTGCGGCGTCCAGGTGGCCCTGCGCGAGCAGGACGGCGTCCACGTCGAGCACGACCCCGTCGGCGAGGTGCACCGTCGCGCCGTCGGGGCGGTCGTCGACGTCCACCGCGCGGGTGCGGTGCACCAGGACGTCGGCCCACGGCGCGGCGTCGGCGACCACCCGGTCCAGCGCCCAGGCGAGGTAGGCGCTGACCAGCGGCCGGGACGGGAAGGACGCCGGCCCCAGCCGCCGCGCCTCGCGACCGACGGCGGAGTCGGCGGGCAGCCCTCGGCCGACGTCCTGCACCCACTGCCAGAGGGTGCTGCCGTCGGTCACCGGTCCCTCGACGACGACGGACCGGTCGGGCAGCACGGTGACGTCGCCGACCAGCGAGTTCGCCCACAGCAGGTCGGGCTGCGCGGCGCGCCAGACCCGGCCACCACCGGCGGGGTGCGGATCGACGAGGTGCACGGTCAGCCGGGCGCCGCCGGAGAGGGCGGGGGCGTTGGCGACCAGGCGCTCGAGCACGCCGATCGCCGTCGGGCCGGCGCCGACGACGCACAAGGACGGGCCGGGCAGGAAGCGGGAGTGCGGGGCGGGTGCGGACATGCGGGGTCGTCTCCAGTACCGGTGCGGACGCGCGAGGACGGGGTGGTCAGCGCGTCGGACAGAGGGCACTGCAGGTGCGCAGGAGGTCGACGTGCCGGCGGGAGCGCAGCGGGGTCGCGACCACGGGCCGGCCTCCTCCCTGGCGCACGGACGTCTGCTCCCGGGCGGGGCGACTGGACTATGTCTACCAAACCGATCGGGTTTGACGGTCATCCGTTCCGTGCCCTACAGTCCCGGCTCAGGTCCTGAGCGCCAGCACCAAGCCCCGGCTCGCTGGCCGGCAACCCTCCGCTGTGACGGGGTGCCCCGGGTGACGACCAGGCGGGCACGTCCGTGCCCGCAAGCCAGCCGGCCCCTGCACGGGGTCGAGAGCGAGGAGCCACGACGTGGGACAGGTGAGCGCGCGCACCCGGCGCATCCCGTCGCTCGACCTCGTCGGCCGCCCTGCGGTCGACCTGCTGCGCACCAGCAGCGCGCTCTGTCGCTGACCCGTTCCTGACCGGTCCACCGGTCCCCGCGGCCCGGCCGCTCCCCCTCCCCTGCGCTGCTCCACCGCGCCGTCGTCCCGGCGGCACCGGTGGCCTGCCCGCGCGTCCCCGCCCAGGAGTTCCCGCATGCCCAGCTCCCCTCCCCCGCGTCCCCGGACCGCCCGGTGACCGCCGCTCCGCGGCTCGAGGCAGTTCGCGTCCACCCGGACGACGCGCTGGCCCGCCCGCTGTTCGCCGAGCTCGCCGTCGAGTACGACACCCGCTACCGCGGGCTGTTCGGCGACACCAGCGCCGAGTTCGCCCGCCACCCCGCCGAGGAGTTCCTGCCGCCGCACGGCGAGCTGGTGCTGCTCCTCGAGGACGGCGTCCCCGTCGCCGGCGGTGCGTTCCGCCGCCACCGCGACCCCGGGACGGCGGAGGTCAAGCGGATGTGGACGGCGTCGGCCCACCGCCGGCGCGGCCTGGCCCGCCGGATCCTCGCCGAGCTCGAGCAGCGGGCCGCCGCGGGCGCGGCTACACCCGCCTATACCTCACCACCGGCCCGCTGCAGCCCGAGGCGAGGGCGCTCTACCTCGCCGCCGGCTGGACCCCGCTGTTCGACCCGGCCGCCCCGCGCCCGACCGAGCTCGAGGCGATGCGCGGGCTGCCGCCGGCCGACCTCCTCTACGCCTTCGAGACCTCCCTGGGAGGGACCCCGTGACCACACTCGACGAGCGCCCGCCCGCGGCGACCGCCGTCCCGCCGCCGACCGGCACGCCCTACGACGAGCTGCGCGTCGTCCCCGCCCGCCACCCCGGCCGCTGGGTCGCCACCGCCGGCGTCGCCGTCCTGCTCGCCATGGCGGTCAACAGCCTGGTGACCAACCCGCGGTGGGAGTGGGACGTCGTCGGCGCCTACCTCACCGAGGAGTCGATCGTCCGCGGCGTCTGGACCACCGTCCAGCTCACCCTGATCACCGCGGTGCTGGGCTTCGCGCTCGGCACGGTGCTGGCGCTCATGCGGCTGAGCAGGTCGCCGCTGCTGCAGGCGGTGAGCTGGGGCTACACGTGGGTGTTCCGCTCCGTGCCGCTGATCCTGCAGTTGCTGCTCTGGTACAACCTCGCCTACCTGTACCAGCGGCTGGAGTTCGGCATCCCGTTCGGGCCGGCGTTCGCCGGGGTCGAGACGCTCTCGCTGATCGACAAGTTCGGCGCCGCGGTGCTGGGCCTCGGCCTGCACCAGGCCGCCTACTCGGCGGAGATCGTCCGGGCCGGGATCCTCTCGGTCGACCAGGGCCAGCTCGAGGCCGCCGCGTCGCTGGGCATCCCGCGGCGGCGGCAGAGCACCCGCATCGTGCTGCCCCAGGCGATGCGCTCGATCGTGCCGACGGCGGTGAACGAGATCATCGGCCTGTTCAAGGGCACCTCGATCGTCTACGTGCTGGCGCTGGGCGAGCTCTTCTACACCGTCAGCGTCATCTACGGCCGGACCCAGCGGGTGCTGCCGATGCTCCTGGTCGCGGCGGTCTGGTACGTCGTGCTGACCACGGTCATCACGGTGGTCCAGTACTACGTCGAGCGGTACTACGCCCGCGGCGCCGTGCGCACGCTGCCACCGACACCCCTGCAACGGCTGCGCGGCAACCTCACCGCCGGCCTGGCCCGCGTGCGCACCGCCCGCGAGGTGGCCCGGTGACCGCCGTGGCGGACCCCCGTCCGGGGCGGGTGGAGGTGCACGGCGTGCACAAGTCCTTCGGTGCCCTCGAGGTGCTGCACGGCGTCGACCTCGTCGTGGAGCCCGGCAGCGTCACCGTCGTCCTCGGCCCGTCGGGCTCGGGCAAGTCGACGCTGCTGCGCAGCATCAACCACCTGGAGAAGGTCGACCGCGGCTTCGTCGCGCTCGACGGCGAGCTGGTCGGGTACCGGCGCAAGGCGCACCGCGGCGGCACCGACCGGCTGCACGAGCTGCCCGAGCGGGACCTGCTCCGGCAGCGCACCCGGTTCGGCTTCGTCTTCCAGTCGTTCAACCTCTTCCCGCACCTGACCGCGCTGGAGAACGTCGTCGAGGCACCGGTGTCGGCCCAGGGCCGGCCCCGGGCCGAGGTGGAGGGCGAGGCGCGCGAGCTGCTGGACCGCGTCGGGTTGGCCGACAAGGCCGACGCCTACCCCCGGCAGCTCTCCGGCGGGCAGCAGCAACGCGTCGCGATCGCCCGCGCCCTGGCCATGCGGCCCGCGGTGCTGCTCTTCGACGAGCCGACGTCCGCGCTCGACCCGGAGCTGGTCGGCGAGGTGCTCGGCGTCATCGAGGACCTCGCCCGCACCGGCACCACGATGATCGTCGTCACCCACGAGATCGGCTTCGCCCGCAAGGCCGCCGACCGGGTCGTCTTCATGGACGCCGGCCGGATCGTCGAGCAGGGCCCGCCCGAGCAGGTGCTCGACGACCCGCAGCACGAACGGACCCGCGCCTTCCTCGCCCGCGTCCTCTGACCAGCCCCTCCCGTCCCACCCCACGGACGGCGCACCCCGCGCCGCCCGCCGACGGCACGCGCCCGCGTGCCCCGCCCGAGGAGAGACCCCGTGACCGCCCGTACCCGACGAGCCCGCCTCGTCCCCCTCCTGGCCGCCGTGACCGCCCTGGCCCTCGGGGCGTGCACCAGCGCGGACGACATCGAGGAGCAGGCCGCCACCGGCGAGGACCGCACCGCGCTGACCGTGGACACCAGCCCCGACCAGGAGCCGGTCCGCAGCACCCCCAGCGACGAGGCCATCGCCCTGCTCCCCCCGGGGCTCCTGGACGACGGCACGCTCACCGTCGCCGTGGGGGCGTTCACCCCGCCGCTGAGCTTCCTGGCCGACGACAACACGACGGTGATCGGCAACGAGCCGGGCATCGCGCAGCTGGTCGCCGACGGGCTGGGCCTGGACCTGGAACTGGTGACCACCGACTGGTCGAACTGGCCGCTGGCCACGCAGTCCGGCGCGGTGGACGTGACGATCGCCAACGTCACGGTCACCGAGGAGCGCAAGGACCTCTTCGACTTCTCCTCCTACCGCGTGGACACCCTCGGCTTCCTCGCCCGGGCCGGCTCCGGGCTGTCGGTCGACGCGGCCGAGGACGTCGCGGGACGCACCGTCGCGGTGGGCTCGGGCACCAACCAGGAGAAGATCCTGCTGGCCTGGGACGCGGAGAACCGCGCGGCCGGTCTCGACCCGGTGGACGTCCAGTACTACGAGAACGACGGCGACTCGATCCTCGCGCTCCAGTCCGGCCGGCTCGACCTGTACTTCGGCCCCAACCCCACCGGCGCGTACAAAGCCGGGGTGGCCCCGCAGGACTTCGAGGTCGTCGGCACGGTGAGCGGCGGGTGGCCGGAGACCGCGCAGATCGCCGTCGCCACCGCGAAGGGCAACGGCCTGGCCGCCGCGATCACCGCCGCGCTGGACCACGCCATCGCCAACGGCAGCTACGCCGAGCTGCTCGAGCGCTGGGGCCTGACCAGCGAGGCGATCGATTCCTCCGAGACCAACCCGCCCGGGTTGCCCCGGCCGTGACCGCCGACCCGTTCCCGCCCGCACGCGTCCCCGGACCCCCAGGAGCCCCCGCATGACCCGCCCCTTGCTGTCGCGCCGACCCCTGCTGCCCCGCCGCCGGCGACCGATCCCGGCGGCCGCCGCGGTCGGCCTCCGCACCGGCCTGGTGCTCGGCACCGTCGTCCTCCTCGGCGCCTGCACCAGCTCCGCCGACATCGAGGCCGAGCAGCGCGCCGAGACCGCCGGCACCGCCACCGAGGCGTTCGCCGTCGACACCAGCCCCGAGCAGGCCGACCGCGTCCCGACCGACGAGGACCCGGCGGCCGCGCGCCTCGTGCCGGCGTCCGTCGCCGCGGACGGGAAGCTCACCGTCGGCGTGGCCGGCGCCGGGGAGCCCCCGCTGGCCTTCCTCGCCGACGACAACGCCACCGTCGTCGGCAGCGAGGTCGACATCGCCGCGCTCGTCGCCGACTCCCTCGGCCTCGAGCTCGAAGTGGTCAACGTCGCCTGGGAGCAGTGGCCGCTGGGGCTGCAGAGCGGCGACCTCGAGGCGGTGTTCAGCAACGTCGGCGTCAACGCCGCACGGCTGGAGCTGTTCGACTTCGCCACCTACCGCGAGGGCGTCATGGCGTTCACCACCGCGCCGGACAGCGGGCTGTCGATCGACGGCGCCGAGGACATCTCCGGGCTCACCGTCGCCGTCGCGTCCGGCACCAACCAGGAGCGCATCCTGCTGGACTGGAACGCGCAGAACGAGGCGGCGGGGCGCGCCCCGGCCGGCCTCGAGTACTTCGCCAACACCGGCGACGTCCTGCTGGCGATCCAGTCCGGCCGGATCGACACCTACCTGGGCCCCAACCCGAACGCGGTCTACCAGGAGTCGGTCGGTCAGGTGGAGATCGTCGGCACCGTGAACGCGGGCTGGCCCAACACCACCTACGTCGCGGCCACCACGCTGAAGGGCACCGGGCTGGTCGACGCCGTCCGGGCGGCGCTGCAGCACGCCTTCGACGACGGCAGCTACGCCCGGACCCTGGAGCGCTGGGGGCTGACCGACGAGGCCGTCGAGGCGCCCGAGATCAACCCCGCGGTGGCCTCGTGAGCGCCCCCGGCACGCCGCGGCGGACCGACGTCGTCGTCGTCGGTGGCGGGGTGATGGGCTCGTCGGCCGCCTGGGCGCTGGCCCGCCGCGGCGTCGACGTCGTGCTGCTCGAGCGGTTCGCACCGGGGCACGACCTCGGCGCCTCGCACGGCAGCTCGCGCATCTACCGCAGCACCTACGCCCAGCCGCACCACCAGGCGCTGGTCGCCGAGGCGCGCCGGCTGTGGACCGAACTCGAGGCGGAGACCGGGACCACCCTGCTGCACCCGGCCCCCGGCGTCAGCACCGCGGGACCCTCCGGGGAGCCGCGGCTGCGCGAGGTCGCCGCCGCCATGGCGAGCGCCGGGGTGCCGCACGAGTGGCTGACCGCGGCGCAGGCGGAGGAGCGCTGGCCCGGGGATGCGCTTCCCCGGCCCGGTCCTGCACGAACCGCACACCGCCGGCCGGCTGGACGCCGACGCCGCGGTCACCGCCCTGCAGACCGCCGCCGAGCGGCACGGCGCCGTCGTCCGGCACCACCGGCGGGTCACCGCCGTCGAGGCCGCGGGCGACGGGGTGGTCGTGCGCTCGGCCGCGGGTGGGGCGGTGCGCGCGCGCACGGCGATCGTCGCCGCGGGCGCCTGGACGGCCGACGTGCTCGGGGACCTCGTGCCGCTGCCCGCGCTGCGGGTCACCCAGGAGCAGCCGGCCCACTTCGCGCCGGTGACCGACGGCCTGGAGTGGCCGGCGTTCACCGCGGACCCGGAGCCGGCCGGGGGCCGGCCGAGCGGCGTCTACGGGCTGCTCAGCCCGGACGGCGTCAAGGTCGGCTTCCACGGCACCGGGCCGGAAGTGCACCCGGACCGGCGCAGCCGCACCGCCGAGCCGGGGCAGCTGGCCCAGCTGCAGGAGTACGTGCGCCGGTGGCTGCCCGGCCTGGACGCCGGCAGCCCCGAGCCGATCTCGTGCACCTACACGAGCACCGCCACCGGGGAGTTCGTGCTCGACCGCGTCGGGCCGGTCGTGGTGGCCGCGGGCTTCAGCGGGCACGGGTTCAAGGGGGCGACGGCGATCGGCCGGGTGCTGGCCGACCTCGCCACCGGCACCGAACCGGGCGCCGACCGCTTCCGCCTGGCGGCGCACGCCGTCGCCGGCTGACACCTCCGGCACGCACTCCGGCCGGGCCACCGCACGGGGCCCGGCCGGATCCGGTTCAGCGGCCGGCGGCCGCGACGCGCAGCCCGAGGGCGACCAGCACCGAACCGCTGACCGCCTCCAGGCCGACCCTGACGCGCGGCCGGCGGAACCAGGCGCCCGCCCGTGCCACGCCCGCCGCCAGGGCCAGGTACAGCCCGGTCTCCACCGTGACCTGCAGCAGGCCGAGCACCGCCGTCGTCGCGAAGACCGGCCCGTCGGCAGGCACGAACTGCGGGTAGAACGCCAGCATGAAGACGGCGGCCTTCGGGTTCGCCAGCTGCACGAGCGCGCCCTCGCCGAACGCCGTCCACCAGTGCCGGGAGCCGGCCGGGAGCACCGCCTCGGGCTGGGGTGCCGCCCGGCCGCCCCTGCCCCGCCACGCGGCGCGGAGCGCCCGGACCCCGAGCCCGATCAGCACGGCCGCGCCGACGACCCGGAGCACCAGGTAGGCGACCTCGGAGGCGGCCACCAGCGCGGCGAACCCGACACCCGCGGCCAGCGCCCAGACGAAGAGCCCGAGCTCGAGGCCGAGCACCGTGGGCACCGCGCCGCGGAAGCCGCGGAGCGCGGCCCGCCGGAGGATCAGCGCCATCGCCGGGCCGGGCGTGGCGGAGATCAGGAGCACCGCGAGCACGAAGGCGGGCAGCGAGGCCAGGACGTCCACGAGCAGATCGTGGCACGCGGCCCGCTCCCCCCTGTTCAGCTGCGGCGCGCCGGCTCGGCCAGCCCGAGGTGGTCGCGCAGCGTCGTCCCCGCGTAGTCGGCGCGGAAGACGCCGCGCTCCTGGAGCAGCGGCACGACCCGGTCGACGAACGGGTCCAGCCCGCCGGGGGTGATGTGCGGGACGAGCACGAACCCGTCGGCGGCATCGGACTGCACGTGGTCGTCGATCGTGGCGGCCACCGTCTCCGGGCTGCCCACGAACGCCTGCCGCGCGGTCACCTCCACCATCAGCTCGCGGATGGACAGGTTCTTGGCCTCGGCGATGGAGCGCCACTTCGCGGCCACGGCCAGCGGGTCCTTGTTCATGCGGACGCTGGCCCGGCCCTGGGCGACGGTGTTCTCCCCGGCCACCGGGTCGAACTCCGGCAGCGGGCCGTCCGGGTCGAGGTCGGAGAGGTCGCGGTTCCAGACCTGCTCCAGCGAGCGGATCGCCGTCTGCCCCGACACCTGCTGCCGCCGGACCTCGTGGGCCAGCTCGGCGGCCTCGGCGTCGGTGTCACCGATGACGAAGGTGGCCGCCGGCATGATCAGCAGTTGCTCGGGCGTGCGGCCGTACTTCGGCAGCCGGCCCTTGACGTCGGCGAAGAACGCCTGGCCGGCCTCGCGGGTGCTGTGCCGGCTGAAGATGACGTCGGCGGCGGAGGCGGCGAACTCGCGACCCTCGTCGGAGTCGCCGGCCTGGAAGATCACCGGCCGCCCCTGCGGGCTGCGGGGCACGGCGAACCGGCCCTCGACGTCGAAGTGCTCGTCGACGTGCCGGAAGGAGCCCGCCGCCGGATCGGTGAGGAACCGGCCGCCGTCCTTGTCGGCCACGATCTCGTCGCCCCGCCAGGAGTCGAACAGCTCGAACGTCGTCTGCAGGAAGGTGCGGGCGCGCTCGTACCGCTGCTCCTGGGCCAGGAAGCCGCCGCGGCGGAAGTTCTCGCCGGTGAACGCGTCCCACGAGGTGACGACGTTCCACGCCGCCCGCCCCGCGGTGAGGTGGTCCAGGCTGGCGAACTGCCGGGCCACCTCGTAGGGCTCGTTGAACGTGGAGTTGATCGTGCCGGTGAGGCCGAGCCGCTCGGTGACCGCCGCCAGGGCCGACAGCACGGTGAACGTGTCCGGCCGGCCGACGACGTCGAGGTCGTAGATCCTCCCGTTCTGCTCGCGCAGCCGGAGCCCCTCGGCGAGGAACAGGAAGTCGAACTTCCCGCGCTCGGCGGCCTGGGCGAACCGGGCGAACGAGCGGAACTCGATGTGGCTGCCGGCGGCCGGGTCGCTCCACACGGTGGTGTTGTTGACGCCGGGGAAGTGCGCCGCGAGGTGGATCTGCTTCGGGGACATGGGGGTGTCGATCTCCAGCTGGTCGGGCGGCGTCAGGCGACGGCGTAGCGGTTGGCGGGGCGCGGCAGGCCGAGCAGCCCGCGCAGCGTGTCCGCCTCGTAGGCGGTGCGGAACAGGCCCCGGGCCTGCAGCTCGGGCACCAGCCCCCGGGTGATGGCGGTCAGGTCGTGCGCGGCAGCGCGGCGGGGCGCAGCCGCGCCCCGCTCAGGCCCGCCTGCTGCCACTCGGCGATCAGGTCGGCGAGCCCGGCGGGGGTGCCGGTGAACACCGTCGCGTCGCTGCGCAGCTCCTCACCGGCCAGGTCGTCCAGCCGGGCCTTCCGGTCGCGGGCGGTCGCGTCGTCCTCGTCGAGGAAGACGACGACGTCGCCGAGGACGTGCAGGGTCTCCTCCTCGCGCCCGGCCGCCGTCTGCGCGCAGCGGATCTCGGCGAGGATCTCCGCGGCGTGCGCGGCGTCCCGCGGGGTGACGAAGCCGAGGTCGGCCGAGGAGCCGACCACCTCGAACGGCACCGCCTGGTGGGCCAGCGCGGCCACGACCGGCTGCCCCTGCGGCGGGCGCGGGGTGATCGAGGGGCCGCGGACGGAGAAGTGCCGGCCCTCGAAGTCGATGTAGTGCAGCTTCTCCCGGTCGACGAACCGGCCGGTCGCGACGTCGCGGATCTCGGCGTCGTCCTCCCAGCTGTCCCAGAGCCGGCGCAGCACCTCGACGTAGTCGGCCGCCTCGGCGAAGCCCTCCTCGATCAGTGCCGCCGCGGACGGGTCCGACGGCGTCAGCGGCGGAAAGCTGCGCCGGCCGAACAGCCGCGCCTCGTGCTCCTTGAGCGACACCCGGACCTGGACCCCGGCGCGGCCGGTGCTCACGTAGTCCAGCGTCGCGATCGCCTTGGACAGGTGGAACGGCTCGGTGTGGGTGACGACGGCGGTCGGCACCAGGCCGATGCGCTCGGTCAGCGGCGCCACCCGGGAGGCGATGAGGACCGCGTCGAGCCGGCCGCGCACCTGGTCGGTGCGCTCGTCGGGCCGGTAGGCGTCGGCGGACTGGATCGCCAGCCCGTCCTCGATGGTGACCAGGTCGAGCAGTCCGCGCTCGGCCTCCTGCACCAGGTCCAGCCAGTACTGCGCGGTGAGCAGGTCGAGCGGTCGGGCGTCGGGCTCGCGCCAGGCGGCGGGAGTGCCAGCCGGCGCCGTCGAGAGCCACGGCCAGGTGGAGCGGGGATGCGGACACGGGTTCAGCGCCTCTCGGTCGGGATCTGCTCGCCGGCCTCGACCGCGACCGGCAGCCGGTTCTCGGCGGGCGGCAGGGGGCAGGTGGCGAAGTCGGTGTAGGCGCACGGCAGGTTCGTGGCCCGGTTGAAGTCCAGCGTCACGGTGCCGTCGGCCGCCGGGGCGTCGACGGCGAGCGACCGGTTGGCCGCGTAGGTGGTGACGCCGGACGTCACGTCGGTGAAGAGGAGGAACAGGCTGCCCGGGGCGGCGCCGGCGAAGGCGGTGAGGGCGAGCTCCTGCCCGTCGACGGCGAAGACCACCCGGCCCGGCGCGTCGTAGACGTGCTCCAGCCCCTCGACCGCCGCGCCGACCGTCGTCGGCCGCGGCGCGGGGAACGGCTGGTAGCGGGCGGGGACGACCCAGCGCGGGTCCGGCGCGAACGTGGGCGTTCCGCGGTGCTGCGTGCGCAGCGGGTGCGCGGGGTCGCGCGGCCGGACGATGTCGTGCCCGCCGCGGCGGGCCACCTCGATCTCGACCTCGCCCGCGCGGGCCGTGCGGCCGTCCCGCTCGGCGATCGGGCCGAAGGCGTGCCGGTCGCGGACGACGTGCCCGTCGACGACGAGCTCCTCGCCCGGGCCGAGGGTGACCAGCGGGCCGTCGGCGCCGGTCGACCACTCCCCGGGGACGCCGGGCAGGCGCTGCGGCTGCCCGGTCAGCCAGTGCAGGCCGGTGACGGCCAGGAAGCCGTGCGGATCGGCGCGGCGGAGCTCGTGCTCCCGGTGCCAGCGCGCCCAGTCCTCGGCGAAGGACGCGTCCGGACCGGCGGTCGGGGCGAGGGGAACGGTCACGGTCTCTGCTCCTCGGGGATCGCGAGTGGTCATCGGGTGGCCGGGCCGCAGCCGGCGCCCCGGGCCACGACGGCGGGGTCGGCCCCGCCGAGGCCGGCCAGCGGGCGCGGGTCGTCGACGGGCTGCCAGCGGCCGGCGACCAGCTCGTAGCGGTTGCGCGGGCCGTCGGCGAGGTACCGCGCGAGGGCGTCGACCAGCCGGTCGACGTCGTCGAGCGTGCTGCCCACGCCGACGCTGGCCCGCAGCGCGCCCTCGGGCACGCCCAGCCGGGCGAGCAGCGGGTGGGCGCAGAACCGCCCGTCGCGCACGCCGATGCCGTGCTCGGCGGAGAGGTAGGCCGCGACAAGGCCGGGGTCGGCGCCCTCGACGGTGAACCCCACGACGCCGGTGGGCTCGGCGGAGTCCGCCCAGATGCGCAGCAGCCGGACGCCGGGCAGCGCGCCCAGGCCCGCCGTCAGCCGCTCGCGCAGCGCCCGCTCGTGCCCCTCCAGCGCACCGGCGGGCAGCGCGGCCAGCGCCTCGCAGGCCGCGGCCAGGGCCACCGCGCCGAGCACGTTGGGCGAGCCACCCTCGTGCCGGTGCGGCGCGGGTGCCCACGCGGTCTCGGCGACCGACACCTCGTGCACCGCACCCCCGCCGGCCAGGTAGGCGGGGCCGGCGTCGAGCCAGTCGCGGCGGCCGACCAGCGCCCCGGCGCCGAAGGGGGCGTAGGTCTTGTGCCCGGAGAGGACGACGTAGTCCGCGCCCGTGGCGGCCAGGGAGAAGGCGCGGTGCGGCACGAGCTGGGCGCCGTCGACCAGCACCCGCGCGCCGGCCGCCCGGGCCAGGGCCACGACCTCCTCCAGGGGCAGCGACTCGCCGGTCACGTTGGACGCGCCGGTGACGGCGAGCAGCGCGTACGGGGTGCGGGCCAGCTCGGCGGCCAGCGCGCGGAGCGTGCCGACGACGGTCGGCGCGGTCGGCAGCACGGTCACCGGGCCGCGGCGCTGCCAGGGCAGCAGGTCGGCGTGGTGCTCGCAGTCGAGCACCAGCACCGCCGCGCCCTCGGCCACGCAGCCGGCGAGCAGGTTGAGGGCGTCGGTGGTGTGCCGGGTGAGGACGCAGACGTCGTCGTCGCGCGCGCCGACGAACCGCGCGACGGTCTCCCGCGCCGACTCGTACAGGGCGGTGGAGACCTGCGAGAGGTAGCCCGCACCCCGGTGCACGCTGGCGTACAGCTGGAGCGCGGCGGCCACCTGGTCGGCGACGCTCACCAGCGCCCGGGAGCTCGCCGCGGAGTCCAGGTCGGTGTACCGGGTGCGGCCGCCCGGGACGAGC
Source organism: Blastococcus sp. TML/M2B (assembly GCF_016612865.1). GTDB lineage: Bacteria > Actinomycetota > Actinomycetes > Mycobacteriales > Geodermatophilaceae > Blastococcus. The sequence goes on from NZ_JAENZZ010000002.1 coordinate 377,716, forward strand.
GGGACCTCGGTGTCGGCGCCGACGACGGGCAGCAGCGGCCGGAGGCCGGGCCGGGACACGGCCGGGGCGGGCGGGCAGTCGAGCAGTGCGGGCATGGGAGTGCTCCTGGCGGGTCGGGGACCCGGGCACGGGTCCGCGCTTGCGGCTGCGGGACCGCAGCCGCCCGGTCGTCACCCGGGGCACCCCATCGCGGAGGAGGGTTGCCGGCCAGCAAGCCGGGGCTTCGCGCTGGCACTCGTGACCTGCTGCCACCTTGGCACGGGAGCACTCAATACGTCAAACCCGATCGGTATAGTGCGCTTTGCCGGTCCCGACCCCCGAGGAGCTCCCGCGTGACCACCGTCGCCGTCGTCGGCAACCCCAAGCCGCTCTCCCGCACGCGGGCGGCCGCCGAGCTGGTCGTCGAGCGCCTCACCGGCGCTCCGGCCGACGTCGTCATCGACGTGGTCGACCTCGGCGCCGGGCTGCTCGGCTGGGGCGACCCCGCGGTCGAGCAGGCGGTGGCGACCGTGCGCGGCGCCGAGCTGGCCGTCGTCGCCAGCCCGACCTTCAAGGCCACCTACACCGGCCTGCTCAAGCTCTTCCTCGACCAGATCGGCACCGGCGACCTCGCCGGCGTCACCGCGGTGCCGCTCATGCTCGGCGGCGGCCCGACGCACGCGCTCGCCCCCGAGCTGCTGCTCAAGCCGGTGCTGGTCGAGCTCGGTGCCATCACGCCCACCCGCGGGCTGTACCTGGTGGACAAGGCGTGGGACGCCCCCGGCGCGCTGGACGGCTGGCTGGAGCTCGCCACCGTGCAGGTCGCCGCCGCACGAGCCGGGCACCGCGGCGGTGCGCCGCGATGACCACCCGCCGGCGGCTCCTCGCCAACCGCTTCACCCGCCGCTGCGCGGTCGACCTGCTGCGGACGGCCAGCGCGCTCTGTCCGGGCTGCTGACGCACGCCCCGACCCCCCGACTCCTGCGCTCCCCCGGCACCGCCGGGGTCATCGAGCGCGCCCTCGATCAAGGAAACCCCATGCCGCACAGCACCCTCCTGCGCTCTGCCCCTGACAGCACCGCCCCTGACAGCACCGCCCCTGACAGCACCGCCCCCGACAGCACCGCCCGCCGCACCGGGGCCGCCGGCCTGGCCGCCGCGCTCGCCGCGGCCTCGGCGCACTGGATCGACCTGGTCGAGTACCGGTCCGGCAGCCGCTGGACCCACCTGCTCGACCCGGCGGCCGCCGCCGACGTCCTCGATCCCTCGCTGCACCCCGAGCTGCGCGCGGCCCAGGTGTGGCTGCTCTCCTGGCTGCCCCGAGCAGGGCACGCCACTGCACGACCACGGCACCTCCTCCGGCGCGTTCGCCGTCGTCCGCGGCACGCTCACCGAGCGGGTCGTGGCCGCCGGGCGGACCGGCGTCACCGACTCCGCGCACGACCTGGACGCCGGCCGGGTGCGGCACTTCGGCCCGCACTACGTGCACCAGGTGACCAACACCGGCCTGCAGGCCGCGGTGAGCGTGCACGTCTACACCCCGGGCCTGGCGTGGATGAACCGCTACGAGATCGCCGACGGCGCGCTGCGGCGCACCGGCACCGAGCGCGCGGGGGTGGACTGGTGAGCGCCCCGACCACCACCCGACCCGCGGGTGCCCGCTCGATCGACGAGCTGCTGGCCGAGGCCCGCTCCCGGCTGGACCGGGTGACGCCGGAGCAGGCCGCCGAGCGCGTCGCCCGCGGCGCGCTGCTGGTCGACATCCGGCCCGCCGCGCAGCGCGCGCAGGAGGGCGAGGTGCCCGGCGCGCTCGTCGTCGAGCGCAACGTCCTGGAGTGGCGGTTCGACCCGGCCGGAGACGCCCGGCTGCCCGAGGCGACCGGGTACGACGTCGACGTCGTCGTCCTGTGCTCGGAGGGCTACACCTCGAGCCTGGCCGCCGACGCGCTGCGGTCGCTCGGCCTGTCCCGCGCGACCGACGTCGTCGGCGGGTTCCGGGCGTGGCAGGCCGCGGGGCTGCCCACCCGCTGAGCGTTCAGGCCCGCCCGGCGCTCTCCGCGCCGGCCGGGTCGGGCTCCTCGTCGGGCTGGTCCTTGAGGAAGAGGTACCAGTAGGAGGTGGCCACGAAGACCACCGCGCCGACGAGGTTGCCCGCCCCGGCCAGCAGCCAGTTGAGCAGCGTCTCGCCCCAGCCGACGTCCGGGACGCCGGCGAAGATGGCCGCCGGCAGGAAGAACATGTTGGCGACGACGTGGTCGAAGCCCATCGCCACGAACGCCATGATCGGGAAGAAGATCGCGAGGATCTTGCCCGAGACGGTGGTCGCCGCCAGGGACATCCACACGGCCAGGCAGACCAGCCAGTTGCAGCCGACCGCGCGCAGGAACGTCTGCCACGCCGACTCCCCCAGCGCCTTGCCCTCGGCGATGGACGCGAGCCGCTCGTAGGTGAGGGCGGCGTTCCCGCTCGCGTCGGCGTCGTCGATCACCCCGGTCTGCACGGCGAGGAAGTACGCCACGACCAGGGCGCCGACGAGGTTGCCCAGAAGCACGAGCGAGAGGTTCTTGGCGACGTCGCCGAGGCCCAGCTTCCCGCGCATGGCGGAGAGCGGCACCAGCGCCATGTTGCCGGTGGCGAGGTCGGAGCCGGCGATGAGCACCAGCACGAGCCCGAGCGTGAAGGTCGCGCCGGTGAACAGGGTGGGCAGCGTCCCCCACGTCTCCGGGTCCAGGCCCGAGGAGACGCTGATGGCGACCAGCCCACCGAAGGCGATGTAGGCGCCGGCGAGGAAGGCGCTCACCAGCACCTTGTCCCACGTCCGGTGCGCCTTCTTCGCGCCGGCCGCGGCCGCCACCCGCGCGATCTCCTGCGGTTCTCGTGCCGTCCATCGCTGCCTCCGCCGAGCCGGTGTCCGCCGGCTCCCGGAGCTACCCCGCCGCCGGCGACCGATGCCCGTCAGCCCTCGCGCTGCAGCACGAAGTCGTACCGCGCCTCGATCCACGGCACCTCGCTGCGGCCGCCGTCCGGGGTCGGGCCGGGCTCGCGCTCCTCGAAGCGGACGACGAGCTCCTGCTTGGTCCCGAACACCACGTCGGTGTCGAGGTATTCGGCGCCCTCCTGGAACAGGTGGGTGATCAGCGGCGCGTACCCGGGAACGGCGAGCAGGAAGTGGATGTGCGCCGGGCGGAAGTGGCTGATGGCGGTGCGGGAGATCAGCTCGCCGACCGGGCCGTCCATCGGGATCGTGTAGCCCTTGGGCGCGATGGAGCGCACGCAGTAGCCGCCGTCCTCACGGGTCGTGTACTTGCCGCGCAGCCGCGCCTCGTCGACCTCGCCCAGCTGCGCCTCGTAGACGCCCTCGTCGTCGGCCTGCCACACGTCGAAGGTCGCGCCGGCCACCGGCGCGCCGTCGAGGTCGCGGACGGTGCCGTGCACGTACAGCGGGACGCCGTCCAGCCCGTCGGACATGTCGCCGCCGTAGGGCAGCTGCGGGGAGCCCTCGATGAAGAACGGGCCCAGCACGGTCGCCGGCGTCGCCCGCGGGTCGAGCCGGTGGTTCATCTGCACGACGAGCATGGACAGCCCGACGACGTCGGAGGCGAGGATGAACTCCTCCCGCTTCTCGTCGCTGATCTGCCCGGTGCGGGTCAGCCACTGCATCGCGGTCATCCACTCGGCCTCGGTGAGCCGCACCTCGCGGGCGAAGGCGTGCAGGTGCCGCACCAGCGCGGTCATGAGCTCGGCCAGGCGGGGGTCGCCCGCGGTCGCCCAGCGCTCGACGGCCAGGTCGGTGATGTTGTCCTCGGTGACCAGCTGCACGGTGTCCTCCTGCTGTCCTCGCGGCCGCGTGCCGGTCGCGCTCCGTCGCACCCCGCGGCTCCCGCGGGGGTCCTGCCGTCCTAGGGGGTGAGCACCAGCCGCACGCCCGGGTCACCGGTGGCCTGGCGGCGCCAGGCGTCGGCGACGTCGGTCAGCGGCACCGCCTCGTGCGCCACGCCGAGCCGCCCGGCGGCCGCGTGCCCGGCGACGGCGGTGAGCGCGTCGCGCCGCTGCCCGGGGGTGAGCGCGTTGTTCGTGTAGCCGAGCACCGACGCCGACCGCGAGCGCAGCGCCGCCGAGGAGAACTCGGCGGTGTCCCCGGAGGCGCCGCCGAGGTTGACCAGCCGCCCGCCGTCGGAGAGCACCCGGGAGGCCGCCGTCGCCGCGGCGCCGAACACCGGGTCGACGACGACGTCGAGCCGGCCGCCCAGCGCGTCGCGGAACCGCCCGGTCAGCGCGTCGGCGTCACCGTCGAGCGCGACCACGTCGTCGGCACCCGCCGCCAGCGCCCGGTCCCGGGCCCGCTGCGAGCGGGCCACCGCGACGACCCGCCGGGCGCCGAGCACCCGGGCCGCCCCGACGGCGACCTGCCCCACGGCGCCGCCGGCGCCGAGCACCAGCACGTGCTCGCCGGGCTGCAGGCCGCCGCGCCAGGTGAGCGCCATCCACGCGGCCACGCCGGACAGGCCGAGGGCGGCCAGCGCGGCGTCCGGGAGATCGGCGTCCACCGGCACCACGTCGACCGGCGGCACCAGGCAGCGCTCGGCCAGGCTGCCGTCGCCGGGCGCCATGCCGGCGCTGGTGGCGAACCAGACCCGGGTGCCGGGCGCGAGCTCGGCGGAGCTCTCCACGACCCCGACGCCCTGCACGCCGGGCACGTACGGCACCGCCGGCCGGCCGAAGTACGAGGTGCCCGAGGCGCAGAGCAGGTCCAGCGGCACCAGCGGTGCCGCCGTCACGCGGACGACGGTGTCCCCGTCGGCCGGTGCCGGGTCCGGGTGCTCCGCGAGCGCCGGCACCTCGCCCGGCGTCCGCACGACGGCGGCCCGCACGGCCCGGCCCTCAGCCGTCCCGGCCGGCCGCGGGCAGCGGCGGCGCGACGTAGGGGTCGGGGTCGACGGGCCGGTTGTTGAGGTCCACCGAGAGGAAGATGTCGTTGGCGACCGGGTGCCGCAGCTCCTCGGCGAGCTGGCCGATGAGCCCGGCGGTGCGGGCGAGCAGCGCGAAGCCGCGCAGCAGCTCCAGCGGCAGGCCGAGGTCGGCCAGCGCGGCGCCGCAGACGCCGGCGCCGTTGAGCGGCAGCCGCTTGCCGAGCACCTGCTCGTGCACCCGCCCGATCGCGGCGAACAGCGCCAGGTGCGGGCCGGAGACGCCCTCCTCGGCGGCGATCTCCATGAGCCGGGGGGTGCGCGGGTCGCCCTGCTTGTGCACGTGGTGGCCCAGGCCCGGCACGAAGCGGCCGAGCGCCCGCTGCGCGGTGACGGTCTCCAGCGCGAGGGCGTCCCACCCGGCGTCGTCGGTGGGCAGCTCGCCCTCGACCCCGGCGAGCACGTCGTGCAGGAAGCGGCCGCAGTCCTCGGTGACGCCGAGGAAGCGCGAGCCGCCGCCGAGCAGGCCGGCGGCGAGCGCGCCCTGGATGGAGTCCGGAGCGCTCAGGTAGGTCAGCCGGGTGACGATCGCCGTCGGCGTGTAGCCGTGGTCGGCCAGCGCCGCGAGCACCGCCTCGAACACCCTGGTCTCGCCCGGGGTGGGCCGGCGCTGCGTGGCCAGCCAGAACGACAGCTCACCGAAGCCGACCGTGCCCATCACGTCGCGCGCGAGGTCGGTGCCCAGCAGCGTGATCGACTCCAGGCTCGAGGCGCCCAGGGCCGTGCGGTACTCGGGTCGATCGTCCATGTGTGCGCTCACTGGGTCTTCTCCTCGGCGCTCAGCCAGCGCCGGATCTCGGCGCCGTGCTCGTCCAGCGCCGGCGGGGGCAGCCGGTAGGTGGCCTCGGTGGCCGAGAAGGTGATCGGGTTGCGCACCGACGGGATGGCGGCCGCGCCCTCGCCGACGCTGACCACGGGGTCCAGGCCGATCTCCTCGGCGAACGCGACGCCCTGGTCGATGGTGTTGATCGGCCCGCAGGGCACGCCGGCGCCGATGATGTCGCGGAACCACTCCATCTTCGTGCGGGTGCGCAGCCGGGCGACCAGCAGCGGGCGGAGCGCGTCGCGGTTGGCGGTGCGGTCCTCGTTGCGGCCGAACCGGGGGTCGTCGGCCAGCTCGGGGACGCCGAGCACCTGGCACAACTTGCGGAACTGCCCGTCGTTGCCGGCGGTGACGATCAGGTCGCCGTCGGCGCAGGGCAGCGGCTCGTAGGGGAACAGGCTCGGGTGGCTGTTGCCCATCCGGTAGGGCACCACGCCGCCGGCGACGTAGGCGCTGGTCTGGTTCACCAGGCCGGAGAGCGCCGAGGAGAGCAGGTTGACCTCGACGTGCTGGCCGGCGCCGGTCTCGTGCCGGTGGTTGACCGCCGACAGGATGCCGATGGTGGCGTGCAGGCCGGCCATGACGTCGAACAGCGCGACCCCGCCCCGGAACGGTTGGCCGTCCGGGTCGCCGGTGAGGCTCATGAAGCCCGAGATCGCCTGCACGATGAGGTCGTAGCCGGGTAGCGCCGCCCCGCCGGGGCCGCTGCCGAAGCCGCTGATCGAGGCGTAGACGACCCGCGGGTTGACCGCGGCGACGGCCTCGTAGTCCAGGCCGAAGCGGGCCAGGCCGCCGGGTTTGAAGTTCTCGACGAACACGTCGGCGCGGCGGGCCAGCTCGCGGGCGACCTCGACGTCGGCCGGGTCCTTGAGGTCCAGCGCGATCGACCGCTTGTTCCGGTTCGCGCCCAGGTAGTAGGTCGCGACGCCCTCACGCACCGGCGGCTGCCAGGTGCGGGTGTCGTCCCCGCCGGGGCCCTCCACCTTGACCACCTCGGCGCCGAGGTCGGCCAGCAGCATCGTGCTGTACGGGCCCGGCCAGGATCCGGGAGAAGTCGGCCACGAGGAGCCCGGAGAGCGGCCCCCGTGCGGCCGGGGCGGGCGTGCCCGGTCCTGTCGTGTCGGCGCTCATGAGCGGTCGGTGCCTCCTCGGGACGGCGATCTGCGGACGGTTGTCCGCCGGAACCGCGAGGAGTGTCGACCGGGCTCGGTCACGCTGTCAACCGGAGCGCGCGACCGCCTGCGCCCAGCACGCGAACCGGTTGACACGGCGGCCGCAGCGGGCCAGGGTGACCCGCATCGCACCGCATGTCCGCACACCGGACGCCCGTCCGTGTCGTGCGTCCAAGGTTAGGAGGGAACGATGAGCAACCCCGAGCCCACTCCGGGAGCCGGTCGCCCGGTGGTCCTGCGCGGCGGCACCGTCCTGACGATGGACGACGCCGGCACCGTGCTCGAGGGCGCCGACGTGCTGGTCGTCGGCGACCGCATCGCCGCCGTCGGGCAGGCGCTGGAGGTGCCCGAGGGCACCGAGGAGATCGACGCCCGCGGCGGCATCGTCATGCCCGGCATGATCGACACCCACCGGCACATGTGGCAGACCGCGATGCGCGGCTACGGCGCCGACTGGACGCTCACCCAGTACTTCGTCTGGTACTACCTCGAGCACGGCCGCACCTTCCGCCCCGAGGACGTCGCCGCCGGCAACCGGCTGGCCGCTCTGGAGGCCCTCGAGGCCGGCGTCACCACCACCGTCGACTGGTCGCACGGGCTGCAGAGCGTCGACCACGCCGAGGCCGCCGTCGAGGCGCTGCGCTCGGTGCCCGGCCGGTTCGTCCTGGCCTACGGCAACATCCAGGCCGGCCCGTGGGAGTGGACCGCCGACCCGGCCGTCCGCGCCTTCCTCGAGCGCACCCGGGACGCCGCGGACGACCTGCTCGGCCTGCAACTCGCCTTCGACGTCACCGGCGACCCCGCCTTCCCGGAGAAGGCGGCGTTCGAGGTGGCCCGCGACCTGGGCCTGCCGGTGACCACCCACGCCGGCGTCTGGGGCGCGACCAACGACGACGGCATCCGGCTCATGCACGACAACGGCTTCATGACCCCCGAGACCGTGTACGTGCACGCCGCCACGCTGACGCCGGACTCCTACCACCGGATCGCGGCCACCGGCGGCTCGATCTCGGTCTCCACCGAGTCCGAGCAGAGCGCCGGGCAGGGCTACCCGCCCACCTGGCAGGTCCGCAAGCACGGCATCCCGGTCTCGCTGTCGATGGACACCAGCGTCTGGTGGAGCGCCGACCTGTTCTCGGCGATGCGCACCACCCTGGGCGCCGACCGCTCCCGCGAGCACTTCGAGGCGCACCTGACCGGCGAGACGGTGACCCACGTGGCGCTCCGGGCGCGCGACGTCGTCCGCTGGGCGACCCGGGGCGGGGCGACGGCGCTGGGTCGCGACGACCTCGGCTCCCTGCAGCCGGGCCAGAAGGCCGACGTCGTCCTGCTGCGCAACGACGACTCCCCGGTCTCCTTCCCGGTGCTCAACCCCTACGGCCACGTCGCCTTCCAGGCCCAGCGCGGCGACGTGCACACCGTGCTGGTCGACGGCAAGGTCGTGAAGCACGCGCACAAGCTGGTCGGCGTGGACCTGGCCGCCGTGCGCCGCGAGGTGGAGGCCAGCGTCGAGCACCTGCGCTCCACCCTGGGCGAGGAGGTCTGGGCGCAGGGCATGAACCCCGACCTGCCCGACAACCAGCTGCTCGACAACCCGTACCAGTACACCGACTACAAGTCCGACAGCACGCGCACCGCCCGCGAGGAGGTCTTCGAGGACCACCTGGCGAACGAGCGCTGACAGCCGGACCGGAGGACAGCTCATGGCAGGACGCGGCACCGGCCCCGACTTCGTCGAGGCGCTCGCCCGGGGGCTCGACGTCCTGGCCTGCTTCGACCGGGACTCCCCCACGATGACGCTGTCGGAGGTGGCGGCGGCGGCCGGGCTCGCCCGGCCGACCGCCCGCCGCCTCCTGCTCACCCTGGAGGAGCTCGGCTTCGTGCGGGTCACCGGCGGGGCGTTCGCGCTCACGCCCAAGGTGCTCACGCTGGGCATGGCCTACGTGGGTGCCCTCGGCCTGTGGGACATCGCCCGCCCGCACCTGGAGGCGCTGGTCGCGCGCACCGGCGAGTCGTCGTCGATGGCGCAGCTGGACGGCTCGGACATCGTCTACGTCGCCCGGGTGTCGGTCCCGAAGATCATCACGCTGCGGGTGGAGGTCGGGACGCGCTTCCCCGCCGTCCAGACCTCGCAGGGCAAGGTGCTGCTCGCGGCGCTGACCGCCGACGAGCTGGCCGCGGCGCTGGCCGAGGACAGCCGCGCCGGGCTGCCGCCGTTCATCGGGCCGTCCTCCCCCGCACGCAGCCCCGAGCGGCTGCGCGACGAGCTCACCGAGGTGCGCGCCCGCGGGTGGGCGCTCGCCGACGAGGAGCTCGCCCCCGGCGTCCGCTCGGTCGCCGTCCCGGTTCGGGACGGCACCGGGACGGTGCGCGCGGCCATGAACGTGACCGTGCACGCCGCCGAGACCAGCACCGAGCGGCTGCTGGAGGAGCACCTGCCGCTGCTCCAGCGCACCGCCGGCGAGGTCAGCGCCGAGTGGGCGCTGTGGCAGACCCGCCCGCACGTCGAGCTGCACCGGCCCGCCGACGGCGGATCGGCCACCGCCTGAGCCCCCGCTAGGTTCTCCCCCGTGCTGAACGTCCTCTCGATCCAGTCCCACGTCGCCTACGGGCACGTCGGCAACGCCGCCGCCGTCTTCCCGCTCCAGCGGCTGGGGGTCGAGGTGTGGCCGGTGCACACCGTGCAGTTCTCCAACCACACCGGCTACGGCGCCTGGACCGGGCGCGTCTTCGACGGGCAGGCCGTGGAGGAGGTCGTCGACGGCATCGCCGACCGCCAGGTGCTCGCGCACTGCGACGCCGTCCTCTCCGGCTACCTGGGCTCGGCCGACATCGGGCACGCGGTGCTGCAGACGGTCTCCCGGGTGCGGGCCGCCAACCCCGATGCGCTGTACCTGTGCGACCCGGTGATCGGCGACGTCGGCCGCGGCGTCTTCGTCCGTCCCGGCATCGAGGAGCTGATGCGCGAGGTGACCGTCCCGGCCGCCGACGTCGTCACCCCCAACCACTTCGAGCTCGACCTGCTCTCCGGGATGACCACCCGCTCGCTGGAGTCGGTGAAGGACGCCGTCGCCGCCGTGCAGGCGCTCGGCCCGCGGGTCGTGCTCACCACGTCGCTGGACACCGAGGACACCCCGGCCGACGCGGTGGACCTGCTGGCCTCGGCCGAGGGGCGGCACTTCCGCGTCCGGACGCCGAAGCTGGGCGTCTCGGTCAACGGTGCCGGTGACGCGATCGCCGCGCTGTTCCTGGCCCACCTGCTCAAGACCGGCTCGCCGGCCGACGCCCTGGCCGCGGCCGCCGCGTCGGTGTTCGGCCTGCTGGCGCGCACCGAGGCCGAGGGTTCGCGGGAGATCCTGCTGGTCGCCGCCCAGGACGAGTTCGTGCAGCCCAGCCGCACGTTCCCCGTCGAGGAGGTCTGACCGCCGCGGCTCAGCCGCGCACCGCGACCCCGAGGACCTGCGGGGCGGTCGGCGCCGGGAGCCGCACGTCGGGGAAGCGGAAGCGCTCCACCCGCTCGACGGCGAACCCGGCGTCGGTGATCGCGTCGAGCGTCTGCCGGGAGCAGTGGCAGCCGCCGCCGACGGCGGGCCAGACGGTGCGGTCGAGCAGGCGCTGCACCCGCGCGGCGCCGGGACGCCCGGACCGCACGTGCTCCCAGAACAGCAGCCGGCCGCCGGGCCGCAGCACCCGCCGCAGCTCCGCGAGGGCGGTGGCCTGGTCGGGGACGCTGCACAGCACGAGCGAGGCGACGGCGGTGTCGACGGACGCGTCCGCGGCGGGCAGGGCGTCGGCGGTGCCGTCGACGACGGTGACGGGGACGCCGGCCCGCTCCCCGGCCTGCTCGGCGAGCGTGCGCAGGTGCGGCTCGGGCTCCACCGCGAGCACTTCGTCGACGCCGGGCGGGTAGTGCGCGAAGTTCGCGCCGGTGCCCGCACCGAGCTCGAGCACCCGCCCCCGCGCTTCCGCGAGCAGCCGCGCGCGGTGCTCCGCCGCGCCGTGCTCCTCCGCCGCCGCGGCGATCCGCACCCACATCCGCGCGAACCAGGGGTGGTGCACCGTCGTCCCGCCCGCGCTCCGGGTCATGGCCTCACCCTGGCCCGCGCCCGCCCGGCGCGGCAAGGGGCGCCTGTCCCTCCCGGTCGCGCGTGCCGGCCGACTCCCGCGTGATCAACGCGCACTGGTGGTCGCCTCAGCCGTCGTCAAGACGACCCTCAGCGCGCGTTGATCATGGTTCGGCGGCCCGCGGCGGAGCGGCACGAGGGACGTTCCTGCCACTGGGTCCCACCCCGCCCGACTGAACGCGCCGGCCCGCGCGAGGATGCCACCGTGGACGATCGTCCGATCCGACGCTTCCGGCCGGACCCCGGCATGGCCGCACCGACCGACGAGCAGCGTGCCCGCTGGCCGCTGACGGTCCCCGCTGTGGCCCAGCTCCTCGCCGAGGGGCTCGAGATGCCGTCAGGCGCTCTGGTGCTGGTCGGCGAGAACGGCTCGGGCAAGTCAACGGTGATGGAGCTGCTCGCCGTGACGCTCGGCCTCAACCCCGAGGGCGGGTCGGTGAACACCCGGCATCGCACCCGGGCCAGCGAGCCGGGATCGATGGGGCTGGTGGTAGAGCGCAGTCCCGGAGCTTCTCGGTGGGGGTACTTCCTGCGTGACGAGACGCTGCACGGGCTCTACTCCTACCTGGAGGCCAACCCGAGCTCGCGCTCCTCGGAACCCCGATTCCACGAGCTGTCACACGGCGAGGCGTTCCTGCAGGTGCTCGGCGATCGCGCCCGAGGGGCCGGCACCTACCTGCTCGACGAGCCCGACGCGGCGCTCTCCTTCGGCGGCAGCCTGGCGCTGGTCGCCGCACTGCTGGACCTGGTGGCGGCTGGTGCGCAGGTCGTCGTCGCCAGTCACTCTCCGGTCATCGCGGCGCTGCCTGGCGCGCAGTTGCTGGAGGTCGGCAGTTGGGGCATGCGGCCGGCCCGGTGGGAGGAGTTGGAGCTGACCCGCAGCTGGCGGCAGTTCCTGGCCGCACCGGCGTCCTACCTACGCCACCTCTCCTGAGCCGGCGCCCTGCGCTTCTGCTCGGTCCCCCCGTTCCCACGCCGATCCGCCTGCGCGTCGCCTCGCGCCGTCCCGAGGCGACGCTCGTCCGCATCCGGGCGGCATCGGGACGTGCGCGGGTGACCGACGACGCAGCGGGGAGGGCACCGGAGCGCGGATACTGTCCAGTCGTGCCCCTCGTGAACCCGACCGTGTCCCGCGCTGCCCGGACGGAGCTCCGATGAGCGTCGTCGAGGAGCGCGCCGGCGGATCGCGCCCGGCACAGGAGGCCGTCGGCGAGGCCCGGCGCCGCCGCACGTTCGCCGTCATCAGCCACCCGGACGCCGGCAAGTCCACGCTCACCGAGGCGCTCGCCCTGCACGCCCGCGTCATCGGCTCGGCCGGCGCGGTGCACGGCAAGGCCGGCCGGCGCGGCACCGTGTCGGACTGGATGGACATCGAGAAGGCCCGCGGCATCTCGATCACGTCGGCCGCGCTGCAGTTCGAGTACCGCGACGCGGTCATCAACCTGCTCGACACCCCCGGCCACGCCGACTTCTCCGAGGACACCTACCGCGTGCTGACCGCGGTCGACGCCGCGGTCATGCTGGTCGACGCCGCGAAGGGCCTCGAGGCGCAGACGATGAAGCTGTTCGCCGTCTGCCGGCACCGCGGCATCCCGGTGCTCACCGTGATCAACAAGTGGGACCGCCCGGGCAAGGACGCGCTCGAGCTCATGGACGAGATCAGCGAGCGCACCGGCCTCACGCCGACGCCGCTGACCTGGCCGGTCGGCATCGCCGGCGACTTCCGGGGCGTCCTCGACCGCGCCGACGGGACCTACCGCCGGTTCACCCGCACCGCCGGCGGCGCCACCATCGCGCCGGAGGAGACGCTGCCCGCGGCCGCCGCGCTGGCCCGCGAGGGCGACGCCTGGCAGCAGGCCGTCGAGGAGGTCGAGCTGCTGGAGGCCAGCGGCCAGGACCACGACCAGTCGTTGTTCCTCGACGGCGTGACGACGCCGGTGCTCTTCGCCTCGGCGGTGTCGAACTTCGGCGTCGGCGCGCTGCTGGACACCCTCGTCGACCTCGCGCCCGCCCCCACCGGCATGCCCACCGCCGACGGCGCGGTGCGCGAGCTCACCGATCCGTTCAGCGCCTTCGTGTTCAAGGTGCAGGCCGGCATGGACACCGCGCACCGCGACCGGCTCGCGTTCATCCGGATCTGCTCGGGCGTCTTCGAGCGCGGCATGGTCGTGACCCACGCCCGCACCGGCCGCCCGTTCGCCACCAAGTACGCCCAGCACGTCTTCGGTCGCGACCGGCGAGAGCATCGACACCGCCTACCCCGGCGACGTCGTCGGCCTGGTCAACGCCAACGCCCTCGGCGTCGGCGACACGCTGTACGCCGACCGCCCGGTGCAGTTCCCGCCGCTGACCACCTTCGCGCCCGAGCACTTCGCCGTCTGCCACAGCAAGGACGCCGCCAAGCACAAGCAGTTCCGCAAGGGCATCCAGCAGCTGGACAGCGAGGGCGTCGTCCAGGTGCTCACGTCCGACCGCCGCGGCGACGGCACCCCGGTGCTCGCCGTCGTCGGGCCGATGCAGTTCGAGGTCGCGCAGCACCGCATGGCGCACGAGTTCGGCGCCCCGGTCGAGCTGGACCGGCTGCCGTACAGCCTGGCGCTGCGCACCGACGAGGCGTCGGCGCCGGGCATCCTGGCCGCGGCCCGCAACGCGGAGATCCTGCGCCGTGCCGACGGCGAACTGCTCGCCGTCTTCCCGGACAAGTGGGGCCTGCGCGTGCTCCAGCAGAACAAGCCCGAGCTGACCCTGGAGCCGCTGGTCGCCGCCCAGCTCTGAGCCGGCCCAGCGCGGACCGGCTCAGCGCAGGCAGGCTCAGCGCGGGCCCGGCACCTCCGCCCGGCGGGTCGCGGTGAGCAGCAGGTACTCCCACTCCAGGCCACCGTCCCGTTCGAACCGCCGAAGGAGGTCGGCCAGGGCGGCGTCCAGCTCCGCGGCCCGCTCGGGCTCGTCGGCCAGGGCCCTGTAGACGGCGATGGTCGGGCCGTACCGCGCCTTGAAGTAGTCGCGGAACTCCTCGCCGGTGCCGAAGATCCCGACCGGCAGGGCCCGTCGCTCGACGCGGACGTCGGTGACCCGGTCGCCCAGCAGTTCGCGCACGTGCTGCTCGTCGCCCCACAGCGGCGGCGGCTGCGCCCCGGGCGGGGGCGGCGGCGCGTAGGGCTTCATGGTGGCGAACATCTGGCCGATGAAGCCCTCCGGCGTCCAGTTGATCAGCCCGATGCGACCACCCGGCCGGCACACGCGGAGCAGCTCGTCGGCCGCGGCAGCGTGGTGCGGCGCGAACATCACGCCGACGCACGAGACGACGACGTCGAACTCCCCGTCGGCGAACGGCAGTGCCTCCGCGTCGGCCTCGCGCCACTCCAGCTGCAGCCCGCGCTCCGCGGCGCGCGCCCGGCCCGCCTCGAGCAGCTCCGGGGTGAGGTCGGAGGCCACCACCCGCGCGCCGGCCTCGGCGGCGGCGAGCGCGATGTTGCCGGAGCCGGCGGCGACGTCGAGGACGCGGTCCCCGGGACCGATGCCGCACGCCGCGACCATCGCCGGGCCGAGGTCGAGCAGCAGGTCGTCGGCGAGCGCGGGGTAGTCCCCCGTCGCCCACATCGCGCGGTGCCGAGCCTTGAGGGCGCGGTCGGCGTCGGCGGGTGTGCCGGTCGTGGAGGTCATTCGTCCGGGGCCTTCGGTGCGCAGGGCCGGCGCCCCCGTGCGCCGGTGTGCTGGGTCAGCGCCGCCCAGGCTGGCCCGGCGCGCGCCGTGCCCGACAGGGTCCGAGGGCCCGGCTCAGCCGATCCCGCCGGCCCGCAGCACGGCCAGCACCCGGTCCACGGTCGCTTGCTCCACCGGCAGGTGCGGCAGGACGGCGGGCAGCTCCTCGGCCTCGAGCCCGCCGTCGGCGAGCGCGGCCATCAGCAGGTCGGCCTCGCCCGGGGGCACGGGCACCGCGCAACCGGACTCCTCCAGCGCGGCACGGGCGAGGAACAGCGCGCCGGCCAGGCTGTCGTCCGGCACGGCGGCCGCCGCGGCATCCGGTGCGGCCGCCCGGGTCACCGCCTCCGCGGCGCGCACCAGGGACAGGGGCAGCCCCTCGGTCTCCACCTCGAGCAGCGGCGTCGCACCCAGCGCGGCGAGGACGAGCTGCTCGGCGACGATGCGCACCGGCGCCTCCCACTCCCCCGCCCGCACGACGGCGGCCAGGTCGTCGGCGTCCTCCCCGACGTCCTCGGCGAGCTCGGCCCAGGCGACGGGCCGGCGGCTGCGCGCGCGCTCGGCCGCCGCGACGCAGGTCGCCTGCACGAAGGGGGCCAGCAGCTCCTCGTCGAACCGCTCGGCGTGCACGCCGCCCTCGGGCGCCAGCGCGTTCAGCGCGTCCTGGAAGCTCCCCGGCACGGCGTCGGCGAGCTCCAGCCGGCCGTCGTCGTCCCCGCTGAGCGGCAGCCCGCCGGCGGCGCGTTCCCCCAGCGTGGGCCCCGTGGGCTGCGGCAGCCCGCCGCGGCGGCGCAGGTGCGGGCGGTCGGAGAGCCCGACGGCCCAGGCGCAGGTCTCGGCGATCAGCGCGGGCGCCCGCTCGCGCAGCACCTCCCGGGCCAGCAGCCCCATCCAGTCCACCTCGAACACGCGCTCCAGTGTCCCCGCGCGCGGCGGTCAGGCGGCGGGCTCGCTCAGCGGCAGCAGCACCTGGAAACGGGTGTCGCCGGGCTCGGAGACCACGCGCAGGTCCCCGCCGTGCCGCTTGACCACCACCCGCCAGGACACGTCCAGGCCCAGGCCGGTCCCCTGCCCGACGGGCTTGGTGGTGAAGAACGGCTCGAAGACCCGGGCGCGCAACTCCGGCGGGATGCCGGGGCCGGTGTCACCGACCTCGACCAGCGCGCAGTCCCCGTCGCGGGCGGTGCGCAGCGTCAGGGTGCCGGCGCCCTCCATCGCCTCGAGCGCGTTGGCGATCAGGTTGGTCCACACCTGGTTGAGCTCGCCGGCGTAGGCGGGCACCTCCGGCAGGCCGCGGTCGTACTCCTTGACCACGGTGACGCCGGGCCCGATCTTGCCGCCGAGCATGACCAGCGTGGCGTCCAGCCCGTCGTGCAGGTCGGTGGGCTGGTGCGGCGTGCGGTCCATCTGCGAGTACTGCTTGGCGGCGTCCACCAGATTCGAGATCCGGCGGGTGCTGTCGGTGATCTCCAGCAGCAGGCTCTCGGTCTCCACCGTGTAGCCCAGCCAGCGCAGCGCCGGCTCCACCGACGACGCCGCGACCGCCTCCGGCACGCGGTCCAGGTCGGCCGGGCCGAGGCCCGCCGCGACGAAGACGGTCGCCAGCTCCCAGGGCCGGGCGACGTCGTGGTCGGCCAGCCAGTCCTCGAGCGCGCCCTCCAGGTCCGAACGCTCCAGCGCCGGGAGGTCGCGCGCGCCGGGGATGCGGGCGACGAACTCCTCCTGCAGCCCGGTGAGCGCGCGCAGCATCGCGCCGTCGAACGCGCCCCCGGCGAGCATCGCCAGCTTGTGCCGCATGCCGGCGAACCGCTCACGGAGCGCGTCGGTCGCCCGTGCCGCCGCGGCCGCTGGGTTGTTGAGCTCGTGGGTGAGACCGGCGGTCAGCTTGCCCATCGCGAGCAGCCGCTCGCGCTGGCCGACGAGCTCGGCCGAGTTCCGCTGCCCGATGAACAGCCCCTCCAGCAGGTGCACCGCCATCGGGTACCACCGGCGGAAGACCTCGGCGAACGGGCCGGCGGGAAGGGCGAGGAAGCGGCAGCCGGTCACCGCCCGCACCGTGGCGGGGTAGCGCTGCTCGAGCCGGTCGCCGAAGTAGAACTGCACGGCGCCCGAGTAGACGCCGCGGTGCGCGGTCCGCACCGTCTCGACCTCGCTGCCGCCGACGACGCGGACCATCGTCATCGTCCCCTCGAGCAGGACGAAGAAGCACTCGGCCGGCTCGCCCTCGACCGAGACGTCGGTGCCGGCGGGGACCGCGACGACGTCGCCGTTCTCCGCCACCCAGGCCAGCTGCGCGTCGTCGAGGTCGGCGAACAGGAACAGCTCGCGCAGCTCCGCCGGGGTCAGGCCCTCGTGCGTGCTGGTCATCGCTCCCCCAGGTACCGGTGCACGAGGGTGACCGCCATGGCACCCTCGCCGACGGCCGAGGCGACCCGTTTGACCGACTCCGCCCGCACGTCCCCGGCCACGAACACCCCCGGCACGCTGGACTCCAGCAGGTAGGGGTCGCGGTCCGGCCCCCAGCCGCGCGGCCGGCCGCCGTCGGCGAGCAGCCCGGGCCCGGTGGGGATGAAGCCGCGCTCGTCGCGGACCACGACGCCGTCCAGCCAGTGCGTGCGCGGCTCGCCGCCGATGAAGACGAACAGGTGGCCCACCGGCACCCGGGTCTGCTCGCCGGTCCGCGCGTCGTGCAGCGTGACCGCGTCGAGGTGGTCGGTGCCGTGCGCCTCGGCGACCGACGTGCAGGTGTGCACGTGCACGTTGTCGATCTCGGCGAGCTGCTCGACCAGGTAGTGCGACATCGTCGCGGCCAGCGAGGGCCCGCGGCAGAGCAGGTGCACCGAGCTGGCGTAGCGGGCGAAGAACACCGCCGCCTGCCCGGCCGAGTTGGCGCCGCCGACGATGACGACCTTCTCCCCCGCGCACGCGGCGGCCTCGGTCATCGCCGAGCCGTAGTAGACGCCGCGGCCGGTGAGCTCCTCGGCGCCCGGGACGCCCAGGCTGCGGTAGGAGACGCCGGTGGCCAGGACGACGGCGTGCGCGGCGAGCGCGCTGCCGTCGTCGAAGCGCACCACCCGCTTGGGGCCGTGCACCTCGAGGGCCACGCAGTCGCGGGTCAGCAGCATCTCCACGCCGAACCGGCGCGCCTGCCGGCGGGCGCGGTCGGCGAGCTGCCCGCCGGAGATGCCGTCGGGGAAACCCAGGTAGTTCTCGATCCGGCTGCTCTGCCCGGCCTGGCCGCCGGTCGCCTCGCGCTCGACGAGCACGGTGCGCAGCCCCTCGGACGCCCCGTAGACCGCCGCGCCCAGCCCGGCCGGCCCGCCGCCGACCACGACGAGGTCGTAGAACTCCTGCTCGGCCGCGACGCTCAGGCCGACCACCGTGGCCAGCTCGCTCTCCGACGGCGCCTTCAGCACCGCGCCCTCGGCGGTCACGATCACCGGGACGTCGTCGGGTGTCGCGCCGGCCAGCTCCAACAGCCGTTGCCCGTCGGGCTCGTCGGCGCTGTACCAGCGGTACGGGACGGCGTTGCGGGCCAGCAGGTCGCGGGCCCGGAACGACGGCGCCGACCACCGGTGCCCGACCAGCTTCACGCCGTCGACCGACGCCTCCGGGCTCTGCCGCCACGCCTCGATCATCTGGTCGACGACCGGGTAGAGCTTCTCCTCCGGCGGGTCCCACGGCTTGAGCAGGTAGGCGTCGACGTCGACGACGTTGATCGCCCGGATCGCCGCGTCGGTGTCCGCGTAGGCGGTGAGCAGCGCGCGGCGGGCCCGGGGGACGACGTCCATCGCGCGCTCGAGGAACTCGACGCCGTTCATGTCCGGCATCCGGTAGTCGGCGAGCACCGCGACGACGACGTCCCCGCGCAGGGTCAGCTCGCGCAGCGCGTCCAGCGCCTCGGGTCCGGACGACGCCCGCAGCACGCGGAACTCCTCGCCGTAGCGACGGCGGAGGTCGCGCGCGACGGCCCGGGACACGCCGGGGTCGTCGTCCACGCTGAGGAGGACGGGTCTGCCCATGTGCGACTCCTGTCCGGCGCGGACCGGTCGGGGCCGGAGGGGCGGGGTCCGCGCGGCGGCGCCCACGCTAGCCCCGGGATCGCCCCGGGTGCACCCTCCCGACGCACGTGAACGGGGACCTTCCCCGGCCCCGCCGGCGTCCGTACGGTGGCGCGCAGCGAGCCCCGGCGAGAGGGAGCGGATGAGCGACCCGGCGATCGATCCCGCGGTTCCGCCGTCGGGCACGGGCTGCGTCGAGTGCGACGAGCTCGGCGGCTGGTGGTTCCATCTGCGCCGGTGCGCCGCCTGCGGCCACGTCGGCTGCTGCGACTCCTCCCCCGGGCAGCACGCCCGCGCGCACGCCGCGGCCGCCGGCCACCCGGTGGTGCGCAGCTTCGAACCGGGCGAGGACTGGTTCTGGAGCTTCGCCACCGGCGCGGGGGTGCCCGGCGCCGAGCTCGCCCCGCCGCAGTCCCGGCCGGCCGACCAGCCGGCACCGGGGCCGCGCGGCCGGGTGCCCGCCGACTGGCGGGTCCCGGCTGCACTGACCACGGCGGCCGGCCGGGGCGGCTCACTCCGCGGCGGCCCCGGCGGTGCTGCCCTCGGCCTGCTCGCTGCTCGGCGCACCGACCCACACGGTCTTGGCGTTCATGAACTCCCGCATGCCGAGCTCGGTCAGCTCACGGCCGTAGCCGCTCTGCTTGACCCCGCCGAAGGGCAGCTCGGGGAAGCTGGTGGTCATCCCGTTGATGAACGCCATGCCCGAGGCGATGTCGCGGACGAACTGCGCCCGCTCGTCCTCGTCCTCGCTCCACAGGTTGCTACCCAGGCCATACGGGTGGCTGTTGGCGATCTCGATCGCCTCGTCGAGGGAGTCGACGGTGAACAGCGCGGCCACCGGCCCGAACACCTCCTCGGCGTAGAGGTCCATCTCCGGGGTGATGCCGCTGAGCAGGGTGGGCTCGTAGAACCAGCCGGGGCGGTCGACCCGCTTCCCGCCGGTGAGCACGGTCGCGCCCTTGGCGACGGCGTCCTGCACGTACTTCTCGACGTCCTCCAGGCCGGACTCGGTCGCCAGCGGCCCTATCTGGGTGGCCTCGTCCATCGGGTCGCCGACGGTGAGGTCGGCGATCTTGGCGGTGAACAGCCGGGTGAACTCCTCGGCGACGTCGCGGTGCACGAAGAACCGCTTGGCGGCGATGCAGCTCTGCCCGTTGTTCTGGTTGCGGGAGGTCACCGCCACCTCGGCGGCCCGGTCCAGGTGCGCCGAGGGCATGACGATGAACGGGTCGCTGCCGCCGAGCTCGAGCACCGTGGGCTTCAGCGCGTCGCCGGCGATCGACGCGACCGACTGCCCGGCCGGGGCGCTACCGGTGAGGGTCGCCGCGGCGACCCGGTCGTCCCGCAGCACCCGCTCGATGGTCGAGGAACCGATGAGCAGGGTCTGGAAGACGTCGTCGGGGAAGCCGGCCTTGCGGAACAGCTCCTCCATGTACAGCGCCGTCTGCGGCACGTTGCTCGCGTGCTTCAGCAGGCCGACGTTGCCGGCCATGAGGGCCGGGGCGGCGAAGCGCATCGCCTGCCACAGCGGGAAGTTCCACGGCATGACGGCCAGGACGACGCCGATCGGCTGGTGGACGACGTAGGCCTGCGTCGCGCCCACGGCGTCGGCGTCGCAGGGCTGCGGCTCCAGGAGCGCGGGGCCGTGCTCTGCGTACCAGCGCAGCGCCGCGGCGCACTTGCCCACCTCGGCCTTGGCGGAGGCGAGCGTCTTGCCCATCTCGGTCGTCATGAGCTCGGCGACCGCGTCGGTGTCGGCGTCCAGCACGTCGGCGGCGTCGCGCAGCCATTCCGTGCGCTGCGCGGGGGTGGTCCGCCGGTAGGTCGCGGCGGCGGCGGCGGCGCGGGCGAGCTTGTCCTCGAGGGCGTCGTCCGACAGCGGCTCGAAGGTCCGGAGCGTCTCTCCGGTGGTCGGGTTGGTGGTGGCGATGGCCATGGTGGGTCCCTCCGTCGATCGCGCAGCTCACCTGCCCGGGGGCGGCGCGGGTGAAACCGCCGCTCCGGCGAGCGGACCGGGGCAACTGCTCCTACCTTCCGCTCGTGGACCTGTTCCGGACCAAGTCCGTGGAGCGCATCGGCGCCGACGCCGAGGGCGACGGCGAGGGCTCCGTCGGCTCGCTGCGCAAGAACCTCAGCGCCCGGCACCTCGTCGGCTTCGGCATCGGCATCGTGATCGGCACCGGGATCTTCACGCTCACCGGCGTGGAGGCGCGCGACACCGCGGGCCCCGCCGTCGTGCTCTCGTTCGCGATCGCCGGCGTCGTCGCCCTGCTGGCCGCCCTCTGCTACGCCGAGCTCGCCGCCAGCGTGCCGACGGCGGGCAGCGCGTACTCCTACGCCTACGCGACCACCGGCGAGCTGATCGCCTGGATCATCGGCTGGGACCTGTTCCTCGAGTTCGCCCTCGGGGCCGCCGTCGTCGCCCGGGGGTGGTCGGGGTACGTGGGCAACCTGCTCGACCTGCCGACGGCGTGGTTCGGCGAGGAGTCCACGATCAACGTGGGCGCCGCGCTCATCGTGCTGGTCCTCACCGTGGTCGCCGCGCTCGGCATCCGCGAGTCCGCCCGGGTGACCAGCCTGCTGGTCGTGGTCAAGGTGTCCATCTGCGTCTTCGTGATCGTCGCCGGCGCCTGGTTCGTCCGCGGCGCCAACCTCACCCCGTTCATCCCGCCGAGCCGGGGCGGCGAGGACGCCGACGGGCTGCAGCAGCCGCTGATCTCCGCCGTGGCGGGCATCGAGCCCGCGGTGTTCGGGATCGGCGGCGTGCTCACCGCGGCGGCCGTCGTCTTCTTCGCCTACACCGGCTTCGAGGCGGTGGCGAACCTGTCGGAGGAGACGAAGAAGCCCTCCCGCGACCTGCCGCTCGGCCTGCTGGGCACGCTCGGCCTGGCCACGGCGCTCTACATCGGCGTCTCGTTCGTGCTCGTCGGCATGGTGGACACCCCCGACATCGACCCGAGCGCGCCGATCGCCGACGCCTTCGACCAGGTCGGGCTCGGCTGGGCCTCGACGCTGGTGTCGATCGCCGCGGTCGCCGGCCTGACCTCGGTGATCCTGGTCGACCTGATCACCATGACCCGGATCGGCTTCGCCATGGGCCGCGACGGCCTGCTGCCCCGGTCGGTGGCCCGGGTGAGCCCGCGCACCGGCACCCCGCTGCGCATGACCCTGCTGTTCGCCCTCGCGGTGCTGGTCATGGCCACGTTCATCCCGCTGGGCGTGCTCGCCGACCTGGTCAGCATCGGCACGCTGTTCGCCTTCCTGCTGGTCTCCGCCGCGGTGCCGGTCCTGCGCCGCACGCGCCCGGACCTGGAGCGCCCCTTCCGCGTCCCGCTGTCGCCCCTGGTGCCGGTGCTCGCCGTGCTGGCGTCGCTGTACCTGATGAGCAACCTCAGCGTGGAGACGTGGCTGCGGTTCCTGGCCTGGCTGCTGCTCGGGCTGCTGGTCTACGCGGTCTACGGCTACCGGCACTCCCGGCTGCGCCGGGCGGACGCCGACGCCCCCGCTCCCGCCGCGGCCGGCGGGAACTGAGCGGCGCACCGGACGACGGTTCGTGCACATCCGGTCGCGTCCCCGACCCGGGGACGACGGTTCGTGCACATTCCGGGCGGGGGTCGGCGCGGTCAGGGCCGGCGGAGCAGCTCCTCGAGCGCGGCGCGGGTGCCCTGCTCGCGAATGAGCTCCAGCGTCGTCCGGTAGGCCGCGGTGAACCGCTCGTCGTCCACCAGGTCGCCGAACAGCTCGCGGTCGGCGACGAAGGCCAGCGGGTCCTCGCCCTGCCGGCGGGCGGCGGCCATCAGCCGCTCCCGCAGCGGGTCGACCACCTCGATGGGGCGGCCGTCCTCCCCCACGCCCTCGGCGTACCGGGCCCAGCCGGCCAGGACGGCGACCGAGCAGCGGATGCTGCCGCCCGAGGCCAGGTTCGCCCGCAGCACCGGCAGCAGGAACTTCGGCATCCGGTCGGAGCTCTCCGCGCAGAGCCGGGCCAGGGTGTCGCGCACGGTCGGGTTGGCGAACCGGCCGACGAGGTCGGCCTTGTAGGAGTCCAGGTCGATGCCGGGCACCGGGGGCAGCGTCGGCGTCGCCTCCTCGTCCAGGTAGCCGTGCAGGAAGCGCCGGAACAGCGGGTCCTGGCAGACGTCGTGCACGTGGGTGTGGCCGGCCAGCGCGCCCAGGTAGGCCATCGCCTGGTGGCTGCCGTTGAGCAGCCGCAGCTTCATCAGCTCGTAGGGCTCGACGTCGTCCACCAGCTGCACGCCGACGTCCTCCAGCGGGGGCCGGCCGGTCGGGAACCGGTCCTCCAGCACCCACTGGGTCCAGGGCTCGCACACCACCGGCCAGGCGTCCTCGACGCCGAACCGCTGGGCCAGCCGCTCGCGGTGCTCGTCGGTGGTGGCGGGGGTGATCCGGTCGACCATGGAGTTCGGGAACGCGACCTCGCGATCCACCCAGGCGCCCAGCTCGGCGTCCTTCAGGCCGGCGAAGGCGGCGAAGCTGCGCCGGGCGACGTCGCCGTTGCCGGGGATGTTGTCGCAGGACATGACGGTGAACGGCGGGACGCCGCGCGCGCGGCGGCGGACCAGCGCCTCGGTGACCAGCCCGAAGCTGGTGCGCGGCAGGGCCCCGGATTCCAGGTCGGCCCGGACGCCGGCCGACGAGGCGTCGAACTCCCCCGTGACCGGGTCGACGTTGTAGCCACCCTCGGTCACGGTGAGCGAGACGATGCGGATCGCGGGGTCGGTCATCCGCTCCACAACGGCCTCCGGGTCCTCGGGCGCCAGCAGGTACTCGACGACCGAGCCGATCACCCGCGCCCCGAGGTAGCCGTCGGGGTGGCTGACGACCAGCGTGTACAGGTGGTCCTGCGCCACCATGACCTCGGCCATCGAGCGGTCGCCCGGCAGGACGCCGACGCCGACGACGCCCCAGTCCAGCGCCTGCCCGCGCTCCATGAGCCGGTCGAGGTACATCGCCTGGTGGGACCGGTGGAATCCGCCCACGCCGAGGTGCACGATGCCAGCACGCACCCGGTCGCGGTCGTAGCCCGGCGTCGACACCGAGGCGCTGAGCAGGGGAAGGGTGCGGGAGGACAGGGCGGGCACCCGGCGACCTTGCCCCGCGCAGCCCCCACCTAACGGGAGGGGGGAACCGAATCCCGTTCGGGATGTGGGATCGTCGCACCTACACGTCGAGACCGCAGAGCGACTGCGGTCAGGAAAGAGGACCGATGCAGTTGCAGCTGTCCCCGGAGATGCAGGCCTTCCGGGAGGAGATGCGGACCTTCTTCACCACCCAGGTGCCGAAGGAGATCCGTGACAAGGGCGCGAACCGCCACCACCCGACGAAGGACGACTTCGTCACCACGCAGCGCATCCTGAACGCCGCCGGCCTGGCCGTGCCGCACTGGCCGGTCGAGTACGGCGGCCGCGACTGGACGCCGCTGCAGCGCCACATCTACCGCGAGGAGATGCAGCTCGCCCACGTGCCCGAGCCGCTGGCGTTCAACACCAGCATGATCGGCCCGGTGCTGGCGCAGTTCGGCAGCCAGGAGCAGAAGGACCGCTTCCTCGCCAAGACGGCCAACCTCGACATCTGGTGGTGCCAGGGCTTCTCCGAGCCCGACGCCGGTTCCGACCTGGCCGGCCTGCGCACCGTCGCCGTCCAGGACGGCGACGAGTGGGTCGTCAACGGTCAGAAGACCTGGACGACGATGGGGCAGCACGCCGACTGGATCTTCTGCCTGGCGCGCACCGACCCGACGGCGGAGAAGAAGCAGCGCGGCATCTCGATGCTGGTCTTCCCGATGGACACCCCCGGTGTCACGCTGCGCCCGATCGAGCTGCTCGACGGTGGCTTCGAGGTCAACGAGGTCTTCTTCGAGGACGTCCGCGTCCCGTCGGAGAACCTGATCGGCGAGGTCAACAAGGGCTGGGACCAGGCCAAGTTCCTGCTCGGCAACGAGCGCGTGGGCATCGCCCGCGTCGGTGGCACCAAGGGCATGCTGGCCCTGGCCAAGGAGCTCGCCCGCGAGACCACCTACAACGGCCGCCCGCTGCTCGAGGACCCGCGCTACGCCTCGCGCATCGCCGAGATCGAGAACGAGCTCGTCGCCCTGGAGCTGACCGCGCTGCGCGTGGTCGCCAACTCCGCCGACGGCAAGCCGCACCCCGCGTCCTCGGTGCTCAAGCTCAAGGGCTCGGTCCTGCAGCAGGAGGTGACCGAGCTGATCGTCGACATCGCCGGCCCGCTGTCGGTCGCCTCGTTCGCCGAGGAGGGCTCCGACGTGCCCGACTGGGCCCGGGTCTCGGCCCCCGAGTACCTCAACTACCGGAAGGTCTCCATCTACGGAGGCTCCAACGAGGTGCAGCGCGTCATCATCAGCGGCACGATCCTGGGGTTGTGAGATAGCCATGGACTTCACCTACGACAGCGAGCAGAACGACCTGCGCGAGGCCGTGGCGGCGCTGCTGGCGCCGCGCCTACGGCGACAGCGAGGTGCGCCGCAAGGTCACCAAGACCGACCCGGGCTTCGACGAGAAGGTCTGGACGCAGCTGGCCGAGATGGGCCTGCTGGGTCTGCCCTTCGCCGAGGAGCACGGCGGAGCGGGCGCCGGCCCGGTCGAGGTTGCGATCGTCGCCGAGGAGATCGGGCGGGTGCTCGCACCCGAGCCGTTCGTCGAGGCGGTCGTGCTGGCCGGTGGCCTGATCAACCGCGTCGGTTCCGACGCGCAGAAGAGCGAGCTGCTGACGGCCCTGTCCGAGGGCAGCTCGATCCCGACCTTCGCGCACACCGAGATCGGCTCCCGCTGGACGCCGACCGCCTCCGCGGTCACGGCCACCGAGGCCGGCGACAGCTGGACCCTCAGCGGCGTCAAGGAGCCGGTGCCGCACGGTGCCCGCGCCGACGTCCTGGTCGTCTCGGCGGCCCTGCCCGGTGGGGGTACCGGCCTGTTCGTCGTGAACGGTGACGCCTCCGGGCTGACCCGCAGCGGCTACCGCAACATCGACGGCACCCGCTCGGCCAACGTCCGGTTCGACAGCACGCCGGCCGCGCCCCTGGGCGAGGGCGGCGACCAGACCGACGCCATCGAGCGGGCGCTCGCCGTGGGCCGGATCGCCTACAGCAACGAGGCCGTCGGCGCGATGGACACGGCGCTGCGCACCACCGTCGAGTACCTCAAGACCCGCAAGCAGTTCGGGGTGACGCTGAACAAGTTCCAGGCGCTGAACTTCCGCGCCGCGGACATGTACATGTCCCTCGAGCTGGCCCGCAGCATCGCGCTGTGGGCGACGGTCGTCGAGATGACCGGCGGGGACGTCGTCTCCGCCGGCGACCGCGCCCGGCTGCTCACCAGCCGCGCCGGCCGCCACATCGGCAAGGACGCCATCCAGCTGCACGGTGGCATCGGTGTGACCGCCGAGTACAAGGTCGGGCACTACACCGCCCGGCTCACCGCCATCGACCACCTGCTGGGCGACGGCGACTTCGCCGCCGACCGGCTGGCGGCGAAGGTCGGCGACTACCCGACGGTCGACCCGCTGGGCGCCCCGTACGCCTGATCGGCTCCCCGTGAGCCCGCCCTCCGCCTGATCGGCGGGCGGGCCCGCAGGACCGACCGCAGCAGAGCCCCGCTCCCCTTCGTGGGGGCGGGGCTCTGCCGTCCCCGGGGCTCTGCCGTCCCCGAGGCTCTGCCGTTCCAGGAGGCGCTGGCGTTCGCGCAGGTCATGCCTCGACGGGCGCAGCCGTCCGGCCCGCCCCGGGCATGCCAGGGCGGGCTGGGCGTCACTTCTGGTTGATTGCAGTCGCTGTATCGGTGCTGATCAGGTGGGTGTACCGGGGCAGACGCCGATGAGGAACGGTTCGACGATGAGGATCTCGGTGCCGTCGGGGCGGTAGGTGCGCCATCGGCCGTCGGGTGTTCGTTCGATGCGGAAGCCGTGGTGGACCTTGGTGTGGTGCCGTTCGCACAGCAGGCCGGCGTTGTCCTCGCAGGTCTCGCCGCCGTCGATCCAGTGCACCAGGTGGTGCACGTCGCACCAGTAGCTGGGGGCGTCGCAGCCGGCGCTCTGCACATTCAACGACGCCGCAGTGGTGGTCGCGGACCTCGATCGCCCGCCGCAGGTGGGGTGGGAAGCTCCGCTTGTCCCGCCCGACATCGAGGGGGCGGGAGTCCGGGCCCATGACGATGCGGGAGACGTTCCCGTCGCAGGCCAGCCAGCGGGCCTTGGCCGCGGAGATGATCCCGCCGAAGGTCGTCCGCCCGGCGCCGGCGCCCACGCCGGCCTCGGCGGTGGTGTCCACCAGGTCCTCCAGGTCGATCAGCACCCCGATGTGCGGCTTGCGGCCGCGCAGCACCGGCAGCGATCCCGACGCGAGCGCGTTGTCGGCGAGCTGGACCAGCGCGTCGCCGGCCTGCTGGGCGCGGGTGCGGGTGTCCCCGGCCGGGCGGGAGGCCTGCAGGATCGACTCGATCGGCGGCCTGGACCTTCTCCCCGCCGACCGCGTCGAGCACGAACCGGCCCACCACCAGGCCCGTGGCGTCCCGGCTCACGGTGAGGCTGCGCTGCTCGGTGGGATCGGGTTCGGGGCCGTCGGGGTCAAGCCGGGCCAGGTAGTGCGCCACCACCTGCCGCAGCTCCTCGTGGGGCCGGTTCATCGCCACCGCGGTCAGCGCCTCGTCGACCTGGGCGATGTCCACGCCCTGGGCCTGCGCGCCGGCCAGGTGCTCCGGGGACGCCACCTGCCCCACCACCCGCACCGCCTCCGGCGGCACGAGGCCCGACCGCGCCGCCGCGGCCAGCGCGGGCAGCGCCTCCAGCGCGCGCCCGTTGCGCACCAACTGGCTCGCCGCGCCCTGGGGCAGCCGGTGGTGCCCGCGCAGCCAGGAGGCCATCGTCGCCTTCCCGTCGTGCTCTGAGGCCTTCGTCAGCTCACCCTCGCGCACCGTCCGCGCCAGCTCGGCATCGATCACGTTCCGGGCACCCACCAGCACGGTCGCGCGCTCCAGCACCGCCGGCCCGAACGACGAGGACAGATCCTCCCCGACCAGCGCCCGCAGCGCACCGGTGAAGCACTCCACCGGCGTCCCGCATCCTGTCGAACACACGTACGAATAGTACCGCGATCGGTGGCATCGGACCAGATGAATCCCCAGGTCAGAGCCCTGTCCACAGATTCGTCGACGTGCTTGACGACCGGCGCCCGGCACCAACGTGCGAGGGGTGCCACCCCTACCCGTGCGGCCCCGCGGCCTCCTCCTCGAGCCAGCGCAGCACCGTGCGATCAGCCTCGACGAGGCCGAGGCCGGTGCGCTCGCGGAGCAGCCGGACGGCCCGCACCCGGTCGCGATCACCGCCGCCGCTCGCAACCGCGAGCACCTCTGCAAGCGCATCGGCGACGGGGATGTGGGAACGCCCGGCCTCCCGGGTCCGAGCGCGGCGCGCCGCCACGGACGCGGCCCCGCCGAACGCGAGAAGGACCAGCGCTACGACCACGGCGACCGTCACGACGTCAGGGTGCCGGACGCGCCCCGCGGGCGCTCAGTCGGAGAGCAATGCCCGGCGCAGCTCGACCGCGTCGGTGCGGACGGTGTCCAGGACGGGGACGACGTCGTCCTCGCGCAGCCGACCGCCGCTGACCCGCACGATCGGCACCGTCTCGTGGTCCTCGCTGGTCAGGCGGGCCGCCACCTCGAAGGAGCTGCGCAGCAGCGCACCTTCCGGGGCCCGGTAGTCGTCGACGTGCTTGAGCGGGGAGATCATCGGGTTCGGGAAGCCCCACTGCTCCAGCGCGACCGCGGTGAGCATCAGGCTGTTGATCCCGTAGCGCCGGGTCTCGGCGGCCCGCCGGCCGGGGAAGGTCGGCTCGGCGGCCACGAGCTCGGCGTAGCCCTCGCTGTCGTTGTGGAACAGCAGCGCCGCCCCCATCTGCGCCAGCAGGCCCACGCAGAGCGCGTCCTGCGGCCGCTCGCCGAAGCGCGGCGCGAGCGTGGACGCGGCCAGGGCCAGGTGCGTGCTGAAGGCCCAGAAGTCCTCGGGCAGCCGCGACTCGTCGTCCAGGTCGGTGAGGGCGACGGTGGCCATCGTGCGCACGGTGGTGAAGCCGACGACGGTGACGGCGAACTGCAGCGAGGTCACCCGCCCGCGCATGCCGAAGTAGGCGGAGTTGGCCAGCTTCATCACGCGGGCGGCCAGCGCGACGTCGGAGGCCAGGATGGTGGCCAGCTCCTTGGAGCTGGTGTCCTCCGAGTTCGCCACCGACACCAGCTGGGCGGCCACCGGTTTCTGGGCGGCCATCGAGTCGATGCTGGCCAGGACCTTCTCGACGTCGAACGTCGGGGCCGGGACGGCCGCGAGCTCCGCGCGCGGGAACGGTGTGACGGTCACGCTTCTCCGGTCTCCCCGTGGGTGGCGAACCAGGCGGCGGTGTGCCCCCCGGTCATGGGCTCGGCCAGGCTGAACCCCTGCAGGTAGGTGGCACCCAGCCGCTGCAGCTCGTCGGCCTGCTCGGCGGTCTCGACGCCCTCGGCAACCGTGCACAGGTTGAGGTTGCGGGCCAGGGCGATGACCGCCGAGGCGATCTCCCCGTGGCCGGCGCTGAGCTCGGCGACGAACGAGCGGTCCACCTTGAGGCAGTCCACCGGCAGGTGCCGCAGGTAGGCCAGCGACGAGTAGCCGGTGCCGAAGTCGTCGATGGTCAGCTCGACGCCGACGTCGCGCAGGTCCTGCAACACCCTCTGCGCCGACGCCGGGTCCTTCATCAGCGCCGACTCGGTGATCTCGATGGAGATCCGCGACGGGTGCAGCCCGTGCCGCTGCAGCGCGGCCGCGACCTGCTCCGGCAGGTTGCCGTCCAGCTGGAGGGCGGACACGTTGACGTTGGCCCGGGGCGGCGCCGCGGCCCCCACCAGGCGGTCCCACTCCGCGAGCTGGCGGCAGGTCTCGTCGAGGACGAACAGGCCCAGCCCCGCGATGAGCCCGCTCTCCTCGGCCAGCGGCACGAACACGGTCGGGCTGATCGTCCCGCGCTCGGGGTGCTGCCACCGCGCGAGCGACTCGACCGCGACCGGCCTGCGGTCCGCGGTGCCGAAGATCGGCTGGTAGTACAGGGTGAGCTCGCGGTGGTCGACGGCGTCGCGCAGCTCGGCGACCATCCGCAGCTTGTCCCGCGCCTCGGCCCGGCCGGCCTGGTCGAGGACGCTGATCCTCCCCTTGCCGCCGGCCTTCGCCTGGTACATGGCGATGTCGCAGTCGCGGATCAGCTCCTCGGCGGCGACGTGCTCGGCGGTCTGCACGGTGACGCCGACGCTGGCGTGGGGACGCACGTCCACCCCGCCCAGCCGCATCGGGCGGCCGAGGGCCTCGGTGATCCGCTCCGCGAGCGCGACGACGGCCTCCTCGTCGACCTGCTCGCAGACGACGACGAACTCGTCGCCGCCGAAGCGCGCCACCAGGTCGCCGGGGCGCACGGTCGCGCGCAGCCGGTTCGCCACCTCGATGAGCAGCTCGTCGCCGGCGGTGTGCCCCAGCGAGTCGTTGACGACCTTGAAGTTGTCCAGGTCGAGGAACAGGCAGGCCAGGCCGCCGGCGCCCGGCCGGAAGCGCTCCGACACGTACTGCGCCAGCAGCGTCCGGTTGGGCAGCCCGGTCAGCGGGTCGTGGTTGGCCTGGTGGGCCAGCCGCGCCTCGAACGCCAGCCGGTCGGTGATGTCCTCGATGGTGGCGACGAAGCCCGCGCCCACGCCGGGGGTGAACAGGTGGGCGAAGCGGATGATCGTCGTCCGCACGGCACCGTCGTCGCGGACCAGGCGGGCCTGGACCTCGACCTCGCCGCCGTCCAGCGCCGCGGAGACCTGCTCGATGACGGCGTCGAGGTCGTCGGTGTGCACCGTGTCGATCCAGCCGGTGCCCAGCATCTGCTCGGCCCCCCGGCCGACCAGGCCGCAGAACGCGTCGTTCACGTGCGCCAGGCGCATGCCCTGCTCGGAGAGCAGGGTCGGCACCGGGGAGCGCTCGGTGAGGGCGGAGAAGCGCCGCTCGTGGGCGTCCGCGGTGGCCCGCAGGGCGCGCTCCTGCTCGTTGGCGGTCGCGCGCAGGAACACCGTCCACCGCCGCCCGCCGGGCGACGGCGTGGTGAGGACGCCGACCTCCACCAGGGCGCCGCTGGCGGTGCGCACGTGCAGGGTGCGGCGGGCGGAGCGCTCGCGGCGCAGCAGCAGCTTGAGCTCACCCCCGCCGAGGGTCGGGAAGAGCTGCTCGACCGGCATCGCGCACAGGTCGGCCGGGCCGTAGCCCAGCAGCTGCACGGCGCCCTCGTTCGCCCAGGTGAACCGCTGGGTGCGTCCGGAGGTCTCGGCCACCAGCAGGGCCAGCGCGTCGCTGACGGCGGCGCTGTAGAAGACCGAGGAGACGATCTCCGACGGGACGTGCTCGTCCGGCGCGGTCGCGGCGGTCACGGTCCCCCTTCCTCATGCGGCGGCGCGCCCGGACGGACGCGACA
Organism: Blastococcus sp. TML/M2B; assembly: GCF_016612865.1. GTDB lineage: Bacteria > Actinomycetota > Actinomycetes > Mycobacteriales > Geodermatophilaceae > Blastococcus. The sequence goes on from NZ_JAENZZ010000002.1 coordinate 409,043, forward strand.
CCAGGTTCTTCGGCCGCATCCGCCCAGCTCTTCGCCCGTTCCCGTGCGATTCGCCCGTTGGGGGTACGCGGGCCGCGGCGGCCCGGCCGGCCTGCCGGGCCGCGGCGTCCCCACTGGCTAGCCTGCGGCCGGAGGAGGTGCCGTCATCCCCCGCACACCCCGCACCCACCGCCGGGCCGCACTCGCCGCCGCCCTGGTGCTGGCGGCCGTCCCCGCCTGCGCCGCCGGGGACGACGAGCCGGGCGCAGTGCTGGCCGATCCCGCGCTCGCCGCGTGCGTCGCGGAGACCGCGGGCCTGCCCGCCGGCACGACCGCCTTCCCCGAGCGCGACCTCGGGGCCATCGAGGAGCTGCACTGCCCCGGCGGTGGCCCCGAGCCCCCCATCCGGTCCCTCGACGGCCTCGAGCGGCTCACCGGGCTGATCAACCTGGACCTGCCGCACCACGAGATCAGCGACCTGGACCCGCTGGCGGCGCTGGAGCGGCTGAGCACGCTGACCCTCACCGGCAACCGGATCAGCGACCTGTCCCCGCTGGCCGGGCTGGAGCTGTTCGACGTCGGCCTCTCGCAGAACCCGGTCAGCGACCTGTCCCCGCTGCGGACCGGCACCCTGCGGGCGCTCGGGGTGGCCTCCGCGCAGATCACCGACCTCACCCCGCTGGCGCGCGCCGAGGGCCTGAGCCGCCTGGACCTCAGCAGCAACGCGATCACCGACGTCTCGCCCCTGGCCGGGCTGCCCGCCCTCGACACGCTGCGGCTGGGCCGGAACCAGGTCGTCGACCCCTCGCCCCTGGGCAGCGTGCCGACGCTGCTGGTGCTCGACCTGTTCGGCAACCGCGTCTCCGCCGTCGGCGGGCTGGCCGACGCCCCGCTGCTGCAGGAGCTCCAGCTGGGCGCCAACCCGCTGACCGACCTCACCCCGCTGCTGCGGGTGCCCACCTTGATCAACCTCGGGCTGGACGAGACCGACGGCACGCGGCTGACCGGCGTGGACGCCCTCCGAACCGCCGGTGTCTCGGTGAACGGACTCGCCTGACCACGCAGTGGGACGACGTGGCAGTGGTCACATCGGCGGGCCCCGGGCGGAGAGCCGGCTCCGACCCAGGCATGATCTGCCGGGATCGCGGTGACCGCGGTCGCTTTCCACAGGGGACCGGCGCGGCCGGTCGACGACGAACGGAGCCACGTTGCACATCGGAGTGCCACGCGAGACCCGAGCCCGCGAGACGCGGGTGGCCGCGACGCCGACCACGGTCTCGCAGCTCGTCGGTCTCGGATACGACGTCGTCGTCGAGGCCGGGGCCGGTGAGGCCAGCAGCTTCCCGGACGACGCCTACGCCGGCGCCGGTGCCCGCATCGGCAGCACCGACGAGGCGTGGCAGGCCGACGTCGTGCTGCGGGTCACCGCGCCGACGGTCGACGAGATCGCCCGGCTCCGGGACGGCGCGACGCTGATCGGCATGATCAGCCCGGCGTTCAACCCCGACCTGGTCGCCGCGCTCGCCGCCCGCCCGATCACCGTGCTCTCGATGGACGCCGTCCCGCGCATCTCCCGCGCGCAGTCCCTGGACGTGCTCAGCTCCATGGCGAACATCGCCGGCTACCGCGCCGTCGTCGAGGCCGCCCACGTCTTCGGCCGCTTCTTCACCGGCCAGGTCACCGCCGCCGGCAAGGTGCCCCCGGCCAAGGTGCTCGTCGCCGGCGCCGGTGTGGCGGGCCTCGCCGCCATCGGCGCGGCCAGCAGCCTGGGCGCGATCGTGCGCGCCACCGACGTGCGCCCCGAGGTCGCCGAGCAGGTGCGCTCGCTCGGCGGCGAGTACGTCGCGGTCAAGGCCGGCGAGCAGGAGGTCAGCTCCGACGGCTACGCCCGCGAGATGGGCGAGGACTTCAACCGCCGCGCCGCCGAGATGTACGCCGAGCAGGCGCGCGACGTCGACATCATCATCACCACCGCGCTCATCCCCGGCCGGCCCGCGCCGCGGCTGATCACCGAGGAGATGGTCGCCTCGATGCGCTCCGGCTCGGTCATCGTCGACATGGCCGCGGCCCAGGGCGGCAACGTCGCCGGCTCGGTGCCCGACGAGGTCGTGGTCACGCCCAACGGCGTCTCGATCATCGGCTACACCGACCTGCCCGGCCGGCTGCCGGCGCAGGCCTCGCAGCTGTACGGCACCAACCTGGTCAACCTGCTCAAGCTGCTCACCCCGGGCAAGGACGGCGAGCTCGTCCTCGACCTGGACGACGTCGTGCAGCGCGCGATCACCGTCGTGCGCGCGGGCGAGACGATGTGGCCCCCGCCGCCGGTGCAGGTCTCCGCCGCCCCGGCGCCGGCCGCCGCGGCCCCCGCCCCGGTGCAGGCCGCTCCCCCACCGGAGCCCCCGAGCCCAGGCCGGCGCTTCGCGCTGGTCGGGGTGGCCGCCGCGCTGCTCTTCGTGCTCGCCGGGTTCTCGCCCAGCGAGTTGGTCCAGCACCTCACGGTGTTCGCGCTCGCCGTCGTCGTGGGCTTCTACGTCATCAGCGGGGTGCACCACGCCCTGCACACGCCGCTGATGAGCGTCACCAACGCGATCTCCGGGATCATCGTCGTCGGCGCCCTGCTCCAGATCGGGCACGACGACGCCCTGGTGACCGCGCTCGCGTTCGTCGCGATCCTCGTCGCCAGCATCAACGTCTTCGGCGGCTTCGCCGTCACCCGCCGGATGCTCGGCATGTTCACCCGCGGACCGAGCACGGGGAGTGCAGCCCGATGACCGCCACCACCGCCGCCTCCGCGGCCTACATCGTCGCCGCGCTGCTGTTCATCCTCAGCCTCGCCGGCCTCGCCAAGCACGAGACGGCGAAGGCGGGCAACGCCTACGGCATGGCCGGCATGGTCATCGCCCTGGTCGCCACCATCGGCCTCGCCGTCGACCACGGCCTGTCCGGCACCGGCGCCGTCCTGATGGTCCTCGCCGTCGTCATCGGTGGCGCGATCGGCCTGTGGCGCGCGGCGAAGGTCGAGATGACCGGGATGCCCGAGCTCATCGCGATCCTGCACAGCTTCGTCGGCCTGGCCGCGGTGCTGGTCGGCTGGAACGGCTACCTGTCGGTCGAGGCCGACCTGGACAACCAGACCGAGGTCTCCTCGGACCTGCTGGGCATCCACTCCGGCGAGGTCGCCATCGGCGTCTTCATCGGTGCGGTCACCTTCACCGGCTCGATCGTGGCCTTCCTCAAGCTGTCGGCCCGCATCAAGAGCAACCCGCTGGTGCTGCCCGGCAAGAACTGGCTGAACCTCGGCGCGCTGGCGGCGTTCGCGGCGCTGACCGTCGTGTTCGTCGTCGAGCCGAACCTGCCGGTGCTCGCCGTCCTCACCGTGCTGGCGCTGGCCCTGGGGTGGCACCTGGTGGCCTCGATCGGCGGCGGCGACATGCCGGTCGTCGTCTCGATGCTCAACAGCTACTCGGGCTGGGCGGCCGCCGCCTCGGGCTTCCTGCTCGGCAACGACCTGCTGATCATCACCGGTGCACTGGTCGGCTCCTCGGGTGCCTACCTCTCCTACATCATGTGCAAGGCGATGAACCGGTCCTTCATCTCCGTCATCGCCGGCGGCTTCGGCAACGAGGGCAGCGCCGCCGCCTCCGACGTCGACTACGGCGAGCACACCGAGATCAACGCCGAGGACACCGCCCAGCTGCTGCTGGACGCGAAGTCCGTCGTCATCACCCCGGGCTACGGCATGGCCGTGGCCCAGGCGCAGGGCGCGGTGGCCGACCTGACCCGCAAGCTCACCGAGCGCGGTGTCGAGGTGCGCTTCGGCATCCACCCCGTCGCGGGCCGGCTCCCCGGGCACATGAACGTGCTGCTCGCCGAGGCCAAGGTGCCCTACGACGTCGTGCTCGAGATGGACGAGATCAACGACGACCTCGCCGACACCTCCGTCGTCCTCGTCATCGGCGCCAACGACACGGTGAACCCCGCCGCGTCCGAGGACCCGGCCAGCCCGATCGCCGGCATGCCGGTGCTGCGGGTGTGGGAGGCCGAGCGGGTCGTGGTGTTCAAGCGGTCGATGAACACCGGCTACGCCGGCGTCCAGAACCCGCTGTTCTTCCGGGACAACAGCCGGATGCTCTTCGGCGACGCCCGCGAGCGCGTGGAGGACATCCTCCGGGCGCTCTGACACCCGGCGGGCCTCCCCGCCGGACCCTGTCGCCCCGCCCCCCGGCGGTCTACGGTCGACCCGTGCGCACGCACGGGTCGATCGTGGGTTCGTGGCGGGTGCCGGCCCCCGACGGGGTCGCGCCCGGATGAGCTCCGCTGCCCCGGCGCCGCACGCGGCGGCCGGCTTCGAGCACGAGGCGCTCTTCTACCGGGACGACGACACCTTCCTGGCCGGGGTGGTCCCGTTCGTCCGCGAGGGGCTGGACCGCGGCGAGCGCGTCGTGGTCGCCGGAGCCACCCGGCCGGCTCCGGCTGCTGCAGGCGGCGCTGGGCGGCGGACGCCGCCGCCGTGCGGTGGCTGGACATGAGCACCCTCGGAGCCAACCCCGCCCGGATCATCGGGGCGTGGGACGAGGTGGTCGCCGCCGCCGGGGTGGCCGGCTGCGGGCTGCGCGGCGTCGGCGAGCCCGCCTGGCCCGGCCGTCGCGACGCCGAGTACGTGGATTGCCGGCTGCACGAGCTGCTGCTGAACACCGCCTTCGGCGGCGGGCCGGCGTGGCGGCTGCTGTGCCCGTACGACCAGGCCCACCTGCCCCGTGCGGTCCGCACGGGCGCGCTGCAGTCCCACCCCCTGGTCTCCAGCGCGGGGCGCCGCCGCCCCAGCACCGCCTACTCCCGCGCGGCCGCCGCCGAGACGTTCGGCGCTCCGCTCCCGCAGCGCACCGACGTGGCGCTGCGGGGCAGCTACGGCGCCGACGACCTCCGGGCCATCCGCGGGACGGTCGCCTCGTTCGCCCGCTCCTGCGGGCTGGCCGGCGCCCAGGTCGAGGCGCTGGAGCTGGCCGCCTCGGAGGTGGTCACCAACTCCCTGCGCCACGGCGGAGGGCGCGGCACGCTGGCGCTCTGGGACACCGAGGACGCCGCCGTCGTGGAGTTCGGCGACGGCGGGCACATCGCCGACCCGCTGGTCGGCCGCCGCCGTCCCCCGCCGGACCGGCCCGGTGGGCGGGGGCTGCACCTGGTCAACCAGCTCTGCGACCTGGTGCAGGTCCGGTCCTCGTCCCTCGGGACGACGGTCCGCATCACCACCTGGCGCTGACCCGGCCGCGTCCCGCCGTCAGGGCGACGGGTCGGGGCCCCGGTCCGGCACCGGTTCGTCCGGGCCGCCGTCCCGGCGCACCAGGTCGCCGACCGCCTCCTCGAGGCGCGCCCACGTGCCGCTCCACTCGACCAGGGGCTCGAGGATCCGCTCGAAGACGGCGAGCTGCTGGTCGAAGGCGTCCAGCTGGGCGCGCATGCCGCCGATCGCGGCCCGCTGCGCGGTCACCATCTCGGCGATGGCGCGCAGCTGGGCGGCCGACAGCGCGCCCGGCGGGCTGGGCAGGGCGGGCAGGGACAGCCGGGTGGGCACGGAGCCCGCGACGGTGCGCGCCCGGTCGGTGAAGCTCCGCAGCTGGGTGACGAACTCCTCGATCGACCGGCCCACGAGGCCGGGCGGGACGCCGCGTTCCGGTCCTGGTCGCTCCTCGGTCACGACCCGACGCTATGCCGGTCCCGGACCGGGGGCACCCCGGGCGGCAGACTCGCTCCGGGTGCCCGCCGGTCAGCGGGCGCCGAGCCGCCTCCCCCGGGAGGAGTTCCGGAGGAGAGCCATGCGCCGCACCGCCGTCCGCGCCACCGCCGTCCTGGCGTCCCTGGCCCTCGGCCTGGCGGCCTGCGGCGGCGAGGAGCCGGCGACGGGCGCGGCCCCCTCCTCCGCGACTGCTCCGCCGTCGGCATCCGCGAGCGCCGAGCCGCCGGCCGGCGGACCCGGCGACGACGCCGAAGCACGGGTGGCCGCGGCGCTGGAGGCCCTCGACCGCCGGGAGGAGATCGCGCAGCTGTTCGTGGTGGGCGTGCCCGCCGACGCGCTGGGCAGCGGCGCCGGCCTGGTCGAGCAGGGCGTCGGCGGGATCTTCCTCGCCGGCCGCCCCGCCGCCCCGGCGGCGGAGCTCGCCGAGCTCACCGCCGGCTGGCAGGCCGACGCCACCGGGCCGGGGCTGTGGATCGCCGTCGACCAGGAGGGCGGCGCCGTGCAGACCCTCAAAGGCCCGGGGTTCGACCGGCTGCCGCCCGCCACCGACCAGGGCGACCTGCCCGCCGGGCAACTGGCCGAGCTGGCCGGCCGGCTCGGCAGCCAGCTGCGCGACGCCGGCATCAACCTCAACCTGGCTCCGGTCGTCGACGTCGTGCCCGCCGGCACCGAGGACACCAACGGACCGATCGGCGTCTTCGACCGGCAGTACGGCAGCACCGGCGCGGAGGTGACCCCCGCGGCGGGCGCCGTCGTCGACGGCCCTGGCGGCGGCCGGGGTCACCGCCACGCTCAAGCACTTCCCGGGTCTCGGACGGGTCCGCGGCAACACCGACGACACCGCCGACGTCGTCGACCCGGTGACCACCGCGGGCGACGACCAGGTGACCGCGTTCGCCGGCACGCTGGCCGCGGCCGATGCCCCGCCGATGGTGATGACGTCCTCGGCGACCTACGGCCGGATCGACCCGACGGCCCCGGCGGCGTTCTCCCCCGTCGTCGTGCGGGAGCTGCTGCGCGGCACGCTCGGCTTCACCGGCCCCGTCATCTCCGACGACCTCGGCAACGCCGCCGCCGTGGCGGCCACCCCGGTGGGCGAGCGCGCGATCCGCTTCCTGGCCGCCGGGGGCACGCTGGTGCTCACCGTCGCCCCCACGACCTTCCCGGCCATGCTCGAGGCGGTCGAGGAGCGCAGCGCGGCGGACCCGGCCTTCGCCGCGACCGTCGACGCCGCCGTCCGCACCGCGCTGCTGGCCAAGGCCGAGGCCGGCCTGCTCGACTGACCCCGGACGCAACGGTTCCGCCGGGATCGGTGATCCCGGCGGAACCGGTGGGGCGTGCAGCGCCGGGTCAGTGCCCGGCGCGGGGGCTCAGTACCAGCCCTTGGCCTGCGAGTGCGCCCAGGCGCCGCACGGGGAGCCGAAGCGGTTGTTGATGTAGATCAGGCCCGCGTCGATCTGCCGGTAGCCGTCGGAGGTCTTGGCGATCCCCGTGCCGGCCCAGGTGCTGTTCAGGAACTGCGGGATGCCGTACGCGGTGCTGGTCGGGTTCTGCGCGTTGGGGTTCCAGCCGCTCTCCTTGCCCCAGAGCTTCTCGAGGCAGGAGAACTGCCCGCTGTCGCCACCGAGCTTCTGCAGCGCGTAGCTCTGGTAGGAGCCCGACGGCGCGGCGGCGGCCGAGCCGGCGGCGGCCCGCGGTGCGGCGGGAGCGGGGGCAGGAGCGGCCTTGCGGGCGGCCTCGGCGGCACGGGCCGCCTCCGCCGCACGGGCTGCCTCGGCGGCGCGCGCGGCCTCGGCGCGGGCGGCCTCCTCGGCGGCGATCCGGGCGGCCTCCTCGGCCGCGAGCCGGTCCCGCTCGGCCTGCTCGGCGGCGAGCTGGTTGAGGGCGGCGGTCGCCTGGTCGGCGTCGCGGGCGCTGCGGCTGGCGGCCAGCTCCTGGAGCGGCTCCACGGCCGCGGCGTCCAGCACCGAGCTCTGCTCGATGCCCAGCTGCTGGGCGACGCTCATCGACTCGGTCTGGGCCTCGGCGTGCGCGGCGGGCTCGCCGGCGGCGAGGGTGTTCACCATCAGTGCTCCAGCGGCGGCGACGCCGAGGAACAGGGCGGAGCGGCGCGGGCCCACGGGCGGGCGGCGGCGCAGGCGTGCGTTCAGGGTGGTGCGGAGGTTCATGAGGGGGGTGAGCTCCGGGTGTCAGGGCGCAGCAGAACGGCCGCCCTCGCAGGGGCGGCGTCGTGTTCCGCAGCTGTCCAGTTCTTCCGTGAGCCGCCTACCGAGTTAGCTGACGGGTTCGGGCGGGAAGCAGCCCTACCCGCTCCGGACTGGAGATCCGGAGCCGGGATTCACCCCAGTGGTGCGGTGGGTCCCCGGTTCGCCTCGCTGGGCGATTCGGCGGCGCCCGGCGCAGCGCCCCCGGTGGGGGGCCGCCTTCCGGACCGGTCCAACGTAACCGGCGTTATCGCGCCGTGACAAACGCTGGCGCGAATTCCTCGCGTGACGCATGTCAAATGCGTGAGGTGTTCCCGTCAGGGCAGGCGCCACACCGTGGTCCTCCGCACACGGGCCGGACCGGCCGCCGAGGCGTCCCCGTCGGGGATGTCGTGCACGGCGGCCTCGGTGAGCCGGTCGTGCGGCAGGTAGGGCCGGCCGGGGTCACCGACGAGCACCTCGGCGCCGGCGGCGCGGGCCGCCTCCAGGAAGGGCAGCACCTGCTCGGTCATGGTCCGGTCGTAGCAGACGTCCCCGGCCAGGACGACGTCCACGGCCGGGTGGCGCCTCCCCCAGCAGGTCGCCGACCGGTTCGATCCCCGACACCCCGTTGAGCGCCGCGTTCTCCGGGATGGCCGCCCGGCCGAAGGGGTCGATCTCGCTCGCGATCACCCGGCCGGCACCGGCCACGACCGCGGCGACCGCCACCAGGCCGCTGCCGGCGCCGAGGTCGAGCACGGTGCGGCCGGCGACCAGCTCCGGGTGGTCGAGCACGTACCGCGCCAGCGCCTGGCCACCCGGCCAGGCCGCGGCCCAGAACGGCGGCTCCTGCGCCGTGCGGCCCTGCTCGACCGCCATCGCCTCCCAGAGCGCGACGACGTCGGCGGCGACCAGCAGCTGCACCTCCGGCACCAGCGAGGGCCGCTCGGGCCGGGTGTGGGCGCGGATGAAGGAGGCGGGGACCGACGTCACCCGGTCAGTCTCGCGCGGCCGCCGCGCGGCGCGCGCCGATCCCCCGGGCGACCAGCCGCCAGTAGGCGCCCGGCCGGAGCCGCACCAGCACGTCGGGCACCGTCGCGCTCAGGCCGATGAGCAGCCGGGGTCGGCGTCGCTCGATGGCGGTGACGATCCGGGCGGCCGCCTTCTCGGGCGGCATGCGCAGCAGCCGGGCCATCTGCTCGCGGCCGGCCGCGACCTCCTCGGGGTCCACCCCGGAGCCCAGCCGCGCGGTCTCGGCGATCCGCGTGCGGATGCCGCCGGGGTGGACGACGGTCACCCCGACGCCGTCGTCGGCGAGCTCGTGCCGCAGCGACTCGCTGAAGCCGCGGACGGCGAACTTGCTGGCGGCGTAGGCGGCCTGCCCGGGCGGGGCGAAGATGCCGAAGATGCTGGAGACGTTGACCAGGTGCGAGCCGGGGTTGGCCTTGAGCACCGGCAGCAGCGCCGCGGTCAGCCGGACGACGGCGCGGAAGTTGATCGCCAGGACCCAGTCGAACTCCTCGAGCGTCACCTGGTCGAAGCGCCCGCCGAGGGCGACGCCGGCGTTGTTGACCAGCAGCGTCGTCCCGGGGTGGGCGGCCGCGAGCTGCGCGCCCAGGGCGTCGGTGGCCGCCTCGTCCACGAGGTCGGCGACATAGGTCTCGACCTCGAGTCGAGGGTGAGACCGGCGGATCCTGTCGGCCACGCCGGCCAGCCGTTCGGCGTCCCGATCGACCAGCACGAGAGCGCTGCCGCGGTCGGCGAGCTGGACGGCGAGGGCCTCGCCGATGCCGCTGGCCGCGCCGGTGACGATCGCGGTGCCGCCGGCGAACTCGTAGCCGCGCATCAGGCGGCCGCCCGCTCGGCCCGGGCAGGAGCGGCGCTGAAGGTGATGCCCTCGTCCTCGAGCGGGCCGCGGCGCATGAGCTGCACGTCGCGGATGTAGTTCTGGTGCAGCCGCCACGGGGTGCGCCGCCCCTGCTTGGGCAGCTGGGCGAGGCTGCGCTGCACGTAGCCCGCCGCCAGGTCCAGGAAGGGCAGGTCCGCGCCCTCCGGCGGGGCGAGCGGGGTGGCGACGGCCATGGCCGCGGCGGTCCAGGTGCTGGAGCAGCCGGCAGACGTAGCGGTTCACCAGGTCGGCCTTGAGCGTCCAGGAGGCGTTCGTGTAGCCGATGACCATGGAGAAGTTCGGGACGCCGGAGAGCATCATCCCCTTGTAGGAGACCGTCTCCGAGACGTCGACGGGCTCGCCGTCGAGGCGCAGCTCCATGCCGCCCATCGCCAGCAGGTTGAGCCCGGTGGCGGTGATGACGACGTCGGCGTCGAGGTGCCCGCCGGACGCCAGCTCGATACCGGTCTCGGTGAAGGTCGCGATCCGGTCGGTGACGATCGAGGCCGAGCCCTCGCGCAGGCTGCGGAACAGGTCGCCGTCGGGGACGAGGCACAGCCGCTGGTCCCACGGGTCGTAGGGCGGGTTGAAGTGCTCGTCGACCGCGAAGCCGGCCGGCAGCTGCTTCTCGGTGAGCCGGCGGATCAGCTTCCGGACGCCGTTCGGCCAGCGCCGGCTGGCCTGGAACAGCGCGGTGGACGTGAGCACGTTCTTCCACCGCACGATCGGATAGGCGACCTTCGCGGGCAGCCGGCTGCGCAGGAGCTCGGCCAGCGGGTCCTTGCCGGGCAGCGACAGGATGTAGCTCGGCGTCCGCTGCAGCATGGTGACCGAGGCGGCGTCCTCGGCGAGGTTGGGCACCAGGGTGACCGCGGTGGCGCCGCTGCCGATGACGACGACGCGCTTGCCGGTGGCGTCGAAGTCCTCCGGCCAGTGCTGCGGGTGGATCAGCTCGCCGGCGAAGCGCTCCTCGCCGGGGAACTCCGGCCGGAAGCCCTCGTCGTAGCGGTAGTAGCCGGAGCAGACCGACAGCCAGGAGCAGGTCAGCTGCACCGTCTCCCCCGTGTCGGTGCGCCGGGCGGTGACCGTCCACCGCGCGTCGGCGCTCGACCAGTCGGCGGAGAGCACCTCGTGGTGGAAGCGGATCTTCTCCTCGACACCGTGTTCCCGGGCGGTCTCGACGATGTACTCGCGAGATCGACTCACCGTCGGCGATCGACTTCGGGCCGGTCCAGGGCTTGAAGGCGTAGCCGAGGGTGAACATGTCGGAGTCCGAGCGGATGCCGGGGTAGCGGAAGAGGTCCCACGTGCCGCCGATGGCCCCGCGCGACTCCAGCACCGCGTAGGTCTTGCCGGGGCACTCGGCCTGCAGGTGGCAGGCGGCGCCGATGCCGGACAGGCCGGCGCCGATGATCAGGACGTCCACGTGCTCGGGACTCATGTCCACACTCCAGGAACGGGCCGGCCGCGGGGGTCGGCGGTTCGGGCTCGGGCGTCGGGCGTCCGGCGGCCGCGGAACTGCGCACCGCGGACGCTATCGACGCTCTGTCGAACGAGTCAACAGGGTGTCGAGTTACGCGTCGCGCGCCGGTAGCCTCGCCCGCATGTCCGACGACGCGGCACCGCCGGGAGGGCGCGGCCGGCGCCCGGCGCGCACCTCCGGCGACGACCGGGAGCTGGCCATCCTGGCGACGGCGGAGCGGTTGCTCGAGGAGCGGCCGCTGGGCGCCATCTCGGTCGACGACCTGGCGCGCGGCGCCGGCATCTCCCGACCCACCTTCTACTTCTACTTCCCGTCCAAGGACGCCGTGCTGCTGACGTTGCTGGACCGGGTGGTCGCCGAAGCCGACGCGGCGATGGACGCGGTCTTCGACGGCTCGGTGGTCGAGCCGCGCCAGGGCTGGCAGCGGGCGCTGGCCGCCTACCACGACACCTTCCGCACCCACCGCGCGCTGACCGTCGCCTGGGCAGAGGCCCGCGCGGGCAGCGCCGAGGTGCGCCGGCTGTGGGCCGAGGTCGTCGAGCGCTGGGTGCAGCGGTGCACCGCGGTCATCGAGGCCGAGCGGGACCGCGGCGCCGCACCGGGCGGCCCCGCGGCCCGCGACCTGGCGATCGCGCTGACCTCGATGAACGAGCGGGTCATCTACGGCTCGCTCAGCGGCGACGGGCCTGCGGTCGCCGCCGACGACGTCGTCCCCGTGCTGCTGCGGATCTGGCTGTCCGCCGTCTACGGCGACGAGCCGGGCTGACCGGTCAGAGCTCGACGGCGGCGTTCTCGCCGGTGACCGCTTCCAGCTCCCGGCCGGTGGCACCGGTGCGGACGACGGTGACCGGGCACGGCGCGTGCCGCACCAGCTTGTCGCTGACCGAACCGAGCAGCAGGCCGGCGAACCCACCACGGCCGCGAGCACCCATGACGACCAGGCTCGCGCCCTCGGCCGCCTGCATCAGCGCCTGCTCCGCGGGGCGGTGCACGACGTGGCAGGTCCAGCGCACCGACGACGGGAGGCCGGCGGCCCGGACGTGCGCCGTGAGCTCGTCGTGGACCGCCTGCTCCCACTCCGGCAGCGGGGGGACGTAGCCGGCCGACCAGCTGGCCGGCTGCGGCGCCGAGGTCATCGACCACGCGCGGACGACGTGCACCTCGACGTCGGCGCGGGCGGCCAGCCGACCGGCCCACACCAGGGCCTCCTGCGCGCACTTGGACCCGTCGTGACCGACGACGATCCCGCCGTCGATCTGCACGGTCTTGGCGACCTCGCTCACCGCTGACCTCCTGGACTCTGCTCCGGCGGCACGGCGCCGCACCAGCGGAAGACTCTCACTCCTCCACGAGCGAGCCACCGCCGGAGTGCCCGAACCGCTCCCCGGGGGTCAGGACGGGGTCGGTGCCGGCCGCCCGACCAGCACCAGCTCGTCCCCCGTGGCGCGCGGCGCACCGGTCGGCGCCACGTGGGCGGGGTCGTACTCCATCCCCTCGATCGCGACGTTGCCGGAGCCCGGCGCGTCGGGCACCGTCGCGGCGATCACCTCCAGGGCCTCGCCGATCCGGCCGCTGAGCCCGCGCAGCGACCGGCGGGCCTCGTCGCGCTGCCGGTTCAGCTCGGCCACCTGCGCCCGGAGCTCGGTGAGCTGCTCCGCGGCCAGCCGGTCGCGCTCCTCGGCGGCCGCGCGGAGCACCTCGGCGGCCTCGGTGCGGGCCCGCTCCAGGCTCGCCTGCGCCTCGGCCTGCTCCCTGCGGGCGTGGTCGCGCAGCTCGTCGGCGGCGCGCACGGCCATCTCCTTGATCTCGTGGGCCTTGCGCAGCCGCGCGTCGGCCTCGCTGCGCGCCTCGGCCACCAGGCGCTCGGCCTCGCGGGCACCGGCGTCGACGAGGGCAGCGGCCTCGTCGGCGGCGAGCTGCAGCATCTCCTCGACCCGCTCGGACACCGGGAACACCCGGCCCCGCGGAGCCTCGGCCAGCAGCCGGCGGGAGATCTCCAGCTCGGCGGAGCAGGCGCCGAACCGGGCGAGCAGGTCGTCGACCTGCCGGCGGACGGTGCGCAGCTCACCCTCGGCCCAGGCGACGTAGGTGTCGACCTCCACCGGGTCGTAGCCGCGCAGCTTGCCGCGGAAGACCGGCGCGGACCCCAGCAGCGCGTCCAGCGGTCCGGTGAACACCGGCTCCGGGCCGTCGCCCCCACCCGGTCCGCCGGCTCCGGTTCCCGATCGCTCGGCCATCGCGCCGCCCCCTCGCACCTCGCCGTTCTCCGATCCGGACAGTGCCAGACCCCGGCACCGAGAGCGGCGCGTCGTGACCGGACCGTGAACTACTCCCGGCATCGTCCGGCAGGCCGTGGCGAGTCGGCTACCCAGCGGGGTCGCCCCCCTCCCCCCAGCGCGGGGAATGCGGTGCGCCCCGCGGAGGTTCCGTGAGACAGTAGTTGCACTCTCAACCAAGTCGAGGAGCGGTCATGCAGTTCGGCGTCTTCACGGTCAGCGACATCACGCAGGACCCCACCACCGGGCGCACGCCGTCCGAGGCCGAGCGGCTGCAGGCGGTGCTGGCCATCGCGAAGAAGACCGAGGAGGTCGGCCTCGACGTCTTCGCCCTCGGCGAGCACCACAACCCGCCGTTCTTCTCCTCCTCCCCCACGACCACGCTGGCCTGGATCGCGGCGCAGACCTCCACGCTGCAGCTGTCCACGGCCACCACGCTCATCACGACCAACGACCCGGTGAAGATCGCCGAGGACTACGCGATGCTGCAGCACCTCGCCGGCGGGCGCGTGGACCTCACCCTGGGACGCGGCAACACCGGCCCGGTCTACCCGTGGTTCGGGCAGGACATCCGCAACGGCATCGAGCTCGCCGTCGAGAACTACGCGCTGCTGCGCCGGCTCTGGACCGAGGACGTCGTGGACTGGCAGGGGAAGTTCCGCACCCCGCTGCAGGGCTTCACCTCGACGCCGCGTCCGCTGGACGGCGTCCCGCCGTTCGTGTGGCACGGCTCGATCCGGTCCCCGCAGATCGCCGAGCAGGCCGCCTACTACGGCGACGGCTTCTTCCACAACCACATCTTCTGGCCGCCGGAGCACACCCAGCGAATGGTCGAGTTCTACCGGCGCCGCTTCGAGCACTACGGCCACGGCAGCGCCGACCAGGCCATCGTCGGCCTCGGCGGGCAGGTGTTCATGCGGAAGAACAGCCAGGACGCGGTGCGCGAGTTCCGGCCCTACTTCGACAACGCGCCGGTCTACGGCCACGGGCCATCGCTGGAGGAGTTCTCCAGCCAGACGCCGCTGACCGTCGGCAGCCCCCAGCAGGTCATCGAGCGCACGCTCGGGTTCCGCGAGTACGTGGGCGACTACCAGCGCCAGCTGTTCCTCATCGACCACGCCGGGCTGCCGCTGAAGACGGTGCTCGAGCAGCTGGACCTGCTCGGCGAGGAGGTCGTGCCGGTGCTCCGCCGCGAGTTCGCCGCCCGCAAGCCCGCGCACGTGCCCGACGCCCCCACCCACGCCGCCCGCGTCGCGGCCGCCGGCGGGAGCCGCGACCTCACGGTGCACGCCCCCGGCGACGACGTCACCGGCCAGGCGCGTGACGAGGCCCGCGAGGAGGTCGAGGTCCGATGAGCACGCGGACGCTCGCCGTCGTCAGCGCCGGGCTGGGCACCCCCAGCTCGACCCGGCTGCTGGCCGACCGGCTCACCGCGGCCACCGTCGCCGCGCTCCGCGAGCGCGGGATCACCGCCACCGTGGAGGTCGTCGAGCTGCGCGAGCACGCCCGGGACCTGGCCGACCACCTGCTCACCGGCTTCGCCAACGAGCCCCTGCGGGCCACGGTCGACACGGTCACCGGCGCGGACGCGGTCATCGCGGTGACGCCGATCTTCTCGGCGTCCTACAGCGGGCTGTTCAAGACGTTCTTCGACGTCCTGGACAAGGACGCGCTCGCCGGCACCCCGGTGCTCATGGGCGCCACTGCCGGCACGGCCCGGCACTCGCTGGCCCTCGAGCACGCCCTCCGCCCGCTGTTCGCCTACCTGCGGGCCACCGTCGTCCCCACCGCGGTCTTCGCCGCCTCGGAGGACTGGGCCGGCGGCGAGGGCACCGGTGGCGCGCTGGCCGACCGGGTCGACCGCGCGGCGGGCGAGCTCGCCGACCTGGTCGCCGGGCGGCCGCCGGCCGCGCCGGTGGACCCCTTCGCCGACCCGGCGACCTCCTTCGAGGACCTCCTCCGCGGCCGCTGACCCCCGTGGGGCAGAAACGGCCATTTCTGCCCCAGGGGGGCCGGGTCCGCCCTCGACCTCAGGGTGAGGGTCAGCCGACGGCGTCGGGGGACGGCGGGGCGCTGCCGCCCTGCGGCGACTCCCCCGCCATGATCGCGGCGATGGCCGCGCGGTCGGCCGCCGAGGGCAGCCCCCAGGACGGGTGGTAGCCGTACACCTCGTGCAGCGGGGACGACGCCGTCCGCCCGGTGAGCACCTCCACGGCGCCCGCGTCGATCAGCCCCGGGTGCTCCACCCCGCAGGCCTCGGCCACCTTGAGCAGGTCGCGGCGCAGGGTCTGGACGTAGTTGGCCGCCCGCACCGACTTCAGCGCCGGGTCCAGGCCGTGCGCCAGCCAGGCGTTCTGGGTGGCGATGCCGGTCGGGCAGGTGTCGGTGTGGCATTTCTGCGCCTGGATGCAGCCGATCGCCAGCATCGCCTCGCGGCGCCACGTTCACCATGTCGCAGCCGAGCGCGAACGCCACGACCCCGTTGTCCGGCAGCCCCAGCTTGCCGCCGCCGATGAACACAACGTCCTCGTGCAGACCCTTGCGGGCGAAGGTGGCGTAGACGCGGGCGAAGCCGACCTGGAACGGCAGCGACACCGAGTCGGTGAAGATCAGCGGCGCGGCGCCCGTGCCGCCCTCTCCCCCGTCGATCGTCACGAAGTCGACCCCGCGGCCACCGGCGGCCATCCGGTCGGTGAGCTCCTCCCAGAACGCCATGTCGCCGACGGCGGACTTGATGCCGACCGGCAGGCCGGTCGCCTCGGCCAGCAGCTCCACCCAGTCCAGCAGGCTGTCGACGTCGGAGAACTCGGCGTGCCGCGAGGGGCTGATGCAGTCCCGGCCCTCGGGGATGCCGCGGGTGGCGGCGATCTCGGCGGAGACCTTCGCGGCCGGCAGCACTCCGCCGAGCCCCGGCTTGGCACCCTGGCTGAGCTTGATCTCCAGCGCGCGCACCGGCGCCCCGGCGACCAGGTCCTGCAGCCGCTGCAGGTCGAACCGGCCGTGCTCGTCGCGGCAGCCGAAGTAGGCCGTGCCCAGCTGGAAGACCAGCTCGCCGCCGTGCCGGTGGTGCGGGGACAACCCGCCCTCACCGGTGTTGTGCAGGCAGCCGGCCAGCGCGGCGCCCCGGTTGAGCGCCTCGACCGCGGCACCCGACAGCGAACCGAAGCTCATCGCCGAGATGTTGACGACCGACGCCGGGCGGAACGCGTGCCGGCGGCCCCGCGCGGCGCCGAGCACCTTGGCGGCGGGCAGGTTCACGCCGTGCCCGGCGTGCACGTCGGACGCCGGGACCGCCCGGCCGAAGGTCTTGTGCTTGATGACCGGGTACCCGGCGGTGTACTCGAGGTCGTTGTCGGTGCCGAAGCCGAAGTAGTTGTTCTCGCCCTTGGCCGAGGCGTAGACCCAGCGCCGCTGGTCACGCGTGAACGGGCGCTCCTCGTTGTTGCCGGCCACCAGGTACTGCCGGAGCTCGGGCCCGAGGGACTCGAGCAGGTAGCGGGCGTGCCCGACCACCGGGAAGTTGCGCAGCAGCGTGTGCTCGCGCTGCACCAGGTCGCGGGTGGCGACGGCGGCGACGGCGGCGAGCCCTGCGGCCGCCGCGCGGATTCCGCGGTTCATGCACCCACCATCGCAGCGCGACGCCGCGGGCGACAGCCGAACCGGCGACCGGTCAGCGGTAGGCGGACCCGCCGCGCAGCCGCGCGCGGACCGCGACGCCCAGCGGCGCGAGCACCACGCCGTCACGGGCAAGCCGCGCCCGCAGCTCGCGGCGGTGCCGCAGCACGCCGACCAGGCCGATCGCCCAGAAGACGTACTGGACGGCGAACGCCGCCCGGAAGGCGCTCAGCTCGTAGTCGGTGGAACCGCCCGGGGTGAGGACGTCGAGGACGGCGCCGATGGCGAGGATGGTCAGCAGCGAGGCGACGAACCCGCCGACGTTGACCACCCCGCTGGCGCTGCCCATCCGCTCGGCGGGGTTCTCCGTGCGCGCGTAGTCGAAGCCGATCATCGACCCGGGGCCGTTCGTGCCCAGGACGACGACGAGCGCGACCAGCAGCGGCAGCGGCGCCCGCCCGGGCCAGAGCAGCACGACGGTCCAGGCGGTGGCGGTCGCGCCGAGGATGGAGAAGACCAGCACCGATCGGCGCAGCGGCCAGCGCCCGCACAACCGCCCCAGCAGCGGGCCGACGCCCATGCCGACGAGGACCAGCAGGGTGAGCAGCCCGGCCGCCGTGCCCGGCGAGAGGCCCTGGCCGACAACGAGGAACGGGTAGCCCCACAGCAGCGCGAAGACCGTGCCGGAGAACTGGGTGACCAGGTGGGTGTAGAGCCCGATGCGGGTGCCGGGTTCCCGCCAGGTCTCCCCGAGGGTGGCGCGCAGGTGGGCCAGGCTCACCGCGGGACCCCGGACCGTGCCACCGGGGGCATCCCGCAACGCGACCAGCACCAGCACCGCGACCAGCAGGCCCATGGCGGCGGCGCCGAGGAAGGTCGTCTCCCACGAGGTGCCGTGCAGCATGGCGACCAGCGGGTAGGCGGCCAGCACCGATCCCAGCTGGCCGAGGATGCCGGTGAGCTGGGTGATCAGCGGCACGACGGTGCCGGGGAACCAGAACGAGACCACGCGCAGCACGCTGATGAACGTCATCGCGTCCCCGGCGCCGACGAGGACGCGCGCCGCGACGGCGGTGGGCACGTCGTGCGCCAGGGCGAGCACCAGCTGGCCGGCGGCCATCGTGACCGCGCCGGCCAGGATCAGCCTCCGGGAGCCGAGCCGGTCGAGGGCCACCCCCACCGGGATCTGCAGGCCGGCGTACACCGCGAGCTGGAGGACGAGGAACAGCGAGACGGCCGAGGCGCCGGCGGAGAACCGCTCCTGCGCGTCCACGGCGGCGACGCCGAGCGACGAGCGGTGGAACACCGCGACGACGTAGGACAGCAGCGCCACGCCCCACACCGCGTAGGCGCGGGCGGGGGTCGGGGTGCTCACCCCTGTCCCGACACCTGGCACGGCGCCGATCTTCCGGCGCGCGCGGTGACCTCGCTCACCCGGTTTTCCCGAAACGCGTCACGGCCGGACCCCGACCGGGTCACGGCCGGGGCAGCGGCACCTCGGCGAACAGGACCCGGCCCCGCTGCGGCTCGTCGAACAGCAGCTCGATGTCGTCGGTGTTGCGGGAGACCGAGACCAGCAGCGCGCCGGACTGCGTGCGGATGTCGGGGTGGGACAGCGGGGTGTACTGCAGGTTCCGGCTGCCGGCCGGGGCGTCGTGGCCCGCCGGTGAGGACAGCACGGGGACGGGGTCCGACCAGGGCCCGGTCGGCGAGTCCGACGTCCACATCGAGATCCAGTCGGCCAGGTCGCCCCCCTCCTTGGAGATGATCACCCAGCGCCCGTCGATCTGGTCCACCGAGAGGGTCTGCGAGGTCCCCTGGACGGCCCCGATCATCGGCGCCGCGCGGCCCGGCTCGTCCTGCCAGCCGGTGCCGTCCCAGAACTCCTGCGCGGCGGCGTTCGTCGGGTCGCTCAGGGGCACCCGCGAAACGTACAGCTCGCGGCCGGTGATGTAGGCCTCCGCGGTGTACCGGGTGCCGTACAGGTAGATCCACTCGCCGTCGGGCTCGGCGGCCGCGCCCCAGTTGACCTGGTCGTAGTCGGAGCTGTCGGTGGTGAGCTGCACGGTCCGGTCCAGCCGCGGCACGCCGTCGGCGCCGACGAGCAGGACCGCGACCGAGGTGCCGCGGAAGAGGAAGTCCCACTGGCGGTCGCCGCGCTGGATGCGCGACTGGTAGACGAGGACGACGTCGGTGACGCCCTCGCCGTCGGCCGGCGTGGGGTCCAGCCGGACCACCGACATGGGCCACAGCGTCAGCTCGTCCGGGCCGCGCTGGAAGAAGGGGCCGTCCTCGTCGGTGAGCAGCTGCGAGAAGCAGTTGCCCGAGGAGATGAGCACCGAGTTGTCCACCAGCTGCGGGACGAAGTCCCTCTCGCGGCCGGTGTCACCCCAGGCCCAGAAGATCCGGCCGTCGGCGAGCGCGACGGTGGCCCCGAGGTCGGCGGACTGCCACTGGGGGAAGTCGATCCGGGACAGCGCCCGGTTGAGCGTGGTCGCCGAGACGACCTCCGCGGGGTCCGGCGCGGGGCAGGCGGGCTCCAGCCGCGTCGTGGCGGCGGCCTCGCCCGCGTCCAGCGAGGTCGGCAGGGCTTCCTGCCGGTCCACCTCGGTGACCTCCGGCGCCGGTGCCTCGAGCCGGATGCACCCGGTCAGGACCAGGCACAGGACCGGCAGCAGGACGGCAGAGCGACGGAGCACGCCGCCATGCTCCCTCATCGCCGCCACCTCATGCCTGCACCGGCGCGGACGGCGCGGCCGCGGTCTCCTGCGCGGACCGTCGGCGCAGGGGCAGCACCGGGAGCACCCCGGCGACGACGGCGGCCAGCGCCACGACGGCGAGCGCCTGGCCCGCGGCACCGGCGGTCTCGCCGTCGGCCACGAGCAGCGCCCCGGCGGCGAGCACCGATCCGCCGGCGACCGTCCCGAGCAGCGCCGGCGCGTACCGGCCGGTCAGCTGCCGCAGCACCCAGAATCCGGCCAGCGACCCGAGGCCCACCAGCCCGCCGACCAGCGCGGAACCGAACACCGCCGCGCCGACGACGACGGCCGCGGCCAGCACCGCCGGGACGCGGGCGCCCAGCCGGGGCAGCCGGAGCCGGCGGGTGCGGTCGGGCCGGACCCGGGCAGGCAGGAAGGCGAGCAGGAAGAGCAGCAGCACCGCGCCGGCGCCGATCGCCAGCGCCGTCCGGTACGCGGGGCCGGGGGTGAAGGAGAGCTCGACCGTGGCGGCGGCACCGGCCGGGACGACGTAGCCCTGCTGCCAGCCGTCGACGGTGACGGCGGGGAGCGGCTCGCCGTCCAGGCGCGCCTCCCACCCCGGTGGTTGGTGTTCTCCGGGATGACCAGCAGGGTCTCCTCGTCCCGGGCGGCCAGCTGCACCGTGCGGTGCTCGGCCTCCCAGCGCGTGGTCTCGACCGCGCCGCGCTGCCCCGGCGCGGTGGCCGCGCCCGCGCCGGTGCGGCTGAGCGCGACCGACTCGATCGCGAACGCCTCGTTGCTGCGCGCCAGCACCCGGTGCTCGCCGCCGGGGATCTTCAGCGTCGGCGCCGTGGCCGGCTCGCAGAACTCCAGCGCCAGCGGCTGCAGGGTCTGCAGCGCACCCACCGTCGAGCGCACCGAGGTCAGGTAGAGCGTGCCGTCGAGCCGGACCTCGGGGCCGGTGCCGCACTCGGTCACCACGGGGGTCTCCGGCGGCGTGACCGGGTTGGGCTGCCCGACCTCGATCTCGGCGATGCCCACGCCCAGCTGCTGGTTCCAGCGGGTTGCCGGGTCCAGCGACTGCAGGTCGTCGGGCACCTCGAAGGTGACCGACAGCCGGTCGGTGGTGATCGGGGTGAAGCGGACCGTGCCGTCCTCGGTCAGCCGCAGGGTGCGGGGCAGGCCGCCGGCCTCGATGGTGACCGCCTCGGGCGCGGCGCCGGCCTGCCGCTCGGTGGGCACCACCCGCAGCGAGTCGATGGTCCGCGGCTCGGGGAAGGTGAGCACCAGGGTCGGGCGGACGTCGTCGCCGGCCGCCAGCCAGGCGGTGGTCGGGTCGCCGTCGACCGCGGCCGCGGCGCTGGCGCGCGGATCGGTGACCGGCTCGCTGGTCGCCTCGACCGTCACGGTGCCCCGCACCGAGGTGAGCAGCTCGTCCAGCGCGCGGCCCGGCCGGGCGGTCGCGGTGCCGAAGACCTGGTACTCGGTCCAGTCGGTGACGAAGAAGGTGCGGTCCAGCCAGACCGCCTCCTCCGAGCCGGTGACCAGCGGCGCGGCGCACAGCGGCGCCCCGTCGCCGCCGGTCACGCAGCCGGGCCGTCCCCGGTCGGCCTCGAAGGCGTAGACGCTGGCGGGACCGGCCACCGGCGGGGTGACCGTCGAGCGGTGCACGGTCATCCCGAGGATCCGCACCTCGGCGAGCGCGAAGGCGGGGGCGTCCTCCGCGTTGCCGGGGGTGGTCGAGCTGATGGTGAGCTGCGAGGTGTACCCCTCGGGCAGGGGCAGGACCTGCTCCTCGCCGGTGTCGGCGACCGGCACGACGACCGAGCCGGTGTCCGTGGTGAGCCGCAGCTCCGACGGGCGCGGGACGCCGGGCTCGCCACCGAGGGAGACCACGACGGTCGAGGCCAGGAAGGCGCGGTCGGCGGTCACCTTCCACCAGGCCGGCTGCGGGTCCTCGCTCCACGGCGCGGGCCGCCAGGCGGTCATCGGGTCGGCGTCCACCGCCGACCAGGGCTGGGTGTCCATCCGGGTGCCGTTGAAGCCGTCCGGGTCCGACGCCGAGCTCGACGCGGTCGGGGTGCCCCCGACGTAGCGGACGACGCTCTCGGCCGCGGCCAGGTGCGCGGCAGGACGTAGTCGCGCACGGGGGCGTCCAGCCGCAGCGGGTCGTCGGCGGCCAGCGCCCCGGACTCGGCGTCGGCCATCCGGCCGAAGGTCCGCTCCCGGCGGACCAGCGCATCGGTGACCATCACGGTCTCCAGCGGCGCGCCGGGGCTGCCGGCCATCATCGTGGGCCGGTCGGTGACGACGCCGTGGTCCTCCAGCGGCAGCACGCCCTCGGGCCCGCCGTGCACGGTGACCACCGAGGACAGCGGCGCGGTCCACGCCCGCGGCGCGGGGTCGTCGACGGTCCAGATCTCGATCGCGGCGTCGGGCTCGTCCAGCCCGGCGTCGAAGACGGTGGCGTCCTCCGGCACCTCGACGACGGTGGTCGGCCCGAAGGTGGTCAGCGGGGTGATACCCGGCGACTCGCGGAGCGCCTCGCGGACGAGCACCGAGCGGGTGGCGCCGGTGGCCCCGTTGTCGAGGTCGTTGCGCAGCACGAGGTGCGAGATGCCGGCGCGGGCCAGGTAGCGCGCCAGGCCGGCCGAGCCCTGCCCCCGCTCCAGCCGCTCCTCGATCGCGTCGAGCATGCGGATGTGGCCCTCGGGCGTCAGCGGGATGGCGTTGCGCACGTCCCACGGCGAGTCGGCCAGCGGCTGCAACGGCTCGTCGGTGGGCGTGCCCCACTCGTAGACCGGGAAGTTCGCACCGGGCAGCAGCAGCGCGCGGCCCTCGACGCTGTCCGAGGCCAGGAAGTCGGCCGTCTCCTGCCAGTAGTCGGGGACGTCCTCGAACCCGCGCGGCGGGGCGAGCCGCCCGGCCAGGGCCGGGGTCACGCTCGCCACGAGCGCGGCCGCGAGGAGGACGAGCACGACGCGCGACGCCGCGCGCACCAGCGGCCGGGGACGGCGCTCCGGGGCGGCGTGCGCGCCGCGCCGCTCCCGCAGCGCCTCGAGCAGGACGCCGCCGAGGTGGGCCAGGGCCAGCACCAGCGGCAGCCGGAGCACGGGGTCGAACTTGTGCACGTTGCGCAGCGGGGCGAGCGGCCCGTCGAGGGCGTCGTGCAGCGGACCGGCCCACATGCCCTCGACCGAGGCGAGGTGGCCCAGGGACACCAGGCCGACGCCGGCCAGCACGCCCAGCACCAGCCAGGTGCGCTCGGGCAGGTCGCGCCGGCACAGCCCGACCAGGCCGGCCGCGGCCAGGACGACGGTGCCGACCACCGGGACGACGTCGTGCACGAGGGACCAGCCGGCCGGCCACGCGGGCCCCGACGGCGAGGCCATGGTGGCGACCCAGTGCGACGCCCCGCGCAGCACGCTGAGCACGTCGGTGGGGCCGGTCGTCGCCTCGGCGTTCTCGATGTAGAAGAGGAACGGCGGGCTGTACTGCCCGAGCAGGACCAGCGGGCCCGCCCACCAGGCGGCGGCCAGCCCGACGGCCAGCCCCCACCAGAGCACCAGCCTTCGCCGGAACGGCCCCCCGGGGCGGGTGACGAGCCACAGCGCGGCCAGCGGGAGGACGGCGGCGGTGGCGACGGCGTTGACGCCGCCGACGCAGAAGACGGCCACCCCGGACAGCGCCGCGGCCCTGCGCGCCGAGCCGTGCCGCTCGGCGCCGACCAGCGGGACGAGCACCCACGGCGCCAGCGCCATGGGGATCAGCTCGGCCGAGGTGGTGCCGATGGCGGTGAGCATGCGCGGTGCGAGCGCGTAGGCGATGCCGGCGACCAGCACGGTGGACGGCGTGCCGATCCGCAGCCGGCGGGCGAGCACCACGACGCCGAGGAACGCCACGCTCATCAGCAGCGCGAACCAGAGCCGCTGGGTCACCCACACCGGCAGCCCGGCGAGCTGGCCGAGGGCGAAGAACGGCCCCATCGGGAAGAAGTAGCCGTACGCCTGGTTCTGCAGCTGCCCGGCGGCGCCCTCGGGCTCCCACAGGGTGAGGGCCCGGCCGAGGAACGCCAGCGGATCGACCGCGAGGTCCAGCTTCGTGTCGCCGATGATCTTCCCCGGCGACTGGAGCAACGCGAGGACGAGGAATCCCGCGCACACCACCGCGAGGTGGGCGCGCACGAGCAGCTCCAGCGCGCGCTCCCCGAGCGGCCGGCGCGGCGCCCTTGCACCGTCCTCGTGGGCCGGGGCGAGGTCCGCCGAGCGGCCGGTGACCACCGTTGCCATGCGCCCGCCCGCTCAGGCGGCGGGGACGGGCGCGCGCACGGGCTCGTCCTCCGCGGTCTCGGTGCGGGCCGGGCGGGCTCTGGCGAGCAGCAGCGCGCCGGCGAGGAGCAGGGCAGCGCCGACGCCGCCGGCGGCCCACGGGACGACCGAGCGCAGGACCTCGCGCTCGCCGCGGATCTGCTCGACCCGGTCCAGCGCCTCGTCGACCGTCTCGTCGGTGCTGGTGAAGGAGCCCGACAGCAGGAAGGCGCCGGGCAGCCCCTCCGGGCCGCGCAGCCAGGTGTTCGGCGACTCGGTGCTGGACACGATGACGCCGGTGACCGGCTCGACGAGCAGCGGTGCGGGTGCCGCTGTGGACGACGTCGGCCTGGACGTCCGCGGTCGAGGTGCCGCCGGCGAGCGTGCCGGGCACGGTTACCGAGGCGACCACCTGCGCGGGCACCTCCTGCTCGAAGCGGTACACCTGCAGGCCGCGGATGCGCTCGTCGCCCGCGAAGCGGGCGGGGTACGCCTGCTGGGTCCGGGCGTCCCAGACATCGTAGTCGCGGCGGGCGGTGTCGATCGGGAAACGAACCGTCAGGCCGCGGACGTCCGCGCGCCGGCCGTCCACCGACTCGCTCACGCAGTCCACGGCCTCGGCGGTGCGCCGGTCCAGGCAGGCCACCGTGGTCATCGTGCTGATCAGCGTGCCGTCGGCGTCGTCGGCGGTGGCCGCGAGCTCCCACACCGCGACGTCGTCGCCGGCGTCGCCGGTGTCGGGGTTGCCGCGGACCCGCAGCCACGCGGACGTGTCCCCGCTGGTCCGCTGCGAGAGGTCGACCGGGTCGACGAAGCTGACCTCGCCCCCCTCGGCCCCGGTGCGGAACGCCGCGTCCAGCTCGAGGTCGACCGGCAGCAGCGGCGCCGCGGTCCGCGCGAGGACGGCGACGACCACCGCGATCGCGCCGAGCACGATGAGGGTCACCCCGACGATCCGCGCCCGCATGCAGCTCCTCCCGCCGCAGAAGGGTCGCGGCACAGCACCCCCGAGGGTACGGGAGCGGGCCGTCCCGGCCGGAGCGACGCACCGGCCGGGACGACCCGGGGAACCCGCTGGTCAGGCCCTGCGGCGCAGCACGACGACGTAGTTCCAGCTGGCGAACTCGCGCAGCACGGGCACCTTGGCCACCCACGCCGCCCACCAGGGGTGGTACCGCGGCAGCACGGCGAGCAGGTCGGCGTCCGGGCAGTTCTTCGCCCACTTCGCCGCACCGCCGGCCTTCGCGACGAACAGCGACTCGCCGAACTTGTTCTTGGGCTCGACGCCGTTGCGGCGCGCGTAGCGGCGCCGCGCCCGGTGCCCGCCCAGGTAGTGCCACGGCGCCGTCTCGTGCCCGCCCCAGGGCGAGAACCACGGGGTGAAGGAGAGGTAGACGATGCCGCCGGGTTTGGTCACACGCACCATCTCGTCGGCCATCACCCAGGGGCGCCGGACGTGCTCGAGCACGTTGGACGAGTAGCAGACGTCGAGGGCGCCGCTGCGGATCGGCAGCTCCTCGCCGCTGCCCCGCAGCGTCCCGGGCTCGGGCTCCCCGCGGGCGGTCATCTCGCCGGCGTCCGGCTCGAGGCCGATGTAGGTGGCGCCGGCGGCGCGGAAGGCGTCGGCGAAGTAGCCCGCCCCTCCCCCGACGTCGAGGACGGTGGCGCCCGAGAGGTCCGCCCACCGGCTGAGTTGCGCCACCGAGTCGGCGGCGAGGACGCTGTAGAAACCGTCGGGGTCGTCCTGCTCGTGCAGGAAGGCCCGGAACAGCGTGACCGACCGGGAGAGGGTGGCCGACCGGCTCATTCTTTCGCACTCCATCGTGTCGTGGGACTCACAGCGGGTCGAAGTGGCCGCGTGGGTGCATTAGTGTGCCGCGGGTGTTGCACCGAACGACGGACATCGATGTTCTCTTCGTGAACTGGCGTGATGTCAGCCACCCGGAGGGCGGCGGATCGGAACGGTACGTGCAGCGGATCGCGGAGGGTCTGGCCGCCACCGGTCTGCGCGTGACGCTGCTGTGCGCCGCCCACGGCCGCGCCCCCGCCGAGGAGACCATCAACGGCGTCCACATCGTCCGGCGCGGCGGCCGGCTGAGCATCTACCCGCGCGCGATGGCCTTCGTCCGCAAGCACAAGCCGCGCCTGGTCGTCGACATCCAGAACGGCATCCCCTTCTGCAGCACCCTGGTCACCCGCGCTCCGGTGACCAACGTGGTCTTCCACGTGCACAAGGAGCAGTGGCCGATCGTCTTCGGCCCGGTCGGCGGCCGCATCGGCTGGTGGCTGGAGTCCTTCCTCGCGCCCAAGATCTACCGGCGCACCCCCTACGTGACGATCTCCGACGCCACCGGCCGCGAGCTCGCCGGCCTGGGCGTCGAGGCCGAGCGGGTCACGCTGGTCCCCGTCGGCACCGAGCCGATCGTGCAGGTCGACACGCCGCGCTCGCCGTCGCCGCGGCTGATCACGCTGGGCCGGCTGGTGCCGCACAAGCAGGTCGAGCACTCCCTGGAGATCCTCGCCCGGCTCAGCGACCGCTGGCCCGACCTCACGCTCTCGGTCGTCGGCGAGGGCTGGTGGGAGGACTCGCTGCGCGCGGAGGCCGAGCGGCTCGGCGTCGCCGACCGCGTGGAGTTCACCGGCTTCCTCGACGAGACCGCCAAGCACGAGCAGCTCGCCGCCGCCTGGGTGTTCGTCTGCCCGTCGGTGAAGGAGGGCTGGGGCATGGTGGTCATCGAGGCCGGCGGCCACGGCGTCCCCACCGTCGGCTACCACTCCTCCGGCGGCCTGCAGGAGTCCGTGGTCGACGGCGTCAGCGGCGTGCTCGTCGACGACCTCGACCAGATGACCGACGCCGTCGCCCGCCTGCTGGAGGACGACGAGGCCCGCCGCGCCATGGGCGAGGCCGCGGTCCGCCACGCCGCCACCTTCGAGTGGTCGGCCAGCGTGCGCACCTTCGCCGGCGTGCTGGCCCGCTCGGCCCGGGGCTCGAAGGCCGGCCACGGCGACGCCGCCGACCTCGTCGACCTGCTCGAGCGCATCGAGCACGGCCGGGACGACGCCACGCACACCCTCGCGGTGCCGCTCGGGGTGGACGACCTCGCGCCGGCGCTCCCCCTCGGAGCCGCCTCCTCAGGGTCGGCGTGACCCGGGGCGGCCACCCGGGCAACCGCCGGCGGGCGCTCCTCCGGGGTCCCCGTCGCGCGGTGCTGGGATGACCGCCACCGAGACCGCGGCGGCCTCCGGGGCCGCCCGCAGGCGCCGCGAGGCCGCCGTCCCGGCCGCGCTGGTCTCCCTGGCGCTGCTGGGCGTCAACGGCCTGGCCTACGTCATGACCGTGGTGGCGGCCCGCGCGCTCGCCCCCGAGGCGTTCGGCGAGCTCGCCGCCCTGCTCGGCGTCATGTTCATCGGCGTCGTGCCGGCCACCGCGCTGCAGACCGCGTCCGCGCTCACCCTGGGCGCCAACCCGGCCGACCGCGCCGCCGTCCTGGCCCGGCTGCACACCGCCACCTGGGTCGGCGCCGCCGCCGTCGGCGTCCTGGGGCTGGTCGCCGTCGCCCCGCTGGTCTCGCTGCTGCACCTCTCGGGGCCCTCGACCGTGCTGTGGCTGATCGCGGTGCTGGTCCCCCACACCCTCGTCGGCGGCTACGACGGCCTGCTGCAGGGCAACCGCCGCTACGGCCGGCTCGCGCTGGTCAACACCACGTTCGGGCTGCTCAAGTCCGGCGGCGGCATCGCCGGCCTGCTCATCGGTGGCACGCCGGAGGCCGCGCTGGTCGGCATGGCGATCGGCTGCGCCTGCAGCGCCGTCGTCGGGTGGTCCTTCAACGGCCGGCCCGGGTTCACCCGCGGCATCCGCCGGCACGTGGTCTCCGCCGCGAAGGCGTCCGGGGCGCTGCTGGGCCTGGTGCTCATGGTCAACCTGGACCTGCTCCTGGCCCGCCACCACCTGCCCGCCTCGCTGGCCGGCGAGTACGCGGTCGCCTCGATCTTCGCCAAGGTCGCCTTCTGGCTGCCCCAGGGCGTCAGCGTCGTGCTGCTGCCCCGGCTGGCGCACGCGCGCGGCCGCCGCCGGCTGCTCCCGGTCGCCGCCACGCTGGTCGCGCTGGTGGGCGCGCTGCTCACCGCCGCCACCGCCGTGCTGGGCGCCCGGGCCCTGCCGCTGGTCGGCGGAGCGGAGTACGGGGACGCCCTCGGCGGGGCGACCTGGGTGTTCGCGATGCTGGGCACGCTGTTCGCGCTGGCCCAGCTGCTGCTCTACTCCGGCATCGCGGCCTCGGACCGCGTCGCGGCGGTGGCCGTGTGGTGCGCCGTCGCGCTGGAGGCCGCGGCCGTCGAGGTGCTCGCCGCGCGCGAGGGGCTGACCGTGCTCACGGTCGCCGGGATCGCCGTCGGCGCCAGCGTGCTGCTGGTGAGCACCGGTCTGCTGCGCCTCTGGCGCACGCACGCCCGCGAGGGGCTCGAGCTGCGCAACGCGGCGGCGACGGCCTAGCTCCTACGGGATCCGCCTGGCTCCTACGGGTCCGACTGGTTCCCGCAGGGCGGACTGCCACGGCGGGGGGGGCCGGGGGCCGGCCCCCCCGCCGGGTGCGATCAGTACGGGTCGTACGGGGAGTCGTGCTTGAACACGACCTTGGCGACCGGGCGCAGCTTGAGCCGCAGCAGCACCTTCACCAGCACGTTGCGGATCCACCACGGCATCTCGGCCAGGATGCGCAGCCGGTCGGCGCGGGAGGGCTTGCCGACGCGGAACAGCGCCATCGAACCGGCCCGCCGCTCGTAGCGGAGGTCCTTGGCCGGCAGCACCTTGAGCAGCGTGCCGAGCGTGACGCCGATCGAGGAGAAGCAGTCGTGCACCAGCACCGGGGCGCCCTCGGGCAGGTGCACCCGCCACTTGAGGTCGTCGGTGTAGGTCCAGTAGTCGTGCTTGCCGTCGATGTAGAGCATCTGGAACGGCTTGTCCCACGAGGCGCGGATCTTCGTGGAGTAGTCGCAGACCAGCTCCACGGTGTCCTGGACCCCGGCCTCGGCGATGTGCGCCTCGAAGGAGTCCTTGGTCTTGCGGCCGCCGAAGAGCTTGCCGTCGATGAACGGGTCGACCGCGTAGACGCGACCGCCCTTGGCCTGCATGACGCGGCCGATCATCACCGTCGAGCGCCCCTGGTGGGAGCCGATCTCGAGCACCGCGGAGCCGTCGGGCAGGCGGCGGGCCTGCTCGTCGAGCAGCTCGGCCTGGCCCTTGGTCATCCACCCGGGGATCCGGTCCGCGACGGCCCAGACCTCGTCGAACGTCTGGCCCGAGGGCGTCAGGGAAGAATCCGGCACCTTACCTCCATCACAGGGGTGTCACGATCGCGGGAACGGTACATGGCGGAGCGCCCCGCAGCGGAGTGCGGCCACCCTTTCCCGCCCGTACGGTCCCACGCCCGGGCGCGCGGGCGGGGCTGCGACCCCGCGCCTCCCGGAAGATCAGCTTTCCGGGTGAGCCGAGGACTACTCGGCCGGGAACGGGGGCAGGACCAGCGCAGTCGCCCACCCGGTGCCCCGGGCGGGCCGCCTGCTGAACCGCGCCGAGACGAGAGGAGCGCCATCCATGGCGTCCGTCATCCACTACACGATCGCGACCGAGGCCGAGAAGAGCCCGGACTTCCGCCGCGTCCTCTGGACCGGGGAGCACACCCAGCTGGTCATCATGACCATCCCCAAGGGCGGCGAGATCGGCGAGGAGGTCCACGAGGTGGACCAGATCCTCACCTTCGTCAGCGGCACCGGGAAGGCGATCATCTCCGGCTCGGAGAAGGCCGTGGCCCAGGGCGACCTGGTCGTCGTCCCGGCCGGGAAGAAGCACAACTTCCTGAACACCGGTGAGAACCCGCTGATCCTCTACACCGTCTACGGCCCGGCCGAGCACGCCGACGGCGCGGTGCACAAGACCAAGGAGGAGGCCGACGAGCTCGAGGAGGCCGGCAAGGACGAGCCCCCGACGTCCGACTGACCTCCTCGCCGGACCCCGGAGGGGCCGCCGTCCCCGGACGGCGGCCCCTCCGTCACGTCCGGGGGCTCGCGACCCGGGGGGTCGCTCAGGCCTCGGTGGCGTGCCGCCCGCCCTCGTGCGGCTCCGGGACCACCATGACCGGGCACGGCCCGGAGAGGACGCAGTGCAGCGCCACCGAGCCCATGAGCAGCCCGCGGACGGCGCCCTGCCCGTGCCCGCCCAGGACCAGGAGCCGGGCGCCCCGCGCCGCCGCGACCAGCACGTGCCCGGCCGGGCCCTCGAGGCTCTCAACGCGCACCGGCACCCCGCCGGGCAGCTGCGCGGCCGCCACCTGGCGCTCGGCGGCAACCCGCACCTCCTCGGCGAGCTGCTCCGGCGGCGGCAGGACGACCGCGTAGGCGTCGCTCCAGTAGCTCGCCGACGAGTACGCCGACACCGCGTGCACCTCGGCGCCGAGCAGCGCGGCCTCCCGCGCCGCGCGCTCCAGGGCGAGGGTGGAGGCCGCGGACCCGTCCAGGCCGACGACGACGCGCGGCGGCCCGGCGGGCGCCTCCCCCTCGGCCGCCTCCCCCTCGGCCGCCGCCCCGTCGGGCACCTCCCCGTCTGCTGCCGGGTGCACGACGACGACGGGCACCCGGGCGTGGGTGACGCTGCTCAGCGCCACCGAACCGAGCACCAGGCGGCGCACCGCGCCGCGGCCGCGGCTGCCCACGACGAGCATCCCGGCGTCCTCCGACGCGGCGAGCAGCATCGGGGCCGGTGGCCCGGCGACGGCCAGCACCTCGACGGGGACGTCGGTCAGCCGCGTCTCGGCGCGCACCTCCGCGACCTGGGCCCGCGCACGCGACAGCGTGTCGGCGCGCACCGCCTCCAGCTGGCCGGCGTCGAGGGTGAACGGATCGGCGAGGAAGAGCTGCACCGGGAAGGTGCTCACCACCTCGACCGGCACGTCCCTCCGTACCGCGTCGGTCAGCGCCCACACGAGCGCCTCGCGGGCGCCGGGCGAGCCGTCCACGCCCACGACCGTCCGGTCGGCGTTCCCCTGCGCGTCCTCCGCCACCACAGCTCCTCGTCGTCGGTACCCCGGTCCGTCCCCGAGGCTGCCGGGAACGCGTCCCCGGCACAAGGCCCGCCCCGCTAGCCTGGGCAGCGGCCAGGACCTCCCCCCGACGGCAGCACCGTGCAGAGGAGCGCCCGTGACGACCGCACCGCCGCTCCCCGTCGTGGCCGGCGTCGACGGCTCGGAGGTCTCCGTGCGGGCGGCCCGCTTCGCCGCCGAGACCGCCCGCCGGCGCGGGGCGCCGCTGCAGCTCGTGCACGCCGCGCTCGACGTCGCGGACCTGCTCGGGTCGCGTGCGGACCGCACCCTGCAGGCGGTCACCGCCTCGCTGGGCACGGCCTGCGCACCGGTGCAGGTGCGCTGGGCGGTCGAGCAGGGCGATCCGGTGGACGTGCTCCGCTCCGCGTCCGCGTCCGCGCAGCTGGTCGTGGTCGGCGGCCAGGGCGCCGGCGGGACGACGGCGCCACGGGTCGGCAGCACCGCCGGCGACCTCGCGGCCTCGGCGGGCTGCCCCGTCGTCGTGCTGCCCGACAACACCACCTCGATCGTCGTGCGCGGCCGGCGCTCCGTCGTCGTCGGTGTGGACGGGCACCCGAGCGGGCACGCGGTCCTCGCCTTCGCCTTCCGGGAGGCGGCGGCGCGCGGCACCGACCTGGTCGCGGTGCACACGTGGCGCGCGGTCTCCCCCGCCCGGTTCGAGTCCGACGGCCCGGTCATCGACTGGGCCGCGGTGCGCGCCGACGAGGAGCGGCTGCTCAGCGAGACGCTGCACGACTGGCAGGAGCGCTGGCCCGGCGTCGTCGTCCGCGAGGTGATCGCCCGCGGCCGCGCCGCGCGCAGCCTGCTCGCCGCCGGGCTCACCGCCGAGCTGCTGGTCATCGGCCACCGGCGGCGCGGCGTCTTCGCGACCCGCCGCTCGACCACCCGCGCCGTGCTGCGCCAGGCCACGGGGCCGGTCGCGGTGGTCCCGATCGAGCCCGCCCTGGAGGACTGAGCGGGGGCGCACGGACGCCGGGAGGGGGGCGGGCTGGCCTCGCCGGAGGCCGGGCAGCAGACTCGTGCTCGCCCCGCCCGCGACCACCTCCGGAGAGCCACGATGACCGCGACCACCCGGGGTGGCGTCGACGCACCCGGCCTGCTGGACGCCCTGACCCGGGCCGGGATCGGCGACGTCGACGACTCCGGGCTGGCCCGGGCGCTGTACTCCTCCGACGCCTCCCTCTACCGGGTGCTGCCGCGCGCCGTCGTCCGCCCCCGGGACACCGACGAGGTGCTGGCGACCCTGGCGGTCTGCCGCGAGCTCGGCGTCCCGCTGACCGCCCGCGGCGCGGGCACCTCCATCGCCGGCAACGCCGTCGGCCCGGGCGTCGTGCTGGACACCAGCCGCCACCTGAACCGGGTGCTGGCCATCGACCCCGAGCAGCGGACGGCCACCGTCGAGCCCGGCCTCGTGCAGGCCGCGCTGCAGACCGCCGCGCGCCCGGCGGGTCTGCGGTTCGGCCCCGATCCGAGCACGCACAACCGCTGCACGATCGGCGGGATGATCGGCAACAACGCCTGCGGCTCGCGGGCGCTGGGCTACGGGCGCACCTCCGACAACGTCGTCGGCCTCGACGTCGTCACCGGGAGCGGCGCCCGGCTCGCCCTCGGCCCCGGCACACCGGCCGCCGACGGCGTCCTGGGCGACCTCTCCGCGCTGGTGGCCGGTGAGCTCGCGACGATCCGCACCGAGCTCGGCCGCTTCGGCCGCCAGGTGTCGGGCTACTCGCTGGAGCACCTGCTGCCGGAGAACGGGTTCGACGTCGCCCGTGCGCTGGTCGGCAGCGAGGGGACGCTCGGGCTGGTGCTGGGCGCCACGGTGCGGCTGGTCGCCGACGCCCCGTTCCGCGGGCTGGTCGTGCTCGGCTACCCGTCGATGGCCGAGGCGGCCGACGCCACGCCGGCGCTGCTCCCCCACCGGCCGACCGCCGTCGAGGGCCTGGACGCCCGCATGGTGCAGCGGCTGCGCGACGTGCCGGCCGCCGTCGTCCCCGACCTGCCGCGCGGCGGGGGCTGGCTGGTCGTCGAGCTCACCGGTGACAGCGTCGCCGAGATCGAGGACGCCGCCCGGGGGGTGCTGGCCGACGCCGGCGCGCTGGACTCGCTGGTGGTCACCGACGTCGCCGAGGCGGCGGCGATCTGGCGGATCCGCGAGGACGGCGCCGGGCTGGCGGCGCGCACCTCCGACGGGCACCCGGCGCACGCCGGCTGGGAGGACGCCGCCGTCCCGCCCGAGCGGCTCGGCGCCTACCTGCGCGAGTTCGAGGCGCTGCTGGACCAGCACGGGCTGCAGTGCGTGCCCTACGGGCACTTCGGCGACGGCTGCGTGCACGGCCGGATCGACTTCCCGTTCGGCGCCGGCGGCGAGCGCGACCGGGCCCGGAGCCGCTACCGGGCGTTCGTGGAGGACGCCGCCCGCCTGGTCGCCGGCTACGGGGGCTCGCTGTCCGGGGAGCACGGCGACGGCCGGGCCCGCAGCGAGCTGCTGCCGCTCATGTACTCCCCCGCCGTCATCTCGCTGTTCGAACGGGTCAAGGCGGTGTTCGACCCCGACGACGTGCTCAACCCGGGCGTGCTCGTCCGGCCGGACCGGCTCGACGACGACATCCGGATGGCCGCGGCACCGGCGCTGACCCGCGCGGAGCGGCCGGCCCTCGCCCTGGCCTACCGGCACGACGGCGGGGACTTCTCCGCGGCGGTGCACCGCTGCACCGGCGTCGGCAAGTGCCGGGCCGACCTGCAGTCCTCCG
Organism: Blastococcus sp. TML/M2B; assembly: GCF_016612865.1. GTDB lineage: Bacteria > Actinomycetota > Actinomycetes > Mycobacteriales > Geodermatophilaceae > Blastococcus. The sequence goes on from NZ_JAENZZ010000002.1 coordinate 443,051, forward strand.
GCGGGGTCATGTGCCCCTCGTGGCCGGCGACCCGCGAGGAGAAGGACTCCACCCGCGGCCGCGCCCGGGTGCTGCAGGAGATGCTCGCGCCCGGCGGGCCGGTGCGGAACTGGCGCTCGCCGGAGGTGCACGACGCGCTGGACCTGTGCCTGTCGTGCAAGGGCTGCTCCTCGGACTGCCCGACCGGCGTGGACATGGCGTCGTACAAGACCGAGGTGCTGCACCAGTCCTACCGGCGGCGGCTGCGGCCGCGCCCGCACTACACGCTGGGCTGGCTGCCGCGCTGGGCCGACCTCGCCGCGCGGGCGCCCCGGGTGGTCAACGCGGTGCTGGGCACCCGCGTCGGCGGCCGGCTGGCCAAGTGGGGCGCCGGCATGGACCAGCGGCGCTCGGTGCCCGAGTTCGCCCGGCGCACCTTCCGGCAGCAGTGGGCGCAGCGGGCGCCCGGCGCGGACGGGGCGCCCGTGGCGCTGTGGGTGGACTCGTTCACCGACCACTTCGACCCGGACGTCGCGATGGCCGCCGCCGAGGTGCTCGAGGCCGCGGGCTACCGGGTGGAGGTGCCCGGCGCGGACACCTGCTGCGGGCTGACCTGGATCACCACCGGCCAGCTGGACGCCGCCCGCCGCATCCTGGGGCACACCGTCGCCGAGCTCGCCCCCTACGCGGCGACCGGCGTCCCGGTCGTCGGCGTCGAGCCCTCGTGCACGGCGGTGCTGCGGGCCGAGGCGCTCGAGGTGGTGGGCGGCGCCGACGCCGAGCGGGTGGCGGCTGCCACCCGCACCCTCGCCGAGCTGCTCACCGACACCCCGGGCTGGGAGCCGCCGTCCCTCGCGGGCCTGCGGATCGTCGCCCAGCCGCACTGCCACCACACCTCGGTGCTGGGCTGGTCGGCCGACGCCGCCCTGCTGCGGAAGGCCGGCGCCGAGGTCACCCGGCTCGGCGGCTGCTGCGGGCTGGCCGGCAACTGGGGCGTGGAGCAGGGCCACCACGACGTCTCGGTGGCCATCGCCGGGCAGCAGCTGCTGCCGGCGGTCGCCGACCTGGCCGACGACGCCGTCGTCCTCGCCGACGGGTTCTCCTGCCGCACCCAGCTCGACCAGCTGGCCGGCCGCCGAGGCCGGCACCTCGCCGAGCTGCTCGCCGGGCACCGGCCGTAGGCGGGTTCTGCGACGATGGGCGCGTGGACCTCGAGGAGACCCTGCTGCCGGGCGTCGGCGTCCGGTACGAGCTGACCACCGGGTCCGGGCAGCTGCTGGGCGTCGTGGTCGGCCGTGCGGGCGGCGCCGAGCTGAGCGTCTACGACGCGCGCGACCCCGACCGCGCGCGCAGCATGCTCCGGCTGTCCCCCGAGGAGGCCGACGCGCTCGCCGAGGTGCTGGGCGCGCCGCGGCTGACGCAGCGGTTCGCCGACCTGTCCAAGGAGGTCCCCGGGCTCGAGTCCGGCCGGTTCACGGTGCCCTCGGGCTCCCCGTTCGCCGGCCGGCCGCTCGGCGACACGCGCGCCCGCACCCTCACCGGCTGCTCCATCGTGGCGATCGTCCGCGGCGCCGACGTCGTCCCCTCCCCCGGGCCGCAGGACGAGCTCCGCGCCGGCGACGTGCTGGTGGCGGTCGGGTCGAGGAACGGGCTCGAGCAGTTGGAGCGGCGGCTCTCCGGGCGGGCCTGACCGGGTGGACCACGTCGCCGCCCTGCTGGTCGAGCTCGGGCTCCTGTTCCTGGGGCTGTCCGTCCTGGGCGTCGTCGCCCGCCGCGCCGGCCTCACGCCGATCCCCTTCGTGCTCGTCGCGGCACTGGCGTTCGGGGAGGGCGGGGCCGCGTCGCTGGAGACGTCGGAGCCCTTCCTCACCGCCGCGGCGGAGATCGGCGTCGTCCTGCTGCTGCTGACGCTGGGGCTGGAGTTCTCCGCCGAGGAGCTCTTCGGCTCGCTGCGCCGCCACGCGCCGTCAGGTGCGGTCGACCTGCTGCTGAACTTTCCCTCCGGGCTTCGTCGCCGGGCTGCTCCTCGGCCTGCCGTGGCCGGCCGCGCTCGCACTCGGCGGCATCACCTGGATCTCGTCGTCGGGCATCGTGGCGCAGCTGCTCGGCGACCTGGGCCGGTTGGCCAACCGCGAAACCCCGGCGGTCCTGTCCGTGCTGGTCCTCGAGGACCTGGCCATGGCCCTGTTCCTCCCGCTGCTCGTGGTCGCGCTGGCCGGCGAGGGGCCGGCGCAGGCCGCCGGCGGCATCGCACTCGCGGTGACCGCCGTCCTCCTGGCGCTGTTCGCCGCGCAGCGGCACGGGCACCGGCTGGGTCGCATCCTCAGTTCCCGCCACGACGAGCAGGTGCTGCTCCGGCTGGTCGGCCTCACGCTCCTCGTCGCCGGGCTGGCCCAGGCCGGCGGCGCCTCGGCCGCCGTGGGGGCCTTCCTGGTCGGCATCGCGCTGCCGGCGTCCTTCGCCGACCGGGCCCGGGACCTGCTCTCCCCGCTGCGCGAGGTCTTCGCCGCCACCTTCTTCGTGGCCTTCGGGCTGAGCACCGATCCCGGCGAGATCCTCCCGGTCCTGCCGGCCGCGCTCGCGCTGGCGGTCGTCACCTGCGCCACCAAGCTGGGCACGGGCTGGTTCGCCGCCCGTCGCGACGGCGTCGCCGTCCCCGGCAGGCTGCGGGCCGGGTCCGCGCTGGTGGCCCGCGGCGAGTTCTCCATCGTCATCGCCGGGCTGGCCGTCGCAGCCGGGCACGAGTCGCTCGGCCCGGTGGCCACCGGCTACGTGCTGCTCCTCGCCGTGGCCGGCCCGGTGCTCACCCGGTTCGTGGATCCGCTGTCGGCCCGGTTCGTGCCGGCCCCCACGCGCTGACCTGCCGTGCGGGCCGTGCAGCGGGGCCGGGCAGCCAACGGCTGCCCGGCCCCGGTCGTGCGCCCCGCTGCGCGGGGGTCGTGCATCAGGCCTTCGGGCCACCCGCGGCGTAGACGACCTGGCCGGAGATGAAGCCCGCGCGCCCTCGCTGGCGAAGAACGAGACGAGGTGCGCGATGTCCTCGGGCTGGCCGACGCGCTGGACCGGGATCTGCGACCCGGCGCCCTTGATGAAGTCGTCGAAGGGGATCCCCATGCGGTCGGCGGTCGCCTTGGTCATCTCGGTCTGGATGAAGCCGGGGGCGATGGCGTTGGAGGTGACGCCGAACTTGCCGAGCTCGATGGCGAGGGTCTTGGTGAAGCCCTGCAGACCGGCCTTGGCGGTGGAGTAGTTGGCCTGACCGCGGTTGCCGAGCGCCGAGGTGCTGGACAGGTTGACGATCCGGCCCCACTTCTGCTCGATCATGTACTTCTGCGCGGCCCGCGCCATGAGGAAGGCACCGCGGAGGTGCACGTTCATGACGATGTCCCAGTCGGAGTCCGACATCTTGAACAGCATGTTGTCGCGCAGCACGCCGGCGTTGTTGACCAGCACGACCGGCGCACCGAGCTCGGTGGCGATGCGGTCGACGGCGGCCTGGACCTGCTCGGCGTCGCTCACGTCGGCACCGACGGCCAGGGCCTGACCACCGTCGGCCTTGATGGCGTCCACGGTGACCTGGGCGGCCGACTCGTCGAGGTCCAGGACCGCGACGGCGAACCCGTCCTTGGCCAGCCGCTTCGCCGTCGCGGCACCGATGCCGCGCGCGCCGCCGGTGACGATGGCGGCACGGGTGCCGCTCACTGCCTCGCTCATGTTGTTTCCTCTCGTCAGGTCTGCGCTGCCGTCGTCCCGACCGAGGGGAGCGGCAACGCCCGGCACCTTACGGGGACCGCGTGAGGCAGCCGTCACACGGGGCAGCGGCGGGCCGTCAGGGCCAGATCGAGGCGACGATGATCGCGGCGACCGCGAGCTGACCCGCGGCGCTCACCAGGCTGGCCGGGTGGAAGCGCACCTGGACCAACGCCTTCCCCAGCGATCCGGGTGTCACCAGGTTCAGCACCAGGAAGGCGACCGCCTGGAGCAGCACGCCCAGGACGCCGAAGACCACCGTCCACCACAGCGCCCGGCCGAAGCCGTCGGTCGCGTTGGTCCAGATGGTGGTGAACGCGATCGCGCCCTGGCCGAGGAAGCCCGCGGCCAGCACGATGCCGGCGTTGACCGACCCCTCCTCGTAGATGTGCCGCCCCAGGTGCCCGGGGGTGAGCAGGTCGAGCGCCACGAAGCCCAACATGAGCAGGGCGATGCCCACGCCCGTGTAGGCGGCGGCGTAGCCGATGCTGGCCAGCACGAGAGCGACCTCCGGGGTGTCGGGACGGGTGCCGGGAACGGCCTGCCGTGTCTACCGCACCGGCATCCGCGGTGCACCCGGCGCGCTCAGGTGGTCGGCGTCGTCCCGGAGCCGTCGGGCGGTCCGGCGTCCTCGGCCGGCAGGTGCTCGGCGTCCTGGTCACGGCGCGGGTGGTGCAGCCGGCGGACCGACGCCAGCGCGGAGCGGCGGGCGTTCATCCGGCGGCGCGCACGGGAGGTGCGCGGTGCGCGCGGCTCCTCGCGGAGCAGCGCGTCGAGCCAGTGGCCGCGCGGGTCGACGTCCACCAGCAGGGCCTTGACCAGCAGCGTGAGCGGGATGGCGAGCAGCGCGCCGAGGGCGCCGAGCACCCAGCCCCAGAACAGCAGGGCGATGAAGGTGACCGTCATCGACAGGCCGACCGAGTCGCCGACGAAGCGCGGCTGGACGAGCGTCTGGACGACGAAGTTGAGCAGCGTGTAGATGACCACGATCGCGGTCAGCTCGCCCCATCCCCCGGCGAGCAGGCCGAGCAGCGCCGGCGGGACGACGCCCAGCACGAACCCGATGTTCGGCACGTAGTTGGTGATGAACGCCAACAGCCCCCACAGCGCCGCCGCGGGCACGCCGAGGATGGCCAGCGCGATCCCGTCACCCACGGCGACGATCGCCCCGAACACGGTGCTGACGAGCAGGTAGCTGCGGGTGCCCGAGGCGAAGAGGCTGAAGGCCAACGGCAGGTGCGGTCGTTCCCCCGGGCGATCAGCGCCAGCCGCTGCCCGTAGCCGCTGGACTCGATGGCCATGAACACCAGGGCCGAGAGCAGCAGGATCAGCGTGCTGGCGGCCGCCGTGATCCGGCCCAGCAGGTCGGTGGCCAGCCCGACGACCGCGCCGTAGTCGATCTGCCCGACCCAGTCCGAGAGCTGCCCGGAGACGATCCCTCGGTCGTTGAGGTCGTTGACGACGCCGTCGATGAGCTCCTGGGCCCGGTCGGAGTAGTCCGGGAGCAGGGCGGCGAGCTGGGCGACGCTGAGCACCAGCAACGCGACGAAGCCGAGCAGCACCGCCCACACGAGGACCAGCAGCACCGTCGTCGCCACCCAGCGCGGGGCGCCGTGGCGGCGCAGCCAGCTCGAGACCGGCATGAGGCCCACGACGACGACGAGCGCGAGCAGGATCGGCGCGGCCAGCCAGGCGACGGCACGCAGCCCGGCGATCGCGATCGTCGCGGCGGCCAGCCCGCCCAGCAGGAGCAGCCAGCGCGGCAGACCCGTGGGCGAGCCTTCGACGGCGCCGGCCGGCGGGGTCGCTCCCGAGGCCGGTGGCGGGGTCCCGCCCGCCAGGTCCGCCGGGACCGGCTCGACGGGCTCCCCGGCAGACCGGAGATCGCGAGCCGCCTCGCGGCCGGTGCCGTGCACCTCCGGTCGCAGCACCACGCGCGCTCCCTCCCAGGACGGGCGCCCCGTACCCCCTGAGAGTGCACCCATGCCCGCTGCGGCGCACACCACTCGGTGCGTGCGGGTGGGGGCTGATCGGTTGCGCCCCCCTTGACGTCGAGGGGGTGGCCGCAGCCGGGGGCGACGGCGTCCGCCACCTCACGGCCCGTCGGAGAATCTCCGGTCGGCAGGCCGCTGAGCAGCGGAAACTGTCAGACCCTCTCCGTAGCTTGGGTGCATGACGGTGACCGCGGAGCAGCCCCAGGGTGGGTTGATCGAGTGGTTGCTGTGGCGGGAGCCGTCGGTCGAGCGGTTGCCGGTGGCGCGGTTGACCGCCGAGCAGAAGGTCACCGAGTTGCAGCGGGTGCGGGCGCGCAAGGGGATGGACGACGCCTACGAGGCCGCCCTGCTGATGTCGCTGGCCGCGGATCGGCCGGACATCGACGATCCGCCGCCGGGGCATCCGGGTGCGCGGCGCCGCGGTGGCGGGTCGCCGGTGCCGGGCACGTCGGAGTTCCTGCCCGACGAGGTGGCGTTGGTGCTGAACTGCGGACGGCCGTACGCCGTCGGCCTGCTGGCGGATGCGTTCCAGGTGGTGGAGCGGATGCCGGCGGTGCACGCCGCGTGCGCGGCGGGGCGGTTGGACTGGTTCCGGGCGCGGGTGTTCGCCGACGTGCTGGCCGGCGCCACGAACGAGGTGGCTGCCGCGGTGGTGGCGGCGGTGCTGCCGGAGGCGGCGGGCCTGTCGTCGGGGAAGCTGCGCACCCGGCTGGTCGCCGCCGGGGTCGCCGCGGATGAGGAGTTCGCCGAACGGCGCCGGATCGAGGCCGAACGGCGCGCCGCCGTGCGGGTCTCCCCGACCGGGGACGGGATGTCGGCGTTGACCACGAGCTTGTCAACTTCTCTGTGTAAGACCTGCAGTCGATCTTGATGTTGTCAGCTGAGGTAAGGCTCGATGCGGTCGCCGAAGGCGATCATCATCTCGGCCATGGCCGGCTTCCAGCCCTGGGTGACCGCGCCCTCGACGAGCTTGCCGGGTGCGGTGCGCTGGTTGGCCGGCTTGCCGCGGTCCTTGAGCCGCTCCCGGGCCCGCTTGTCCTCGATGTCGCGGATCGCCAGCCAGAGCAGCTTGATCACCGCGGCGTCGTTGGGGAAGTGCCCCCGGTTCTTGATGATCTTCCGGAGCTGGTAGTTCAGCGACTCGATCATGTTCGTCGTGTAGATGATCTTGCGGAGCGCGGGTCCGAAGGCGAGGAACGGGATGAACCGCTCCCAGGCGTTCTGCCAGGTCGCCACCGCCGCCGGGTATTTGCGTCCCAGGTCGGAGTCGGCGAACTCCAGCAGCGTGGTCTCGGCGGCATCGGCGGTCGGGGCGGTGTAGACGCCCTTGAGCGCGGCGGCCACCTTCTTGCGGTCGCCGTAGGACACGAACCGCATCGAGGCGCGGATCAGGTGCACCACGCAGGTCTGCACGGTCGTGTGCGGAAAGGTCGCCTCGATCGCCTCGGGCAGGCCGGTCAGCCCGTCACAGCAGGCGATGAGGATGTCCCGCACGCCGCGGTTGGCCAGTTCGGCCACCACGCCGGCCCAGAACTTCGCGCCCTCGGTGGCCTGCACCCAGATCCCCAGCACGTGCTTGATGCCGTCGAGGTCCACTCCGACCACGATGTGCGCGGCCCGGTTGCGCACCTGATGGCCGTCGCGGATCTTCACCACCAGCGCGTCGACGTAGACGATCGGGTAGATCGGCTCCAGCGGCCGAGCCTGCCATGCGCCGACCTCGTCGAGCACCGCGTCGGTGATCTTGCTGATCGTGTCGTGGGACAGCTCGGTGCCGATCGTGCGGGCCAGATGGTGCTGGATGTCGCGCACCGTCATCCCACCCGCGTAGAGCGAGATGATCATGTCGTCCAGGCCGCCGAGGCGGCGTTCGCCCTTGGGCACCAGCTGCGGGGTGAAACTGCCCGCCCGGTCCCGGGGCACGGCCAGCGGCAGCGGGCCGACCTCGGACTGCACCGTCTTGGGCGTGCTGCCGTTGCGGCTGTTCGGCGAGCCCCGGCCGACCGGATCGCCCCGCTCGTAGCCGACGTGCTCGGTCAGCTCAGCGGCCAGTCCCCGCTCGAGGACGGCCTTGACCAGCTCCGGAAGGAACCCGCCCTCCCCGGTCAGCGCCACTCCGCCGGTCTCGGCCCGGTCGATCAACGCATCCAGCCACGTGTCATCGGCCAACAGCTGCCGCAGCTGCGCCCCGCTCACCCGGCCCGGGCCACCCGGGTCGCCGGCCTGCTCATCGGTCACGGTCATCAGGGTGCTCCCTCCCGAGGCCACAGCCCCAGGCTCACGCAGCTCCTACACAGACCATCTGACACGCCCTTGACCACCGAGGCTCCCTCGGCGGTGGCCGCGGCGATGTGGTCGGTGATCGACCAGGCCGCCCAGCTGGCCCGCACCGCCGGGGACGACCGGCCGATCGGGGTGCTGCGCGCCGAGGCGCACGCCGCGCTGGTGCTGCGCACCGGCGCCGACGGCCCGGCCGTGACCGGGCACCTCACCCTCACCGCCCCGCTGTCCGCGCTCCGCCCGCCGGGAACAGCGGCCAGCGCCGAGCGGACGGACCTGGGCGGGCCGGTGCCGCAGCTGGGCAGCACCCCCATCACCACCGCGCACCTGCGCGAACTGCTCGCCCAGCTCGGCGCGCTCGGCGTCCAGGCACCCCCGGGTGGCAGCCTGGCCTTGGCGCTGACCGACGACGACGGCGCGCTGCTGGCCACCACCACCCCCGCCGAACTCGCACGACTGGCCGCCCGGGGCTGCCCAGCGCACGGCAAGAACGCCGACTGCGGCTGCCCCGCCCTCGGCCCACCACCGGCAGTGCCCGGCTACACCCACACCGCCGCCCAGGAACGCTTCCTGCGGCTGCGCGACCGCACCTGCCGCCACCCCGGCTGCGGCCAACCCGCCGGCCGCACCGACGCCGACCACGTCCTGCCCTACGACTGCGGCGGCCGCACCACCTGCCACAACCTGTGCTGCCTGTGCCGCACCCACCACCGGCTCAAGACCTTCGCCCGCGGCTGGCGCTACCGCCTGCACCCCGACGGCACCCTCACCGTCACCACACCCTCTGGCGTCACCCGCACCACCCGACCACCCGGCCTGCGACACCCCCAGACCCAACGAGCCCTGCCCCCACCCCGACCCAGCCCGGTCGACGAGGACACCCCGCCCTTCTGAACCCGACCCCGCCCTCCCCAGCACCGACCCGGCGCGCGGATGCGTCACCCGGCGGCCCGGAACGACGCATCCGCGCGCCCGGTCGGGCGCCGCCGCCGGCCCGGACTCGAACGGCGGACAAGGACAACCGCGCCTGGTGGACCCCGACCCGGCGCACGGATGCGTCATCCAGCAGCCCGGGACGACGCATCCGCGCGCCCGGTCGGACGTGCTTGCGCGCCGGGCTGTCGGTCCAGCGGGAGCAGCCGGGTCAGCGCGGGGCGTCGAGGAGCTCGGTCATGGCGGTGAGGCCGAAGAACTGCGCTGTCATGCGCGCGGTCATCTCGCCGGCGTCCGGGTCGGCGCCGGCGGCCAGCAGGTGGCGGACGGCGTCCTCGGCCTGCTTGAACACCGCCGCGGCCAGCGCCGTCTGACCCTTGTCGTTGATCCGCGCGTGGTCGGCACCGCGCTCGAGCAGCGCCGCCACCGTCTCGCCGTGGCTGTAGTACGCCGCCAGCACCAGCAGCGTGTCCCCCGAGCTGTTGGTCAGGTCCACGGGCACGCCGGCGTCGATGTACGCCGCGAGCACCTCGGTGTTCCCCTGACGGGCCAGGTCGAACAGGTGCCCGGCGGGAACCGTGCCGGTGGTGGAACTGCCTCCGCTGGTCATGGAGGGCACCCTAGGAGGCCGCGCCGCCGCGGCGGTAGTGCGGCCCGCGGGTCAGCGCGGGGCGTCCAGCAGCTCGGTCATCGCCGTGAGCCCGAAGAACTGTGCCGTCGCCCGGGCGCTCTGCCCACCCTGGTCGGGGTCCGCGCCCGCCGCCAGCAGGTCCCCGACCGCCTCGGCGGACTGCTTGAACACCGCCGCCGCCAGCGCCGTCTGCCCCTTGTCGTTCACCCGGCCGTGGTCGGCGCCGCGGGCCAGGAGCGCCGCCACGGTCGGCGCCTGGCCGTAGTAGGCCGCCAGCAGCAGGAGCGTGTCGCCCTTGTCGTTGGTCAGGTTCGCCGGCACCCCGGCATCCAGGTAGGCGACCAGCTCGTCGGTGTGCCCGAACCGCGCCAGGTCGAACAGTCGGCCGGCCAGCTCGATGACCTCGGGGTCGATCGGTCCGCTCACTCCCCCAGCCTAGGAGGGGACGGGGCGCGGCACCGGAGCCCGGCACCGCGCCCCGCACGGTCAGTCCGCGATCGCCGGGCGGATGCCGCGCTGGTCGGCGTTCGGCGCCGCCTTCGCGACCAGCCCGGGCAGGACGTCGTCCAGCTCCTCGACCGTCCACCGCGCGCCCTTGTCGACGCCCGGTCCGGCCTGCCAGCCCTCGGCGACGCTGATCGTGCCGCCGCGGACGTTGAACACCCGGCCGGTCACCTCGCGGGCCGACGGCCCGGCAAGCCACACCACCAGCGGGGCGATGTTGTCGGGGGCGGAGGGGTCGAAGGCGTTCGGGTCGGGGTTCTGCCGGTCCGGCATCAGGTTCTCCGTCATCCGGGTCAGGGCGGCCGGCGCCACCGCGTTGACAGTGACGCCGTAGCGCCCCAGCTCCATCGCGGTGATCACGGTCATCGCCGCGATCCCGGCCTTGGCCGCCCCGTAGTTGGACTGCCCCGGGTTGCCGTAGATGCCCGAGGACGACGTGGTGTTGATGACCCGGGCGTCCACCGGACGCCCGGCCTTGTGCTCCTCGCGCCAGTAGGCAGCCGCGTGGCGCATCGGGCCGAACGTGCCCTTGAGGTGCACCTGGATGACCGAGTCCCACTCCTGCTCGCTCATGTTGACCAGCATCCGGTCGCGCAGGATGCCGGCGTTGTTGACCAGCACGTCCAGCCGGCCGAAGTGGTCGATGGTGGAGCGGACCAGGCGCTCGGCGGCGGCGAAGTCCGAGACGTCGTCCCCGTTGGCGATGGCCTGTCCGCCCTGGGCGCGGATCTCGTCGACCACCTCACCGGCCGGGCCGGTCGAGCCGCCCGTACCGTCCACCTCGGCGCCCAGGTCGTTGACCACGACGGCATAGCCGTGCCGGGCGAACTCCAGGGCGTGACCCCGGCCGATCCCCCGGGCCGCACCCGTCACGATGACCACGCGTTGCTCGTTGGACTGCATCAGGCAGGCCTCCTTCTCGTCGGTGCCCCTAGAATCCAGTTCCAGGATTGCCGGAGTCAACCGGCTGGGCCGCCGGACGGGCGACCGCTCGACCTGCGAGGGGATGCATTGGCTGCCGACGCGCGGACCACCAGCAGCGAGGGTGCCGCACCCCCGCCGCCGGCCGCTCCGGAGGGGGTGGGCGCCGAGGAGGCGCCCGACGAACCCGCCGTCATGAAGGAGGCCTGGCGGACCCTCTCGGTCGTCAGCCTGGCCAGCATCTTCTCGGGCATGTCGGGCAGCGCCCTCAACGTCGCCCTGCCCACCGTCGTGCGGCACTTCGAGGCCAGCGCCACCGCGGCGAGCTGGATGCTGCTGGCCTTCATGCTGGCCAACACCGGCCTGATGATCTTCTTCGGCCGGCTGGCCGACATGTTCGGGCGCCGGCAGATGTACTTGATGGGCCTGGCCACCTTCACCCTCGCCAGCTTCCTGTGCGGTCTGGCCCCCAACGCCTGGATCGTCGTCGGCCTGCGCGTGCTCCAGGCCGCGGGCGCCGCGATGCTGCTGACCAACAGCGCCGCGCTCGTCACTGCCGCCTTCCCCCGCGCCCGGCTCGGCCAGGGCATGGGCATCTACCTCGCCTCCTTCTCGGTCGCCCAGCTGCTGGGCCCGACGGTCGGCGGCGTGCTAGCCGAGCACGCCGGCTGGCGCTGGGTGTTCTGGTTCAACGTGCCGATCGGCCTGCTCTGCCTGGCCTGGGGCGCCTGGGCCCTCCCCCGGGTCGCGCGCTCCGGCGAGCGCCAGGGCATCGACGTCCCCGGCAACCTGCTCGTGCTGGTCGCGCTGGGCAGCGGCCTGGCCGCGCTCTCGCAGGCGACCACGCTGGGCTGGACCAGCTGGGTGGTCGTCGGCGGGCTGGCCGTCTTCACCCTCGGCATGCCGCTGTTCGTGCTCTTCGAGCGCCGGGTCGCCCACCCGCTGGTCGACATGACGCTGTTCCGCGACCGGCCCTTCGCCCTGGGCCTGCTCGCCTCGTTCCTGAACTCGACGTCGCAGGCCGGCGTGCTGCTGCTGTTCTCGCTGTACTTCCAAGCCGTGCAGGGCGTGGACCCGCTGTCGGCCGGTCTGCGCGTCCTGCCGCTGGCGGTGGCGACGCTGATCTTCTCGTCGTCCTCGGGCCTGTTCCAGCGGCACATCTCCCCGCGTGCCCTCGCCGTCGTCGGCAACGTGTGCACCGGCGCCGGCCTGCTGGTGCTGTTCACGTCGGTGGTCACCGGCGCCGCCTACCCGGCGATCGCCGGGGGCCTGGTGCTCGCCGGCGCCGGGTCGGGGCTGTTCATGCCGTCGAACACCACCGCGCTCATGGGAGCCATGCCGCACAACCGGCTGGGCATCGCCAACGCGATGCGGCTGATGCTGCAGCAGAGCGGCTTCGTCGTCGGCACCGCCGTCGTCCTGTCGGTGCTCACCGCCCCGCTGGCCCCCGAGCTGCGGCAGTACGCCTTCGCCGGGACGCTCTCCGGCGTCTCGGCCGACGGACTGGCCGACCTGCTGCGCGGCTACCGCTGGACGCTGCTCACCATGCTCGCCGTCAATGCCGCCACGGCGCTGACATCGCTGGCCGCCCTGCGGGCCAGCCGGCGCGCCGACGCCGAAGCGGTCAGCCCGCCCGGGGGTCCGACAGCCGGCTGATGATCGCCAGCGCACTCTCGGTGACCGCGGTGGCCTGGTCCTCGCTGGTGCAGCCGATGATCTGTCGTCCGGCCTCGCCCATCGCCGCGGTTAGGATGGAGACCAGCAGCCGGTCCGCAGGGCCGGTGCCCACCGCCAGCAGCACCGCGTTCTGCCGCACCCAGTCGTTGCGCCGGCGGCTGCGGACGAGGAAGAAACCTGGTGGCCCGTCGCCGTCGCGGAACAACCGGGCCAGCGCGCGCCGCTCCCACGTGGTCTCGAGGTACGCGCGCGCGCCGACGAGAAAGAGCTCTGTGCGCGAGGTCGTACCGGCCTGCCGGGCACGTGCGACCGCGGTGGCCGCCTGCTCCTCGTAGGCGGCCTGGTGGTCCTCCCACACGGCCAGGAACAGCTCGGACTTCCCGCCGTAGTGGTGGTACAGGCTGCCCACGCTCAGCCCGGCGCGCTCGACGACGTCGGCCACGCTGCACTCGGCGAACCCGCGCTCGGCGAACACCTGGCCGGCAGCGGCGATGAGCGCCCGGCGCGCTTCGGCGGTGCGGTTCCACTGCCTGGCGCTGCCCTCAGGCTCTTCGGTGGTCCGCACCGGCGCACACCCCTCGACCCGACGATCCCGCGATCGAGCGCGACCCTAATGGGGGATAGTGGGCTGCGTCACCCTCCGCTCACGCCGCAGTACGGACGGGCTGGACCGAAAGCCTTGCCAAAGAACTTCGAAACCTGAATGGTTGGTGGCTGTGACCGAGCCCACGGCGAGCGGAGCTCGCACGGTCGCCCGTCTGGCCCGGCACGTCGAGGTGGCCCTGGCGGGCTGCGAGCTCTCCGTGCCTCAGTACCGGCTGCTCAGCCTGCTGTCCGAGGGCTCGGTGAACGCCTCCACCCTCGCCCAGCGGCTCGTGGTCAGCCGGCCGAGCGTCACCGCGCTGGTCGACGGCCTGGTCGCCCGCGGGATGGTCGCCCGCGGGATGGTCGAGCGCGGCACCGACCCAGCAGACCGCCGGCACGTCACCCACCTGGTCACCGAGCTGGGCGGGCAGGTCCTCGCCGAGGCCGACCGCGCCGCGGCCGCCCGGCTCCGTGACCTGGCCACGCACCTCGTCCCCGACGACTTCCCGGACGCATCCGCGGGCCTGGCCGCCTGGGGACGTGCCCTGGACTCCTACCGCGACACCGCCGCCCGCGCACCCCACTGGCCCGCCCCCTCCCCGTCAGGAGACAGCATGTCGTCCCCCTCCGCTCCCCAGGTCGCCCCGCTGACACCAGACGTGGAGGCCCTCGTCGAGCGCGCCGCCGCCACTGGAACCCTGCTCGCTCTGTGGGCGGCCCGTCAGCCCGACGCACCGGCCATCCGATCCGCGCAGGGCGACTCCACGTACTCAGAGCTCAACGGCCGCGTCAACCAGGTCGCCCGGGCCCTGCGCGCCCGGGGCCTCGTTGCCGGCGACTCGATCGCCCTCATCAGCTCCAACCGCCCCGAGTTCGTGGAGACGCTCTACGCCGCTCAGCGCACGGGGCTGCGGCTCACACCGGTCAACTGGCACTTCACCGCGGACGAGATCAACTACATCCTCCGCGACTGCGGCGCCCGGGCGGTCGTGGTCGACGGCCGTTTCGCCGACACGGTCAGCCGGGCGCTGGACGGCGTGGACGCCCGCGCCCTGCTCGTCGTCGACGGCACCGGCGACGGCTTCGAGGACTACGAGCAGGCGCTGGCGAAGGAATCCACCGAGAACATCGAGGATCCCCAACTGGGGAGCACGATGCTGTACACCTCCGGGACGACCGGCCGCCCGAAGGGCGTGTACCGCCCCTCGGGGACGCCGGCGTCGACGGCGTTCTCCGATGCCACGGATTACGTCGCGGGCCAGGACCTCAATTTGGTCACCGGCCCGCTGTACCACTCCGCTCCGCTGGCCTTCTCGCTCAACCTGCCGATGGCACGGGGCGCCGGCGTGGTGCTCATGGACAAGTGGGACGCCGAGGAGACGCTGCGGCTGATCGAGCAGCACCGGATCACGCACACCCACCTGGTGCCCACGATGTTCCACAGGCTGATCTCGCTGCCCCAGGAGGTCAAGGACCGGTACGACGTGAGCAGCCTTCGCCACGTCTGGCACGGGGCCGCGCCCTGTCCTGTCCCGGTCAAGCAGGCGTTCATGGACTGGCTGGGCCCGATCGCATGGGAGTACTACGCGGCCACCGAAGGCATCGGCACCATCGTCGGGCCGCACGAGTGGCTCGCGCGACCCGGGACCGTGGGGCATCCGGAACCCGGACACATCCGGATCCTCGACGAGTCCGGCGAGGAGTGCCCGGCCGGCGTCCCCGGGACCATCTACATGCGTGCACCCGACGTCGGCCGGTTCGAGTACTACGGCGACGAGGGGAAGACCTCGTCGTCGTACAAGGGCGACCACTTCACCCTCGGCGACGTCGGCTACCTCGATGAGGAGGGCTGGCTCTTCCTCACCGACCGCAGCGTCGACCTGATCATCTCCGGCGGCGTCAACGTCTACCCCGCCGAGGTCGAGGCAGTGCTCATCACCCACCCCTCCGTGGGCGACGTCGGCGTCATCGGCGTGCCGGACCCGGAGTGGGGCGAGTCGGTGAAGGCCGTCGTCGAGGTGCAGCCGGGCTACGAGCCCTCCCCCGCGCTCGCCGAGGAGCTCCTGACCTGGGCCCGGGATCGGCTGGCCCACTTCAAGTGCCCCCGCACGATCGACTTCGTCGAGGAATTGCCGCGCACCCCGTCCGGGAAGCTGTCCAAGCGGGTCCTGCGGGAGAACTTCCGGCAGCAGGCCGCCGCCGGCACGGACGCCTGAAGGGGCCGCCCCCGTGCCCCTGACCGTCCGGCCGATCCCCACGCTCGACGACCGCATCAACGACATCCGCATGCGCACCGCGGAGATCGTGAACGAGGACATCCTGCCGCGGGAGCGCGAGCTCTGGCGCTCCGCGCACGGCGGCGCCGTCGAGACCGAACCGTCGGTCATCGACGCGAAGGCCGCCCGCGAGGAGATCAAGCAGAAGGTCAAGAAGGCGGGCCTGTGGGCGCCGCACCTGCCCCCGGAGTACGGCGGCATGGGCCTGGATTTCCTGGCGCACGCCTACATGAACGAGGTGCTCGCCTACGCGATGGGCGCGGCCTCCCTCTTCGGCGTGGTCGCTCCCAACTCGGGCAACCAGACGATCCTGCTCAAGTACGGCACCGAAGAACAGAAGGAGCGGTGGCTGCGCCCGCTCGTCGAAGGCGAGCTGGAGTCCGGCTTCTCGATGACCGAGCCGGAGAACCCGGGCTCCGACCCGCGCTCGCTGACCACGACAGCGGTTCCGCGACGGCGACGAGCTCGTCCTCAACGGGCACAAGTGGTTCACCTCGAACGGTCACGCCGCCGACTTCTTCATCGTCATGACCCGCGTGGTCGAGGCCGATCACGACCCGGCGTCGGGCCGCGGCCAGATGGCGCAGCTGATCGTGCCGACCGACGCGCCCGGCGTGAACATCGTCCGCGGCGTGGGCATCTGGGGGCGGCCGACGTCGGACCACGTGGAGGTCCGCTACGAGGACGTGCGGGTGCCGGCGAGCAACCTGCTCGGCGCCGTCGGGCAGGGCCACCAGGCCGCCCAGGACCGGCTCGGCGCCGGCCGCGTCTTCCACTGCATGAACTCGATCGGGCAGATGTGGCGCGCTTTCGACCTCATGGTCGAGCGGGCCACCACCCGCACCGTCCACGGGGGCCCGCTCCAGGACAAGCAGTTCGTGCAGGGCTTCATCGCCGACAGCTACATGGACATCAGCGCAGCCCGGCTGATGACCATCCAGGCCGCCGAGCGCGTCGCGCGCAACGACCGCGGAGCACGCACCGACATCTCCTCGATCAAGGTGTTCGTGCCCGCGGCGTACTCGCGCGTCGTCGACCGGGCCATCCAGGTGTGGGGCGCGGCCGGGGTCTCCAGCGACCTCCCGCTCTCCGGTATGTACCTCGGCGCGCGCACCCTGCGTCTCGCCGACGGACCGGACGAGGTGCACAAGGTGCTGATCGCCAAGCACGTGCTCGACCGGTACGCCACGGAGGGCGGCTGGGACTTCGGGAACTGATCCACCCGCGCACTCCGCGCACCCCCCACGTCACTTGTCCTGACCGCACGACTTCTGAGAGGTTCACCCCATGCTGATGCAGTTCGACAAGGAGCAGGAAGAGCTACGCCGGACCCTGCGCCGCTTCCTCGAGACCAGGTCCTCCTCGCAGGAGGTCCGCCGCCTCATGGAGACCGACGAGGGCTACGACGCCGGCGTCTGGAAGCAGATGGCCGAGCAGCTCGGCCTCCAGGGCCTCGCCATCCCCGAGGAGTTCGGCGGCTCCGGTTTCAGCATCCTGGAGACCGCCCTGGTCACCGAGGAGATGGGCCGCGCGCTGCTGCCCGCCCCCTACCTGGCCACCGTGATCGCGGCCAACCTGCTCCAGCTGTCGGACGACCAGCAGGCCAAGTCCGACCTGCTGCCCGGCATCGCCGAGGGCTCGACGATCGCCACTGTCGCGCTGGCCGAGGCCGACGGCAGGTGGACGGCGGAGAACCTGTCGACCACCGCCACCCGGGCCGGCGAGGGCTGGACCATCGACGGCACCAAGTCCTTCGTCCTCGACGGCACCACCGCGGGCCTGCTCCTCGTCGTCGCCCAGGCCCCCGGTGGCCCCAGCGTCTTCGCGGTCGACGCCTCGGCCTCCGGCCTGACCCGCAAGGCGCTCACCACCCTCGACATGACCCGCAAGCTGGCCGAGGTCCGCTTCTCGGGCACCCCGGCCCGCCTGGTCGGTGCCGAGGGCGACGCCGCGACGCTGGTCCCCCAGCTCATGCGCATCGCCATCGTCCTGCTCGCCACCGAACAGGTCGGCGGCGCCCAGCGCTGCCTCGAGCGCACGGTCGAGTACGTCAACCTGCGCTACCAGTTCGGCCGCCCCGTCGGCAGCTTCCAGGCCGTCAAGCACCGCTGCGCCGACATGCTGCTCGAGGTCGAGTCCGCCCGCTCCGCGGCCTACTACGCCCTGTGGGCGCTGGCCGAGGGTGCCGAGGACGCCGAGATCTCGGTCGACCTCGCCAAGGCGTACTGCTCAGAAGCCTACTGGCTGGCCGCCTCCGACTCGATCCAGCTGCACGGTGGCATCGCGTTCACGTGGGAGCACGACGCCCACCTGTACTACCGCCGCGCCAAGTCCACGGGTCTGCTCTTCGGCACCCCGACCGAGCACTGGGACGCCGTGGCCGAGCAGCTGCTCGCCTGACCTCCCGCGCACCTCGGCCCCCGTGCCGGCCACCCGGCCGGCACGGGGGCCGTCGCACGTCCGGGGTCCGCCACCGACGGGCGGCCGCCCCCGAGAACGGCTACAACGGACTCATGTGCCATGACCACGACAGCCGCCCGCCCGCCCCACCCCGCAGCGGTGAGGTGGCAGAACGCGCCTCCCTCACCCTGACCGCCGCCGACGGCACGCAGTTCGCCGCCGCCTACGCCGCGCCGGCGGACACGCCGGGCACCGGCGTGGTCGTCCTCCCTGACATCCGCGGCCTGCACCCCTACTACGTGGCGCTGACCGAGCGCTTCGCCGAGGCCGGAGTCGCCGCCGTCGCGATCGACTGGTTCGGGCGCACCGCCGGCCTGCCCGAGGGCGGAACCCGCGGGGAGGACTTCGGCTGGCAGGAGCACATCCCGCAGACGACGCCTGAGGGCATCGACGCCGACATCGCCGCCGCCATCGCCGCGCTGCGGGAGCGGCACGGCGCCGATCTGCCCGTGGTCACGGTCGGTTTCTGCTTCGGCGGCAGCCACTCCTGGCGGCAGTCCGGCGGCGACCTGGGTCTGGCCGGGTGCGCGGGGTTCTACGGCCGGCCCTCGATGGTCGGCGACGCCGCCGAGCGGGCCGCCCTGCCCACCGTCATGGTCATCGCCGGCGCCGACGCGGCGACGCCGGTCGAGGACCAGCTCGCCCTGGCCGGGAGGATGCGCGCCGCCGGCGCCGACGTGGACGCCCCCGTTTACGAGGGCGCGCCGCACTCCTTCTTCGACCGCGCCTTCGGAGACTGGGCCGACGCCTGCCAAGACGCCTGGCAGCACGTCCTGGCGCTCACCGACCGCGTGTCCCGGTCCTGACCTGGACGAACCGAGCCCGGACGCACGACCGCGGCTGAGCCGACCGGGGAACCGGTCGGCTCAGCCGCGGTGGGTGCTGCTGGGCTCAGGCGGGGGTCGACGCCATCGCCCGGTCGCCCTCGGGTGCCTGCTCCCCCACCAGCGGGAAGTGGCAGGCGACGTACTGGCCCTGGGCGACCTCGGCGCATCTGCGGCTCCTCCCCGGCGCACAGGTCCGCGGCCCGCGGGCAGCGGGTCCGGAACCGGCAGCCGCTCGGCGGATCGACCGGGGAGGGCAGCTCGCCACCCAGGCCGGCGTCGCTGTGCTTGGCGTCCGGATCCGGCTCCGGGATGGAGGCCAGCAGGGCAGCCGTGTACGGGTGCGCCGGCTGCGCGTACAGCTGGTCGGACGGTGCCACCTCGCAGATCTTGCCGAGGTACATGACAGCCACCCGGTCGCTGATGTTCTTCACGACGGCGAGGTCGTGGGCGATGAACACCATCGTCAGGTTGTACTCGGCCTTGAGGTCCTCGAGCAGGTTGAGGATCTGCGCCTGCACGGAGACGTCGAGCGCCGACACCGGCTCGTCGCAGATGAGCACCTCGGGCCGCATGATCAGCGACCGCGCGATGGAGACGCGCTGGCACTGGCCACCGGACATCTCGTGCGGACGTCGCGAGCCGGCCCGCTCGGGGTCCAGCCCGACCTCCGCCAGCATGTCGTTGACCCGCGGGTCGTCGCTGCCCTTGCCCTCCCAGATCGACAGCCCCTCGGCCACGATGTCCTTCACCCGGCGCCGGGGGTTCAGCGACGAGATCGGGTCCTGGTAGATCATCTGCAGCTTCGTGCGGCTGCGGCGGAGCTCGTCGGCGGACAGACCGCTGAGGTCCTTGTCGTCGAAGAGGATCTTGCCGCCGGTCGGGCGGGGAGCCTGCATGATCGCCCGCCCGGTCGTCGACTTGCCACAGCCGGACTCACCGACCAGGCCCAGCGTCTCGCCCTTGGCGATGTCGAAGCTGATGCCCGAGACGGCGTGGACCTTCTGCCCCTTCTCCAGCGGGAACTCCACGACCAGGCCCTCGACACGCAGGACGATGTCGTCCTGGTCCCGCAGGTGCGCGGTACCACTTCCGGCCATCAGGCTGCTCCTGCCGTTGCGAGAACCGTCTCATCGAGGGGGGTGCCGGCGGCGGTGCGCCCGGCGGCCACGTTCCGCGCGAGCGCCTCCTGGCCGGCGGCCGTCCCCACCGGGAAGTGGCAGGCCGCCTCGTGCCCGGCGGCATGCGGCGCCAGCGGCGGCGTCTCCGTCAGGCACTTGTCCTGCGCGTAGTTGCACCGCGGGGCGAACGCGCACCCGGCCGGCGGGTCCACCAGGTCCGGCGGGCGCCCCGGGATGGCCTGCAGCCTGGTGTGGCTGGGCTGGTGCAGCCGCGGGATGGACCGCAACAGCCCCTCCGTGTACGGGTGCCGATGGCGGGCGAAGAGCTCCCGGGTGGGCGCCCGCTCGACGACCCGGCCCGCGTACATGACGGCGATCTCGTCCGCTCGCCCGGCGACGACACCGAGGTCGTGGGTGATGATGATCAGACCCATGTTGCGCTGGCTCTGCTGGGACTCGAGCAGGTCCAGGATCTGGCGCTGCACGGTGACGTCCAGCGCCGTCGTCGGCTCGTCGGCGACCAGCAGCTTGGGGCCGCAGGCCAGCGCGATCGCGATGGTCACGCGCTGCCGCATGCCGCCCGACAGCTGGTGGGGGTACTCCCCCAGCCGCCGCTCGGCGGCCGGGATGCCCACCGACTTGAGCAGCTCGACGGCGTGCGCCCGCGCGACCTTGCCCTTCTCACCCAGGTGGATGCCCAGGGACTCGGTGATCTGCTCGCCGATCTTGGTGACCGGGTTCAGCGAGGTCATCGGGTCCTGCAGGATCATCGCCAGCTCGGCGCCCCAGATGGTCCGCATCTCCTTGTTCTTCATGGTCGTGAGCTCACGACCCTCGAAGCGCACGGAGCCCTCGCGGATGGTGTTCGTGCGGGGCAGCAGGTTCATGATCGACCGCGACAGCACGGTCTTCCCCGAACCGGACTCCCCCACGATGCCGAGTGTCTTGCCCCGGTCCACCCGGAGGGAGACCCCGTCCACCGCCTTGACGATGCCTCGCGGCGTGTCGAAGTAGGTGCGGAGGTCGTCCACCTCGAGCAGGGGCTCGTTCGCTCGGCCGTCCAGCGGCGGCGCGGTCGTCACAGGTTGCTCCCTCGGACGTCGAAGCGGCTGCGGAGCGAGTCGCCGACCAGGTTCAGCGACAGCACCGTGAGGAACATGGCGATCGAGGGGATCAGCACGACGTGCGGGGCCTCGCTGAGGTACCGCTTGCCGTCGAAGATCATGCCGCCCCAGGTGGGCGCCGGCTGCTGGACGCTGAGGCCCAGGAAGGCCAGCGTCCCTTCCAGCACGATCACCACGCCCATGGCCACCAGGCCGAACGCGGCCACCGGGAGCACGACGTTGGGCAGGATCTCGCGGGCCAGGACTCGCGAGTTCTTCGCGCCCATCGTCCGGGCCGCCCGGACGAACTCGCGCTCGGCGACGGCCAGCGTGGTCGCCCGGGCCACACGGGTGTAGATCGGGATGGACAGGAAGCCGACGATCAGGGAGATCACGACGAGGCTGCGGCCGACGAAGGCCAGCAGGACCAGCAGCAGCACTCAGGGCCGGGAAGGCCAGGATGACGTTGATGATCGTCATGAGGACGGTCTCCAGCTTGCCGCGGAAGAAGCCCGCGACGATGCCGATGAAGCCACCGACCACCATGCCGATGGCCACCGCCGTGACGCTGATCGTCACCGAGACGCGCGCACCGTGGACCAGCCGGGCCAGGTTGTCACGGCCCAGGCCGTCGGTACCGAGCCAGTGCTCGGGACCGGGGTAGGCCAGCTTGTTGATGACGTCCGGGGTGAGCGGGTCCTTGAC
This sequence comes from Blastococcus sp. TML/M2B, assembly GCF_016612865.1. Classification (GTDB taxonomy): domain Bacteria; phylum Actinomycetota; class Actinomycetes; order Mycobacteriales; family Geodermatophilaceae; genus Blastococcus. Next base: position 464,794 of record NZ_JAENZZ010000002.1, read on the forward strand.
CGGCAGCAGGTCGGCGAAGACAGCGCAGATGAGCACCACCACCAGCCAGGCCGTGGCCAGCCAGAAGCTGATGCCGTAGCCGCGCTTCTTCCGCTTCGCCGCGGGTGCCGCGGCAGCCGCGGCACCGCCGCTGGTCTCGGCGACGAGACCGTCGCCGAGCGCCAGCTCCGAGGTGGCCCCCGGGTGCGGAGCGCCGAGATTGGGCACAGGGGTGCTCATGCGTCGTCCCGTTCGGTCGAGAGGTGCGCGGCGGACAGGGGGTCAGACTCGTGCCGCAGAGCGTCCATGCGAGATCCTCGGGTCGAGATACGAGTACAGGATGTCGACGGTGAAGTTCACGACGACGTAGCTGATGGCGATCACCAGTGCGACGCCCTGGACCATGAGCAGGTCGCGGACGAGTACCGCCTCGAGCAGCAGGCGACCGACCCCGGGCAGCGCGAACAGCGTCTCGATGACGACCGAGCCGCCGATGATCGCCCCGACCTGCACGCCCGCGACCGTCATCAGGGAGAACGACGACGGGCGCAGTGCGTGCCGGAAGAGGATCCGCCGGTTCGAGACGCCCTTGACGCGCGCCATCGTCACGAAGTCCTGCTGCAGCGTTGCGATCATGTCCGTGCGGAGCAGTCGGGTGTAGACCGCCATCTCCGCGATCGCGAGGGACAACGCCGGGAGCAACGCCGATCTGAGGTTCTGCACCGGGTCGTCGGTGAAGTTCACCCAGCCCGTGGCGGGCAGCACGCCCAACCACACGGCGAAGATCAGGATCAGGAAGATCGCCACCATGAAGTTCGGCACCGCGAGGAGGCCGAAGCTCGTGCTGCTGATCAGCTTGTCGGTCCGCGTGCCGGCCCGGTAGGCCGACAGCATCCCGACCGGGATGGCCACGAGCAGCGCGATGACGATCGCGAGGATGCCGATCTCGGCGGTGACCGGCAGCCGGTCCAGGATGGCGTCGCTGACCGGCTCGTTGGTCCGGTAGGAGCGACCGAAGTCGCCGGTCAGCGCGTCACCGATCCAGTGCAGGTAGCGCACGGGGAGCGGGTCGTCGAGGCCGAGATCGGCGCGGACGGCCGCGATCGCCTCGGGCGTTGCGTTCTCCGCACCCAGGATCTGCAGCGCCGGGTCACCGGGCAGCAGACTGGTCATGAGGAAGGTCAGCAACGACACCGCGAAGAGCGTGGCCAGCAACGACGGGAGCCTGCGGAGGACGTACACGGGCGGTTACTCCACTCGCCAGACGTGGCCCCACATGGCCGTCGAGGCGTTCGCCCCGTTGCCCATGGTGCCGTCGGGGAAGGTCCAGCCGTCCAGGTTCCGGACCGACTCGTCGGTGGCCAGGACGGTGAGCGTGCCGCCGCTGAACGCGTTGGGGACGTTCTCGTTCAGGACCAGGCCGATCTCCTCGACGGCTGCCTTGCGCGCGTCGACGTCGGTCGTCGTGCGCAGGATCTCGAGCTGCTCGTCGATCTCGGGGCTCTGGAAGGCGGTCATGTTCAGCGGGCCCTCGGTGAAGGCGTCGTCGAACACGAGGTAGGGGTCACGGTCGGCACCGACGCGGGTGCAGCCGGTGTCGTAGTCGCGGGCGATCATGTCCTGGATCCAGGCGGCCTGCTCGGTCTGCTGCAGCTCGACCTCGGCACCCAGGTTGCCCCACAGCGCCTGGTAGAGCTGGGAGAGCTCGTTGAGGCTGGGGTCCGGCGGGCACTGGAAGGTGAAGGACAGCGGCGTGCCGACCGGCTTGCCGTCGGAGCGCTCCGGGTCGTTGACGTAGTCGTCGTAGAGCTCCTGGGCCTTCTCCGGGTCGAACGCCGGGTAGGCCTCGGCGACCCTCTCGGAGTACCAGGGGCTGTCCGGGCTCCAGAACTGCGTCTGCGGGGGCGTGACGCCGGAGCCACCGAGGACCTCGATCAGGCCCTCCTGGTCGACGGCGTACACCAGCGCCTGGCGCACGCGGATGTCGTCGAACGGCGCCCGGCTGACGTTGAGCGTCAGGGCGCCGGCGTTGCTGCCCAGGTGCTCGAAGTTGTTCACGCCGTCCAGCTCGCGCGCCTTGATGACGGTACTCTGGCGCAGCGACTGCATGACGTCGATGTCACCGCTGCGGAGGCTCGACAGGCGGGTGTCCTCGTCGGGGATCGGCCGGAACGTGATCTTGTCCAGGTAGGGCTTGCCCTCCTGCCAGTAGTTCTCGTTCTTCTGCACGACGAGGTTGGAGTCGCGCTGCCAGGAGACGAACGTGAACGGGCCGGTGCCGACCGGGTTGGCGCCGGCGTCGGGGCCGGCCGCCGCGGCGGCGGTGGGGGAGAACGGCCAGCCGGCGGCACCGACCAGGATGTCGGGGAAGGCCGCGTTGGTCTGCGCGAGCTTGTAGCTGACGGTCAGGTCGTCGACGACGTCCAGCGAGGTGACCTCGGCGAGCTGCGCGGAGAGCCGCGAGCCGGGCGCCTTGAGGTAGGTGTCGAACACAGTCTTCAGCGCCTCGGCGTTCAGCGGGGTGCCGTCGTGGAACTGCACGTCCGGGCGGAGCTTCAGCGTCCACTCGGTGAGGTCGTCGTTCGGCGTGAGCGACTCGGCGAGATAGGGCTCGACGGGACCGTCCTCGCTGCGCTGCATCAGCGGGTCGTAGATCGCGTACGCCACGTTGAGCCCGGGCTGGTTGAACGTGCCCTCGCTGGGCAGCCAGCTGTTGGTCTCGGCCTCCAGGCCGACGACGATCTCACCGCCCTCGACCGGGTCACCGGCCTCCACCGACTCGCTGACCGCACCGGCCTCGGCGTCGCCGCCCTCGTCGTCGCCACCGCCGCAGGCGGCGCTCCCGAGCAGCACTCCCACGAGCCCCACGGAAGCGACAGCCTGCTTCCACGGGCCTCGCATCGGGCGCCGATGTCCTCGCATCAAATTTCTCCTTGACCAGTGTCGTACCGGCACAGCGACCAGGCCGGCGAACGGCGCGTCGATGTGCGAGCGCCCACAGCGCGTGCTGGGAGTCTGTCCTACGGCAGTGGGCTGCGTCACTAGGCGGCTCGCCACTCTCGTCGGGTGTCGAACTATGCGATGCGCACAACGTCTCCGGGCGCCCGGGAGAGTGCCACCACGGGCCCCCTCCCGGGCCGCGCAGGCGCTCCGTCAGCCGGCCAGCCAGACGTGGCCCCACATGACCTGCGCGGAGGCCGCGCCGTTGCCCCGGGGGCCGCCGTCCGGGAACACCCAGCCGTCGACGTTCTTGACGGCCTCCCGGGTCGCCATGACCGTCAGCGTCCCGCCGCTGAACGTGTTGGGCACGTTCTCGTTGACGATCAGCCCGATCTCCTCCACGGCTGCCTTGCGCAGGTCGAGGTCGGTCGTCGTCCGCAGGATGTCCAGCTGCTCGTCGATCTCCGGGCTCTGGAAGGCCGTCATGTTCAGCGGCCCCTCGGTGAAGGCCGCGTCGAACACGATGTAGGGGTCGCTGTCGGCCCCGACGCGGGTGCATCCTGTGTCGTAGTCGCGCGCCAGCATCTTCTGGATCCAGGTGGCCTGCTCGACCTGCTCGAGCTCCACCTGGGCGCCCAGCGCACCGTAGAGCGACTGCACCAGCTGGGCGACCTCGTTCAGGCTGGGGTCGGGCGGGCAGCTGTAGGTGAAGGCGAGGTCGGTGCCGACCGGCTTGCCGTCGGAGCGCTCGGGGTCGTTCACGTACTCGTCGTAGAGCTCCTGCGCCTTCTCCGGGTCGTAGGACGGGTATGCCTCGGCGACCTTCTCGGAGTAGTAGGGGCTGTCCTCGCTGAAGAACTGCGTCGTCGGCGGGGTGACGCCGGCACCGCCCAGCACCTCGATGATCGCCTCCTGGTCCAGCGCGTGGGCCAGCGCCCGGCGGACGCGGACGTCGTCGAACGGCGGCTTGCTGGTGTTGAGCGTCCCCGCGCCGGAATTGCTGCCGAGGTGCTCGTAGCTGTCGATGCCGTCCAGGTCGCGGGCGCGGATGACGGTGCTCTGCCGCAGCGACTGCATCGCGTCGATGTCACCGCTGCGCAGGCTGGCCAGCCGGGTGTCCTCGTCGGGCATGGGCCGGAACGTGATCTTGTCCAGGTGCGGGAGGCCCGGCTGCCAGTAGTCCTCGTTCTTCTCGACGACCAGCTGGCTGTCGCGCTGCCAGGAGACGAACCGGAAGGGGCCGGTGCCCACCGGCCGGGCGCCGGCGTCCTCGCCGGCCGCGGCGGCCGCCGTGGGCGAGAAGGGCCAGCCGGGCGAGGAGATGAGCAGCACCGGGAAGGCGGCGTTGGCCTCCCGCAGCCGGTAGACGACGGTGAGTTGGTCGACGACGTCCAGCGCCGTGACCTCGTCGAGCGAGGCGGCGGTGTTCGCCCCCGGCGCGGTCAGGTAGTCGTCGAAGATGGTCTTGAGCGCCTGCGCGTCCAGGGGCGTGCCGTCGTGGAAGCGCACGCCGGGGCGCAGCGTGAGCGTCCACTCGGTGAGCTCGGCGTTGGGCTCCATCGACTCGGCCAGGTACGGCTCGACCTCGCCCTCGGCGGTGCGGTGCATGAGCGGGTCGTAGATCGAGTAGGCGACATTCACGCCGGGCTGGTTGAAGGTGCCCTGGCCGGGCAGCCAGCTGCTGGTCTCCGCTTCCAGGCCCACGACGATCTCGCCGCCGTCGACCGGGTCGCCCTGCTCCGAGACGTCGGTGACCGCACCGACCTCCCGCTCCCCGCCGCCGTCGCCGCCCCCGTCGTCGTCCCCACCGCCGCAGGCGGCGGAGCCGAGCAGCAGGGCCGCCAGGCCGGCCGAGACGACGACCCGCGTCCACGGGCCGTCCTGCGGACGTCGATGTCCTCGCATGTGGATCTCCCCGACCGGAGGTGCGTACCGCACGACGACGCCGTGAAGGCCGGCGCGTCGACGCGTGCGCGCCGATGCGCGCGGACGCAGTGTGACCCACGCAGTGAGCCACGTCACCACGTGTCGACGTGTGTCGCGGATCGCCCGGGCCCCGACGCACGACGGCCTCCGACCCGACGACGAGCTCGCCGTCGACGGGCTCCTGAACGGGCGCCGAGGTGCTCGCACGCATCGTCGGGGACGTGCGCGTGGCTGCCCACCGCAGCAGCGTGCGCCAGGAGGTGACCTGGGTCAGCGCCGCACGCGGGAGCGCCGTGGCGGAACGCGACGGCGGCCCGGGCGCGGTGCGCCCGGGCCGCCGTGGGCGAGGTCGGAGCCTAGTCGGCCAGCCAGGCGTGGCCCCACATGGCGGAGCCGCTCGGGACGCCGTCACCCGGCGTACCGTCCGGGAACGTCCAGCCGTCGACGTTCTTGACCACTTCCCGCACCGCGATGTCGGTCAGGTTGTGGCCGGTGAAGAGGTTCGGCACGTTCTCCGAGACCTCCATGCTGATCGCCTCCACCGCATCCTTGCGCGCCTCGAGGTCCGTCGTGGTGCGGAGCACCTGGAGTTGTTCGTCGATCTCCGGGCTGGTGTAACCGGTGAAGTTCAGCGCGCCCGGGGTGAAGGCCCGACTGAGGGTGAACCCCGGATCGGCCTGGCTGCCGGCCCGGAAGCACTGGACGTCGTAGTCCTTCGCGATGGCGTTCTGGATGTGAGCTGCCTGCTCGACGGTGTTGAGGCTCACCTCCATGCCGAGCGAGCTCCAGAACGACTGGTAGAGCTGGGAGAGCTCGTTGAGGCTGGGGTCGGGCGGGCAGTTGAACGTGAACGAGAGGTCGGTTCCCACCGGCTGGCCGTCGGAGCGCTGCGGGTCGTTGATGTACTCGTCGTAGAGCTCCTGGGCCCGCTCCACGTCGTAGGTGGGGAATGCCTCCGCCGCCTCCTCGGAGTAGAACGGGCTGTCCGGGCTGAAGTACTGGGTGGCCTCCGGCGTCAGGCCGGTGCCGCCGAGCACGTCGATCAGCGCCGGCTGGTCGATCGCGTGGGCCAGGGCCTGGCGCACCCGGACGTCGTCGAACGGCGGCCGGGTGGTGTTGATCAGCGAGACGGTGCTGCTGTTGCCCAGGTACTCGTAGTTGTCCACGCCGTCGAACTCACGGGCGCGTCCGACGGTGCTCTGCCGCAGGGTCTGCAGCGCGTCGATGTCGCCGCTCTGCAGGCTGGACAGCCGGGTGTCCTCGTCGGGGATCGGGCGGAAGGTGATCTTGTCCAGGTGGGGTAGCCCCTCTTGCCAGTAGTTCTCGTTCCGCTCCACCACCAGGGCGCTGTCCCGCTGCCAGCTGACGAACCGGAAGGGGCCGGTGCCGACCGGGTTGGCCCCGGCGTCCGGGCCGGCGGCGGCCGCGGCGGTGGGCGAGAACGGCATGCCCGAGGCGCTGGTGAGCACGTCGGGGAAGGCGGCATCGGGCGCGGCGAGGTTGTACCGCACGGTCAGGTCGTCCACCACGTCCAGCGAGGTCACCGCGGCCAGGGAGGCGGCCACGTTGGACGTCGGCGCGGTCAGGTACTCGTCGAAGTTGCTCTTGAGCGCCTCGGCGTTCAACGGCGTGCCGTCGTGGAACTGGACGTCCGGTCGCAGCGTCAGCGTCCAGACGGTGAGCTCCTCGTTGGGCTCCATGGACTCGGCGAGGTAGGGCTTGAGCTCGCCGTCCGCCGTGCGCTTCATCAGCGGGTCGTAGATGGCGAACGCCACGTTGGTGCCCGGCTCGGCGAACAAACCCTCCCCGGGCAGCCAGCTGTTGGTCTCCGCCTCCAGGCCGATCGTGATCTCACCGCCCTCGACCGGCTCGCCCTGCTCGGAGATCTCGGTCGGTCCCCGCTCCCCCGGACGACGTGTCCTCGTTCCCGCCGTCGTCACCGCCACAGGCGGCCGTGCCGAGCAGCAGTGCCGCGGCCCCCATCGAGGCGAGCCTGCGCCTCCAGGGACGTCTCGTCGGGCGGCGAAGTCCTCGCATGTCCACACTCCTCACAGCAGATGCGCCAGGCCCCGGCAGCCGGTCGACCAGCGCGTTGGCAGCGCCCTCGGGGGCGTGGTCGGAGTGTGGACCACGACTGTGAACTGCGCCACCGGGCCGGCGCACGGCTCGATGCCAAGTCTGTGTGACGCAGCACACAACCCTGCCCGCCGGGTGACCCGTCCGGGTGGCGGATGCACGACGGCCCGGGCGCGGTGCGCCCGGGCCGTCGTGACGAGGTCAGGGCCTAGTCGGCCAGCCAGACGAAGCCCCACATGGTGGTGGCGTCCGCCGCCCCGTTCCCCATCGTGCCGTCGGGGAAGGTCCAGCCGTCGACGTTCTTCACCTCGTCGCGCACGGCCACGTCGGTGAGCGTGTACCCGGTGAAGACGTTGGGCACGTTCTCGGCCAGGTCGAGGCTGATCTCCTCGACCGCGGCCCGCCGCGCTTCCACGCCCGTGGTCGTGCGGAGGATCTCCAGGTTCTCGTCGATCACCGGGCTCGTGTAGCCGGTGACGTTGAGTGGGCCGGGGGTGAACGCATCCCCGAGCACGACGTAGGGGTCCCGCTGGGAGCCGACCCGGTAGCACTGGGCGTCGTAGTCCTTGGCGAGCGCGTTCTGGATGTGGGCGGCCTGCTCCACCGTGTTGAGCTGCACGTCCATGCCCAGCGCGCTCCAGAACGACTGGTAGAGCTGGGAGAGCTCGTTGAGGCTGGGGTCGGGCGGGCAGTTGTAGGTGAAGGAGAGGTCAGTGCCCACCGGTTGCCCGTCGGAGCGCTCCGGGTCGTTGATGTAGTCGTCGTAGAGCTCCTGGGCCCGCTCCACGTCGTAGGTCGGGTACGCCTCGGCCGCCTTCTCCGAGTAGTAGGGGCTGTCCGGGCTGAAGTACTGGGTGGCCTCCGGGGTCAGCCCGGTGCCGCCGAGTACGTCGATGAGCGCCGGCTGGTCGATGGAGTACGCCAGCGCCTGCCGCACCCGCACGTCGTCGAACGGCGGCCTGGAGGTGTTGATCAGCGACACACCGCTGTTGTTGCCCAGGAACTCGTAGTTGTCCACGCCGTCGAACTCCCGGGCACGCGCCACGGTGCTCTGCCGCAGCGTCTGCAGCGCGTGGATGTCACCGCTCTGCAGGCTTGCCAGCCGGGTGTCCTCGTCCGGGATCGGCCGGAAGGTGATCCCGTCGAGGTAGGGCAGGCCCTCCTGCCAGTAGTCCTCGTTGCGTTCCACCTCCAGTGCGCTGTCCCGCTGCCAGCTGACGAACCTGAACGGGCCGGTCCCCACCGGGTTGGCGCCGGCGTCCGGACCGAACCGTGCGGCCGCGGTCGGCGAGAACGGCCAGCCCGGGGCAAGCGTGAGGACGTCGGGGAAGGCGGCGTTGGGCGCCTCGAGGACGTAACGCACGGTGAGGTCGTCCACGACCTCCAGCGAGGTCACCTCGGCCAGCGTGGTGGCGACGTTCGACGTCGGGGCCGTGAGGTAGGTGTCGAAGATGGTCTTCAGCGCCTGGGCGTTCAGCGGGGTGCCGTCATGGAAGAGCACGTCGGGACGCAACGTCAGCGTCCACTGGCTGAGGTCCTCGTTGGGCTCCATCGACTCGGCGAGGTAGGGCTGGAGCTCACCGTCCTCCGAGCGCTTGATCAACGGGTCGTAGATGGCATAGGCGACCGTGGTGCCCGGGTTGCCGAAGCTGCCCTCACCCGGGAGCCAGCTGTTGGTCTCCGCCTCCAGGCCCACCTCGATGGTTCCCCCGGTGACCGGCTCGCCCTGCTCGGAGATCTCATCCGACTGGGCCCCACCGCTCGAGTCACCCCCGTCCCCGTCATCACCGCCACAAGCGGCCGCGCCCAGCAGCAGAGCCGCGGCCCCGAGCGAGACGACGGAACGCCTCCAGGGCCGTCTCGTCGGGCGGTGCATTGCTCGCATCTCCACACTCCTCAACCAGTTCCGGCTGCCCGGCCTGCCGGCCGGGCGGCGCGTCCTCGGCGCCCTCGGGGGCGTCCTGGGAAGTGTGGCCCCTACTCGTGATCTGCGTCACTGAGCGACCCGCCACACCGCCGATCCCCTGGGTGAGGCGTTGCGCACAACGGCGTGCCGTGCTCGTACCGGTCGGGCAGGGAACGCAGCGGCCCGGACGGGGGTCTGCACCGCAGTGACGCGCGTCGCCCTGCGCTGCCGCCACGCAGAGTCCGTCACGCGCTGTGCACAGCCGTTGCCCTGTCCGTGCAGCTCCGGGACCTGCACAGCGGCCCGGGCGAGGATCCCGCCCGGGCCGCTGCGTGGTGCGGAGCGTCAGATCAGTCGGTGACCCACACGTGTCCCCACATGACCTGCGAGTTGCTGGCACCGTTCCCCGCCGTGCCGTCCGGGAAGACCCAGCCGTCGAGGTTCTTCACCGCGTCGCGGGTGGCCATGACCGTCAGGGTGCCGGCGGTGAAGGTGTTGGGCACGTTCTCGTTGATCACTTCGCCGATGGCCTCGACGGCCGCCTTGCGCGCGTCGATGTCGGTCGTCGTCTTCAGGATCTCCAGCTGCTCGTCGATCTGCGGGCTCTGGAAGGCAGTCATGTTCAGCGGGTTCTCCTGGAAGGCCTGGCTGAACACGATGTACGGGTCGCGGTCGGCACCCACGCGGGTGCAGCCGGCCTCGTAGTCACGGGCGAGCATGTCCTGGATCCAGGCGGCCTGCTCGGTCTGCTGGAGCTCGACCTCGGCACCCAGTGCGCTGAAGAATGCCTGGTATAGCTGCGAGAGCTCGTTGAGGCTCGGGTCCGGCGGGCACTGGAAGGTGAAGGAGATCGGCTCGCCGACCGCCTTGCCGTCGGAGCGGTCGGCGTCGTTCACGTACTCGTCGTTAGAGCTCCTGGGCCTTCTCCGGGTCGTACTTCGGGTAGCTCTCCTCGAGGGCCTCCGAGTAGTACGGGCTGTCCGGGCTGAAGAACTGCGTCTGCGGCGGGGTGACGCCGGCGCCACCGAGGACCTCGATCAGCGCCTCCTGATCCATGGCGTAGGCCATGGCCCGGCGGACGCGGACGTCGTCGAACGGCGGCTTGCTGGTGTTCATCGTCATGGCACCGGAGTTGCTGCCCAGGTGTTCGTAGTTGCTGACGCCGTCGAGCTCGCGCGCCTTCACCACGGTGCTCTGCCGCAGGGACTGCAGGACGTCGATGTCACCGGTCTGCAGGCTGGACAGACGGGTGTCCTCGTCCGGGATCGGCCGGAAGGTGATCTTGTCCAGGTGCGGGAGACCCTCCTGCCAGTAGTTCTCGTTCTTCTCGACGACCAGGTTGCTGTCGCGTTGCCAGGAGACGAAGCGGAACGGGCCGGTGCCCACGGGGTTGGCGCCGGCGTCGGCGCCCGCGGCGGCCGCCGCGGTCGGCGAGAACGGCCAGCCGGCGGCCGTGACGAGCTCGTCCGGGAACGCCGAGTTCGGCCCGGACAGCCGGTACACGACGGTGAGGTCGTCCACCACGTCCAGGGCGGTGACCTGCGCGAGGCTGGCGGCCAGGCGCGAGTCGGGGGCGGTCAGGTAGTCGTCGAAGACAGTCTTGAGCGCCTGGGCGTTCAGCGGGGTGCCGTCGTGGAACTGCACGCCGGGACGCAGCGTGAGCGTCCACTCGGTGAGCTCGGCGTTGGGCTCCATCGTCTCGGCGAGGTAGGGCTCGACCGAGCCGTCCTCGGTGCGGTGCATCAGCGGGTCGTAGATCGCGTAGGCGACGTTCGTCCCCGGCTGGTTGAAGGTGCCCTCGCTCGGCAGCCAACTGTTGGTCTCGGCCTCCAGGCCGACGGTGAGCTCGCCGCCCTCGACCGGGTCCCCGGCCTCGCCGACGTCGGTGACCGCGCCGGCCTCGGCGTCGGTGTCGTCCGATTCGCCCCCACCGCAGGCTGCGGTCCCCAGCAGGAGACCTGCCAGGCCCGCGGCCACGAGCGCGCGCTTCCACGGGCACCTCATCGGGCGCCGGTGTCGTTGCATGTGTTGTACCCCTAGACCAGTTGCGTGTGGCACCGCGACGCAGGACCCGGGAGCGGGCACGTCGAGGCGCGGGCGCACGAAGCGCCTGGTCGCAGTCTCCCCGCGGACATGCGGAGAGTCATTGGGCGGCTCGCCACCGTCACTGAGGGTGACACCCGGCGATCCGCACAGCGGGGTCGGTGTGCTAGTCGGCGCGCAGCACGGCGGCCCGGGCGGGAATCCGCCCGGGCCGTCGTCCGATCGGAGGGACTACTCGACTGTCCAGACGTGGCCCCACATCGCGGTGCCGTCCGGGGTGCCGTTGCCCTTCCCGCCGTCGGGGAAGACCCAGCCGTCGACGTTCTTCACCACGTCCCGGACCGCCACGACCGTCAGCGTGCCGCCGGTGAAGGTGACGGGCACCTGTTCGGCGATCACGAGGCTGATCTCCTCGGCCGCCGCCTTGCGCTCCTCGATGTCGGTCGAGCCGCGCATGGTGTCCAGGGCCTCCTCGATCCGCGGGTCCTGGAACTTCGTCACGTTGGGCACGCCCTCGGTGAAGGCGCGCTGGAAGACGTAGTACGGGTCCCGCGCGGCCCCGTGCCGGGTGCAGCCTGCGTCGTAGTCCCCGGCGACGACCTGCGAGGTGTAGGCCGCCTGCTCCACCTGCTCCAGCTCGACCTGCATGCCCAGCGCGTTCCAGAAGGACTGGTAGAGCTGGGACAACTCGTTCAGGCTCGGGTCGGGCGGGCAGGTGTAGGTGAAGGAGATGTCCTCGCCGACCGCCTTGCCGTCGGAGCGCTGCGGGTCGTTCTTGTACTCGTCGTACAGCTCCTGCGCCTCGTCGGGCCGGTTCGTCGGCCAGGCCTCGGCCGCCTTCTCCGAGTAAAACGGGTCCTCCGGGCCGAAGAACTGGGTCGACGGCGGGGTGAGCCCGGTGCCGCCCAGCACCTCGATCAGCGCCTCCTGGTCGAGGGCCAGGGCGAGGGCCCTGCGCACCCGGAGGTCGTCGAACGGCGGCTTGGCGGTGTTGATGTTCGACCCACCGCTGTTGTTGCCCAGGAACTCGTAGTTGTCGACGCCGTCGATGTCCCGCGCGCGGGAGACCGTGCTCTGCCGCAGCGACTGCAGAGCGTCGATGTCACCGCTCTGCAGGCTCGAGAGGCGGGTGTCCTCGTCGGGGATCGGCCGGAAAGTGATCTTGTCCAGGTGCGGTAGGCCCGGCTGCCAGTAGTCCTCGTTCTTCTCGACGACCAGCTGGCTGTCCCGCTGCCAGCTCACGAACCTGAACGGCCCGGTGCCGACCGGGCTGGAGCCCGCGTCCGGACCCGCGGCCGCCGCGGCGGTCGGGGAGAAGGGCCAGCCGGCCGCGTCGGTGAGCAGGTCCGGGAACGCCGCGTTGGGCGCCCTCAGGGTGTAGGTGACGGTGAGGTCGTCGACGACGTCGAGCGACTGCACCTCCGCCAGGTTGGCCGCCAGGTTCGAGCCCGGCGCGACCAGGTAGGTGTCCCAGACCGTCTTCAGCGCCTGCGCGTCCAGCGGCGTCCCGTCGTGGAACTGCACCTCGGGACGGAGCTTCAGCGTCCACTGGGTCAGGTCGGCGTTCGGCTCCATCGACTCGGCCAGGTACGGCTTGACCTCGCCGTCGGGCGTCCGCTTCATCAGCGCGTCGTAGATGGCGTAGGCGACGTTGTAGCCGGGGTTGCCGAAGTTGGCCACGCCGGGGAGCCAGCTGTTGGTCTCGGCCTCCAGGCCGACGGTGATCTCGCCGCCGTCGACCGGGTCACCGGCGTCCGAGGCGTCGACCACCGCACCCTCGGCCTCCCCGTCGCCACCCCCGTCGTCGGAACCGCAGGCGGCCGTCGCCATCAGGAGGCCGACGATCCCTGCGGAGACGATGGCGCGACCCGAGCGGCGCCACCTCCCCGCCCGCTGCAGTTGACTGCGCATTGCTCACCCCTCGACGTCGGCGGCACCGGGGCTCGTGGCGCGCGAGCGGCAGTTCCCCTGGTGTGCGCGCGCTGACCGCGCTGCGCCGAAGTGTCCTCCAGCACAGTGAGGGGCATCACTAGCCGTCACGCCACTGTCACGGGGGGTTCGGCTATGCGGACCGCACAACGGGGCCGTGGCACGGGCCGGTCGAGGGAGCCGCCGGTCAGGTGCCGCCGACGTCGCCGAGCACCGAGGGGTCGAGCAGCCGCAGTGCCTCGACCGCGACGAACAGCCGGGCCACGCTGCGTGGGTCCTCCAGGGACTGGCCGCTGAGCTGCTCGAGGCGGGCCAGCCTGTTGCGCACCGTGTTGCGGTGGCAGAAGAGCAGCCGTCCGGTCTCGGTGGAGTTCCCGTTGGTGGCCAGCCACGTGGCGAGCGTCGCCAGCAGCGTCTGCTGCTCCGCGTCGGGCAGCTCCATGACCGCGCCGAGCAGCAGGCGGGACACTTCCGTCGAGGTCTCGACCGACGAGGCGAGCAGCGCGGCGACCGGGTCGTCGTCGATCGCGGTGACGCCGACGGCACCGGCCGGCAGGCACCGGCGCGCCACCATCGCCCGCGCCACGGCGACCGAGGTCTGCAGGGCGTCGGCGTAGGAACGGCTCAGCCCGACCCGGCCCCTGGCCAGGGTGCCGAGCAGCTCGCGGATGGAGGTGACGGTGCGCCACTCCCCGATCGCGACGATGCCGACGGTGCCGTCCACCGTGGTCCGCCACGTCGAGCGCACGCCGTGCCCGGCGAGGAAGTCCTCCACTCCGGCCAGCCCCGGGGCACCGGTGGCGTCCCGTTCGGCGGAGACGGCGACGTAGGGCCCCTCCTCGGGCAGCCCGAGGAGGGTGAGGGTCCCGCCCAGCCGGGCCCACTCCCCCATGCGCCCGTCGACCAGCGCGTCGAGCAGCAGCCGCCGGCGCTCGCGGTCGGCTTCGGTCAGCGCGACGAGCCCCTCGTCGTACCCCGTGACCAGCGCCCGGCACTGCTCGTCGAGCACCGCCCAGAGGTCGGCCGACTGGTGCAGGGCCGCGGTCATGTCCTCCGCCGGTCGCGCGGCGGCGCGCGCCGCCAGCTCGCGCCAGACGATCGATGCGCCCACCCCGAGCCCGCGCAGCGCGACGGTCAGTGGGATGCCGCACTCGGCCCGGCGGCGGCCGATCGCGGCCGGACCGGTGGCCCCGGTCGCCGACGGGACACCGGCGATCCGGCCCAGCGTTCCCTCGAGGTGCGCGGTCACGTCGTCGGCGAGCTCCCCGGCGGCCAGCCGTCGGTAGGACGGCTCGTCGGCGCGCAGCCGCTGCACCACCTCGTCGGCGAGCGCGGCGAGATCCTCGTCGAGCAGCTCCTCGGCGATGACGGCCAGCACCGGCGGGGTGGTGCCCTCACCGCCCCGCCACGACGGGCAGGACCGCACCGGCCCGGTCTCGAGCGGCTCGGGCACGTCGCCTCCTGGGGACGGCGCCCGGCGGGTGCGGGCGGATGACGGACGGTGGCGGTCCCGAGTGTTCCCCGGAGGGCGTTCCCGGTGCCGGTGCGGGTGGCGGGCACGACGATTAGTTAGAGCCTTGCACTTTTCCGGGCGACCACTAGGTTCGGTCCGAACCCGAGCGCCCGAAGGAGTGCGTATGGCCACCGACACCACGGCCGAGCGACTGGACGACCCGAACGACGTCCGCCGCGCCGTCAAGGCTTTCATCGACGAGCACTGGGACCCTTCGGTGTCCCTCCAGGAGTGGCTGGGTGTCCTGGCGGACTCCGGCTGGGCGGTTCCCCAGTGGCCCGCGCAGTGGTTCGGCAAGGGGCTGACCAACGACCTCGCCGCCGTCGCCTACGACGAGTTCAAGAAGGTCGGCGCGGTCGGGCCGCCGGCCGGGCTGTCCCGCATGCTCGCCGCGCCGACGATCATCTCGCACGGCACCGACGAGCAGCGCCAGGCCTACATCCGCCGGATCCTCGTCGGCGAGGACGCCTGGTGCCAGCTGTTCAGCGAGCCGGGCGCCGGTTCCGACCTCGCCTCGCTGCAGACGCGCGCCGAGCTGGACGGCGACGAGTACGTCGTCAACGGCCAGAAGGTGTGGACGTCGGGCGCCATGGGCTCGGACGTCGGCATGCTGATCGCCCGCACCGACCCCGACGCCGTCAAGCACGCCGGCATCACCTACTTCGCCATCGAGATGGACCAGCCGGGCATCGAGGTCCGCCCGCTGCGCCAGATCACCGGCGAGGCGCACTTCGCCGAGGTCTTCCTCACCGACGCCCGCGTCAGCGCCGAGAACATCATCGGTGGCCTCAACAACGGCTGGAACGTCGCCCGGACGACGCTGGCCAACGAGCGCGTCGGCCTCGGTGGCGGCGGTTCTCTCGGGTTCCCGCTGTCCGCGCCCGCCGGCCGCCGCTCGGCGCAGCTGCTCGAGCAGTCCGTCGGCGAGTTCATCGAGTCCCAGCGCAAGGCCGCCACCGGGGGCCGCGTGCCGGCCATGATGATGGTCCGCAACGGCGAGGCGCTGGCGAAGATGGCCAAGTCCATGGGCCGCGACCAGGACCCGGCCGTCCGGCAGGGCATCGCCCGCGTGCACGCGCTCACCTCGCTCAACCGCTGGAACACGCTCCGTGCGCGCGCCGCGGTCGAGGCGGGTGGCCGCCCCGGTCCCGAGGCGTCGCTGGGCAAGCTGATGGTCTCGCGCATCACCCGGATGTCGCGCGACGTCGGCATGGAGATCGCCGGCCCGTCGGGCATGCTGGCCGGCGAGGACGGCCCGCTCAACGGCGCCCTCGCGCTGCAGTTCCTCGGCGCTCCCGCCCCCTCGATCTACGGCGGGTCCGACGAGGTCCAGCACAACATCATCGGTGAGCGGGTGCTCGGCCTCCCCCGCGAGCCCGACGCGTCGAAGGACGTCCCGTTCCGCTCGCTGCGGACGGGCACCCAGTCCCAGTAGCGCGCACCGCACCCACGGAGACCCGTGGCCCGCCCCTCCGGGGGTGGACCACGGGTCTGCGTGCGTTCCGGGGTCCGCCGGTGCGCCGGCTCAGGTGTCGGCCGCCTCGCTGGCCGCCTGCGGCCGGCCACCGAAGACGTCGGCGGCGACCTCGCGGCGGGCCTCGGCCAGCCAGGCGTGCTGCTCGTCGGCCTGGTCGATCAGCCGGTCGAACAGCGCGGCGTCGATCCGCCGGTCCACCTCGGCGACCTCCCGCAGGCTCTCGAAGCCGGCCCGCTTGGCCAGCACCGCGGTGGCGATGAACTCGAACTCGACGACGTCGCTCAGCGGGGACCGGGAGAGCACCCGCCCGTTGAGCTTGATCCGCGTGAGCTTCTCGCCGATCCAGGTGGCCAGCTGCTTGTACTGGCGGATCGGCACCCCGATCGAGGACATCGTCGTGCGCAGGCCGGCACGCTCCTCGCGGAGCTCGTCGAGCAGCCGCTCGAGCGGCTGCTCGTACGGGGTACCCCGCCAGCGGCCGAGCATCCGGGTCACCAGCTCGATGCCGCCGGTGGCCGCGGCCAGGTGGTCGTTGCAGTAGACGCCCAGCAGCTCGGGGTTGCGGATCGCGCCCCCGGTGGACGACTCGGTCACGGTGCCTCCTGACGACGACGGGATGGCCGCCATTCTCGTCGCGGGGCCGCTCCCCCGCTCGGCGTGCCGCCGGCGGTCGGCCGGATCGCGCCTCAGCCGCGCAGCAGGACGACGACGCCCGCGCAGGCGGCGGCCCACAGGGCACTGGCCAGCGTGCCCACGATGAAGCGCTCGGCGGCGGCCGGCGTGCGCAGCTCGTCGAAGCGGCCGAGGCCCTTGACGGCGAGGACGACGGCGAGCCCCTCCGGCCAGCCGGCCAGCAGGGTGCCGGTGATCGCGGCCCGCTCGAGGACGCCGATCCAGGCACCCCCGCGCAGCAACTCCGGGTCCTGCGCACCGCCGCCCACCCCGACCGCGGCCGGGTCGGCGGCGTGCAGCACGCCGGTGGCCACGGGCCCCCCGCCGGTGACCGAGGCGAGCACCGCCAGGACGGTCGCGGTGCCCACGACGGCGTCGGACCCCTCGCCGGCGGCCCAGGCCGCCGCGGCGGTGCCGGCCAGCAGCGCCGTCACGACCAGCGCGCGCAGCTGTGGCACCGGGCGGCCGCCGACCAGGACCAGGCCCAGCCCGGCGACCGCGGTGACGCCCAGCAGCACGAGGGCGAGGGCGGTCATCCCGCCGCCCGCGCGAGCAGCCGCGCGGCGGTGGGCCGCAGCTCGCGTTCCAGTTCCCACAGCCCGGCCGCGAGGCGCTGCCCCACCGCCTGCCGGGAGATGCCGAGCTCGGCGGCGGCCTCGGCCTGGGTGCGGCCGTCCTCGACCAGGGCGATGGCCTCCCACGCCTGGGCGCTGCGCTTCTCGACCACCGCGGCCAGCGCGCTCAGCACCGCCTGCGCGTCCTCGGCGTCGGGGGCCGAGGCGCCGCGGACCGCGAGCCGGCCGGGGCGCTGCTTGGCCGCGTCGACCGCCCGGCGCGCGGCGAGGAAGGCCGGGCCTGTAGCGGCCCGGGTGCTGGCCGGGAGCGGCGTCTGCACCGGGCCCGCGCCGACGCCGATGCTCCAGCCGCCGTCACGCAGCAGGTCGACGACGACGTCGACGGCGACGTCGGGCTCCTCGACCACGCCCTGGAACTCGTCACCGGCCGTGCGCTCGAAGCCGAGCAGCACCGGCACGGCGCCCTCGAGCCGGGTCAGCACGCCGGCGACCCGGTCGGGGCCGCGTCGGCTGCCCTGCTGGTCCACGGTGAGCACGTACGGCACCGGGCAAGCCTGACAGCTTTCACCGCCAGATGCAAGGGTCAGAGCTTGTCGACGATCTCCGGCGGGAAACCGCCGGTCGCGATCGGCCCCCAGCCGGTGGGCGTGATCCGCAGCAGCGACTTGCCCTGCCGGACCATGGCCGCGCGGTAGTCGTCCCAGTCGGGGTGCTCGCCGCTGATGGCGCGGTAGTAGTCGACGAGCGGCTCCAGCGCCTCCGGCAGGTCGAGCACCTCGGCCTCGCCGTCCACCTGCACCCACGGGCCGTCGAAGTCGTCGGAGAGCACGCAGAGCGAGACCGCCGGCGTGCGACGGGCGTTCGCCGTCTTCGCGCGCTGCGGGTACGTGGAGACCACGATGCGCCCCTCGCCGTCGACCCCGCAGCTCACCGGCGAGAGCTGCACGCCGGCCTCGCGGCGGTGGGTCAGCAGCACCGCCCGGTGGCGCGGGCGCAGGAACTCCAGGAGGGCGTCGCGGTCGACGCGGTCGGCTGTGGCGGTCCTCGGCATGACCCGACGCTACGACGCGGGTGTGACAACCGCCGTCCGGCCGGTCGCGGTCGGCGACGTGTGCTCTGATCACTGCCATGAGGTTGCGCCTGCCCGGTCTGAAGCTCGCCCCCCGCGAGGGGTCCGCCCCGGCCGCGCCCGCTCCCGCGCGCAGCCCGCCCCGCACCCGCACGCCTCGGGTGTCACCGCGGCCCCGGTCACCGATGCCGTCACCGGTGAACCCGACACGCAGGCCCCGGCGCCCGACGAGGGCCGCGGCCCCCGCCTGCAGGCGGCCTCCCGCACGCTGGCCACCGTCGCGGCCCAGTTCCTGCTGATCGTCGCCGCCGTCGTCGTCCTGGGCTACGTCCTGGGCAAGCTCTGGGTGATCCTGCTGCCGATCGTCCTGGGCCTGCTCATCGCCACCGTGCTGTGGCCGCCCACGCGGTTCCTCCGCAACCACGGCATCCCGGCCGCGCTCGCCGCCGCCGTCGTGCTGCTGACCTTCCTCGGCCTCTTCGGCGCGCTCATCGCCGCGATCGCGCCGTCGATCGCCGACCAGGTGACCGAGCTGGCCGACCAGGCCAGCGCCGGCCTGCAGGACGTCCAGGAGTGGCTCCAGGGCCCGCCGTTCAGGCTCGGCGAGGACCAGATCGGCGACGCCGTCGACTCGGCGATCAACTCCATCCAGGGCAACGCGCAGAACATCGCCGGGTACGCGGTGACCGGCGTCTCCGCCGTCGGCAACGGGCTGATCAACCTGGTGCTGGCGCTGGTCCTCTGCTTCTTCTTCCTCAAGGACGGCACCCGCTGGGTGCCGTGGCTGTCGGCGCAGACCGGGCCGCGCGCCGCCCGGCACGTCGCGGCGCTCTCCTACAAGACCTGGTCGACGCTGTCGGAGTTCATCCGCCAGCAGGCGCTCGTCGGCTTCGTCGACGCCTTCCTCATCGGGATCGGCCTGTGGGTCCTCGACGTCCCCCTGGTCCTCCCGCTGGCGATCCTCACGTTCTTCGGCGCGTTCATCCCGATCATCGGCGCCTTCGTCGCCGGCGCCTTCGCCGTGCTCATCGCGCTGGTCGACCAGGGCTTCACGACGGCGCTGATCGTGCTGATCATCGTGCTGATCGTGCAGCAGATCGAGGGCAACGTCCTCCAGCCGATCATCCAGGGGCGCGGGTTCAACCTGCACGCCGGCGTGGTGATCCTCGCGGTCACCGCGGGGGGCAGCCTGTCGGGCATCATCGGCGCCTTCCTCGCCGTCCCGGTCGCCGCGCTCATCGCCGTGGTCTACCGCTACCTCCGCGACGAGCTGGACGGCCGGCACCCCGAGGTGATGGCCGACGGCACCCGGGCCAGCCTCGAGGGCGACCAGCACGGCACCGAGCTCGAGGACGAGCCGGCGCCTCCCGGCGTCCAGCCGCCCGCCGGGCCCGCCACCTCGGGCTGACCCGGCCGGGCGCCGGGAATGCACCGGTCGCCCGCAGGGCTGCACCAGCAAGCTGCCGTTCCCGTCGAGAGGACCACCCCCGTGACCCAGCGACCCGAGGACCTCGTCGAGCTCCTCCCCGGTGCTGATCGCTTCCTCGCCGGCGACCCGGCTCGCCGGCCGGGGCTGGTGCTCGTCCACGACATCGGCGGCGACTTCGACGCCGCCTCCGCCGGCGCCCTGGCCGGTTCCCACCTGCTCGCCGGCCTGCCGCACGAGGCGATCGCGCGGTTCGACGCCGACGCCCTGGTCGACTACCGGGCGCACCGGCCGCGGGTCACCTTCAGCGGTGACCGCTACGAGGCCTTCCTGGCACCGGAGATCCAGCTCTACGCGGTCGAGGACGACGGCGGGACGCCGTTCCTGCTGCTGCACGGCACCGAGCCGGACTACCAGTGGGAGCGCTTCGTCGCCGCCGTCTCGCACCTGGTCGAGCGGCTCGGGGTGAGCACCGTGGTGGCGCTCCAGGCGATCCCCATGCCGGTGCCGCACACCCGCCCGGTCACCGTCACCGCGCACGCCACGCGCCGCGCGCTGATCGCGCAGTACCCGATCTACTGGGGCGAGATGCGCATCCCCGGCAGCGTCGCCGCACTGCTCGAGCTCCGGCTCGGCGAGGCCGGGGTCGACGCGCTCGGCGTGGCCGCGCACGTGCCGCACTACCTCTCCCAGGCCACCTACCCGGCCGCCAGCCTCACCCTGCTCGAGCACCTCGAGCAGCTCACCGGCCTGCACGTGCCGACGGAGTCGCTGCGCGAGGCCGCCGAGGCGCACCGCACCGAGGTCGACGAGCAGATCGGCCGGTCCACGGAGAACACCGCGGTCGTGGCGGCGCTCGAGCAGCAGTACGACGCCTTCACCACCGCGCGGGAGAACAGCGACCTGCTGAGCACCGAGGGCGCGGTGCCCACGGCCGAGGAGATCGGCGCGGAGTTCGAGCGGTTCCTGGCCGACCAGGACCGCAAGCACCCCCGTGGCGGCGAGTGACCTCCCCCTGGGCGGCGCCGCGCTGACCACCGGCGTGCACGGGCGGTTCGACGACCTGGTCGCCGGCACCGCGCTCGCCTTCCCGGGCGCCGACCGGGTGCTCGTCGCCCGCGAGGCCGCCGAGGTCGTGCCCGTCCTCGCCGAGGTGGAGCGGGCGACCGCCGCCGGCGCGTGGGCCTTCGGCTACCTCGCCTACGAGGCGGCCGCCGGCCTGGATCCCGGCTGCGCCGTCCCCGACCGGGCGCCCGGCGTAACCCTCCCGCTGGCGGTGTTCGGGCTCACGGGGCACGCCACCACGCCCCCGCCGATCGCGCCCCCACCGGGCCGCGCCCGCGGGTACACCGCCGGTCCGTGGCGGCCGGGCTGGACACCGGCCGGGTACCGGGACGCCGTCGCCGCCGTCCGGGAGGCGATCGCCGCCGGGGACGCCTACCAGGTGAACCTGACCGTGCGGATGCACGCGCCCGTGACCGGGGACCTCGAGCAGCTGTACGCCGACCTCGCGCACGCCCAGCGCGGGTCCTGGGCCGCGTACCTGGACCTCGGCAGCCACGTCGTCGCCAGCGCCAGCCCGGAGCTCTTCTTCGACTGGACCGGCGACGAGCTGCGGACCCGGCCGATGAAGGGCACCGCGCGCCGCGGCGCCACCCCCGCCGAGGACGACGCCGCCCGGGCCCGGCTGCTGGGCAGCGACAAGGAGCGGGCCGAGAACCTGATGATCGTCGACCTGCTGCGCAACGACCTGGGCGTGGTCGCCGAGGTGGGCAGCGTCGACGTCCCCGCGCTGTTCCGCACCGAGCGGTACGGGACGGTGTGGCAGCTGACCTCCGACGTGACCGCGCGGCCGCGGGCCGACGTCGGGCTGGTCGACGTGTTCCGCGCGCTGTTCCCCTCCGGCTCGGTCACCGGCGCCCCGAAGCGGCGGACGATGGAGATCATCCGCGCGCTCGAGGCGGAGCCGCGCGGGGTGTACTGCGGCGCGATCGGGGTGGTCGCGCCGCCCGGGGAGGCGTTTCGCGCCCGGTTCTCCGTGGCGATCCGGACGGTCACCGTCGAGCGGGCCACCGGCACCGCGGTGTACGGCACCGGTGGGGGCATCACCTGGTCCTCCGACCCGGACGCCGAGCACGCCGAGCTGCTCGCCAAGGCCGCGATCCTCGCCGAGCCCTACGAGGAGTTCGCGCTGCTGGAGACGCTGGCCCGGCTCCCCGGCGGCGGGCTCCGCAATGGCGAGCGGCACGTCGCCCGGCTGGCCGACTCGGCGGCCTGGGCCGGGTTCGCGCTCGACGAGGCGGAGCTCCGCCGCAGGCTCGACCAGGTCGCCGCCGACCCGGAGCCGGCCCGGGTGCGGGTCCTGCTGCACCGGGACGGCGCGCTCGCGGTGGAGGCCGGACCGCTCCCGCCCACCGTGGCCGGCCCGGTCCGGCTCGCCGTGGACGACGTCCCGGTCGACGCCGACGACGTCTGGCTCCGGCACAAGACCACCCGGCGCGGCGTCTACACCGAGCGGGCGGCCCGGTGGCCCGCCGCCGACGACGTCGTCCTCACCTCCTCGCGCGGGGAGGTCACCGAGACCACGATCGCCAACCTCGCCGTCCGCCTCGACGGGTGCTGGTTCACCCCGCCGGTCGAGGCCGGGTGCCTGCCCGGCGTCGAGCGCGGCCGGCTGGTGGAGGCCGGTGTGCTGCGCGAGCGCCGGCTCACCCCCGCCGACCTGGCATCGGCCGAGGAGCTGGCGGTGGTCAGCTCGCTGCGCGGCTGGCGCCCCGCGGTGCTGCTGGAGGCGGCAGACTCGCGCCCGTGACTCCCGAGGAGCGGACCGCCGCCTTCGAGGCCGAGCGCCCCCGGCTGGTGCGGCTCGCGGCGCGGGTGCTGGCCGACGACGCCGAGGCCGAGGACGTCGTCCAGCAGGCGTGGCTGCGGCTGCACGGCACCGACGGGGAGATCGCCAACCTGCCCGGCTGGTTGACCACCGTCACCACCCGCCTGTGCCTGGACCGGCTGCGCGCACGGGTGCCCGAGCCCACCGAGCTCGCCGGCGACGACGCCGGGGAGACCGGCGACCCGGCCGACGAGGTGGTGCTCGCCGACACCGTCGGCGTGGCGCTGCACGCGGTCGTGGATCGGCTCACCCCGGCCGAGCGGGTGGCGTTCGTGCTGCACGACAGCTTCGCCGTCGACTTCGCGACCGTCGCCGCGGTGCTGGAGTGCACCCCGGCCGCGGCCCGCAAGCTGGCCTCCCGGGCGCGGGCCAAGGTCGGCGCACCGGTGCCGGAGCACGCGTCGGCCGACGCCGCGGTGGTCGACGCCTTCCTGGCCGCGGCGCGGGGCGGGGACCTGCGGCGCCTGCTGGGGCTGCTGGCCCCCGACGTCGTCGTCGCCGGGGATGCCGCCGCGGTCGCGCTGGGCACCCCCGCGCACCTGGCCGGGCGCGAGGCGGTCGCCGGGTTCTTCGACGGCGCCGCGCGCAGCGCGCGCCCGGTGCTGGTCGGCGACCGGCCCGCTGCCGCCTGGTTCCAGCGCGGCGAGCCGCGGGTGGTCTTCGACATCAGCGTCGCCGACGGCGTGGTGACCCGGATCGACTTCCGCGCCGACCCCGGGCTGCTCGCCGGCGTCCGGCCGCGTCGCGGCACGGCGGCCGAGGGGCGGGGCGCGCCCGGCTGAGAGACGCGCGCGCCCCACGCCCCGTCAGCGCGAGGGCTGCTCGGCGAACGCCTTCTTCGTGTCGCGGTACCAGCCCATCGCGCGCAGCGGCCGCCGCCAGCGCGCCTTCATCTCCTCGTGGGCGGCCTCGTGCGCGCTGTCCCCTGCCGCGACGG
The DNA here is from genome assembly GCF_016612865.1 of Blastococcus sp. TML/M2B. Classification (GTDB taxonomy): domain Bacteria; phylum Actinomycetota; class Actinomycetes; order Mycobacteriales; family Geodermatophilaceae; genus Blastococcus. The sequence goes on from NZ_JAENZZ010000002.1 coordinate 488,152, forward strand.
CCTCGCGCAGGTGCCGGTCCTGGGCCTTGATGACCTCGTCGGCGGTCGCCCCGCTCAGCTCCAGGTCGCAGGGGCCACCCAGCTGTCGGCAGGTCATGGTCTTCATCGCTGTCCCTCCGGTCGTCGTCGTGCTCCTGCCCCTCTGACGGACGGGCGGGCGCGGATGTGACCGGGGGGACGACGACCTGCTCGTCCGGCCCGCCGTGCGTCACGCCCTCGATGGCGAACGCGTGGCCTCCCACGACCCCGCGCGACGATCAGCCCACCTGATCGTCGAGCGTCCTCCCTCGTGGTGCACGGTGAGGGAGGACGCTCGATGATCAGGGTCCCTGATCGTGGCGGGGTCAGGCGAAGACGATCGTCCGCGGGCCCTCGACCGATCACGCGGTCCTCGACGTGCCACGTCACGGCCTGGGCGAGCACCTGCCGCTCGACGTACCGGCCCACGCGGCGCATGTCCTCGACCGTCGCGCGGTGGTCGACCCGCGCGACCTCCTGCTCGATGATCGGCCCGGCGTCGAGCTCGGGGGTGACGTAGTGCGCCGTCGCCCCGATCAGCTTCACCCCGCGGTCGTGCGCGGCCTGGTACGGGTTCGCCCCGACGAACGCCGGCAGGAAGCTGTGGTGGATGTTGATCAGCCGCTCGGGGAACCGGCTGCAGAAGTCCGCGGACACGATCTGCATGTAGCGGGCCAGCACGACCAGGTCGACGTCGCCGATCAGCTCGAGCGCGCGCGCCTCCGCCTTTGCCTTCGTCGCCGGCGTCACCGGCACGTGGTGGAACGGGATGCCCGCCGCGGCGGCCACCGGCGCGAGGTCGGGGTGGTTGGACAGCACCGCGACCAGGTCGGCGCGCAGGTCACCGGCACGCACCCGGTAGATCAGCTCCTGCAGCACGTGGTCGGCCTTGCTGACGAAGACCGCGACCGTCGGCCGGTGCGCCGCCTCGGTCAGCCGCCAGGTGAGCTGCCACTCCCCCGCCACCGCGGCCAGCCGCGCCTCCAGCTCGGCCCGGCGCTGCGCCAGCCCGGCGAGCACGAACTCCAGCCGCAGCGTGAAGATGCCGCCGCTGGGGTCGGAGGAGTGCTGCTGGGACTCGGTGATGTTCGCGCCCAGCTCGGTCATCACCCCGCTGAGCAGGTGGACGATGCCCGGCCGGTCCGGGCAGCGGACGACGAGCCGTCCCAGGTCGGCGGTGCTGGGGTCGTGCGGGCCTGCGGCGGACATGCCCGGAATCGTGGCAGGCGCGCACCCGCCCGCGGCCACCCGGGTGGGGCGGTCACCCCGGCACGTCCCGGCCCGGGGGTGCCGCGGTCAGACCTCGGGCAGCGGGGCCCGGGTGGCGCCGGCGACGTCGAACAGGTCGCCGTACTCCTCCACCCGCGCGAGCACCTGGTCGGTGGTGAACCGCAGCGCGGCCGGGTCCAGCGACCCGTCGCGCACCGCATCCACCTCGTCCCAGCCGATCGGGGTCGAGACCGTCGCGCCGGCGCGGGCGCGCAGCGAGTAGGGCGCCACCGTCGTCTTCGCCGGGTTGTTCTGGCTCCAGTCGATGAGCACCTTGCCCGGGCGCAGCGCCTTCTCCATCCGCCAGACGACGTCGTCGGGGGTCTCGGCCGAGAGCTCCTGCGCGAGCTGCCGGGCGTACCGGCTGGGCTGCTCGCGGTCGGTGGGGACGTCGATCGGCGCGTACACCTGGAGGCCCTTGGAGCCCGAGGTCTTGACCACCGGGTCCAGCCCGTCGGCCTCCAGCCGCTGCCCCAGCCGCTCGGCGACGCCGCAGCACTCGGCGATCCCGGTGTCGGGCCCGGGGTCCAGGTCGAGCACGAGCAGGTCCGGCAGGGCCGGCTGCCCGTCGTCGTCGACCCGCCACTGCGGGACGTGCACCTCCAGCGCCGCCAGGTTGGCCGCCCACGCGAGGTCCGCCGTCGACTCCAGCAGCACCATGTCGAGGGTCTCCCGGCCACGCGAGCTGCCCGGGCTCGGGATGGTGACCCGCCGGACCCACTCGGGCGCGTGCCGGGCGCTGTTCTTCTCGAAGAACGTCTGCCCCTCGACGCCGTCCGGCCAGCGGGTGAAGGTGACCGGGCGACCGGCCACGTGCGGCAGCAGCACCGGCGCGATGCGCACGTAGTAGTCGATGACCTGCGCCTTGGTGAACCCGACCTCGGGGAAGAGCACTTTGTCCAGGTTGGAGACGCCCAGCGTCCGCCCGTCGATCTCCACCCGCTGCTTCGACGGGCTCACGGCTCGACCACCACGTCGTCGGGCTCCAGGTCGTCGCGCACGCCCTTCCACGACGGGTGCCGCAGCCGGTTGTCCGCCGTCCACACCGCGTAGGCCACCTCGCCGACGAGGTCGGGCTCGACCCAGTGCGCGTCCCGGGTGATCTCGCGGGGCAGCGTGCCGTCGAACGGCGGGTCCGCGCGGGGCGTGAAGCCGCGCTCCAGGTCGACGAGGTCCCGGGCGCGGAAGCCGGTGCCGACGTGGCCGACGTAGACCAGCCGGCCCTCGCCGTCCGGCACGCCGACCAGCAGCGAGCCGATGCCGCCGGCCCGTCTGCCCTGCCCGGGCCGCCAGCCGCCGACGACGACGGCCTGCGTGCGGACGTTCTTCAGCTTGCGCCAGTCCGGGCTGCGCACGCCGGGCCGGTAGGCGGAGTCCAGCCGCTTGGCGACGACGCCCTCCAGCCCGTTCTCCTCGCTCGCCGCCAGGACCCCCTCGCCTCCGCCCGAGAACCACGGCGTGGCCACCCAGCGGTGCCCCGCCAGGCCGAGGGCGTCGAGCCGGGCCCGGCGCTCGGCGTAGGGCCGCCCGGTCAGGTCCTCTCCGTCCCAGGCGAGCAGGTCGAACACCAGGTAGCTGACCGGCCGGGCCGGCCGCCATGCGCGGCACCTCGGGGCCGGTGCGGTGCATGCGGTTCTGCAGCGCACCGAAGTCGGGCCGCCCGTCGGCGTCCATCAGCACGATCTCGCCGTCCACCACCGCGTCGTGGCCGTCGAGGGCGGCGGGCAACCGGCCCACCTCCGGGTAGCGGACGGTGATCGCGGTGCCCTTGCGCGAGGTGAGCACCAGCGAGCCGGCGCGCACGGCAGCGACCGCGCGGACGCCGTCCCACTTGAACTCGTAGCCCCAGCGGTGGTCCTCATCGGGCCCGGGCAGGACGCCGGCGGTGGCGAGCATCGGCAGCGGCGCCGGCGTGGGGGCCGGCGTCGCGTCCAGCTTGCGCACGCTCCAGGTGCCGTCGGCCTGCCGCTCCAGGCCGTACCGGCCGACCAGCCGCCGGCCGTCGACGGTCACCGTGATCCGGTCGTCGGTCCACGTCTCGGCCGCGTACCGGCCGGCGTCCCAGACCGAACCCCCGCCGCCGTCGGACTGGTGGGGACGGCGACCCGCCCCGGGCCCGGTCCGGTGGGCAGACCGTCGGGCATCGCCCACGCCGTCGCCACGCCGCCGCGCTCCAGGCGCAGCTCCCAGCGCACCGGCTCCCCGGGCGTGCGCTGCTCGAGGACGGCGAAGGCGTCGTCGCCGTCCTGCCGGCCGCGGCCGCGGGCCGGCACGTCAGGCGCTGCGGCGGGCGCGCTTGGCCGGCGGCTTGGCCGCGCTCGCGGTCTTCTTCGCCGCGGTCGCCTTCGTGGCCGTCGTCTTCTTCGCCGCCGCCTTCTTCGCGGGGGCCTTCGCCGCGGCCGCCTTCTTCGCCGGCGCGCGCTTGGCCGGCGCCTTCTTGGCGGGCGCCTCCTCCGCGACGTCGTCGGCGTCGTCGGCGTCCTCCGCGTCGGCTGCGTCGTCGTCGGCGGCCGGGGCGGAGCCGCCCTTGGCCCGCTCCACGCTGCGGCGCAGCGCGCTCATCAGGTCGACCACCGCGGCGCCGTCATCGTCGGAGACCTCCGGCGGCTGCTGCACCTCGCCGCCGGACTGCTTGGCCTCCAGCAGGGCGGTCATCGCCTCGCGGTAGTCGTCGGTGAACTCGGTGGGGTCGAACTCGCCGGACATGGACGAGATCAGCGCCTCGGCCATCTTCAGCTCCTGCGGGCGCACCGAGACGTCCTCGTCGAGGAAGGCGAAGTCGGGCCGGCGGATCTCGTCGGGCCAGCGCATCGTGTGCAGCACCAGCACGCCGTCGCGCACGCGCATGGCGGCCAGCGACTCGCGCTGCCGGATCGCGATCTTGGTGATCGCCACCTGGCCGGCGTTCTCGAGGGCGTCGCGCAGCAGCACGTAGGGGCGCGTCGCCGGACCGTCGGGCTCCAGGTAGTAGGTCTTCTCGAACTGGATGGGGTCGATCTCGGACTGGTCGACGAACTGCAGCACCTCGATCTCCCGCCGGGTGCTCAGCGGCAGCTCGTCGAAGTCCTCGTCGGTGAGGACGACGACCTGGCCCGTCGGGCAGCTCGTAGCCCTTGGCGATGTCGCTGTACTCGACCTCCTCGCCGTCGATCGAGCAGACCCGCCGGTACTTCACCCGGCCGCCGTCGGTGGCGTGCACCTGGTGGAACCGGATGTCCTTGTCCTCCGTCGCGGAGTACAGCTTCACCCCGATGCTGACCAGGCCGAACGACACGGCCCCGCGCCAGATGGATCGCATGCCGCCCCTTCCCGAGTGGGCCGCCGAGGGCCCGCGCCGGCCCGCGACCGGGCCAAGATCACACGATAGGTCCGCGGGCGCCCCCTCGGCAGGTCGGCGGACCTGCCGCCTCCCCCGGTCGGAGGACCTACGCCTCGACGCCCTCGGGCTCGTCCGCCCGCACGGATCCGGTGAACAGGCCGTTCTGGATGGCGTCGTAGGCGAACTGCAGCACGTCCGAACCCGCGACCATCGTCATCGTCAGCGCGGCCAGCCGCGTTGCCCTGGGCGCGCTGACGTAGCCGAACACGAAGCCGGTGCCCACCCACTGGGCGAGGCAGAAGGGGCAGGTGAGCAGCTCCCCGACGGCGTGCTTCACCCCGCCGTGCTCGCGCACCTCCTCGGCGACCTCCGCGTGCCCCGAGGGCCCCTCGAACCGGACGAAGGGCGCCCGCACGGGCGCGGTGACCGGGTCCTTCGCGATCCGGCGCGCGAGCCGGAAGGTGGCCACCGTCAGCAGGGCGGCGTCGCCGAGCGGGATCCGCTCCGGCAGCTCCCGGCCCGAGGCCCGCACGGCCGCGGCCGCAGCCGACACCAGGCCGACGTACACGCCCATCGCGCCGAGATCGGCACCCAGCGGCCGGGGCTCGCCGTCGGTGTACTCGCGCTTCTGCGTGCGGGCCCACCGGCGGACCGGGGCCCCGATCCGCTGCACCTCGTCTGCGATCGCCATGGGGCCGCGCTACCCGCCGTCGGCCGGGTGAACCTCCCGGCGCCCGACCGTGCGCCACCGCACACGAGGCATGGCGACGGAGGTCCCGGGTAGGGCGGGTGCACGACGCCGGTCGGCGACGACCGGCTCCCCGTCCCCCCGGGGACGACGAGAGCGGGTGCGCCCGCGCGACGAACGGAGACCCGCATGACCGATCCCGGCACCACCGACGGCGCCACCCGGACCGAGGGCCAGACCGCCCGGGACATCCTCCCCGAGGCCGACGGCATCCCCGAGACCGCGCAGGACGACTCGCCCACGATGGAGCGCGCCGAGGACCCGCAGTTCGAGGCGCTGCCCGGCGAGAGCCCGACGGCGACGACGGACTTCGGCACCACCGCCGCCGAGCAGGCCGAGGGCGAGCCGCTGGACGGCCGGCTGGACCGCGAGCTCCCCGACGACAGCGTCGACGTGCGACCGGCGGAGGACCCGCAGCGCGGGGAGGTCCAGCTGGAGCAGGACCTCGACACGAGCGACTCCGGGACCGACCGCACGGCGGACGACGTCGACGCCACCGGCGACGCCGCGATCGGCGGCGAGGGCCCCGAGGAGTCGGCGGTCCACGTCACCGACGCCTGACCGCTCCTCCTCCGTCGCCCGCCCCGGGGACGCGGCACACGCCGTGGCCCCGGGGCGGGTTGGCGCGTGCCGGTCCGGTTGTCTACCTTGGGTCCGCGGTTCAGCAGGTAGCCGCACCGGAGCAGATCCCACGAGGGTCGGTTCCGGCCGCGTCGACCACGCGCGGAACCGGGGGGATCCGCACCTCGGATCGCGCAGCGGTAGATTGACCGGGCGGTGTGCCAGCGCGCCGCCGCCGAGAGGAGCACGATCCGTGACCACTTCCGACCTGCCCGCCGAGGGACAGCCCGACGTGCCGAACGAGGGCACCGACGCGCCCTTCGACGACGTGATCACGCTCTCCACCTCCACCGACGAGGACGGCGTCGTGACCGTGACGGTCGTCGGCGAGGTGGACACCTTCACCGCGCCGGTGCTGCGTTCGACGCTGGACGGCCAGCTCGAGCAGTCGCCCCGCGAGCTCGTGATCGACCTGTCCGGCGTCCAGTTCCTGGGCTCGGCCGGCCTGGCCGTGCTCGTGGAGACGCAGAAGTCCGCGCGCAGCCGCGAGGTCGCCCTCCGCCTGATCGCCACGACCCGCGCCGTCACCCGCCCGCTCGAGGTGACCGGCCTGATCGACCTCTTCACCATCGCCGACAGCACCGCCCGCTGACGGCGGGGCTCCTCCGGGAGCCCGACGACGCAGGGCCCGTCCGGGGAACCGGACGGGCCCTGCGTCGTTCGCGGGGTGGGCCGGCTCAGGCGGACAGCATCTGGCAGACCGCCTGCTCCAGCACCCGCTGGACGTCGCGGTCGGCGTCGGCCTCCTCGGCGGCGCCCAGGGCGTGCGCGACGGTCTCGCCGTGCTCGTAGTGGTCCACCACGCGGGGGTCGACGTAGCTGGCCTTGCAGACCGCCGGGGTGTTGCCGAGCTGCTCGCTGACCGCCTTGTAGGCCGCGCTGATGATCTTCTTGCGCGCGGTCTTCGACCGGGGCGGGGGCGCCTCGGCCAGCCGCGCGGCCATGAGCACCGTGGCGTTCCAGGTGCGGAAGTCCTTGGCGGTGAGCTCCGCGCCGCTGATCTCCTTGAGGAAGGCGTTGATCTCGGTGCTCGTGACGTCCCGCCAGGTGCCGTCCTCCACCCGGTAGGCCAGCAGCTCCTCCCCCGTGCCCTCCGGCCGCTCGAGCAGCTGTCGGACGACGGTGGCGACGGGCCGGTCGGTGAGCTCCACCTCGCGCTCGATGCCCCCCTTCGCGGTGTAGGCGAAGAACGTCCGCTCACCGCGCACGCGGACGTGCTCGCGGCGCAGCGTGGCCAGCCCGTAGGTCCCGTTCTCCTCGGCGTACTGCTCGCTGCCGATGCGGAACGCGGCGAGGTCCAGCAGCCGGATCGCGGTCGCGAGCACCCGCTCCCGGTTGAGCCCCCGGGTGCGCAGCGCGGCGACCACCTCGTCGCGGACGTCGGGCAGCTGATGGGCGATCTCGAGCACCCGCTCGTGCTTCTCGGCGTCCCGCCGCGCCCGCCACTGGTCGTGGTAGCGGTACTGCCGGCGTCCGGCGGCGTCCACCCCGGTGGCCTGGATGTGCCCGTTGGGCCACGGGCAGATCCAGACGTCCTTCCACGCCGGCGGGATCGCCAGGCCGCGGATCCGGTCGAGCCGGTCGTCCTTGATCAGGGCACCCGCGTCGTCGTGGTACGCAAAGCCGCGCCCCGCCCGGCGCCGGGTCCAGCCGGGGCCGTTCACGTCACTCCGCCGCAGTCTCACCGCCGGAGGATGGGCAGCGACGACGCGGCGCAAACGCCGCGCCGTGGCCCGTCACCCGTCAGCGCAGGTCGACCAGACCACCCAGGCCGCTCACCTCGAGCACCTGCCGGGTCACGCCACCCTCGGCCGCGTGCACGACCAGCCGCCATCCCTCGTCGCGGGCGATCCGGGCGACGGCGAGCACCACCCGCACCGCGGCGCTGCTGAACAGCGTCACGCCGGCCAGGTCGAGCTCCACCCGCGCGGTGCCGCCGTGGCTGGCCTCCAGCAGCCGGATGCGCAGCGGGTCGGCGGCGGCCTCGTCCACCGCCCCGGTGGCGCGCACGACGGGGCGCGGGCCGGTGCGGTCGACGACCAGGCCGGCCCGCTCCCCGCCCGGAGCCGGCACCGGCGGCGCCTCGGCGCTGCGCCGCAGCCGGACCGTCAACGTCACCGTCGTGCCGCTGCGGTCGTCGAGCGAGACGCCGTCGACGAGCTGCCGCATGATGAGCAGCCCGCGGCCGCGGTCGCCCGGGTCGTGGTCCGGGGGCCGCCAGGACCCGTCGTCGTGGACGGTCACGGTGAGCACGCCGTCGCGGTCGACCGACGCGCGCACCTGCACCGCCCCGGGCTCGGTGCCCCGGTAGGCGTGCTCGGCGGCGTTCGCAGCGGCCTCGCCGACGGCGGTCATGACGCCGACCCGGTCGTTCTCGTCCATGCCCAGCTCGGTGAGCCAGGCGGTGAGCCGGCGGCGGATCGCGGGCAGGGAGGCGGGCACCGCGGGCAGGTCCAGCTGCAGCGGCCGCTGGGTGGTCGCGCGGCGGTGCGCCACCAGGACGGCGACGTCGTCCGGCCAGTCGTGCGGCGAGCGCACCAGCTCCGCGATCTCCACGGCCAGACCCGAGGCGGTCGCCGGGTCGCCGGCACCGGGCCGGGCCAGCACCTCGCGGGAGGCCGCCACGAGCTTCTCGAGGGCGACGGCGTAGTCGCTGCTGCTCCCGGCCAGCGCGCCGTTGGAGAACAGCACCAGCGTCGCGCCGTGCGGGAGGACCGACCGGTGCACCGGCGCCCCGACCCCGGGCACGCTGCCCAGCGGCGGCCGCGGCGTGACGGGGAGGAACGCGGCGGCCCCGTCGCTGCCGACGACGAGCGGCGCGGGGTGGCCCGCGGTGGTGTAGGCCAGCTCCCCGCTGGCGGAGTCCAGCACGCCGTAGAAGACCGAGGCGCCCTCGACGTCGTCCATGATCGCGGCGAAGGAGTCCAGGCCGGCGAGCACCGCTGCGGGCGAGGGGTCGGTGAGCGCCGAGGACCGCATCGCCCCGCGCAGCCGGCTCATCGCGCCGGCCGCGGCGATCCCGTGCCCGACGGCGTCGCCGACGACGAGCGCGACCCGCCCGCCGCCCAGCGGCACGGCGTCGTACCAGTCCCCTCCGGCGGCCCGCACCGACGTCGCCTGGTGGTAGCTGCCGGCCAGCGCGACGTCGGGCAGCATCGGCAGGAACGGGGGCAGCAGCGAGGACTGCGCGGCCTCGACCGCGGCGGCGCCCAGGGGCGGAGCGGGCACCGCGAGCCGTCCGTCGCGCTCGATGACCACCACCGCGCCCGGCTCGCCGGCCACCTCCAGCGGCCGCAGCGCGACCGTCACCGCGGGGCCGCCGGCGCCCAGCGCCCCGTGCACGGTCTCCGGCAGCCCCGTGCCGATGACCGTGTCGACGACGTCGGCCAGCGGGCGCCCGGCGGACCACCGGGAGCTCGTCCGGCGCGGTGCCCATGCGGCGGGCACCGGCGTTGGCCCAGACCGTGCGCCCCCCGGCGACCAGGCAGTAGATGGGGGTGGCGGCAGCCTCCATGGCCGCGAGCAGGACGGCCCCGCCGTCCGGCCCGGGAGCAGGCGGAGGAGGTGGCAGACTGCCCTGGCTGGTGCTCATCCCAGGCCAGGGAACAACAGCCCCACGACCTCGGCAACCGCGCCGGGGAGCGGCCGGGCGTGGGACAACGCACGTTTCCCGCGCCGCGGCGCAGGGGTAGTAGAGGCAGTCGGCTCGGCGCGTACCCGTGCCGCGTGGGCAGAATGGACACCGCGCGACCCGAGAGCCGGGGAGCGCCGGGACGAAGGAGCTGCAAGCGGATGGTCGACTCGAGGGGCGCCCTCGCGCCGGATGCACGGCGCGCGGAACGACTGGAGCTCCGGGTACCGATCACCCCGATGCAGCTCCCGGCCGTGCGGGCCATGGCCGGCGACCTCGCCATCCGGATGGACTACGACCTGGACAGCGTCGAGGACCTCCGGCTCGCCGTGGACGAGGCCTGCGCGACGCTGGCCAGCATCGCCGCCGGCGACGCGCCGCTCACGGTCGTGTTCGAGACGACCCGCGCCGGGCTGCACATCGAGGCCTGGGTGCCCACGGCCGCCGGGGTCGACGTCCCCCGCGACGGCTTCGGGTGGGCCGTGCTGGCCACGCTCGTGGATGCCGTCGAGGGCCGCCCGGCCACCCAGGGCGCAGTGCCCGGCGGCGACGGCTCGGACTCCCCCGTCGCGGTGATCGCCATGGACAAGTACCTGCCCGGCCAGCGCCCCGCCGAGCTGGCGGGCGGCTCGGAGCAGAACCTCTCGGTGGCCCGGTGACCCGGTCCCCCGCCACCGATCCCACCGGGATCAGGGTGGATCTCCGGGACGCCGTGGCTCCCGAGCCGCGCGAGGCCCCGGAGCAGGACGCCGCAGCGCGTCCCGCGAGCGGGGCCGCGGACGCGACGCCCGCCGACGACGCGACACGCGCCGACGACGCGACGCCGGCCGACGAGGCACCCGCCGCGGAGGCCCCCGCCGCGGAGGCCCCCGCACCGGACGCCCCCGCCCCGGACGCCCCGCCGCTGTCGGACAACCGCCGCCGCGCGCAGCGCACCGCGCCGCTGTTCGCCGAGCTGGCCACCCTGGAGAAGGGCGACCCGCGCCGCGAGCGGCTGCGCGAGATCCTCGTCGAGGAGCACCTGCCCCTCGTCCGGCACTTCGCCCGCCGGTTCAGCAACCGCGGCGAGCCCTTCGACGACCTCCTGCAGGTCGGCACGCTGGGCCTGATCGCGGCGATCGACCGGTTCGACCCGACCCGGGGGGTGGAGTTCCTCTCCTTCGCGGTGCCGACGATCACCGGTGAGATCAAGCGGCACTTCCGCGACCAGGGCTGGTCGGTGCGCGTGCCGCGCCGGCTGCAGGAGCTGCACCTCTCGCTCAACGCGGCGGTCGGCGAGCTGGCGCAGAAGAACGGCCGCGCACCGACGCCCAGCGAGCTCGCCCAGCACCTGGGCATCCCGCGCGAGGAGGTCCTCGAGGGCCTCGCCGTCGCCAACGCCTACCGCAGCAGCTCGCTGGACGAGCGGCTGTCGGGCGACGACGACTCCCCCACCCTCGCCGCCACCCTGGGCGAGGAGGACGCCGCGCTCGAGGGCGTGGAGTACCGCGAGTCGCTCCAGCCGCTGCTGGCCACCATCCCGGCCCGCGAGCGCCGCATCCTCATCCTGCGGTTCTTCGGCAACATGACCCAGTCGCAGATCGCCGCCGACATCGGCATCTCGCAGATGCACGTGTCCCGGCTGCTGTCCCAGACCCTGGCCAAGCTCCGCGAGGGCTTGCTGAAAGATTGAGCCACGACGACGGCGGCGGCCCAGGACCTCCCGGGGTCCTGGGCCGCGGTCGTTCCTGCGACTACTGCTGCGGGGGCTCGTCCCGGGCCGGCAGCTCGGGGGGTGATCTCCGACAGCGGCGGCGGGGTGGGCACCACCGGCGTCGTGTCGGTGATGCTGGTCAGCTCGATCTTCGCCTCGGGCTGGTCGGCGGCCTTGGGCACCGCGGACTCGAACCAGCTGCTCGTGTCGATGCCGCCCTCGGGCGGGGCGGTGCGACCGTCGGTGGACGGCCCGACGTCCATCCACGAGGTGCCCTTGTCGGCCCCCCCGAGGCTGGCCAGCCCCTCCAGCGCCTTGCTGAACTCGCTCGGGACGATCCACATCTTGTTGGCGTCACCCTGCGCGATCTGCGGCAGGGTCTGCAGGTACTGGTAGGCCAGGAGCCCCTGGTCGGGCTTGCCGTCGTGGATGGCCTGGAAGACCGTCTCGATCGACTTCGCCTGACCCTGCGCCTGCAGGAACAGCGCGGCCCGCTCGCCCTCGGCGCGCAGGATCCGGCTCTGCCGCTCGGCTTCCGCCTCCAGGATCGCGGCCTGCTTGCGACCCTCCGCGGAGAGGATGGCCGAGGCCTTCTCGCCCTCGGCCGAGGTGATGGCCGCCTGGCGGTGACCCTCGGCGGTGAGGATGACCGCACGCTTGTCGCGGTCGGCGCGCATCTGCTTCTCCATCGAGTCCTGGATGGAGTGCGGCGGGTCGATCGCCTTGATCTCCACGCGCGCCACGCGCAGGCCCCACGGGCCGGTGGTGCCGTCGAGCACCTCGCGCAGCTGGCTGTTGATGCCGTCGCGGCCGGTCAGCGCGCCCTCGAGGTTCAGCCCGCCGACGACGTTGCGCAGCGTCGTGGTGGTCAGCTGCTCCATGCCGGTGATGTAGTTCGCGATCCCGTAGACCGCGAGCTTGGGGTCGGTGACCTGGAAGTAGACGACGGTGTCGATGCCGACCTGCAGGTTGTCGGCGGTGATCACCGGCTGCGGCGGGAAGGAGACGACCTGCTCGCGCAGGTCGATCGTGGCCCGCACGCGGTCCACGAAGGGCACCAGGACGGACAGGCCCGGGGTGAGCGTGCGGCTGTACCGGCCGAGCCGCTCGACGACCTTGGCCTGGGCCTGCGGCACGATCGTGACGCTCTTGGCCAGGACGACGACCAGCAGCAGCGCGATCACGGCCAGGGCGATCAGGGCGGGTTCCACGGGACCTCTTCCGTCGGGGGCGGATGCTCCCGACCCTCCCACGTCCGCATCCCCAGGTCACGGTCGCGGCCGGCGGTTCACCCCAGCGCGTCGCCCACCACGGCGGTCGCGCCGTCGATCTGCAGGATGCGCACCGTCGTGCCGACCGCGAAGGCCTCGCCGTCGTACTGGCTGCGGGCCGTCCACTCGTCGGCCCCGAGCCGGATCCGGCCGCCCGCGACGTCCACGGCCCGGGTGACGACGGCGGTGCGCCCGACGAGGGTGTCCACGCCGTCCAGCTGGGCCGGCGTCCGGTGCTCCAGGTGCCGCTTGGCGATCGGGCGGACCACGGCGAGCAGCGCCAGGGACACGGCGATGAACGCCACGAGCTGGAGCGCCGTCGCGCCTCCGGCGACCGCCACCGCGGCGCCGCCCAGGGCACCGCCGGCGAACATCAGCAGCACGAGGTCGAGGGTGACGACCTCCCCGCCGACGAACAGGCCGGCGGCGATGAGCCAGAGCAGCCAGGCAGCCATGGTCCGGAGTCTGGCAGAGCCGTCGGCCGGCCGCGGCGGCAGGCGCGCGGCCGACGTAGCCTCGCCCGGTGCACGACTTCCCCGCCGGTCGGTTCGCGGCGTGGGCCACCGCCTGGCTCACCGGACGCACCTCCTACGACGAGACCCTCGACGCCGTCACCGGCGACGCCGCGCACCGCGTGACCGGGCTGCCGGGCACCGACGGCGCCGTGCCGCTGGGCTCGGCGCTCAGCGCGCTGCGCGGCCTGGGCGAGCGCCGGCTGCGCCTGGTGCTCCCCGCACCCGGGGACGTCCGCGGCCTGCCCGCGGTGCCCGGCCTGGCCGCCCTCGCCCTGGAGGCCGGGCAGGCCGCCGTCGGCGAGCGGCTGGTGCTCGTGCCCGAGCCGCTGGGCTCGGAGGTGCTCGGGTGGACGGCGTTCGTCCTGGACGGGGTCGCACCCCCGCCGCCACCGGTGGAGGGCACGCTGCGCGCCGCGGCCGGCCAGCTGGACCTGGCGATCACCGGGTCGGCGCGCACGCTGGCCGAGCTCGACCTGGCCCGCTGGCACCCCGAGGTGCCCGAGCTGCTGGCCGGGCTGGCCCGCCCGGGGGCCGCTCCCGGCCTCCCGGACGACCACGACCCGCTGGCCCTGGCCATCCTGGGCCGCGCGGTGCGGGTGGCCGCCGTCCTCGACCTGGCCATGGCCGATGCCCCCGGCGGGGCGGTCAACCAGGCGCAGGCCGCCCGCCGCGACGCCGTCCTCCGGCCGCTGTCCGGCGCCGTCCGCGAGGCGGTGACGGCGGCCTACAACGCGCTGCCGCGCTGACCCGGTGCTGCATGATCATGCAGCCCTGTGCATACTTGTGCCCGTGTCCAAGGTCCTCACCTCTCTCCCGGTCGGCGAACGCGTCGGCATCGCGTTCTCCGGTGGTCTCGACACGTCGGTGGCGGTCGCGTGGATGCGCGACAAGGGCGCGGTGCCCTGCACCTACACGGCCGACATCGGCCAGTACGACGAGCCGGACATCGAGTCGGTGCCCGACCGCGCCGCGGCCTACGGCGCCGAGATCGCCCGCCTGGTCGACTGCCGCGCCGCGCTGGTCGAGGAGGGCCTGGCCGCGCTGACCTGCGGCGCCTTCCACATCCGCTCCGGCGGGCGCAACTACTTCAACACCACGCCGCTGGGCCGCGCCGTCACCGGCACGCTGCTGGTCCGCGCGATGCTCGAGGACGACGTCCAGATCTGGGGCGACGGCTCGACCTACAAGGGCAACGACATCGAGCGGTTCTACCGCTACGGCCTGCTGGCCAACCCAGGGCTGCGGATCTACAAGCCGTGGCTCGACGCCGACTTCGTCACCGAGCTCGGCGGGCGCAAGGAGATGTCGGAGTGGCTGGTCGCCCACGACCTGCCCTACCGCGACAGCACGGAGAAGGCGTACTCGACCGACGCCAACATCTGGGGTGCCACGCACGAGGCGAAGACCCTCGAGCACCTGGACACCGGCCTGGAGACCGTCGAGCCGATCATGGGCGTCCGGTTCTGGGACGAGTCGGTGGAGATCGCCCCGGAGACGGTGACCATCGGCTTCGAGCAGGGCCGCCCCGTGACCATCGACGGCCAGGAGTTCGCCTCCGCCGTCGACCTGGTGATGGCGGCCAACGCCATCGGCGGCCGGCACGGCCTGGGCATGTCCGACCAGATCGAGAACCGGATCATCGAGGCCAAGAGCCGGGGCATCTACGAGGCGCCCGGCATGGCGCTGCTCCACATCGCCTACGAGCGGCTGGTCAACGCCATCCACAACGAGGACACCCTGGCGACCTACCACTCAGAGGGCCGCCGCCTGGGCCGGCTCATGTACGAGGGCCGCTGGCTGGACCCCCAGGCGCTCATGCTCAGGGAGTCGCTGCAGCGCTGGGTGGGCATGGCCGTCACCGGCGAGGTGACCATCCGGCTGCGCCGCGGCGAGGACTACTCGATCGTCGACACCAGCGGCCCGTCGTTCAGCTACCACCCGGACAAGCTGTCGATGGAGCGCACGTCGGACTCCGCCTTCGGCCCGGTCGACCGGATCGGCCAGCTGACGATGCGCAACCTCGACATCGCCGACTCCCGCGCGCGGCTCGAGCAGTACGCCCGGATCGGCATGGTCGGCGGCTCGGTGCAGGCGGCGATCGGCGCCGCGCAGGCGGCCTCGACCGGCCTCATCGACGCCTCCGTCCAGGGCGGCGCGGAGACGATCGCCTCCCGCGGCCGGGTATCCGAGCTCGACGAGGCGCTCGACCGCGCGGCGATGGAGTCCGGCACCGACTGACGCCGACCCCCTCGCGATCGGTCAGCTGGTGGGGCGCGGCCTCGGCGGCACGAAACAGCAGTTCGCGGG
This sequence comes from Blastococcus sp. TML/M2B, assembly GCF_016612865.1. GTDB lineage: Bacteria > Actinomycetota > Actinomycetes > Mycobacteriales > Geodermatophilaceae > Blastococcus. Next base: position 503,544 of record NZ_JAENZZ010000002.1, read on the forward strand.
GCAGTTGGTGCCCAGGCGGGGCTCTCCCCCGGCGCGGCGCTCGGCGAGCAGCTGCACCAGCGCGTCGACGAACGCCGGGTGGGTGCCCGCCGTCGCGGCGCGGGCGAACGCCAGCCCCAGCTCCTCGGCGGTCTCCTTCGCCTCGTTGTCGAGGTCCCAGATCACCTCGAGGTGGTCGCTGACGAACCCGACCGGGAAGAGCACGACAGCCTGCTCGCCCGCGGCGGCCAGCGCCTTCAGGTGGTCGTTGACGTCCGGCTCGAGCCACGGCACCGAGGGCGGGCCGCTGCGGCTCTGCCAGACCAGGTCGAACGCCCGGCCGGGAGCGACCAGGTCCACGACCTGCCGGGCGGCGGCCTCCAGCTCGGCCTCGTAGGCGTGCCCCTGCGGGCCGGCGACGGCGGCCATCGAGTCGGGGATGCTGTGCGCGGTGGCGACCAGCCGGGCGCCCTCGCGGAGCTCCTCGGGCAGCTCGGCCAGCGCCGCGGCCAGCGCGTCGGCGTTGGCCCGCAGGAAGCCCTCGGCGTCGAAGTAGTGCGGCAGCTTCTCCGCCGTCGGGCCGCCGGGCGCCGAGGCGTCGCCGGTCATCGCGGCGCGGGCCCGGGCGATGTCCTCGTGGTACTGCCGGCAGCCGGAGAACGACGCGTAGGCCGACGTCGCCAGGACGTAGGCGTGCTGGATGCCGTCGTCGGCCATCTGCTGCCAGACGTCCTCGACGTAGGGCGCCCAGTTCCGGTTGCCCCAGTACACCGGCAGCGTGACGCCGGCGGAGCGGAGCGCACCCTGCAGCGCGCCGATCAGCGCCTTGTTCTGGTCGTTGATCGGGCTCACGCCGCCGAAGTGGTGGTAGTGCTCGGCCACCTCCTCGAGCCGCTCGCGGGGGATGCCGCGGCCGCGGGTGACGTTCTCGAGGAACGGCATGACGTCGTCGTGGCCCTCGGGCCCGCCGAACGAGAGCAGCAGCAGCGCGTCCCGGCGACCCTCCGGAGCGGGGGCAGCGGAGGGCTCGACGCCGCCGTTGTTGCGGACGGCCAGGGACGGCTCCTGGTCGGGACGCTGACCGGCAGGGGTGATGTCGACGATGGCGCGGGGCACGTGGGTTCTTTCCGGTTGCGGGGCGGTGCTGGATGCAGGGGTCGGGGACGTCACACGCCGACGGCGTGGAACCCGCCGTCGACGTGGACGATCTCGCCGGTGGTGGCGGGGAACCAGTCCGAGAGCAGGGCGACGACGGCCTTGCCGGCGGGCTCGGTGTCGGTGACCGACCAGCCCAGCGGCGCCCGGCCCTCCCAGGCCTCCTCGAACTGCGCGCTGCCGGGGATCGACTTCATCGCCATGCTGCGCAGCGGCCCGGCCGCCACGATGTTGGACCGGACGCCGTCGGGGCCCAGCTCGCGGGCGACGTACCGGCTGGTCGACTCCAGCGCCGCCTTGGCCGCGCCCATCCAGCCGTAGACCGGCCAGGCGACGGAGGCGTCGAAGGTCAGCCCGACCACCGACGAGGGGTTGGCCAGCAGCGGCCGGCACGCCTGGGTGAGCGAGGCGTAGGACCAGGCGGACACCTGGAACGCCGTGGCGGCGTGCTCCCAGGCGACCTCCGGGAAGCCCTCCCCCATCGCCTCCTGCGGCGCGAAGCCGATGGAGTGGACGACGCCGTCGAGGGAGTCGAAGCCCTGCTCCCGCAGCCGGTCGGCGAGCGAGCCCAGGTGCTCGGTGTCGGTCACGTCGAGCTCGACGACGGCGGCCTCCTGGGGCAGCCGCTTCGCGATCCGCTGGCACAGCGACAGCGCGCGGCCGAAGTTCGACAGGACGACGGTGGCGCCCTGCTCCTGCGCGAGGCGCGCCGTCGCGAAGGCGATCGACGCCTCGGTCAGCACGCCGGTGACGAGGACCTTCTTGCCCTCGAGAATGCCGCCGCTCATCAGTGCCCCATCCCCAGTCCGCCGTCGACCGGGACGACCGCCCCGGTGATGTAGCCGGCCGCGTCGCCGGCGAGGAAGCGCACGACGCCGGCGACCTCCTCCGCCGAGGCGTACCGCCCCAGCGGCACCTGCCCCAGGATCTCCTTCTGCCGGGCCTCCGGCAGCGCCGCGGTCATGTCCGTGGTCACGAAGCCGGGCGCCACGACGTTGGCCGTGATGCCCCGGCTGCCGAGCTCGCGGGCGATCGACCGCGCCAGGCCGACCAGGCCCGACTTCGACGCCGCGTAGTTGGTCTGCCCGGCCGACCCGAGCAGGCCGACGACGGAGGACACGAAGATCATCCGCCCGGCGCGGGCGCGCACCATCTTGGCGCTGGCCCGCTTGGCCACCCGGTAGGCGGCGGTCAGGTTGGCGTCGAGGACGTCGGCGAAGTCCTCCTCCTTCATCCGCATGAGCAGGCCGTCGCGGGTGATACCGGCGTTGCTGACCAGCACCTCCACCGGGCCCTGGTGCTCCTCGACCTCGGTGAAGGCGCGGTCGACGTCCTCGCTGCTGGTGACGTCGCACTGCACGCCGAACAGCCCGTCGGGAGCGCCGCTGCCGCGGTGGGTCACCGCGACGGAGTCGCCCTGCTCGGCGAAGGCCCGGGCGATCGCCAGCCCGATGCCGCGGTTGCCGCCGGTCACCAGCACCGATCTGCCGCTCGAAACCACCGCGCCACTCCCCTGCCGACGTCGACGTCCTGCGTCGAACCTATCCCGTGGCCGGATCCGGTACCGCCTACCGACCGGTAGGACCCGCCGCCCCCACGTGCTTGCCAAACCGCGGTCGGCCGAGGAAGAGTCACTCCGTCGCGGCATCGCGGCCACACGCAGTGGGCGAGGGATGACGCAGCACGACGCAGGTTCGACGTACACACGGGGCGCAGCCGAGGGAACCCTCACCGGGGTCGGCTTCACCGATCCGGACGGGCGGTCCCGCGCGGAGAGCCTCGGCGAGCGCATCCTGGGCTCGCTGCTCGATCGCGCCCACCTGATGCCGCCCCGGCTGGTCGGCCCGCTGGTCGCGCAGGAGATCGAGGCCATGGGCGGCAGCGACGTGGCGATCTGGCTGCAGGACTTCGAGCACTCCGTGCTCCGCCCCCTGCAAGGCGCCGGCCTCGGCGGTGACCCCGAGCCGATCGACGGCAGCATGGCGGGGGCGGCGTTCCGCACCGACAGCCCGTGCGAGGTGCGCCAGGCCGACGGGACGGTCCGCCTGTACGTCCCGATGCTGGACGGCTCCGACCGCGTCGGCGTCCTCGGCCTCACCCTGCCCCGGGTCGACGACAACGACCGCCGGCTGGCCCAGCGGATCGCCGGCCTCACCGCCGACCTCGTGGTGACGAAGTCCGGGTACACGGACACCTTCGCCCGCACCCGCATGTCCTCGCCGATGAGCCTGTCGGCGCACCTGCAGTGGCAGATGCTGCCGCCGCTGGTCATGACCACGCCGGACCTCGCGCTCGCCGGCGCCCTCGAGCCGGCCTACGACGTCGGCGGGGACAGCTTCGACTACGCCCTCGACGAGCGCACGCTGCACCTGGCCGTCTTCGACGCCATGGGCCACGGCGTGGAGGCGGCCACCATGGCCACCCTGCTCATCGCCGCCTACCGGCACGGCCGGGTGAACGGCAGCGACCTGCGGGACATGTACGCCGAGATGGACTCGGTCCTCGGCTCCTCCTTCCCCGGGCGGTTCGCCACGGCGCTGATCGGCCGGCTCGAGACCGGTACCGGCCGGCTGACCTGGATCAACGCCGGCCACCCGCCGGGCCTGCTGATCCGCGGTGGTCGGGTGGTCCGGGAGCTGACCGGCCGGGTCAGCCGGCCCGTCGGGTTCGGCGACGCCGAGCCGCACCTCCACTCGATCACCCTGGAGCCGCACGACCGGCTGCTCTTCTTCACCGACGGCGTGGTCGAGGAGCGCCTCGACGACGGCGCCCAGTTCGGCGAGCAACGGCTGCGCGAGTTCATCGAGGCCAACGCCGTCCACCGGCTCCCGCCGGCGGAGACGGTGCGGCTGCTGTCGCAGTCCCTCCTGCAGGGGCGCGGCGGCCGCACGTCCGACGACGCCTCGCTGCTCATGATCGAGTGGTCCGGTCCCCCGCGTGACGACGAACTGGCCCGCGGCGTCGTCCGGGCGGTCCCGACCGGCACGGTTCTCGACTGAGCGACCGGAACCGACCGGTCCGACGTGCGGCCGGGTGCGCGGGCTGCTTTCGTGGGGCCGCCGCACCGAGTTCCTGCTCGATCCGAACCACGCCGCCCGCTCCCCCGGGCCACGACCGAGAGCAGCGCACTCACCGTGACCCCTGTCGACGCCCGCCGTCCCGCCCGTGGCTGAGCCCGTCGAGCCCTCCGTCACCGCGGCCGCACCGCTGGCGTCGCTGGCCTGGGGCCAGGAGCCCCTGCCGCACGCCCACGACTGCTGGACGTGGGAGCTCGGCACCCTGCGCGACGTGACCCGCGCCCGCTCGGCGGTGCGGCAGCGGCTCGCGGCCGAACTCCCGGACGGCCGCTCGGACGAGGAGTCGGTCGAGCGCATGATCCTGGCCCTCGACGAGCTGGCGTCGAACGGGCTCCGCCACGGTCGGCAGCCGGTGGTGCTGCGCGTGTGCCCCCTCCCCGAGCACTGGCTCGTGGACGTCACCGACGCCGCTCGGGCCGTGCCCCCCACCCCGGACCCCGGTCGAGCCGAGGGGCTGGGCGGGTACGGGCTGTTCATGATCGCCGCCTACGCCACCGCCTACGGCTGGGTGCCCGAGCCGCACTGCAAGCACGTGTGGGCCCTGTTCCCGCGGCGCTGAACTCCGGCCCGCGCCGACCAGCGGCCGTTCAGCGGCGACGCAGGTCGCGGCGGGACCAGCCGCCGCCGAACAGCGCCAGGAGCACGAGCACCGGCTGGAAGAACAGCCGGACCAGGCGCTTGGTGTCGGTGTCCAGGCCGAACGCGTCGGTGCCCTCCAGGTACTGGCCGACGTTGCCCGGGAAGATCACCACGAAGAACGCGGCGAGCAGCGCGCCGACGAACCGCTTCCTCCGCGGCAGCGCCACGAAGGACGCACCGAGCGCGATCTCGGCGACGCCGGAGCCCAGCACGGTGAGGTCCTCGTCGATCGGGAACCAGCCGGGCACCTGCGCCTGGAACTCCTGGCGCTGGGTGGTCAGGTGCAGCACCCCGGCGCCGACCATGGCGCCTCCGAGCAGCAGGCGGGCGGCGGTGCGCGCAGCGGAGGCCATGCGCGCACCCTAGGCGGGCCGGTCTGCGACCCGCTCGTTGACAGCCACCTCCCGCCGCCCGTAGACAGCCGGCATGGCGAATGAGGATGCATCCCGCGTAGCGCTCGACGTGACCGACGGCGTGGCGACCGTCCGGCTGGACCGGCCCGAGAAGATGAACGCCCTGGACCCGGCGATGTTCGAGGCGATCCTGGCCACCGGCCGCGAGCTCATGACCCGCGACGACGTCGGCGCGGTCGTCCTGCACGGCGCCGGGCGGGCGTTCTGCGCCGGCCTGGACTTCGGCTCCTTCGCCGCGATGGCCGACCGCGGCCAGGCCGACGGCGAGCGGCGGGCTCCCGAGCCGCGCGAGCCGCTGGGCGCGGCAGGCGCGCTGGCCCAGCAGGTCGTGCACGTGTGGTCGCTGGTGCCCGCGCCGGTCATCGCCGCGGTGCACGGCGTCGCCTTCGGCGGCGGCCTGCAGATCGCCCTGGGCGCCGACATCCGGCTGGTCGCCCCGGACACGCAGCTCTCGCTCATGGAGATCCAGTGGGGCATCTGCCCCGACATGTGCGGCACCCAGCTGCTGCCCGAGCTGGTCGGCCGCGACGTCGCCAAGGAACTGGCGCTGACCGGGCGGAAGATCTCCGGCACGGAGGCGGCCCGCATCGGCATGGCCACCCGCGAGGAGGCCGACCCGCTGGCCGCCGCGCAGGCCCTGGCCGCCGAGATCGCCGGGCACAGCAGGAACGCGACCCGCGCGATCAAGCGACTGGTCGACCTCGCCGGGCGGGTGCCGCTGGCCGAGGGGCTGGCCGCCGAGCAGACCGAGATCGGCAAGCTGATCGGCTCGCCGGAGCAGGCCGCCGTCGTCCGCGCCCGGCTGGCCAAGCGCTGAACCGGGTTGCCCAGCGCTGGACCGGGTCGCCCAGCGCTGGACCGATCGCTCAGCCGCGCACCGTGGCGAGCAGCCGCTCGCGCGCCGTCGCCAGGGACGGGCCGTACCAGGTGAGGTCGCGCCCGGAGACCAGGACGGACCGGAGTCCAGGGAAGGCCTCCGGTCCGTCGTCGGCGGTGAACACGTAGGGCTCGTCCGGCAGGAGCACGAGGTCGAGGTCGGCGCCGCGCAGCTCGTCGACCTCGACCCGCGGGTAGCGCTCCCCGCCGTCCGCGAAGGGGGTGCGCAGGCCGAGCCGGGCGAGCAGGTCGGCGGCGAACGTCCGCCCGCCGACCACCATCCACGGATCGCGCCAGATCGGGACGGCGACCCGCAGCTCCGGCCCGGGCGCCGGCCGGGCCCACTCCGCGGCGGCGGTGCGCAGCCAGTCCGGTTCACCCGCGTCCAGCACCTCGCCGAACAGCCGGCGCATCGACGCCGGCGCCTCGTCGACCGACTCGATGACCGTCACCCACACCGGCACGCCCGCCGCCCGCAGCCGCTGCACGTCGAGCTGCCTGTTCTCCTCGCGGTTGGCGACGACGAGGTCCGGGGCGAGCGCTGTGATCGCCGCCCGGTCGGGGTTCTTGGTGCCGCGGACCCGTGCCACGTCGAGGCCGGCCGGGTGCGTGCACCAGTCGGTGGCGCCGACGAGCCGGTCGGGCACGGTGACCGCCAGCGCCTCGGTCAGCGACGGCACCAGCGAGACGATCCGCTGCGGCGGGCCCGCCAGCTCGACCGGCGTCCCGAGGTCGTCGACAGGGCAGAAATGGCCATTTCTGCCCTCGGGGGGCCGGGTCACACGTTGCGGCGGTACTGGCCGCCCACCTCGAAGAACGCCTCGGTGATCTGCCCCAGCGAGCAGCACGCGCACGGTCTCCATGAGCTCGGCGAAGACGTTCCCGCCGTCCATGGCCACCTGCTGGAGGCGGGCCAGGGCCGCCGGCGCCTCGTCGGCGTGCGCGGCGTGGAAGGTGGCCAGCCGGTCCAGCTGCGAGCGCTTCTCCGCCTCGGTGGCGCGGGCGAGCTCCACCGGCGCGGGCGGCGCGTCACCGCGGTCGGGCGCCAGGAAGGTGTTGACGCCGACGATGGGCAGGCTGCCGTCGTGCTTGCGGTGCTCGTAGAGCATCGACTCGTCCTGGATGCGGCCGCGCTGGTAGCCGGTCTCCATGGCCCCCAGCACGCCGCCGCGCTCGGCGATCCGGTCGAACTCGGCGAGCACGGCCTCCTCGACCAGCTCGGTGAGCTCCTCGATCACGAACGAGCCCTGCAGCGGGTTCTCGTTGCCGGCCAGCCCCCACTCGCGGTCGATGATCATCTGGATCGCCAGCGCCCGGCGCACCGACTGCTCCGACGGCGTCGTCACCGCCTCGTCGAAGGCGTTGGTGTGCAGGCTGTTGGCGTTGTCGTAGATCGCGCAGAGCGCCTGCAGCGTCGTCCGGATGTCGTTGAAGTCCATCTCCTGCGCGTGCAGCGACCGGCCCGACGTCTGCACGTGGTACTTCAGCTGCTGGGACCGCGCGTTCGCCCCGTACCGCTCGCGCATCGCGACCGCCCAGATGCGGCGGGCCACCCGGCCGATCACCGAGTACTCGGCGTCCATGCCGTTGGAGAAGAAGAACGACAGGTTGGGCGCGAAGTCGTCGATCGACATCCCGCGGGCCAGGTAGCTCTCCACGTAGGTGAAGCCGTTGGCGAGGGTGAACGCGAGCTGGCTGATGGGGTTCGCCCCGGCCTCGGCGATGTGGTAGCCGGAGATCGACACCGAGTAGAAGTTCCGGACGCCGTGGTCGATGAACCACTGCTGGATGTCGCCCATGGCGCGCAGCGCGAACTCGGTGGAGAAGATGCAGGTGTTCTGCCCCTGGTCCTCCTTGAGGATGTCGGCCTGCACGGTGCCGCGGACGTTCGCCAGCACCCAGGCGCGCAGCTCCTCGGCCTCCGCCGCGTCGGGCTCGCGGCCCTCCTCGGCGCGGAAGGCGGCCAGCCGCTGGTCGATCGCGGTGTTGAGGAACATCGCCAGGATCGTCGGCGCCGGACCGTTGATGGTCATCGACACCGAGGTGGTGGGCGAGCACAGGTCGAAGCCGTCGTAGAGGACCCGCATGTCCTCGAGCGTGGCGATGGAGACCCCGGAGGTGCCGACCTTGCCGTAGATGTCCGGCCGCGGATCGGGGTCGCGGCCGTAGAGCGTCACCGAGTCGAACGCCGTGGAGAGCCGGGTCGCCTCGTTGCCCGCCGACAGGAGCCGGAACCGCCGGTTGGTGCGCAACGGGTCGCCCTCGCCGGCGAACATCCGGGCCGGCGCCTCGCCGGAGCGCTTGAACGGGAAGACGCCGGCGGTGAACGGGAACGCGCCCGGCAGGTTCTCCGCCCGCAGGAAGCGCAGCAGCTCGGCGTCGTCCTGCGTGCGCGGCAGGGACACCCGGCGGACGGCGGTGCCCGAGAGGGTGGTGCGGGTCAGCGGGGTGCGGTGCTCGGTGCCGCGGACGGAGTAGCCGTACTCCTCCCCCGAGTACGCCTCGACCGTGGCCGGCCAGCCCTCGAGCAGTGCCCGGACGTCGGGCAGCAGCTCGGCGGCGGCCGCCTCGGCCGCGGCACGGGCGGCGTCGGCGGCGGCCCCCTCGAGGACCTCGGCGGCCGTGGTCAGGTGCTGACGGCGGCGGGCGACGTCGGCCTGCGCGGCCGTCGCCGCGTGGTAGCCGCGCACGGCCTCGCTGATCTCGGCCAGGTACCGCGCCCGCTGCGCCGGGACGACGCTGGTCAGCCCGGTCGAGGCCATGACGTCGACCCGGGGCAGCGCGCCGGGGCCGGCGGCCAGACCCGCCTCGGCGAGCAGGCCCAGCAGGTGCTGGTACAGGGCGGTCACGCCGTCGTCGTTGAACCGCGCGGCGCTCGTGCCGTAGACCGGCATCTGCTCCCAGGGCACCCCGAACGCCTCGCGGTTGCGCACCAGCTGGCGGGCGACGTCCCGGCGGGCGTCCTCGGCGCCGCGCCGCTCGAACTTGTTGATCGCCACGACGTCGGCGAAGTCGAGCATGTCGATCTTCTCCAGCTGCGAGGCGGCGCCGAACTCCGGCGTCATCACGTACAGCGAGACGTCGCTGAAAGGCACGATCGCGGCGTCGCCCTGGCCGATGCCCGGGGTCTCCACGACCACCAGGTCGTAGCCGGCCGCCCGCACCGCGGCGAGGACGTCGTCGAGGTGCTCGGGCACCTGCGCGCCGGCGCTGCGGGTGGCCATCGAGCGGAAGAAGGTGCGGTGCCCGTCGCCGGACTCGAGAGCGTTCATCCGGATCCGGTCGCCGAGCAGCGCCCCGCCGCCGCGCCGCCGGGTGGGGTCGATGGCGAGGACGGCGACGCGGAGCTTGTCCTCCTGATCCAGCCGCAGCCGGCGCAGCAGCTCGTCGGTGAGCGAGGACTTCCCCGACCCGCCGGTCCCGGTGATGCCGAGGACGGGCACCCGGCGCCGGCCGGCCGCCGCCCGGAGCCGCTCGGCGAGCTCCGGCGAGCGGCCGCTCTGCAGGACGGTGACGGCCCGCGCCAGCGCGGCCGGGTCGCCGGCCAGCACGGCGTCGACGTCCGGGCCCTCGGCGGCGAGGTCGACGTCGCAGGCGCGGACCAGCTCGTTGATCATGCCCGGCAGCCCGAGCCGCTGGCCGTCCTCGGGCGCGAAGATCGTGACGCCCCGCTCGCGCAGCGCGGCGATCTCCTCCGGGACGATGACGCCGCCGCCGCCGCCGAAGACCTGCACGTGCCCGGCGCCGGCCTCGGCCAGCCGGTCGACGAGGTAGCCGAAGTACTCGACGTGACCGCCCTGGTAGGACGAGATCGCGACGCCCTGGACGTCCTCCTCGACGGCCGCTCGGACGACGGCGTCGACGCTGCGGTCGTGGCCGAGGTGCACGACCTCGGCCCCCTGCGCCTGCAGCATCCGCCGCATGATGTTGATCGACGCGTCGTGCCCGTCGAAGAGGCTGGCCGCGGTCACGAAGCGCACGGGGTGCGCGGGCTCGTGCATGCCCGCACCGTACGACCGGACCGCCGGGGCGTCCACGGATCGGATGGGTGCCCGCGACGGCCGCACAAACCAGAGCGACGTTCTAGCAATTCGACCTGGTCGTCGGTAGGTTCTGCGACGTACGTCACGCGCCTGCGAGGAGCACCCGATGACCACGATGCAGGCCCCCGCCGGCCGCACCAGCAGCACCGACGTCCAGCACGTGGACGTCCTGATCGTCGGGGCCGGCATCTCCGGCATCGGCGCCGCCTACCACCTCCAGCAGGAGCAGCCCGACCGCAGCTTCCTGATCCTGGACGCGCTCGACACCCGCGGCGGCACGTGGCGGACGCACCGCTACCCCTGGCGCCCGCTCGGACAGCGACCTGTTCACCTTCGGCTACGGCTTCAAGCCGTGGCGCGGGCCCTCGATCGCCACCGCCGACGAGATCCTCACCTACCTCGACGAGGTCATCGAGGAGAACGACCTGGCCGGGAAGATCCGCTACCGGCACCGGGTCACCGCGGCGAGCTGGTCGTCGGAGGAGAAGCAGTACACCGTCGAGGTGACCCGCGAGGACACCGGCGAGCAGCTGCGCTTCACCACCGGCTTCCTCTGGATGTGCCAGGGCTACTACGACCACGACAAGCCGTTCCAGCCGCGCTGGGAGGGCATGGACGAGTTCCGCGGCCAGGTCGTGCACCCGCAGCACTGGCCCGAGGACCTCGACTACTCCGGCAAGCGCGTCGTCGTCATCGGCTCCGGCGCCACCGCCGCCACCCTCGTGCCCGCGATCGCCGCGGACGCCAAGCACGTGACGATGCTGCAGCGCTCGCCCACGTTCTTCATCTCCCGCCCCAAGGTCGCCGAGCTCGCCGCGACGCTGCGCGCGCTGGAGATCCCGGACGAGTGGACGCACGAGATCATGCGGCGCGCCTCGTTCGTGCAGGGCGAGGAGATCCACCGCATGTCCAAGGAGCAGCCCGACGCGCTGCGGGCGTTCCTCATCGACTCGATGCGCCCGCTGCTCCCCGAGGGCTTCGACATCGACAAGCACTTCAACCCGACCTACCGGCCGTGGCAGCAGCGCCTGGCCGCCGTCCCCGAGGGCGACCTGTTCACCGCCCTGCGCGAGGGCAACGCCTCGGTCGTCACCGACACCATCGAGCGGTTCACCCCGACCGGCATCCGGCTCGCCTCGGGCGAGGAGCTCGAGGCCGACATCGTCGTCACCGCCACCGGCTTCGACCTGTCGGTGTTCGGCAACGTCGCCTTCACCGTCGACGGCGCGCCGGTCGACTTCACCCAGCAGGTCACCTACCGCGGGCTGATGATCACCGGTGTGCCGAACATGGCCTACGTGTTCGGGTACTTCCGGGCCAGCTGGACCCTGCGCGCCGACCTGGTCAGCCAGTTCGTGTGCCGGCTGCTGGCCAAGATGGACGACCAGGGCACCCCGGTCGTCGTCCCGCAGCTGCGGCCGGAGGACGCCGACATGCCGCTGCTGGACTGGTCGGACCCGGAGAACTTCAACCCCGGCTACGTCATGCGCTCCCAGCACCGGATGTACAAGCGCGGCGACCGGGAGCCGTGGACGCACCACAAGGAGTACGCCGAGGAGCGGACGCTGCTGCCGACCGCCGACCTCGACGACGGCCTCGTCTACTCCTGACCCCGCTCGCCCCCACCCCCTCTCGCTGACAGGAGACCCCGTGCCGGTCGACCAGCACATCGCCGCACTGCTCGCCATGGCCCAGTCCTCGGACCTGCCCCCGATGTACGAGGGCCCGCCGGAGGCCGGCCGCGCGCAGTACCTGGCCATGACGACCGGCCTGCGCGGCCCCGAGCAGATCGTGCCCGTGGCGAGCACCGAGGACATCACCGTCCCCGGCGCCGAGGGCGACCTGCGGGCACGGGTCTACCGCCCCGAGGGCGACGGGCCGTTCCCGACGGTGATCTTCTTCCACGGCGGCGGCTGGGTCATCGGTGACCTCGAGACCCACGACAACATGGCCCGGCACATCTGCCGCGACTCCGCGGCCGTCGTCGTCTCGGTGGACTACCGGCTGGCCCCGGAGCACCCGTTCCCCGCCGCCGCGGACGACGCCGAGGTGTCGGCCCGCTGGATCGCGGCGAACCGGGCCCGCTTCGGCGGGGACGACCGGCTCGGCGTCGCCGGCGACAGCGCCGGCGGCAACCTGGCCGCCGTCGTCGCCCAGACGCTGCACGCCGAGGGGACGCCGGTCACCGCCCAGCTGCTCATCTACCCGGCGGTCGACGCCGCCGGGGAGTACGCCTCGCGGGTGGAGAACGCGAAGGGCTACTTCCTCGAGCAGCCGACCATGGACTGGTTCTACGGCCACTACGCCGGCGCCTGGGAGGACACCAAGGATCGCCGGCTGGCCCCGCTGCACGCCAACCTCACCGGGCAGCCGCCGGCCGTCGTCGTCACCGCGGAGTTCGACCCGCTGCGCGACGAGGGCGAGGCCTACGCCGAGGCGCTCCGGGCCGCCGGCGTGCCGGTCCAGCTGACGCGCTACGACGGCCTGATCCACGGCTTCTTCGACATGGGCTCGCTCTCCCCCGCCGCGCTCGCGGCCGTCGAGGAGACCTGCGGGAAGTTCCGGGCGCTGCTGCACGGCTGACCCGCACACGGACAACAGGAGCCCGGGGACAACGGCGTCCCCGGGCTCCTGTGCGTCTGCGCTGGGTCAGCGGGCGGGGGCGGCCGCCTGCTGCTTGGCCAGCAGCTCGCGCAGCGAGGCGACGAACTCCGCGAAGTCGGTGCCGCCGGCGGTCAGCGCGCGGCGGCTGGTGACCAGCGCCTTCGGCCAGTTGACGGTGACCGCGCCGATGAGCACGCCGTCGTCGTCGGAGTAGAGGACGGCGCCCTTCGCCGGGTCGACCGACAGGTCGCCGACGACCTCGTGCCGGGCGCCGCGGGTGGCGTGCCCGACGATCTGCAGCTTCCAGTCGTACTGGTCGCTCCACACGTACTCGAGCGGGCTGTAGGGCTGCAGGTCGTCGCCGTGCACGATGTTGTGCGCGACCGCGGCGCCCTGCTCGACGGCGTTGGTCCAGTGCTCGACGCGCACCTCGGCCGGGTAGCGCGGGTCCTGCCAGCGGGCGACGTCGCCGACGGCCCAGACGACGTCGGAGTCCACGGCGCGGCAGTACCGGTCGCAGACGACGCCGTTGTCGACCAGCAGGCCCGAGTCGGCGAGCCAGCCGTCGTTGGGCACCGCGCCGATGCCGACGAGCACGGTCGCTGCGCGCAGCTCCGAGCCGTCGGTCAGCCGGACGGTGAGGTCGCCGGCGGTGCCGTCGATGCCCTCGACGCCGACGCCGAAGCGGGTGTCCACGCCGTGCCGGCGGTGCAGCTCCTCCAGCGGCGTGCCGACCTCGGGACCGACGAGCCGCGCGAGCGGGGTGGCCAGCGGGTCGACGACGGTGACCGCGTGGCCGAGGGTGGCGATGGTCGCGGCCGCCTCGGCGCCGATGACCCCGCCGCCCACGACGACGACGGGGCCGCCGGCAGCCAGGTCGGCGCGCAGCCCCTCGACGTCGGCCAGGGTGCGGATGACGTGCACGCCGGACGCGGCCGGCCAGGGCGAGGGCCGGGCGGTCGCGCCGGTGGCGACGACGACGTGGTCGAAGTCGAGCGCGGTGCCGTCGGCCAGCAGCACCTGCCGCGCCGCGACGTCCAGCCGGACGGCGGCGACGCCGAGCCGCAGCTCGAGCTCCGCGGCCTCGGCCGCGCCGGGCGGGAGCAGGGCGAGCCGGTCGAGCTCCCACTCCCCCGCCAGGTACTGCTTGGACAGCGGCGGCTTGTCGTAGGGCGCCGCCGCCTCCTCCCCGACGACCACGATGCGGCCGGTGAACCCCTCGCGGCGAAGGGCCTGCGCGGTGCGCACCCCGCCGACCGAGGAGCCGACGACCACGACGGTCTGGTTGGACACGGATGGAACCCCTTGCTGATCGAGCGGGTGGAGACATGCCGGAGCCCCGGCGACCGTACGCGTACGGCCTCCGGGGCTCCGGGGGAGATCAGCCGATCCGGATCGGCAGCATCCGCGGGCCACGGATCTGACCGGTGGACCAGCGCATCGGCGCGTCCTCGGCCAGGGTGAACTCCGGGATCCGGTCCAGCCAGACGTCGAGCGCGACGCGCAGCTCCATGCGGGCCAGGTGCGAGCCGGCGCAGCGGTGGATGCCCAGGCCGAACGCGGCGTGCCGGTTGACCTCGCGGTCGATGATCACCTTGTCGGCGTCCTCGAAGCGCTCCGGGTCGCGGTTGGCGGCCGGGAAGGGAAGCAGGACCCAGTCCTCCTTCTTCATCTCGACGCCACCGAGCTCGACGTCCTCCTTGACCAGGCGGGCCATGGTCACGGGGGCGTAGGCACGCAGGAACTCCTCGACCGCGGTGGTGCGCAGGGCGGGCTCGGCCACCAGGCGCTTGCGGTCCTCGGGGTTCTTCGCCAGGTGCCACAGCGAGGCGCCGATGGCGCTCCACGTGGTGTCGATGCCGGCGATCAGCAGCAGCGCCATGGTGCCCACGACGTGGTTCGGCGCCAGCTTCTGCCCGTAGAGCTCGGCGTTGATCAGGTACGTCGTCAGGTCGTCCCGCGGGTTGTCGATGTGGTCGCGGACCTGCGCGAGCAGGTACTCGAACAGCTCGGCGGTGCCGGCCTCGCGCTCCTCGGGCGACTTGTTGACACCCTCGAGGGCGTTCTCGACGAAGTGCTTGAACTTGTCCGTGTCCTCCGTCGGGAAGCCCAGCATGTCCGCGATCACGCGCACGGGGATGTGCATCGCGTACTCGGTGGCGGCGTCGACCAGGTCCCGACCCTCGAAGGCGTCGATGCAGCTGGTGGCAGAAGTCGCGCGTGGTGATCTCCTGCTTCGCGACGTTCGCCTTGGTGAACGCCGGCAGCAGCAGCTTGCGCGCGTCGTGGTGGAACGGCGGGTCGGACGAGATCGGGGGGACCCCGCCGACCGGCGCCAGGTCCAGCGGAGGCCGGTAGTTGCCGACGATGATCGCCCGCGAGGTGAAGTGCTCGGTGTCGTAGGCGATCGCCTGGACGTCCTCGTAGCGGGTGGGCAGCCAGGCCCCGCCGAAGCGCTCGGTGTGCGCCACCGGGCAGCGACCGCGCAGGTCGTCCCAGATCTCGTGGGCGTTCTCCGCGTACTTCTCGTCCATGTGCGAGAAGTCGGTGGCCCAGTCGGAGACCGGGCCGTCCATCACCTCGAACCGGGTGAGCTCCTCGGGATCAGCTTTCTGGAACGGCGAGTCGGTGAACCTGTCATCGACGGTCATTCAGGCCTCCTCGAACACTAGAACGGCGGACTCGGGGCAGTTGGCTGCAGCGAGACGGATGTCGCCCTCGCGGCCGGCGGGCACGTTGCCGTCGGCGGTGAGAGCGGTGAGCGTGGCGTAGCCCTCCTCGTCCTCACCGAACAGGTCGGGAGCGAGGTCGTAGCAGCGGCCGTGGCCCTGACACAGATTCGAGTCGATCTGCACCTTCATGCGGGGGTTCCTATCTGTTCTGCGGTACGGGCGATGCTCGTCACGACCCGGGTCAGCAGGGCCGACCAGTCCTCGTCGTCGACGTCGTGCAGATCAGGGGTGAGCAGCGTGCTGCCGATGGCCAGCGAGGTGGCCAGGTGGGCGATCGCCCCCGCCGAGACGGTGGCGTCGATCTCGCCGCGCAGCTGCGCCTGCTCGACCAGGCCGGTCATCCACTCGGCGCGCTCGCGGATGTAGGCCGTCATCTCCGCGGCGACCTCGGGGTCGCGCCGGGCGGCGATGAGCGCCTCGACGACGAGGTAGCGGTCGGCGTCGGGCCGCTCCCGCAGCCCCGCGCCGGTGCGCATGAACACGTCGACGATCGGGCCGTCGGGGTTCGCCGCCACCATGTCGGCCAGCGGACGGCGGCCGTGGGTGCGCAGGGCACCCACGAGCAGCTCGGCCTTGGAGGTGAAGTACGCATACAGCGCGCTGTTGCTCAACCCGGCCTCGGAGGCGATGTCGGCCACCCGGGTGCCGTCGTAGCCGCGGCGGGCGAACACGTCGGCGGCAGCACGCAGCAGCCGCTGCCGTGTCTGCGCGCCCGTCGCGCCTGCGATGCGTCCCACACCACGAATTGAATAGTGATTCACTTAACAGGTCAAGAGGGCTGGCACGAAGGGGTCGAGAATTCATGCAGGTAGACGGTCCGACGGACGACGCGCAGGCTCCGGGCGGCTCGCTCGCGGACGTGCTCTCGGTCTCAGCGACGGGCGAGGACACCTTCCGCGCCGGGCCGCGTCGGCGCCGTCCCGAGCGGTCGTTCGGGGGCGCCGTCGTCGCCCAGGCACTGCTCGCGGCGGGTGCCACGGTCGGCCCGGACCGCGCCGTCCACTCGCTGCACGCCTACTTCCTCCGCGTCGGCGAGGCGTCCTCCCCCACCGACCTGCGGGTCGACCGGGTGCGCGACGGCCGCTCCTACGGCACCCGGCGGGTCACCGCCGAGCAGGACGGCCGCGCGATCCTCGACGTCACCGCGTCCTTCCAGGTCCCCGAGCCCGGCTTCACCCACCAGGTGCCCGGCCTGGACGCGCCGGACCCGGAGTCGCTGCCCACGGTCGAGGACGCCGCCGCCGACGCGCCCGAACCGCTGCGGTCGTGGTTCGGCGACCTGTTCCGCCGGCACCCCTTCGAGCTGCGCTTCGACGGCGAGCTGCCGCGCGTCGCCGCCGCCCGCGGGGAGGCCGCTCCGCCGCACCAGCGGTTCTGGCTGCGCGCCCCCGGAGCACTGCCCGACGAGCCGCTCGTGCACGCGGCGGCGCTGGCCTACGCCTCGGACATGCTGCTGCTGTCGACCGTCCCTCGCCCCGCACGCCCGCGCTGTCGGGGCGCCCGACGTCGCCGCGGCCAGCCTCGACCACGCCGTCTGGTTCCACCGGCCCACCCGGGTCGACGACTGGCACTGCTACGAGCAGGAGAGCAGCTGGGCCGCGGGCGGCCGCTCGCTCATGCACGGGCGGGTGTTCGACCGGTCCGGCCGGCTGGTCATGACCGTCGCCCAGGAGGGCATGGTCCGCGCGCTCGGCCCGCGCTGATCCCGCGGCGGGCCGGTCAGCCCTGGCGGCCGGCCCGCAGCCCGGCCCGCCGGGCGCCCAGCGAGCAGGCCATGGCGCCGAGGCAGATCAGCAGCATGGTGATCGCCGTCCACTGGTAGCCGGTGACCAGGTCGAGCCGGCCCTCGGCGGAGACCTCGGAGATCGTGCCGGCGAAGACGTAGCGCCGGAGCTCGAACGGCAACGGCGTGGTCAGCACGGTCAGGATCACCGCGGTGCCCAGGACGGCGCCGGTGTTCTGCAGCATCAGCCGCATGCCGTTGGCGATGCCCAGCCGCTCGCTGGGCATCGTGGCGAGCAGGACCTGGGTGTTCGACGGCATGAAGAGCCCGGAGCCCGCGCCCACCAGGATGAGCGCGGCCATGACGGCGGCGTCGTTCACCTCGGCGCCGGTGAACAGGAGCAGCACGCCGAGCCCGGCCGCGGTGGCCGCGTTGCCGAGCACAGTGAGGGTGTGCGCCTCGATCCAGCGCTGGAAGAAGCCCGACGCCGCGGAGAAGACCAGCGCCGACACCGCGAGCGGGAGCACCTTCCACCCGGCCGACAGCGCGTCCTCCCCGCCGACGGCCTGCAGGTACAGCGAGACCAGCAGGACGACGCCGAAGTTGCCGATCGCGTTGAGGAACGAGGCGCTCAGCCCCCAGGAGAAGCTGCGGTCCTCGAACAGCCGGGTGTCCATGAGCGGGTCGCGCACCCGCCGCTCGACGAGGATGAACGTCGGCAGCAGGACGGCGAAGGCCACGAGCCCGCCGACGACCAGCGGGTCCGACCAGCCCAGCGAGGTCACCTGGGAGAGCGCGACCAGCCCGCAGCCCAGGCCGAGGAAGGCCAGCAGGTTGCCCGGGACGTCGAGCGAGAGCCGCTCGCCCGACCGCGGCACCGGGCGCAGCGCGACCGCGCCCCAGACCAGGCAGCCGATGCCGACCGGCACGTTGGACCAGAACAGCCACTGGACGCCGACGTGCTCGGCGAGGAACCCGCCCAGCGTCGGCCCGACGAGCTGGGCGACGGAGAACGACGCCAGGTAGATGCCCATGCCCTGACCCAGGCGGTGCCGCGGGAAGGCGCCGGTGACCAGAGCCGCGCTGTTGGTCAGCAGCATCGCCGCGCCCGCGGCCTGGAGCACCCGGCAGGCCACCAGCCACCACGCGTCGGGGGCGAACCCGGCGAGCAGGTTGCCGAGGGTGAAGACGGCCAGGCCGGTCAGGTACATCGAACGCCGGCCGAAGAGGTCGGCGAGCCGCCCGAAGGACACCATGAGCAGCGTCTGGGTGAGCATGAACGACAGCAGGATCCAGCTGGACGCCGTCGCCGAGGCGTCGTACTCCCGCGCGATCGCCGGCAGCGCGACGTTGAGCGCGCTGTTCGACAGGCCGGAGAACATGCTCGCCAGGCCGACGACGGACAGCGTCCGCCAGGCCTCGCGCATGACGGCCGGGTCGTCGTGGGACGACGCGGGCTCGGGCGGGGGGACCGCCGGGAAGGCCGGTTCCGGACTGTCCGTCGCGCCGGACGTGCCGACGACCGGTTGCTCGAGCCCGTCCGGACGCGACGCGGTCGACCAGGACATGCGCCCTCCCCCGTTGTCGGAGCAATACTAGAACAGGGCTCTAGAGCTGAGGACGGCGGTGCGGCATGCTGGCCGGGCGGCGCAGCGCAGCGCCACCACGTCGAGGAGAGGCTTGAACCCCATGCCACTGGACCTGTCGGCCGTCGGCCGCGAGGGAACCGTCCACGAGCGCAGCTGGACGTCGAAGGACGCCCTGCTCTACGCCGTCGGCGTCGGCGCGGGGCTCGGTGACCCGAGCCAGGAGCTGCCGTTCACCACGGAGAACAGCCACGGCGTGCAGCAGCAGGTGCTGCCCACCTACGGCGTGCTGCTCGCGCAGGCGCCGGGGGTGGGCATCGGTGACTTCAACCGGGCGATGCTCGTGCACGCCGAGCAGGAGATCCGGCTGCACCAGGTGCTGCCGGTCGAGGGCACCCTCCGCGCCCAGGCCCGCGTGGAGTCGATGGAGGGCAAGCGCAGCGGCGCCCTGGTGACGACGTCCTCGACGGCGGTCGACGCCGACGGCGCCCCGATGATCACCACGCGCAGCTCGATCTTCATCCGCGGCGAGCAGATCGAGGGCGGCTCCCCGGCGCAGGCCGACGACTGGGCGCAGCCCGACCGCGAGCCCGACTGGGAGCTCACGCTGGCCACCCGGCCGGAGCAGGCGCTGCTCTACCGGCTCAACGGCGACCGCAACCCGCTGCACTCCGACCCGGCGTTCGCCGCGCGCGCCGGCTTCGAGCGGCCGATCCTGCACGGGCTGTGCACCTACGGCATCACCGGCCGCGCGCTGCTGATGACCGCCATGGGGGGCGACCCGGGCCAGTTCCGCGCCATGTCGGGGCGGTTCAGCTCGCCGGTCATGCCCGGTGACGAGCTGACCGTGCGCATCTGGCGCCAGGACGGCGGCCCCGAGGGCGGGCTGCTGTTCCGGACCTTCCGCGGCGACGGCACGGTCGTCATCGACCGCGGCCGCGCGGAGGTCGGCGCTCCGCAGTGACCCGGGGTCAGGCGCCGGCGATCGCCGTGCCGGCGCCTGGCTGCGGCACCGCGTCGTCGGCCCAGGCGGGATCCGTCCCGTCCGGGCCGGCGACGGCCCCGGCGGGGTCGACGGCCGCCACCTCGTCGGACAGCACGCCGAGCCGCTCGATCATCGCCACCGCGGCGTCGACGATCGCCTCGGCCTCGCGCCGGGTCCGGCTGGCCATGACCTCCCGGCCGGCCTCGCCGATGACCGTCGTGAGCACCGAGACCGTCACGCGGCCGATCGCGTCGTCCCGCGCGCGCAGCAGCAGGGAGTTCTGCCGCAGCCACTCGTGACCGCGGGTCCGCCGCATCAGCTCGAAGCCGGGCGGGCCGTCCTTGTCCACGAACAGGCTGCCCAGCGCCCGACCCTCCCAGGAGCCGCGGAGGAAGCCCCGCGCGCCCGCGACGAACAGCGCGAGCGGCCGCTCCTCCCCCGCCCGGCGGGCCGCGGCCACTCCCTCGGCCGCGTACTTCTCCTGGCTGCTCTGCCAGTCCTCCCAGAGGGCGAGGAACAGCTCGCTCTTGCCGCCGAAGTGGTGGTAGAGGCTGCCGACGCTGGAGCCGGCGCGCTCGACGACGTCGGCGACGCTGGACTCGGCGAACCCGCGCTCGGCGAAGACCTCGCGGGCCGCGTCGAGCAGCACCCGGCGGGTCTCCCCGGTGCGGCTCCACTTCCAGGCACTGCGCCCCGGGGCGGATCCGGCGTCGCGCGGCATCTGCTCTCCCCTGGTCGCTAGAACGTCGTTCTAGAACAGCGTAGGGCACCCGCAGGCCCCGGAGGGCCGTTCCGGGCGAGAGACGCACCACCCCGGGAACGAGCGGAGCCGGCCGCCGCCCCGCGGGGCGGAGCGGCGGCCGGCTCTCCGATCAGCGGGGCGAGTTCCCCAGCACGAGGGTCGCGCCGGCCATGAACATGCCGCCGTTGCCGAGCACGACGCTGCGCTCGACGCCCTCGACCTGCGCGGCCGCTTCGCCGCGCACCTGGCGCACGGCCTCCTGGATGGCGAACATGCCGTACATCCCGGTGTGGGTGTAGGACATGCCACCGCCGTTGGTGTTCATCGGCAGCTTGCCGCCCGGCGAGGTGTTGCCCTCGGCGATGAACGCACCGGCCTCGCCGCGGCCGACGAAGCCGGCGTCCTCGAGCCCGTAGACGGGCACGTGGCGCGAAGGCGTCGTAGATCATCAGGTGGTCGACGTCGGCGTGCGTGATGCCCGCCTCGGCGAACGCCGCCGCGCTCGAGCGCTTGAAGGCGCCGAACGTGGTGAGGTCGGGCATCTGGCTGACCATCGGGGAATCCGCGGCCTCACCGGCACCGAGCAGGTGCACCAGCGGCTTGTCGTACCCGCGGGCCTCGGCCTTCTCCCGCGTGGTGACGACCAGCGCGCCACCGCCGTCGGTCACGAGGCAGCACATGAGCAGCGTGAACGGCCAGGCGATCATCTTGGAGTTGAGGACGTCGTCGACGGTGACGAGGTCCTGCATGAGCGCCCGCGGGTTCTTGTTCGCCCAGCGGCGCTGCGCGACCGCGACCTCGGCGAGCTGCTCCAGCGTCGTGCCGGTCTCCTTCATGTACCGCAGGGCGGTGAGCGTGAAGGCGGTCGGCGGGCCGAAGACGCCGAACGGCGCCTCGAACTGGCCGTTGAGCGACTGCGGGCTGCGGCCCCCACGCCGGTGCGTCCACGCGGGACCGGCCGGACTCGCCGTGGGTGATCAGCACCGTCTCGGCCAGGCCGCTGCGGATCGCGGCGGCGGCGTGCCGGACGTGGAACAGGAACGAGGTGCCGCCGACGCCGGTGCCGTCGAGCCACCTGGCCTCGATGCCCATGGCGTGCGCGATGCTCACCGGGCCCGGCGTCTGGACGGTCGCGATGCCGTCGATGTCGGCGGGGGTCATCCCGGCGTCGGCGAGGGCGTTGCGGGCGCCCTCGAGGTGCAGGCTGAGCGTCGACAGGTGGGGCAGCTTGCCCAGCTGGTCGGTCTCGGCGGCACCGATGATGACGATGTCGTCCTTGGCGCTCATGCGGCACTCCCGGCAGGTGCGAACAGCGGCAGGTGGACGTCGCCGCGCGGCTCGAAGACCACGCGCAGCGGCATGTCCAGCTCCAGCTTCTCGGGGTCGGCCTCGACCTCGACGAGGTTGGTCATCATGCGGACGCCCTCGGGGAGCTCCACGATCGCGATGACGTAGGGCACCTCCTCGGCGAACCCGGGGCCGGCCCGGTGGCTGATGACGTAGGAGTGCAGCGTGGCGGTGCCGTCGCTGACCACCCACTCGAGGTTGGTGGAGTAGCAGTGCGGGCACGCGGGCCGCGGGTAGAAGACGTGCTTCCCG
This sequence comes from Blastococcus sp. TML/M2B, assembly GCF_016612865.1. Taxonomy (GTDB): domain Bacteria; phylum Actinomycetota; class Actinomycetes; order Mycobacteriales; family Geodermatophilaceae; genus Blastococcus. Next base: position 525,697 of record NZ_JAENZZ010000002.1, read on the forward strand.
CAGGACGTGCACCGCTGGATGCGCAGCTCACCGGCGGCGCAGCCCTCCCAGAAGGGCAGGGTCTCCGGGGTGGGCACGGGGGCGGGCTTCGTGGGTGGCGGCACCGGCGTGGTTCTCCTCAGGACGGGACGGGACGGGACGGGAACGGTCAGCTGCGCGCGGTCTGCACGTGCGCGATCGACGCCTCCACCGAGATCCGCGCGGCGTCGCGCAGGTCCGGGGAGAGGTCGGGGTACATGTGGTCGACCAGCGCGTCGGGCTCGGTCAGCCCGTCGGCCATCGCCCGGGCGACCTGGTCGACGCGGCGCTGGCGCGCCTGGCGGCGGCGCCCGAGCTCGGGCAGCGGGTCGGGCAGGACGGGGCCGTGCCCGGGGAGGATCACCGAGCCGGCGGGGGCGAGCACCTCGCTGAGCAGGTCGAGGCTGGCGAAGAACTGGCCGAGCCGGCCGGGCTCGACGATCGGGGCGCCGCGGCCCAGCACGGTGTCACCGGTGAGGACGCTGCCCTCGGCCGGCAGGTGGAAGCAGACGGAGTCGCCGGTGTGCCCCGGCGTCGCGAGCACCCGCACCTCGAGCGGCCCGACGGGCAGCACCTCGCCGGGCTGGAACGGCCGGCCGGCGACGCGACGGCCCGAGCCGCGTAGCGGGGCGCCGGTCACACGGGCCAGCCGGCCGGCGAGCTCGGCGTGGTCGGTGTGCGCGTGGGTGACCCAGACGCCGACGATGCGGCGGTCGCCGGCTGCGGCGAGGATCGCGGCCAGGTGCGCGTCGTCGTCGGGACCGGGGTCGACGACGGCGCAGACGTCAGCGCCGGGCTCGGCGAGCAGCCAGGTGTTGGTGCCCTCGAAGGTCCAGGCGTTGGCGTTGGGCGCGAGGACCAGGGTGGCCCGCTCGGTCTGGGACGACGGGTCGCCGACGCTCGGGGGCGCGTTGTCCCGGGTCCACACGACGAGCGCCTCCTAGATCACGGTTCTAGAATTCGCCTCACCCTAGACCATGGGTTCCGGCACTCCCGAGCGCTGCCCGGCGCGCACCGGCCGTGCGTCCGCCCGGCGTGGTTCGGCGGCCGCGGCGGAGAGCGCGAGCACCGCGGCGGCCACGCCGAAGGCCACCGGTGCGCTGGTCGCGTCGGCGACCCACCCCAGCATCACGGCGCCGGCGGCCTGGCCGACGGTCAGCCCGGTGAACAGGGCGGCCGCGGCGGCCGGGGCGCTGTCCGGGGCGCGCAGGCCGCCCCAGGCGAGCAGCACGCCGCTCAGCGCGACGAACGCTCCCCCGAAGCAGGCCAGCGCGAGCGCGGCGCGGAGCGGCGCGCCGGCCGAGAGCCCGAGCGCGACGGTCCCGGCGGCGGCGGCGAGCACGGTGGCGATCCAGGCGGCCCGCACACCGAAGCGGACCACCAGCACCCCGCTGATGCCGCCGAGCAGCCCGGCGGCGCCGAGGACGCACCACAGCAGCCCGGTCAGCCGGTCGGGCAGCCCGCCGTCGTCGGCCAGCAGGTCGCGGCCGAAGGTCCACACCCCGGCGCACCCGGTACCGGCCAGGACGGCGGCGACCATCGGCCGGGTGAGCCGGGCGCGGGCCGGGCCACCACCCGGCGTCCCGAGGTCCTCCGGCGCCGACGCGGGGGCGGCGTCCCACCGCGCGCTCCGGTCGGCCCAGGCGGTGGCGGCCAGCGCCGCGACCGCGAACGCGATCCAGGACCAGCGCCACGCGCCGGGCACCGACAGCACCAGCAGCCCGCCGGCGACGACCCCGGCTCCGGTGCCGCTGTTGACCACCCCCTGGGCGCGCGGCACCCCGGCGGGCGGCACGGTCCGCGCGACCGCGGCGACCGTGGCCGGAGTCGCCGCCCCCGCGCCGCTCCCGGCCAGGAGCGCCCCGGCGGCCAGCACCGGCCCGCTCCACGCCGCGGCGACCAGCAGGCATCCCAGCGCGGCGCTCCCGCCGGCGCACCATAGCGCGGCGCGCGCCCGCCCGCCGGCGACCAGCCGGCCGGCCAGCACCGCGGCGGCGCAGTAGCCCGCGTAGCTGCCCGCCGCGATCACCCCGGCGGCGCCGGCGGAGAGCCCGAAGTCCGCGCGGAACTCGGGGAGGAAGAGCCCGTAGCCGTACCGCGCCAGGCCGTAGGTGACCGCGATGATGGCCAGGCCCGCCGCGACGAGGACGGTGCCGGGACGAGCCGATGCGGTTGCCATAACGATCGTTACAGTAGGTCCGTGGCAGCGACCCCCGCATCCCGACCGGCGCGCGAGCGACTGCTGGCCGCGGCCGGCGAGCTGTTCTACGAGCAGGGCATCGCCGCGACCGGCGTGGACGCCGTGCTGCGCCGGGCCGGGGTGTCGCCCGCGACGATGTACGCCCACTTCGGCGGCAAGGACGCCCTCGTGGCCGCCTACCTCGAGCAGCGGCACGAGGTCTGGCGCCGGACGTGGGACGACGTCCTGGAGCAGGCGGCCGACCCGGTCGAGCGGTTGCTCTCGGTGTTCGACGCCCTCGCCGCCTACCGGCGGACCGAGGGCAACCGGCGCGGCTGCGGCTTCCTCGCGGCGGCGGTCGAGCTGCCCCCGGGCCACCCCGGCCGGCCGTGGCTGGACGCCGACTCGCGGCTGCTCGTGGACCGGCTGCGCGGACTGGCCGTCGACGCCGGCGCCGACGGTCCCGACGACCTGGCCGCCACGCTGCTGCTGCTCTACGACGGGCTGCTCAGCCGCTTCGCCCGCCAGGCCACGACGCCGGACCTGCCGGACGACGACGCGCTCGCCCGCACCCGCGCGCTCGCCGGGCGGTGCGTGACGGCAGCGCTGGGCTGATCAGCCCTCGGCGGGGCGCCCGGAACCGGTGTCCCGCTGCGGGGACAGGACGACACCGTCCGGGTCGAGCCGGCCCAGGATCGCCCCCGTGATGGCGGCCAGCTGGCCGACCTGCTCGGGGTCGAGGGCGTCCAGCACCGAGGCGCGCACGTTCTCGACGTGCCCGGGCGCAGCGGCGACGACGGCGTCCCACCCCTCCCCCGTCAGCTGCGCGTTGGTCGCGCGCCCGTCCTCGGGGCACGGGAAGCGCCGGACCAGGCCGCGGTCCTCCAGCCGCTTCACCACGTGGGAGAGCCGAGGCAGGGTCGCGTTCGTGCGCGCGGCGAGCGCCGTCATCCGCAGGGTGCGGTCGGGGGCCTCGGAGAGCATCGCCAGGACGAAGTACTCGAAGTGGCTCAGCCCGTCGTCGCGGCGCAGCTGGCCGTCCAGCACGCCGGGCAGCAGCTCGAGCACGGCGGCCAGCCGCACCCATGCGACGCGCTCCTCGTCGGTCAGCCACCGGGTTGCCATGCCGCCATCACTAGGTCACTTGACGCTTCAACCAAACCCGCGTACCTTGTTTGTTGTCGTTTCAACCAAATAGAGGGAGAGCAGCCGTGAGCACCGTCAGCATCATCGGAACCGGGACCATGGGTCAGGCCATCGCGGCGATCGCCGCCAAGGGCGGCAACGGCGTGGAGCTGATCGGCTCCGCCGACGGCGCCCGCGCGGTCACCGGCGACGTCGTCGTCCTCGCCGTCCCCTACCCCGCCGTCGCGGAGGTCCTGGCGCAGCGCGGCGAGAGCCTCGCCGGCAAGGTCGTCGTCGACATCACCAACCCGCTGGACTTCGCGACGTTCGACTCGCTCGTCGTCCCGGCCGACAGCTCGGCCGCCGCCGAGATCGCCGCGCAGCTGCCGCAGTCCCGCGTCCTCAAGGCCTTCAACACCACCTTCGCCGGCACCCTGGCCGCCGGCACGGTCGGCCCGCTGCCCACCACCGTGCTGATCGCCGGGGACGACGCGGACGCCAAGGCGCTGCTCGCCGGGATCGTCTCCGCCGGCGGCCTGCGCGCCGTCGACGCGGGCTCGCTGCGCCGGGCCCGCGAGCTCGAGGCGCTCGGCTTCCTGCAGCTCACCCTGGCCGCCGGCGAGAAGATCTCGTGGACCGGCGGCTTCGGGCTCGTCGACTGACCGCCCCCGCCCCGCCCGTCGCACCGACATCCGGAGATCCGCCATGACCCTGCCCTCGTCCCACCCCTACGCCGGCCACCTGGACCGGGTCGCCGCCGCGGGTCCGCAGACCCCGTGGACCCCGGCCGACGGCGCCCTCCCGGCGCTGTACCTCAGCCACGGCGCACCGCCGCTGCTCGAGGACACCGCCTGGATGACGCAGCTGTTCGGCTGGGCGCGGTCCATGCCCCGGCCGAGGGCGATCCTGATCGTCTCGGCGCACTGGGAGGCGGCACCGCTGAGCCTGTCCAGCACCGAGGCGAACGTGACGCCGATCTACGACTTCGGCGGCTTCGACCCGATGTACTTCCGGATGCGCTACGACACCCCGGACGCCTCCGCGTTCGGCGCCCGCGTGCTGGGCGCGCTCGGCGGCGGCACCGGGGTGCACCAGCAGCAGAACCGCGGCCTGGACCACGGCGCGTGGGTGCCGCTGAAGGTGATGTACCCCGAGGCCGACATCCCGGTCCTGCAGCTGAGCCTGCCGACGTCGGACCCCGACGAGCTGATCCGGCTGGGTGGACGGCTCCGGGCGCTGCGCGAGGAGGGCGTGCTGGTGATCGGCTCCGGGTTCACCACCCACGGGCTGCCGTTCCTCAGCCGGTCGGACTGGCTCGGCCAGACGCTGCCGGGCTGGTCGGCGGACTTCGACGCCTGGGCCGCCGAGCAGCTCGCCCGGGGCGATGTCGACGCGCTGGCCGACTACCAGCACCGGGCGCCGGGCATGCCCTACGCGCACCCCACGGTCGAGCACTTCACGCCGCTGTTCGTCACCCTCGGCGCGGCCACCGACCCGGAGGCCCCGCGCGACTTCGCGATCGACGGCTTCTGGATGGGACTGTCCAAGCGCTCGCTGCAGGTCGCCTGAGCCGCCCGGGCGGCCGGGGTCAGCCGAGCGCGCGCCGTGCCCGGGCCGCCCCGGCCAGCTCGGCCAGCATGGCCTCGGTGGTGGCCAGGTCGACGCAGGCGTCGGTGACGCTGCACCCGTAGACCAGCCGCTCGGGGTTGCGCTGGTCGAGGTCCTGCCGGCCCGCGACCAGGTTGCTCTCGACCATCACGCCGCGGATCGCCCGCTCGCCGCCGGCGATCTGCCCGGCGAGGTCGCGGACGACCTCGATCTGGCGCCGGTGGTCCTTCTGGCTGTTGCCGTGCGAGGCGTCGACGACGACCACCTCGGGCAGCCCGCGCGCGGCGAGCTTGGCCCGCGTCGCCGCGATGTGCGCCGCCGAGTAGTTGGGCCCGGCCTTGTCACCGCGGAGGATGACGTGGCCGGTGTCGTTGCCCGTCGTCGACAGCTGGGCGCTGACGCCGTGCGCGTCGACGCCGAGGAACTCGTGCGGCGCACGGGCGGCGACGATCGCCTGGATGGCGGCGTCGATGCTCCCCTCCGGGGAGTTCTTGAACCCGACGACGGACGAGAAGCCCGAGACCCGCTCGCGGGCGGTCTGGTCGGTGACGTTGCGGGCGCCGACGCCGTTGTAGGTGACCAGCCCGTTGACGTACTGCGGGGTGAGCGCGTTGAGCGGCTCGGCCGCGACCGGGACGCCGAGCTCGGTGATCCGGCACATGAGCATGCGGGTGGCGACGAGGCCGACGCTGATCCGGCTGGACCCGTCGAGGAACGGGTCGTAGGCGAACCCCTTCCAGTCCACCTCGGTGCGCGGCTTCTCGGTGTAGGTGCGCATGACGATCTCGAGGTCGGCGGCGTGCCGCTCGCGCATGCGGGCGAGGAAGCCGGCGTACTCCAGCGCGGCCGCCGGGTCGTGGATCGAGCAGGGGCCGGCGATGACGACGAGCCGGTCGTCGGCCCCGGTCAGCGCGTCGGCCACCGCGCCGCGGGCCGCCCGGGTGGTGGCCACGGAGGCCTCGGACAGCGGGACGACCGAGGCCACCGCCGCCGGGGTGACGACGACGCTCAGGCCGGTGATCCGCGCGTTCACCAACCCGGAGAGGTCGACCGGCGGCACGTCGGCGACCCCGAGCCGCTGGGCGACCTCCGGGAGCAGCTCGACCAGCGCGGCGTCGATCTGCGCGTTCACCCGCGTCTGGACCTCGACCAGCAGGTCGGCGATCCGCGTCGCCTCGTCCAGCAGCGCGTCGGGCACCCCGTCCACCGCAGACCTCCCGTTCGATCGGACGCGCCCCCGGATCCGGGGGCGCACGCACAGCATCGTCCGGTGCCCCGCGGCGGTGGACACCGGCGGGCCTCCCCGGCCGACCGGTCAGCAGTCGCCGGCCTCCCCGCAGGCCTCCGGCGCACCCTCGAGGACGGCGGCCGCGACGGCGCGGGCCGCCTCGCCGAGCGCCGCCGAGCTGTGCCGGCGTGAGGACGTCCACGACGAGCCGGCGCACCTCGCGGACGTGCCCCGGGGCGATGGCCTCGAGCTTCGCGAAGCCCTCGTCGGTCAGCCGGGCCTCGACGCGCCGACCACCGTCGGTGCAGGTCCGCCGCACCACCCAGCCCGCCCGCTCCAGGCGGGTGACGGCGTGCGAGAGCCGGGACAGCGAGCCCTGCGCCTGCTCGGCGAGCTCGCTGAGCACCAGGGTGCGGTCGCGGGCCATCGAGAGGCGGGCGAGCACGTGGTACTCGAAGGAGTTCACGCCGGCGTCCCGCTTGAGCTGGGCGTCGAGTGCGGCCGGCAACGTCATGACCAGCTGCATGAGGGCGGCCCAGTCCTGCTGCTGCTCGGACGACAGCCACAGGACGTCGCTGCCGCTCCCCCGGCCCGTGTCGGCACTCACGAGCCCATCGTACCGCCGCGCTTGAACATTCAAGTCCGACGTCCTACCTCCGGGTTGAACATTCAAGTCCGAGCCTCGAGGAACCCCATGACCCTGCTCCGCATCGACGCCTCCATCCAGGGGTCCCGCTCCGCCGGCAGCGCGCTCGCCGACCGCGTGCTCGACTCCTTCACCACCGCCCGCCCCGACGTCCCGGTCGTGCGCCGTCACCTCGGCGAGCAGCCCTTGCCGGCCACCGCCTGGGCCGACGCCGTCGCCGGCTCCTTCTCCCCCGAGGCCGACCGCAGCGACGCCCAGCGCGCGGCGCTCGCCCTGGCCGGCGAGGTCGCCACCGAGCTGCAGGACGCGACCGCCGCCGTCCTCGCCCTGCCGCTGTACAACTTCGGCGTCTCCCAGCACGTGAAGACCTGGATCGACCTCGCCCTGGCCGGCGCACCCCAGGGCACCCGGCTGCTGGAGGGGACGCCGACCGTCGCCGTCCTCACCCGGGGCGGCGCCTACGGTCCGGGCACCCCTCGGGAGGGCTGGGACCACTGCACCGACTACCTGCGGCGGATCCTCGTCGACATCTGGGACGCCGACCTCACGCTGGTCGAACGGGAGTTCACCCTCGTCGGGGTCAACCCCGCCCTCGACGAGTTCAGCGAGGTGGCCGCGCTGATGCGCAAGACGGCCGAGGAGGCCGCCACGGAGGCCGGCGCCGACCTCGCCGCCCGCCTCGCCGCCTGACACGGCTCGGGCCGGACCCCGCGGAGGGGTCCGGCCCGAGTACGTGCGGTGGTGCGGCGATCAGCCCTGCTGGGGCTCCAGCTCGCCGCGCAGCTCCCGCTTGAGGAACTTGCCGGCCGGGTTGCGCGGCAGCGCGGTGGTGCGGATGTCGATCACCGTCGGGATCTTGAACGAGGCGAGCCGCTCCCCCAGGAAGCCGACCAGCTCGTCCTTGGTCAGCGAGGCGCCATCGTTGAGCACGATGACGGTGGCGACCTCCTCACCGAGCCGCTCGTGGGGGACGCCGAGCACGGCGGCCTCCATGACGGCGGGGTGCTCGTAGATCGCGGCCTCGACCTGCGGCGCAGTACACGTTCTCGCCGCCCCGCAGGACCATGTCCTTGAGCCGGTCGTCGACGTAGACCAGGCCCTCGTCGTCGAGGTGCCCGATGTCACCGGTGCGCAGCCAGCCGTCCACGATCGTCTCGGCGGTGGCGTCGGGACGGTTCCAGTAGCCGCGGATGAGGTTGACGCCGCGGAACCAGATCTCGCCGCGCTCGCCGACCGGCAGCACCTCGAAGGTGGAGGGGTCGCGGATCTCGGCCTGCATCGGCAGCGGCACCCGGCCGGCGGCCATCGGCTTGTCCAGGGCCTCCTGCCCGGCGAGGCTCGGGCCGAGCGCGTTGGTCTCGGTCATCCCGTAGGAGAAGCCGGGGGTGGCCGCCTTGAACGAGTTGTCGATGTTGGCGATCAGCGCCGGCGGCGTGGGGGCACCGCCACCACCGACCGACAGCAGGCTCGAGGTGTCGAACTCGGCGAACCGGGGGTGCTGCAGCATGTCGATGCTCTGCGTCGGCACGCCGACGAAGGCGCTGAGCCGCTCGCTCTCGATGAGCTTCAGGGCCGCCTCGGGGTCCCACTTGTACATGATCGCGAGCTTCCGGCCGGCGACCAGCGAGCCCAGCATCACCGCGACGCAGCCGGTGACGTGGAACAGCGGGACGGCGAGGATCGCGCCACCGGGCGGGGCGTCGGGGTCCTCGGGCGGCGTCACCAGCGCGGCGACGGCGCCGCGGGCCAGGAAGCCCATGACGGTGTTGACCAGGGCCCGCTGCGTGGAGACCGCACCCTTGGGCCGGCCGGTGGTGCCCGAGGTGTAGAGGATCGTGGCGTCGTCCTCGGGGTCCACGGTCACGTCCGGCAGCGGCGTGCCGGTCACGACGACGTCCTCCCAGCGGTCCGCACCCTCGATCGGGGCGGAGGCCCGGACGACGACGGTGCGGGCACCCAGGCGGCGGGCGGAGGCGGCGGCGAGCGCGGCCCGCTGCTCGTCGGCGACGATGACGGTGGCGCCGGAGTCCTCGAGCGCGAAGTCGAGCTCGTCCTCGGTCCACCACGCGTTCATGGAGACGCTGATGGCGCCGATCGAGAGGATCGCGATGAAGGCCTCGACCCACTCGGGGAAGTTGCGCATCGCGATGGCGACCCGGTCGCCCTTCTGCACGCCGTAGCGCTCGACCAGGGCCGCGGCGAAGGCGTCGGCCTCGGCGAACGTCTGGTTGAAGCTGCGCCGCTCCTCGCCGAAGACGAGGTAGGGCGCGTCACCGTGGGCCCGGCAGAGGGCGAAGATCTCGCGCATGCTCGGCGGCGCGTTCTTGAAGATCTCGTAGGTCACGCCATCAGGCCGCGTCCACGGCGCGAGCTCGAACATCTGCCCGGGGCTGGTGACTTGTGCCACGGCCTCCTGATGACTCAACGACACGGGAACGACGCCTCCTCGGCGGATGGGCAACAGGACCGCCGAGTGACCCCGGCTACACCCGGACGGTTTCACACTCGAAGCATCGAGGGCAACAGGCCCCCCTCGGTGGCGTTTCTCGCGGGTCCCGGAGGGACGTCGACTCCCCTCCGGGAACGCGAACGGGGGCGCCGGCCGGCCAGGTACGGCCGGCCGGCGCCCCCGAGGGCGACCTGCCTGGTCAGCGCGTCCGGAACGCGGTCAGCGGTTCTTCCACTGGGGCGCGCGCTTCTCGGCGAACGCGGTGGCGCCCTCGCGGGCGTCCTCGCTGGCGAAGACCGGCGCGATGACCGATGCCTGCTCCTTCCAGCCCTGCGCGAAGGTCCAGTCCGGCGCGGAGCGGACCAGGTGCTTGGTGGCGGCGACGGCGAGCGGGCCGTTCGCCGCGATCACCGCGGCGAGGGCGCGCGCCCCGGCCAGCGCCTCGCCCGAGGGCGTGACGCGGTTGACCAGGCCGACCTCGGCCGCGCGGGGCGCGGAGATCGGGTCACCGGTCAGCAGCATCTCCAGCGCGATCGACTGGGGGATGCGACGGGGCAGCGCCAGGGCCGCACCGCCGGCCGCCACCAGCGACCGCTTGACCTCGGGGACGCCGAAGCGGGAGTCCTCCGCGGCGACGACGAGGTCGCAGGCGAGCAGCAGCTCGAAGCCACCGGCCAGCGCCCAGCCCTCGACCGCGCCGATGAGCGGCTTGCGCGGTGGGGTCTCGGCGATCCCGCACAGGCCGCGGCCCTCGATGCTCGGCGTCTCGCCGCGCATGAACGCCTTGAGGTCCATGCCGGAGGAGAACGTCCCGCCGGCGCCGGTCAGGATGCCGACCCGCAGGTCGTCGGAGGCGTCGAGCTCGTCGACGGCGGCCGCGACCCCCTCGGCGACGGCCCGGTTGAGGGCGTTGCGCGCCTCCGGACGGTTGATCGTGATGGTGAGCACGCCGTCCTGGCGGTCCAGGAGCACCTCGTCGGGCACAGCCTTCTCCTTCGGTGGGTTGGTCGTCGTTCCGCGATGTCGTGCGGTGGTGCAGGAGGGGAACGGGCGCCGGCCGCGGCCGCCCGGAGGCAGCCGGGCGGCCGGCGGCCCCGTTCCCCGCCGGAGGACGCCGTCAGGCAGGCGTCACTTCGGCTGGAGGCGCGCCCCGCCGTCGAGGCGGATGAGCTCGGCGTTCATGTAGCTGTTGGCCAGCACCTCGACGGCGAGGGTGGCGAACTCCTCCGAGTAGCCCAGGCGCTTGGGGAAGAGCACGTCGCGCTTGAGCTTGTCCTTGAACGCCTCGGAGGCCTCGCCCGAGCCGTAGATCGGGGTGTCGATCAGGCCGGGGGCGATCGTGTTCACCCGCACGCCGATGGCGGAGAGGTCACGGGCGATCGGCAGCGTCATCGAGACGACGGCGCCCTTGGACGCCGAGTAGGCGGCCTGGCCGATCTGGCCGTCGAGCGCGGCGACGGAGGCGGTGTTCAGGATCGAGCCCCGCTCGCCGTCCTCCAGCGGCTCGTTCTCGGCCATCGCGGTACCGACGATGCGGATGCAGTCGAAGGTGCCGACGGTGTTGATCTCGAGGACCCGGCGGAAGGTGTCGAGGTTGAACGCGGTCTCGTAGCCGCCGCGGCCGACGGTGCGGCTGGCCGAGCCGATGCCGGCGCAGTTCACCAGCACGCGGAGCGGGCCGAGGGTCTTGGCCAGCTCGGTGGCGGCGATGATGTCGTCGGTCTTGGTGACGTCGACGTGGGCGAATGCGCCGTCGATCTCGGTGGCGAGCGCGTTGCCCTTGTCGTCGGCGATGTCGGCGACGACGACCTTGGCGCCGCGGGCGGCGAGGGCGCGGGCGGTGGCCGCCCCCAGACCGGACGCGCCTCCGGTGACGATGGCGGACACATTCTCGAGCTGCACGGAGCACTCCCCTGGTTGGGACGACGGTGGCTGCGGGCGGCCGTCCGGCCCTGCGCGTGCAGGGACCCCGGCGGCCCGCCCCGGTGAAGCTAGCCAGCGCGGGCCATTTTTTGCAACGGTCCGTCGCAGAAAACCTCCGCGTCGTGCGACGCTGCCCCCGTGACCGGGACGACGAGCCGGTGGGCGACCGCGGGGGCTGAGCGAGCGGGTGCGCCTGGAGGTGCACGCCGCGGTCCGCCGTCTCCTGGTCGCCGAGGGTTACGCCGCGCTGCGGCTGGACGACGTCGCGGCGGCGGCCGGCGTGCACAAGTCCACCCTCTACCGGCAGTGGGCGACCAAGGGCCAGCTGGTGCGGGACGTGCTCGTCGCCGGCGAGCTGGAGCACTACCCGCGGGTCGACGAGGGCAGCCTGGCCGCCGACGTCGACGCGCTGGTCCGCGGCCTGGTCCGGCTGTTCCGGAGCCCGACGACCGTGGCGTTCGTGCAGACCCGCGCCACCGCCGACGACCCGGAGCTGCGGGCGGGGCTGCACGAGCTGGCCCAGCAGGACACCGCCTTCATGCGCCTGCCGTTCGACCGGGCGATCGACCGCGGTGAGCTCCCCCCGGACACCGACGTCGGCATGCTCGTCGAGCTGCTGGTCGCCCCCCTGCTCACCCGGGTCGCGGTCACGGGCCTGCCGATCGACGAGGAGTTCGGCCGCCGGCTGGCGGCCACCTTCCTCACCCTGGCGACCGCCGGTCAGGCGTCGGAGGCCTGAGCCCCCGCACCTCGGATCAGGTCTGCGCGCCGGCGAACTGCGCGTCGTAGAGCCGGAAGTAGGCGCCCTGGGCCGCCAGCAGCTCGTCGTGCCGGCCCTGCTCGACGATCGCGCCGTCCTCCATGACGAGGATCAGGTCGGCGTCCCGGATCGTGGAGAGCCGGTGGGCGATGACGAAGCTGGTCCGGTCGGTGCGCAGCGCGGCCATGGCCTTCTGCAGCAGCAGCTCGGTGCGGGTGTCCACCGAGCTGGTCGCCTCGTCGAGGATGAGCAGCGCCGGGTCGACCAGGAAGGCGCGGGCGATCGTGATGAGCTGCTTCTCCCCCGCCGAGACGTTGGAGGCCTCCTCGTCGATGACGGTGTCGTAGCCGTCGGGGAGGCTCTGCACGAACCGGTCGACGTAGGTGGCCCGGGCCGCCTCGAGCACCTGCTCGCGCGTCGCGCGCGGGTTGCCGTAGGCGATGTTGTCGAAGATCGTGCCGCCGAACAGCCAGGTGTCCTGCAGGACCATCCCGACCGCGGAGCGCAGCTCGGCGCGGCTCATCGTCGCGGTGTCGACGCCGTCCAGGGTGATCCGGCCGGCGCCGATCTCGTAGAACCGCATGATCAGGTTGACCAGCGTGGTCTTGCCCGCGCCGGTGGGGCCCACGATCGCCACGGTCTGGCCGGGCTCGGCCACCAGGGAGAGGTCGCGGATCAGCGGCGCGTCGGGCCGGTAGGAGAAGGCGACGTGCTCGAACGCGACCCGGCCGCGGCGGCTCGCGGGCACCGCGGGCACCGCGGGCACCGCGGGGTCCGGCGACTGCTCCGGGGCGTCGAGCAGCTGGAAGACGCGCTCGGCCGACGCGACGCCGGACTGCACCACGTTGGCCATCGAGGCCACCTGGGTGAGCGGCTGCGTGAACTGCCGCGAGTACTGGATGAACGCCTGGACGTCGCCCAGGCTCATCGACCCCGAGGCCACCCGCAGCCCGCCGACGACGGCGACCGCGACGTAGTTGAGGTTCCCGATGAACATCATCGACGGCATGATCAGGCCGGAGATGAACTGCGCACCGAAACTCGACTCGAGCAGCTCGTCGTTCTTCTGCCGGAAGGTCTCCTCGACCTCGCGTCGCCGGCCGAACACGCGGACCAGCTCGTGCCCGGTGAAGGACTCCTCGATCTGACCGTTGAGCGCGCCGGTGTGCCGCCACTGCGCGACGAAGTGCTTCTGGCTGCGCTTCGCGATCGCCCGCGTGAGCAGCACCGACAGCGGCACAGTGAGCAGCGCGATGAGCGCCAGCAGCGGCGAGATGACGACCATCATCACCAGCACGCCGACGACGGTGAGCAGCGAGGTCAGGAGCTGGCTCATCGTCTGCTGGAGGCTGGTCGAGACGTTGTCGATGTCGTTGGTGACACGGGAGAGCACCTCGCCGCGCTGCCGGCCGTCGAAGTAGGCCAGCGGCAGCCGGTTGAGCTTGGCCTCGGCGTCCTCCCGGAGCCGGTAGACGGTGCGCTGGACGATGCCGTTGAGCAGGTAGCCCTGCCCGTAGCCGAGCACCGAGGCGAACAGGTACACCGCGACGACGGCGAGCAGGACCGAGCCGAGCGCGGAGAAGTCGACGCCGGCGCCGGGGACGACGTCGTGGTTCTCGATGACGCCGGCCACGGTGCTGTCGCCGTCCGCGCGCGCCCGGGCGGCAGCCTCGGCCGGCGTGAGCCCCTCGGGCAGCTGCCGCCCGATGACGCCGGCGAAGACGACGTCGGTGGCGCGGCCCAGCAGCCAGGGGCCGATGACGTTGAGCGCGACGCTGAGCACGCCGAGAGCGAGCACGACCCACACGCCGAGCCGCTCGATGCGGAGCCGGCCGGCGAGCCGCGTGGCGGAGGGGACGAAGTGCGACGCCTTCTCGGCCGGCTGCCCGGCCCCCGCCCACGGCGGGCCACCGCCGCGCCGCTGGGTCGCCATGCCGCGGGCCGCCTCGGCGGTCTCGGCGTCCTGACCCCGGGCGTCGTCCTCCGTGGCCTCGCTCATGCCGCCGCCCCCTCGGTGCTGAGCTGGGAGGCGACGATCTCGCCGTAGGCGGCACAGGAGGTCAGCAGCTCCTCGTGCCGGCCGATGCCGACCACGGCGCCGTCGTCGAGCACCACGATCTGGTCGGCGTCGGCGATGGTGGAGACCCGCTGGGCGACGATGACGACGGTCGCGTCGGCGGTCACCGGCTTGAGCGCGGCCCGCAGGCGGGCGTCGGTACCGAGGTCGAGCGCGGAGAACGAGTCGTCGAACAGGTAGACCTCGGGACGGCGGATGAGCGCCCGGGCGATCGCCAGCCGCTGCCGCTGGCCGCCGGAGACGCTCGTGCCGCCCTGGGCGACCGCGGTGTCCAGCCCGTCGGGCATGGCGCGCACGAAGTCGGCGCCCTGGGCGACCTCGAGGGCGGCCCACAGCTCCTCGTCGGTCGCCTCCGGGTTGCCGTAGCGCAGGTTGCTGGCCACCGTGCCGGTGAACAGGTAGGGCCGCTGCGGGACCAGGCCGATCCGGCTCCACAACAGCTCTTGGTCCAGGTCGCGCACGTCCACGCCGTCCAGCCGGACGACGCCGCCGGTGGCGTCGAACAGCCGCGGGACCAGGGAGATCAGCGTCGTCTTCCCCGCACCGGTGCTGCCGATGACCGCGGTGGTGCGGCCGGGCGCGGCGGTGAAGGAGACGTCGGAGAGCACCGGGGCGCCGGCGCCGGGATAGCGGAAGGTCACCGCGTCGAAGACCAGTTCGCCGTCCGAGCGCTCGGGGGTGACCGGCGCCGTGGGCGGCCGGACCGAACCCTCGGTGTCCAGGACCTCGGCGATGCGGTCGGCGCAGACCGCGGCGCGCGGGATCATGATCGCCATGAAGGTGGCCATCATGACCGCCATGAGGATCTGCAGCAGGTAGGCGAGGAACGCCGTCAGCGCACCGATCTGCATCTGCCCTGCGTCGATCCGCCCGGCGCCGAACCACAGCACGCCGACGCTGGACACGTTGAGCACGAGCATGACGATCGGGAAGATCAGCGCCTGCAGCCGACCCGCGACGGTCGCGACGTCGGTGAGGTCGGCGTTGGCGCGGGCGAACCGGGCGACCTCCTGCGGCTCGCGCACGAAGGCCCGCACCACCCGGATGCCGGTGATCTGCTCGCGCAGCACCCGGTTGACCACGTCGATGCGCGTCTGGACGAGCTGGAACAGCGGCACCATCCGGCGGATCACCAGGCCGATGGAGACGACCAGCACCGGCACGGAGACGACCATCAGCCAGGACAGGCCGATGTCCTCGCGCAGCGCCATGACCACGCCGCCGACGCACATGATCGGGGCGGACACGAGCATCGTGCAGGAGAGCAGCACCAGCATCTGGACCTGCTGCACGTCGTTGGTGTTGCGCGTGATCAGCGACGGGGCGCCGAACGCGTTCATCTCCCGTGCCGAGAACGTGCCCACGCGCTCGAAGACCGCGGCGCGCAGGTCGCGGC
The DNA here is from genome assembly GCF_016612865.1 of Blastococcus sp. TML/M2B. Classification (GTDB taxonomy): domain Bacteria; phylum Actinomycetota; class Actinomycetes; order Mycobacteriales; family Geodermatophilaceae; genus Blastococcus. Next base: position 541,106 of record NZ_JAENZZ010000002.1, read on the forward strand.
CGAAACCCATCGCGGTGCGCGCGCCGAACCAGACGGCGCCGATCGAGCCGAGAATCTGCAGCAGCGTGACCGCGAGCATCCAGCCGCCGGTGCTGACGATGTAGCCGGTGTCGCCGCGGGCGATGCCGTTGTCGATGATGTCGGCGTTGAGCCGGGGCAGGTACAGCGAGGCGATGGTGCTGACCAGCTGCAGCCCGCCGACCGCGAGCAGCGGCGCCCGGTAGGACCTCAGGTGGTCACGGAGCAGCCGGAGCAGCAACGCGCGTCCTCTCGTTCGTTCTCGGCTGCCGGCTCACAGCCGGAGGGCGGTCTCGACCAGCTGCGCCACGGCGAGCGAGCGGCTGTGCGGCGGCCAGGCTATGACGGTGGTGACCGGCTGCGCATCGACGACCGGAACGGCGACGACGCCCTCGGGCAGCTGCGCCCGCACCGACTCGGGCACCACCACCAGCGTCCGGCCGAGGGACACGAGCTGGAGCAGCTGGGCGGAGTCGTGCACCTCGGGCCCGGGCCCGTCGGGGTAGCCCCCGTCCGGCCCGGGCCAGCGGGGGTGCGGCAGGTCGGGCACGCCGTCGAGGTCGGCGAGGCGCAGCCCCCGGCGCGTGGTCAGCGGGTGCCCGGCCGGCAGGACCGCGACCTGGCCCTCGGTGAGCAGCTCCTCGGTGTCGAGGCCGGCGACGTCGTCGAACGGCAGGTGCAGCAGGGCGACGTCGGCCCGCCCGCTGCGCAGCAGCCGCGTCTGCTGCCCCGGCCCGCACAGCTCCACCTCGATCCGGGCGGCACCCGGCTCGACGGCGTGCGCGGACAGCAGCTTGGCCAGCAGTTCGCCGGAGGCGCCCGCCTTGACCGCGAGGACGACGCCCGGCTCGCCGTCGGCGGCCAGCGCTGCCCGGCGGACCCGGTTCTCGGCGGCGTCGAGCGCGTCGAGGGCGGCGCGGCCCTCCTCCAGCAGGACCGCACCCGGTGCGGTGAGGACGACCGACCGGCTGGTGCGGGTCAGCAGCGCGACCCCGAGCCGGCGTTCGAGCCGGCTGATCGCCCGGGACAGCGGCGGCTGGGCGATGCCGAGCCGCTGGGCCGCCCGGCCGAAGTGCAGCTCCTCGGCGACGGCGACGAAGTAGCGCAGCTCCCGCGTGTCCACGACCCAGCGTAGCTCCGCTCGCGCCGTCATCCATACCCCCGCGGTATCGGTCGGTACCCAGGTGGTGTTGGACCCGCGGTCCTCCCCGGGCGCAGGCTCGATGCCATGACGGAGACGAAGAGTGCGCTGGTCACCGGCGCCAACAAGGGGATCGGCTACGAGATCGCGGCAGGCCTGGGCGCGCTGGGCTACACGGTGGGCGTGGGCGCCCGGGGCGAGGCCCGGCGGGAGGAGGCGGTGACCCGGCTGCGCGACGCCGGCGTCGACGCCTTCGGCGTCCCGCCTGGACGTCACCGACGACGGCAGCGTCGCCGCGGCCGCCGCGCTGGTCGAGGAGCGGGTCGGCGGCCTGGACGCGCTCGTGAACAACGCCGGGATCAGCGGCTCGCGGGAGCAGCTGCCGACGACGTCGGACCTCGACGTCATCCGCACGGTCGTGGAGACCAACGTTCTGGGCGTCATCCGGGTGACCAACGCGATGCTGCCGCTGCTGCGCCGCTCGCCGTCGCCGCGGATCGTGAACGTGTCCAGCGGGGTCGGGTCGCTGACCCGGCAGGTGGGCTCCGTCGGGAACGACTCCGCCGGGCCGGTGGCGGTCGCCTACTCCCCCTCGAAGACCTTCCTCAACGCGGTGATGCTGCAGTACGTCCGCGAGCTCGACGGCACGGGCATCCTCGTCAACGCCGCCTGCCCGGGCTACGTGGCCACCGACCTCAACGGCTTCCGCGGCGTGCGCACCCCGCAGCAGGGCGCGGCGACGCCGATCCGGCTGGCCACCCTGCCCGACGGCGGCCCCACCGGCGGCTTCTTCGAGGACGCCGGCGTCGTCCCCTGGTGAGCGGGGGCCGGGCGGTCAGGGGGTCTGCGCGCTGACCGGGTCGGGGACGACGGCGAGGGCCGGGTCGCCGGCCGGTCGCTCGCCGAGCCTCACCAGCACGATCCCGGCCAGGACGACGACGCCACCGACCAGCTGGACGGCGCCGGGCTGCTGCCCCAGCGCCAGCCACGCCGTCACGACCGCGAACAGCACCTCGCTCAGCCCGACGAACGAGCTCAGCCGGGAGCCGAGCAGGCGGACGGCGGCGATGCCGGTCGCATAGGCGAAGGCGGCCGTCACCAGCGCCAGGCCGAGGACGGGGACCAGCCAGCCGGTCGAGCGGCCGGCGAGCTCCACGTCGTCCGCCGTCGTCGACCAGGGCACGACGCGGATCAGCGCCGCCGCTCCGAGCAGCAGCGCGCCGACGGCCAGCCCGGCCCACGCGCTGACCAGCGGGGGCAGGGCGCCGTCGGACCGGGCGGAGAGCACGAAGTACGCGGCCAGGCCCAGCGCGGCCGCCAGGCCCCAGGCGATGCCGACGGGGTCGAGCCGGGCGCCGCTAGCGACGTCGAGCACGAGCACCAGCCCGGCGAGCGCCACGGCGACCCCGACGCCGGTGACCGCGCTGGGTCGCTGCCCGAGCCGGGCCCAGGTCCACGCCACCACCAGCAGGACGGCGGAGTACTCGAGCAGCAGCGCGACGCCCACCGAGAGGCGGGCGACCGCGGAGAAGAAGGCCAGCTGGGGCAGCGCGACGGCGAGCGCGCCGAAGGCCAGCACCGCGCGGGCGTTGGCGCGCAGCAGCGACCAGCGGCCGCGCAGCTGGAGGGCGGCCGGGACGGTCAGCGCCAGGGCGCCCAGGGCCATCCGGACGGCGGCGGTGGCCCCGGCGCTCCAGCCGGCCTCCAGCAGCGCCGCGGCGAAGACCCCGGACGTGCCGAAGGCCGCGGCGGAGAGCACCGCCAGCAGCAGTCCGAGCAGTCCGGTCCGTCGATCGAGCACGACCGGCGACCCTAGGAGGCCCGGACCGGCGGTGCGCCCACCGGGTGCCCCGGCTCAGCTGCGGATGAACTCCAGGAGGTCGGCGTTGATGGTCTCGGCCTGCGTCGTCGGCATGCCGTGCGGGAAACCCGCGTAGGTCTTCAGCGTTCCGTTCGGCAGCAGCTCGGCCGACAGCGGCGCGGAGTCGGCGTAGGGCACGACCTGGTCGTCGTCGCCGTGCATGACCAGCACGGAAACGGTGATCTTCTTAAGGTCGTCGGTGAAGTCGGTCTGGGAGAAGGCGACGACGCCGTCGTAGTGGACCTTCGCCCCGCCGGCCATCCCCTGCCGCCACCAGTTGGCGATGATCGCCTCGACCGGTTCCACGCCCGGCCGGTTGAAGCCGTAGAACGCGGTCGCCGCCAGCTCCCGGTAGAAGGCGGAGCGGTTGGTGGCCACCTGCTGCTGGATGCCGTCGAAGACGGCCTTGGGCAGGCCGCCGGGGTTGGCGTCGGTCTGCACCATGAGCGGCGGCACCGCGCTGATCAGCACGCCCTTCGCGACCCGGTCCTGGCCGTGCCGGGCGATGTAGTGCGCCACCTCCCCGCCACCGGTGGAGTGCCCGACGTGCACGGCGTCCCGCAGGTCCAGGTGCTCGGTGAGCGCGGCGAGGTCGTCGGCGTAGTGGTCCATGTCGTGGCCGTCGGCCACCTGCGCCGAGCGGCCGTGGCCGCGCCGGTCGTGGGCGATGACCCGGTAGCCCTGGGCGAGGAAGAACATCAGCTGCGCGTCCCAGTCGTCGGCGGACAGCGGCCAGCCATGGCTGAAGACGATCGGCCGACCGGAGCCCCAGTCCTTGTAGAGATCTCGGTTCCGTCGGGGCTCGTGATGACGGGCATGGTGGGCCTCCTGCTCCCGGATGCGTCGACGCCGGCCGCGGCCGCACCGGTCGCGGGGAACCCGACGCTAGGGGCGGGGCGCAGGGCCCAGCGATGTGCCCTGACCGCCAGGCTGTGGACCCTGCCTGCCGCCGCCGGCAGCGCTCCCGAAGGCCTTCCCAGCGGGTCGGCCGGAGGTCAGGCTCCACCCGGTCAGCAGTCGCCTGGTCGTCGCGCAGGGAGCGCCCGTGGTCACTGTGCTCGACACCGAGCGGCTGGATCCGGCCCATCGCCGCCCCGACGAGGTGGCCGAGCGGCTCCAGGCGGTCCTCGTCTCCCGCATCCGCTTTCCCGATCCCCGCCGGCCCGCCAGCGCCCGCCTCGACTCCTGGGACCTCGCCGGTGTCCCGGTGCTGCGGCTGGCGCTCGCCGGCGAGGTGGCGCTGGACCGGTCACGTCGCGACATCGGCGCGGACGCCGTGCCCACCGTCTCCTTCGCCGTCCAGGAACGGGGCGTCGCGCTGCACGAGCAGTTCGGGCGCCAGCGGGTGGTGCCCCGAGGCAGCCTCGCCGCGACCGAGGTCGCCTCCCCCTACGGGTACCGGTGGACCGGGCCCGGGGTCTGCCGGGCGGTCCAGGTGCCGGTCGGCCGGCTCGGCCTGCCCGTCGACGTCGTCCGCCGGGCGCTCCCCCGGATCCACCGCAGCTCGCTGCACGGGCTGGTGCGGGTCCACCTCCAGCAGGTGACCCGGGACGCCGAGCTGCTGTCCGCGGAACCGACGGTGCCGTCGATCGCGGCCGCGACCGTGGACCTGGTGCGCACGCTGCTCGCCTCCGCCGGCGCGGCCGGCCGGTCGGTCGACGAGGTCCTCCAGGAAACCCTGCTCACCCAGGTGCGCGCCTACGTCCACCAGCACCTCGGCGAGCCCGACCTCGACGTCGGGCGCATCGCCGCGGCGCACGCGGTGTCGGTCCGCCAGCTCTACCGGTTGTGCGCGGCGGCCGGCTTCAGCCTGGAGCAGTGGATCATCGACCAGCGGCTGGAGGGCGCACGCCGGGACCTCCTCGACGTCGCGCACCGGCACCGCCCGATCGCCGTCGTCGCCCGGCGCTGGGGGTTCACCGACCCCTCCTACTTCAGCCGACGGTTCCGGCAGGCCTTCGGCTCGCCACCGCGCGACTGGCGGCAGGCCGCCCCGCCGGCCTCCGGCACTCCGGCCTGGTGGTCCGGCGCGGGGGAACCCTGACATCCGCTCGACCGAGCCCCGCGCGCACCAGGTGGGCACATCGGCGATCCGGAGTTCGGGGGCGAGAACGGCAACCGGTTCTTCGCCCACCACGTCACCTGACGGCTCAGGTATTCCGCCCGTCCGGCCGATAGGAGGTCGTGAGCGACACCGGGAGGGACCGCCGCCGAGCGCTGGGTCGGTGGAGGGAGGCGCGTCCCCGGCGACGGGCGTCCTGGCTCGATCGGGACCTGCGCACCCGACGGCAGCACCTGCTCCGGGCCCGCTGGCGCGAGCTCGCGGTCACCCTGGGCGCCTTCGCCGTCTCGGGCGCGCTGGCCGCGTTCCTGCTGCGCGCCTGGTCCTTCTGGTCCGGGGTCGCGGTGGGCACCTACCTCGGGGCCGTCACGGTGCTCGTCATCGTCATGCTGGCGATCGCCGACGGCAGCCTGTTCCCCCGGCTCGGCCGCGCGCTGGAAGACGACGCCGGCACCGCGCTCCTGAGCACGCCGGGGGTGTTCGACGTCGTCAGCGGCGTCTCCTTCGAGCACGTCGACGTCGACCACGTCGTCCTCGCACCGGCCGGCTGCTTCGCGGTGGAGGTCAAAGCCAGCTTCAGCCGCCGCGGACACCTGGACCGCGTGCTGGCGCTGGACGACAAGCTGGCCCAGGCGCGCGACGGGGCGCGGCGGATCGAACGGCTGCTGGCCAGCCGCGGGGTCGCAGTCCCGGTGTCCCCCGTCCTCGTGCTCACCGGGTCGGGAGCCCCCGAGATGACGTCCCCCGAGCGCCGCGGGGACGTCCTCGTCCTCCCTCTCCGCGACAACGAGATGTGGCGCGCCCACCTCGCAGACCTGCCACCCGTGCTCGACGAGCCCACCGCGCACCGCGCCGCCGCAGAACTGGCCGCCTATCGAGCCCAGCGCACCGAGCACGAGCTCAGCAACCACCGCCGCCGATGAGTTCGCGGCTCCCGCCGGGTCGGAGCATCACCACCACGGAGGGACAGGACCCATGGCAGAGCTGCTCGTCGACTTCATCACCTCCCTCGACGGCTACGCGTCGGGCAGGGGCTGGCCCGGCTTCTGGGGGATGGAGGGCCCGGAGTACCTCGCCTGGCTCGGCGAGCAGCCGCCGGTCACCTACCTGATGGGCGCGAACACCTACCGCCTGATGTCGGGCTTCGCCGCGGGCGAGGTCCCGGACGGCCTGGAGGAGTTCCGGCCCGAGGAGGAGGCGTCGGTCGACGAGCTGACACAGGCGCCCAAGGTCGTGTTCTCGTCGTCCCTGCAGGAGCCGTTGTCCTGGGCGAACTGCACGCTGGTGCGCGGCGACGCCGTCGGAGCGGTCCGTGCCCTCAAGGAGGAGCGGACGGGCATCCTCAGCACGATCGGCAGCCTCACCCTGTGCCGCGCCCTGATGGCCGCCGGCCTGGTCGACCGCTTCCGCGTCGGCATGTTCCCGGTCATCACGGGGGCCACGGGCGAGGAGCGCATCTACGACGGCTACCCCGACGTCGCCCTGGAGATGACCGAGCACCGTACGTTCGACGGCGGCATCCAGCTGGTCGAGTACCGGCCCCGCATCCTCGACTCCCCACCGGTGGCCGGCCCCGCCTGACCTCACCGGAACACATCCCCGCTCACGGCGTTCACCAGGTGTGCTGGACAAGAAGGAGGCACACGTTGACCACTGAGACCGCGATCCTCGCCGGCGGCTGCTTCTGGGGAGCCCAGGAGCTGCTGCGCAAGCGCCCCGGCGTCCTCTCGAGCCGCGTCGGCTACTCCGGGGGCGACACCCCGAACGCCACCTACCGCAACCACGGTGACCACGCGGAGGCGGTGGAGATCGTCTTCGACCCCGACGTCATCTCGTACCGCGAGCTGCTGGAGTTCTTCTTCCAGATCCACGACCCGTCGACGAAGAACCGGCAGGGCAACGACATCGGCCGCAGCTACCGCTCGGCGATCTTCTACCTGAGCGACGAGCAGAAGCGCGTCGCCGAGGACACGATCGCCGACGTCGACGCCTCGGGCATCTGGCCGGGCAAGGTCGTCACCGAGGTGGAGCCGGCCGGCGCGTTCTGGGAGGCCGAGGAGGAGCACCAGGACTACCTGCAGAAGATCCCGTTCGGCTACACGTGCCACTACGTACGGCCGGACTGGGTGCTCCCGCGGCGCGAGGCGCAGACCGCCGGATGACCTGAGCGAGGGGTGGGCGTTCCCGCGGGAACGCCCACCCCTCGCTGCGTTCGCTGCCGGTCGTCGGTGCCGCAGGGCAAGCTGACCCCGTGCACCACATCGGGATCGACCTCGCCTGGGGGCTCAGGCAACCCAGCGGCCTCGCCGTGCTGGACGACGACGGCCGGCTCGTCCACGTCAGCGCGGTGCGCACAGACGACGAGATCGAGACGGCGCTGGCCCCGTTCACCGCCGGCCCGTGCATCGTGGCGATCGACGCCCCGCTGGTGGTCACCAACGCCACCGGGAACCGGGCCGCCGAGCGGGCGCTCAACGCCGACTTCGCGAGGTTCCAGGCCGGGGCGCACCCGACGAACACCGGCAAACCCGAGTTCACCGACGGTGACACCCGCGGCGGACGGATCGCCCGGCGCCTGAAGCTGGACCTCGACCCCCGCTCGGGCCGCGACCGCCGGGCCATCGAGGTCTACCCGCACGCGGCGACGGTGGCGCTGTTCCGGCTGGGCCGCACGCTCAAGTACAAGAACAAGCCGGGCCGGACGCTCGAGCAGATGCGCGCGGAGCTGCTCCTGCTCGTCGACCTCCTGGGCGCGGTGGTGGAGCTCGACCTCGGGGCGCCGTTCGCCGCGCTGCGCGAGCAGGTGCTCACCGCCGCCCGCAAGAGCGAGCTGCGGGTGGCCGAAGACCAGGTGGACGCCGTGGTCTGCGCCTACGTGGGCTGGATCGCCGTCCGGCGGCCGGACGAGGTGACCACCTACGGCGACGCGGCCGCCGGCGCCATCGTGACCCCGACCTTACCGCCGGACCTGGAGCCCGGCCCCCGGGTGACCGCGCCCCCGCCGGACCCGCTGCAGCAGGCCATCCAGGCATACGCCGACAGGCGGCCCGAGACCCTGGTCGCCGGGACGCAGGCGCTCGCGCTCGTCACCGAGCTGCTCGACGACGCCGGGATCAACTACCTGACGGTGACCGGGCGGACCAAGAGCGTGACCTCGTTCGCCGAGAAGGCGGCCCGCACGGTCGACGGCGTGCCCGCCTATCCCGACCCGCTGCGGGACATCACCGACCAGATCGGCGTGCGGGTGATCGCCTACGTGCAGAGCGACGTGGAGGCGGTCGCCGAGCTGCTGGCCGCGCAGGTGGTCGTGATCGACGACCGGGACATGGGGCGGCAGACCGCGCAGCAGGGCCGGTTCGGCTACGCCAGCCGGCACCTGCTGATCGCCGTGGACCCCGCCCGGGTGGCCGAGTGGCCGGAGCTGGACGGCCGGGTGGTGCAGGTGCAGGTGCGCACGGTGCTGCAGCACGCGTGGGCCGAGTTCGAGCACGACATCCGCTACAAGGGAACGGTGCCCGACGAGCACGCGTCCGAGTTCGACCGCCGGTTCACCCTGGCCGCCGGGTTGCTGGAGCTGGCCGACCAGGAGTTCACCGCGATCCGCGAGCGCCTCCGGGGGCCGGTTCCCGGTGACGACGCCGACGACGTCGACCCCGACGACCCACGGATCGCGCCCCGGGAACTGGCTGCCTTCCTCGCCGGGCAGTACGCCGACGCCGGCTGGTCGCGCCCGGACCACTACACCTGGATCTCCGGCCTGCTGCTCGAACTGGGCGTGACCAGCCTGGTGGAGCTGGGCGAGGTGCTGCGCGGCGCCGACGACAGCGGCATCACCGCCCGGATGGACTACCGGTATCCCCCGGGCGCGGTCCGCCGGCTGGACGACACCCTGCTGGCCCAGTTCGGGCAGCGGTACGTCGACCTGCACGGCAATGCCGACCGGCGGGCCGCGCTGGCGACCCGGTTGCAGAAGCTCGCCGGCGGCTGACCGGCGCGACCTGCCGGGTCGACGTCCGGGCGCGCGCAGGCCATAGCCTCACCTCCATGCGCGCAGTCCAGATCACCGAATTCGGTGGCCCCGAGGTCCTGAAGGTCGTCGACGTCCCCGAGCCGGAGGCCGGCCCGGGCCGGACGCTCCACGACGTCTCCGCCGCCGGCGTCAACTACGCCGACACCCACCAGATCGAGAACTCCTACCTCGCCGCCCAGCAGCTGCCGCTGATCCCGGGCGCCGAGTTCGTCGGCACGCCCGTCGGCGGCGGGCAGCGCGTCGTCGGGCTGCTCGACGGCGGTGGCTACGCCGAACGGGTGGCCGCCAACGACCGGCTGACCTGGGCGGTGCCGGACGGCGTCACCGACGAGCAGGCGCTCTCGCTGGTGCTCCAGGGCTCGACCGCCTGGCACCTGCTGCGCACCTGCGCACACCTGGCCGAGGGCGAGTCCGTCGTCGTCATCGCCGGTGCCGGCGGCGTCGGCTCGATCGCCGTCCAGCTGGCCCGCCGCTGGGGCGCCGGCCGCGTCATCGCCACCGCCTCCAGCGCCGAGAAGCGCGCGCTCACCGAGGAGCTCGGCGCGCACGCCACGGTCGACCCGGCGCTCGCCGACGACGACCCGAAGCAGTTCGCCGCGGCGCTGCGCGAGGCCAACGAGGGCAAGAAGGTCGACATCGTGCTGGAGATGACCGGCGGCAACGTCTTCTCCGGCTCGCTGTCGGCACTGGCCCCCTTCGGCCGGCTGGTCACCTACGGCATGGCCGCCCGCCAGGAGACGCCGTCGGTGCCCCCAGGGATGCTCATGGGCACGAGCCGTGCGGTCATCGGCTTCTGGCTGGCCCACTGCATGGCTCGGCCCGAGATGCTCGACGCCGCCATGACCGACTTGTTGGCCATGACCGCCGACGGCTCGCTCAAGCCGATCGCCGGCGGCCGGTACCCCCTGTCCAACGTGCGCGACGCGCACCAGGACCTGCTCGCCCGCCGCACCACCGGCAAGCTCGTCCTCGACCCCACCCGCTGACGGACTTTCGGTACCGAAAGTCCCACGCTCTTCGGGACTCTCGGTACCGAAAGTCCCCGGCTGATGGGGACTTTCGGTACCGAAAGTCCCCTGCCCCGGTCAGACGAGGCGGTTGGTCCAGAGCAGGCTGAGGACGGCGCCGACGAGCAGCACCAGGACGCCGACCCGGACGAACCGCGGGCTGATGTCCTTCGGCTCGGTGGTGTACCCGATCTGGCTGCCCAGGTCGGCGTACACCTCCTCCAGCTCCTCGGCGCTGGCCGCCTCGCTGTAGCTGCCGCCGGTCTCGTCGGCGATCCGCTCCAGCGTCGCCCGGTCGACCGGCACGGGCACGGTGTCGCCGTCCAGGTCGAGGGTGCCGTAGTCGGTGCCGAACGCGATCGTCGAGACCGGGATCGAGACGTCCTTCGCCGCGTCGATCGCCAGCGTCTCGTCGCGGCCCACCGTCGGGTAGCCGTCCGAGAGCAGCACGACCCGCGCGGGCGGGGCCTCCTCGCCGGCGTCCTCCAGCGTCGACTGGAAGTTCTGGATCGCGGTCAGCGAGGTGAAGATCGCCTCGCCGATCGCCGTCGACTCGGCCAGGTCCAGGTTGTCGATCGCGCCGCGCACCTGCTCGCGGTCGGTCGTCGGCGGCACCAGCGTGGTCGCCGTCCCGGCGAAGGTGACCAGCCCGAGGTTGATCCGCTCGGGCAGGACGTCGACGAACTCCTTGGCCGCCTTCTGCATCGCCTCGAAGCGGTTGGGCTCGACGTCGCGGGCCTCCATCGACAGCGAGACGTCCACGGCCATGATCACCGTCGCCCGCTCGCGGGGGACCCGCACCTCGGATGCTCGGCATCGCCAGCGACACGACCAGCGTGGCCAGCCCCGCCGCGACCAGCGCGAACGCCACGTGCCGGCGCCAGCCGGGCCGCTTGGGCACCAGCGAGCCGAGCAGCGCCACGTTGGTGAACCGCGCCGCGTACGCCTTCCGGCGCAGCTGGAGGACGACGTAGAACGCCACCAGCGCGGCGACCGCGATCAGCCCCAGCAGCCAGAGGGGTGCCTGGAAGGTCATCGCGACGCTCCTCCGCTGCCGGCCCGCCGGCGCTCGCCGACGAAGCGGACGACGTCCATCAACCAGTCCCGGTCGGTGCGCAGCTGCAGGTGCCCCGCACCCGCCCGGCGCAGCGCCGCGGCGATGCGGGCCCGCTCCTCGGCGGCCCCGGCCGCGAACCGCGCCCGGAACTCGGCGTCCCCGGTCGGCACCTCCAGCGTCTGCCCGGTCTCCGGGTCGACGACGGTCAGCAGGCCCACGTCGGGCAGCTCCAGCTCGCGCGGGTCGAGCACCTCGATCGCCAGCAGCTCGTGCCGGGTGCCCAGCCCGCGCAGCGGCCGCTCCCAGTCGCTGTCGCCCAGGAAGTCGGAGATGACGACGACCAGCCCGCGCCGGCGCTCCGGCCGGCGCAAGGTCTCCAGGGCGGCGGCGAGGTCGCCGCGCCGCCCGCCCGCGGCCCGCGGGGTGGCGACGACGGAGCGCAGCAGCCGCTCGGCGGCCAGCCGGCCCGGCAGCGCCGGGTGCCGGACGACCTGCTCCCCCGTGGTCACCACCGCGCCCAGCCGGTTGCCGCCGTGCACGGTGAGGTGCCCGACGGCGGCCAGCCCGGCGATCGCCAGGTCGCGCTTGAGGCAGTTCGCGGTGCCGAAGTCGAGGCTGGCCGACAGGTCGACCACCGCCCACGTCTCCAGCTCGCGGTCGGCGATCGTCTCGCGCACGTGCGGCACCTGGGTGCGCGCGGTGACCGGCCAGTCCATCCGCCGGACGTCGTCGCCCGGGTGGTAGGTCCGCGAGTCACCGGCCTCGGAGCCGGAGCCGGGCACCAGGCCGAGGTGGTCGCCCTGCAGCAGGCCGTCCAGCCGCCGGCGGACGGTCAGCTCCAGGCGGCGCAGCAGCACGTCGGCCGGGCCGTCGGTGAACCGCGGCGGGGCACCCTTGTCCGCCCCCGGGCTCTCCCCCGCCGGGTGGAGCAGGAGGCCCGGGTGCGCCGCCCCCGCGGGGGACGGGTCGGCGCTGCGGCGGCGGCGCCGGATCACGCCGGGTGCGGCCCGTGCCCGTTGGAGCCCGGACCGCCGTACGCCGTCGCACCCTGGCCGGGCGCACCCTGCGGAGCCTGGAGCGGCGCGCCCTGCGGCGGCCCGTACTGGGGCACCTGCGGACCGGGACCGGCCGGACCGAAGCCGCCCGCGTTCTGCCGCGGTGCGACCTGCGGCAGCGGCACCGTCTGCACGATCCGCTTCACGATGTGGTCGGCCGGCACGCCGTCGGCGAGCGCGTCGTAGGAGAGCACCAGCCGGTGCCGCAGCACGTCGGCGGTGATGTCGAGGACGTCCTGCGGCAGCACGTAGTCCCGGCCGCGCACCAGCGCGAGCGCCCGGCTGGCCGCGATCAGCCCCAGCGAGGCGCGCGGGCTGGCGCCGTAGGAGACCCACGTCGCGACGTCGTCCATGCCGTGCTCGCGGGGCGTGCGGGTGGCCACCACCAGGCGGACGACGTAGTCGACCAGCGCGTGGTGGACGAACACCTGCGAGGCGGTCTTCTGGAGCCGGCGCAGCTCGTCGGGGCCCAGCACCGTCTCGGCGACGGGCGGCTCCGAGCCCATCCGGTAGATGATCTCCCGCTCCTCCTCGGAGCTCGGGTAGTCCACGAGCACCTTCATGAGAAAGCGGTCGCGCTGCGCCTCGGGCAGCGGGTAGACGCCCTCGGACTCGATCGAGTTCTGCGTGGCCAGCACGAGGAACGGGTCCGGCAGCGCGTGCGTCACGCCGCCGATGGAGACCTGCCGCTCGGCCATGACCTCCAGCAGCGCCGACTGCACCTTGGCGGGCGCGCGGTTGATCTCGTCGGTGAGCACGAAGTTGGCGAACACCGGGCCGAGCTCGGTGTCGAAGGCGTCCTGGCCGGACTTGTAGATGCGCGTGCCGATGATGTCGGCCGGCACCAGGTCCGGGGTGAACTGCAGGCGGGCGAACTTCCCGCCGACGACGGTCGCGAGCGTCTCCACCGCGAGGGTCTTCGCCACGCCCGGCACGCCCTCGAGCAGGACGTGCCCGCGGGCCAGGAGGGCGACGAGCATCCGCTCGATCAGCCGGTCCTGGCCGACGATCACCCGCTTGATCTCGAACAGCACCCGCTCCAGCCGAGCGGCGTCGGTCGCCGGGGGTACCGGTGCGCCCGCCTGCGCGGTCGCGTTCTCGGTCGGCGTGCTGGCAGCGCTCGTCACGGGGCTCCCTGGTCGTGCCGGGCCGCGACCCCCGGGCTGTGGGGCCGTCGACGGGGCGGCGCAGCCGTCCCCGGACGCCAGTGTCCTACACCTTGCTGAGCGGCACCTGCACGCCGCGACACGGGCCTCGACGACGCGCCGTGATCCACGATCAGGGCGCGCGCGACGACTGCCCGGTGCGCCCCTCGACTGCTAGCCTCGGACACGCGTCGGGCAGCTCCCCCCGTGGCTGCCCGACGCCTCACTCCTCACGCCGGCGCTCCCGCGGGAGCAGGCGTCCGGCCGGTCAGGCGCCGCGAGTGCCGGGCTGGGTCTCAGGCGCTGGGTCTCAGGCGCTGGGTCGCACCGCGCCGATGTACCCGCCCCACCGCATCGCGGTCTCCCGGACGGTCTTGCCGCTCTCCGGCGCCTCGATCATGCGGTCCCCGCCCAGGTAGATGGCGACGTGGTAGATCGTCGACGGGCGGCTCACGTCGTTGGCCCAGAAGACCAGGTCCCCGGGCTGCAGCGAGCCGCGGGCCACCTTCGGCGACTCGGCGTACTGGTCGCGGCTGTTGCGCGAGATCGAGATGCCGGCCTGGCCGTAGGCGTACTGGGTCAGCCCGCTGCAGTCGAAGCCGATGACGCCGAGGTCGGGGTCCTGACCGGGGCCGGGGCCGCGGCGGCCGCCGCCACCCCAGGCGTACGGCGTGCCGATGTAGCTCCGCGCCGCGGAGATCGCGGTGGACGCCGCCGAGGCAGAGCCCGGGCCGGCGGGGTTCTGCACCGCCGGCGGGGCGGACGGCTTCGGCGCGGCCGGCGCCGGCGCGGGGTTCGACGACGAGGACGACGGCGACGAGGACGAGGACGGCGAGGGCGCCTGCGCGGCGGCGCGCTGCACGGTGCGGGCGGCCGCGGCGGCCTGCTCCGCGGCGGCGCGGTCCGCGGCGGCGCGGGCGCCGACGAGCTGGGTGAGCGTGGCCTTGGCGGCGTCGAGCTCGGCCTGCACGGCGGCCTGCTGCGTGGCGACCTCGGCGCGCTGGGCGCGGGCGGACTGCTCCGCGGCGGTGGCGGCCTCGAGCTGCTGCTCGGCCGCCTGCTGCAGCTGATCGGCCTCGGTGACGGCGGTGCGGGCGACGGCCTCGGCGGCGGTGGCCTCCTGCTGCACCACGGTGACCCGACCCAGCACGTCGGTGCGGTGCGAGCCGGCCGCCTCGAGCAGGGCGGCGCGCTCGATGAGCTGGGACGGGTTGCCGGCCGTGAGCAGGGCGCTGGCACCGGGGTTGGTGCTGCCCTCCATGTAGCTGCGGCGGGCGAAGGCGACGACGTCGTCGCGGGCCAGGCCCAGCTCGGCGGTCTTCGCCTCGACCTCGGCGGCGGCGGCCTCGGCGCGCTCGCGGGCGGCCTCGGCGGCGGCCTGCGTGGCCTGGAACTCGTCGAGGGCCAGCAGCGCCTCGGTGCGCGCGCTCTCCACGCCTGCCTGGGCGGCGGACAGCCGGTCGTTGAGCTCCCCGATGCGGGCGCCGACGCGGTCGGCCTCGCTCTGCGCGGCGGCGATCTCACCGTCCCCCGGGCGACGGGGTGCGGCGTCGGCGACGGCGGGGGTCAGCCCGAGGAGCACCGCGGCGGCGACCGCCGTTCCGCCCACGCGCAGCGCGCGGCGACCCCACGTCGCTCGCGCCGGGCTGTTCGGGTTCCGGCTGACCACGTCGTGACCTCCGACTGCTCGACGTCGGGCACCCGGAGAGGTGCCGCTCCGTGGGCCATCGGTCGGACGGACGGGGTCGTTGAGGGCGCCTCACCCCGAGGGGTGAGGCGCCACCAGCGGGTGCGGCGGGCGGTTCGGTTCAGTTGACCTGCCGCTCCGAGCCCTCCCAGAACGACTCGCGCAGCTTGAACTTCTGGATCTTGCCCGTGGCGGTGCGGGCCAGCTCGTCGCGGAACTCGACCCGCTTCGGGATCTTGTAGCCGGCGATCTTCCCGCGGCAGTGGGCCACGATGTCGGCCTCGGTGACCTGCTCGCCCTCGGTGACGACGACGATCGCGGTGACCATCTCGCCCCACTTGTCGTCGGGGACGCCGATGACCGCGACCTCCGCGACCGCCGGGTGGCTGAACACGACGTCCTCCACCTCGATGGAGGAGACGTTCTCACCGCCGGTGATGATCACGTCCTTCTTGCGGTCGGAGATCGTCAGGTAGCCGCCGTCGTCGATCGTGCCGCCGTCGCCGGTGTGGAACCAGCCGCCCTCCAGGGCCTCGGCCGAGGCGTCCGGGTTCTCCCAGTAGCCCGCGAGCACGGTGTTGCCCTGCGCCAGGACCTCGCCGGACTCGCTGACCGACATCCGGGTGCCCAGCGCCGGGACACCGGCCCGGGAGAGCCGCTTGGCCCGCTCCTCGGGCTCCAGGTCGTCGTACTCGGCGCGCGGCCGGTTGATGGTGAGCAGCGGCGCGGTCTCGGTCAGGCCGTAGATCTGGTTGAACTCCCAGCCGAGCTCGGCCTCGACGCGGGCGATGGTCTTCGACGGCGGCGGCGCGCCGGCGACGACGATGCGCACCTTGTCCCGCCCCGGGATCTCGCCCTCCCACTCGGCGGCGGCGTCGAGCACGGCGTTCCACACCGCGGGGGCGCCGGCCATGATCGTCACGCCGTGCTCCTCGACGCGGCGGAGGATCTCCGCGCCGTCGACCTTGCGCAGGACGACCTGCTTCGCGCCCACACCGGCCATCGTGTACGGCAGGCCCCAGCCGTTGCAGTGGAACATCGGCAGCGTGTGCAGGTAGACGTCGCGGTCGCTGACCTGCATGTGCAGGCCGAAGGTGACCGCGTTGACCCACAGGTTGCGGTGCGTCATCTGCACGCCCTTGGGCCGCGCCGTCGTCCCCGACGTGTAGTTGATCGTCGCGGTGGCGTCCTCGTCCGGCGCCGACCAGGGCCGCGGCTCGACGTCGTAGCGGAGCAGCTGCTCGTACTCCTCCCCCGTGCCGAAGCGGTGCTCGGCCCGCACGCCCTTGAGCGAGGACTCCAGCTCCGGGTCGACGAGCAGCACCCGCGCGCCGCAGTGCCCGACGATGTACTCGACCTCCTCCGGGGAGAGCCGGAAGTTGATCGGCACCGCGACCCGGCCCGACATGGGGACGGCGAGCAGCACCTCGAGCAGCCGCGCGGCGTTGTGGCTGACGATCGCCACCCGCTCGCCCTCGGCGATGCCCAGCTCGTCGAGCCCGGCCTGCAGCGCCCGGGCGCGGCGGGCGACCTCGCGGTAGCTGAGCCCGCCCAGCGACGGCGCGGGCTGCGAGGGCTCGTCGACGATGCCGATGCGGTCGCCGTAGACGAGCTCGGCCCGCTCGAGGAAGTCGCGGGTGGTCAAGGGCACGCGCATGCCGGCTCCCTGGGGTGCGCGACCGGCGTCCCGCCGGCCGCTCGACGTGGTGCCCGTCACGCTAACCGTCGGCACCGACGCCGACGAGGGCTCCCCCGCTCAGGCCCGCGCGAGCAGCCGCGGCAGCGCCGTCCCGATCGGCTCGGGCACCAGTAGCGACGCCAGGTCGTCGAACGGCGTCGGCTCGGCGTTGACGATCACCACCCGCGCCCCGGCGCGCAGCGCCACCTCGACGAGCCCGGCTACCGGCCACACCTGGAGCGAGGTGCCGACGGCGAGGAAGACGTCGCAGTCGCGGGCCGCGGCGACCGCCGCGTCGACCGCCCCGCCGTCGAGCTCCTGCCCGAAGCTGATCGTCGCCGACTTGAGGATCCCGCCGCAGCTGCGGCAGGCCGGGTCGGGCTCCCCCGCCGCCACCCGCTCCAGCGCCTCGGACATCGTCGTCCGCGCCCGGCAGCCCAGGCACTCGACCTCGTGCACCGTCCCGTGGATCTCGACCACCCGCTCCGGCGACGAGCCGGCCGCCTGGTGCAGCCCGTCGACGTTCTGCGTGACGATCGTGCGCAGCCGGCCCTGGGCCTCGAGGTCGGCGAGCGCGGCGTGACCGGCGTTCGGCCGGGCCTGCAGCGCGGCCATGTCCCGGCGCGCGAGCCAGGCCCGGCGCCGGATCCCGGGGTCGGCGACGTAGTAGGAGAGCGTCACCATCTTCTCGGCGTCCGGGTCCCGGGTCCACACGCCCTGCGGCCCCCGGTAGTCGGGGATGCCGCTGTCGGTGGAGATGCCGGCGCCCGTCAGCGCGGTGATCCGCGCGGCGCCGGTCAGCCAGTCGGGCAGGGGCTCGGGGACTGTGCCGGTCACGCCGTCCACGGTAAGGGTCGCCTCACCCGGTGGCTGCTTGCGGGAACTGGGATGATCGCGGGTGGACACGAGCGCGTGAGCCAGCCGCGAGGAACCAGCACGCGACGAACCAGCGAGGGGTAGGCGCAGAAGAGTGGCAGCCAGCAAGGACAGCTTCGGAGCCCGGTCGACGCTCAGCGTCGACGGAACCGACTACGACATCTACCGACTCGACGCGGTGGAGGGCTCCGAGAAGCTGCCCTTCAGCCTGAAGGTCCTCCTCGAGAACCTGCTGCGTACCGAGGACGGCGCGGACATCACCGCCGACCACATCCGGGCGATCGCGAACTGGGACCCGTCGGCCGAGCCCGACCAGGAGATCCAGTTCACCCCGGCCCGCGTGGTCATGCAGGACTTCACCGGCGTCCCCTGCATCGTCGACCTCGCCACCATGCGCGAGGCCATGGCCGAGCTGGGCGGCGACCCGCAGAAGATCAACCCGCTCGCCCCCGCCGAGCTGGTCATCGACCACTCGGTGATCGCCGACATCTTCGGCACCGAGGACTCGTTCCAGCGCAACGTCGAGATCGAGTACGAGCGCAACGGCGAGCGCTACCAGTTCCTCCGCTGGGGCCAGGGCGCCTTCAGCGACTTCAAGGTCGTCCCCCCGGGCACCGGCATCGTCCACCAGGTCAACATCGAGCACCTGGCCCGCGTGATCTTCCCGCGGCAGGAGGGTGACCGCGTGGTCGCCTACCCCGACACCTGCGTGGGCACCGACTCGCACACCACGATGGTCAACGGCCTCGGCGTCCTGGGCTGGGGCGTCGGCGGCATCGAGGCCGAGGCCGCGATGCTCGGCCAGCCGGTCTCGATGCTCATCCCGCGCGTCGTGGGCTTCAAGCTGTTCGGCCAGCTGCCGGACGGCGCCACC
This sequence comes from Blastococcus sp. TML/M2B, assembly GCF_016612865.1. GTDB lineage: Bacteria > Actinomycetota > Actinomycetes > Mycobacteriales > Geodermatophilaceae > Blastococcus. The sequence goes on from NZ_JAENZZ010000002.1 coordinate 559,597, forward strand.
GCGACCGACCTGGTCCTCACCATCACCGAGATGCTGCGCCAGCACGGCGTCGTCGGGAAGTTCGTCGAGTTCTACGGCGAGGGCGTCTCCGCGGTGCCGCTGGCCAACCGCGCCACGATCGGCAACATGAGCCCGGAGTTCGGCTCCACCGCGGCGATGTTCCCCATCGACGAGGAGACCATCACCTACCTGAAGCTCACCGGCCGCGACGCCGCCCAGGTGGCGCTGGTCGAGGCCTACGCCAAGGAGCAGGGCCTCTGGCACGACCCGTCGCGCGAGCCCTCCTTCTCCGAGTACCTCGAGCTCGACCTCGGCACCGTCGTCCCCTCGATCGCCGGCCCGAAGCGCCCGCAGGACCGCGTCGAGATCGCCGAGGCCAAGGAGGCCTTCCGCGAGGCGCTCGCCGACTACGTGCAGGCCGACGAGACCGGTGGCGAGGACCGCAAGCCCGGCGTCCCGGCGCAGGAGAAGCCCTTCGGCGTCACGTCGTCGGTGGACGACGCCGTCGCCAACACCTTCCCGGCGTCCGACCCGATCGCGGAGACCCACGGCAACGGTGAGGCCGGCAAGCCGCACACCGCCGTCAACGGCTCGAACTCCAGCCGCCCGTCCAAGCCGACCCGCGTGGTCATGGAGGACGGCACGGAGACCGAGGTCGACCACGGCCACGTCGTCATCGCCGCCATCACCTCCTGCACCAACACCTCCAACCCGCAGGTGATGATCGGCGCGGCGCTGCTGGCGAAGAACGCCGTCGAGAAGGGCCTGGCCACCAAGCCCTGGGTCAAGACGACGCTGGCCCCCGGGTCCAAGGTCGTCATGGACTACTACGAGAAGGCGGAGCTCACCCCGTACCTGGAGAAGCTGGGCTTCTACCTGGTCGGCTACGGCTGCACGACCTGCATCGGCAACTCCGGCCCGCTCCCCGAGCCGGGTCTCCGCGGCGGTCAACGAGGCCGACCTCGCCGTCGTCTCGGTGCTCTCGGGCAACCGCAACTTCGAGGGCCGGATCAACCCCGACGTCAAGATGAACTACCTGGCCTCCCCGCCACTGGTCATCGCCTACGCGCTCGCCGGCTCCATGGACGTCGACCTGAACAACGACCCCCTGGGCCAGGACGCCGACGGCAACGACGTCTTCCTGCGCGACATCTGGCCCTCCCCGCAGGAGGTCCAGCGGGTCATCGACCACGCCGTCTCCGCGGAGCAGTTCGGCCGCTCCTACGAGGACGTGTTCGCCGGCACCGAGCAGTGGCAGAACCTGCCCACCCCGACCGGCGACACCTTCGAGTGGGACGCGGAGAGCACCTACGTCCGCCGTCCTCCGTACTTCGAGGGCATGCCGGCCGAGCCGGCGCCGGTCGAGGACATCTCCGGCGCCCGCACCCTCGCGGTGCTCGGCGACTCGGTGACCACCGACCACATCTCGCCGGCCTCGGCTCGATCAAGGCCGACAGCCCCGCGGGCAAGTACCTCCGCGAGCACGGCGTGGACCGCCGCGACTTCAACTCCTACGGCTCGCGCCGCGGGAACCACGAGGTCATGATCCGCGGCACCTTCGCCAACATCCGGCTGCGCAACCAGCTGGTGCCCGGCACCGAGGGTGGCGTCACCAAGAACCACCTGACCGGCGAGACGACGACGATCTACGACGCCTCCCGCGCCTACATCGACGCCGGCATCCCGCTGGTCGTGCTGGCCGGCAAGGAGTACGGCTCGGGCTCGTCGCGCGACTGGGCGGCCAAGGGCACCGCGCTGCTGGGCGTCAAGGCCGTCATCGCCGAGAGCTACGAGCGCATCCACCGCTCCAACCTCATCGGTATGGGCGTGCTGCCGCTGCAGTACCCGGAGGGCCAGACCCGCGAGTCGCTCGGCCTGACCGGCGACGAGGAGTTCACCATCACCGGCATCACCGCGCTGAACGACGGCTCGGTGCCCCGCACGGTGAAGGTGAAGGCCGGCGACGTGGACTTTGACGCCCGCGTCCGCATCGACACCCCCGGCGAGGCGAACTACTACCGCAACGGCGGGATCATGCAGTACGTGCTGCGCTCGCTGCGCGGTACGGCCGCCTGACCGACGCTGCACCGAGGAGCACCTGATGGACCTGGGCCTGGGCGGTCGTGGCTTCCTGCTCACCGGCGCGAGCCGGGGATTGGGGTTCGCGACCGCCCGGGCCCTCGTCGACGACGGGGCCCGCGTGCTGATCAGCTCGCGGTCCGCGGAGTCCGTGGACGCCGCCGTCGCCTCGCTGGGCGGCGCGCCGGCGGCGTCCGGGGTGTCCGCCGACCTGGCGGACCCCGACGCCGCCGAGCGGCTGGTCGCCGAGGCCCGCGAGCAGCTGGGGCAGGTCGACGGCGTGCTCATCTCGGTCGGCGGCCCCGCCCCCGGCACGGTGCTCTCGACCCCCGAGGACGCCTGGCGGGCCGGGGTCGAGTCGGTGCTGCTCGGTCCGCTCCGGCTGGTCCGGGCGCTGGTCCCGCACCTGGGCGAGGGCGCGGCGATCGGTTTCGTGCTGTCCATCTCGGTGCGCCAGCCGATCGGCCACCTGGCCATCTCCAACGGCCTGCGCCCCGGCCTGGCCATGACCGCGAAGGCACTCGCCGACGAGCTCGGCCCGCAGGGCATCCGGGTCCTCGGGTTGCTGCCGGGCACCGTCGCCACCGACCGGATCGCCGAGATCGAGGCGGCCTCCGGCGACCCCGTGAAGGCCCGCGCCCGGACCGAGGCCGGCATCCCGCTGCGCCGGGTCGGCCGGCCCGAGGAGTTCGGCCGGGTCGCCGCCTTCGCACTCTCCCCCGCTGCCTCCTACCTGACCGGGGTCATGATCCCGGTCGACGGCGGCATGACCCGGGCGCTGTGAGCGCCACGCCCGCACCCTCCGCGCTGTGTGCACGAACCGTCGTCACCCGGCGCCGGAGACCACGATGAGTGCACAACCCGTGCTGGTCGCCTGCGCGCACGGGACGCGCAACCCCACCGGCCGGCGGCTGATCGCCGAACTCGCGCTCGCCGCGAAGCAGCTCCGCCCCGGCCTGGTGACGACGGCGGCCTTCGTCGACGTCCAGCCTCCCACCGTGGTGGACGTGGTCGCCGGGCTCGCCGCGGGAGGCCGACCCGCCGTCGTCGTCCCGCTGCTGCTGTCGGGCGGCTACCACGTGCACGTCGACATCGCGGACGCCGTCGCGGGCGCCGAGGGCACGGTGGCCGCGCGGCCGCTGGGCCCCGATCCGCGGCTGGCCGCGGTGCTGCTGGACCGGCTGGTGGAGGCCGGTGCCGACGCCGCCGACCCGCGGACCGCCGTCGTGGTCGCCGCCGCGGGCTCCAGCGACGCCCGCTCGGTCGCCGACGTCGAGCGCACCGCCGCGCTGCTGCAGCAGTCGTGGGCCGGTCCGGTCACCACCGGGTTCGGCTCGGCCGCGCAGCCCCCGGTGCCCGACGCCGTCGACGCCGCCCGTCGCGCCGGCGCCGACCGGGTCGTGCTGGCCGCCTACCTGCTGGCGCCGGGGCACTTCCACGACAAGCTGGCCGGCGCGGGCGCGGACCTGGTCACCGCTCCCCTGCTGCCCGACGCCCGGATCGCGGCCGTGCTGCTCGACCGCTACGACGCCGCCGTCGGCGCATCCCCGGAGGCGGCCGCCCCCGCGGACGGGCTACCTGCTGCGGGGCCACGATGAACGACCCCACCGACAACCGCCCGGCGGACGACGGCGGGCGGCCGGCAACGCCCCTCGAGGACGCGTCGGCCCCCGACGCTCCCGCCGAGGACCCGGCCGCGGAGGATGCGCCCGCCCAGGACGCCCCCGCCGACGAAGCTCCGGCCGAGACGACGCCGTCGGGCGGCCGCAGCTGGAACCGGGTGACCGCCGGCATCGTCACCGCCGTGCTCGCGGTGGCGCTCGGGTTCGGGCTGGTCGTGCAGATCCGCAGCACCGGCGAGGAGGCGATCACCGGCACCACCGAGGACGACCTGGTGCGCATCCTCGACGAGCTGGACACCCGCGAGGAGCAGCTCCGCCAGCAGCTCGCCGAGCGCGAGCAGGCGGTCGAGGAGCTCAGCGGCAGCCGCACTCAGTCCGGCTCCGCCCTGGCGGAGGCGCAGCGGCGCGCGGAGGCGCTCGGCATCATGGCCGGCACCCTGCCGGCGCGCGGCCCCGGGCTGCGGCTGCTGATCAAGGACCCGGAGGGGGCGGTCACCCCGGCGGTCCTGCTCGACGCCATCCAGGAGCTCCGCGGCGCGGGCGCCGAGGCGATCGAGGTCGACGGCGTCCGGGTGGTGGTGTCCAGCTACGTCGGCGGCACCCCCGGCAAGCTCACCGTGGACGGCCGGCCGCTCAGTTCGCCCTACGAGGTCCTGGCGATCGGCCCGCCCACCGATCTGGAGGTGGCGCTCAACGTCTCCGGCGGCGTGGTGGCCGACGTCGCCCGCACCGGCGGCACCGCCTCGGTCACGCAGGTCGAGGAGATCTCCATCGACAGCCTCGTCGACGGCGGCTGACCGCCCGACCGCCCGCGGATCAGCCGCCCGTGGCCACCGGCGCGCCGGGTCGGCCGACCACTGCGACCACGAGCCCGGCCACAACGCCGCCTCGACCCCGGCGACCGCCAGCGCGGCCACCTCGTGCGCGGCGGTCACCCCGGACCCGCAGTAGACCCCGACCTCCGCACCCGGCCGGACGCCGAGCGCGGCGAATCGGTCGGCCAGCTCCGCGGCGGGGAGGAAGGTGCCGTCCGCGGCCAGGTTCGCCGTCGTCGGGGCGCTCGTCGCACCGGGGACGTGACCCGCCCGCGGGTCGACCGGCTCCACCTCGCCGCGGAAGCGCTCCGCGGCGCGGGCGTCGAGCAGCACCCCGCCGCGGCCGGGCAGCGCCGCAGCGTCGTCCGCCTCCAGCACCGCCAACCCGCCGCCCCGCAGGACGACGTCCCCGGGCGGTGGGACGACGTCGCCGGTCGCCAGTTCCCCGCCGGCGCGGGTCCACGCGCCGAGCCCGCCGTCCAGCAGCCGGACGTCGGTCAGCCCGCCCCAGCGCAGCAGCCACCACGCGCGCGCGGCGGCCAGACCACCGGAGTCGTCGTAGGCCACGACCGGCCGGTCGAACGTGACGCCCCAGCGCCGCGCGGCTGCTTGCAGTCGCTGTACCGACGGAACAGGGTGCCGGCCGCGGGCCGGTTCCGGCGGGTCGGCGAGCTCGGTCTCGAGGTCGACGAACACTGCCCCCGGCAGGTGACCGGCGAGGTACTTCTCCCGCCCTCGGTCGTCGCCGAGCGCCCAGCGGACGTCGAGCAGCACCGGCCGCTCCCCCTCGGCCTGCAGCTGCTCCGCCGACACCAGTACCGCTGCCTGTCCGCGGAGAGGCAGACCGCTGTTCCCGGGAGGAGCAGGGGGGAGGGTCACTGGGCCGCCAGCAGGCCGCGCAGCTCCTCGGTCAGGGCGTCGCGGGCCTCGGGGTGCTGGTGCCAGGCGGCCGGCGTCGCCTGCAGCAGCTGGATGCGCCAGCGGCCGTCGCCGTCGTCGACCGCCAGGAGCGTGTGCACGGTGTGGAACCGGTCCTCCACGTCGCTGGCACCCGGCGGGATCATCCCGGCGTGCGCGATGAGCAGCGCCGTCCCCGGGGCGACCGCGCGCACCGAGCGGATGACCGCGACGTAGGCGGCGGTCTGGTGGCTGCCGAAGACCTGGCGCAGGTGGGCGGCGATCGCCAGCCGGCCGTGGTGGTGCGTCCCGTCGTAGCCGACGATGTCGCCGTCGTCCGCGAAGCAGGCCGCCACGGCCGCACCGCTGCGCCGGTTCCACCCGTCGAGGTAGGCGGCGTAGAGGGATCGGAGCTGGGCGTCGTGCGGATGCGCGGATGTCACGGAAGTGACGGTAGTGGTCCGGTCGCGGCGACCGCTCGACCCTCGCCGTCGGCGAACTGCGTGCGGTGCAGGTCGGCGTAGCCGACCCCCGAGCGCCAGCAACTCAGCGTGCGTACCCGACTCCACGATGCGACCGCCGTCCACCACGAGGATCTGGTCGGCGTCGCGCACAGTGGAGAGCCGGTGCGCGATCACCAGCGACGTCCGGCCGGTCAACGCGGCGTCCAGCGCCCGCTGCACGGCCGCCTCGGACTCGCTGTCCAGGTGCGCGGTCGCCTCGTCGAGGATCACGATGCCCGGCGCCTTGAGCAGCACCCGCGCGATCGCCAGCCGCTGCTTCTCCCCGCCGGAGAGCCGGTGGCCGCGGTCGCCGACGACGGTGTCCAGCCCGTCGGGCAGCCCGCGGACGAGGTCGGCGATGTGCGCCCCCTCCAGCGCCGCCCACAGCTGCTCCTCGGTCGCCTCGGGCCGCGCGTAGAGCAGGTTGCCGCGCATCGTGTCGTGGAACAGGTGCGCGTCCTGGCTCACCACCCCGATGGCGTCCCGCAGCGAGGCCAGCGTCGCCCGGCGGACGTCGACGCCGCCGACCCGCACCGCTCCCCCGGTGACGTCGTACAGCCGGGAGACCAGCGCGGCGACGGTCGACTTCCCGGCACCCGAGTGGCCCACCAGGGCGACCAGTTCTCCCGGCTCCACCCGGAAGGAGACGTCGTGCAGCACGTCGACCGGGCCGCCGTGCTCGGGCAGCGACACCTCTTCCAGTGACGGCAACGAGACGTCCTCGGCCGCGGGGTAGCTGAAGGAGACGGCGTCGAACTCGATCGACCGGTCATCGGCGGGCACCGGGACGGCGTCCTCCGCCTCGCGGATCATCGGCGGCAGGTCGAGCACCTCGAACACCCGGTCGAAGCTGACCATGGCGCTCATGACGTCGACCCGGACGTTCGCCAGCGCGGTCAGCGGCCCGTACAGCCGGGACAGCAGCAGCGCCAGGGCGACGACGTCACCGGGGCTCAACGACCCGGTGAACGCCAGCCAGCCGCCCAGCCCGTAGACCAGGGCGGTGGCCAGCGCGGCGACGAGCGTGAGCGCGGTGAAGAAGAATCGGCCGTACATGGCCGAGAGGACGCCGATGTCGCGGACGCGGGCGGCGCGGCCGCTGAAGGAGCGCTCCTCCGCGTCGGGCCGGCCGAACAGCTTCACCAGCAGCGCGCCGGCGACGTTGAACCGCTCGGTCATCGTCGCGTTCATCGACGCGTTGAGCTCGTAGGACTCCCGGGTGATCTCCTGCAGCCGGCCGCCGATGCGCCGCGCCGGCAGCACGAACAGCGGCACGAGCACGAGCGAGAGCAGGGTGATCTGCCACGACAGCGTGAGCATGACCCCGGCGGTCAGCACCAGGCCGATGACGTTGGAGACGACGCCGGACAGCGTGGAGGTGAACGCCTGCTGGGCGCCGACGACGTCGTTGTTCAGCCGGCTGACCAGCGCACCGGTCTGCGTGCGGGTGAAGAACGCGACCGGCATGCGCTGGACGTGCGCGAACACCTGGCTGCGCAGGTCGTAGATGACACCCTCGCCGATCCGCGCGGAGTACCAGCGGGTACCCAGCGAGATCGCGGCGTCGACGACCGCCAGGCCGGCGATGAACAGCGCGATGCGCACGATGTCGCCCGAGGTGCCCTCCAGCGAGGCGATCCGGTTGACGATGTTCCCGGCCAGCAGCGGGGTGACGACCCCGATCAGCGAGGATCCGACGACCAGCCCCAGGAAGAACCCCAGGTCACGGCGGTAGGGCCGGGCGACGCCCAGGATCCGCCGCACGGTGCCCGGAGGCAGCCGGCGGCCGGTGACCGAGGGATCCCGGCGGAACGACCGCATCGCGGCCATCGAGGTCATGGTGGGGTGCATGGTTCCGACCTCACGTGGTGCTGCGCCTCCTCCTGCCGCGCCGTTCCCGGCGTCGGCCTCCCGCGCAACGTGCGCGGGCACGGCGCTGTTCCGGCGGACCCGGACGGGCCCGCAGGAGCACAGCCTCGCAGCGACCTCCGACGGTCAGCGCCCGCCGGCGAGCTCCCGCAGCCGGCGCACCTGCGCGGCCCGCTCGGCGGCGTCCTGCGTGGCGGGGTCGTTGCGCACCGCGGAGCGCACCAGGGCGGCGGTCTCCCGGCTGGCACCGGCCGGCGGGCCCAGCAGCGCGTGCGTCAGCTGCGCGACGGCCGCGTCGAGCTGCGCGACCGGGACGACGACGTTGGCCAGCCCCATCGCGTGCGCCTCGGCGGCACCGACCGGGCGGCCGGTCAGGCAGATCTCCATCGCCCGCGAGTACCCGACCAGCTCGACCAGCGTGCTGGTGCCGGTCAGGTCGGGCACCAGGCCGAGCGTCGGCTCGGGCAGCCGCAGCTGCGCGTCCTCGGCGAGCACCCGCAGGTCGCAGGCGAGCGCCAGCTGGCAGCCCGCCCCGATGGCATGCCCCTGCACCGCGGCGATCGAGACGATGCCCGGCGTCCGCAGCCAGCGGAACCCGCGCTGGTACTCGCGGATCTGCTCCTCGGCGTCCGCGGACGGGCGCCGCCCGAGGTTCGCCGAGGCCGCCGGTGGTGCCCGGCGAGGCGTCGAACATGCTGCGGTCGAGGCCGGCCGAGAAGGCGCGGCCCTCGCCCCGCAGCACGACCACGCGGACCTCGTCGTCCAGCGAGTCGCCGATCGCGGCCAGCGCGGCCCAGGTGGCCGGCGTCTGCGCGTTGAGCTGCTCGGGCCGGTCGAGGGTGACGGTGAGGACGGCGCCGTCCCGCGCGGTGCGGACGAAGCCGTCGGGTGGGGTCGGCGCGCTCACGCCTTCTTGCTGTTCCGGTTGGCGCCGCCGCGGCTGCGGAGGGTGGCGCCGGACTCGGAGAGCAGCCGGTGGACGAACCCGTACGAGCGCTTCGTCGACTCCGCCAGCGAGCGGATGCTCTCGCCGTCGTCGTACCGCTTGCGCAGCTCGTCGGCGAGCGTGCTCCGGTCACCGCCGGTGATCCGCTTGCCCTTGCCCAGGTCCGCAGTGCTCGTGTCGGCCATGGCTCCCCTCCGTGTCAGCTGTTCCATTCATGATCAGCCACCGGCACGCTGTCCGCGACGTGAAGGCAATGACATCGCGGTCCTCCGGACCGCACCGCGTCCACGAGCCGTACCCCGGCTGCGCTGAGCGCGTCCGTCACGCCTGCGCGGGACCCTCCGGGCCCCACTCGGCGCGACAGTGCTCCATCCCCCTAGGCGAGCTCGACCAGGTCGGCGAGGTCCTCGCTCCAGGTGTCCTCGGTGCCGTCGGGCAGCAGGATCACCTTGTCCGGGTCGAGCGCGCGGACGGCGCCCTCGTCGTGCGTGACCAGCACGATCGCCCCGGTGTAGGTGCGCAGCGCCTCGAGCACCTGCTCGCGGCTGGCCGGGTCGAGGTTGTTGGTCGGCTCGTCCAGGAGCAGCACGTTGGCGCCCGAGATGACCAGGGTGGCCATCGCCAGCCGGGTCCGCTCACCGCCGGAGAGGGTGCCCGCGCGCTGGTCGACGGTCTCACCGGAGAAGAGGAAGGCGCCGAGGATCCGCCGCAGCTCGGTGTCGGTGCTGTCCGGCGCCGCGGACCGCATCACCTCGAGCAGGGTGCGGTCCATGTCGATGGTCTCGTGCTCCTGCGCGTAGTAGCCGACCCGCAGCCCGTGGCCGGCCTTGACCTCGCCGGTGTCGGGCAGCTCGGTTCCGGCCAGCATCCGCAGCAGCGTCGTCTTGCCCGCGCCGTTGAGCCCGAGGACGACGACCCGCGTCCCCCGGTCCACCGCGAGGTCGACGTCGGTGAAGATCTCCAGCGAGCCGTAGCTCTTGGACAGGCCCTCCGCGGTGAGCGGGGTCTTGCCGCAGGGCACCGGCGTCGGGAAGCGCAGCTTGGCGACCTTGTCCTGGACCCGCACGTCGGCCAGCCCGGCGGCCAGCCGCTCGGCCCGCTTGTCCATGCTCTTGGCGGCCTTGGCCTTGGTCGCCTTGGCGCGCATCTTGTCGGCCTGGGCGTTGAGGGTGTCGATCTTGCGCTCGGTGTTCGCCCGCTCCTGCTTGCGGCGGCGCTCGTCGGTCTCGCGCTGGGCGAGGTAGGGCTTCCAGCCGAGGTTGTAGACGTCGACGGTGGCCCGGTTGGCGTCGAGGTGCCACACCTTGTTGACGACGGCGTCGAGCAGCTCGACGTCGTGGCTGATGACGATCAGGCCGCCCTTGTGGCTGGCCAGGAAGCCCTTGAGCCAGGTGATCGAGTCGCCGTCGAGGTGGTTGGTCGGCTCGTCGAGCAGCAGCGTCTCGGCGTCGGAGAACAGGATGCGGGCGAGCTCGACGCGGCGGCGCTGACCACCGGAGAGGGTGCGCAGCGGCTGGGCGAGGACCCGGTCGGGCAGCCCCAGGTTGGTGCAGATGCGGGCGGCGTCGCTCTCCGCGGCGTAGCCCCCGAGCGCGGCGAACTGGTCCTCGAGCCGGCCGTAGCGGCGCACGGCCCGGTCCATCTCGGTGTCGTCGGCGGGCTCGGCCATGGCGACCTGCGCCTTGACCATCTGGTTGCGCAGCACGTCCAGCCCCCGGCCGGAGAGCACCCGGTCGCTGGCGGTGATGTCGAGGTCGCCGCTGCGGGGGTCCTGGGGCAGGTAGCCCAGCTCGCCGGTGACCTCCACCGAGCCGGCGTGCGGCTGCCGCTCGCCGGCGAGCGTGGTGAGGGTGGTGGTCTTCCCGGCGCCGTTGCGCCCGACCAGGCCGATGCGGTCACCCGGCTGCACGCGCAGGGTCGCCTCGCTGATGAGGATGCGCGCGCCGGCGCGGAGCTCGAGGCCGGTCGTCGTGATCACTGAACCCAGGGTAGGCGCTCGCGGTGCGATTCCCCCCACGTCGCCGGGGTGACATCGGCGGCATCGCCCGCCCGGGCGTGTTCTGTGGACGGGCGCCCCACGCACGGGCCGGACCCGCGAAGATGCGGTCATGGGACCGGGTGCACGTGGGTGGGGGTACGAGTGCCCGGTCTGCGGCCGGCCGACCGGCGACGTCGGGACCGGGCCGTGCCCGTCCTGCGGGTTGCCGGCGGCGGCGCACGCCGCGCTGGTGGTCGCCCGCATCGGGACGACGCTCGGCGAGCTGGCCCGGGACCGCGACGCGCTGCTGGCGTCGCTGCGCGCGGCCGCCCCCGGCGCGCCGCGGACCGGAGCGCCCGCGTGGGGACCGCCGGTCGCCCCGCCCGCGGCCCCGGCGCCGGTGGCCGCCTTCCCGCCGCCGGGCACCTTCCCGCCGCCTCCCGCTCCCCCGACCGCGCCGCCGGCCGCCGGGCCCCCGCAGGCCGCACCCGCTCCCCGGCCGCCGCGGCGGCAACTGAGCCCGCAGCAGGTGCTGCTCGGCCTCGGCGCGCTGCTGCTGGTGACGGCGGCGCTCGCCTTCGTCGCGGTCGCCTGGACCCGCCTCGGGCTGGTGTTCCAGGCCGGGCTGATGCTCACCGTCACCGCGGTGGCCTGCGGCTGCTCGACATGGGCGGCCCGTCGGGGGCTGCGCGCCACCGAGGAGGCGCTCGCCGCCGCCGGAGCCGCCCTGCTCGCGATCGACCTGGGTGCGGCGCGGGCGCGCGGCCTGCCGGGGATCGAGGACCTGCCGCTCCGCCTCTGGACGGCGATCTCGTGCGGCGTCGTCCTCGGCGTCGCGCTGCTGCTCGGACGGCTCACCCGGACGACGGCGGTCTGGCCGCTCGCCGCCCTGCTGGCCGCGCAGCCGCTGCCCTTCCTGCTGCTGGGGGCGGACCTCGTCTCCGGCCCGGCGGGGGTGGCCGCCGCCCTCGCGCTCGCCGCGGCCGACCTCGCCGCCGCCGGCCGGCTGCGGCCGGGCGTCGACCGCGTGGCGCTCGTGCTCGCCGCGGTCGCCGGAACGGCCGGTGTCGTGGGCGGGATCGGTACCGCGGCCGGGGCGGATGCGGCCGACTCCTGGGCGAGCACCGCCGTGCTCGCCGTCGCGGGCGCCGCTGCGCTCGCCGTCGACCGCCGCAACCCGGTGCTGCTGCCGGGTCTGCCCTCCTGGACGGTGCCGGCGGCGTTCGGCGCCATGGTGGGGCTCGGCCTGGCCGGCTCGCTGCAGCACGCGGACGGGCAGGGCTGGTGGATCGCGGCCTCGCTCGGCCTGGGCCTGCTCACGGCCGGCGCGCTGCTGGCCGAGCGGCTCCGGACCGCCGCGCCGGTCGTCGCGGCGGGCACCGCCCTGGTGCTGGTGCACGCGCAGTCGCTGGCCGACGACGAGCGGTACGGCGCACTCGCCGCGGTGGCGCTGGCCGCGACGGTGCCGGCCCTGGTCACCGCGCTGAGGGTGGTCGCGCTGCGCCCGGCGGCTGCCGCGGCCACCGTGCTGGCGTCGGCGGGTGCGCTGCTGCTCGCCCGTGCCGACGACGTGCTGCCCGCCGTGGTGGCCGGCCTGCTGCTGGCGCTGCTCGCGGCCGCCGGCTTCGGTGCCGCGACCGCCCGCCGTGACCGGGCCGAGGAGTACCCGGTCGCCGCCGCCGCGGCGCTGGCCGGGCTGGCCGCGGGCGCGACCTCGGCGTCGGTCGAGGCGTGGGGCCAGGTGGGCCTGCAACTGGGCGTCCTCGGCGTCGCGGCCGGCTGCTACGCGGTGGTCGCGGGCCAGCGGCCGGTCGCCGTCGTCGCGGTCGCCGATCTGGTGGTGGCGACCTGGATCGCGGTCGGCGGCGCGGGGGTGGAGACCCCGGAGGCGTACACGCTGCCGGCCGCGGCCGGGCTGCTCGTCCTGGCCGTCCCGGCGCTGCGCTCGGGCGCGCCCTCGTGGGCGGCCGAGGGCGCGGCGGTCGGCGTCGCGCTGGTCCCCTCGGCCCTGGTGGTGGCGGCGGAGCCGACGGCGCTGCGCCTGGTCCTCGTGGTCGCCGGCGCGGCCGGGCTGGTCGTCTTCGGCACGCTGGGCCACCGCCAGGCGCCGTTCGTCATCGGCACCGGCGTCCTGCTGCTGGTCACGGTCGCGCGGCTCGCGCCGTACGCGCCGCTGCTCCCCCTCTGGGTCTCCCTCGGCACCGCCGCCCTGCTCCTCCTCGCCGTGGGCGCGACCTACGAGCGGCGCCGGCAGCAGGCGCGCGAGGCCGTGGCCTGGGTGGGCCAGATGCGCTGACCGTGTGCCGGGGCCCGCGCGCCGACCTACGGTGAGCAGGCCGCGCCGAACGGGAAGGAGGCGGTCATGGAGCAGCAGGTCGCCTCCCGCCCGACCGCTCCCCTGCCCGAGCGGGCCCGCCCGCCGCAGGTGCTGCTCGGCGTCGGCGCCGTCCTGCTGGTCAGCGCCGGGGCCGCCGTGGTGTCCGCCTCCGGGGGCGCCGGGGCGCGCGCGCTGGTGCTCGTCCTGGCAGCCGTCGCCGCGGCCGCCGCGCTGCGGGCCGACTGCGCCGGGCTGCGCAGCTCCGCCGAGACGCTCGCCGCCAGCGCGGCCGGCCTCGCGCTCGCGGCCAGCGATCCGGGCAGCCCGTCGGCCGGGAGCCCGCTGCCGGCCCTGGTCCTGGCCGGGGCGTTCCTCGCTCTCCGGCTGGTCTCGCCGCTGCCCGCCGCCTGGCCGCTGGCCGCGTGGGCGTGCGCGCAGCTGGCGGTGCTGCGCTCGCTCGGCGCCGTCCCCGGGTCCCTGACCACCGAGCTGTGCCTGGGCGTCGCCCTCGTCGGGCTCGGCGTCGCGCTGGAGGCCCGCCCCCTGGTCGGCCGCCTGGCCCTGCTGACCACCGCGCCCTGGTTCGCCGCCGGCGTCCTGAGCGGATCCCGGGAGGCGTGGACGGCGGGACCGCTGGAGCGCTGGGCCGCGACAGCGCTGGTCACCGCCGCGGCCGCCGGGCTGCTGCTCGCGCGGCTGCGGCAGCCGCTCGACGTGCTGCTCGGGCCGCCGCGGCTGGTGCCGGTGGTGGCGGGCGCGATCACCGCCGTCGCCGTCACCGGCGCCGTCTCGGCCGGCGGACCGGTCGCGGTGGCGGTCGGCGGGTTCGCCGGCGTCCTCGTCGCCGCCACGTCCGCCGCCGGGCTCTCCGGCTGGCGGCGCGGGCTGCTGCTGCCGGTCGCGCTCACCGGTGGGGTGCTCCTGGCCGCCCTGTCGGTGCTGCGCCTGCTCGACGGCCGGCACTGGTCGGAGATCGCGCTGCTGCTCCTGCTCACCGCCGCCCCGACGGTGTGGGTGGCCGCGGTCCGGCGCGACGACCGCCCCGTCGCCGCCCCCACGGCCGTCGGCTGCCTGGCCGCCGCCGCGCTGTTCGGCTTGCCCGACGGCTGGGCTCCGCCCGCGCCGGTCGCCGGCTGGCTCACCGCGCTGTTCGTCCTCGCCCTGGCCACCGCCGCCCGGCTGGAGCCCGACTCCCGCCGGGCGACGGCCTCGGCCGCGGCGGCCTGCGCGGCGGCCGCCGCGGTCGTGCTGGTCGCGGCCGGCGAACCGGCGCAGCTCGCCGTGCACCTCGCGGTGCAGGGCGCGGTCAGCCTCGCCTGGGCCTGGTGGACCGGCCGGTCCACCGGCGCGGACGCCGGCACCCCGGACGAGCCCGCCGCGGCCTGGCGCGTGGGCGCCGCCGAACTCGTCGTCGCCGGCTGGATCACGGCCGGCCTCGCGGACGCCACGGCGGTCGAGGCCTACAGCCTGCCGGCAGCGCTCGGGCTGCTGGCGGCCTCGGGTCGCGGGCTGGTGCGGGACAGCTCGTGGTCGGCGTGGGGCCCGGGCCTGCTGGTCGCCGCGATCCCCTCCGCGGCGCTCGCCGTCCTCGCGCCCGACGTGCTGCGGGCGGTGCTGGTCCCGGCGGTCGCCGCCGTCGTGCTGGTCGCCGGCGCCCGCTTCGGCTGCCGGGCGCCGCTGGTCATCGGTGCCGTGACCGCCCTGGTCGTCGGGCTCGGGCTCGCCGTCCGGGCGCTGCCGTGGCCGGTCGCCACGGCGTTGCTCGTGGGCACCGCGCTGCTGGCGATCGGCGCGCGCCGGGAGCACCGCCCGGTCGCCGGCTTCGCGACCCGCCTCGCCGACCTGCGCTGAGGGGACCGCTCGCTCGGGGGGATACGACGCCCGTCGTCACCCGGATGCGCATGCGCGTGGTCTCCGGGGCCGCGGAGACGCCGCCGGCACGCACGGGGGTGTCGACCAGCAGCCGGCTCGGCGGCAGGCCGGGGAGGAGCGGACGACGAAGGCCCGCCCCCGGTGAGGGGGCGGGCCTCCGGCGGAGCGGAGGAGATCAGACGCGGAAGCCCAGCGCGCGCAGCTGCTCGCGGCCGTCGTCGGTGATCTTGTCGGGGCCCCACGGCGGCATCCAGACCCAGTTGATCCGGATGTCGTCGACCAGGCCGGGGCCGGGGCCACCGGTGAGGGCCTGGCGGGCCTGGTCCTCGATGACGTCGGTCAGCGGGCAGGCCGCGGAGGTCAGCGTCATGTCGATGACCGCGACCTGGGACTCGCCCTCGTCGGCGACGTCGAGGCCGTAGACCAGGCCCAGGTCGACGACGTTGACGCCGAGCTCGGGGTCCACGACGTCGCGCATGGCCTCCTCGACGTCCTCGAGCAGCGCGGTCTTGTAGGCCGGCAGGTCGCCCGGCGCGCCGTCGGTGGCGGGGGTCGCGTTCTCGGTGCTGCTGTCGGCGCTCACGGCGTTCCTCCAGGTGTGGTCGTGGACAGTGCCCGGGCGGTGGCGTCCTTCAACGCCATCCAGCTCATGAGGGCGCACTTGATGCGGGCCGGGTACTTCGACACCCCGGCGAACGCGACGGCGTCCTCCAGGCTGTCCTCGAGCTTCTCGGCCACGGTCGGGTCGCCCTTGGCCTGCATCAGCGTCATGAAGTCCTCGCCCGCGGCGAGCGCCTCGGTCACGCTCTTGCCCAGGACGAGGTCGTACATCGCCGAGATCGAGGCCTGGCTGATCGAGCAGCCCATGCCCTCGTAGGAGACGTCGGCGACGGTGTCGCCCTCCAGGTGCAGCCGGAGCGTCACCTCGTCGCCGCAGGTCGGGTTGACGTGGTGCACCTCGGCCTCGAACGGCTCGCGGAGCCCGCGCCCGTGCGGGTTCTTGTAGTGGTCCAGGATGATCTCCTGGTACATCGACTCGAGCTGCATCAGCTGGTCAACTCCATGTGCGCGGTCCTCACACCGTTCCGAAGAACTTCTGGGCCGCGCGAATTCCGTCGGCGAGCGCGTCGATGTCGTCGTAGCCCGTGTGCACGTAGAACGTGGCGCGGGTGGTGGCCGGGACGCCGTACCGCCGGACCACGGGCCAGGCGCAGTGGTGCCCCACCCGGACGGCGATGCCGTGGTCGTCGAGCACCTGGCCGACGTCGTGCGGGTGGATGCCCTCGACGGTGAAGGAGATCGCCCCGCCGCGGGCCACGGTGTCGGGCGGGCCGATCACGGTGACGCCGGGGATCGCGGCGAGCTGCTCCAGCGCGTACGCGGTGAGCACCTTCTCGTGCTCCTCGACGCGGTCCATGCCCAGGGCCTGGAGGTACTCGACGGCCGCGGCCAGGCCGATGGCCTGCGCGGTCATCGGGACCCCGGCCTCGAAGCGCTGCGGCGGGGCGGCGAAGGTGCTGCCCTCCATCCGCACGACCTCGATCATCGAGCCACCGGTCAGGAACGGCGGCAGCGCGTCGAGCACCTCGTACCGGCCCCACAGCACGCCGATGCCGGTCGGGCCCAGCATCTTGTGCCCGGAGAACACCAGGAAGTCCGCGCCGAGCTCGGTGACGTCGACCGGCTGGTGCGGCACCGACTGCGCGCCGTCGACCAGCACCAGGGCGCCGACCTCGTGGGCTCGGGCGATGATCTCGCCGAGCGGGTTGATCGTGCCGAGGATGTTCGACTGCTGGGTGATCGCCACCAGCTTGGTGCGCTCGTTGACCACCGTGGACAGGTCGGACAGGTCCAGCCGGCCGTCGTCGGTCAGCCCGAGCCAGCGCAGGGTGGCCCCGGTGCGCTCGCACAGCTGCTGCCACGGCACGAGGTTCGCGTGGTGCTCCATCTCGGAGACCACGATCTCGTCGCCCTGGCCGACGGCGTGGGTGCGGTAGGCGGGGTCCTTCGCCGTCGCGGCGTTGGACAGCGCGTAGGCGACGAGGTTGATCGCCTCGGTGCTGTTGCGGGTGAAGACGATCTCCCGCTCCGGGGCGCCGATGAACGCGCCGATGGTGGCGCGGGCGGCCTCGTAGTGGCCGGTCGCCTCCTCGGCGAGCGCGTGCGCGCCGCGGTGCGGGGCGGCGTTGTACCGCTCGTAGAACTCGCGCTCGGCGTCGAGCACCGAGCGCGGCTTCTGCGAGGTGGCCCCGGAGTCGAGGTAGACGAGCTTCTTCCCGTCCCGGACCGTGCGGCCCAGGATCGGGAAGTCGGCCCGGATCGCCTCGACGTCCAGGGGAAGCGGGTGCAGCGCCCCCGTGCCGGGACGCGAGGCGGTCGCGGTCATGCCGTCGCGGTCTCCTTCGAGTCCTTCACGTAGGCGGCGTAGCCCTCGTTCTCGAGCTTCTCGGCGAGCTCCGCGCCGCCCTCCTCGACGACCTTGCCGGCCACGAAGACGTGCACGAAGTCGGGCTTGATGTAGCGCAGGATCCGCGTGTAGTGCGTGATCAGCAGGACGCCGATCTCGCCCTCCTCGCGCGTGCGGTTGACGCCCTCGGAGACGATCCGCAACGCGTCGACGTCCAGACCGGAGTCGGTCTCGTCGAGGATCGCGATGGCCGGCTTGAGCAGCCGCATCTGCAGGATCTCGTGGCGCTTCTTCTCACCGCCGGAGAAGCCCTCGTTGACGTTGCGCTCGGCAAAGGCGGAGTCCATCTCGAGCAGGTCCATCTCGCTCTTGACGTCCTTGACCCAGGTGCGCAGCTTCGGCGCCTCGCCCTTGACCGCGGTCGCGGCGGTGCGCAGGAAGTTCGACACCGAGACGCCGGGCACCTCGACCGGGTACTGCATCGCGAGGAACAGGCCGGCGCGGGCGCGCTCGTCGACGGTCATCGCGAGGACGTCCTCGCCGTCGAGGGTCACGGTGCCACCGGTGACGGTGTACTTCGGGTGCCCGGCGATCGAGTAGGCCAGGGTCGACTTGCCCGACCCGTTGGGGCCCATGATCGCGTGGGTCTCGCCCGAGCGGACGGTGAGGTCGACGCCGCGGAGGATCTCCTTGGTGTCGTCACCCTCGCCGACCGTCACGTGCAGGTCGCGGATCTCCAGAACGGACACTTCTTCTCGCTCTCTCATTCACCGGCCGCCTGGAGGTTCTGGACGTCGCTCGCCGCACTGGCTTCGGTGTCGACGAAGACGTCCTCCCCTTCCACGCGGACCGGGTAGACGTCGACCGGCTCGGTCGCCGGCAGGTTGGTGGGCTCGCCCGTGCGCAGGTCGAAGCACGAGCCGTGCAGGAAGCACTCGATGGTGGGGGCAGAGCCGTTGAGCTCGACGTCCCCCTCGCTCAGCGGGACGTCGGCGTGCGAGCACCGGTCCTCGAGGGCGTACAGCTGTCCCTCGAAGCGGACGACGGCGACGTCGACGTCCGCGAGCTCGACGCGCAGGGCGCCGCTCTCGGGGACGTCGGACAGTCCGCAGACGCGTTCGAAGGCCATGGTCAGGCGACCTCGACCGGCTGGTCGTCCAGGCCCGGGAGGGCACCGAGGCGTGCCTCGATGGTGCCCATCAGCCGGTCCTGCAGCGCGTCGACCCCGATGTGCTGGACGACGTCGGCGAAGAAGCCGCGGACGACGAGGCGGCGGGCCGTCTCGGCGTCGATGCCGCGCGAGCAGAGGTAGAACAGCTGCTCGTCGTCGAACCGGCCGGTGGCGCTGGCGTGGCCGGCGCCGACGATCTCACCGGTCTCGATCTCCAGGTTGGGCACCGAGTCGGCGCGGGCGCCGTCGGTGAGCACCAGATTGCGGTTGAGCTCGTAGGTCTCGGTGCCGGTCGCGGCGGGGCGGATGCGGACGTCGCCGATCCAGACCGTGCGCGCACCCTCGCCCTGCAGCGCGCCCTTGTAGAGCACGTTGCTGGTGCAGTTCGGGACGGCGTGGTCGACCCAGAGCCGGTGCTCCTGGTGCTGCGTCTCGTCGGAGAAGTAGACGCCGAACAGCTCCGCGCTGCCGCCGGGGCCGGCGTACTGCACGTTGCTGACCAGGCGGACGAGGTCGCCGCCGAGGGTGACCACGACCTGCGTGAAGGTCGCGTCCCGGCCGACGACGGCGTCGTACTGGCCGCCGTGCACGGCGCCGGGGGCCCAGTCCTGCACCGACACGAGAGTGACCTGCGCGCCGTCGCCGGCGAGCACGGTCACACCGCCGGAGTACTTCGCGGCGCCGGTGTGGTCGAGGACGACGGTCGCCTTCGCGAACGCGCCGACCTCCACGACCAGCTGACCCCACACGACGTCGTCCGCACCCGTGCCCGCGAGGGCGAGGGTGACCGGGCGGTCGAGCTGGGCCTCCTTGGCGATGCGGACGACGTCCGCGCCGTCCGCCCGCTGGCGGGTGAGCGCGGCGAGCCGGTCGACGGGCTCGGGCAGCCCCTTGACCAGCGGGTCGCCGGCCTCGACGCGGGTGAGCTCGACGCCCTCGGGCAGGTCCGTCGTCCAGGTGAGCCGGGCGTCCGAGGCGGCACCGTCGAGCAGCGGCTTGATCCGCTTCATCGGGGTGAACCGCCAGGTCTCCTCGCGGCCGGTCGGCACGCCGAAGGCGTCCGGGTCGGTCGAGGTGAACCGCTCAGCCGGCGAGCCGGTCGGTGCCGGGCCGCCGTGCGAGTGCGCGCCGGGCGGCACGTCGCCGGCGCTACCGGTGTCGGACGCCGGGGAGGTCGGGGGGCCGGCCTGCGCACCCACGCCCGGAGCGAACAGCTCCGAGGCGAGGGTGGCGGGCGCGGTGGTGAGATCGGTGTTCGGGTCGGACATCAGCCGACGGCACCTTCCATCTGCAGCTCGATGAGCCGGTTGAGCTCGAGGGCGTATTCCATGGGCAGCTCGCGGGCGATCGGCTCGACGAACCCGCGCACCACCATGGCCATGGCCTCGTCCTCGGACAGGCCGCGGCTCATCAGGTAGAAGAGCTGGTCGTCGCTGACGCGCGAGACGGTCGCCTCGTGACCCATGGAGACGTCGTCCTCGCGGACGTCGACGTAGGGGTAGGTGTCCGACCGGCTGATCGTGTCGACCAGCAGGGCGTCGCACTTGACGGTGGACTTGGAGCCGTAGGCGCCCTCGTCCACCTGCACGAGGCCGCGGTAGGACGTGCGGCCGCCGCCGCGGGCCACCGACTTCGACACGATGGTCGAGGAGGTGTTGGGGGCGGCGTGCACCATCTTGGCGCCGGCGTCCTGGTGCTGGCCCTCGCCCGCGAAGGCGATCGAGAGGACCTCGCCCTTGGCGTGCTCGCCGGTCATCCAGACCGCCGGGTACTTCATCGTCACCTTGGAGCCGAGGTTGCCGTCGACCCACTCCATGGTCGCGCCCTCGTGGGCGACGGCCCGCTTGGTGACCAGGTTGTAGACGTTGTTCGACCAGTTCTGGATGGTCGTGTACCGGCAGCGCGCGTTCTTCTTGACGATGATCTCGACGACCGCGGAGTGCAGCGAGTCGCTCTTGTAGATCGGCGCGGTGCAGCCTTCGACGTAGTGCACGTAGGCGCCCTCGTCGACGATGATCAGCGTCCGCTCGAACTGGCCCATGTTCTCGGTGTTGATCCGGAAGTAGGCCTGCAGCGGGATCTCCACGTGCACGCCCGGCGGCACGTAGATGAAGGAGCCACCCGACCACACGGCGGTGTTCAGCGCGGCGAACTTGTTGTCCCCGGAGGGGATCACCGAGCCGAAGTACTCCTGGAAGATCTCCGGGTGCTCCTTGAGCGCGGTGTCGGTGTCCAGGAACAGGACGCCCTGCTCCTCCAGGTCCTCGCGGATCTGGTGGTAGACGACCTCGGACTCGTACTGCGCGGCGACACCGGCGACCAGGCGCTGCTTCTCCGCCTCGGGGATGCCGAGCCGGTCGTAGGTGTTCTTGATGTCCTCCGGCAGCTCCTCCCACGAGGTGGCCTGCTTCTCGGTGGAGCGCACGAAGTACTTGATGTTCTGGAAGTCGATGCCGGAGAGGTCCGAACCCCAGTCGGGCATCGGCTTGCGGCCGAAGAGCTTGAGGGCCTTGAGGCGGCGCTCGAGCATCCACTCGGGCTCGTTCTTGCGGGCGGAGATGTCGCGGACGACGTCCTCGTCGATCCCGCGCCGGGCGGAGGCACCGGCGACGTCGGCGTCGGCCCAGCCGTACTCGTAGCGGCCGAGCTGTTCGATCTGCTCGTCCTGCGTCAGCGGTGTGGCCGGCTGCTGGGTGCTGGTCATGCGGGCGTCCTCTCCCGGTGGTTCGTGGGGGTGCTGCTGGTGGGCGCGCTGAGGGGCGCTGCTCGCTCACCTGGTACAGGGCGTGCGGGGGTCGTTCTGTTCCCCGGACGCAGGGGTCCTGGGAGGTGCGTGGTGCAGATCCCGTCGCCGTGGGCGATCGTGGCCAGCCGCTGCACGTGGGTGCCCACGAGCCGGCCGATCACCGCGGTCTCGGCCTCGCACAGCTGGGGGAACTCCGCGGCCACGTGCGCCACCGGGCAGTGGTGCTGGCAGAGCTGCCCCCCGCCGGAGATCGCGGAGGCCGTGGCAGCGTAGCCCTCGGCGGTGAGCGCGGCGGCCAGGGCCCGGGCCCGGTCGACCGGCTCTCCCCCGGCCTCGTGCACGGCCCGCTCGACGGCGCTGGACGCGCGGGCCTCGAGCCCGGACAGCTGCTGCTCGGCGACGGCGCGGACGGCGTCGGGGCCACCGGAGGCGGCGACGTACCGCAGCGCGGTCAGCGCCAGGTCGTCGTAGGCGTGCGGGAACGCGGAGCGCCCGGCATCGGTGAGGTGGAACCGGCGGGCGGGGCGGCCGCGGCCCCGGTGCGCCGCGCCGATCGCCCGCCCGTCCCCCCGCTCCTCGATCCGGCCGGCGGCGACCAGGGCGTCCAGGTGGCGGCGGACGGCGGCCGGCGAGATGCCCAGCCGGGCGGCCAGCTCGGTGGCGGTCTGCGGCCCGTGCTCGAGGAGCAGGGCGCTCACGCGGTCGCGGGTGCGCCCGTCGTCGGCCGGAGCCGACGCGCGAGAGGTGTCCGCGGCGCTTTCCACAACACGAGTGTGTCCTAAATCGGGGCCCCCGCAAGCAAGGTCCACCTAAGAACCGCCCCGTCGGCCCGTTCCCGTGACCAGGGTCACCGGGGCGTGCGCGACGGCACCCCGGAGCGGGCGGACCACGAGCACCCGCCACCTAGCATCGGAGGCGTGCCGGTACTGCCCACGCCCTCCCCCACGCTCGTCTCGCGCCTCGCGCTGGTCAACGCGGTCGTCAACGGCCTCATCGTCGTGACCGGCGGCGCCGTGCGGCTCACCGGCTCGGGGCTGGGCTGCCCGACCTGGCCGCGCTGCACCGAGGACAGCTTCGTCACCACCGACGAGCTGGCGATCAACGGCGCGATCGAGTTCGGCAACCGGCTGCTCACCTTCGTGGTCGCCGCGGCCGCGATCGCCACCCTCGTCGCGGTCTGGCGCTCGCCGCGGCGGGACCTCCGGCCGCTCGCCGTCCTCACCTTCCTCGGCGTCCCCGCCCAGGCCGCGCTCGGCGGTGTCACCGTGCTCACCGGTCTCAACCCGTGGACGGTGGCCGCGCACTTCCTCGTCTCCGCGGTGCTGGTCGCGCTGGCGACGACGCTGTGGCTGCGGTCCCGCGAGCCCGGCGTCGGCCGGCCCCTGGTGCGCCGCCCGTTCGTCCTGCTGACCTGGGGCATCGCCGCCGCGACGGCCGCCGTGGTCGTCGTCGGCACCATCGTCACCGGCAGCGGCCCGCACAGCGGCGACGTCGACGACGACGGCATCCCGACCGGCAACCGCATCGGCATCGACACCGAGCTGATCAGCCAGCTGCACGCCGACGTCGTCTTCCTGCTGATCGGGCTGACCGTGGCGCTGCTCGTCTCCCTCTACGCGACGGACACCCCCGACCGCGTCCGCCGGGCCGCGCGCGACCTGCTGGTCGTGCAGCTCGTCCAGGGGGTGATCGGCTACGTGCAGTACTTCACCGAGCTGCCGATCGCCCTGGTGCTGGCGCACATGCTGGGCGCGGTGCTCATCACCGCGTACACCGCGCGCCTGGTCTGGTCGGTCCGCGGCCCGGCGTCCGACCTCCCCCTCGACGCCACCCCGGAGCCCGTCGCCGCCACGCGGTGACCCTGTCGTCCGGGGAACGGTGTCCCCCGGGCGGCCAGAACCGGGCCGGTCATGGCCTGCCGAGGGACGACGTCCACGTGATCAGTCGTGGAGCAGCTCGCCCATGCGCGCGTTGGTGAGATCGCTCCTCACCGGCTCAGACGATGGCGTCGACGATGATCGCGACCATCAGCAGCGACAGGTACGAGATCGAGACGTGGAACAGCGCCATCGAGCGGATGTCGCCGCCGCGCCGGATCCGGCCGAGCAGCCGGTGGGACTCCACGACGAACCAGCCGCCGAGCAGCACCGCGGGGATCGTGTAGCCCAGCCCGATGCCGTAGCCCGTGGCCACCGGCCACAGCAGCAGCGAGACGGCGACCGTCACGTAGGCCCAGGCGACCGACTGCCGGCCGACGGAGATCTCGCTGGTCACCACCGGGAGCATCGGCACGTCGGCGCGGGCGTAGTCGTCCTTGAACCGCAGGGCCAGCGCCCAGAAGTGCGGCATCTGCCAGGCGAAGACGATGCCGAACACGACGACGGCCGGCCAGTCCAGCGAACCGGTCACGGCCGCCCAGCCGATGAGCACCGGCGCCGCGCCGGGGACCCCGCCCCACTCGGTGCTGCGGCGGGTGTGCCGCTTGAAGACCATCGTGTAGAGGACGGCGTAGTAGAAGATCGCCGCCGCCGCGAGCGCCGCGGCCAGCACGGTCGTCGTGGCCAGCAGCAGCGCGATCGACGTCACCGTCAGCGCGATGCCGAAGACCAGCGCGGCCCGCGGCGTGACCTCGCCGGTGACCAGCGGCCGCTTCTGCGTGCGCTGCATCAGCTTGTCGATGTCGCGGTCGAAGTAGCAGTTGAAGACGTTGGCCGCGCCGGCCGCGAGCGTCCCGCCGACCAGCGTGAACAGCAGCAGCGACAGCGAGGGCCAGCCGCGGTCGGCGAGCATCATCGCCGGGACGGTGGTGACCAGCAGCAGCTCGATGATCCGCGGCTTGGTGAGCCCGACGTAGGCGAGCACGCGGCGCCGCACGGCGGCCGCTCGTCCGGTCGAATCCCTGCGGGTGGGGGCGGCGGATCGCTCCGACAGCGCCGTCACCGGGTGCCCACCGACGCGGCGACGCGCGAGCAGCAGGGCACTGCAGGCCAGGCGAAAAGCACGAGGGGCCTACTCCGAACCGGGGATGGGAACGGCACCCACTGTAGCCCGCGGAGGCCTCCTCCCTGGGCGCGGTCCCGGTTCCGCACGACTAGGCTTGATCACGTTGATGCTGCGCGTGCAGCGGGTAGGGCCGACGTCGACGACGACGTGTTCCCGGTCCGGCAACGGGCGGGGTGACCGGCGGCCCGTCGCTGCAGCGCACGTCGTCCGCCCGGACGCAGTCGTCCCACCGGGCGGCCCGCCAGGCCCTGACCCGAGGGAGCACCGAGCCACGATGGCACCGGACAGCACGAGCACGGATTCCACCCAGAGCACCGCACCCGAGGCTCCCGCCGAGGCCGCGACCGACTCCCCCACCGGCTCCCCCGCGCAGCCGAACCCGACCCTCCCCGAGGGCTTCGGCGACCTGGACCGCGCGGCGATCGACACCGCCCGCGTGCTCGCGATGGACGCCGTGCAGAAGGCCGGCAACGGCCACCCCGGGACGGCGATGAGCATGGCGCCGGCGGCCTACCTGCTGTTCCAGCGCTGGCTGCGGCACGACCCCACCGACCCGAACTGGGTCGCCCGCGACCGGTTCATCCTCTCGATGGGGCACTCCAGCCTCACCCTCTACGTGCAGCTCTACCTCTCCGGCTACGGCCTGGAGCTGGCGGACCTGCAGGCGCTCCGCACGTGGGGCTCGCTCACCCCGGGTCACCCGGAGGTCAACCACACACCCCGGGCGTGGAGACCACGACCGGCCCGCTCGGCCAGGGCGTCGGCAACGCCGTCGGCATGGCCATGGCCGCCCGCCGCGAGCGCGGTCTGCTCGACCCCGACGCCCCCGAGGGCGAGAGCCTGTTCGACCACACCATCTGGGCCTTCTGCTCCGACGGTGACCTCGAGGAGGGCGTGAGCGGCGAGGCGTCGTCCCTGGCCGGCACGCAGCGGCTGGGCAACCTCGTCCTCGTCTACGACGACAACAGGATCTCCATCGAGGACGACACGACCGTCGCCTTCACCGAGGACGTCGGCAAGCGCTACGAGGCCTACGGCTGGCACGTGCAGCACGTCGACGACGGCGAGGACCTCGCCGCGCTGGACGCCGCGCTCGCCGCCGCCAAGGCCGAGACGCACCGCCCGTCGATCATCGTGCTGCGGACGATCATCGCCTGGCCGGCGCCCACCAAGCAGAACACCGGTGCCTCGCACGGCTCGGCGCTCGGCGAGGACGAGGTGCGGGCCACCAAGGAGGTCCTCGGCCTGGACCCGGAGAAGTCCTTCGCCGTCGCCCCCGAGGTGCTCGAGCACGCCCGGCAGGTCGTCGACCGCGGCCGCACGGCGCATGCCGAGTGGTCGGAGCGGTTCACCGCCTGGCAGCAGGCCAACCCCGAGGGCGCGGCGCTGCTCGAGCGGATGACCACCCGCACGCTGCCCGAGGGCTGGGCGGAGAAGCTGCCCAGCTGGCCCGCCGACGAGAAGGGCGTGGCCACCCGCAAGGCCTCCGGCGAGGTGCTGGCCGCCCTCTACCCGGCGTTGCCCGAGCTGTGGGGCGGCTCGGCCGACCTCGCGGAGAGCAACAACACCGCGGTCAAGGGCGAGCCCTCGTTCCTGCCCGCCGACCGGCAGACCAAGACGTGGAGCGGCGGCCCCTACGGGCGCACCCTGCACTTCGGCGTCCGCGAGCACGCCATGGGCGCGGTCATGAACGGCATCGCCCTGCACGGCGGCACCCGCGTCTACGGCGGCACCTTCCTCACCTTCTCCGACTACATGCGCGGCGCGGTGCGGCTGGCGGCGCTCATGCAGCTGCCGGTCACCTACGTGTGGACGCACGACTCGATCGGCCTGGGCGAGGACGGCCCGACCCACCAGCCGATCGAGCACCTGGCCGCGCTGCGCGCGATCCCGGGCCTGGACGTCGTCCGCCCGGCCGACGCCAACGAGGTCGCCGTCGCCTGGCGGACGATCCTCGAGCACAACGACCGGCCGGCCGGCCTGGCGCTGTCCCGGCAGAACCTCCCGGTCCTCGACCGCGAGCGGTTCGCCTCCGCCGAGGGCACCGCGCGCGGCGCCTACGTGCTGGCCGAGGCGTCCTCGGGCACCCCGCAGGTGATCCTGCTGGGCACCGGCTCGGAGGTGCAGATCGCCGTCGCCGCGCGCGAGCAGCTCGAGGCCGACGGCATCCCGACCCGGGTCGTCTCCGTGCCGTGCGTGGAGTGGTTCGCCGCGCAGGACCGCGCCTACCGCGAGGAGGTCCTGCCCCGGACCGTCCGCGCCCGGGTGAGCGTCGAGGCGGGCATCCCGCAGGGCTGGCGCGAGTTCGTCGGCGATGCGGGCCGGATCGTGGGAATCGACCACTACGGCGCCAGCGCTGCCTATGGCGTGCTCTACGAGAAGTTCGGCTTCACCGCCGAGGCGGTCGTCGCCGCAGCTCGCGAGAGCATCGAGGCGGCCTCCGGCGAGCCGGTCGGACCCCTCGGACCCGACGCCTCCGGCGTCCTCCACTCCCCCACCGGCGACCGCTGACAGCTCAGCGACCGACCGGCTCCACCGATCGAATCCGAGAGGTCCCGTCATGGCGCAGAACGAGAAGCTGGCCGAGCTGAGCTCCGCCGGGGTCGCAGTCTGGCTCGACGACCTGTCCCGTGACCGCATCCGCAGCGGCAACCTGCAGTCGCTGGTCGACGAGCACTCCGTCGTGGGCGTCACCACCAACCCGACGATCTTCGCCGCGGCGATCAGCGGGTCGGAGTCCTACGACGACCAGCTGCACGCGCTGGCCGTGCGGCAGGTGAGCGTCGAGGAGGCGCTGCGCACGATCACCGCCGCCGACGTCCGGGACGCCTGCGACCTGCTCCGGCCGGTCGCCGACCGGCAGCCCGGCGACGGCCGGGTGTCCCTGGAGGTCGCGCCGGGCCTGGCCCACGACACCGACGCCACGGCGGCCGAGGCCGCGCACCTGTGGTGGCTGGTGGACCGGCCGAACCTGTTCATCAAGATCCCGGCGACCGAGGCCGGCCTCCCGGCCATCCATACCTCGATCGCCAAGGGCATCAGCGTCAACGTCACGCTGATCTTCAGCCCCGACCGATATCGCAAGGTCATGGACGCGTACCTGTCCGGCCTCGAGGACCGGCTCGCCGAGGACCCGGACGCCGACCTCTCGGGCATCGCCTCGGTGGCCTCGTTCTTCGTGTCCCGCGTGGACACCGAGATCGACAAGCGGCTGGATTCATCGGACGCCGACCCGGCGCTCGTCAAGGGGCTGAAGAGCAGGGCCGGGGTCGCCAACGCCCAGCTCGCCTACCAGGCCTACGAGGAGGTCTTCTCCTCCGACCGCTGGAAGGCCCTCGAGGCGAAGGGCGCCCGGCCGCAGCGCCCGCTGTGGGCCTCCACCGGCGTCAAGAACCCCGAGCTGCCGGACACGCTCTACATCAGCGAGCTCATCGCCCCCGGCACGGTCAACACCATGCCGGAGAAGACGCTCATGGCCTACGCCGACCACGGCGAGCCCGGCACCCCGGTGCAGAAGGCCTACGACGAGGCCACCGAGGTCATGCAGGCCGTGGCCGACGCCGGTGTCGACCTGGACGACGTGTTCCGGGTGCTCGAGGACGAGGGCGTGCAGAAGTTCGTCGACTCCTGGGACGACCTGACCGACTCGGTGCGCACCCAGCTGGAGGACAAGAAGTGAGTTTCGGAGTCGATGTCCGGGGCCTCCAGGTGCCGGACGACGTCCGCGGCACGCTGACCGGGGACGACGTCGCCGCACGGCTGGCCCGCAAGGACGCCACCCTGTGGGGCCCCGACGCCGAGAGCGAGGCCGCGGTCCGGCTGGGCTGGCTGGACCTGCCCAGCTCCTCGCGCTCGCTGGTCGCGCAGCTCGCCGAGCTGCGCGCGCAGCTGCAGGACGAGGGCCTGGACCGGATCGTGCTGTGCGGCATGGGCGGCTCCTCGCTCGCGCCCGAGGTCATCTGCCGGACCGCGGGCGTGCCCCTGGTCGTGCTGGACACCACCGACCCGGGCCAGGTCGCGGCGGCGATGACCGACCTCGACCGCACCGTCGTCGTGGTCAGCTCGAAGTCCGGCGGCACCGTCGAGACCGACAGCCAGCGGCGCGCCTTCCAGGCGGCGTTCGCCGAGGCGGGCCTCGACGAGAAGGAGACCGGCCGACGCTTCGTCGTCGTCACCGACCCGGGCTCGCCGCTGTCGGAGACCGCCGCCGACATGGGTGCCCGCGCCGTCTTCCTCGCCGACCCGACCGTCGGCGGCCGGTACAGCGCGCTGTCGGCCTTCGGGCTGGTGCCCTCGGCGCTGGCCGGCGCGGACGTCGGCGCCCTGCTCGACGAGGCCGAGGAGCTGGCCGAGCACCTCGCGGAGCCGGGCAACCCGGCCTTCGAGCTCGGCGCCGTCCTGGGCGCCGCCGCCGTGCAGGGCCGCGACAAGCTGGCGCTGGCCGACGCCCCGGCCGGCTCGGGCACCGCGATCGAGGGCTTCGGCGACTGGGCCGAGCAGCTCATCGCCGAGTCCACCGGCAAGGAGGGCCGCGGCATCCTGCCCGTCGTCCTCGAGTCCCCCACCGCCCCCGGGGCCGTCGCCGCGGACACCGTGCTCGCCGTCGTCGGCGCCGGGAGCCCGGACGCCGAGCCCTCGCTCGGCGTCACCGGCCCGCTGGGCGCGCAGTTCCTCGGCTGGGAGTACGCCACCGCCGTCGCCGGCCGGGTGCTGAGGCATCAACCCGTTCGACCAGCCGAACGTGACCGAGTCCAAGGAGAACACCAACGCGATCCTCGACTCGGGGCTGCCGGACGAGCCCCCGCTGGCGACGATCGGCGCGATCGAGCTGCGCGGCAGCGGCGGCGTGCTCGACGGCGTCGACCTGAGCTCGCACGACGGCGTGGCGCTGGGCCTCGACGCGCTGCTGGCCGCGGTCCCCGAGCACGGCTACCTGGCGGTCATGGCCTACCTGGACCGGCTGGCCGACGCCAGCGCCGGGAACCTGCGCTCGGCGCTGGCCGCCCGGTCCGGTCGCGCGGTCACCTTCGGCTGGGGCCCCCGGTTCCTGCACTCCACCGGCCAGTACCACAAGGGCGGTCCGCAGCAGGGCGCGTACCTGCAGATCACCGCGGAGATCGGGACCGACCTCCCGGTGCCCGACCGGCCGTTCACCTTCGGCGGCCTCCAGGCCGCGCAGGCCGCCGGGGACCGCAAGGCCCTCGCCGACCGCGGGCGCCCGCTGCTGCACCTGCACCTGACCGACCGGGCGGCGGGCATCGGACAGCTGCTCGCGGCGCTGGCCTGAGCGATGATCCCCAACCCGCTGCGCGACCCCCGGGACCGGCGGCTGCCGCGGGTCCCCGAACCCTGCGCCCTCGTGGTCTTCGGCATCACCGGCGACCTCGCCCGCAAGAAGCTGCTGCCGGCGGTCTACGACCTCGCCAACCGGGGGCTGCTGCCGACCAACTTCGCGCTGCTCGGGTTCGCCCGCCGCGACTGGGGAGACACCGAGTTCGCCGACCTTGCCCGCGAGTCGGCCCGCACGCACGCCCGCACCCCGTGGCGGGAGGAGGTGTGGGAGCGGCTGGCCGGCAGCGTCCGGTTCGTGCAGGGCTCGTTCGACGACGACGACGCCTTCGACCAGCTGGCCGGCGCGCTATCGGAGCTGGAGGGCAGCCACGGCATCGGTGGCAACGCCGCGTTCTACCTTTCCATCCCGCCGGCGATGTTCCCGACCGTGCTCAAGCAGATGCAGCGCACCGGGATGGCCGACAGCACCCCCGACCGCTGGCGCCGCGTCGTCGTCGAGAAGCCGTTCGGCACCGACCTGCCCTCGAGCCGGAAGCTCAACGAGCTGGTCGACTCGGTGTTCAGCGCCGACGACGTCTTCCGCATCGACCACTACCTGGGCAAGGAGACCGTCCAGAACCTGATGGCGCTGCGGTTCGCCAACACCCTGTTCGAGCCGGTCTGGAACGGCCACCACGTCGACTCGGTGCAGATCACCATGGCCGAGGACGTCGGCATCGGCGGCCGCGCGGGCTTCTACGAGGAGACCGGCGCCGCCCGGGACGTGCTGCAGAACCACCTGCTCCAGCTGCTGGCGCTCACCGCCATGGAGGAGCCGGTCGAGTTCTCCGCCGAGCAGATCCGCATCGAGAAGCTCAAGGTGCTGCGGGCCATCTCGCTCCCGGACGACCTGCAGACCTTCGCCGTCCGCGGGCAGTACGAGCAGGGCTGGCTCGCCGGCGAGCGGGCCAACGGCTACCGCCAGGAGGAGGGCGTCGACCCCGCGTCGACCACCGAGACCTATGCGGCCGTCCGGCTCGGCGTCGAGACCCGGCGGTGGGCCGGGGTGCCGTTCTACCTGCGCACCGGCAAGCGGCTGCCCCGCCGGGTCACCGAGATCGCGCTGGTGTTCAAGCGTGCGCCGCACCTGCCCTTCGCCGACACCGACACCGAGGAGCTGGGCAACAACCAGCTGGTCGTGCGGGTGCAACCGGACGAGGGGGTCACCCTCAAGTTCGGGTCGAAGGTGCCGGGCAGCGTCATGGAGGTCCGCGACGTCTCGATGGACTTCCTCTACGGCGAGCAGTTCACCGAGACCTCCCCCGAGGCCTACGAGCGGCTGCTCCTCGACGTGCTGCTGGGCGACGCCACGCTCTTCCCCCGCAACGCCGAGGTGGAGGCCTCCTGGGCGGTGATCGACCCGCTCGAGGAGTTCTGGGCCGGGCCACCGAGCCGGCGCCCTACCGCGCCGGCGAGTGGGGGCCACGCGCGGCCGACGAGATGCTCGCCGCCGAGAACCGCCAGTGGCGGCGACCGTGACCCGCCTCCAGAGCAGAAATGGCCATTTCTGTCCGTCCGCGGCACCGCGAGCAGAGGAGCGACCGTGACGACGCTGTGGGACACCACCGGCTCGGCGGTGGTCAAGGAGCTGGCGGCCCAGCGGCGGACCGGGGGCGCCGTCCTCTCCGGGGTGGCGCTCACCCTCGTCGTCGTCGCGGACGAGGCCCGCGTCGCCGAGGCCGAGGAGGCCGCCACCTACGCCGCGGAGATGCACCCCTGCCGGGTGCTCATCGTGGTCCGCCGGCAGATCGAGGCGCCCGTGCCGCGGCTGGACGCCGAGGTGCAGATCGGCGGGCGGCTCGGGCCCGGTGAGGCGGTCGTGCTGCGCATGTACGGCCGGCTGGCCCTGCACTCGGAGTCCGTCGTCCTCCCGCTGCTGGCCGCCGACGCCCCCGTCGTCGCGTGGTGGCACGGGCCGCCGCCGGACCAGCTGGCCACCGACGCGCTGGCGGTCTTCGCCGACCGCCGGATCACCGACAGCTCGCTGGCCGCCGACCCGCGCGCCGCGCTGCGCACCCGCGGCGAGGACTACGTCCCGGGCGACACCGACCTCACCTGGACCCGCAGCACCGCCTGGCGGGCGATCCTCGCCTCCACCGTCGATTCGGTGGCCGGCCGCCGCGGCGACGCCGTCCGCATCACCGGCGGCCGGGTCGAGGGCGATCCGCACAACGCCACCGCGCAGCTGCTCGCCGGGTGGATCTCCTCCCGGTGCGGCTGCGCCATCGAGGTCGTCGAGGGCAACCGGGACGCCGGCCCCAGCGGCGTCGAGTCGGTCGTGCTGCGGCTGGACCAGGACGAGGAGGTGCGGGTGACCGCCGACCACCGCGGCGGCGCGGTCATCTCCCAGCCCAACCGGCCCGACGGGACGGTCGCACTGCCCGCACGCGCCCTGGGCGACCTGCTCAGCGAGGAGCTGCGCCGGCTCGACCCCGACGAGCCCTACAGCGACGCACTCGAGACCGCGTGCGGGCTCAGCGGGCTCACCGAGCGGTCCCCCGAGCGCGAGCACGTCTGGTTCGACCCCTCCGAGGACGACGACCGGGACGGTGCCGCGGCGCAGGGGAGCAGGTCGTGAGCCTCTCCCCCGGCGACGAGGCCGCCGCGCGGCTGCCCGGCACCCGGCGCCCCGTGCCGGACGTCGTCATCGAGCCCGACGCCGACCGGCTGGCGCGCAGCGTCGCCGAGGCGCTGGTCGCCCGGCTCGCCGCCGCCCAGGTGCTGCGCGGCACCGCATCGGTGGTGCTGACCGGCGGGTCGATCGGCATCGCCGTCCTCGAGCACGTGGCCGGCCTGGCTGCCGAGCCGGTGCGCGAGACCGTGGACTGGGGGCAGGTCGACGTGTGGTGGGGCGACGAGCGCTTCGTCCCCGCCGACGACGACGAGCGCAACGAGAAGGCCGCCCGGCGCGCGCTGCTCGACGCCGTCGGGGTGGACCCGGCGCGGGTGCACGCGATGCCGCCGTCGGACGGGCAGTTCGCCGAGCCCGAGGACGCCGCCGCCTGGTACGCCGGGGAGCTGGCCGCCGCGGCCGGCGATGACGGAGCCGTCCCCCGCTTCGACGTGCTGCTGCTGGGCATGGGCCCCGAGGGCCACGTCGCCTCGATCTTCCCCGACTCCCCCGCGGTCGACGACGAGCGCCCGGTGTTCGCCGTCCGCGACTGCCCCAAGCCGCCGCCGACCCGGGTCAGCCTCGGCTTCGGCGCGATCGGTGCCGCCGACGAGGTGTGGGTCGTCGTCGCCGGTGAGGGCAAGGCCGAGGCCGTCGCCCGCGCGCTGTCCGGCGCGGAGCCGAGGGACCTGCCGGCGGCGGGTGTGCACGGCACCCGGGCCACGCGGTGGCTGCTCGACGCCGCCGCCGCGAGCGGGCTGCCCGCGCGCTCCTGACGCTGCAGCGGGTGTCGTAGCGCTGCAGCGGGTGACGGCGGGCCGGGGCCCGTGCGGCACCGCGCCCGGGGACCCTGTCGCGCCGGGCAGCGGCGGCTCATCCTGCGGCCATGAGCGTTCTCGAACGCCGGACCACCGCCCCGGTGCTGCCGGCTCCGCGCGCTGCGTCCCCCGACGACGCCGTGCCGCAGGGTGACGCCTTCACCTCCGGACCCGGGCGGCCGTTCCGCGCCCGCCCGCGGCACCACTACTGGGACGTGGCGACCGCGAGCTGGCGCACCCGGGACGGGCAGATCAGCGCATGAGGCTCAGGCGCCGCGGCGGGCGCGGAGGCGGCTGAGCGCCTCCTCGAGGAGCGCGTCCCCGTCGGCGTCGCTGCGGCGCTCGCGCACGTAGGCCAGGTGGGTCTTGTACGGCTCGGTGCGCGGAGCCGGCGGCGGGTTGCCCTGGTCCTGACCCGCGGGGAGACCGCAGCGCGGGCAGTCCCACAGCTCGGGGACGTCGGCGTCGCTGGCGAAGGCGATCCGGGTCTCGTGCCCGTTCGCGCACCAGTACGGCCGCCGGAGACGAGGGGCGGCCTCGCCGCGCTCCGCCTCACCCATCGGCCCTGCACCGACCCTGCTGCCGCGGATCGCGTTGCCACCAGCCACGAGCGCCCCCTGATCTCCGACCCGACATGTGGCAGATCACCACAGCGGCCGAAGTCTAGAGCCTGGCGCGCCCATTCCTGATCACGTTTCGCGCGCGATCTGCGGGGAGGTGGGGGTCGTCAGCCGACCTTGACGAGCAGGCCCAGCCCGACGATGCAGACGGTCCAGATCAGCGCGGTGAAGATGGTCAGCCGGTTGAGGTTCTTCTCCACGACCGAGGAGCCGGAGAGCGACGCGGACGCGGCACCGCCGAACATCGAGGACAGGCCGCCACCCTTGCCGCGGTGCAGCAGGATCAGCACCACGAGCAGCGTGCTGGTGAGGACCAGCAGCACGTTCAGGACGACCTCCATCAAGACCTCTCCAGGCTCGTGACCGGCGCGGGGCACCGGTTCTCGTCCCCGAGCCTAACCGACGCCCGCCGCTGTCCCGGCACGCCGCGGTCAGCGGACGCCGGCCGTCGCCAGGTCGTAGCCGGTGTAGGGCCGCATCACCACGCCGTTGCGCAGCCGCTGCCCGGCGAGCAGCTGCACCCGGGCCTCCGCCAGCGGCACGTAGGCGGCGGTCCCCTCGGCCGCGGCGGCCACCGCGAGCCACTCCTCCCGGGCTCCCGCGCCGGCGGCGAAGGCCCTGTCGATCAGCTCGTTGATCCCCTGGTCGGCCAGCCGGGCGTAGTTGGTGTTGCCGACCTGCCGGATGCTGCGGCCGTCCACCAGCGGCACCAGCAGCGACGCCGGGGTCGGGAAGTCCGGCGTCGAGGTGGCCAGCACCAGCCCGTAGCCGCTGGCGGCCACGCTGTCGGGGTTGCCCACGTCGGTGGCGTAGAAGCCGGCCGCGTCCAGCGGGCGGACCTCCACCTCGATGCCGACGGCGCCGAGCTGCTCGGCGACCGCTTCGGCAACCTGCACGCTGGCGCGGGCGTCGGGTACGGCGAGCACCGTGGCGAAGCCGTCGGGCACCCCGCACTCCTCGAGGTGGCGGCGCGCGGCGTCCAGGTCGGGTGCGGGGTCGGGGTCCTCCGGCCCGCCGCCCAGCGCCCGCGTCCACAGCCGGGAGGTGCGCACGGTCTGCCCTCCGACTGACAGCGCCTCCTGCACCGCCCGCCGGTCGATCGCCGCCGCCACCGCCGCCCGGCAGGCGCTGCTCCCGAACGGGGCCACGTCGGTGGGGATGGCGAGCAGCCGCAGCGCGCCGCTGGTGACGTCGTCCACCCGGGTGCGCAGCTCCTCGCCGCCGTCCCCCTCCAGCCGGGCGGTGGTGGGCGCCTGCACGCCGGACCCGGCGATGTCGACGTCGGCGGAACCGGCCAGGAGCGCCTGGTCGCGCTCCACCCCGGACAGCCCGGTGCGGACGACCACCCGGTCGGGCAGGGCGGTGCGGACGGCGTCGGTGGCGGGGTCCCACTCGGGGTTGCGGTCGAGCTGGATGCCGGTGGCGACGTCGACGGAGGTGATCGCGTAGGGCCCCGAGGAGACCGGGTCGATGCCGTAGTCCCCGCCCGTGTCGGCCTCCGCGGGCACCGGGCTGCTCGAGGGCAGCGCCAGCACGTAGGGCAGCTGGGCCGAGGCGGCGCGCAGCCGGAAGACGATCGTCCGCTCGTCCGGCGTCTCCACCGAGGCCAGGCCCAGCCGGTCGGGCGCCTCGTCCTGGTACGGGCCGGCGTAGGGGTTGGCGCGGTCGTCCAGCAGGTCGACGACGTAGGTGGGGCCGCCGACGATGACCTCGGCGGCGAAGGACCGCTCGATGCCGTACTTCACGTCGTGCGCGGTGATCGCCCGGCCGTTCTCGAACCTGACGCCCTCGCGGAGGGTGAACGTCCAGCTCAACCCGTCCTCGGACGGCGTGCCCAGGTCCGTGGCCAGGTCGGGCACGAGCTCGTCGGTTCGGCCGGGCTCGGAGGAGTAGGTGACCAGCGTGCGGGTGTAGAGCCGCATCAGGTTCCAGACGCCCGGCTTGTAGGAGCGCTGCGGGTCGAGGCTGTCGACCTCGCCGGCCACCACGCGCAGGGTGCCGCCGGTCGTCTCCGACGGTGCGCGCACGCCGTCGATCCCGCCGTCTGCCGAGGCCTCCACGACGGGGACGTCGGTGCGGCCGCCGGCACCGCCGAGGCAGCTGACGGCCAGCACCAGCACGACGACGACGAGGGCGGTGACCGCGAGGACCAGCCGCCCCTGCCGCCCCTGCGCCCAGGACGGCAGGCGCCGGCTGAGCCGTTCGAGCGTCTCGTTCACGACGTGCTGTTCCGCCCCCGGGTCGTGCGCCGGCGGCGGCCAGCAACGACTCAGCTGGCCTCGGCGGCGCTCCTGCAGATCTGTGCGAACTCGTCGGCGTCCAGGCTCGCCCCGCCGACGAGGGCACCGTCGACGTCCGGCCCGGCCAGGATGCCGGCCGTGTTGGCGGCCTTCACCGACCCGCCGTAGAGGATACGGACGGCAGCGGCCGTCTCCTGTCCGAACCGCTCGGCGAGCCGCGCCCGGAGTGCGCCGCACACCTCCTGCGCGTCCTCGGGGGTGGCGACCTCGCCGGTGCCGATGGCCCACACCGGCTCGTAGGCGACGACGACGCCGCCCCCGGCGCCGGGCTCCCCGGCGACCTGCTCGGCGGTCAGCCCGTCGAGCGCGGCGTCGAGCTGGGCGGTGCAGTGCGCGACGTGCTGGCCGGCCTTGCGGACCTCCAGCCCCTCCCCCACGCACAGGATCGGCACCAGCCCGTGGCGCAGGGCGGCGCGGACCTTCGCGGCCACGACCTCGTCGGTCTCGGCGTGGTACGCCCGCCGCTCGGAGTGGCCGACGACGGCGTAGGTGCACGCGAGCGCGTTGAGCATCGCGCCGCTGACCTCGCCGGTGTAGGCGCCGGAGTCCTGCGCCGACACGTCCTGCGCGCCGTAGCCGATGGCCAGCTTGTCGCCGGCCACCAGCGTCTGGACGCTGCGCAGCGCGGTGAACGGCGGGACGACGACCACCTCGGCCGCCTCGAGCTCGGCCAGCTTCAGCGAGAAGGCGACCTTCTGCACCAGGCCGATGGCCTCCAGGTGCGTCAGGTGCATCTTCCAGTTGCCGGCGATGAGCGGCCGGCGGCCGGTGCGGGCCGGGGGCTGCTGGGTGCGTGCCATGCGTGGATCCCCGCTCAGTCGGTGAGCACCGCGAGGCCGGGCAGCTCCCGGCCCTCGAGGTACTCCAGCGACGCGCCGCCGCCGGTGCTGATGTGGCCGTAGGCGGCCTCGTCCAGGCCGAGCTGCCGCACCGCGGCGGCGGAGTCGCCACCGCCGACCACGGACAGGCCGTCCACGGCGGCGACGGCCTGCGCCACGCCGCGGGTGCCCGCCTGGAAGGGGGCCAGCTCGAACACGCCCATGGGGCCGTTCCAGAAGACGGTGCGCGCGGCGCCGAGCTCGGTGCCGAACACCTCGACGGTCCGCGGGCCGACGTCCAGGCCCATGAGCCCGTCGGGGATCTGGTCGACCGGGACGACGCCGGTCTCCGCGTCGGCGCTGAACGCCGTGGCGGTGACGACGTCGACCGGCAGCACGATCCGGTCGCCGGCCGCGGCGAGCAGCCGGCGGCAGGTCTCGACCTGGTCGGCCTCGAGCAGCGAGCTGCCCACCCCGTGGCCCTGCGCGGCGAGGAAGGTGAAGCACATCCCGCCGCCGACCAGCAGTCGGTCCACCTTGGGCAGCAGCGCCTCGATGACCGCCAGCTTGTCGCTGACCTTCGAGCCACCGAGGACGACCACGTAGGGCCGCTCGGGGTCGGTGGTCAGGCGGGTGAGCACCTCGAGCTCGCGGGCGACCAGCCGGCCGGCCGCGTGCGGCAGCCGCTGGGCGACGTCGAACACCGAGGCGTGCTTGCGGTGCACGGCACCGAACGCGTCGTCGACGTAGACGTCGGCCAGCGCGGCGAACCGGTCGGCCAGCTCGCCCCGCTCGGCGTCGTCCTTGGACGTCTCGGCGGCCTCGAAGCGGACGTTCTCCAGCAGCAGCACCTCGCCGTCGGCCAGCGCACCGGCCTTGGCGCGGGCGTCGTCGCCGGCGACGTCGGCGGCCAGCGGCACCGTCGTCCCCAGCAGCTCGCCCAGCCGCGCCGCGACGGGCGCGAGGGAGAACTGCGGGTCCGGGGTGCCCTTGGGCCGGCCGAGGTGCGCGGCCACGACCACCCGGGCGCCGGCGTCACGCAGCGCCTGCAGCGTGGGCAGGCTCGCGCGGATGCGGCCGTCGTCGGTGATCTCGCAGGTCTGCTTGTCCAGCGGGACGTTCAGGTCGGCGCGCAGGAGCACGCGCCGACCGGAGACGCCCTCGGCGATGAGGTCGTCGACGGAACGCATCAGAGCTTCGAGCCCACCAGCGCGGTGAGGTCGA
The DNA here is from genome assembly GCF_016612865.1 of Blastococcus sp. TML/M2B. GTDB lineage: Bacteria > Actinomycetota > Actinomycetes > Mycobacteriales > Geodermatophilaceae > Blastococcus. Next base: position 597,544 of record NZ_JAENZZ010000002.1, read on the forward strand.
CGAGGCGGTTGGAGTAGCCCCACTCGTTGTCGTACCAGCCCAGCACCTTGGCCATCGGGCCGAAGACCTTGGTGAGCTTGGCGTCGTAGATGCACGACGACGGGTCGGTGACGATGTCCGAGGAGACGATCTCGTCGCGGGTGTAGGTCAGGTACTTGCCGAGCGGGCCGGCCGCGGCCTCGCGGTAGGCGGCGTCGATGTCGTCGGCGGTCGCCTCGTTCTTCAGCTGCACCGTGAGGTCGGTGGCCGAGCCGGTCGGGACCGGGACGCGGATGGCGTAGCCGTCCAGCTTGCCCTTGAGCTCGGGCAGGACCAGGCCGATGGCCTTCGCGGCACCGGTGGAGGTCGGCACCATGTTGAGCGCGGCACCGCGCGCGCGGCGCAGGTCCTTGTGCGGGCCGTCCTGCAGGTTCTGGTCGGCGGTGTAGGCGTGGATCGTGGTCATCAGACCGCGCTCGATGCCGAACGCGTCGTTGAGGACCTTGGCCAGCGGGGCCAGGCAGTTCGTGGTGCAGGACGCGTTGCTGATGACGGTCTGCGAGCCGTCGTAGAGCTCGTCGTTGACACCCATGACGATCGTGATGTCGTCGTCGGTGGCCGGCGCGGAGATGATGACCTTCTTGGCGCCACCCGCGTCGACGTGCTTGCGCGCGTCGGCGGCCTTGGTGAAGAAGCCGGTGGACTCGACGACGACGTCGACACCCAGGTCGGCCCAGGGCAGGTTGGCCGGGTCGCGCTCGGAGAGCACCTTCATCTGCTTGCCGCCGATGGTGATGCCCTCGGCGGAGGCCTCGACGTCCCGGCCGAGGCGGCCCAGGATGCTGTCGTACTTGAGCAGGTGGGCGAGCGCCTCGTTGCTGGTGAGGTCGTTCACCGCCACGATCTCGATGTCCTGGCCGCTGGCCGCGGCGGCCCGCCAGAAGTTGCGGCCGATCCGGCCGAATCCGTTGATGCCTACCCGGACCGTCACTGCAGACCTCCACGTCGAGTTATCGCGTTGCCGCGCCACCGGGTCGCGCGCGCCGCGCGACCTCGCTCCGCCAAACCCTAGCGGCCCCGGATCCGGGCGTCTCACGGTCGCTCGCCAAACCACCCGGAACGGCGAGATCGCCGATCTCGCACGGTTCCGGGCGGGGAAGCGTGCGAGATCGGCGATCTGGTCGGAGCGCGGGAGCGGGTGCCGCTACTGGGTGAGCATGTCGTCGGTGACGACGGACTCGGTGTCCGGGATGCCGAGGTCCTTGGCGCGCTTGTCGGCCATCGCCAGCAGCCGGCGGATGCGCCCGGCGACGGCGTCCTTGGTCATCGGCGGATCGGCCCGCTGGCCGAGCTCCTCCAGCGACGCCTGGCCGAACTCCAGCCGCAGCCGGCCGGCGACGAGCAGGTGCTCGGGGGCGTCCCCGGCGAGGATCTCCATGGCGCGCTCCACGCGGGCGCTGGCCGCGACGGCCGCCCGCGCCGACCGGCGCAGGTTCGCGTCGTCGAAGTTGGCCAGCCGGTTGGCGGTGGCCCGGACCTCGCGGCGCATCCGCCGCTCCTCCCAGGCCATGACGGCGTCGTGGGCGCCCATGCGGGTGAGCAGCGCGCTGATCGCGTCACCGTCCCGGACGACGACCCGGTCGGCGCCGCGGACCTCGCGCGCCTTAGCGGCGATGCCGAGCCGGCGCGCCGCCCCGACCAGCGCCATGGCGGCCTCCGGGCCGGGGCAGGTCACCTCGAGCGAGGAGGACCGGCCGGGCTCGGTGAGCGAGCCGTGGGCGAGGAACGCGCCCCGCCAGGCCGCCTCGGCGTCGTTGATGCTGCCCGAGACCACCGCCGGCGGCAGACCCCGGACGGGCCGGCCGCGCTGGTCGACCAGGCCGGTCTGCCGGGCCAGGCCCTCGCCGTGCTTGGCGATGCGGACGAGGTAGCGCACGCCCCGGCGGATGTTGCCGCCGGCGAGCACGCTCACCCCGCTCGTGTAGCCGTAGACCTCGCTGATGTCCCGCCGGAGCCGCCGGGCCACCGAGCCGGTGTCCAGCTCGGCCTCGATGACCACCCGGCCGCCGACGATGTGCAGGCCGCCCGAGAAGCGCAGCAGCGCGGTGACCTCCGCCTTGCGCTCGGAGGTCTTCGTGCACTCCACCCTCGAGAGCTCGTCCTTCACCATGGCCGTCATCGCCACGTCGTCCACCCCCACGTAGCGACGGGTTCGTCCGTCGCCGTCCCCCGGGTTGTCGCCATGAGCGGCGTCCCCTCTTCCCCCTCGTACCGACCAGGTCCCGTGCGTGGCATACCCGGCCGGAAGCCTCTACCCGTTCAGCGGATCCCGACCACCGACGCCAGAGCGGCGGACAGGCGCCCCGGATCATGCCGGGGTGCACCGTCGAGTTCCGCTACCGGCGCCAGCAGGAGCTCGGCACCGCACGAACGCACCGCAGACAGGAGACCACGGCGGTCAACCACCGAGTCCGCATCGGCGATCACGCTGTGCAACGGCACCCCGCCGAGATGACGCCTGCAGCACGGACACATGCTCCTCCGGCGAGAAACCGTCGGTCTCACCGGGCTGCGGTTCCAGGTTCAGCACCACCACCACCTTCGCGGCCGTCGCGGTCAGCGCCGCGCGGAGCTGCGGGACCAGCAGGTGCGGCAGCACGGAGGTGTACCAGGAACCCGGCCCCAGCGAGACCACGTCGGCGCCGGCGATCGCGTCGAGCACCGCGGGGTGCACCGGCGGGTCGTCCGGGGAGACCCGGATCTGCCGCACCCGGCCCGGGGTGGTGGCGATCGCCACCTGCCCGCGGATGGTGCGCGACCGCGTGCGGTCCTCGAGGTCGATCCGCTCGACCTGCGCGACGAGGTCCAGCGGCACGTCGGCCATGGGCAGCACCCGCCCGCGGGCGTCCAGCAGACCGGCCAGCTCGTCGAGGGCGCGCACGGTGTCCCCGCCGTGCAGCTCGACCAGGCCGGTCAGCAGCAGGTTGCCCACCGAGTGCCCGGCCAGGCCCCCGTGTGCCGCCGAGCCGGTGCTGCAGCAGCGCGGCCAGGCCCTGCTCGCGCTCCCCCGGCCCCGTCAGCGCGGCCAGCGCCATGCGCAGGTCTCCGGGCGGGAGGACCGGCAGCTCCCGGCGGATCCGGCCGGACGAACCACCGTCGTCGGCGACGGTCACGACGGCCGTCACGTCGGTGGTCAGGTGCCGCCACGCGCTCAGAGCGGCGGCCAGCCCGTGGCCGCCGCCGAACGCCACCGCCCGGAGCGGCCGGCCGCCGCCCGGCGGGTGCTCGTCGACCACTACTCGCGGCCCAGGTCGCGGTGGCGGGCGACCGCGGCGATGCCGTCGGCGGTGAGCCGGCGGGCGAACTCCTCGGCGATCGCGACGCTGCGGTGCTTGCCCCCGGTGCAGCCGACCGCCAGCGTCAGGTAGCGCTTGCCCTCCCGGCGGTAGCCGGGCACCAGCAGCCGCAGCACCTCGGTGTAGCGGTCGAGGAACTCCGCGGCGTCCTCCTGGCCGAGCACGTAGTCCCGGACGCCGGGATCCTTCCCGGTGAAGGGCCGCAGCTCGGGGATCCAGTGCGGGTTGGGCAGGAACCGCGCGTCGACCACGAGGTCGGCGTCCAGCGGCACGCCGTACTTGAAGCCGAAGCTCATCACCGTCGCGGTGAGCGGCGGCGTCTGCCCCTCGCGGGCGAACGCGTTCTCGATGGTGGCGCGCAGCTGGTGCACGTTGAGGTCGCTGGTGTCCACCCACAGGTCGGCCTCACCGGCGATGCCGGTGAGCAGGTTCCGCTCGGCGGTGATGCCGTCGACGAGCCTGCCGCCGCCCTGCAGCGGGTGCTCGCGCCGGTTCGACTCGTAGCGCCGGACGAGCACCTCGTCGCGGGCGTGCACGTAGAGCACCCGGGGCCGGTGGCCGGCCTCGGAGAGCAGCCGGATGGCCTCCTGCAGGTCGCTGGTGAACGCGCGGCTGCGCACGTCGACGACGGCGGCGAAGCGCCGCACGTCGCCGCGGGCACCGAGCTCGACCATCGGCAGCAGGAGCGCCGGCGGCAGGTTGTCGACGACGTACCACCCGAGGTCCTCGAGCACCCGGCCCGCGCTGTTCTTGCCGGCCCCGGACAGCCCGGTGACGACGACGACCTCCAGCGGCTGCGTCTCGGTGCTCGCCCCGTCCAGGCCCGGCCCGCTCCCCTCGTTCACGACGCCACCCGGCCGACCTCGGCGGTGCGGCCGGACCCGGTCCGGGGCGCGCCCCGTTCCGCCGGGCCCGCGGGCGCCGTCGTCGTCTCGACGGCGGGGTCGGCGTCGGTGGCCGCACCCGCGGGGTCGGCCGGCTCGGCGATCGCCGCCTGCACCGCCTCCGCCGTCCGCCGGCCGATGCCCGGCACCGCCATGAGCTCCTCCACCGTCGCGGCGCGCAGCCGCTTCAGCGATCCGAATTCCTTCATCAGCGCCTTTCGCCGGGTCTCGCCGAGACCGGGGACGTCGTCGAGCAGGGAGACCAGCATGGTCGTGGACCGCTTCTGCCGGTGGTAGGTGATCGCGAACCGGTGCGCCTCGTCCCGCACCCGCTGCAGCAGGTACAGCGCCTCGGAGGTGCGCGGCAGGATCACCGGGTCGCTGTCGCCCGGGAGCCACACCTCCTCCATCCGCTTGGCCAGCCCGCAGACCGCGACGTCGACGACGCCGAGCTCCTCGAGCGACCGGGCCGCCGCCGCGACCTGCGGAGCGCCGCCATCGACGACGAGGAGGTTGGGCGGGTAGGCGAACCGGCGCGGGCGCCCCTCCTCCGCCGCGACGCCCTGCTCGTCGCGGCGGTCCTGCTCGTCCTTGACGTGCCGGGCGAAACGGCGGCGCACGACCTCGGCCATCGCCGCCGTGTCGTCGGTTCCGTTCGTGACGGAGAACCGGCGGTAGTCGGACTTCTTGGCCAGGCCGTCCTCGAAGACCACCATGCTGGCCACGACGTTGGTGCCCTGGACGTGGCTGACGTCCATGCACTCGATCCGCAGCGGTGCGTCCGGCAGCTCGAGCGCCTCCTGCAGCTCGCTCAGCGCCAGGGAGCGCGCGGTGAGGTCGCTGGAGCGCTTCACCCGGTGCCGGGCGAAGGACTCCTTGGCGTTGCGCTCGACGGTCTCCATGAGCGCGCGCTTGTCGCCGCGCTGCGGCACCCGCAGGGAGACCTTGCTGCCGCGCAGCTCCTCGAGCAGCTCGACGTAGACCTCGGCGTCGTCCGGGAGCTCGGGCACCAGCACCTCGCGGGGCACGGCCTCGCCCGCCTCGCCGACGCCGGTCTGCTCGTCCACGCCGCCGTAGACCTGCAGCAGGAACTGCTCCACCAGCTGCCCGGTCGTGACCTCCTCGACCTTGTCGACGATCCAGCCGCGCTGCCCGCGCACGCGCCCCCCGCGGACGTGGAAGACCTGCACGGCCGCCTCGAGCTCGTCCTGGGCGAAGGCGACGACGTCGGCGTCGGTCCCGTCCCCGAGCACGACGGCCTGCTTCTCCATGGCCCGGCGCAGCGCACCGAGGTCGTCACGCAACCGGGCGGCCTTCTCGAACTCGAGGTTCTCCGACGCCGCGGCCATCTCGCGCTCGAGCCGCTTCATCATCTGCTCGGTCCGGCCGGCCATGAAGTCGCAGAAGTCGTCGACGATCTCCCGGTGCTCCTCGGCGCTGACCCGCCCGACGCAGGGCGCGGCGCACTTGCCGATGTAGCCGAGCAGGCAGGGGCGGCCGATCTGTCCGGCGCGCTTGAACACCCCGTTGGAGCAGGTGCGCGCCGGGAAGACGCGGGTCAGGGTGTCGAGCGTCTCGCGGATGGCCCAGGCGTGGGCGTAGGGCCCGAAGTACCGGACGCCCTTCTTCTTGGGCCCGCGCATGACCTGCAGCCGGGGGAACTCCTCGTTGAGCGTCACCGCCAGCGACGGGTAGCTCTTGTCGTCGCGGTAGCGGACGTTGAAGCGGGGGTCGAACTCCTTGATCCAGTTGTACTCGAGCTGGAGGGCCTCGACCTCGGTGCCGACGACGGTCCACTCGACCGCCGACGCCGTCGTCACCATCTGCCGGGTGCGCGGGTGCAGGCCGGCGACGTCGGCGAAGTAGCTGTTGAGCCGCTGCCGCAGGCTCTTGGCCTTGCCGACGTAGATGACCCGGCCGGCCGGGTCGCGGAACTTGTAGACCCCGGGGCTCTCGGGGATCGAGCCGACCGCCGGGCGGTACGTCGAGGGGTCGGCCATGCGTCCAGGTTAGGTCGGAGGGGTGACAGGCCGCCGGGGCCGGGGCCTGGCTGTCCCAGGAGTCACACCGGGTCCGGGCAGCCGGGAACCGGGACCCGCTGGGCGGGCCCCGGGACGGCGGTCGGGAGTCGGTCCGGCGGTCAGCCCACCGGCTGCGAGCGGCGGACGGCGACGCCGCGCGGCACCCGCGCCACGGCGGCCTTCAGGTGCGGAGCGGCCGAGCGGGCGAGGCGGCGGACGAGCGACACCGCCGCGAGCAGCGCGATCGGGACGGCGGCGTAGTCGAACGCGTCGGAGACGGCCCGCGTGGCCACGACCGCCAGCGAGACGCCGAGGATCGTGAGCAGCACGGCGACGGACAGGACGCTGGCCCCCGGACCGCTCTTGCCCTGCCACGGTTCACCGCAGTGGGTCATGTCGGGGTCGCAGTCGGGCGTGAGCGCGCTCATCGCGGCCTCCTCGTGGGCCGCCTGACGGCCCTCGGTGACTTCAGTCACACCGAGGGTACTCCGTGAGTGACCACGATCACAAGTGCGCGGCGCCGCGCCGCCGGGGCGCCGCCTTGACGCCCCGGTTCTGCACCGTCGAACCAGGCCGTCGGACCAGGCCGTCAGACCACCAGACCCAGCCCGCCGTCGACGAGCAGCGTCTGGCCGGTGGCGTAGCGGGTCCCGATGAGCCCCATGCAGGCGTCGGCGATGTCGTCCGGCGTCGCGACCCGCTTCAGCGGCGCCGTCGCGGCGACGCCCGCCTTCTGCTGGTCCCAGGTCTTGGTCCACGGCGTCGCCACCAGCCCCGGCGCGACCGCGTTGACCCGGACCCCGCCGCCGGCGTGCTTGGCCAGGATCGTCGTCAGGTGGTCGACGGCGGCCTTGGAGACGGCGTAGGGCAGCGAGCTGCCGGTCTGGCGGATGCCGGCGATCGAGGTGACGTTGAGGATCCAGCCGTCCTCGGCGGCGCGCAGCAGCGGGAGCGCGGCCTGCGAGACGAGGAAGGTGCCGACGACGTTGACGCCGAGCACGCGGTTCCAGTGGTCGGCCGTGACGCCGTCGATGTCGGCGAGCGGGACCTCCGCGGTGACCGCGGCGTTGTTGACCAGCCCGTCCAGCCGGCCCCAGCGGTCCTGCGCGGCGGCGACCAGCGCCTGCGCGGTCGCGGGATCGGAGATGTCGCCCTGCACGTAGCAGGCGTCGCCCAGCTCCCCGGCCAGCCGCTCCCCCGCCTCGACGGAGGATGCCGAGTTGACGACGATGCGGGCGCCCGCCGCCGCCAGCCTGGGCGGGCGACCGCCTCGCCGATGCCGCTGCTCGAGCCGGTGACGATGACGACGTTGTCCGTGAGGTCCATGCGCGCAGTCTGTCGTGCCGGCCGCCGCGGGTGGAACGGGCCCGGGGCGCGTCGACGTCCGCGGGCCGGCCTGTGGACGACGCCGACCCGGGCCCGGGCGCGCGCGGCATGCTCGCCTCCTCGACGACGACGGAGGCGTGGCGTGCGGCAGACGGTGACCGATCCCTGGGGCAGCGAGTGGTGGGTGCGGGCGCGGTTCGTGCGCGGGGCCGGCCTGGCGCCACCGCATCCCGGCCCGGACGCGAACCGACTGCGCCGGCGGCTGGAGGAGGCACTGGGGCGGCACCCCGCTCCGCTGGTGGCGTCCGCGCCCACCGATGTGCGGCTCCCGGCGGCACCCATCAGCGACCCGGTGGACGCGGAGCTGGCGGCACTGCGCGGCGAGTGGCACCGGACCGGTTCCGCGATCTGGGCGTTGCACGAGGCGCGGAGGTCGCGCCCGCGCCCCGGGGCACTGGCCCAGCTGCGCGCGTGGAGGTCGGGACGGTGGGAGATCGAGCTGGTCGCCCGCGGCCGGTTCCGGCGCTGGGCCCGCTGGCAGGGGCCCGGAGAGCAAGCGTCCCGAGAGCACGGGTCCGGCGAGCAGCCGTCCGCCGAGGTGCTCGCCGCGGTGGCGGCGGCCGTGGCCGCCGGCCGGGTCCCGGACCCGGCCGGCGTGGCCCTCGTCGAGGTGGTGGACCACCGGCCCCCGGTGCGGGCGCACCCGGTTCCCTGACCTCGCCGGGCGGGTCGGGAGCCGGGTGGGCCGGGCGCTCAGCTGGCCTTCTTGCGGGTCCTCTTCTTGGGTGCGGCGGCCGCGGCCACGGCGTCCTCGTCGAGGATCTTCGCCAGGTACCGGCCGGTGTGGCTCTCCGGCACGGTGGCGACGAACTCCGGCGGCCCCTCGGCGACGACCGTGCCGCCGCGGAACCCGCCCTCGGGCCCCATGTCGATGAGCCAGTCGGCGCTCTTGATGACGTCGAGGTTGTGCTCGATGACGATGACCGAGTTGCCCTTGTCGACCAGGCCCTGCAGGACCAGCAGCAGCTTGCGGATGTCCTCGAAGTGCAGGCCGGTGGTCGGCTCGTCGAGGACGTAGATGCTGCGGCCGTTGGACCGCTTCTGCAGCTCGCTGGCCAGCTTGACCCGCTGGGCCTCGCCGCCGGAGAGCGTCGTGGCGGGCTGCCCGAGCCGGACGTAGCCGAGGCCGACCTCGGTGAGCGTGCGCAGGTAGCGCGCGATCGACGGAATGGCCGCGAAGAAGTCCGCCGCCTCCTCGATCGGCATGTCGAGCACCTCGGCGACCGTCTTGCCCTTGTAGTGCACCTCGAGGGTCTCCCGGTTGAACCGGGCTCCCTTACACACCTCGCAGGGGACGTAGACGTCCGGCAGGAAGTTCATCTCGATCTTCAGCGTGCCGTCGCCGGAGCACGCCTCGCAGCGCCCGCCCTTGACGTTGAAGGAGAAGCGGCCCGGCAGGTAGCCGCGCATCTTCGCCTCGGTGGTCTGCGCGAACAGCTTGCGCACCTGGTCCCAGACCCCGGTGTAGGTGGCCGGGTTGGAGCGCGGCGTGCGGCCGATCGGCGACTGGTCGACGTGCACGACCTTGTCCAGCTGGTCGAGGCCGGTGATCGTGCGGTGCCGGCCGGCGACCATGCGCGCGCGGTTCAGGACGTTGGCCATCGTCGTGTAGAGGATGTCGTTGACCAGCGTGGACTTGCCCGACCCGGAGACGCCGGTGACGGCCACCAGGACACCCAGCGGGAACGTCACGTCGATGCCGCGCAGGTTGTTCTCGCGGGCTCCCTTGACGACGAGCTCGCGGCCCGGCGTGAGCTCGCGGCGCTGAGCCGGGATCTCGATGGCCTTGCGGCCGGAGAGGTACTGGCCGGTGAGCGACCGCTCGCTGGCCAGCAGCTCGTCGACGGTGCCGCTGACGACGACCTCGCCACCGTGCTCGCCGGCGCCCGGGCCGATGTCGACCACCCAGTCGGCGACCTTGATGGTGTCCTCGTCGTGCTCGACGACGATGAGCGTGTTGCCCATGTCGCGCAGCCGGACCAGCGTCTCGATCAGCCGGGTGTTGTCGCGCTGGTGCAGCCCGATCGAGGGCTCGTCCAGCACGTACAGCACGCCGACCAGGCCGGAGCCGATCTGGGTGGCCAGCCGGATCCGCTGCGCCTCACCACCGGCCAGCGTCGCGGCCGGGCGGTCGAGGGAGAGGTAGTCCAGGCCGACGTCGACCAGGAAGGACAGCCGCGCCTGGATCTCGCGGAGGACGCGGTCGGCGATAGCCTTCTCGCGCTCCCCCAGCTCGAGGGCGTTCAGCCACTGCGAGGCCTCGCCGATGGAGAGGTTGGTGACCTCGGCGATGGAGCGGCCGTTGAGCTTGACCGCGAGGATCTCCGGCTTGAGCCGGGTGCCGTGGCAGACGGGGCACGGGACGTCGCGCATGTAGCCCTCGTACTTGTCCCGCATGTAGTCGCTGTCGGTGTCGTCGTGCCGGCGCTCGAGGAAGGGCAGCACGCCCTCGAAGGCGGCGTAGTAGCTGCGCTCGCGGCCGTACCGGTTCTTGTAGCGGACGTGCACCTGGTCCGGCGAGCCGTGCAGGATCGCCTTCTGCACCTTGGCCGGCAGCCGCTCCCACGGCTCGTCCATGGAGAAGCCGATCTGCTGGCCCAGGCCGGTGAGCAGCCGGGTGAAGTACTCGTTGCTCATCGAGCTCGACCACGGCGCGATCGCGCCCTGCGCCAGGCTCTTCTCCGGGTCCGGGACGACGAGCTCCGGGTCGACCTCCTTGCGGGTGCCGATGCCGGTGCACTCGGTGCAGGCGCCGAACGGGGAGTTGAAGGAGAACGAGCGCGGCTCGAGCGCCTCGAAGGACAGCCCGTCGTCGACGCAGGCGAGGTGCTCGGAGAAGGTGCGCTCGCGGTGCGGGTCGTCGTCCGGCAGGTCGACGAACTCGAGGACGACGAGGCCGCCGGCCAGGCCGAGGGCGGTCTCCACCGAGTCGGTCAGCCGGCGCTTGGCGCTCTCCTTGACGGTGAGCCGGTCGACGATGACCTCGATCGAGTGCTTCTCCTGCTTCTTGAGCTTCGGCGGCTCGGTCAGCGAGTGCACCGTGCCGTCGACGCGGACGCGGGAGAAGCCCTGCGTCTGCAGCGAGCTGAACAGGTCGACGTACTCGCCCTTGCGCGCGCGGACGACCGGCGCGAGCACCTGGAAGCGGGTGCCCTCCTCCATGGCCAGCACCTGGTCGACGATCTGCTGCGGCGTCTGCCGGGAGATCGGCTTGCCGCAGTTGGGGCAGTGCGGCTGACCGGCGCGCGCGTAGAGGAGGCGGAGGTAGTCGTAGACCTCGGTGATCGTGCCGACGGTCGACCGCGGGTTGCGGTTGGTCGACTTCTGGTCGATCGACACCGCCGGCGACAGGCCCTCGATGAAGTCGACGTCGGGCTTGTCCATCTGGCCGAGGAACTGGCGGGCGTAGGCCGACAGCGACTCGACGTAGCGGCGCTGCCCCTCGGCGAAGATCGTGTCGAAGGCGAGGCTCGACTTGCCGGAGCCGGAGAGGCCCGTGAACACGATGAGCGCGTCACGGGGGAGGTCGAGGTGGACGTCCTTGAGGTTGTGCTCTCGGGCGCCGCGGACGACGAGCCGGTCCATGTGATCCCTGTCGGTCGCTGGTTGGGTGTCGCGGGTGCTGGTGCTGCGGGGCGGGCCGGGGACGCCGCCGTCGATCTGCCGGGTGCAACGCCCGCGCCGGCCGTGGTCGTCCGCCTCCGCGGTGTGACCTGCGCCCGCGGGGCGGGCAGGTTCAGGTCGCGGTGGACGGCCGGTCGGTGGGGTCGAAGACGGGCGCGTAGCGGCGCCACGGGAGCCGGCGCTCCAGCTCTCCGGCCAGCCAGAGTAGTCGTCCCTCGGCGCCCGGGGGGCCGACGAACTGGACCGCCACCGGGGGCCCGGACGGCCGCGTCCCGCCCGGCAGCACCGCCGCCGGGAGGCCGGCCAGGTTCCACGCCGCCGTCCACGGCGCCCAGCGGGCGTTGGCTGTGACGTTGGCCAGGAACCCGCGCTCGTGCCAGGGGCGGGCGGCCAGCGGCGGGCCGGTGGTCACCGGGGTGAGCAGCAGGTCGACGTCGGAGAAGAACCCGACCATCCGCTCGCGGAACCGCTCCTGGGTGCGCGGCCGGACCAGCCCGAGCCGGCGCACGAGCCGGCCGAGCCGGGCGTGGGTGCGGCTGCGCGGCTGGAGCTCGCGCCGGTCGATGCCCAGGAACTCGGCGTCGTCCTCGGCGCCGGCGAACCAGCGGACCAGCGCTCCGGCGGCCGCGCCGGGGGTGATCGGCGGATCGCGGCGGACGACGGTGTGGCCGGCGGCCTCCAGCTCGGCGACGACGGCGTCGACCGCGGCCCGGGTGGCGGCGTCGGCACCGACGCCCGGGACCGGGGACCGCGTGCTCACCGCGATGCGCAGCGGCCGGTCGGGCGCCGGGGGTTGCTCGGGCGTCTCCCCCGCCAGGACGGCGTGGGCCAGCGCGAGGTCGCCGACGGTGGTGGCCAGCGCGCCGTTGACCGCCATGCCCGACCAGTCGTCCGCGCCGATGCCGCCGGGGACGACGCCCCGGCCCGGCTTGAGGGTGACCAGGCCGCAGGCGGCGGCGGGCAGCCGGAGCGAGCCCATGCCGTCGTTGCCGTGCGCGATCGGCACCGAGCCCGAGGCGACCGCGGCGGCGCTGCCACCGGAGCTGCCGGCCGACGAGAGCGCGGTGTCCCAGGGGTTGCGGCTGACCGTGCCGGGCCCGTCGGTGGCGGCGTAGAGGCAGAGCTCGGGCGCACGGGTGATGCCGACGACGACGGCGCCGGCCTTGCGCAGCCGGGTGACGACGGGGTGGTCCTTGCGCTCCGGCTCGCCGGCGCGGGCGGGGGACCCGTCGGTGCAGACCTCCCCCGCGACCGCCACGTTGTCCTTGATCGCGACGGGGACGCCGGCCAGCGGCAGCGCGAACCGGGTGAGGCTGGCGTCGACCGCGGCCGCCTCGGCGAGGGCCGCGTCGCGCCGGACGACGCGGAAGGCGCCGACGCGGGCGTCGACCGCCTCGATGTGGTCGAGGTGGGCGCGCACCACGTCGACGGCGGTGATCTCGCCGGTGCGCACGCGGGCGGCGATCTCCGCGGCGGTCAGCCCGACCAGGCCCGGGTCGCTCGGCGTCCCCTCCGGGTCGGCGGCCCACGGCACCGGCCGGCCGGTGCTCCCGTCCCCCGCGCGCAGCTCGATCGGGGGCAGGCCGAGACCTCCGCTAGCGTCCATGCCAGGACCGTAACGGCGCACGCCGACACTTTTCGAACGGAGGCCGGAGATGAGCTCCTACACCGGGAACGTCGAGGTCGGCGGAGCGCCCGACGTCCGGGAGCTGCCCGGGCTGACGATCAGCAAGCTGGCGGTCAGCGAGATGGCGAACAACGCCTACCTGCTGCGCTGCACCGCCACCGGGGAGGCGCTGCTGATCGACGCCGCGGCCGAACCCGAGGCGCTGCTGGGCCTGGTCGGCGACGCGGTGCTGCGCACCGTCGTCACCACCCACGGGCACTGGGACCACCACCGGGCGCTGCCCGAGGTCGTGGCGGCCACCGGCGCGGCCACGGTCGCGCACGCCGCCGACGCGGCCGACCTGCCGGTGCGCGTCGACCGCACCGTCGAGCACGGCGAGACGGTCTCCGTCGGCGAGCAGCCGCTGGAGGTCGTCCACCTGCGGGGGCACACGCCGGGCAGCATCGCGCTGGTCTGGCGCGGCCCCGGGGACGCGGGCACCCACGTCTTCACCGGCGACAGCCTCTTCCCCGGCGGCGTGGGCAACACCCAGCAGGACGCCGGCCGGTTCGCCAGCCTCATCGACGACGTCGAGCAGCGGCTGTTCGACGCGCTGCCCGACGGCACCTGGGTCTACCCGGGGCACGGGAACGACACGACGATCGGCGCCGAGCGCCCCTCGCTGCCGGAGTGGCGCGCCCGCGGCTGGTGACCGGGCGACCCGGTGACCGGCGGGGTCAGCTGACGGTGAACCGGCCGTTCATGCTCGGGTGGGGGTCGCACAGGTAGCGGTACTCGCCCGCGTCGAAGGTGATGACCCAGGTGGTCTCGCCCGTCCCGGTGACCCGCGTCTTCTCGTCCACGTCGCCGCCGTCGAGCCCGCTGAGGTGGAAGTCGTGGACCTCGCTGTAGTCCTCCACCACGACGTTGTACTGCCCGGCGGGCAGCTCGGTGACCGGTTCACCGTCGTCGTCCACCAGGGCGATCTCGAAGGCGTCCGGGGACTCCTCGGTGCCGACCGACCCGTGCAGGGTCGGCGCCCCGGGCACCGCCTCGTCCCCGCCGCCGTCGTCCCCCGAGCCGCTGCTGCACGCGGCGGTCAGGAGGAGCACCGCGAGGGCGGTTGCGCGCGCACCCTGCATGACCGCTCCCGAGTGCTCGGCCGACGGGTCCCCCGCAGCATCCGCCGCCCCGGCCCCCGGCTCAAGCCCTCCGGCCGCCCCACCCGCCGCCGGCGGGCTCAGTCGTCGTCGTCGTCGAAGGCGGCGGCCAGCTCGTCCGGGGTTCCGGGCAGGTAGAGCGGGGTGATCGAGACGTTCCAGCCGGGACGCCGCTGGTCGACGCCGACGGCGAGGTCCCACGCCGCGCGCGCGGTCAGCGGGCCGAAGCAGCCCTCGTCGCCGTCCTCGCCGACCTCGATCTCGACCAGCCACTGGTCGGAGAGGTCGGCGGCGAGCTCGGCGAAGTCGGGCAGGGCGTCGTCGTCGGGTTCGGGAGCGTCGGCCAGGACCGGGTAGATGAGCGCCATGCCCCACCGTAGGGGCGCGGCGGCCCGACCGCGCCCGCCGGGAACGCCTCAGCGCCCCTCGTCGGCCTCCGGCTCGACCAGCTCGGCGGTGGCCGGGCCCGGGTTCGCGGGGGTCGGCAGCCAGCGGGCCCACCAGCGCAGCAGGTGCTCGAAGCGCGCCTGCCGGTGCCTCGGCCGCCCCGAGCGGGACAGCTCGTGCCCCTCGCCGGGGAACAGCAGCAGCTCGGAGGGGACGCCGCGGCGCTTGAGCTCGACGTAGAGCCGGGTGCCCTGCTCGAGCGGCGTCCGCCAGTCCTGCTCGGCGTGGACCACCATCGTCGGCGTGGTGATCGCCGACGCCGGCGCGCTCTGCGCACCGGAGCGCCCGGGATCGGTGAAGCCGCGCTCCACCACCGCGGCGGCGAAGCGGTCCGTGCGGCCGACGAGCAGCGCGGTGAGGTAGCCGCCGTAGGAGCCGCCCATGACGCCCACCCGGTCGGCGTCGAGCGCGGGGTCGGCGAGCGCGGCGTCGAGAAAGGCGAGCACGTCGTCGGCGTCCAGCCCACCCCAGGCGTGCCGGATGGCCCGGCCGTGCGCGGCGCCGTACCCCGAGGACCCGCGCGGATTGCACTGCACCACCGCGTAGCCGGCGGAGACGTGGACCTGGACGTCGTCCAGGAGCGACCAGCCGTGCTGGCTGAACGGCCCGCCGTGCAGGGCGAGCAGCACCGGGTGCGGGCCGGGCCCCGGGGGTGTGGTCACCCAGCCGTGCACCGGGTAGCCGTCGGGGGCGGTCGCCGTCCGCTCGCGCATCGGGTGCAGCCGGCCGGTGCCGCCCAGCTCCGCGCCGAAGCGGGTGAGCAGCCGCCGGCTCCCCCCGGACAGCGCGACCAGCTCCCCGGCCGAGCGCTCGTGCGCCACGGTGGCGACGACGACACCACCCGCCGCCGCGATCCCCCGCACGGTGAACGGTCCGTCGACCAGCACCTCGGCCTCCCCGCCGGTGAGCGGGACCCGCAGCAGCTCGACCGCCCCCCGCCGCTCGACACCGACCAGGACAGCGACGTCCGCCAGCACCGTCCCCGGGGTGCGGTCGCCGCGGCGGTGCTCCTCCGGGTCGAGCAGCGGCTGCAGAGCGCCGTCCGCGGTGACCCGGCAGGGCACGGCCGGGCGGGCGACGTCGTCGAGCCCGTCGGGCCCGAGGTCGGGGACGGCGGTGACGACGAGCGTGCCGTCAGGCGCGTAGGCCGGGCCCGAGCACCGCCCGACCGACGCGGTCACCCGGCGCAGCCCGGAGCCGTCGGTGGCGATCTCGTGGACGTCGACGACGAGGTCCCGGTCGGCCCGCGGGTGCCGCGCGGAGACGAAGGCGAGGGCCGCGCCGTCCGGGCGCCAGACGACGTCGGCGCAGTCGGCGTCCCCGGAGGTCAGCTGCACCGGTGCGGGCGGCGCGGCGTCGTCGCGCAGCGAGGCGGGCAGGTCGAGGACGAAGACCTGGCTGCGGCGGTCGGCCAGGAAGCCGATGCCGTCCGCGCGGTACGTCAGCGTGGTGATCAGCCGCGGCGGCTCGGCCTCGGGGCCGACGCCCTCGACCGTGCCGTACCGGCCGTGCTCGGGCACCCGGGCGACGGTAGGCGAGCCGCCGTGAGTCCGGCGACCAGACCGGCGCGCCGGCGCCCAGCGGGTGCTCGGTGAGCCGGCGAGGTTCGCCGCCCGCGGTGGCCAGCAGGCACACCTGCGGTTGCCCGTCCGGTCCGGCGCCCAGGTAGGCCAGCCACCGGCCGTCGGGGGAGAACGCCGGGCAGCAGTCGCGGGAGCCGGCGCTGATGGGGCGCGCCGGTGCCGACGCGTCGGTCGGCACGGCCCACAGCTGGCTGCGGTACGCG
The DNA here is from genome assembly GCF_016612865.1 of Blastococcus sp. TML/M2B. Taxonomy (GTDB): domain Bacteria; phylum Actinomycetota; class Actinomycetes; order Mycobacteriales; family Geodermatophilaceae; genus Blastococcus. The sequence goes on from NZ_JAENZZ010000002.1 coordinate 613,793, forward strand.
TCGGCCTCGAGGTCCAGCCGCTCGACGGCGACGACCGCCATCCGGCCGTCCGGGGACACGGTGGGGACGCCCGGCGTGCGCAGGAGCGCGAGGTCGTCGGGCCGCATGGGAGCGACGCTAGCCGGTGGCCCGGGCCGGCCCGGCCGCCCCCGTGCGGCCCTCGGTGCGGTCAGCGGCGGGCGCTGTCCTCGTCCTGCTCCTCGGCGAGGCGGCTCTCGACGGCCGCGGACGCCTCGGGCCCGCCGGCGGGCACGGACTCGGCAACGCTCTCGTCGAGCTGCGGTGCGCCGGCGGAGGTGAGCTCGCCGCGGGTCTTGAGCAGGCTGGCGACGGTGGCGACGAGCAGCACGCCCAGGATGATCGCGAGCGACAGCCAGATCGGGATCTCGGGCACCGCGTCGATGTGCTCACCACCGTTGATGAACGGCAGCTCGTTGGTGTGCAGCGCCTCCATGATCAGCTTCACGCCGATGAACGCGAGGATGACCGAGAGGCCGATGGACAGGTAGACCAGCCGCTTGAGCAGGCCGCCGAGCAGGAAGTACAGCTGGCGCAGCCCCATGAGCGCGAACACGTTCGCCGTGAAGACGATGAACGGCTCCTTGGTCAGGCCGAAGATCGCCGGGATGCTGTCGAGGGCGAAGAGCAGGTCCGTCGTCCCCAGCGCGAGGAAGACGATGACCATCGGGGTCCAGAGCTTCTTGCCGCCCTCGGTGACCCGGATCTTGCTGCCGTGGAAGTCCTTGCTGATCGGCAGCACCTTCCGCATCCGGCGGATGAACGCGTTCTCCTCGTACTCCTCGTCCTCGCCGCGGTGCCGCACCAGGTTGATCGCGGTGTAGATGAGGAACGCGCCGAAGATGTAGAAGACCCAGGTGAAGCGCTCGATCACCGCGGCGCCCAGCAGGATGAAGATCCCGCGCAGCACCAGCGCGATGATGATGCCCACCATCAGCGCTTCCTGCTGCAGCTTCCGGGGCACCTGGAAGCGGGCCATGATGATCACGAAGACGAAGAGGTTGTCGACCGAGAGCGAGTACTCCGTCAGCCAGCCCGCGTAGAACTCCGTGGCGAACTGCCCGCCGGTCACGACCAGGATCACGAGCCCGAACAGCAGGGCCAGCCCGACGTAGAAGCTGACCCAGAGGCTCGCCTCCTTGACCGACGGCTCGTGCGGACGACGGGCGACGATGGCGAGGTCGGCGAGCAGCAGGACGGTGAGTCCCACGAACGTCGCGACCTCGAACCAGACGGGGAGCTCCACGGGGCCCGACTCTACGGGCCGCTGAGTGCCCTCGCCCCCGACGCTCCCTGGGCCGCGAGGACCGTCGACAGCGCGCGCACCGAGGCGCGCAGCTCGGCCGCCGCGTCCTCGCCCAGAGCGTCGACGATTCCGTGCAGGACCCGGATCCGCAGCCCCTCGGCCTGCTGCTGCACCACCCGCCCGGCCTCCGTGAGCCGCCACGCGCCCGACGTGCCGCCGTCGTCGGCGGTGACCAGACCCCGGCCCCGGAGGGCCCGCAGCGTCGCGGCCGCCGCCTCGTCGACCTGGCCGGTCCGCTCGGCGACGACGTCGGTCCGCGTGGCCCCGCCGGCGACCGCGAGCAGCGCCTGCAGCTCGCCGCTGCGCAGGTCGGTCAGCTCCTCCACCCGCCGGCGCAGCCCGTCGACGGCCCCGGCGAGGCCGGCGACGTCGTCGAGGAGGGTGAGGACGCCGGCCATCGACCTCGCCGGTGCCCCGGCGAGGAGCAGCTCCGCCGGCGGTGCGGTCACCGCGGGTCCAGCACGTCGTCGGCCGGGCCGGCGAGGGCGGCCCGCGCGGCCCGGTCGCGGCGGTTCTTCGCCAGGCTGGCCACCGTCGTGACCACGAGCGTCAGCAGGATGACCGTCAGCGAGAGCCAGGTCGGGATCTCCGGGATCGCGGTGACGTGCTCGCCGCCGTTGATGAACGGCAGCTCGTTGGTGTGCAGCGCGTGGATGACCAGCTTGGCGCCGATGAAGCCGAGGATCACGGCCAGGCCGTAGGCGAGGTAGACCAGCCGGTCGAGCAGGCCGTCGATGAGGAAGAAGAGCTGCCGGAGGCCGAGCAGCGAGAACGCGTTGGCGGCGAAGACCAGGTACGTCTCCTGCGTGAGGCCGAAGATGGCCGGGATCGAGTCGACGGCGAAGAGGATGTCGGCGCTGCCGATGGCGATGAGCGCGATGGCCAGCGGGGTGATGTAGCGCTTGCCGTCGATGCGGACCGACAGCTTGTCCGAGTGGTACTCGTCGGTGGTCGGGAACGCCTTCCTGGCGCCGCGCAGGAGCAGGTTCTCCGAGAAGTCCTCGTGGTCGTCGTGCCCGCCGGAGCGGGCCTGCGCCCACGCCGTGTAGATGAGGATCGCGCCGAAGAGGTAGAAGACCCAGCTGAAGTTCTCGATGGCGGCCGCGCCGACGAGGATGAACACGGTGCGCAGCACGAGCGCGAAGGTGATGCCGTAGAGCAGCACCTTCTGCTGCAGCTCCCGTGGCACCCCGAAGCTGGCCATGATCAGCACGAAGACGAACAGGTTGTCGATCGACAGGCTCTTCTCGGTGATGTAGCCGGCGAAGTACTCACCGCCGAACTGCGCACCGTAGAACCAGAAGATCAGCAGCCCGAAGACGACGGCGATGCCGACGTAGATCGCCGACCAGGTCGCCGACTCGCGCAGCGTGGGGGCGTGCGGGGTGCGCACGTGCCCGACGAGGTCGAAGACGAGCATGCCGACGATGAGGCCGACGGTGAGGGCCCACACCCAGAAGGGGACGTCCAAGGAAAAGCCTCCGATGACTGGCGCTGGGGTCAGTACCGGAGGTCTCTCCCACCGTCACCGGGGTGACGGCCGGCGGGCCGGGGGTCGTGGGACCCCGTACTGACGACCTCGCCGCGCGGGGATACTCCCCTCCACGGACGCGCTCGCTGAGCGCGTCTTCCCCGGCCCCAACGGTCCGGGGAGCTGCTGTGTTCCCGAGGTGCCGGATCGGTGCCCGACCCTGCGGATCGGTGGCAGCGGTCCGACCCGGCTCAGGCGCCGGCGGCCAGGAACGCCGCGCGGGCGTGGCGGAGCATCCGCTCCCGCTCGGCGGCGCGCAGGTACCCGGCCGCGATCTGCTCATCGAGCGCCGCCGCGTACCGCGCGAGGTACCCGTCGACGTCGCCGTAGCGGGCGCGCAGCTCCTCGGCGTCGAACGGCTGCCAGCCGCCCCAGTTCCCGCACACGTCGGTGATCGAGGAGGTGCCCACCGGGCTCAGCGCCACCGGCAGCGGCCGGCCCAGCGGGACCACGGCGTCGGGGAACCGCACCCCGCCGCGCGGCTGCCAGGTGTCGTCGTCGACGGCGGGCACGGGCAGCTCCACGCCGGGGAGGCCGTTGACCTCCGCACCGGCCTGCGGCGGCACCAGCTCGAACACCGCCGGCGGGGGCAGCCGGCCGTCCCGGCCGCGGAGCACGTCGGCCACGTCGGCGAGCAGGCTGCGCAGGTAGGGCTCGTAGGAGATCGGGTTGCGCGGCACCTCGACGCCGCCGTTGCACCCGAGCACCCCGAAGACCACCGCGTCTGGGTAGGTGCGGCCGGCGTGCGGAGCCGGCCAGTCGTACCGGGGCACCGTCCCGTCGCCGGGATCCTGCGCCGTGATGCCGGCCCGGAGCCGGTAGTAGTCGGTGTAGGTGGCGACGTCGACGAGGAGCGGGTCGCTGCCGGGGCGGGTGAGCACCCGGTCGTAGGTGAGCGGCACACCGTCCGGCAGGAGGTAGGGCCGCTGCTCCTCCTCCCCCGCCAGCTGGTTGATCGCCAGCCAGTTGCCGATCCCCGAGACCGTGACCGCCACGTCGAACACCGGCCCACCGCCGTGCGGCTCGACGTTGAAGCCCTCGGCCACCAGCGTGGTCACCAGCCAGGCGCTCTGGCTGATGCCGGCCAGGACCGCCGACCCGAAGCGCGGGAGCGCCGGCCCCTCGGGCGGGGTGTCTCCGGTGCGCCGGGTGAGCAGCCGGCCGAAGTCGCGGACGACGACCTCGCCGATCCCCTGGGCGGTCGCCGGGACGCCGGCCGCGATGCCGGACTCCCACTGGACGCGGGCGTAGCCGAGCCCGTGCTCACCGAGGAAGCCGGTGCCCCGGCCGGGCGGGTAGACCGCCGCCGTCGGCGAGCTCTCCGCCGAGCCGAGCGCGAACTGCTCCACGGTGACCAGGACGGCGGGACGGCCGCGGTTCTCGGCGTCCAACGAGGACGAGGTCACCGCCACCCTCGGGCGCGATCACCTCGAACTCGGCGCGGTACGTGCAGCGGCCCGCCGCATCGGTGGGCAGCCCCGCCAGCCCCACGACCTGCTCCCGGGGGTCGATGACGCCGTGCACCGTCCCCGTCGTCCGCTGCCAGGTGACGCCGGCCAGCTCGATCGGCGCGGTCGTGGCCTCGACCCGGGTGATCGCCGAGGCGAGCGGCGGGCCGGCCGGCACGGAGGCCGGCTCGTGGGCAGGGCGGGACGGCGTCGTGCGGGTCATGCGGGCGGCTCCGGGGTCAGGCGTGCGCGGCGTCGAACTGGCGGAGTTCCTTCTTGAGCTCGGTCAGCTCGTCGCGCAGCCGGGCCGCGACCTCGAACTGCAGCTCCCGCGCGGCGGAGAGCATCTGCTCGTTCATCGTCTGGATCATGTCGGCCAGCTCAGCGCGCGGGAGGCCCTGCACGTCGATCGACCCGGCCTTGGCCTTCGCCTTCGACGACAGGCCCGGGACCGGCGACTTGCCGCGCGACTGCTGCCGGCCCGAGCCGCCGAGCAGCTCGGTGGCGGCCTCGGCGTCCTCGGCGGCCTTGTAGATGCCGTCGAGGATGTCGACGATCTTCTTGCGCAGCGGCTGCGGGTCGACGCCGTGGGCGGTGTTGTAGGCGATCTGCTTCTCGCGGCGCCGGTTCGTCTCGTCGATGGCCTGGGCCATGGACGGGGTGATCTTGTCGGCGTACATGTGCACCTGGCCGGACACGTTGCGCGCCGCACGGCCGATGGTCTGGATGAGCGACTTGCCCGAGCGGAGGAAGCCCTCCTTGTCCGCGTCGAGGATCGCCACCAGCGACACCTCGGGCAGGTCGAGGCCCTCGCGCAGCAGGTTGATGCCGACCAGCACGTCGTACTCGCCCTGCCGCAGCTCGCGCAGCAGCTCGACCCGGCGCAGCGTGTCCACCTCGGAGTGCAGGTAGCGGACCTTGATGCCGAGCTCGAGCAGGTAGTCGGTGAGGTCCTCGGACATCTTCTTGGTCAGCGTCGTGACCAGGATCCGCTCGTCCTTCTCGGTGCGGAGGCGGATCTCGTGCACGAGGTCGTCGATCTGGCCCTTGGTCGGCTTGACCACGACCTCGGGGTCGATCAGGCCGGTGGGCCGGATGACCTGCTCGACGACGTCGCCCTGCACCTTGCCCAGCTCGTAGTCGCCGGGCGTGGCCGAGAGGTAGACCGACTGGTGGATCCGGTCGGTGAACTCCTCCCACTTCAGGGGGCGGTTGTCCATCGCCGACGGGAGCCGGAAGCCGTGCTCGACGAGCGTGCGCTTGCGGCTCATGTCGCCCTCGTACATGCCGCCGATCTGCGGGACGGTCACGTGCGACTCGTCGATGACCAGCAGGAAGTCGTCGGGGAAGTAGTCGATGAGGCAGGCGCCGGCGCTGCCGGGGGCGCGCCCGTCGATGTGCCGCGAGTAGTTCTCGATGCCCGAGCAGAACCCGACCTGGCGCATCATCTCGATGTCGTAGGTGGTGCGCATGCGCAGCCGCTGGGCCTCCAGCAGCTTGCCCTGCCGCTCCAGCTCCGCCAACCGGACCTCGAGCTCGGCCTCGATGCTGCGGATCGCCCGCTCCATCCGGTCGGGCCCCGCGACGTAGTGGCTGGCCGGGAAGACGAACAGCTCCTCGACCTCGCGCACGACCTCGCCGGTCAGCGGGTGCAGGTAGTACAGCCGCTCGACCTCGTCGCCGAACATCTCGATCCGGACGGCGAGCTCCTCGTACACCGGGAATACCTCGATCGTGTCGCCCCGCACGCGGAACGTGCCGCGGGTGAAGGAGAGGTCGTTGCGCGTGTACTGCTCGGTGACCAGGGTGCGCAGCAGCTCGTCCCGGTCGCGCTCCTCCCCCTTGCGGATCTTCAGCGCGCGCTCGACGTACTCCTGGGGGGTGCCCAGGCCGTAGATGCAGGAGACGGTGGAGACCACCACGACGTCGCGCCGGGTGAGCAGGCTGTTGGTGGCCGAGTGCCGGAGCCGCTCGACCTCCTCGTTGATCGAGGAGTCCTTCTCGATGTAGGTGTCCGTCTGCGGGACGTAGGCCTCGGGCTGGTAGTAGTCGTAGTACGAGACGAAGTACTCCACCGCGGCGTCGGGGAGCAGCTCGCGGAACTCGTTGGCCAGCTGGGCGGCGAGGGTCTTGTTGGGCGCCATCACCAGCGTGGGGCGCTGCACCTGCTCGATGAGCCACGCCGTCGTCGCCGACTTGCCGGTACCCGTGGCACCCAGCAGGACGGTGTGCTCGTCCCCCGCGTTCACCCGCTCGGCGAGCGCCTTGATGGCGGCCGGCTGGTCACCCGCCGGCTCGAACTCGCTGACGACGCGGAAGCGGCCCTGGGTCGGCCTGATGTCGGTGGTCGTGCGCACGGGGACGACGGTACGACGGGGGTGCGACAGAACGCGCGGCCGCGAACCGGCGACGCCCCTGCTCGCCCCCGGATCCCCGGCCCGGACCGGACGCGACCGTCCGGTGGCAGGTACTTGCGGGGGGCACAGCGCGGCCCCTACCGTCGCGGCTCGCAGGAGCGGTGCCTCGGGCCAGCGCCACCCGGATCCGCCGGGCGAGGTCGGCCCGCCGTTCCGCGCACGGCGCCCCCGTGGCTGGTCCCCGGGGGCGCCGTCGCGTCTCCCCGGCCGGCGCCCGCCAGGGTCACACCGTTTCCAGGTGTGCGAGCCCCCCGGGCGGGGCACGGGCACGGGGTCGCCCGTCCCGCCTCCTCCCCCCGCCCCTGGGAGAGAGGCTCCGCCCCGTGCCCGGGGCACGCAGCAGGAGGAACCAGTCCATGACCCAGGTATGGCCCGGCAGTGCCTACCCCCTCGGGGCCACGTACGACGGCACCGGCACGAACTTCGCGATCTTCAGCGAGGTGGCCGACAAGGTCGAGCTCTGCCTCTTCGACGAAGACGGGAACGAGGAGCGCATCCGCCTCCCCGAGATGGACGGGTACGTGTGGCACGCGTTCCTCCCGAACATCCACCCCGGCCAGAAGTACGGCTTCCGGGTGCACGGCCCGCACGACCCCTCGCAGGGGCTGCGGTGCAACCCGAACAAGCTCCTCCTCGACCCCTACGCCAAGGCGATCGACGGCCAGGTCGACTGGGACCCGTCGGTGTTCGGCTACGACTTCGAGACCAAGGAGCGCAACGACGACGACTCTGCGGCGCACATGCCGAAGTCCGTCGTCGTCAACCCCTACTTCGACTGGGGCGTCGACCGCCCGCCGAGGACGCCCTACAACAAGACGGTCATCTACGAGGCCCACGTCAAGGGCCTGACGATGACCAACCCGCGGATCCCCGAGGAGCTGCGCGGCACCTACGCCGGCGTCGCGCACCCGGCGACGATCGAGCACCTCACCGACCTGGGCATCACCGCCATCGAGCTCATGCCGGTGCACCAGTTCGTGCAGGACGACACGCTGCTGCAGAAGGGCCTGCGCAACTACTGGGGCTACAACACGATCGGCTTCTTCGCGCCGCACAACGAGTACGCGCAGTCGAGCAACGGCCAGCAGGTGCAGGAGTTCAAGGGCATGGTCCGGGCCCTGCACGAGGCGGGCATCGAGGTCATCCTCGACGTCGTCTACAACCACACCGCCGAGGGCAACCACCTGGGCCCGACGCTGTCGTTCAAGGGCATCGACAACCGGACGTACTACCGGCTCGTCGAGGACGACCAGCAGTACTACATGGACACCACCGGCACCGGGAACTCGCTCAACGTCCGGCTCCCGCAGTCGCTGCAGCTGATCATGGACTCGCTGCGCTACTGGGTCACCGAGATGCACGTCGACGGCTTCCGCTTCGACCTCGCCTCCACCCTGGCCCGCCAGTTCCACGAGGTCGACCGGCTCTCGGCCTTCTTCGACCTGGTCCACCAGGACCCGGTCGTCAGCCAGGTCAAGCTCATCGCCGAGCCCTGGGACATCGGCGACGGCGGCTACCAGGTCGGCAACTTCCCCGCGCTGTGGACGGAGTGGAACGGCAAGTACCGCGACACCGTCCGCGACTTCTGGCGCGGCGAGGGCGGGACGATAGGCGAGTTCGCCGACCGCATCTCCGGCTCCTCCGACCTCTACCAGCACTCCGGCCGGCGCCCGGTCGCCAGCATCAACTTCGTCACCGCGCACGACGGCTTCACGCTCAACGACCTCGTCTCCTACAACGAGAAGCACAACGAGGCCAACGGCGAGGGCAACAACGACGGCGAGAGCCACAACCGCAGCTGGAACCACGGCGTCGAAGGCGAGACCGACGACCCCGAGGTGCTGCAGCTGCGCGCCCAGCAGCGGCGCAACTTCATCGCCACGATGATGCTGAGCCAGGGCGTGCCGATGCTGCTGCACGGCGACGAGCTCGGCCGGTCGCAGGGCGGCAACAACAACGGCTACTGCCAGGACTCCGAGCTCACCTGGATCGACTGGGAGAACGTCGACGAAGGGCTGCTCGAGTTCACCAAGACGGTCACCCAGCTGCGCTGCGACCACCCGACGTTCCGCCGTCGCCGGTTCTTCAACGGTCGCCCGGTGCGCCGCGGGCTGGGCGACCCGGTGCCCGACATCGCCTGGCTCACCCCCGCCGGTGAGGAGATGGCCGACGAGGACTGGGACGCCGCGCACGCCAAGTCCCTGGCCGTCTACCTCAACGGTGTCGGGATCCGGGAGATGGACGAACGCGGCGAGTACGTGACGGACGACCACTTCTACCTGGCGTACAACGCCTCGCACGAGGCGATCGAGTTCACGCTGCCCAGCGACGACTACTCCTGGAGCTGGACCACCGTCCTCGACACCTCCGAGATGAACGAGGTGGAGCCGGTCGAGGTCAAGCCCGGCGAGACCGTGACCGTGCAGGCCCGCTCGATCGTCGTCCTCACCGGGCCCGCGCAGTGACCGAGGAGAACGGGGACCGCCGGCGCGGCGTGCCGGCGGCCACCTACCGGCTGCAGGTGCACGCCGGCTTCACCCTCGACGACGCCGCCGAGGTCGCGGACTACCTGGCCGACCTGGGTGTCACGCACGCCTACTCCTCCCCTCTGCTGCGCTCGGCGGAGGGCAGCACGCACGGCTACGACACCGTCGACCACGCGCACATCGACGAGGCGCGCGGCGGCCGCGCGGCGTTCGACCGGTTCGTCGCGGCGCTGCACGAGCGCGGGCTGGGCCTCGTGCTCGACCTGGTCCCCAACCACATGGGCGTCGACGACCCGGCGGCCGCGCCGTGGTGGTGGGACGTGCTGCAGCACGGGCCGGCCAGCGAGCACGCGGCGGCGTTCGACATCGACTGGGAGTTCGGCGGCGGCAAGGTCCGCATCCCGGTGCTCGGCTCGGCGGACGACCTCGCCGAGCTGAAGATCGTCGGTCGGGAGGGTGGGGGTGACGGAGCCGGCGAGCTGCACTACTACGACAACCGCTTCCCCATCGCGCCGGGCACGGGTGAGGGGACGCCGCAGGAGGTGCACGCCCGCCAGCACTACGAGCTGGTCGACTGGCGGCGCGCGGACTCCGACCTCAACTACCGGCGGTTCTTCGCGATCAACACCCTCGCCGGGCTGCGCGTGGAGGACCCGGCGGTCTTCGACGCCACCCACGAGCTGGTGCTGCAGCTGGTGCGCGACGGCGCCGTCGACGGGTTGCGGATCGACCACCCGGACGGCCTGGCCGACCCGAAGGGCTACCTCCACCGGCTGGCCGAGGCGTCGGGCAACCGCTGGACGGTGGTCGAGAAGATCCTGGAGCCCGGTGAGGAGCTGCCCGAGGGCTGGGCGACAGCGGGGACGACGGGCTACGACGCGCTCACCGAGGTCGACCGGGTGCTGGTCGACCCGGCCGGCGAGCCGGCGCTGTCCGCGCTGGACACCGAGCTGTCCGGGCGCACCGTCGACTACGCCCAGCTGGTGCACGACTGCAAGCGCGAGGTCACCGACGGGATGCTCGGCTCGGAGGTGGCCGCGGCTGGTGCGGGTCGTCGGCGAGCTGCCCGGCATCGACCGGGCGCAGCAGACCGAGGCGCTGGCCGAGCTGCTGGCGACCTTCGGCGTCTACCGCAGCTACCTGCCCGACGGCCGGGAGCACCTGGACCGGGCGGTCGCCGCGGTCCGGGCCGGCCGGCCGGACCTGGTGCCGGCCGTCGACGCGCTGTACGGCGTCCTGTCGCAGGCGGGCACCGAGGCGGCCACCCGCTTCGAGCAGACCAGCGGCCCGGTCATGGCCAAGGGCGTCGAGGACAGCGCCTACTACCGGTGGTCCCGGTTCGTCGCGCTCAACGAGGTGGGTGGGGACCCCGCGCACCTCGGGGGCTCGGTCGCGGACTTCCACGCGGCGCAGGCGCACCGGCTGGCGGTCAAGCCGCAGGCGATGACCACGCTGTCGACGCACGACACCAAGCGCAGCGAGGACGTGCGGGCCCGCCTGGCGGTGCTCGCCGAGCTGCCCTCGGAGTGGGCGGCGCTGGTGCGCGGCTGGCTGGCCCGGCACCCGCTGGCCGACCGCCCGCTGGCGCACCTGGTGTGGCAGAACCTGGTCGGCGCCTGGCCGCTCTCGCGGGAGCGGGCGCACGCCTACGTGGAGAAGGCGGCGCGCGAGGCAGGCACCTCGACGACCTGGACCGATCCGTCCTCGGAGTTCGAGGACCAGCTGCACGCGCTGGTCGACGCCGCGTTCGACGACCCGGCGACGACGGCGGAGATCGAGGCGTTCGTCGCCCGCATCGCGCCGCTGGGCTGGTCGAACTCGCTGGCGCAGAAGCTGATGCAGCTGACGATGCCCGGCGTCCCCGACGTCTACCAGGGCACCGAGCTGCACGACCTCTCGCTGGTCGACCCGGACAACCGGCGACCGGTGGACTACGACCTGCGGCGGCGGATGCTGGCCGCGCTCGAGGCCGGCGAGGTACCCACCGTCGACGGCAGCGGAGCGGCGAAGCTGCTGGTCACCTCGCGGGTGCTCCGAGCCCGCCGCGACTCCCCCGAGCTGTTCGCCGGCTACGCGCCGGTGGAGGTGCGGGGATCGGCCGCCGAGTGCCTGGTCGCCTACGACCGCGGCGGCCCCGACGGGAACGGCGTCGTCGTCGTGGCGACCCGGCTGCCCGCCCGGCTGGCCCGAGACGGCTGGGGCGACACCGCGCTGGAGCTCCCCACCGGTGCGTGGCGCGACCTGCTGACCGGTGAGCGGTTCGTCTCCGACGTCGGCGGCGTGGCCGCCGACGTGCTGCTCGCCCGGCTGCCCGTCGCCCTGCTCGTCCGGGACTGACCTCCGCGAGATCTGCACACTCGGGGCCTTCAGCGCCCGGAAAGCCACGAGTGTGCAGGTCTCGGGGCCCTCTCGTGGTCTGATGCGCGCGTGCACATCGACGCGCTGTACCGCTTCCCGGTGAAGTCCCTGCTCGGCGAGCAGGTCGAGGAGGTGCGGCTGACCGGGCGCGGCGTGCTCGGCGACCGCGCCTACGCCCTGGGTCGACACCACCGACGGGACGGTGGCCAGCGCCAAGCACCCGCGCAAGTGGGGTGCGCTGCTCGGGCTGTCGGCCCGGTTCGCGAGCGAGCCCGAGGCGGGCTCCCCGCTGCCGCCGGTGGTGCTCGCGCTGCCCGACGGCCGCGAGCTGCGCAGCGACGACGCCGGCACCGACTCCGCGCTCTCCGAGCTGCTCGGCCGCCCGGTCCGGTTGACCAGCGAGGTGCCCGAGGGCAGCCGCTTCGAGGAGCAGTGGCCCGACATCGAGGGCCTGGCGCCGGCGGAGTTCATCGAGGGGACGACGCACGCCTACGAGGGCAGCGAGCCGGTCAGCGCCATCGGCCTCGGGATGATGGCGCCGCCCGGCACCTTCTTCGATCTGGCCGCCCTGCACGTGCTCACCCGGGCCACGCTCGAACAGCTCACCGCGCTCGGCGGGGGCAGCGACTTCGACGTCCTCCGCTACCGGCCGAACGTGCTCATCGGGGGCACCGATCCAGGCTTCGCGGAGGACGCGTGGGTCGGCCGCAGCCTGGGCCTCGGCGACTCCGCGCGGGCCGGCGTGAGCATGCTGACGATGCGCTGCGTCATGACGACGCTGGCCCAGGGCGACCTGCCCGAGGACCGCGGCACGCTGCGCACCGTCGCCCGCCACCACCGCCGAGAGATCCCGGGCCTGGGCACCTGGGCGTGCGCCGGCGTCTACGCCGACGTGACCGGCGAGGGCGTCGTCCGCAGCGGTGACCCGGTGACGCTCGCCTGAGACCGGCCGGCGCGGGCGGTAGGTGTGACCGCGCATGTCGAGCTGGCCCCGTTTTCCGGCGTGGCGGCCACGCCACGCCGGAGGCGGGCGACGGATAACGAAACGGTAACTACCGTCCTCCGGGTGCTCCGGCCGTCCGGCCCGGCACCGCGCCGCCCCGCCCAACCCCGTCCGGCGGCGTGCACACGAACAACCCGTGGACGGGGGCGGGGGACCCAGGATCCCGACGCCCACGGCGTCTCGGGGTGAAGCCGCGAGGAGCGGCCGGGCACCGATCGCCCGAACCCGACAGCTCACCCCGCCGGCGGTGCATCGGAGGAACATGTCCACGCACAGCCAGTCGATGACGCCTGCCCGCGGCCTGCGCCGCGGAGCCGTCGTCCTCACCGGGATCGCCGCCGTCTCGCTCGGTGCGCTCAGCACCTCGGCGCAGGCCGCGCAGAACAACTGGGACGCCGTCGCCCAGTGCGAGTCCACCGGCAACTGGAGCATCAACACGGGGAACGGCTTCTACGGGGGCCTCCAGTTCCGGCAGTCCTCGTGGGAGGCCTTCGGCGGTCTCGCCTACGCCCCGCGCGCCGACCTGGCCACCAAGGCGCAGCAGATCGCGGTCGCCGAGGCGCTGCTCGCCGTCCAGGGCCCGGGGGCCTGGGACAACTGCCACGTCCACCTCGACGACCCGATCCAGGGGCAGGCGACGACGCCCGCCCCGGCGCCGGCCGCGCCGCCGGTCCAGCAGGCGCCGGTCCAGCAGGCGCCGGTCCAGCAGCCCTCGGCCGGGAGCTCGACGCCCGCGGCGACCACCGGCAGCTACACGGTCCGGCGGGGCGACACGCTGAGCAAGATCGCCCAGGCGCAGGGCATCGCAGGCGGCTGGCGCGCCCTCTACGCGGCCAACCGGGACCAGCTGCAGAACCCCGACCGGCTCGAGGTCGGCCAGCGGCTCGTGCTCGTCGGCTGACCCGCCACGGGGAGCCCGCCGCCACCCGGCGGGCTCCCCGTCCGCGCACGCGGCGGTTGGCGGCCGCCGGTGCGGGCATGATGCCTCCGGCCGCCACCGCGGCCTTCCCGCGCACGTCCCGGAGGCCCCCGCATGTCCGCACCCGTCGAGTTCGCCGTCTGGGCCCCGCTGCCGGAGCGGGTGCGCGTCCAGGTCGACGGCACCGTCCACGACATGACGCGGGACGACGACGGCTGGTGGCGCGCCGAGGTGGACGCGGGCCCGGAGGCCGACTACGGGGTTCCTCCTCGACGAGAACGAGACGCCGCGGCCCGACCCGCGCTCGCGCCGCCAGCCCGCCGGCGTGCACGGGCTCTCCCGGCGCCACGAGCCCGAGGCCTACGCGTGGGGCGACCGCGCCTGGACCGGCCGCCCGCTGGCCGGCGGCGTCGTCTACGAGCTGCACGTCGGCACCTTCACCCCCGAGGGCACGTTCGACGCCGCGATCGGCCGCCTCGGCCACCTGGTCCGGCTGGGGGTGGACTTCGTCGAGCTGCTCCCGGTGAACGGCTTCAACGGCACGCACAACTGGGGGTACGACGGCGTCCTCTGGTACGCGGTGCAGGAGGAGTACGGCGGCCCGGCGGCCTACCAGCGGTTCGTGGACGCCTGTCACCAGCAGGGCCTGGGCGTCATCCAGGACGTCGTCTACAACCACCTCGGCCCCTCGGGGAACTACCTGCCCGAGTTCTTCCCGATCTTCGCCGAGGGCGGCGCGAACACGTGGGGCAACTCGATCAACCTCTCCGGCCCGGACTCCGACGAGGTGCGCCGCTACGTCATCGACAACGCGCTGATGTGGCTGCGCGACATGCACGTCGACGGGCTGCGGCTGGACGCCGTGCACGCGCTGGTCGACGAGCGCGCCACCCACGTGCTCGAGGAGATGGCCCAGGAGGTCGACAAGCTGTCGGTCGCCCTCGGCCGGCCGCTGACGCTGATCGCGGAGAGCGACCTCAACGACCCGCGCATGGTGACCCCGCGCGTCGCCGGCGGCATCGGCCTGACCGCGCAGTGGAGCGACGACTTCCACCACGCGCTGCACTCGACGCTGACCGGGGAGGGCCAGGGCTACTACTCCGACTTCGCCGAGGCCGGCGTCGCGGGCCTGGCCAAGGTGCTCACCGGCGCGTTCTTCCACGACGGCGCCTGGTCCAGCTTCCGCCGCCGGCACCACGGCCGCCCGGTCGACACCGCGACGCTGCCGGGCTGGAAGTTCCTCGGCTACCTGCAGGACCACGACCAGATCGGCAACCGCGCCGTCGGCGACCGCATCTCGGCGACCCTCTCCCCCGCGATGCTCGCCGTCGGCGCGACCGTCGTGCTCACCAGCCCGTTCACGCCGATGCTCTTCATGGGCGAGGAGTGGGGCGCGAGCACGCCGTGGCAGTTCTTCACCAGCCACCCCGAGCCGGAGCTGGGCAAGGCCACCGCCGAGGGGCGGATCGGCGAGTTCGCCGAGCACGGCTGGGACGCCGACGTCGTCCCCGACCCGCAGGACCCGGAGACCTTCACCCGCTCGAAGCTCGACTGGTCGGAGCCGACCCAGGAACCGCACGACCGGCTGCTCGCCGTCCACCGGTCACTGCTGGCGCTCCGCCGGGCGCACCCCGACCTCGTCGACTCGGACCTGACCGCCGTCGAGGTCGACTGGGACGACGCCGACCGCTGGCTGGTCGTGCACCGCGGCGCGCTGCGCGTGGTGGTCAACCTCGCCGCGGAGCCACGGGAGATCGACCTGGACCGGCCCGCCGACGAGGTCCTGTTCGCCACCGCCGAGCTGCCCGGGGTCGACGGCAGCACGGTCACGATGCCGCCGGAGAGCGCGGCCGTGCTCAGCACCCGCTGACGTGCGCCGGCTGCTGCCCCACCCGGGGTCCGAGCTCGACGACGACGGGTTGGTCGAGGCCTACCGCCTGCCCGGCGGCCGCGCCCTGCGGGTGAACTTCGTGACCTCCCTCGACGGCTCCATCGCGGTCGATGGGAGGAGCGCCGGGCTCGGGTCGCCGGGCGACAAGCGGGTGTTCCGGGTGCTGCGCGCGCTGGCCGACGTGGTGCTGGTCGGCCACGGCACGGCCGCGGAGGAGCAGTACCGCGCCGTGCTGCCGGAGTCGACCGTGGGCCGGCTCCGGTCGGCGCTCGGCCGGCCCGCACCGCTCCCGGTCGCCGTCGTCTCCCGCCGGGCCGCGCTGGACCCGGCGTCCCGGCTGGTCGCCGACGCCGTGGCCCCCACGATCCTGGTCACCTGCGCGTCGGCCGACGCCGGCCGGCGGACCGCCCTGGCGGACGCGGGCGTCGACGTGCTGGTCTGCGGTGACGACGACGTCGACCTGCCGGCCGCGGTCTCCGCGCTCGCCGAGCGGGGCCTGGAGCAGGTCACGTGCGAGGGCGGGCCCCAGCTGCTGCACGCGGCGCTGACCGCCGAGGTCGTCGACGAGCTGGACCTGTCGATCGCCCCCGCGCTGGTGGGCGGTCCCGAGCGCCTGCTGCCCGGCGCGCTGCCGGCGCCCGCCCGGCTCGAACTCCGCCAGGTGCTCGAGGAGGACGGCGTGCTGTTCACCCGGTACGCGGTCGGGAGCTGAGACGCCGCGAGGGCGGGCCGGGAGATCCCGGACCGCCCTCGGCGGACGGACTCACTGCTGGGCGATCACCTGGGTCAGCGTCAGCCCCAGGCTGAACGTCATGTCGTCGCCCTGGACCTGGTTGATCTTCGGGTCGTCCGGCAGGGACACGTCGAGGATCACGCAGTGCGTCGTGTTGGGGGCGAACGTCCACGACGTGAAGGCGGCGGAGACGGCAGCGGGCAGGTCGGCGATCTTGACCGGCCCGCCCAGCTTGGTGTCGGGCTTGTCGTCGCAGTTGGCGTCGTAGGACGGCTGGACGCGGGCGAAGGTGCTGAACTCACCCGTGCCGTCGTTGGTGTCCCCCGCGGCCTTCTCCGCATCGCTGCGCGTGTTTTCGGCGTCCTGCACGCTCACGGTTGCGCTGAGCTTGCCGGGGAGCGCGCTGGCGTTCTTGATCTCGTACGCGTACCGGGCGCTCCCGCCGGGGGCGAGCGACATGTGCTCGTCCCCGGTCCCCACGACGCCGCCACCAACGGTGAGCTCGAACGTCTCGGCACCGGCCTTCTGGCCGGCGACCGTCTGGGTCGAGGAGAAGGCGGCGAAGGTGCCGCTGGCGCCGAAGGCGATGAGGGCGACGCCACCCATGGCGGCGGAGGCGAGGGCGATCTTCTTCATGGGGTGTCTCCTGTCGATGTCCCCGTCGGACGACGGTTCTCGCCGGCAGGCGCTCGGCGAACGATCCGAGACTGCGGTGCACCCCAGGGGCCGGGCATCGTCAGAACTGTTGATCGCGCCGGCAATCGGAACCCCCCAGTAACAGTGGTCCCACCCCATCCCTGTAGCCACTCCAGAGCCGCCGGGAAATGACTGGTCAGCGCCGCGTGTGGTGTCCTGCCCCGGCCGGACGAACCACGGGGGGGGCTCACGTCATGGACTTGCACCGCACGCCCGCTCGCCGCCGACGCAGCGTCGGCGCACCGGCCGGCCGGCTCGCCGCCGTCGGTGCCGCAGCGGCCGCCACGGCCGGTCTCGCCTTCGCCGACCACCGCGCGCAGCACACCCTCCTCGTGGTGATCTCCACGCTGGGGCTCGTCGCCGCCGGCGTGGGCTACCTCCTCCGCTGGCGCATCACGAGCACGGCCGCCACCCGGCAGATCGGTGGGGGGCTGCTGCTCCTCGGGCTGCACCAGCCGGTCGCCATCGCCGTCGCCGCCCTCACCGGCGGAGGATGGCCGGAGCTCGCCCCGACAGCAGGCCTGGGCGTCGTCCTCGTCGCCGGCGGGGTGACGCTCCGGGCCTTCCCCTGCCGCGGGCTGCCGCCGGTGTGGCGCCTCACCCGGCGTGCCGGCGCGTTCCTGGCCGGCGGCGTCCTGGCCCTGCTGGTCCTCGCGGCCTCCCCTGTCCTCCCGCACGCCACGGCCCTCGCCGCCACGCTGGCCGGTGGCTCCTGGCTCGCCGTGGCGCTCGCCGCGTGGCGGAGCGAGCCGCTGGTCGCCTGCGAGCGCGGCCCCTCGCGGGCCGTCGCGGGCATCGCCGCACTGGTCGCCGCGTCCACGGCCGCACGGGTGGTCCCCGCCGCGTGGCCGGCCGCCACCGAACCGGTCCGCGTCGCCGTCGGAGCCGGCCTGGTGGCCGCCGCGGCCCTGGCCGGAGCCGCGGCGCTGCGCCGGCTCGGCGCTGCCCTGGCCGGCCAGGAGCGCTACGTCGCCGGGCTGCTGGAGCAGCTGGCCGGCCACGAGCGCCAGCTGCAGGAGGCCCGCGCCTGCCTGCACGACTCCCGGGCCACGGTCGCCGGGGTGCGCGCCGCCTCCTCTGCCGTCCGGCACCTGGGGCCGGGGCAGGCGGCCCTCCGCGCCGACCTGGAGGAGTCGGTCGCCGCCGAGCTGGCCCGCCTCGAGCGGCTGCTGCGGTTGCCCGGCCGTGCGCCCGCGATCAGCACCGTCGAGCTGGACGACGTGGTCCGCCCGCTGGTGGTGAGCCACCGCGAACGAGGGCTACGGGTCAGCTGGGCCCCGACCGGCGCCGCACCCGTCACGCTCGACGGCGACGCGCTCGCCGTCATCCTGGGCAACCTGCTGGGCAACGCCCTGGCGCACGCTCCCCGGTCCGTGTGCCGGGTGGACGTGACCGTCACCGACCGGCTCACCGTCTCCGTCTCCGACGACGGCCCCGGCCTGTCCGCGGCCGGCCGCGCCACGGCCTTCGAGGCGGGCGTCCGGCGCTCCGGGAGCCCCGGCGAGGGGCTCGGGCTGGCGATCTCCCGCGACCTGGCACGCCGGCACGGCGGGGACCTGGTCGCCGCCGAGACCACCGCGGGAACCTGCTTCGTGCTCACCCTGCCCGCCGTTCCCGCGTCCGCCCCGCCCGTCGTGCCCCACCCCCGCTCGGGCGTCGTCCCCGAGGTGGCTGCGGCCCTGTGACCGGCTCCCCCGTGCTGCTCGTCGACGACCACGCACTCTTCGCCCAGTCCGTGCAGATCGGGCTGCGTGCCGCGGGCATCCCGGCCGATCGGGTGACGGCCCGGACGGCCTCGGGGATCCTCGCCGGGTGCGCGGCGGCCGCGCCCGCGACCGTGCTGCTCGACCTCCGACTCGGGACGGGTGACGACGGCGTGCCGATCGACGGGCTGGACCTGGTCGAGCCGGTCACCGCGACCGGCTGCCGCGTCGTCGTCGTCACCGGGGAGACCGAGGACGCGACCTGGGGCACCGCGGTCGAGCGCGGCGCGGTCACCGTGCTGTCCAAGGACTGCGCGCTCGACGAGCTCGTCGCGGTCGTCGCCGCCGTCAGAGACGGCCGGGCGGTCCTCGACGAGGGGCGGCGCCAGGACCTGCTGGCCGCCGCCCGCCGTGCGCACGCCGACGAGGAGTCGCTCCTCGCCCCGTTCCGCTCCCTGAGCCCGAGGGAGGACGAGGTGCTGCGCGCCCTGGCAGCCGGGCTCCCGGCTGCCGCGATCGCCGCGGCCGGGTACGTGAGCGAGGCGACCGTGCGCACCCAGATCCGGGCCGTGCTCACCAAGCTCCGGGTGTCCTCGCAGCTGCAGGCCGTCGCGCTCGCCCGCCGGGCCGGATGGCTCGACGCACCCGCGTCGCGCGATCCCCGCTGACCGGCGCGGAGCTACCGCGGACCGTTCGTGCCCACCGGGACGTCGACGGTGGCAGCGGGCGCGCCCCCGCCAGGGACCAGGGTGAACCGGAAGGTGCCGTTCCACCCCCGAGGCGGGAGCCCCTGACCGTTGCGCCCGGTGAACCGGACCTCCAGCAACGCCCCGTCGAGCGGTGCGCCCGGCTCCACCTCCACGAGGACGACGGGGTGCTCCGCGTCGAGCAGATCGCACAGCGACACGGGCGGCACGGCGGGGAGCCACGGCCCCGCCACCGAGACGGTGAGGGCGTCACCCCCTCCGGCGCAGGCACGGTTGCCCGGGCCGTCCACGGCCGTCCACTGCAGGCCGGCGGTCGCCCCGGTCGCGGAGGCGTCCACCGCGAACGTCAGGGCGCGACCGGGCCCCGTTCCGTTCCCCGGCGGGGTGACGGCCCGCACGGCGAGCGCGGCGGTCGGGGCGGGCGCGCTCCCGTCCAGGTCGGCTGCGGCTCCGACCACCACCGAGATGCTCTGCGTGTCGCTGAAGGTCGCCATCGTGCCGCCCGTGCCGAGCAGCACCGTGCCGGCGAGCACGCCCCCGAGGGACCACACCGTGGACCGCCTCACGCCAGGACCTCCTCGACCGGCTCGTCGATGCCCTGCCCGCTCGCCGCACGACGCCGACGGCGCCTCAGCACGAGGAAGAGCATCCAGCCGAGGCCGACCAGCGCCAGCAGTGCGGCACCCCAGGCCAGCACCAGGGCCGCGAACGAGGTCGCCGCGGCCTGGGTCTCCACACCGGCTCCGGCGCCGCCGACCGTGATCTGGGCATCGACCCGGTCGAGCTCCGGCCCGGCCGGCGCCCCGCCGCCGACGAGGGCACCCGGGCCACCGGGCGCAGCTCCTCCGGCCACCGCACCTCCGCCCACCGCACGCCCACCGACGACCGGAGGAGCGGCTCCGCCCGAGGCGGCGACCTCCGGAGCGGCACCGGCCTGGCCGCCGCCCTCGGCCGGGGCGACGCCCTGCTCTCCAGGGACCTGCCCGCCGCCGGACGCCGGCACATCGGTGCCCGTGCCGCCCGCCGTGCCACCCGCCGTGGTTCCGGGCGAGTCCGGCGGGCCCTCGGCGACCAGCACCAGGTCGAAGGTAAGCGTGTCGGACTGGGCCACGTTGTCGGAGTCGCCGTCGAGGAAGGTCATGGCGAGGAGCACGCACTGCACCCCTCCGGGATCGGCCAGCCGTGCGGTCGCGGCGCCGAACAGGTCCACCGGCACCGGGGCAGCCCCCGGCTCGCACGTCGCGCCCGCTGCCCGGCCCCACGCGGCGGTCGTGCTGAGCTTCCCGGCCAGCTCCCCGACGTCGGACGAGCAGTCGTCGCCCGCCTCCGCCTCGACCTCGAGGCAGCCGTTCTCCGCCTGCTCGAGGCCGCGGATGCTGACGGCGATCTGCGTGGCCTCGGCCGCCCAGGACGCGGGCACCGCCACGACCACCGTCTGCGTGCCGCCGGGCGCCAGCGGGCCGCCGGCTGCCGCCGGGGCGGCGGTGGACAGCATGCCGCCGATCGTCAGGGCCGCGGCGAGGGCGGCGACGGGGAGTCGCACGCGGCGATCGTGCGCGACCCGCGCGGTCGCCCGCATCGTCAGAATCGATGATGCGGGGCCGGGGAGCCGCCGGGGAGCATCGGGACGTGCTGCTCCACACGCTCCGCCGCGTCGTCGCGTGGGCCCTCGGCCTCGTGCTCGTCGCCGGCACGGCAGCCGCACTGGCCGTCGCCGTCTTCCCCCTGGTCACCGGCGGGTCCGCGCTGGCGGTGCTGAGCGGCAGCATGAGCCCGGGGCTGCCGGTCGGCGCCATGGCCTTCGTCCGCACCGTCGACCCCGCGACCGTCGAGCCGGGTGACGTCATCACCTTCCAGCGCGCGCCGGACGCACCCGAGCTGGTGACCCACCGGGTGCTCGCCGTCGACGACAGCAGCGGCGTGCCGGTGTTCACGACCCAGGGTGACGCCAACGCCTCCCCCGACCTCGACCCCGTCCCCGCGTCCGCGGTCCGGGGCGAGCTGTGGTTCGGCGTCAGCAACCTCGGCCGCGCGTCGGCGCTGCTGCACTCCCCCAAGGGCGCGGGGCTGCTGGTCGTGCTGGTCTGCGGGGTCATCGCGGCCCACCCGGGGCCGCGACCCGGCACAGCACGACCCGGGCGGGACGACGAGGACGACGACGCGCCGCGCGCCGCGGACGGCCCGCGGGAGCCCGACGTCGCCCGGACCGTGACCCTGCGCGCCGTGGACGGCCACCCGCGGGCACGCCGCCCGCTCCCGCCCGTCCCCCCGCCGGCCCGGACCGGTGCCCCGGCAGCCCTGCTCCGGAGCTGACCCGGCCGGGTCCGGCGTCGTCCTGTTGACTGGCGGCGGTGCGGCGGCCGGCGGCGGCCGCGGACGGCGGCGAGGAGCAGGCATGGCAGTGCTGGACCGGGAGACCGTCGCCGGGCGGGTCGCCGGGTTCCCCCGGATCGCCGCGGACCGCCCCGAGCTCAAGCAGGCCGCCGTGGCGCTCTGCGTCACCGAGCAGGGCGGCGTCCCCACCCTGGTCATCACCCGCCGCGCGGCCGGCCTCCGCGCGCACGCCGGGCAGTGGGCGCTGCCCGGTGGCCGGCTGGACGCCGGCGAGGGCCCGGTCGAGGGCGCGCTGCGGGAGCTGCACGAGGAGATCGGGCTCGACCTTGGCCGGGAGGCGGTGCTCGGGCTGCTGGACGACTACGTGACGCGCTCGGGCTACGTGATGACGCCGGTCGTCTGCTGGGCCGGGCCGGTCGACGGGTTTGCCGGCTCGGAGCCCGAGGTGGCCGCGGTCTTCGAGGTGCCGCTGGCCGACCTGGACGTCGACCCGGTGTTCGAGACCATCCCGGAGTCCGACGGTCCGGTCATCCGGCTGCCGCTGCTCGGCGGGTTCGTGCACGCCCCGACCGCCGCGGTGGTGCACCAGTTCTGCCGGATCGCCTGCCGCGGCGAGGTGGAGCGGGTGGCCGGTTACGAGCAGCCGGTCTTCGCCTGGCGCTAGCCGTCCGTGCGGGGTGCGCCCGGCGGCCGGTAGCCGACCGACTGCGCCCGGTCGAGGGCCTCCAGCGTCTGCTCGACGGTCAGCAGCACGGTCGTCTCGATGGCCGCCATCGCCCCGCCGCCGCCGATGGCGAGGGCCACCGCGGCCATGGCGACGTCGTCCGGGGCCTCCCACAGCGTGTAGCCGTCCCACTCGCCGAAGGCGTACCAGAAACCGTGCAGCGATCCGCCCACGGACTCGATGTAGACGGTGGCGGCCCGCCGGCGGTCCTCCGGCTCGGCGATGAGCATCGCCCACGTCTCCGGGGTGTAGCGGAAACGGGTCAGGTAGAGCGGCATGGTGGACCTCCCGGTCGCCCCCCGCGGCGCCGAGGCTAGGACGCGGGAGCGGGCGGGTCGAGAGCTCCGCACGCGGCGGCGCGGACTGCTTGACTGACCGGCATGGACCTGCCGCTGATGCCACCGGTCAAGCCCATGCTGGCGAAGGCGGCGACCGCGCTGCCCACCGGCGACGGCCTGTTCTACGAGCCCAAGTGGGACGGCTTCCGCTGCATCGTCTTCCGCGACGGCGACGAGGTGGAGCTGGGCAGTCGCAACGAGCGGCCGCTGACCCGCTACTTCCCCGAGGTGGTGGAGGCGGTCAAGGCGCACCTGCCCGAGCGCTGCGTGGTGGACGGCGAGATCGTGGTCCCGGCCGGCGACCGGCTGCACTTCGAGGCGCTGCTGCAGCGGATCCACCCGGCCGAGTCCCGAGTGCGGCTGCTGGCCGAGCAGACGCCGGCCTCCTTCGTCGCCTTCGACCTGCTTGCCCTGGGCGACGAGTCGCTGGTCGACCGGCCGTTCGCCGAGCGCCGGCAGCAGCTGCAGGCGGCGCTGGCGGGCACCGCGCCGCCGGTGTACCTCACCGGCATCACCGAGGACCCCGCCACCGCGCAGCGCTGGTTCGACACGTTCGAGGGCGCCGGCCTGGACGGCGTCGTCGCCAAGCGGGCCGACCTGCCCTACGGCCCCGACCAGCGGCTCATGACCAAGGTCAAGCACGTGCGCACCGCCGACTGCGTGGTCGCCGGGTTCCGCTGGCACAAGAGCGGGCCGATCGTCGGCTCGCTGCTGCTGGGCCTGTACGACGGGACCGGGCTGCAGCACATCGGCGTCGCCGCGTCCTTCCCGATGAAGCGACGGGCCGAGCTGGTCGAGGAGCTCGCGCCCTATCGGGCCGAGGCGCTGGACGGGCACCCGTGGCAGGACTGGGCCAACGCTCAGGTCCAGGAGGACGGGGAGAACCGCATGCCCGGAGCGGTCAGCCGGTGGAACGCGAAGAAGGACCTCTCCTGGGTGCCGCTGCGCCCCGAGCTCGTGGTCGAGATCAAGTACGACCAGCTCGAGGGCCGTCGGCTTCGTCACACCGGCCAGTTCCTGCGCTGGCGACCCGACCGCGACCCGCTCAGCTGCACGTACGACCAGCTCGACGTGCCGGTGCGGTACGACCTGGCCGAGGTGCTCGAGACGCCCTGACGGGTGGTTCGGGCCGCGCGGGGCGGTGCTCGTCTGCGGGGTCGCCGCGAGCCTCCTAGGCTCGTGATCATGCCTCTGCACCACGGCCGGCGAGCCGTCCTGCCCAGCCTGCTCGCCGCGCTGACCCTCCTGGCGGCCGGCTGCACCTCCGACGGCGGCAGCGACGAGGAGGCCACGACCTCCGCGAGCAGCGCCCCCGCCGAGCCCACGGCGGAGCCGATCGAGTGGACCGACTGCAACGACCTGCTGCAGCCGCTGCTCGCCGGCCGGCCCGGCAGCGAGCGCGGCATGACGTTCGAGTGCGGCCAGGTGACCGTCCCGATCAGCTACGACGAACCCGGCGGCGAGCGGCTGCCGCTGCGCCTCGTGCGGGGCGTGCACCCCCAGCAGACGGAGAAGATCGGCTCGCTGGTGGTCAACCCCGGCGGCCCGGGCGCCTCCGGCCTCGACGCCGCGCTCGGCCTGGCGCTCACCCTGCCCGAGGACGTGCTGCGCCGCTTCGACCTGGTCGGCTTCGACCCGCGCGGGGTCGCGTCGTCCTCGCCGGTCGAGTGCATCCCCGACGCCACCAAGGACCGGATCGTCGCCGCCGAGCCCCAGCCGACCAGCGCCGAGCAGCTCGACAGCGTCTTCGACCTGGCCCGCGAGGTGGCCGAGGGCTGCGCCGAGCGCTATGAGTCCCCCGCGGCGCTGGGCGCCTTCAACACCGTCGACACCGCCCGCGACATGGACCTGATCCGCCAGTCGCTCGGCGAGGAGCAGCTCACCTACCTGGGCTACTCGTACGGCACGACGCTGGGTTCCACCTACGCCGAGCTGTTCCCCGACCGGGTGCGGGCCTTCGTGCTCGACGCCGCCGTCGACCCCGACGCGGACCTGCGCGCCGCCGGTGAGGCCCGCGCGGCCGGGCTGGAGGCCGGGTTCGACGCGTTCGCGCAGAACTGCACCGGCCTCATCGCCGGCTGCCCGCTCGGCGCCGACCCGCGGGTGTTCGTCGACGAACTGATGCTGCAGGCCTCGCAGGCGCCCATCGCCAGCACCAAGGAGGGCGAGACCCGGCAGGCGACGCCGGGCGTCGTCCTCACCGCGATCCAGGCCGGGCTCTACGACACCCGCACCTGGCCGCAGCTCTCCCAGTCGCTGGCCGCCGCCCGCGCCGGCGACGCCGCCGGGCTGTTCTCCCTGGCCGACAGCTACTCCGGGCGGCTGCAGGACGGTCGCTACTCCAACCTGCTCGACGCCAACCTGGCGATCAACTGCGCGGACACCGAGGAGGAGGTCGACACCGACGAGGTGCGCGCACTGGCCGCCGAGTGGGACGCCGAGTACCCGCTGTTCGGCGCGAACGCCGCAGCCGGCCTGTACAACTGCACCCCGTGGGAGGCCGACCGCACCCCGCTGCCGACCGTCGACGCCGAGGGCAGCGCGCCGATCCTCGTCGTCGGCAACCAGGGCGACCCGGTGACCCCGCTGCCGGGTGCGGTGAACCTCGCCGAGGACCTCACCGCCGGCGTCCTGCTGACCTGGCAGGGCCAGGGGCACACCGCGTACCCGAAGAACCAGTGCGTCAACGACGCGGTGAACGCCTACCTCATCGACCTGGTAGTTCCGGTGGACGGCCTCACCTGCCCTGCGTGACACTCGCTGCCCGGCCGACGAGAGGACCCTCCCGCACATGGCGAGCAGCAAGGACGCGGTGATCCTCGACGTCGCCGGGCACGAGGTGCGGATCTCCAACCCGGAGAAGCCGTACTTCGGGGACAAGGGCATCCGGAAGATCGACGTCGTCGAGTACTTCCTCGCCGTCGGCGAGGGCATCCTGTTCGCGCTCAAGGACCGGCCGACGACGCTGGAGCGCTGGCCGGGCGGGGTGTTCGAGGGCGCCCGGCTCTCCACGCGGGTGGACAACACCGGCGACGCGTTCTACCAGAAGCGGGTGCCCAAGAACGCGCCCGAGTGGGTGCCGACGGCGCACATCACCTTCCCCAGCGGGCGCACCGCCGACGAGATCGCGCCGGACTCGCTCGCCGTCGTCGCGTGGTGCGCCAACCTCGGCACGCTCACCTTCCACCCGTGGCCGGTGGACAAGGCCGACGTCGAGCAGCCCGACCAGATCCGCATCGACCTCGACCCCCAGCCGGGCACCGACTTCTCCGACGCGGTGTGGGTCGCCCCGCACGTGCGCGAGCTGCTGCACGAGTTCGGCATGGAGGGCTGGCCCAAGACCTCCGGCGGGCGCGGCGTGCACATCTACGTGCCGATCCAGCCGCGCTGGACCTTCACCGACGTCCGGCGGGCGGTCATCGCCTTCGGCCGGGAGCTGGAACGGCGCCTCCCCGACCGCGTGACGATGTCGTGGTGGAAGGAGGAGCGCGGCGAGAAGATCTTCATCGACTACAACCAGATGGCCCGGGACCGCACGATCGCCTCGGCGTACTCGATCCGGCCCAAGCCGCACGCGCCGGTGTCGGCGCCCGTCGACTGGGACGAGCTGCCCGACGTGACGCCGTTCGACTTCGACGTCCTCACCATGCCCGCGCGCTTCGCGGCCGTCGGTGACAAGCACGCCGGCCTGGCCGACCACGCCTTCGGCATCGAGCCGCTGCTGGAGCTCGCCGAGCGCCAGGCCGCGGACGACGGCCTGGGCGACCTGCCCTATCCCCCCGACTACCCGAAGATGCCGGGCGAGCCGATGCGCGTGCAGCCCAGCCGGGCGAAGAAGCCGGCCGACGACTGACACCTGACCCCGGTGGACCAGACTGTGCGGGACGACGAGGGGTGCTGCCGACACGTGCGGCCGGAGGAGGCGTGGTGTCGGGCTGGCGGCTGCCCCGGTCGGTGCTGGTCCGCCTCCCCCTCCGGCTCAAGCGCGCGGTGCTGTTCCACGAGGCGCACGGCCGTCGACCGGGGCGGACGACGTTCACCGACAAGGTGAACTGGCGGGTGGTCCACGACCGCCGCCCGCTGATCGGCCGGCTGGGCGACAAGCTGGCGATGAAGGCGTACGCGTCCGCAACGTGCCCGGCGGTGCGGGTGCCGGCCGTGCTCTGGTCCGGCACGGACCTCGCCGACCTCGCCGGCGCGGAGCTGCCGGAGCAGTGGGTGCTGAAGCCGAACCACGGGTCGGGGCGGGTGCACGTCGCCACCGGCCGGCCCGACGTCGACGCGCTGCGCCGGATCACCGCGGGCTGGCTGGACGAGCCGCTGTTCCGGAAGCAGGGCGAGTGGGTGTACACGCAGGCCCGGCGGCTGCTGCTCGTCGAGGAGTTCCTCGGGTCCGACGCCCCGCCGGCCGACCACAAGTTCCTGGTCTTCGGCGGCCGGGTCGAGCTGGTGCACGTGGACACCGGCCGGTGGGGCGAGCACCGCCGCCGGCTGTACACCCGGGACTGGACGCCGGTGGACGTGACCGAGGACGTCGCGCCCGGCCCGGTGTCCCCTCCCCCGGCATCGCTGCCGCGGATGCTCGAGATCGCCGAGACGCTGGGCGCGGCGTTCGACTTCATCCGGGTCGACCTCTACGACCTCGACGGCGAGGTCTGGTTCAGCGAGCTCACCCCCTACCCCGGCGCCGGGCTGGCCCGCTTCGACCCGGACCTGGACCGGCGGCTCGGCGCGCTGTGGCAGCTGCCTCCCCGCCGGTCGGTCCGTGCCGGCGGGCAGCGCGGCCGCTGACCGGGGCGGGCACTCCTCGCGGGCGCGCTCTGCGCGCAGCGCCTGGAAGACCCGCTTGCGGAGCCGGTCCGCGTCCCGCTCGGGGAGGTCGCCGTAGCGCAGGGACAGCAGCCAGCGCAGGCCGGAGCGGCCGTGCCGGACGACCTCGCCGCGCAGGTGCACGACGACGTCCTCCTCGACGGTCACGCTCACCTGGATCGGCGTGCCGGGCTCTGGGGGCAGCCCCAACCGTCGACGAGGACGCGCATGCCCGCCTCGCTGAGGTCGACCGTCTCGCCGACCAGCTGACCGTCGGACCACGGCAGGTACACCGGCAGGGCCACCCGCCCGCGCACCGCCGCGCGCCGCTGGCCGCGCTCGGCGGGGCCGGTGGCCGCCAGGTGCCAGCGCGGTGCGCCGCCCGGTCCGTCACCGCCCGCCTCGGCACGGGCGATGCGCGCGGGCAGCATCCGCTCCCCGCCCGTGCCGGTCCAGTACAGCTCCACGGCGTCGCCGGGGGCGACCTCGGTCCTCCAGTCCGGCCGGACCGCGATCGCGAACTCGGTGGAGGCCTCGACCAGCGAGCCGCAGGTGGCGCCGCGTGCCACCAGGGTGACGTCGGCGCGGATGCCCTCCTGCGGGCGGAAGGTGGAGGGGTCGGGCGCGTCCGGGCGGTCGGTCACGGGGGGGCCGCCGCGCCGGGACGGCGGAGCGCGGAGGGGACGCGACGAGCGAGGGCATCGGGAGCTCTTCCGTGGTCGGGGACGAGCCGGAGCGCCGGCCGGACCGCCCCCGCGTCGCAGAACGCCCGCACACGCTCACTCATCCGCGCCCGGCACGCAAGCACCTCGCGGGCACACGTCCGTCCCTCCTCGGGGTGACGGCGCCCTCCGCAGGTGCCTGTTCCGCGCGATCACGGGCAACGCTGGTCGCAGGCAGGACGCCGGGCACCCCGGCGGCGCACCGGCGGAGGAGGCGGGATGAAGCACGCGCTCGTGGCGTACGGCGTCGTCCTCACCCTCCTCCTGGCCGTGGCCCGGCGGTTCGAATCGGCGGGCTGGACCGGAGTGAGCGGGCTGGACGTCGCCGCCGGCCTGGTCGACGCGGTGCTCGTCCTCGCGGTGGCCGCCGCCGTCCTGCTGGCCGGTCGTCTCGCGCTCGAGGCGTGGGGGCGCTCGATGGTGCGGTGGCGCCGTGAGCAGGCCCTCGCCGAGGCCACCGCCCTCCCCGTCGCCGAGGTCGTCGGGGTCACCTCCTGGCGCCCCGGCACCCGTCGCTCCCCGGCTCCGGGTGAGGCGCAGACCGCCCCGGCCCCGCCCGTGGCGCCCGACCGGACAGCGCTCCCTGCCCCGGGTGCGCTGTCCGCGCAGACCGCGCCGGCGGGCTTCACCTACGTCGGGCCGTCCTACGCCCGCGGGGCCACGCCGGCACCGCCGCTGCCCGACCGCCGTGGCCGCCGGATCTGACCGGCGCGTTTTCCCAGGTCCCACAGCCCTGGTCGCACCGGTGCAGCAGCCGCTAGGCTTTCTCCGTCGGGAAGGCCCTGCGCTATGGCAGGACCCCGATGCACCACCTCAGCAAGGAGCGAGCAATGCCCGAAGGAACTGTCAAGTGGTTCAACGCCGAGAAGGGGTTCGGCTTCGCCACCCCCGACGGCGGCGGACCTGATGTGTTCGTCCACTACTCCGCCATCCAGTCCAGCGGGTACCGCTCGCTCGATGAAGGCCAGCGGATCGCGTTCGACATCGAGCAGGGCCAGAAGGGCCCGCAGGCTGCGAACGTCACCCCGCTCTGATCACCTGATCAGCACGCAGCGCCCCCGTCCGGTTCTCCGGGCGGGGGCGCTGCCGTTCGCAGGGGTTCCTGCGCGGACCTAGCGGGCGCGGGGCACGTACCCGCCGATCAGCGACTGCATGAGCAGCGCTCCCGCCTCCTCGCCGACCGCAGCGGCGGCGTCGGCGAACGCCCCCCATCGCTGCCGCTCGACGTCGGTCGGCGCGTTCGCCGCCCGCGCCGCGAGCTGCTCGAGCAGCCGGTCCCACTCCCCCTGCGGGGTCGGCCAGAGCCCGGCAAGCCGCCGCGCCTCGGCCGAGATCGCGGTGATCCGCACGATCTCCCCGGCGTGGTTCGTGAGCGGCTCGATGTAGCCCCCCGCCGCCAGCGCCTTGGCGGCCACGACGACGTCGGCCTTGGGCAAGCCGCTCGCGGGGACGACGGCGCCGAGCAGGTAGGGCGACCCGCCGTGCTCCGGGGCGTCCACCAGGCGGGCGATCGCCCGCAGCACGGGCAGGTCGCGGGTGAACCAGGTGTCGGGCAGGGGCCGGTCGGGCGGCGAGGACGGCGGGGTCACCCCGCCAGTCTCCCCGCTGCCGTGCACACGGCGGTGCCCCGCCCCGGGGTCACGAGGGCGGGGCACCGTCCGCGTCACCGCGGGAGGGTCAGCTCGGGCCGGACCGCCAGGATCACGCCGAGCGCGGTGTAGCCGACCAGCAGGTGGCCGGCGCTGACGAAGGCGCTCGCCTCGTCGCCCACGAGGGCCATCGCCGGGATCATGAACAGCAGCCACGTCTCGGCGACAGCCGGCCAGACCCGCGCCGGCCCCCGCCACCGGCCGGCGATCGCGATGCGGATGCCGATCGCCGCCATGCCGAGCATCGACAACGGCCAGAAGGCGTCCAGCGCCAGCCAGAAGGCGTCCTCCGACACGTCGGGCGCCACCATCCACTGGATCGAGGACACGATCGCCAGGCCCAGCAGCACGTGCTCGGCGTGCAGCAGCCGCCGGGCCAGCCGCCCGGTGCCGGTGGCCCGCGTGCGCAGCTGGACGCTGACCAGCGCCACCAGGCCGAGCTGGAACAGCAGCGAGCTCGCCTTGTAGTAGAGCGGGTACTCGCCGGCCGGGTCGACGTCGTAGGTGAGCATCGACCCGACCGCCCAGGCGGCCGCGCCGGCGGCCATCGCCAGGCCGCCGAGCCGGATCGGCCGCAGCGGGTCGGTCACCGGCCCCGCGGACACGGCGGCGGTGTCGGTCCGGGCGGGCGCCGGGCTGGTGTTGACGGACATCGATCGGTCCTCCGAGCAGCAGGGGCGGTGCCCCTGCGGCACCGCTGGGAGAACCGTCGCGGGCCGGCGTCCCGGGCAGCCAGTGACCCGGCGCCCGGATCCGGCCCGTCCGTGTCCCGCCCGATCCGGGACACCGCGCCCCTGTCCGCCGGGACGCCGAACCCGGCATGATCCGCGCGTGGAGGTCCGGACACCCGCCGACGACGCCCCGCCCGTGGCACCTCCGCCGCCGTCGGACGCCGGGCCGGAGCCCAGGTTCGCCGTGCTGGGTTGGACGACGGCGGCCGTCACGCTCGCGGCCGTCGCCGGGAGCGCGGCTCTGGACCTCGCCACCCCGCACGCCGCCCGGGAGGCGGTCGACTCCGGAGCCGGCTGGGAGATCGGGTTGTCCGGGCTGCTCCTCGCCGTTCCCGGCGCGCTGCTGGTGAGCCGCGCGCCACGCAACGCCGTCTCCTGGGTGGTCGCCGCCGCCGCGCTGTTCTGGGCGCTCGACGGGCTGGCCTCGTCCTGGCTCACCTACGCGGTGCAGTCCGACCCGGCACTGCCCGGCGCCTCCCTGGCGTTCTGGTTCGTTCAGCGGTTCGGCGCCTGGCTGCTGCTGGGCCTGCCCCTGCTGCTCCTGCTCTACCCCGACGGTCGGCTGCCCGCCGGGCGGTGGCGCGCGGTCGCGCTGCTCGCGCTCGGCTGCACCGCGCTGCTCCCCGTCCTGGTGGTGACCACGCCGGCCGACGTCCTGGACCGGCGGGCCGGCACGGAGATGCCCGAGGCCTTCCTCGGCCTGCATCTCGACCCGACCAGCGTGCCGCTGCCGGAGGCGGTGGTCCTGCCGCTGCTGCACCTTGCCTTCCCGCTCGGCGCGGTCGGCATCCTGCTGCCGCTCGCGGTCGTCGTGCACCGGCTGCGGGCCGCCACCGGCGAGGACCGGCGGCGGATGCGCTGGCTGCTCTGGGCCGGCGTCGTCGACGCGATGGTGATGCTGGGCGCGCTGCTCTTCCCGTCGACGCGGATCAGCGTCGACCTGGCGGTCGCCGTCGGCCTCACCGGGCTGGCCGTCACCGTCGGCCTCCTCCGGCCGCGGGCGGTCGACATCGACCGGCTGCTGGGCGGCACGCTCGTCTACGGCGGGCTCGCGGCCGGCGTCGTCGTCCTCGACCTCCTCGTGCTCGGCTCGGCCGGCGTGCTCGTCGGCGACCGCGGCCGGCGCGACGCGGTGCTCCTGACGCTGCTGCTGCTCGCCGTCGGCTACGTGCCGCTGCGCGCCGCGCTGTGGCGCCTCGTGCGGCGGTGGGTCCTGGGCGAGCGCGAGGACCCCTACCGCGTGGTCTCCGGCCTGGCCGAGCGGCTCGAGCGCAGCGACGACGCCGACCAGCAGCTCATGGCCGTCGCGGCGGCGGTCGCCGAGGCGTTCCGGTCGCCCTACGTCGGGGTCGAGGTCTCCTCCGCCGACGGCGAGCGGGTGCTGGCCGAGCACGGCGAGCGGCCGGCCGCGGTCCGCGCGCTGCCGATCGCCTATCGCGGGGAGCCGGTCGGCCGGCTGCTGCTCCCCCGGCACGGCGTCCGCGCCTCCCTGCTCACCCGGGACGAGCGGCTGCTCGCCGACGTCGTGCGGCAGGCGGCCGCCGCCGCCCGCGCCGGCTCCCTGGCCGCGCAGCTCCAGGCCGGCCGCGAGCAGCTGGTCGCCGCCCGCGAGGAGGAGCGGCGCCGGCTGCGCCGCGATCTGCACGACGGGCTCGGGCCCACCCTCGGCGCGGTGGTGCTGCGCATCGACACCGCCCGCAACCTGGCCGCCGACCGGCCCGAGGAGGCCGACGCCGTCCTGCGGCGGGTCAGGGACGACGTCGCCGCGGCGCTGGCCGACGTCCGCCGGCTCGTGCACGACCTGCGCCCGCCCGCGCTGGACGACCTCGGGCTGACCGGAGCGGTGCGCCAGCAGGCCGAGGGGGTGCTGCCGCCCGCCGTGGCGGTGACCGTGACCGCGAGCGGCACCGCGCAGCTGCCCGCGGCCGTGGAGGTCGCCGCCTACCGGATCGCCTCGGAGGCGCTGGCCAACGCGGGGCGGCACGCGGGGGCCTCGCGGGTCGCCGTGACGCTGGAGCGGGCGGACGGCGCGCTCGTCGTCTCGGTGGTGGACGACGGGATCGGCATCCCGCCGGACGCGCCCGCGGGGGTGGGTCTGGTGTCCCTGCGCGAGCGGGCCGCCGAGCTCGGGGGCAGCTGCACGGTCGAGTGCCCGCCCGACGGGGGCACGGTGGTGCGGGCGGTGCTGCCCGTGGGAGGGGACGGCGATCGGCATGGCTGAACCGGACGAGGGCCCGCTGCGGGTGCTGGTCGTGGACGACCACCCCGTCTACCGGGACGGCCTGGCGATGCTGCTCGGCTCGGTGCCCGGCCTGGCCGTCGTCGGCACCGCTGCCGACGGCGCCGAGGCGGTGCGGCTGGCCCGCGAGGAGCAGCCGGACGTCGTCGTCATGGACGTGCAGATGCCGGGCACGGACGGGATCGCGGCGACGCGGGCGATCACCTCGGAGTCGCCGTCGACCGGCGTGGTGGTGCTGACCATGAGCGAGGACGACGGGACCGTCTTCTCCGCCGTCCGCGCCGGGGCCCGCGGTTACCTGCTCAAGGGGGCCGACCAGGAGGAGGTGGTGCGGGCGATCACCACGGTCGCGAGCGGCGGCGCGGTGTTCGGTGCGGCGCTGGCCCGCCGGATCGCGGAGTTCTTCACCGCCGGGCCGTCCGGTCCGCAGACCGCCTTCCCGCAGCTCACCGCGCGGGAGAGGGAGGTGCTCGACCTGGTCGCCGCCGGCCGCTCCAACGCCCAGATCGCCGCCGCCCTGTACCTGTCGCCGAAGACGGTCCGCAACAACGTGTCGAACGTGCTGGCCAAGCTGCAGGTCACCGACCGGGCGCAGGCGATCGTCCGCGCCCGCGACGCCGGGCTCGGGCGCTGAGCGGCGCCGGGAATGGCGGTCCGGCGCCGCCCGTTCGTCCGGGTATGACGACCTCCTCCCAGCAGCCCCAGGTGCAGAAGACCGACGAGGAGTGGCGCGCGCAGCTGACGCCGGAGGAGTACGCGGTGCTCCGCCAGGCCGGCACCGAGCGCGCCTGGACCGGTGAGTACGTCGACACCAAGACCGTCGGCGTCTACGAGTGCCGCGCCTGCGGCGCCGAGCTGTTCCGGTCCGAGACCAAGTTCGACTCGCACTGCGGCTGGCCCTCGTTCTACGAGGCCTCCAGCGAGGACAACGTGGTCCTCCGCGAGGACCGCAGCTACGGGATGATCCGCACCGAGGTGCTGTGCAAGAGCTGCCACAGCCACCTGGGTCACCTCTTCGACGACGCCCCGCAGACGCCCACCGGCGACCGCTACTGCATCAACAGCGTGAGCATCCGCCTGCAGCCCGCGGAGTAACCCGCACCCGCATGCGCCTGAGGGTGGTCTCCCGACGTCGGGAGACCACCCTCATGCGTATCCGGGGAGCTGCTCCTCCGCGGTGGAGCGGGGTCAGGCGAGGTCGCGGACGAGCTCGGCGATCGGCTTGCGGACGCCGGTGTAGAACGGGATCTCCTCGCGCACGTGCCGGCGGGCGCGGCTGGCCCGCAGGTCGCGCATGAGGTCGACGATGCGGTGCAGCTCGTCGGCCTCGAAGGCGAGCATCCACTCGTAGTCGCCCAGGCCGAACGAGGCGACGGTGTTCGCCCGCACGTCCGGGTAGGGCCGGGCCTGCATGCCGTGCTCCTTGAGCATGTCGCGCCGCTCCTCGTCCGGGAGCAGGTACCACTCGTAGGAGCGCACGAACGGGTAGACGCACACGTAGCGGCGCGGCTCCTCGTCGGCGAGGAACGCCGGGATGTGGCTGCGGTTGAACTCCGCCGGGCGGTGCAGCGCCATCTGCGACCAGACCGGGTCGAGGTGGCGGCCCAGCTCCGTGCGGCGCAACCGGGTGTAGGCCTCCTGCAGCGCCTCGGGGGTGCCGGCGTGCCACCACACCATGACGTCGGCGTCGGCCCGCAGGCCCGCGACGTCGTAGGTCCCGCGGACGACGACGTCCTTGCCGGCCAGCTCGTCGATCAGCGCGGCCGCCTCGTCCGCGGCCGAGGAGCGCGCCTCGTCGGCCAGCGGCCGGGCCAGCCGGAACACCGACCACATCGTGTAGCGGATGCTGGCGTTGAGCTCGTTCGCCCGCTTGCCGATGCTGCGTTCCTCGGTCTGCTCGGTCATGCGCCCATCATCCCCCGCGCCGGGCAGCCGCCGGCGACGAGGTGGGTGGGGCGGCTCACCGGAGGGCGGGCCGGCGCCGCGAGCAGGTGGGCATGCGCCCGGCGGCAGTCGTCGCAGGCGGCCAGCCAGAACGAGTGGCGCAGGCAGCGGGGTGCACGCGGGCGGGGTGCGGTCGGGCGGTCCGGGTGCTCCGGGTCGTGGGTGGTGCTCACGTCAACTGGGAACGCACCACCGTCCGCGCGGCATCCCCCCCGGGGGCCGTGGCGCGCACCACGGCCCCCGCGGGCGATCAGCGGGCCAGCGGCACCAGCCAGGCGTCGATCTCGATCCGCACGACCCGGCCCACCAGCAGCCGGGGCGCCCGGATCCCCACGGCCGTGCGGTCCAGCGTCGCCGCGGCCCGGACCAGCGTGCCGCCCTCCCCCGGCTCGGCGACGCCGGCCACCGCGAGCGGCGTCGCCGTCCCGCGCACCGTCAGCCGGCCTTCCGCGAGCCAGGAGCCGTCGGCGCTGCGGGTGAAGCGCTCGCAGCTCCAGACCATCACCGGTTGCCGGTCCACCGAGAGGAACCGCGCGCGGCGCAGGTCGGCGTCCCGGCGGGTGATGCCGGTGTCCAGGCCGGCGAGCTCGAACTCCGCCCGCGCCCGCACCGGGGCGCCGCCGGCGTCCACGTGCACCTCCCCCCGGCTCACCGGGATCGAGCCCCGCACCGGGATCCCGACGTTGCGCACGGTGAAGCGCACCTGCGTGCGGCTGTCCGAGACCCGGTACGCCCGGATCGCCGTCCGCGGGGCCGCGGTCACGACCGGACCCCCGTGGCCAGCCGCGCGTGCAGCACCCGGTCGACGTCGACCCGCTCGGGGTCGGTGAGCAGCGCCGGGTCCTCCCACGGCAGCAGGTCGGTGGCGAACACGGCCCGCCGCATGTCCTCCAGGACCGGCAGGCCGGTGACCAGCGTGACGACGACGAGGGCGTCGTCGGCGCCGCGCAGCACGTAGGTGACGACGACGCCGCTGACGGTCCGCATCGCCGGATCGATGCGCTCGCGGCCGGCCCGCACGTGCGCGTCGGTGCGGGCCGCGTTCCCGCCGGGGAACCACAGCACCTGGGCGAACTCCGGCGCCGAGCCGGCCGCCGAGCCCGCGACGCGCTCGAGCAGCTCGTAGCTGCCGGAGCCCACCAGGAAGCCGGGGTCCGGCACGCGGACCGCGGCGGCGTCCGCCGGCGTCCGCCACAGCACGAGCAGCGCGCCGTCCGCGCCGTCCAGCCTGCCGAGCACGCAGGCGTCCTCCTGCCCGTCGCCGCTGATCCCGGCGAGCAGACCGCGCGCCCAGGTCCCGGCGTCCTCGTCCGGCCACCGCCGGAACCGGTGGAGAGTGGCGTTCACGGATCCTCCTCCTGCCGAGCGGACCGCCGACCGGTCCGGCACGGGTCGACCCTCCGCCCGCGGCCGGGCACGGGCATCCGTGCTGCCACTGACCTCCGGTACGCAATTCCGGTACGCAGACCCGGCGGGCGGTGGGATGCTCCCGGCATGGCGGACGCCGGGCCTCCCCCGGGCGCGCACCGGGGTCCCTTCGTCGGCCGGGACGTCGAGCTGGCCCGCCTCCGCGGTGCCGTCGACGGCGCCTGGGCCGGCGCGGGCGGCCTCGTGCTGGTCACCGGCCCGGCGGGTATCGGGAAGACCCGGACGGTCGAGGAGGCGCTGGACGGGGTGCCCGTCCCGGTCGTCTGGGGGCGCTGCGTCGACGACCCCGGCGCCCCGCCGCTGTGGCCGTGGCGGCGGGTCCTGCGGGCCCGGCCGGAGGTGGCGACGGCGGTCGGCGACGCCCTCGCCGCCGTCGACCGGCACCCCGAGGCCGCCGACCCGGAGGCCGCCCGGTTCCGGTTCGTGTCGGCCGCGACCGAGGCGCTGGTCGCCGCGGCCGGACCCGGCGGCCTCGTCGTCGTCCTCGAGGACCTGCACTGGGCCGATCCCACCTCGTTGCGCCTGCTGGTCCACCTGGCGGCCGAGCTGCACCGGTCGCACCTGCTCGTCCTCGGCAGCTACCGCGAACCGGCCGGCCCGCACGGGTCGTCCCGCTGCGCGAGGCGCTGCCGGAGCTGCTCCGCTGGCCCGGC
This sequence comes from Blastococcus sp. TML/M2B, assembly GCF_016612865.1. Lineage (GTDB taxonomy): Bacteria > Actinomycetota > Actinomycetes > Mycobacteriales > Geodermatophilaceae > Blastococcus. The sequence continues at coordinate 650,580 of NZ_JAENZZ010000002.1, forward strand.
ACCGACGTGCTCGAGCTCACCCCGCTCGCGGAGGACGACGTCCGCCGGTACCTCACGGCGGTCGGTCCGGCCGTCCCCGCACCGGGGACCGTCCACGTCGTGCACCGGCGCTCGGGCGGCAACCCGCTCTACCTGCGCGCGCTCGCGTCGGCCGGCGGCACGCCCGACGACGCGCCGGCCTCCGCCGCGCTGCGCTCCGCGGTCCGGGCGGCGCTGGCGGCCCTGCCCGGGGAGACGGTCGGGCTGTTGACCGTGGCGGCGGTGCTGGGCGAGGAGGTGCGCCCGGGGTTGCTGGCCGCCGTCGCCGAGCGGCCGGAGGACGAGGTGCACCGGGCCCTGGACGACGCCGTGCACGCCGGCGTCCTGACGACCGTGCCCGGCAGCCCGGGACGCCGTCGCTTCGTGCACGCCGTCGTCCGCGACGGGATCTACGCCGACCTCGCCCCCAGCGACCGGGAGGCCCTGCACCGACGGGTGGCCGAGGCGTGGGAGGCGACCGTCGGTGTGGACGACACGAGCGCCGGCGTCGTCGCCGGGCACTGGCTCCGGGCCTCGGCCGATACCGACGCACTCGCCCGCGCGGCGGCGTGGGCGCGCCGGGCATCCGCCGCCGCGACGCGGTCGCTGGCGTTCGAGGAGGCGGCCACCTTCCTGCGCACGGCGCTCGACGCCGCGGAACGGGCGGGTTGGGACGGCGCGGATCGGGCCGCCCTGCTCGTCGAGGTCGCCGGCACCGAGTTCCGCGCCGGGCGCTTCGCGGAGGGCCTCGCGCACGCCGTCACCGCCTCCGAGACCGCGGACGGGCCGGACCGTGCGGACCTGCTGGTGGCCGCGGCGCTGGCCGTCCACGACGTCGCGGCGCCCGGCTTCCCGCCCGCGGCGATCGCCCTCTGCGAGCGCGCCCTCGCCGAGCCCGAGGTGGCCGCCTCCCCCGCCGTGCGCGCCCGGCTGCTCGCGCAGATGGCCTCCTCCCACGCGGACGCCGGCCGGCTCGGCACCTCCTCGCAGCTGGCCGCGACCGCGCTGGAGCTGGCCGAGGGCGCGGGCGACCCGGAGGCCGTCCTCGACGCCGTCCGTGCCCGGATGAAGGTGAGCGTCGACGCGCTGCCCCCGGAGGAACGCCTGCGCCTGGGCCTGCTGGCGATCGAGCACGCCGCCGCGACCCGTCAGCCCCTGGTCGAGCTGTGGGGCGCGAAGTGGCGGATCGACGCGGCGCTGGAGACCGGGGATCTGGCCACGACCGAGGAGGAGCTGGCCCGCATCTCCGCGCTCGCCCGGCGGACCGGGCTGCCGCTGGTGCGCTGGCACGACCTCCGGCTGCGCGCGTCGGTGGCCGCGCTCGTCGGCCGGTTCCCCGAGGCACTGGCGCTCAACGAGCAGGCCCGCGACCTGGGCGCCCGGGAACTGGCGCAGGACATGTCCACCGCCGGCATGTCCGGGGCGTTCCTGCTGCAGCACGCGCTGATCACCGGGGACCCGGAGTTCTGGGACGACGACGCCCTCCAGCTGCTCGACCTCGCCGGCGACATCCCCATCGTCCTGGTGACCCGGGCGCTGGTGGCGTTCCTGCGCGGCGACCGGGACGACGCGCAGGTCCGGTACGAGGAGCTGCGCCGGCGCCTGGCGGAGCCGGACTTCGCCGCGTCCAGCGGGGTGCCGACCAGCCTGGTCCCCCTGGTCGAGGCCTTCGAGGACCCGGCGACCGCCGAGGTGCTGGCCGGCCTCATCGCCGCGCACCCCCTGGCGGCCGGCGGCGCCGGCGTGTACGGCTGCGGCGCCACGGCCGGGCTGCTGGGGCGGCTGGCCGTCGTCCGCGGCGCCCTGGACGAGGCGGTGGCGCACCTCGGAACTGCCCTCGACGTCGACACCGGGACCGGTGCGCGGCCGGCGCTCGTCCACGACCGGACCGGCCTGGCCGGCGCGCTGCTGCGCCGGGCGCGGCCGGGCGATCTGCCCCGGGCCGGGGCGCTCGCGCGGGCGGCCCGGCAGGAGGCCCTCCGCCTCGGGATGCCCGGGCCGGCGCGGACCGCGGCGCAGCTGGCCGACGCGGCCGGCGCCGCCGGGCGGGCGGCCGATCCCCTGACCGTCCGCGAGCGGGAGATCGCCGGCCTGGTCGCCGCGGCGCTCACCAACCGGCAGATCGCCGAGCAGCTGGTGCTCTCCGAGCGCACGGTGGAGAGCCACGTGCGCAACATCCTGACCAAGCTGGGTGCGGCCAACCGCACCGAGATCGCGGTGCTGACCTCGGCCCGGGGCTAGCCCGGCAGCGCCCGGGCCCGTCAGCCCAGCAGCGCGCCGACCGCCCGCCGGGCGTCGCGGATGCAGGCGGGCACGCCCACCCCGTCGAACGCCGCGCCGGCCACCTCGAGCCCGGGCACCCCGGCGACGGCCGCGCGCACCGCCGCGACCCGGCCCGGGTGGCCGACGAGGTACTGCGGCAGCCCGCCGCCCCAGCGGACCAGCTCGGTCTGCAGCGGCTCGGGACGGGACAGCCGGAGCAGGTCGGCGACGTCGGCGACCACGGCGGCCACCAGCTCGTCGTCGTCCCGCTGGAGGTCGCTCTCGGCGCGGAACCGGCCGACCGAGGAGCGGACCAGCAGCGCTTCGCCGCCCAGGTGCGGCCACTTCGCCGAGGACACCGTGACGCCCTTGACCAGCCGGCCGGTCACCGGCGGCACGAGCAGCCCCGACCCGGCGGCGAGCTCCTGGGCGGGGAAGGCCATGGCGACGACGGCCATCGACGCGTACGGGATGCCGAGCAGCGGCTCGACCGCGCCCGGCACGACGTCCCGGAGCAGCCGGGCCGCCTTGCCCGCCGGCGCGGTCACGATCACCGAGTCGGCCCCGGGCAGCTCGGGCTCGGCGGCCGAGCCGATCGACAGCTCGAAGCCGGTCGCCGTCCGGCGCAGGCCGTGGGCCGGGGTGCGCAGCCGCACCTCGGCCCCGGACGCCGCGACCAGGGCGGCGGGCAGCGCGCCGATGCCGTCGGCGACGGTGACGAACACCGGGCCGTCGGCGTCGCCGCGGCTCCGGATGCCGGCGTCGCGGGCCGCGGCCGCGGCACCGAGCACCGAGCCGGCGCGGGGCAGGTGCGCGGCCAGGGCCGGCATCGTGGCCTGCAGCGACAACTCGTCGGCGCGGCCGGCGTAGACCCCGCCCAGCAGCGGCTCGACCAGCCGGTCGACCACCTCGTCGCCGAGCCGCTCGCGCAGCAGCGCCCCGACGGCGACGTCGCCGTCCAGCCGGACCGGCGGGAGGTCGGCCTCCGCGCGGACGCGCGCGACGCCGTCGGCGGACAGGAAGCCCTCCAGCCCCTCGGCCGAGGCGGGGACGCCGAGCACCGTTCCCGGCGGCAGCGGGTGCCGGCCGTCGGGCAGCACCACCGAGGCCTGCGTGGTGGCCGGCGCGACCAGCCGGTCGCCGAGGCCCAGCGCCTCGACCAGCTCCACGGCGTCGGGCACCCGCGCGAGCATCGCCTCGGGGCCGGTGTCGTACCACTGCCCGGCCAGCTCGACGCGGTGCAGCTTGCCGCCGATCCGGTCCCCGGCCTCGAGCACGACGATCTCGTCGTCGGGCCGGCGCCGACGCCACTCAAAGGCGGCGGTGAGACCGGTGATCCCGGCGCCGACGACGACCAGGCGGCGGCGCGTCATCGGGCCGTGAGCTCGTGGACCAGCTCGGTCACGTGCGTGAGCACGCCGGGGTCGGTGTCGGGCAGCACGCCGTGGCCGAGGTTGAAGACGTGCCCGCGCGCGGCCCGGCCCTGCTCGACGACGCGGCGCACCTCGCGGTCGACGGTGGCGCGGTCGGCCAGCAGCACCGCGGGGTCCAGGTTGCCCTGCAGCGAGCGGTGCGGGCCGACCCGGCGGGCCGCCTCGTCCAGCGGGATCCGCCAGTCGACGCCGACCACGTCGGCACCGGCGTCGCCGATCAGCGGCAGCAGCTCGCCGGTGCCCACGCCGAAGTGGATGCGCGGGACGTCCCGGTCGCCGAGCGCGTCGAACACCGACCGCGAGAAGGGCAGCACCCGCTCGGCGTAGTCGGCGGCCGAGAGGACACCGGCCCACGAGTCGAACAGCTGCACCGCGACCGCTCCGGCGTCGACCTGCGCCCGCAGGAAGATCGCCGCGGAGACCGCCAGCTTGTCCAGCAGCCGGCTCCACGCCTCGGGCTCGGCGTACATGAACGCCTTGGTGCGGGCGTGCTCCTTGGAGGGGCCGCCCTCGATGAGGTAGGTGGCGAGGGTGAACGGCGCCCCGGCGAACCCGATCAGCGGGGTCGGCCCGAGCTCGGCGACCAGCTGGCGCACCGCCGTCTGCAGGAAGCCCAGCGCCTCGGGCTCGAGGCCCGGCAGCGCGTCGACGTCGGCGACCGAGCGGACCGGGTCCGCGATGACCGGGCCGATGCCCGCCTTGATCTCCAGGTCCACACCGGCGACCAGCAGCGGCAGCACGATGTCGGAGAAGAGGATCGCCGCGTCGACGCCGTGCCGGCGGACCGGCTGCAGCGTGATCTCGGTGACCATGTCCGGGTCCTGGCAGGCCTCGAGCATGGCGGTGCCGGCGCGCAGGCTCCGGTACTCGGGCAGGGACCGCCCGGCCTGGCGCATGAACCACACCGGGGTGCGGCTGACCGGCAGCCCTCGGGCGGCGCGGACGAGGTCGGAGTCGGCCGGCGACGTCGACGGGACCGGGGCGGGTACGGAGGTCACGGGGGTCGAGTCTCCCAGACCCGGTGCGGACGTGTTCCCGGCGCGTCGCGGGCGAGTCGGGTGCCGCTGCGGCGCGTCGGGCGCGATGTGCTAGCCGGCGACCTACCCTGCGCTCGTGGAGCCGCCCATCCTGGCCGATGCCGGGAACCGAGGCAAGGACGCGCGCGCAGACGACGTGCCCGCCGCGTTCCGCGCCGCGCTGGAGGCGCTGGCGGGAGTGCGTGCCCGTCCGGAGATCGTCCTCGAGCAGATCCCGGCCCCCCAGCGGCTGGCGCCCTTCGCGCACGCCATCGGCGCCTCGGTGAGCGAGCGCGACGGCGACGAGGACGTCGAGATCGCCAGCGCGCGGTTCATCGTGCTGCACGATCCCGAGGGCCACGAGACCTGGAACGGCACCACGCGCTGCGTCGGCTACCTCTCCGCGGAGACCGACGAGGAGCTCGTGGACGACACGATGTTCTCCGAGGTGGCCTGGAGCTGGCTGACCGACGCGCTGGCCGAGTCGGGCGCCGCGCACGCCACCGTCGGGGGCACCGTCACCCGCACCGCCTCGACCCGCTTCGGCGAGCTCGCCGGACCGGAGCACACCGTCGACGTCGAGATGCGTGCCTCCTGGACCGCCGGGGACACCGCGCTCGACAAGCACCTCACCGCCTGGCTCCAGGTCCTGGCCAACGCGGCCGGCCTGCCGCCACCCGGAGTCCGCCTGCTGGGACCGGGCGGGGAGAGTCGCTGACCGGTCCGCCGGCGCGACTCTCTAACATCGGTAGCGGCACTCGGGCGTCCGCCCGGGCCCGACCGACGAGTTCCGGCGAGAAGGTGGACGGCAACTGAGCACCGAGCCCACTCCCCGGCCGGCGACGGACGACGGCGCGGAGGAGTCCACCGCCGTCCCGCTGCTCGCCCCGCGCGACGGCCTGCCGCCGGTCATCGAGAACTCCACCCAGCTGGTCGAGTACGCCCAGGCACTGCGCGAGGGCACCGGCCCGGTGGCCGTCGACGCCGAGCGGGCCTCCGGCTACCGGTACGGCCAGCGCGCCTACCTGGTCCAGCTGCGCCGCAACGGCTCCGGCAGCGGCCTGGTCGACCCCGTCCCCCTGCCGGATCTCTCCTTGCTGCAGGACGCGATCGGCGACGCCGAGTGGGTGCTCCACGCCGCCAACCAGGACCTGCCCTGCCTCGCCGAGATCGGCCTGGCCCCGCGCCGGCTGTTCGACACCGAGCTGGCCGCCCGCCTCGCCGGCCTGCCCCGCGTGGGCCTGGGCGCCGTCGTCGAATCGCTGCTGGGCTTCTCGCTGCAGAAGGGGCACTCGGCGGCGGACTGGAGCACCCGGCCGCTGCCCGAGGAGTGGCTGGTCTACGCCGCCCTCGACGTCGAGGTGCTGGTCGACCTGCGCGACGCCCTCGCCGCGATCCTCGAGGAGCAGGGCAAGACCGAGTGGGCGCGCCAGGAGTTCGAGGCGATCCTGGCCACCGGCCCGCCGGCACCCAAGGCCGACCCGTGGCGGCGCACCTCGGGCGTGCACGGGCTGCGCAGCCGCCGGCAGCTGGGCATGCTGCGCGCGCTCTGGGAGGCCCGCGACGAGCTCGCCCGCCGCCGGGACGTCGCCCCCGGCCGGGTGCTGCCGGACTCCGCGATGGTCGCCGCGGTGCAGGCCGACCCGAAGAACGAGGGCGCGCTGCTGGAGCTGCCGGTGTTCCGCGGCCGGGCCAACCGCCGGCTGGTCGCGCACTGGTTCTCCGCCCTGGCCCGCGGCAAGGCGCTGCCCGAGGACGAGCTGCCGCCGCACACCCGCACCGGCGACGGCCCGCCGCCGGTGAACCGCTGGGCCGACCGCGACCCGGCGGCCGCGACGCGGCTGCAGGCGGCCCGCGCCGGGCTGGCCGAGCTGTCGGAGAAGCACGCGGTCCCCGTGGAGAACGTGGTCTCCCCCGACCTGGTCCGCCGGCTCATGTGGCACCCGCCGGCGCCCCGCGAGCGCGACGCCGTCGTCGAGGCGCTCCGGGCCGGCGGCGCCCGGCAGTGGCAGATCGAGCTCACCGCCGACCTGCTGACCGAGGCCGCCACCCGCGCCTGACGCCCTGCGCTGGGATCAGGTGACCTGATCCCAGCGCGTCCTCCCCCACGGTGCACCGCGAGGGAGGACGCGCTGCGGTGAGGGAGGACGCGCTGCGGTGAGGGAGGCCGCCGTGCTCGCCCGGCGACGCTGCCGCAGCACGGCGCGCCCGAGGTCCTGCCGCGAGGGTCCGCAGCGACGAGAGCCGCCGCATGTCAGCCGGTGCCGTCCTCGGGACGGCCGGTCGGTTCGGACACGCCGGGCCTCTCGTCGCGCTGGTTGCGGATGCGACAGCGCCGGGGCACCCCGAGGGGTGCCCCGGCGGACGTCATGCGGCTACTCGATCCCGAGCTCGTCGCAGGCGGCGGCGAACTCACCGGTGCACAGCTCGTCGGCGGTCACGAAGTCGTCGTCCACGACGGCTTTGACGTTGTCCCGGAAGATCGAGATCCCCGTCAGCAGGACCGAGGGCACCTCGCGGTCGCCCTCCGGGTCCGTGACGGTGCCCGACGTCTCGGCCTCGTCGCCGTTGATCAGGTCGGCGGCGAGCTCGGCCAGCGCGTTGGCCTCGTCGCGGATCGGCTTGTAGACCGTCATGCACTGGTCGCCGGCGAGGATGTTCTGCAGCCCCTCGGCCGTGGCGTCCTGACCGGTGACGTTGTTGGCGCCGGCGGCGTTGTTCCGACCCAGGATCTGGATCACCGAGTTGGCCAGGCCGTCGTTGGCGGCCAGGACGCCCTGGATGTTGCTCCCGTTCTGCGTGTACATCTGCTCGAAGATCGTCGCAGCCTCCTGGTTGTCCCAGTCGGGCACGGCCTGCTCCGCCACCTGCGTGTACTGCGTCATCGGGTCGAGCACCTCGTGGGCGCCGCCCGAGAACAGCGTGGCGTTGTTGTCGTCCGGCGACCCGTTGAGGAAGGCGATGTTGCCCTGCGTGACGCCCTTGTCCTCGAGGCACTTCGCCAGCCCCTGCCCCTGCAGGCGGCCGACCTCCTCGTTGTCGAAGGAGACGTAGTACGCCGCGGATCCGCCGAGCGTGAGCCGGTCGTAGTCGATCGTCTGGACGCCCTCGGCCTCCGCCGACTCCTGGATCTGCGCGCCGGAGGCCGAGTCCAGGTTCACGATCGCCAGGACCGTGGCGCCCTCGGTGATCATCTGCTCGGCGATGGTGGCCTGCCGCTGGGCGTCGCCCCCTCGGCGTTCTGGATGTCGTACTCGATGCCGGCCTCCTCGAAGGCCGCCTCGAGGTAGGGGCGGTCGAAGTTCTCCCAGCGGACGGAGGACTCGGTGTCGGGGAGGATGACGCCGACCTTGCCCGCGGAGTCACCCCCGCCGCCGCCACCACCGCCGCCGCTGTCGCCGCCGTCGTCATCCGATCCGCAGGCCGCCAGGCCCAGGAGGAGGGTGGCGGCGATCGCCGTCGTGAGGGTGCTCCGGCGCGCCATGAGGTGGACCCGCCTTTAGTTGGGGTTGCAGCCAAATTCCCGCGGCTCACATTTTGCGGTGCCGGGAGTGTGACCGCAACCACACAGTGCACGCGATGCGCGATCGTGACCCGCGCCCGCCTGGGCAGTGCTGCCCCTGGTCCAGGACGACCCCACGGTGGCGTGGCCGCCCGGCGGCGCCGACGGCGCGATCCGCTCCGCGCGTGCTCCGGCCGCGCCTCGCTCCCTGCGTCCTCCCTCACGGCAGAGCGTCCTCCCTCGTGGTGCACGGTGAGGGAGGACGCTCGACGATCAGGTTCCCTGATCGTGGCGGGGGACGGTGGGCGCTGTCGCGCCGGGCGGTCAGCGGAACTTGCGGGTGAGGCTGTCCATCGACCGGTTCACCGACGCGACCTTGATGTGCGAGAGCCCACCGGTCGCGCCGGCGGCGAGCATCGCCTCGTGCGCCGCCCGCAGGGTCGCCCACACCTCGTCGGCCTCGCCCTCGAGCGTGGTGCCCAGCGCGCCGACCTCGTGCCGCAGCCCGGAGGCCTGGATCACCGCGACGGCGGCCTCGACGTGCGCGTGCGGGTCATCGGGCGTGCCGGGCGGCGAGGGCGCCACCTGGATCTCCGCGATGATCACTGCTGGGCGCCGTCGACGGGCTCGACGACGTGGTTCTCCGTCCGCTCCCCCAGCTTCGCGCTCCACTCGGCGATCCGGCGGGCGACGTCCTGCTCGGTGAGGCCGACATCGGCCAGCACCTGCCCGCGCGACCCGTGGTCGAAGAACTGCTGCGGAAGGCCCAGGGCGCGGACCGGCACGTCGATCTCGCGGTCCTGCAGCGCCTGGGTCAGCGTGGTGCCCACACCCCCGGCCCGGCCGCCGTCCTCGACGGTGACCACGAGCCGGTGGCCGGCGGCCAGCTGCACCAGGTCCTCCGACACCGGCAGCACCCACCGCGGGTCGACGACGGTGACGCCGATGCCGTGGTCGGCGGCGCGCTCGGCGGCGGCCAGGCACATCGGCACCATCGAGCCGACGGCGACGAGCAGCACGTCCGCGGCCTCGCCGCGGCGCAGGACGTCGACCGGGCCGCGCCGCTCGAGCGCGGGCAGGTCCGGCGGCAGCACGCCCTTGGGGAAGCGGATGACCGACGGCCCGTCGGAGATGTCGACGGCCTCGCGCAGCGCCGCGCGGAGCGTCGCCTCGTCGCGCGGGGCGGCCAGGTGCACGCCGGGCACGACCGAGAGGATCGACATGTCCCACATGCCGTTGTGCGAGGCGCCGTCGTCACCGGTCACCCCGGCGCGGTCGAGCACCACGGTCACCGGCTGGCGGTGCAGCGCGACGTCCATGAGCAGCTGGTCGAACGCCCGGTTGAGGAACGTCGAGTAGACGGCGACGACGGGGTGCATCCCGGCCATCGCCAGGCCCGCGGCCGAGGTGAGCGCGTGCTGCTCGGCGATGCCGACGTCGAAGGTGCGCTCGGGGAACCGCTCGCCGAAGGCGGCCAGGCCGGTCGGGTGCAGCATCGCCGCGGTGATGGCGACGACGTCCGCGCGCTCGGCGCCGACCCGGACCAGCTCGTCGGAGAAGGCGTCGGTCCAGGCCAGGCCCGTCTTGCGGACGCTGGCGCCGCTGTCGGGGTCGAAGATGCCGGTGGCGTGCCAGGCGTCGATCTGGTCGGTCTCGGCCGGCGCGTAGCCGTAGCCCTTGGTGGTGACGGCGTGCACGATCACCGGCCCGCCGAACGAGCGGGCCCGCCGCAGCGCGGACTCCATGACCTCGATGTCGTGCCCGTCGACGGGGCCGACGTACTTCATGCCGAGGTCCTCGAACATGCCCTGCGGGGACAGGACGTCCTTGAGGCCCTTCTTGATCGCGTGCAGCGCGTCGTAGAGCGCCGAGCCCAGGACCGGCGCGCGGTGCAGCGCCTGGCGCACCTGCAGCAGCGCGTTCTCGTAGCCGGGGCGCAGCCGGAGGGTGGCCAGCGCGTCGGCGACACCACCGATCGTCGGCGAGTACGAGCGGCCGTTGTCGTTGACCACGATGACGACCGGCCGGTCCTGCGCGGCGGCGATGTTGTTCAGCGCCTCCCAGGCCATGCCGCCGGTCAGCGCGCCGTCGCCGATGACGGCGACGACGGGGCGGGAGTCGCCGCGGATGGCGTAGGCCTTGGCCAGCCCGTCGGCGTAGGACAGCGACGTCGAGGCGTGGCTGTTCTCGACCCAGTCGTGCTCGCTCTCCGCGCGGCTCGGGTAGCCGGACAGGCCACCGCGCTGGCGCAGCCGGTCGAAGTCCTCGACCCGGCCGGTGAGCATCTTGTGCACGTAGGACTGGTGGCCGGTGTCGAAGACGATCGGCTCGGTGGGTGAGTCGAACACCCGGTGCAGCGCGATGGTCAGCTCGACGCAGCCGAGGTTGGGGCCCAGGTGGCCGCCGGTCTTCGCCACGCTGGTGACCAGCGCGTCGCGGATCTCCGCGGCGAGGACCGGCAGCTGCTCGGGGGCGAGAGCGCGGAGGTCCTCCGGGCCGGCGAGCGATCGCAGGAGCGACACGATGCGGTGTCTTCCTCTCCATGGGCGGCAGGTGCGGCAGTGCGTGCAGCCGCCGGTCAACTGTACGTGCGGATGTCGATCTCTTCCGGTCCGGAGGCGGGCCCGGACGCAGCTCACACCCGCGGGTTCACAGCCGCGGTACCCAGCGCTCCCCGCGCAACGCGCCGCCGACGACCTCGACGCCGCGCGCCGCGGCGGCCAGCCGGGCGCCCTCGCGCTCGTACGCCCGCATCGCGCCCTCGATCGCATCCGGCGGCAGCTGGTCGACCAGCTCGACCCGGACCGTCCGCCAGCCGGCCCGGGCGGCCTCCAGCCCGGCCGCGACGTGGTCGGCCGCGAAGCGGGCCAGCAGCACCGGGTACCGGCGCAGCACCTCGTGGGCGCGGTAGTCCGGCGGCACCAGGTCGTAGAGCCAGGCGACCGCCGTCCGCTCCCAGTCGGGGGCACCGGGCGGGCGGACCTCGTCCGGCCAGCCCGGCGGCACCGTCGCGTCCACCGCACCAGTGTGCCGCACCGGTCGAACACGCGTTCGACCGGTGCGCGTCAGCCGGTCAGGGCTTCTGGCGCTTCAGCCAGAACTGCTCGAAGCCCCAGGTCCCGGCGCCGCTGGAGTGGTAGCTGACCAGCTCCCACCCTTCGGAGCCGAGGCGGTTGAGCACGGTGCTGGTGTCGCCCTGCTGACGTTCCGACGTCCCGCCGGGGAGCTTGACGCTCACTCCGGCCCGCTGCGACTCCGCATCGTTGGCTGTGATGACCGAGGCGTATTCCCACGTGGGCACCCCTGAACGGTAGCCAACGGCCCGCGCGGCAGCCCCGGTGGGCGGGCCCGGTCAGCCCAGGGCCGTGGCGACCAGCTCGGCGATGCGCTGCTGGCCGGCGTCGGTGGGGTGGACGCCGTCGTCGCCGATCGGGATGCCCGCGCCCAGCAGCGACAGGTAGGTCGCACCGTGCTCCCCCGCTGCGTCGGCGAGCCCGCGGTCGATGGTCTGCAGCTGCGCGGGCTCCAGCGCCGGGATGTCGGGCGGGCCCACCAGCAGCACCCGCCCGACGTCGTCCACCTCGCCGAGCAGGTCGCCCGCGGCGGACCGGACCGCGTCCGGGTCCCCGGCCAGCCCGTCGTTCACGCTGCCCTGGAGGACGAGGACGTCGGCGCCGTCCAGGTCGTCCCCGGCCAGCCGGTCGCCGTAGGTGACCGGCTCCCCCTCGCAGAAGCCCCCGGTCGTGTAGCCGGTGGAGCTCATGCCGTCGACGGTGACCGTCGCCCTGGCCAGCGCGGCGAGCCTCGCGGGCCAGGCCCCGTCGGGGCCGTCGGGGCCGGTGCCCTGGCTGTAGCTGTCGCCGACGACGAACACCGACCGCGCGTCCCCGCCGGCGAAGGGCCGCTCCAGCAGCGCGTCACGGGCCTCCCGGGCCCCCTCGCACAGCGGCGGCTCCTGCTGCGCTCGCCACAGCGCGACGCCGCCCGCGACGAGCAGCACGACGACCGCGGCCACGACCGCCCAGCGCCCCCGCGTCACCTGCGAGCCGTACCCGGCGTCCGCGGCACTACGCCCCCGGCACCAGGAGTGCGACGCACTCAACGTGCGCGGTCATGGGGAAGGCGTCGAACCCGCGGATGCCGGCCAGCCGGTAGCCGGCCTCGCCGAAGGCGGCCACGTCGCGCGCCAGGGCGGCGGGGTCGCAGGCCACGTAGACGACCGCCCGGGCGCCGGTGCCGGCCAGCAGCCGGCTCACCGCCGTCCCGGCGCCGGCGCGCGGCGGATCGAGGACGACGACGTCCGGTGGGCCGCCGAGCTCGTCGAGCAGCTCGCGCAGCCCCTCGGCGTCGACCTCGCCCTGCCAGACCTCGGCGTGCGGCAGGTCCGCCAGGTTGGCGTCGGCCGCGGCGCAGGCGCCCGGGTCGGACTCCACGCAGACCACCCGCCCGGTCTCCCCCACGACCGGCGCCAGCGCGCCGCCGAACAGGCCCGCGCCCGCGTACAGGTCGAGCACCGTCTCACCCGGCCGGACGGCGGCGAACTCCGCGACCGCCCCGACGAGCGCATCGGCGGCGGCGGGGTGCACCTGCCAGAAACCGGTGCCCTCGACCTCCCAGTCGCGGCCACCGGCACGCCGCTCGGCGCGGGTGGCGGGCTCCTCGGGCAGCTCGCCACCGGGCCGGACGACCCGGCTCGACGTCGTCCGCCCGGCCCGGTCCAGCCGGCTGGTGGTCACCGCCCCCGTCGAGTCGATCGACACGTCGACGGCGCCGGCGCCCGGCCAGGAGCGGCCCAGCACGGCCTGCGCGGCCGGCTCCACGGTGATCGGGCAGTCGTCGAGGACGACGACGTCGTGCGAGCGGTGCCGCCGCAGCCCGGGCGCGCCGGTGCGGTCGACGGCGAAGCGGGCGCGGGAGCGCCAGCGCAGCGGACCGCCGGGGAGCTCCTCCACGGTCACGTCGACGTCCTCGAGCCGGGCCAGCCGGGCCAGCTGCTCGCGGACCACCGCGGCCTTGAGCCGGCGCTGCTCGGCGGGGTCGACGTGCTGCCAGTCGCAGCCGCCGCAGCGCCCGGGCCCGCTGTACGGGCAGGGCCGCTCGACGCGGGCCGGGGCGGCCTCGAGCACCTCGATCGCGTCGGCGCGGCAGAAGCCGAGGTGCCGGTCCTCGGTCACCCGCACGACGACCCGCTCGCCGGGCAGGCTGTGCCGGACGAAGACGACCCGGCCCTCGTGCCGGGCCACGCAGTGCCCGCCGTGCGCGACGGGGCCGACGGTCACCTCGAACTCGGTGCCGGTCCAGCCGCCCCCGCGGTCGGGACGGGGCGCGTCGGAACGGGTGGGGCGGGCCGGGCGGCGTCCGCGGCGCTCAGCCATACGGCGTCACCTCGGGGTCGTCGGTCACGCCGCGGCGGAGGTCACCCGGCGCCGGACCGTCCGCGGCCTCGCGGCCCAGGGAGCTCTCGAGCTGCCACGGGACGGTCGTGATCATGACGCCGGGCTGGAACTGCAGCCGGGCCCGCAGCCGCAGCGCGCTCTGGTTGTGCAGCGCGTTCTCCCACCAGTGGCCGACGACGTACTGCGGCACGAACACCACGATGAGCTCGCGCGGGCTCCCCCGGCGGATGCCCTTGACGAACTCGACGACCGGCCGGGTGATCTCCCGGTACGGCGACTCGACCACGGTCAGCGGCACCGGGATGTCGAAGCGCTCCCAGTCCGCCTGCAGCCTGCGGGTGTCGTCGTCGTCCACGTTGACCGTCAGGGCGGTCAGCTCGTCGGGCCGCGTGGCCCGGGCGAAGGCCAGCGCGCGCAGCGTCGGCTTGTGCACCTTGGACACCAGGACGACGGCGTGCACCTTGCTGGGCAGCATCCGCGCGTCGGTGTCGGGGACGAGCTGGTCGGAGACGTGCGAGTAGTGCTTGTTGATGGACTTCATCAGCACGAACAGGATCGGCATGGCCACGAGGACCAGCCAGGCGCCGTGCGTGAACTTGGTGAGCACGATGATCGCCAGGACGACGGTGGTGAGGCTCCCGCCCAGGAAGTTGATGACCTGGGACCGCCGCATGCGGCGGCGGTCGGCGGGGTCGGAGGCGCCGCGCATCTCCCGGTTCCAGTGCCGGACCATCCCCCACTGCCCGATGGTGAAGCTGGTGAAGACGCCGATGATGTAGAGCTGGATCAGCCGGGTGACGTCGGCGTCGAAGGCCACGATGAGCAGCCCGGCGAACCCGGCGAGCAGCAGGATCCCGTTGCTGAACACCAGCTTGTCGCCGCGGGTGTGCAGCTGCCGCGGCATGAAGCGGTCCTGGGCCAGGACCGAGCCCAGCAGCGGGAAGCCGTTGAAGGCGGTGTTCGCGGCGAGGATCAGCACCAGCGCGGTGGCGGCCTGGATGTAGAAGAAGCCGATCGACGTGTCGCCGCCGAACACGGCCGCGGCGAGCTGCGCGATGACGGTCCGCTGGGGCTCGGTCTCGCAGTTCGCGAACCCCTCCAGGTCGCAGGCGTGCTCGACGTACTTGACGTCGGCCAGCAGCGCCAGCGCGGTCACCCCGGCGAACATCGCGGCGGCGATGCCACCCATGAGGGCCAGGGTGGTGGCCGCGTTCCGGCTCTTCGGGGGCTTGAAGGCGGGGACGCCGTTGGCGATCGCCTCGACGCCGGTCAGGGCGGTGCACCCCGACGCGAAGGCCCGCAGCGCGAAGAACAGCAGCGCCAGCCCGGCCATGTTCTGGTACTCGGGCTCCGGCGTGATGGTGTACTGCGCGGTCTCGGACACCAGGCCGCCGTCGGTGGCGAACCACCGCACGAACCCGGTCACGATCAGCACCCCGATGCCGGCGACGAACAGGTAGGTCGGAGCGGCGAAGGCCTTGCCGGACTCCCGGAGGCCGCGGAGGTTGGCCGCCGCCAGCAACGCCACCAGGCCGAGGGCGATGGCCACCCGGTGCTCGTTCAGCTCCGGGAACGCCGAGATGATGTTGTCCGTACCGGCCGAGACCGAGACGGCCACGGTCATCACGTAGTCCACCAGCAGCGCGCTGGCCACCACCAGCGCGGCGAACTGCCCGTGGTTCTTCATCGCGACCTCGTAGTCGCCGCCGCCCGACGGGTAGGCGCGCACCACCTGCCGGTAGCTGAGGACGACGGTCCCCAGGAGCAGCACCACGCCGATCGCCAGCCACGGCGCCAGGTACAGGAACGCCGTCCCGGCCAGCGTCAGGACGATGAGGATCTCCTGCGTCGCGTACGCCACGGAGGAGAGCGGGTCGCTGGCGAAGATGGGCAGCGCGTAGCGCTTCGGCAGCAGGGACTCGCCCAGCCGGTCGGTGCGCACGGCGCGCCCCAGCACGAGTCGTTTCGGGAGGTGTCCGAGGTCGGACAGCGTGGGCACGGCGGCGATCGTACGGAGCGCGACGGGTGCGCGACGGCCGCCGGGCTGTACTCCTGATCACGGGGGGAACCCGCCGGTCTCGGGCGGGCCGGCACGTCCGGCGGGTGTAGCTTCGCGCCCGATGCGCGGGCGGACGGCCGCCCGCGCGACACCGTCGCTGGGAGCGTCACGTGCACGTGGTCGTCATGGGCTGCGGTCGGGTCGGCTCGGAAGTCGCCCGCCGGCTCGAGGAGGTCGGGCACAGCGTCGCGGTGATCGACCAGGATCCCGCCGCGTTCCGCCGGCTCGGCCCCGACTTCGGCGGCCGGCAGGTCACCGGGCTGGGCTTCGACCGGCAGACGCTGCTGGACGCCGGCATCGACTCCGCCGGTGCGTTCGCCGCGGTCAGCAGCGGGGACAACTCGAACATCATCAGCGCGCGCGTGGCCCGCGAGACCTTCGGCGTCCAGCACGTCGTGGCCCGCATCTACGACTCCAAGCGCGCCGAGGTCTACGAGCGGATGGGCATCCCCAGCGTCGCGACCGTGCCGTGGACGGTGAACCGGCTGATGCGGGAGCTGCTCTCGGTCAAGGTCAGCGAGCTGTGGCGCGAGCCCACCGGCAAGGTCTCGCTGATGCGGGTCAGCATCAGCGACGGGTGGGTCGGCCGGCGGCTGACCGACCTGGAGGCCGCCACCGGCGCCCGCGCGGCGTGGGTGGTCCGCTTCGGGGAGTCCCAGCTGCCGACGGCCGCGACCGTGCTGCAGGACGGCGACCAGCTCGTCGTCGCCGTCACCGACGAGATCACCGGCCGCGTGCACGACGTCGTCGAGCGCGGCCCCCAGGGAGCTGAGCACTGATGCGGGTCGCCATCGTGGGCGCCGGCGCCGTCGGCCGGTCGATCGCCGGCGAGCTGCTGGGCAACGGGCACGCGGTCATGCTCATCGAGAAGGACGGCCGCAAGGTGCGCACCCGCTCGGTGCCCGGCGCCGAGTGGGTGCAGGCCGACGCGTGCGAGGTCTCCTCGCTCGAGGAGGCCCAGCTGGCCACCTGCGACGTCGTCGTCGCCGCCACCGGTGACGACAAGGCCAACCTGGTCGTCTCGCTGCTGGCCAAGACGGAGTTCGCGGTCAACCGCGTCGTCGCCCGGGTCAAGGACCCCCGCAACGAGTGGCTGTACACCGAGGCGTGGGGCGTCGACGTCGCCGTCTCCACCCCGCGCGTGCTCGCGGCGCTGGTCGAGGAGGCGGTCACCGTCGGCGACGTCGTCCGGCTGATGAGCTTCCGCAAGGGCGCGGCCAACCTGGTCGAGATCACCCTCGCCGAGGACACCCCGTGGGTGGGCCGGCCGTCTGCGCGAGGTGCCGCTCCCCCGCGAGACGGTGCTCAGCGCCGTGCTGCGCGGCGAGCGGGTCATCACGCCGTCCCCCGACGAGCCGCTGGAGGCCGGGGACGAGCTGCTGTTCATCACCCACGCCGACGTCGAGGAGCAGCTCACGGCCGTCTTCGCCCCCGACCGCACCGCCTGAGGGCAGGTGCGTTCTGCCCGCCCCCGCGGGCAGAACGCCAGGCGCGAGAACCCACGCCTCAGGCGGCCGGGTGCTCCTCCGGGTCGGCCTGCGGGTCCTCGTCCGGTCCGCTCGGGGCGCGGTGCCGGTGCAGCCGGGCGACGACCCACAGCGTCACCACGACCTCGACGGCGGTCACCGGGACGCCGAGCAGCAGCGACACGATGCCCAGGTCGGTGGCGTCGCCGTCCTCGCTCCGCAGGTACAGGTAGCCCTGGACGCCCGCCCGGAGCAGGAACACCGCGGCCCACAGCACCGTGAGCCAGCCGTAGGCGCGCAGCAGCCGCGGGTCCTCGCGCCAGGGGCGCTCGGGCTCGGGGTCGGGCGCGCGCCGGCCGGTGCCGGGATCGCGTTCGGCGGCCTGCGCCGCCGCCCGGGCGCTGTCCACCCGGCCGCGCATGCCGGGGAACGCCGAGCCGGGGGCGGCCATGGCGCCCAGGTGGCTGGGTGACAGGAACTCGGCGACGACGCCGACCAGCGGCCGGCGGAGGGCCACCGAGCCCAGCAGCACCAGGGTGAGGACGGCGTTGCGCAGGATGCCCGGGACGTAGAAGTCGCGCGCCTGGCCGGTGACGGCCGCGATGGCAACCGCGATACCGACGGCGAACAGACCGCTGACCGCCTGCTGCACGCTCTCCCGGCGGGCCAGCCGGAGCGCGAAGACCAGCACGGCGGTGCCCAGCGCGGCCCAGATCCCCGTCCGCAGCCCGCCGATGCCGTTGGCGACGATGAAGGCGATGGTCGGCACGGTCGCGTCGACCATGCCGCGCCAGCCACCGAGCTGCTCGAGCACCAGGTGCCGGTCGAAGACGACCGAACGCCCGTCGTCGTCAGGGGACGGCGGTGCGCCGTCCGAGCCCGTCGTGCTCACTCAGCAGGAGCCGAGCTCGTACCAGGGGTTGTAGATGACCCGCTTGCCGTCGAAGGCGGCGAACCGGCCGCGCGCGGTGAGCGTGCGGCCCGGCTCGATGCCGGCGATCCGCCGGCGGCCCAGCCAGACCAGCGTGACCGAGCCGGAGCCGTCGAACAGCTCCGCCTCGAGCGTGGGCACCGTCTCGCGGGGCGTGTAGACGACCGCCTTCAGCCGGCCGGTCACCGTCACGACCTCACCCTTGCGGCAGGAGCTGAGCGGCTCGCAGCCGGCGCTGGCGGCTTCGGCGCGCAACTCCTCGGCGTCGATGCTGTGGTCGTCGGCCGTCAGCCGCTGCAGGGTGCGCGACAGCCAGCCGACCGGACGGGTCTCGGTCACGGTTCCAGGGTAGTTCGGCCCGGGGCGGGGGCGGCGGCGCCGCTCCCCCCGGCGGGGGGTGTCCGCGGCGGGGTCGCCGCCGCGCCCCCGGCGGCCGCCTGCTGCTGGGCGGCGACCCGCGCGGCGGCCTCGGCCGGCAGCGTGAGCGGCAGCGCCTCGCGCACCGGCATCGGCTCGGACCCGCGGACGACGACGATGGCGCGGAACGCCTCCTCGAGCGCGGCGGCCGCCTCGGGCCCTTCCGCGGCCGAGCCGCTCATGGTGCCGCGCAGGAACCAGCGCGGGCCGTCGACGCCGAGGAAGCGCGCCGCGCGGCGGGTGGGCTCCGGCGCAGGCTGGCCGGGCTGCGCCGGGGGCGCGGCGACGACGGTGCCCGCGAGCTCCCGGCCGAACGGGCCGTCGACCTCGCGCAGGGACGCGCCCTGACCGGAGGCGGTCGTGGCGATCTCCTGGCGGACGTCGTCCCAGATGCCCGCGGCGCGCGGGGCGGCGAAGGCGGCGACCTGGAGCAGCGAGTCGCCCGAGCGCAGCGTCGCGCCGACCACCTGGCCCTGCGGGTTCAGGTCCACCCGCAGCTCCATGCCGGGGCGGGCGGGCAGCCGCAGCGCGCCCAGGTCCAGCCGGGGCAGGCCGTCGTCCGGGGCGTCGGTGACGTCCCACGGCCCGCTGGTCGCCTGCACGTCCCGCTCGCGCACCTGCGGCTCCGGCGGCACGCCGCGTTCGCGCAGGCTGCGGTCGATCCGGTTGCGTCGTCGTCCGAACGGCATGTCAGCCCTGCTCCTCGTCCACCGTGGTCGCGATCCCCGTCGAGCCGTGCCCGCCCGCTCCCCGCTCGCTGCCGGGGAGCTCGTCCACCGGCACGAACCGGGCCCGGACAACCGGCTGCACCACCAGCTGGGCCACGCGGTCACCGCGCCGGAGGGTCAGCGTCGCGGTGGGGTCCAGGTTGACCAGGTTCACCTTGATCTCGCCCCGGTAGCCGGCGTCGATCGTCCCCGGCGCGTTCACCAGGCTCAGGCCGAGGCGGTGGGCCAGCCCGGAGCGCGGGTGCACGAACCCGGCGTAGCCCTCGGGGATGGCCACGGCCACGCCGGTGCCGACGAGCGCGCGCTGGAGCGGCGCCAGCTCGACGTCCTCGGCGAGGGTGAGGTCGGCGCCGGCGTCGCCGGGCAACGCGTAGCGCGGCACGGTGCCCTCGGGGGACAGCAACGAGACCGGCACGTCCAGGTCGGACGAGGGGGCGTCGGGCACGTCGGCGACCCTACCCACGACGCCGGGCCCGGTACGCCCGGCTCAGGTCCCGCCGCGCAGGTCCCGCAGCACCCTGGCCGCCAGCGTCTCGGTGGCGCGGCGGTTGCCGCGCCCGGCCAGCGCGGCACCCAGGAGCAGCGGGGCCGCGGTCGGCACGGTCCTGACCAGGCGGCGGCCCATCCGGCGGCGCAGGGCACGCAGCCCGGCGGCACCCAGCACGGAGCCGAGCCCCGCGGTCTGCACGGACCGCTGCGCCGACCAGCTGGACAGGTAGGCCGCTCCGCGGGCGCGGGCGTCGCC
Source organism: Blastococcus sp. TML/M2B (assembly GCF_016612865.1). Taxonomy (GTDB): domain Bacteria; phylum Actinomycetota; class Actinomycetes; order Mycobacteriales; family Geodermatophilaceae; genus Blastococcus. Next base: position 670,553 of record NZ_JAENZZ010000002.1, read on the forward strand.
GGGTGCGGGCCGGCCGTGCAGCTCGTGCAGCTCGCCGATGAGCACCACCTCGACCGCCGCGGTGAGGACGGTCTCCGCCCCCAGCTCGAGCGGGACGGCGAGCAGCGACGGCGGCGCGAACCAGTGCGCCGCGGACAGCCCGCCGGTGGCCGCGCCGATCCCGGCGGTGAGCCGGGCCGCCCGCGCGATGAGCGCGTCGGCGATCTCCGCGTCGGACGCGCCGGGGTGCGCGGCGCGCAACCGGGCGCGATCGCGGACCGGCAGCCGGGGCGCGGCCGCCGACAGCAGGTCCCCGAGCACGGCGCCGGGCGAGCGGCCCGGCTCGGCCGGCGGGTCGGCGTCCGGCGGAGGTGGCGGGTCGGCGGCGCGGTTCCCGCCGACGGCGGCGCCGACGGCCGTGGCGACCGCACCGAGCACGTCGCGCAGCCCGGTCCGAGGGGGCGCCTCCCCCGCCGCCGGGCCCTCGGCGGCCCCAGTGCCGCCCACGAGGCCGGTGACGGCGTCGGCGACCGCGCGGGCCGCCCGCCCGAGCCCGGTCTCCTCGACCGGCGCCGGCGGAGGCGCGACGGGCCGGGGTGCCGGGACGTCGCGGAGCGCGCCGGTGCGCGCGGAGTGCTCGGTCATGGGCCCCTCTCCCCGCAGTCCTCCCGGCCCCCGGCGCGGACGGCGGGGGCGGGAGGCATCTCGATCAGGCGTCGATCAGGCGCAGTCGCGGCAGTACAGGTCGTTGCCCTTGGTCGCGGCGAGCCGGCTGCGGTGCTGCACCAGGAAGCAGCGCGAGCAGGTGAACTCGTCCTCCTGCTTGGGCAGCACGCGGACGGTGAGCTCCTCGTTCGAGAGGTCCGCGCCGGGGAGCTCGAGGTTCTCGTTGAAGTCGGTCTCGTCGACGTCGACGGACGAGGACTGGGCCTCGGCGCGCCGGGCCTTGAGCTCCTCGAGCGAGTCCTCGCCGAGCTCGTCGGCCTCGTTGCGGCGCGGGGCGTCGTAGTCGGTGGCCATGGGGTGCCCCTCCTCGTTGTTCTCGCGGGCGGTCGGTGCCCGCTTGTGCTGACGCGGTGCCGGATGGGCGCCGTCGTCTCGGCCGGTCGCCGGTGGGCGATCGGGGTGTCCGTGGGCAGGGCCCCGCGGGCGGGACGCTCTGCTTCGCGCCGGTCCCTGCCGTCCGCGAGGACGACGGATGGGACCGGCAGCCGCCCAACGCCGCAGGGGCTCGGTTTGTGCCCGCGGGCTCTCGGGCGACACCTCGGACCCGCGGACGGGCCTCCGGACGGCGGAGCGCCAGAGGTTACCCTGCCGCCGTGGCGACTCCTGTGGGTGCTGATCCGACCGTCGTGGGCCCCTACCTGGCGCGTGCGCTGGGCGACCAGCGGTGGCAGGAGGTGACCGTCGACCTCATCGCAGCCGGTATGTCCAACCTCACGTACGTCGTGACACCGCAGGGCGGCTCCGAGGACGACGCCGTGATCCTCCGGCGGCCCCCGACGGGCGCGGTGCTGGCGACCGCCCACGACATGGTCCGCGAGCACAAGGTGATCTCCGCGCTGGACGGGACGGCCGTGCCGGTCCCCCGCACGCTGCACCTGTGCACCGACGAGTCGGTGCTGGGCGCGCCCTTCTACGTCATGGAGCGCGTCGTCGGCATCCACGCCGTCAGCTCCTTCCCGCCCGGGTACGCCGACGAGCCCGAGCAGCGCCGCGCGATCGGCGAGGGCCTCATCGACGTGCTGGCCGACCTGCACTCCGTCGACCACGAGGCCGTGGGCCTGGGCGACTTCGGCCGCCCCGAGGGCTTCGCCGCCCGCCAGGTGCGCCGCTGGACCAAGCAGTGGGACGCCACCCGCGACCGGGACCGCCCGCAGCTCGACGCGCTCGCCGCCCGGCTGGCCGAGACCGTGCCCGCCACGCAGCGGTCGAGCATCGTGCACGGCGACTACCGGCTGGACAACTGCCTGCTCGACCCGGCCGCGCCCGGCCGGATCAAGGCCGTCCTGGACTGGGAGATGTCGACGCTGGGCGACCCGCTCACCGACATCGGGATGATGTTCGTCTACTGGCCGCAGGCCGGTGAGGAGCGCGCCTCGACGCAGAGCTCGCTGACCACGCTGCCCGGCTTCCCGACCCGCCTCGAGGCGGCGGAGCGCTACGCCCAGCGGACGGGCACCGACCTGGGCGACCTGAACTGGTACGTCGGCTTCGCGTTCTTCAAGTTCGCCGCGATCATCGCCGGCATCGTGGCCCGCTCGGCCGCGGGTGCGATGGCCGGGAAGAACACCAGCGGCTACGCCGAGCGCATCGACCCGGTCGTCGAGCTGGGACGCGCCGCGCTCGAGGACGGTGCCATCTAGCCCGCCGGTCCGGCCCTAAGCTCGCGGGCGTGACGACGCTGCGCACCGAGGCACCCGCGGTGCGCACGCGCAGCGGGCGCCGCCCCCTGCCGCCGATCGTCTTCCTGCTGGTGCTGGCGCTGGTCGCCGGCGGCGTCTGGTGGAACGTCTTCCGCCAGGACGCCGAGCTGCGGGCCGAGAAGGACGCGGCCTGCGCCGAGGCGGAGGCCGCGCCGCAAGCCCTGGACCCGGCGACGGTGTCGGTGCGGGTCTACAACGCCTCCGACCAGGGCGGCCTGGCCCAGTCCGTCGCCGACGACCTGGGCGCCCGCGGGTTCACGATCGCCGAGATCGCCAACGACAACTCCGGCCGCGAGGTCACCGGCGTGGGCGAGGTGCGGCACGGCCCCAGCGGCAAGGGGACGGCGGCCTTCGTGGCGCTGTACCTGCCCGGCGCCGAGCTGTACCAGGACGTCCGGGCCACCCAGCAGGTCGACCTCGTCCTCGGCCCGGAGTTCGTGATCGGCGAGAGCCTGGCCTCCGACGACGCCGTCACCGCGGCGCTCGCCCCGGCCGAGGAGGCCGCGGCCGACTGCTGAGCGGTCAGCTCCCCGGGTCCGGGTGCAGCTCGCCCAGCAGGTCCAGGAACGCCGCGGCGATCCCCGGGGCGGCGGCCACGACCATCGGATCCCCGACCGCTCGCCCGCGCAGCCCGGTGACCACCGCGCCCGCCTCGGCCGCGATCAGCGCGCCGGCGGCGTGGTCCCAGGGGTTGAGCCCGGACTCGTAGTAGGCGTCGATCCGCCCCGCGGCGACCGAGCAGAGGTCGAGTGCTGCGCTGCCGTGCCGGCGGATGTCGCGCACCCGCGGGAGCAGCTCGGCGACGACGGCCCCCTGCGCCCGGCGCTGCTCGGCGCGGTAGCCGAAGCCGGTCGCCACGAGGCTCTGGTCGAGCACTCCCGCCCCGCTGGCGGTCAGCCGGACCGGTTCGGGCGCCGCCGGGGTGGCCAGGAACGCCCCGCCGCCGGTGACCGCGGTGAACAGCTCGCCGGTGGCAGCGTTGAGGACGACGCCGGCGCGGACCACGCCGTCGACCTCCGCGGCGATGGAGACCGCGTACGCGGGCAGGTCGTAGAGGAAGTTGACGGTGCCGTCGATCGGGTCGACCACCCAGCGGACGCCGGTCGTCCCGCTCCGCTCGGCGCCCTCCTCCCCCAGCACGCCGTCGTCCGGCCGGGCGCCGAGCAGCCGCCCCACGATCAGGTGCTCGCTGGCGGTGTCCACGGCGGTCACGACGTCGACGGGGCTGGACTTGACGGCCACGTCGTCGGCCGCGCCGGCCCGCCCGGAGCGGACCAGCTCCGCGGCCTCCCGGGCCGTGGCCACGGCCAGCGCCAGCAGGGCGGTGGGGTCGGGTGCGGTGGCGGTCACCCGCCGATGATCGCGCACCCGGGCGGCCCGCGGGGTCCCTCACTAGCCTGAGCCGATGCAGGGCTTCGGGGTGGACATCGGCGGCAGCGGCATCAAGGGATGCCTGGTGGACCTCGAGAAGGGGCAGCTGATCGGCGAACGGGTGCGCATCGAGACCCCGCAGCCCGCGCTCCCCGAACCGGTCTACGGCGTCGTCGGGCGGATCGTGGACTCCTTCGGCTGGACCGGGCGGATCGGCGTCACGTTCCCCGGCGTGATGAAGCAGGGCGTGGCGCACACCGCGGCCAACGTGGACGAGAGCTGGATCGGCACCGACGTGGACGCCGGTCTCGGCGCGCACGTGCCCGGGACGGTCGAGACGCTCAACGACGCCGACGCCGCCGGGATCGCCGAGATGCGCTACGGCGCGGGCCGCGACCGCGCCGGCGTCGTCCTCATGCTGACGTTCGGCACCGGGATCGGCAGCGCGCTGTTCGTCGACGGGCACCTGGTGCCCAACACCGAGTTCGGTCACATCCAGGTCGACGGCGAGGACGGCGAGCGCCGGGCCGCTGCGTCGGCGCGGGAGCGCGAGGGGCTGGGCTACCCCGAGTGGGCCGCCCGGGTCGATCGCTACCTCGACGTGCTCGAGGCCGGGCTCTGGCCGGACCTGATCATCGTCGGCGGCGGGGTCAGCAGGAAGGCGCACAAGTGGGTGCCGCTGCTGAGCACCCGGACACCGGTCGTGCCGGCGCAGCTGCAGAACGACGCCGGCATCGTCGGGGCCGCATTGGCGGCGCACGAGCGGCCCGAGGGCTGACCGCGCTGGTCAGGACGACGGCCGCGGGACGGTGGAAACGCGGTGGTCCGTCGTTACAATGGTCACGCCCCAGCCCGCTGCACTCCAGCCGGGAGGGATCCCCCGGCCGGCCAGCGGTCAAACGCCGCGCAGGTCGACCGTGATCCCTGCTGCCGGAGCGCGTGTGCCGGGGTCGCTACCCGGGAGGACCACCGCGGCCCGCCCGGCGTTCGTCCCCACCCCGGGAAGGAACCTGAGTGCCCGCCGACCAGCCAGCACCGGAAGCCGCCGACGCGAGCACCCCGAAGCGGTCCAGGACCGTGGCCGCCGGCGCCCGCGCCCCGAGGGCCACCGCCGCGGTCCCGGCGAACGGGGCAGCGGCGAAGAAGCCGGCGGCGAAGAAGCCCGCGAAGGCGGCCGGCACGGGCAAGGCCAAGCCGGCGATCGCCTCCTCCACCACCGCCGGCGAGGGCACGGTGCTGACCGCCGTGGCCCGGGACGGGACGACGGTCGCCGTGGTCGACGCCGGCTCCGAGGGGCTGACCCTCGACGAGACGGTCATGACCGGCAAGGACGGCGTCGAGGTCGCACCCGCCGAGGACGAGGCGGCCGAGCCGGGCAGCGGTGACTTCGAGTGGGACGAGGAGGAGGAGTCCGAGGCGCTGCGGCAGGCCCGCAAGGACGCCGAGCTCACCGCCTCGGCCGACTCGGTCCGCGCCTACCTCAAGCAGATCGGCAAGGTCGCGCTGCTCAACGCCGAGGAGGAGGTCGACCTCGCCAAGCGGATCGAGGCCGGTCTCTACGGCTCCGAGCGGCTGCGCCAGGTCGAGGACGAGGGCATCAAGCTCACCCCGCAGATGCGCCGCGACCTCAACTGGATCGTCCGCGACGGCGAGCGGGCCAAGAACCACCTGCTCGAGGCCAACCTGCGCCTGGTGGTCTCCCTCGCCAAGCGCTACACCGGCCGCGGCATGGCGTTCCTGGACCTCATCCAGGAGGGCAACCTCGGCCTCATCCGCGCCGTCGAGAAATTCGACTACACCAAGGGCTACAAGTTCTCGACCTACGCCACCTGGTGGATCCGGCAGGCCATCACGCGCGCCATGGCCGATCAGGCGCGCACCATCCGCATCCCGGTGCACATGGTCGAGGTCATCAACAAGCTCGGCCGCATCCAGCGCGAGCTGCTCCAGGACCTGGGCCGCGAGCCCACCCCGGAGGAGCTGGCCAAGGAGATGGACATCACCCCGGAGAAGGTGCTGGAGATCCAGCAGTACGCCCGGGAGCCGATCAGCCTGGACCAGACCATCGGCGACGAGGGCGACAGCCAGCTCGGTGACTTCATCGAGGACTCCGAGGCCGTCGTCGCCGTCGACGCGGTGAGCTTCACGCTCATGCAGGACCAGCTGACCAGCGTCCTGCAGACCCTGTCCGAGCGGGAGGCCGGCGTCGTCCGGCTGCGCTTCGGCCTCACCGACGGCCAGCCGCGCACCCTCGACGAGATCGGCCAGGTCTACGGCGTGACCCGCGAGCGGATCCGCCAGATCGAGTCCAAGACGATGTCCAAGCTGCGCCACCCCAGCCGCAGCCAGGTCCTGCGGGATTACCTCGACTGACGTCCTCCGGACGTCAGCGCGGCCAGCGGCGCCCGACGGCGAATGCGACGAACTCGTGGTCATCAGGCGCTGATCGCCACCAGTTCGTCGAACTCGGCGGGGGCGTGTCGCAGCGGGGGGACGGCTCCTGGCCGCGGTGCAGTCGTGTCGTGCCGAGTGGGGCCCGGAGGGTCCCGCGCAGGCGCGACGGACGCGCTCGTGGCAGCGGGGGGACGGCTCCTGGCCGCGGTGCAGTCGTGTCGTGCCGAGTGGGGCCCGGAGGGTCCCGCGCAGGCGCGACGGACGCGCTCGTGGCAGCGGGGGGACGGCTCCTGGCCGCGGTGCAGTCGTGTCGTGCCGAGTGGGGCCCGGAGGGTCCCGCGCAGGCGCGACGGACGCGCTCGTGGCAGCGGGGGGACGGCAATTGGCCGCGGTGCGGTCCGGAGGACCGCAGTGTCACAGCAGCACGCCGCGGGCAGACCGCGTAGCGTGGGGGGCGTCAAGACAGCAGCGGACCCACGGCCGCCCCGGTCACCCGACCGGGACGGCATGCGAGACCAGCACCAGCACGACCGGTTCCACCCCAGTGACGTCCCCTGCTGAACCCGCACTCCCCACGGCACATCACGGACTCATCTCGATCTGCGAGTCCGGGTTCGCCACCGGCTGAGCGGGAACACGAGGGGCCATCCTGGCGCTGTGCAGGAGGCCGATCCGCATCCGCGGATCCGTGCGGTAGAGAGCGAGTGATGAGCCAGATGACCCAGACGCTGACGACGACCCCGCCCACCGATGACCTCGTCGTTCCCTTCCACTGCGACCGCTGTGGGGCTCTGGCCAAGGTGCGAGTCGTTCTCGCCAGTGGCAGCGACCTCGTCTTCTGCGGGCACCACGCGCGCGAGTACGAGAGCAAGCTCCGTGACATCGCCGTCGACATCATCGACACAGACGGCGAGCAGCGCGTAACTGCGTGAGAGAACGGCTATCGTCGCGCCCGCGATGACAGCCTCACCCGACGACGCCGCCGGCTCCTCTCCCCCGCCCCGGGCGGAGGGGGGACCGGCGGCTCCGTCGTTCCCGGGCACCCCCGGTACACGGCGACCGGAGGAACCCAGCGTGACCCAGCACCACCCTGCGCAGGACGAGACCGTGCGGATGCGCGCGGACGGCCCGGACAGCCGGCCGCCCGTCGAGGCGTCCCGCCCCGCGTCCGACGACGTGGACACGCCCGGGCCGCAGAGCGGTTTCGCGGCCGACGGCGGCGCGATCGACGACACCCGTCCGGTGCCCCGCGACTGGCTCAGCGGCGCGCCCGAGTCCGACCCCGCAGCGGAGCACCCGGTCCCCGCGGAGGACGAGCTCGCCGCGGAGCCCCGGGCCGCCGCGGAGGACGAAGCCGCAGCGCAGGCCGAGCTCACCGGGGAGCCCATCCCTGCGGCCCAGCCCGAGGTCGCCACGGAGCCCGAGCCCGACCCGGTCCACCGGACGGCGCCGGTCGAGCTGGGCGACGCGCCCGCCCCACCGTCGGCTGCGGCTCCCCCGCTGGCCGACCCCCCGGCCGCGCCGTCGCCCGACCCGATTGCCGACGACGCCACCGGTGTGCTGCCCGCCGCGGTTCCCGCGCACGCCGACGACGCCCCGTACGCGGGCGGCTCCGGTAGCGGCCACGGCGGCGCCCTGCCTCCTGCCGGGGGCGAGGGCACCTCGCGCACGCCGCGGTGGCGGCGCCCGGCGGTGCTCGTGCCCGCCGGCGCCCTCGTCCTGCTCGCCGCCGTGTACGGCGCCGACCTGGCCCTCTCCTCCGGCAGCGTCCCGCGCTCGACCGTGGTCGCCGGGGTCGAGATCGGCGGCCTCTCCCCCGCCCGCGCCGAGGCCGCGCTCACCGAGCAGCTCGCCGACCGGGTGACCGCGGACCGGCCCGTCGTGGCCGACGACGTCGAGGGCGTCTTCTCCCCCAGCCGGGCCGGGTTCCGCCTGGACGCCGCGGAGACCGTCGACGCCGCCGACGACCAGCCGCTCAACCCGTGGACCCGGCTCACCTCGCTGTTCGGCGACCGCGAGGTGGAGCCGGTCGTCGCCGTCGACGAGTCCGCCGTCGCCGACGACCTGGACTCCTTCGAGGCGCAGCTGGCGACGTTCGCCGAGCAGGTCGACCGCGCGCCGGCCGACGCGACCATCGCGATCGACGGCACGGACGCCCGCGTCATCGAGCCGGTCGACGGCCGCACGCTGGACCGCGACGCGGCCGAGGAGACCATCACCGCGGCGCTGACCGCCGACCCCGCCGCTGCACTCGAGCTGCCCGTGCGCGTCGAGCCCGCCGCCGTCGACACCCCCGAGGCCGAGCGGGTGCTGACCGGGACGGTGCAGCCGGCGCTGGCCGCCCCCGTCGAGGTGACCGGCAACGGGGAGACCGCCGAGGTGCCGGTGACCGCGATCGCCGCCTCGCTCACCTTCACGCCGACCGAGGACGGCGCCCTGGACGTCGGCATCGACCCGGTGGCGCTGCAGGAGGCCCTCGGCGACGAGCTGGCGGTGTTCGGCACGCCCGCCCGGGACGCCCGCTTCGAGGTCGTCGGTGGCTCGGTGCAGATCGTGCCCTCCGTCGACGGCACCGGCATCGACCCGGCGCACCTCGCCGAGCAGCTGCTGCCCGTGCTGGACGACCCGGCGCCGCGTTCGGTGACCGCCGAGCCGGGTCCCGTGCCGGCGGAGTTCACCACGCAGCAGGCCGAGGCACTGGGCATCCGCGAGGAGATCAGCAGCTTCACGACGAACATCAGCAACGCCGCCAGCGGCGAGAACATCCGGGTCGTGGCCGAGGAGGTCGACGGCGCGCTGGTGCTGCCCGGCGAGACGTTCAGCCTGAACACCTTCACCGGCCCGCGGGGCACGGCGCAGGGCTACGTCGAGGCCGCCGTCATCCAGAACGGGGAGCTGTCCAAGGCCGTCGGCGGCGGCATCAGCCAGTTCGCCACGACGATGTTCAACGCGGTGTTCTTCGCCGGCCTCGAGGACGTCTTCCACAAGCCGCACAGCTTCTACATCAGCCGCTACCCGGCCGGCCGCGAGGCGACGGTGTACGAGGGCGCGATCGACCTCCAGTGGCGCAACGACAGCGACACCGGCGTCTTCATCGACACCCGGTGGACGCCGTCGGCGCTGACCGTCACGTTCTACGGGACCAAGCGCTACGACATCGAGTCGATCAGCAGCGAGCGGCGCAACCCGCGGCAGCCGGCGGTCATCGACAAGGTCGACAACGGCAACTGCACCCGGCAGTCCGGTGTCCCGGGCTTCGACATCACCGTCACGCGGGTGTTCAAGGACCCCGCGACCGGCCGCGAGATCAAGCGCGAGGACTTCCAGACCCGCTACAACGCCGAGGCGGTCATCAACTGCGTGCCCCCGGAGGGCACCGTTCCGCCGCCCGGCCCGGAGGGCACCGTGCCCGGGGGCGCACCCACCCCGGGCGGGCGGCGTCCCGGCGGCCGGCGGCCCGGCGACCGGGCTCCCGGCGGCCGGCGGGTGCGCTGACCGGCTCCCCCGGGAGGGCGGCTCCCGACGAGGAACCGCCCGGCAACGCGGCCGGTGACGTGCACACTGGGCGCATGAGCGCCGTGCTGCCCAGCGGTCCGCCGCCGGCGCAGGCCGGCGGCTCCGCGGGCTCGACCGGGGAGGTGCAGGGGCCCGGTGATCCGGTCGTCGACGCGCAGCCCCCCGGCGGCACCGGCGCCACCCGCGTCGGGCAGCCCCGCGGCCGGCTGGCCGCCTGGCCGGCGGTCCTGCGCGTCCCGCTGGAGGTCCTCGGTCGCACGGTGGCGAAGGCGTGGCAGGACCGGATCCTCGGGCTGTCCGGCGAGGCGGCGTTCTGGCAGATCCTCTCGGTGCCGCCGCTGCTCATCGGGCTGCTCGGGTCGCTGGGCTACCTCGGTGACGTCATCGGTGCCGACGCCGTCCGGCAGATCGAGGACAACCTGCTCAGCGCCTCCGCCGAGGTGCTCACCCCGGACGTCGTCGACTCCCTGGTCGCACCCACGCTGAACGACATCCTGAGCTCGGGCCGGCTCGACGTCGTCAGCCTGGGCTTCCTGCTCTCGCTCTGGGCCGGCTCCTCGGCGACGGCGACCTTCATGAACACCACCGTGATCGCCTACGACCAGCGCGACGTCCGCGGGCCGATCCGCACCCGGCTCAAGGCGCTGTGGCTGTTCGTCGTGGGCATGGTCGTCGCCGTCCTGACGCTGCCGCTGCTGGTGCTCGGCCGCGGCGTGCTGGTCGACCTGCTACCCGCCGACTGGCAGCCGGTGGCGACCGTGCTGGTCAACGGCATCTACTGGCCGCTGGTGCTGGTCGGGCTGCTGCTGGCGCTGACCAGCTTCTACAACGTGACACTGCCCAACCGGCTGCCGTGGAGCCGGCACCTCCCCGGAGCGGTGCTGGCACTGGGCTTCTTCATGGTGGCCGCGACGGTGCTGCGGACCTACGTCGCCGACGTCCTCACCGCGGCGCTGCCGTACGGCGCCCTGGCCGCGCCGATCGGCATCCTGCTGTTCTGCTTCTTCTTCGGCATGGCGGTCCTGCTCGGCGCCGAGCTCAACGCCACGATCCAGGCCCGCTGGCCGGCGCCGCTGCGCCGGCACGACCCGCGCCGGCGGGCCCGGCGCGAGGCGAAGCTCGCCGCCGAGGCCCGGCGGTTGAACGGCGGCTAGCTCAGTCCTTCTTCAGCTGGTTGTAGATCTCCTTGCAGGCCGGGCACACCGGGCTGCCGGGCTTGGGACTCTTGGTCACCGGGAAGACCTCGCCGCACAGGGCCTCGACCATCGTGCCCATCACCGCGCTCTCGGCGATCTTGTTCTTCCGCACGTAGTGGAAGACCTCGTTCGCGCTGCCGGTGTCGGCGTCGCGGACGTCGGGCCGCTCGAGGATGTCGCTGCTGCTCATCGGGATCCCTTCCGTGGTCCGTTCGCCGGCCGTCGCCCGTCCCCGGACGCGGCCGCGCGGTGTCCATGATGACAGCACCCTCGGTGATCGTGATCGTTCCGTGATCGACACGGCCGGAGCCCGCCACTTAGGTTAGGCGGGCCTCACTTAGCCGACCCTCACCCCGGTCGGCCTGCTCCTGCGGTGCCGCTGCGCGGCCCGCAGCCCTCCGCTGGAAGGACACCATGCACCGCGCACCGCGACTGGTCGCTCTGGCCGCCGCCACCCTCCTGGTCGGCGGCCTCGCCGCCTGCTCCGACGACGCCGACGCGTCGTCCTCGGGCGCCGGCGACTTCGAGCCGATCACCATCGAGCACGCGCTCGGCACCACGACCATCGACGAGAAGCCCGAGCGCGTGGCCACGGTGGCCTGGGCCAACCACGAGGTGCCGCTGGCCCTCGGCGTCGTGCCGGTCGGCATGGCCGCGGCGAACTTCGGTGACGACGACGGCGACGGCCTGCTCCCCTGGGTCAGCGAGCGCCTCGAGGAGCTCGACGCCGACGTGCCGGTGCTGTTCGACGAGACCGACGGCATCGATTTCGAGGCCGTCGCCGACACCGCGCCCGACGTGATCCTGGCCGGCTACTCCGGGCTGACCCAGGAGGACTACGACACGCTCAGCGAGATCGCGCCGGTCATCGCCTACCCCGAGGGCCCGTGGGCCACCTCGTGGCGCGACATGATCGAGATCAACTCCGCCGGCATGGGCATGGCCGCCGAGGGCGAGGAGCTGGTCGCCGACCTCGAGCAGGAGATCGCCGACACCGTGGGCGAGTACCCGCAGCTCGCCGGCCGCGCGACGATGTTCCTCACCCACGTCGACACCACCGACCTCAGCGAGGTCAGCTTCTACACCCCCTACGACACCGCGGAGCGCCTTCTTCGAGGACCTCGGCCTGACCACGCCGGCGAGCGTGCAGGACGCCTCGACCGACCCGGAGAAGTTCTCCGGCTCGATCAGCGCCGAGCAGATCGACACCCTGGACGACGTCGAGCTGATCGTCACCTACGGCGACCAGGAGCTGGTGGACGCGCTCAACGCCGACCCGCTGCTCTCGCAGATGCCCGCGGTCAAGAACGGCGCGATCGTGCTGCTGCCCGACACCCCGCTGGGCACCGCCGCCAACCCGACGCCGCTGGCCATCTCCTGGGTCCTCGCCGACTACGTCGGCATGCTCGCCGAGGCCGCCGACAAGGCCTCCTGACCGCCCCGCGACGGACGGCTGTGACGATCTCCTCGTGACCTCGGTCCTCCCCGTCCCGACCCCGGACGCCGCTCCCCCGCGGCGCCCGGGGTCGGTGCGGTTCCTCTGGCTGGTCGTCGTCCTGGCGGCCCTCGTCCTGCTGATGGCCGCCTCGGTCGCCATCGGCTCCCGCGGCGTCGGCTGGTCCGACATCGTCGCGGCCCTCGGCGGCTCGCAGGAGACCGTCGCGGAGGCGGCGGTCACCAAGCGGATCCCCCGCACGTTCCTCGCGGTGCTGGTCGGGGCCGCGCTGGGCCTCTCCGGCGCGGTGATGCAGGGCGTCACCCGCAACCCGCTGGCCGACCCGGGCGTCCTCGGCATCACCATGGGCGCCTCGCTCGCCGTCGTCGCCGGGCTCGCCTGGTTCGGCCTGTTCACCGCGACCAGCAAGATCTTCACGGCGATCGCGGGCGCCGCCCTGGCCGCGGTGTTCGTCTACGCGGTCGGCTCGCTGGGCCGCGGCGGCGCCACCCCGCTCAAGCTGGCGCTGGCCGGAGCCGCCACCTCGGCCGCCCTGACGTCGTTCGTCACCGCCATCGCGCTGCCGCGCGGCGACATCGCCGCCGACGTGCAGTCCTGGCAGGTCGGCGGCGTCGGCGGCGCGACCGTCTCCACGATCACGCCGGTGCTGCCGTTCCTCGCCGTCGGCCTGGTCATCAGCCTGCTGTCGGCGCGCAGCCTGAACTCCCTCGCGCTCGGCGACGAGCTCGCCGCAGGCCTCGGGGAGCGCGTGGCCCTCGCCCGCGGCCTGGCCGCCCTGGGCGCCGTGCTGCTGTGCGGCGCGGCCACCGCCGTCGCCGGCCCGATCTGGTTCGTCGGCCTGGTCGTCCCCCACCTGTGCCGGCTGCTCGTCGGCGTGGACCACCGCTGGCTGCTGCCGTTCAGCGCCCTCGCCGGGGCCTGCCTGGTCACCGCCTCCGACGTGCTGGGCCGCATCGTCGCCCGGCCCGGCGAGCTCGACGTCGGCATCATCACCGCCCTGGTCGGCGCCCCGTTCTTCATCGCCGTCGTGCGCCGGCAGCGGGTGCGCGAGCTGTGACCGCCGTCGTCGCCCCCGCGGCCACCGTCGTCGACGCCGTGACCCGGCAGCGGGTCCGCCGCGCGGCGCGCCGCCGGGTCGTCGTCGACCGTCCTGGCGGTGCTGGTGGTCGCCGCGTTCGCGGTCACTCTCATGGTCGGCCGTACCTTCTACCCGCCGGGCGACGTGCTGCGCGTCGTCCTGGGCGAGCAGGTGCCGGGCGCCTCGTTCACCGTCGGCCGGCTGCGGCTGCCGCGCGGCGTGCTGGCCGTCGTCGCCGGGCTCGCCTTCGGGCTGGCCGGCGTCACCTTCCAGACGATGCTGCGCAACCCGCTGGCCAGCCCCGACGTCATCGGCATCAGCTCGGGTGCGAGCGCCGCGGCCGTGGTCGGCATCGTGCTGCTCGGCCTGGACGGCACCTCGGTGTCGACGCTGGCGGTGGTCGCGGCGCTGGTCGTCGCACTGCTGATCTACACGCTGGCGTTCAAGGACGGGGTGGCCGGCACCCGGCTGATCCTCATCGGCATCGGCGTCGGCGCGATGCTCACCAGCGTCATCCAGTACGTCCTGTCGCGCGCCGGGCAGTGGGACTACCAGGAGGCGCTGCGCTGGCTGACCGGCAGCCTGAACGGCACCTCGTGGACGACGGTCGGGCCGGCGCTGGTCGCCCTGCTCGTGCTCGGCCCGGTGCTGCTCGGGCAGACGCGGAACCTCGCCGCCCTGCAGCTGGGTGACGACACCGCCGCCGCGCTGGGTGTGCGCGTGGAGCGGACGCGGGTCATCGCGATCGTCGCCGCCGTCGGCCTGGTCGCCTTCGCCACCGCCGCGTGCGGGCCGATCGCGTTCGTCTCGTTCCTCGCCGGCCCGATCGCGGCACGGATCGTGGGCCCGAACGGCTCGCTGCTCGTGCCGGCCGCGCTGGTCGGCGCCCTCCTGGTGCTGGTGGCCGACCTGGTCGGCCAGTTCGCGCTGGACACCCGCTTCCCCGTCGGCGTCGTCACCGGCGTGCTGGGCGCGCCCTACCTGGTCTACCTGATCGTCCGCACCAACCGGGCCGGAGGCTCGCTATGACGTCCACGCACTCGCTCGTCGCCGAGGAGCTGACGCTCGCGTACGGCGAGCGGACCGTGATCGACGGGCTGGACCTGGCCGTACCGGCCGGCCGGATCACCGCGATCGTCGGCGCCAACGCGTCGGGGAAGTCGACGCTGCTGCGGTCGATGTCGCGACTGCTCGCGCCGCGGGCCGGTCGGGTGCTGCTCGACGGCGCCGCGGTGCACCGGATGCCGGCGAAGGAGCTGGCCCGCACGCTCGGCCTGCTGCCGCAGTCGCCGATCGCACCCGAGGGCATCACCGTCTCCGACCTGGTCGGCCGCGGGCGGCACCCGCACCAGGGCGTGTTCTCCCGGTGGAGCCGGGAGGACGACGCGGCGGTCGCGGCGGCGCTGGAGGCCACGCAGACCACGGAGCTCGCCGAGCGGGCCGTCGACGAGCTCTCCGGCGGGCAGCGCCAGCGGGTGTGGATCGCCATGGCGCTGGCCCAGCAGACCGACGTCCTGCTGCTCGACGAGCCGACGACGTTCCTCGACGTCAGCCACCAGGTCGAGGTGCTCGACCTGCTCACCGACCTCAACGCGGTGCGCGGCACCACGATCGTCATGGTGCTGCACGACCTCAACCTCGCCGCCCGCTACGCCGACCACCTGGTGGCGCTCGAGGCCGGGCGGATCCACGCGGCCGGAGCCCCGGGCGACGTCCTCACCGAGGACTGCGTGCGCGCGGTGTTCGGGCTGGCGAGCCGGGTGATCGTCGACCCGGTGTCCGGCAAGCCCCTGGTGCTGCCGATCGGCCGGCACCACGCCGCGCCCAGCACCGCGGGAGCGGTCGCCGCCGAGGTCTGACCGGGTCAGCCGTCGATGACCCGGTGCGGGCGGCTCTCCAGCTGCCGGTCGGGGCCGGCGACGTACCGGTTGACGTGCTGCTTCTTCTTCGGCGGCCGGTCGTTGGCCATGACGACGGCGATCCAGGGCAGCACGGTGCCGAGGAACGCGAAGATCAGCATCAGCCAGACGATCTGGTAGAACACCGCCGCCAGGACCAGGCAGATGCCGCGGACCAGCATCGTCAGGGCGTAGCGCTTCTTGCGGGCCGCGTGCTGGTCCACCTGGCTGACCTGCGCCTCGGTGATGAGCACGGGCTCGGCACGGCGCGGCCGCGGGAACTGCTGGCTGGTGGCCACGGGCTTCCATCCCTCCGCGGGCCGGTCCGCGGGGGCGAGCGCCCCGGGCGCTCCCCGGTCCGCGCTCCATGGTGCCACCGCGGACGGGGTCCGTGCAGGCGGCGGCCGGAGCTCCGCCGGCACCCCCGCCCCCGATCCGCGCCCCCGTCCGGTAGGACTTGGAGAGCCCCGCCGGACGGGGCTCGAGACGGGAGGTGCGGGGTGACCGGAGCACAGGTGTCCGCGGCGGGACGGGTCGTCGTCGGCGTCGACGGGTCGGAGGCGTCCACCCGGGCCGCCCTGTACGCGGCGGAGTGCGCCCGCCGCCGGGCGACCGGGCTGCTGATCGTCCACGTCACCCCGCGGCAGGGCGCCGGGGACGCGGTGCCGATGGCCGACCGCGAGGTGCAGGAGCGGTTCGACGCCAGCGCCACCGCTCTGGTGCAGGCCGCCGCCGACGCCGTCCGCGCGGGGAGCGACCTGACCGACGTGGACACCGCGGTCGTCGACGACTACCCCGTCGACGGGCTGCTGGCCCTCTCCGCCGGGGCCGCGCTGCTCGTGACCGGGCGCCGCGGGGCCGGCGGGCTCCCCGGGCTGCTGCTGGGGTCCACCGCGGGGGCGCTGGTGCAGCACGCGCACTGCCCGGTGATCGCACTGCCCGACGAGGTCGTGAGGCGCGAAGACGGCCGGCCCGAGGTGGTCGTCGGCGTGGAGGGCGGGCCGGGTGACGCCGCCGTCCTCGCCGTCGCCGTCGCCGAGGCCACCGCCCGCGGCGCGGTCCTCACGGCGGTGCACGCGTGGCGGGACCTCGCGGCGGAGGCCGCCCTCGGGAGCTTCGGGCCGGTGGTCGACTGGAGCGTCCTGGCCGCCGACCAGGAGCAGCTGCTGAGCGAGGTGATCGCCCCCTGGCGGACGGCGGAGCCCGAGCTGGTGATCGAGGAGTCCGTGGTGCGCGGCCGACCCGCGGCGGCGCTGCTGGCCGCGTCGGCATCGGCCGACCTGCTCGTCGTGGGCCACCGGCACCGCGGCCGGCTGGCCCGCCTCGGGTCGACGACGCACGCGGTCCTGCACCGGACCACCTGCCCGCTCGCGGTCGTGCCGGTCCGGGAGCACCCGAGCACGCCGCCGTCCCCCTAGGCTCGATCCCCAGCTGCCCGACGGCGAGGAGGACCCGTGCGTGCCCACGAGGTGATGACCACCGAGGTGGTCGCCGTCCGGCCGGGCTCCTCGGCCAAGGACGCCGCGGAGCTGCTGGCCGAGCGCGGGTTCGCCGCGCTGCCGGTCGTCGACGACGAGGGCCACGTGCTCGGCATCGTGGCCGAGGCCGACGTGCTGCGGGGCCGGCTGCCCCGGGACCCGCGCGCGCACGTGCTCCGCGACGTCGCCGACGGCGAGCCGCCTCCCGCGGAGGTGCGCGGGATCATGACGACAGAGGTGCGCACGGTCGAGACCACCGCCGACGTCGCCGACATCGCGCGCCTGTTCGTCGACGCGCGGCTGCGCAGCGTCCCGGTCACCGACCGCGGGCGGCTGGTGGGGATCATCAGCCGGCGCGACCTGCTGCGCACGCTGCTGGTCCCGGACGAGCGGCTGCGCGCCGACCTGGTCCGGCTCGTGACCGAGTACACCGGTGAGCCGGACGCCTGGGAGGTCGCCGTGACCGACGGCTACGCGACGATCAGCCGGACGTCGGGCAGCCCCGAGGGCGCCGTCGAGACCGAGGAGCGGGCGCTGCGCGCGCTGGCGCACACGGTGAGCGGGATCGTCGGCGTGCGGGTGCACGCGCAGCCCGCCCGCTGAGTGGCTCCTCGGTACGGGCCGCCGTCCCGGACGGCACGCGATCCCGACGCTGCTCAGGCTCGGCCGCTGCGGCTCGACCGTCGGTCTCGGTCGGACCTGCGGGCTCGCCGGCTGAGCCCGACCGCCATCAGGGGTAGTGCGACAGTCGCTGCTGCAGCGGCGAAGACGCCGATCTGTGCCGAGCGCGTGGCGTGCGCGCCCAGCATGGCCGCGCCGATCGCCGCTGCGGCCACTGCGGCAGCGAGCAACCACAGCACCGTGATCCCGCGCTGTGTCCCCGCCTCTTCCGCGGCGCCGGACCGTTGCCCGAGGGCCACCACCGCGCCGGCCGTCGCGCACGCCGCTGCGACAACCATCAGGAGGATCGCCAGCCAGGTCATGCGTTCCTCGGACTTCCCACGTCAGCGCCTCCCTGCCGACCACGGCTCCGGGAGGTCGCCCGGCTGCGTGCGGCCACACCGGCGTCCCTGCAGAAGCCGGTACGACTGCGCTTGAGGCACACCAGTCCCAGGAGGCGACCCGCTCCATCGACCACGGCCAGCCGGCGGGCACGGGCGTCCCGCAGCCGACGGAGCACGGCCGCGACCGGCTCCGTCGGCAGCACAGTCCTGCCACTGGTGGTCGACAGCGGAAGTGCGGGCGCGGATGCGGGGACGGTGTCCGGCAGGTCTCCACGGAGCAGGGCGCCGAGGAGGAAGCCCCGCTCGGCGAGCAGGACCATGACCACGTGGTCGTCCTCGAACACGTGCCGGACGTCTCCGACCGAGACGTCACCGGACACGACCTTCGGGCCGGCGATCATCACGTCGGCCGCGGTGACGACGTGTCCCGCACCTGGTGCCTCCGGCGACGAGCCGGGACAGCGCTCGCGCGCCTCGCCCGTCCGCCGGGGAAGGGATGCGGGGGCTACCGGGGTGGCCGTCATTCGTCGGTCGGGTCGTCGGCGGGGTTCTCGAAGTCGAAGGACGGGTTCGGGGTCTGCCCCTCGGCGGCCACCATCGCGTCGATGGTGACCTCCCCCGCCTCCTCGAAGACGAAGGTCACGGGTATCGACTCCGAGGACCGCAGAGTGGTCTGCACGTCCTCCAGCACGATGGAGGGCGCTCCCTCCGCCCCGACGTAGACGTTGTCGTCCTCGGGGACACGGATGACCCCCGGTTCGCCGTCGACGGTGATCCTGCTGTCGAGGAAGTCGGGCCCGCGGACGTCGACCAGGTCGTCCTCGGGCTCACCGGTGTTGGCGATGCCTGCGTAGAGGGGCACATCCTCGCCCGGCTCGTACACCCCGTCCTCCGGGTAGGCCAGCTGGACCTGGAGCAGCTTCAGGTCCTCGTTCACGGCCTCGTCCGGGCCGATCGCGCCGCTGTCGTCGACGTCGGGCGTCTCGTCGCCACAACCGCTGACGGTCAGGGCGAGAGCGGCCGCAGCGGCCGCCGCGCCCAGACGCGCTGTGGTGGAACTCCTGCGTGCCATGTCGGTACTCCTCTCCGTCAGGGGCGGCGGGCCGGTTCCCGCGGTTCACCGACGGCGACTCGCGGCGCACCGCGGGCGCGTGCGGTTCCGCCTCCGAGGCCCACGTGGCGCGGCCCGCTGTGGCGCAGGTCCTCGGTGTGGCTGCGGGCCTGCTCGACACGTCTCCGCCTGCCGGTCGATCCCCGTGCAATGACGGGCTGCCCGAGCCGGCGACCGGAAAACGACCACAGCGCCGTCTGTCACGGAACTGACATGCGGGGGTTCCGGCCCCTGATGTCCGGACCCCGGCGGTCCCGGGGAACCCTCGGCGCGGGAACCGGTGGGTCGGACATCCCCGACGCCGGTGCGCCCCCACACCGTCGGGACGTACCGGGCGCACAGCCGCCGCACCGGCCGGACGCCGAGCGGGTCCGGCGCTGCAGACGGCTCGACCGCGGCGTCGAGCACCAGCAGGCCGTCGTCGAGGGCAGCGATGGCCCCCTGCGCGGACTCGTCGGGTCCCCGGCATCCGAGCGCCCGGATCTGCGTGGCCAGCGCGCCACGCGAGACCACGGACGACCCGGCGGCGCCCAGCACCCTCACTTCCCCAGCGCCGTGACCGCGGTCAACAGCGCGGCGTAGAAGGCCAGGCCGGTGAGGAACCAGCCGTAGCTCGACCGGCCGGTGGAGGGCAGTTCCTCCTTGAAGACGTTGAGCAGGATGGATCCACCGAGCAGCGCGGTGAGAAGAGCGACGACCACCGTGCTCGTGGGTGCGAAGAGCGCGTCCAGGCCCCACCCGAGCAGGAGGGCGGCGGCGAGGAGGGCGCGGCCGCTGCGGGGGAACCGGCGCGGGTAGTGCTCCTCGAGCGAGCGGTCCGTGAGCACGAAGTGCAGGCCCATCGCGAGGGCGAACAGGACGGCGAAGGCGACGCCGGTCCGGAGCCGTAGGGCCATCGTGTAGGTGATCAGGGCGTTGTAGATCATGAACGACCCCAGGTGCAGCCAGTAGACCCCGGCCGGTTCCCGCGCTCCCCCCGCCGTGGCCGCCCGGGACCGGGCCAGGCGCTCCAGCCCGTAGAAGGCGGCGAATCCGGCCAGTGCGACCAGGAAGATGCCGAGGTCCAGCAGCGGTGTCGGCTCCAGCACGTCGCTCAGGGCCTCGCCGATCGCCTCGTTGCCCTCGGCGAGCTCCGGCAGCAGGTGCAGGAAGACGTACGCCACCGCCAGGCCCCCAGCGAAGGAGCCGGTCACCCGCTCGGGAACGAGGGGCAGCCGACGGATGCGTGGCGCCGCCACGTGCAGCGCGGCCAGCAGCAGGCTGATGACCAGCGCCCCCACCACCGACCCCGTCGTCGTGAGATCGACGTCCACCCGATGCCTCCCGCCGCCGGTTGCCGACGAGGTGCCCTTCCCCCGCCCTGTGGCGGTAGTCCGCCCGGCCATGACAGATCCGTGACGATCTCCGCGCTCAGCCCGCCTTCCCGTGGAGAGGAGATGCACAGTTCGGACGTGGACCGTTCAGGCCGTGCGCACGCGGGCACACTGCCCGACGTGCCGCAGTCGGTTCTGGTCATCGAGGACGACGCCCGCATCCGCCGGGTGGTCGAGATGACCCTGCAGCGCGAGGGCTTCGAGGTGAGCGGTGCCGCCTCCGGCGAGGAGGGATTGGCCCGTCTGAGCGGCCGGCCGTTCGACGTGGTCCTCCTGGACCTCCGCCTGCCCGGCCTCGACGGTTTCCAGGTGTGCCGCGAGATCCGGAAGACGAGTACGACTCCCGTCATCATGCTGACCGCCCGGTCCGACAGCGACGACGTCGTGGCCGGACTGGAGGCGGGCGCGGACGACTACGTCACCAAGCCGTTCGTACCCAAGGAGATCGTGGCGCGGGTGCGCGCCATCGCCCGGCGCAACCGCGGGGGCGGCGAGCCGCCGACGATCGTCGTCAACGGCATCGAGGTGTCCCCGCTCGCCGGCTCGGTCACCCGCGACGGTGTGCCCATCGAGCTGACCAAGACCGAGCTGCGCCTCTTCGTCGAACTCGTCGCCGACCGCGGCCGCGTCCTGAGCCGCGAGGACCTGCTGCAACGGGTGTGGGGCTACGACTACTTCGGGGACTCCCGCCTCGTGGACGTGCACATCCGCCGGCTGCGCAAGAAGGTCGAGGCCGATCCGGCCCGACCGGAGGTGGTCACCACCGTGCGGGGCCTGGGGTACCGGGTGCCGGCATGAGAGCCGCCCGCTGGCCGGGAACCCTGCGCGGCCGCGCCACCCTGGCGTTCACCACCGTGGCCGTCGTGCTCAGCATCGTCCTCGCCGTCGGGGTGTGGCTCGGGGTGTCCCGCTACCTGCTCGTCGGCCGGGAACGGGCCACGCTGGCGCAGACCATGGCCAACGCGGCGCAGGTCCAGCGCGCATCCGGAGCCGCTGGGCTGTCCTCCGAACAGCTGCTGTCGCAGCTCCCGCGAGAGACCGGATCCACGTCCCTCCTGGGCGACGGCGACCGCTGGATCACCACGTCGCTGACGGTCGGCCGCGACGACATACCGCCCCGCCTGCGGCAGGTGGTCCTGGACGGGACCCCCGCCCGCCAGCGGTTCGACGTGGACGGCCAGACGGTCCTCGGGATCGGCGTGCCCCTCGAGACGACCGGCGGCGGCTACTTCGAGGTGTTCCCGCTGGACGAGCTCGACCACACCTACCGGGTGCTCGCCGGCGTCCTCGCCGGCGCGACCCTGGCCGTGGTTCCGGCGTCGCTGCTGGTCGGCAGCTGGGCCACGCGGCCGACGCTCCGCCCGCTCGACCGGGTGGCGGGCGCGGCGGCAGCGATCGCGGCCGGCGACCTGACCGCCCGCATCGATCCGCAGGGGGATCCGTCCCTGATCCCCATCGCCCGGTCGTTCAACGCCACCGTGGCCAGGCTGGAGGAGCGGGTCCGCAGCGACGCCAGGTTCGCCGCCGACGTCAGCCACGAGCTCCGCAGCCCGCTCACCACGATCACAGGTGCCCTCGCGCTGCTGGAGGCGTACGACGGACACCTCCCTGAGGACGGGCGCGAGGGTCTGGAGCTGCTCCGCGCCGAGGTCACCCGCTTCGAGCGGCTGGTGGCGGATCTCCTGGAGATCTCCCGCGCCGACGCCGGCGCGGAAGATGCCGTGCTCGAGGACGTCCGCCTGGCCGACCTGGTGACCGAGTCCCTGTCCAGGCGCCAGACCACCGGCGGGCCGGCTGTTCCCCTCGTCGTCGCCCCCGATGCGCGGACGGCCGTCGTACGTGCGGACAAGCGACGCCTGGAGAGGGTCGTGAGCAACGTGCTGGAGAACGCCGAGAAGCACGGCGGCGGCGCTACGGCTGTCCGGGTGGAGGCGAGTCCGGCCGAGGCCAGCATCCTGGTGGACGACGCAGGCCCCGGTGTCCCCGAGGCCGAACGGTCGCGCGTCTTCGAGCGGTTCGCCCGTGGGCGCGACGCGAACCGAGCTCGGTCCGACGGCTCCGGTCTGGGGCTCTCGCTGGTGGCGCGGCACGTAGGGGGCATGGGCGGCAGCGTCTCGCTGTCCGAGAGCCCCGAGGGCGGAGCACGTCTGACCGTCACCCTGCCCCGTTGGGAGGCGTCGTGCGACGACTGATCATCTGCTTCCCTCGCCTCGGGAATGGCGCTCGCCGCCTGCGGCGTGCCGACCCAGGACCGGCCCGAGAGCCTCGTCGTCGGGGCCCCGGCTCGGACCTCGACCACCGAGCCGGTGGTGGACGACGGCGCCGTCGAGCTGTGGTTCATCCGCGGCCGTCAGCTCGAGGCGGTGTCCCGGCCCGTCGGACCGGCCGACGTGCACGCCGCCCTGGACCTGCTCGTCGCAGGGCTGACACCGTCCGAGGTCGACGCAGGATTGCGGACGGCGCTGGCACCGCAGACCCTGCGGCACAGCGGACCCACCCCGGACGACCCTTCGGTCACCGTCACGGTCACCCGTGAGTTCACCGGTCTCCTGGGGGGCAACCAGCAGCTCGCCGTCGCCCAGATCGTCTGGACGGTGACCGAGTTCCCCGGGGTGGACGAGGTCCGGTTCAGCGTCGACGGCAGCCCCCTGGAGGTGCCCACCGACGACGGGCTCACCGACGAACCGGTCGACCGGGCCGACTACGGATCGGTGGCACCCCGGTGAGGGCGGGTCGAGCACGCCCGGGCGCCGGGAGCTGGGTGTGGAGCCGGTTGCGCAGCTCCCTGTGGCCACTCCCGGTCCTCGCCATCGCACTGGCCATCGGGCTCGGCATCGGTCTGCCGGCGGTGGACCAGGTTCTCGAGGAACCCGGCGGGGAGCATCCGCTCACCTTCGTGTTCGGAGGGGGACCCTCCGCGGCGCGCGACGTCCTCGCCGCCATCGCCGGATCCCTGATCTCGGTGACCGGCCTGACGTTCTCCTTCACCGTCGTCGCCCTCCAGCTGAGCAGCAGCCAGCACTCACCGCGTCTGCTGCAGACGTTCGTGACCGACCGCGTCGTCCAGGCCACCCTCGCCGTCCTGGTCGGCACCTTCGTCTACGCCCTGACGGTGCTGCGGACGGTGCGGACGGAGCAGTCGGCCGGTCCCGCGTTCGTCCCCCGGGCCTCGGTCACCGCGGCGTTCGTGCTGACGGTGGTCAGCGTCGTGGCCCTGGTCCTCTTCCTCGGCCACCTGGCGCGCTCGCTCCGCGTCGAGACCATGCTGCGGGACGTCTCCGACGAGGCCCAGGCCACCTTCGCCCGCGAACTTCCGAGCGACGACGGCGATGCGGCGGGCTATGTCCTTCCGACCGGCACCCCGGCAATCGTCGTCGCCTCGGCCAGCGGGTTCATCACCCATGTGGACGGGCCCCGCATCGTGGATGTGGCCGAGTCCGCCGGGGCCACGGTGCTCCTCGCCCACCGCATCGGGGACTCCGTCGTCGCCGGTACCCCCCTTGCACACGTCTGGCCCTCACACCCGGGAGCGGAGGCCGACACCGATGCGGTGAAGCGGTCGCTGGACGAGAGCGTGCACCTGCGCTTCGAGCGCGTCCCCGACCACGACATCGCCTACAGCCTCCGCAAGACGGTCGACATCGCCGTGCGGGCGCTCTCCCCGGGCACCAACGACCCGACGACAGCCGTGCACGCCCTCTCGCACGTCTCCGCCCTGCTGGGCGAGGTCCTCACCCGCCCGCCTCGGGCGACGCCCTTGCACGACCACGACGGCGTCCTGCGCCTCCTGCTGCCCCAGTGGGACCTGTCGGCTCTCGTCCAGCTGGGGCTCGAGGAGCCGGTGCACTTCGCGGAGGGACAGCCCGCCGTCCTGCGCCGCCTGGCTGCCCTGCTGCGCGAGCTCGCTTGGCGGGCTCCACGCGGGGTGATCGATCAACAACTGACCGACCACATGGATCGGATCGTCCGGCTGTCGGAGACGTCCGCGGCCGTGGACGCCACCGAGACGGCGCGCTGGCGGCGGCAGCTCGCGGACGCGCTCGCGGGCGACTGGCCCCCGGACACGTGGACCGACCGGTCAGGCGTCGCGGGCGCGCACCCCTTCCAGGCTTGACCCGTTCCCCAGCCGACTGGCCGAGATGACGCTCAAGGAGCCGTCGCTCTCCAGGACGACGGCGGCGGTCGACGTGAGGTCGCCGGACCCGGTCGCTCTCACCGCCTGGCGGACCTCGTCCATCGTCACGCGTTCGGCCCGCAACGCCTCCGGCAGGGCGCGCCCGTCGCGGAGCAGCAGGGTCGGCCGTGCGGTCACCACCTTCCGACCGCCCGGCCAGCGCACGGTGCCCCAGGCCACCAGCGACTGGAGCAGCGCCAGCACGGCCAGCGCAAGCGCACCCTCTGTCCAGGACACGTCGCTGTTGAGCAGGATCGTCGCCAGGGTGGAACCGAGGGCGACGGTGACGACCAGGTCGAAGGCGTTGAGCTTGGCCAGCGTGCGCTTGCCGGACAGCCGGAGGACCACCACCACGGTGAGGTAGGCGCTGGCGCCGATGACGGCCACCCGGACCAGGTCGGACCACGAGTCGAACCACACGGTCACTCCTCCCTCTCGCTCACGCGTTTCCTGTGCCCGCTGCCGGCCCCGGCCTGGGCGGCCCGCCGGTAGAACACCCGGCTAGGCGCCGACGTCGTCCCGTGGACGACCGTGCTGGCGGCGACGACGAGGCTGCCGGCCGCGAGCACGACCGGATCCACGGCCAGCCGCTCGGCCTCCATCGCCAGGTAGAACACCGCCGACACCCCGATCGGGCCGAACCACCCGAGGAAGGCCGCGTCCGGCCCACCCAGGCCGAGGGGCCGGCGCAGCAACCACACCACCGGTAGCCGACGGAGAAGCAGGACACCGACGACGAGGGCGAGCCCACGCCAGCCCAGGTCTGCCCACGCCGACCACGGCAGGACGGCTCCGAGGCCCACGAAGAGCGGCAGCACCAGGAAGCGGTTGACCGCCTCGTCGATCGGCACGTCGTCGGTGCGGTCCGGGCCGGTGGCCGCGTAGTTGAAGGCGAGCCCCGCCACGAACACCGCGAGGATGCCGTCCACGTGCAGCAGCCCGGCTGCCCCCAGGACGGCGAAGGCCAGCACCGCGGTGAAGAGCAGCCGGGGGCCGGTGTCGACGGACCCGTGGTTCTTCCCCGCCTGCAGCGCGCGGGCGCCGAGCCAGCCGGCCGGGACGCCCAGCAGGACCGCCCCGGCCACCTGCCACACCGACTCGGCCAGCGCGGCACCGATGCTGTCGGCGCCGGCCACGGCGAGGGCCAGCAGGACCAGGGGCAACGCCAGGCCGTCGTTGGCCCCGGACTCCAGCGACAGGATCTGCCGGTCCGGGGCCGGGAGGTCCTCCTCGGCCGGCCCGCCGGTCACGACGCTGGAGGCCAGCACGGGGTCTGTGGGGCACAGCGCGGCACCGATCAGCACCGCCGTGCCGAGCCCGACACCCAGCACCCACGCGGCGAGCCCCGCGGTGACCCCGGCCATGACCGGCATCGCGACCGCCAGCAGGAGGAGCACCGGGCGCAGCCGCCTGCGGGCGCCGCCGAACGGGTACCGCAGGGCCACCGCCATCACCGAGATCGCCAGCAGCAGGCGGGTGGTCGTGTGCAGCCAGGTGCTGTCCTCGGTCAGGGGCGGCACGTCGAGCAGGCCCAGCAGCTCCGGCCCCAGGAGCACGCCCGCGGCGAGCGCGAGAACCGGCTCGGAGACGGGGAGACGACGCAACCGATCCGACAGCGCAGCCACCGCCAGGCCCAGCACGCCCGCGGCGACGAGCACGACGTCGATCAGCACCGGCCTCGCCCTTCGCGACCAGTACTCACAGCTGGGGCCGGACGCCGGCCTCGTCCCGGAGGTCGGCGGGCTGCAGCGGTCCACGTCCGTCGACTGCGGCCTGCCCCGGGCCGCGCCGCCCCAGCGGAAGCACCGTCCGCCGCCGGGCGCCCTCGAGCTCCAGCGCCAGAGCCGCGTAGAAGGCGACGACCGCCAGCGCCAGACCGACCCAGCCGGCCGCGGTCTTCCACCCGGTCGAGCCGGTGAGCTCGTAGGCCCCCGTGACGAGGAAGCGGGTGCCGGCCAGCGCCATGACCGCGGCAGGCACGGCCTTGCTGCCCGCGGCGGCGGCCGCCGGGACGACCATGGCGAGGCCGGCGGTCAGCAGGAAGACGCCGAGGCCGTCGCTGACCGCGCCCGGGGGCGAGGTCAGCGTCGTGTAGCCGATGACCGCCCAGGTGCCAGACAGGATGCCCATGCCGGTGGCGGCCACCGGATCGCGGCTGAGGAAGCCGATGACCGCGGCCAGGAACTGCAGCGGCAGCGTGGCGAGCAGCGCCGTCAGCGCCGCGATCCGGCCCTCGGCGAGAGCGATCCAGCCGAGCTGGACCGCGCTGAACATCACGGTCGACAGGGCCAGCGCGAGAAACCCCGGGGGCAGCGGGGTGGCGATGGGCCGGAGGACGACGCGGGTCTGCGGCTCCATCAGCTGACCAGCGCCTGCGTCGCGGACTCCTTGAGCTTGGCGTTGGCCCAGCGCATCTGCCGCAGCGTGTCGGGGTGGCAGCGCTCGGCCAGTTCCAGCAGTTCCCGCTTGCGAGCGCCCTGCGCGGCCTGGGCCAGCAGCTCCCAGTCCAGGGACACCCCGGCGGCCTCGCGGTGCACGTGCCGCAGATCGGCGAGCAGCAGCAGCCCGGGCTCGGGCCGGCGGCCGAGCAGGTCCGACGTGGCCTGCTGGATCTTCTCCAGGATCCCCGGCTCGCCCTCCGGTTCGGGGTCGAGGTCGACGCCGAAGTCTGCCCCGATGCGGGCCAGCTCCTGCACGTGCCGCTGCGACCAGCCGGCGATGTCGCGGGCGACGTAGAACACCTCGTGGTCGGCCTTGTGCCGGTCGGACACGGCCAGCAGCACCCGGGCGAGGTGGTTCTCCGAGCGGTGCAGTTCCTCGATGGCCAGGCCCAGCTTCATCGCGCACCTCCCGTGGCGAGCTCCTCCACGGCCTCGGCCGCAGGCCCGCCCCGCGTCGGCGGTACGTCGCCGGTGACCGGCCGCGAGCTCGTGGTGGTGGGCGCCGCCGACGGGCCGTCCCCGGAGCCGAGCCGGTCGGCCGCGGCGGCGGCGGTCTTGAAGATCGGCTGCTTGGAGCAGGGGTCCCAGTCGGTGAGGGTGAGTTCGTTGGCCGCCCGGCCGAAGCCGTCCGGCTCGTGCCCGCCGGGCTCGTCCCAGTAGCCGTAGTGGAACGGCAGGAACAGCACCCCCGGCCTGATGCCGCTGATCCGCAGCTTCGCCTCCACGCGCCCGCGTGGCGTCCGCAGCTCCAGCAGGTCGCCCTCGGCCCAGCCTCGGTCGGCGACGTCCGAGGCCGACATCTCGACCCAGACCTCGGGCGCAGCGGCCTGCAGCTGCGGCGCTCGGCCGGTCTTCGTGCGGGTGTGGAAGTGGTAGAGCGTGCGGCCGGTGATCAGTTGGAACGGGTACTCCTCGCTGACCAGCTCGTGCGGCGGCAGGTACTCGGCAGCCTTGAGCACCGCCCGGCCCGTCGGGTTGAGCGCGCGGTACTCGGTCTCGTCCAGCGCGGCGCCGGTGACCAGGTCGCGGCCGTAGCTCTCGCAGTACTCCGGCTGCGCCCAGAACTGCCCGTCGACGTAGATGTGCTGGGTGCCGTCGGGCGCGTCCTCGGTGACCGGCCACTGGATCCCGCTACCGCCGCGCAGCTTGTCGTAGGACAGACCGCTGTAGTCGCACGGCCGTCCCTTCGAGCACTCCTTCCAGCCCTCGAAGGCGCCCTCGGGGTCCGACCACTTCACCAGCGGGGCGCCGTCCTTGTCCCGCAGGTCCAGCCGCCGGGCGAAGTCGATGAGGATGTCCAGGTCGGCACGCGCCTCCCCCGGCGGCTCGACCGCCTTCTCCGACAGGTGCACCGTGCGGTCGACGTTGGTGAAGGTGCCCGTCTTCTCACCCCACGTCGCCGCGGGCAGGACGACGTCAGCCAGCTGCGCGGTCTCGGACAGGAAGATGTCCTGCACGACCAGGAACAGCCGCTCCTGCGCCAGGATCTCCCGGATCCGGGCCAGCTCGGGCAGCGAGACCGCCGGGTTGGTCGCAGTGACGTAGAGGAAGCGGATCGACCCCTCCTCCGCGTAGCGGAACATCTGCATGGCGTGCGTGGGCGGCGAGTAGTGCGGGATGTCCATCGGGTCGACGTTCCAGATGCGGGCGAGGTCCTTGATGTGGCTGTCGTTGGACCAGTTGCGGAACGCCGGCAGGTCACCGTCGGCGCCCGCCTCGCGGGTGTTCTGCGCCGTCGGCTGGCCGTTCATCTGCAGGATCCCGCAGCCGGGCCGGCCGAGCATGCCTCGCACGACGTTGATGTTGTTGACCTGGACGGCGGCCGCCGTGGCCTGGTGGGACTGGTAGAAGCCCTGCAGCACCGTCGACAGCAGCCGCTGCGCGTGCCCGATGATGCGGGCCGCCGCGCGGATGTCCTCGGCCGGGACGTCGCACACCTCGGCAGCGACCTCCGGCGGGTAGTCGCGGACGCGCTTCTCCAGCTCGTCGAAGCCGACGGTGTGGGCCTCGATGTACTCGCGGTCGATCCAGCCGTTGCCGACGATCTCGTGCAGCAGAGCGTTCATCAGCATCACGTTGGTGCCCGGCCGTGGGGCCAGGTGCACGGTGGCCGCTCGGGCCACGGGCGTCTCACGCGGGTCGACGCAGATGATCTGCGGCGGGTTCGGCCCGGCGAGCCGGTCGAGGATGCGGGTCCAGAGGACGGTCTGGGTCTCGGCCATGTTGTGCCCGTAGAGGGCTATCACGTCGGCGGAGTCGATGTCCGTGTAGCTGCCCGGCTGGCCGTCGGAGGCGAAGGTCTCCTTGAGCGCGGCGGCCGCCGTGGCCGTGCACAGCCGGGTGTTGCCGTCGACGTGATTGGTGCCGATCCCGCCGTGCGCGATCAGCCCGAGGGTGTAGTACTCCTCGAGGAACAGCTGCCCGGTCGTGTAGAAGGCGACTGCGCTCGGGAAGGAGCTTGTCAACTTCTCTGTGTAAGACCTGCAGTCGATCTTGATGTTGTCAGCTGAGGTAAGGCTCGATGCGGTCGCCGAAGGCGATCATCATCTCGGCCATGGCCGGCTTCCAGCCCTGGGTGACCGCGCCCTCGACGAGCTTGCCGGGTGCGGTGCGCTGGTTGGCCGGCTTGCCGCGGTCCTTGAGCCGCTCCCGGGCCCGCTTGTCCTCGATGTCGCGGATCGCCAGCCAGAGCAGCTTGATCACCGCGGCGTCGTTGGGGAAGTGCCCCCGGTTCTTGATGATCTTCCGGAGCTGGTAGTTCAGCGACTCGATCATGTTCGTCGTGTAGATGATCTTGCGGAGCGCGGGTCCGAAGGCGAGGAACGGGATGAACCGCTCCCAGGCGTTCTGCCAGGTCGCCACCGCCGCCGGGTATTTGCGTCCCAGGTCGGAGTCGGCGAACTCCAGCAGCGTGGTCTCGGCGGCATCGGCGGTCGGGGCGGTGTAGACGCCCTTGAGCGCGGCGGCCACCTTCTTGCGGTCGCCGTAGGACACGAACCGCATCGAGGCGCGGATCAGGTGCACCACGCAGGTCTGCACGGTCGTGTGCGGAAAGGTCGCCTCGATCGCCTCGGGCAGGCCGGTCAGCCCGTCACAGCAGGCGATGAGGATGTCCCGCACGCCGCGGTTGGCCAGTTCGGCCACCACGCCGGCCCAGAACTTCGCGCCCTCGGTGGCCTGCACCCAGATCCCCAGCACGTGCTTGATGCCGTCGAGGTCCACTCCGACCACGATGTGCGCGGCCCGGTTGCGCACCTGATGGCCGTCGCGGATCTTCACCACCAGCGCGTCGACGTAGACGATCGGGTAGATCGGCTCCAGCGGCCGAGCCTGCCATGCGCCGACCTCGTCGAGCACCGCGTCGGTGATCTTGCTGATCGTGTCGTGGGACAGCTCGGTGCCGATCGTGCGGGCCAGATGGTGCTGGATGTCGCGCACCGTCATCCCACCCGCGTAGAGCGAGATGATCATGTCGTCCAGGCCGCCGAGGCGGCGTTCGCCCTTGGGCACCAGCTGCGGGGTGAAACTGCCCGCCCGGTCCCGGGGCACGGCCAGCGGCAGCGGGCCGACCTCGGACTGCACCGTCTTGGGCGTGCTGCCGTTGCGGCTGTTCGGCGAGCCCCGGCCGACCGGATCGCCCCGCTCGTAGCCGACGTGCTCGGTCAGCTCAGCGGCCAGTCCCCGCTCGAGGACGGCCTTGACCAGCTCCGGAAGGAACCCGCCCTCCCCGGTCAGCGCCACTCCGCCGGTCTCGGCCCGGTCGATCAACGCATCCAGCCACGTGTCATCGGCCAACAGCTGCCGCAGCTGCGCCCCGCTCACCCGGCCCGGGCCACCCGGGTCGCCGGCCTGCTCATCGGTCACGGTCATCAGGGTGCTCCCTCCCGAGGCCACAGCCCCAGGCTCACGCAGCTCCTACACAGACCATCTGACACGCCCTCGGGCCCTGCTCGTCCAGCAACTCGCGGCACCGGCCGGCGACGGCGTCCATCGCGGTGTCCCAGTCGGTCTCCACCAGCTCGCCGTTCCGGCGGATCAGCGGCCTGGTCAGCCGGTCGGGCGAGTTGTTCGCCTGCCACCCGTACAGGTCCTTGGGGCCCAGCCGGCCGTGGTTGACCCGGTCCACCGCCCGGCCCCGGACGCCGACGATCCGGGCGTCCTTGACCGCGATGTCGAGCCCGTCGCCGTTGGAGTGCATGATCGTCGCCGACTGCACCCACCGTTCGACGTCGTCCTCGGTCAGCCCCTCGGCCAGGTAGGAGTCCACCCGGGTCGGCCACGTCTCCCCCGGCCCGTACGGCGTGCGGGTCCCCCACGGTTCGGCGATCCGGTCGATGCGCCCCATCACGTCCTCCTCCGCTCCACGAACGGCCCGGTAGAGCCGCCCGACCCCTACCCGTGCCTGCACGTCTGCCGCTGGCACCACATGACAGATCTGTGACATCGGAGCGGTGCGTGCGACGCCCGGGGTAGGTGGCGAGTGGTCGGTGGAAGCCGCATGCGTCGAAAGAACGCCTCCCACCGGCGCCCGGAGGAGGAGACATGACGGTTGCCAGCCAGATGCTCGAGACCTACCCCAAGGACCTCGGCGGCGTTGACCGCGACAAGCTGAGGGAGTGCATCGAGGCGTGCGTCGAGTGCGCCCAGGCCTGCACCGCCTGCGCCGACGCCTGCCTGTCCGAGGACATGGTCGCCGAGCTCACGAAGTGCATCCGCACCAACCTCGACTGCGCCGACGTCTGCGACGCCACCGGCCGGGTGCTCTCCCGTCACACCGGCTACGACGCGAACCTGACCCGCGCGGTGCTCGAGGCCTGCGCGGCGGCCTGCAAGGCCTGCGGGGACGAGTGCGGGGGGCACGCCTCCATGCACGAGCACTGCCGGGTGTGTGCGGAGTCCTGCCGTCGTTGCGAACAAGCCTGCCTGGAGCTCATCTCCGCACTGGGCTGACCCACCTCCCCATCGCCGCTCCTGCTCCCCGTGTCAGGAACGAAGGCACCAGTTCCTGCGCGCGTGGCCGAGCAGGGGCCCCAACTCGAGAACGGAGTCCTCCATGGCCTCGCCAGCCGAGCATGACCCCCCGCAGACGCATGACGGGAACCACGGCGGCAGCGACCCGATGAGCAGGACCATGTACCTGCGCTTCGGGGCGATGATCCTCACCGCCATGGTGGTGATGTACGCGGCCATGTTCGCCGGCACGTACGAGTGGGGTCACGTGCGGTTCAGCGAGAGCCGCGTGTTCATGGCGCTCACCATGGGCGGGACGATGGGCCTGGTGATGCTCGGCTGGATGCTGAACATGTACCGCAACACCAAGGCCAACATCGCGATCGTGGTAGCGAGCCTCGTTCTGCTCGGCGTCGGGGTGTTCCTCGACCGCAGTCAGACGACCGTCCAGGACGAGGACTGGATGAGCTCGATGATCCCGCACCACTCGCTGGCCATCACCAGGTCAGAGCGTGCCGGGATCTCCGACGTCCGCGTCTGCGAGCTCGCCGTCTCCATCAGCGAGGCCCAGCGCCGGGAGATCATGGAGATGGATTGGCTCCTCGACGACATCGAACGCAACGGGAAAGCCTCGACCGCGCAAGAGGCAGCGGCGCGTCCCATCCCGGAGTTCGACGTGTCGGCCCTGCGCGACTGCCCCACCGGCTGACCGGCGGAGGCGGCGGCGGCGCGTCCGTTCGCCTAGCGACGGGCCGGTTGCTCCGCCTGCAGCGGGCTCTGCGCGCAGGACGTCCGGCATCCCTCTGCCATCACCCGGCGCCTGCCGCCTTCTTGACGGCCGCCTTCTGCTCCTGCTTGAACCGGCGCACCTCGGCCAGCGACTCCGGCCCGGTGATGTCGGCGACCGAGCGGTGCGAGCCCTCCTCGCCGTAGGCGCCGGCGGCCTCCCGCCAGCCGTCCGGGGCGACGCCGTACTGCTTGCCGAGCAGCGCCAGGAAGATCGACGCCTTCTGCGCGCCGAAACCCGGGAGCTCCTTCAACCGGCGGAGCAGCGCCTTGCCGTCGGTGGCGCCGGCCCACAGGTTCTCCGCGCGCCCGTCGTAGCGCTCGACGAGCAGCCGGCACAGCTCCTGGGCGCGGCCGGCCATCGATCCCGGGTAGCGGTGCAGCGCCGGCGGCCCCTGGAACACCGCGGTCAGGGCCTCGGGGTCCATGCCGGCCAGCTGCGCGGCGTCGAGGGTGTCGACGCCGAGCCGGTCGGCGAGCAGCCGGGGCGCGGAGAAGGCCCGCTCCATGGGGAACTGCTGGTCCAGCAGCATCCCGATCAGCAGCGCGAGCGGGTCGCGGCCCAGCAGCTCGTCGGCGGCGTCGTCCTGGGCGATGCGGAGGTTCGGCACCCCGGCAGTGTGCCGCTCCGCCGGTCAGCGACGGGCCGTCGCCGGGGACTCCCCGCCCTCCAGGTCGCCCTCGGTGTCGAGGTAGGCCTGCTGCAGCTCCGCCAGCAGAGCGGGGTCCGGCTCGGCCCACATCTTCCGGTCGACCGCCTCCAGCAGCCGCTCGGCGATGCCGTGCAGCGCCCACGGGTTCGACTGCTCCATGAAGGCACGGTTCTCCGGGTCGAGCACGTAGGTCTGGGCGAGCTTCTCGTACATCCAGTCCGCGACCACGCCGGTGGTGGCGTCGTAGCCGAACAGGTAGTCGACCGTGGCGGCCAGCTCGAACGCGCCCTTGTAGCCGTGCCGGCGCATGGCGGCCAGCCACTTGGGGTTGACGACGCGCGCGCGGAACACCCGGGCGGTCTCCTCGGTCAGCGACCGGGTGCGCACCTGCTCGGGCCGGGTGGAGTCGCCGATGTAGGCCGCCGGCGCGGTGCCGGTCAGCGCGCGCACCGTGGCGACCATCCCGCCGTGGTACTGGAAGTAGTCGTCGGAGTCGGCGATGTCGTGCTCCCGGGTGTCCACGTTCTTCGCCGCCACCGCGATCCGCCGGTACGCGGCCTCCATGTCCGGCCGGGCCTGCACGCCGTCCAGGTCGCGGCCGTAGGCGTAGCCCCCCCACACCGCGTACACCTCGGCGAGGTCGGCGTCGCCCCGCCAGTTGCGGCTGTCGATCAGCGACAGCAGGCCGGCGCCGTAGGCGCCCGGCTTGGAGCCGAAGACCCGGGTGGTCGCGCGGCGCCGGTCGCCGTGGGTAGCCACGTCGGCGTCCACGTGCGCCTTGACGTAGTTCTGCTCCGCGGGCTCGTCCAGCCCCGCGGCCAGGGTCACCGCGTCGTCCAGCATGGTCACGACGTGCGGGAAGGCGTCGCGGAAGAAGCCGCTGATCCGCACCGTGACGTCGATGCGCGGCCGGCCGAGTTCGTCGAGCGGAACGACCTCCAGGCCGGTGATCCGGCGGGACGCCTCGTCCCAGACCGGCTGCACGCCCAGCAGTGCGAGCACCTCGGCGATGTCGTCGCCCGACGTGCGCATCGCCGAGGTGCCCCACACCGACAGCCCGACCGAACGCGGGTACTCCCCCGTGTCGGCGCGGTACCGGTCGACGAGCGACTCGGCCATCGCCTGCCCGGTCTCCCAGGCCAGCCGCGACGGCACCGCGCGCGGGTCGACGGAGTAGAAGTTCCGGCCCGTCGGCAGCACGTTGATCAGCCCACGCAGCGGCGAGCCCGAGGGGCCGGCCGGCACGTAGCCGCCCTCCAGGGCGTGCAGGGTCGCGTCGAGCTCGTCGGTCGTCCGGTCCAGCCGGGGCACGACCTCCTCGGCGGCGAACCGGAGGACGGCGGCGACCCCGGCGTCGTCGCGGTCGAGGACCTCGCGGACGACGTCCCCGACCGCCGCCACCGTCCAGCCGCGGCTCTCCATCCCCTGGACGAGCGCCTCGGCCAGCGCCTCGACGCGGTCGGTCTCCTGCAGGCCCGCGGTGCCGTCCTCCACCAGGCCCAGCGCCTGGCGCAGCCCGGGCAGCGCGACCGAACCGCCCCAGATCTGGCGGGCGCGCAGCATGGCCAGCACGAGGTCGACGCGGTTCTGCCCGGTGGGCGGCGCCCCGAGCACGTGCAGGCCGTCGCGGATCTGGGAGTCCTTGATCTCGCAGAGCCACCCGTCGACGTGCAGGATCATCTCGTCGAAGTGGTCGTCCTCGGGGCGCTCGTGCAGGCCCAGGTCGGCGTCGAGCTTCGCGGCCTGCAGCAGCGTCCAGATCTGCGCGCGGACGGCGGGCAGCTTCGCCGGGTCCATCGCCGCGACGTTCGCGTGCTCGTCGAGCAGCTGCTCCAGCCGGGCGATGTCGCCGTAGCTGTCCGCCCGCGCCATCGGCGGGACCATGTGGTCGACCAGGGTGGCGTGCGCGCGGCGCTTGGCCTGCGACCCCTCGCCCGGGTCGTTCACGAGGAACGGGTAGATCAGCGGCAGGTCGCCCAGCGCGGCGTCCGGACCGCAGGAGGCGGACAGGCCGACGTTCTTGCCCGGCAGCCACTCGAGGTTGCCGTGCTTGCCCACGTGCACGAGTGCGTGCGCGCCGAACTCCGAGCGCAGCCACCAGTAGGCCGCGAGGTAGTGGTGCGAGGGCGGCAGGTCGGGGTCGTGGTAGATCGCGATCGGGTTCTCGCCGAAGCCGCGGGGCGGCTGGACCATCACCACGACGTTGCCGGCCCGCAGGGCGGCGAACACGATGTCGTCCCCGTCCACGAACAGCGAGCCGGGCGCGGGGCCCCAGTGCTCCTCCACCGTCTCGCGCAGGTCGGCGGGCAGGGAGTCGAAGTGCGCGCGGTAGGCGGCCGCCGGGATGCGCACCGGGTTGCCGGAGACCTGCTCCTCGGTGAGCCAGTCGGCGTCCTGCCCACCGGCGGCGATGAGCGCGTGGAACAGGGCGTCGCCGTCGAGCTCGGCCACGCCGGGCAGCGCGTCCGGCCCGTCGAACGGCCCGATGTCGTAGCCCTGGCCGGCCATCGCGGCGAGCAGCCGGACGACGGACGCCGGGGTGTCCAGACCGACGGCGTTGCCGATGCGGGCGTGCTTGGTCGGATAGGCCGACAGCATCACGACGATCCGCCGCTCCCCGGGCGGGGTGTGCCGCAGCCGCGCGTGCGCGACCGCGGTCCCGGCGACGCGGGCGGCCCGCTCGGGGTCGGCGACGTAGGAGGTGAGCCCGTCCTCGTCGGTCTCCTTGAAGGAGAACGGCACGCTGATCAGCCGGCCGTCGAACTCGGGGATGGCGACCTGGTTGCCGACGTCGAGCGGGGAGAGCCCGTCGTCGTCCGCGGCCCACTCGGCGCGCGACCGGGTGAGGCACAGGCCCTGGATGACCGGGACGTCGAGAGCGGCGAGCTCGCCGACGTCCCACGCGCCGTCGTCCCCGCCGGCCTGGGCCGTGGCCGGCCGGGCCCCGCCGGCCGCGAGCACCGTGACGACCATGGCGTCCGCACCCCGCAGCGTCTCGAGCAGCCCGGGGTCGACCGACCGCAACGAGGAGGTGAACACCGGGAGCGCCCGCCCGCCGGCGTCCTCGACCGCGCGGCACAGCGACTCCACGAAGCCGGTGTTCCCGGAGAGGTGGTGCGCCCGGTAGTAGAGGACGGCGACGACCGGGCCGTCGGTGCGGCGCGGGGTGCGGTCCAGGACACCCCAGTCGGGCGCGACCGACGGCGGCTCGAAACCCTCGCCGGTGAGCAGCACGGTGTCGGACAGGAAGCGGCGCAGCTGCACGAGGTTGTCCGGGCCGCCCTGCGCGAGGTAGCCGTGCGCCTCGGTGGCCACCCCCATCGGGACGGTGGACAGCTCCATGAGCTCGGCGTCGGGCACCTGCTCGCCGCCGAGGACGACGACCGGCGCCGGGCCGGCCAGCAGCGGGGCCAGCATCTCCTCGTACTGCCGCCGCACCCCCAGGATGCGGACGACGACCAGCGCGCTGCCCTCGACCATCGCGGCGAGCGCGGCGCCGTCGAGCCGGGCGGGGTTGCCCAGCCGCCAGCCGGCGCCCGAGGCGCGGGCGGAGAGCAGGTCGGTGTCGCTGGTGGACAGCAACGCGAAGGCAGGGGTGCTGGAGGCAGGGGTGCTGGAGGCAGGGTCGCTCACGGCGCGTTCCTCACTCGGGGTCCGCGCCCCGGGTCGTCGGGCACGGCAGCCGGAGTGTCTGGCTCACCCCGTTCTCGGGGCTGACAGTGGCGGGACCGCACCGGAATCGCACCGGTTTCCTCGCTGACTGCCGCGATGGGCGCACGCTACCGCGAGCGCCGCGCCGGCCCGGCGACGGGCCGGCCGGGCCCGTCAGGCCCGCTCGGGACGGCGGAGCAGGTAGGTGTCCATCACCCAGCCCTTGCGCTCGCGGGCCGCGGCCCGCTCGTCGGCGATGTCGTCGATGACGTCGGCGAGCTTGCCGCTGACGAGGATCTCGTCCTCGGTGCCCAGGTAGGCCCCCCAGTAGATGTCGAGGTCCTGGTCGGCGTACTTCCGGCAGACGAGGTGCGAGTCGAGCATGACCACGACGTCGTCGGCGTTGTCCGGGAACGCCTCGGCCAGCCGCCGGCCCGTCGTCAGGTGCACCGCGCCCGCCACCCGGTTGAGCAGGATCCGGTGCCGGGCGGTGAGCGCCTGCACGCTGGTGATCCCCGGGACCACCTCCCACTCCAGGTCCATCGAGCCGTGCGCCGCGATGCTCTCGATGACCCGGATCGTGCCGTCGTAGAGCGACGGGTCACCCCAC
The DNA here is from genome assembly GCF_016612865.1 of Blastococcus sp. TML/M2B. Taxonomy (GTDB): domain Bacteria; phylum Actinomycetota; class Actinomycetes; order Mycobacteriales; family Geodermatophilaceae; genus Blastococcus. Next base: position 708,098 of record NZ_JAENZZ010000002.1, read on the forward strand.
ACGAGGAAGCCCGCGGTCCCGCCGTCGGGCACCTCGTCCGCGAGGGCCTGCTCGAGGAGCGCCGCGCGGTCGTCGCGCCAGTCGTCGACGGCCCGCTCGTAGGCGGGCGTGCGGCGGTCCCGCTCCGGGTCGGCCAGCTCCACCAGCCGCCAGCGGTCGTGGGTGATGAAGCGCTCGCACACGTCGCGGCGGGCGCGCGTGAGGTCCGCCGTCGCCGGCCCCTTGTCGAGCACGAGGAAGACGTCGACCCGGTTGAGCGCCTCCACGGCACCCACGGTGACGAAGGCGGGATCCCCGGCGCCGATGCCGATGACGAGCAGGCGACGCACGCGCGCCCCTTCCGTACGGGTGGGTCCGGGACGGGAGCCACCGGTGGGTGTCCGAACCGGGACAGTGTCACCGAGACCACCCGGCCCGCCGCCACCGACCGGGCGCGCGCTCCGGGCACGCCCGCGGCGCACGGCATGCTGTGCGCATGCCCGGGGACCCCGCCGCGCGCGCCGCGCTGGCCGCCGCGGCCGACCTCGGGCCGTTCTTCGCGACCTCCCCGGACGCGGGCCCGGACTGGGTCACCTGGGACCGGCTGACCGCCGACCCCGCCGTCCTGGGCGGCCGGCTGGCCGAGGTCCGCACGGTCCTCGCGGGCGGCCCCGGCTCCCCGGCGGTGGACCCGGTCGTGGGGGCGTCGATCGCCCACCTCGGCCTGGTCGCCCGGCTGGTCGCACCCGTGCTCGGCGCGGCGCTGCTGACCGGCACGCTGCCGGTGTCCGCCACGTCGTCGGTGCACCTGCGGCTGTCGGGCACCAACCCCCACCCGCTGGCCGTCACGCTGCCGCGAGCGGTGCCGGCCGGCGGATCCGAGCAGCTGGCCGGCGCGTTCGACGAGCACTGGCTGGCGCCGGCGATCGCACCCCTCGGCGACGCGGTCCGGACGGCGACCGGCGTCCCGCCGCAGGTGCTCGCCGGCAACGTGGTCTCCGCGACGGCCGGCGCGTTGCGGATGGCCGCGCAGGCCCGCCCAGGGCTGGCCGCGGCGGCGGACGAGGTGCTGAGGGCGCTGCTGCGCAGCGGCCCGCTGGCCGGCACCGGCTCGCACCGGAGCGACGGCTCCTTCGTCCGCCGGTCGTGCTGCCTCTTCTACCGGATCCCCGGCGCGGGGACCTGCGGTGACTGCGTCCTCCGGCAGGCGCCCGGGGGCACGCCCGACGACCCGGCGTAGGGTCCCACCGCCGCAGTGTCAGGGAAGCCGGTTCAAATCCGGCACGGTCCTCGCCACTGTGACCGAGGAGCAGACCCCGCATGGCACCACTGGTCAGAACATGACCGGGAAGGTCGGGGCGAGCGACGATCCGGGAGTCAGGAAACCTGCTGCGGCGCGCACCATCCCACTCCACGAGGCATGGAAGAAAGGTTTCCCAGTCATGACCTCCGTTCCGCACGCGCACCCGGCGACCGCCGCATCCCGCATCGCCGTCCCCGCCTGGGCCTGGGCACTCGCCCTGCTGGGCCTGTTCGGGCTCTACCTCATCGCCCAGGACAACGGGGCGGTGCTCGCCTCGATGGGCGGGACCGCGCACGAGTTCTTCCACGACGCCCGGCACTCGCTGGGCATGCCCTGTCACTGACGGGGCACGGGAGATGACCGAGGTCCTCGACCGACCGTCCACCACCCAGCCGCCCGGCTTCGGCACGCTGTTCTCCCGCCTCGTGGCGGGAGGCCTCGTCGCCGGGGCGCTGGCGGGCGTCTTCTCGCTCCTGGTCACCGAGCGGGCCATCGCGCCCGCGCTCGACCTCGAGGAGGCGCGCACCGCCGGCGAGGCCGGCCACGACCACGGCGAGGAGCTGTTCAGCCGCGGCGAGCAGCTCGTCGGCGGTTTCCTGGGCACGGTGCTGGCCGGTGTCGTCCTGGCGGTGGTCTTCGCCGCCGTCTACGGCGCCGTCCGCCACCGGCTCCCCGGGCGCACCGACTTCGCCCGGGTGACCGTCCTCGCCGCCGTCGGGTTCGCGGTGCTGGCGCTGCTGCCGGCGCTGAAGCTGCCCGCCAGCCCGCCGGCCGTGGGCGACCCGGACACGGTGGGCACCCGGACCGCCATCTACGGCGCGACCCTGCTGTGCGGGGTCGTCGCCGCCGTGCTGGTCGGCGTGCTGGTCCAGGCGCTGCGGGCCCGCGGCGTCGGCGTGCCCGGGACGACGGTGGCCGCGGTGGTGGCCTCCGCCGTCGCGCTCGCCCTGGTCCTGGTGCTCGTGCCGGACAACCCCGACGTGATCGCCGCCGACGTCCCGGCGGCCGTGGTCTGGGACTTCCGGCTCGCGTCGCTGGGGCAGCTGGCCGTCCTGTGGGCGGGCATCGGGCTGGCCGGCGGGTGGTTCGCCGATCGCGCCACCCGCGGTCCCCGGGTGCGCTGACCGGCGCGTCCCGCCCCGTGCGACCGCACGGGGTGGCCGTCCCGCCGTGGACGGCCACCCCGTGCGCGTCGACGTCTCCGACCGACGACCCGACCCCCAGGTATCGCCGTGACCCCCACCCCTGCCCGCAACCGGGCCGACGCCTGCCCCGGCGCGCTCCGGACCCATGCCGCCGCGGACGGCCGGCTCGCGCGGGTGCGCGTACCGGGAGGGCTGCTCACCGCCGACCAGTGCCGGGTGCTGGCGGCGGCCGCCCGTGACCTCGGCGACGCCGCGCTCGAGCTGACCAGCCGGGGGAACCTGCAGCTGCGCGGGCTCCTCGACGGCGCCGAGGGAGAGCTGGGCGCGCGGCTGGCCGACACCGGGCTCCTCCCGAGCGAGACCCACGAGACGGCCCGCAACGTGCTGGCCAGCGCCCTCACCGGGCGGTCCGGAGGGCTGGTCGACGTCCGCCCCTGGGTCCGGGCCTTCGACACCGGCCTGTGCGGGGACCCGTCGCTCGCCGCACTCCCCGGCCGGTTCCTGGTCGCGTTCGACGACGGCCGCGGCGACGTCGCCGGCCAGGGCGCGGACGTCGCGCTCCGGGCGCTCGGGCCGGGCAGCGCGGCGCTGCTGCTGGCCGGCCACGACAGCGGGCTGCGCGCCGATCACGCGGGCGCGGTCGATCTGGCCCTGGCCGCGTCCCGCGCCTTCGTCGCCGAGCGCGCGGCGCAGGGCGGCACCGCGTGGCGGCTCGGCGAGCTGGCCGACGGGCCGGCGCGCGTCGCCGCGACCCTCGGCGACCCGGTGCCCGTGCGGATCGCGCCCGCCCCTCCCCTCCCGGCCGGACCGGCCGGCGCCGTGCACCAGGACGACGGGCGGACGGCGCTGACCGCCGTCGTCCCGCTGGGCCGGCTCACCACCGACCAGGCGCTGCTGCTGGCCGACCTGTCCAGGGGCGAGCTGCAGCTCACCCCCTGGCGGAGCGTCGTGGTCCCCGACCTGCCGGACGCGTCGGCCACGGCCACCCTCACCGCTGCCGGCCTGGTCCTGGACCCGGGCAGCGCCTGGCTGCAGGTCACCTCCTGCGCCGGACGCCCGGGATGCGCGAACTCCCTCGCGGACGTCCGGGCCGACGTCGTCCGCGCGGTGACGGCCGGCGCCCTCCCGGCGGGCGGCACCCGCCAGCACTGGGTGGGCTGCGCCCGCCGCTGCGGCCGCCCCGCAGGCCCTGTCCTCGACGTCGTCGCCACCGGCGACGGCTACCTGATCACGAACGGAACGTAGCGACGCCGATGCCCGAGCACCTGCACGAGTACGAGAGGGACGGCGCCGAGATCTACCGGCAGTCGTTCGCGACCATCCGCGCCGAGGCGGACCTGCGCGGCATGCCCGCGGACGTCGCCCGCGTGGCCGTGCGGATGATCCACGCCTGCGGGCAGGTCGACCTGGTCGAGGACGTGGCCTGGTCCCCCGCCGTCGTCCAGCGCGCCCGGGCAGCTCTGGACGCCGGGGCGCCGGTGCTCTGCGACGTCCGGATGGTCGCGTCCGGCGTCACCCGGCGCCGGCTGCCCCGGGACAACGACGTGGTCTGCACCCTGGACGACCCGCGCACGCCCGCCCTCGCCGCCGACCTCGGCACCACGCGCACCGCCGCCGCGACCGAGCTGTGGCGCGACCGCCTGGAGGGCGCCGTCGTCGCGATCGGCAACGCCCCCACCGCGCTGTTCCACCTGCTGGAGATGGTCGCCGCGGGCGGGCCCCGGCCGGCCGCCGTCCTCGGAATCCCGGTCGGCTTCATCGGCGCCGCGGAGTCGAAGGAGGCGCTGGCCGCCTCCGACCTCGACTTCCTGGTCGTCCGCGGCCGCCGCGGCGGCAGCGCGATCACCGCGGCTGCGGTGAACGCGATCGCGAGCGACGTCGAATGAGCGGACAGGGGCGTGAGCATCGCAGCGAGGAACGAGCGAGGAGCGGAGGGCCCCGCGGGAGCGAAGCAGGAGCGATGAGCGGACAGGGACGGCTGTACGGGGTCGGGCTGGGCCCGGGCGACCCGGAGCTGGTCAGCGTCAAGGCCGCCCGGCTCATCGGCGCGGCCGACGTCGTGGCCTTCCACGCGGCCCGCCACGGCCGGTCGGTGGCGCGCGGCATCGCCGAGCCCTACCTGCGCGCGGGCCAGATCGAGGAGCTGCTGGTCTACCCCGTCACCACCGAGGCCACCGACCACCCCGGCGGCTACCAGGGCGCCATCGACGAGTTCTACGAGGCCGCGGCCGCCCGGCTGGCCGCGCACCTCGAGGCCGGCCGCGACGTCGTCGTCCTGGCCGAGGGCGACCCGTTCTTCTACGGCTCGTACATGCACATGCACAAGCGGCTGGCGCACCGCTACCCGACCGAGGTCGTCCCGGGCGTGACCAGCGTGAGCGGCGCCGCCGCGGCCGTCGGCCGGCCGCTGGTAGAGCGGGACGAGGTGCTCACCGTGCTCCCCGGCACGCTGCCCGCCGACGAGCTGACCGAGTGGCTGTCCACGACGGACTCGGCCGCGGTCATGAAGCTCGGCCGCACGTTCCCGCACGTCCGCGAGGCGTTCGAGCGGGCGGGCGTCCTCGACCGCGCCCTGTACGTCGAGCGCGCCACCACCGTCGGGCAGCGCACGGCGCCGCTGGCCGACGTCGACCCGGAGACGGTTCCCTACTTCTCCCTCGCGCTGCTGCCCAGCCCGCTGACCGGCGAGCTGCCCGGAGCCGAGCCGGACCCGGGTGGCGGCACGGCCACCGGCCAGGTGGTCGTCGTCGGCCTGGGGCCGGGGGCGCGGTACTGGACCACCCCCGAGGCCGCGGACGCGCTGGCCTGCGCCGAGGTGCTGATCGGCTACGGGCCCTATCTGGACCGGGTGCCGGCCAACCCCCGCCAGGAGCGCTTCCCGACCGACAACCGGGTGGAGGCCGAGCGCGCCGCGCACGCCCTCGGGCTGGCCCGCTCCGGCCGGCGGGTGGCCGTGGTCTCCAGCGGCGACCCGGGGGTCTTCGCGATGGCGGCCGCGGTGCTGGAGGTGGCCGAGCGGCCGGAGTTCGCGGGGGTGCCGGTGCGGGTGGTGCCCGGCCTCACCGCGGCCCAGGCGGTGGCCTCGAAGGTGGGGGCCCCGCTCGGGCACGACTTCTGCGTGCTGTCGCTGTCCGACGTCCGCAAGCCGTGGGACGTCGTCCTCGACCGGCTGCGCCACGCGGCCGCGGCCGACCTGGTCATCGCCCTCTACAACCCGCGCTCGAAGCACCGCCCGCACCAGCTCGGCGAGGCACAGCAGGCGCTGCTGGAGGTCCGAGCGCCGGAGACGGTGGTCGTCGTCGGCCGGGACGTCGGCGGGGCCGAGGAACGCCTCACCGTGACCACGCTGGGCGACCTGGACCCGGAGACCGTCGACATGCGGTGCCTGCTCATCATCGGCTCGTCGCAGACCCGGGTGGGGCCCTCCGGCCTGGTCTGGACGTCGCGGACCTACCCGGGCTGACCCCGCAGCCAGGAGAGCGCCTCGTCGACCGTCCCCACCACCGGCACCCCCGGAGGCAGGGGCGGCCGGCGCACGACCACCACGGGCAGCCCGAGCTCGCGGGCGGCGGTCAGCTTGGCCGCGGTCATGGCGCCGCCGCTGTCCTTGGTGACGAGGACCTCCACCGCGTGCTCGCGGAGGAGCGCGAGCTCGTCGGCGAGGCTGAACGGGCCGCGTTCGAGGACGACGGTGGTCCGCGCCGGCAACGGCGGGTCCGGGGGGTCGACCGAGCGGACGACGCAGTGCGCCGTGAGCGTCGCGAAGGCGGCCAGCCCCTGGCGCCCGGTGGTGAGGAAGACGCACCCGAAGCCGCGCACCGCCTCGGCCGCCCCGGTCAGCGAGTCGACCCAGCGCCAGTCGTCGGCGGGTTCCGCCGTCCAGCCCGGGCGCTGGAGGCGCAGCAGCGGGACGCCGGTGGCCGCGGCGGCGGTCGCGGCCGAGGCGGTCATCGCGACGGCGAACGGGTGCGTCGCGTCCACGATCACCTGGACGGGGTGCGCCGAGAGCCAGGCGGCCAGCCCATCGCTGCCCCCGAAGCCGCCGACGCGCACGTCACCGGGCGGCAGCACCGGATCGGCGACCCGCCCGGCCAGGGAGCTGAGCACCGGGACGCCCTCGTCCACCAGGGCCGTGGCCAGCCGGCGCGCCTCGCCGGTGCCGCCGAGCACCAGCACCCGCCCCGGCGGCGTCCCGCTCACCGCGGTCGCGTCGTCGAGTACAGGTGGCTGTCGGGGAACTGCCCCGCGGTCAGCACGGGCCCGACGACGACGACCGCCGTCCGGCGCACCCCCGCCGCCTCGACCTGCGCGGCGATGTCGGCCAGCGTGCCGCGGAGCACCAGCTCGTCGTCCCGGCTGGCACGGGCCACCACGGCGACCGGCCCCTCGGGCCCGTAGTGCTCGGCCAGCTGCGGCGCGAGCTCGCCGAGCCGCTGCACCGCCAGGTGCAGCACGAGCGTGGCCCCGGTCGCGGCGTAGGCGGCGAGCTGCTCCCCCGCGGGCATCGGCGTGGAGCGGGCCGAGGTCCGGGTGAGCACGACGGTCTGCCCGACGCCGGGCACGGTGAGCTCCCGCTTCAGCGACGCGGCGGCCGCGGCGAACGCCGGCACCCCCGGCACGACGTCGTAGGGCACGCCGTGCGCGTCCAGCCGGCGCATCTGCTCGGCCATGGCGCTGTAGACCGACGGGTCGCCGGAGTGCAGCCGGGCGACGTCGAGCCCGGCCTCGTGGGCGGCCAGCAGCTCCGCGGTGATCTGGTCCAGGTCCAGGTCGGCGGTGTCGACGAGGCGGGCGCCCTCGGGCGCGGTGTCCAGCAGCTCGCGCGGCACCAGCGCGCCCGCGTAGAGGCACACCGGAGCGCTCGCGATGAGCCGGGCGGCGCGGACGGTGACGAGGTCGGCCGCACCCGGTCCGGCGCCGATGAAGTGCACGGTCATGGCCGCTACCGAACCACGCTGAGGAGGGTCACCGGCATGGCCGGTCGCCAGCCGGTGAACGAACCGACCGGCGAGCCGTGCGCGACCGACAGCCGGACCAGGTCACCCCCGACGCGCGCGAACCAGCCGGCCAGCACCGCCTCGCTCTCCAGCGTGACCGCGGTGACCACCAGCCGCCCGCCCGGCCGGAGTGCGGCCCAGCAGGTGTCCAGCAGGTCCGGGGTCGTCGCCCCGCCGCCGACGAAGACGGCGTCGGGGGCGGGCAGCCCGGCGAGGGCCTCGGGCGCCCGCCCCTCCACGACCTGCAGTCCGGGGACACCCAGCCGGGCGGCGTTGCCGCGGATCCGCGCCGCGCGGTCCGGCCGGCTCTCGACCGCCACGGCCCGGCAGGACGGGTGGGCGCGCATCCACTCGATGCCGATCGACCCCGCCCCGGCGCCGACGTCCCACAGCAGCCGGCCCGGCAGCGGCGCGAGCCGCGCCAGCGTGACCGCCCGCACGTCCCGCTTGGTGAGCTGCCCGTCGTCCTCGAACGCCTCGTCGGGCAGCCCGGGCACCACCGGCAGGGGCACCGTGGCCTCGTCGGCCACCGCCTCGACCGCGGTGACGACCAACGGGTCGACGACGCCGTGCGGCCAGTCCGCGGCCGATCCGGTCAGCACGTGCTCGGCGGGCCCGCCGAGCTGGGCGAGCGCGGTGATCCGGCTCGCGCCGTAGCCCAACCGCGCGCAGAGCGCCGCCACCTCCGCCGGCGTGCCACCGTCGGAGCCCAGCACGAGCAGCCGGCGCCCGGGGGTCACGTGCGGGGTGACCAGCTCCAGCGCCCGTCCGACGACGGTCACGAGGGCGGTCTCCTCGACCGCCCAGCCCAGCCGCGCGCAGGCCAGGCTCGCCGACGAGGGGTGCGGGAGGACGTGCACCGCGCCGGGTCCGTGCAGCCGGACCAGCGCGGTGCCGACCCCGGAGAGCATCGGATCGCCGCTGGCCAGGACCACCACGCGCCGGCCGGGGTGCGCCTCCGGCAGGGCGGCGAGCGCCGGTGCCATCGGCGAGGGCCAGGGCACCCGCTCGGCCGGCACGTCGCCGGGCACGAGCCCGAGCTGGCGGGCGCTCCCGCGCAGGACGTCGGCGCCCTCGATCACCCGGCGGGCGACCGGCGGCAGCCCGTCCCAGCCGTCGGCGCCGATGCCCACGACGGTCACCGGCGCGCTCGTCCCCTGCTCGTCGGCGCGCACAGCGGGCGATCCTAGGCACGGGGTCCGCGGAGCCCATTGGCACGATGACCGGCGATGGACACCCCGATCGCGGCCGGCCTCGCCCTGGGCGCCGCCGCCGACCTGCTGCTGGCCGACCCCCGGCGCGCCCACCCCGTGGCCGGCTTCGGTGCCGTCGCAGCCGGGCTCGAGCGCCGGGTCTGGCGCGACTCCCGGGCCGCCGGTGCCGGCCACACCGCCGCGCTGGTCGCGGGCGCGGCCGGGATCGGCGTGCTCGTTGACCGCGGCACGCGCCGCCGGCCGGCGGCGCGGACCGTCGCCACCGCGGTGGCCGCCTGGGCCGTGCTCGGCGGCACCTCGCTGGGCCGGGCCGCCGAGCGGATGCGGACGGCGTTGGACGCCGGCGACCTCGCCGCCGCCCGGGCGGCCCTGCCGGCGCTCGCCGGCCGGGACCCGCAGTCGCTCGACGCGGACGGCCTGGCCCGGGCCACCGTCGAGTCGGTCGCCGAGAACACCTCCGACGCCGCCGTCGCGCCGCTGTTCTGGGGTGCGGTGGCCGGGCTCCCCGGGCTGCTCGGCTACCGCGCGGTGAACACCCTCGACGCGATGGTCGGGCACCGCTCGCCGCGCTACGCGCGCTTCGGCTGGGCCGCCGCCCGGCTCGACGACGTCGCCAACTGGCTGCCGGCCCGGCTCACCGCCGCGCTCACGGTCGCCTGCGCACCCGTGGCCGGCGGCTCGGCCGCCGGCGCGCTGCGCACCTGGCTCCGGGACGGCGCCGCCCACCCGAGCCCCAACTCCGGCCGCTGCGAGGCGGCCGCAGCCGGCGCGCTGGGTGTGCGGCTCGGTGGGCGCAACGTCTACGGCACCCGGGTCGAGGTCCGGCCCGCGCTGGGCTCCGGACGGGCGCCGGGGCCGGCCGACATCACGGCCGCGGTGCGGCTGTCGCGGGCGATCTGGCTCGGCGCCACGGGGCTGGCGGTCGGCGGTCGGCTGCTGCGGAGCCGGCCGTGAGCGGGGCGCTGCTGGTCGCCGGCACCACGTCGGACGCCGGCAAGTCGGTGGTCACCGCGGGCATCTGCCGGTGGCTGGCCCGGGAGGGCGTCTCGGTGGCGCCGTTCAAGGCGCAGAACATGAGCAACAACTCCGTGGTCACCCCCGACGGCGCCGAGATCGGCCGGGCGCAGGTCATGCAGGCCGCGGCCGCGCGGGTAGTGCCCGAGGCGGCGATGAACCCGGTGCTGCTCAAGCCCGGGGGCGACAACTCCAGCCAGGTGGTGGTGCTGGGCCGGGCGGTCGCCGACGTCACCGCGCTGTCCTACCGGCCGATGAAGGCCGCCCTGCTCGAGCAGGCCCTGGCCTCCCTGGCCGACCTGCGCGCCCGCTTCGACGTCGTGATCTGCGAGGGCGCCGGTTCCCCGACCGAGATCAACCTGCGCGCCGACGACATCGCCAACATGGGGCTGGCGACGGCGGCCGACCTGCCCGTGCTGGTGGTCGGCGACATCGACCGCGGCGGGCTCTTCCCGGCGCTCTACGGCACGGTCGCGCTGATGCCGCCGGCCGACCAGCGGCTGGTCGCCGGCTTCCTGGTCAACAAGTTCCGCGGTGACGTCCGCCTGCTGGAGCCGGGCCTGGTGGAGCTGGAACGGCTCACCGGCCGGCCGACGCTGGGCGTGCTGCCGTGGCTCGGCGGCCTGGAGCTGGACGTCGAGGACTCCCTCGGCGTCCCCACCGGCGCCGTGTCGGGCGCCCCCCCGCACGGCGAGGAGGTGCTCCGCGTCGCCGTCGCCCGGTTGCCGCGCCTGTCGAACGTCACCGACCTCGACGCGCTCGCCGCCGAGCCCGGGGTCCTGGTCCGGTACGTCACCCGGCCCGAGGACCTCGCCGACGCCGACCTGGTCGTCCTGCCCGGTACCCGCGCGACGGTCGCCGACCTCCGCTGGCTCCGGGAGACCGGGCTGGCCGAGGCGGTCTCCCGGCACGCCGCGGCCGGCCGGCCGGTGCTCGGCATCTGCGGCGGGCACCAGATGCTGGCCCGCAGCATCACCGACGCCGTCGAGTCCCGCGCCGGCACCGTCGCGGGGCTCGGTCTGCTGCCCACCGAGGTGCGCTTCGAGCGGGAGAAGACCCTGGGCCGCCCGACCGGGTCGGCCCTCGGCCAGCAGGTCACCGGCTACGAGATCCACCACGGCGTGGTGACCGTCGACGACGGCGCCGAGCCCTTCCTGGACGGCGCGCAGGCCGGGGCGGTCTCCGGCACGACGTGGCACGGCGCGCTGGAGAACGACGGCTTCCGCCGCGCGTTCCTCGCCGAGGTCGCGCGCACCACCGGTCGCCGGTTCGTGCCAGCGCCGGACACCGACTTCGCCGCCGTCCGCGAGGCCCGGCTGGACCGGCTCGGCGACCTGATCGCCGAGCACGCGGACACCGACGCGCTGTGGCGGCTGATCGAGTCCGGCGCCCCCTCCGGGCTGCCGCTGCTGCCGCCGGGTGCGGCCGGCGCCTGACCCCCGGGGCTGTCCGGCCGCCGGGAGGCTGTGGTTGCATGACGCCGCCACACGCGACGGCAGTGGAGGAAGCCCGGTGAGATTCCGGCGCGGTCCCGCCACTGTGAGCCGGCCCCCGGGTCGGTGAGTCAGGAACTCCCGCCGTCGCGCTCCTGCCACCTCCGGGCGTGGACACCCGGGGAGAGGAAGCGTGCTCCCGTGCGCCGTATCCACGCATGACCTACCCCTTCAGCGCCGTCGTCGGCATGGACGACATGCGACTGGCCCTGCTGCTCAACGCCGTCTCCCCCGCCGTCGGCGGCGTGCTCGTGCGCGGCGAGAAGGGCACGGCGAAGTCGACGACGGGTCCGCGCCCTGGCCGCCGTGCTGCCGCCGGTCGCCGTCGTGCCCGGCTGCCGCTTCGCCTGCGACCCGGCCGCCCCCGATCCCGCCTGCCCCGACGGCCCGCACGAGCCGACCGCGGCCGGCCCCGAGCGGCCGGCCCGGCTGGTCGAGCTGCCGGTGGGGGCCTCGGAGGACCGCGTCGTCGGCTCGCTGGACCTGGAGCGTGCGCTCACCGCGGGCGTGAAGGCCTTCGAGCCCGGCCTGCTGGCCGCCGCCCACCGGGGCGTCCTCTACGTGGACGAGGTCAACCTGCTGCACGACCACCTGGTCGACCTGTTGCTGGACGCGGCCGCGATGGGCACCGCCTACGTCGAGCGCGAGGGCATCTCCGTCCGGCACGCCAGCCGCTTCCTCCTGGTCGGGACCATGAACCCCGAGGAGGGCGAGCTGCGGCCGCAGCTGCTCGACCGGTTCGGCCTGACCGTCGAGGTCGCCGCGCCGCGGGACCCGGCGGTCCGCGCCGAGGTGGTGCGCCGGCGGTTCGCCTCCGACGCCGACCCGACGGGTTTCGCCACCGGGTGGGCGGCCGAGGAGACCGCGCTGGCCGACCGGATCGCCGACGCCCGGGCCCGGCTGCCCCGCGTGCTGCTCTCCGACGCCGCCCTGCGGCAGATCACCGCCGTGTGCGCCGCCTTCGACGTGGACGGCCTGCGCGCCGACCTGGTCACCGCCCGCGCCGCCATGGCGCACGCCGCCTGGTCCGGCCGCGACGAGGTGACCGAGGACGACGTCCGGGTGGCCGCCCGCCTCGCGCTCCCCCACCGCCGCCGGCGCAATCCCCTCGACGCCCCCGGCCTCGACGAGGACAGCCTGGAGCAGGCGCTCGCCGACAGCCGCCCGGAGGACGACGGCCCCGGGGACGGCGGCGGTGCACCTCCCCCGCCGAGCGACCCGGACGTCTCCTCCACGGACGACGAGGGACTTCCGGTACAGGAAGTCCCGGACGACGAGGGACTTCCGGTACAGGAAGTCCCGGACGGCGACGGCGGGTCCCCGACGACGGCGCCGCGCGGTGAGGGCGGCGGCCGCACCGATGCCGCGCCGGTCCCCGACCAGGCGGCGGCCGCACCGTCCGGGACGTTCCGCGCGCGACGGCTCGAGGTGCCCGGCATCGGTGCCGGCGCGGCCGGCCGCCGGTCCCGCGCCCGCTCGGAGCGCGGCCGGGTCGTCGGCTCCACCCGCCCGGTCGCGAACGTCACGAAGCTGCACCTCACCGACACCGTGCTCGCCGCCGCGCCGCACCAGCGGGCGCGCGGCCGCACCGGCCCCGGCCTGCGGATCGTCCGGGAGGACCTCCGCCAGGCGACGCTCGAGGGGCGGGAGGGCAACCTCGTGCTCTTCGTCGTCGACGCCAGCGGCTCGATGGGGTCGCGCGCCCGGATGGGCGCGGTCAAGGGTGCGGTCCTCTCGCTGCTGGTCGACGCCTACCAGCGCCGGGACAAGGTCGGGCTGGTCACCTTCCGCGGTGCGGAGGCGGAGCTGGCCCTGCCGCCCACCTGGTCGATCGAGGCCGCCGCCGCGCGGCTCGCCGAGCTGCCCACCGGCGGCCGCACCCCGCTGGCCGCCGGGCTGCTGCGCGCCGCCGAGGTGCTGCGGGTGGAGCGCATCCGGGACCCGCGCCGCCGCCCGCTGCTCGTCGTCGTCACCGACGGTCGGGCCACCGGCGCACGGGGCGGTGCCCCTCTCGCCGAGGCGCACGCCGCCGCCCGGCTGCTCGCCGCCTCGGGGGTGGCCGCCGTCGTCGTCGACTGCGAGTCCGGGCCCGTCCGGCTGGGCCTGGCCTCGGCCCTCGGCGCCGTCCTGGGCGGGCCGACCCTGAGCACGGGCGACCTCGCCGCCGACGGCCTCGCCGCGACCGTGCGCGACGCCCGGCAGGTGGCCTGAGATGCCGAAGGGGCAGGTCGAGGCCGTCCCGGCCGACGGGCTGACCACGCGGCAGCGGCGCAACCGGCCGCTGCTCGTCGTGCACACCGGCCCGATGAAGGGCAAGTCCACCGCCGCCTTCGGGATGGCGATGCGCGCCTGGAACCAGGGCTGGCCGATCGCGGTCTACCAGTTCGTCAAGAGCGCCAAGTGGAAGGTCGGCGAGGAGAACGCGCTGACCGCGCTGGGCCGCCTGCACGAGCAGACCGGCGAAGGCGGGCCGGTCGTCTGGCACAAGATGGGCTCCGGCTGGAGCTGGTCACGCCGCGCGGGCACCGAGTCCGACCACGCCGCGGACGCCGCCGAGGGCTGGGCGCAGATCAAGCGCGACCTCGCCGCCGAGGCGCACCGCTTCTACGTGCTCGACGAGTTCACCTACCCCCTGACGTGGGGCTGGGTGGACGTCGACGACGTGGTCGAGACGCTGACGCACCGCCCGGGCGCCCAGCACGTGGTCATCACCGGCCGGGACGCCCACCCGGCGCTGATCGGGGCGGCAGATCTCGTGGTCGAGATGACCAAGGTGAAGCACCCGATGGACGCCGGCCAGAAGGGACAGCGAGGCATCGAGTGGTGACGGCAGTGCCGCGGCTCGTCGTGGCCGCCCCCTCCTCGAACGCCGGCAAGACGTCGGTGGCCACGGGGCTCATCGCCGCGCTCACCGCCCGCGGGCTCGCCGTCTCCCCGCACAAGGTCGGTCCCGACTACATCGACCCCGGGTACCACGGCCTCGCCGCCGGCCGCCCGGGCCGCAACCTGGACCCCTGGCTGGTCGGCGAGGACCGCATCGCCCCGCTGTTCCTGCGGGGTGCGCTGCACCCGCGTCCCGCCGACGTCGCCGTCGTCGAGGGCGTGATGGGCCTGTTCGACGGTGCCACCCACCCGTCGGTCGAGCCCGGCTTCGCATCGACGGCCCACGTCGCGGGTCTGCTGCGGGCGCCGGTGCTGCTCGTCGTCGACGGCTCCTCGCAGGCCCGCTCCGTGGCCGCGCTCGTGCACGGCTTCGCCACGTTCGACCCCGGCGTCCGGCTCGGTGGCGTGGTCCTCAACCGGGTCGGGAGCGACCGGCACGAGGCGATCCTGCGCGATGCGCTGGCCGCCGCCGGGGTGCCGGTGCTCGGCGCGGTCCGGCGGATGGAGCGGCTGCGCACCCCGTCGCGGCACCTGGGGCTGATCCCGGCGGCGGAGCGATCGGACGCCGCCGTGGCGACCGTCCGCCTGCTCGGCGATGTCGTGCAGCACGCTGTCGACCTGGACGCCGTGCTGGCCCTCGCACGCTCCGCTCCCCCGCTGGACGCCGCGCCGTGGGACCCGGCCGACGAGGTCACGCCGGCACCCGGCCGCCCGCGGATCGCGGTGGCCGGCGGCCCCGCCTTCACCTTCGGCTACGCCGAGAACACCGAGCTGCTCGAGGCGGCCGGTGCGGAGGTCGTGGCGGTGGACCCGCTGCGCGACGAGGCGCTGCCACCGGGGACCGCGGGCCTCGTCGTGGGCGGCGGCTTCCCGGAGGTGCACGCCGCCGAGCTGTCCGCGAAGCGGAACCCTGCGCGCCGGCATCGCGGCACTCGCGGCGCGCGGTGCGCCGATCGCCGCCGAGTGCGCCGGGCTGCTCTACCTGGCCCGCGAGCTCGACGGCAGGCCGATGTGCGGGGTGCTCGACGTCGTCACGGCGATGTCCCCCCGGCTGACCCTGGGGTACCGGGAGGCGGTCGCCGTCGGTGACTCCGTGCTGGCCCCGGCCGGGGCCCGGGTGCGCGGGCACGAGTTCCACCGCACGCGCGCCGATCCCCCGGTCGGTCGCGACGGCGCCTGGCGTTGGTCCCCGACCGGAGCCGAGGGCTTCACCCCCGGCTCCGTGCACGCCTCCTACCTGCACCTCAACTGGGCCGGCAGCCCGCGGCTTGCCGAACGCTTCGTCGCGGCGTGCGCCACCGCCGGACGACCGGAGGACGTCCGCGCGGCACCGCTGCGGGTCCCCGAACCGGCGGAGCGCCCGTGATCACCGTGGGCGTGGGGACGTCGAGCGGGGTGGGCGCCGACGAGGTGCTGGCCGCCGTGGACGCGGTGCTGGCCGCCGTGGACGCGGTGCTGCCGGCCGCGCCCGGTCGTGTGCGCCTCGCGACGCTCGACGCCCGGCTCGCCGAACCGGGCCTGGTGGAGGCGGCGACCCGGCGGGGCTGGCAGCTCGTCGGTTCCCCGGCGGCCGTGCTGGCCGCCGTCCTCGTGCCGTCCCCGTCCGACCGGGTGGCGGCTGCGGTCGGCACCGCCTCGGTGGCCGAGGCCGCCGCCCTGCTGGGCGGCGGCTCGCTCCTGGTGCCGAAGACGGTGGTCGGCCGGGTCACCGTGGCGGTGGCCCGGTGACCGACCTGCGCCACCACGGCGACGCCGACCTGGGCCCCGGCCTGGTCGACCTGGCGGTCAACGTGCGCGCTGACGCCCCGCCCCCCTGGCTGCGCGCCGTCCTGCACGCGTCCCTCGACGCGTCGGCCGCCTACCCGGACCCCGTCGCCGCCCGTGCGGCGGTCGCCGCCGCGCACGGCCGCCCCGTCGAGGAGGTGCTGCTGGCCGCCGGCGCCGCCGAGGTCTTCGTCCTCGTCGCACGGGCGGTGCGCCCCCGGCTCGCCGCCGTGGTGCACCCCTCGTTCACCGAGCCGGAGGCGGCGCTCCGCGCGGCCGGGCACCCGGTCACCCGGGTGGTGCTGAGCGCCGACGACGGCCGGCGGCTCGACCCGGCGGCCGTCCCCGGGGACGCCGACCTCGTCGTGCTCGGCAACCCCACGAACCCGACCTCGGTGCTGCACCCGGCAGCGGACATCGCCGCCCTCGCGCGACCGGGCCGGGTGCTCGTCGTCGACGAGGCGTTCGCCGACACGGTCCCCGGCGAGCGGGAGTCGCTGGCCTCCCGGCGGGACCTGCCCGGGGTCCTCGTCGTACGCAGCCTGACCAAGACCTGGGGGCTGGCCGGCCTGCGGGTCGGCTACGCGCTCGGTCCGGCACCGCTGATCGCCGCCCTGGAGGCGCAGCAACCGCACTGGCCGGTGTCGACGCCCGCCCTCGCCGCGCTCGCCGCGTGCAGCACCCCGGCCGCCCGCGCGGAGGCCGACGCCGCCGCCCGCGAGCTGGGCCACCGGCGGGAGGTCCTGCTCCGCAGCCTGCCGCCGTCGGTGCTGGTGGAGGGCACCCCCCGCTCGTCGTTCGTGCTCCTCCGCGTCCCGGACGGCGCCCGGGTGCGTGCGGAGCTCCGGCAGCGCGGCTGGGCGGTGCGCCGCGGCGACACGTTCCCCGGCCTGACGCCGGACCACCTGAGGGTGGCCGTGCGGACCCCCGGGATCTCCTCCGCCTTCTCCGCCGACCTCGCCGCCGTCCTGTCGTCCGCCCCCACCCCCGAGGAGGTGCCGTGAGCACCCCGCCGCTCCCCCGCCCGTCCGCTCCCCTCCACCCCGTCGGCCTGCGGCTGGAGGGTCGCCCGGTGGTGGTCGCCGGTGGGGGCACCGTCGCCTACCGGGCGACCGCCGGGCTGCTCGCCTCCGGCGCGCTGGTGACCGTCGTGAGCCCGGCCGTCGTCCCCGCGCTGGAGGCGCTGGCCGACTCCGGCGCCCTGGCCTGGATCCGCCGCCGCTACGCACCGGGCGACCTGGACGGCGCCTGGTACGCGGTCACCGCGACCGCGGACCCGGTGGTGGACGGGGCCGTCGCCGCCGACGCCGAGCGCGCCCGGGTCTTCTGCACCCGCACCGACGCCCCGGACGCGTCCAGCGCCCGGCCGGCGCTGCCGGACGGCGGGGCCCCGCTCCTCCGCGACCGCCGGGGCGGCCGGGTCGTGCTCGTCGGCGGCGGCCCCGGCGACCCCGGGCTGATCACCGTCCGCGGGCGGGAGGCGCTGGCCGAGGCCGACGTCGTGGTCGTCGACCACCTGGGTCCCCGGACGCTGCTGGCCGGGCTGCGACCCGATGTCGAGGTGGTCGACGCGTCGAAGCTGCCGCGCAGGCGGGCGATGCCCCAGGACGAGATCAACGCGCTGCTGGTGTCGCACGCCCGTGCGGGCAGGTGCGTGGTGCGTCTCAAGGGCGGGGACCCGTTCGTCTTCGGCCGCGGCATGGAGGAACTGCTCGCGTGCACGGCCGCCGACGTCCCGGTGGAGGTGGTCCCGGGCGTGACCAGTGCCGTCGCGGTGCCCGGGGTCGCCGGCATCCCCGTCACGCACCGCGGTCTCACCCACGAGTTCGTCGTCGTCTCCGGCCACCTGCCGCCGGGGCATCCGCAGTCGCTCGTCGACTGGGCCGCGATCGGGCGGTTGCGCGGCACGGTCGTCGTCCTCATGGGGGTCGAGACCGCCGCCGCGATCGCGGCAGCGCTGGTCGACCATGGCCGCCGGCCGGACACCCCGGTCGCCGTCGTCACCGAGGGGACGACGGATGCGCAGCGGGTCGTCACCACGTCGCTGGCGCGGCTCGGAGCCACGATCCGCGACGAGGGGATCTGCCCGCCCGCCGTCTGGGTGGTCGGTGACGTCGCCGGGTTCGCCGGCGGTGCCCATCGGGCAGCACGCGGCTCGGGGTGCCCTCCTCGGCTGAGCCCCCGCCACCTCCGGGCCCCCGCCGGCGGCGTCGTCCCGGCCGGTGCGGGGCTCCGGCACGCCGGGACGGCTAGAGCCCGCGCGCCAGGCGGTCGAGCAGGCCGTCCAGCTGCTCCTCCCGCTGCTGCTCCGGCAGGTCGCGCAGGGGGCCCTGCAGGCAGAGGACGGCGAAGCCGTGCACCCCCGCCCAGCAGGTGACGTCCGCGCCGGGGCGGCGCTCGGCGGGCAGCACCCCGGTGGCGACCAGCTCGTCGAGGACGCCGGAGAGCACCCCGTAGGCGCCCTCCCCCGCGGCACCCTCCTCGGGCCGCGCGCAGGCGAACGCGGTCGCGAAGAGCCCGGGCTCGGCGAGCGCGAAGTGCACGTACTCCCGGCCGACCGCGCGCAGCCGCGCGGTCGGCTCGCCCTGCCCGGCACCGGGGAGCTCGTCGAGCCGGTCGCGCATACGCCGCTCCAGCTCGGCCATGCCCCGGGCGGAGACCTCCGCGAGCAGGTCGTCGCGGTCGGCGAAGTGCCGGTAGGCCGCGTTGTGCGAGACCCCGGTGCGGCGGGCCGCGTCGCGCAGCACGACGGCCTCGGCCCCACCGGCCCGGGCCTGGTCGACGGCGGTGTCGATGAGCGCGACCCGCAGGTTGCCGTGGTGGTAACGCCGCGCAGCGCGGGGGTGCTCAACCATGTTGACAGTGTCCACCGGCCGTACTGCGATGTCCATGTTGCCGGCGTCCACATGGGCAGCCGGAACGCCCCACCCCCAGGAGATCCGATGAGCCGCATCGCACTCGCCGGCCGGACGACCGCCGACGCCCCGCCCGGAACCGTCGCCTTCCTGATCGGCATGCGGGTCAACCGCCCGGCGCGCCTCCGGCACTGGCTGCCGGTCGCGGCGGCGATGCCCCGGATGCTGCGCGAGCTCGCCCGGCACCCCGAACTCGGCCTGCTCTCCGCCCGCACCTATGTCAGCGGCCGCGCGGTGCTCACCGTCCAGTACCGGCGCAGCGCCGAGGACCTCGACCGCTACGCCCGCGCGCGGGACGCCGCACACCTCCCCGCCTGGCGGGAGTTCAACCGGCGCACCCGCGACAACTGCGACGTCCCCCGCCGCCGGCGGTCCTGGGGCGCCGGCGTGGGTGTGCCAGACTCGGTCGGCCCTCGACACGGACCCGGGCCGGCCGCCGCCCCGAGGAGTTCCCGACCATGAGCACCTCCAGCACCACCGGCCGGCACGAGGCTCCCGCCGAGCCCGGCCGGCCCGCCACGGAGACGTTCGCCGAGGAGCTGCGAGACGCCTTCGCGCCCCGGACGCTGCTGCTGGTGGTCGGCGTGGCCCTGCTCTGCCTGGGGTTCGTCCTCTCCTACGTCGGCGCCTTCCACGCCCCGACCCCGCACCGCATCCCGGTCGCCCTCGTCGCCCCGGCGCAGGTCAGCGGGCAACTCGTGGACGGGCTCAACGGGATCGACGGCGGAGCCGCTGCGGGCCCGCGCGGTCGAGGACGAGGCGGCCGCGCGCCGCCTCCTGGAGCGCGACGAGATCTCCGGCGCCCTGCTCGTCGACCCCGCCGCAACCGAGGACACCCTGCTCGTCGCCTCCGGCCAGGGCGCGGCGATCTCCACGGCGGTGCAGCGGGTGCTCACCGCGGTCGAGGACGAGCAGGGGCGCACGCTCGCCGTCTCGGACGCCGTGCCGCACCAGTCCGGGGACCCGCAGGGCTCGAGCGCGTTCTACGTCGCCGTCGGCGCGGTGCTCGCGGGCTACCTGCTGGCCGCCGTCCTGGGCATGGCGAAGGGCGCCCGCCCGGCCACCTTCCGCCGCACGCTGTGGCGCCTCGCCGCCACCGTCCCCTACGCGCTCGCCGTGGGGCTGGGCATCGCGATCATCACCGGCCCCGTGCTGGGCGCGATCACCGGGCACGTCGGCGCGGTCTTCGCCGTGGCCACGTTGCTCGTGCTGAGCGCGGCCACGGTCACCATGAGCTTCCAGGTGCTCTTCGGCATCTTCGGGATCGCCGCGACCATCCTGGTCTTCGTCGTCGTCGGCAACCCGTCGGCCGGGGGCGCCTACCCCTACCCCCTCCTGCCCGGGTTCTGGCGCGAGATCGGCCCGTGGCTGCCGAACGGCGCCGGCGTCGACGCGCTGCGCAGCGCCGTCTACTTCGGCGGCACCGGGATGGCGCCGGCCCTCTGGGTCATCGTGGGGTGGATCGCCGCCGGGACCGTGCTCACCGTGCTCGCCGCCCGCGTCATCTCGCGCCGCGCCACCGCCTGAGCCGGAGCGCGGCCGCCGTGGACGTCGTCCACGGATGGCGGGAGGATCCGTGCACCCAGGACCCACCCCACCCAGGACCACCAGCCCACGACCGAGGAGGACCGATGGCGCGACGACGCTGGCGCGACCTGAGCCCGGCCCAGCAGACCGGGGTGCTCGTGCTCGCCTCGGTCCAGCTCTCCCTGGCCGCGACGGCGTGGGGTGGACCTCGCCTCCCGCCCGCCCGCGCGGGTCAACGGGCCCAAGCCGGTGTGGGCCGCGGTCATCGCCGTGAACTTCGTGGGACCGGCGGCCTGGTTCCGCTGGGGACGCCGCGGCTGACGCCCGCGCTCAGCCGCGGAGGTCGCGACGCCGGAACGTGGACACCGCGACCACGCCCAGCACCAGGACCGTGCCGGCCGACACCGCGACGGCCGGCCAGGAGACCCCGGAGGCCAGCGGGACGTGCCCCTGGTACTGCGCGAACGGGGACAGGTCGCGCACCGGCTCCAGCCAGCCGACCAGGGGCGCCAGCCCGTTGACCAGGTAGGCGAGGACCGCCGTCGCGGCCGGCACCGCACGCGCGAGGGCCACGCTGCCGGTGGCCGCGCCGACGGCTGCCGCGAGGGCGCCGAAGACGGCGCCGAGCAGCCACAGGTGCAGCATCGCGGCGAGCACGTGCGCCAGCGGGAGGTCCAGGCCGAAGAGCACGCCCCCGGCGGCCAGAGCCACGCCCAGGGCAGTGACCACGACCGCGGTCGCGACCACCGTCGCGGCGGTGCGCTCGACGACCACTCTCGTCCTGCTGACCGGGTTGGCCAGCAGCAGGTCGATCGACCGGCGGTCCTCCTCACCGGCGATCCCGGCGGCACCGGCCAGGACGGCGAACAGGATGACCAGCAGCGGGCCGGTCAGGCCCATGAGCTCCGCCTGGACGTACCCGACCGGCGTCGACATGTCGGCGGTCGCCAGGAGCGATCGCAGCACCTCGGGCAGCTGGTCCATGACGTCGGTGATCGACGGCTCGTCGCGGATGCTCGGCCACAGCGAGCCGTAGAGCACCACCATCGCGGCCAGACCCGCGCACCACGCCAGCAGGCTGCGCCGCTGCAACCGCAGGCTCTGCCGGAGCACCTCGCCGGGCCGCGCACTCCGTCCCGCGCGCGGCCGCACGGCGTCCGGGGGCGACGGAGCGGGGTCGAGCACGTCAGGCAGCACCGGCCCGCTCCGTCCCGTAGTAGGCGAGGAAGGTCTCCTCCAGGTCCGCCTCGGTGCACTCCAGGTCCGCCAGCCGGTGGGTGGCCATCCGCCGGCACAGGGCGTCCAGGGCCGACGCCGGCGCACTGCAGGACAGCGCCGTGCCGCTCACCACGACGTCGCGCAGGCCCGGTAGGCCCGCGAAGTCGCCGGCGGGGACCTCGTCCTCGAAGCGCGCGCGGACCCGGTGGAGGGAGCGGGCAGGCAGGTCCTCCATGGCCTCGACCGCCACGAGCCTGCCCGCGCGCAGGACGCCGATGCGGTCGGCGCTGCGCTGCACCTCCCCGAGGACGTGCGACGAGAGCAGGGCGGCGCCTCCGGTGGCCGTGTGCGCGCGCAGGAGCGCCTGGAACTCCTGCTGGGCCAGGGGGTCGAACCCGCTGGTCGGCTCGTCCAGGACGAGCAGCGGCGGGTCGGACATCATCGCCAGGACCAGGGCGAGCTTCTGGCGGTTCCCCTTGGACAGCTCCCGCGCCGGCCGGTCCAGGTCCAGGTCGAGCCGGCCGGCCAGCTCCGGCGCACGACCGGGTCCGTCGCCCCCGCGCAGCCGCGCCGTCGCCCGGACGTGCTCCCGTCCGGTGAGGCGGTCGTGCAGCGCGGGTTCCCCGCCGACGTAGCCGACGTCGGCGTGGACCCGGGCGGCGTCCCGCCAGGCATCCAGGCCGAGCACGCGGGCCGATCCGGAGGTGGGGCGCAGGAAGCCCATGAGCAGCCGCAGCGTCGTCGTCTTCCCCGCGCCGTTGGGCCCGAGGTACCCGAGCACCTCCCCGCGGCGGACCGCCAGGTCGACGTCCTGCAGGGCGGTCGTGCGCCCGAACCGCTTGGTCAGGCCCGTCGTGGCCACCGCGACCTCGGCTGCGCCGCCGGTCATCCCGACTCCCCGGCCCGGTCGGTCGCCATCGCGAAGTAGTTCTCCTCCTCCTGGAGGTAGTGCAGCTCCAGCAGGGCGTGCAGCCCGTACAGGCAGGCCAGGAGGTCCTGCCGGCGCGCCGGGTCGAGCTCCGCCCCGAGGTCGAGGGCGTGCAGGTGGGTCGCCAGCCGGCGGGTGAGCCGGCCGATCTCGGCGTGCGCCCGGCTCATCGGCGCCACCGCCTCACCGCTGCCCAGCGCCCGGGCCAGGGCGGGGTACAGCTCGGCCTCCTCCGCCTCCTCGTGCGGCACGAGCCGGTCCTCCAGGGCCGCCCTCGCCCGGTGCAGCGCCTCGACCGCCTGCGGCGCGGACCCCGTCGCCAGCGCGTCCGCCGCCTCCCGCACCAGCGGGAGGACCTGGCGGAGGTCATCGTGCTCGGCCTCGAACCGCCGGAGCAGGGCCTGCGTGCCGGGCTGGACGGGCCGCCCACCGACCTCGCCACCGCGGAGCGCGCGCAGCGCGTTGACGATGACGGCGACGTCGATCGCCTCCTGGAGCAGCGCCCCGAACGCCGGCGGCAGCAACCCGACGGCGGCCACCGCCATGGCCGCGAGCGACATGCCCATGCCCGCGACGGCGCTCTGCACCGCGATGCGGCGGGCGTGGCGGGCGATCTCCATCGCGTCGGCCACCCGGTCGAGCCGGTCGGTGGTCAGCACCACGTCGGCGGCCTCCGACGACGCGGTGGCGCCGCGTGCCCCCATCGCGATCCCCACCGTGGCGGCGGCCAGGGCGGGGGCGTCGTTGAGCCCGTCCCCGACCATGATGGTGACGGCGCGCCGCTGCTCGTCGCGGACGGCGTCGACCTTGCTCTGCGGCGTCTGCTGGGCCCGCACCTCGTCGAGGCCGAGCACTGCGCCCACCTCGCGCGCCGGTTCGGGACGGTCGCCGGTGAGCATGACCAGCCGCTCGATGCCGGCCGCCCGCAGCCGCCGCAACGTCCGGCCGGCGTCGGCCCGGACCGGGTCCCTGAGGAGGACCGCTCCGACGGGCGCGGCGTCCGCCTCCACCCACACCACCGCGCAACCGTCGAGCCCCGCCCGGCTGACGGCCGTCCGCGCCCACCCGTCCCCGGGTACCTCCTCGCGCTTGCCGACGCGGATGCGGACGCCGTCGACGGTGGCGGCGACCCCTCGGCCGGGCACCTCCTCGACGGCGGTCGGGAGCGACAGCCCCAGGCCGCGGACCCGCGCCTCGGCGACGACGGCCTCGGCGAGCACGTGCGGGGAGAGCTGATCGGCCGACGCGGCCAGCCGCAGGACCTCCTCCGGGGAGCCGCCCGGGGAGGTCAGCACCTCGACGACCGCCGGCCGGCCCGCCGTGAGCGTGCCGGTCTTGTCGACGACCATCGTGCGAGCGTGCCCCAGGTTCTCCAGCGCGCCCCCGGTGCGGACCACCACCCCCAGCCGGGAGGTCCGGGACAGGCCGGAGACGATCGCGACGGGGGCGGCCAGCAGCAGCGGGCACGGGGTGGCCACCACCAGCACCGCCACCGCGCGCTCGGCGGAGCCGCTCCCCGCCCAGGCCAGCCCGGCCACGGCGAGCGACAGCGGGAGGAACCAGGCGGCGAACCGGTCCGCCAGGCGGACCACCGGCGCGGTGTCCGCCCCCGCCTGCTCGACCAGGGCGACGATCCCCGCGTAGGTGCTGCGGGAGGCCGGTGCCGTGCACCGCAGCTCGAAGGCCCCGCCGGCGTTGAGCGTGCCGCTGCGCGCGGCGTCCCCGGCCGCCCGCTCGACGAGTTCCGCCTCCCCGCTCAGCGCCGACTCGTCCAGCACCGCCGGCCCGGCCAGCACCTCGCCGTCGACCGGCAGCACCTCACCCGGGCCCACGACCACGACGTCGTCGACGGCCACCTCTCCGACGTCGACCTCGGTCACCTCACCACCGACCCGCCGGCGGGCCGTGCGCGGCGCCCGCTCCAGCAGCGCGCGCAGGTCCCGCGTCGCCCGCCGTTGCGCGGCGGCGTCCAGCGCCCGCCCGGTCGCCAGCATCACCGCGATCAGCGCGCCGGCCAGGTGCTCGCCGACCGCCAGGGTGCCCACCAGGGCCAGCACGGCGATGAGGTCCACGCCGAGTCTCCCGCGCAGGAGCGCGACGACCACCCACCCGACGGCGGGTACGAGGGCGAGCAGCGTCGCCGCCGCCCACAGGACGTCGTCCCAGCGGCCGGCGCCGGTCGCCCAGGCGAGCCCGCCGGCGGCGAGCAGCCCCGTCGTCGCGACCAGGAGGGCCGGCTCGACCCACCGCCGCGCCGTCCGCAGCGGCCACGTGCCGGACCGGAGCGTCGTCGCGTCGCCGTCCCGACCGCCGTCCATCCCCCGATGATGGTGGCGCCCACCCCACCGGCCCGTGGCGTTGGTCCTCGAAACCGAGGACGGAGGTCCCGGCTCCTCCGCGGGTGGGGCGCCGGGTCAGGACCCCGCGGTCAGCGCGGGCACCTCGACCCCCGCGCGGCGGTCGGGCAGGCCGTGCGGGGCGGCGTCCGGACCGCTGCCGGCCCGCCGCCGCGGACGGAGCTGCAGAACGGCCACCGACGCCAGCACCAGCAGCCCGCCGCCGGCCTGCAGCGGCGTGAGCACCTCCCCGAGCGCGACCGCCGCGAGCGCGGCGGTGACGACGGGCTCCAGGGTGGAGAGGATCGCCGCCCCGGACGGCCCGACCCGGCGCAGCCCGGCGAAGAAGGTCAGCATCGCCACGACCGTGCAGACCACGGCGATGCACCCGATCCAGAACCACCCGGCCGGGCCGAACCCCAGGTCGATCCCCCCGGAGACGAGGGCGCGGAGCGCCAGGGCGACGGCGGCACCGCTCATGACCAGCGCGGAGAGCACCACCGGCGGCACCCGGTGCACCACGCCGTCGGCGACGAGGATGTAGGCGGTGTAGGTGACCGCGCAGCCGAACGCCATGGTCACGCCGGCGACGTCGACCGGGACACCGCCGGCCCCGAGCAGGACCAGCAGCGTGCCGCACGACGCCACGGCCAGCGCGGCCGCCCGGGGCGGCGTCAGCCGCTCGCGACCGAGGAGCGCGGCGGCCAGCGTGACCAGCGCCGGGTAGGTGTAGAACACCAGCGCCACGAGCGACGCGTCGGTGCGCTCGAGCGCCGCGAAGAACAACGAGGCCTGGGTGGCGTAGCCGAACGCGCCGAGACCGAGGGCGGTGAGCACCACCCGGCGGGGCAGCCGCGCCGGTGCTCCTCCCCTGGCCGGGTCCGGGCGCCCGGTGCGCAACCCGGGCCGCAGCCGCAGCAGCGCGAGCAGGAGCAGCGCCGCCAGGGCGAAGCGGAGCAGCACCAGCGCCGCGGGGGTCACGCCGGCCTCGTAGGCGAACTTGCCGAAGACGGCCATCGCGCCGAAGCAGGTGGCCGAGACCAGGCAGAGGAGGGGACCCACGCAGCCAGCATCCGGTCCCCATCCGTCCAGGTCCAGTGACGGTTCCTGGAGCGGACTGGTTAGCATTCCTGCATGGTCGATCTGGACCTCCGGCGGTTGCGGCTGCTCCGCGAGCTGGAGACCCGCGGCACGCTCGGCGCCGTCGCCGCCGCGCTGGGCTACAGCCCCTCGGCGGTGTCCCAGCAGCTCGCCGTCCTCGAACGCGAGGTCGGGGCGCAGCTGGTCGAGAAGGCCGGCCGCGGGGTCCGGCTGACCGACGCCGGGCACCTGCTCGCCCGGCACGCCGCCGTCCTGCTCGCCGCGGCGGAGTCGGCCCGGGCCGACCTCGCCGCGCTGACCGACGACGTCCGCGGCACGGTCCGCGTCGGTGGCCTGCAGTCGGCCACCCGCCGCGTCCTCGTGCCGGCGGTGGCCCGGCTGCTCGCCGAGCACCCCCGGCTCCGGGTCGAGATCTCCGAGTTGGAGGTGGAGCAGGCGCTGCCGGAGCTGCGCCTGGGCCGGCTCGACCTCGTCGTCAGCGACGAGTACGACGGCCACCCGCGACCCCGCCCGGCCGGCCTGGCGTTCACCCCGCTGCTGGAGGAACCGCTGCTGCTCGTGCTGCCCGCCGGGCACCCGTTCGCCGCGCCGGGCGGCGCCGTCCCCCTGGCGGCCCTGCGGGACGAGGTGTGGGCCTCGTCCGCCGCTGGCACCGGCCACCACGCGTCGGTCGTGGGCACCTGCCGGGAGCTGGGTGGTTACGAGCCGGACCTGCGGCACCGCTCGAACGACGCCGACGTGCAGCTCGAGCTCGTCCGCACCGCCGGCGCGGTCGCCCTGATGCCGGCGCTCACCCTGCCGGCTGCGGACCCCGGCCTGGCGGTCAGCAGCGTTGCCGAGGGCGTCGTCCGGCGGCGGCTGGTGGTCGCGACGCGCGAGGGCCGGCCCGGTCCCGCGCTGCGCACCGTCCTGGCCACCGTGGACCGGCAGGGCCGCTCGCTGGCCGGCGCCGCGCCCGCTGCGCCCTCGAGCGGCTCGTCCGGGGCGCCGGGACCGCGATGATCCCGACGTGTGGTCCGGGGCCCGTCGGCCCTGCGCAAGGCCGGCTGCTCCGGACGACGCTCGTGACCGCGGCGTCATGCCGCGGGCCCGCTCCGCGGGAAGAGTGCGTCCAGCCCCGCCGAGCGGAGCACGTGGTTCACCGTCGGTGACGCCGAGCGGAGCACCGGACGCCGGCCGGCCGCCGCAGCCGCCGCCTCCAGGTACATGACCATGAGGCTCAGGCCCGACGAGCTGATGAACGTGACCGACCCGGCGTCGATGGCGTCCACCACCTGCCGATCCCGCCCGTGGGCGGCGCGGAAGTGGGTGGCCTCGGCGGTGTCCACGGTGCCGCGGAGGACCAGCACCCGCTGATCGCCCTCGACCTCGATCGCGATCGTCCCCCCGGGCACCCCCGGGGCGGAGTCCGCGTCCATGGACGCCCCCTCGTGCTGGCCAGGTACGACCGTGCCGCCGGCCCCACATGGCACCTCGGGTGCACCGCGGGTCCGTGCCCCGACGGTACGACCGGTGCGCGACGATGACCAGGCGCGTGCGGTGGTGACCAGGGTCGGTGCAGCGGCGGTCACCGTGGAGGGCCGGACCGTCGGCGAGATCGGCCCGGGCCTGCTGGCCCTGGTCGGGGTCGGCCACGACGACGACGCCGGCCGCGCCCGGCTGCTGGCCCGCAAGATCCACGAGCTGCGCATCTTCCCGGGCGACGACAGCACCGTCTCGGCCGCCGACCTCGGTCTGCCGGTGCTCGTCGTCAGCCAGTTCACGCTCTACGCCGACACCCGCAAGGGCCGGCGCCCCTCGTGGTCGGAGGCGGCGCCCGGCGAGGTGGCCGAACCGCTGGTCGACGAGGTGGTGGCCGAGCTGCGGCGGCGGGGCGCGACGGTGGCCACCGGCGTCTTCGGGGCGCGGATGCAGGTGTCCTCGGTCAACGACGGGCCGATGACCTTGCTCCTGGAGGTCTGACCTCGCCCGTCCGCGGGTAGCAGGGGTGAGCGACGACACTCCCTGCGGATTGCCTGTGAAGCGGGGAACGGCGGAACACACGGGGCGGCTCGCGCCGTTGTGCATTCCGTACCACACCGGACAGACGACAGACAGGGGCGGTCCGGCCAACCCGGGCGCCCCCGTCGACCCCCCGGATGACAGCACCGCCGAGCCACCGACGACCGGCGGGTGCATCCGCATCGAAGGCAAGGACGAAGAAGCATCGTGACGCTGCTGCAGTCTTCCCCCACCGACACCCTCGAGGTGCGCTCCCGCACCCCGCGCCGTGAGCCCGACACCACCGGCCTGGTGTCGACCGACCTCGTGCGGGTGTACCTCAACACCATCGGCAAGACCGCGCTGCTGACCGCCGAGCAGGAGGTCGAGCTGGCCAAGCGCATCGAGGCCGGCCTCTACGCCGAGCGCCTGCTCGCCGAGAAGCCGACGATCTCGGCCGCCAAGAAGCGCGACTACAAGATCCTCGCCGTCGACGGCAAGGCCGCGAAGGCGCACCTGCTGGAGGCCAACCTCCGCCTCGTCGTCTCGGTGGCCAAGCGCTACACCGGCCACGGCATGACGTTCCTGGACCTCATCCAGGAGGGCAACGTCGGCCTCATCCGGGCGGTGGAGAAGTTCGACTACACCAAGGGCTTCAAGTTCTCGACCTACGCCACCTGGTGGATCCGGCAGGCCATCACCCGGGCCATGGCCGACTCCGGGCGCACCATCCGGCTGCCCGTCCACCTCGCCGAGCAGGTGAACAAGGTGGTCCGCACCCGCCGCCGGATGCACCAGGAGCTGGAGCGCGAGCCCACTGCCGAGGAGATCGGCCTCGAGCTGGACATGACCGAGGAGCGGGTGGTCGAGCTGCTCGAGCACAGCCGCGACCTGGTCAGCCTGGACCAGACCGTCGGTGCCGACGAGGAGTCGCGGCTCGGTGACTTCATCGAGGACGCCGACGCCGCCGTCGCCGAGGACGCCGTCGCCTTCCAGATGATGAAGGGCGACGTCCGCACCGTGCTGAACACCCTCGAGGACCGGGAGCGGGATGTCGTCATCCTGCGCTTCGGCCTCGACGGCTCGCAGCCGCGCACGCTGGAGCAGATCGGCAAGCAGTTCGGTCTGTCCCGCGAGCGGGTGCGCCAGATCGAGCGCGAGACGATGGCCAAGCTCCGCGACCCGGAGCGCGCCGACGCGCTGCGCGACTACCTCGCCTGAGTTGCAGACGGGAGCGCCGGTCACCGAACGGTGACCGGCGCTCCTGCGTTCGTGGCCGCGGTGTCGTCCGGAGGACGACCGATCACATGGCGGACCGCATCCGGCGGGGGCCGGGGTCGATGCGCGCGGTCGGCGGGCCGACGCGGGCGGTGCCGCCGGCGACCACCAGCGACCGGCCGCCGTGCCAGGGGTTGGCCGGGCCGACGATCACCGGCTCGAGGGTCAGCCGCAGCACCTCGGGCAGGTCGTCGGCGAGCCGGGCGACGCGCAGCAGCAGGTCCTCCAGCGCGGCGGTGTCCACCGGCTCCGAACCCCGCCAGCCGTCCAGCAGCGGCCAGGCGCGCGGGCCCCGCACCAGCTCGGCGGCGTCCAGGTCGGTGAGCGGCAGGGTGCGGAACGCGCGGTCACCGAGCAGCTCGGTGGCCACGCCCCCGACGCCGAAGCTGACCAGCGCGCCGAACGACGGGTCGTCGACGATCTCCACGACCGTGGCCACGCCCGGGGCGGCCATCTCCTGCACGATCACCGGGTCGCCGGAGGGGATGGCCGCGTACGCCGCGCGCACGTCGTCGGCGTCCACCAGGTCCAGCCGCACGCCGCCGAGATCGGACCGGTGCCGCAGCCACGGCGCGGTCGACTTGAGCACCACCGGGTAGCCGACCTCGGCCGCGGCGGCGACCGCGGACTCGGGGTCGGTGACCGTGCGGGTGCGCAGCAGCGGCACCCCGTACGCGCCGAGCAGCGCGATCAGCTCGTCGTCGTCCAGCTCGCGGCCGGCCGGGGCCGAGGCCAGCGCCCGCGCCACCACCGCGCGACCGGCCTCCTCGTCCACGTCCGGCAGGTCGGGCACGTCGCCGACGGGGCGGCGTCGCCAGCGCGCGTACTCGCTCGCCTTGGCCAGCGCGATCACCGCGCGCTCCGGGGTGCTGTACGAGGGCACCGAACCGCGGGCCGGCATGCCGTGCTCGTCGAGGACGGCGAGCTCCGGCGGCACCCCCTCGGTCGACAGGAAGCTGGCCACCACCGGCTTGGTCGCACCCGCGGCCACCTCGCGCAGGGCCGGGCCGAACTCGTGCGAGCCCGCCATCAGCGGCGGCAGGAACACCGCGATGACCGCGTCGACGCCGTCGTCGTCGACCGCGGCCTGCAGCGCGGCGGCGAACTGCTCGGGCGTGCCGTTCACGCCGATGTCGACCGGCTCGCGGTGGGCCAGCTGCAGCCCCTCCTCGAGGACCGCGTCGGCGACGAGCACCCCGATGGCGGTGGAGTTGCCGACGATGGCCACCCGGTCGCCGGCCGGCAGCGGCTGGTGGGCCAGCAGGGTGCCGACGTCGAACAGCTGGGCCACGGTCTCCACGCGGATGACGCCGGCGGAGGCGAACAGCGCCGCGACCGACTGCTCGGGGACCGCCACCGACGTGCCGGCCAGGCCCGGCGTCACGCCGACGTGCCGGCCGCTCTTCACCGCGACCACCGGCTTGGTGCGGCCGACCGTGCGGGCCAGGCGGGCGAACTTGCGCGGGTTGCCGAAGCTCTCCAGGTGCAGCAGCACGACCTCGGTACCGGGGTCGGTCGCCCAGTACTGGAGCAGGTCGTTGCCGCTGACGTCGGCGCGGTTGCCGGCGGAGACGAAGGTGGACAGCCCGATGCCGCGGCTGCGCGCCCGCTCCAGCAGCGCGACGCCGAGCGCACCGGACTGGGCGAAGAAGCCCACCCGGCCGCGCCCCGGGACCATCGGCGCCAGCGAGGAGTTCAGCCGCACCGCGGGGTCGGTGTTGACGATGCCCAGGCAGTTCGGGCCCACGACCCGCATGCCCGACGCCCGGGCCGAGGCGACCAGGCGGCGCTCCACCGCCCGGCCCTCCGGGCCGGTCTCACCGAACCCGCCGGAGACGACGACCAGCCCGCGCACCCGCTTGCGGCGGCAGGCCTCGACCACGCCCTCCACCTCGTCGGCGGGCACGGCGAGCACCGCCAGGTCCACGTCGTCGGGGATGGACTCGATGTCGGCGTAGGCGGGGACGCCGCGCACGTGCCGGGCCGAGGGGTTCACCGGGTAGACCGGGCCGGCGAAGCCGTAGTCGAGCAGGTGCCGCAGCAGCGCGTTGCCGATCTTGCCCGGGTCGTTGCTGGCACCCACGACCGCGACCGACGACGGCGTGAGCAGCCGGGCGATCGACCGGGACTCGCTGCGCTGCTCGCGCTCGTAGGCGACGGCCAGCGCGTCCTCGGTCTGCTCGATCGGGAAGGTGAGGTGGACGACGCCGTCCTCGTAGGAGCGCTTGGACTTGTAGCCGGCGTCCTGGAAGACCCGGACCATCGAGCTGTTCTGCGCCAGCACCTCAGCGACGAACCGCTTGATGCCCCGCTCGCGGCCGGCGGCGGCGAGGTGCTCCAGGAGCACCGAGCCCAGACCGCGGCGCTGGTGGGCGTCCTCGATGAGGAAGGCGACCTCGGCGTCGTCGGTGCCGGGGTAGCGGTCGTAGCGGCCCACCCCGATGACCTGGTCGCCGAGCAGCACGACGAAGGCGACCCGGGCGTCGTGGTCGACGTGGGTGAACCGGTGCAGCTCCTTGTCCGAGAGCCGCTTCATCGGCCCGAAGAACCGGTAGTACCGCGTCTGGTCGCTGCTGCGGTCCATGAGCCCGACCAGCCCGTCGGCGTCCTCGGGGGTGATCGGCCGCAGGTGCACGGTGCCGCCGTCGGCGGCCACGATGTCGGCCTCCCAGCCCGGCGGCGGCTGCGGGGTGTTCTCCTCAGGGGTCACGCCGTCCTCCGGCCGCGTCCCGGGAGCCGGTCGCGGATCGTCAGTCACGGGGGTCGTCCGGGTCGAGGCCGAACAGCGGGAAGCTGGCCCGGCGGGTGCGCAGGATCGCCCGGTCCACCCGGTTCTCGGTGAACGCGTCCCAGCGGGCGAAACCGGTGTAGCCGCCCTCGGTCATGTGCGTGGGTGGCCGGGCGCGCAGCCCCCGGGACACGACGTCGTCCCGCCAGGACTGCGGGATCTCGGTGGCCGGGTCCAGCGGGGCGCCCACCGCCTCGGCGATGAGGTGCGTCCAGGCGCGCGGCACGGCGCGGACCAGGCCGTAGCCCCCGCCGCCGAGCGCGATCCACCTGCCGTCGCAGATCTCGTGGGCCAGCTCGTGCATCAGCCGGTAGCTGGCGCGCTGCCCGTCGATGGTGAGCCCGAGGTCCGCGAGGGGGTCCTCGTGGTGGGCGTCGCAGCCGCACTGGGTGACCAGGATCTGCGGCTGGAAGGCCCGCAGCACGCTGGGGACGACGGCGCTGAAGGCCCGCAGCCAGGCGGAGTCCTCGGTGCCGTTGGGCAGCGCCAGGTTGACCGCGCTGCCCGATGCCTTCTCGGCGTCCCCTGTCTCCTCGGGGAAGCCGGTGCCCGGCCAGAGGGTGAGCGGGGTCTGGTGGATGCTCACGGTGAGCACCCGCGGGTCGTCGTAGAAGGCGGCCTGGACGCCGTCGCCGTGGTGGACGTCGAGGTCGACGTAGGCGATCCGCTCGTAGCCCTGCCCGAGCAGCCAGGCGATGGCCACGGCGGCGTCGTTGAAGATGCAGAACCCCGACGCGGCGTCGCGCATGGCGTGGTGCAGCCCGCCGGCGATGTTCACGACGTGCTGCGCGGCGCCGCTGTGGATCTGCTGGGCGGCCATCACCGAGCCGCCGGTGATCAGCGCGGCGGCGTCGTACATGTCGGGGAAGATCGGGTTGTCCGAGGTGCCCAGGCCGTGGCCCACCGCCGGGTCCGCGGGCGCGCGGCGCACCGCCTCGAGGTACTCCGGGTCGTGCACCAGCGTGAGCAGCTCCTCGCCGGCCGGGGCGGGGCGCTCCACCCGCACCCGGTCGCTGGACAGCACGCCGAGGGTGTCGGCCAGGCGCATGGTGAGGTCCAGCCGCACCGGGTGCAGCGGGTGCTCGCCGCCCATCGTGTAGCCCAGCAGGCTCTCGTCCCACACGACGGTGACCGAGTCGCTCATCGCACCTCCTCGTGCAGCTGGCCTGCCCGGACGCACGCCGGCGCCCGACCGCCGGCAGGGGCGACGCTACCGGCGCCGACCGGGTGACGCGCCCCCTGCGACCCGCGTCGCGGGACCCGGACGGGTGGCGCAGCGCCCGTAGACTGGCCGCCGACCCGGAGGAGTACCTGTGAACGACCTGATCGACACCACGGAGATGTACCTCCGCACCATCTTCGAGCTCGAGGAGGAGGGCATCACCCCTCTGCGGGCCCGGATCGCGGAGCGTCTCCACCAGAGCGGTCCCACCGTGAGCCAGACGGTGGCCCGCATGGAGCGCGACGGCCTGCTGACGGTGGAGGGCGACCGGCACCTCCAGCTCTCCGACGAGGGCCGCCAGCTGGCGACGGCGGTGATGCGCAAGCACCGGCTCGCCGAGTGCCTCCTGGTCGACGTCATCGGGCTGGACTAGAGCGTGTCTGCCAAAGATCTGAGGGTTCGCAGGCGACGCTCGACGAATGCTGCGCGCGGACGAGATTCCAGACGAGTTGTGGGAGCTGATCGAGCCGGTGCTGCCGGCAGGCGGCCATCAAGGGCGGCCGTGGAATGACCACCGGCTGACGCTGGAGGGGATCAGTTGGAGGTTTCGCACGGGGTCGCCGTGGCGTGACCTGCCCGAGCACTTCGGGGCCTGGCAGTCGGTGTGGGAGCGCCACCGTCGGTGGTCTGACGACGGCACCTACCTGCGCATGTTCGCCGCGGTTCGCGCCGCAGCCCCCGAGCGCGACGAGCAGCTGCGCAGCCTGTTGTCGGTCGACTCGACCATCGCCCGTGCCCATCAGCACTCCGCCGGCGCGCGGCACGAGGGCCACACAGGGGGCCCTGTCGAATGACAAGAACCTGACCAACGAGCCCGCCGATCACGCTCTGGGTCGTTCCCGCGGCGGGCTGAGCACCAAGATCCACGCGCTGACCGACCGGTACTGCTGCCCGCTGACGGTGCTGCTCTCACCGGGCCAGGCCGGTGACAACCCGCAGCTGATCCCGCTGTTGGAAGCCCACGACCGCGGCGACACCGGCGCCTTCCGGCTGCTGGCCGACAAGGCGTACTCCCACCCCAGCACCCGGGCGCACCTACGGGCGAAAAGGATCGCTCACACCATTCCCGAACGCAGCGACCAGATCGCCCGCCGCAAGGCGAAGGGCTCGGCCGGAGGCCGGCCACCTGCCTGCGATCCGGAGCGCTACAAGGACCGCAACACCGTCGAACGCGGCTTCGGCCGGCTCAAGCAGTGGCGCGCCATCGCCACCCGATACGACAAGTACGCCACCACCTACCTGGGCGGCGTCCTCCTCGCCTGCATGATCATCCACCACCGGGTCCGCAGTTAGCAGACACGCTCTACGCCGACGTCCACGAGGAGGCCTGCCGCTGGGAGCACGTCATGAGCGAGGCGGTCGAGCGCCGGCTGCTCGCCCTGCTCGGCAACCCCAGCGTCTCGCCGTTCGGCAACCCGATCCCGGGCCTGGAGGCGCTGCGCGGGGACGAGCCGCTGGGCGGCGAGACCTCCGCGGTGCTCGACGCGCTCACCGTGCTCTCCACGACCGCGACCCCCGAGGGGCGTCCGGTCGTGATCCGTCGGATCAGCGAGCAGCTCCAGGAGGACGCGACGCTGCTGCGGTCGCTGGCCGACCACGGCGTGCGCCCCGGCGTCACCATGCGGGCCCGGCTGGTCGAGGGGTCGGTGGTCCTGGACGACTACCCGCTCCCCCTGGACGTGGCCCGGCACATGTTCGTGAGCGCGGTCGACGAGGAGCTCACCCCGCTGGAGGCCGCTCCGCTGCTCTGAGTGCGGCCCCGCCCGGGTGCGAGCCCGGGCGGGGCGAGCGCTCACTACGGTGGGGCCGACGTCGACCCCTCCTGAGAGCAGGTCCCGGTGAGCCCGTCCGACCCCACCGATCCGACGGGCCCCCACGCCCCGGGCTCTGCCTCGCCGGCCGACGACGCTCCGCCCGCCGACGCCGCGGCGACGGAGCCGACGGCTCCCGAGCCTGCGCGCACGCCGTTCTCCCGGCCGGCCGACGTCGCGGCGCTGCCCCGGATCGGCGCGCTGGCGCTCTCCGTCGACGGCACCCGGCTGGCGATCTCGGTCGCCACGCTGGACCCGGCCGGCAAGAAGTGGCAGTCGGCCCTCTGGGAGGTCGACCCCGCGGGGCAGCGGCCGGCCCGCCGGCTGACCCGCAGCGCGCCCGGCGAGTCCGCGCCGGTGTGGGCCCCCGACGGCTCGCTGCTGTTCACCTCCACCCGCCCCGACCCCACCGCCGCCGAGGCGGGTGACCCGAAGCCGGCGCTGTGGAGCCTGCCCGCCGGCGCCGGCGAGGCCCGGCCGCTGCTCACCCGGCCCGGCGGCATCTCGGGGGTCGCGGTGGCGACCGGCACCGGCGACGTCGTGGTCGCCTCCGCCACGCTGCCCGGCGGCGCGGAGGCCGCCGCCGACGAGGAGCGCCGCAAGGCGCGGGCCGACGCCGGCGTCACCGCCGTGCTGCACGAGAGCTACCCCGTCCGGCACTGGGACTCCGACCTGGGCCCGGCGTCCCCGCACCTGTTCTGGGCCGGCCCGCTGGCCGAGGACGAGGACGGCGAGCCCCCCGCGCTGCGGGACCTGACTCCTGACGCGACGCCGCCGAACGGCGCCGGCGAGGAGTTCACCCTCTCCCCCGACGGGCGCCTGCTGGCCCGCTCCGAAGAGGTGCCCGACGGCCCGGCCGGCCACCGCAACCGGGTGGTGCTCACCGCGACCGACGGCAGCGGCACGCGGGTCCTCGTGGACGACCCGCTGGCCGACGTCTACGGCGCCTCCTTCTCCCCCGACGGCTCCGCGCTGGTCTGCGTCCGGGAGGCGCTGTCCAGCTACGCCGAGCCACCGGACTACACGCTGCTGCTGGTCGACGTGGCCGACGGCGGGGTCCGCGACCTCACCGCCGGGTTCGACCGGTGGCCCAGCGCACCGCAGTTCTCGGCCGACGGCCGGGCGGTCTACTTCCTGGCCGACGACGACGGCCGGCACGCCGTCTTCCGGGTGCCCGTGGACGGCGGCGCCCCGGTCCGGCTCACCGCCGACGGCGCCTACAGCCACCTGCAGGTCGCCCGGGACGGCAGCGCGCTGTACGCGCTCCGCTCGGCCTACGACTCCCCGCCGCTGCCGGTGCGCCTGGACCCGGAGGCCACCGGCCAGGAACCGTCGCCCCTGCCGAGCCCCGGCGCGATCGACGCCCTGCCCGGCACGCTGCACGAGGTGGAGGCCACCGCCGCCGACGGCACCCGCGTGCAGTCGTGGCTGGTGCTGCCCGAGGGCACCTCCGCCGACTCCCCGGCCCCGCTGGTGCTGTGGATCCACGGGGGCCCGCTGATGAGCTGGAACTCGTGGTCGTGGCGGTGGTGCCCCTGGGTGCTCGCCGCCCGCGGCTACGCCGTGCTGCTGCCCAACCCGGCCCTCTCCCAGGGGTTCGGGCAGGACTTCGTGCGCCGGGGATGGGGCACCTGGGGCGAGGCCCCCTACACCGACCTCATGGCCGCGGTGGACGCCGCCGAGCAGCGCCCGGACATCGACGCCACCCGGACCGCGGCGATGGGCGGCTCGTTCGGCGGCTACATGGCCAACTGGATCGCCACGCAGACCGACCGCTTCCGCGCCGTCGTCAGCCACGCCGGCCTCTGGCACCTCGACTCGTTCACCTCGACGACGGACGCCGCGTACTACTGGGAGAAGGAATGGGGCGACGCGCTCACCGAGCCGCGCCGCTACGAGCAGAACTCCCCGCACCGCTACGCCGACGCCCTGCGGACGCCGATGCTGGTCATCCACGGCGACAAGGACTACCGCGTCCCGGTCGGCGAGGCCCTGCACCTCTGGTACGCCCTGCAGAAGCGGGCCGTGCCCTCGAAGTTCCTCTACTTCCCCGACGAGAACCACTGGGTGCTGACCCCCGGCAACTCGTCGGTCTGGTACGAGACGGTGCTGGCGTTCCTCGCCGAGCACGTGCTGGGCGAGCCCTGGCAGCGGCCCGCCCTGCTGTGAGCGGACCGGCCGGTGCGCACCGGCCGGCCCGTCAGCTCCCCGCCGCACCCGGCAGCTCCGCCGCGGTGGTGGCGCCCGCCTCGTGCAGCATCGCGCGCAGCTGCCGGGGCGAGACGCAGATCGAGAGGGCGTCGGCGATCAGGCGGGCCAGCGGGTTGCCCGGATCGCTGTCCAGCGCCCGGTCCAGCGCGGTGTTGGCCAGGGCGCCGTCGCCGCGCAGGTAGGCGCAGATCGCCACCAGGGCGGCGGGGAAGCCGTCGAGCGGCGACGGCGCGCGCCGGGTGCACTCCGACCACAGCGCCTCGGCGCCCGCCCCGTCCTCCAGGCAGAGCAGGACGGCCCGGTCCCGGACGTCGGGCTGCCACAGGCTCCACACGAGCCGGGCCAGCTCCTCGTCGTCCGGCACCTCCTGGTCGGGCCCCGGCCGGGCGCGGGTGACCGCTGCGCGGATCCGCCCCCAGGCCGTGGACACATCGGCCCGCCCCTCGCCGGCCACGCGCAGGACCGCCCGCTCCACCGCCACCCCGGCCGCGCCGGCCACCGGCGCGAGCCGGTCCGCCAGCGCGTCGCGGGTGGGCGCCACCACCTTGCCCGCAGCCACGGCGGCCACCGCCAGCTGGCCGACGCCGGTCGGCAGCGGCGTGCCACCCCACGGGTCGCAGCACGGGTCGGGGCAGTCGAAGTCCCACCAGCGGCCGTCGCGCACCAGGACCGCCGACCCCAGCGGGATGCCCACCGCGTCCAGCGCCAGCACCAGCTCGTGCACCAGCAGCCGGTGCGGCAGGTCGGTGCCGGGTTCCCCGCCGGGACCGGGCGGCAGCAGGGGCGAGGCGTCGTCCGGCGCCTCCGAGACCACCATCAGCAGCGCCCCGCGGGGCCGGTCGGTGGCCAGGCTGCGCGCCAGCACCGCGGCCAGGGCGCGGGCCTGGCCCGGCGGCGGCAGGTCCGCGCGCACGGTCAGGCCGACGCGGCGCCCGGACTCCCCGGCCAGGGCGACCAGCACCACGGACTCGTGCGGGTGGTAGCCGAGCAGCTGGGGCAGCCCCGCGGCGAGCTCGCCGGGGTCGCCGATCCGCACGGTCACGGGCGGGCCGGTGCCGTCGGGGAAGGCGGGCGGGAACGAGGGGGCCGGGTCTGCCGGGCCGGGGAGGGGCATGCCCCCGACCCTGGCCGCGGGAACCGGCCCGCGGAGCCGTCCGGGACGATCTGTGGAGAGCGCCCCGGCCTGTGGACGGGCCGCCGAAGAGCGTCAGTCCAGCGCGTCGGACTGCGCCCGGTACGCCTGCTCGAGCAGCGCGGTGAACGCCGCGTCGTCCAGCTCGGGGGTGGCCGCGCCGGTCGGGTCGACCGCCAGCTGCGTGAGCACGACCAGCCGGTCTCCGTCCTCGACGGCGCCCAGCAGCGCCGGCACCGCCAGCTCCGTGCCGTCGGGCAGCGCGACGACGGTGGTGTAGCGCAGCGCCGCGGCGCCGTCCCCCAGGTCGGCGACGGGCAGGTCCTGGAATCGGACGGTGGCCGAGCCGATGTCCGGCGAGGTGACCTGCGCCTCGGGGCAGCGCTCGGCGGCGCCGGCGAGGGCCTCCACCGTTCCGCGCGTCGGGCCGCCGCGGACCAGCATCTCCACGACGGCGGACGTCCCCTGGGTCGCGCTGACCGCGGCGATGTCCTCGAAGTCCTCGAGGTCGGGCTGGGTGCCCTGCACCGCGCTGTTGCACGCATCGGGCATGATCTCGACGTCGTCGAACGAGGCGGCCAGGCCCGCCCCCTTCTGCAGCTCCTCCGGCGACACCGACGCGACGACCGCGTCGGGACCGAACGCCTCCGCGGGCAGCAGGCCCGACGCCAGGTCGACCACGGGGTCGGCGTCCTCCTTGGCGATGGCCTCCTCCGCCTTGCTGCTGCTGCCCGACCCGGCGCCCGCGTCGGCCTCGGCGTCGTCCCCGCCGCACCCGGTCAGGACCGCGGTGGACAGGAGACCGGCGGCCAGGAAGCCGCGCAGGCGGGGCGAGGACGTGATCGACATGCACCGACCGTAACCGCCGGGCCGCGCACGGGCACGCCGTCCGCGGGGCCGGGCCGGGCGCCTCAGGCCACGTACTGGACCGCGACCCGCGAGCGCAGGATCGGCCGCACGAACTCGGCGATGACCGACAGGTGCACCGGGTCCTGGGCGTAGCGGTAGAACGCCTCGGCGTCCGGGAAGTCGGCGATCAGCACCGCGGAGGCGTTGCCGTCGGAGAGCCCGGCGTCCTCCGCGACGACCAGGTAGCTCATCCCGCCGACCTCGTGCCGCAGACCGCGCAGGGCCTCGATCGTGGCGGCCACCTGTTCCGGGGAGGCCGTCGGTGACCACGTGAAGGTGACGACGTGACGGATCATGGGGACCACGATCGCAGGTGCGCCGCCCACCCGGACGGGGGTCCGGGCGCGGCTGGTGGCGGGACACGCCGGGTGGCCTCGTTAGAGTCCGGTGCATGGGACGGTCGTTGCGCGTTGCACTGCTGTCCTACCGGAGCAAGCCGCACGGGGGCGGCCAGGGCGTCTACGTCCGCGCGCTCTCCCGCGAGCTGGCCGAGCTGGGCCACCGCGTCGAGGTCTTCAGCGGCCAGCCCTACCCGGTGCTGGACCCCGGCGTCCCGCTGACGAAGCTGCCCAGCCTCGACCTCTACCGCGAGCCCGACCCCTTCCGGATGCCGCGGCCCTCGGAGTTCCGCGACTGGGTCGACGTCGCCGAGTGGGCCACCATGTGCGCCGCCGGCTTCCCCGAGCCGCTCACCTTCACCCTGCGCGCCGCCCGGCACCTGCTCCCGCGGGCCGACGAGTTCGACGTCGTCCACGACAACCAGTCGCTGGGCTACGGCCTGCTGCAGCTGACGAAGGCCGGGATGCCCACGGTCGCGACGGTGCACCACCCGATCGCCATCGACCGCGAGCTGGAGCTGGCCGCCGCCCCGTCGCTGCGCAAGAAGCTGACGCTGCGCCGCTGGTACGCCTTCACCCGCATGCAGGCCAAGGTCGTGCAGCGCCTGGACGCCGTGACCACGGTGTCGGAGACCTCCCGGGTCGACATCGAGAAGCACATGGGGCTGCCGTCGTCCCGGATCGACCTGATCCCCAACGGCATCGACCCGGACACGTTCCGGCCGCCGCCCGAGGGCCGGCCCCGCGACAGCGACTCGATCCTGGTCGTCACCAGCGCCGACGTGCCGCTCAAGGGGCTGGTGCACCTGCTCGAGGCGCTGGCCAAGCTGCGCACCGAGCGGCCGGTGACGCTCACCGTCGTCGGCAGCGCCCGGCCCGGCGGGCCGGCCGAGACCACCCGCGACCGGCTGGGCCTGCGCGACGCCGTCCGGTTCACCGGCTCGGTGCCCGAGGAGGAGCTCATCGGGCTCATGCAGCGGGCCACCGTGGTGGCCATCCCCTCGCTCTACGAGGGCTTCTCGCTGCCCGCGATCGAGGCGATGGCCTGCGGCGCCCCGCTGGTCACCACCGACGCCGGCGCGCTGCCGGAGGTCGTCGGCACCAAGGCCGGGCTGCGGGTGAAGGCCGGCGACGTCGGCGAGCTCACCGCCGCGCTGAAGCTGGTGCTCGACTCGCCGTCCCTCGGCGAGCAGCTGGGCCGCGCCGGCCGGCGCCGGGTCCTCGACAACTACACCTGGCGGGCCACCGCCGAGCGCACCGCCGACTGGTACGCGCAGACCCTGGAACGGAAGGGACGTCCTTGCTGACCGTCGACTACGACCTGCTCGACCTGCGGCCGGGGATGCGCGTCCTCGACCTCGGCTGCGGCGAGGGCCGGCACGCGTTCGAGGCCTACCGGCGCGGTGCCGACGTCGTCGCCGTCGACTGGGGCGTCTCCGAGGTGGAGACCACCAAGCGCTGGCTGGGCGCCATCGGCGAGGCCGGCGAGGCGGGGCTGCGGCCCGACGGCACGCCCGCCCGCTTCGAGGTGGTCCGCGGCGACCTGCTGCACCTGCCCTTCCCCGACGCGAGCGTCGACCGGGTCATGGCCTCGGAGGTGTTCGAGCACATCCCGGACGACGTCACGGCGATGGCCGAGATCTTCCGGGTGCTCAAGCCCGGCGGCCGGATGGTCATCACCGTGCCGCGCTACGGCCCCGAGCGGATCTGCTGGGCGCTGTCGGACGAGTACCACGCCAACGAGGGCGGGCACATCCGCATCTACCGCCGCGGCCAGCTGCGCGAGCGGCTCGCCTCGGTCGGGCTGGTCCCCGGCGCCAGCCACCACGCGCACGCCCTGCACGCGCCGTTCTGGTGGCTCAAGTGCGCCGTCGGGGTGGAGAAGGACAACGCCGCCGTCCGCGGGTACCACAAGCTCCTGGTCTGGGACCTCATGCACCGGCCGCTGGCTGACCCGCACCGCCGAGAAGGTGCTGGACCCGGTGATCGGCAAGAGCCTCGCGATCTACGCCGACAAGCCGGCGACGGCGCGCGGCTCCGCCCCCGCCGACGCGGAGCCGGCCGTTGCCGTCGGCTGAGCGGCTGCTGCCCGAGCTGCCGGGAGTGCTGACCGGCGACCAGGTGCGGACGACGGTCGCCTGGATCGCCGGTGAGCAGCTCGCCGACGGCGCGCTGCCGTGGTTCCGCGGCGGCCAGCTCGACCCGTGGGACTCCGTCGAGGCCGCCATGGCCCTCGACCTGGGCGGCGAGCACGAGCGCGCCGCCGCGGCCTACCGCTGGCTGGCCGCCGCCCAGCGGCCCGACGGCTCCTGGGCGTCCGAGTACCGCGACGGCGCGGAGGTGTCCGCCGACGTGGAGAGCAACCACGCCGGCTACCTCGCCGTCGGCCTGTGGCACCGCTGGCTGATCACCGCCGACGAGCAGCTCGTCGACGAGCTCTGGCCGGTGGTGCGGCGCGGACTGGACCTGGTCGTGGCCATGCAGCTCGACGGCGGCGCGATCGGCTGGGCGCTGCGCCCCGACCGCACCCCCGACCCGCTGGCGCTGCTCACCGGCAACGCCAGCCTGTTCCAGGCGCTGCGCTGCGGGATCGCGCTGGCCGGCCTCGTCGGCGAGCCGCAGCCGGACTGGGAGCTGGCGGTCACCGACCTCGGCACCGCGCTGCGCACCCGCCCCGAGGCCTTCGCCGACCGGTCCCGGTACTCGATGGACTGGTACTACCCGATCCTCGGCGGCGCGGTGACCGGCGAGCAGGCCCGCGACCGGCTGGCGGCGGGCTGGGACACCTTCGTCGTCCCCGGGCTCGGGGCGCGCTGCGTCTCCGACCGCCCCTGGGTGACCGGCGCCGAGACCTGCGAGCTGGCACTGGCGCTGGTGGTCGCCGGGCAGCGGGACGCCGCCCTCGAGCAGGTCGCGGCCATGCAGCACCTGCGCGACGACGACGGGTCCTACTGGACGGGCTACGTCTTCGCCGACGACGCCCGCTGGCCGATCGAGCGCACCACGTGGACCGCGGCGGCCGTGCTGCTGGCCGCCGACGCGCTGTCCGGGGCCACCCCTGCCTCGGGCCTGTTCGCCGACCCGGCCGCGCTCCCGGGCGCCGGCACCGTCGACGCGCGCACCGCCGATTGGCTCCGGGGAGGTGCGGGCACGGTCACCCCGTGACCGAGCCCAGCGCCCCCTCGACCGCGGCCGACGTCACCGCGGCCGACGTCACCGTGGTCGTCGCCAGCCGGAACCGGCGCGCCGACCTGCTGGTCACCCTGCCCCGGCACGAGGCGCCGGTGGTCCTCGTGGACAACGGCTCGAGCGACGGCACGGTGGCTGCGGTGCGCGCCGCCCACCCCGGGGTCACCGTGCTGCCGCTGGAGCGCAACGTGGGCGCCCGGGCCCGCACGCTGGGCGCCGCCCGGGCCCGCACCCCGTTCGTCGCGTTCGCCGACGACGACTCCTGGTGGGCGCCCGGCGACCTCGCCCGCGCGGTGGCGGTCATGCGCGCGCACTCGCGGCTCGCCGTCCTCAACGCCCGGATCCTGGTCGGGCCCGAGGAGCGGCTGGACCCGGTGTGCGCCGCGATGGCCGGCAGCCCGCTCCCCCGCGGGAACCTGCCGGGGCCGGCGCTGCTCGGCTTCGTCGCGTGCGCCGCCCTGGTGCGCACCGAGGCGTTCGAGGCGGTCGGCGGCTTCGACCCCGTCGTCCGCTTCCCCGGGGAGGAGGAACGGCTGGCCCTCGACTTCGCGACCGCCGGGTGGTCGATGGCCTACGTCGACGCAGTGACCGTGCACCACCACCCGTCGGCGCGGCGGGACGCCCCCCACCGCCGGCAGGCCGGCATCTGGCGCAGCCGGCTGCTCACCGCGGCCATGCGGCTGCCCGCCGCGGACGTCGGGGCGGTGCTCCGCGACGCGGTCCGCGCCGGCCGCCCGGGGCTCACCGGCCTGGCCCGCGCCCTGCCGGACGTGCCGGCCGCCCTGCGCCGGCGGCAGCCCGTGCCGCCCCGGGTGCGCGCCGACCTGCGGCTGCTGGGGTCGGCGTGACGGCCGACCCGCGGGTGGGCGTCGTCGTCATCACCCACCAGCGCCGGGACGAGCTGCTCCTCGCGCTGGAGCGGCTGCTCGCCCTGCCGGAGCGGCCGCACGTCGTGGTCGTCGACAACGGCTCGACCGACGGCACGGCCGCGGCGGTCCGAGGCGGCTTCCCCGCGGTCGAGCTGATCGCCAGCCCGGAGAACCTGGGCGCGGTGGGCCGCAACCTCGGCGTCGCCCGGCTGAGCACCCCCTACGTCGCCTTCTCCGACGACGACACGTGGTGGGAGCCCGGATCCCTGCGCACCGCGGCGGACACCCTGGACGCCCACCCGCGGCTCGCCGTCGTCACGGCCCGGATCCTGGTCGAGCCCGGCGGCCACGAGGACCCGATCGTGCCCGAGCTGCGCGACTCCCCCGTCCGCGGCGCCGACTGGCTGCCCGGCCCCGCGCTGGGCTCGTTCCTGGCCGGCGCTTCCGTCCTGCGCCGCGCCGCGTTCGACGAGGTGGGCGGGTTCTCCGCGCGGTTGTGGCTGGGCGGTGAGAAGGAGCTGATGGCCGGCGACCTCGCCGCCCGCGGGTGGGAGCTGTGCTACCTGCCCGGGCTCACCGTGCACCACGAGGCCAGCCGCGCCCGCGATCCGCACC
Source organism: Blastococcus sp. TML/M2B (assembly GCF_016612865.1). Classification (GTDB taxonomy): domain Bacteria; phylum Actinomycetota; class Actinomycetes; order Mycobacteriales; family Geodermatophilaceae; genus Blastococcus. Next base: position 752,257 of record NZ_JAENZZ010000002.1, read on the forward strand.
GGCGCCGCCGCGACGGCATCCGCAACACGCTCTGGACGACGTGGCTGCGCCGTCCGGTGCGTCCGGCGCTGCGCCGCACGCTGCACCTGCTGCGCACCGTGCCGCGCGACCGGACCACCGCGCTGGCCCTGGTCGACGCCGCCCGCGGGCTGCCCTGGGTGCTGCGCGAGCGACGGGTGCTCCCCCCGCACGCCGAGGCCCGGTTCGCCGCGCTCGAGCAGGCGCAGCGCCGCTCCACCGCCCGCCGCTACGTGAGCTGAGCGTTCAGCCGGGCGGCCTGGCGGACGAGGTGGTCGCGCTCGGCCCGGTTCGTCGCCGCGCGCGCCGCGTCGGCGTAGAGCCGGGCCGCGGTGGCCGGATCGCCGTCCCGCTCGTGCAGGTGGGCGGCGACCGCCGCGTAGCGCGGCAGCCCGGGGTCCAGGTCGGCCAGCGCCGCCAGGCCCGCCCGGGGCCCGTCGGCCTCGCCCACCGCGACCGCCCGGTTGAGCCGGGCGACCGGGTTGCCGGTCAGCGCGACCAGCTCGTCGTACCACCCGACGACCTGCACCCAGTCGGTCTCCGCCGCGGTGCGGGCGTCGGCGTGCAGCGCGGCGATCGCGGCCTGCGCCTGGTACTCCCCCAGCCGGTCCCGCGACAGCGCCGTCTGCAGCAGCTGCACGCCCTCGGTGATCGCCGCGGTGTCCCAGCGGCTGCGGTCCTGCTGCGCGAGCGGCACCAGGCTCCCGTCGGGCGCCGTCCGGGCCGGCCGCCGGGCCGCGTGCAGCAGCATCAGCGCGAGCAGCCCGGCCACCTCCGGGTGGTCGGTCACCGTCAGGAGCTGCCGGGTCAGCCGGATCGCCTCGGCGACCAGGTCGACGTCCCCGGAGTACCCCTCGTTGAACACCAGGTAGAGCACCCGCAGCACGGTCCCGACGTCGCCGGGCCGGTCCAGCCGCGCCCCCGCGATCGTGCGCTTGGCGCGGCTGATCCGCTGCGCCATCGTCGCCTCGGGCACCAGGTAGGCCTCCGCGATCTGCCGCGTGGTCAGGCCGCCGACGGCGCGCAGCGTCAGCGCCACCGCCGAGGACGGCGACAGCGCCGGGTGGGCGCACAGGAAGTACAGGTGCAGGGTGTCGTCGACCTCGGGCACCGGGCCGGGCGCGGGCTCCTCCTCGACCCGCTCCTCGCGTCGTCGACGCGCTGCCTCGGACCGCGTCGCGTCGAGGAACCGGCGCCACGCCACCGCGACCAGCCAGCCCTTCGGGTCCCGCGGCGGTTCGGCCGGCCAGGTCCGGAGCGCCTCGACGAGCGCCTCCTGGACGGCGTCCTCGGCCGCCGCGAAGTCGGCTCCGCGGCGGACGAGGACGCCCAGGACGCCCGGGACGAGGCCGCGCAGCACGGCCTCGTCGACGGGCGCGGTCACTCCGAGACGAGGGACGGCTCGCCGTAGAGCGGCCGGACCTCGAGCCACTCGTGGATCGGCTTCCCGTCCTTGCCCGGCGCCGCCGACAGCTCACCCGCCAGCTCGATCGCCCGCTCGGGGCCGTCCACGTCGATGACCATGAAGCCGGCGATCAGGTCCTTGGTCTCGGCGAACGGGCCGTCGGTGACCGGCGGCCGCCCCTCCCCGTCGTACCGGACCCACAGGCCGTCGGGCGCGAGCGCCTGCTCGCCGACGAACTCGCCGTTCTCCCGCAGTCGGTCGGCGAACTCGTCCATGTACCGGATGTGCGCGGTGATCTCCTCCGGACTCCACCGGTCCATCGGCTCGAAGCCGGGCGCGGTCGGACCACCGCGGTAGTGCTTGAGCAGCAGGTACTTGGCCATCGTCTTCTCCTCGGGACGTGCGGCCCATTCTGGCCGCGTGCACCCCGGGGACGGAGCCGATCGCGCGTCCTCGACATCCGCTGCGTTTTCTTCCACGAGATCTGCACACTCGGGGTGTTCAGGGCAGCGATTGCCCCGAGTGTGCAGATCTCGCGGGGATCAGCGGGCGCAGTCGATGCAGGTGCGGGCCGCGGGCCGCGCGGCGAGGCGCTCCGCCGCGATCGGCCGGCCGCAGCTCTCGCAGCGGCCGTAGGTGCCGGCCTCCACCGCGGTGACCGCGGCGTCGACGTCGGCCAGCCGGCGCCGCGCCTGGTCCAGCAGGGCGGCCACCTGCTGCCGCTCGAAGGCGATGGTGGCGCCCTCGGGATCGTGCTCGTCGTCGGCGTTGGACGCCTTGGAGGCGGCCACCACCTCGTCGAACTCGCGGGTCAGCGCCTCGATCTGGGCCAGCGCGGCGGCCCGCTCGGCCGAGAGCGGATCGGTCATCGGTCCCGGCGGAGCAGCCGCATCGACCCGACACCGGGGAGCTCGGTGAACTCCCCGGACTCCAGCACCCGCGTGTAGACGCCGTAGGGCGCCTGCCCGCCGTCGGCCGGGTCGGGGAAGACGTCGTGGATGGCCAGCGTGCCGCCGACGGCGAGCTTGGCGACCCAGGCGTCCTGGTCCCGGCGCGCGGACTCCTCGGTGTGGCTGCCGTCGAGGAACAGCAGCGCCAGCGGCGTGCTCCACAGCGGCGCGAGCACCTCCGAGCGGGTCACGATCGCGACCACGACGTCCTCGGCGCCGGCGGTGGCGATGGTGTTCCGAAACCGGGGCAGGGTGTCGATCAGCCCGACGGCGGGGTCGACCAGCGACGGGTCGTGGTACTCCCAGCCGGGCTGGTGCTCCTCGGAGCCGCGGTGGTGGTCGACGGTGATCACGGTGCGCCCGGTCTCGCGGGCGGCCGCGGCCAGGTACAGCGCCGAGCGCCCCATCCAGCTGCCCACCTCGAGCAGCGGACCGGGGACGGCGAGGCTGCGGGCGGCCTCGTAGAGGGCACGGCCCTCGTCGTCGGGCATGAAGCCGGGAGCGGCGGAGGCGGCGGCGAGCAGGTCGGAGGTCACGCCGACAGCCTGACTCATCGGGCGAAGCGGCTGCGCAGGGCGGTCACCCGGCGCTCGGTCGCGGTGCCCGCGGAGGTGTCGGCGGCCTTGGCGAAGAAGGCGCCGACCGCCGTCGTCACGGGGACGGCGAGCACGAGCGCGATCGCGCCGACCAGCGTGCGGATGACCTCCTCCGACAGCGCCGAGGAGGTGAGCACGACCTCCCACGGCTGCGAGTACAGCTCGAACAGCAGCAGCAGCGGGAGCGCGGCGCCCGCGTAGGCGAAGACGATCGTGTAGACGGTCGACGCGATGTGGTCGCGCCCCACCGCCATCCCGCGGCTGTAGAGCTCCCGCCAGGTCATCGACGGGTCGACCTCGTGCAGCTGCCAGACCGCGGAGGCCTGGGTGATCGTGACGTCGTTGAGCACGCCGAGGCCGGCCACGACGATGCCGGCCATCACCAGGCCGGAGAAGTCCAGCGTCGGGTCGTAGCCCTGCAGCGTCACCGTCTCCTCGCTGGTGAGCCCGGTCAGCCGGGCCGCGGCGACGGAGAGGGCACCCATGACCGCGACCAGGGCCAGCCCGAACAGCGTGCCGACCAGCGCCGTCGTCGTCCGCGCGGTGAACCCGTGCGCCAGGTAGAGGACGACGAACATGATCGCCGCGGAGCCGACCAGCGTGACCAGGCCCGGCGGAGAGTCACCGAGCAGCCCGGGCAGCACGAACTCCAGCAGCACGAAGAACGCGAACGCCAGCCCGACCAGCGAGGCCAGGCCGCGCCACCGGGCGACCAGCCCGACGACGAGGGCGAAGGCGACGGCCAGGGTGACGATCGGGGTGTCGCGGGCGAAGTCGCTGAAGTTGTAGAGGGCTCCGCCGTCGGCGCCGGCGTCCCGGCTGAGCACGAGCACGTCGCCCTCGGCCACCCCGTTGGCGACCACGACCTCGTCCAGCCCGATCTGCACGTAGTCGCCCTCACCCGGGCCGTCGAGGACCTCGACGACCGCGGTGGCGCACAGCGCGGTGGCCTCGACCCCGCACTCCTCGGTCTGCACCGAGACCACCCGGCCGTCGGGGTAGGTGGTGCCCGGCGGCAGCGCCTGCGCGGCCGCCTGGGACGCCCGCGTGGGGCCGCCGTCGGGCCACAGCACGAGCAGGCCGATCACCGTGGCGAGGCCGACGGGCACCAGCAGCAGGAGCATCAGCCACACCGCGCGCCGTCGGCGCCCCAGCGCCTCCGGGCTCGGCGGCGGGGCGTCCGGGTCGGGTCCGTGGCTGTGCGGGTGGCTGGGAGGCACCCGGTCAGGCTAGGAGCCGCCCTGCGCGACGTCCTCGGCGCCGTTCTCGTCCAGGACCGGGAACCGGTGCCACAGGCCGCTGAGCTGCAGCGGACGGGTGACGGCGGTCGACGGCGTCACCAGCGCGACCTCGACGCCGCGGGGTGCGGCCATGCGCTGCAGCTGCACGAGGACGGCCATGCCGGCGGAGTTCATGAAGGGGACGCCGCCCAGCTGCAGCTCCACCCGGCGCACCGGCCGGCCCGACAGCAGCGCCTCGGTCAGCTCGCGCACCAGCGGGCGCCGCGCCGCGTCGGTCAGTTCGCCGTCCAGGGTCAGCGTCACGACGTCCCCCGCCGTCGCCGCGCGCACCTCCGGCTCGGCCCCGCCCCCACGTCCGCCCTGCTCCGTGGTCTCTCCCATGGCGCCGCATGTTCCCCGGCGGGTACGCCTCCACGCACGGGTTCCGGAACCGCGCGCCCGGGAACAATCTTGCGCGCTGGACGTTTACTAGAGCGCACGAGCGAGGTAATCTCCAGTCGCCACTAGAGGTTCTTCCTCGGGCAGCGAGCAGACCAGCACTTCCTGTGGAGGTATCACCATGATGCTGACCGCCTACGACCCGTTCGCCGCCACGTCCGCCGCCTTCCGCGCACTGGACCAGCTGGCCGGTCGCTCCGGCTCGATGACCGCCCGCCCCCTGTCGGGCATGCCGATGGACGCCTACAAGGTCGGCGACAACTTCGTCGCCCACTTCGACCTGCCCGGCGTCGACCCCGGCTCGATCGACCTCTCGGTCGAGGGCACCACGCTCACGATCAGCGCCGAGCGCTCGGTCCCGCACCTGGAGAACGCCGAGTGGGTGGCCGCCGAGCGGCCGTACGGCAGCTACACGCGGCAGCTCGTCCTCGGCCGCAGCCTGGACACCGACCGGCTCGAGGCCAGCTACCACGACGGCGTGCTCACGGTGAGCATCCCGATCGCCGAGAAGGCCCGGGCCCGCAAGATCACCGTCACCCGTGCCGACACGCCCCAGGCCGTCGAGGGGCGCACCATCGAGGGCGACGCGTCACCCGCGGACCAGAAGGCCGTCACCAGCTGACGACGGCGACCGGAGGGGCCGGACCCGGCGGGTCCGGCCCCTCTCCCGTTTCCCGCCCCGCGCAGACCCCGACCCGAGGAGGACGGCGATGACCGACGCCGGCAACCGGCTGCGCCGCCTGGACGACCCCGACTTCCCGGCGCTCACGATGAGCCAGGCCGCGGAGCTGCTCGGCGTCCAGGCCGCGTTCCTGCGCAGCCTGGACCTCGCGGGCACCCTCCAGCCGCACCGCTCGGCCGGCGGGCACCGCCGCTACTCGCGCGCCCAGCTCGCGGTGGCGGCGCGACTCCGGAGCCTGCTCGACGACGGGCACTCGCTCGCCTCGGCCGGGACGATCCTGGACCTGCAGGACCGGCTCGCCGCCGCGCTGACCGCTCTGGACGAGCTGCGGAACTCCTTGCACAGGAACCCTAGGGGGGTATAGTTCCATTCGGGCGACATCCGAGCCGCCCGGTCAGGAGGGGTCCCGGTGACCACCGTCGAGCAGCCGTCCGGGACGGCGTCCGCCGAGTGCACGCACGCGAGCCACCAGCACGGCTACATCCACCGCAAGGACGAGTACCTCAAGCGGCTGCGGCGGATCGAGGGCCAGGCCCGCGGCCTCCAGCGCATGGTCGAGGACGAGAAGTACTGCATCGACATCCTCACCCAGGTCTCGGCCATGACCAAGGCACTCCAGGCCGTCTCCCTCGGCCTGCTCGAGGAGCACCTCAGCCACTGCGTGGTCGCCGCCGCGCGGACCGGCGGCCGCGAGGCCGACGAGAAGGTCCGCGAGGCCACCGAGGCGATCGCGCGCCTCGTCCGTTCCTGACCCGTCCGGTCACCCTCTCCAGGCACCTCTCCAGGCACCCCCGCCAGGCACCCCCGATCCGGAAGGACACCCCCGTGACCACCACCAGCTACACCGTCGTCGGCATGACCTGCGGCCACTGCGTCAGCGCCGTCACCGAGGAGGTCTCGGCCGTCCCGGGCGTCGGCTCCGTCGACGTCGACCTCGAGTCCGGTGGCCTGACCGTGACCAGCGACGCGCCGGTCGACGAGGCCGCCGTCCGCGCCGCCGTGGAGGAGGCCGGCTACTCCGTGGCCGGCTGACCAGGCCACCCGGGGAGCCGCACCGCCATGGACACCCGCCTGAAGCTCGCCGCGTTCGGCGTCGGGCTGCTCGCCGTCTTCGGGGCGGCGGTCGGCGTCGGCTCGGCCGTCGGCCCGATCGGCCCGGTGGGGCCGGCACCCGCGGAGGTCTCCCCCACCGAGCACGCACCGGCGCCGTCGGACGGCGCGCCCGTCCCGTCGCACGAGGAGCACACCCCATGACGCAGACCTCCCCCGCGGACGTCGAGCTGCTCATCGGCGGGATGACCTGCGCCTCCTGCGCCGCCCGCGTCGAGAAGAAGCTCAACAAGCTCGACGGCGTCACCGCCACGGTCAACTACGCCACCGAGAAGGCGCGGGTCACCGTGACCGGCGACGTCACCACCGAGGACCTGATCGCCACCGTCGAGAAGACCGGCTACACCGCGGCGCTGCCCGAGCCGCCCGCGACCCGGGAGGCCGACCCGGCCGCCGACGACCCGGCCCGGGCGCTGCGCACCCGGCTGATCGTGAGCGCGCTGCTCAGCGTGCCGGTGGTCGTGCTGGCGATGGTGCCGGCCTGGCAGTTCGAGTACTGGCAGTGGCTCTCGCTCACCCTCGCCGCGCCCGTCGTCGTGTGGGGCGGCCTGCCGTTCCACCGGGCCGCCTGGACCAACCTGCGGCACGGCGCCGCGACGATGGACACCCTCGTCTCGCTCGGCACGCTGGCCGCCTTCGGCTGGTCGGTCTACGCGCTGTTCTGGGGCACCGCCGGCGTGCCGGGCATGGTGCACCCCTTCGAGCTGACCATCGAGCGCTCCGACGGCAGCGGCAACATCTACCTCGAGGCCGCCGCCGGGGTGACCACGTTCCTGCTGGCGGGGCGCTGGTTCGAGGCGCGGTCCAAGCGGCAGGCGGGCGCTGCGCTGCGGGCACTGCTCGAGCTCGGCGCCAAGGAGGTCTCGGTGCTGCGCGGCGGCACCGAGCGCCGGGTGCCGGTCGACCAGCTCGCGGTGGGCGACCTCTTCGTCGTCCGCCCCGGCGAGAAGCTCGCCGCCGACGGCGAGGTCACCGAGGGTTCCTCGGCGGTCGACGCCTCGATGCTCACCGGCGAGTCCGTGCCGGTGGAGGTCGGTACGGGCGACGCCGTCGTCGGCGGCACCGTGAACGCCGGCGGTCGGCTGGTCGTGCGCGCGACGCGGGTCGGCTCGGCCACCCAGCTGGCGCAGATGGCCCGGCTGGTCGAGGACGCGCAGAACGGCAAGGCGGAGGTGCAGCGGCTGGCCGACCGGATCTCCGGGGTGTTCGTGCCGGTTGTGCTGGCGCTGACCGTCGCCACGCTCGGCTTCTGGATCGGCACCGGCGCGGGTCTGCCGGCCGCGTTCACCGCCGCCGTCGCGGTGCTGATCATCGCCTGCCCCTGCGCCCTGGGGCTGGCCACGCCGACCGCGCTCATGGTGGGCACCGGCCGCGGCGCACAGCTCGGGATCCTCATCAAGGGCCCCGAGGTGCTGGAGAGCACCCGCCGGGTGGACACCGTCGTCCTGGACAAGACCGGCACGGTGACCACCGGCCGGATGACCCTGGTGGACGTCGTCCCGGCCGCGGGCGAGGACGCCGACCGGCTGCTGCGCCTGGCCGGCGCCCTCGAGGCGGCCTCGGAGCACCCGATCGCGCGGGCGGTGGCGGCTGCCGCCGCCGAGCGCGGCGACCTGCCCGCCGTCGACGGGTTCACCAACGTCGAGGGCCTGGGCGTGCACGGCGTCGTGGACGGCGCGGCGGTCGTCGTCGGCCGGCCGCGGCTGCTCACCGAGTGGTCCGCGGGGCTGACCCCGGAGCTGCAGCGCGCGGTGGACGACGCCGAGACCGCCGGGAGCACCGCGGTGGCCGTCGCCTGGGACGGCGCCCCGCGCGGCGTCCTCGTCGTCGCCGACGCGGTCAAGCCCACCTCCGCCACCGCGGTCGCGCAGCTGCGCACCCTGGGGCTGACGCCGATCCTGCTCACCGGCGACAACGCCCGCGCCGCCCGCACCGTGGCCGCGCAGGTCGGCATCGACGAGGTGGTCGCCGAGGTGCTGCCGCAGGAGAAGGTCGACGTCGTGCGGCGGCTGCAGGCCGAGGGCCGGGTCGTGGCGATGGTCGGCGACGGCGTCAACGACGCGGCCGCCCTCGCCCAGGCCGACCTGGGGCTGGCCATGGGCACCGGCACCGACGTGGCGATCGAGGCCAGCGACCTGACCCTGGTCCGTGGCGACCTGCGCGCCGCCACCGACGCCATCCGGCTGGCCCGCCGCACGCTGGGCACGATCAAGGGCAACCTGTTCTGGGCGTTCGGCTACAACGTCGCCGCGCTGCCGCTGGCGATGGCCGGCCTGCTCAACCCGATGATCGCCGGCGCAGCCATGGCCTTCAGCTCGGTGTTCGTCGTCTCCAACTCGCTGCGGCTGCGCGGGTTCGCACCGCTGCCCGAGAACCGGGACGCGGTGGGGGCGGTGCCCACCGCTCCGCCCGCGGCCATGTCCTCGTCCGCGCGCTAGTGCTCTGAGTCCCCCATGACTCAGAGCACTAGCGTCGGGGACATGACCTCCGCGCCCGGCTCTCCGGTTCCGCGTGGCGCCCGGCCCCTGGCCGCCACCGGCGCCACCGCAGGGCTCGTCCTGCTGACCCGCCCGCAGCAGGTCCTCGACGCGGTCGCGCCGGCGTTCCCGCGGGACCGGGCCTGGCTGGTGCGGGCCCTCGGCGTCCGGATGCTGGCCCAGCACGCCGCCGTGCTCGCCCGCCCCGCACCGGCGCTCCTCCGGGCCGGCGCCGGGATCGACCTGCTGCACGCCGCGAGCCTGCTGCCGTTCCTCGCCTCGGCGCGGTACGGCCGGGCGGCCCGGGTCAGCGCAGCGGTCGCGCTCGGCTCCGCCGTGGCCTCGCGGGTGCTCGCCGGGCCCCAGCGCCGGTCACCGGGCCGGTCACAGCGCCGGTCAAAGCGCGGGTCACAGCGCGGGTCACAGCGCCGGTAGCAGCAGCAACGCCGTCGGCAGGAGCAGCAGCAGGACGGCGCCCAGCAGCGCGCCGGCCCGCGCCGCCGGAGGCAGGGGCGCCGGCGGTTCGAGCAGCCGCACCACCCGGGCCCGCACCCCGCCCCCGGTCACCGCCAGCGCGCCACCGGGCACCTCGGCCGCACCGGGGCGGCCCGCCGCCGCCACGACCGCCTGCGCCAGGGTGCGCCGCGGGTCGGCGCCGTCGAGGTCACCCTCCGCCAGCGCACGCAGCGCGACGTCGTCGGCCCGCATCTCCACCAGCTCGCGGACGGCACCGTGCGCGCGCCCGGCGGCGGGCAGCACCGGCAGCGCCGCCTCCCACGCGACGAACGGCAGCAGCAGCAGGTGGTGGTGCTCGCGCAGGTGCGCCCGCTCGTGCGCGACCACGGCGGCGAGCTCGGCCTCGTCCAGCTCGGCCACCATTCCCGAGGAGAGCACGAGCAGCGGGCGGGCGCCCGGGATGCAGAAGGCGACCGGCGCGGGGTGCTCCAGCAGCCGGGTGTCGGGCGCGGCGCCGGGCTCGACCACCAGCTCCAGCAGCGCACGGTGGCGGTGCCGGGCGCGGGCGGTCCGGACCCAGGACAGCACCAGCACCCCGACCAGCTGCAGGGCCAGCACCGCGGCCAGCGTCATGGTCACCCAGTGGTCGCCGCGCACCGGGCTGCCGGCCGGCTCACCCCGGACCCACGACCACCACGCCTCCGGCAGCGAGTGCCCCCACGGCGCCAGGCCGTGCACGAGCAGCGCGCCGATGATGGACAGCCCTCCGGCCAGCCCGATCGCCTGCCAGCAGACCAGCGCCACCAACGGATCGCGCCCCGGCCAGCGGGCCCGGCCGAGCAGCGCCGGCACCGGCCACGCCAGGAGGGTGGCGAGGACGGCGAGGGCGGCCGCGGTGACGGGCAGCATCGGTCGGCGGGGCAGCGGTGGGCAGCAGCCGGATCAGCGACCGCCGGCCAGCAGCTCCCGGAGCAGGCGCGCCTCGTCGTCGTTCACGCTGCCGACGAACCGCGCCAGCACCGCCTGCCGGTCGGCGGCCTGGCCGAGCACCTCGTGCATCAGCTCGGCGGCGTGGTCCTCGCGGCTCGCCCGCGCGGAGAAGCGCCGGGGCCGGGCGTCGTCGTGGACGACGAAGCCCTTCTGCTCCAGCCGGGTCAGCACGGTGTGCACGGTGGTCAGCGCGACCCCGCGGTCGGCCAGCCCGTCGCGCAGCGCGGTCGCCGCCACCGGCCCGTCCGCCGACCACAGCTGGTCCATGACGGCCCGCTCCAGTTCACCCAGCGAGGCCATCGCTCCCCCTGTCGCCCGACTCACACCCAGTTCTTCTACGTGTCGTAGAAAAACGTCTTCTACCCAGCGTAGAAAGAACGCGTCGATCGTACGACGGTCGCCGCCGAGAGACGAGGAGCAGGGGCCGTGGATGTGCTGGGCCTGGACACGCTGGACATCGCGCGCTGGCAGTTCGGGATCACGACCGTCTACCACTTCCTGATGGTCCCGCTGACCATCGGTCTGGGGATCCTGGTCGCGGTCATGCACACGATGTGGGTGCGCACCGACGACCCCGCGTGGCTGCGGATGACCCGCTTCTGGGGCCGCATCTACCTGATCAACTTCGTGCTCGGCGTCGCCACCGGCCTGGTGCAGGAGTTCCAGTTCGGCCTGGCCTGGAGCGAGTACTCCCGCTTCGTCGGTGACGTCTTCGGCTCGCTGCTGGCGCTGGAGGCGCTGCTGGCCTTCTTCCTCGAGTCCACGTTCCTGGGGTTGTGGATCTTCGGGTGGGGCCGCATCCCGAAGAAGGTGCACCTGGCCGCGCTGTGGGCGGCGGTCATCGGCTCGATCGTGAGCGCGTACTTCATCATCGCGGCCAACTCGTGGATGCAGCACCCGGTCGGCGTCGAGGTCGACGACGCCACCGGCCGCCCGCTCCAGGTCGACTTCTGGGCGGTGCTCACCAACAACACCGCGCTGGCCGCCTTCAGCCACGCCATCGTCGCCGCGCTCATGGTCGCCGGCGCGCTGCTGGTCGGCATCGGGCTGTGGCACCTGCGCCGGCGCCGCCTGGCCGGCCGCTCCGCCGAGGAGGTCGACCACCGCGTCTGGCGCCGCTCGGTCCGGCTCGGCGGCTGGGTGTCGCTGGCCGCCTTCGCGCTGACCGCGCTGACCGGCGACTGGCAGGGCAAGCTCATGTACGAGCAGCAGCCGCTCAAGATGAGCTCGGCCGAGGCGCTCTGCGAGACCGAGGCGCCGGCGTCCTTCTCGATCTTCGCAGTCGGCAAGTTCGGCTCGAACGAGTGCGACGACGTCCACTCGATCACCGTCCCGTACATCCTCAGCTACCTGGCCCACGGCGACTTCTCCTCGCCCGTCCCCGGCGTCAACGAGCTGCAGGAGGAGTACGCCGCCGTCTACGGCGAGACCTACCCCGACGACCCGTCGTTCGGGTCGCTGGCCGGCGAGCCGATCGACTACGCGCCGGTGCTCGCGGTCACCTACTGGAACTTCCGGCTGATGATCGGCATGGGCGGGCTCTCGGCCGCCGTCGCCGCCTACGCGCTCTGGTCGACCCGCCGCGGCCGCGTGCCGACCTCCCGCATCGGCGTCTACGGCTCGCTGCTCGCCGTCGGCGCGCCGTTCGTGGCCAACGCCTCGGGCTGGATCTTCACCGAGATGGGCCGCCAGCCCTTCGTCGTCTACCCGAACCCCGACGTCCCGGTCGAGGACCAGGTCTGGTTCTTCACCGCCCAGGCCGTCTCGCCGGGCATCAGCGCCGCTGAGGTCCTCACCTCGCTGATCGGGCTGACCCTCGTCTACGGCGTGCTGGCGGTGGTCGAGCTGTGGCTGATCGGCCGGTTCGTCCGGGCCGGCGTGACCACCGGCGACGCGCACCCCACGCCCGGCATCGCCCCCGGGCCGCCCGACGACGACACGGACGACGACGGCACCCCGCGCCGCGAGCGCGACGACGACGTCCTCCAGTTCGCCTACTGACACCCCGCCCCACCAGGAGCTGACATGGACCTGCAGACCCTCTGGTTCGCCGCCGTCGCGGTGCTGTGGACCGGCTTCCTGCTGCTCGAGGGCTTCGACTTCGGCGTGGCCGCGCTGCTGCCCATGCTCGGCCGCAGGCCCGCCGACCGGCACCTCATGCTGCGCAGCATCGGCCCGCTCTGGGACGGCAACGAGGTCTGGCTGATCACCGCTGCCGGTGCGGTGTTCGCCGCCTTCCCCGGCTGGTACGCCACCTGGCTGCCCGCGCTGTACCTGCCGTTCGTGCTGGTGCTGTTCGGCCTGATCGTCCGGGCGGTCGCGTTCGAGTGGCGGCACTCGCACCACACCGAGGCCTGGGACGCGACGTGGACGCGGATCATCACCGGCGGCTCGCTCATCGCCGCCCTGGGCATCGGCGCGGCGCTCGGCGCGACCACGCTGGGCCTGCCGGTCGACGCCGACGGCACCCGGGTGGGCGGCGCGTTCTCCGGGCTGAGCTGGCCGGCGCTGCTGGGCGCGGTCGCCGTCCTCGGCTTCTCGCTGGTGCACGGCGCGCTGTTCCTCGCGCTCAAGGTCGACGGCGACGTGCGGATGCGCGCCCGGGCGTTCGCGCTGCGCTGGTCGCCGGTGGCCGCGCTGCCGCTGCTGGCGTGGGCGGGCATCACCCACCTGCGCTACGGGACGCCGGTCACCGCGGTGCTGTGGCTGGTCGCCGCGCTGGCCGTGGGCGTCGCCTGGACCCGGATCCGGCTGGACCGCGAGGGCCCGGCGTTCGCCGCGTGGGCGGTCGTGCTGGTCGCCTCGGCCGCGACGATCTTCGGTGCGGCCTACCCCGTGGTCATCCCCTCCACGGTGGACGTCGCGTTCGACGTCACCGTGGCCGACGCGTCGGTCAGCGACTACACGCTGACGATCATGACCTGGGCCGCCGGCGTCGGGCTCCCCGTCGTCCTGGGGTACCAGACGTGGACCTACTGGGTCTTCCGCAAGCGGCTCACCGCCGACCCGGTGCACGAGGAGCCGGCCGACCGGGTCGTCCCCGCATGAGGGCGGACATGGCCATGTCTGCCCCTCGGGGGCGGGGGCCGTTGGGTGCGCTGGCCGGCGTCTCGGGGCTGACCGGGGCGCTGGTCCGGGCCGCGCTCGCCGCCCTGGTCCAGACGGCGGGGCTGGTGCTGCTGGCGGCGGGGCTGGCGCACGCGGTGGCCCGCGGCACGGGAGCGGCCGACGGCCCGCTGACCGGCCCCTTGGCGCTGGCGGCCGCGGGCGCGGTGCTGCGCGCGGCCGCCGGCGCCCTCGGCAAGGTGCTGGCCGCCCGGGACGCCCGCCGCGCCGAGGACCGGCTCCGCCGCGCGTTGCTCGACCGGCTGGCCGGCTCCCCGGCCGCGGTCGCCGCCGCGGGCGGGCCCGGGCCTGCGGCGGTGCTCGCGACGACACGGCTGCACGACCTCGGCCCGGCGCTGGCCACCTACCTGCCGGCGCTGGCGCAGACGGTCGTGGTGCCACCGGCGCTGCTGCTGGTCCTCGCCGCCACCGACCTGCTCTCGGCGGTGCTGGTCGCGGTCACCCTGCCGCTGGTGCCGGTGTTCATGGTGCTGGTCGGGAAGTACACGCAGAGCGCGACCGCGGACTCCGCCCGGGCGCTGGACCGGATCGCCGCGCACGTCGCCGAGCTCGTGCGCGGGCTGCCCGTGCTGGTCGGCCTGGGCCGCGCCGCCGACCAGGCCGCCGCGCTCGCCCGGCTCGGCGAGGAGCACCGCACCCGCACGATGGCCACCCTGCGGATCGCCTTCCTCTCCGCGCTGGTGCTCGAGCTGATCGCCACCCTGTCGGTCGCCCTGGTCGCGGTGACCGTCGGCCTGCGGCTGGTGCACGGCGACCTCGCCCTCGCGCTCGGGCTCACCGCGCTGCTGCTCGCCCCCGAGGCGTTCGCCCCGCTGCGCGCGCTCGGCTCGGCGCACCACGCCGCCGAGGACGCCGCCCTCGCCGCCGCGGAGGCGCGCGCGGTGCTCGCCGAGCCCGTTCCCGCCGTCCCGGCGCCGGCCGCCGACGACGACCCGCGCGGTGCCGACGTCGCCGTCCGCGGGCTGACCGTGCGCTACCCCGGTCGGGTCGTCCCGGCGCTGCCGCCCACCGACCTCGCCGTCCGGCCCGGCGAGCTGGTGGCGCTGACGGGCGCGAGCGGCTCCGGCAAGTCGACGCTGCTGGCCGCGCTGGCCGGGGTGCTCGGCGCGGACGCCGTCGCGGACGGGTCGGTGAGCGGTGTGGGCGCGGTGGCCGTCGTCCCGCAGTTCCCCCGCACCACCGGGGCGACCGTCGCCGACGAGCTGCGCCGGCACGCGGGCTCGGCGCCCGGGGCCGACGAGGTCGTGGGCGAGGCGTTCGTCGTCGAGGCGCTGGCGCGGGTGGGCGCGGCCGACCTCGCCGGCCGGGCACCGGGATCCCTCTCCCCCGGGCAGCTGCAGCGGGTGGCGCTGGCCCGGGCGCTGGTGCGGATCCGCCGCGGCGCCTCGCTGCTGCTGCTCGACGAGCCGACCGCGCACCTGGACGACGACGCCCGGGCCCTCGTCGCCGGGGTGCTGCGGGGACTGCGCGGCACCGTCACCGTGCTGCTGGCGACCCACGACCCCGTGCTCGCCGCGCTGGCCGACCGCACCGTCGACCTGCCCTCCCCCGCGGCAGCCCCCGCCGCCGCCTCCGCCCTCACCGCCACGCGTCCCCGCCCGGCGAGATCGCCGATCTCGCCGCCCCAGGGGCCCGGAAGCGGCGAGATCGGCGATCCCGCCGCGGATGAGCGGGGTGCCGACGGCGGGCCGGTGCGCGCGGCGCTGGCGAAGGCCGGGCTGCTGGGCGCGCTCTCCTCGGCCTCGGGCGTCGCGCTCACCGCGGTGTCCGGCTGGTTGATCGTCCGCGCCGCCGAGATGCCGCTGGTGCTCACCCTGCTGGTGGCCACGGCCGGCGTCCGCTTCTTCGGCATCGCCCGGGCCGCGCTGCGCTGGCTGGAGCGACTGGCCGCGCACGACGCCGCGCTGCGGCTGGCCGCCGCCACCCGGGTGCGCGTCTGGCGCGCGCTGGCGGCCCAGGGGCTGGCCGCCGACCGCTCCCCCGGCGCCGCGCTCGCCCGGGTCGTCGGCGACGTCGCCGTCGTGCAGGACCTCACCGTGCGGGTCCGCCCCGCGCTCGTCGTCGCCTCCACCGTCCCAGCAGCGACCGTCGCCGCGCTGGCCCTGGTGGACGCCGCGGCCGCCGCCGCGATCGGCGCGGTCCTCGCGGTCACCGCCCTCGCCGTGCTCGCGGTGCACCGCCGGGTGGACGCCGGTGCGGCCCGCGCCGCCCGCGGCCTGCAGGTCGAGGCGCTGCGGGAGACGACCACCCTGCTCGACGGCGCGACCGACCTGCGCGCGCACGGGCTGGCCGAGCGCACCGCCACCGCCCTCGGCGCGGTCGCCGACCGGCAGGCCGGCTCGGCCCGCACCGCCGAGCGGGCCGCCGCGCTGGGCACCGGGGCCGTCGTCCTCGGGACGGGGCTGGCCGCGGTGGTCGGCACCGCCGCCGCGTCCGCCTCCGGCGTCACCGGCCCGGTGCTCGCGGTGCTGGCGCTGGCGCCGCTCGCCCTGGCCGAGCCGCTGGGCGGGCTGGTCCCCGCGCTGCAGCGGCGCGGCGCGCTCGCCGACGCGCAGGCCCGCCTGGACGCCGTCGTCGCCGCGCCGCTGCCGGCCCAGCCGGAGGTGCCGCTGCCCGCCCCCACCCCCGTGCGCGACCTCGCCGTCGAGGAGCTGACCGCAGGTTGGCCGGGCGGGCCCGACGTGCTGCGCGACCTGACGGCCCGCACCGGCGCCGGAGAGGGCTGGCTGGCCGTGCGCGGCCCGTCGGGCACCGGCAAGTCCACGCTGCTCGCGGTTCTCATGGCCGCGCTGCGGCCCCGGGCCGGCCGCTACGAGCTCGCGGGCGTCGACACCGCCCGGCTGGCCGGCGACGACGTGCGCGCCGGCCTCGCCTGGCTCCCGCAGGACGCGCACGTCTTCGCGTCGACCATCCGCGCCAACCTGGCCACCGCCGCACCCCGCGGCGCGCTGGCCGGGGCGGCGGGCGAGTCGCGGATGACCGCGGCGCTCACCGCGGCCGGCCTCGGCCCGCTGCTGGCGTCCCTCCCCGACGGCCTGGACACCCCGGTCGGCGCCGGCGGGACGGCGCTCTCCGGCGGGGAGCGCCGCCGGCTGGCCGCTGCCCGTGCGCTGCTGGCCGGGCGGGACGTCGTGCTGCTCGACGAGCCGACCGCGCACCTCGACCCGCCCACCGCGCGGGCGTTGCTCGCCGACCTGCGCACCGCGCTGGCCGGCCGGGTGGTCGTCTGCGTGACCCACGACGACGCCGTCGAGCAGGACGGCGACACCGTCGTCCGGCTCGGGGAGGTCGCCGCCCGCGCGGTGCGCTGACCGGCCCGCGTTGTCGTACCCCCGCGGCACGCTGTCGGCATGGACGCACCCTTTCCCGGATCGGTCTTCCTCGGCATGAGCGTCGACGGGTTCATCGCCCGGCTCGACGGCACGCTCTCCTTCCTCGACGGCGCCGACGCGCCCGACGGCGGCGGCGCACCCGACCGGGGCGGCGACGCCCCCACCCCGGACGACGGCGAGGGCGGCGACTTCGGCTTCGGCGAGTTCGTCTCCTCGGTCGACGCCCTCGTCATGGGCCGCAGCACCTACGAGTTCATCGCCCCGTTCGCGGAGTGGCCGTACCAGGGCCGGCCGGTGCACGTGCTCAGCACGACCCTCCCGGCCGACGCCGACGGGAGGATCACCGTGCACCGCTCGCTGGAGGACGCGGTGGCGGCGCTGGCCGGGTGCCGCCGGGTCTACGTCGACGGCGGCCGGACGGTGCACGCCTTCCTGCGCGCCGGGCTGATCGCGGACCTCACGCTCTCGCGGGTGCCCGTGCTCATCGGCACCGGGCTCACCCCGTTCGGCGAGCTGGCCGCCGACATCCCGCTGGAGCACGTCGGCACGAGGTCGTTCGCCGGCGGCATGGTGCAGAGCACCTACCGGGTGCGTCGCTGACTCAGCTCGCGGGGACGTCCACGGCGATCTCCCCGCCCAGCTTCGCGCCGAGCAACAGCTCGAGGTGGTCCTCCGACGCGAACGTGCCTGGGTCGTACCAGTTCTGCGGGCGGGAGGCGGGCAGCAGCCCCATCGCGGTGTAGGTCGCCGCGACCAGCTCCGCGCAGTACACCGCCTCGGCCGAGGTGCGCCGGCGCAGCCGCCCCCGGATCCAGCCCGAGGCCAGCCCGCGGGTGGTCGGGAACGGCTTGCCGTCCAGCCGGGCGATGGTGCGCAGCACGGCGTCCTCCATCTCCGGGGTCACGCCGCCGTCGTCGGCCACGCCGACCAGCTGGCGCAGCCACGCGCGCTGGCCGTACTTCTGCCGCCAGGTCAGCACGGCGTCGCGCAGGTCGTGCAGCTGCACCCCGCGCTGGTGCTCCCCGGTCCAGACATCCGGCAGCGAGCGACCCAGCTCGGCGTGCCAGAGCAGCGGCGGCAGGTCCTCGATCACCACCGCCATCCCGACGTGGTTGACCGGGGCGTTGGTCACCGTCCGGATGGCCCGGTCGGCCACCGAGGAGCCGCGGAAGATCCAGACGTCACCGGTGCGGGTCTGGTCGACCGCCTCGTCGAGGGAGAGCGTGGGCACGAGGCGCTACGTTACGGACGTGCGCCCCTGGAAGCTGCTCGGACTGGCCGGCCTGGCCGGTGTCGCCGCGACCGGTGCCGTGGTCGCCCGCAACGAGCGGCAGCGCCGGGCACTCACCCCGGACGACGTGCGCACCCGGCTGCACGAGCGGCACGCCGCGCTCTCCGTCCTCCCGGACCCGGAGCCGCAGCCGACGACCGGGGAGCTCGTCGCCGGCCGCAGCCACCGGGTGGCGCGGCTGCTCCGTCGTCGCTGAGGTGATCCCTGCGGCTGACCTGGTTTGACCCCGTCCCGTCACGTGCAGGGAGCCTCTGTGGCTGCCGACGGGTCCCAGCAGCGCCGGGAGACCTCGGAGCTGATGGGCTTCACCGACACGACCGGCGACCTCGAGCTCCGCGAGAGCGTGGGCGAGCGGCTGATGGGCGCCCTCCTGGACCGGGCGCACCTCATCCCTCCGCGCCTGGTCGGGCCGCTCGTCGCCCAGGAGCTCCAGCACGCCGGCGCGAGCGACGTGAGCATCCACCTGCAGGACCTCGACCAGGTGAGCCTGCAGGTGGTGGCGGGCCCCGGCCTGACCGGCGCCAGCGAGCGCATCGACTCCAGCACCGTCGGCCGGGCGTTCTCGACCGACGAACCGATCGAGGTGGAGGTGGCCGGCGGGACCCGGCTGCACCTGCCGATGCTCGACGGGTCCGACCGGGTCGGCGTCCTCTCCTTCACGCTGCCGACGCTGGGCGAGCACGACCGGCGCCTCGCGCAGCGCGTCGCGGGACTGGTCGCCGACCTCGTCGTGACGAAGAACGCCTACACCGACACCTTCTCGCACGTGCGCGAGCGGCAGGACCTCGGGCTCGCCGCGCAGCTGCAGCGCCAGAGCCTGCCGCCGCTGGCGATGACGACGCCGGACGTGGACCTCTCCGGCGCGCTCGAGCCCGCCTACGAGGTGGGCGGCGACAGCTTCGACTACGCCCTGAACGAGCACGTGCTGCACCTGCTGGTGCTGGACGCGATGGGGCACGGCCTGGAGGCGGCGACGATGGCCACCGTCGTCCTGGCCACCTACCGGCACGGCCGGCGCCGGGACCTGTCCCTGGCCGAGCTGTACGACGAGGCGGACCGCGCGGTGGCGGCCACCTTCCCCGGTCGCTTCGCCACCGCCCACCTCGGTCGGCTGGACACCCGGACCGGGGAATTGACCTGGGTCAACGCGGGTCACCCTCCGGCGCTCTGGGTGCGCGACGGCCGGGTGATCGGTGAGCTCACCGGGCCGGTCAGCCGTCCCATCGGGTTCGGCACCGGAGAGCCGCGGGTCCTGTCCCAGCGCCTCGAGCAGGGCGACCGGCTGCTCTTCTTCACCGACGGCGTGGTCGAGGAGCGGCTGGCCGGTGGCGAGCAGTTCGGCGAGAAGCGGCTGCGCGAGGTGCTGGAGCAGACCAGCGTCGAAGGCCTGCCCGCCGCCGAGACGGTGCGCCGGCTCTCGCACGCGCTGACGGCGGCCCGCAGCGGCCGGACCAGCGACGACGCCTCGCTGCTGCTCGTGGAGTGGAAGGCGCCACCCCGGGACGACGAACTCTCGCCGGACATCCCGGAGTCGCGGCCCGGCGGTGACGGCTGACGCGAACGGTACCGCCCGGTCCGATCGATCGGCCCGACCGGTGTGCCCCGCCCGCGCCCGGGTAGTTCCAGCGGACCCATCGTCCACAGCTCTGGAGCCCCCATGGCCCGCAACACTCTCTCCCGCACGCTGCACGACGTCGGACTCTCCGCCTGGTTCGGCGGCACGCTGGCCAACGCGGTCGCCCTGAACGCCGCCGCGGGCGAGGCCGACACGGACTCCGGCACCGGACGCGTCGCCAACGCCGGCTGGGACCGGTGGACCCCGGTCAACGCCGCCGCCATCGGTGCGCACCTCGTCGGCAGCGTCGGTCAGCTGCGCGCGAACAGGCAGCGGGTGGCCGCCCAGCAGGGCGTCGCCGGAATGTCCACCCTCAAGACCCTGGTCACGGCTGCGGCCCTCGGCGCCACCGCGTACAGCCGAGTGCTGGGCCAGCGCGTCTCGGCCGCCGGGGCGGTGCCGTCGAAGTCGGGCACCAAGCCGAGCAAGCGGACGAAGCTGGCCCAGGCCGACGTCGCCGCCGCGCAGCAGCAGCTGGACACCCTGCAGTGGGTCATCCCGGCGCTGACCGGCGTGCTCGTCGCGATCAGCTCCTACGCCGGCGAGCAGCAGCGCCCCGGAGAGGTGGCCCGCGGCCTGTCGCAGGTCTGACTGCCGCTCAGCCGGGCAGTGCGGCCTCGTCCTTGAGCGCCACACCGGAGGCACCCAGCTCCCGGGCGCCGGCCAGCAGCGACGCGACCGTCCGTGCCGCCTGGTCGTAGCCCAGCCCGTGCGGCGGGCGGACGTTGGAGACGCAGTTCCGCTCCGCGTCCACCCGCCCCGGTCGCGGCTCCCAGGTCAGGTAGGCCCCCAGCGAGTCCGCCGACGACAATCCCGGCCGCTCCCCGATCAGCACGACGACGGCGCGCACCCCGAGCGCCGCACCGATCGCGTCGCCCAGCCCGACGCGCGCCTGGTGGGCCAGCACCAGCGGCGCCACCGACCAGCCGTCCAGCCGTTCCCGGAGCGCGGCGACCAGGCCGGGCGCGTGGTCGTGCACGGCCCGCGGGGAGAGCCCGTCGGCGAGCACGATGCCCAGGTCGTCGCCGGTCGCGGGCAGCTCGGTGCCCTCGGCCAGCCGCCGGCCGAGGTCGGGTCGCTGGAGGTACTCGGCGCGGTCCGCGGCGGCCGAGCGCACCTCCACGACGTCGCCGTCGCCGAGCGCCGCCCGCACCGCGGCCGGGTCCAGGGCGGTGTGCACCGCGTCGCGGGCGACGGCGTGCGCCAGCCGGAACTCCAGCTCCCGCGTCGTCGGCAGCCCGTCCCCGGCCCGGCCGAGCGCCACCCGGGCCCGCGTCGCCCCGCGCAGCACCGCCCACGGGTCGGGCTCGACGGTGCTCACGACGTCGCCGCCGCGAGCAGCGCCCGGGCCGCGGGCGCGTCGGGGGCCAGCTCGCGCACCCGGCCGTCGTCGCCCAGCAGGTCCATCCGCGCCAGCCACGCCTCGAACTCCGGCGCCGGCCGCAGCCCCAGCACCTGCCGGGTGGTGAGGACGTCGGAGAACGACAGCGACTGGTAGTGCAGCATCACGTCGTCCGAGCCCGGGACGGCGATGACGAACGAGCAGCCCGCGGCCCCGAGCAGCAGCATGAGCGCGTCGGTGTCGTCGGCGTCGACCTCGGCGTGGTTGGTGTAGCAGACGTCGACGCCCATCGGCAGGCCGAGCAGCTTGCCGCAGAAGTGGTCCTCGAGCCCGGCCCGCGCCACCTGCTTGCCGTCGTAGAGGTACTCCGGGCCGATGAACCCGACGACGGTGTTCACCAGCAGCGGCTCGAAGTGCCGGGCCACCGCGTACGCGCGGCACTCCAGGGTCTGCTGGTCGACCGGCCGCCCACCCACACCCAGGTGCGCCCCGGCCGACAGCGCCGAGCCCTGCCCCGTCTCGAAGTAGGTGACGTTGCGGCCCACCGTGCCCCGGCCCAGCTCCAGCGCACCGGCCCGCGCCTCGGCGAGCAGGTCGAGGGTCACGCCGAACCCGCGGTTGGCCCCCTGCGTGCCGCCGACCGACTGGAAGACCAGGTCCACCGGCGCGCCCTTCTCCAGCGCGCGCAGCGTCGTCGTCACGTGCGCGAGGACGCAGGACTGCGTCGGGATCCCGTACCGGGAGATCACCGCGTCGAGCAGCTCCAGCAGCGCGATCGTCTGCGCCGGCGAGTCGGTGGCCGGGTTGATGCCGATGACGGCGTCGCCGCTCCCGTGCAGCAGCCCGTCGAGCACCGACGCCGTCACGCCGAGCGGGTCGTCGGTCGGGTGGTTGGGCTGCAGCCGGGAGGCCAGCCGGCCGGGCAGCCCGATGGTCGAGCGCAGCCCGGTGACCACGCGGGCGCGGCGGCCCACGGCGATCAGGTCGGCGTTGCGCATCAGCTTCGACGTCGCCGCGACCATCTCCGGCGTGAGCCCGGGTGCGAGCGCGCTGATCGCCGGCTCGTCGCCCTCGGCCGCCCAGGCGAGCAGCCGGTCGCGGAACTCGCCCACGGTCAGCGAGGCGACCGGCGCGAACGCGGCCGCATCGTGGGTGTCCAGGATCAGCCGCGTGACGTCGTCCTCCTCGTAGCCGACCACCTGCTCCTCGAGGAAGGTGGCCAGCGGCAGGTCGGCGAGCACCGTCTGGGCCGCCACCCGCTCGGCCGCGGACTCCGCGGCGCAGCCGGCGAGCACGTCGCCGGACCGCGCGGGGGTGGCCTTCGCCATGAGCTCGACCAGCGACGGGAACTCGACGGTGTGCCCGCCCAGGGTCGTCCGCCGGATCGTCACCGGACCTCCTCGTCGGCGACGGCCAGCAGCTCGAACTCCTCCTCGGGCGCGGACGCCACGAGGTGGTGCCGGCTGTAGACGGCGAAGTAGCCGAGGAAGAGCGCGTACGCGCCGAGCGTCCACAGCGCCGCCTCGACGTCGACGAGGAACGTCGCCACGACCGCCGCCGCGGCGAGCACCAGCGCCACGCCCGTCGTCGCCACCCCGCCCGGCGTCCGGTACGGCCGGGCCAGCTCGGGCTCCCGCCGGCGCAGCACGATGTGGCTGACCATCATCAGCACGTAGGAGACCGTCGCCCCGAAGACGGCCATGTTGAGCAGCATCGCGCCCTGGCCGGTCAGCGAGAGCGCGAACCCGATCGCGCCGGGCACGAGCAGCGCCAGCACCGGCGCCTTGCGGCTGTTGGTCACCGACAGCTGCCGCGGCAGGTAGCCGGCCCGGGACAGCGCGAAGGTCTGCCGTGAGTAGGCGTAGATGATCGAGAAGAAGCTCGCGACCAGGCCGAAGAGCCCCGCGTAGTTGACGACGTCGGAGAGGGCGTCGGGCGCCCCGGCGACCTCCAGCGCCTCGACCGGCGGGTTGCCGCTGGCCGACATCGCCTCCGAGCCGCCGGCGCCGGAGGTGAACACCAGCATGAGGACGGCGAGCACGAGCAGCACGCCCATCGCGGCGGTGATGCCCCGCGGCAGGGCGCGGGCCGGGTCGCGCGCCTCCTCCGACGCCAGCGGCACGCACTCCACGGCGAGGAAGAACCAGATGGCGAAGGGGAAGGCCGCCCAGACGCCCATCCACCCGTAGGGCAGGGAAGTCCGAGGCGCCGGCGGCATCGGTCTGCGCGATGTCGAGCAGGTTCGAGGAGTCGAACGCCGGGATCGCCCCGATCAGGTAGAGCACCAGCCCCGCGACGGCGACCGCGGCGATCGCCATCATCACCTTGAGCGCCTCGCCGACGCCCATGAGGTGCACGCCGATGAACAGCGCGTACGCGGCCAGGTAGACCCACCAGCCGTCGGTGATGCCGAACAGGCCGAGCGACTCGACGTAGGCGCCGATGAAGGTGGCGATCGCGGCCGGGGCGATCGCGTACTCGATGAGCACCGCGACCCCGGTGGCGTAGCCGCCCCACGGGCCCAGCGCCCGCCGGGCGAAGGTGTAGCCGCCACCGGCAGTCGGCAGCGCGGAGCCGAGCTCGGCCAGCCCCAGCACCATCGACCCGTACATCACCGCCATGAGGACGACGGCGACGAGCAACCCGCCGAACCCGCCCTCGGCCAGGCCGAAGTTCCACCCGGCGTAGTCGCCGGAGATGACCGCGGCCACGCCCAGCCCGGCGAGCAGCACCCAGCCGGCGGTGCCGGTGCGCAGCTGCCGCTCCTGCAGGTAGCCGGCCTCCACCGCCTCGGCCTCGACCCCCGCGTGGTGGTGGGGAGCGGACCGGGCGGTGGGTTCGGCGGTCATGGCGGGCCTCTCCGGTCAGCCCCCCGCGGTCGGGGACGCCAGCCTGGACCCGCCCGGCGGGGTCGGGCAACGGGCTGCGACGTCCTGGAACGCAGAGTTCACCGGCGCGTCGCACGCGCCGCTCAGAGGCTGCGCCAGCGCCCCTCGGTGGCGTTGCCCGAGGGCTTGGACTCCAGCACGTTCCCGGCCGTCGGCGGGGTCTCCTCCTTCGACACCGCCAGCTGCTGGAGCAGCGGTCCGACGAGCACGTCGTAGAGCCCGGGCAGCAGCCGGAACCCCGCGGTGACGACGGGGTTGAGCACCCCGGCCTGCACCACGCGGCGCGGCCGGTCCAGCGTGGTGAGCACCCGGCGGGCGACCCGGAACGGCGAGTAGACCGGGGGTGGCGGCCGGCCCGTGTTGCCGGTCCACGACGCCGCCTGGCTGTAGATGGGGGTGTTCACACCGCCGGGCTGCACGATCGAGATGGAGATGCCGGGCTCGTCGCGGGTCTCCAGCTGCAGCGTGCGGACCAGGCCGAGCTGGCCCCACTTGGCGGCGACGTAGCTCCCCATCGTGGGCGCGGTGACGTTGCCGAGCAGTGAGTTGACGACGGCCAGGTGCCCGGCCTTCTGCTCCCTGAAGACGGGGAGGACCACGCGGGCCAGGTTGGCGGTGCCGTGCAGCGCCGTGTCGACGACGGTCTCGTACACCTCGCGCGGCACGTCCTCGATCCGGCCGTAGGCCATCACCTGCGCGGAGTGCACGACCACGTCGAGCCGGCCGAACCGGCCGGTCGCCGCGGTGACCGCCGCGCGCACCTGGTCCTCGTCGGTGACGTCGCCGGCGCAGACCACGACCTGGGCCGCTCCGGCTGCCCGCATCTCGGCGGCGGCCTCCTCGAGGGAACCGCGGTCGCGGGACATCAGCACCAGCTGCGCGCCCCGCCCGGCCAGCTCCAGGCCGGTGGCACGGCCGATGCCGCTGGAGGCGCCGGTGACCAGGACGGTCAGCGGTGCGTCGTCGGATGGGATCGGCATGGGGACGTCTCAGCTCCTCGGCTGGGGTGGTGCGTCCGCGCAGGGCTACCCCCGCCTCCGCCGGGTCAACCCGCGGCCTCGTCCAGGCGGGCCAGCAGCCAGCCCGGCCCGGTGACGGCGACCGTGCCGGGCAGCCGCGCGCGCAGCCCCCGGTCTGCGGTCACCGCCAGCACGGGCCGGCCGGCCGCGGCGAGCGCGGCCGCCTCGGCGGCGAGGGCGTCGTCGCCGCTGCCGGCCGCGCGCACCACCTCGACCGCCGGCGGGCCGGCCGCCTCGCGTGCCCGCCCCTCGACGACGGCGACCACCGCGGTGCACGTCAGCGGCCCGCCGTCCGGGCCGGTCACCGTGCGCCCGACGAGCCCGCCGAGCCGTTCGAGCAGGCGGGTCGCCGCGCCCGCGCGGTCGCGCCACCACCCGTCGGGGCGCGCGCCGACGACGTTGGCCGCGTCGACCAGGAGCACCGTCATGCCGCCTCCGTCCTGTTCGCCCGTCCGGGGGACGTGCGGCCCCGTGCCGTTTGGCTGCCGCCCGCGGGGCAACCCGCAGTGCCGTCCGGGGGGATCGACGCACGTGTCCTGCGAGGAGACACCATGACCGGCTCCACGACGTCCGGTACCGAGCCCACCCTGCCCGAGCGCGAGCAGACCCGCGTCCAGCCCGCGCCGGAGGCGGCCCCTCGGCACGCCGCTCCCCCGTCGGTCCAGGAGACCGTCGCCGCCCAGCGCGCCTCCTTCGGCGGCATCCGGTGGGGATCGGCGTTCTTCGGCTGGCTGTCGGCCAACGGCCTCGCCGTCCTGCTGCTCGCCGCCCTCGGCGCCGCCGGGGTCGCCCTCGGGCTCGCCTCGGGGGTCGACTCCGCCGACGACGCCGCCGAGCAGGCGGCCACGATCGGGCTCGGCGGCGCGATCGCCGCGCTCGTCGTCCTGTTCCTCGCCTACCTGGCCGGTGGGTACGTCGCGGGCCGGATGGCCCGGTTCGACGGCGCCCGCCAGGGGTTCGCGGTCTGGCTCATCGGCCTGGTCGTCGTGCTCGTGCTCGCGGGTGCCGGCGCGGTCGCGGGTGCCCAGTACAACGTGCTCCAGCAGCTCGACCTGCCGCGCATCCCGATCGAGGAGGGCACCGCCACCACCGGCGCGCTCATCACCCTCGGCGCCGTCCTGGTGGCCACGCTGCTGGCCGCGGTGCTGGGCGGGAAGCTCGGCGACCGGTACCACCGCACGGTGGACCGCGCGGGCTTCCCGGGCTGACGCCGCGCTCCTACGCTCGCGGCCATGTGCCGGAACATCCGCCCGCTCTCCAACTTCGAGCCACCGGCGACCGACGACGAGATCCGTGCCGCGGCCCTGCAGTACGTCCGCAAGATCAGCGGCACGACGAAGCCGTCCCGCGCCAACGCCGAGGCGTTCGACCGCGCCGTCGAGGAGATCGCCGAGGTCTCCGCGCGGCTGCTCGGATCGCTGGTGACGACGGCCCCGCCCAAGGACCGCGAGGTCGAGGCGGCGAAGGCCCGCGAGCGGGCGGTGCTGCGCTACGGCACCTGACGTCCGGGCGCGGCGGGAATGCCCGGGTACCGACGCAGCTTGACCCGCGCATGACCACCTCCGCCGTCACCGGCGCCACCGGGCACCTGGGCCGTCTCGCCGTCTCCGCGCTCCTCGACCGCGGCGTTCCCGCGGGCGACGTCGTGGCCGTCGTCCGGGACCCCGCGAAGGTCGCGGACCTCGCCGCCCGTGGCGTCCAGGTGCGGGTCGCCGACTACGGCGACCCGGCAGCCGTGAAGGCCGCGCTCACCGGCGTCGACCGGCTGCTCTTCGTCTCGGGCAGCGAGGCCGGGCAGCGCGAGGCCCAGCACCGCACCGTCGTGGAGGCCGCGCAGGCCACCGGCGTGCGGCGGATCGCGTACACGAGCATCGCCCGCGCGGACACCAACAGCACCCCGCTGGCCGTCGAGCACCGGTTCACCGAGGAGCTGCTGCGCGCCTCCGGCATCGACTCGGTGCTGCTGCGCAACAGCTGGTACGTCGAGAACTACACCGCCCAGCTGCCGCAGTACCGGGCGACCGGCGCGATCGTCGGCGCCGCCGGCGAGGGCCGGGTGGCCGCGGCGCCCCGCGCCGACTACGCCGAGGCGGCCGTCGCCGCTCTGCTGGCCGACTCCCCCGCCTCGGCGACCTACGAGCTGGGCGGCCCGGCGTTCACCATGTCCGAGCTGGCCGCCGTGCTCGGCGACGTCACCGGCACCGACCTCGCCTACCGCGACCTCTCCCCCGCCGACTTCGAGGCCGGGTTGCTGGCCGCCGGTCTCGACCAGGGGACGGCGGGCTTCGTGCTCGCCCTCGAACTGGCCACGGCCGCGGGCGAGCTCGACGTCCCGGCCACCGACCTCGAGCGGCTGCTCGGCCGGCCGGCCACCGACCTGCGCACCGCGCTGACCACCCTCGTCGGCTGACCCGGCGGAAAGGTCGCGCACAACGGGAGTGACCGGCGGCGGGCCCGGGTACCTCCTGCCCTCGTGACGACGACCTCCGCGCCCACCGCTCCCACCGGCGGCGCGACCCGCTGCCCCGACTGCACCGACGGGCTGGGCCGCCCCCGCGAGGTGCGGCCCGGCTCGTTCCGCGCGCGGGTGCACGCCAACCGCCAGGTCGCCCTGACCTGGCGGATCGGCGTGTTCGTGATGGGCCTGCTGTGCGTGGCCCTCGGGGTGGCGCTGGCCGTGCTGCCCGGCCCGCTGACCATCCCGCCGGTCCTGCTGGGCCTGTGGGTGTGGTCGACGGAGTTCGCCTGGGCCCGGCGGTTCTTCGACACCTTCCGCCGCAAGGC
This sequence comes from Blastococcus sp. TML/M2B, assembly GCF_016612865.1. Lineage (GTDB taxonomy): Bacteria > Actinomycetota > Actinomycetes > Mycobacteriales > Geodermatophilaceae > Blastococcus. Next base: position 780,017 of record NZ_JAENZZ010000002.1, read on the forward strand.
CACCGACGCGTGGGCGCACGCCCGGCAGCACCCGGCCACCTCCCTGGCCGTCACCGTCGGCGGCCTGGCCGCGGCCGGCGCGGCGTTCTGGGCGGTCGGCCACTTCGAGCTGGTGGATCAGGCGACGACGGCCCTGGGCCGGTAGGCCGGCGCGAGGAGGACCAGGTGGCCCAGGACGGCGAGACCCGGCAGGAGCGGGTCAACCGCGAGCTCATGGAGCTGCTCAACGAGCTCCGGGTGGCTCTGCCCGGTGTCCAGTTCCTCTTCGCCTTCCTGCTCGTCGTGCCCTTCTCCGCGGGGGTCGACGAGCTGACCGACTTCCACCGCGACGTGTACCTGGTCGCCCTCGTCGCGGCCGCGGTCGCCACGGCCCTCCTCATCGCGCCCGCCGCGCAGCACCGGGTGCTGTTCCGGCAGAAGGACAAGGAGGCGCTGCTGCACCGCAGCAACCGCTCCGCCTTCGCCGGGCTGGTGGTGCTCGCCGTCGCCGTCTGCTCCGCGCTGCTGCTGGTCGTCGACGTCCTGTTCGACCGGACCATGGCCTGGGTGGTGTCGGCCGGCGTGGCGGCGCTGCTCGCGTGGTGGTGGCTCGCCGTCCCGCTGTGGCTGCGGTCCCGCAAGGAGCAGGACGACCCGGGGAGCTGACCCGCCCCGGACGCGGATGAGGCGGTGCGGCGACCGCAGATGGCCGGCCGTCGGGGCTCCGGTACCAATGGGGCATGACGTCCTCCTCCGGCGACCCCGTCCTGCGCCGGGCCCGGTTCGCCGAGCTGTCCCCGTCCGAGGTGTACCGGTTGCTCCGGCTGCGGGTCGACGTCTTCGTCGTGGAGCAGGCCTGCCCGTATCCCGAGCTGGACGGCCGCGACCTGGAGCCGGGCACCGAGCACCTGTGGTTCGAGACCGCCGACGGCGAGGTCGCGGCGCTGATCCGGGTCCTGGAGGACGGGGGGAGCCGGGCGGTCGGCCGGGTCGTCACCGCGCCGGCCTTCCGCGGCCAGGGGCTCGCCGCCCGGCTGATCGAGCTCGCGGTCGCCGACCACGGCGACGGCCCGATGACGCTCGGCGCCCAGGCGCACCTGGAGTCCTGGTACGAGCAGTTCGGCTTCCGGCGCAGCGGCCCGGGCTACGACGAGGACGGCATCCCGCACGTGCCCATGCGCCGCGAGCCGGCCTGAGCCCGGGGCGGGGGATCCGCCGGGTGCCGGCGAGCACGTCGCTCCCGTGCTCCGGGTCCAGGTGGGGGCTCTCGCGCGGCCGCCGCCCACCCCCCACGAGCCGGCACCACCGCGACCCGCCACGATGCCCGGGTGGACGACGCGACCGCACTCCGCGCGGCGGCCGACCGGCTCGAGCAGCTGGCGGCCCGCACGACATCCGGCGACTGGCGCCCGGCCGGGCTGCTGGCGTCCCGACCCGAGGTCGTCGCGCACCTGCCGGACGGCGGCACCGAGCACGTGGCCGAGGCGCGGGCTGCGTCGGCGGCGTGGATCACGGCGCTCTCCCCCGCTGTCGCCGGGCCGCTGGCCGGGGTGCTGCGCGCCGCCGCGGAACGCGACCCGGTCGACCCCGCCGCCGTCGCCCTCGCCCGGGCCCTCCTCGACCGCCTGCCCCGTCCAGGGCACGGCCGGTCGTCGCCTAGCCTCGGGCCGTGACGGCGACCCGGGAGACCGACGCGCCCGCGACGCCGCGGCAGGCCGACCGCGGCCCGTCGCCGCGCTGGTCCCTCGCCGAGCTCCTGCCGCCGGCGCTGGTGCTGGCGCTCGGGATCCTGCTGCTGCTCCCCGGGCACGGGCTCTGGTTCGACGAGCTGTTCACCGCCGAGGTGGGCCGCCGGCCGCTCGGCGAGATCCTGGCCGCCATCCGGGACGGCGAGGGCGTGACCAGCTACCTCGCCGGCGTCCCCCCGTCGTACAACGCGCCGTACTACGTGGTCGTGCACGCGTGGATGTCCGTGCCCGGCCTCGGCAGCGACACCGCGCTCCGCGTGCTGTCCCTCGTCGCCACCGCCGGCGGCCTCGCCCTGGCCACCCGCGCCGTCGCCCGGCTGGGCGGCACCGCCACCGGCGTCCTCGCCGGGCTGCTCATGGCGGCCGGCCCCCTGCTGCTCCAGCAGTCGGTCGAGGCCCGCAGCTACGGGCTGGCCGTGCTGGCGACCGGGGCGACGGCGCTCGGCCTCGTCCGGTGGCTGCAGGAGCCGCCGCGGGGGCTGCTGCTGCTCGGGCTCGCCGGCGCGGGCATGGGGCTGGCCCACTGGTACGCCGTGACCGTGCTGGCGGCCTTCGTCGTCGCCGCGGTGGTGCTGCGCGGGCGCCGGGCGCTGCCGGTCGTCCTGGTGGGGGCGGCGGCCGCACTGCCCGTCGGCCTGCTGGTCGGCGTCAACCTGCTCAACGGCACGGGGTCGCGCAACGCCGAGCACCTCCGGGACACCGACGGCCGCCTGCTGGGCTACGCCGTCGAGGCCTGGGCCGGCGGGCGCACCCCCCTGCTGTGGCTCGTCGTCGGACTGGCGGTGGTGGGTGCGGTGCGGGGCACCCGCGAGCTGCGGGTGCTCGGGCTGGCGTGGACCTGCGTCCCGCTGCTGCTCCTGGTGGGCGCCGAGCTGCTCCGGCCCGTCTACCACCCGCGGTACCTCCTGGCCGGGCTGCTCGGGCTCGCCGTCTTGGCGGCGGTCGGGGCCCTGGCCGTGCCGCGCGTGGGACGGGCGCCGTTGGCGGCGGTGCTGCTGGTGTGCGCGCTGCTCGCCAGCACCCCGCTGCTCGATCGCGAGCCCCGCGAGCGCGCCGACGACCTCGTGCGCGCCCTCGCCGCGGCCCAGGTCGCCGGCGAGCCGGTGGTCGCCGCCGACCAGCGCTCGGCGATCGGGCTGGACCACTACGTGCGGGTGCTCGCGCCACGGCTGCGCGCCGACCTGGTCCTGCCGCCGGACGATGCCCCGGCCGACGCGGACCGGGTCTGGCTGGTCCGGCGGCTCATCGACGGCGTACCCGAGCCCACCGACGACGACGAGATCCTGCGTGCCGCCGGGCTCCGGCTGGGCGACGAGCAGGACTTCCGCGGCACGCAGACCCGGCTGGTGCTGCAGCGCTGGGAGGCCGGCACCTGACCGGTCGGGTCAGCGACGGGCCAGCAGCGCCCAGTGCAGCGACCGGGCCGACTGGCGCAGCCGCGTGCGGGTCGTCCAGGCCGACCGGCCCTCGGGGCGGGTGTCCCGCTCGACGGGGAGGCTCGCGACCGGCCGCCGGGCCGCGGCGACCGCCAGCACCACGCTGGGGGCACCGCCGTCGCGCACCGCGGTGACGACGGCGTCCCGCACGGCCCGGTCCATGGCGAAGAAGGCGCCGGCGTCGGCCGGCAGGCCGGTGAGCCGGGCCGCGACCCACCGGTGCAGGCCGCCGGTGAGCCGCCGGGCCGCCGACTCGTAGCGCCCCCGCCGGCCGGCGAAGACCGCGGCGACGTCCCCCCGGGCCAGCCGGTCCAGCAGCAGCGGCACGGCCTCCGGCGGGTCCTGGAGGTCGGCGTCCAGGACGACCCAGGCTTCGGCCGACCCCTCGTCGGCCAGGCCGCGGGCGAGCGCCGCGTGCTGGCCGCCGTTGACCGCGAGGACGGTGACGCCGATGCGGGGGTCCTCCGCCTCCAGGGCGGCCGCGACGGCGGCGCTGCCGTCCGGCGAGGCGTCGACGACCAGCCGCAGCCGCCAGTCCCGGCCCACCAGCGCACCGGCCAGCCGCTCCGCCAGCGGGCGCAGGGTGGCCTCGTTCCCGTACACCGGCGCGACGACGGCGACCCGCGTGCTCACGAGCGCGCCCAGGTGCGGGCCAGCCCCTCGGCGAGGTCGACGGTCGGTGCCCACCCGAGCTGCCGCCGCGCGGCGGTCGGGTCGCAGACCCAGTCGGCGGTGTCCCAGTGCCGGCCCGGGTGCGCGCCGGGCGCCGTGGCGATCGGCCGGCCGGTCACGCGGGCGGCGGTCTCGACGAGCTCCTCGGTGCTGGTCTGCACCCCGGTCCCGATGTTGAGGACGACGCCCGGCGGCAGGTCCTCCCGGCCGGCGGCACGCAGGCACGCGTCCACCACGTCGCCGACCCACACCCAGTCCCGCCGGCTGACGTGCGCGGGCAGCGCCACGGTGCCCCCGGTGCGGGCCGCCTCGAGGACGACCGGGACCAGCCGCGTCGGGTGGTCGCCGGGGCCGTAAACCTGGAAGGCGCGGAGCACCACCGCGCGGATCCCGCGCTCGGCCGCGGCGGCCTGCAGCAGCAGGGACCCGGCGGCCTTCGTCGCGCCGAAGAAGCCCCTCGGCTCGAGGGCGGCCCGCTCGGTCAGCGGCGCGGGCGAGGCGGCGTACTCCGTGGAGGAGCCCAGCCGGACCACCGTGCGGCACCGGTCGGGCAGCGCGTCCACCAGCCAGGGGCTGGTGTTCACCGCCACCGTCGCGGCCCGCTCCGCAGCGGTCGCCTTCGCGCGGCCGGCGGCCAGCGAGAACACCACGTCGGGATCCGCGGCCCGCACTGCCGCCGCGGCGGCGACGGGGTCGGCGAGGTCGACCTGCTCGCGGCCCAACGGCGCGACGTCCCAGCCGTCGAGCTGCAGCCGCCGGACGAGGTGCCGGCCGACGAAGCCGCCGGCACCGGTGACGACGGCCCTCACGCGGGCGGGGCCGACGCCAGCGCGAGCGGCCGCCCGTCGACGGCCTCGACGAACCGGGACCGGTTCTCGGCGACGGCCGCCGGGGCGCTGCCGCGGAGCTCGGCGAGGGATCCGAGCAGCCGCGGGACCTCGGTGAACGGGTCCCGCCCGGCCATGTCGGCGGTGAAGGACCGCCGGAGGAAGGTGAACTCGGTGCCGGTCCGGACGAGCTCGGCGGCGAGCAGGTCCGCGCTCACCGGGAACCCGCCGCCGGGCAGCGTCAGGCCGCCCACGCCGAACGGCTGGCTGACCGTCGCCGCCCGCACGGCCTCGACGGTGCCGTCGACGAGGGGGCGGAACAGCTCGGTGGACCGGCGGTCGATGCGCAGGTCGTTGAGCCCCACGTAGATCCGCGACAGCGGCCGGCGGGCCAGGTCGACCGCCCGGTCGACGGCGTGCTGCGTCTCGACGAGGATGCCGAGACCGCACCGGCCCGCGACCACGTCGAGCGTCCGGTCCACCTCCTCGACCGTGCGGACCATCGGCAGCAGGATCTCGTCCGCGCCGCGTGCGACGGCGTCGTCCACCTCGTCGGGCGTCCAGGGGCCGTAGCCGTTGATCCGGCACACGAGCAGCCCGTCGACAGCGGACCGCATGCGGGTCAGGTCCTCGGGGGTGTCCTCGTTGATCTGCGTGTTCTCGCCGAGCTGGCGTCGCGCCTTCCCCCGCCGTTCCCAGTCGACGACGATGCCGGCTGCTCCGGCGGCGACCACGTCGCGCCCCCAGGACGGGTCGACGGTGAAGAGGAGGAGATCCACGGGACGTGAGCTTAGGCTCTCCTAATCCCCGGTCCCGGCAGGGGTGCGGCGCGGTGCGGCGCAGACGTCAGGCCGGCACCGACGTCGGCTGCCCGGTGCCCACCGACGTCGGGAAGGCCAGCGCCGAGCCCCGCACGGTCACCGCCACCTGCGCACCGGCCGCGGGCAGGTCGGCGCCGTCCAGCCGGGCGGTCACGGCCGTGCCGTCGGGGAGGGTGAGCCCGACCCGGGCGTCGTGGCCGTAGAAGTCGACCGCGCCCACGAGGGCCAGGAGCTCCCCCGGCACCGGGCCCGGGGCCGACAGTCGGAGCTGCTCCGGCCGCAGCAGCACCCGCGCCGGGCCGTCCGCGGGCGCCCCGTCGACCGGCACGGGCCCGAGGGCGCAGTGCGCCGTCCCCGCGCGGAGGTCGGCGGTGAGCACGACCGCCTCGCCCACGAAGGTGGCCACGTCGAGGTCCTGCGGGCTGCGGTAGAGGGTCTGCGGATCGGTCAGCTGCACCAGCCGGCCCTCGCGCAGCACGGCCACCTGGTCGGCCATCGACAGCGCCTCGGCCTGGTCGTGGGTGACCAGCACCGCGGTGGCGCCGGTGGCGTCCAGGGCGGTGGCGACGGCGGCGCGGGTCTCCTCGCGCAGCGCGGCGTCGAGGGAGGAGAACGGCTCGTCGAGCAGCACCAGGGAGGGCGCCGGTGCGAGCGCCCGGGCGAGCGCCACGCGCTGCTGCTGGCCACCGGAGAGCTGGTGCGGGGAGCGGGCCGCGAGCGCTGCGTCCAGCCCGACGATCTCGAGCAGCGACCGGATCCGGCCCCCGTCGCGGCGTTCGTGCCGGGGCAGACCGAACCCGATGTTGCCCGCCACCGTGAGGTGCGGGAAGAGACCGCCCTCCTGCGGCACGAAGCCGATGCCGCGGCGGCGGGCGGGCACACCGCGCCCGGGTCCACCGGCGACCACGCGGTCGCCGACGGCGACGGTGCCGGAGTCCGGGTCGTCGAAGCCGGCGACCAGCCGCAGCAGCGTGGTCTTGCCGCACCCGGAGGGCCCGAGCAGCGCGGTGAGGGTTCCGGTCGGCACGTGCAGGTCGACCCCCCGGAGGACGGGGGTGGCGCCGAAGGCCTTGGTCAGGCCGGTGACGGTCAGGGAGCTCATGGGGTCAGTCCTCGTCGGGCGTCTCGGGACAGGAGGACGGTCGCCGGCGCCGAGAGCAGCACCATGACCACCGCGTAGGGCGCTGCCGCGCCGTAGTCGAGGGCGCTGCTCGCCGACCAGAACGCCGTCGCCAGCGTCGTCGTCCCGGTGGGGGCCAGCAGCAGCGTGGCGGTCAGCTCCGTGACGACCGCCAGGAAGACGAGCGCCGCACCCGCGCCGATGCCCGGGGCGAGCAGCGGCAGGGTCACCCGCCGCAGCCGCGCCGGCGCCGAGGCGCCGAGGGAGGCCGCGACGTCGTCGTAGAGGGCCGGGGACTGCTCGACCGCGGAGCGCACGGTGACGATCGCGCGGGGCAGGAACAGGATCGCGTAGGCGACCAGCAGCACCGGCACCGTCTGGTAGAGCCAGGGCGTAGCCCGGATGCTGAGGGTCACCAGCGCCAGGCCGACGACGATGCCGGGCACCGAGCTGCCGACGTAGGTGCTGCGCTCCAGCAGGGTCGAGACGCGGCCCCGGGCCCGGACGGCGAGCCAGCCCGTGGGCAGCGCCATCGCGGTGGTCAGCGCCGCCGCCACCGCGGCCAGGGCGAGCGTCGTCCCCGTGGTGGTCAGCAGCGCCGCGCCGTCCAGGGCCGCACCGGCCCCGCGGGCCACCCAGTAGCCGAGGCTGCCCAGCGGCACGACGAGCGAGAGACCGACGAGGACGGCGAGCCCGCCGAGCGCCGGCGGCGTGAGGCGGCCCAGGCGCACCGGCCGGACCGGACGCGGGGCACCCCGGCCGGCGCGGGCGTAGCCCCGGTGCCCGCGCAGCCGGATCTCGGCGAGCAGCAGGACCAGGCAGAGGACGACGAGGACGCCGGCCAGCATCGTGGCGCCCGGTCCGTTGAACGTGGCGCGGTACTGGTCGTAGATCGCGGTCGTGAACGTCGGGTAGCGGAGCATCTGCAGCGCGCCGAACTCGGCGAGCAGGTGCAGGGCCACCAGGAGGCTGCCGCCGAGCAGGGCGACCCGCAGCTGCGGCAACTGGACCCGGAGGAAGACCGACCACGTCGAGAGCCCCAGCCCCCGGGCGGTCTCCTCGAGCGCGGGGTCCAGCCCGCGGAAGGCCGCGGCCAGCGGTAGGTACACGAAGGGGAAGTAGGACAGGCTGACGACGAGCAGCGCGCCGGCGTAGGTGTCCAGGCCGGGCAGCAGCGAGACCCACGCGTAGCTGTTCACGAAGGCCGGCACGGCCAGCGGGGCGACCAGCAGCACGTGCCAGACGCGCCGGCCCGGGACCGAGGTGCGCTCGACCAGCCAGGCGGCTCCCAGGCCCAGCACGGCGCAGACGAGCACCGTGCCGGCCACCAGCCGGACGGTGTTCCAGAGCAGCTCCCCCACCCGGGGCCGGAGGACGAGCTCGCGGATGCCGGCCCAGCCGAGGTCCACGCAGTACCAGGCGATGTAGCCCAGCGGCAGCAGCGCCAGCGCGGCGACGGCGACGGCCAGCGCCAGGGTCACCGGCGACCGGCGCAGCCGGCGGCGGGGCGATGCCGACGCCCGCGAGCCCCGGGCCGCCGGGAGGACCGGCGCCCCGGGGCCCGGGCCCGGCAGCGGAGGAGCGGTCAGAGCAGGCCCGCTTCCTGCATCAGCCGGGTGACCAGCGGGGCGTCGAGCGCCCCGGGGTCGACGGCGGGTGCCTGGAGGTCGGCCAGGGGCGGCAGGGCGTCGGCCGACGCCACCCCCACACCGACCGCGTACTCGAGCGCGCTGCTGTCGGCCAGCCGCTCCTGGGCCTGACTGCTGGTCAGCCACTCGACCAGCCGCTGTGCGTCGTCCTTCTGGTCGGAGGAGGCGAGCACGCCGGCTCCGGAGACGCTGACGAAGGCGCCGGGGTCCTGATGGCGGAACCAGTGCAGCCGGGCGTCGTCGCCGATGAGGCCGTTCTGCGCCTGGTCGCGGAACCAGTAGTAGTGGTAGGTGATGCCGAGGGGGACCTCGCCCTCGTCGACGGCCTTCATGATCGCGGTGTTGCTGGCGTAGACCTCCGCGTTGCGCTGCAGGCCCTCCAGCCAGGCGCGCGTCGCGTCCTCGCCCTCCAGCGCGAGCACCGCGCTGACGATCGCCTGGAAGTCCGCACCGCCGGAGGCGATCGCGACCCGCCCCTCCCAGGCGGGGTCGGCCAGGTCGAGCATCGAGGCCGGCAGCTCGTCCTCGGCGATCTCGGCCGGGTTGTAGATCAGCGCGGTCGAGCGGGCGGCGAAGCCGACCCAGTTGCCCGACCCCGGCCGGTAGGCCGCCTCCACCTGGTCCAGCGTCGCCTGGTCGACCGGCTCGAGGAGGCCCTCGTCGTCGACGACGTCGATCGCCGGGCTGTTCTCGGTGAGGAAGACGTCGGCCGGGGAGGCGTCGCCCTCCTGGACGATCTGGTTGGCCAGCTCGGAGTCGTTGGCGTCGCGGAACTCCAGCTCGATGCCGGTCTCGTCGGTGAAGCCCTCGAGCATCGTGCGGACCAGGCTCTCGTGCTGCGCGCTGTACACGGTCAGCGTGTCGGCCCCCGACGCCTCCGACTCGCCGCAGCCCGCGAGGGCGGCGACGACGGCGGCAGCAGTCAACAGCCCGGGGAGCGCCCGGCGCGGCGTGGTCACGGACGTGGTCCTCCTGCATCGGCTCCGCACCCCGCCGGTAGGCAAGGCACACCTAAGGATAGGCACGGCCGGGGGCGCGCCGGTCGGGCGCGGTCGCGGGTCCGGCGCCGGCCGGGAGTTCGCTCAGGCGCCGGGCGGCACCGCCCGTGCCCCGCAGTCGGCGGCGCGGCCGAGCAGGAGGGCGCGCTCGCGCTCGTTGCGCGTCAGCCCCGCGGCCCGCTGGAACTCGCCCCGGGCCTCCTCGGCCCGGCCCAGGGACACCAGCAGGTCCCCGCGGACGGCGGGCAGCAGGTGGTACCCGCTCATCGCCGGGACGTCGAGCAACGCGTCGACCAGCTCCAACCCCGCCGCCGGCCCGTACGCGCGCGACACCGCCACCGCTCGGTTGAGCTCCACCACCGGTGAGGGGGTGAGCGCGGCGAGCGCCTCGTACGACCCGGCGATCGCCGCCCAGTCGGTCTCCTCGACGCTGTGCGCCCGGGCGTGGCAGGCCGCGATCTCCGCCTGCAGCGCGTAGGGGCCGAGGCCGCCCCGCGCCGTCCCGTGCGCCCGGTCCAGCGCCGCCAGCCCTCGGGTGACCAGCACGCGGTCCCACCGGCTGCGGTCCTGGTCGGCGAGCAGCACCGACGCGCCGTCCGGTCCGGTGCGCGCGGCCAGCCGGGAGGCCTGCAGCTCCAGGAGGGCGACCAGGCCGTGCACCTCGGACTCCTCCGGCACCAGCCCGGCCAGGATGCGCCCGAGCCGCATCGCCTCCGCGCAGAGCGCCGGCCGGACGAGGTCCTCCCCCGCCGTCGCCGCGTACCCCTCGTTGAAGACCAGGTAGAGCACCTCGAGCACCGAGGAGAGCCGGTCGGCGAAGTCCGGGCCGGTGGGCATCTCGAACGGCACCCGAGCGGCGGTCAGGGTCCGCTTCGCCCGCACGATCCGCTGCGCCAGCGTCGTCTCCGGGACGAGGAAGGCGCGCGCGATCTCCTCCGTGGTCAGCCCGCCGACCAGCCGCAGGGTGAGCGCCACCCGGGCCTCGCGCGAGAGCACCGGGTGGCAGGCGATGAACACCAGCCGCAGGACGTCGTCCTCCACGACCTCGTCGAGCGCGGCGGCCCAGTCCTCCTCGGCGCCCTCCTCCTGCACCAGCCCGCGCCCCAGCTCCTCGGTCTTGCGGCGCAGGTTCTGCGCCCGCCGGAAGGTGTCGACCGCCCGGTGCTTGGCGGTGGCCATGAGCCACGCCCCGGGCCGCGCCGGGACGCCGGTCCCCGGCCACTGCTCCAGCGCCGCGACCAGCGCGTCCTTGGGCCAGCTCCTCGGCCAGCCCGACGTCGCCGGTGACGCGGGTCAGGGCGCCGACGATGCGGGCCGACTCCATGCGCCAGACGGCGTCGACGACGCGGTGCAGGTCCGCGGCCGTCGACGCCGTCCCGGGGGTGCTCACGCCTGGCGCTGGGCGTTCTGCTCCCGGAGCTGGTTCTCCTTCTCCTGCAGCTCGGGGGTGAACGCCTCGCCGAAGTCCTCCGCGACGGAGAACGGGCGGATCTCCAGCTCACCGCCGCGGAACGGCGCCTTGCGGGCCCACTCCACGGCCTCCTCCTTGGAGGACACGTCGAAGATCCAGTAGCCCGAGACGAGCTCCTTGGTCTCGGTGAACGGGCCGTCGACGACGGTGGCCTCGCCCTTGTCGTCGAACCGCACGCGGGCGCCGTGGGAACTGGGCCGCAGCCCGTCGCCGTCGAGCATGACGCCGGCCTTGACCAGCTCCTCGTTGTAGGCGCCCATCGCCTCGAGCATCTCCTGGCTGGGCAGCGCGCCCCGCTCGCTGTCCTCGGTCGCCTTGACGATCACCATGAAGCGCATCGGAGTTCTCCCTTGTCGGCGGAGGTGGAGGCCGGTCCCGGTGGGCCGGCGCGAGCTCCCCTCCACCCTTCCGTCGATCGGGCGCGGGCGGGATCGACACGGCGCGCGAACTTTTTTCCGACCCGACCCCGCCGCCCCCGTTCTGCCCGCCTCCTCGGGGGCAGAAAGGGCCGTTTCTGCCCCAGGGGCGGTGATCCCGGGCCGCCCGCGGCCGGAGCCGGCGGGCGACCCGGACCGATCAGACCGGGCCGGCGCAGTAGATGGTGCCGGGCTCGGTGAGCATGTCGCCCTCCCAGAGCACGTACTCGGTCGTGTCGACGAAGTCGACGCAGAGGTCCTCGACGGGAGCCTCCTCGAAGTCCTTGTAGGTCATCTCCTGCTCGTCGATGCCGATGATCTTGAACTCGGCCTCCTTCGAGTCGCAGTCGACCGTCTCGTAGTACGGTGTCGCTGGTCGTCCTGATGCAGTCACCGACGTCCGAGGTGCCGGCACCGAAGACGCCCAGCACGCCGGCGCCGACCACACCGGCGACGGCGACGCCACCGGCGATGCCGAGCCACTTCTTCTTCGAGGACGGCCCCTGCGCGGCCGGCTGCTGCGCTGCCGGGTACTGGGGAGCCGGGTACTGGCCGACGGGCTGCTGCGGCGCCGGGTGCTGCGGAGCCGGGTTCTGGCCGGCGGGCTGCTGCGGCGCCGGGTCCTGGCCGGCGGGCCCGCCGGGGGTGGGGGCGTCGGGGCCGGGGACGGTCATGGGTGCTCCTGGGTGCTCCGGACGGTGGTGCAGGTCGCGGAGAGACTGCACGACGGCGCGCTGACCTGGGGCTTCCCCGTCGTCACGCCGGACTCGGTCCGATAACGAAGCGTTCCGGATGAACCGCGCGCCCCAGCGGCCCCGCGCCCCACCGGGCGCCCCGGCGCTGGAGAGCCGCTGACCCGGCCCCGGGGCACCCACCGGGGCCCTGCCTGCAAAAGCCCCCGGCGGAGGGATCCCGAGAACGCCGCGGACCGCTAACCTGGGAGAACCCGCACGGTTGCCACCGCTGCGGCCCCGTCCAGGAGGCACCCCGTTCCCGCTCAGCACGGACGATGCGCCGACGCCCACCTCGGTTGCCCCTGCCGGGGGGACGCGCGGATCCACCAGGACCGCGCCGCGGAGATCGCCGAGGCGCGATCCAAGGCGGGCGAGCAGGTCGAGTGCCCCGAGTGCGGCGGCCCGGCCACGCCCCTCCAGATCGTGACCTGGGGCCACTGCCGCCCCTGCCACACCGCCGACTCGCGCTCCATCCAGCCGCTGCGCTGGTGAGGCGGGGCCCGCTGGGCCTCAGCGGCCGGGGCGGGCCCCGGCCAGCTCGCGGGCGGCTGCCGCGGCGTCGTCCTCGAGCTGCTCGACCGATGCCAGGAAGGTGTCCCACGCCTGCTCCGGGGTGACGCCCAGCGCGGTGGCGATCTGCTCCCACGAGGCGCCGCCGCGCAGGGCCGCGCGGATGCCGACCAGCCGGCTGTCGTGCGCCTTGCGCGCCACGACCTCGCCGAGGGCGAGCAGCTCCAGGGACTCGTGCACGTCGAGCTGGGTGTCGGTGTCCTTGAGCGACGCCCAGGAATCGTCGTCGTCCCGGACGGTGTTGAGCGTGGTGTCGCCGTTGTCGCGGCGGCTGAGGAAATCGAGTCGGGTCGCGGCCGTGGTCAGCGAGAACTCCGCTGCCAGGGCCTCGGGGGTGATGCTCATACCGGGAGGTGTCCCCCGTCCCCGCGGTGTGGCAAACGGCTGGGGACGCATGTCACCCGCACGGCACCCGCCGCGCGCCTCCGTACCGGCATGCGGGAGGGCCCGCACCCCGGACGGGATGCGGGCCCTCGGCCGGCGCGGATCAGCTGGAGACGCCGACGGCCTCCTTGGCCAGGTCGGCCAGGCGGGTCTGCGCGGCACTCGCCACGTTCGACCGCTTCTTGTGGGTCTCCTCGTAGCGGATCACCACGTTCACGTCGTGCGGCGTCGTGAGCTTCTTGATCGCCTTCACGGCGTCAGCGACCGCCATCGAGTCGTAGCCGGGGATCGGCAGCTCGTCGGCGGTCAGGTCGCCGAGCTCCTCGCGGGCGGCCCGGGCCGCGGCGGCCGCCTCCGGCTCGCCCTCGCGCCGGGCGATGCGCTCGGCCCGGCGCAGGCCGGCGGCGCGGCTGACGGTGAGGGTCTCGCCGACGGCGCCGGTGAGCGCGGCGGCGCGGTCGGCCACGGCGCCGAGGCGCTCGGTGGTCTCCTCGCCTGCCTGCTGCACCGAGTCCAGCGCGGTGTTGACCGTGTTGTGCACGAACCGGACCGGCGCACCGGCGGCCCGGGCGACGGTGCCCGCGACCTTCTGCAGCGGGGTGGCGACCAGCGCGGCGGGGCCGCCCAGCGCCTCCTCCGCGAGGACGACGGTCAGCCACTCGACGGTGGCCGTGTGCGCGTCGACCAGCTTCTCGGCCAGCCGCCGGACCTCGGTCGCGCCGGCCTTCTCGGCCAGCACCTTGAGGTAGGTGGCGCGGTCGACCAGCTGGTGCTCGAGCTGCAGGTCGGTGAGCAGCGCCTCCTCGAGCGGGGCGGCCTGCTCGACGGTGGCCTTGAGGACGGCGGAGAGCCGGCCGATCGCGGGGGTGACGACGTCCGGGACGCCGCCGGCCGCGCGCAGCGCCTCGGTGATCTCGACGGTGCGGGCCGCGGCGTTGTCGGCGTTCTGGACGAGTTCGCGGCGGACGGCGTCGGTCCGGGCCTGCGAGATCCGGGTCCGGGCGATCTGCTCCTCGGTCTGCGTGAGCAGGACGAGGGCGCGCAGCTGGTTCTGGATCCTGGTGGCGTCGGTCATGACGAGAAACAACTCCGTAGATCGGGGATGACCTGACGGTCTGGTCCATGCCCCGGATCCGCGGAGTGCTAACTCCAGCAAGCGGATTGCTAGCAGTGAGGCCGCTCACTGCCGCCGCTCCGCGGGTGCGGACGCCGCGAGTGGCATCCCACCCCCGGCGTCCGCAACCCCGCGGGCTCAGACGAGCGCGTCCCGCTGGAGCTCGACCGGGGTCCGCGGCGTGACGCCGAAGCGCAGCACCGGCTGGGTGTCGTCGTCGTTCAGGTGCTGCGGGGCCAGGCGCGGCCGGCGCACGGGCAGCGGGGACGGCGGCAGGCGCTTGCCGCAGCCGACGCAGAACCGCCCGCGCTGCGCGACGGCGTCGCACTGAGTGCACGTCATGGATGCCTCCCCGAGGGCGTGGACCGGTGGTCCTGGAAACGGAACAGCAGAACCCTCGCAGGCCCGGGCGTCGATCTGGGTCGGCCGGGGCGGGGTGGGACGACACGTCATCCAACCGTCATCCACGGAGCGGGACGGCCGCTCAGCCAGTGGGATGGGCCTGCTCCAGGAGCGCGTGGAGGCGGTCGAGGAAGGGCAACTGACCCTTCACCAGCTTCGCGCGCGCCTCGTCGAGGCCGAACCAGGCGGCCCGGTCGATCTCTGGGAACTCCTGGACCCGGCCCGACCGTGGCGGCCACTCCAGCTCGAAGGTGTTGCTGGTGCAGGCAGCGGCGTCGAGGTCGCCCTCGGCCGCCCAGATCGTGAGGACCTTCCCGGAGGCGCGGTGCTGCCCCAGCGGCACGAGGTCGGTGGCCGGGACCGGCGAGCCGAGTTCTTCGGCGAACTCGCGGTGCGCGACCGCCAGCGGGTCCTCGTCGGGGCCGTGCTCGCCCTTGGGGAGGGACCAGGCACCGTCGTCCTTGCGCGCCCAGAACGGGCCGCCCATGTGACCGAGCAGCACCTCCCGGCCGGTGGGGCCGAGCCGGTGCAGCAGGATCCCGGCGCTGGTCTTCGGCACGGTGCGATCCTGCCGGTCCGCGTCAGACCAGGCTGGTCCGGGTGACGCCCTGGCTGCGCCAGTACTCGTTGAGCGCGTTGTTGGTGCGCACGAACCAGATGAACGGGCCGACCAGGATGAAGATGCCGGGGAAGAACCACAGCGCGGTGAGGGCGGTGACCGGAGGGGCCTGCCCGCGGCGCTCGTAGAGCCGGCCGACCTCGTTGCTGAGCAGGAACGGCGAGACGATCCCGAAGATCACCGCGATGATCAGGGCGATGATGCCGCCGAGCCCCTCGCCGGTGTGCCGCTTCATCTCCTCGTGGGTCTGGAAGTAGTAGACGAAGCCCCAGACCCCCAGGGTGACGAAGAAGAGCAGGATGATCATCCCGGTCGGGCGCATGGTGCCCAGCGCGCCCGTGGGCTGGCTGTACTGCCCCCACGGCGGCGGGCCGGGCATCGGCTGCGCCGGGTACGTCCCGTCTCCCTGCCCGTAGGGCTGCTGCTCGTAGGGCTGCTGGCCGTGGGGCTGCTGCTCGTAGGGCTGCTGGCCGTAGGGCTGCTGGCCGTAGGGCTGCTGGCCGTAGGGCTGCTGGCCGTAGCCCTGCTGATCGGGGCCCGGCTGGCCGGGCGACGACGACGGCTCGTGCTCGGGCGTGGACATCCGGCACCTCCTCACCGACGGGCAGGTCCGCAGTGTGGACCCACCCGGAGCGGTGTGGGGCGCACCGGTGCGCGCCGTCCTAGCGGCCGCGCCACTCCGGGCGGCGCTTCTCCAGGTAGGCGGCGATGCCCTCGCGGCGGTCCTCGCTGAGGTAGGGGTTGGGGCCGACGTCGAGGCGCAGGGCCTGCCACAGCGGGAGCTCGACGCCCTTGACGGCGGTCTCCTTCATGCGGCGGACGCTGATCGGGGCGTTCCCGGCGATCTTCTCGGCGAGGGCGAGGGCGGTCGGCAGGACGTCGTCGGTGTCGACGATCCGGTTGACCAGGCCCCAGCGCTCGGCGTCCTCGCTGCTGACGTACTCGCCGACCAGCAGCATCTCCAGCGCGATGCCCATCGGGATGCGCTTGGGCAGGACGACGGAGCCGAAGTTGGCGCCCATGCCGATGGTGGCTTCGGGGAGGCCGAGCTTGATGCCGGGCGCGGCCACGCGGAGGTCGCAGGCGAGGGCGAGCTCGAAGCCGCCGGCGACGGCGTGGCCCTGCAGCGCGGCGACGACGGGGATGGGCGTCTCGGTGACGACCTCGAAGATCGACCGCCCGGGCCGGCCCATCGGCGGCCGGAACCGCTCACCGCGCTCGTCCTGGGCGCGGATCTCCTTGAGGTCGAAGCCCGCGCAGAAGGCGGGGCCGTTGCCCGTGAGCACGAGAGCGCGCACCGTGCCGCCCTCCGCGGCGTCGAGGAGCTCCTCGACGAGGTCGGCCTGCACGTCGGTGGAGAGCGCGTTGCGCCGCTCCGGCCGGTCGAGGGTGAGCACGCGGACGTGCCCGCGGTTCTCGACGACCAGGCCCGACTCGTACCGCTTCGATTCGCTCACGCGCCATTCGTACCGGTCGGCGTCCTGCGCAGCGCACCGGGCCCTCCCCGGCAGGGCGCGCGAGCAGCCCGGGTCTCCCCGCACCCCGCGGATCGACGCCTGGGCTCGTAAGCCCGACCGCCAGCGCAGCAGGTTCCACCACGGGCGTTCGGCAGCAGCCGAGCGCCCGGGTCGGGCAGGGACGACGGGTCAGGCGGAGATGAGGAACGGTTCGCCGATGAGGATCTCGGTGCCGTCGGGACGGTAGGTGCGCCATCGCCCGTCCGGTTGTCGCTCGATGCGGAACCCGTGGTGGACCTTGGTGTGGTGCCTCTCGCAGAGCAGCCCTGAGTTGTGCAGCGAGGTGTCCCCTCCGTCGACCCAGTGCACGACATGGTGCACGTCGCACCAGTAAGTGGGCGCATCGCAGCCGGCGAAGACGCAGTGCTGGTCGCGCACCTCCACCGCCCTGCGCAGGTGCGGCGGAACCAGCCGTTGACTGCGGCCCAGATCCAGCGGTTGGCCTTCGGGGCCGATGACGATGCGGGTGACGGTGCCGTCGCAGGCCAGCCATCGGGCCTTCGCCGCGGAAATGATGCTGCCGAACCCGGTCCGGCCCGCGCCGGCACCGGTCCCCGCGGCGGAGCTGGTGTCCATCAGGTCCTCGTGGTCGATCAGCACCCCGATGTGCGGCTTGTGGCCGCGCAGCACCGGCAGCGCTCCGGAGGCCAGCGCGTTGTCGCACAGCTGCACCAGCGCATCACCGGCCTGCTGGGCGCGGGTGCGGGTGTCCCCGGCGGGGCGGGAGGCCTGCAGGATCGCCTCGACCGCGGCCTGGAACTTCTCCCCACCCACCGCATCGAGCGTGCCGGAGAACGACAGCGTGCCGTCGGTGTGCTTGGCGAACGACAGCGACCGCTGCTCGGTCGGATCCGGCTCAGTGCCGTCGGGGTCCAGCCGCGCCAGGTAGTGCCCCACGGCCTGCCGCAGGTCGGCATGCGAAGCGCTGGTGGCCACATCGGTGAGCAGCCGGTCGATCTCGGCCACGTCCACGCCTTGGGCCTCGGCGCGGGCCAGGTTCACGTCGGCCACCACCGGCGCGACATCACCGACACCGCCTCCGCCGGCACGAGACCCGCCGCGGCCGCCGCGGCGAGCACCGGCAGCCGCTCCGACGCCCGCCCGTTGCGCACCAGCTGGCTCGCCGCGCCCTGCGGCAACCGGTGGTGCCCCCGCAGCCAGGAGGCCATCGTCGCCTTGCCGTCGTGCTCCGAGGCCCGGGTCAGCTCACCCTCCCGCACCGTCCGGGCCAGCTCCGCATCGATCACGTTCCGCGCACCCACCAGCACGGTGGCGCGCTCCAGCACCGCCGGCCCGAACGACGACTTCAGTTCCTCACCGGCCAGCGCCGCGAGAGCACCGGTCAGGCACTCCATCGGCGTTCCGCACGCGGTCGAACACATGTACGAATAGTACCGACGCCAGGCGCACGAGCCCAGGTGAATCCCCAGGTCAGCTCGTTGTCCACAGCCCATCGTCCACCGGTTGACGCGCACCCCGCGGACGGGTCGGATCGATGCAACCGAACAGGAGAACCCCATGGCGAGCAAGGACCAGAAGGCCCACCAGAAGCAGCTGAAGGACGAGTACCTCCGGGCTCAGCAGGCGGCCAGCGCCTCCCGCATGCCGCTCGACGCCGAGCAGCTCCAGCAGCTGCTCGAGCACGTCGACGCCGCCGTGCTGGCGGCGGGCTGCGACCACGGGCTGCGGGCCACCGAGGCCTGGGCGCACGCACACCGGATCGACGTCGAACGCCTGCGCGAGGGGCTCGAGGAGTACGGCGGATTCTGCGACTGCGAGGTGGTGATGAACGTCTACGTCGAAGACGTGTTCACCGCCCGCCGACAGCAAGCACCCGGTACGAGGCGATGACTTCGCCTGGCCGCGGACGTCTGGGTGTGGACGAGGCCGACGACATCGGCCCGGGACGAGAGGCATGTGCATGACCGACATCCGGAACGACGTGGACGAGCAGCAGCTGCAGCGCTGGACGGCAGCGACCTGCACCGGCCTCGCGGACCTGCTCGCCGCCGGTCCCGATGACGCGTGGGACGCGGCCACCCTCTGCGCGGGCTGGCAGGCCCGGCACGTCGTCGCCCACGTGACGATGCCGGCACGGCTCACGGCCGAGCAGTTCGGCGCCGAGATGACGGCCGCCGGCGGGAGCTTCGACCGGCTCTCCGACACCGTCGCCGCCCGCGACGCCTCGCTGCCACCGGGCGAGCTGGAGGACGCCCTCCGCTCCCCGGCGCTGCACACCTGGGAGCCGCCGGGCGGTGGCGCGATCGGCGCCCTGAGCCACGCCGTCATCCACTCGCTCGACGTGACGATCCCGCGCGGGCGGCCGCCCGTGGCACCGGCCGAGGCCGTCTCCGCCGTGCTGGACCACCTCGCCGCCGCCGAGGGCGCGGTCTTCGGCATCGACCTCGCCGGTGTCCGCCTCGAGGCGACCGACACCGGCCGCAGCTGGGGCGACGGCGAGCCGGTCCGGGCGGAGAGCGGCGCACTCGTCGCGCTGCTCAGCGGCCGCACGCTCCCTGACGGCCGGGCGCTCCCCCGGCGGTGACCACGGTCCTCAGCGCGAGCCGCGCACCCGCATCGTGAGCACCGTGCCGACGCCGAGCGCCACACCCGGCACCGCCAGCCACATCGGCCAGAAGTACGTCAGCCCGGTGCCGAGGCTGACCAGCAGCCAGACGGTCACGTTCAGGGCCACCACCGACGCCCAGATGGTCCAGAGGATCTTCAGCGCCAGCGGGAACCCGGCCGGGCGGCGCACCACCGAGGCCCCGGCGGCCCGTGCCATCCCGGCCGCGGCCGCCACCGAGGTCACCGGCGCGGGCGACGCGGTCCGCGCCGGGAGGTCGGTGAACAGCCGGGCGAGGTCCCCGTAGGTCACCGCTGCGTAGGCCGCGGCGAGCCGGCGGTCGTACTCGTCCAGGTCCAACCGGCCCTCGTCGTGGGCGGCGCGCAGGCGGTCGGCCGCCGCCTGCCGGTCGGCGTCCCCCGCCCGCACATCGGGTGCGTGGGTCATGGCACCTCCGGTTGCGGAACGTCCGAGCATCGTCGCACCGGGGCCCTCCCCGGCGGAACGACGCGGCCCGCCGGACCCGCCCGTCCTGTGATCCCCACCGGCTTCTCGACGCAGGTGTCACACCTGCCCCACCCGTCGGGGAGCATGAAGGGACCATTCCGTCCTACCCGGTAGACAGGTGACATGGAGAGCACTGCCGAGTCCGACCTCCGCGACGCCGTGGCGCCGCGGACGACGGCCGTCTCCATCGAGATCACCTCCACGCCGGTGCTGAGCTACGCGCTCGCGCACAACGGCATCCCGGTCGTCCCCCGGCTCGCGCTCACGTCGGAGAGCACCGTCCGCGGCGCGACCGTCCGGCTGTCGGTCCGCGACGCCGAAGGCCCGATCGCCCGCCCGGTCGAGTTGCTGGCCGACCTCGACGCGGGGCGCTCCACCGTCCTCACCGACGTCGGCCTCGTCATGGACCCGGCCGCGATGCTGCAGGTCGAGGAGCAGCGCCCGGGCGTCATCGACGTCGAGGTGTGGGTCGACGACGTCGCCGAGGGCGGGCCGGTCCTCGCCGGCGAGGCGTCCCGCTCCGTCCAAGTGCTCGCCGCCAACCAGTGGCTGGCCTCTCCCCTGCCGCTCGCGCTGGAGATGCTCGCCGCGCACGTCACGCCCAACCACCCGGCGGTGACCGCGCTCGTCGCCGAGGCCGTCGACCGGCTGGAGAGCACCACCGGCAGCGGGGCTCTCGTCGGCTACGCCGCCACCGCCGAGCGGGTCGACGAGGTGGTCACCGCCATCGCCGAGACGCTCCGGGCCCGCGGCCTGCGCTACAGCGAGCCGCCGGCCACCTGGTCCGACGTCGGTCAGCAGGTCCGCACCCCGGGCGACGTCCTGACCTGGAAGGTCGGCACCCCGCTCGACACCGTCGTCCTCCTCGCCGCCGCCCTGGAGCAGGCCGGCATCCGGCCGCTGCTCTGGCTGGCCGAGGGGATCGGCGGGAGGGAGGGGGGAGCACACGCCTTCCTCGGCTACTGGCGCGAGGAGCGGAGTGCGGAGTCCGCCGCCACCACCGACCCCGCGGGCCTGGTCAACCTGGTCGACCTCGGGCTGATCGGCCTGGTCGAGACCACGCTGCTCACGAGCATGGGCGAGGTCGGCACCGACCTGCACCACCCGGCCTACGACGGCTGGCTGACCGGCGAGCTCGACCGCATCGTCGGCGTGACCGACGTGCACCGCGCCCGCCGCGACGGCATCGTCCCGCTGCCGGCCCGCGCCCGTGACGAGGCCGGCGTGCTGCAGATCGTCGAGTACCGGGCCGCGGTGCACAGCGCTCCCGCGCCGCCCGAGGGGACGACGGCGACGGCGTCCGCACCGAAGCCGGACGCGCCCGCGCGCGTGCAGCAGTGGAAGAACGCCCTGCTCGACCTCAGCCTGCGCAACCGGCTGATCAACTACACCGAGCGGACCGGGCTGGCGCTCACCGTCCCCCCGTCCGCGCTGCCGGTGCTCGAGCGGTTCGTCCACGACGGCACCCCGATCACCCTGCTCCCCGGCGACAAGCTGGCCGCCGTGCAGACCGAGCGCGGCCTGGCCGACGCCGGCGACCTGCCGACCGCGCAGCTGGCCGACCTCCTGGTCGAGCGCCGCGAGGTGCACGCCGACGTCACCACCGGCGGCTACCTGCCGCGGCTGCGCAACCTGGCCTACCGCGCGAAGACGGTGCAGGAGGAGACCGGCGCCAACAACCTGTACCTGGCGCTGGGCTCGCTGGCCTGGGAGCTCGACGGCCGGCCGCTGCGTTCCCCGCTGGTCCTCATCCCGGTGACGCTCACGCCGCTCAGCCGCACCGGCTCCTACCGGCTGGCGCTCGACGAGACCGGCAGCACCGCCCCCAACTACTGCCTGCTGGAGAAGCTGCGCCAGCTGCACGGGCTCACCGTCCCGACGCTGACCGAGACCGCCGACGGCACCATGGACGTCGAGGCCGCGCTCGAGGCCTTGCGGGTCGCGCTGGTCGGTCACGGGCTGCCCTACCGGGTGGAGGCGACGGCGGACCTCGCCGTCCTCCAGTTCGCGAAGTACCGGCTCTGGAAGGACCTCGACGAGCACTGGGCCGACTTCGCGGAGAACCCACTGGTCGCCCACCTCGTGCACGAGCCGACCGAGCCGTTCACCGACCCGGCGCTGGAGAGCGGCGCGTACACCGACCTGGACGACCTCGCCGCAGGGCTGCCGGTCGCCGCCGACTCCTCGCAGCTGCGCGCCATCGCGGAGGCCGACGCCGGCCGCACCTTCGTGCTCGAGGGCCCGCCCGGCACCGGGAAGTCGCAGACCATCACCAACCTGCTGACCCGCGCCGTCGCCCAGGGCAAGCGGGTGCTGTTCGTCGCCGAGAAGCGGGCCGCGCTCGACGTGGTCGCCCGCCGGCTGGACGCCGTCGGCATGGGCATGTTCGCCCTCGACCTGCACGACAAGGGCAGCCGCGCCTCGATGGTGCGGGCGCAGATCCGGCTGGCCCTGGAGCACGCAGTCTCCGTCGACGAGCAGGGGCTGGCCGCCGACTCGGAGAACCTGCGCTCGGCCCGCCGGCTGCTGGCCCGCTACGCCGACCGGCTGCACACCGAGAACGCCGCCGGGCTGTCGCTGTACACGGCACGCACCGCGGAGCTCACCGCCGGCACCGACGTGCAGCCGCTGCCGATCCCGCTGCCGTTCGTCGCGAACGCGCCGGCCGAGGTGCTCACCCAGGTGCGGCGCGCGCTGGCTCTGCTGCCCGAGATCGCCGACCTCACCCGGCCCTCGCCGCGCCACCCGTGGGCGTTCGTCGACTCGCCGTCCATCGACCTCCCGGCCGCCCAGGCCGCGGCCGCCGAGGTCGACGAGGCGGTGCGCGGCGTCGCCGGGCTGCCCGCGCTGACCCAGGTGCTGCGGCACGCCCGCACGCCGGAGGACTTCGCCGCGCTCGCCCACCTGCTCGGCGGCCCGGCCGTCGGCCTGGACGTCCTCGACGAGACCTTCTCCCACCGCTGGACGACGGCGACCGGCGCGGTGCTGGGCGAGGTCGCGGCGTTCCTCGCCTTCCGGCACCCGGGCATGGAGCTGGTCGAGCCCGAGGTGCTCGGCCTGCCGCTGGCCGACATCTACGTGGCCGCGCAGACGGCGGCGGCGTCGTCCTGGTGGGGACGCCGGCGGCGGCTGATCGCGGTGCGCGACCGGCTCGCCCCGCACCTGCGGCCCGACGCCAAGGTCAAGCCGAAGGACGTCCCGGCGCTGGTCGAGAACCTGTGGCGGGTGCAGACCGCCGTGCAGCAGATCGCCGGCCGGGTCGCCGCGCTGCCGGGGATGACGCTGCCCGAGGGCTGGAACCCGTTCGTCGACCCGCAGCTGGTCGAGCGCCAGGTGGCCTGGCTGCGCCGCGCCGGGCAGGCCGTCGACGGCTCGTCCACCTTCCACGTGCAGCTGCGCAAGCTGATCGTGGCCGGCACCCCGGTCGGCGCCGAGACGGCGTCGGCGGTGCACCGCCTGCACGACGCGGTGACCGCGCTGCTGCACGTCGGCGGTGCGAGCGCCGACCAACTCGCCGCCTGGGCCGGCGACGACGGGTTCACGCTGCGCTGGTCGATGACCCGGCCCGAGCGCGGCTCCGCCGCTCCGTCGGGGCCCGGCGGCGCCGGCTCGGTGCTCATGTCGCTGCGCCGATGGGTCACCTTCCTCGACACCCTCGAGCCGCTGCGCTACGCCGGCCTGTTCGACGCGCGGCGGCTGCTGGTCACGGGCGCGATCACGGCCGACGACGCCGTCCGCGCGCTGGACCGGGGGCTGGCCGCGGCCTCGGTGACCGAGCGGCTGGACGCGACCGGGCTGGACCTGTTCGACGAGGGCGTGCACGAGAAGGCGATCGACCGCTTCACCGCCGCCTCGCGGGCTGTGCGCGAGCACCTCACCTCCGCGCTGCCGGCCTCGGTGCTGGCCACCCGCCCCTTCGACGCCGCGGCGGGCGCCGGCCAGGTCGGTGCGCTCCAGCGCGAGCTGGCCAAGCAGCGCCGCGGGCTGGGCGTGCGGCAGCTGCTCGCCCAGTACGGCGACCTGATCACCGCGGTCATGCCGTGCGTGCTGGTCTCGCCGGACTCGGTGGCCCGTTTCTTCCCGGCCGCCGCGGCGCAGTTCGACCTGGTGGTCTTCGACGAGGCCTCGCAGATCCGGGTGGCCGACGCCGTCGGGGCCCTGGGGCGGGCGAAGGCCGCCGTCGTCGTCGGTGACTCCAAGCAGATGCCGCCGACGTTCTTCCTCGAGCCGACCGCCTCGGTCGCCGACGACGTCGTCGAGGTGGAGACCGCGGTCGAGGACGAGGAGTCGATCCTCAGCGAGTGCGTGCAGGCGCGGGTGCCGCGGCACTGGCTGTCGTGGCACTACCGCAGCCAGGACGAGTCGCTGATCGCGTTCTCCAACGCGCAGTACTACGAGAACCGGCTGTCGTCGTTCCCGGCGCCCACCCACGGCCGGGCGTCGGCCGAGCCGGACGGCCGCGGCGTCTCGCTGGTGCGGGTGCCGGGCACCTTCCACCGCTCGGGCGCCGGCCGGCTGCTGCGCACCAACCCGATCGAGGCCAAGGCGATCGTCGCCGAGATCCGCCGCCGGTTCGACGCGGTGCCCAAGTGGGAGGGCGTCGACGCGGTGCCCTCGATCGGCGTCGTCACCTTCAACGCCCAGCAGCGCTCCTACATCGAGTCGCTGCTGCGCGACGCCGACGACGAGCGGCTGGCCGCGGCGCTGGACCGCACCGACGGCGAGGGCCTGTTCGTCAAGAACCTGGAGAACGTGCAGGGCGACGAGCGCGACGTCGTCTTCTTCTCCACCGGCTTCTCCCCCACCGCCGACGGCACGCTGCCGCTGAACTTCGGCCCGCTCAACCGCAGCGGCGGCGAGCGGCGGCTCAACGTGGCCATCACCCGCGCCCGCCGGCAGGTCGTCGTCTTCTTGTCCTTCGACCCGGAGCAGCTGCGGGCCGAGGAGACCAGCTCGGTCGGCATCAAGCACCTGCGCGCGTACCTGGACATGGCCGAGCGGGGCACCGACGTGCTGCCACGCTCGCCCCGGTCGGTCGCCGTAATCGACCGGCACCGGGAGGAGATCGCCGACGCGCTGCGCGGGCGCGGGCTGGTGGTGCGCACCGACGTCGGGCTCTCGGAGTTCCGTGTCGACCTGTCGATCTCCCGACCTGTCGACCCGGAGACCCCGGTGGCCGCGGTGCTGCTGGACGGCCCGTCGTGGGCGCGCCGCGGCACGGTCGGTGACCGCGACGGGCTGCCGATCGAGGTGCTCGGCGAGCTGCTGCGCTGGCCCGTGGTGGAGCGGGTGTGGCTGCCGTCCTGGCTGCGCGACCCCTCCGTGGTGGTCGACCGGCTGGTCGAGGCCGTCGACGCCGTGCCGTCGGCCCCGGTGCTGCCCGCCCCCATCCCCCTGCCGACGGCGGCGCTCGAGTCGTTCAAGGGCGTGGCCGCGCTGCGCTCGTCGGTGACCGCGTCGGTGGCGCTGCCCGCGACGACCGCGCCGGCGAAGCCCGCCGCCAAGCCGGCCGCGGTCCGCAAGCCCGCCGGGCCGGTGCCGATGGACGGCGAGACCCCGTTCGTGCCGTGGATCCCGAAGGTCGCCGGCGAGAAGACCGTGCTCGACGAGCTACCCGCGTCCAAGGCGGCGCGGGCGGTGCGCCGGGTGCTGACCGCCGGTATCAAGGCCGAGGGCCCGATCCACGTCGACCGGCTGGCGAAGCTCACCGTCGGGGCGTTCGGGCTCACCCGGGCGACCGAGTCGCGCAAGTCGGCGCTGCTCTCGCTGCTGCCCCCGTCGGCGGTGCAGGGCGAGCACCTGTGGCCCGAGGGCGTCACGCCGGAGAGCTACGAGGGCTTCCGCCGCCAGGTCTCCAGCACCGACCGGCCCATCGACCAGGTGGCGTCGGAGGAGATCGCCAACGCGATGCGCGCGCTCTGCCGCGCCGCCGCCGGCATGCGGCGGGACGAGCTGTTCACCCAGACCGCCGCCGTCTTCGGGCACAAGCGCCGCTCGGCCGCGGTCACCGCGGTGCTCGAGGGGGCGCTCGCCACCGCCCTCGACCGCGGCCGGATCACCGAGCAGCCCAACGGCCTGCTCACCCACTGACTCTTTTCCGCTCTTCAGCGGACGAGCAGGCTGCTTCTCGGCGGAAGCGCAGGGTCCGGTCGCTCCCGGGTAATAGGGCTGCGCCGCTCCGCGTGCACGTGTTGACTGCACCGGCTGCGCAGCACCCCTGACCGCACACGGAGCGAATCGAAAGGACGATGGAGAAGATCAACGCACGCCTGCTCAACTGGGCGTCGATCCTGGAGGACACCACCCGCGAGCAGGCGGAGCGCACCGCGCAGATGCCGTTCATCCACCCGCACCTGGCCCTCATGCCCGACGCCCACCTGGGCATGGGCGCGACCGTCGGCTCGGTCATCCCGACCGACGGCGCGATCATCCCGGCGGCGGTCGGCGTGGACATCGGCTGCGGGATGATCGCCGTCCGCACCCAGTTCACCGCGGACGACGTCGCCGGCCGACCGCTGGACGTGCTGCACCAGCAGATCTCGCGCTCGGTCCCGCTGTCGGCGGGTGGCCGGAACGCGAAGATCCGGGCCAGCGCCGAGCCGCGGATCGCCGAGCTGCGGGACACCCCCGGTGCCGGGCAGGCCGACGCCGAGGCGCGGCAGTGGCCGCAGCAGCTCGGCACGCTGGGCAGCGGCAACCACTTCATCGAACTGTCCCTCGACGAGCAGGACCGGGTGTGGCTGTTCCTGCACTCGGGCTCGCGGGGTGTCGGCAACCGGCTGGCGCAGAAGCACATCAAGGTCGCCCGGGAGCAGTGCGCGAAGCGGCACATCCAGCTGCCCGACCGCGACCTCGCGTACCTGGTGGAGGGCGAGCCGGAGTTCGACCGGTACATCGAGGCGCTGCGCTGGGCGCAGCGGTTCGCCTACCTCAACCGCGAGGAGATGATGGACCGCTGCGTCGACCAGCTGGGCCGGTTCCTGGGCACCGAGGTCGAGCGGTACGAGACGGTCAACTGCCACCACAACTACACCGAGCGCGAGACGCACTACGGGCGCGAGGTGTGGCTGTCGCGGAAGGGCGCGATCTCGGCGCGGGAGGGTCAGCTCGGCCTGATCCCCGGGTCGATGGGCGCGGCGTCCTACGTGGTCGTGGGCAAGGGGAACGTCCCGTCGCTGATGTCCTCACCGCACGGCGCGGGCCGGAACTTCTCCCGCTCGGCGGCGCGGAAGCGGTTCACGCGGGCGGACCTGGACGCACGGATGGCGGGCATCGCCTGGGGGCGCTCGGACGCGTTCCTCGACGAGCACCCGGACGCGTACAAGCCGATCGACCAGGTCATGGCCGACGCCGCCGACCTGGTGGAGGTGCGGCACACGCTGCGCCAGATCGTGAACGTGAAGGGCGACTGAGCACCGGGCCGGCACCATGCGCAGACCGCGCTCGGACGCACGAGGGTGGTCATCCCCGCGGGGATGACCACCCTCTGACGTATGCGGGTGATGCGCAGACCGCGGCTCAACCCAGGGTGACCCTGCCCGTCCCGGCAGGCACGAGCTCGACCCAGGTGTTCCCGGGCGCGAGCAGCACGGGCGCGCCGCCGGGGCCGGTCAGGACGACCGGCGCGGTCTCCGACGCCTTCGACCAGCTCGCGGCGATGGTGCTGCCGCCGCTGGCGATGAGCGCCTCGCCGCCGCCGACCATGCGGGTCTCGGGGACCGGGTTGCCGGCCGGGTCGCGGAACGCGGTGTTGACGACGTCGACGCGCAGCACCACGACGTTCTTGGCGGCGAGCTGCGCGCCGTCCGACCCGGTCGCGGGTGTGTCGCCCTCGGCCCGCATCCAGCCCTCGTCCGGCACGCTCCACGCCCAGCTCGGGCGTCCGCTGCCGAGCTTGAGCTGCACCCGCGTGGTCGGCGTCCCCAGCGCGGCCGCGGTGGACGGCTGGCCGTCCGGCGCGAAGGAGAACTCGGGCGACGGCGGCGCCAGGTGGGCGGCGTCGGCCTGGGCCAGGAACCGCGCCGGGTCGGCGTGCACGTTGTGCGGCGCGGACCGGGTGGTCACCCGGAAGAAGCCGTCGGCGCCGGCGTCCTGGCTGAGCAACTGCGACCCGGTGTCGCCGATCGCCCGCACGAAGTCCGGGCCACCACCGGAGAAGGCGAACAGGCCGCGCAGCGGGCCGGCGATCGCGGCGTCCATCGGGCGCACCGAGCGGATCGGCCCGATCTCCGGCGGCACGTGCGAGTGGTAGACGGCGACGAAGCGGGTGATGCCGCCCTCGACGACCTCCTCCCACACCACGTCGGCGCTGCCCAGACCGGTCTGCGGCCGCGCGGCGGGCGAGTTCTCGATCTTCACCGCGAGCGCCGGGCGCTGCGGCGGCGCCTCGGCCATCACCCCGGTCAGCGGCCACGGCACCAGAACGGGTGCGGGTGGCGCGTCGGGGACCGCGGAGCTGGTCGAGCCGACCGGCGACAGCCCGTCGGAGCCGCAGCCGGCCAGCGGCAGTGCGAGCGCACCGATCAGCGCGAGGGCTCCGGCCGTGCGGCCGAGGGAGCGGCGGGAAGGCGTCCGGTGGGACATGAGGGCGAGCTCCTGCGTGCGGTGCGGACCGCCCGCCGAACGGGCTCCGCGTCACGATAGGGCGCAGAGACCATGACCGAGCGTGACGCCACACCGCATGTGACGGCTGAGGCTCAGGTGCGGGAGAGGGCCAGCACCGTGACGTCGTCGGTCCCCGGCGGGGCCAGCGCGCCGAGCACCGACTCGAGCAGCTGCTCCGGCGCCGCCGGACCGCCGGCCACCGCCTGGCGCAGCGCATCGAGCCCGCTCTGCAGCCCACCGCGGCCCCGCTCGACCAGGCCGTCGCTGAACAGCACCAGCCGGTCGTCGCCGACCAGCCTCAGCCGGGCCTCGGCGTAGGTCGGCGCGTCCAGCACCCCGAGCGCCGGCCCGCGACCGCCCATCACGTACTCGGCGCCGCCCTCGTGCGCGTGCAGCACCGGCAGGTGCCCGGCGCTGGCGACCACGACCTCGCCGGTCCCCGGATCGAGCTGGGCGACCACCACGGTCGCCATCTCGCCGGGCAGCAGCGCGCTCGTCACCTCGTTGATCATCGCCAGGGCCGCTGCCGGACCGGCCGCGCGCAGCAGGTGCGCCCGCAGCGCGTGCCGCAGCTGCGCGGTCACCGACGCGGCGGCCAGGCCGTGCCCCGCGACGTCCCCGAGGACGACGGCGAGCGTCCCGCCGGGCAGCGGCACCAGGTCGTACCAGTCGCCGCCGACGACGTCCTCCGCGCTGGGCACGTACCGGGCGGCCATCGCCACCCCGGGCACCTTCGGCAGCTCCTCGAGCAGGAGCGTGCGCTGCAGCGCCCCGGCCAGCCGGTTGTCCTCCTCGGACCGGTTCAGCGTGGCGGCGGCGAGGTGCCCGGCCAGGGCTCGGGCGGCGGCCACCTCGTGCTCGCGCCACGGCCGCGACGTGCCGCGGACGATCTCGCTCCACGCGTCGAACGAGCGGCGCGGGCTCAGCCGCGGGCCGTCGTCGGTCTGCGCGACCTTGGACTCGTAGGGGTTGCCGCCCCAGGTCACCTCGCGCAGCGTCTCCGGCCGGAACCAGGCCAGGAAGTCGCCCGGCCCGACCGGGACGGCGAGCACCCCGCTGGCGGTGTCGACGAGGTCGGCGGCGTCCGGCACCAGTGACGAGGCCGCGTCGGTGGCGGTCGCGCCGGCGGCCAGCAGCGCCGCCACGATCCCGGGCACCCGCTCGGCGGGCGGCGTCGTCCCCAGGAGCCGGAGCTGACCGCCCAGTCGCACCGCGGCACCGGCGGCGGGCAGCAGGTCCAGGACGGTCACGTCCTGCTCGGTGAGCGCAGCCCCGAGCGCGCGCGGCGTCCGGCCGACGGCGGCGGAGAGCTCGGCGGCGCGCTCGGCGACGTCGACGATGCCGTCCAGCTCGCTCTCGGCGACCACGGTGCGCAGCAGCAGCGAGGCGGTGCGGCCGAGGAACTCCGCGGCGGTGCGGTCGGCGTAGGACGGGCGGTGCGGGCCGGCGTAGTGGTGGCAGGAGATGAGCCCCCACAGCCGGCCGCGGTCGATGAGCGAGACCGACATCGACGAGACCACGCCCATGTTGGCCAGGTACTCCAGGTGCACCGGCGAGACGCTGCGCAGCATGGCGCCCGACAGGTCCAGCGGGCGCCCGGTGCCGGGGACGACGGCCGGCTCCAGCGGCACCCGCGCGTAGCCGGCGTCGGGGATCAGCCGCATCCAGTTGGTCGTGTAGAGCTCCCGGGCCTGGGCAGGGATGTCGCTGGCCGGGAAGCGCAGCCCGAGGAACGGCTCGAGGTCGTCCCGGCGGGCCTCGGCGATCACCTCGCCGTTCCACTCCGGGTCGAAGCGGTAGACCATCACCCGGTCGAACCCGGTGACCGTGCGGACGTCGCGCGCCAGCGTCGCGCTGAGCTGCTCGAGCGTGGTCGACGCCGCCAGCCGCTGGAGCACACCGGGCAGCCGCCGGTGCCAGGCGGCACCGGCCTGCTCTGCGCCGGCCACGGGCTCCCACTCGGTGATCAGCAGCCCGTCCGCCCGGTGCAGGACGAGGTCGACCTCCGTACCGGCGACGGTCATGCGCAGCGGGTTCACCTCGGCGAGGTCACCGGCCAGCCCCGTCCGCAGGGTCGCGAGCGCCTCGTCGTCCAGCACGTCGGCGAGGCCGGCCGGCGTCCGACCGAACAGCTCCGCGGCGTTCGCCGAGGCGACGACGACGCCGAGGTCGGGCTCACGGACGCCGAGCAGCACCCCGTGCGGCTGGACCGCGCCGGGGACGGCGATCGGCTCGTCTGCACAGCGCGCGAGCGCCTCGTCGTCGACCCGACCGGCGGTCACGCTCCGGCGTCGCGGTCGGCGATGGTCGCGCGGATCTCGCCGGGCGAGCTGACCAGCGGCACGTAGGCGCCGAGGTCGAGCAGGTCGATGGTGAGCCGCACGGGCCCGTTCGACCGGGGGGCCACCACGTGCAGCCGGACGCCGGCCGTGCCGGCCTTGCGGGCGATGCCGAGCAGCGTGCGGGCACCGGAGGAGTCCAGGAACGTGGTGTGGGTGAGGTCGATGACGAACTCGGGCGAGCGGACCATCGACTCGTCCGCGGCGGCCTCCAGGCGCGGGGCGGTCGACAGGTCGAGCTCACCACGTACGGTGAGGGCGGGACGGCCGGCCACGGTCGCCGGTTCCACGTCGAACAGCACTGCACCGCCCCCTCTCATCTCGTCGTTCCGTCGAGCGTAGGACATCGGTGCCGAGGGGACAGACCTGCCATGGACATCTCGTTCAGCGTCCGGCTGCCGCGCGATGCGCGCAGCCTGCCCCTGATGCGCGGGCTGCTGCGCCAGGCGCTCGAGCACCTGGACGTCGCGAGGTCGACGATCGAGGAGGTCGTGCTCGCCCTCACCGAGGCGTGCGCGAACGTCGTGCAGCACGCCGGGGAGCACGAGGAGTACCAGGTCGACGTCGCCATCACCGACGACACGTGCCGGGTCAGCGTGCTCGACGACGGCCAGGGCTTCGACTTCGAGCAGGCGACGGCGGCCGAGGGGTCGCCGCTGGACACCGGCCGCGGTCTGGTCCTCATGCAGGCGCTGGTCGACAAGCTCGAGTTCGTCCGGTCCGACGACGGTCGGCACCGCGTGGAGCTGATCAAGCGGCTGCGCACCGAGCCCACCCTGCGACTGCTCCAGCCCTGATCCCGACCCCTGCGCACCGGTGGACGACGATGACGGCGTGAACGCTGTCCACCAGTCCCCCGAGGGGTTCGAGGCGCAGGTGCGCGACGCCGTCCGCCGGCTCGACGGCGTGGCCGAGCGGACGCCGCTGCAGCGCAACGCCCGGCTCTCCGCGCTGACCGGCGCCGACGTCTGGCTGAAGCGCGAGGACCTGCAGGTCGGGCGCTCGTACAAGATCCGCGGCGCGTACACGATGATCTCGGCGCTCGGTCCCGAGCAGCGCTCCGCCGGCGTCGTCTGCGCCAGCGCGGGCAACCACGGGCAGGGCCTGGCCTACGCCTGCCGCGCGCTGCAGGTGCGCGGCCGGGTGTTCGTGCCCGGGACGACGCCGCGGCAGAAGCGCGAGCGGATCGCCGCCCTCGGTGGCGACATGGTCGAGCTGGTCGTGACCGGCGACTCGTACGACGAGGCGGCGGCCGCCGCGGCGGTGTTCGCGGCGACGTCGGGGGCCACGCTGGTGCCGGCCTTCGACTCGCCGGCGACGGTGGCCGGGCAGGCGACCGTCGCCGTGGAGGTGCTCGAGCAGCTGCCCGAACCGCCGGACGTCGTCGTCCTGCCGGTCGGCGGTGGCGGGCTGCTCGCGGGTGCCGGCACCTGGCTGCGCGCCCACTCCCCCACCACCCGGCTCATCGGCGTGGAGCCGGCGGGGGCGGCGAACATGGCCGCGGGCGCTGGCCGCCGGTCAGCCGGTCGACCTGCCGGAGATGGACACCTTCGTCGACGGCGCCGCGGTCCGCCGGGCCGGCGCGGTCACCTTCCCGATGGTGCGCGACGCGGGCGCGGAGCTCCTGGCCGTCCCCGAGGGGCAGATCTGCACCGAGATGCTCGACCTGTACCAGACCGACGGGATCATCGCCGAGCCCGCGGGCGCACTGGCGACGGCGGCGCTCAGCGGCGGGCTGATCGACCTGGCGCCGGGCTCCACGGTGGTCTGCGTGCTCTCCGGCGGCAACAACGACGTCAGCCGGTACGCCGAGGTGGTCGAGCGCTCGCTGGTGCACCGCGGGCTCAAGCACTACTTCCTCGTCGAGTTCCCGCAGGAACCCGGCGCGCTGCGCCGCTTCCTCGACGAGGTGCTCGGCCCGGACGACGACATCGTGCGGTTCGAGTACGTCAAGCGCGACAACCGGGAGACCGGCGCCGCGCTGACCGGCATCGAGCTGGGCCGGGTCGAGGGCCTGGCCGAGCTGCTCGAGCGGGTCGAGGCCAGCCCGCTGCGCATCGAGCACCTGCTGCCCGGGTCGACGGCCTACCGCTTCCTGGTCTGACCCGCTCCCCGGCAGGTCGTCCTGCCGGATCTAGTGCTCTGAGTCTGTGGCGACTCAGAGCACTAGGACCGACGGACCGCCCCCCGGGCGGACCCCCTGGCCCGGGTGGGCGGCGTCCGCGGTCCTACGGCTCGAGCACCCGCACGGGCTCGCCGGCCACCCACGCGGCGACGTCCTCCACCGCTTCGCCGTAGAACACCTCGTAGGTGCCACGGGTGACGTAGCCCAGGTGCGGGGTGAGCACGGTGCGCGGGGCCGAGCGCAGCGGGTGGTCCCGGGGCAGCGGCTCGGTGTCGAAGACGTCGAGCCCGGCGCCGGCGATCCGGCCGCCGTGCAGCGCGTCGAGGAGCGCCTGCTGGTCGACGATCGGCCCGCGGCTGGTGTTGACCAGGACGGCGGTCGGCTTCATCCGGCCGAGGTCGTCGGCGCCGATGAGGCCGCGGGTCCGCCGGGACAGCAGCAGGTGGACCGTGACGACGTCGGCGGTGGCGAAGAGCTCGTCGCGCTCCACCCGGCGGACGCCGACCTCCGCGGCCCGCTCGTCGGTGAGGTTCTGGCTCCACGCCACGACGTCCATGCCGAACGCCTGGCCGACGCGGGCGACCCGGCTGCCGAGCCGCCCCAGCCCGACGACGCCGAGCCGGGCGCCGTCCAGGTCGCCGCCGAGGGTCTGCTGCCAGCCCCCGGCCCGGACGGAGGCGTCCTCGCGCGGGATGTGCCGCAGCGTGGCCAGGACCAGCCCCCAGGTGAGCTCGGCGGTGGCTGCCGCCCCCGCACCGGTCCCGCAGACGGTGATGCCCCGCTCGGCGGCCGCGGCGACGTCGATCGCGCGGTTGCGCATGCCCGTGGTCACCAGCAGCCGCAGGTTCGGCAGCCGCTCGAGCAGGTCCCGCTGGAACTCGGTGCGCTCCCGCATGGCGACGACGACGTCGAAGGGCTCCAGCCGCGCGGCGAGCGCCTCGACGTCGGAGACCGAGTCGTGGAACCCGACCACCTGGACCGGCCCCGGCACGCGGGACCAGTCGCAGAAGTCGGCGGCGACGGACTGGTAGTCGTCGAGGACGGCGATGCGGATCACGCCCCCGGTCTACTACACCGCCGTCGCCAGGGGCCCGGCGCCGGACGTGCGACGGCCCCCGACCGGCGGATGCGGTCGGGGGCCGTCGTCGGGCGCCGGTGGGTCAGCGGGGGCGCTTGCCGCCGGCGTTCTTGTTCTGGAAGTCGGCGAGCATCTTCTTGAGCTTCGCCTGGTTCTGCGGCTTGCGCGCTTCCTGGATCACCCGTGCGGCGACCCCGGACGCGATGAGCTTCCGGAGCATTCCGGCCATGTTCGCCTCCTCAGCTGTGGACTGACCCCGTCCCTGCCCCGTGACGGCGGCCGCCAACCCCCGTCGGGATCCCGGTCCACCGGCCGGAGGACGCGATCGGCGCCGAGCCGCGTGAGTGGGCCGCTGCCGTCGGTGACGCCACGCCTCGCACAGAGAAGTAAGCGCCCGATCACGTTCCGCTATGTGGGCGAGAGGTGCCGGCGGGGCCGGACGGCGACCGGCGTGCTGGGGCCGCGAGTCGCCCAACGGGCACCCGGGCGTGGCGGCCGGCCCATCACCCGGACGACGCCGCGGCGCGGTCCGGCAGGGGCCGGTCGATCCACCTAGCGTCGTCGCGGTCCGGCCGAGGCCTTCGACGTCGCCTCCGGCGACACCCGGCCGGACACCGCCGAACCGGCGCCGAACGTCTCGGCGCCGGGCCGGGGACCCACGCGCAGTCCCTGGGGTGAAGCGCGACCGGCTCGACCGGTCCCGCCGGGCGATCTCCCCGCCCGAACCCGTCAGCTAACTCGGTAGGCGGTTGATGGAGAACAGGAGAACGCGTCGTCCATGACGACTACCCGCACGTCCTCGTCCAGCCGCGTCCGCGGGGCGACCCTCGCCCTCCTCACCGGCGCCGGTCTCGCCCTCACCCCCCTGGCCGCCTCGGTCGCCGTCGCCCCGCCCGCCGCCGCTGCGCCCGTGATGTTCTCCGCAGCCCCGGCACCGACGCCGACCACGCAGGCGGCCGTCAACCACGCCCTGGCGCAGCAGGGCAAGCCGTACGTGTACGGCGGCACGGGCCCCGGCGGCTTCGACTGCTCGGGTCTGACCTTCGCGGCCTACAAGGCGGCCGGCGTGCAGCTGCCGCGCACGTCGCGCGCACAGGCGACCGCCGGCGTCGAGGTCCCCTGGTACGCCATGCAGCCGGGTGACCTGATCACGTTCTACGACCCGGTCGGGCACGTGGGGATGGCCATCGGCAACGGGATGATGGTGCACTCGTCGACCTACGGGAAGCCGGTCTCGATCGTGCGGGTCGACTCGGTGCCCGGCTACCACAGCACCCGCCGCGTCGCCTGATCTCCGCAGCTGTCGGCACCGGGCCGGGCCATCACCGGCCCGGTGTCGACACGGCGACATGGCGACCCGTCGACGTGTCCACACAATGCGCCAACCGGACGGTCCGGTTTCGGGTTGATCCGCCGGAGCGCGTCAGATCACGCGCAGATAACGTCAGTGCCAGCCGACGGCCCGTACCGGTCCGTCACCCCCCGCCCCACTTCCCCTGGAGCAGCGCTGTGCCTTCGTCCTACCGCCCCTTCCTGTCCCTGGTCCCCGACGAGACGGTCGACACCCACGACCAGCCGTCGTGGAGCACCCCGTGGACCGAGCCCGTCGCCCCCGACGACGAGTCGTGGCGGCTGTCGGCGCTGTGCGGTGAGACCGACCCGGAGGCGTTCTTCCCGGAGAAGGGCGGCTCGACCCGCGACGCCAAGCGCGTCTGCACCGGCTGCGACGTGCGGGCCGAGTGCCTGGAGTTCGCGCTGCGCAACGACGAGCGCTTCGGCATCTGGGGCGGGCTCTCCGAGCGCGAGCGCCGGCGGCTGCGCGTGGCCCGTCGCGACGCCATCACCGCCTGAGCGGCAGGAGCCCGCGCCGGGTAGGGACGACGAGGTGACGCCTCCTCCCCCGGTGCTGCTGCTCGACGTCGACGGCGTGCTCAACGCCGTCCGGCACGACCTGCCCGTGGGTTGGCGGCGCGGCCGCTTCAACGGCTACGTCCTGTCCTGGGATCCGTCGGTCGTGGCCCGGCTGCGGGCGTTGCACGAGTCCGGCCGGGTGGAGCTGCAGTGGCTGACCACGTGGACCGAGCTCGCCGACGAGCTGCTGGCCGGGCCGCTGGGGCTGCCCCGCGGGCTGCGCACGCACGGCCGCGACGCGCTGCCCACCGGCTTCGGCGGCACGCTCGGCGGCGTCGCCGGCTGGTGGAAGCTGACCGCCGCGCAGGCCGTCGCAGCGGCGGAGCCGGGCCGCCGCATCGTCTGGATCGACGACGACCTCGCCGACCAGGCCGACGACGCGAGCGCGTGGATCAGCGGCCACGGCCAGGTGCTGGTGGTGGCGCCCGCCTACTCCACCGGGCTCACGCACGCCGAGCTGGACCGGGTCGAGCGCTGGCTGGCCGACGGCGGCTGACGCCCGCCGCCCGGCCGCGCCGCAAGACCTGTCCGCCCGCCCGTCGCGGTGCCACTCTGCGCGGTGGACCGCAGGGGGTAACCGTGGATACCGGAACCGAAGCGAACCGAACCCGGCCGACGGGAGGCCGTGTGCTGGTGCTGGCCGCGCCGGCCGGCCCCGCGGAGGCCGACCAAACGCGCGCCTTCTGCGCGTTCCTCGCCACCGCCGGCGTCGAGGCGTGGCTGGAGTCGCTGACGTCCAACGAGCCCCCGGACCTGCAGCGGCTGCTGGAGGACACCACCGTCTCCTGGGTGCTGGTCGTCGCGTCGACGGCCCTGCCGAGTCGGGAGGTCGACGTCCCGCCCGGCCACTGCCCCGCCCTGGTCCCGGTGGTCCTCCCCGGCGGGCGGGCCGAGGACCTGCCCTGCTGGGCGCGCCCGGAGGGTGGCGCGGTCGTCCCGGTCACCGACTTCAGCGCGGAGGGCGCCGCTCCGCTTCTCGGGCTGCTGCTCCCGCCCGCGTCCCCGAACGGCCACGCACCGATCAGACCGTCGGGAGGGTGATCGACGACGGCGTCGGCCCGCCGGAGCGGATCCGGTGGGTGACCGGTCGGCTGCGCGTGGCCTTCCCGAGCGGCTCGCCGGTGCCGAGGTTGCGGGCGTAGCGCGGGTGCGCCCCACCGGAGACCTGCAGGCGGATCCGGTGGCCGGCGCGGAAGCGGTGCGCGGTGTCGGTCAGGGTGGTCTCGATCGTCCGCAGCCCCGCGCGCGGCACCTCCCCCGGCGCCGGATCGAGCCGGACCAGCCGGTCGGTCACGTTGATCGAGGCGCCGTTCGGCTGGACGTCGCAGAGCCGCACGAACACGTCGGCGTACGGGTTGTCCGACTCGACGACCAGCCGCACCCGCACCCCGCCCTGGACCTCCACCGGTCGGCGCAACGGCTCGGTGGTGAAGGTGCGGACGTCGGCGCGGGCCTCGAGCGCCCGGTTGTCCCGCTGCCCGGCGCTGTTCGCGAGCACCCGCCCGCCGATCGAGGGCGTCGGATCGGTCGGGTCGTAGGTGAACCGGGTGACCGCGGCCTCGACGGGGGCGTCGTCGACCAGTCGGCCGCCGCCGGCGAGGTGGAAGGTGCGCTCGGTGGCCACCGGGGGCCAGTCGGGCAGCGTCCGCCAGGTGCGGGCGCCGCTGACGTGCACCCGCACCGGCTCGGGCCGCTCGGGTGCCGGCGGAGCGCCGTCCACGGGCAGGTGGATGGCGAGCCAGGCCAGGCTCTCCGGCGTCGTGACCGCGGGGTCGATGCCCAGGTGCGCCCAGGGGCCGAGGGTCAGGGCGACGTCGACGCCGCGCTGCCGCAGGACGCCGTACTGGTACAGCGTCTGCTCGAGGAACCAGTCCTGCCAGCCGCCGATGAGCATCGTGGGCACGGTCGAGGAGTGCACGGCCGGCGTCGCGCGGTACCGGTCCCAGTAGGGGTCGGCGAGGTCGGGGTGGTCCATCCACTCGTCGAACCAGGGCGCCGGGGTGCCGCCGAACCGCTCGGCCAGGCCCTGCAGCGGCAGCTCGCCGAGGAAGGGGGCCAGCCGCCGCTCCGCCGTCGCCAGCCGGACCAGGCCGCGCAGGAAGCCGACCTGCTCCTGGTGGGCGACCAGGTCGGTCCAGATCGCCAGGTTGGTGAGCTGGAAGGCGCCGTCGATCAGCCCGGCCTGGGCGAGGTCGTGCGGGCCGATGTGCAGGACCATGGCCGTGAGCTCGGGCGGCGGGTCGAGCGCCAGCGCCCACTGCGTGTAGCCGAGGTAGCTGGGCCCGAGGGTGGCCAGCCGGCCGTCGAACCAGGGCTGCTCGCGCAGCCACGCGCCGGTGTCCTGGCCGTCGTGCTCCTCGTTGACCACGGGCGTGAAGTCGCCACCGGAGCCGAAGGTGCCGCGCACGCTCTGCAGGACCACGGCGTAACCGCGCTCGGCGTACGGCACCGCCGTGGACACGGCGAACCCGGCTCCACGCCCGTACGGGGAGCGCAGCAGCACCACGGGGTGCGGGCCGGCGGTGGCGGGCAGGTAGACGTCGGCCCGCAGCGCGGCGCCGTCGCGCATCGGGACGTCGACGTCGCCCAGCACCTGGACCGGCGCGAGTGGGGCGGGCAGCTTCCACCGGCGGCCCAGCGCGGCGGCAGCGAGGCGGGCCGGGCGCGGGAGCGGCCGGGGCGAGGGAGGATCGGGCCGGCGCACGGGATCTCCTGGTCAGAGCGGCGGGGACGGCGCGACCCTAGCGGCGGGTTGCGACGGTCTGCTCGTCGGCGCGGGGCCCTAGGGTCGGGGCATCGTCGTCCCGCGAGGAGCTGACATGCGCGCAGTGCAGTACCGGACCGTCGGCAGCGAACCCGAGGTCGTGGAGATCCCGACGCCCGAACCGGGGCCGGGCCAGGTGCGGTTGAAGGTGACCGCGGCCGGGCTGTGCCACTCGGATGCGTTCGTGATGAGCCTGCCCGAGGGCGTCTATCAGCTGCCGCTGACGCTGGGCCACGAGGGCGCCGGCGTCGTCGACGCGCTCGGCGACGGCGTGAGCGGCGTCGAGCTGGGCCAGCCGGTCGCCGTCTACGGCGCGTGGGGCTGCGGGCGGTGCCACGCCTGCGCCCGGGGTGCGGAGAACTACTGCCCGCATGCGGGCGGGCTCGGCATCTACCCGCCCGGGCTGGGCGCGCCCGGCGCTCTGGCCGAGTACCTGATTGTGGACGACGCCCGGCACCTGGTCCCGCTCGGCGACCTCGACCCGGTGTCCGCGGTCTCGCTCACCGATGCCGGGCTGACGCCGTACCACGCGATCGTCTCCTCGCTCGGCGCGCTGCCGGCCGGGAGCACCGCCGTGGTGATCGGCGTCGGCGGGCTCGGGCACGTGGGCATCCAGATCCTGCGGGCGATCACCGGGGCGACCGTCGTCGCCCTGGACCTCAGCGACGACAAGCTCAAGCTCGCCCGCGAGGTCGGCGCGCACCGCGCGCTGCACTCCGACGAGTCGGCGGTCGCGGCGATCCGCGAGCTGACCGGCGGGGTGGGCGCGCAGGCGGTGTTCGACTTCGTCGGCGCCGCCCCGACGCTGGAGATCGCCCGGCAGACCGTGGCGATGGACGGCGTCATCCAGATCGTCGGCGAGGGTCACGAGCAGGCCCGCCGCGCCACCGAACCCGTAGAAGGTGGCGAGCGTGCGCGCCATGATGCGCGTCGTCGCCACCTCGGGCGTTACGGACCGGCTCACCTCCTGGGTGTCGGCAGCTCCAGGGCCGGGCGGAGGCGCTGTCGCCCGGGCGGTACTGGGCGACGCCGCAGGACAGCGACACCCCGTCGTGCAGCGCGCAGACCCGGCGGACGAGGGCGAGCGCCTCCTCCCCCGTCCGGCCGGGTAGGAGCAGGGAGAACTCGTCGCCGCCGTGGCGGGCCAGCCGTCGGCGACCGCGCAGCACCCGGCTACCGTGCCGGGAGGTCCGCGCCGTCCCCGGAGGTTCGATGAGCTCGTCCATGCACCGCTCGCACCGGGTGGCCGGAGCACTCGTCGGCTCCGCCGTGGGTGACGCGCTCGGCGCGCCCTTCGAGTTCGGCCCGGCCGGGGCCTTCTCCGCCCGCTTCCCGGCGCCGGCCCGCGGCGCGAAGACCGAGATGTGCGGCGGCGGGTCGCTGGGCTGGGCGCCGGGCGAGTTCACCGACGACACGCAGATGGCGCTGCTCGTCGCGTCGTCCCTGGTCGACGCCGGCCGGCTGGACCCGGCCGACGTCTTCGACCGGTTCGCGCAGTGGGCGGCGGCCGACCCGCCGGACATCGGCAACCAGACGCGGGCGGTGCTGGGCTCGGGCCGGCCGTGGTCGTCGGCCGCGTCCGAGCACTTCGCGCGGTCGGGCCACGCGGCGGGCAACGGCTCGCTGATGCGCGCGACGCCGTCGGCGATCTGGTTCGCCCGGTTCGGGACCGCGGCCACCACGGACGCCGCCCGGCAGCTCTCGGCGCTGACCCACGGCGACCCGTCCGCCGGCGAGGGCTGCGCGGTGCACGCCGAGCTGATGCGGGTGGCCCTGGACGGCGGCGACCCGCTGGCCGCGATCCCCGCGGCGCTGGAGCTGGTGGCACCCGAGCACCGCGAGCGGTGGGCGACGGTGCTCGCCCCCGACTGGACGCCCGATCAGGCGACCGAGTCGAACGGCGCGGTGTGGCCGACGCTCGGTCAGGCGGTGTGGGCGCTGCGGCACGGGTCGGACTTCGCCGAGGTGCTGCGCCTGGTGATCGACCTGGGCGGGGACACCGACACGGTCGCGTGCGTGGCCGGCGGGCTCGCCGGGGCCGTGCACGGGATGGGTGGGATCCCGAGCCGGTGGGCGTCGGTGGTGCACGGCCGGGTGCCCGGGTTCGCGGAGAAGCTGTGGCGGCTGGCGGACCTGCAGCAGCTGGCGGCCGCGCTGGACGGCGGGGTGCAGCAGAGCTACGACCCGGGCGTGATCCCGCGGATCGGCCCCGAGGAGGTGCTGCCGGGCATCTGGGCGGCGAACCTCGACGGCGCGCGGTACAGCGAGCAGGACTTCGCCGTCATCTCGCTGTGCCGGCTGGGCGAGCCGTTCGAGCACGAGCTGCAGCGGATGGCGTACGTCGCCGACAACGAGCACAACAGCGACCTGGACGTCGTGCTCGCCGACGTGCTGGAGGACATGGCGGCGCTGCGCGCCGAGGGACACCGGTTGCTGGTGCACTGCCACGGCGGCGCCTCGCGGACCGGGCTGGTGCTGCGCGCCTGGCTGATGCGTACCGAGGGGATGACGGCGGAGGAGGCGACGGCGCACGTCGCCGCGCGCTGGCCGCACCTCGGGTTGTGGAACGCCAGCTTCACCCAGGCCCTGGACCGGCTCGCCCGCTGACGCCGGTGGCGTCCACCAGTGGGCCGTCGTTCCGGACGCCGTAGCTCAGCCGGGCGCGTTCGCGGGCCACCACCGGCCCCCCGGCGCCGATCCAGCGACACCCCGGGGAGACCTCGCCGGTGCTCGCGGAGACGACGAAGCAGGTGACGTTCGGCCACCCGGTGGCGGCGCAGAACTCGCCGATGTCGGCGAGCACCCGGGACGCGGCGAGCGCGGCCAGGCCCGGCTGGACCTGCTCGGCGAACTCCCTGTAGGTCACGGGTCGGTCGCCGGTCCGCGCGAGCTCCTGCAGCAGGCGGAGCCCGTCGACCACGCGCCGCGCCCGCCCGGCCGACCACGCGCGGTCCGCCAGGTAGCCGGCCAGGACCGGGTGCAGCGTTGCCCTGCTCGACCCGGCCCCGTCCACCACGGCTCCGAGCGTGGCACGGCCCGCCGCCGTCCCGTCCCCGGGCGGGCGGAGCGCCCGCCCCGGGAGGGGCGTCGGGTCAGGGCATCGTGGGATCAGGGTGTCCGGGCGAACGCCCCCTCACCGATCCGCTGGACCTCACCCAGCCCGTTCGGCAGGTTGGCGAAGCTGGCCACGGCCCACGCGGTGGAGTACAGCGTGCCGCTGGCCATCTCCAACCCGGCGGGCATGGTGACCTCGGCGACGGCCCGGGAGCCGTCGGGCGAGATGCGCGTCAGGTTGCCGACCGTCGCGGGGTCGAAGCCGGCCGGTGGCGGGCCGTCACCCTCGGGAGCGCCCGCGATGACGTTCGAGA
Source organism: Blastococcus sp. TML/M2B (assembly GCF_016612865.1). Classification (GTDB taxonomy): domain Bacteria; phylum Actinomycetota; class Actinomycetes; order Mycobacteriales; family Geodermatophilaceae; genus Blastococcus. The sequence continues at coordinate 821,756 of NZ_JAENZZ010000002.1, forward strand.
CGTAGACGGTGCGGTCGTCGCCGACGGCGACCCCGGTGACCGACGTCAGGCCGTCGATGTGGCGCAGCACCTTGCCGTGCTGGTCGAGGACGTAGACCCGGGCCGCTCCCGGGGCCTCCGCGCCGAGGGTGCCGACGTAGATGAGCCCGTCCGGTCCCTGGGTGATCTCGGTCGGGACGGGGTCGCAGCCGACGGTGCCGGGGTTGTTCTCCGCCGTCGCGCACTCCGGGGTGCCGGTGATCACGGGTGGGACGAAGAAGGTGCTGATCGCCCCGGTGGCCAGGTCGATGGAGAGGACGTCGTTCGCACCGGCGTCGGCCACCAGCAGCCGGTCCTTCTGGGCGAGCACCGAGAACGGGTTGGACAGCGCGTCGACGGGCTGGCCGTTGACGAGCTGCACCTGGCCGTCGGGGTTGTTGGCCTTCTCGTAGGCGAGAAGGTCGAACGAGCGCAGGACCTTCCCGTCCGGCGTCGCCTCGAGGACGACGTTCTGCGGTTCACCGGCCGGCCGGGGCGGGGGTGGCGGGGCGCCCTCCTCCGGCGGCGGGCCGGCCTCGCCGACGGCGACGTAGATCAGCCCGTTCGCCGCGTCGACGCCCTGCGGATTGCCGAGGCCGCTGAGCAGCGTGCGCACCTTCCCGGTGTAGAGGTCCACCGAGGAGACCTCGCCGCTGTCGGACTCGGCGACGAGGAGCACCCCGTGGCTGAGCGTGCTCAGCTGGCGGGGGCCGTCGAGGCCGGTGGCGAAGGTGGTGATCGGTGGGATGCCGTGCTGGTCGCTGTGGGCGCTGGCCGTCGCCGGTGCCGCGAGCACGAGTGCCACGGCGGTGGCCGCGCCCGCGGCCGTCCTGTAGTGCCGCATGGATCTGTCTCCCTTGAGCAGGGGTTCCCCGAGGACGCGCAGGAACCTGCCAGGGACATGCGGCGTCGCGGACGCGACTTTGGTCCCGACTTCTGCCCCGGTGCGCGCGGCGTCGCAGGCGGTAGCAGCGCTCCTACGCCGTGATCCGGAACCGGCCCGACTCACTCGTCAGGGACAGGTCTCCTCGCGCTTCACCACACCGAAGTCGAGCTGCCCCTCGACGTCGCCGGTGACCCGCTGCCCGGGCGGCACGTTCTGATCGCAGACGATCCAGTTCGAGTCGAGGACCTGGTTCCGGCTGCCCAGCAGGTCGTGGGAGACGCTGTAGAAGACGCCGAGCTCCTGCACCGCGTCCTGCGCCGACTGCAGGTCCGAGCCGACGAGGTCGGGCATGACGAAGTCGACGGTGCTCGCGCTCGGGGCGCTGCTCGTCGCCTGCGGAGTCGGTGCCGGTGGGACGGTCGAGGACGGCGCGGTCGTCGTCGGGGTGGTCGTCGCTGCGGCGCGCGGCGCGGCCGAGGCGGACGCCGAGGACGACGACGTGGTCGCGGCTGCGGACGTGCCGGCCTCGCCGCTGAGGCCGCCCACCACCGCACCGCCGATGCCGATCACGGCCAGGCCGCCGACGACGACCCACCACGGCAGCGCGGAGGACTGCGGGCCGGCTCCCGTCGGGTGCGCCATCAGAAGACCGCGCGTTCCTGCAGGCTCTCGAGGGCCGACGCCGTCAGCGGCACCCTCACCACCAGCTCGGCCATGTCGTACCAGGGGCCGATCGCCCGTCGCTGGACGATGGCTTCCGCCGCAACGGCGTCGATGCCGGTGACGCGCGCGATCACCTCGGCCGGGGCGGTGTTGACGTCGATCAGGCCGCCGTCGTCGTAGCCGCGACCGAGGTCGGGACGGCCGATCCCGAGCTCACGCTGCAGGCCCGGGTTGGCCTCGATGAGCCGTCGCGTCTCCTCGCGGCGGGCCCGCGCGGCGAGCGCACGGGCGACGAGCGGGTCGGCGTGCACGGGCACGACGCCGCCCCCGCCGTAGACGGCGCGGCGGAGGGGGCGCAGCTGGATGCAGGCCATGACGATCACGAACAGCGCGCTGAGCCCGCCGATGGTGCTGAGCGTCGGGTTGCCCGACGTCCCGTCCGGCTGCTGCGGGGGCATCAGCGAGAACAGGACGACGAGGTAGATGCCGGCGGCGGTGTAGGTCAGCGCCAAGGTGCGGACATCGCGTCGGCCGAGCCGGGTCGCCGCGTGCCAGAACGGCACGGCGGCGAAGATCCCGGCCGATGCGATGGCCAGCACGAGGTACCAGCCGCCGGCCCGGAACCGCTCGCCGGACGTGGACGGCCCCCGCGGCGGAGGAGCCGGGAGGTAGGGCGGCGGGGTCACGCGGTTCCCTTCGGTGCAGCGGTTCGGTCGAGCGACGGTGCTCGGCGGCGCGGACCGCTGCCCCGCGGTGGGGTCAGCGAGCCACGTTGTCCCGGAGCTGCGCAGGCGACGGCACCGGCGGCTGCTCGCGGAAGCCCGCGTCGAAGCGCTGGGTGACGGCGATCTCGCCGGTGTCGGGGGCGGCATGCCGGCCGGCTCGCGGAAGAGCGAACTCGGCGGTCTGGTCGAGGAGGTGCTTGGCCACAGCTGGTCCCTTTCGTGGTCGTCGCACCAAGCTACGGAACGCCTGACGTCACATCCGGAACTGACACGGCATCTCCGGGGCGGGCGGGACCGGCGCGGCGTCTGGGGCGACCGAGAAGTCGACGGGTCGACATCCCCACGCGTCGCCCACCGGATGTGGCCTGGGCGAGTCAGAAGTCGCACATCCCGCACGTGCCGTTCCGGGACTTCTCCATGTTGTGCTTCTCGCAGATGTCGCCTCGCACGACCTCGACACCGGCGGGTGCCGCCTCCCCCGCCGGGGCGGTAGTCGGGCAACTCGATCAACGTCTCGGCAGACGGGTTGACGTACGTCTTCCCCGCCCATGCCACGGCCCGCCCACCCCGGCCGAGGGCGATGTACGAGCCGCTGTGGACGATCCAGACCTGGTCGTGCTCGACGCCGGAGAGGTGGCTCTCGATCAGCGGCCAGTTGCTCCGGGCGGCACCGAACTCCGGCAACGCCTCGGCCAGCGACGCGAAGTACCGCCGTCCCTCACCGCGCAGTTCACGCTCGCACAGCGTGCAGATCTCGCCGTCGGTGTCGGCGGCCTGGATGACCGGCTTGCCGACGAGGTGCGAACAGCCTCGAATGTGTCGCCGCCCGCCAGTTCCGGTGCGGAAGAGGGGCACGTCCGACGCGCTCACGCAGTGACTCCGTCCTGTTGGTCGCGAGCAGTGTCGATCAACGGTGTGACAGTTCGGGCCGGCCGCCGTCGGACGGTGGCTCCGATCAGCCGACTCAGCCCGGCGACGAGTGGGTGAGTCGCCGGACGACGGCCTCGCCGCCGACGCGGCGGATGAGCTCCAGGTCGCCGCAGACGACCAGCAGGTCGCGGGCGCGGGACAGTCCGACGTAGAGCATCTCCCGGGCGCGGGACTCGTCCCGGAAACCGTTCACCGCCAGGACGACGGCCGGCCGCTCGAGCCCCTTGAACCCGAGGACGTGCCCGTAGAACACGTCCTCGCCGTCCCAGAAGGACGACCAGTACGAGTCCTGGCCGGCCTGCTGACGGGCCGCCTGCTCGGGGTGCCGCCGGTAGGTCGTCAGCAGCGCGACGGCGTCGTACGGGTAGCCGTCGTCGAGCAGCCCCTCGATGGCGTCGTCGGCAGCATCGAGGGCGTCGTCGGTCGCGCACTGGACGAAGCGCACCGGCACGCCGTTACCGCCGCGGTTCTTCATCTGCGACGTCGTCAGGCTGCCGAAGGTGCCGGCGATCTGCTTGGTGTTGCGCAGGTTCTCGGTGAGGTTGATCGGCGTCAGGGCCACCGTCGGACGCCCCTGCCGGGCGAAGACCCGCTGCCCCTCGTCGGCGAAGACGTACAGGCAGCCGTCGTCCGGGGATCGGAGCGCGGCAACCACCGCAGGCCACCAGCTCTCGGCGAAGTCCTGCGCCTCGTCGATCACGATGGCGTCGAAGCGCTCCGCTTCGGGCAGCTGCCCGGCCAGGGCCACCATCTCCTGGGGCAGGAGCTCCTCCCAGTACGGGCTGTCGTCGTCCGATCCGGCGGGCACGCCCCACGCGATTCCGAGGTAGTGGAAGGTGCCGACGTAGGCGGGCTGCTGCTTGGCCGGCCACGTGGCGACCCGGCGCTTGAGGAACTCGGCGAGGCCGCGCGAGTAGCACATGACGGCGACCCGCTGACCCTCCGCGGTGAGCCGCCGCGCCTTCTCGAGCGCGAGCCACGTCTTGCCCGAACCCGCGCCACCGCGGATCTCGACGCGGGAGTTGCCCTCGAGCATGTCGAGGACGCGCGCCTGGTCGCGGGTGAGCAGATCGCACTCGGCCTCGCGCTCGTGCAGGCCGGCGACCAGGTCCTGCTGCGGGATGCCGACGCCCTGCAGGCACTCGACGAGCCGATCGACCTCCTCGGCCGTCGGTGCCGGCACGTCCTGCTCGAGCTGCCGGAGGGCCGACGCGATGCGGCCGGCGGCCCCCGGCAGGTCGGTCCGGTCGAGCACCAGCCAGCGCGGAGCGTCAGGGGCCGCGAAGTCCTCCGGCAGTGTCGTCGTGGGCAGCGCGACGAGGTGGACCATCCGCGGGTCGCCGGCGCTCCAGCGCCGGTCCTTGCGGAGGTAGTCGCGCAGCAGGTACTTGCACACCTTGGCCTGGTCGACCGGGCGGATCCGCTTGTCGATGCCGCCGCCGTGCTGGCGCCACTCCCCGTCCCGGAGAGAGACGCTGCCGCCCTTCACCTCGATGACGGCGATGCCGAACCCGGGCCAGGCGACGATGACGTCGGCCTCGCGGTCCTCCTTGCGGTCGGTGAACCGCTGCCCGCAGACGAGGACGGCGTCATCGGGCAGCTGCTCGCTCAGCGCCTCGGCGAACAGCCGCTCGGCGGGCGAGCCGAAGTCCGCGTCCGCCGGGAGGATGCGCGCCGTCACGCGGGGGCTCCGACCGCCGAGAGGGACTCCCAGTAGACCGCCTCGCTGATGACCCGGACGCCGAGCGCCCGCGCCTTGGCCGCCTTTCCCGACTGCGAGTGCGGGTCTGCGCAGACGAGCACGGCGGTCTGCTTCGAGACCGAGGTCGCGGGCACCAGTCCGGCGTCCCGCGCCGACTGCTCCAGGTCCGCGCGGGCGCGGCTCATGGCACCGGTGAACACGACCTTGTCCCCGGTCGCGAAGACCCCCGGCCGTCGCGGCAGGGAGACCTGCGCGCCGCTGCGGACGACGGCCAGGGCCAGGTCGACGTCCCGGCCGGTCAGCCCGAGCAGGACCGCGACCCGCTCGAGATCGGCCCGCTCCTCCGTGGTGACGACGCCGTCGGCGTACGCCGTCGTGGCGAGCGCCTCCAGGTAGATCCGGTGCGCCGCGACGACGTGGTCGGCACCGCAGCCGAGCTCGCCGGCGAGAGCCAGGAGCTGATCTGCCTCCGTGACGCTGACCAGCCGGTCCTCCAGCACCTGGTCGAGGACGGCGAGGTACGGCGCCATGCTCGGCGGCGCGTCGTCGAGCGCGGGCAACGCCGCCACCAGGCCGCCGAGATAACCGTCGCGCTGCCGGACCGCCGCGGTCGCGGCGGTCCGGGGCAGCGTCGGGCACGGCGGGCAGGGGTCGCCGGCGTGCACGGCAGCCGCCGTCACGAGGTCCGCCCAGCCACCGCCCATGGGCTCGAAGCCGAGGTAGCTGCCGTCCTCGGAGAAGTCGACGCGGAAGCCGGCACCGGCGAGCGAGCCCTGACCGAGGTCGGACGCCAGCATCGACAGCATCAGCTCGGCCGTGGCGCGGGCGTCGTGGAGCGCGGCGTGGGCCTGGGCGAGCGGGATGTCGAGGAAGCCGCAGAGCGCCTGCAGCGACCGGGTACCGGCGCCGAAGAACAACGGGGCCAGCCGCATCGTGCACAGCGACGGCGAGAGGGTGAACGACACCCCGGCGCGACCGAACTCACGCGCCAGGAAGCGCAGGTCGAAGAGCGCGTTGTGCGCGACGACGACCCGACCGGCGAGCAGCGAGCGGAGGTGCGGCGCGACGTCGCCGAAGAGCGGGGCGTCGACGACGTCGGCTGCCCGGATGCCGTGGATCGCCGTCGGGCCGACGTCCCGGCCCGGGTTCAGCAGCGTCTCGAACTCGGCCTCCACCTCGCCGCGGGAGTCGAGGAGGACGATCCCGACCTCCAGCACCCGGTCGGTCCGCGGGGACAGGCCCGTGGTCTCCACGTCGATCACGGCCACCGTCACGGCGAACCTCCTGAGCGCACTCTCGCGCCCCCGTGGCGCCGTCCGGACGCTGCCACAGCCCGACCGACAATTCCCCGAGTTTCGATCCGGACGGGCCCCGCATCCGCCACAGTCACCCCACCGCCCACACGAGTGGGCCGGCGGACCCCTCTGCTGGCGTCAGTGCGGCTCGACGATGCGGGCCAGTGCGCGCTCCAGCGCCGCTATCGCCGCCCGCCGCTCCACCGGTTCGGTGAGCGCGAGCAGCGGCACGTGCACATGGTGGGTGGTCGAGGAGGTCCGCTCGAGCCGGAAACCCGGGAACTCCGCGCTGACGGCGACGGCGTCCTCGGGGTCCAGGCCGACGGAGAGCGTCTGCGGACGCGCATAGGCGGCGACCCGCTCCTCCCCCAGCGGCCGCACGGCCACGTAGTGCGGCATGACCGACAGCGTCAGTGGGATCCGCTCGCCGAGCTCATCCACCAGCCGCTGGATGTGCGGATGCACCTTGACACCCGGCAACGCCTGGAACGACCGTGCGGGACCGGTCGGGCTCTCGGCCCGACCCGTCCGGGTGCGGTCCTTGCGAACCGGCCGGACGCCGAGCACCTCGACCGCGTCCCGACTGTCGGCGGAACGTCGGTAGAGCTCAGCGGGCTTGCCCATCACGCCGGCCCCAGGCTCCTTGCGGGCCGACTGGCCCGTGGGCTGGATGAGGCCCCTGCCGACCATGTAGCGCCGGAACGTGTCGATCGACGGGCGGGCCTCCCCCGCACCCGGCCGCGGCGCGACGGCGTCGTGCAGCGCCTGCAGGGCCTTGAGCGTGAACAGCTCACCGAGCAGGTGCGCCGGGTCCGGCTGGAGCGCGTAGTCCTGCCGCACGCGGTCGACGGCGAGGCGCACGATCTCGTCGTGGTCGAAGGGCTGCCCGGCGGCGTCCTCGACCGGCACCACCCGCACGTCGGGGCGGTTACCGAGCACCGGACCGACGTCCTCGGCGAGCAGGAGGACGGCATGGGCGACGGAGAGCACCCAACCGCGGTCGTCCCGGTCGGGATGGTCGAACACGTGCAGCTGCATGGGACGCGTCCCCTGGAGGCCGGCCTTCTCCGCGAGTGAGCGGAGCACGGCGTTGGCGAGCGTCTCCCCCTCGTGCAGGAAGGTGCCGGGGAGCGCCCACTCCCCCTCGTGCGCGCCGCCGTCGGGCCTTCGGTGCTGCACGACACCGAGGGAACCCGTGCGCACGTCGACGACAAGGACGGCCGTGTCGACCGCGACGGACGGCCGGGGGTAGTCGGTCAGTCCGCGGTTCGACCGGTCGTGGTGACGCCGCACGCTCTCGTTGCTCACACGGTTGACATTACCGGCATGTGTGCGTCAAAGTCTGATTACAAGCAAAAGTGCTTCGAAGTAGGGAGACGCCATGACCTCCTCCACCACCAGGCTGCACGTCGGGCAGGGCACGCACCGCGGTCCGCTCACCGTCTTCCCGATCTGGACGGACGCGCCGTCCACGCCCCGCGGGTACCTGACGGGGGCGTCCGCACCTGTCGACGTCGCGGAGCGCGCCGGCACGCCCGCCGTGGACCAACTGGTGCTCACCAACCGTGGCGAGCGCCCGGTTCTCCTGCTCGCCGGCGAGCTGCTCGAGGGCGGCTGGCAGACGCGGGCGCTGACCGCCACGACGCTGCTGGCGCCGGGCACGCCGTCCGTCGAGCGTGTGGTGTGCGTCGAGGAGGGCCGGTGGGGCGGCGACCTCGCCCACGCGCGGAAGGCGCGGCGCGTGCCCTTCGCCGTGCGCGCCCGGTTCGACCGCCCCGACGCCCAGCAGGCGGTCTGGGAGCGCGTCAGCCGGTACGACGCCGTCGCAGGGCCGTCGCACACCGGGTCACTGGCCGACCGGCTGGACCGCACCGCCCCCGCGGCCCGTGACCTGACTCGCGGGCTCCGCCCCCTCGCCGGGCAGCGCGGGCTCCTCGTCGGCATCGCCGGCCGCCCCGCTTGGCTGGAGGTGTTCGACAGCGGGCGGACGCTCGCCGAGCACTGGTCGGGTCTCCTGCACGCGGCAGCCCTCGACGGCCTGGGCAGATCGCCCCTCCGCACGCCGGGCGCGGCGGCACGCTCGTTCGCCGAACGTGTCGAAGGCACCCGGCACACTGCCGTCAGCCCGGCCGGTCTCGGCCGCCGGCTGTCCGGCGGCACCCATCTCCGCGTGGACGACGTCCGCTGGCACGACCGCACCATCCACCTCTCCGCCGTCCTCCAGGAGGCCTGAATGCTGTTCGACGAGGTGCGCCGCCGCGTGACCGAGAGCGTCGCCGACTGGGACGACGAGGACGTCCACCTCCGCGTGGAGGAGACCGCACGGCACCCCGTGCACGTGACCATCAGCAGCAAGCACCCCTCGACCTACTTCACCCAGCGGGTGGACCTGGCCGCCGACGGCACCGTCCACCTGCCGGCGCCTGACGACGGCTTCACCTCGGTCACTGCGACGGGCAGCAGCGCAAGAACGGCGACCAGCACGGAGGAGGCCGCTGCGCTCATCGCGGGGGCGGTGTCGGATGCCGTCCGGGTGCTGCGGGAGCTCCAGGCCAGGAACCTCGAGTGGGCCCGACCTGCCACCCAGCCGCAGGTGACGGCCGACGACCTGGCGGCGGCGTGCACGCTCTGGCAGGGCGGCCAGAACGTCGGGTCCTCACCGGTGCGCGCGGCGGCGCGGGTGCTCAGCGGGGTCCGCCACTACTTCCACGCGGACTTCATCACCGCCTATGAAGAGAAGGCCCGGACGACGCCTGAGGTCCTGGCCGCCGGCGTGGCCCTGTTGCGGGCGGTCAACGCGGCACAGCCACAGGACGCGGACGGCTGGCCCGCCCGCGTCGGGCTCCCTGCAGGCGGGTTCGCCGGTCGGGGCATCTCGTCGAAGCCCGCCGAGGACCCGCAGATCGAGAAGCGTCTGGCGACCGGGCGGATCGAGATGCCGCTCTGGGGCGTCTCCCTCTCCCCCGACGTGGCGGCCGGCTTCGGGACGCGGTTCCTGTTCGAGCTCGTCGGTGCGTTCCCCGCCGTCCCGGCCTGGGTGCACTCGGGCATCAAGGACGAGGAGCAGGAGCTGATCACCGGCGGGCAGTACCGGGTGCTGTCGCAGGAGGAGCGCGACGGGACCACGCACGTCCGGCTGCGCTGGATCGGCGCGAGCGGCGACAGGGTCGGCTCCGACGCGCTGCTGCTGTCCGTGCTCGGCGCCGTCTCCGACGTCATGGACAGCGAGCTGAGGCGAACCGCGGACGCCGAGACGCTGCGTCTGGGCCTGGGCCTGGGCCGCGACAACTGGGCGGAGATCACCCGGAAGGCCGAGTCGGACACCGCCAGAGTGGTCCGATATTGGGAGCTGGACGCCGACTGGAACGCCAAGGGCGACGATCCGTACACCCATGCCGCTGCCATCCGCGCGGCCTCACGGACGACCACCGTGACGGCGGACGTCAACTCGATCGTCGCCGCCGTCCTAACGGGCAAGGAGACCCCATGACCACGACCCTCGAGACACGCGCCGAGATGGGTGCTGGGCCGCTGAGCGAGCGTTTCGACGAAGCATTGGTGTTCGCGTCCCGGCACCACCGGGAGCAGCCGAGGAAGGGCTCGCGGGTGCCGTACATGTCGCACCTGATGAGCGTCAGCTCCCTCGTGCTCGAGCACGGCGGCACCGAGGACCAGGCAATTGCCGCACTGCTGCACGACGCGGTGGAGGACGCGCCGGCGGGCCAGGGCGGCGCCGTGCTGGCCGACATCCGGTCACGCTTCGGCGATGCGGTCGCCGACATCGTCCGGGCGTGTTCGGACGGCCTGGACGCCGACGGCAACCGGAGCGGGACGTGGGCGGAGCGCAAGCGGCCCTACGTCGCCGGCCTCGCCGACAAGCCGCTCGACGCGCTACTGGTCACGGCGGCCGACAAGACGCACAACGGGCTCTGCATCGCAGCCGACGTCCGCCGGTACGGGCGGGACTTCTGGTCGACGTTCAACGCGACCCGCGACGAGCTGCTCGGGTACTACACGAGCGTCGAGCGTGCGTTGGCAGAGCGGCTGCCCGCCACCTCCATCGCCGACGCGCTGCATCGCGCCGTCACCGAGCTTCTCGCCGCCGCCGACGTCGAGCGGGGTGAGGTGCCGGCGGCGATGCCGTAGCGGCTCACCGGTACCAGGGAAGACTCTCCCACCCGGGTCACCGCGGGCGGGTCGATACCTGCGAGACGTTGTCCCTTTCACACCTCTGTGATCGTCTTCGCGAGAGCGCGAGGAGGAGGTCAGGGTGGCCACGTCTATCGCTAGTTGGTACGCGAATCATTCACAGGTCGGGCCCGATGGCTCGCCGGACGACATGTGCGTCGAGCCGCAGGCTCCGTGGGACCTGGAGGCCACCGGAGGCTACTGACGGAGGTCTCGTCAAGTAGCGACAAGATCGACGGCGAAGCCGTCCTCGGAGGATCCGACCGGAAGGTCGGGGACTGGGGGCAGCTTCGCTGCTGTTCGGGCCGGATCAGCCGTCTTCGTGGGCGGATCGGCGGCCGTCGCGGGTCATCGGAGGCCCTGAGTGCCGTTCCGGATCGTTCGACCTCGATCGCCTAGGCGTCCTCGGACCTCACCGCCCCGCGCTGCTCGCCCAGATTGTCGCGGGTGCGCAGCAGCAGCCAATAGCCGTCCTCCGGCGTGCCACGGCGCATTGGCATCGAAAGCGGCGGCGAGCCTGGCCTCGATGAGCAAGTACGGCGGCCGGTCCGGCCGTGTGTAGACCAGCGGCCGGCGCGCCACAGGCCCCGACTGATCGCCGGCGCCCCAGGCGTAGCACCCGGCCGGCAGCGCCCCCAACCATTCCGGACCATCCCGGCCGCCGGACCGACCGCACCCGGTGAGCAGATCCCGGCGGGTGATCCGCCGGTATCTCTTCCCGAGCGTTGCGGGCGGCAGACCATGGAAGAACGTGGTCCAGCCGGATTGCCGATCCGGGCCTCCCACCAATCAGACTGGAAGTCGGATCCGTGCGCGAGGATCTGCGCCTCGGGGGACAGGTCGCCGACCCGCTGGGCGAACGTGTCGGTCGGCGGGGGCAGGGCCTGCCGCGCCGGATACGGCTCCGGATTGCGCACGGGGCTATTCACGGCCACGCTCAGTGCCCGTGCAACGCCGCCCGCGTCAGGCGACGGTTGCTTCGTGCGGCCGAGTGACGCCCAGAGTTGGTTCAGTCGCGTCGGTTGCCATCGGCTGCATCCAGCCGTCAAGGGTCTGCCAGTATGTCGCGTCGGCCTGCAGGTCTGTTTCGTACCGGAGCCTCCACAGCAGACCTGCGTCTGTGTGGGCACTCCAGGCCAGCAAGTAGTCCCGCAGAAAGGCGTTGATCGACTCGCCGCCTTCGTCGCAGGCGGCCTTCCACGGTTCTTGGTCCTGCAATTCGGCCAGCAGGCGGCGGGCTGGCGCAACTGGCGCCAGGCAGTCGAGGTTCTTCTTCTGAAGCCCCGCCAATTGACGGTGCATGAACTTGCGCTTGATGTCGCTGTCACCCCAGAACAGCCGAGTGTCGCGCAGGCCGTCGGCCACCTTGTCCGCCATGGCATTCGCGCCATCCATGATCGTGCCCATGGCCGCCATGAGCGTGGTCGCGTCCGCCGCTTGTTCCAGGTGGCGGCGGAGCCCGTCATCGCCGACCACCTTGAGCGGGTCACCCGAGCAGGCAAGGTTGTGCGCCTGGACGGCGGTCAGGCGGGCACCCCAGAGAAGGTGCAGGGCGGCCTCTGCCATCTCGCGCACGTCCGATGTCAGCGAGTAACTCCGATTCATGCCGGGCTGAACGGGACCGTCCATCGACGCGAAGAACCGGTCGAGAGCCTTGGCGACCAACTGCGCGAGCAGAACCAGATCGACCTCGTCGCGCTTGCTCGCGGACTTCAGCGCGTGGTTGAGGGTGTCGCGGAGATGGAGTTCTGCGACGTTGACGTCGATGCGTTCTGTGCGCGTCAGGAGATCACTGATCCCGGCCCGGACCTCCTGCAGTCCAACCTGCATCTCGCGCAGCATGCGCGTCTGCTTCTTGACCTCGAACAGGATCGCCGTGGAGATCGCAAGGTTGACGACAGAGACGCCGAGGTTGGCGAGTTGGACCGCACCTATCACGACGGAGGCGTCCGGTCCCGACGGCAGGGGCCCCGTCGGTGTGGGCAGCCCCAGGCCCGCCGCATCAGCGGATCCGACCGGGATGTAGCGGATCTTCCGCGGGTTTGAGATTGGCCCGTTGGTACCCATGACCTGGTAGACGAGGCGCACGGCCTGGCCGGGTCCGGTACTGGTGTACGGCGCTTCCACAGCCGCGCTCCTTCCGTTGCGTGGTGAACGTAGTGGCCGACGGTGACGATCAGGTCGAGCGACTCGCGCTGTGGTGCCAGCGCTCATCGAGCGTCCATGGGCGTCGACAGCCTGTGCCGCACCCCTCCTGGATGTCCAAGGCCGAACCCCCGTTCGAGGAGGCAGACACAACCGCTATAGCCCCACCGCTCCCGCCACCCCTCATCGAGCGAAGTCCTGTCAATAATGATCTTGAACACGGCGGGAACTGACCCTGCCCAGCAGGTTCGCGGTCCTGGTCAGCGGCTTCTGTCGTTACCCAGCCGGCCTGGCCACCACGCGGACTGGACGACAGGACGCGGGGCCGAGCAGCAAGTCAACCTGGACGTCGCGATCCCGGGGAGCCGCTGGCCAGACGGCTACCAGTGACAGATCTATCGATCGCGTGACCGCCGGGAGCCGCATGCCACGAGGGACGGCATCGGAGATCCGTCGCGCCGCACACGCCAATCGGCAGATTGGCTACAAGAAACTCGCCGCACTCCTGCGAGCGCGCGGGACGGATGTCACCAAGGCTCAGGTGGCCGAGGTCCTGCGGCGAGCACAGCCGGAACGGGCAGGCGGCCAGCCGCCCAAGAAGACCAGACGGCCGGCGCTGGTGGTGAAGGTGACCGCGGCGGTGCAGGCGAGCCGGACCGTTCACGAGACACCCCTCTGCCAGTCCTGCGGGATGCGCCTGAGCATTCACGCCATGTGCCGCTGCTCCTAGCCCATGTGGCGCTGCTCCTAACCTGCGAGGGCAACGATCTCGTGCACGTGTCTGGACCCCAGGCTGATCGCCTCGCGCTGCGAAGTTCGCACCTGCTTGGGTCCTTCCCCACCAGGAGTGACGAACGGGACGGATGAGTCCCGGATCCGCCCACAACGGGGCATAGCGCTGCTACGGTCCGCCGCGGTCGACACCACGGGGGATGCATGACTGCGTACGGCCGCGCTGCGCTCGAGCAGCTCCGCGACACCATCCGGGAGGCCAAGGGCGGGGATCCGCTGCGGCCGGTCACCGTCCTGGTGCCGAACAACATCGCCGGCATCGTCGCGCGCCGCTTCCTCGTGCAGGGCCTCGGCGACGGGCACGCCGGCGTGGCCGCGCTCTTCCCGACGACGATCGCTCGGCTCGCCGAGCAGCTGGCCGCACCGCGTCTGCACCCCCGCCGGCCCGCCACCACCCCTGTCGTGGCCGCGTCCTGGCGCGCGGCCCTGAGCAAGTCGCCGGGCGTCTTCGCCGAGGTCGCGAACCATCCGGCCACCGTCGAGGCGCTGGTCCGAGCGGGCAGGGAGCTGCGCGATCTCGACGACGTCGCCCTGAGCGCCGTCGCTACTGCCACGAGCCTCTCCCCCGACCTCATCCGCCTGTACCGCGACGTCCGCGACGGCTTGACCTCCAGCTGGTACGACGAGACCGACCTCCTCCGAGCCGCGACGGACATCGCCACCTCCGAGCCGCAGCGCGTTGCCGAGATCGGCACGGTCGTGCTCTACCTGCCGCAGGCCCTGACTCAGGCCGAGGCCGGCTTCGTGCAGGCGCTGAGCGGCACCGGCCAGCTGCGCGTCGTCGCCGGGCTCACCGGCAACGCGAAGGCCGACGCCGCCGTCCTCCGTTCTCTGGACCGCATCGACGTCGCAGCGCCCGAGGCGCCGGCGGTCCCCATGGCCAGCCGGGTGCTCACCGCATCCGATGCCGACGACGAGGTCCGCTGCATCGTCCGCGACGTCGTCAGGGCCCTCAAGACGAGGAAAGCCCACCGGGTCGCCGTCCTCTATGCCGCACGCAACCCGTATGCGCGATTGCTGCACGAGCACCTGGCCGCGGCCGGCATCACGGTGAATGGCCCGGGCACCCGCCCGGTGCACGAGCGCGCCGTCGCCCGCGCCGTCCTCGAGCTGCTGGAGCTCGCCACCAACGAGGTGCCCCGGGCAGACCTCTTCCGCGTCCTGGCTGCCGCCCCCATGCGCACTACCGACGGCGACCGCATCCCCGTCTCTCGCTGGGAGCGGCTGTCCCGCACGGCCGGTGTGGTGCAGGGCGACGACTGGGACCTCCGCCTGCGGCGCTATGCCGATGACCACCGTGAACACCTGGAGCAGGCGAAGCTCGACGGCGCCAGCACCGGGCTCGTGGCCCGGCTGGAATCGGACGTCCACAACGCAGACCAGCTCCGCGCCTTTGCCACGGGTCTACGAGGCGAACTGCACCGCGGCGCACAGCTGACCAGCTGGCGCGAGCTGAGCGACTGGGCGTTGGACCTCGTGCACTCGCTGATCGGCGAGGCCGAGGAACTCACGAGGCTGCCCGTGGAGGAGCAGGACGCCGCGGCCGCGCTCGAGCAGTCCCTGCGTGCCCTCGGCACCCTGGACAGCCTCGGGGCGCCCGCCGCGCTGCCTGCCCTCCGCGAGACGCTGGCCAGCCAGCTCGAGAGCGCCCTCCCCCGCGTCGGCCGGTTCGGCGACGGCGTCCTCGTGGCGCCGGTGTCGGCAGCGGTCGGTCTCGAGGCGGACATCGTCTTCGTCCTCGGCCTGGCCGAATCCCTCTACCCCGGCCGCCTCCGCGAGGACCCGCTGCTCCCCGAACGGGCGCGTGACGCGAGCGCCGGCCAGCTGCTCAGCTACCGCGAGCGGATCGACACCGCCCACCGCGCCCTCCTGGCTGCGTTCGCCGCAGCACCCGAGGTGGTGGCCTCCTTCCCACGCGGAGACCTCCGCACCAAAAGCCGGCACCTGCCCAGTCGCTGGCTGCTGCCGACGCTGCGGGAGCTGTCCGGCAACCAGAGCCTCTCGGCTACCCAGTGGGACAAGGCGCCGATCCACGGGCTCACCACCTCGCCGTCCTTTGCCGGCTCACTCACCACGACGCCGGACCCGGCGTGCGAGCAGGAGTGGCGCATCCAGGCCTCGCATGCGGGCGTGCGACTGGACGACGCCGTCGTGGCCGCCGCGCAGGAACTGTCCGACGGCCGGGACAGCTGCAGGTTCACCCGCTTCGACGGCGACCTGTCCGCAGTGGCCGAGGGCCTGCCCGACTACGCGGCCGGAGAGCGTGCCGTCTCCCCCACGGCCCTGGAGAAGTACGCCGGCTGTCCGCACGCGTACTTCATCGAGCGGATCCTCGGCGTCCAGCCGGTGGAGCAACCCGAAGACGTGATCACGATCAGCCCGGCCGACATCGGCACGCTGATGCACGAGTCCTTCGACGCGCTGGTCACGGAGTTCGCCGACGACCTCCCAGGATTCGGGGAGCCGTGGCGGGATGACCACCGCCGTCGCCTGGCCGAGATCGCCGACGTCACGGCCGCCCGGTTCGCCGACGACGGCCGTACCGGCCACCCCCGGCTGTGGCAGCAGACGCTGGTGCGCGTCCAGGCCGACCTGCAGGCCATGCTGGTCGCGGACGACGAATGGCGGGCGGAGCACCGCGCGCGCGTGCTCGCCAGCGAGCTGGCGTTCGGCATGCACGGGGCCGATCCGGTCGCCGTTCTCCTGCCGGACGGCGGCACGCTGCTCATGCGCGGATCGGCGGACAAGGTCGACGAGACCGAGGACGGCCGGCTGGTCGTCACCGACATCAAGAGCGGGAGCGCCACGTCGTTCAAGGGCCTCAGCGCCGACGACCCCGTCCTGGGCGGCTCGAAGCTGCAGCTGCCGGTCTACGCGCACGCCGCCCGACAGGCCTACGACCGGCCCGACGACGAGGTCGAGGCCGCGTACTGGTTCGTCCGGAAGGACAAGGGGCGCATCGCCGTCCCCCTGACTCCCGAGGTGGAGCAGGTCTACGCGGAGACGCTGCAGACGATCGTGGCGGGCATCCGCGGCGGCCTCTTCCCCGCGCGACCGCCGGAGAAGGACGACTACGCCTACGTGCAGTGCGCCTACTGCAACCCCGACGGCATCGGCCACGGCCAGGCCAGGTCGCGATGGCTGCGCACCAAGCGGGACCCGCGGCTGGCCGAGCTGGTGGCCCTCATCGAGCCGCTGCCGGCCGCCGACACCGACGGAGACGACGCGTGACCACTCCACTCTCAGACGCCGATGCCCGCCGGACCATCGGCGAGGACACCGGTGAGACGCTGTTCGTCGAGGCCGGCGCAGGCTCGGGCAAGACCAAGAGCCTGGTCGACCGGATCACCCGGCTGGTGCTCATCGACGGCGTGGAGATGCGGTCCATCGCCGCCGTCACCTTCACCGAGAAGGCCGGCGCGGAGCTGCGCGACCGGCTCCGCGCGGAGCTGGAGCGAGCCGGCGGCGAGCGCGCCGACCAGGCGCTCGACGACCTCGACGGCGCGGCGATCGGCACCCTGCACTCCTTCGCGCAGCGCATCCTCGGCGAGCACCCGATCGAAGCCGGCCTCCCGCCTCTGCTCGAGGTGGCCGATGAGCTCAGCTCCGCGGTCACGTTCGAGGAGCGCTGGGCCGAGCAGCGCAAGCGGCTGCTGGACGACGACGCGATCGCTCCGGCCCTCCTGCTGGCGATGTCAGCCGGCGTGACCCTGGACAACCTGCGGTCGCTGGGCAAGCTGTTCAACGCCGACTGGGACCTGGTCGCCGAGCGCGTCCTGGTCGGTGACGAGCCCGGGGTGCCGGAGCTGCGGGATCTCGACCGGTTGGTCCGGACGGCGGCCGAGCTCGCCGCGCGCGCCGACGACTGCACCGACGCCGGCGACAAATTGCTCCCTGACCTGCAGTCCATCGGCGCCTGGGGCCTCCGCCTGGACGCGGCCGTGGATGCGGCGCAGCGGCTCGAGGTGCTGCGCGACGCCACGGGCCTCAAGACGCGGTACGGGCAGGCCAAGAACTGGGGCGGCAAGCCGGCGCTCGACGAGCTCAAGGCGGACTGCAAGCAGCTCATCGCTGACGCCGGCGAGCTGGTGGACGAGGTCCTCGAGACGACGCTGCGGCTGCTCAGCCGGTGGATCGCCGCGCGGGTCCTCGAGGCGGCAGAGGAGCGCCGCGCGGCCGGCCGGCTGGAGTTCCACGACCTGCTCGTGCTCTCGCGGGACCTGCTGCGGCGCCGGGCCGACGTCCGCGCCGCTCTACAGGCGCGGTATCCGCGGCTGCTGCTCGATGAGTTCCAGGACACCGACCCCATCCAGATCGAGCTCGCGGTGCGGATCGCCGGTGGTGCGGAGGCGGTGCAGGAGCGGTGGGAGGACGTCGCCGTCCCGCCCGGATCGCTGTTCGTCGTCGGGGATCCCAAGCAGTCGATCTACCGGTTCCGGCGCGCGGACATCGGCATGTACCTGCGCTCGCAGCGGGTGATCGGCGACGACGTCCGCCTGACGACGAACTTCCGGACGACCAAGCCCATCGTCTCGTGGGTCAACGACGTCTTCGGCCGGCTGATCGTCGCCGAACCGGATGTTCAGCCGGCCTACACGCCGCTGGTCCCACGGCGTGAGCCGGCCGCCGGCTCGCCGGCTGTCGTGGCGCTGGGCGCGGACGCTCATCCGGACAAGCTCTCGGCCGCGGAACTCCGCGAGCTCGAGGCGGCGGACGTCGCCGGGGTCATCCGGCGGGCGATCGCCGAGGGCTGGCAGATCTTCGACGAGGACGACAAGACCTGGCGACCGGCGCGGCTGGCGGACATCGTCGTCCTCGTGCCGGCGCGCACGTCGCTGCCCTTCCTGGAAGACGCCCTGGATGCGGCCGGCATCCCGTACCGGGCCGAGGCGAGCTCGCTGGTGTACGAGGCGCAGGAGGTGCGGGACCTGCTGGCCGCCGCCCGCGCCATCGCGGACCCGAGCGACGGCCTGGCGCTGGTCACCGCGCTCCGGTCGCCGCTGTACGGCTGCGGGGACGACGATCTGTGGGCCTGGAAGCGCGACGGCGGAGTGCTCAACCTGCTGGCGCCGGTGGACGGGGCCCGCGCCGGGCATCCGGTCGCGCAAGCGCTGGAGCACCTGCGCCGGCTGCACTACCGGTCGCGCTGGATGGCGCCGAGTGAGGTGCTCGCGGCGCTCGTCGCGGAGCGCCGCATGCTCGAGGTGGCCGCGCCCGGCCCGTGCGCCCGGGACCAGTGGCGACGGCTGCGCTTCGTCGTCGACCAGGCGCGGGCGTGGTCAGAGTCCGAGCACGGCGGGCTGCGCGCCTACCTGGCGTGGGCGGCGCAGCAGGGCGAGGAGACGTCGCGGGTTGTCGAGGCGTCGCTGCCGGAGACCGACGCCAGTGCGGTGCGGGTGATGACGATTCACGCGGCCAAGGGGCTGGAGTTCCCCATCGTCGTCATGAGCGGCATGACCGCGGGGCCGCGCAACCAGTCCGGAGTGCGGGTGCTGTGGCCGGCGACCGGCGGCTACGAGGTGTCGCTTCGCAAGGGCGTGACGACCGGCGACTTCGACGTGGCCGCGCCGATCGACGAGCAGATGGACGACCGCGAGCGCCGGCGGCTGCTGTACGTGGCCGCCACCCGGGCACGGGACCACCTCGTGGTCTCTCTGCACCGGTCGGCGGCCTCCTCGACGCAGACGGCGGCACGGTTGCTGGCGGACGACGGGCTCGCAGCAGAGGGGGCGGAAGCGTGGTCGGCAGCGGAGCTTCCGGCTGATCTGCCGGCTCTCGTGGAGCCGACTGCGCCGACCACGCCGCGGGAGTACGACGAGTGGCTTGCCGAGATGACTCAGGTGCGGGAGTCCAGCGCTCGTGTCTCGGCGATGTCGGCTTCGGGGCTGGAGGGCACGGAGCCGTCGGCGGTCTTCGGTGCTGACGAGCCCGGTGGTGCCAAGGGGCCGCTCAACATCGAGCTGCCCGCGTGGTCGAAGGGCCGGTACGGCACGGCGATCGGCCGGGCGGTGCACGGGGTGCTGCAGTCGATCGACCTGGCCACCGGCGCGGGCCTGGACGACGCGGTGGCCGCGCAGTGCGTCTCCGAGGGCGTGGAGAGCCATGCGGATGTCGTGACCGCGCTGGTTCGATCCGCGTTGTCGTCGGAGGTGGTGCAGCGGGCGGCTGCCCGCGAGCACTGGCGGGAGATGTACGTCGGAACGGTGCAGGCCGATGGGACCGTGCTCGAGGGCTACGTCGACCTCGTCTACCGGGAGGACGACGGCTCTCTGGTGGTTGTCGACTACAAGACCGACGCCATCCCCGCCGAGGCCATCGCCGCCCGCGCGCAGTACTACGCGCCGCAGATCCGGACGTACGGGCGCTTGCTGATGGCCGCTGGCGGCGCGACCTTCGTGGACCAGCGGCTCGCATTCCTGACACCAGCCAGGGCACACGTCGTCCCTGCGCCGTCGACAACGACATGAAGACCATTGATGGATCTCGGAGGCGCTGATGGTTGAGTCACCTGGCACCTGGCACGACTCGGACCCGACAAGGAAGGTCGACTGGCATGTGGCGGTAACTGCGTGGGTGCAGGCCACCGAAGGCATTCTCGAGGGGGTCGCCTCCACCTACGGCAGCTCGATCACGTACGAGCAACTCGCTCACCAGTTGTTCGAGAAGACCCGCTACCGGACGCGCATGATGCTGGGCCACTGGATCGGTCAGGTGCTCGGACCGGTGCAGGCTGCCACCCTCACCGAGGGCAAGCCCCCTCTGTCAGCTCTGGTCGTGAGGGCCGGGACCGGTGGCGTGGGCGACGGGTACGTCAACCACGAGCACCCCGGGGGCTTCGCCTCGTTCGCCGAGCGGCAGCGTGCCGCCGCCGTCGACCGCCTCACCTGCTACCGCGCGTACTGCGACCATGTCCCCGACGACGCAACACCACAGATGACGGCGCTCTTCATCGCCAAACGGACGTCGCTCGACACCGTCGAGCGGACACCCCGCCAGAAGCCTGCGCCCCCTCCTCCCAAGATCTGCTCTACCCACAACATGGTGCTTCCCGCCAGCGGTCGCTGCGACTACTGCGCCTAACCGCTTCGAACCGCTGACCGTCGTGGGGCAGACTGCCTGATCACTGGCGCCCGTCATCGGGGCGGTACCCGAGCTCGGCCAGTCGCCGTCGGGCGACGCCCAGCTCAGCTTCGGTGAACAACGGCGCAAAGCGCGGGTCGAGGACAGTCGCCTCGACGCTGTGCCTGAGGAGTCCATCTGCAGCCAAGGTCCGCAGCAACCTCAGCGGCTTCTCTCGCCCGAGCAGGAACCGGGCCAGCCGAAGCGCTCCTGATTCGACCAGCTTCTGGCCCCACCACTCGTTGAGGTAGTCACTGATCTCGAGCAGGTTGCCGTCGAGTTGCTTCTGAAGAAGCGCTTCGAGCTCATCGAGGTCGTCGGGGCCCTTGGCGACGCCGGCAGTGAATGTCGACTCGTGTCCATCCCGGATTGCCGTGCCCAGCTCTGAGGACTCGCCGGAAGGACGTGACGTGGCGTGCGACTCCGATTGGCCGGCCAGCACGTAGTGCGCACCGCGCCCGGCCCCGCGCAGTTCCAGGAGGCCTTCATCGGCCAACCGGGCGAGGAGACGTTTGGCATCGACCCGGTCCACATCGAGCAGGTGTCGAACCATCTCATTGGTCAGGGGCCCTCGAGCCGCAAGCTCCAACACCAGCTGCGCCTTGTCGCCGAAGGCCACGTCGTTCGAACGGCTCACCGGCTGTCGCGTGCTGGTCAGCGTCGGGCTTGCGGTAGGAACCCTCGGCACGTGGTCCGAGGTTCCCGTGAGGACATAGTGCGTCCCCTTCGTGGCGCCTCGCTTCTCCAGCAGCCCTTGCTCGGTCAGGGCGCCCAACACCCGTCGCGCTTCCTCGGAACCGATGCTCAGGAACTGGCGCACGACCTCGTTGGTCAGCGCACCATCCGTGGCCAACTCGAGGACGAGGAGGCGCGTCTCCTCGTCCACTGCTCCGTACGACCGGGCTGCGTGGGCGACAGCAGGGGCTGGCCGGGCATCCGGCTCGCTGCTCGGCGGTATCGCTTCCGGCCGCGGCTGGGCCGGTACCGCAGGGGGGATCACCTCTACCTGGATCGGCGCTCTCGTGGTCGGCAAGACCGAAGTGGTCGGCCCCGCGGTTGCCCGCATCAGCGGCACGCCGGGGGGCGCCTCGTCGACCTCCTCGAGCTCCGCGTCGGCCTCGCCCTCCGTGGCGGGCAGATCCTGCGGCGTCCAGTCCACCGGGGGCTGGCCGTCCGTTGCGATGCACGCAGGCCCGATGCCGCGCTTGTCGAGCGTGACCCAGAGATCGGCGAGCGCGCCCTCCGGATCCAGGTAGTACCTCGACTCGCGAATCCGCCAGAACTGCCAGCCGCAGCGTCGCAACTCCAGCTCGCGCGCAAAGTCACTGGTCACCTGCTCCGGCGAGCTGTGCCACGCGTCCCCGTCGCACTCGACGGCCAACTTGCCCTGCGCCCCGGTGACGACGAGGTCGATCCGCCGACCATTCACCTCGACCTGCGGGGTCACGTGGTAGCCGCGCTGCTGGAGCCGCCGGAAGACACGCTGCTCGAACAGGCTGTCGAAGTGGGGGTGCCGCTCGTCCTCTCCCACGTCCCCCGGCATCGGCGCTGCGGCGGCAACGGGCATCGACGCCATGTACGACAGCAGTTGGGACCGCAGATCATCCTGGCGCAGCTGGTCGGCCATCACGGAGTGGAACAGCCACAACTGGTCACGCGCACGCGATGCCGCGACGTTGTACGAGCGCTGGGCGTCCAACCGGGTCTGCGATGCCCGCTTGTGGTCCGGCGCTGTGACCAGGCTCAGCAGGACGACATCTCGCTCGTCCCCCTGGAACTCCGGAGGCGTGCCGACGCGGATATCGCGACGCTCCCACTCCTCCGGCTCGACCCGGTTGAGCAAGGCATCGCGGATGAGTCCCACCTGCGCCTGCCCTTGAAGGACGATTACGCCGAACGTCTTGCCGTCGTAGTCCGGATCCGCCAGACAGCCGACCAGCGCTTCGACGATCGCCTCCGCTTCGACCTCGTTGCGCAGCAGGGCGTTCGCACCCTCGATGTACGCCCCAGGCACGAACGAGGTCTTGAGCGGGGGCAAGCGATCCGCACCGTGCTGCCGAACCGGGACGAGCGGGGCGTCTCGGTAGAACATCTGCGACGACCACGTGATGATCTCCGGCATGCACCGGAAGTGCTCGCGCAGCCGGATGACCTGACCGAACCGAGTGCGGAGGATGGAGAAGACGCTGGATCGCGGGGTGAAGGTGGATCGCAGATAGTTCGGCATGTCCGGAAGCAGGGTGTCCAGCCGTTCGAACACCTTGTCTAGCGCCCCGTGCTTCACCTCCGACGGGGGTGCACTGCTTGTCATCGCCCACGACGATCACGCGGGGCGCGAGCCAGAGCAGGAACAGGTTCTCGATGCCGACCTGGCTCGCCTCGTCGACGATCACGACGTCGAAGGCGTTCTGATGCGGCGGGATGGAGGCAAGCACCTCCTGCAGCGGCATCACCCAGGCCGGTACCGCTTGCTGGGCCGCGGTCATCGCCTCGCGAGCGGCAAGACGGTAGCGCTGGGCGTACTTGCCGGTGCCCTTCCCGACGTTGGACATGCTGTCCCGGTAGGCCTGCAACGCGGTCACCTGGGTGGCGTTCATCCGCTCGAGGCAGGCCTTCCAGGCCTGCTGCGCTGCCAGCTCGGCGGTGAGCTTGGCGATGTCCCGATCCACTCCGGCGAGGTCCCGGTCGAGCACTGCTTCGCGGCCTGGTGCCGTCCGTTCCCGGACGAAGGTTGCGGCACGAGCCCAACTCCAGGCCTCCTCGAGCTGCGCGATCCGCTCGACCCAGACCTCCTCTTCCGCCGTGTCACGGAGCAGGGTCAGCAGAGCAGGAGCCGTCGTCCCGAGCCGTTGCGTCAGCTCGTCGCAGCGCAGCTGCGCGCGACGCTCCCTGCTTGCGACTTCCAGGTCGTGGAGCGCCGCCTCGAAGGTCTCGGCGTCGGCTCGGCGGAGCGCCTCCACCGCGGCCTCGAGCTCCGGAGGACGCTGAGCGCGGTCGATCGTCGACGCCAGCGCAGCAGCCAGTCGCCCCAGTTCGTCGGACGCACGCCGAGCGACCTCCACGTCAGCGAACACGGTCGCGACGTCGACGAAGGTGCGGACCCCCTGGGTCGTCGCCAGATCAGCGCGCGGCATCGCCGGGATGCGGCCGAGCGCGGAAGTCAGCCGGTCCCGCGCGCTGCGGAGAAACTCGATGGCCTCGATCGTCTGGACGACGCGGTGCGCGTGAGACACCTGGAGCGCTCGCGGACCGGCCACGCCGCCTGGGATCTGGACCATGGCGGTTGCCGAGGCGAAAGCCTGCAGCCGGGCCAAGGTGAAGAGGTGGAGCGCCACCAGGTGCGCCTGCTCAGCCGTGGTTACCGACTGCCCTTCGACCACCGCATCCGGGAGGTACGGCTCGGCGGCTTTCTGCTGCTCGCTCTTGAAGAGCTTCTTCAGCGCACCGCCGTCCTGCAGGTAGCGGGCGAGGTTGGCGAAGACCTGGGCGACTGGTGCTGGTTGGGCGTCGGTGGCGACCTGGACGTCACGGAAGCCGATCTCGGCACTCATCGTCATCGCGTCGTCGACGAGCTGGCGCGCCTGGCCGACCTGCTGCCACAGCAGCTCGTTGTCCCGGCGCAGCACGCTGTCCAGGACCGGCATCGCCCAAGAGGCGTCGACCCCGGCGGACAGGCTGCTGATCCCGTCCCGGATCTCACCGCACACCGCGATGAGCTCGGTGAGCGTGCCCGCATCCAGTTGTCCGAGGACCTCCGCCAGCGGGCCGGACTGGCCGGCCCGCGCTGCCTCGCCGCGCGCGACATCCTTCGCGAGCCGCCGCACGACCTGCACGTCGGGGATCGCGTCGGCCGCAGGGATCGACTGCTCGCGTCGACGGCGCCGGAGATCTGTGTCGCCGGGCAGTTCTCGGCGGAGCTCGTCGAACTCTGCGGTCGTGAGCGACAACGCGCCCAGAGCCGGCACGGGCATCCAGCCGTGCTCGCCCTGCGCCGCGGCCACCCGCTCGGCCACACGGGCCAGCGTGCCCGCATAGCCGGGGGCGACCTCGGGGTGCTGATAGGTCTCGGCTTCGCGGAGGGAGCGGATGTCCTCGAGGAGGCCGGCGCGCCGCGTCCGGGCCTGATCCAGCTTGCCGGCGAGGTCGGCGATGACCCGCCCGCTGCGCGCTGGGTTGTACGACGAGTGCTCAGCGGCGAGCCGGCTCACGCTCCTGCTCAGTTCCAGCGACCCGCCGCGGCTGGCGTCGGTGATCGAGACGCACAGCTCCTGCATCTCGGTGGGCAACTTGTCGCGGAGGACCTTGAGGGCCTGGGCTTTCTCACTCGTGACCAGCACTCGCTGGCCACGCGCCAGCAGAGCCGACATCAGGTTGGCGATCGTGTGCGTCTTGCCCGTCCCCGGGGGGCCCTCGACCACCACACCGGTGTCGCCGCGCAGGCGGTGGATGATCTGGCCCTGCTCCTCGTTGGCAGGCAGCGGGAACAGCGGGTCGTCGGCCAGGTCGACCGCCGCCGTCGCGCCCGTGGCCTCGAGCCAGGTCACCCGGTCCTCGGCCTCGATCGACTCGACGAGCTGCGCGAGACCAAGCGGCACGGGTTCGCCGGCCTCGGCCAGCGTGCGCTCGATG
Organism: Blastococcus sp. TML/M2B; assembly: GCF_016612865.1. GTDB lineage: Bacteria > Actinomycetota > Actinomycetes > Mycobacteriales > Geodermatophilaceae > Blastococcus. The sequence goes on from NZ_JAENZZ010000002.1 coordinate 846,848, forward strand.
TCGTTGTAGTACTCCTGCAGCGCATATGCGCCTCGCCGCCTCAGGACGATCGCCGGTGACGGCGTGAGGGAGGAGGTGTTCCGCCCCGGCGCAGCCCAGGCTGCCGTGATGTCGACCGGGGCGAGGACCGCTCGCGCTGCCCACTCCTTGAGGAAGACCAGCGCGTTGTCGCTGGCCGGCCGGACGTCGAGCTCCACGATGCGCGCGCGCAGGGCGGCGGTCCCGCCGTCGTCGAACACGTCGAGGCCGGACAGCACACGGGAGTCCTCCAGTGACGTGGCCGTGGACGGGTCGAGCCGGACGATGACGTCGCCGGTCTCGATCTCGATGTCGACCGTCGCCCGGTGTGCGAGGACGTGGGTGCTGACACCGTGGGCGGGCAGGTTCAGCAGCCCCCCGGCTACGACGACCTCGACGCTCTCCGGGTTCTCGAGCGTCTGCTGCCGCATCGTGCGCAGCCGGTCGTACGTCTGGTGCAGCAAGCGCTGCGGGCGGTCGCGCGCCGCCCACCGTTGCCATTCCGGGAGCCAGGCGTCGTACGCAAGGGCGACCTCCGGCCGCTCACCCAGGGCGACGCGGTCGCCGTCAGGGCCCGGCCCCTCCGACCTGATCTTCGGCGCCTCCAGGGCGCTGTTGTCCCGCTCTGACACCGGCACCCAGCCCTGCAGCACCGCCGGGGGTGCTGGCGAGGACTCGAGGACGACCCGGGGCAGCCGGAGCACAGCCTCTCCCGCAGCGGCCTCTGGATCCACGGCCGCCAGCTCCCGGACGTCGTCGAGCCAGAGGTGGTCGAGGTGGCCGGTCACCAGGCGCACCGGGACGGCGCGCGCCGTGACGAGATCCTTGAGGAACTGGATCAACCGGTTGACCTTGTCCTTGAGGACAGGATCCGTTGCTCGCGTGGCAGCAGGCGCCGTGGACAAGCTCTCTCCCCGTAGTACGAGCTGCGCGATGAGGCGGATCGCGCTCGCAGGGTCACGTTAGGTGCGACCTACGACACTGACCAGGTCTCGAACGCAACGAATGCGTCTCGTACGTCCCGAGGGCCACACACCCGGGTGACGGCTCGACCGGCAGCCCGGCGGGTGTCCTAGCGTCGGCGCGTCGCGATCGGCTCGTACTCGGGGGATGCATGTCCACGCACGATGACGCCATCGTCGATCCCTGGGTGGTGCTGCGTCGGCTGATGGCGGAGAACCGAGCGCTGCGGCGGGAGCGGGACGAGCTGCTCGCGAGGGTTGACGATCTGGAACTGCAGCTGCTGGCGGAGCCGACCACCGATGTGACGGTCGAGGACTCCGGCCCCGTCCTGCACCCTCGACCCAGCGACGACACGGACCGCGAGGCGGCGGGGATCATGCCGCCTCCGGTCGCCGTGCCGGAGGTCCTGCGGCGGCCGGCGCGGGCTCGGAGGACCTACCCGGACCTTCCCGACCTGGGAGACCTGCTGCGCCCGTGGCAGCGCGAGGCCCTCGACGCTTGGCGTGCCGCCGGTCATCGCGGCGTGGTCGAGGCGGTGACCGGCGCCGGTAAGACGTTCGTGGGCCTCGCAGCCGCCCGGGACGCGCTGGTGGCCGGTGGCCGCGTCGTCGTCGTGGTGCCGACCACCGAGTTGCAGGACCAGTGGCATGCAGGGCTGGTCGAGCGGCTTCCCGGCGTGCGCATCGGCCGCCTCGGCGGCGGCCGGCAGGACGACCTCGACACCCACGACGTGCTCGTCGCGATCGTGAACTCGGCCGCCCGACGGACCTTTCATCCGCGCGAGGATGACCTGCTCATCGCCGACGAGTGCCACCGCTACGGCGCTCCTGGCTTCGCCCAGGCACTGGAGGGGGGTTTCGAGAACCGCCTCGGTCTGACCGCCACCTTCGAGCGCGAGGACGACGGCATCGAGGCCTACCTCCGCCCCTACTTCGGCGGGATCGTCTTCACGCTCTGGTACGACCGCGCCTTGACCGAGGGCATCATCGCGCCCTTCGACATCGCTCTCGTCGCCGTCGACCTGAGCGCTGAGGAGCAGCGCGAGTACGACTACTGCTCTGACCGCATGGATGTCGCGGCGCGGACCCTCGAGAACCGCTTCGGCGTCTCCCGCGACTCCTACGGCGCCTTCATGTCGACGCTCAACCGGTTGGCGCGCGGGCAGGGCCAGGACAGCGCCTCCGCCTACGCGCGGATGTACCTCGGGCCCATGAGTGCTCGCCGAGGGCTCCTCGCCGGCTCGCAGCGGAAGCTGGACGCCCTGGCCCTGCTGGAGCCGGCCGTCCGGAGCGCTCATGGAGCTCTGGTCTTCACGCAGACCAAGGAGAGCGCGGCGAGCGCGGCGGACGTCTTCGAGGACGCCGGCATCCCGGCGTCCACCCTCTACTCCGGTCTCGATCGCGAGGAGCGGCGCGATCGCATGACCGCCTTCCGCGACCGCGTCGCCCACCTGCTCGCTGCACCGCGGGTGCTCGACGAGGGAGTCGACGTCCCTGAGGCGGACCTGGCGGTCATCGTGGCCGCGAACCGCAGCCGGCGGCAGCTCGTCCAGCGACTCGGCCGGGTCCTGCGCCTCAAGAGCGACGGCCGCGCCGCACGGCTGGTCATCCTGTACGCCCGCGGGACCTTCGAGGACCCGACCCTGCACGACGACAACCCGCTCGCGTCGGTCCTCCCCCACAGCCGTCGATCCGCGGAGTTCTCCCTCCCCGACGACCGTGACGCCCTGCTCCGCTTCCTCATCGGCGACGGGTGGGAGCCCGGGGAGCTGGTCGACGCTGCTCCGGTCCCGTCGACGTCCGAGGTGCCAGCTGCCCTCGAGGACGTGAGCTCCGCGTCGGAGCCGCCTGTCCGCCCCTTCCCGTACCAGCAGGAGATCCTGGACGACCTCGCCGCGGAGCGCATCGTCCACGGGCACTCCCGCAACTTGGTCGTGATGGCGACCGGGACCGGCAAGACGGTCGTCTCGGCTCTCGACTACCAGCGCCTCCGCGCCGCGGGCACCGTGGAGACCCTCCTTTTCGTCGCGCACCGCAAGGAGCTCCTGGCCCAGAGCCGCGACACCTTCCGGCGCGTCCTGGACGACGACACGTTCGGCGAGCTCTTCGTCGGCGGGGAGCGGCCCCGGGCATGGCAGCACGTCTTCGCCTCCGTCCAGTCCCTCGCGCACCTCGATCTCGACGACCTGAGCGCGCAGCACTTCGACTTCGTGGTCGTCGACGAGTTCCACCATGCAGAGGCGTCGACCTACCGCCGGCTGCTCGAGCACCTCGCACCCACGGTGCTCCTCGGGCTGACGGCGACCCCGGAACGCGCGGACGGCGCCGATGTGCGCCGCTGGTTCGACGGCCGCACAGCTGTCGAGCTGCGGCTCTGGGAGGCGCTGGAGCAGAAGCTCCTCTCCCCCTTCGAGTACTACGGCATCCACGACGGTGTGCCCTTGGATCAGCTCCAGTGGAAGCGCGGCCGCGGCTACGACGTCACTGAGCTGACCGAGCTCTACACACGCTCGCAGGGCCGCATCCGGGTCATCCTCGACGCCCTAAGGGGCAAGGTCGCCGACCCGCTCCGAATGCGCGCGCTCGGCTTCTGCGTGAGCGTCCAGCACGCGCGCTTCATGGCCGAGGCCTTCACCGCGGAGGGCATCCCGAGCGTCGCGGTGACCAGCGAGACCAGCGCCACTGAGCGGGCGGCAGCGCTCGCCGCGCTCGCGGACCGGTCGGTGAACGTGCTCTTCACCGTTGACCTGTTCAACGAGGGGCTCGACCTGCCGGCGATCGACACGGTGCTGTTCCTGCGGCCGACGGAGAGCGCCACCGTCTTCCTGCAGCAGCTCGGTCGCGGCCTACGCCTGTCCGAGGACAAGACGCACCTGACGGTGCTGGACTTCATCGGCGCCCAGCACCGCGATTTCAGGTTCGACAAGCGGTTCCGAGCCCTGACCGGCACGTCTCGCGGCGGCCTGCGTCAGGAGGTCGAGCGAGGCTTTCCCCACCTGCCCGACGGATGCCGCATCGAGATGGACCCGGTGGCGCAGGACGTCGTCGTCGACAACATCAAGCGCTCGCTCAGCGTGTCCTGGAACGGGCTGCTCGGCGAGGTGCGGGACCAGAGCAGCCCCAGCCTGGCGCAGTTCCTGGAGGACAACGGCGTCGAGGTGGAGGACCTCTACCGCGGCACCGGGCGCAGCTGGTTGGACCTCCGACGGTCGGTCGGGTGGGACACCAGCACGCCCGGAACGGACGACAAGGCGCTCGCCGGCGCCTTCGGCCGGCTGCTGCACATCGACGACGTCGAGCGGCTGGAGTTCATCGAGTCCTTCGCCAGCGTCGCCAGCCGCCGCCAGCACCTCGACGTCAGCGAGCGGGTGCAGCGGCTGGCGGCCATGCTCCACTTCTCCATGTGGGGGTGGCGGGTGCCCTTCACGAGCATGGCGGATTCGCTCGAGCTCCTGCTGGCCAATCCCGGTCGGGCAGAGGAGCTCATCGAGCTGAGCGGAGCCCTTCGCGAGCGCATCCGCCACGCCACACCGACCCTGGATCTGACTGAGCCCTGCCCGCTCCACCTGCACGCCCACTACAGCCGGGATGAGGCCTTCGCCGCGTTCGGCATGCGCGACCTCAGCGGTACGTTCGGCTCGGGCGTTCGCTGGATCCCCGGTGACCAGGCCGACGTCTTCTTCGTGACGTTGCACAAGACGGAGGCGCAGTTCTCCGCCACCACGATGTACGCCGACCGACCGCGCTCACCGACGCTCTTCCAGTGGGAGTCGCAGAGCACGACCGCGGAGACGTCACCAACAGGGCAGCGGTACGTCAACCACCGCGAGCACGGCTCCACGGTGCACCTCTTCCTCCGGGAGACGAAGACGACGGAGACCGGCGGCACGCCGCCGTTCCTCTACGCCGGCCCGATGACGTACGAGTCGCACACCGGCGAGCGCCCCATGCGGATCCTGTGGCGGCTGGAGCACGAACTGCCCGCGTCCGTCCTCGAGCTCGCCTCCACGATCTGACCACTAAGCTGCCGTCGGGCCTGTGAACGACAGCGGGTCTGCACCTGAGGACGGGGGCGCTGTGCTGGACGAGCAAGTGCGGACAGCGATGTTCGCCCACCTTGAGCGGCTCACCGCCCTGCACCCCGAGGGGGTGAGGTCCGCAGAGATCAACCAGTTCAGCGTCGGAGGACAGCCGCTGAAGCTCGTGGTCCAGCCGGGCATCTGGAAGCCGGCAGCTTTGGACGCCGCTCTGACGATTCGCACGACCTTCACCGCGCCCAACCAACTCCCCCCGTATGAAGACGCCATCGCGCCGGGCGGCCTGGTGAAGTACGCCTACCGCGGGACGGATCCCGACCACTCCGACAACCGCGCCCTCCGACGGGCTCTACAGGAGCAGCGGCCGCTGGCGTACTTCATCGGGGTGGCGAAGAGCATCTACCAGGCGCAGTTCCCCGTCTACGTCGTGGCCGAGCACCGCGAGGAGCACGCCTTCCTCATCGCCGTCGACCAGGCACAGCGCTTCGTCGACCCTGAACTTATCGATGCCCTGACTCCCGACCGCCGGTCGTACCTGGAGCGGGTCGTGCGCGCTCGGCTGCACCAACCGGTATTCCGAGCCCGGGTCCTGCAGGCCTACTCGAAGCAGTGCGCCGTGTGCCGCCTGCAGCACACCGACCTGCTGGACGCCGCTCACATCGTCCGCGACTCCGATGAGGGCGGGCTCCCCGTGGTGCCGAACGGGCTTAGCCTCTGCAAGATCCACCACGCCGCGTACGACCGCAACATCATGGGCGTGCGGCCTGACTTTGTCGTCCAGGTGCGGAGGGACATCCTGATCGAGGTCGACGGGCCGATGCTCAAGCACGGCATCCAGGAGATGCACGGAGCCCGATTGAGCCTCCCTCACCAGCAGGGCGCGCGGCCTGACCCGGAGCGCCTCGAGCAGAGGTACGAGGAGTTCCTCGAGGCAAGCTGACGAGCCCCGCTCCTGACGTCAGAGAACCGTCGCTTCGCCGTGGTCCGGGTTCGCCGTGCAGCTGGTACGACGGTCCCGGGTCCGCATGACCGGTGACCGTCCGAGTTAGCCGTCAGCGCCCTGTCATGGCACCGCGTTCGCCGTAACAGCGGTCAGGTCGTCGGGGTTCCAGAGTTGCTTGGCAATATCGCGGTATAGGTTGCCACGCTCGACGATGTCAGCCGCCTTGAACTCCTCGTGGGCGCGAAACGGCAGACCCGAGTCCTTGACGAAGGCCAAGAAGCCGGGGTTCTTCTCGTAGGCCTGGGGATCCAGACTGCCGGCAAGCAAATTCTGACTGAAGTACCTCGGACGCTTCTGCGCGTAGGTCTCGTCGTTGTAGCTCGCGTTGAACTGCTTGGGCAGCAGCAACAGGTCACCGATCCGATTCCGATGACGAGCAAAATCGGCTTCGTGGCTGAAGTCTTCGACGTGCCGCTCGGGATGATCGGCCCAGATGTGCTCAACCTCGTACTTCACCTTCGCGCCGTTCGTGAGCTCGATGTAGTTCGACGCTTGGCCAGATTTCACGGTGATGTGATCGGTGATTCGAGCCAGGATCTTGTGGAGCTGGCTCCGGTTCTGCTGGTGGACGTACAAGCCGTCGTAGTCGAAGGACTCGTCGACCTTAAGCAGGTAGTCACGCAGCAACTTGGCCAGGTCAGGCTCGCTGAGGCCACGGATGTCGCGCATGACCGTGAACATGGCATATTGCATCGTTGAGTACGCCGTCGCGCGGAAGTTCCATATGCGGCGCGCGAGGAGGATGTCGGTGAACCGGCCGACCAACTCCAGCTTTCTGTCGATGGCGGCTGCGTTGTCATCGACTCGGAGCGGCGCCAAGAGCAGCTGATTCTGCAGTGTGAACCCGAGGTCGGCGTTGAAGCGGATGAAGCGCAGAGCGCTGTCTGGCTGGAAGGGCCCCGTCGATGCGGTAAGGATGCGCGCGTAGTGGTGGCTGTAGAAGTCGAGGTCACGGACCACAAAGTTATAGAAGTCGTCGCGCGCCTTCAGGCCAACGCTATCGTTGGCGCCGCGGAGCCAGCGGTGAAACTCGGTGCCGATCCGATCCCAGTCCTCGGGACGCGCTCCCTTCCTGCGCTCACGAATCTTGGTCGAGTACTGGCTTCGCAGCCACGTCTTGAGGAAGTCGGAGCTGGCGTCCTCCGCCTGCTCGTCGAGGCTGCGCAGCCGTTTGCGCCACAGCTCGTTGGCCTTTGTGCGAGGCTTCCCGTCTTCCATGTTGGCGAGCAAGTACCCCTTGAGCATGTCTGCCGGGGTGAGCTTGAGGCCGCGATCGTTCATTGTCTCGAAGATGGCGTAGGCGTCGTCGTCGCTGTACGCAGTGATCTGGACGAGCTGGACCCGGTCCTTGAGCCAATCGATGAAGAACGGGAGCGCGGCCCCCTTCAGCTCGTCAGGGAAGATTCCGTCGAGTTCCGCGTACCTGGCTACGAGCGTGTGAACTGACTCCGCTGCGTCCGAGGGCGGTTCGTATTCGCCGAACTCGAACAGGGCCTCCATGCAGTCGTTGCGGTCGGGAACACCGAGGTTAAACGACTTCTCACCGAACTTCTCCGAGTAGATGAGCTCGTCGATGCTGACGACCTCTTCTCGCCCCTGCTGGAGACGCCGTAGGTACGTGAGGAACAGCGTAAGGCTAGTCAGCCGCTGCTGGCCATCGACAACGAAGGGCTGACTGCCTTTCTGTGAGATGATGATGGAACCGAGGTAGTAGCCGGGGTACTTGGCGACGTCCTTGCGGGCGTGGTCGGACTCATAGAGGTCGAGGAACTTGGCTGTTAGATCGGCGACGAGCTCAGCGATCTGCTTCGACTCCCACTTGTACTCGCGCTGATAGTAGTCGATCGAGTACTTCTTCTTTTCCAAGACTTCGGCGATAGTCTTGGCAACGCCGTCAATCGTCCGGTCAATATCGGTCCCAGTCATCGTCCCTACCCCGTCACGAGTTCCATCAGCTTGGAGTAGCTGTCGGCGACGTCGTACTTTACTTGGCCCTCGAACTTCTTGTTGACGTCGGCGAAGAATTTCCGGGCGCATTCGATCTTCGCGTCCTCGATACCTTTCAGTTGAAGGGTAGAGAGGGAGCCCTTTGTCTCGGCGACGAAGTACACGTGCTTGACCGAACCCTCGGTGAAGGCGATCGCCCAGTCGGGATTGTAATCGCCGACCGGCGTTGGAATGAAGAACCCGCGCGGCAACTTGGCGTACACCTCTACCTCGGAGCTTGTGTCCAGCTCCGTGACGAGATCACGTTCAACCTTCGAGTCCGTGACGACGTAGTCATACACGTGCTTCTTGAGCTTCTCACCAGCCTTGGCGAAGTCCTGGGCACTCTGGTTCTCCGTGAAGATGGCCATGTCGAAGCGGTCCTCCAGCGCGTCGTACGCCAGATGCTCGACGATAACCGTGGCCTTCTGTTCGTTGATGAGTCGCGCGGCTTCGGTAATAAATTGCTCCGGATTCAGGCGGAACTTGCCGAACGTGTTCGGATTGATCCGCCCAAGGATCGCAGCGGCAGTGCGCCGAGTGAGCTGGGTCTTCTCGGTCACCTCCCCCAGCAGGTCGTACTTTACCTGAGACCCGGCAGACACTGTCGCGGTCTGGGTTGATGTCGTGGAGACGTCAAATCCGGTGCCACTGGTCAGGTCATCAGCGTCTAGCGACTCCCGCTGCCTGCCGGCCTGGACGACGTACTGCATGGCTGCGACGTTCAAGTGGGTGTCGAGTGATGCCACGCACTTGCCCACCAACTCGGCCGAGTCGAACTCGACCTGATAGACGGCCTTGTGGTTGATCCGACTCCAGAGCTCTTGGAACTCCTTCTTCTTGAAGTTCGCCTCGTTGAGGGGGATCTTCTTGGGTTTGCGGTCGTTCGTCGGCGCGGGGATGTCGATGTACAGGGCGTCGATCAATGGCCAAACGAAGTCGATGACCGGCTTGAGCACTTCGGACAACGGCTCCGCGAGCGACCCGGCGTCTTTGTCCTCCTTGTACTTCTGCGTCACGAGCCCGTCGTCGTCGACGTAGTCGTTGCGCACAAGGTAATTGTACAGAGCGGTTGCGAGCTTCTCGTCGACGTCGCTCTCGCCGGACTCGGTGTGGATCGTCATGCCAGTAAAGAACTTGATGCTGGCCTTTCGTGGGCGCAGCGTCGCCAGCGACTCTGCGATCTCCTTCTGCAGCCCGGCGACGAAGTCGGTATAGGACTCGTCAGTCACGACGGTCAGCTGGTTGATGGCATGCACCGTAACGGGATTGTCCATGCGCTCGCCATCTTGGTTGACGGCGAGCCTCAGTCCACGCCCGATCTCCTGCCGCCGCGAGATGGTGTTGTCACTCTTCTTGAGCATGCCCATGACGAAGACATTTGGATTGTCCCATCCTTCGCGGAGGGCCGAGTGCGAGAACAGGAACCGCACAGGCTCATCGAAGGACAACAGACGTTCCTTGTCCCTGAGGATCAAGTCGTAGGCCGCAACGTCCTTCGACTGGCCCTTCTCATCGCCGGTCTTGTGCACGTCGCCGTCGACGAGCCGCTTGCTCTTCTTGTCGATCGAGAAATAGCCCTGGTGCACATCCCGAGCTTCGTCACGGCTGAGGTACTTCTTGTATACCGCTGTTGCGTCATCGAGCTCCAGCTCCCCGAGGACCTCCTCGACGACGGCGGCGTACTCCTCCTCGAACACTCGTGCGTAGTCGCCAAGGGTGTCCTCGCGGTCGTAGTCGCGGTACTTGGCGACCTCGTCGATGAAGAAGAGCGAAAGAACCTTGATGCCTTGGCCGAAGAGTTCACGCTCCTTAGCGATGTGCGCGCGGATGACTTCGCGGATCTGGATACGCCGCTTGGTCTGCTCGGTGACGTCGCGGTCGGCGAGCTGCCCGGCGATGACGATGTCCCCGTTGCTGAGCGTGATGGTGTCGTCGATCGCGCTGACGTCGGTGACCACAAGGTCCTTATAGGCCTCGAGGCCGTTCGCGAGGTCATGAAGTCGGGTGCCCTGGGTGACCCGCCTGGGTTGCCGCTTGATCGGACCGCCCTTTGTCTGCACTTCCAGTTCCACACGGGCCGTGGGCGGCTGGCCCTTCTTGACCTCGATCGCATCGAGGTAGAGGTAGGCGGTGGAGCCGGCCAGGCCCTTGACCGTAATGCCACGGACAGCGATCTTCTTTACGAGCTTCTGGTTGTATGCATCGAGGGCGTCGAGTCGGTGGACTTTGGTGTGCTCAACCTTGTGAGTGGCCGAGTAGCGCAGCACCATCAGGGCGTTGAAGCGGGACAGCGCCTCAAGCGACTTCGGAGCACCGATTTTTTGTGGCTCGTCGATGATGACGATAGGTCTGTTCGCGCTGATCACGTCGATCGGCTTGCGAGACTGGAAGTCGTCCAGCACATCGTAGATGCGCCGGTTGTCCTTTCCCGTGGCGTTGAAGGCTTGGATGTTGATGATCATGACCTGCACGCCGGCGTCTGAACTGAATCGCTCGAGCTCATGCAGCTGCGAGGAGTTGTAAATGAAGAAGCGCGGCTTGGTGCCGTAGGTCTGCTGGAAGTGTTCAGCCGTGACGTCGAACGACTTCTTGACGCCCTCGCGAATCGCCACGGACGGGACCACGATGATGAACTTCGACCAGCCGTACCGCTTATTCAGCTCCATGATTGTCTTGATGTAAACGTAGGTCTTGCCCGTGCCAGTCTCCATCTCGACGTCGAGGTTCGGAGCGCCGAGCGCAGCCTTGCTGTCCGCAACCCTCGGCGCCAGCGGCAAGTTCCGAGATTTCTGAACCTGGTGAAGGTTGGCGAGCAACTGGGCCGCGGAGAGCTCGATCTCGGCGTTGCGCAGACCGGAGTCTGATGTCGTACTTGTCCCGAACAGGGCCGGCGCGGTGCTCGGCTTCACCTTGCCAGGGTCGATCCTGTAGGAGACGTCACTACGTCGAGGTTGGCCGGAGAAGACGTCAACGACCGAGTCGACAGCGCCCGTCTGGTACAGCTGGGTCTTGAATTGAAGCTTCATCTAGGTCAGACGGCCTTCACATCGGTAGAAGGCGAGAGTTCCTTAAAGATCTGTTCAGCGTTGATGCGCGCGTCATCGGAATCGAAGCCAAAGTCACGAAACACGGCGCGAAGCGGCTCGCGCTTGGCGAGCGACCGCACGAGATCGGGGCTCACGTTGTCCTCGAAGCAGGCAATCAGGACATCGTCCTCCATGACCAAGACCTCGTAGCCTTCGACGCTCTCGACGGCGATCGGTGTGGAGATGTCCAGCCCCCAGCCAAGCAGGACTTCGAAAAGCAGGTCCTCACCGGACCGTCCAGGCTTGACGCTGTGCTCCAGCTCGCTCAGCTGGAGCTGGTCGGTGTCATCAGGGGAACGTAGGACGTCCGCCATGTTGGAGGAGTCGATGCGGAACGTTCTGAAACCGATATCGAGACGGTCTCCCGTCATGCCCGCCTCCTCGCGGAGTCTCAAGCCCACCTGCCGAATTCGTTCACGAGCGATCTGCCCGATCTGAGTGAAGCCGGCCTCACGGGCACCGGACTTCTCCGGCGTCTCCTCGTCGAGTTGAACCATGATGAAACGCCGAGACCCGCCGTCAACGGAGTTCAAGTGCATCACCGCATGCGCGGCGGAGCCCGACCCCGCGAAGAAGTCCATGACCAAGGCTTCCCGGTCCGATCCCGTCACAACGTCGAACCATCTGGCCAGCACATACTCATCCTTGGGGTAATCGAAGACGCCTGGTCCGACAAGGCGCGCCAGACGTTGCGAAGCAGTCGTTCGGATCTGGGTGAAGACCGACTCTGCGACTTGACTGTCCAGCTCTTCGAGGAAGGTTTTCCCCCGCGGAATTTTTTTCTCGTCCTGTCCGAACTCGACGAGGCCGGCTTCAATCTGCTCCTTGAGCCTGGCTTCGGTGAACCTCCACCCGGTGCTGGGGATCGAGACCGGCCTGCCCGTCACAGGATGCAGCACCTCGAATCGCGGTCCCCCTCCTCCCGGCCAACCGAGATCCTTGTCCGCGTTGTAGATGCGGCCGGTGTCGTCGATAGTCTTGAAGCGCGTCACGGCGGCGGTGATATCCGGCTGCATGGAGAGCCACGCACGATAAATGGACGTTGCTGCGGCGGCATCATAACCACTCTCGGCCCCACGCCTCCCGCCCCGCAGCCAACGCCTCATCGACACCGGTCTTGCGCTCTCGCCACCGAACCCCGAGCTCCTGAAGGCGCGCCTCGTTTCGCGCGTAGATCACCAGGTAGTCATGTCCGACAGAGACATAGCGAGAGTCGTTTTTGCGGCCACCCTGCCAAACGACGGTCGCGATGTAGTTTCGTTCGCCGAACGCCTGATTGGCGACCGCACGCAAGTTCGCCAATTCGGCATCGTCGATCGACATGATCAGGACCCCGTCGTCGGCCAGCAGGTTTCGCGCGAGGATTAGGCGCGGATAGATCATGCTGAGCCAGTCAGAATGAAACCGGCCATTGGACTCCGGGTTTGCATGAAGACGAGCACCCTCGTCATCAATTTGACGAGACCGCCGTAGATATTCGGCCGTCGACTCCGCGAACTCGTCGCGATACACGAAGTCATTTCCGGTGTTGTACGGCGGGTCGATATAGATGACCTTAACCTTGCCCAGATATGACTCTTGGAGCAGCTTTAGCGCGTCGAGATTGTCGCCCTCAATGAAGAGATTCTTCGTGCTGTCGAAGTCGACCGACTCGTCGCGAACGGGACGCAGCGTCTTCGCGATCGGAGCGTTGGCGGCAAACGCCGCCGCGCGCTTGCCTGGCCAGTCGAGCTGATAGCGCTCCCGCGGCCCCTCGACTAGGTGATCAGAGAGTTCCTGGCGAAGCAGATCGAAGTCGACTGTACTGACCGAAATTCCTTCGGCGTCGACGGTCTCTGTGATGACGCGGGGGAACAATTCAGCGATTTTGGCTACATTGCTCGCTGTCAGGTCCGGTGACGCCATTCGGAGCTTCTCCACGTTGGCCCTCAGTTCGTATTGCCCGTGGCCGGGCTGTCGGTCGCACCCATAAGATCAGTGAGCGCGGCTTGCTTTGACTTCAAGGCTCGTCGTAGCTCAACCTTCCGATTGAGCTGCGGTTCGTTCCGCATTTTCCGCTCCAAGGCTGCGATCTCGCGCTCCAGCGACCGAACTGTCGTGAGTCTGTCGACCACGTCCGACACACTTTCGCCGGCGCGTGGCGCTACGGACGTAAGCGGCTGCAGCAGCGCCGTATACAGTCCCATCAGGGCGATGGCTGTGGGGAGCGGGACTCGCTCGCCGGACACAGGCTGCCATTCAGTGCTGAAGTAGGGGCCCAATTTCGGTATACCCGCTCCGAGCTGCTTGTGAGCGGCGGCCATGCGGATGGTTCCGTTCTCGCCCTCTCCCCGGCTGATTTCGAAGATGATCGGAGTTCGGACTGCCTTGTCGATCGCAGCGAGCACGCCCTCCGCGACGTCCTCTTCCTTTGCTCCGATCTCGAAGACTTGGATCTCTGGGATCTCAACGCTGCCCGGAAGGTTGATCGTCGACTCCGCGAGCTTGTAGGCCCATGTGATCCGTCGTACGTCGGAGACGAAGCGGTCCTTGATCGTGGATCCGATGCTCGCGTGCTCGTAGAACTTGGTCTTGGGAACCGTTCGGCCGAACCGGGCTGCGGCCGGCCAGCGATACAGCCGATCCCTCATGCGGTGCCCTGCGCTGGGTCCACGATGGCGATGAAGGCGATGAGCTCGAAATCGTCCAGTCCGCCGATGGTCTGGGTGAGCGCGGTCGTAGCTCCGTCGGAGAAGAGGCTGTCCAGGTCGCGCTCGGCCGTCACGTCGACCATCGAGCTGATCGCCGCGGTGAGCAGCTCCGAGTAGTGCCCCATCTCAGCGCCCTCGTTGGTGGCCGAGTTAAAGATGCGCGTGACCGCACCGACCGGCTCGTCGTGGGGGCGACATCCGGCACGGATGAGGTCGAGGAGGTACTTGACCTCCGTGTGGTCGGCGATGACGTTGCCGTCGCCGTCGAGATAGACGAGGTAGTGCGGGTGGAGTCGGTTGCCGCGGTTGATGTTCTTGTCGGTGTTCACGTTGTGAAGGACGAAGAGCGCTCCCGGCTTGAGTCCCTTGTCCGCTTGGGCCGGCACGACGGCATGGAGCCCCTTGGGCGCGCTGGCGAGGTCGCCGTACTCTTTGATGTAGCCCAGAAGATCCATGCGGAAGTCGTTGAGGCCGAGGTCAGTGATCGAGACACCGGTGCGGACGTCTTCGAGCTCGATGACCTCGTTCTGCAGCTTGCGGAGCTGTTCCTTGCGGAAGGCTGCGTCGCCGTCCTCCAGGGTCAGGACGTTGTCGTCGGCGGTTCCCGCTAAGTCAGCGATGACCATGCGGTTTTCGACTCGTTCCTTCAGGTTGATGTACTCGTCCAGAGAGATGTCGGGCCAGAAGTTGACCAACTGGATGTACGTGTTCGTGGAACCGATGCGATCCACGCGACCGAAGCGCTGGATGATCCGGACCGGATTCCAGTGGATGTCGTAGTTGACGAGATAGTCGCAATCCTGAAGGTTCTGGCCCTCGCTAATCACGTCGGTGGCGATCAGCACGTCGAGCTCGCCCGCCGCCTTGGGCATGGTCAGGTGTCGCTGTTTGGACTTCGGCGAGAAGAGTGTGAGCACCTGTTGGAAGTCATAGCCAGGACCGAGCGTGGTCCTCGCGGTGTGACCACCGCCGGTCACCAGGGCGGACTCGAGGCCAGCCTTGCTCAGGCGTGGCGCGAGCTCCCGGTAGAGGTACTCGGCGGTGTCGGCGAAGGCCGAGAAGATGAGCACCTTGCGGTTGCCCTCGTTGATCGGGTGAGCGGCCTTGCCGGCGATCAGGTCCGTGAGTGCCCGGAGCTTGCGGTCGTGCTCCGGTGTGACCCTCCGCATCTCATCAAGCAATTCGCGGAGCGTCTCACGGTCGTTCCACAGGTCGCGTCGCCAGGACTTAACGTCGACGTCATCAAGATCGATCTTGATGTTCTCGCCGAACGCGAGCGCGTCGGCGCCCAAGGCGTCCTCGTCATCGACGTCTAGGCCAGCGAAATCGATGTTCATGTCGGCGATCGCGCCCTCGTGAGAGTCGAGCCTGCCCAGTGTGCGGTCGACGGCTCCCTCGATCTTCGCGAGCGTTAGCCGGAAGGCCTCGACTGAGCTCTCCAACCGCTTCAGCAAGTTGACGGTCATCAGCTTCTTCAGCCCTTGCTCACGGCCCCGCTGCCCGAGGTTTGACCGTGCCATTCCACCCTCGATGTTGTACAGGTCGTCGTACTTCTGCACGCGGCTATCGAGTACGTACTTCAACGGCGTGTAGACGGCGAGCGTTAGCTCCTGCAGTTGCTCGAAGATCTCTTTGAACGTCGGGACCGTTTGGAGGTCAGTAAGCGGCTCACGGATCGAGGCCGGCGGCATGCGCTCGGGAAACGCACCGATCTCGGCGGTGTCGTAGAACGCCTGGATGTGCTTGCGTGACCGTGCAATGGTGACCGAGTCGAGCAACTCGAAGAAATCGAAGTCCAGCATCTTCAAGATCGCGGCCGGGGTGCGAGACTCTGGCGGTAGCTTCGACCACTCGTTGAACGCCCGTTGGGCGTCACTGAAGACCCTCTCCACGGTCGTGGACAGGCTGAGATGCTTCGCGAGGCTCTCCGACTCGCCCTCATAGGCGAGCTGGAGCTGGTTCTTCAGGTCGTTGAACCGGTTGTTGACCGGTGTTGCCGACAGCATGAGCACCTTGGACTTCACGCCCTCGCGGATCACCTGCCGCATCAGCCGCTGGTAGCGGGATTCCTTCTCCTCCGCATAGTCGGCGTTGCGGAAGTTATGGGACTCGTCGATGACGACGAGGTCGTAGTTGCCCCAGTTCACTCGGTCAAGCCGGAGTCCCCCAGACTCACCCTTGGTGCGGGATAAGTCGGTGTGGGCGAGAACGTCGTAGTTGAAGCGATCCTTGGCGAAGATGTTCGTCGTCAAGTTCGCGTTGTAGTTCGTCCAGTTCTCCAATAGCTTCTTTGGAGCCAGCACTAGCACCGACTTGTTGCGCAGCTCGTAGTACTTGATCACGGCGAGGGCTGTAAAGGTCTTACCGAGGCCGACGCTGTCAGCGAGGATGCAGCCGTTGTAGGTTTCGAGCTTGTTGATGATCCCCGTTGCAGCGTCCCGCTGGAAGTTGTAGAGCGAGTTCCAGACCGCCGAATCTTTGTAGCCGGTGCGATCGTTGGGCAGCACGTCCTCGCTGATGTCGTCGAGGAATTCGGCGAACAGGTTGTAGAGGATCAGGAAGTAAATGCGCGCCGGTGAGTTCTCGGCGTACACGCTGGCGATGTGATCGTGAACCGCGTCGGTGACGTCGTCAAGCTGGTCTGAGTTGTGCCAGATCTGGTCGAACAGTCGGATGTACTGCGCCGTCATCGGCGCATCGTCGACGCGGTGCACCATGTTCGAGACTGCGTTGCCCCGCTCGTAGCCGAGGTCGGCGGTCGTGAACCCCTGGAGCGGCATGTAGGCAGCCTTGCCGTCGATCACGGCGAATTGCTGCATCGGATTGCCGGTTGAGTTGGACCGGAACGTGACCTTGCGGCGCACCCAGTCCGCGCACTCCCGTGCGATCGCGCGCTGCGTGAGCTTGTTTCGCAGCCGGATCTCAAACTCCGAGCCGTGGAGGCTCGACTCGCCACCCTTGGCATGCGGGATGAAGAACTCACGGCGCTCCTTGCGGAGCTTGTCCGTGGCCTTGCTCGTCACGAAGGAAGGCGAGGTGAAAATGAACTTCAGCTCGTTGACCTGCTCCAGCTCCTTGCGGAGGGCCTCGAACGCGAAGATTGAGAATGTCGACGCCGCGATGCGGACCTTCGACCCAGGCGTGATCGCGGCCTTGACATCGTCGCCGAGTAGCTCGTTGACATTGTCGATGATTTTCATGCGCCACTCCGCGAAACTTCAGCTCGGTCAAGGTCCGCATCTGCCCCGCACCGACTCGGCCCCTCTTTGGCCGCTTGTGCACCCATGCGACCGCCAGCTCCGCCAGTTGGCATTACCAGAGAAGCGACGGACGCGAGGGGGGCTCGGCCGGGGACTGGCTGCGGCGCGTCGACCGCCGCTGGGTCAGCGGGACCGGCTCGCTCGGCCGCTTGCGAGCTGATGGGGATCACGATCGACATCCGGATGGGTACCTCCTGCGGCGGACAGTACATACGGGCGGGAGCAGATCCGAAGATTGCGGCCCTGAATTGGCTCAATGCCGTCGGCTGCTCGGCCTTCTCTCGGCCGCTGGCTCAGCCCCTGGGCGCGCGACGCCGTCCGGCCGGCCGCGGCCAGTCCGTCGAAGGTGGCGATCAGCTCGTCAGCCATGCCAGACGTGAGCGCGTTGCGCCTGTCCGCGGCGTTCAGCGTCACGACCGCGACGCCGCCGCCCACGTCAAGCAGCCCTTCACCGAAGTCGGGGCCGTATCCCTTCGCGCAAGCCGGGTTGCCCGCTATCAGACGCGGCGAAGGCGCCGACCGCCATCGCGGTCGGCGCCCTCGGCTCGCCTCAGGCGCGCAGCGCCGCCCGGGCGACCGGGACGAGCGAAGCCAGCACGACCAGCTCCCCCACAACGCTTACCCACACGGGGAACTCGCCGCTGGCGAGCACGAAGCCGACCAGCATGGCCGGCGCGGCCCACACCGCGATGTCCGCACGTGCTCGAACCACGGCGGCCGCGGAAACCAGCGTGCCCAGGATCGCCATCAGCACCAGTGAGCCCAGGACGGCGAACGGCGCACCGTCCTGCACTACCTCCCACGCCTCCACCGACGACGCCCCGCCCCGCTCGGCCAGCTCGATAGCTACTAGCCGCATGCCGGCGAAGCCGCCGCCGCCCACGCTGCCGACAACCAGCAGTGCGGCCGCGATACCCGACAGCCAGGTGGCGCTGCGGCGACCGGCGAGCGCCAGCATCGCGGCGCCGGCCACCCCGGCGAGCATGGCGACCAGGTAGGCGATGACCGAGAGGACCTGGCGCGTCGGGTCCTCCGCCAGGCCGGCCAGCCAGGGTCCGGCCTCGTCCCGCGGCAGCCCGTCCGTGCTGAGCAGGTACTGGGCCGCGAGCGCGATCGGGCCCAGGAAGGCGGCGCCCACCAGCAGGCGGCGGCGGGCGTGCACGCCGGGAGCGGGAGCCGGAGCGGCCGGGGTGGGGACGGCGGGGCCGTCGATGTGGTCCGGGGCGACGACGCCGCTGCCGAGCCGGGTGGTGGTGCTGTCCATCGGGATGTCTCCTCGCGATGCCGGCTCCGTCGGCCGGGCTGCAACCACCGTCGCGACGGCGCCGTCCTCCCCGCATCGGACGCCTGTCCCGTTCCCCCGCGGGTGGTGTGTCCCTGGCGACCGGGACATCCGCGCTGCCACGATGCCGCGGTGATCGACGTCCGGAGCGCCGTGGCCGTCACCGCGGCCACCGGCGGAGCCGCCGTCGCGGTCGCGGCCGCGGTCATCGCGCCGACAGCGGACGTCGGTGCCGACGCCGTCGCCTGGGGGCTCGCCGGCGCGCTCGGCTTCGGCGGCCTGGGCGCCCTGGTCATCACCCAGCGCCCGCGGCTGGCCGCCGGCTGGCTCATGCTCGTCGTCGGCGTGTGCAGCGGCGGGGTGTCGCTGGCGGCGGTCCTGGCGGCGGCGATCCTGCCGTCCGACCCGGGCTCGAGTGCCGGTGCGCTCGCCTACTGGGTGCAGACGTGGCTGTGGGTGCCCGCCTACGCGCCGGTCCCCACGCTGCTCCTGCTGGTCCTCCCCGACGGCCCCCTGCCCGGGCGCTTCTGGCGAGCGACGACGGCGGTCGCGGCGGCAGCCAACGTGCTGGGGCCGCTGGCGTGGGCCCTGACGCCCTACGACCAGCAGGACCAGCCGGTGCCCGCGGAGTACGGCGACGTCCGCAACTCGGTCGGGGTCGACGGCGCCTGGTCGGTCGTCAACCTGTCGCTGCTGCTGCTCGTCGTCAGCGCCGTCCTCGGCATCGCCTCCCTCGTCGTCCGTCTGCGCCGGAGCGCAGGCCGGGAGCGGGACCAGGTCCTCTGGGTCCTCGCCGGCGCCCTCGGGACCGTCATGCTCGTCGCCCTGGCGTGGATCGTGCCGTCGGCGCAGCTCCTGCTGATCGCCGCGGCGCTGCTGCCGCTGCCGGCCGCGGTCACCTGGGCGCTGCTGCGCGCCCGGCTCTGGGACCTCGACATCGCGCTGGGGCGGACCCTCGTCTACCTGGCGCTGAGCCTGCTCGCGCTGGCGGTGTACGGCGGGCTGCTGGTGCTGGCGGGTTCGGTGCTCGGCGACCTCACCGGCTCGACCGACCTGCTGGTCTTCGCGATCGCCGCCGTCCTCGTGCAACCGGCTCGGGACGGGCTGCAGCGGCGGGTCAACCGGCTGCTGTACGGGGACGTCGTCGAGCCGGAGATCGCCATCGGCGAGCTCGGCCGGCGGGTCGACTCCGCGGCGTCGCCCGCGCACGTGCTGCCGGCTGTCGTGGATGTGCTGGCCCGCACGCTGCGGCTGCCATTCGTCGCCCTGCGGCTGCCGGGGCGGGAACCGGTCGCGCACGGGACGCCGACGACGTCCGCCGAGACCGTGCCGCTGGTCCACCAGGGCCGGACCGTGGGCGAGCTGGATCTCGCGCTGCCGCCGGGCGGGCTCGGACCGCGGGTGCGGACGATGCTCGACGAGCTGGTGCGCCAGACCGCGCAGGTCGCGCACGCGGTGCTGCTGCAGGAGGAGGTGCAGCGCTCGCGGGAGTCGATCGTCACCTCGCGCGAGGAGGAGCGCCGCCGGCTGCGGCACGACCTGCACGACGACCTCGGACCGGGACTGGCGGCGACGGCGATGCAGCTCGAAGCGGTCGGCGAACTGCTCGAACGGGATCCCGGGCGGGCCGGGTTCATGCTGGACCAGGCGGCCGGCTACCTGCGCAGCACCGTGGCCGAAGTACGGCGGATCGTCGACGACCTGCGGCCTGCCGCCCTCGGTGACCTCGGTCTGGTCGGGGCGGTGCGCGCGCACGCCGCCCGCCTGGCCGACGGCGGCCTGCAGGTCACTGTCGACGCGCCGGACGAGCTGGACGACCTGCCCGCCGCGGCGGAGGTGGCAGCCTTCCGCATCGTGGGCGAGGCGATGACCAACGTGGCGCGGCACGCGCGAGCCTCGCGGCTGCACGTCTCGATCCGTCACCGGGCGGGACGGCTCGAGCTGTGCGTCGAGGACGACGGGATCGGCGTGCGGCCGGGGGCCCGCACCGGCGTCGGGCTGGGCTCGATGCACCAGCGCGCGGCGGAGCTCGGCGGCACCTGCGAGATCACCGGCGGCGCCGGCACGACGGTGCGCGCCGTCCTCCCGACGGGGGCGGGATGAGCCAACTGAAGACGGTGCTCGTCGTCGACGACCACCCGATGTTCCGCGACGGCTTGGTGTCCCTGGTCGAGTCGCTCGACTGGGCCGAGGTCGTCGGCCAGGCGGAGGACGCTGAGTCGGCCGTCGCGCTGGCCCGCGACGCGCGCCCCGACATCGTGCTGATGGATCTGCACCTGGCCGCGGGCAACGGCCTGGATGCCACCGCCCGCATCACCGCGGAGCTGCCGGGCACCGCGAAGGTGCTCGTGCTGACCATGGTGGAGAACGACGACGCCGTGGCCGCCGCCCTGCACGCCGGGGCCCGCGGCTACCTCGTCAAGGGCGCGAGCCGGGCACAGATCCGCCGCGCGCTGGAGGCGGTGGCCGACGGCGAGACGATCCTCGGCCGGGGCACCGCCGGCGCGCTGGCCCGGCTCACCGCTAACGGGGATGCCCTGAGCGCCTTCCCGACGCTGACCGACCGCGAGCGTGAGGTGCTGGGGCAGCTCGCGGCCGGGCTGAGCAACGGGGAGATCGCGGCGCGCCTGTTCCTGTCGGACAAGACGGTGCGCAACGTCGTCTCGGCGATCTTCGGCAAGCTGGAGGTCTCCAGCCGGGCGGAGGCGGTGGCCCGGGCGCGGGACGCGGGGCTCGGGGGTGCCGCGCCGGGCCTGGGTCGGCGGTCGGACGGCTAAGTCAGGTACCGGTACGGGCCATCGACATGCCGGGCCAGCCGGGTCCAGGCTGGAAGGCCCCCCGACGGAGCTGTGCCGGCTCGTCCACGGGCGCCGCGACGAGACGAAGCGTCGTCGCGCTCGGGGCCGACGCCTCCCGGCGGGGCAGGTTGTCGCGACACCAGCGCTCGCAGTCGGCCAGCAAGTTGCCGGTGGACATCGGGCGGAACGCTCCGCTGGACGGCAGGCCGGACAACGCTGCACAGCTCCCTGGGTGAGAACGACGGGACCGCACGTCCTCACCGGCCCGCGAGGAGCCGCCCGGGCAAGAGGAACCACCGGTCGTGAACGACCGTGGACCTGCCGGGAGCGCGCCGGGAGACGGGGAAGGACGCAGAATCGAACCTAGGCCACTCCCCCGCCCCGGCCCGGCATCCCGGCTCCCGGCGCGCCCTCCGACCTACTGGGCCGAGCGGCGCATCGACCACATCTGCGCCGGGCGCTCCGACTGCATCGCGACGTCCCACGGGATCGCGCCGTTGACGACCTCCTTGCGGAAGTTGCCCACCGCCACCCGCGCCAGCTCCGGGTCGGCCGCCACGCGCTGCGCCAGCTCGATCGCCCGGCCCTCGACCGCCGCGTCGTCCAGCGACTCCCACGCCAGCCCGAGCTCGACGGCCTTGTCGCCGTTGATCTCCTCGCCGAACAGCGCCATCGCCGCCGCGGCCTCCCGGCCGATCAGCCGCGACAGGATGACGAAGTGCCCGCCGCCCGGGTGCATACCGCGCCGCAGGAAGCCCGCGAGGAGGCGGACGTCGCGAGCCACGATCCGCAGGTCCGCCGCCAGCAGCATGTTCATGCCGGCACCCACCGCCGAGCCACGCACCGCCGCCACGGTCGGCACGCGGACCTGGCCCAGCCGGTAGAAGGAGTCGTAGATCTTGCCCATGCCCTCGTAGGCGTCCGGCGTCGCCGGGTCCTTGCCGGCCGAAGTCAGCGTCGCGACGTCGCCGCCCGCGCAGAACGACTTGCCGACGCCGCGGATGACCAGCGCGCCCACCTCCGGCTTCGCGTCCACCTCGTCGAAGGTCGCGATCAGCTGGTCGGCCATGCCGGGCGTCAGCGCGTTGCGCCGGTCCGGGGCGTTCAGCGTCACGATCGCGACGCCGCCGTCCACCTCGAGCAGCACTTCACCGGTTTCGGCCACGAGCCCACCTCTCGAACGAGCGCACCGGCCCCGACGCCGGCTCCGCCTCTCTGACAGGCATCAGACCACGGGCCGCGGCGGTCTGCGCCATGGCGTCTCAGCCCTCGTCGTCCTTGTCTTCGCCGCCACGCCAACGACCTGCTCGCGCGGCAATGCCGCTGGACAGCTTGCCGGTCACCGATCGCGCCTTGCCGAAGGTCTCGGTGCCGAGCTGCTTGGCGACGCCGAGCCCGTCGGCCCCCGTCGCGAGGGCCGCGTCCCTGGCTTCGACCGCGGCGGCACGCCAAGCCTTCGCCTCGAGCGCCGCTCCTCCGGACTCGATCCCCAAGCTGCCGTGGAAGCCGGCGACATCGAGGGCGACGCGTTCCCGCGATCGAACGACGGCCGGGGACTGCATGGGGTTCATCAGCACGTTTGCGTTCGCCTTCGCCGCTGCGGCGTCCATCCGGTTCAGCAGCTGAACCGTGCACTCGGCGATGGTGTCGAGGCGCTTCTGCCTGGCCGCCTTCAGCCCGCGCCGGTGTCCGTCCAGATCGTCCGGGGCGACGTCGAGCACGCGGTCGAGCTCGAGCACCGCGATCGCGTCCTGGAGCTGGAAGCACCGCGCCAGCACGGCGAGCCACTCCTGGGCCTTCGCCTCGGCGGTCTTCGCCGCCTTCGCCAGGTCAGCGATGGTCGACGTGCGCTCCACCTTGTCCGCGAGCGCGTCGAGCTGCCGCAGTGCGTACGCCTGCGTGCGCGCGATCGTCGCTGACGACGCCTGAACCTTCGACCACGTCACCTCGTTGACCCGACCGCCGTGCTCGCGGAGCGTCATGGCCTCGTCGATGTCGAAACCGACCCCGATCAGGTCCGCGATGACGGCGTCCTCATGGGCGCGGAGCACGTCGTCGAGCTTCTGGTCGATCGTCTTCAGGTAGTCGGTGATCTCGTCCATGGTCTGCTGCATCGCGACCTGTGCCATGAGCCCGGCAGCCCCGGTCAGGACCGCCGGGTTGCTCAGCACACCGCTCGGTGACGTCTTCACGATCTCGAGGATGTGCTTGGTTTTGTTGTCCTTCATGGCGATGGCGCGGCTGACCCCGTCCGCGGATCCCTTCATCAGGGGGCTGTTCCGCATCGCGGCCGCCGACTTCTCGGTCAGCTTCACCCACCGCCCCGATTGGGCAGCGATGTGCGCCCCGGCCTGCGCCGCCGCACTCCCCGTCTTCAGGAACGGTCCGAGCCGCTCCAGGCCCAGGTCTCGCGACGGCAGCTCCGCGGAGACAAGAAAGCGATCGACCGCCCCTGCGTCACCGATGACTGCGAGGCCGTCCCCGTCACTGATCACTTGAAGTTCGGCACTCATCATCGGCTCCTCGGTATGCGGCAAAGGACGCTGCGGGGACATGGCTGCGCGCGCCCGGGGCATCCTGACCCGCGCAGTCCGCTCACCCGTGCTCATCCGCCAGCGCGTCCACGAGTCGCACCACGCACGCACCAGCGCCCTCAGGTGCTCCTCGAGTGGTGCGCACGGCAGATGACGGCTGCGAACGCCGTCAGTCGGTAAGCTCGACGGGTTCCTGAACGTCCCGTGCATCTACCTGCTGTCGGCCCCGCCGGCGGATCAAGGCGGCAC
Source organism: Blastococcus sp. TML/M2B (assembly GCF_016612865.1). Taxonomy (GTDB): domain Bacteria; phylum Actinomycetota; class Actinomycetes; order Mycobacteriales; family Geodermatophilaceae; genus Blastococcus. The sequence goes on from NZ_JAENZZ010000002.1 coordinate 870,756, forward strand.
GCCTGATCCGCAGATGCCCAGAGGTCATGTTCCGCACCGACAGCCCACTGCTCCGGCACGCCGGGCCCACCTACTTCCCGCTGGCGTTCATCGCGCGGCTGCCGTTCGCGATGATGGTCGTCGGCGTACTGACCCTCGTGGTCGCCGAGCGCGGCTCGGTCACCCTCGGCGGGCTCAACTCCGCCGCCGCCGGCATCGGCACCGCCGTCGCCGGCCCGCTGCTGGGCGCCGCCGTCGACCGGTTCGGTCAGCGCCGCGTCCTCGTCCCCGTCGGGCTGCTCAACGCTGCCCTGCTCGGCTCGTTCCCCCTGGTGGTTGCCAGCAGCGCGAAAGACGCCGCCCTGCTCGCGCTCTCCGTCCTCATCGGCGCCACCGCCCCGCAGGTCGCGCCGCTCTCGCGCACCCGCCTCGTCGCGATCATCCGGCGCCACATCCCGAGCGAACGCCAGGAGAAGACGCTCAGCGGCACCATGGCCTACGAGTCCGCCGCCGACGAGACCGTCTTCATCGTCGGCCCGTTCCTCGTCGGCCTGCTCGCCAGCGCCATCGCCCCCTGGGTCGCCATCGCCGGCGCCGCCGCGCTCACCCTCGTCTTCGTCACCGCGTTCGCCCTGCACCCCGCCGGCCGGGTCGACCCGGGCACCCACGAGACCGCCGAGCAGCAGGCCCCCGCCCGCGAGCTCGTCGGCGGCAAGCTGCTCACCGTCGTCGTCGGCACCCTCGGCGTCGGCATCTTCTTCGGCGCCACCCTGACCAGCCTCACCGGCTTCCTCGCCGCCGACGGCGACGGCGACCGCGCCGGCCTGCTCTACGGCGTCATGGGCATCGGCTCGGCGGTGCTGGCCCTCGGCTCGGCCGCGCTCCCGGTCCGGTTCACGCTGCCCGCCCGCTGGCTCGCCTTCGGCTCGCTGCTGCTGGCCGCCGCCATCGGCTTCGCCTGCGCCCGCAGCGAGACCGGCCTGGTCGTCGCCCTGGCGATCCTCGGGCTCGGCGTCGGCCCCACCCTGGTCACGCTCTACAGCCTCGCCGCGCAGCTCAGCCCGGCCGGCCGCTCGGCCACCACCATGACGATGCTCGGCTCGGCCGTCGTCGTCGGGCAGGCGCTCGCCTCCGCCGTCACCGGCGTCGTCGTCGACCGCGCCGGCGAGAACGCCGGGCTCGTTGCGCCTGCCCTGGCCGCCGCGCTCGTCGTCGCCGCCGGCCTCGCGCACACGGTGGCGCCGGAGCGCGTCGAGGAGCCCGAGCTCGTCCCCGCCTGACACGCGATGGGCCCGGCCACTCGAGCGCGGCCGGGCCCATCGTCAGCAGATCAGCAGATGCCGCGGGCCCGGCTACGGCCGAGCGCGGTCAGACCCAGGCCCAGCGCGAGGACCAGCAGCCCACCGAGCAGCGCCGGAGCGCCCGAGGTACCCGTGCGGGCGAGCGTCGAGCCGGTGGCGGCAGGCGCCCCGGTGGCGCCGTCCCCGGTGCCCATCGTCACGGCGCTGCTCGCCGGAACCGCGCCCCGGGCGGTCTGCTCACCGGAAGCCTGGGTCACCGGCGTACCCGGCGTACCCGGCACCACCGGCGTTCCCGGCGCGACCGGAGCGCCGCACGTGGTGCTCACCCCACCGATGACGCCGAGGCCGACGCCGCACACGCTGACCGGCGCATCGACGCCGACGACCGGGCCCGTGCCGTCCGTCGGACCGCCCGAGCCAGGCGAAGGAGCTGTGCAGCTCGCGGCCGCGTCGCCCAGGACGCCCGCGGCGATGCCGCAGAGGGTGACCGGTGCGTCGACGTCCGCGATGCTGCTCCCGGGAGCACCCCCGGCGACGGCTTCGGCGCAGGTCGCCTCGGCATCCCCAAGGACCCCGACAGCGGCACCGCACACCAGCACCGGGACGTCGGCGTCGAGCAGCGACGCGTCGTCGGCACCCCCGCTCGACGCCGCCGGGGTGCCGGCGGACGAGCCGTCCGCGGTGGCGTCGCCCAGGACGCCGATCGCGTTGCCGGTCACGGCCACCGGCACGTCGACGTCCACGGCCGAGCCGGACCCGGAGTCGGCCGCCCGAGCAGCGCCGGGCTGGGCCAGGTCGACGCCCCCGGCGTCGGCGACGTTGCCGCCGACGCTGATCGGAACCGTGACCGACAGGCCGCCGATATCGACGCCCAGGGTGCCGTCGAGCGGCGGCAGGCCGATCTCGGCCGGCGTGGTGCCGGCGGTGCCCAGCACCGCCACGGCGTTGTCGGTGACGGTGATCGGGACGGTCACCGCGACCGCGTTCTCGTCGGCCGACGCGAGGCCCGTACCGGCGGCCAGCAGACCTCCGGTGACCAGGGCCGTCTGCAGCCCGCGCTTCATCCACACGTTCATGAGGGGTGTCCTTCTCTGACTGAGGGACCGGTCCGGTCGGACCGGCTGGAGTGGCCGCGGTCGGCGCAGGGCCGACCGGGGCGTCCTCAGTCGGGAGGGACGGCGGGGTCGAGCGCGCGGTCCGCTGCCCCGTCCCGTCCGCCGTCGGCCGCGGTGCCGAGCGCTCCGAGGTCGCCGACGAACGCGGCCGGGGGCAGATCCCCTGCGGGCTGGTCGAGCGACGACGACGACCCGGCGGACGACGACGGTGCGGGTGCGCCGGCCGGCAGCACGGGGGCGGGCGCCGGGACAGGGTCCCCGCCGGGAGCGGGCGCGGAGGCGACGGTCGCGCGGCTGACCGAGGACGGAACCGGCACGCCCGCGTGACCGTCGCTGGTCCCTTCGGTCACCTCCCCGCCCGTCGCGGACGGAGCGGGCACGCCCCCGGCGGCCGAGCCGCCACGCGCATCGGCGGCAGCCGGTGCGCCGGCCGTCGCACGCACGGTCTGCACCTCGTCCTGGGGCACCGGCCGCACCGGGGCGAGAGGCGCGAGCACCGGGGGGACGGCCGCCATCACCGGCTGCAGCACGGGGGCGAACGAGGCGACCACCGGGTCGAGCACCGGCGCCAGCGCGCCCACCACCGGCGCCGTGACCGGCTCGACCGCCCGGAGCACGGGCGCGACCAGCCGCTCCCCCACCGGCGCCGGCGTCTGCGCGACCGGCACGAGAGCGGTGTCGACGACGGGTGCGACGACCGGTGTGACCGCGGCGGGAACCGGAGCCAGCAGGTCACCGGTCAGGTCCACGATGCCCTGCACCGGAGCGGCGGGCGGAGGGACGTCTGCCGAGGCGGAGGAGGTCGCCGTGCCGACCAGCCAGAGCCCGCTGGAGAGACCGAACACCAGCAGTGCGCGCCGGACGAGAGGCGATCCCGAGAGCCGGAGGAGGGCAGGCGTCGTGGGCACAGCCATCGTTCCTCCTCGACCGTCCGTACTCGCTTCGTGACGATCAGTGAACGCCCGGTGACGGACCGCCGCCACGCGAGTTCCGTCGCCCGATGGGGTGCAGCTCGCGGACGACGATCACTCGGCGTGAGCCGGCCCTCTGGTCTGGCTCCCCCCGACGGGGGAGACCGCCTCAGGCCCGCCGAGAAGTGGGACGATGCAGTTCCCATGAAGTGGTCCGGCGTGCCCGAGGTGGCGACCCCGCGCGTGATGACGCAGGCGCTGGCCACCCTCTACCTCTTCGGCGGCAGCGCCAGCCTGCTGGCCGTCCTCGGCAGCAGCGCCGCCTGGTCCGACCGCGCCCCGGTCGCCGGCCTCGCCATCTCCGCCCTCACCGCCGGCGCAGTCGTCTTCCGCTTCGGCGCCCGGTGGCCGCGGCCCGCGTTCCACCTCGCCGTCGCCCAGGCCACGGTCGTCGTCGTCGCCGGGGTCGTCCTGGCCGCCGACGCCCCCACCGCGGTCGCCGTCGGCGCGCTGACCAGCTTCCTCGCCATCGCCGCCTGCTTCTTCTTCAGCCTCCCGCTCGCCGTCCTGCACATCGCGTTCGCGCTGATCGGCCTCACCGGCGGCCTCCTGGCCCAGGGCGACGTCGCCCTCCCCACCGCGCTCTCCCTCGACGCGATGGTCATCGGCCTGAGCGTCGTCACCCGCGGCCTCGTGCTGCGCGCGTCCAGCGCCAACCGCGACCCGCTCACCCGGCTCACCAACCGCCGCGGCTTCGACCAGGCGCTGCACGAGCTGATGCGCACCGTCGCCCGCACCGGCGAGCCGCTGTCGGCCGCGCTGCTCGACCTCGACCACTTCAAGGCCATCAACGACACCCAGGGCCACGCCGCCGGCGACCGCGTGCTGCGCCAGGTCGCCAAGGTGTGGGGCCGCGCCCTGCCGACGACGGCGGTGCTCGCCCGCCACGGCGGCGACGAGTTCGCCCTCCTGCTGCCCGGCGTGCCCGGCCCGGCCGCGCTCGAGCTCGTCCGCAGCATCCGCGCGATGCACCCCGAGATAGGCATGTCCTGCGGCGTCGCCGAGCACCAGCCCGGCGAGAGCGCCGCGCAGCTCATGCGCCGCTCCGACCTCGCCCTCTACACCGCCAAGGCCGCCGGCCGGGGCCGTGTCGAGCTCGGCGCCGGCCCCCGGTCCTCCGACCTGGTCGCCGACCTCACCGCCGCGCTCGACGCCGGCGACGTGACCGTGCACTTCCAGCCGATGCTCGACCTGTCCACCGACGAGGTCGTCGGCGTCGAGGCGCTGGCCCGCTGGACCCACCCCGAGCGCGGGCCCGTCTCGCCGGCGGAGTTCATCGCCGTCGCCGAGCAGCACGGCCTCATGGGCCGCCTCGGCGAGCAGGTCGTCCGCTCCGCCTGCACCCAGCTGGCCGCGCTGCGGGCCGAGACCGGCCGCCAGCTGCGCCTGGGCGTCAACGTCTCCGGCCGCGAGCTCTCCGACCCGGCCTACTGCGACCGGCTCCGCCGCGTCTTCGCCGAGACCGGGTGGTCGGCCTCGGAGACCGTGCTCGAGGTGACCGAGACCCTCGTCGAGGCCGAGTCCTCGGCCGCGGTCGCCGCGCTGCACCAGCTGCGCGCGCTCGGCCTGCGCATCGCCATCGACGACTTCGGCACCGGCTACTCGTCGCTGAGCCGGCTGGACACCCTGCCCGCCGCCATCCTCAAGCTCGACTCGTCGTTCATCGCGACCGTCGCCACCTCGCCCCGGCGGGCCACGCTGCTGCGCAGCATCGTCGGCATGGCGCACGTCCTCGGCCTGGACGTCGTCGCCGAGGGCGTCGAGACCCCGGCCCAGGACGCCGAACTGCGCGCCGCCGGGTGCCGCTTCGGCCAGGGCTACCTCTACGGCCGGCCCGCCCCGCTGGCCGACCTCGCCGCGCTGCTCGAGCGCCGCACCGAGCGCACCCCCGCCCTGCGCGGCTGACCTCCGGACCTGTCGGTCCAGCGCACTAGCCTTTCCCGATCATGGCGAAGATCAGGAAGCGGCGTCCGAAGCACCGCAGCACCGGTCACCGGCCGCCCACCCCGGAGGCCGCGCTCCTGGCCGGTCTGGCTGCGGCGCTCGACAGATCCACGCCCGGGCCGTTCCTCGCCGCCGCCGGGACGCTGCTCGGCACCACGCGCGGCGAGGGGGCGCCGCCCGTGACCGAACTGGTCTTCAGCCTGGATGACTTCGGCCGGCCCGAGACCCGGGCCGCTCTGCTGGCCATCGCCATCCTCACCGGCGACGGGGAGCTGCGCCGCCGGTTGCGCCGGGAGATCGCCGCCGAAGGCCAGGTGCTTCCCCGCTGGCTCGCCGAGCTGGACCGCACCGAGCCGGGAGACCGCGCGGTCGAGATCAGCAGCGTCTACGGCGACGTCGACCACCTGCTGGTCAGCGCCACCGCGCCCGGCGACTGCCCGCTCACTGCCGTCGTCCTCGTGGACAACGAGCTGGGCGCCTTCGCCGCCGACGGCTTCCTGGTCGAGCAACCTCTGGATGCCGTGATCCCGCTCATCGTCGAGGAGGTCGGTCCTGACCCCACGGTGCGCGACATCGCGACCGCGGACGCCCGGGCGCGCATCGAGGACGCGCTCAGCGAGCTGGACCTGGGTCCCGGCACCGGTGGCTACGAGGACTGGACCGAGCAACGCGCGCTGGTCGAGTGGCTCATCGCCCTGCTTCCGCCCGGTGGCGTCGTGCCCGAGCAGGAGCTGACCGAGGACGAGCTCGACGAGGTCGCCCAGCAGTTCCTGGCCTGCCCGTCCGGGTCGCGGTGGACCGGCAGCCGTGCCCTGCTCGACGACGTCCTCGCCTCCGCCAGCGGCAACGGCCGCGGCGACCCGCTGATCTGGAGCCCGGCCAACGTGCGGCGGCTGCTCGACCCCGACCTCTGGTACCTCGACCGCGAGACGCCGGGGCTCGACCGGGCCCCGGACCTGCTGCGCGACCTGATCCGCCACGGGCACGCCGAGCGCGGCCTGCGGCCGGAGCTCACCGACCTCGCGCTGGTCGAGGTCGACGCCGCCGAGCCCGCCTTCCTCACCGCCGTCCGCGAGCTGGACGCAGACGACCTGGACGGCCACGCCCCGAGCTAGCAGCGACCGGTGACCTTCGGCCGTGGACAGCCCCCGGCAGCGGAGCAGCATGGCCGGTGCGGCGACGCCGCAGGGGCGCCGCTCCTCATCCCCGGAAGGGGGCGTCATGTACGCACGCACCACGTCCGTCATGGCCGACCCGAAGCGCATGCACGAGGGCGTAGCCGACGTCCGCGACAACGTCATGCCCGCGGTGAGCCGGATGGAGGGCTACACCGGCCTGTCGATGCTCGTCGACCGCACCACGGGGCGCTGCATCGTCACCACCGGCTGGGAGACCGAAGCCGCGATGACGGCCAGCCGCGACCGCGTGCTGCAGATGCGCGCCCAGGCCGCCGACCGGTTCGGCGCCCGCGACACCGACGTCCAGGAGTGGGAGATCGCGGTCGTCCTCCGCCTGCACTCCGCCGGCGACGAGTCGTGCGCCCGTGTGCTGTGGAGCCGCATCGAGCCGACCCGCACCGACGAGACCCTGGAAGCCTTCCGCGCCCGCATCATCCCAGCGATGGACGACATCCCCGGCTTCTGCAGCATGAGCCTGCTCATCGACCGCGCCACCGGCGTCGGCACCCTCACCACCGTCTACACCGACCGCGCCGCCATGGACGCCACCCGCGACCAGATCTCGGCTCTGCGCGACGCCTTCTCCGCGCAGATGGACGTCACGCTCACCGACGAGGCCGAGTTCGACGTCGTCGTGCACGAACTCCGGGTGCCCGAGCTGGTCTGACCAGCGTGGGGGCGGCCGGCCTCCCGGCCGCCCCGTGCACACCGGACCCGGCGGACGACGGCGGGTGACGACACGCGCGTGCCGCCACCCTTTCTCTCCCCGCCCGGCGGGCACCGTCCCCCGGCCCCTTGACCCTCCCACCTGCGCGGGAGCACGGTGGCCGTCCGCCCGGGAGCCGCGGGCGGATGGCAACGGGGGCCGGCCGGACGGGACGCCATGGCTGTCTACGAGTACCGCTGCGAGGACCACGGCACCACGGAGCGCGCGCTGCCCATCGGCACCGCGCAGCCCACCACCCCCTGCCCGGCCTGCGGTGGCCCGGCGACGCGGGTCTTCACCGCGCCGCGGCTCTCCCTCGGCGACCCCGTGCGCCGCGCCCTCATCGACCGGACGGAGCGCACGGCGCACGTCCCCGACGTCGTCGACTCCCCCGGCCCGCGCCCGGCCGCGCGCTCCCGGGTGCCCAGCAACCCGGCCTGGAGCCGCCTGCCGCGACCCTGACCCCCCTCGGCGGGGCCACCGCCACCGGGCTCCGCCGATCCACGGGGAACCGCCGGGCCGCACACCGAACGAAGGGACGCCCCCATGGCCAGCGTGGGACTTCTGTACGTCGGAGCCGTGCTCATCCTCAACGGGCTCATGCTGCTGGGGCTGGTCGACGCCCGGGCCGCAGCGCCCCTGAACTTCTTCGTCGGCGGCCTCCAGGTGATCACCCCGACCTACCTGATCGTCACCGCCGACGGGGACCAGAACACCATCCTGGCCGCCTCCGGCCTCTACCTGTTCGGCTTCACCTACCTCTACGTCGGCTTCAACCTGCTCGCCGACCTGGACGGCACCGGCCTGGGCTGGTTCTCGGCGTTCGTCGCCTGCTGCGCCGTCGTCTACGCCGGGCTCAACTTCGGCCGCCTCGACGACGCCGCGTTCGGGGTCATCTGGCTGTACTGGGCGGTGCTGTGGGCGCTGTTCTGGGTCGTGCTCGGCCTCAAGCGCGAGGAGTGGACCCGCTTCACCGGCTTCGTCGCCGTCGTCGCCGGGGTGGTCACCGCGGCGGTCCCCGCGTTCCTGCTGCTGACCGACGTGTGGTCCGACCACATCACCGCGGTGGGCGGTCGGCCTCGCCGTCCTCTGCACCGCCTCGCTGACGCTGGCCCCCCGGATGCGCGATCGAGGAGCGGCCGCCGCGACCGCACCCGCCCCGGAACTGCGCGAGGGCACCGCCGCGCCGGCCCACCGCGCCGACGTCCCGGCCGCACGACCGGGCACGACCACCACCGACGGGAGGAGGTGATCGCCGTCCGCAGCCCGCAGGACGCCGTCGCCACAGCGCTGCACCGCAGCGGTGCCGCTCCCCAGCCCCGGAGGTAGACCGTGCCGAAGAACGTGTTCCCGCTCGACTCGTCGAAGAAGTTCACCGACCAGCAGTACGTCGGCCACAACCGGTGGCACCCGGACATTCCGGCCAACGTGACCGTGAAGCCCGGTGACGTCTTCCGGGTCGACTGCCGGGAGTGGTTCGACGGCGCCATCCACAACGACGACTCCGCCGACGACATCCGGGACGCCCCGCTGTCGACCGTGCACTGCCTGAGCGGCCCGTTCCTACGTCGAGGGCGCGCAGCCCGGCGACCTGCTGATCGTCGACATCGTCGACGTCGGCCCCATCCCCCAGGAGGACTCCGGGCCGCTGGCCGGCCAGGGCTGGGGCTACACGGGCATCTTCGCCACGCAGAACGGCGGCGGCTTCCTCACCGAGCAGTTCCCCGACGCGTACAAGGTGATCTGGGACTTCACCGGCCAGAAGGCCACCTCCCGGCACGTCCCGGGCGTCTCGTTCACCGGCATCGTGCACCCCGGGCTCATGGGCACCGCGCCGTCGGCCGACCTGCTCGCCACGTGGAACCGCCGCGAGCAGGCGCTCATCGACACCGATCCCGACCGCGTGCCGCCGCTGGCGCTGCCCCCGCTCCCCCAGGACGCCGTCCTCGGCTCGCTGCAGGGCGCCGACCTCGAGCGGGCCGCAGCCGAGGCCGCACGCACCGCACCGCCCCGGGAGAACGGCGGCAACCAGGACATCAAGAACTTCACCAAGGGCAGCCGGGTCTTCTACCCCGTGTTCGTCGACGGCGCGAAGCTCTCCATGGGCGACCTGCACTTCAGCCAGGGCGACGGCGAGATCACCTTCTGCGGCGCCATCGAGATGGGCGGCTTCATCGACCTGCACGTCGACCTGATCAAGGGCGGCATGCAGACCTACGGGGTGAGCGAGAACGCGATCTTCATCCCCGGCAACGTCGACCCCCGCTACGAGCGCTGGCTGGCGTTCTCCGGCACGTCGGTCACCCTCGACGGCGAGCAGCGCTACCTGGACTCGCACCTGTCCTACCAGCGGGCCTGCCTGCACGCGATCGACTACCTGACGACGTTCGGCTACACCCCGGAGCAGGCGTACATGATCCTGGGGGCGGCGCCGATCGAGGGCCGGCTGTCCGGCGTCGTCGACATCCCGAACTCCTGCTCGACGGTGTACGTCCCGACCGGGATCTTCGACTTCGACGTCGAGCCGTCGGCGTCCGGGCCGACCCGCATCGATCCGGGCCAGGGCGTTCCCCGGTCCAGCTTCTGAGACCGGCGCGGGGCCCCGGCGGCGACCGGGGCCCTGCGACCCTGCTCAGACGCCGGCCCCTCAGACGCCCAGGTGCGCCAGCGCCGTCAGCAGCAGGGTGCTCTGCCCGTTCATCAGCTCGGCGAGCACGCCCGGGTCGCGCGCCTCGTCGGGGGTGAACCAGGTCAGCTCGAGGGCGTCCTGCTGGGGCGCGCAGTCGCCCTCGACCGGCACCACGTAGGCGAGCGACACCGCGTGCTGCCGCGGGTCGTGGAACGGCGTGACACCCGGGGTCGGGAAGTACTCGGCCACGGTGAACGGCTGCGGCGCCGGGGGCACCCGCGGCAGCGCGAGCGGCCCGAGGTCCTTCTCCACGTGCCGGAGCAGGGCCGCGCGGACCCGCTCGTGGTACAGCACGCGCCCCGAGACCAGCGCCCGCTTGATCTGCCCGTCCTCACCGGCGCGCAGCAGGAGGCCGACGGCGATGACGGTGCCCTGGCCGTCCACGCGCACCGGCACCACGTCGACGTAGAGGATCGGCAGCCGCTCGCGGGCGAGGTCCATGTCCTCGCGGGAGAGCCAGCCCGCGTCCGGGTTCGTCACCTCAGTCATGTGCCCTGTCTAGCCGACGGCGCGCCGTCGCACCGCGCACGGGTCGACGGCGCGTCCTGCGAGATCAGTCTCCGGAGTAGGTGGCGACGCCGAACGTCTGCTCGCCGTCCTCGTCCTCGTGCACCAGGACGGTGTACGCGGCGCCGTCCACGATGGCCGAGCACGAGTCGCCGTCGCACTGCACGCTCTCGACCTCGCCGCCCTTGTCGTCGATGAAGTCGCGCACCGCGGACTCGGTGTCGGCGTTCCCGTCGGCGACCGACTCGCGGTAGAAGAACAGCGAGACCAGCGCCGCAGCGACGGCGATGATCGCCACCGAGACGCTGATGACCAGCGTGGCGTTGCGGTCGAACCAGCCGGGCTCGGGCTCGTCGACCGGCCCCGCGGCCCCGGTGAAGTAGGGCGCGCCGGGGTCACCGGGCACCGGCTGCGTGGCGACGGGAGCAGCCGCCGGGGAGGGCGAGGTCGGCGGGACGGCGGTCGGCGGGACGGCGGTCGGCGGGACGGCGGTCGGCTGGTCATCGTCGGTGCTCATCGGTGCAGGCCTCACGTCGTCGGTGCTGGGAGAAGCACCCTGTCACGGGCCGACCCCGTTCCGCGAGCAACCCCGCGGGATGCACAGCAGATCGGCAGCCTCAGCGGGGCAGCCATCCCGCGGCGAGCTTGGCGTGCACGGCCTGCAGCGCCGCCAGCGGCGCCAGCCACTCGTGCGCCTGCAGCCGACGCGCCTCGGCCAGCACGTCGTCCCACCGGTCGGCCGGCGCGGCCTCCCGCAGCAGCGCCCGGGCCTCGGCCAGCTCGGCGGTGGCGCCGATGCGCTGGGGAGGGATCGAGATGCGCCTGTTCATGATCGGCTCGATCTCCATGCCCGGCGAACCTCGTGATCATCGCGCCGTCCGGGTAGCGGTTCGCGCACGGTCCGTCAGACGCGCTCGGGCTCCCGGGGCTCGGGAAGGGTGCCGGAGCCGGCCTCCGGGCGGACGTCGGGACGGCGGCGCATCGTGCGCACCGTCCGCGAGGCGGCCGTGCGGGCCAGCCCGAGGATGGGGCCGGTGTCCCAGGTGCGGCGTCCGGCGTCCTCCGGCGCGGCCTCGGTCCGCGGCTCGGGCACCTGCTCGGCCGCCTCCCGCTGCGCGACCGCGGCCGCGATGCGCGCCCGGCGGCGGGCCAGCACCTGCTCCTTCTGCCGGTCGACGCGCTCCTTCTCGGCGAGCACGAGCAGCTCCTGCACGGCCTGCTCGACCTCCACCCGCGCGCTCTGCTGCAGCTGCTCGATCTCGAGGTCGCCGTCGTCGCGCAGGTCGGAGAGCCGGTCGTAGGTGCTGCGCGGCCCGACGTTGAGCAGCATCTTCATCAGCACCGGCAGCAGCTCGACCGAGATGAACAGCAGCGCCAGCATGTAGTGGGCGATCGCCATCGTGGTGTTCGAGTCGCTCAGCGCGGAGAGCGCCTGCAGCCGGATGAGGATGCCGGTGTTGTCGGCGTTGGTGGCGTCGAAGGCCGCCTGCAGCGCGGTCTGCTGCTCGGTGAGCCGGGCGAGCTCCGCGCGGTCGGTCTCCAGGTCGGCGGCCGCCTGGGTCATGCTCCGCGCGGCGCCGGCCGACACGGCGGCGACGGCGGCGTCCAGGTCGCTCTTGGCCGCGGCGACGACGTCGCGCTGCCCGTCGGCGGCCCGCCGCGCCTGGGCGTAGGCCTCTCCGGTGCCGGCGTCGCCGGTGCCGCAGGTGCCATCGAGCTCGCACTGCGCCCGCGCCGACAGCTCGCGCTGGGCGGTGAGCGCCGCGTCGTAGGCGGCCTGTGCGGCGACGACCTCGGCCTGCAGCGGCGCCAGGTCGGCGTCCGCGGTCCCGCCGCTGGCGACGACGGCCTGCTCGGCGACGAACTTCTCGCGCAGCGCGGGCAGCCCGGCGAAGCGGGCGTCGTCGTCCAGGCTCCGCTTGTAGGCGTCGGAGGCCTCGGCCTGCAGCGCGACGACCTGGGTGTCGATCTCCTTGTGGAAGATCTGCAGCGTCAGCGGCGTGGAGATCACGATGCCGAGCACCAGCGCCAGCCCGACGCGGGGCACCGCCATGAGCAGGTTGCGCCGCATCGAGGGGTCGTGCGCCATCCCGACCAGCAGCATCCGGTCGAGGTTGACGATGACGAAGCCCCAGCCGAGGCCGACCAGCGCCGCGAGCGGCCACCAGACGCCGAGCGCCATGGAGACGGCGAACGCCATCGAGAGCACCGCCAGGCCGCCGGTCGAGAGCAGCACACCGCCGAGCGCCACGAACTTCGCGCGGGCGCCCGGCACCGCTTCCAGCACGTCGGCCCGGGCGCCGGACAGCACCGCCAGCCCGTCGCCGATCCGTTCACGTCGTCGCGCCACAGCGCACCTGCCCCCCTGGGCGGCGGGATCGAGGAGCTCCGCCACCCGGTGAGGTATCGGCGGGCCGGAGGACCGACCGGACCGAACCGGCCGGTCCGGACCGTGAACCACGTCCCAGCCGCCCCACCCCCTGCGGCGAGATCGCCGATCTCGCGCGTTCCGGGGGTGGAGAACGACCGACATCGGCGATCTCGCGCGTTCCCGGGGTGGAGAACGACCGACCCCGGCGATCTCGTTGTCGAGAGTCGGGGGGAGGATGCTGGCGCGGACGGAGGAGGGATCCGTGGTTCCACCCCTGCACCTGCCCAGCGCCGGGCCGGCGCCCATCCCCGGCGACGCCGCGCTCGCCGCGGTCCTCGGCTACGCCCGCGCCCGGCGACCGCTGCACTACCGCGCGCCGAACGACCGGACCGGCCGCTGGGCGCAGGTGCCGGCGTTCGGCTACGAGCGGTTCGACCGCCGGCCGGTCCCCGACGGCCCGCTCGGCGAGGCCGACATCCTCACCGCGGAGGGGCTGCACGGCCGGCTGGACCGGAAGGCGTGGACGGCGATGGCCGCCGCGCTCCCCGACGTGCAGGCGCTGGCCGACGACGTCGTCGCCCGGGCCGCGGGGCGGGCGTTCTGGGAGCTGCCCGACGACGAGTTCTCCGTCCTCGCCGAGCCCGGCACCGTGGGGGCGCTGCTGCGGCGGCTGCGCGTGGTGTGCGCCGGGCGCGGGCTGAGCGCGCCGCACGTGACCGCCGCGCTGCACCACCGGTACCCCGCGCTGATCCCGCTGCTGCACGACGCCACGCGGTGGCCGCTGCTCCCGCACGTCCGCGAGGGCGACAGCGGGGTCGCGGCGGTGGTCCACCGCGAGCTGCGGCAGGCCGCCGACGGCTTCGCCGAGCTGGAGGACGCCGTCCGCCGCGCGGGCGTGGCGCTCACCCGGCTGCGGCAGCACGACGTGCTGCTGTGGCTGACCACCACGCTCCGGTTCGCGCACGCCGCGGCCGAGGGTTCGCGCCCCGCGCACGAGGCCGACGAGACGGGGAGTCCGCGATGACCACGAGCACCGGCACGACCGTGCCCGAGCTGATGGCCGAGCTGGCCGCGCTGGAGGACCCGCGGATCCGCGCGGTCAACGAGCGGCACGGCGACGACCACGGGGTGAACCTCACCACGCTGCGCGCGGTGGCGAAGCGCCTGAAGACCCAGCACGACCTCGCCCGGGAGCTGTGGGCGACCGGCGACACCGCCGCCCGCCTGCTGGCGCTGCTGGTCTGCCGGCCGAAGGAGTTCGGCCGCGACGAGCTCGACGACATGCTGCGCGCGGCGCGCGTGCCGAAGGTGCACGACTGGCTGGTCAGCAACGTGGTGAAGAAGAGCCCGCACGCCGAGGAGCTGCGCGTCGCCTGGTTCGCCGACGCCGATCCGGTGGTGGCGAGCGCGGGCTGGGCGCTGACCACCGAGCGCGTGGTCAAGCGGCCCGAGGGCCTCGACCTGCCCGGCCTCCTCGACGAGATCGAGGAGCAGATGGCGCAGGCTCCCGACCGGCTGCAGTGGGCGATGAACGAATGCCTGGCGCAGATCGGAATCTCCCACCCCGCGCTGCGCGAGCGCGCGATCGGTATCGGCGAGCGGCTGCGCGTGCTCGAGGACTACCCGACCTCCCCGGGCTGCACCTCCCCGTACGCGCCCACCTGGATCGCCGAGATGGTGCGCCGGCAGGAGGGCTAGCTGCTCCTCGGCCGCCAGCCCGGGTCGCGGCCGGTCTGCCCGAGCAGCCGGTCCAGGAGCGGCGCCTGCGCCGGCACCGGGACGACGGGGCCGTACAGCCCGGCGCGGGCCTCCGGGTCGTCACCGAACGAGGCGGCGAACTCCAGGCAGCGCCGCGCCGACTCCTCGTCGGGGCGGTACCCCTGCCCGGTGGCGACGGCGAGGTCCCAGCCGTGCACCACGAGCTCGTCGAGCGCGACGACGGCCATGACGGCGCCGGGCATCTGCACGCCGCCGGCGATCGCCATGCCCTCCCACGCGTCGGGCTTGCGCCAGGCGTCGACCAGGTCGTCGAGCTGGGCGGGCAACCGGGTCCGCCAGTCCGCGGCCAACTTCGTGGCATCGGCGTGCGGCCCGCCGTCCGGCACCGTCTTCTCGGCGGCCATCCGGAAGGCCAGCGTCAGCCCGACGAGGTGGTCCAGCAGCCCGGCCACCGGCGTCGGGCCGCACGGGGTGGGGTCGGCCAGCTGATCGTCGTCCACACCCGCGGCGATCCGGCGGAGCTCCGCGGCGGCGGGCGCGAGGTCGAAGGTCTCCATGCGGTGAGGACCGACCGGCCGCCGCGCACTCATCGGTCAGTCGTCGAACTGCACCTGGGGGCGCGCGCCGTCGTTGCGCCAGCCGGTCGCCTGGCTCAGCCCGCGCACCTTGCCGGCCTGCAGCGCGGCCACGTGCTCGTCGCACAGCCGCAGCTCGATCGGCTCGATCGCGAGCTCGACGGTCCCGACCTGGGTGGCGGGGCGGGTGCAGTGCTCGGCGTCGTCAGGTCATGGCCCCGAGTCTGCCCGGCCGGATCCGCCGGTGCGTGGCAGCGTTCCGCGCATGAGCGACGCCTTCGACCTGCAGCGGTTCGTCGACGCGCAGCGCGGCAGCTACGACACCGCGCTCGCCGAGCTGCGCGCCGGGGCCAAGCGCAGCCACTGGATGTGGTTCGTCTTCCCGCAGATCGCGGGCCTGGGCCGCAGCGCCACCGCGCAGCACTTCGCGATCTCCGGCCTCGACGAGGCGCGCGCCTACTTGGCGCACCCGGTGCTCGGCCCGCGGCTGCTCGAGTGCACACGGGCGCTGGCCGAACTCGACGCGAGCGACCCCGTCGCCGTCCTCGGCTCGATCGACGCGCAGAAGCTGCGCTCGTCGATGACGCTGTTCGCGCACGCCGACCCGGCCGAGCCGCTGTTCCGCGCCGTCCTCGACCGGTACTTCGCCGGCGCCGAGGACGACGCGACCACCAGCCGGCTCTGACGCCGCGGGCGCCGACTGTCGAGTTGTCGCCGTCGGCCGCGGCGTGTCCGCGCGTGTCGGCGACACCAACTCCGCACTCGGCGAGGCGGGTCAGCGGCGCGGGACGGCGACCCACCCCTCGGTGCCGCGCAGCGTCGTCTTCAGCACCTTGCCGCCGGCGTTCCGCGGCAGCGCGTCGTCGAGCACGCGGACGAACTGCGGCACCTTGTAGTCGGCCAGCCGCTCGCGGGCGAAGGCGATCAGCGAGGGCACGAAGTCCTCCGGCGCGCCGGGGCGGGGCAGCACGACCGCGCCCACCTTCTCCCCCATCACGGGGTCGGGGACGCCGACGACGGCGACCTCGAGGACGTCGGGGTGCGCGGTGAGCGCGTTCTCCACCTCGACGGAGTACACGTTCTCGCCACCGCGGTTGATCATGTCCTTGGCGCGGTCGACGATCCGCACCATGCCGTCGGTGATCGCGGCGATGTCGCCGGTGTGCAGCCAGCCGTCGACGAAGGTCTCCGCCGTCCGGGCCGGGTCGTTCCAGTAGCCGGCGACCACGTTCGGGCCGCGCACCAGCAGCTCCCCCACCCCGGACACCGGGTCGGGCGCGTCGAGGCGCACCTCGTTCACCGGCGTCGGGAAGCCGACCGACTCGGCGTGGTCCACCGCGTACTCGTGCGGCAGGAAGGTGGCGATCGCCGACGTCTCCGACAGCCCGAACCCGTTGCCCACGCGGGCGTTCGGGAAGGCGTCGAGCAGTCGGTGGACCAGCTCCGGGGCGATCGGCGCCCCGCCGTAGCTGAGCGTCCGGATCGACGAGACGTCGGTGGTCGCGAAGTCGGGGTGCCGCAGCGCCAGCTCGAAGATCGTCGGCACCGCGGTGACCAGCGTGACCCGGTGCTCCTGGATCGCGGCCAGGAACGCCGCGGGCTGGAACTGCGGCATGACGACCGACTGCCCGCCCAGGCCCATCTGCGACATGAACTGCGAGCAGCAGCCGGTGACGTGGAACAGCGGCACCGAGATCAGCCCGACGTGCTCCGGCCCGCGGTCCAGCCGCCGGCAGCGGATGACGCTCTCCACCGTCGACAGGAAGTTCTCGTGGGTGAGCATCGCGCCCTTGGGGCGGCCGGTGGTGCCCGACGTGTAGAACAGCGCGGCGACGTCGCCGTGCTCGCGCCGCGGCACCTCACCCGGCTCGCCGTCGGGCAGCGGCTCCCCCGGCAGGACGACGAAGGACGCGCCGCAGTCGCCGAGGATGTACTCGACCTCCGGCTCGGCCAGCCGGGTGTTCATCGGGACGACGACCGCCCCGGCCAGGTGCCCGCCCCAGAAGGCCAGCGCCCAGTCCAGCCCGTTGCCCAGCCGGATCGCCACCCGGTCGCCGGGACGCACCCCGGCGTCGCGCAGGCCACCGGCGACCCGCAGCGCGCGGTCCCACAGCTCGCCGAAGGTGATCGACGGGCCGCCCAGCTCGACGACCGCCGTCCGCTCCGGATAGCGGCCGACCGTCGTCCGCAGCATGTCGACGACGGTCCGCTCCAGCCCGGTGTAGCGGCGGATCCCGTCCTCGCCGACCTCGATGCCGCTGGTGTCGAACGGTCCGTCGACCACGTGCTCCCCCAGTCCCGGCACCCGCTCGGTGCCCGCTCCCGGCATTCTGCGCCGGATGCCCGGTCCCGGTACTGCCGGGGCCGCTCGAGCTCGCCGCTGGGTGATGTCGGCCCCTCGGGGTGTACGCGGCGGCGCGACCGGGCAGGCTGGCGGGGTGAGCGACGCGAGCAGGAGCGGTTCGGGGTACGTCGAGGCCGACTACCAGCGGGACACGAAGTACATCGAGGACCGCATCACCGCCGACGGGCGGGACGGCTGGCCGGTCGAGGCCGGCCGCTACCGGCTGATCGCCGCGCGGGCCTGCCCCTGGGCCAACCGCACGATCATCGTGCGCCGGCTGCTCGGCCTGGAGCAGGCGATCTCGATGGGCCTGGCCGGGCCCATGCACGACGAGCGCAGCTGGACCTTCGACCTGGACCCTGGTGGCCGCGACCCGGTGCTCGGTTACGAGCGGCTGCAGGAGGCGTACTTCGCCCGCGACCCCGAGTACCCGAAGGGCATCACGGTGCCGGCCGTCGTCGACATCCCGACCAAAGCCGTCGTCACCAACAACTTCCCGCAGATCACCCTCGACTTCTCCACCGAGTGGACGCAGTTCCACCGCGACGGCGCCCCCGACCTCTACCCGGAGCACCTGCGCGACGAGATGGACGAGGTGATGCAGCGGATCTACACCGAGGTCAACAACGGGGTGTACCGCTGCGGCTTCTCCGGCTCCCAGCGCGCCTACGACAAGTCCTACGAGCGGCTGTTCACCGCGCTGGACTGGCTGGAGGAGCGGCTCACCGACCGCCGCTTCCTGATGGGCGACACCATCACCGAGGCCGACGTCCGGCTGTTCACCACCCTGGCCCGCTTCGACGCCGTCTACCACGGCCACTTCAAGTGCAACCGGCAGAAGCTGACCGAGTTCCGCGCGCTGTGGGGCTACGCCCGCGACCTGTTCCAGACCCCCGGGTTCGGCGACACGACGGACTTCCCGCAGATCAAGGAGCACTACTACGTCGTCCACGCCGACATCAACCCGACGCAGATCATCCCGGCCGGCCCGGACACCTCGGTCTGGCTGACGCCGCACGGCCGCGAGGAACTCGGCGGCTCCCCGTTCGGCGACGGCACGCCGCCCGGGCCGACGCCGGAGGGCGAGCGCGTGCCCGCCGACCACGGTCCCGGGGGCATCCCCCACCGCTGATCCGGAGGCGGCGCGGGCGCGGCGATACCCTGGAGGCACCTCCCCCGTCTCCCGAAGGGCCCGACCCGGTCCTCGCACAACCAGAGGAGCCCGCTCGTGCGGCCCGCTTTCTTCACGCTGTCCGCTGACCGGTTCGTCCCGCACGAGGATGCCCGCAGCTGGTGGACCCCCGGCATGCTGAGCGGCCCGCTGCTCGGTGGCCTGCTCGCCCGCGCCCTCGAGACCGCGCACGGCGCCCCGGAGTTCCAGTTCAGCCGGCTCACCGTCGACCTGTTCCGCAACGCCCCGTTCGAGCCGATCGAGATCACCACCGAGGTCATCCGCGAGGGCCGCCGCATCCGCGTGACCGAGGCGAAGGTGCACACGAGCAAGGGCGTGGTCGCCCGCGCCAGCGGCGTGCAGCTGCGCCGCGGCGAGCAGCCGCCCAGCCCCGTCCCGACCCGCACGCCGGTCTGGGACACGCCGAGCCCGGCGGGCCTGCCCGACGCCTACAACGACGTCGTCCCGGACGGCGACTTCTCCCGTCGCGGCATGTGGATCCGCGCCGACCGCCCCCTGGTGGCCGGCGAGGAGCTCTCCCCGTTCGTGCGCGTCGCGCTCGCAGCCGACGAGGGCAGCCCGGTCGCGCACCGCGGCGAGACCGAGCTCGAGTTCATCAACGCCGACTACACGCTCACCCTCAGCCGCGACCCGGTCGGTGAGTACGTCGGGCTGCAGGCCGGCGGCCACGTCAGCCAGGACGGCATCGCCGTCGGGCACGCCACCGTGCACGACGAGAAGGGGCCGATCGGCTTCAGCATGACCACCGCCGTCGCCAACGTCCGGACCGTCTGACGGTGGGGCGCCCCGCCTACTTCACGCCCGCCGCCGAGGGGCTCGTGCCGCACGAGAGCGCGCGCAGCTGGTGGGTGCCGGACATGATCCACGGCCGGCTGCTCGGCGGGCTGCTCGCCCGCGCGCTCCAGACCGAGCACGGGGCCCCGGAGTTCCAGTTCAGCCGGCTCACCGTCGACCTGTTCCGCAACGCCCCGTTCGAGCCGGTGCAGGTGACGACCGAGGTCGTCCGGCAGGGTCGGCGCATCCAGGTCACCGAGGCGCGGGTGCACACGAGCATCGGCGTCGTCGCCCGGGCCGGCGCCGTCCAGCTGCGCCGCGGCGAGCAGCCGCCCAGCCCCGTGCCGACCCGCACGCCGCCGTGGACCGCGCCCGATCCCGCGACGATGCCGCGCTCGGTCGCCGAGTTCGGTGACGACCCCACCCGCCGCCGCATGTGGGTCACCGAGAAGAGCCCGCTGGTGGACGGCGAGGTGCTCTCCCCGTTCGTGCGCGTGGCGCTGGCCGCCGACATGGCCAGCCCGCTGGCGCACCGCGGCGAGGCCGACATCGAGTTCATCAACGCCGACTACACCCTCACGCTCAGCCGCGATCCGGTCGGCACCTCGATCGGGCTGGAGTCCGGCGGCCACGCCAGCGACGACGGCGTCGCGGTCGGGCACTGCACGATGCACGACGTGGAAGGCCCGATCGGGTTCAGCATGGCGGTCGCCGTCGCCAACGTCCGGGCGGGCTGACCGCGCCGGCCCGACTGGCCCCCGCGGGGTGGGCTGCGTCACAGTGGGCCCCGACGGCGGGAGACCGACCGCGCTCCCGCCGGTGGACCAGGGGGAACCGGCATGTACGCACGCTCCACGACCTTCCACGGTGATCCGCACCGGATCGACGACGCGCTCGCCTACCTGCGGGACCGCGCGATGCCCGCACTCATGGGCATGGACGGCTTCGTCGGCCTCTCGATGCTCGCCGACCGCGGCTCGGGCCGGGTCATCATCACCAGCTCGTTCGAGGACCACGCGGCCCTGCAGCGCAGCGCCTCGGAGATGCGCGGCATCCGCGCCCGCACCGCCGACGTCCTGCAGAGCCCGCAGGCGCTCCAGGAGTGGCAGATCGCGCTGATGCACCGCGAGCGCAGCGCACCCGACGGCGCCCGCGCCCGCCTGACCTGGTGCCGCACCGACCCGGACCGGCTCGACCCGCTGCTGGACGCCTACGGCGAGAGCATCGTGCCGCGGCTGACCCAGCTGCCGGGGTTCTGCAGCGTCAGCGTCCTGGCCGACCCCGTGGAGGGTCGCAGCGTCACCGCGGTCACCTTCACCGACGACGACGCCCTGGAGCAGGCCACGGCCCGGCTCGCGCCGTTGCTGGCGGAGCTGGGCCGGCAGCACGCCGGCGAGGTCACCGACGAGGCCACCTTCGACCTCGTCCTCGCCCACCTGCGGGTGCCCGAGACCGTCTGACCCCCGCCCCCGTTGATCATCGTCATCCGGCTGCCCGCCACGCCGGGAGGGCCGACCGTTCGACGATGATCAACAGGGAGGCTGCCGCGGTCAGACCACCCGGGTGAGGGCGGGCCAGAGGCCGTCGGGGCCCTCGGCCAGCAGACCCTGGGCCAGCACCTTCGACCAGAGCAGCTCGCTGCCGGCCTCGTCGCGCCACGACCACAGCCGCTTGGTCAGGTGGTGCAGCCGGTGCTCCTGGGTGAAGCCGATCGCGCCGTGCACCTGGTGGGCCAGCCGCGCGACGACCTCGACCGCCGCACCCGCGCGCACCTTGGCCGCCGCGGCCGCCAGCCAGAAGTCGCCCTCGCCGTGGTGCAGGGACTGCACGGCGGCGTCGGTCAGCGCGGTCACCGCCGTCACCTCGCCGGCCATCTCGGCCAGCTCCATCTGGATCGCCTGGAACTTGGCCAGCGAGCGGCCGAACTGCTGCCGCTCCCCCGCGTACTGCACGGTCCACGCCAGCACCTGCTCCAGCGCCGCGGTCAGCTGCACCGCCCGGGCCAGCGCGTAGCCGGCCCGCAGCTCGCGCACCTGCGCGGCGTTCAGCGGTGCCGCCACGGCCGGGACGCCGTCCAGCGTGAATGTGCTGCGCGGCTCGCCGGCCAGGTTGACCGCGGCCGACGCCGCCAGCCCCGCCGTCGGCAGCAGCGCCAGGACGGCGCCGTCCGGGCCGGTGGCCAGCAGCGCCAGGTGCGCGGCCGTCGCACCCCACGGGACGTCGGCGACCGTGCCGGTGAGCGACCACGCGTCGCCGGCCGGGGTGGCCGCCACGTTCTCGGCGTGCCCGAAGGTGAGCGGCTCGTCGACCGGCGGCAGCGGCAGGCCGGCCGCGATGACCGCGGGGCCGGCCACCAGCAGCTGCTCGGCCACCGGCACCGCGCCCGCGCCGGCCGCCAGCGTGCGGACCACCGCCACCGCGTCGGCCAGCTCACCGCCCGAGCCGCCGGCGCTCTCCGGCAGCCCGACGCCGGTCAGCCCGGTCCCGGCCAGCGCCGTCCAGAGACCGGCGTCCCAGCGCCGCTCGGGCGTCGGGTCGAACGGCTCGTGCCGCCCCAGCAGCCCCTGGACGGTCTCGACCACCAGGTCCTGATCGCTCATCGCAGGCCCAATCCACGCGCCACGATCCCTCGCAGGATCTCGTTGGTGCCGCCCCGCAGCGTGAAGCCGGGCTGGTGCAGCTGCGCCTCGGCCAGCGCCCGCGCCAGCGGGTCGGGCGAGTCCAGCGACGGCAGCACGTCGACCACCCGCCGGACCTCGTCGATCACGTCGGCCTCGAACGTCGTCCCGACGTCCTTGACCAGCGCGGCCGGGATGTTGGGCAGCTCGCCGCGGTCCAGCGCCGCCGCGATCCGCAGCGACATCTGGCGCAGCGCCAGCACCCGGGCCGACAGCCAGGCCCAGCGCCGCCAGCGCGGCCGGGTCCCCCGAGTCGACGACGCGACGTCCGAACTCGGCGACGAGGGGATAGGTCGACAGGAACCGCTCCGGGCCGGACCGCTCGAACGCCAGCTCCGCGGTCACCTGGTGCCAGCCGTCGCCCTCGGTGCCGAGCAGCATGTCGCCGGGGACGACGACGTCCTCGAAGACCACCTCGTTGAAGTGGTGGCCGCCGTCGAGGATGCGGATCGGGTTGACCGTGATGCCCGGCAGCGACAGGTCGACGAGCAGCTGCGACATCCCCGCGTGCCGGTTCGCGGTGTCCACGGGGGCGGTGCGCACGAGCACGATGCCGTAGTGCGAGGCATGCGCGTTCGACGTCCAGACCTTGGCGCCGTTGACCACCCAGTCGCCGTCGCCGTTGCGCACCGCCTTCGTGCGGATCGAGGCCAGGTCGGAGCCGGAATCGGGCTCGGACATGCCGATCACGAAGTAGCACTCGCCGCGGGCGATGCGCGGCAGGATCTCGCGCCGCTGCGCCTCGGTGCCGTAGCGCAGCAGGTTGGGGCCGGACTGCCGGTCGGCGATCCAGTGCGCCGCGACCGGTGCGCCGGCGGCCAGCAGCTCCTCGGTGACGGCGTAGCGCTCCATCGCCGTCCGCTCGTGGCCGCCGTACTGCTTCGGCCAGGTCATGCCCAGCCAGCCGCGGGCGCCCAGCTTGCGCGAGAACTCCGGGTCGACGCCGGAGAGCCAGGTGTCCACGTGCGTGGTGAACGTGCCGGCGGCGAGCTCCTCGGCGAGGAAGTCGCGCACCTCGCCGCGCACCTGCTCGGCGGCCTCCGACCGCGGGGCCGGCGCCAGTGTCAACGGGTTGGTCATGCGACTCCCAGCTCGAGCTGTCCGACGTGCGTCCTGCATCGGTTGTACAGGGCAGCCCGCGCCTGTGCGCGCCCGGCCGTGGTCGTCCTCCCTCGCCGTAGCGCGTCCTCCCTCGTGGTGTGCGCTGAGGGAGGACGCGCGACGATCAGGTCACCTGATCCCGGCGCGGGGGGCGGGTCAGACGCGGGTGAGGACCAGCAGCGCGATGTCGTCGGCGCGGTGCGGGCCGGTGAGCTCGCGCAGCAGGTGGTCGCAGAGCGCGCCGGGGTCCGACGTGCCGGCGGAGGACGCGGCGTGCAGCAGCGCCGCGAAGCCCTCGTCGATGTCGGCGGAGCGGCTCTCCACCAGGCCGTCGGTGAACAGCACCAGGGTGGCGCCCTCGGGCAGCACGCCGATCCACTCGTCGGCGATCGACGGCGGCGCGCCCAGCATCCGGCTCGGCGGCACGGGCAGGAACGACGCGCGCCCCCCGGTGATCAGCACCGGCGGCGGGTGGCCGGCCGAGGCGATCCGCAGCCGGCCGGTGGCGGAGTCCAGGGAGGCGAACAGCGCCGTCGCCATGCGCCGCAGCCCCAGCAGCGGCCAGCCGGCCTGCAGCCGCTCGACGACGGCGCCCGGCGCCGGGCCGTCGGCGAGCAGCGCCCGGTAGACGCTGCGCAGCTGGCCCATCGTGGCGGCGGCGGTGATGTCGTGGCCGACGACGTCGCCGACGGCCAGGCCGATCTCGTCCCCCGGCAGCCGGACGACGTCGTAGAAGTCCCCGCCGACGTCCACCCCGCGGGTGGCGGCCAGGTAGCGCACCGCGATGGACAGCCCCTCCAGCTCCGGGGGCGCCGGCGGCAGCAGGTTGCGCTGCAGCGCGTGCGAGGTGCGGACGGCGAGGTCGAAGCGCTGTGCCCGCGCCACGACGAGCCCGAGCTGCAGGGCCAGCTGCTCGGCCACCTCGACGTCGGCGACGGTGAACGGCCCGCGGCGGCGGTCGGTCGCGACGGTGAGGACGCCGAGCTGCCGCCCCTCCACGGTCAGCGGCACGGCCACGACGCCGGCGATGTCGAGTGCCCGCATCGCCGCGAGGTGCTCCTCGTCGACCGCGATCGAGCGCAGGAAGTCGTCGTCCACCGCGCGGATCCACTCGGTGCCGCCGCCGCGCAGCGCCCGCACGCTGGGGTGCGTCGCCGAGCGGCGCGGCAGGTGCCGGCTGCGCAGCTCCTCGACCAGGTGCGCGAGCCCGGGGTCGCGGTGCCGCACCGCGGGGCGGGTCAGCCCCTCGTCGGTCTCCAGGTCGATGACGCACAGGTCGGCCAGCCGGTCCACGACCAGCCCCGCGACCAGCTCGACGGTCTCGGCGACGTCGGCGGCCTCGGCGAGCAGGCGGGCCGCCTCCAGCAGGAAGGACGCGCGGGCGGCCTGCCGCGCCGTCTGCTCGTGCAGCCGCGCCCGCTCGAGGGCCTGCCCCGCCTGGCGGCCGATGGTCCACAGCAGGTTCACCGAGGCCGTCGCCAGCTCCGCGCCCTCCCCCGGCTCCACCAGGCTGATCAGGTCGCCGGCCACGTCGCCGCGGGCCAGCACGAGCACGCCGAGCCGGCGGCCGTCGGCGCTCACCGGCACGACGACCAGATCGGACAGCTGCGCGGCGGCCATCGCGGCTGCGAGCGCGGGCCGGTCGGCCCGCAGCTGGTCGGTGAGCGCGATCGTCCGCACGCCCCGTGCCAGCTCCACGGCCAGCCTGCTGCCCGCGGCCTCGCGCAGCTCCCGCAGCACGTCGTCCGGCACGCCGTCGGAGCGCACCGGCCGCAGGGCGGGCAGCGCCTCGGGGTCGTGCGGATCGGCCTCGACCAGCACCAGCGCCGCCCCGCGGGCCTGCAGCGCCTCGCGGCTGCGCTCGACGATCACCGCGGCGACGTCCTCCACCGAGACCGCGGCTGCGAGGTCCGAGACCACCATCTGCAGGGTCAGCGAGCGCCGCTCGGACTCCTCGGCGGCCTGCTGCGCGGCGAGCAGCTCGCGCTCGTACCTCCGGCGGGCGGTGGCCTCGAAGACCGTCGCGCGGATGAGCAGCGGAGCGCCGTCGTCGTCCCGGATCTCCACGGCGTTGGCCAGGCAGGACAGCGGCTGCCCGTCGACGCGCACCAGGTCCAGCGCGATCTCCCGGACCGCGCCCTGCATGCGCAGCAGCGGCACCAGGTGCGTCTCGTAGTAGACCCGCCCGCCCATGCTCAGCAGGTCCTGGAAGCGGACGCCGAGCACCTCGTCGGCCGAGCGCCCGATCCACTCGCAGAAGGTGCGGTTGACCTTGACGATCCGCCCGTCTGGCACCGTCGAGAGGTATCCCATCGGCGCGTTCTCGTAGAGGTCGGCCGGGTCGTCCTCCAGCAGCCGGTCCAGCCGGCCCACGTCGTCGGGGTCCGGTCCCCCGGCGCCCCTGAGCGTCGACACGCTCACCCCGGCAGGAAGGCCCGGATCGCGGCCGCCGTCTCCTCGGGCGCGCTCAGGTGCGGGCAGTGGCCGGTGGCGGCGAGCTGGGTGAACGTGCTGCCGGGGATGTGCTCGTGCACGTAGCGGCCGACCACCTCGGGGGCGATGACGTCCTGGCTGCACTGCAGCACCAGCGTCGGGACGTGCACGCTCGCGAGGTCGGCGCGGTTGTCCGACAGGAAGGTCACGCGGGCGAAGTGCCGGGTGATGTCGGGGTCGGTCCGGCAGAAGCTGTTGGTGAGCTCGGCGGCCATCTCCGGGTGGTCGGGCACGCCCATGATCACCGGGGCCATCTGCCGGGACCAGCCGAGGTGGTTGGCGTCCAGCGCCTCGAGCAGGCCGGCGATGTCGGTGCGGCTGAACCCGCCCACGTAGTCGCCGTCGTCGACGTACCGCGGGCTCGGGCCGATCATCACCAGCGCGCCGAACAGCTCCGGGGCCTCCTGCAGGGCCAGCACGCCGATCATCGCGCTCACGGAGTGCCCCACGAAGACCACGTCGCGGAGCTCCAGCTCGCGGCAGATCGCCACGACGTCGGCGGCGTACCCGCGCAGCGAGTTGTAGGTCGCGTGGTCGTAGGCCGACAGGTCGGAGTTGCCCGCGCCCACGTGGTCGAACAGCACGATGCGGTGATCGTCCTCGAACTCCGGGACGACGAAGCGCCACATCTCCTGGTCGCAGCCGAACCCGTGCGCGAACACCATCGGACGCCCGTCCGGTGTCCCGCCGAGACGCACGCAGTTGCGCTCCAGGACGTTCCCCACGCCCGAACCCTAGAGGAGGAGGGAGGTCGTGTCTGTGCCTCCCGGCGCCTCCGCCGGTGACCCCGGGTCAGCCTGCGGGGACGGAGGGACGCCCTCCTCCGGCGCGGCGAAGGCCGTGACCGGCGGGTTCCGGAAAGCCCTGTGCGCGCGGTCCCGGGCGGTCCTACTCTCGCCGCGTCGCACCCCGGAACCCCCGGGGTCCGGACCCGAGCCGCCAGCGAGGCCTCCGCATGACCGCCGCCCACGTCGGTACCGCCACCCCCGTCCTGCCGGTGCCGCGCGCGCCCGCCGACGACGCGCTCCCCGCACCGGACGCCGCAGCCCTCCCCGCGCCCGGCGGCCGCGCGGCGGGCTCCCCGCGGGTGCTCCACCGGCTGCTGCGCCGCGAGCTGCGGCTGCTGGCCGACCTGCTGTCGTGGGCGCCGCCGGACGAGCCCGCGCGCACCCGCGCCCTCACCGCGCACGTCGACCTGGTCTCCCGGCTGCTGCTCGCCCACCACCGGTTCGAGCGCGAGGCGCTGTGGCCGGAGCTGCTGACCGCCGTCCCCGCCGGCTCGGAACCCGGGCTGCGCGCCGCCGTCGCCACCTGGACGGTGCGGGCCGCCCGCATCGATTCCGCGGTGCGCGACCTCTCCACCGCGTCCCGCCAGTGGGCGGTCACCGGCAGCTGCGCCGCTCGCGACGCCCTGGCGCGGTCCTGCCGCCGGATCGCCGACGAGGTGGACGCGCACCTCGCCGAGGAGGAGCGCGTCCTCGTCCCGCTGCTCGAGGCGCACCTCGACCCGGCCCGCTGGGCGGCGGTCGCGGCGGTCGCCTCCTGCCGGCTGACCGGCCGCGAGCGGCGGCTCGTGCTCGGCCTCGCGCTCGAGGACTCCTGCGCCGCGGAGCGCGCCCGCCTGCTCGACGGGCTCCCCGCGCGGCGGCGCCTGGCGTGGCGGGTGGCGGGCGCCCGCCGCTACCGCGCCGCCGTCGTCCGCCTGCGGGGTGCGCCGCCCGCCGCTTAGCGCCGGGTCAGTAGCGCGACGTCCCGCAGTCGGTGCACCGCTTGCGGACGGCGCGGGTCTCGGTGCGGCAGTTCTCGCAGGTCCAGGTGGCGTCGTGCGCGGCGCCGTCGGGAGCGGTCCGGACGTCCGGCCGCTCGAGGGTGCTGGTGGTCATCGGGGTTCTCCTCCCTCGGGGACGCCTCCGACGCTAGGCAGCGACTGTGTCGCGCAGGTGACCGCGAGGTTGCCGCTTCCCCGGCACACCGATGAGTTGGGTCACCGGCCGTGGTCTCCTCTCCCGTGACCGCTTTCGTCCTGGTGCCCGGAGCGGGCGGCGCCGCCTCGTACTGGCAGCTCCTGGTCCCCGAGCTCGAGCGCCGGGGCCAACGCGCGCTGGCCGTCGGCCTGCCCGCCGCGGACCCCGCCGCCGGGCTGGCCGCCTACGCCGACACCGTCGTCGGCACGGTGCGGACGGCGCTCGGCGAGGAGCCCGACCCGGTCGTCCTCGTCGCGCAGTCGATGGGCGGGCTGACCGCGCCGCTGGCGTGCGACCGCCTGCCGGTCCGCCTGCTGGTGCTGCTCAACGCGATGGTGCCGTGCCCGGGCGAGATTGGCGGTGAGTGGTGGGGGGCCACCGGTCACGCCGATCCCGGCGACCCGACCGAGGCGTTCTTCCACGACGTCCCGGCCGCCGTGGCCGCGAGGGTGCAGTCCGAGCCGTTCGCGCAGACCGGCCGCCCGTTCGAGGACCCCTGGCCGCTGGAGCACTGGCCCGACGTCCCCACCCGCGTGCTGGCCGGCCGGGACGACCGCTTCTTCCCGATCGGCTTCCAGCGCCGGGTCGCGCGGGACCGGCTGGGTCTGCCCGTCGACGAGGTGCCGGGCGGGCACCTGGTCGCGCTGAGCCGACCCGTGGAGCTGGCCGAGCGGCTCGTGGCCTACCTGGGCGACTGACCCCGCGCGCGCATAATGGGCGGCCGCCCCGCAGGACCCCTGGGACACCCTGCGCACCCCCGACCGAAAGCGGCACGACTTGTCGACAGCTCGAGCCGCGGACGCCCCCGACGCCGGGATCGCCGCGGAACAGCCCTACGTGACCGCGCTGTTCGACCGGCTCGACGAGGTGCGCGCGCGCAGCGTCGGCCGCCTCGAGGACGCGCTGGCGCTCGTGCCGCACAACCCGCAGGCGGTCGGCGAGCGCGAGGCCGCCGTCGAGCTGCACACCCACCGCATCGTCGCCCTCGACGCCGCCGAGCACGGCCTGGTCTTCGGCCGGCTGGACCGGCACGAGTCCGACACGCCCCGCTACATCGGGCGGATCGGGCTGTTCGCCGACGGCGCCGAGGAGCCGCTGCTGATCGACTGGCGGGCGCCCGCGGCGCGGCCGTTCTACACGGCGACCCCCCTGCACGACGAGGGCGTGCGCCGTCGCCGGCACATCCGCACCCGCGGCCGGACGGTGGTGAGCGTCGCCGACGAGACCCTCGACATCTCCGCGGCGGCGGCCGAGGGCGCGGCCACCGACCGCGGCGGGCTGGCCGGTGAGTCGGTGCTGCTCGCGGCGCTCAACGCCTCGCGCACCGGCCGGATGACCGACATCGTGCGCACGATCCAGGCCGAGCAGGACCGGATCATCCGCGCCGACGTGAAGGGCGTGCTGGTCGTGCAGGGCGGGCCGGGCACCGGCAAGACCGCCGTCGCGCTGCACCGCGCCGCCTACCTGCTCTACACGCACCGCGAGCGGCTGGCCCGCAGCGGGCTGCTCGTCGTCGGCCCCTCCCCCACGTTCCTGCGCTACATCGCCGACGTGCTGCCCTCGCTCGGCGAGACCGGTGTCGTGCTGGCCGACCTGGGCGGGCTGCGCCCCGGCCTGCAGGCGCACGCGCCGGAGGCCCCCGCGGTCGCCGAGCTCAAGGGCGCCGGCTGGTCATGGCCGACGTCGTCGCCGCCGCGGTGAAGCGGCGGCAGGCGGTGCTCGACCGGCCCGCCGAGCTGGTCATCGACGGCGTCCCCCTGCGGTTCACCAAGGCGGACGCTGCGAAGGTGCGCAGCCGCGCCCGCGCCGCCTCGCGGGTGCACAACGAGGCCCGCCCGGCCGCGGCCCGCACGGTGATCGAGCTGGTCGCCCGCAAGTACGCCGACAAGCTGGGCGAGAACGTGCTGGGCGGGGCGAACCTGCTGGACGCCGGCGACGTCGCCGCGCTGCGCCGCGAGGTCGCCGCCGAGCCGGCGGTGCACTCGTTGATCGACCGGCTGTGGCCGCGGCTCACCGCCGAGCGGGTGCTGCGCGACCTGTTCGCCTCGCGCGCCCAGCTCGACGCCGTCGCTCCCGCGCTGACCGCGGAGGAGCGCGCACTGCTGCACCGGGCGCCGTCGGCACCGTGGACGCCGGCCGACGTGCCGCTGCTCGAGGAGGTCGACGAGCTGCTCGGCATCGACGAGACCGCGCAGCGCCGGGCCGAGGAGCGCGACCGGCAGCGCCGGCTGCGCGACGCCCAGGAGACCCTGGACATGCTGCACGGCTCCCGCTCGCTGGACGCCGAGACCGAGGACGAGGCCGAGGAGCTGCTGGCCGGGGACCTGCTCGACGCCGCGGGGCTGGCCGACCGGCAGGAGGAGACCGACTACCGCAGCACCGCCGAGCGGGCGTCGGCGGACCGCACCTGGACCTACGGGCACATCATCGTGGACGAGGCGCAGGAGCTGTCGGCGATGGCCTGGCGGCTGCTGCTGCGCCGCTGCCCCACCCGCTCGATGACCGTGGTGGGCGACGTGGCCCAGACCAGCACCCTGGCCGGCGCGACCAGCTGGGCCGAGGTGCTCGACCCGCACCTGGGACGCACCTGGCAGCTGGCCGAGCTGACCGTCAACTACCGGACGCCCAGCGAGATCATGGACGTGGCCACCGAGGTGCTCGCCGCCACCGGTGCCGCGACCTCGGCCGCCACCTCGGTGCGCTCCACCGGGGTGCTGCCGTGGGCGCAGCAGGTGCCCGACGCCGAGCTCGCGGACGCCGTCGCCGAGGCCGCGCTGGAGTTCGACAAGGAGGAGGGCACCCTCGGGGTGCTCGTGCCGCACAGCCGGCTGGACGCCGTGCGCGCCGCGGTGGAGTCACGCCTGCCGGCCGACCCCGACCGGGCCGACGCGCCGGTCGTCCTCCCGCCCGAGGGCGCCAAGGGCCTGGAGTTCGACTCGGTGCTCGTGGTCGACCCGGCCGCCGTCGTCGCCGAGGGGGTGCGCGGCTGGAACGACCTCTACGTCGTCCTCACCCGCGCCACCCAGCGGCTCGGCGTCCTGCACCCGGACGAGCTGCCGGCCGAGCTCAGCGGGCTCGCACCGCGCTGACCGGCGGGCAGCTCAGGAGCCGCAGCCCCCGGCGCCGCAGGCGCAGCCGCCGCAACCGCCGCCGACCGGGGCGGGTGCCGGCTGGGCCGCGACCGCCCGCAGGTTGACGGCGCTGACCAGCACCGGCACGGCCAGGGCCGCGGTCATCAGCGCCGCGACGACGGTGGCGGCGTCCGAGGCGCGCGCCCAGTCCTGGGCGAGGCCGGTGACGACCAGCAGGCCGGTGACCAGCAGACCCCACACGAGCAGCACCTGACCGCCGCGCCGGGCGGCCCCGGTGCGGGTCAGCAGGGCGAGCGCGCCGCCGAGCAGCACCACCGGCACCGCGACCAGCAGCACGCGGGCCGCGGCCACCTCGGAGACCAGCGCGACCACCAGCGCCACGACGCCGGCTCCGGCCGCGACCGTGCCGAGCGTCCGGGCGCGGCCCGCGAGCTCGCCGTCCAACCCCGGGGCGGTGCGCAGCAGCACCCCGCCGCGCACGGCGAGGAAGAGCCCGAGCGCCCCGAGCAGCAGGCGGGAGCCGCCGTCGGACCACGCGGTGGACGCCACGGCGACGGCGATCATCGCGGCGCCGAGCGCGAGCCACTGCGGCCAGGCGCGGCGGGCGACCTCGGGGGTCGGTCGAGCGGTCAGGACGGTTCCAGCGTTCGCCACGCAGCCAGTGTCCCCCACCGCGGGGGGACGACGGCAGGCACCGGGGCCGTCCGCGTGCCACGCTGGGTCGTTGATCACCACCGATGAGCGGAGTCGCGGATGAGCGGACAGCGGTCCACGAGCGGTGCCCTGGGCGCCGCGGACGGCGACGGCCTGGAGAACCTGGCGCGCGTGGGCCTCCTCGCCTACGGCGTCGTGCACCTGCTGGTGGCCTGGCTGGCGCTCCAGCTGGCCTGGGGGTCCGGCGGCGAGTCGGCCGACCAGTCCGGCGCGCTGTCGACGGTCGCGGAGTCGCCGGTCGGCAAGCCGCTGCTCTGGATCATCGCGATCGGGCTGATCGCCCTCGCGGTCTGGCAGGCGCTGGAGGTGCTGCGCTGGCGCTCGGGCTGGTCGGCGTCCGGGGACGCGCGCAGCCGGGCGGTCAAGAAGTCGGTGAAGGCGGTCGCCAAGGCGGTCGTCTACGCCGCCCTGGCGGTGCTGGCGATCCGCTTCGCCACCGGCGGCGGCTCGTCGAGCTCCCAGCAGCAGCAGCAGGAGACGACGGCCGGGATCTTCGGCTGGCCGGGCGGGCGCTGGCTGGTCGGTGCCGCCGGGCTGGTGCTGCTCGGGGTGGCGGCCTACCACGTCTACAAGGGGGCCACGAAGCGCTTCCTCAAGGAGATCGACCTGGGGCAGGCGCCGGCGTCGGCGACCCGGCTGGTCACCCGGCTCGGCCAGGTCGGCTACCCCGCCAAGGGCGTCGCGTTCGGCGTCGTCGGCGGGCTGCTCGTCCACGCCGCGGTCACCTTCGACCCGGCCGACGCCAGCGGTCTGGACGGCGCGCTGCGGACCATCCTCGACGCGCCCTTCGGCCAGTTCCTGCTGACCCTGGTGGCGCTGGGCATCGCCGCGTTCGGCGCCTACCTCTTCGTCCGCGCCCGGTACCCCGAGCGCACCTGACGCGGGACGACGGGGTGCGCCGGTCGGCGCACCCCGTCGTCCGGGCGGATCAGGTGCGCGGGCCGCCCGCGGCGTAGATGACCTGCCCGCTGATGAAGCCGGTGCCCTCGCTCACGAAGAACGAGACGGTGTGCGCGATGTCCTCGGGGACGCCGGCGCGGGCGACCGGGATCGCCGCGGCGCGCTTGGCCACGTAGGGCTCCCACTCCTCGCCGATCCGCTCGGCGGTCGCCTTGGTCATGTCGCTGACGATGAAGCCCGGTGCGATGGCGTTGGCGGTGACGCCGAACTTGCCCAGCTCGATGGCGAGGGTCTTGGTGAAGCCCTGCAGGCCGGCCTTGGCGGTCGAGTAGTTGGCCTGACCGCGGTTGCCCAGCGCCGAGACGCTGGAGAGGTTGACGATCCGGCCCCACTTCGCCTCGATCATGTGCTTCTGGGTGGCGCGGGTCATGAGGAACGAGCCGCGCAGGTGCACGTTCATGACGACGTCCCAGTCGGCGTCGCTCATCTTGAACAGCAGGTTGTCGCGGGTGACACCGGCGTTGTTGACCAGCACGACCGGCGGGCCGAGCTCGGCGGCGACGCGGTCGACGGCCGCCTGGACCTGCTCGGCGTCGCTGACATCCGCGCCGACGGCCAGCGCCGTCCCGCCGGCGGACTCGATGGCGGCGACGGTGCCGGCGCAGTCCTCTGCCTTGAGGTCCAGGACGGCGACGGCGAAGCCGTCCTGCGCGAGGCGTTGGGCGGTGGCCGCCCCGATGCCGCGCGCCGCGCCGGTGACGATGGCGACCCTGCTCATTGCGTGCTCCCGTTCGTCGTCGTTGCGCGGATCACTCAGGCGACCCGCTCGAACACCGCGGCGAGCCCCTGCCCGCCGCCGATGCACATCGTCTCCAGGCCGTAGCGCGCCTCGCGGCGCTCCATCTCGCGCAGCAGCGTGGCGAGGATCCGGCCGCCGGTCGCGCCCACCGGGTGACCCAGCGAGATGCCGGAGCCGTTGACGTTGGTGCGCTCCCAGTCCTTCTCGGTGAACTCCCACTCGCGGGCGACGGCGAGCACCTGGCTGGCGAAGGCCTCGTTCAGCTCGATCAGGTCGATCTCGGCCAGGCTGAGGCCGGCGATCGCGAGCGCCTTGGCCGTGGCCGGCACCGGGCCGATGCCCATGGTCCGCGGCGGGACGCCGGCGACGCTCCACGAGACGAGCTTCGCCAGCGGGCGCAGCCCGAGCTCGGCGGCCTTCTCCGGGGTGGTCACGATGCAGACGGCGGCGCCGTCGTTCTGGCCGCTGGCGTTGCCGGCGGTGACGGTGGCGGCGTCGTCCTGGCGGCCCATGATCGGGCGCAGCTTGGCCAGCGTCTCGAGGTTGGCGTCGGGGCGGATGTGCTCGTCGCGGTCGACGACGGTGTCGCCCTTCCGGCCCTTCACCGTGACCGGGACGATCTCGTCGGCGAACCGGCCGGCCTCGACGGCCGCGGCGGCGCGCTGGTGGCTGCGCACCGCGTACTCGTCCTGCTCCTCACGGCTGATCTCGTACTCCGCGCGCAGGTTCTCCGCGGTCTCGATCATCCCGCCGGGAACGGGGAAGTTGGTGCCGCCGGCGGTGACGCGTCCGCGCACCAGCCCGTCCTCGAGCAGCACGCCGGTGCCGGCGCGCACCCCCCAGCGCATGGCGGTCGAGTAGAACGGCGCGTTGCTCATCGACTCCGCGCCGCCGGCGAGGACCAGGTCGGACGCGCCGGACTGCACCTGCATGGCGGCGTTGACGACGGCCTGCAGGCCCGAGCCGCAGCGGCGGTCGATCTGGATCCCGGAGGCCGTGACGGGCAGCCCGGCGTTCAGCCCGGCGACGCGGCCGATCGCCGGCGCGTCCATGGTCGGGTAGCAGTTGCCGAGCAGCACGTCCTCGACCGACTCCGGCGGGATCCCGGTGCGCTCGATGAGCGCCCGGATCACCGTGGCGGCGAGCTCCTGCACGGGGACGTCGCGCAGCGAGCCGCCGAATCCGCCGACCGGGGTCCGCAGGGGCTCGCAGATGACCGCATCTCGCACGGGGTTCCTCCAGGCGTAGGTCCGCGTCCGCGGGCCGGAGAGCGGCCGGCGCGGGTCAGGAGGAAGTGTGCCCCGCGGCACACGGGTCCGCGCACGCACCCTCCCGCCGTCCCCGGCCGGGCGCTCGCGCGGGACGGATCAGGCGAC
Source organism: Blastococcus sp. TML/M2B (assembly GCF_016612865.1). Taxonomy (GTDB): domain Bacteria; phylum Actinomycetota; class Actinomycetes; order Mycobacteriales; family Geodermatophilaceae; genus Blastococcus. The sequence goes on from NZ_JAENZZ010000002.1 coordinate 905,238, forward strand.
CCCGGCGTCCTCGGCCGCGGGGGCGACCTCCTCGACGCCGAGCAGCTGCGCGAGCCCGGTGATCTGCAACGGGCGCATGACCGCCCGGGCGGAGACGAGCACGCGGAGGTCGACGTCGCGCCGGCGGGCGCTCTTGTGCGCGGTGGCGAGCACGCGGAGGCCGGCGGAGTCGAGGAAGGTCACCCCGCGCAGGTCGATGACCAGCCGGTCGGGCGTGCCGGCGATGACGTCGTCGAGGCGGTGCTCGAGCACCGGCGCGGTGGAGGAGTCGATCTCCCCGGCAGCGTGCACCTGCACGGCGGGCCCGTGCGCGACGACGTCGATGCGCAGGAGGTCGGAGGCCGGCGGTACGGCGGACGGTGCGGCCATCGGGTGGACCTCTCGGCAGGTGGTGCCTGGAACCCAGGAGAGCCGACCGGTCGATGCCCGGAACCGGGCCACCCGACTGATGCGTGCCGCGAGGGGGACGGCCGGCTGACGAGCCGTCGGCCCCACCGTAGGAGCCCGCACCCGCTCCTGGCAAGGAGACCCGTGACCTCCCCCCTCCGGGGCCCGGTGGGTGGTGGCCGCACGCAGGTCCCGCGGAGCGGATACTGGGCCGGTGACGACTGAGCCCGCACGCGCACGGTGGAGCCCCGGCCCGGTCCTCGGGGTGGTCGCGGCCGTCGTGCTGGCGGTGCTCGCGTTCCTCGTCCTCGACGTCGTCATCGCCGTGGCCGTGGCCATCGCGCTGCTCACCGTCCTCGGCATGGGGCTCGCGGCCCGTGGCTGGGACGAGCACCTCCACGTTCGAGGAGCGGGAGGCCGAGCGCGCCCGCCGCCGCAAGGCGAAGTGGGAGCAGAACGCGGGCGCCCGCGAGAAGGACCGCCGCCGCTGGGAGGCCCACCGCGCCGCCCAGGCCGCCCGGTCCACCCAGGCCGGCTCGGCCGGCGCCGAGGACCGGGAGCGGTAATTCGCTCGACGGCACCGCGCCCTCGTCCCTAGGGTCCCGGCCATGCGGTACGTCGTGCGGATGCGCACCTCCTCCTGAGTTCCGGGGCCGTTCCGGCCCCGGCCCGCCCCGAGCCTCGTGCTCCCGCCGGGAACGGTTCCCCCCGTCCGGCCGCGGCGACCCGGCCCTGCCCGGTCCCCGATCCCTCTCCCCCGCGCCCACCGGGCACCGTGCTGACCCGGGGGCGTTCCGCACCGCCTCGTCCGGAGGTACCCCGTGTCACGTCCGAGTCCCGTTCCCGCCGGCCCCGCGGCCGATGCCCGCGCCGGCCTGCCCGAGTCCGACACCCCCGCGTTCGACCGCCTCGCGCACGCCGTGCTGGCGTCGTCGTCGGCGCCGCTGGGGCCGCTGCTGCGCGCCCAGCTGCCCGGCACCGCCGGGGTGCAGTGGCTGCGGCACGAGGGCCTGCCGCCGACCACCCGGCCGTCGGCGCTCACCGCGGCGCAGTGGCGCTCGCTGTTCGACTGCTGGACCCGCACCTCGCGGGCACCGTCGGCCGGCGCGCCCCGCGCCGGTCGCGGCGGGCGGCCCTCGACGCACGGGCACGCGCCCGGTGCCGCGGCCATCCCGCGCTGGGGTCAGTAGGACCAGTGCCCGATCGCGTCCTCGGCCGCCAGGTCGAGGACGCGGTCGGGGGCGGCGAACGCCTCGGCCAGCGCCTGGCGCAGCTCCCACCGCCCGGCCCGCCAGGCCAGGGCGCGGCCCAGTGCCGCCGGCGTGCCGTCGACCCGGTCCGGCTCCCCCGGCCACCACGCCACCGGGACGCCGTCGGCGGCCAGCCGCGGATCAACCACCACCTCCCCGGTCAGCTCGCCCACCCCGAGGCGGGCGGCCGCCAGCGCGGCGCCGGGCAGCTCGGCCCACGGCCGTCCCGGCCCCCTCGAGGACGGCGCGCTCCGCACGACCTCCGAGGCCAGGGGGAGGTCCAGCAGGTCGGCCACCGCGGCTCCCCCGGGGACGACGTCGGTTCGGACCAGTGACTGCAACCACGGCGCGTCCAGGACGACGGCGTCCGCCGCCACGCGGTCGGGCGCCACGCGCACCCGCCCCGGCGGGTCCACGTCGACGCCGTCGAGCGCCTCGGCGAGCCGCGGGTAGATGCTGCCGAGCAGGTCGAGCCGCACGACGCGGGCCGGGTCGCCGAGCCGGTGCAGCAGGTCGATCGCGCCGTCGACGTCGGCGAGCACGTCGTCGACCGTCGCGGGTGGGCGCACCAGGCGCAGCAGCCGGTCGTCGAGCTCGGCCAGTTCGTACAGTCCCTGTAACGGGCCTGGTCCGGGTGCCCGCAACCGGTCCGGGCGGCGGCCGTCGAGCACCGGGTGCGTGGCCAGCCACCAGCGCAGGTAGCCGGGCGCCGGGACACCGCCGAGGATGACGTCGTCCCATGCGGCGGCGGGCAGCTCGGCCAGCAGCCGGAGGGCAGCGGGCCAGTCGGCCACCAGCTCCAGGTCGCGGACGGCGGTCAGGGCCGGCCAGTCCGGTGCGGGCGCGTCCCGGGGCAGCCGGTCGAGGACGGCGTCGGCCCACTCCTCCGCCGCGTCGACGTCGAGCGCGTCGGGATCGCCGGCGGTGACCAGCGCGAAGGTGTCGAGCACGCCGACCCGCCGGAGGGCGTCGTGCTCCGCCGCCGCGGCGACGGCTGCGTCGAGCACGCCCAGCGCGCCCGGCTCGAGCACGCCCGCCAGCGGGGCGCCGGGCAGCAGCAGCTCGCCCGCCGGTGCCCACCCGCCGTCGTCGTCGGGCAGGGCGAGCTCGGCGAGCCAGGGCTGCCCGTCGGCCGCCGGGCCGGCCGCGGCCACGAGGGCGAGCACCGCGTCGGCCAGCTCGGCAGGGTCCGGCTCGTCGGGGACGGCGTCCTCGACCGCCGCCAGCGAGTGCTCCACGGCGGCCCGGACCACCGGGTCGGCGAGCACCGCGGCCGCCGTGGCGGGCCGCGCCCCGAGGCGCTCGAGCAGGCGCCGGGCCGCCGGCGGGGCGACGGCGTCGGGATCGGCCAGCCGCAGCCCGAGCGGTGCGAGCCGCGCGGCGGGCAGCCCCTCGACGGGCAGCAGCACCCCGGCCGGTCCGTGCGCGGTGCGGCCGTCGGCGAGGGGCACCGGCAGCGCGCCCAGCTCCTCGCGGTCGGCGCCGTCCAGCGCGGCGTACAGCCGGGCCCACCACCCGGGCGGCCGGTCCACGCCGCGCACCGCCTCGACCGCCTCGGCCGGGCCGATCCGCCGCACGCCGAGCGCGGTGAAGACCGGCGCGTCGGTGCGGCGCGACCAGGCGGCGGGCAGCAGGCCCGGCAGCACCCCGGCGAGGGCGGCCACCCGCGCCTCGTCGGCGTCCTCGAGGACGACCGCGCCGAGCGGCGCGCGGCGCTCCTCCTCCCCCGCGACCGGCAGCCAGTCCTCGGCCGAGAGCCGGTCACCGACGGCGCGGTCCAGCGCCTCGGCCAGCGGCGCCCCGGGCCACCGGCCCGGGTGCGGGAGCAGCGCGAGGACGGCGGGATCGGGCGGCAGCTGCCGGACGAGCGCGGCGAAGGCCCGCGCGGCCTCCGCCACCAGGAGGTCGGTGACCGGGCCGGGCAGCACGTGCCGCCGGTCCGGGCCGAGCGGGAACGGGGCGATCAGCCGCACCGGGAGGCTCAGCGGCTCGTCGCTCGGCGTCGGCGCGTGCACCACCTGGCGGCCCGGCAGCGGGCGCGGCCGGCCGTCGTCGTCCACCGGCACCGCCCAGGTGAGGTCCCAGGCCCGCCGCCCGCGCTCCTCGACCGGCCGGCCGGCGGACAGCTCCGCGGGCAGCTCCCCCGCGGCGGTCGCGACGGCCCACGTCGTCGTGCCCTCGCCGTCGGTGAGCCGGACCAGCGGCGGGGCGCCGTCCCGGGTGAGCAGCCGCCGCCCGCCGTCGGCGATCACCTCGACGCGGTCCAGCCCGGGCAGGGCGAGCAGCAGCTCGGCGTCCAGCGCGGCCAGCGCGGCGGCGACGGTGTCGCGGGCACCGGGCCGCAGCGGCAGCACCACCTCGGTGGCGAACCCCTCCGGCGGGGCGCCGACCGCCGGCTCGGGCAGCCGCAGCACCGGCACGGCGCCGTCGCGCGCGGCTAGCTCGGCGGCGAGGTCGGGCACCGCGGCGACGGCGGCCCGGGTGCGGGCGGCGCTGAACCGCACCCCGCCGGTCGTCGAGCGGACGGCGGGCTCGTCGGTCACCGCGAGCACCGCGGCGAAGCCGACGCCGAACCGCCCGGCGCTCGCCGCGTCGTCCCGCTTGGCCGAGGCCCGCAGCGTCGCCAGACCCTCCACCCCCGCGGCGTCCAGCGGGGCACCGGTGTTCGCCGCGCGCAGCTCCGGCGCGGCCCCGCCGGTGAGCTCGAGCCGCAGCCGGCCGGGCACCCCGGCCCGCCGTGCCGCGTCTGCGGCGTTCTGGGCGAGCTCGACCAGCAGCCGGTCGCGGTAGCCGCCGCGGACCAGGTCCTCCTCGGCGTTCGCGTCCTCGCGGAAGCGGGCCGGGGAGTCGGTCCAGGCCGCGAGCACCCGGCGGCGCAGCTCCGCCGTACCGAACGGGTCGGCGGTGCGCGGGCTCCCCATGGCGCGACCCTAGAGTCCGGGCCGCCCCCTCCGGGTGACTCCGTGGTTGGCGATCTCGGGGATCGGGCAGGGGGACCGACGAGGTCGGCGTCGGGTCGGTCCGAGTACGGGGGGCGGTGACGGTGGGGCTCTGGGAGAGCGCACGCCTGCCGCACGGTTTCACCGAGCTGTGGTGCCAGGACCTCACGTCCCTGTCCGAGCTCGCGACGCTCCGGCAGCGGCTCCGCTCGTCCACGACCGGCCGCACCACCGTCGAGCGCCCCGAGACCGAGCAGTGGTCCGAGCGGCTGGTGCTCATCGCCGACGAACTGGCGTCCAACGCGCTGCGGCACGGCGGCGCCCCGGTGGCCGCCGCGCTGAGCCAGGCGGGCGACGAGTGGCTGATCGCGGTCAGCGACTCCGCCCCCGGTGTCCCGCCCACCCCCGCGCAGGGCCGCGACCCGGGCAAGGGCGGGTTCGGCCTCTACCTCGTCGCCGACCTCTCGGTGCGGCACGGCTGGACGACCGCCGGCCGGGGCAAGAAGACGGCGTGGGCCGTCGTCACCGCGGTCTGACGTTCGACCGGGCCGGACGGCGAACCCGTCGGTAACCTGCGGGACATGTCGCTCGCCGAAGAGATGGACGCGGTCACCGGTACCTCCGCCGGGAGCGTCGACCGCCACGCCACGTCCCGCACCTTCGAGTCCACCGACCCGGCCACCGGCGCGGTCGTCGGGGTCTTCCGCGGTCCACGACGAGGACGCCGTCGCCGAGACGGTCGCGGCGGCCCGCGCCGCCGCCGAGCAGTGGGCGGCCCTGGGCTTCGGCGGCCGCAAGCAGCGGCTCGACGCGTTCCGCGGGTACGTGGCCCGCCGGCTGCACGAGCTCGCCGACCTCGTGCACCGGGAGAACGGCAAGCCGCACGCCGACGCGATCCTCGAGATCAGCCTGGCCATCGACCACCTCGCCTGGGCCGCCGGGCACGCCCGCAAGGCGCTCGGCCAGCGGCGGGTGAGGTCGGGGATGCTCGCGGCCAACCACGCCGCCTACCTCGAGTACCAGCCGCTGGGCGTCGTCGGCGTCATCGGGCCGTGGAACTACCCGGTGTTCACGCCGATGGGCTCGATCGCCTACGCGCTCGCCGCCGGCAACGCCGTCGTCTTCAAGCCCTCGGAGTACACCCCGGCCATCGGCGCGTGGCTGGCCGCCGCCTGGCGGGCCGCCGTCCCGGACGCCGTCGACGTCGTCCAGGTCGTCACCGGCTTCGGCGAGACCGGCAACGCGCTGTGCCGCGCCGGCGTCGGCAAGATCGCCTTCACCGGCTCCGCGCCGACCGGCAAGAAGGTCATGGCCGCCTGCGCCGAGACCCTCACCCCCGTGCTCATGGAGCTCGGCGGCAAGGACGCGATGATCGTCGACGACGACGCCGACGTGGTCGCCGCGGCCGACGCCGCCGTCTGGGGCGCGATGAGCAACGGCGGCCAGACCTGCATCGGCGTCGAGCGCGTGTACGTGACCGAGGCCGTCTACGACCGCTTCGTCTCCGAGGTCACCACCCAGGTGCGCGAGCTGCGCCCGGGGTCGGACGACGAGGCCACCTACGGCCCGATGACGATGCCCTCGCAGATCGACATCGTGAACCGGCACGTGCAGGACGCCGCCTCCGCCGGCGCCCGCGTGATCACCGGCGAGGCCGCCTCCGGTCGGGGCTACGTCGCGCCGACCGTGCTGCTCGACGTCCCGGAGGAGTCCGCGGCGATCCGCGAGGAGACCTTCGGCCCGACGCTGACGATCACGCGGGTGCGCGACGCCGAGGAGGCGCTGCGGCTGACCAACGACACCACCTACGGCCTGGCCGGCTCGATCTTCTCCGGCTCCAAGGCGAAGGCGATGGACCTGGCCCGCCGGATGCGCAGCGGCATGACCTCGATCAACTCGGTGCTGACCTTCGCCTCGGTGCCCGCGCTGCCCTTCGGCGGCGTCGGCGACTCCGGCTTCGGCCGGATCCACGGCGAGGACGGGCTCAAGGAGTTCACCCGCTCGAAGTCGATCACCCGCCAGCGGATCGCGCTGCCGGTCAACGTCATGAGCTTCCGCCGGCCGGCGACCACCGCCGACCAGCTCGCGCGCGTCGTCGGCATGCTGCACGGCCGCCACCGGTGAGCGATCGCACCACCGAGTACGACGTCGTCGTCGTCGGGGCCGGCTCGGCCGGCTCGGCGCTGGCGGGACGGCTGAGCGAGGACCCGTCGCTGCGGGTGCTGCTGCTGGAGGCCGGCGGCTCCGACCGCGTGCTGGAGGTCCAGATCCCGGCGGCGCTGTACAAGGTGTGGCGCACCCGGCGGGACTGGAACTACACGACCGAGGAGCAGCCCGGGCTCGACGGCCGGAAGCTGTTCTGGCCGCGCGGCAAGGTGCTGGGCGGCTCGTCGTCGATCAACGCGATGATCTACATCCGCGGGGCGCGCGCCGACTACGACGAGTGGGCGCGGCTCACCGGGGACGACGGGTGGTCCTACGACGCCGTGCTGCCGCTGTTCCGGCGCATGGAGGACAACGCCCGCGGTGCCGACCGGTGGCACGGGGTGGGTGGCCCGCTCCGGGTCGAGGACCTGCGCTCCCCGCACGCGTGGACCCGCGCCGTGGTCGAGTCCGCCGTCGCGGCCGGCTACCCGCGCAACGACGACTTCAACGGCGCCACGCAGGAGGGCGTCGGGCAGTACCAGGTCACCCAGAAGCGGGGGCGCCGCTGGTCGGCAGCCGATGCCTACCTGCACCCGGTGCCGGACCGGCCCAACCTGACCGTGCTCACCGGCGCCCTGACCACCCGGGTGCTGGTCGAGGGCGGGCGCGCGACCGGCGTCGAGTACCGCTGGAACGGCGCGCTGCACACCGCCCGGGCCGCCGAGGTCGTGCTCTCCGGGGGCGCGGTGAACTCCCCGCAGCTGCTCATGCTCTCGGGCATCGGCCCGGCCGACCACCTGCGCGAGGTCGGGGTCGACGTCGTGCACGACCTGCCCGGCGTCGGAGCGGGGCTGCAGGACCACCCGCTGGTGCCGGTGATCTGGGACGTCCGGTCCGGCGAGTCGCTGTTCCGGGCGGAGTCGCCGTCGGGCTACGCGAAGTGGTTCGGCGCCCGCCGCGGGGCGCTGACCTCGAACCTGGCCGAAGCGGGGCTGTTCACCCGCTCCTCCCCCGGGCTGGCCGAGCCCGATCTGCAGTTCCACTTCCTGCCGGTGAAGTTCTGGCGGCAGGCGGAGGTCGATCCGGACGTCGACGCCTTCACCTCCGCGGTCGTGCTGGTCGACGTGCACTCGCGCGGCTCGGTGCGGCTGCGCTCGGCCGACCCGACGTGGGCGCCGTCGATCGACGCCGGCTACCTGACCGACGAGCGCGACCTGGACGCCCTGGTCTCCGGCGTGCAGAAGGCGCGCGAGATCGCCTCGGTCGGGCCGCTCGCCTCGGTGCTGGCCGACGAGTGGTCGCCGGGCCGGGCCGCTGTGTCGCGGGACGGGCTGCGGGCGAAGGTGCGCGAGACGCTGGAGTCGCTGTACCACCCGGTGTCGTCCTGCCGGATGGGGACGGACGACCTCGCCGTCGTCGACCCCCAGCTGCGCGTGCACGGCATCGACGGCCTGCGGGTGGTCGACGCCTCGGTGATGCCGACGCTGGTCCGCGGCAACACCAACGCCCCGACGATCATGATCGCCGAGCGGGCGGCCGACCTGATCCGCGGCCGCACCGTCGACGCGGAGCTCGCCGCCGCCCGCTGACCCCTCCCCTCCGGGACTTCCGGCACCGGAGCCCCGGAGGTGGTCAGGCGCGGCGGCCCAGGCGGGCGAGCACCCGGGTGGCGCGGTCGGCGTCGGCGGGGACGGTGACCTCGGGGGCGCAGACGCCGTCCGAGTGCAGGGCCGGGCCGAAGCCGTCGGCGCCGCGGTCGATGCTGTCCAGCTCGGCGTCGGTGAGACCGGCGTCCACGCCCGCGGCGGTCGCGACGTCCCAGCGGTGCACGACCATGTCCCAGACGTAGAACCGCTCGAACGTCTCGCCGATCGTGCTCGGCCCGAAGTAGCCCTCGTACGGCGTCGCGACGACGTCGTCGGTGAGCGCCTCCCGCACCCGCTGCGCGTGCGCGCGCCAGGCGCCGGCGGGGTCGGCCGCGACGTCGGGGGCGTCGCCGAGCTCGAGGCCGCGCCCGGTCAGGAACTCCCGTTCGGTGCTCACCAGGTGCGCGACCACGTCGGCCGCCGTCCAGCCCTCGCACGGGGACGCCGCGTTCCACGCCGCACCGGGCACGGCCTCGAGGACGGCGGTCAGCGGGCGGTCGGCGGCGTCGTAGCGCGTACGGGTCTCGTTCATGGACCCAGCCTGCTCCGCTGCGGCAGGCTGGTCTTGATGAAATCCGACAGCGCGCCGTGGGACGCGATCGCCCGCGCCCACCTCAAGGACCCGCGCGACGCCTCGCACCGGATGCACCGCTACGAGGCGCCGGCAGAGTTCGCGGGCCTCCTGCGGTGGTTCTGGATCCCGGTGTGGTCGGTGCCGACGGGGCAGGAGGCGCCCCAGAAGGTGCTCCAGTACCCGAACTCGCTGATCGTGATCGCGCAGGACTACGCCCGCTTCTACGGCGTCACCGCCTCGCTGTCGACGACGACGCTGACCGGCGACGGTTGGGCGGTCGGCGTCGCCTGCGCCCCCGCGGCCGGATACCTGCTGACCGGCCGGCCGATGGCGGAGTTCACCGACCGCGCCGTCGACGTGGGCGAGGTGCTCGGGGACGCCGGGCGGGTGCTCAGCGACCGCGTCCGGGCGGCGATGGCACCCGACCCCTCCGACCCGGCCGGCCACGCGGCGGCGATCGAGGCGTTCGGCGAGGCCCTGCGCCCCGCGCTGCCGGTGGACGACGAGGGCGCGCTGGTCAACCGGCTCGTCGCGTTCGTCGAGTCCCGCAGCGACGTCACCCGCGTCGCCCAGGTGTGCGCCGAGTTCGGCCTGGGCGAGCGGGCGTTGCAGCGGCTGGTGCAGCGGCGGATCGGGCTGACGCCGAAATGGCTGATCCAGCGACGCCGGCTCCAGGAGGCGGCCGAGCGGCTGCGCACCGACGGCACCTCGCTGGCCGAGACCGCAGCCGTCCTCGGGTACGCGGACCAGTCGCACCTCAGCCGGGACTTCTCCGCCGTCACGGGCATGACGCCCGGCGAGTTCGCCGCCCTCCACGCCCGCCCCTAGGGGCAGAGATGGCCATGTCTGCCCCTCAGCCGTGGGCCTGGGCGGCCGCGGCCTCCTGCGCGTCGGTCGGGGCCACCGGGACCGGCGGCGGCGGGTTCCGGCGGATCGAGATCGACATGACCGCCGCCGCCATGCAGAGCGCCCCGGCGGCGAACCAGGCGAGGTCGTAGGAGCCGGTGACGTCGCGGATCACCCCACCCCCGAACGCCGCGGCCGCCGAACCGAGCTGGTGGGAGGCGAACACCCAGCCGAACACCACGGGCGCGCGGTCGCCGAAGTGCTCGCGGCACAGCGCCAGCGTGGGCGGCACCGTGGCCACCCAGTCCAGGCCGTAGAAGACGATGAACACGACCATGCTCAACCCCGGCTCGGGCCCGAACAGCGGCGGCAGCAGGAACAGCGAGAACCCGCGCAGCCCGTAGTAGGCCAGCAGCAGCAGGCGCGGGTCGACCCGGTCGGTGAGCCAGCCGGAGAAGATCGTCCCGGCGATGTCGAAGATGCCGACGACGGCGAGCAGCGACGCCGCCGTCGTCACCGGCATGCCGTGGTCGTGCGCGGCCGGGATGAAGTGCGGCTGCACCAGCCCGTTGGTCGACATGCCGCAGATGAAGAAGCCGCCGGCGAGCAGCCAGAACGGCCGGGCCCGGGCGGCGAGCGCCAGCCCCTGCAGCGCCGAGCGCGCCGCGCCCACCCGCACCGGCTCGACGTCGTCGGCCGCCGTGCCGCCGTACGGGACGACGCCGAGGTCGCGCGGCCGGTCGCGGAGCAGCCACGCCACCAGCGGGAGGACGGCGAGCGCGGCCGCCGTCGTCCCCAGGGAGGCGGCGCGCCAGCCGTGCTCGGAGTCGATCCACGCGACCAGCGGCAGGAAGACCAGCTGCCCGGCCGCGCCGCCGGCGGTGAGGATGCCCGAGACCAGGCCGCGGCGGGCGACGAACCAGCGGTTGGTGACCGTGGCGACCAGCGACAGCGCCATCGACCCGGTGCCCAGCCCGACGAGCACGCCCCACAGCAGGACCAGCTGCCAGCTCGCGGTCATGAACACGGTCAGCCCGCTGCCGACGGCGACCACCAGCAGCGCGCACATGACCACGCGGCGGATGCCGAAGCGCTCCATCAGCGCGGCCGCGAACGGCGCGGTCAGCCCGTAGAGCGCCATGTTGACCGCGACCGCGGCCGAGATGGTCGATACCGACCAGCCGAACTCGTCGCGCAGCGGGTCGATGAGCACCCCGGGGACGGCGCGGAAGGCCGCGGCCCCGACGAGCGCCAGGAAGGTCACCCCGGCCACCCACCAGGCGGGGTGGATGCGCGGCGCGGCGGCGGTTCTCACGCCGTCCAGGATCGCGCACCGCCCCATCTGCGCCGAGAGGCCGGGGTGCCACGTTCCACCGGTATCCGGCCATCCCCGGCTCCGCTGTTCCGCGGGGATCGGGGCGGCGACACCCCTCGTTGTGATCCTTCGCTCCCCACACCTGGGACCAGATCACCGCCGGGTCTGGTTATGTGGTCCGTACCGGCGCCGCCCTCGCTCACCCTGAGCGGCAGGAATCGACGTCGGGCTGAGGCTGCGCCACCTCGGTGCGCCCGGCTGACCGACGTCTCGCCGACGACGCGAGCCCGCCCTGCCCTGTGCAGTCGTGCCGGTGCTCGCCTTCGCGAGGTGGAGTGCAGCCACCGATCGTCGAAGGATTCCCTTGACCTCCAGCACCAACAGCTCCCCCGCCGCCGCCTCCGAGAGCGGCGGCCCCCGTCGTCGTCGCGGCGGACGCGGTCGCGGCACCCGCCCGGCCGGCGAGCAGGGCCAGCAGCAGGCCCGTCCGGCCGCGCCGGCGCCCACCGCCCCGGCTCCCGTCGTCGTCCCGGTCGGTGCGGACGCCACCGTGCTCCCCACCGACACCACCTTCGCCGCCCTCGGCGTCCCGGCGCCGATGGTCGAGGTGCTCTCGGCCAGCGGCATCACCGCGCCGTTCCCGATCCAGGTCGCCACGCTCCCCGACAGCCTGAGCGGCCGGGACGTGCTGGGCCGCGGCCGCACCGGCTCGGGCAAGACCCTCGCCTTCTCCATCCCGCTGGTCGCCCGCCTGGCCGCCTCGGACAGCAGGCGGCAGCCCAAGCGGCCGCGCTCGCTGATCCTCGTGCCGACCCGGGAGCTGGCCAACCAGGTCGCCGCCGTCGTCGACCCGATGGCCCGCGCGCTCGGCATGCGGACCACCACGATCTTCGGTGGCGTCGGCCAGAACCCGCAGGTCCAGGCGCTGTCGCAGGGTGTCGACGTCGTCATCGCCTGCCCCGGCCGGCTCGAGGACCTCATCGGCCAGGGCCACTGCGACCTCGGCGCCATCGAGGTCACCATCCTCGACGAGGCCGACCACATGGCCGACCTCGGCTTCCTGCCCGGCGTCAAGCGGATCATGGACCGCACCCCGAAGGTCGGGCAGCGGATGCTGTTCTCCGCGACCCTCGACAACGGCGTCGACATCCTGGTCAAGCGCTACCTGAGCAACCCGGTCACCCACTCGGTCGACCCGGCCGTGGCCCCGGTCAGCACCATGACCCACCACGTCTTCCACGTGCAGACCGCCGACAAGGCCGAGGTCGTGCGCCAGCTCGCCTCGGGCCTGGGCCGCAGCGTGCTGTTCACCCGCACCAAGCACCAGGCCAAGAAGCTGGCCAAGCAGCTCACCGCGCAGGGCATCCCCGCCGTCGACCTGCACGGCAACCTGAGCCAGAACGCCCGCGAGCGCAACCTCGAGGCGTTCAGCAACGGCACCAGCCGGGTCATGTGCGCCACCGACATCGCCGCCCGCGGCATCCACGTCGACGACGTCGCCCTGGTCGTGCACGTCGACCCGCCGACCGAGCACAAGGCCTACCTGCACCGCTCGGGCCGCACCGCGCGCGCCGGCGCCGGCGGCACCGTCGTCACCATCACCACCCCGGACATGGTCGGCGAGGTGCGCACGCTGACCCGCCAGGCCGGCATCAGCCCGCAGATCAGCACGGTCGCGCCCGGTTCCCCGCTGCTCGCGGAGCTCACCGGCCCGGCCGCGCCCTACGTCGAGCCGGCCCCCGTGGTCGAGCAGCAGCCGCAGGGCAACGGCGGTGGACGACGTCGCGGCGCCGGCGGCGGCCGCGGCACCTCCTCGGCAAAGGCCGCCTCGGGCGGTCGCGGCGGCTCGGGCGGTTCCGGCCGCTCGTCCGGCCCGGCCCGCACCCGCGCGGAGCTCGCCGCCCGCGCCGGCACGTCGTCGGCGGCGTCGTTCAGCGCCGGCTCGCGCCGCGGTCGCTGACCTCCGGGTCGCCGTCCTCCCTCAGCTCCGCGCGTCCTCCCTCACCGTGCACCACGAGGGAGGACGCGCTGGGATCAGGTGACCTGATCCCAGCACCTGCCGTCGGCCTGACACGATCCACTCGTGGCAACGATCGAGATCTCCGCCGACACCGTTCGCGTCGCGCTGAGCCGGTCCGAGAAGTTCTTCGGCCTGCTCCGCGACCTCGAGGTGCCGCGCTCGGCGGTCACCGCGGCCGAGGCGGTCCCCTCCGGGCTGGGGGCGGTGCGCGGTCTGCGCGCCCCCGGGCTCGGGCTGCCCGGCGTCCGCGCCATCGGCACCTGGCGGGCCCGCGGCGAGAAGAGCTTCGTCTCGGTCCGTCGCGGGCAGCCGGCCCTGCGGCTGCGGCTGACCGGCCGGCGCTACGACACCGTGCTGATCGGCACCGACGCCGCCGCGGAGCTCGCCGCCCGGCTCGCCCCGGGAGTTCCGCGGCACGGTTGACCGGCCCGGTGATGGGCACAGGGTGCTCCGATCCCGCGTGGTCGAGCGCTCGGCCACGCCCCGCCGGAGAGCCGAGGAACCGATGCTCAAGTTGCCCATCACCCTGTCCGAGATCGCCCCGCGCATCAGCGCCGGCGCGTTCATCCTCAACAGCGGGCTCGGCAAGCGCGGAGCCGACGAGGAGACCGCGGCGGGCATGCACGGGTTCGCCGCCGGTGCCTACCCGGTGCTCAAGTCCGTGCCGCCGCAGCAGTTCGCGCAGGGACTGGCGACGACGGAGATCGTGCTCGGGGCCGCGCTGCTCACCCCGTTCGTCCCGACCTTCGCCGCCGGGGCCGCGCTGACCGCCTTCTCCGGTGGCCTGCTGGGCCTCTACCTGAAGACGCCGGGCATGCGGAAGCCCGGCAGCCTCGCTCCCACCGAGCAGGGGCTGGCCATCGCGAAGGACAGCTGGCTGGTCGGCATCGGCATCGGGCTGATGACCCGCGGGCTGATCGAGCGCCGTCCCCGGGTGTCGGTGAAGAAGGCCGAGAAGCTGGCCACCAAGCACGCCAAGCAGGCGGCGAAGGACGCCCGCCGCGCCGCCAAGGCCGCCTGACCCCGCGTCCTCCCTCACCGCCGGGCGTCCTCCCCCACCGCACACCGCGAGGGAGGACGCCCGACGATCAGGTCACCTGATCGTGGCGCGGGGCGCCGTGGCGTCAGTTGCCGCTGGCGAAGGCGGCGTCGAACGCGGCCGCCGGCGGGTCGAAGGCCAGCCGGCGGACGAACTCCAGCGCCTCGGGCGCGCCCACCAGGCGGTCCATGCCGGCGTCCTCCCACTCCACCGAGATCGGCCCGTCGTAGCCGATCGTGTTGAGCATCCGGAAGCACGCCTCCCACGGGACGTCGCCGTGCCCGGTGGAGACGAAGTCCCAGCCGCGGCGCGGGTCGGCCCACGGCAGGTGCGAGCCCATCCGGCCGTTGCGCCCGTTGCCCACCTGCTTCTTCGCGTCCTTGCAGTCGACGTGGTAGATCCGGTCCTTGAAGTCCCAGATGAACGAGACCGGGTCCAGGTCCTGCCAGACGAAGTGCGACGGGTCCCAGTTCAGCCCGAAGGCCTCCCGGTGCCCGATGGCCTCCATGGTGCGGACCGTCGTCCAGTAGTCGTAGGCGATCTCGCTGGGGTGCACCTCGTGCGCGAACTTCACCCCGACCTCGTCGAACACGTCGAGGATCGGGTTCCAGCGGTCGGCGAAGTCGCGGTAGCCGTCCTCGATCATCGACTCGGGCACCGGCGGGAACATGGCCACGGTCTTCCAGATCTTCGACCCGGTGAACCCGACGACGACGTCGACGCCGAGCGCGCGGGCCGCCCGCGCGGTCAGCTTCATCTCCTCCGCCGCCCGCTGCCGGACGCCCTCGGGGTCGCCGTCGCCCCACACCCGCGGGTGCACCATGCCGCGGTGCCGCTCGTCGATCGGGTCGTCGCAGACGGCCTGGCCGTTGAGGTGGTTGGAGATCGCGAACACCTGCAGGCCGTGGCTCTTGAGCAGGTCGAGCCTCTCCTGCGCGTAGGAGGCGTCGTTCGCGGCGCGCTCGACGTCGAGGTGGTCGCCCCAGCAGGCGATCTCCAGACCGTCGTAGCCCCACCCGGAGGCCAGCCGGCACACCTCCTCGAAGGGCAGGTCGGCCCACTGGCCGGTGAACAGCGTGACGGGGCGCGGCATCAGTCGTCTCCTGGGATCTCGGTCCAGCGGGCCTGGTCGGCGGCGCTGCGCTCGACGGCGTCGAGCACCCGCTGCACCTGCAGCCCGTCGGCGAAGGACGGCGCGGGGTCCGCGCCCTGGGCGATGGCGGTCACCAGGTCGACGACCTGGTGGGTGAAGCCGTGCTCGTACCCGAGGCCGTGACCGGCCGGCCACCAGTGACCGACGTAGGGGTGCCCGGGCTCGGTGACGACGATCCGGCGGAAGCCGGCGGTCTCCCCCGGCTCGTCTCCGTCGAAGAAGTGCAGGACGTTCATGTCCTCGAAGTCGAAGGCCAGGCTGCCCCGCGACCCGTTGATCTCGATCCGGATGGCGTTCTTCCGGCCGAGGGCGAACCGGGTCGCCTCGAACACGCCCAGCGCGCCGCCGGTGAACCGGGCGGTGAAGACGGCGGCGTCGTCGACGGTGACCAGGCCGGTCCCCTCCCCCGCCACGCCGGACAGCGATCCGGCGGCGGCGGGCAGCGGCCGCTCCTTCACGAAGGTCTCCAGCAACGCGCTCACGCCGGTGAGCCGCTGGCCGGTGATGTGCTGGGTGAGGTCGACGACGTGGGCGCCGATGTCACCGAGCGCTCCCGACCCGGCCTTGTCCTTCTCCAGCCGCCACGACATCGGGGCGGCCGGGTCGGCGATCCAGTCCTGCAGGTACTGGGCCCGCACGTGCCGGATCTCGCCGAGCCGCCCGTCGGCGACCAGCTGCCGCGCCAGCCCGATGGCCGGCACCCGCCGGTAGGTGAACCCGACCATGGAGCGGACCCCGTCGCGGGCGGCGCGCGCGGCGGCCGCGGCCATCGCCTCGGCCTCGGGGACCGAGTTGGCCAGCGGCTTCTCGCACAGGACGTGCTTGCCGGCCTCGAGCGCGGCGATCGCGATCTCGGCGTGGGTGTCGCCGGGGGTGCAGACGTCGACCAGGTCGACGTCGTCGCGCTCGAGCACCCGGCGCCAGTCGGTCTCCGTCGTCGCCCAGCCGAGCCGGTCGGCGGCCTCTGGCGACGCGGGCGGGGTCACGGCCCACGAGCACCGCGAGGTCGGGCCGGAGCGGGAGGTCGAAGAAGTGGGGGGCGGTGCGCCACGCCTGGGAGTGCGCGGCGCCCATGAACGCGTGGCCGATGAGGCCGACCCCCAGGCGGGGCCGGTCGGTGGAGGTCATGACGACTCCTCGGGAAGCGGGGTCGCCGGCCGGGGTGCGGCCGGCGACCCCGGAGCGATCAGGACTCGAACGCGGCGTCGATGTACTCGTCGACGTTGTCGGCGGTGACCACCGGCGCGTTGAGCACGATCTCGCGCGGCACGCCCTGGGAGTTCAGGTCGGACACGCCCTTGCCCTGGGCGATCAGGCGGGCCAGCCGGACGCCGTCGGCCGCCTGGGTGTGCGGGTAGATGACGGTCGCCCGGAGGACGGAGTCACCCGACTCGATGGCACGCATCGCGTTCGCCGAGCCGGCGCCGCCGACCATGAAGAACTCGTCGCGGCCGGCGTTCTCGATGGCGGCCAGGACGCCGACGCCCTGGTCGTCGTCGTGGTTCCAGATGGCGTCGATCTGCGGAGCGGCCTGGAGCAGGTTGGCCGCCTCGGCCTCACCGGACTCGACGGTGAACTCGGCCGCGACGCGGTTGCTCACCTCGAGTTCGCAGTCGGCCAGCGCATCGGCGAAGCCCTGGCTGCGGTCCTGGGTCAGGGGCAGCGAGTCGATGCCGGCGATCTCGGCGATGACGGCGTCGGGCTGGTCGCCCAGCTCCTCGCAGATGTAGGTGCCGGCCGAGACGCCCATGCCGTAGTTGTCGCCGAGGATCGTGGCGCGGGCGGCGAACGGGCTGTTGAACTCGCGGTCGACGTTGATGACCGGGATGCCGGCCTCCATCGCCTCGAGCGCCACGGGGGTGAGGGCGTCACCGTCGAAGGGCAGCAGCACGATGGCGTCGACGCCGTCGTTGATGAACGTCTCGACCTGGCTGATCTGGGTGCCGACGTCGTTGGTGCCCTCGGCGACGCGGAGCTCGACGTCGTCGTACTCCTCGTCGACGGCGCGGGCGGCCTCGGTGATGCCGGCCATCCAGCCGTGGTCGGCGGCCGGGGCGGAGAAGCCGATGACGACGGTCTCGCCCTCTTCGTCGTTGTCGCTGGCTGCGGCGTTGCCGCCCCCGCCGCCCGAGTTCTCCGGCTCGTTGCTGGTGCAGCCGGCGACCAGGGCACCGGCGCTCAGGAGGGCGACGGCGGTGTAGGTCATCCGGCGGAAGGGACGCTGCCTCGCTGCGGACATGGTGATCTCCTCGGGGGTGTTCGCCTCCCTGGCTGGACCGCCAGGTCGTCGGGCTCGTTCGGGTGGGGAGCTGCGGGTCCGGCGGGCGGGAGCCCGCCGGGGGGGGTGCTGGCCGGGGTGCGGCGGTGAGAGGTCGCCGCACCCCGGTCAGGTCGGAGAGGTGCCGGGACGGGCGCCGCCGGGCCCGCCCGGGTCGCTGGTGCCGCCGGAGACCGCGCCGGCCGGGCTGCCGTGGACGAGGCCGCCGCCGGCCGGGCCCTCCCCCGGTCGGCGGAAGGTGAAGCTGCCGGTGGCCAGGCGCTGCTGCAGCAGGACGGCGACGACGATGATCACGCCGCGCGCCACGGCCTGCGCCGAGCTGGAGAGGTCGTTGAGCGTGAAGACGTTGCCGAGCGTGAAGAAGATGATCACGCCGAGGACGGTGCCGACGATCGTGCCGCGACCGCCGATCAGCAGGGTGCCGCCGATGACGACCGCCGCGATGGCCTCCAGCTCCCAGAGCGTGCCGTGGGTCGAGCTGCCGGTCGTCGTCCGGCCCATGATCATCACGGCCGCGATGCCGCAGGTGAGGCCGGAGAGCACGTAGAGCTTCACGGTGTGCCGCTGCACCCGGATGCCGGCGAGCCGGGCTGCCTCGGCGTTGCCGCCGACGGCGAAGGTGCGCCGGCCGAAGGTGGTGCGGTTCAGCAGGATCCAGCCGGCGATCGCCACCAGCGCGAAGATGATGACCAGCGTCGGGACGCCGAGCACGTCGCCGGAGAAGAAGTCCAGGAAGGCGCTGTCCCGGACGATCTGGGTCCGCCGGTTGGCGATGATCTCGGCGAGGCCCCGGGCCGCGGTGAGCATGGCCAGGGTGGCGATGAAGGCGGCCAGCTTGCCGTAGGCGATCACCACGCCGTTGACCAGACCGGCGCCGGCGCCGACGGCGAGGGCCGTGAACACCATGACGATCCAGTGCACGTCCTCGGCGAGCTGCTGCGTGGCCAGGGTGGTGGCCCAGACCGACGAGAGCGCCGCGATCGCGCCGACGGACAGATCGATGCCACCGCCGATGATCACGAAGGTCATGCCGATGCTGACCACGCCGACGATCGAGGCGCCGCGCAGGATGGTCAGGACGTTGTCGACGTCGGCGAACCGGTCGCCCGCGGTGATCAGGCCGACGACGCAGAGGATGACCAGCGCGACGACGAGGCCGAGGTTGCGGCCGACCGGCCCGGACATGAAGCCCGGGCCCTTGCCGGCGTCCCGGCCGGTACCGGCCGGCGCCGCGGACACGTCGGCCGCGCCTCCGGCCGTCGCCGTGGTGCTGCTGCTCATGCCACGTCCCCTTCGTGCTGCATCGTTACGACCGGGGTGCCGCGATGGGCGGTCCCCTCCATGACCAGGTCGAGCACGCGGTGCTCGTCGAGCGCGTCGGCCCGCTCCTCGGCGACGACAGCGCCGTCGGCGATCACCAGCACGCGGTCGGCCAGCCCCAGGACCTCGGGGATCTCGCTGGAGACCACGACGACGGCGACGCCGCGGTCGGCCAGGTCGCGCACCAACGCGTAGATCTCCGAGCGCGCACCGACGTCGACCCCGCGGGTGGGCTCGTCGAGCAGCAGCACGCGGCAGTTGCGGAGCAACCACCGGGCGAGGACGACCTTCTGCTGGTTGCCGCCCGACAGGGTGCGGACCTCGCGGTCGACGTCGGCCGGGCGCACGTCCAGCGAGCGGGTCAGCTCCTGGGCCGCGGTGCGCTCGGCGCCGCGGGCCAGGAAGCCGGCGCGGGCGAAGCGGGCCAGGCTGGAGATGCTGATGTTGCGGTAGACGGAGTCACCGAGCAGCAGCGCCTGGCTCTTGCGCTCCTCCGGGGCCAGCCCGACACCGGCGGCGACCGTGCTGCCCACGTCACCGTTGCGCAGCTTCTTCCCGCCGACGCGCA
This sequence comes from Blastococcus sp. TML/M2B, assembly GCF_016612865.1. Lineage (GTDB taxonomy): Bacteria > Actinomycetota > Actinomycetes > Mycobacteriales > Geodermatophilaceae > Blastococcus. Next base: position 924,718 of record NZ_JAENZZ010000002.1, read on the forward strand.
CGGTGCCGGTGGTCGCGCGGCGGGCGCCGAAGACGGTCTCCAGGATCTCCGAGCGCCCGGCGCCGACCAGCCCGGCGAGCCCGAGGATCTCGCCGGGGCGGACGACGAAGGAGACGTCGCCGAAGCTGCCGCGCAGGCCCAGTCCCTCGACCTCGAGCAGGGGGGCCTCGTCGCGGGCGACCTCCGACCGGCGCTCCGGGAAGACGTACTCGATGGTGCGGCCGGTCATCAGCGTGATGACCTCGCGGGTCTCGGTCTCGCAGGCGGGGAGCCCGGTGGCGACGGTGCTGCCGTCCTTCAGGACGGTGATCCGGTCGCCGATCTGGCGGATCTCCTCGAGCCGGTGCGAGATGTAGACGACGGCGACGTCGTGGGCGGTGAGGTCGCGGACGACGGCGAAGAGCCGCTCCACCTCCTCGTTGTCCAGGACGGCGGACGGCTCGTCCATGACGATGAGCTTGGCGTCCTGCGACAACGCGCGGGCGATGCTCACCATCTGCTGCGAGGCGGCCGGAAGGGAGCCCACCTCGGCGGTGGGCCGGATCTCGGGGTGGCCGAGCCGGGCGAGCAGCTCGGCGGCGGCCCGGTTCGCCACGGCCGGGCGGGTGATGCCGAAGCGCGACTGCTCGCGTCCGAGGAAGATGTTGTCGGCCACGGTGAGGCCGGAGACGAGGTCGAGCTCCTGGTAGATCGTCGCGATGCCCAGGCCCATGGCCGCCTGGGGGCTGGCCAGCCGGACCTCCTCGCCGCGCCAGGTGATCCGGCCGGCGTCGGGCTGGTGGGCTCCGGCGAGCACCTTGATCAGGGTCGACTTGCCGGCGCCGTTCTGGCCGAGCAGGCAGTGCACCTCGCCGGCGCGCACGTCGAGGTCGACGCCGTCGAGCGCCCGCACCCCGGGGAACGTCTTGACGATGCCGTGCATCTCCAGCAGGGGGGCACCCCCCGCCGTCGTGCGATCCGGTCCGCTCACGCGTGCAGCTCCTCGGGACTTTTGCTCAGCGCTGATCAATAGTCTGCTGAGGCAGCAACCTATGAGGCGAGTCACACGGGGTCAAGGAGGACGGGCACGGTTACCCGATCGAGACTCCGCTGATCGCGATCCCGTCGAGTGCGATCCCCGGATCGCAGCGCGGGAACGAGCCGCCCCACCTGGGCTGAGCGCGTCCGTCGCGCCTGGGCGGGCCCCTTCGGGCCCCACGCGCCACGACCGGGCAGGGACTACCTGGCGAGCGTCTCCACGGACTCCTCGTCGAGGAACTCCTCGATCGCCATGCGGGCCGCACCGACGCGGCCGGAGAGGTCGGGCGCCTCGCTGACGGTGATCTCCAGCGCCCGGGCGGCCAGCGGCATGGACCGCCGGTAGACCGCCTCGCGGATGCCGGCCAGCAGCGGCACGCCGGCGCTGGCCACGCCCCCGGTCATCACGATGCAGTGCGGGTTGAAGAAGTTGACCAGCGCCGCCAGCACGGTGCCGATGGTGCGGCCCGCGTCGCGGACCAGCTGCAGCGCCGCCCCGTCGCCGTGCGTGGCCAGCGCGACGAGGTCGCGCACGCTCTCGACCGGCAGCCCGGCGGCGCGGGCGTCGCGGACCAGCGCCTGGCCGCCGGCGATCGCCTCCAGGCAGTTCTCCTGGCCGCAGCGGCAGGTCACGGTGCGGCCGTCGGGCCGGGCGACGTGGATGTGCCCGATGTCGCCCGCGCTGCCCTGCGCCCCGCGGTACACCCGCCCGTCGACGATGACCCCGCAGCCGATACCGGTGCCCACCTTGACCACGAGCAGGTTCTGCGTGGACCCGGCGGCGCCGAGCTCCCCCAGGGCCATCACGTTCACGTCGTTGTCGACGAACACCGGGCAGTCGAAGCGGCCGAACGCGCTGGGGATCGGGTAGTCGTGCCAGCCCGGCATGATCGGCGGGTACGAGGGCCGGCCGGTGGAGAACTCCACCGGGCCCGGCACGCCGACGCCGACGGCGCAGACGTCGGCCGGCGTGAGCCCGGCTTCGGCCAGCACCGCCTGCGCCAGCCGGTCGACCTCGGCCAGCACGACCTCGGGGCCGTCGGCGATGTCGATGGGGTGGCCGACCGTGGCCAGGATCTGCGCCGAGAGGTCGGTGACGGCGACGTCGACGCTGCTCGCGCCGAGGTCGACGGCGAGCACGCACCCGGCGCGGCTGTTGAACTGCAGCAGCGTCGGGGGCCGCCCGCCGGTGCTCCAGCCGCGACCGCCCTCCTCGAGCAGCCGGGCCGCGATGAGCTGGTCCACCCGCGCGCTCACCGTGTTCCGGGAGGCCCCGGTGAGCGCCCACGAGGTCGGCGCGGCTCCGCGCGCGACCGGTGCGCACGTGCCGCAGCAGTGCGCCGGCCGACGCGGAGGTGGACGCCACGCCGTCATAGTGGCACGCCCCGGAGGCCTCCCGGTCCGGTCACCGGACGCCGAGCAGGTGCTCCATCGCCAGCTGGTCGAGCCGCTCGAACTCCAGACCGCGCTCCCCCAGGGCCACCGGGTCGTGCGCCTCGTCCCGAAGCGCGTCCAGCGATTCGCCGTCCGCGAGGGTGGGGACGGCGAGCTCCGCCACCTTCGCCGCGGCCAGCGCCTCGGCGACCTCGGGGTCGGCCCGGAAGGCGCGCGCCTTCTCCCGCAGGATCAGGAAGTTGCGCATGCAGGCCCGCGCGGTCTCCCAGACGCCCTCGATGTCCTCGGTCCGCGGCGGCTTGTAGTCGAAGTGCACGTAGCCGTCGTAGGCCTTGCCCGTGCCGGAGCCGAGCATGGTGTCCACGGTCCAGAAGGCGCCGCGCAGGTTGCCCGCACCGAAGCGCAGGTCCTGGTCGAAGCGCGGACCGTGCTGGCCGTTGAGGTCGATGTGGAAGAGCTTGCCGTGCCACAGCGCCTGCGCGATGCCCTGGGCGAAGTTCAGCCCGGCCATCTCCTCGTGCCCGACCTCGGGGTTCAGCCCCACGCGGGACGGCTCGTCGAGCTCGTCGATGAAGGCCAGGGCGTGGCCGATCGTGGGCAGCAGGATGTCGCCGCGCGGCTCGTTCGGCTTGGGCTCGAGGGCGAACCGGATGTCGTAGCCCTTGTCGCGCACGTAGGCGCAGAGCAGGTCCAGCCCCTCCTTGTACCGGTCCAGCGCGGCGGCGACGTCCTTGCTGCCGCCGGACTCCGCCCCTTCACGGCCGCCCCACAGCACGTAGGTCTTCGCGCCCAGCTCGGCGGCGAGGTCGATGTTGCGCAGCACCTTGGCCACGGCGTACCGGCGGACGGCGCGGTCGTTGGCGGTGAAACCGCCGTCCTTGAACACCGGCGCGCCGAACAGGTTGGTCGTGGCCATCTCGACGCCGAGGCCGGTCTCCTCCAGCGCGCCCTTGAAGCGCTGCAGGGTGACCTCGCGGGTGGCGTCGTCCGGCACCAGGTCGTCGTCGTGGAAGGTGACCGCCGCGGCGCCGAGCTCGGCGAGCCGGTGCACCGCCTCGACGGGGTCCAGCGGCGGGCGCACCGCGCCGCCGAAGACGTCGACGCCCTGCCAGCCCACGGTCCAGAGACCGAAGCTGAACCTGTCGTCCTTCGTCGGGGTGTAGGTCGTCATGCCGGGGTCTCCGTCCGGATGGGGGTGGGGTGCTGCGGGAGGTCGGGGGTGGCGACGAGGGTCGGGTCGTCGAGGACCGGCTCGAGCGCCACGTGCGCGCCGCCGCGCGCGGCGGCGGTGAAGCCGAGGGTGGAGAGGACGACGCGGGCACCGGCGAGGTCGGCGGCGAACACCCGCGCGCGCAGCTCGGCGGTCATCGTCGGCAGCAGGAACCGGCCCAGGACGGCGAAGTAGCCGCCGAGCAGCACGACCCGCGGGTTGACCAGGTTGATGAGCACGGCGGCGCCGGTGCCCAGGCCGGTGCCGACGGCGGCGAGGGCGTCGAGCGTGCGCCGGTCGCCGGCGTCGGCGCGGGCGGCGAGCTCGGCCAGCCGGGCCTCGAGGTCGCGGCCGGTGTCACGCACCGGGTCGTCCGGGTCGGCGGCGGCGCGCAGCAGGGCGCCCAGCCCGACGACGGTCTCCCAGCACCCGCGCCGGCCGCAGCCGCAGGCGAGCGCGGGGTCGCCGAGCGGGGTGTGGCCGACCTCGCCGGAGAACCCGGAGGTTCCGCGGAGCAGCCGCCCGTCGACGACCAGCCCGCCCCCGACACCCACCTCGCCGGTCAGGTAGACGAGGTCGGGGGTGCCCGCCTCGGGACCGGTGGCCCACTCGGCGATGGCCGCGAGGTTGGCGTCGTTCTCCACGCGGACGGGGCACTCCGGGCGCAGGCGGGCGTTGAGCCCGGCGAGCACCGGGACGCCGCGCCAGCCGAGGTTGGGCGCGTCGGTGACGACGCCGTCGGCGCTGCGCACCAGTCCCGGGACGGCGACGGTGATCCCGACCGGGGTGGCGTCGCTGGTCCCCTCGACGGCCACCCGCACCAGCCGCGCGACCTCGTCGAGGGTGCGCTCGGCCCCGAGCGCGGGGACGTCGAGCGGCACCCGGTGCTCGAACCGGACCTCGCCGCGCAGGTCCAGCACGAGCACGGCCAGGTAGTCGACGTTGAGCTCGACGCCGATGCCGCAGACGCCGGTGCCGTCGAGGTGCACGGTCTGCCCGGGCCGGCCCACGGCGCCGCCGCGGTCGACGTCGCCCGGGGCGACCAGCCCGCGGTCGGCCAGCTCGGCGACCAGGCTGGAGACGGTGGCCTTGTTCAGGCCGGTGTCCGCGGCGATCCGGGCCCGGGAGCGGGGGCCGGCGTCGCGCAGCAGGCGCAGCACCCGGCCGAGGTTCCCCCGGCGGACGGCGGCCTGGTCGCTGGGCGTGGTCCGGACGGCGCTGCGCGGGCGCCCGGGGAGGTCGGACACGGATCTCCCTCCACCACGCCCCGCGCTCTATTCGTCGGGCCGGTCAACAAATTAGGCTGACGGCATGGAGCGGTCAAGTTCACAGCGCGCGCGGTTCGGTCGATGACGGCGACGCGGGTCCTCGTCGCCGGCGTCGACACCTCGACGCAGGCCTGCAAGGTCGTCGTCCGCGACGCCGCGACCGGCGAGCTGGTCCGGTCCGGCCGCGCGCCGCACCCGCCCGGCACCGAGGTCGCCCCGCGCGCCTGGGAGGAGGCGTTCACCGCGGCGGCCGCTGCCGCCGGCGGGCTCGACGACGTCGCCGCGGTGGCGGTCGGCGGCCAGCAGCACGGCATGGTCTGCCTGGACGACGACGGCGAGGTGGTCCGCGACGCGCTGCTGTGGAACGACGTCCGCTCGGCCGGGGCCGCGCACGACCTGGTGCTCGAGCTCGGCGACGGCGACGAGGCGGCCGGGCGGCGGGCGTGGGCCGACGCCGTCGGCTCGGTGCCGGTCGCCTCCTTCACCGCGACCAAGCTGCGCTGGCTGGCTGACGCCGAGCCGGCGCACGCCGACCGCACCGCCGCGGTCTGCCTGCCGCACGACTGGCTGACCTGGCGGCTCTCCGCGGACCGGGCGCTCGGCACGCTCACCACCGACCGGGGCGACGCCAGCGGCACCGGCTACTGGTCGGCGCGCACCGGCGGGTACCGCCTGGACCTGCTGGAGCGGGCGATGCGCGGGCGCCGCCCGGCCGTGCCCCGGGTCGCCGGGCCCGCCGAGCAGGTCGGCACGGTCGCCGGCTCCGGCGCGCTGCTGGGTCCGGGCACCGGCGACAACGCGGCCGCCGCGCTCGGGCTGGCCGCGCGGCCCGGCGACGTCGTCGTCTCCATCGGCACCTCGGGCGTGGTCTCCGCCGTCACCCCTACGGCGGTCGCCGACGTGACCGGCACCGTCGCCGGGTTCGCCGACGCGACCGGCAACCACCTGCCGCTGGTCGCCACCCTCAACGCCGCGCGGGTGCTCGATGCCGCCGCGACCCTGCTCGGCGTCGACCACGCCACACTCTCCGACCTCGCCCTGGCCGCGCCCTCCGGCGCCGACGGGCTGGTCCTCGTCCCCTACCTGGAGGGCGAGCGGACGCCGAACCTGCCGCACGCCACCGGCTCGGTGCACGGCCTCACCCTGCGCAGCTCGACGCCGGCCCACTTCGCGCGGGCGGCCGTCGAGGGCCTGCTGTGCGGGCTGGCCGACGGCATCGAGGCGGTCGTCGCGCAGGGCGTGGCCGTCGAGCGGGTGCTGCTCGTGGGAGGGGCGGCCCGCTCCCCCGCCGTCCAGCAGCTGGCGCCGGGCATCCTCGGCCGGCCGGTGCTGGTGCCGCCGCCGGGCGAGTACGTCGCCGACGGCGCGGCCCGCCAGGCGGCGTGGGTGCTGTCCGGCGCGGCCGGGCCGCCGGAGTGGGCGCAGCCGGGCCTGCAGGCGTTCGAGGCGCCGCCGGCCCCGGCCGTGCGGGAGCGGTACGCGGAGGTGCGCGGCCGGACCGACGGCCAGTAGGCGGTCAGCCGAGGCCGGCCAGGACGGCGGCCACCTCGGCGGGGTGGGACTGCGGCGTCATGTGCGCGGCGCCGGGCAGCTCGACCAGCCGGCCGTGCGTTGCGGTGGCCGCCAGCCGCGCAGCCCAGTCCCCCGGGCAGAGCGCGTCGCGGCTGCCGCGCACCACGACGACGGGCACGGCGATGCGGGCCAGCCGCGCCTCGATCCGGTCCGGCGAGGCCCGCCGCCACAGCGCGCGCATCGCCCTGGGTCCGGTGCGCGACCACTGGGCGAGGATCCGCGGCACCTCCGGCAGGGGCTCGCGCACCGCCGTCCGCAGCCAGGCCGGCACGAGCCCGCGCAGCCTGCGCAGCCGCGGGTCGGTCGTCGGCCCCAGCAGGACGACGGCGGCGACCCGGGGATCGCGCTCGGCGACGGCGGCCACGACCTGGCAGCCCTGCGAGTGGCCGGCGAGCACCACCGGCCCCGGCCCCAGCCGTTCCCGCAGCCCGGCGGCGAGCAGTTCGAGCCCCGGCACGGGTTTCCGGCGGCCCATCCCGGGCAGGGGGACGACGTCCGCCGGCAGCGAGGCCGGCAACCGGCTCCGCACGCCCGCCCACGAGCGCTCGTCGAGCCCCAGACCGGGGACGACGACGATCCGGGTCGGCGCAGAGGTCACCCCGGCGGTCTACCCCCCGGGCCCGTGGACGGCCAGCCGGGCAGGTCGAGATGTGGTTCGGATCGCCCGGGGTCGCCCGGGGGCGGAGCCCGTCGGAGTGGGAGAATCGTGAGCATGACGACAGCAGCGACGCGTGTCCCCGCCGGACGCGAGACCGACAGCGGGCGGCCGCGGGTCGTCATCATCGGCTCCGGCTTCGGCGGCCTGTTCGCCGCCCGGGCCCTGGCGAAGGCCCCGGTCGACGTCACGCTGATCGGGAAGACCGCCCACCACCTGTTCCAGCCGCTGCTCTACCAGGTGGCGACCGGCATCCTCTCCGAGGGCGAGATCGCCCCCGCGACCCGCGAGGTGCTCCGGCACCAGAAGAACGCGACGACGGTGCTCGGCGAGGTCGTCGACATCGACCTGGCCGCCCGCACCGTCACCTCGGTCGTGCTGGGCCGCCGCACCGTGCACCCCTACGACGAGCTGATCGTCGCGGCCGGCGCCGGGCAGTCCTACTTCGGCAACGACCACTTCGCCGAGTTCGCACCCGGCATGAAGAGCATCGACGACGCCCTCGAGCTGCGCGGCCGCATCTTCGGCGCCTTCGAGCTCGCCGAGCTCGCCACCGACCCGGCCGAGATCGACCGGCTGCTCACCTTCGTCGTCGTCGGCGCCGGCCCCACCGGGGTGGAGATGGCCGGGCAGATCGCCGAGCTCGCGCGCCGCACGCTGCGCCGCGACTTCCGCCGCATCGACCCGACCAGCGCGCGGGTGATCCTGCTCGACGCCGCTCCCGCGGTCCTCCCCTCCTTCGGCGAGAAGCTGGGCGAGCGGGCCCGACGGCAGCTCGCCGAGGGTGGCGTGGAGGTCCAGCTGGGCGCCATGGTCACCTCGGTCGACGCCAACGGCATCGACGTGAAGGACGGCGACGGCCAGGCCCGCCGCATCGAGGCCGCCACCAAGATCTGGGCGGCCGGCGTGCAGGCCAGCGGGCTGGGCCGGCTCCTCGGCGAGCAGTCCGGCGCCGAGGTCGACCGGGCCGGCCGGATCGCGGTGCAGCCAGACCTCACGCTGCCCGGCCACCCCGAGGTGCACGTCGTCGGCGACATGATGGCGCTGGACAAGCTGCCCGGCGTCGCGCAGGTCGCGATCCAGGGCGGCCGCTACGCCGCCGACGCGATCAAGCGCCGGATCGCCGGCAAGGAGCCCAAGGCCCCGTTCCGCTACCGGGACAAGGGCTCGATGGCGACGATCTCCCGCTTCCACGCCGTCGTCGACCTCGGCGGGCGGCTGAAGTTCGAGGGCTTCATCGCCTGGGTGATGTGGCTGGCCCTGCACCTGCTCTACATCGTCGGCTTCCGCAGCCGGCTCACCGCCGCGCTGCACTGGACGGTGAGCTTCCTCGGCCGCGGCCGGTCGCAGCGGGTGGCCACCCAGCAGCAGGTCTACGGCCGGCTGGCGCTCGAGCAGCTCGGCCCCGGCTGGGAGGCGTCGAAGACCGGCGGCCCCAAGGAGGCCCCGGCCGACGAGGACATGACCGGGCGCGAGTCCGCCTGAACCGACCGGCCGTAGCCGCGGTGGCGCGGCAGCGCGCCGGTCGCGAGAGCCGGGAAGGACACCGTTGCGGGCTCCGCGGCGGGGGCCGGGACCGGGACGGCCGGGCGACGGCGGGCGTCGTCGGCAGCACCGGCGCGCCCCGTCGTCCGCAGCATGGTCAGCGTGGCCGCGCGCAGCCGCCCGCTGAACGGCCGCTCGACCAGGTGGTGGAGGGCGGCGGCCGCGACCAGCGCCACCACCGTCGCGGCCAGCACCGCCACCCACGGCCCGACCGAGCCGCGCAGCAGGTGGATGACGAACCAGCCGAGGTTCTCGTGCACCAGGTAGAGCGGGTAGGTGAGCGCCCCCGCCAGGGTCATCCAGCGGGCGCTGCGCGCGGCCAGCGGCGTCAGCGTCACGAGCGCGACCAGACCGAAGCAGGCCAGCGTGCCCAGCGCGATGAGCGCGGTCGAGGGCGCCCACGGCGTCTCCAGGCCGAGCACGACCGGGTAGTAGCCCATCGCGAAGTTCAGCGCGAACAGGCCCTGGAGCCCGACCAGCAGCCAGGTTCCGGTGTCGGAGCCGTCCCGGTGGATCAGGTAGAGCAGCATGCCGCCGGCGAAGAACGGCGCGTAGTCCGGCATGAGGAACGCCGTCAGCAGGCGGGACTCCGACCCGGCGGCCAGCGCACCGGCGACCGGCCAGAGGGCGCAGAACGCCAGGATCCGCCGGCGGGTGATGCCCACCAGCATGAGCAGCACGATCAGCAGGTAGAAGCGCGCCTCGTACCAGAGCGTCCAGTACGGGCCGTCGACGTCGTGCACGCCGAAGGCGCCCTGCAGCATGGTCAGGTTGAGCAGCGCCTGCGAGGTGCTGATCTCGTGGTCGAAGAACGCCGGGTTCGCCGGCCACACGTAGAGGACCAGCACGATGCTGGCCGCCGCCGCCACCCAGTAGGCCGGGTAGAGCCGGGCGACGCGGGAGGCGACGAAGCCCGGGACGTCTCTCCCCCAGGAACTCATGAGCAGCACGAAGCCGCTGATGACGAAGAACAGCGGCACGCCCATCCGGCCGTAGGCCGCCCACTGGCCCACCGGCGCGAGCGCGTCGGGGACCGGGCCGTCCCACGCCGGGCTGTTCCGCGCGGTGAAGTGGAAGGCGACGACGCTCAGCGCCGCCAGCAGCCGCAGGACGTCGAGCATGCCGAGACGGCGGTCCGGCGTGCTGGCAGGCGCTCCCGAGGTCACGGCGCGGACGCTAGCCATGGTCGGGCCCGGACCCGGGGACGCGGGAGCGCGACGGGAACCCTCCGTCACATCCGCCTCAGGGAGCGCTGGGGACGCCTCTCCCCCGGGCGGGGCAGCGTCGGCGCCGGGGCCCTACAGGTGGGGAGCGGGAACGACGAGGATGGGGACATGGATCGCCCCCACGGGGCGCCGGCGGTTCCGCTGCTGGCGGCGCTCTACCTCGTCAGCGGAGCCCTGTGCCTCGCCGGTGCCGCCTGGCCGGTGAACCCGGACGCCCCGGTGCAGCTGCTCTGGGTCCTGGGCTGCACCGGCGTGGGCGTCGGCGGGGTGCTCGCGCTGCTGCGCGACGAGCTGCCGGCGTGGGCCGTCGACGCGGGGCTGTTCCTGATGTCCCTGCTGATCGGCGTCCTGGCCTGGCGGTCGGTGACGCAGGCCGGCGTCGTCGGGCTCGGCCCGGTGATGATCGCCGTGGCGCTCTACGCCGCGCACGTGCTGCCGCTCCCCGCTGCGCGGGTGCACGCCGTCGTCCTGGTCACGGCGACCAGCGCCGGCGCCGCCGCGGCCGCGCCGTCGGGGTTCCTCCCGGCCTGGGTCGCGCTGGTGGTCGCCGTGCTCGCGCTCACCGAGGTGCAGGGCCGCCTGGCCCGGCAGCTGCGCGACGCCGCCGACACCGATCCGCTCACCGGCGTCGCGAACCGGCGCGCGTGGCAGGCCGCGACCTCGCGGCACCTGGCCCACGCGCTGCGCACCGGCGAGCCGCTCACCGTGGCCATCCTCGACCTCGACCACTTCAAGCTGGTCAACGACCGCGACGGGCACAGCGCCGGCGACGCGCTGCTGCGCGAGCTGACCGCCGGCTGGACCGGGCGGCTGCGGCACGCCGACCTGCTCGGCCGCTACGGCGGGGACGAGTTCGTGCTCTGCCTGCCCGCGACCGACGAGGCCGGCGCACGGGACCTCGTCGACCGCCTGCGGGGAGGCCCACGGCTTCGGCTGGTCGGCGGGCCTGTCGACCGTGCGCGCGGGCGACACCCTCGACGCGGTGCTGCGCCGCGCCGACGAGGACCTCTACGAGCGCAAGCGGGCCGGCCGCGCCTGCTAGTCGCGCACGCCGCGCTCGAACCGGCCGGCCCAGTCGGCCAGCAGGTCGCGCAGCTCGGCCGGTGCGAGCACCGTGAACTCCGCGCCGGTGCCGCCGAGCGCCAGCGCCGCCCAGCTGAGGTCGTAGGTCTCCATCCGCAGCCGGCACCCCCCGCCGGGCTCCTCGGTGATCGTAGTCCACTGCCCGACCCGGCGGCGGACGTCGTCGGCGGGTGCGGCGACGAGCGCCTCGACCACGTACCCGGCCGACCGGGCGTCGGTGCCGCGCCGGACGAACGCGGCCGCGTCCTCGGCGGGCAGCACCCGCGGCGCGAAGCGCTGTCCCGTGCCGCGCGGCGCGCTCAGCCGGTCGAGGCGGAAGCTGCGCCAGTCGCCCCGGCCCAGGTCGTAGGCGACCAGGTACCAGCGGCGGCCCATCGCGACGAGCCGGAAGGGCTCGGTCAGCCGCTCGCTCCGGGCGCCGTCGGCCGCGGTGTAGGAGAACTCCAGCCGCTCGGTGTCCCGGCAGGCGCCGGCGACGGCGACGAGCACCTGCGGGTCGACGACGGCGCCGGACGCGCTGCCCGGAGCGGGCACGGTCATGGCGCTGAGCGCGTCGGCGCGGCGGCGGAGCCGGGCGGGCAGCACCTGGACGACGGTGGTCAGCGCCCGGACCGACGCCTCCGCCATGCCGGCCACCGCGCTCTGCGCGGCCGCCTGCAACCCGACGGTCAGCGCCACCGCCTCGTCGTCGTCCAGGACGAGCGGCGGCAGCGCCGCCCCCGGCGCGAGCCGGTACCCGCCGTCGACCCCCGGCTGGGCCTCGACCGGGTAGCCGAGCTCGCGGAGCCGCTCGACGTCCCGGCGCAGGGTGCGCAGCGAGACGCCCAGCCGGTGCGCGAGCTCGGCACCCACCCAGTGCCGGCGCTGCTGGAGGATCGACAGCAGGCGCAGGGTGCGGTTCCCCGGGCCGGTCACGATCCGAGAGTCTGCCCCATTGCGGCCAGGATCTGACACCGATCGCCCCTAGCGTCGGAGAGGACAGCACCCCCGACGAGAGGCACCGGTCATGACCACCCCCACCCTGTCCCCCGAGCGCGCGGACCTGCTGGAGCTGCTGCAGGCCCACCGGCACTTCCTCCGCTTCACCGTGCAGGGCCTCACCGACGAGCAGGCCCGGCAGCGCACGACCGTGAGCGAGCTGACGCTCGGCGGGCTGATCAAGCACGTCAGCCGCACGGAGGAGGCCTGGGCCCGGTTCACCACCGAGGGGCCGGCCGCCATGGCGGCCCCGCAGGACGAGGCCGGCTACGCCGACTGGGCCGACGGGCACCGGCTGCTGCCCGGCGAGACGCTGGCGGGCGTGCTCGCGGAGTACGAGCGGGTCGCCGCGCGGACCGACGAGCTGGTCCGCACCCTCGACCTCGACGCGTCGTTCCCGCTGCCGGAGGCGCCGTGGTTCCCGCCGGGAGCGCGCCGGTCGGTGCGACGCGCGTTCCTGCACATCGCCACCGAGACCGCCCAGCACTCCGGGCACGCCGACATCCTGCGCGAGGCCCTCGACGGCCAGAAGACGATGGGGTGAGCCGTTCGCCCTGGGCGTGATCGCCGCCCCGGCCGCCCGATGCGGCGTTCACTGGTGCGCGCACGCGCGTGATCGGGAGGTCGCCATGACACCGGAACCCGCCGCCCGCGCGCCGGAGACGGCGCTGGACGCCTACTCCCGCATCGTCACGTCGGTGGCCGCCGACCTCACGCCGCACGTCGCCGCGCTGGAGGTGCGCGGCGCGGACGGGCGCGGGGGTGCTGGATCGGCCGTCGTCGTCGACGACGCCGGGCTGCTGCTCACCAACGCCCACGTCGTGGCGGGCGCGCGGGCCGGCCGCGCCGTCTTGCGCCGACGGCTCGGAGGTCGACGTGGACGTCGTCGGCGCCGACCCGCTGTCCGACCTGGCGGTCGTGCGGGCGCGGGGCGGCACGCCGCCACCGGCCGAGCTCGGGGACGCCGGCACGCTGCGGGTCGGGCAGCTGGTCGTGGCGGTCGGCAACCCGCTCGGGCTGGCCGGTTCGGTCACCGCCGGGGTGGTCAGCGGGCTCGGCCGGTCGCTGCCCACCCGCGACGGGCGCACCGCCCGGGTCGTGGAGGACGTCATCCAGACCGACGCCGCCCTGAACCCGGGCAACTCCGGCGGCGCCCTGGCCGACGCCGCCTCGCGGGTGGTCGGCATCAACACCGCCGTCGCGGGGTGGGGCCTGGGCCTGGCGGTGCCGATCAACGCCACCAGCCGCCGGATCCTCGCCGCCCTCGTCGCCGACGGGCGGGTGCGCCGGGCCTACCTGGGCCTGGTCAGCACCCCCGCGCCGCTGCCCGCCGAGCTGGCCCTGCGGACCGGCCGGCGGCGCGGGCTGCGGATCGTCGACGTCGTCCCCGGGGCGCCGGCCGACCGGTCCGGGCTCCGGCGCGGCGACCTGGTGCTGGAGGCCGGCCGCCGGCCGGTCGCCGACGCGCAGAGCCTGCAGCGGCTGCTGTTCACCGAGGCGATCGGCGAGCCGCTGCCGTTGACCGTGTTCCGCAGCGGCGCGATGGTCGACGTGATCGCGGTGCCCGGCGAGCTCACCGGCTGACCCACTCCGGCGTGCTCAGCCGCCGTTGAGGGACTCCACGTGCGCGACGGCGCGGTCGCGGGTCTCGGCGGCGTCGTCGGCGGCCCGCTGCGCGGCGGCCCGGCGGCGCTCCTCCCGCTTGAGCGCGGCGGCCGCGTCGGCCGCCGCCCGCTCGGCCTCGGCCAGCTGGTCGGCGAGCTCCTCGACCCGTTCCTGCAGCTCGGTCTGCCGGGCGGCGAGCTCGTCGGTCTGCCGGCGGTGCTCGTCCAGTGCTGCCGCGGCGTCGTCGGCGGCCGCGGTGGCCTCCTCGGCGGCCGCCCGCGCGGCGGCGAGCTCGCGCTGCCGCTTCTCCTCCGCGGCCCGCCGGCGCTCCTCCTGCTCGCGGGCCCGGCGGTCGGCGGCGGACTCCCCCGCCGGCTTCTCCTTCTCCGCACCCTTGGTCGCCGTGGTCGCGGCCTTCCCCGCGGGTGCGGCGGGGCGCTCCGCCCTGGGTGCGGGGTGGACCAGGCGCAGGTCGGGCTTCGCGACCGTCGTCCCCAGGCCGCTGTAGGACATCGGCGAGGTGAGCCGGCCGGTGAGCAGCGCCCGCCCGGCGTCGGGGTCGGCCATCGCGGCGCGCAGCGTCTCCTCGACCTGGGTGGCGACCGTCGTGCTCACCGGGTGCCCTCGGCCGGAGGCGAGCGCGCGCGCCTGCCGGGTCAGCGCGGTGACCAGCTGCCGCCGCTGGACGTCGAGGGCGCGCAACTGGTCACCGGCCAGGTTCTCCTGCGCCTCGCGGAGCAGGTCGCCGAGCTCGACGAGGTCCTCCAGCTCGGCGCGCTGCTCCCGGACCAGCAGGTTGCAGACCCACGCGCCGGCCGAGGGCTTGGGCAGCGCACCGATCTCCTTGGCCAGCGCCTTGTCGCCGTCGGCCTTCGCGGCGTCCTGCCGCTCCTTCCGGAGCGCGACGAACTCCTCCGGCGGCACCTCGTACAGCTCGTCGGCCACCTCGTCGAAGTCCACGCGGCGACCCTGCCAGAGAGGGACCTCAGCAGCAGGCGGGAGCCGGCTCCGCGGCGGTCTTCCCCTCGAGGTCGGGGCGGTCGTCGCCGGTGACGGTGTAGACCTCCCACGGCTCCCCGCCCGGGCCGGTCACCCACACCTTGTCCTGCACGGCGTAGCAGCAGGTGGTGCCCTCCTCCGGCCGCGTGGCCAGGCCGGCGTCGGCCAGCCGGGTGGTCGCCGCGGTGACCTCGCCGGTCGAGGCGACCTCGACGCCGAGGTGGTCCATGCGGGTGGGCTCGCCGGCGGTCCCCTCGAGCAGCACCAGCTTCAGCGGCGGCTCGGCGATGGCGAAGTTGGCGTAGCCGGGCCGGCGCTTGGCCGGCCGGGTGTCGAACAGCCGCGAGTAGAAGCCGACGGCGGCCTCCAGGTCGGCGACGCGGAGGGCGAGCTGGATCCGGGACACGGGGGACCTCCTGAGATCGGGACATCGACGGGCGTCGATGCGACGAATGAACACCTGACATAGATGCTTGTCAATACGATGCGCGTCGTTACGATGGCTACCGATGTCGACGACGCAGGAGACGACGATGAGCGACCCCGGCCTGGCGTGCTGCACGCCGCTCTCCAGCACAGCGATGTCCGCCGAGCAGGCGGAGCAGGTCGCGCCGCTGCTCAAGGCGCTGGCCGATCCGGTGCGGCTGCGGCTGGTCAGCCTGATCGCCTCCAGCACGACCGGGGAGGCCTGCGTCTGCGACCTCAACGAGGCCTTCGACCTCACCCAGGCGACGATCAGCCACCACCTCAAGGTGCTGCACTCGGCGGGCCTGCTGGTCCGCGAGAAGCGGGGCGTGTGGGTCTACTACGCGGTCCGCCCCGAGGCGCTGTCCGCGGTGGCCGGCCTGTTCTCGACCCCCGCGCTCGCGCCGGCATGAGCGACGCCGTCCGCGAGAGCGCCCGACCCGACGTCCCCGCCGACGCCCCGGTCCTGCGGAGGCTCTCGACGCTCGACCGGTTCCTGCCGGTCTGGATCGTCGCCGCGATGGCGCTGGGCCTCGCGCTGGGCCGCTGGGTCCCGGGGCTGGACGACGCCCTCTCCGCCGTCGAGGTCGGGGGCGTCAGCCTGCCGATCGCGGCCGGGCTGCTGCTGATGATGTACCCGGTGCTGGCCAAGGTCCGGTACTCCGAGCTGGACCGGGTGACCGGCGACCGGCGGCTGCTCGTCGCCAGCCTGGTGCTCAACTGGCTGGTCGGGCCCGCGCTGATGTTCGCCCTGGCCTGGCTGCTGCTGCCCGACCTGCCCGAGTACCGCACCGGCCTGGTGATCGTGGGCCTGGCCCGCTGCATCGCCATGGTGCTGATCTGGAACGACCTCTCCTGCGGCGACCGCGAGGCCGCCGCGGTGCTGGTGGCGATCAACTCGGTCTTCCAGATCGCCGCCTTCGCCGCGCTCGGCTGGTTCTACCTGCAGGTGCTGCCGGGCTGGCTCGGCCTGTCGACGACGTCGGCGGAGTTCAGCGTCTGGGCCATCGTGCTCAGCGTGCTGGTCTTCCTCGGCATCCCGTTGCTCGCCGGCTTCCTGACCCGCACCATCGGCGAACGCCGCCGCGGCCGCTCCTGGTACGAGGAGCGCTTCCTGCCGCGGATCGGCCCGGTCGCCCTGTACGGCCTGCTGTTCACCATCGTCATGCTCTTCGCGCTGCAGGGCGACGCGATCACCTCGAACCCCTGGGACGTCGCCCGCATCGCGCTGCCGCTGCTGGCCTACTTCGCGCTGATGTTCGGCAGCTCGTTCCTCCTCGGCATGCGGCTGGGGCTCGGGTACGCGAAGACCGCGACGCTCGCCTTCACCGCCGCCGGCAACAACTTCGAGCTGGCCATCGCCGTCGCCATCGGCACGTTCGGCGTGACCAGCGGCCAGGCGCTCGCCGGCGTCGTCGGCCCGCTGATCGAGGTACCGGTGCTGGTCGGCCTCGTCTACGTCTCCCTCTGGGCCGCGCGCCGCTGGTTCCCCGGCGACCCGACCGTCCCCGACCTCGTCAGGAGCACCCGGTGACCGCGTCCGTCCTGTTCGTCTGCGTGCACAACGCCGGCCGCTCGCAGATGGCCGCCGGCTGGCTGCGGCACCTCGCCGGCGACGCCGTCGAGGTCCGGTCGGCCGGCTCGCTGCCCGGCGACCGGATCAACCCGGCGGCGGTCGAGGCCATGGCCGAGGTGGGCATCGACATCGCCGACCAGCAGCCGAAGGTCCTCACGACCGACGCGGTCGAGGCCTCCGACGTCGTCATCACGATGGGCTGCGGCGACGCGTGCCCGGTCTTCCCCGGGAAGCGCTACCTCGACTGGCCGCTCGACGACCCGGCCGGGCAGGGCGTCGCGGCGGTGCGCCCGATCCGCGACGAGATCGAGCAGCGCATCCGCGGGCTGCTCGCCGAGCTCGGGGTCAGCCCTCGCGGGTGAGCACGAAGAAGAACGGGCCGTCCAGGCCGCGCAGGTCCATGACGCCGAGGCGGACGTCGTCGGACACCCGGCGGAAGACGTCGATGATCGGCAGCGCGTCGTAGACCATCGCCGCGGTGTGCACGCCGCGGTGCTCGACGGTGCGCAGCCGGGCCCGCGGCCGCGTCGTCGTCACCAGGGGGCGGGCCAGCCGGAACGCCGCGCGGGCCGCCCGGGAGTGCGCCAGCGCGGGCCGGTCGCGCAGCACCGCCATCGGCACGAACGCCGGGTCGACCGGCCGCGGGCCGGAGCGGGTGGTGAACAGCAGCGGGTGGACGGTCTCGGCGTCGAGGAACTCCTTGCCGTACCAGCCGTAGGCCTCGAGCAGGCCGTCCAGCGGTGACCCGGTCGGCAGCCCGCTCCCCCGCCACCGGCCGATCATCGCGGCCGGCTCGACCGGGCCGAGGGCGTCGAACAGCGCCAGCGCCTCCTCGGGAGCGGCGCCGGCCGCGAGCCCGGCCAGCCGCGCCTCCGGGCTCCCGGCCCGCGGTGCCGCGCTCAGGCGACCGGCCGCTCGAAGGTGACCAGCACGCCCTCGACGCCGCCCGGGCCGATCCGGCCCTTGACCTCGACCGAGGTGATGGCCTTGAGCTGCCACCCCTGGCGGGCGTGCTCGTTGAGCACCTTCTCCAGCTTCCCGCCGGACATCTTGCCGCCGATCATCCCCTCGCGGATCTCCTCGACCTTGTACTCGAACCGTGCCGCCATGCTGTCCTCCTCGGGTCGTCGCCAGCCTGCCCGGCCGCGGCCCGCCCGTCGAGAGGCGTCAACCCAGCACCGGCAGCGACCGCTTGGCGGCGAGCCGGTCCATGCCTGCCTGGATCGCCGCCTCCACCTGGTCGTAGATCTTCTGCACGTAGGCCAGGTCGTCGGCCCGCTCCGGGTCGTCGTCCACCTCGATCGGCTCCAGCAGCGCGGTGCGGATCTTGGCCGGCAGCGGCACGTGCGCCGGCAGGATCTCCACGGCCAGCGGGAACGGGAAGCCCGCGATGATCGGCAGGTTGGCCCCGCGCAACGTCGTCTTCAGGCCGGTGAACCGGTCGAGCGCGTCGGCCAGCCACGTGCCCTCGGAGAGGACGAAGACCGTGTCGTGGCCGCCCACGGTCGCCACCGGGACGATCGGGACGCCGGAGCGGATCGCCTGCTTCACGAAGCCGGTCCGCCCGCCCAGCGTGGCGACGTCGCGCTTGCGCCAGCTGCGCATGGCGTCGACCTCGCCGCCGGGCCAGACGACGACGTCGTCGCCCTGCTCCAGCGCGGCGCCGACGCTCCGCCGGTTCGCGGCGATGACGCCGACGGCGCGGAAGTAGTCGCCCAGGCCCGGCGCGGCCATGAGCACGTCGTGCGCGGTGCCGTGCAGGGTGCGGCGGCCCTCGAAGTGGGTGTGCCAGGCGTTGACCAGCGTCCAGGCGTCCATCGTCAGGGCGCCGCCGGAGTGGACACCGACCACGAGGCTGGTCCGGTCGGGCACGTTCTCCCAGCCGTCGATCTCCAGCCGGAAGTACCACCTGTCCAGCAGGTCCCACAGCGGCTGCTGCAGCTTGAGCAGCGTCTCGTTCGGCGGCTGCGGTTCCATGGCGGCGCTCACCCGCCAGGCGATGAGGCGCTGGAGGAGGTTCTGCTGCTTCCCGGCCACGCTGCTCCCTCGGTCGTGGAGGACGACGGCTGTGCTGTGCAGGACAACGGCGGCGGACCCGGAAGGTGACGCCGCGGGCACGGGCTCCCCGGTCAGCCCTCCGCCGGCGTCCCGGGCGCCGGGGGACGCGGCCCCTCCGGCCGGTCGGTGAGCCAGCGCCGGATCGCCGCGTACACCCGCGGGTGGTCCAGGAGGTCGACGTGGTGCAGCCCACCGAGCCGCTGGACGTGGTCGGCGGGGAAGGCCAGCCGCTCGTCGTCCCCGGTGTCGCCCAGGGCGCTGCGGGGGGACACCATCAGGTCGCCGAACAGGTCGGCCAGCCGGCCCGACGTGTTCGGGCTGAGGGTCGCGAGGACGACGAAGTGCCGGGCGCCGTCCTGCAGCGGGACGAGCGTGCGGCTGCTCGGGGCCGGGGCGTCGGGATCGGTACCGGTCCAGTCGTCCTCGACAACGGTTCCCCGGCCGAGGTCCTTGATGCCCGCGCTGCGGAGCGCCAGCACCCGGGCCAGCGGGCGGGTCTCGGGCAGCCGGGCCAGCTGCGCGGCCAGCCGGTGCACCCCGCGCTCCAGCGGTGCGCCCAGGTGCGGCGAGCCCAGGGTGACGGTGTCGCGCACCAGGGCGGTCCAGGGCTGCGCCCCCGCGTCCCCGTCGCGGGCCTGGTGCAGGGCGCTGCGCGCGACGAGCCCACCCAGCGAGTGGCCGAGGACGACGAGGTCCTGCACCTGCTGCGGCCAGGCCTCGACCAGCGCGGCCAGCAGGGCGGCGAGCGCGCGGCCGTTGTCGGAGATGTGCCGGCCGGTGTTGTAGCGGACGTACACGGGGGTGAGCCCGAGGTCGGCCTGCAGCAGCGATCCGTAGGTGACGCCGGCGCGGCCGAAGTGCTTCTCGGCGCCGTAGGCCCAGGAGTCCTCGGTCTCGGTGAGCCCGTGCAGGAACACCGCGATGCGGCCGGTGGCCTCCGGGAACGCCGTCCGCAGCGCCTCGGCCTCCGGCGGCACCACCCGGCCGCCGACCCGGACCGTCATGCCGACGTCCAGCCCGGGTGCGGCCGCGTGCACCAGGTCGCCGTGCGCCCCGTTGAGCACTCCGAGGGCCACCCGGCCGCGGCGCTCCTCGTCCAGGCCCCGGCCGCTGGCCCGCCCGGCGGCCACCCGCCCGACGGCCCGCGCGCCCCAGCCCGAGCGCGACCCCCACGCCGGCGTAGCCCAGCCCCGCGACGGCGTCGTGCCAGAGCCGGACCGGCCGCCCGACCGGGCCGACCACGTCGAACACCCGGCCGGCGATGCCCGAGTGCACCTCCCGGACGCGGTGGGTGGTCCCCCGTACCGCGAGCCGCGACAGCTCGGAGATGCCCTGGACCTCGTCCCTCCGCATGCCCGGCCCCCTACCCGCGCGGCCCCGGCTTCTCCCGTGCCGTGCGCCACCGGGCCTAGGGTGGATCGCGCACCCGCCCGACGACCTCAGGAGTTCCCCGTGCTGCGTCTGCTCGGCTGGCTGGTCGTGATCTGGCTGGCGCTCAGCATCCTCGGCGCGGTCATCAAGGGGCTGTTCTGGCTGACCGTCCTCGGTCTGCTGCTCGCCGGCGCCACCGTCGCCCTGGGCTGGACCAAGCGCGGCCGCAAGGAGCTCCCCCGCCGCTGGTGACCGGTCAGTCGCCGTCGACGTCGCCGGACATCCCGTCGCCGTAGGGCAGCGGCTCCCCGGCGACCGGCGCCGGGACGACGGGCACCGCCTGCATCTCCACCTGCTCCGCGCGGGCCACCTCGGCGCCGGCGACGAACTCCTCGAGCGGGATGGCGTACCGGGGATCGACCATGCCCGGCAGCCTCCCGCTCCACGGGGCGACGGTCCAGCCCCTCAGCGCATCTCCCCCGCCCCGACGTACGGGAACGGGCTGGTGAGCAGGTGCCCTTCGGCGAAGCGGGAGAGCCGGAAGTCCGACTCCGGGACGTCGGGGTGCGAGCTCTTCCCGTCGACGACGAGGTCGGCCACCAGCCGGCCGACCGACGGCGAGATCTTGAAGCCGTGGCCGCTGAAGCCGGCCGCGACCACGAGGCCCTCGACGGGGGTCTCCGAGATGACCGGGTTGAAGTCCGGCGTCACGTCGTAGCAGCCGGCGTAGGTGCCGCTGACCGAGGCGTCCTCCAGCCCGGGGAAGCGGTGCGCGACTCTTGCCGACGGCCATCTCCAGGAAGTCGTCGGTGGCCCGGTTGAGGTAGGCGTCGGGGTCGGCCGGTTCGGGCACCGACAGGTCGCTGTTGCCGAACAGCAGCTGCCCGCCGCTCTCGGCGCGGATGTACTGCAGCGACACCAGGTCGGAGAACACCGGCACCGGGCCCAGGTCGGCACCGGGGTCGAGCAGCACGATCGCCTCGCGGTGCACGCGGACGGGCAGGTCGATGCCCAGCGGCGCGAGCAGGGCGACCGACCACGGGCCGGCCGCGACGACGACGGTGCCCGCGGTGACGGTCGAGCCGTCGGCGAGCCGGACGCCGGTGGCCCGCCCCTGCTCGACCAGCACCTCGGTCACCGCCGTCCCCTGCCGGATGCGGACGCCGGCCCGGCGGGCGGCCGCGGCGAACGCCTGCGCGGTGCGGTGGGCGTCGCCGTACCCGCCGCGCGGCTCCCAGCCGAAGGCGGCGAAGTCGTCGAGGTCGGCCGCGGGCCAGAGCCGGGCGACCTCGTCGCGGTCGATCTCCTGCGTGTCCACGCCCAGTGCGCGCTGGTTGGCCAGGCTGGCGCGCAGGGAGCCCACGTTCTCCGGGCCGACGCCGACGACGTAGCCGGTCTGCGTGAAGCCGACGTCCTCCCCCAGCACGTCCTCGGCGTGCTCGAAGAGGTCCAGCCCGGCGTGGGCCATCGCGGCCAGCGACGAGACCCCGTAGTGGCAGCGCACCACGCCGCTGGACTTGCCGGTGCCGCCGGAGCCGACGGTGTCCCGCTCGCAGACGACGACGTCGGTCACGCCCCTGTGCGCCAGCGCCCAGGCGGTGGCGACGCCCTCGAGGCCGCCACCGACGATCACGACGTCCGCGCTGGTCACAGCCCCCGCCCCGGGATCCACGAGGTCCCGGCCAGCGGCACCCGTGCCATGGCGGCGGCCTCGATGGTGAGCGCGACGAGGTCCTCCGGCTCCAGCGAGTGCAGGTGCGCCTTGCCGCAGGCGCGGGCGATGACCTGGGCCTCCATCGTCATGACGCGGATGAAGTTGGCCAGCCGCCGGCCGGCGAGGACCGGGTCGAGCCGGGCGGCCAGCTCCTCGTCCTGCGTGGTGATGCCCGCCGGGTCGCGGCCGGCCTGCCACTCGTCGTAGAACCCGGCCGCGGAGCCGAGCGCGCGGTACTCCTCGTCCAGGTGCGGCGAGTTGTCGCCGAGCGCGATCAGCGCGGCGGTGCCGATGGCCACGGCGTCGGCACCGAGCGCCATGCACTTGGCGAGGTCGGCGCCGTTGCGGATGCCGCCGGAGACGATCAGCTGCACCTTCCGGTGCAGCCCCTCCTCCTGCAGCGCCTGCACCGCCTGCGGCAGCGCGGCCAGCGTCGGGATGCCGACGTGCTCGATGAACACGTCCTGGGTCGCCGCGGTGCCGCCCTGCATGCCGTCGAGCACGATGACGTCGGCGCCGGCCTTGGCCGCGAGCTTGACGTCGTAGTAGGTGCGGCTGGCACCGGATCTTGACGTAGACCGGCTTCTCCCAGTCGGTGATCTCCCGCAGCTCGCGGATCTTGATCTCCAGGTCGTCCGGGCCGGTCCAGTCCGGGTGCCGGCAGGCGCTCCGCTGGTCGACCCCCATCGGCAGGGTGCGCATGCCGGCGACCCGCTCGGTGATCTTCTGGCCGAGCAGCATGCCGCCGCCGCCGGGCTTCGCGCCCTGCCCCAGCACGACCTCGATCGCGTCGGCGATGCGCAGGTGGTCGGGGTTCATCCCGTAGCGCGACGGCAGGTACTGGTAGACGAGGTGCTTGGACTGCCCGCGCTCCTCCGGTGTCATGCCGCCGTCCCCGGTGGTGGTCGACGTGCCGACCTCGCTGGCGCCGCGGCCCAGCGCCTCCTTCGCCCGGCCGGAGAGCGCGCCGAAGCTCATCCCGGCGATGGTCACCGGGGTGGACAGGTGCAGCGGGTAGGCGGCGTTGCGGTCGCCCAGGACGACGTCGGTGTCGCACCGCTCCCGGTACCCCTCGAGCGGGTAGCGGGACATGCTCGCGCCGAGGAAGAGCAGGTCGTCGAAGTGCGGGACGCGGCGCTTGGCGCCGCCGCCGCGGATGTCGTAGATGCCGGTCTCGGCGGCGCGCTGGATGCCGGCGATGGTGGCGCGGTCGAAGGTGGCGGACTCGCGCAGGGCGGGGTTCGGGCTGGTCACGGGGTCGTCCCCTCAGTACGCCGAGGCGTGGTCGACGGAGAAGTTGTAGAGCCGGCGGGCCGAGCCGTAGCGCCGGAAGTCGGCGGGGTCGGCTGCCATGCCGGCGGCGGCGAGCAGGTCGGCGAGCTCGGCGCGGTGCTCGGGCCGCATCTCCTTCTCGACGCAGTCCGCACCCAGGGACTTCACCGAACCGGCCACGTAGATGCGGGCCTCGTAGAGCGAGTCGCCGAGCGCGTCGCCGGCGTCGCCGCAGACGACGAGCCGGCCGGCCTGGCCCATGAACGCGCTCATGTGCCCGACGTCGCCGCCGACGACGATGTCCACGCCCTTCATGGAGATGCCGCACCGGGCGGCCGCGGAGCCCTCGACGACGAGCAGCCCGCCGTGGGCGGTGGCGCCGGCGGACTGGCTGGCGTTGCCGCGCACCCGCACGGTGCCGCTCATCATGTTCTCGGCGACGCCGACGCCGGCGTTGCCGTGCACGGTCACCGAGGCGGTCTTGTTCATGCCGGCGCAGTAGTAGCCGACGTGCCCGTCGATCTCCACGGTCACCTCGGCGTCCAGGCCGACGGCGATGCTGTGCCGCCCGTCGGGGTGGGTGACCCGCCAGGACGGCGTCGTCTCGGCGACGTCGGGAGCGTGCAGCGCCGCGTTCAGCTGCCGGACGTCGGTCACCGACAGGTCGACGACGGTGGGTTCCGGGCGGACCGGGGCCGCCATCAGGACGTCGCTCAGCGCTGCCATGCGTAGACCTCTTCCGGCTCGGGTTCGAAGATGCGGGCGTTCTCGATGCCGGGGAGTCCGGCGAGGGCGCGGTACTCCGACGCCATCGCGACCCACTCGGGGGTCTCGGCGACGACGGCGGGCTTGCAGGCGATGGCGTCGCGGACGATCGCGAAGCTGTCCCTGGTGGAGACCAGCAGCGTGTAGAAGCCGTCGAACCGCTCGCACAGGAGCTTCAGCGACTTCTCCAGGTCGTAGCCCGCGGCGAGCTGGGCGGCGACGAACCGCGCACCGACCTCGGAGTCGTTGTCGGAGTCGAAGACCGCGCCGCCGGCGACGAGCTCGCGGCGGATGGTGGCGTGGTTGGCGAACGAGCCGTTGTGCACGAGGCACTGGTCGGCGCCGACGGAGAACGGGTGGCAGTGCGCCGGGGTGACGGCGGACTCGGTGGCCATGCGGGTGTGCGCCACGCCCTGAAAGCCCTGGGCCTGGGCCAGCCCGAACTCGGCGGCGAGCAGCTGCGGGTGGCCGACGCCCTTGAGGACGGCGACGTCCTCGCCCGAGCCGATGACCAGCACGTCGGGCAGCGCGGCGCGGACGGCGGTGACGAGGGTGTCGACGTCGACCGGCGCGTGCACGACCAGCGTCTGGCCGGCGTCGACCACCGTGACGTCGGGGACTGCTCCGCGCAGCGCCGTCGCCACCTGGTCGGGGGCCGTCGTCCCGGGGAGGAGGGAGACCGAGGCGTGCCCGGGCGGTGACCACCGGGGGTCGCCGTAGACGGCGACGCCGGCGGAGTCCGGGCCGCGCTCGGTGACCTGGCAGAGCATCCCGGTCAGCAGCTCGCCGAGCCGGGGGTGGAGGGAGGGCTCCCGCAGGTGGAGCCCGACGATCCCGCACATGAGTGTTCCTTTCTGGTTCTCGGTAGGCGCGGGTCAGAAGGCGGTGACGTAGCGGTCGACCTCCCAGCTGGACACCTGGCCGTGCCACTCGAAGAACTCGTCGCGCTTGAGCCCGGCGAAGTAGCTGCTGACCCCGGGGCCGGCGGCATCGAGGGCGCCGGCGACGACGGCGTCGGCCTCGAGCTGCTCGACGGCGTGCAGGAGGGTCGGCGGGAGCGGGTTGCTGCTGGTGGCGCCGGGGTCGCCCGGGTCGAGGTTGCGGCGGATGCCGTCCAGGCCGGCGGCGAGCGCGGCCGCGGCCGCGAGGTAGGGGTTGGCCGAGCCGTCGCCGCCGCGCAGCTCGACGCGGTTGCCGTCGGGGACGCGCAGCAGGTGGGTGCGGTCGTTGCCGCCGTAGGTCGCCGTCCGCGGGGACCAGGTGGCGCCCGAGCGGGTGGAGGTGGCGCCGGTGCGCTTGTAGGAGTTGACCGTGGGGGCGAGCACCGCCTGCAGGCCGCAGGCGTGGTCGAGCAGGCCGGCGACGAAGGAGTAGGCCAGCGGGCTCAGACCCAGGCCGCGCGAGTCGCCGCCGTCGGGGAAGGCGGGTGCGCCGTCACGCCACAGGCTCAGGTGCAGGTGCAGCCCGCTGCCGGTGCGGTCGGTGAACGGCTTGGGCATGAAGGTGGCGGTCATGCCGCGCTCCTCGGCCATGACCGAGAGCAGGTACCGGAGGGTGACGACGCGGTCGGCGGTGGTCAGGGCGTCGGCGTAGGCGAAGTTCTGCTCGAACTGACCGTTGCCGTCCTCGTGGTCGTTGGCGTAGTTGCCCCAGCCGAGGGAGTTGATCGCCTTGGAGACCGCGGTGAGGTGCTCGTACATGCGGGTGAGGCCACGGGCGTCGTAGCAGGGGCGCTCGGCGGTGTCCTTGGCGTCGGCCGGCCGCAGCGTGCCGTCCGGTGCGCGCTCGACGAGGAAGTACTCGACCTCGGCGCCGACCTTGAGCTCGAGGCCCAGCTCGGCGGCCCGCGCGATCTGCTGACGCAGGATGACCCGCGGGGCGTAGGGCCACGGCGCGCCTTCGACGTGCGGGTCGCAGTGCACGATCGCCAGGCCTGGTCGCAGGAACGGCACCGGCATGTAGGACGACGGGTCCGGGATCGCCATGAGGTCGGGGTCGCGCGGCTCCTGCCCCATCGCGCCCACGGCGTAGCCGGCGAAGCCGACGCCGTCGGTCTGCAGCTCCTCGACCGCCTCGATCGGGACGAGCTTGGCGCACGGCTTGCCGGTGAGGTCGACGAAGAGGGCGAGGATGAACTCGACGCCGTCGGCGCGGGCGCGCGTGGCCAGGTCGGGGGTTGTCTCCGCGAGCGGCGCCTCGGCGGTGCGCGGGACCTGCTCGAGGACCGGCGGGGCGTCGGGGCGGGCGGCGGTGAGCGACACGGGGACCTCCGGCGAGCGCTGTTCACTGCTGTGAACCTCTGTCGCATAGGAGTAGACGGGGGCTCCGTTTCGCCGGCGTTACCCCTGCGGGGTTTTCGTGTTGCGTCGTGTCCCATGAGCTCGTTCGCGTGCTGGCGCAGCCGCACCCCGGCCGCGGCGGACCGGCTGCCCGCGGTGACCGCGGGGACCGGCTCGCCGGGCGGGCCCGACCGGGTAGCACCACCGGGCGAGCTGTCGAGAACTTCTCGGCCCGCAGGCCGCTGAGCAGCGAAAATTGTCAGACCCTCTCCGTAGCTTGGCTGCATGACGGTGACCGCGGAGCAGCCCGAGGGCGGGTTGATCGAGTGGTTGCTGTGGCGGGAGCCGTCGGTCGAGCGGCTGCCGGTCCAGCGGTTGACCACCGAGCAGAAGGTCACCGAGCTGCAGCGGGTGCGGGCCCGCAAGGCGATGGACGACGCCTACGAGGCCGAGCTGCTGATGGCGCTGGCCGCGGACCGGCCCGACACCGACGACCCGCCACCCGGGCATCCCGGCGCGCGGCGCCGCGGCGGTGGCTCACCGGTGCCGGGGACGTCGGAGTTCCTGCCCGACGAGGTGGCGCTGGTGCTGAACTGCGGGCGCCCGTACGCGGTCGGCCTGCTGTCCGATGCCTTCCAGCTGGTGGCGCGGATGCCGGCGGTGCACGCCGCCTGCGCCGCGGGGCGGCTGGACTGGTTCCGGGCCCAGGTGTTCGCCGACGTGCTCGCCGGCGCCATGGATGAGGTCGCTGCCGCGGTGGTGGCGGCGGTGCTGCCGGAGGCCGCGGGCCTGTCGTCGGGGAAGCTGCGCAACCGGCTGGTCGCGGCGGCGATTGCCGCGGACGAGGAGTTCGCCGAACGCCGCCGCGTCCAAGCCGAACGCCGAGCGGCCGTGCGCATCTACCCGACCGGCGACGGGATGTCGGCGCTGACCACCGAGGCCCCCTCGGCCGTGGCCGCGGCGATGTGGTCGGTCATCGACCAAGCCGCGCAGCTCGCGCGCACCGCCGGGGACGACCGGCCGATCGGGGTGCTGCGCGCCGAGGCGCACGCCGCCCTGGTGCTGCGCACCGGCGACGACGGCCGCCCGGCGATGACCGGGCACCTGACGATCACCGCTCCGCTTTCCGCGCTGCGGCGGCCCGGGTCCCCGGGAGGGATGGGCGCCGCCGACTCCGCGGGAGAGGCGGGAGCGCGAGACGACTACGGGGCGGGCGCCACCGGGGCGGGCACCGACCCACGGCAGCTGGGCGAGGGGATGCCGCAGCTCGGCAGCATCCCGATCACCGCCGCGCACCTGCGCGAACTGCTCGCCCAGCTCGGCGCGCTCGGCGTCCAGGCACCGCCCGGCGGCAGCCTGGCCGTGGCGCTGACCGACGACGACGGCGCGCTGCTGGCCACCACCACCCCCGCCGAACTCGCCCGCCTCGCCGCCCGCGGCTGCACCACCCACGGCCGCGACGCGGACTGCTCCTGCCCCGCCCTCGGCCCCCCACCCGAGGTCCCTGGCTATCACCACACGCCCGCGCAGGAACGCTTCCTGCGGCTGCGCGACCGCACCTGCCGCCACCCCGGCTGCGGCCAACCCGCCGGCCGCACCGACGCCGACCACGTCCTCGCCTACAACTGCGGCGGCAGAACCACCTGCCAGAACCTGTGCTGCCTGTGCCGCACCCACCACCGGCTGAAGACCTTCGCCCGCCGCTGGCGCTACCGCATGCACCCCGACGGCACCCTCACCGTCACCACACCGTCGGGCGTCACGAGGACCACCCGCCCACCCGGCCTGCGCCACCCCCAGCAGCAACGAGCCCTGCCCTCACCCCGACCCAGCCCGGTCGCCGAGGACACCCCGCCCTTCTGACCCCCGACGGGGCGCACGGATGCGTCATCCCTCAGCCCGGAACGACGCATCCGCGCACCCGGTCGACGGCGCGCTACCGACGTGCGCGGCTCACCGCGACGGCCAGCGCCAGAGGGGACGGTCGAGCATGCCCTGGCCGTCGACGCGCGTCTCCCCGTTCTCCTTGACCAGGTGCAGGTCCGCGACATCGGCGCCTTCCGTGGCCGCAGCCAGCAGTCCGCGCAACGCGGCGGAGTGCGTCACCACCACGACCTGGGCGCGAACGGCCGCGCTCGCCACCATCTCCGCCAGAGGTGGGAGCAGGTCGGGGTGCAGGCTTGTCTCGGGCTCGTTCAGCACGAAGAGCTCCGGGGGCCGCGGGGTGAGCAGCGCCGCCGTCCAGAGCAGGAAGCGCAGCGTGCCGTCGGAAAGTTCGGCGGCGTCCAGCGGCCGGAGCAGCCCGGACTGGCGCAGCCGCACCCGGAACAGCCCGTCCTGGTCGACGACCTCCAGCCGGCTGCCGGGGAAGGCGCCGGCCACTGCTGCGTCGAGCTCCTCCGCGTGCCCGAGCTCGCGCAGCGTCTGCAGCGCCGAGGCCAGGTCGGCACCGTCGTCGGCCACGACCGGCGTGAACGTGCCGGGCTGGGCCCGGCGCGCCGGAGCCCCGGCATCGGTGCGGAAAGAGTCGTAGAACCGCCACCCCCGCACCCGGTTGCGCACCCGCAGCACCTCGGGTGCGCTCTCGATGTCGGACACCTCGGCCAGCAGGCTGTCCTGCCGGGCCAGCCGCCGGCCCGTGTCGAGCCATCGACCGTCTTCCCGGGTCATGACCGCCGACCCCGCGCGCCGGCTGAGCAGGGCCGCGGGGCGCAGCACGGGGCCGGCCCAGACGACCTCCTCCTTGATCTCGGGGTCGCGTTGGAACATCGAGGTGCTGTCCGGCACCGGGAGGCCGAAGTCGACGGCGTAGCCGAGGTCGTCGCCGCCGAGCCCGATCCGCACGGCCACCGGCCGGGTGCGCACCGAGCCGGAGAGGTCCTCGTCGTCCGCCGCACGCTCCGGCCCCGCCCAGAGGACCGATGCGATGCCACCCTCGGCCGCGAGGGCCCGCACCGCTCCCCCGTCCGCGGTGGCTGCCAGCAGTCGCAGCACCCGGTAGAGGTTGGACTTGCCCGAGCCGTTCGCGCCCGTGACGACGGTCAGCTGAGCCAGCGGGACCACCAGGCTGCGCAGCGAGCGGTACCCCTCGACCGCGACCGTCTGCAGCACCGCACGACCGTAGCGGGGCGGCCCGACGCGACCCCGCTAGCAGCACCCCGGACGGGTTACCCGCCCGTTACGTTCTCGCTGCCGCGCCGTTCGGGCCTGGCCCTCCGACCTATGCTCGACCGGTGGAGGTCACCCCGGAGCCCGCGGCCACCGCCCCGGACGAGACGCCGAGCGGCCACCTCGAGGACGTCATCGCGATGCGCGTCCGCGAGCTGCGGCTGGCCAAGGGCATCTCGCTGGCCGAGCTGGCCCGGCTGACCGGCATGAGCAAGGCGATGCTCTCCAAGATCGAGAACGCGCAGACCTCGTGCAGCCTCTCCAGCCTGGCCCGGCTGGCCGACGCGCTCGCCGTCCCGGTGACCGCGCTGTTCCGCGGCCTGGACGACCAGCGCGAGGCCGTGCACACCCCGGCCGGCCACGGCGCGCAGATCGCCCGCCGCGGCAGCAACGTCGGCCACCTCTACCAGCTGCTGGGCGCGCTCCGCGGCGAGCACAAGCGCCTCGAGCCGCTCCTGGTCACCCTCACCGAGGCCAGCGAGGTCTTCCCGCTCTTCCAGCACGCCGGCACCGAGTTCCTCTACGTGCTCGAGGGCGTGATGATCTACGGCCACGGCCAGGCCCGCTACGAGATGCACCCGGGCGACTCGCTGGTCTTCGACGGCGAGGGGCCGCACGGCCCGGCCGAGCTGATCGAGCTGCCGGTCCGCTTCCTCGCCGTCACCGCCTACGGCCACGTCTCCTGAGCCCGGACCGCACGACCGGGCACACCCCCGGGCACGACGAAGGGGCCGGCATCCCCCGCTGCCGGCCCCTCGCCCCCGCCGTGGATCAGCTGGTCGGCTGACCCTCCGCGGCGGACCGTGCCACCAGCGCCTCCGCCGAGGCGACGACGGCCTGCGGCGTGGGCGCGGTGCCCGGGGTCTGGACGCTCCCCTCGAGGTCGAACGCGACCTCCGCGTGCTGGTCGAGGTCGATGCCCGCCGCCTCCGCCTCCGGCGAGACCCGCAGCCCCAGCGTCTTGTGCAGGGCGAACGCGATCAGCAGCGAGACGGTGAAGCTGTAGGCCACCACCGCGACCGTCGCGATCGCCTGGTCGGCGAGCAGGTCCAGCCCACCGCCGTAGAAGAGCCCGGCGCGGCCGCTCGGCGCCTCGGCGGAGCCGAAGAAGCCGACCAGCAGGGTGCCGATGATGCCGCCGGCCAGGTGCACGCCGACGACGTCGAGCGAGTCGTCGTAGCCGAACCGGTACTTCAGCGCGATCGCCAGCGGGCAGAGGGCTCCGGCGATCGCCCCGACCGCCAGCGCGCCGAGCGGGGTCACCGCCCCGCAGGACGGCGTGATGGCGACCAGCCCGGCGATCGCGCCCGACATCCCGCCGAGCGTGGTGGCGTGCCCGTCGCGCAGCTTCTCCACCAGCAGCCAGGCGAGGATCGCCCCGCACGTGGCGTTGAACGTGGTCAGCATGACGACCGCCGCGCTGTTCCCCGCCGCCAGCGCCGAGCCGCCGTTGAACCCGAACCAGCCGAACCACAGCATCCCGGCGCCGAGGGCAACCAGCGGCAGGTTGGTCGGCCGGGCCTGCCGCGGCCAGCCCACCCGCTTGCCGACGACGAGCACCAGCGCCAGTGCGCCGAGGCCCGCGTTGATGTGCACCGCGGTGCCACCGGCGAAGTCGACGGCGCCCAGCGTGTTGGCGATCCAGCCGCCGGAGACGCTGCCGTCGGCGGAGTCGAACGCGAACACCCAGTGGGCGACCGGGAAGTAGACCAGCGCGGCCCACAGCCCCGCGAACACCAGCCACGGGCCGAACCGCACCCGGCTGGAGACCGCGCCGGCGATGAGCGCGGTCGTGATGACCGCGAACAGCGCCTGGAACACCGCCACCAGCGCCGGCGGCAGCGCGGCCGCCTCGTCACCGGCCACGAGCGAGCCCAGCCCGGCGTACTCGGTGACGTCGCCGAGCAACCCGGCGCCGCCGTAGGAGTCGCCGAAGACGGCGGAGAAGCCGAACAGGGTCCAGAGCATGCCCACGACCGCGACGGCGCCGAACACCATCATGATCATGTTGAGCACGCCCTTGGACGAGACCATGCCGCCGTAGAACAGCGCCAGGCCCGGGATCATGAGCGCGACGGCCATCGTGGCCGCGAGGATGAATGCAGTGCTGCCGACGTCCACGGGAACCCCTCGTTCACTGGTGGTGGTCGCTGTCAGGCGGCAGTAGACGGCCCGTGTGTTGCCCGCGCGGTCATCCCCGGTGACGTTCACGTGACATCGGGCGGGAACCGGGTGCGCCGCCCGTGACACGCTCGACGGCGTGACGACCAGCGCCGACCCCACCGCGACAACCCGCGCCGCAGCGGGCTACCTGCGCACCTGGCTCGAGACGCAGGCCGCGCACCGCCGGGTGCCGGGCGTGCAGGTCGCCGTCCGCTCGGGTGGGGAGCTGCTGCTCTCCGCGGCGGTCGGCGTCGCGGACGCCGGCACCGGCGCGCCGCTCACCACCGAACACCTCTTCCACGTCGCCTCGCACTCCAAGACGTTCACCGCGACCGCCGTCCTCCAGCTGGTCGAGGCCGGCCGGATGCGGCTCGACGACCCGATCGGCACCCACGTCCCCGAGCTCGCCGGCTCGCCCCTGGCGCGGGCCACCGTGCGCGAGCTGCTCGGCCACCAGTCCGGGGTCACCCGCGACGGCGCGCACGCCGACTTCTGGCAGCTGGAGGCGGCCTTCCCCGACCGCGCACGGTTGCTCGACGAGGTCCTGCCGGACGGCGTCGTGCACGGGCGGAACGAGCGCTTCAAGTACTCCAACGTCGGCTACGCGCTGGTCGGGCTCGCCGTCGAGGCGGTCACCGGCCGGCCCTTCGCCGAGCACGTGCGCGACGCCGTCCTCACCCCGCTCGGCCTGACCCGCACCGGCGCCGACCACGACCCGGCCCGCGCCGACGAGTACGCCGCCGGGCACACCGCGCTGCTGCTCGGCGCGCAGACCCGGCAGGTGCTCGGGCACGCTCCCACCGGCGCCTACGCCCCGGCCACCGGGTTCTGGTCGACCGCCGAGGAGCTGAGCGCCTTCGCCCAGGCCGCGCTCGTGCACGGCGACGAGCGGCTGATCCCGGACGACGCCAAGCGGGTGATGCAGCGGCTGGACTCGGTGGTCACCGCCTACGGCAAGGAGGTCGGCCGGTACGGGCTCGGCGTCGACCTCTCCACCGTGGGCGAGCGCGCCCTGGTCGGGCACAGCGGCGGCTGGCCCGGCCAGATCACCCTGACCCTCGCCGACCCCACCGCGGGGCTGGTCGTCAGCGTGCTCACCAACGCGATCGACGGACCCGCGCAGGAGCTCGCGCACGGCCTGGTCGCGCTCGTCGACGCCGCCCTCACCCCGCGCGCCGAGGTGCCGCCACCCCCGGCCGACGCCCCGCCGCCGAGCGCCTTCACCGGCCGGTTCACCGGCCTGTGGGGCGTGCTCGACGTCGCCGAGCTCGGCGGCCGGCTGGTGCTGCTGCGCCCCACGCTCGCCGACCCCCTGCACGGCATGGAGGAGGCGCAGGTGGTCGACGACGGCACGCTGCGGCTGGCAGCCCAGCCCGGGTTCGGGGCGGCCGGCGAGCTGGTCCGGCTGGAGCGAGACGGCAGCGGGACGGTGACCGCGGTGCGCCTGGGCGGGGTGACCCACCGCCGGACGGCGTCCCTCCCTGACGCGCTCGGGCGATGACGCGCTACCCGTCCCGGCGGGCGCGGACGGTCGCGGCGGTCCCCCAGACGGCGGCCGCGGCGAGCACCGCGGCGACGAGCAGCAGCAGGTTGCGGCCGACGTCGTGCGGCAGGAAGGACGGGTTGCCCGGGTCCGCGCCGTAGCCCAGCACGAACGGGAACGCGACGAGCGCGAGCACCCCGGACACCGCACCGCCCACGACGGCGGCCGGACGGGCCGGGCGCGGCAGCAGGCGCACCGCGAGCCGGCCGAGGCCGATCCACAGCGGCGCGAGGACCAGGTCGTGGAGCAGCGCGCTGCCGACGAACCAGGTCGCCCAGGCGCGCAGCGGCACGTCGGTGGCGACCAGCCCCGAGGCGCCGTAGCCGACGGCGGCCAGCCCGGGCAGCAGGAGGAGCCAGCGCCACCAGAGACCAGAAGTGTCCGGAGCGGTCATGCCGGCGCCACCCGGGTGACCCACTTGGTCTGCAGCACGCCGGGCCGGTTGGGCGCGATCAACCGCACCGGGTAGCCGTGGTCCGGGTCGAGTGGCGCCCCGTTCAACCCGGTGGCCAGCAGCGTCCGGGGACTGCGGGCGTGCGGGGGCGCCACGGTCGAGCGCCGGTACAGCCCGCGCTCCTGCAGCGACTCGACGACGACCTCGGTGTCCCGCGGCAGCCCCGCCGCGGCGAGCAGGTCGCCGAGCCGGACCCCGGTCCACGTCGCGTTCGCGCTCCAGCCCTCGACGCAGGCGATCGGCAGCCGCTCGGTGCGCTGGGGGAAGGCGGCGAGGTCGGCCAGCGTCAGCTCCAGCCGGTCGGGTCCCTCGACGACCAGCCGGTACCCGGGCCCCACGTCGGTGACGCCGGCGGCCCGCGCCGTCTGCCGCACCGGCAGCCCCTGCGGGCCGACGCCGGGCTGCCGGGGCGCGAGCAGCGAGACCGCGCCCAGCGGGGAGAACGTCTGGCCGGCGGTGGTGAGCGTGACGGCCCCGACGCCGAGGCCCGCGGCCAGCACGAACGCCCGCCGCGGCACCGGGCCGGACTCCTCGGCCCGCACCTCGGCGGCGTCGGCGACCGGGCTGCTCCGGCGGGCCAGCCCGCGGCGGATCTCCGGGGCCTTGGCACCGACGTGCACCGCGACCGCACCGATCGCGATCCATGCCGTCCAGTAGTGGGCGACCGGGAAGAAGAAGCCGAACGGGTACCACTGGGCGGTGTTGATGATGCCGGTGACCAGCTGCATCGCCGCCGCCCCGACCAGCACCAGGACCGACAGCCGGCTGACGACCCGCGCGACCGTGCCGGCCACCGGCCAGGCGAACAGCGCCGGGTAGACCGTCCAGAGCTTGACCAGCAGCAGCGGGACCGCGGCCAGCCCGGTCGCGACGTGCAGGCCCTGGGTGACGCGGTACAGCCAGGACGGCGAGGCGGGCCAGACGAACCAGCCGGGCGGGTGCTGCACGAGGTGGCTGACCAGCCCGGTGGCGAAGCAGACCGCGAAGGCCAGTCCCAGCCACACCCCGCTCCGGGCGGCCCGCCGCTCGGAGTGCAGGGGGCTGGAGAAGGCGTCCGCGCGGAACGGCCCGCGGCGCAGGGCCTCGGGCGGCCCGGGCACGGGTGCCCCCAGCAGCCGGTCGAGGACGGTCACGCCGGGCTGCCCACGTCCGCGGCCGTGGCGGCGACCGCCCGCGCCGTCCGGCTCCCCGGGGCGCACAGCGCGGCCACCGCGACGGCGTCCGGGAAGTGGTCGATGTCGGTGAGCTCGGGCAGGTCGACGACGACGAGGCCGCGCCCCTCGAGCGCCGCACGGGTGCGGACGGCGGTGTCCTCGCGCGACATCGGCACCGTCGCCAGCACCGCGGCGTCCTCCGGCCGGTGCACGCCGAGCGCCCACCAGCCACCGTCCGGTGCGGTGCCGAGCACCGCCGTCCCCGGGCCGGCCGCCTCCAGCCGCTCCGCGCACCGGGCGAGCAGCTCGGGCGTCACCTGCGGGGTGTCCATGCCGATGAGCAGCACGGGCGCGGTCGAGCCGGCCATGGCGTCGGTGAACGCTGCCGCCAGCCGGGTGCCCAGGTCGCCCTGGACCTGCGGGACGACGGCGAAGCCGGTCAGGTCGAGCGCTCCCGGCGGCCCGTCCAGCGCGACGACGCGGCCGGCCACCGGAGCCGCGCGCACCGCGTCGAGGGTGTCGCCGACCGCGGCGGCAGCGATGGCGGCCGCCTGGTCGGGGCTGCACGGCGGGGTGAGCCGGGTCTTGCTCCGCCCGGGCACCGGTGCCTTGGTGATGACGAGGGCCCGGGTGCGCAGCGCGCCGGTCACCGGGCCAGCACCGCGCTCATGTCGCGGATCGTGCGGGCGGTGCCGCGCACGGTGCCGGTGACCTTCGACCGCGAGCCGGCGGTGCGCACGGCGTAGTCGACGTCCACCTCCCGGATGCGCCAGCCGTCGTCGGCCGCCGCGGTGACCATCTCCAGCGGGTAGCCGAACCTGCGGTCGGTGAGGTCGAGCGCGAGCAGCGCGGACCGGCGGGCTGCCCGCATCGGGCCCAGGTCGTGCAGCCGCAGGCCGGTGCGCCGGCGCAGCATGCGGGCCAGCGCGATGTTCGCGATCCGCGCGTGCACCGGCCACGCCCCGCGCGCGGGGCGGCGCCGGCCCAGCACCAGGTCGGCCTCCCCCGCCAGCACCGGCCCGGCGACCCGCGGCAGCTGCGCCGGGTCCATCGAGCCGTCGGCGTCGCAGAAGCAGACCAGGTCGGCGGTCGCCGCCTCCAGCCCGGCGTGCGCGGCGGCGCCGAACCCACGCTGCGGCACGTGCACGACCAGCGCGCCGTGCGCGGTGGCGACGGCGGCCGAGCCGTCGGTCGAGCCGTTGTCCGCGACGATCGCCCGGTAGCCGGCCGGG
The DNA here is from genome assembly GCF_016612865.1 of Blastococcus sp. TML/M2B. GTDB lineage: Bacteria > Actinomycetota > Actinomycetes > Mycobacteriales > Geodermatophilaceae > Blastococcus. The sequence continues at coordinate 960,485 of NZ_JAENZZ010000002.1, forward strand.
AGGCGGGAGAGCACCCACGGCAGCGACGCCGCCTCGTCCAGGCAGGGCAGGACGACGTCGACCGGCGGCGGTTCAGCGGGGGCAGCCATGACCGGCGTTCGTGCCGGGGCCCGCGTCCGGTTCACCAGGGCGTCCGGACGGTCACCTCCACGGTGATCGCCAATAGCGCTGCGAGCGCCAGCCAGAATCGGTGCGAGCGGGCCGGCAACGACGCCGTCGCCGGCAGCAGCCAGACGACGAACGGCAGCCAGATCCGCTCGGTCTCGCCGAGCACCAGGCCGGAGAGGTCGCTGACCAGCACCCCGCCCAGCGACGCCAGCGGCAGCCAGGCCACCCGGCCGCGCACGCCGGCCAGCCCGGCGACCACGGCCGGCCCCGCGGCGACCGCACCCGCGGCGAGGTTGGCGGCCAGGAACCAGGTCGCCTGCGCGGCGCGGTCCTCGTACGCGGCGCCGTCGCGGACCCGCTGCGACACCGCCTCGATCCCCTCGACCCACCAGTAGCCCCCGGCGGTGAACAGCGCGGCCACCAGCAGCACCCCGGCGGCGGCGACCGCGAGCACCCGCAGCACGCCGGCCCAGTCCAGGCGCGCCCGCTGCAGCAGCACGACGGTCAGCGCGAGCAGCCCCGCCGCGGCCAGCCCGAAGGACAGGTACAGGCTCAGCCCTAGGAGTACGCCCCCGGCCAGGGCGCGGACCCAGCCGGCCCGTGCCGGGAACCGTGCGGCGGCCAGCGCCAGCAGCGCCACGCCCCAGGCGGTGACGCCGGCGAAGAACGCGTCCGCGCTGGTGGCGATCCACACCGCGCCGGGCAGCAGGACGGCGAACGGCGCCACGGTCCGGGCGGCGGCCTCGTCGGCGACCACCCGGACGGTGACCAGCACGGCGGGGACGGCGAGCGCGCCCCCGGCGATGCACAGCGCGGCGGCCCAGCCCGGTCCGCCCAGCCCCACCCGGTCCAGCAGCACGAACGCGAGCAGCGCACCCGGCGGGTGCCCCGACACGTGGGTGACCCACGGATCGGGAGAGCCGACCGGCACCGAGTCGACGAAGGTGGCCAGGAAGGTGCGCAGGCCCCCGACCCGGCCGACGTCGGCGACGTACTCGTGCTCGGTGGCCATCGGCGCGGCGAGCGCGGACCAGCTGCTGCTGAGCGCCAGCGCGACCGCCCACGCCGCGGCGCCCGCGGTGCTCGCGGCGAGCACCGCGGGCCAGCGCAGCCGGCGGGCCGTCGCCGGACCCCACAGCACCACCGCGACCGCGACGGCCACCGGCAGGAGCATCCGCGGGGTGAGCACGACGTCGAACGGGCCGACGACGACGTAGCCCTCGCGCAGGCTGAGCTGCCCGCCGTCCCGGGTGATCCGCCGGCCGCTGAGCCAGACGGCCAGCACGCCCGCCGCGACCAGCACGACGGCGAGCCCGCGGGCGGTGCGGCCGCGCGCGGGCGTCGTCGTCCCGGCGGGGCGGGGCGGGGCGGTGGTCACCGGCTCGGTGCGGCCGGGCGGAGCGGGTCGGTGGCGAAGGCGCGCATGCCGTCGGCGAAGGTCACCCGCGCCCGGAAGCCGAGCTCCCGCGCCGCGCGCTCGGGGCTGGCGACGACGTGCCGCACGTCGCCGATCCGGTACTCGCCGGTGGTCCGCGGCTCGGGGCCGCCGAACGCCTCGGCCAGCGCGCGGGCCATGTCGCCCACGGTGTGCGGGGAGCCCGAGGCGACGTTGTGCGCGCGCAGCGCCCCCTCCGGCGGCTCGGCCGCCAGCGCGCACAGGTTGGCCTGCGCGACGTCGGTGACGTGCACGAAGTCGCGCTGCTGGCCGCCGTCCTCGAACACCGCGGGCGCGCGGCCGGCCTCCAGGGCGCTGCGGAAGATCGCCGCCACCCCGGAGTACGGGGTGTCCCGCGGCATGTGCGGGCCGTAGACGTTGTGGTACCTCAGCGCGACCGCTCCGCCGCCGGTCGCGGACGCCCACGCGGCGGCCAGGTGCTCCTGGTGCAGCTTGGTGGCGGCGTAGGTGTTGCGCGGATCGGCCGGGGTCTCCTCGCCGACGGTGTCCCACGCGAACACGTCGGCGCGCGCCATGGCGGCCGCAGCACCGCCGCCGGCCTCCAGGGCGCTCGACGCCCGGCCCACCAAGATCGCCGTCCAGCGCCCGGTCGACGGTGGCCGCGTCGCGCACGTCGCCGTGGTGGAACTCGACACCGTCGGCAGCTGCGGGCCGTCGAGCAGACCTCGTGGCCGACGGCCCGCCGATGAACCCGGCGCCGCCCGTGACCAGCACCCGCATCAGGAGGCCCGCAGCCGCAGCACGGGCGCGTCGCCGGCGACCGGCGCCAGGGCGGCGGCGGGGACGGCGACGGCGTCGGCACCGACCTGCGCCCACGGGAACCAGCTGCCCCTCTCGGCACCGCGTTCGAGCCGGACGCGGCCGGCGCGCAGCCCCGTGCCGGGGCGCCCCAGCTCCACCAGCACCCGGCCGGTGGGCGTCAGGAGCTCACGGCAGCGGGACAGCAGCGCGACCGGGTCGCCACCGATGCCGATGTTGCCGTCGGCGAGCAGGACGGTGTCCCAGCCGCCCTCGGCGGGCACCGGCTCGAAGACCGACCGCCGGACGGCGGTTGCACCGAGCCCCCGCGCGATCCGCACCGCCTCCCGCGAGGTGTCCACGCCGAGCGCCTCCCGGCCCTGCCCGGCCAGCTCCGCGGCCAGCCGGCCCGGCCCGCAGCCGGCGTCCAGCACCGTGCCCTCGGCGCGGTCGAGCAGCTCGCGGTCGGCGTCGTCGGCGGTGCCGACCCACTGGCCGAGCGCACCTGCCAGCGAGTGCCGGCCGCCGCCCTCGTACCGGGCGAACCACCGCCACCGCTCCGCCGGGGAGCCGGCCGACCGCAGCGCGGTGTCGTACAGGTCGGCCGGCGCCGGCTCGGCGATCGCGAGGCTCATCGGCCCGCGCCCGGGGTCGCGGGGCGGGGGGCGACGGCGCTGCGGATTCGACTCACGTGCAGGCGTTCGTGCCGGGGAGGCGGTCCGGTTCACCCCGAACCCGATCGAGGAAGTTCGCGTCGGGGGCAATCCGATCGCGGACCTCGGGTCGAAGGCCTGCTGACATCCGATCGAACGAGGAGATCCCATGACGCAGTTCCGCTCCCCCGCCAAGCTCCTGGTCGCCGGCGTGGCCCTCACCGCGGCCCTCGGCCTCAGCGCCTGCAGCGACGACGCCTCGGCCGACGACGCCACGACGTCGAGCTCCTCCTCGGAGAGCGCGCAGTTCGCCCGCCCCGAGCCGGTCGCCTCCCTGCCGGCGATCCCGGCCGGTGGCAGCACCGCCGTCGCCCTGGACGCGGCCTTCGTGGACGCGCTCGGCAGCCTCGGCCTCACGCCGGGCACCGTCGGCGGCGCGACGCTCGCCGACGGCTCGGTCAGCTTCCCGATCACCGGTGGCACCGTGACCGTGTTCGACAAGTCGACCGGCTACAAGCCCTACGTGCAGGGCACGCTGTTCCACCAGGGCAGCGGGCTGAGCCTGACCGCCGGTGGCACCACGGTGGAGCTGACCAACTTCACCATCGACCCCGGCACCCCGTCGCGGCTGTTCGGTGACGTCTCGGTCAACGGCGAGCTGGCCGTGCCGAGCGCCCCGCTGTTCGACCTGGACGGCAGCACGCTGAACCCGCCGACCATCGAGGGCGGCGAGGCCACCCTGCAGGGCACCGAGGTGCTGCTCAGCGCCGAGGCCGCCGAGCTGCTGAACACGACCTTCGACACCGACGCCCTCGCGGGCGGCTTCCTCATCGGCGTCGCGACGATCACCGTGCCGACCAGCTGATGCGCTAGCCGGCAACGCACAGGAGGGGTGGAGCCGGTCGGCTCCACCCCTCCTGCGCGTCTGCGCCCGGTGCTACCGGCGGCCCTCGGCGGGCAGCCAGGTGCGCGCGGCCGAGACCAGGGCCTTCACCCCGGTGCTCAGCGTGGGCTCGATGACCGGCGCGAACTGCGCCGAGTGGTTCGACGGCAGGTCGCGGACGACCCGCTGCAGGCCCTCGCGGTCGGTGACCCCGGCGAACGCGGCCGGGTCGGCGCCGCCGAGCAGCCAGTAGACCAGCGGCACGCCCGCGGCGGTGGCGAGCATGCCGACGTCCTCGCTGCCGGTGACCGGGCCGGGGTCGACGGTCAGCCCAGGACCGAGGTCGCGGTCCCAGCCCTCGATGGTGCGCTTGCCGGCATCGGGGTCGTTGACCAGGACGGGGAAGGACTCCTTCAGGTTCACCTCGGGCTCCTCCGGAGCCCCGGAGGCGGCGGCCTCGGCCCGCACGATCCGGTCGATGGAGGTCATCAGGCGCCGGCGCACCTCGGTGTCGTAGGAGCGCAGGCTCACCCGCAGCTCGGCGCGCTCGGGGATCACGTTGCCGGCGTTGCCGGCGTGCATCGCGCCCACGGTGACGACGGCGGACTCGCTGCCGGCCACCTCGCGGGAGACGACGGTCTGCAGCCGCATGACGGTGGCGGCGGCCATGACGACGGGGTCGACGGTCGTCTCCGGCCGGGAGCCGTGCCCACCGCGGCCGTGCAGCACGATGTGCAGCATGTCGGCGCCGGCGAAGGCCGGGCCCTTGCGCAGGCCCAGCAGGCCCGCGGGCAGCGGCGAGACGTGCTGGCCCAGCACGACGTCGGGCTTGCCGAACCGGTCGAAGATGCCGTCGTCGATCATCGACTGGGCGCCGCCGCCGACCTCCTCGGCCGGCTGGAACACCAGCATCAGCGTCCCGCTCCAGGTGTCCCGCTCGGCGACCAGCGTGGCGGCGGCACCGAGCAGGCAGGTCACGTGCACGTCGTGACCGCAGGCGTGCATGACCGCGGTGTCGGAGCCGTCGGCCGCCGTCCCCCGGGCGGTGCTGGCGTAGGGCAGGCCGGTCTCCTCCTCCACCGGGAGGGCGTCCATGTCGGCGCGCAGCAGCGCGGTCGGCCCCGGCCCGTTGCGCAGGACGCCCACGACGCCGGTGCGCCCGACGCCGGTGGTCGTCTCGTACCCCAGCGCCTCGAGCCGCTCGGCGATGATCCCGGCCGTGCGGTGCTCGGCGAAGGCGAGCTCCGGGTGGGCGTGCAGGTCCCGGTAGATGTGCTCCAGGTCTGCGAGGACGTCGGCAGGGCTCACGTCGGCGGCTCCTTGGGTGGTCGGCCGTGGCCGGCGGATCGGGAGGCGACCGTATCCCGGCACGTGGCCGCCGTCACCGACCCGGGGTGACCGGCGGCACAACCCTGGGTCCGCCGGCCGGCAGCGCTTCGCTACGGTCCGCACATGACCGACCGCCGCCCGATCCGCATCGGCAACTTCTCCGGTTACCTCGGCGACCGGTTCACCGCGATCGAGGAGGCGCTGGCCGGCGACCCGGTCGACGTCCTCATGGGCGACTACCTGGCCGAGGTCACCCTCGCCTCGCTGTCGACCACCTACCGGCAGAACCCGGAACGCGGCGGCTACGTCCCCACGTTCCTGCGGCAGCTCGCCCCGCACCTGCCGGTGCTGGCAGAGCGCGGGATCAAGGTCGTCACCAACGCCGGCGGGTTCGACCCGGCGGGCATGGCCGCCGCGGTGCGGCAGCTGGTCGCCGACGCCGGGCTGGCGCTGGAGGTGGCGCACGTCGACGGCGACAACCTGGTCGGCCGGCTCGAGGAGTTCCACGCCGAGGGGCACGCGCTGGAGAACCTGGACACGAACGCGCCGCTCAAGGACTGGGGCGTGGAGCCGATCGCGGCCAACGCCTACCTCGGCGGCTTCGGCATCGCCGAGGCGCTGCGGGCCGGCGCGGACATCGTCGTCACCGGGCGGGTCACCGACGCCTCGCTCACGGTGGGCCCGGCCGCGTGGTGGCACGGGTGGACGCCGGACGAGTGGGACGCCCTGGCCGGCGCGGTCACCGCGGGGCACATCATCGAGTGCGGCGCGCACGCCACCGGCGGCAACTTCTCCGGCTTCCGCAGCGTGCCCGGCATGACCCGGCCCGGCTTCCCGATCGCCGAGATCGCCGCCGACGGCAGCAGCGTCATCACCAAGCACGCCCGCGACGGGGGGATGGTCACCGTCGACACGGTGACCGCCCAACTGGTCTACGAGATCCAGGGCCCGCGCTACCTCAACCCGGACGCGACGGTGCACCTGGAGACGGTGCAGCTCACGCAGGTCGGCCCGGACCGGGTGGCCATCGGGCCGGTGACCGGGTCGCCGCCGCCGGTCACCGCCAAGGTCGCCGTCTTCGCGCCGATCGGCTTCGAGATCTCCACGATGCTGTTCTGCACCTCGCCGGACGTCGAGGCGAAGGTGGACCTGCTGCGCGCGCAGCTGGAGCTGCTCCTCGGCGACGTCGTCGACGAGCTGGACGTGACCGCGCTGGGCACCGCGGCGCCGGACCCGGCGACCCAGTGGGCGGCGACCGTGCCGATCCGGGTGATCGCCACCGCCCGCGAGCGCGAGCAGCTGCGGGCGTTCCCGTCGGCCGTGAGCGGCCTGTACCTGCAGGGCTTCCCCGGCTTCCACCACGACGGGCACGCGCAGGCCGCCCGCGAGCCGTGGCCCCGGATCGACTACTGGCCGGCGCTCGTGCCGGCCGAGGTGCTCGTGCACCGGGCGGTGCTGGCCGACGGCACGGTGCTCGACGCCCCGACGCCGTCCCGGACGGCGACCGACGACGAGATCGCCCAGCCCCGCCACCCCGAGCCCTCCCCCGCCGCCGACGCCGGGGCGACCCGGCGGGTGCTGCTCGGCGAGTTCGCGCACGCCCGCGCCGGCGACAAGGGCGGCAACTCCAACGTGGGGTTGTGGGTGAGCGACCCGGCGCACTGGGAGTGGCTGCGGACGACGCTGACCACCGACGGGCTGCGGGCGCTCATGCCGGAGGCGCGCGAGCTGACGCTGCGGCGGCACGAGTTCCCGCACCTGCGGGCCGTCCACTTCGTGCTCGAGGGGCTGCTGGGCACCGGTGGCTCGTCGAACCTGCGGGTGGACCAGATCGGCAAGTCCGTCGGCGAGTACCTGCGCTCCAAGCTGGTGCCGGTGCCCGAGGAATGGGCCGGCCGTTCCGCGACGTTGCCGTGAGCCAGACCACACGACGATCAGGAGTGCACGCATGAAGGCAGCCGTCTACCACCGCAACGGTCCCCCCGACGTCCTCCAGTACGAGGACGTGCCGGACCCGGAGGTCGGCCCGGGCATGGTGCTGATCCGCGTGGAGGCGGTGTCCATCGAGGGCGGCGACACCCTCAACCGGCTCGGCGGCCCGCTGATCACCGTGCCGCACATCGTCGGGTACCAGGCCGCGGGGACCATCGTCGCGGTCGCCCACGACGTGACCGACCGGGCCGTGGGCGACCGCGTGGTGGCGACCAGCAGCCACGGGTCGCACGCCGAGCTGTTCGCCGTCTCGGCGCGGACCACGTGGAAGGTGCCCGAGGGGGCCGACATCGCCGCGGCCGCCTGCGTGCCGGTCGCGTACGGCACCGCGCACGACTGCCTGTTCGAGTTCGGCCGGCTGACCGAGGGCGAGACGGTGCTGGTGCAGGCCGGTGCCGGTGGCGTCGGGGTCGCCGCCATCCAGCTCGCCAAGCGGGCCGGTGCGACGGTGATCGCGACCGCGTCGTCCCTCGCCCGGCTCGAGCCGCTGAAGGAGCTCGGCCTGGACCACGCCGTCGACTACTCCAAGCACGGCTGGGTGGACGAGGTGCGCGGGCTGACCGAGGGCGGGCGCGGGGTGCACGTCGTCGTCGACTCGGTGGGCGGCAAGACGCTGCAGCAGTCGGTCGCCTGCCTGCGCCGCCGCGGCCGCGCCATCACCGTCGGCAACGCCGGCCGGGACGTGACGCCGTTCAACGCCGGGGTGCTGGGCATGCAGAACCAGTCGCTGACCGGCGTCTACCTGGGCGGGGAGATCACCACACCGCGCGTGCAGCAGATGGTGCAGGGCCTGGTGGACGACGTCGCCGCCGGCCGGCTCGCCGTCCTGATCGACCGCACCTTCCCGTTGTCCGCGGCCGCCGCGGCGGCACGAGTACATCGAGAGCCGCAAGGCCGTCGGACGGGTCGTCCTCACCCCGAACGCACCGGAGGAGGTCGTCGCCACCGACGACGACTGAGGCAGTCCGCGGCGGACGACGGTCCGTCGCGAGCACCGGCAGAGGGGTGCGGGGACGAGGTCTCCGCACCCCTCCGTGTCTCCGCACGCGTGCTCGCCGGCGACCGAGGTCCCGCCGCCACCGGGGCGGTCGACCCTGGGCCGCCGGACGCGCGGGGATCACCCTCGGGTCCGTCCGAGCACTCTGCCGACGGCTCCGGAGGACGTGCGATGACCGACCCGGCGTCCCTGCTCAGCGTGCCGCGACCGCGTCACCCCGGCCCGGAGATGGCCGCGCTCGACCGGTTCTACGCCGACGTGACCTGGACCGGGACCATCGAGCCGGACGGGATGGGGCCGGGCAGCCCGGCGATGACCGCCCGAGGGTCGGGCGTGCACTCCCGCCTGCACGACGGGCTGTGGATCGTCGGGGACTACCGGCAGGACCAGTTCCTGCTGGACGGCACCTTCCTGCTCACCTGGCAGCTGCACTGGGTCACCGGCTGGGACGCCGACGCCGGCGAGTACCGGGCCACGCTGGCCGACAACTACGGCCATGCCGACGTCATGCGCGGCCGCCTGGATGGCGACCGGCTGGTGTACGCCTCGGTCGGGGATGCCCCGATCCGACTGCGGCTGACGTGGGACGTCTCCGACCCGGCGGCGGCGGAGTGGACCAACGAGGTCTCCGTCGCCGGGGGCACGTGGACGCTGGTCGAGCGCTACCGGATGACGCGGTCGGCCCCCTCGACCGCGGCCGGCTGATCGCCGTGCCCACGCCCGCGCGATCCGTGGAACGAGCCGGACCGACCGCGGCGGAGCTCGCACGGGAGGTGCGGGACGTCCTCGCCGACCTGCCGCGCTTCGTCATCGCACCGCTGCTGCGTCCTTGGCACCGGCACTGGGGTGCGACTCCGGCGGAGGTCGCGGCACCGTTCCCGGGCGACGACCGGGTGGCCGATGCGCACCTCGGGGCCACCCGAGCCCTCACCATCGCGGCGCTGCCGGACGAGCTGTGGCCCTGGCTGGTGCAGGTGGGCTGCCTCCGTTCCGGGTGGTACGCCGACGACCTGCTGGACAACCTCGGTCACCCGAGCGCCACGGCGATCGTGCCCTCGTTGCAGGACCTCCGCGTGGGCAGATGGCTCCCGATGTCCCCGCGGCCGACGGAGCAGACCTCCTTCGTCGTCGACTCCCTACGACGAGCCGCGGTGGATGCTGTGGCGCACGCCGACGAGCACGTGGGCCTGGCGGCTCGCACCGCTGCCTGGCGACCGGACACGCCTGGCCACCCGGCTGCGCGTCACCTACGACCGGCGGCGTCCGGCGGCGGTCCTGCTTCTGGAGCTCGGCGACTGGCCGATGATGCGGCGGATGCTGCGGGGCATCCGGTCGCGCGCGGAGGCCGAGCACCGCCGGCGTCATCCGCCGGCCGCCCGCCCCCGCATCCTGGCGCTGATCAAGGCGGGGCACACCGCCCTCTGGGCCACGATCGAGTTCTGCGTCGGCTTCCTGCTGTGGTCCACCGTCCGCGGGCGTCGGGACAGGCGGGTCGCGGCGGCCGCCGCCGTCGTCGCGGCCGAGTGCCTGGTCTTCGTCGGGGCCGGTTTCCGGTGCCCGCTGACGGGACTGGCCGAGCGGGCCGGCGCACCCGCGGGCGGGGTCACCGACATCTACCTGCCGGCCTGGTTCGCCCGGAACCTGCCCGCCCTGTACGTGCCGGTGCTCGCCCTCGTCGTCTGGCTGCGCACCCGCCGGTAGCAACGCCAGAGGGGTGCGGAGACCAGGTCCCCGCACCCCTCTGTGCTCGTCACCTGGCGGTGACGTCGCGACTGGATCAGCTGTCGTCGGTCATCCAATGTCCGTCCAACGCCCACGTCGTGGGCTCGAACGGCGGCAGGCCCGCACCGATGGGGTGCGGGTGTGCCGTGGCGATGCTGCGCCGTTGGTGAAGTGCACGTCGATGGGTACCCGCAGCAAGGCGGGCTGGACATGACCGAGCTGCGCGGGCAGGCATGTCGCGGACGGCGCGGGCAGCCCCGGTCGGGGGTCGGGCTCCGGGCCGCAGGACGGGCAGCGGAACGCCGGGGCGGCGGTGTTCATCGGTCTTTCCTCGGTCGAGTGGTCAGCGGGCTTGCTGTCTTCCGCGACCCGCACAGCCCGGCCCCTTCCGCACTCGAGCCGTGACTTCCGACCAGAGTGTCGGCGCCCATGGGACGACAGTCATGGGCCTCTGCTCCAGCGAACGACACTCGACCAAGCCGCGCCTTGGTCGCCGCGCAGCTCAGTCCGCCGGGGTGGCCAACACCTCATGCTGCGGCGGCCACCCCGGCCGCATCACACCGTCACCCCACCCGGCCACCAGCCACCCCGCCGGACCGAGCGACAGGAACAGCGATAGCGACTGCACCGCCGTGTCGCTCTCCCACACGTGCGTCCCGTCGGCCTGCTGCGGCACCTGGTCGACCGGTGTCACCCGAATCAGCTCCAGCCCGGGGGCGACCAACCGGGGCCGGGTTCCCGTGCCGAGCTCCCGGTCGTCGAACATGCGCGCGATCACGTCGACCAGGTCGCGGCGGAGCACCCGCTCCAGGTGCGGCCACAGAGGATGCGCCGGCGGCAACGCGGCCAACTGCTCCGCCAACTGCTCGCGAGACGCGCCTCCAGTCAGCGGGTCGTTGAGCGCTCGCGGGTTGTTGAGTACCCACATCTGCACGTAGGACAGGCGGAAGTCGGCGTCCATGCCGCCCCAGACGCTCAACACGTCGCGGGCCCGGGCCTGCTCCACCCATTTCAGGGCGGAGAGCGCCACTTCCGCGTTCGCCGCAGTGGCGTCGAAGTCGAACCCAGAGTCGTCGGTCACGGCTGCATTGTGTGCCTGCTGGCTGACATCCCGGTCGGTGCCCGGGTCGGCGGAAGAGTGTCGCCTGTCGGAAACCGTGACCCGGGTCGGCGACACTTTCATCGGAACGCGCGTCGGCCCGTCGCTCCCATCCGGTTGGCCGCCGTCGTGCGTCTCGGAGACCCCCTTCAGTTGTTCGACGCCGTCGGCGTCGAACAAGTCCAGCTGTCCCATCACCTTCGCCCTGCGCATGTGCCCGACCGTGCGGACGTATGCGCAGGCGTCACGGAACCTTTCGAGATCCGGTGAGACGGTCGCCGTGGCTCCTCCGGCTCTCCGCGGTCGCCGCCTTCGATGCCTAGACGCGACAGCGATCTCGTCCGGCTGGATGCACGGCTGGCCGCGATCCCGTCAAGCCGAAAGCTGTCGCCGAGCGCGCCGGGAACCGCTCCTTCGAAGCGCGGCTAGCTCTCCGCGGACCTCGCCGGCGAGCGCCTCCACCTTCTGCCGTGTGCTCCCGGCGAACCATCCCCCGCCTGGCTCTGCCTCCACGGCCTTCATGGCCTTGCTGATGCCGTCAACGAGGGCAACGCCGACCGCGGCCCGCTCCTCCCGCTGCTTCAGCTCGTAGTCCTCCAGCAGTGCTGCGGTCGTCGGGTCGGTCTGGGCGACTGCGTACCGGTGCAGCAACTCCGCCACCATCAACGTGGCCTCCGCCTCGGCGTAGTAGGCAAGGCTGAACATCACATCGGGCACGGTGGTCTGCAGCGCCTCGAGCTTCTCGCGAGCATTCGACGGAAGTCGACCGAGGTCCCGCTTGAGCCGGGCGACCTCCTCGGCAGCGCGCTCCAGTTGCACCTCCAACGCGCGGCGGTCAGGCAGTTCGGCCGCCAGAGCTTCAGGCAGCGCTCCCAGCAACGAGGCGAGCTCGACCACCTTGACCACCCGTCGACGGTCCGCCCGTAGCTGGGCGATCTGCTGGTCCCGTTCCATCCCCTTCAGGTTGTCGAGGGCGGAGCCGACGGCGGTCAGCGTCTTCATCATCCGCGCCTGACCGGCGAGCGAAGCGGCGACGAAGATCAGCCCGGGATACCGACGCCAGCGAACGCAACCCGGTCCCTGCTTGCTGCCACCGCACCAACGCCCGAATGCCCTTGTCTCCGCGGAGAACTCCGAGCATCTCCCCGTTCGACATCACGGCGTCGAACTGCCGGAACTGCTCGACGCTGCTCTTCGCGACCTTGAACACCAGTCCGGCCTGCCGGACGTCCTCTACGGCGCTAGCCGCCTGCAGGGCCGCGGCCGCTGCGCCGAACGCTGTGCCCAACTCGGCGGTCGCTGCGTGCGTCAGCTGCGGGGACAGCGTGTACAGCGGCTTCCCCAAGTGAGCAACCAAGCCGGTGTTGCCCAGCACCAGGACCTTGTCGTCGTCCAGGCGCTGCACAAGCGCGTCGTCCGTGGTGAGTTCGGGCAGTCGCTCGACCACGACAGGCGCAGCGTCGCCCGATTCCCGCGCTGCAGCGGCCGCCCAGTCCTCCCATGGGCTCAGCAGTGATCGCGTGGACACGTCGTCCTCGTGCCCAGATTCGGGCGCATCCAGAAGCGCCGCGTCGGCATCAGGGGCGAACCGGACCCGAACACGGCCAGCGACCGGCGCTGCCAGCACCACCACGGGCACGGTTCGCGTCACAGCGCGGCCCCGGGCCGCGCACGCGTACGTCCGCCCGATGGCAATGTCCGCTGCGCGCATGGTCCCCGACCCTGCCGTGAGACGTGCGCGGACACCATCCCCGAGCAGAGTGAAGGCGGGAGGGCCGCTCGACGCCACCAGCATCGGCGGCTCGGTCGCCTAACCCGCACCGAAAGCTCGCCGCGCGCTGGAGGCCCTAGCCGGCCTGGCGACACCTCATGGAGGACGGGAGGAACAGGAGCGGCGACAACTCGCGGGGGCCGCCGGTCAGCTAGGCGCCGGAAGCTGTCTTCACCGATTCAGCCTGCAGCCAGCCGTCTGTGGTTTCGCCGTTGATGGTGGCTTCCACGGCCTCCACGACCATCTCGACTCGCGTGCCGTTCTGCCAGCCGTCCGCGTCCGACTCGTCGACGAACACCGGTAGGTCGTCCGCTCCACCCTTCGCCATCACGTAGACGACGAAGTCCCCGGACGCCCCGACTCCCCACGCGTCGGATTCGAACAACTCGGCCGTGATCCTGAACCGGTCCCCGGTGGCGATGCCACTCGAGCTGCCGGCGTTCAGCGCATCGAGCAGTTCATCGACCGTGGTGTCAGTGACGGGCGTGGGCGGGGTGTCCACCGGCTCGGTCGCCACGGGTGCCGGCGGGGCGTCTACCTGCTCGGTCGGCTCGGCCGCCGGCGGGGCGTCCGACTCCTCGGCCGTCACGGACGTCGAGGTAGCCGATGCGGAGTTCTTGCTGTCTCCATTCCCCTCGAGCAGGGCGCCGACTCCGATGACGCCGGCGAGAACCAGGACGGCGGCACCGGCGATCGCGATCTGACGCACAGGAAGTGGCGGCTTCGGCTTCCGGAAGTTGAGCGTCGTGTGCAAGGTGCCCGCGCTCTGGTCGACGAGCTCCCAGCCGTCCTTCTGCCACTTAGCGACCGACCTGCCTTCGGTACCGCGTATGGCCTTCACGGTCTTCAGCTCGTACCGCATACCGCCGTCACCCATGCCCCGACCCCCCCAGATCCCACTCGGACCTCCGGCTCCGGGGTCCGCGTGAGCTTAGGGCGTCACTGGGCGGTAGCCGGTGACCTTCCGACCTTTACGGAGCAGCAACTTCCCCGGCGACAACGTCCGGCACAACAGAATCAGCGCAGGGCCGCGTACTCGTGAGGAACCTGCACCAGTTCCACGTCCATCAGATCGCAGAGCCCCTGCAGGCGGTCACGCCACACCGGCTGCTCATCGAGCACTGGAACGGCCACCGCGGCCCGCACCGCGGTGCGGTCCAAGCCGTGGCGGCTGAACCACGGGTCCAGCGGGCTGGCGCTGCGGATGAACTGGCGGTACAGGACCGCCTGGGCGACGGCGTGCCGGTAGTAGCCGCCCACTCCCCCACCACCGCGGACCTTCATCTCCACGGCCCACGGCACGGAGCCCTGGCGCATCAGCGCGTCGAGGTAGCGGGCGGCGTTGCCCGTGGTGTGTCCCCAGCGGGTGGGGAACTGGCTGCCCCAGTTGGTCATGCCGTCATCGGGCTGCAGGAGCTCCAGCCGGCCGGAGGTAACACCGATCGGGCACGCGCCGCGCAGGATGCGTGACTCCAATGCGTGTTCGTTTTGCTTGGCCTCAGCTCCAGCGGCCGGTGCGCGGAACCAGTCGTCGGCGAAGGCGGTCAGTGCGGCCACGGCCAGCTTCACGCTCTGCTCGTCGTCGTCGCGCACGATGAGTCGGGTGCCCCCGTCGGGCTGGACCGCGGCCGCTCGCCAGGCTCGGCGCGCCTCGCCCTCATTACCGGTTCGGCCGACCTTGCCGACGTCCAGCCATCCACGTCCGGCACGAATCCGGCCGACCTCCAGTCCTTCCAGCCGCAGCGACCAATCGGGATAGCCGGTCAGCATCGGGTAGGCACGCAGCTCCGTGCGGCCGACCTCTTTCTGCAGCCGGCGCAGTAGGTCGGGCGGGCCGTCCTCGAGGCGGTCCATCAGGCCCAGGTACCGGACGGCCTTGGCGCTGGTGGAGAAGTCGGCCGGGGCGAGCGGCGGCAGCTGTCGGAGGCCGGTCGCGTCGGCGGTGTAGATGTGTACCGCCGGGCCGCCGCTCATGGCGGCCAGCAGGGAGCCGATCGCGTCGAGCGCCTCGGTGTTCTCCCGCTCACCGAGCACAACGGCGACCTCGCCGGCGGGCTCACCTTCGCCCGCAGACGCCCCGGCCCCGTGCAGGTGCAGGTCGAGCAGATCGAGAACGGCACCGATGCAGGTCTCGGTCGACGCACCACTGGCGACTGCGACGGTCCGCCGGCCATCGAGTCGACACCGCATGACCGTGGATGAGATGGAGTTCTTGCGGTCCTGCTTGTCGGTGACGTCCTGCGCGCCGGCGCGTTCGAGTGCGGCCTTGAGCTGGTCATGGGTGATCACGGGGAGCTCGCCCTTTCCTGGTCTCGCCGCGAGAACGTGGAACGGCGGCACGGTCCTGCCTATCGGCTCGTCAGCGTGCCGGAACGCGACGCGCTGCGGGAGTGCCCTGCCTCGATGGGGGCGGACGCGCCCGCCCACCGAGCGGCCGGTGCGCGGTACGGCTCAGGCCTCGAGCTCTGCGGCAAGCTCCTGCAGGGCGGACAGCCGGAACGGGTAGCTGAGGCCCGTGGCGGTCGTGCCGACGCGCAGGTACACGCCGTCGGCCTCCAGCTCCAGGTCACCGTCCCAATCGAGGGCGTCTTCGATCGCGTCGACGCTGTCAACGTCGAGCGCAGCCGCCAGCCCGTCCTCGTCCCACACCACATCCGGTGCGTAGCGCAGCACGTACTCCCGGCTGGTCAGGTCGGGGTCGAGGAACACTGCGGGGTCCATGACCGTGTACCGGTCGGTCTGGCGCAGCAACTGCTGCTCCCATACCTGCGACACCGACTGGCCCAGCGCGCGGTGTTCGGGGCGCGGCAGGGACCGCTGGTAGGCCTGGTTGTCCGGCGGCAGGACGTGCACCACGCGGACCCGGTCGGCGACGCCGGCCTTCTCCAAAGCGTGCGCCAGGAGCTGCTGGCGCACCAGCTGGTAGAACGGCTCGTCCAGCAGCAGATCGAAGGGCAGCACACCGTCACGGATCGGGCCGGCGGGGTCGGCTACCGCCGCGGCGTACCGTCGGCGTCGGGTCTCGTCGCGTGCCGGCTCCGGGTCGCGCAGCCGGTAGGACTCCGTGTACTTCCACTCCACCAGCACCAGCTCCCGGCCTCCATCGGGGGCCCGGTGCAGGAAGGCCGCGTCAACGCTGGTGCAGCGCGCGCCGCGGATCCGGTCGCTACCGGGTGCCTCGCTGAAGAAGTCGGTCGGCCCGATGTACTCGAACGTCAGGTACCGGCCCGGCTCGATCTCCAGGACCTCGCCCACCGGCACGGTGCTGCCGAACGCGGCCGCGACCCGGGCCGGGTCGCTGACCGTCTGGCCCAAGGCGTTCACGCACTGCACCTGCGAAGACAGCAGGTGGTTGCCCGGTCCGCCGCCGATGCCGGCATGCCAGGGAATGCCCAGCTCGGCGAACAGCGCCAACGCGGCGTCACGCACGTCGGGCAGCAGGTTGTGCTCCGCGAGTGCCGCCGGGAGGCAGAACTCGTACGCCGGGCCGCCCGCCCGGCCGTCCTTGGCGACGTACGGCGCCGGGGCCTTCGCGGCCGTCGGCAGTGCTTCGGTGTGGTGCTTCCATGCGGCGGCGTGGCGTCGTTGCTCAGTCGAGTAGCTCATCTGCGGCGCACGCTACGGCGGGGGTACGACAGTTCCGCCGACGCTCGCTGACCGGCCGCACCGGAGACCTCCGATCGGGTGAGATCGCTGCTCAGCGCCTCGAGTCGTGCTCGCTGCTGCCGATGTCGTCAGTGCGCGGCGTCGTGGTCCAGACACGGTGGCGCGCCGCGGCCGAGGCTGGACCGACTCGGCTGCCCTCCGCTCGGTCCCGACCTACTGTCACTAGGCCGGGGCCGAGCGGAGACCTATGCCGTGGCCAAAGGTCAGCGGACAGCCCCCGACGACCTGAACCGGTACCGGCCTCTGCCGTCACGGGTGAAGTCGGCGTAGCCGGCGGTGCCAACTCCGGTGGCGTCGGCGCACAGGTGAGCGCCGATCATCGTGCGGATCGTCGACTCCGCGTAGCCGGTGCCGCGACGACGCATCTCCGCGATGACCTCGGGCATCGTGAAGGCGTTTTGACCGCTACGGCTGACGACGGCCTGAGCCGCGGCCAGAATTTCCGCCCGCGCCCCTTCGCGACTCGAGCGCTTCGCGATGACGGCGGCGTCGGTGTGGGCCGCTGCCTCGCTGGCATCGACTCCGGCCGTTATGACTCCGGTGACTAGCTCGGCGGCGGGCAACTGGTCGATCCGGAACGCGTAGAGCAAGAGCCCCTCACCCGCCGGCTCGATGACGGCACAGGTCGCCGACACGGTGCCCGACACCGCAGCAGCACCGATGGCGCGGACAGCCGTCACCGGCAGACCGGCCAGAGCCGAAGCGGGCAGCGTCATGGTGCCGCCGACGGCCTCGGGCCAGGCAAGGCCGTGACGAAGACAGGCGTTGATGACATAGCGAGCGAGCCGGTCGTTGAGCAGCTGCACCACCCACCGGTCATCAGCGGGCACCGCGGCCACGCGCAGAAAGTCCCGTAGCAGCTCACCGAACGTCATCGTGTCTGGCGAGAAGCCGGTGCGGCTGTCCCGCGGGTACTTCAGCTCCACTGCGACGCCACCGGGCGGGTCCACGACCAGGTCGAGCTTGCCTCCGGCGAGTTCGGGGGCGAGGACCTCGGCAGCCAAGCGCCCCGGTGCGACACCGAACTGCTCCAGCACAAGCACCGTCTCCAGCCGCACGGTGTCCTCGGTCAGCAGATGCCCGCGGCCGGCCGCCCGATGCGCCGCCACCGCGCGCCGCCACCGCGGCCCAGATTCCCGGCCAGTCGATCACCGCAGCATCGTGCCCCACCCGGTCCTCCCCGGCCTCTCCTGACGCACCGTCGGTTCCGCCTTCCTGGATGCGGGAGTTCCGCCCGTTACGGTCCGCGCCATGGTCACCCCTCCCCCGCCGGACGTTCCCGAAGGCTGGCCGCGGCCGGCGTCCAGCGAGCTGGAGTACGCGCGAGAGGTGACGATGGAGGCACTTTCCGACGACACCGCCCGACCGGCCACCGAGCGACTCGGCAAGCACTACGACCCCGTCCGGCGAGGCGCCGGCACAACTTTCCTCGAACTGGCGCCCGTCGACCCGACCACCATCACCGCGGCCGACCTGCACGCCCTCACAGTGCTCAACGCCGGCGTTGACGCGTTGACCACACGGCGGCTGCTCAGCGACCCCGGCATCCGCGCGGACATCGAGCAGGGACTGGCCGGGCTGCCTTCTGACGCAGACCTCGCAACGGCCGACCACACCACGTTCGGGACTGCCCAGACTTCAGTTGACTCGTCTCGGTAGGGGCGGTCAGGCCGCGTGAGCGGTCTGGGTCAGTGTCTCGAACTCGATAGGGGTCATGCGGCCGAGGGCGTCTTGGCGCCGGCGGCGGTGGTAGGTCTTCTCGATCCAGACCACGATCGCCAGTCGTAGTTCCTCGCGGGTGGTCCAGCGTTGTCGGTTGAGGACGTTCTTCTGCAGCAGGCTGAAGAAGGACTCCATGGCGGCGTTGTCAGCACACGCTCCGACTCGGCCCATCGAGCCGCGCAACTGGGCCTCGCGCAGAGCCCGGACGTAGGCGTGGGAACGGAACTGGCTGCCGCGGTCCGAGTGCATGATCGCGCCGACCGGGCCGCGCAGGGCAATGGCATTACGGAGCGCGTTGACCGCCAGCTCGGAGGTCATCCGGGCGTCGATGGAGTAGCCGACGATCCGCTTGGAGCTGGCGTCCTTGATCGCGCAGAGGTAGAGCTTGCCCTCGGCGGTGGGGTGTTCGGTGATGTCGGTCAGCCACAGCTGGTTGGGGCGCTCGGCGGTGAAGTCCCGGCGCACCAGGTCGTCGTGCACCGGCGGTCCGGGCTTGCGGTTCAGGCCGCGCTTGCGGGAGTGCACCGACCACAGCCGCTGCGAGGTGCAGAGCCGGTTGACCCGGTTGCGGGAGGCCCGCAGCCCCTTGTCGGCGAGTTCGTCGGCGATGAACCGGTAGCCGAACTCCGGATCGTCGTGGTGGATGTCGATCGCGGCGTTGATCAGGTGCGCGTCGTCCCAGTCGCGCTGACTGACCGGGTTGGCCTGCCACTTGTAGAAGGCCTGCTTGGAGAAGCCGAGCACCCGGCAGGTCACCGCGACAGGGATCTTGTCGGCGGCGAGGTCTTGGACCAGCGGGTACATCATTTTGGGAGGACGTCGCGGGCGAAGTACGCGGTCGCCCGGCGCAGAATCTCGTTCTCCTGCTCCAGCTGCTTGGCCCGCTTGCGCAGCTCCCGGTTCTCGGCTTCCAGGTCGCTGCCGGTGCTCGAGCCGGCCGGCGGCGAGGTCTTGGCGGCCAGGCCGTCGTCGCGGTCGGCGATCTTCAGCCAGCGTTGCAGGCAGGACTCGGAGATCCCGAAGCTCTTGGCAACCTGTGCGATCGACTGGTCGCCCTGCCGGGCCACCGCGATCACGTCACGCCGGAACTCCTTGGGGAACGGCTTGGGCACGGTGCTGATCCTTCCAGCGAGGCCGAAACCTCACAGGCAAGGAGTCAACCGAACCCTGGGCAGTCCCTTCGAGGCGATGGAGACCTTGGCGGGAGCGATTCACGGCGGTTGCTGCGACCCGTGGGTGGCCAAGCCCAACCCGTGGGTGACCTCAGCGAAGCTGTGCGCCCGCAAGCGCCCTCGACTGTTCCCGGTGCGCGACCGGGTGGTCTGCGAAGGGCTGGGGCTGTACGGCACCCCCATCCGGCGGTATGGCACCCGCCGGGTCGACTGGCAGGTGATCGCATTCCTGATGCGCGACGAGGCCATCGGCCGCCGCCTCGTCAAGCTCACCGAGCAGGTGAGGACCTCCCACGGCGTGCGTTGCGATGATGTGCCACTGCGCGTACTCGACGTCGCCCTGTGGACCTGGCTGCGCCGCGACTGAGTTGACTCCCTAGCGTCTTGGTTTCGTCGACGGCGCACGTCGACGAAACGCGCCCTTCAGGTGCGCGTAGGCATGGTCTCAGCGATGGTTGCCGGTGCAGTCTGGACCTTTGATCACGTGACCTTGCGAAGCCAGCAGCCCCGACGGTCACGGTCGGGGCAGCTGCATGTCCGCACCGGTCAAAGGCGTCATCGGTCAGGTCAGCGACGCCCGCCGGGCAGTCAGCAGGCGCGGCTCGACGCTGTACGAGCCGTCGCTGTGGGCGTGGAAAGCCTGCAGGGCCAGTAGCCGCTCAACGACCTCTCTGGCGGAGCTGTCCATGTCGGCGGCGACGTGCAAGTCGGCCCGGCTGACCGGCTCTCGACCTGAGAGCCCGACGCCCTGGGGTCGAGCTCTCGCTGTTGCTCGGGCGCCCTCGCAGACTCAGTCCCACGCCGCTCGCGCGGGCGGTTGGGAGCCAGTGCTGCCGGGACAGCGAGAACGCACCGGGGCCATGGACGCGCAGTGACCCCCGAAGGGCCCGATGCGTACTGCCTACTGAGGCGGGATCGGGAGGGAGCTGTAGTCCCCGACCAGCTTGATGCCGATCTCGGCGGCTACTCCGTGGAGCCACTCGAGCGAATCGGCCTTGACGTAGCGGAGGCCGTCGATGTTCTTGATCGCACGGTCCTCGCTCCCCGGTCGGTCAGCCCACCCGTTGACGGCGCGAGCGTCGGGGTAGCCGGCCTTGAGCGCGTACTTGCGCACCTCGCCAGTGGTGGCTCCGCGACCCTGAGTCGCGTTGATGCGGGCGATTGCGCCGACGTAGGTCACGCTTGCCATCCCCTTGTGTGCCCTGGGGGCGTCGTGCGCGGGGTCCTGGGGCAGCGGAACCGGGTCGACCAAGGGGTCGTACTCGATGAGGTCCCCGTCTGCAGCCGCAGTGGCCGCGGGCGGTGTTGTGGGCGACTCGTCCAGGCCGTCGAGCGAGGCCAGGAAGGCCTGCGCTCCCGCGCGCATCGCGGCCTCCAGCCGGGAGGAAGGGTCGGTGCTATTGCGGTTCATGGCGCTCCTCGATGTTCTGTGAAGTGCTGTGAAGGTGCAACAGTACGACAGATTGAAGGTTCTGGAAGTGCAGTTGCAGTACAGATTCACCTGGAGTCCGGAGGGGCCCGACCCCCTGCACAAGGTCGGGCCCTTTGGTCCGAGTCGTTGCGCGACAGCTGGGCGGTGGCCGCGCGGCCGATCATCGTTGTCCGGCGCAGCGGTCACGATCGGCCGGTGCAGAGCCGCTGACCGAAGCGGGTCAACTCCACTGACCCAGCAAGCGGGTGGCCAGCGCCGTGTTTATAATGCCGCATTCGCGGCATGCTCGGCCGGTGCCCTGAGCGGCCCACTCTGGGGCCAGCGCGGGGACGTACGGTTCGCGCGTGGCCGCGCCCGCATCCGTCCTAATCCCTCGATGGCGGCGCCTTGACGCGGCCATGAGCCGTGCCCGGGCTGCGGACGTCGGCTCGGCCACGGAGATGCCTGACGCGGTTGTTGCTGTCCTGCACGCGATGTACGACCTCTGGGAGGTCTGGCGGCGGGAAGCGCAGCTCAGCAGAAGGGCACAGAACGAACGCGCGGGTCGCGACGGCGGCGGGCAGACGGCTGCTGCGCTGATCTCTGCTCGCGGCGGCAGGATCATGAGCCCGTCGACTTCGCGAGGAACGAGGGCTTCGGACGCCAGCCCTTCGGGGTCACCCCCTTCGGTGGTGGCTGGTACTGGCAGGAGTACGTCGACGACCGCGAGGAGGAACGTGCCAGCTGGTACGCGAGCCGCGTCCGATGGAAACCGGTACTGATGCCCCTGGAGGTTGCCTACGAGCGGCTGGTCTCCCAGCCGGAGATCGATCACCCCTAGGGCCCACTCTGAGCGTTACCCCGACGCCCTAAGCGGCCCAATCAGGGACACCTGAAGCAACCGCCAGAGATGGTGATCGGGGTGAGCGCTGGGTACTTCTGGCGCGCCCACCCCGGGTGCCTGCACAGGTGTCCCGCCCCGGGTTCAGTGGAGGCTCGGTACTGACGGGGGGCGGGACACTCACCACCCATGGATGCCGTACAACAGCGCGGCCATGACGGTGCCGCCCATGAACTGCTCCCCCGATAGGCAGCGGCTCCACGCCGACTCCGAGATGCCGAACGTGCGGCCGAGGCGGCGCCTGTCGCCGTGACGCCGGACAGCCTTGTAGCGCAAAACGAGATCGTGCTGCACACGTGCGACGGCGGCGGACACCGGATCACCGCCCGGCGGAACAACACATTTCGCTTCCGGCGTACTGCCGAAGCCTCGTGGGATGTAGGCGCGCGGAGTCAGCGTGCGGCGGCGATCTAGACGGTTGGCACCCGGTCGATTCACGAGGGCAGTGGTGCCGGCCCGCGGGCAGCAGGCATTCGCCGCGGTCACCCGGTCGGGCGGGAAGTTGCCCAGCCATGGCCGGGCAGCTTCCTCGATCTCGATGCGCCGCCACACGGGCGGCACGTGCGCTTGGGGCCCCTCGCTGACGTGCAGCGACCCCACTGAAGGGACGTATCCCGTGGACGATCAGTCCCCCGGCCCGAACAACCCCGACGCCAGCCCCGGCGAGGCGTCGCCCGCCGCCACCGGTTCCTTCTACGCCCCCAGCGCCGGCGCCGAGGAGCCCAGCCCGCCGCAGGAGGCGGGTGAGGACGCGGACGGCGCCGCCGCGGAGGCCGCACCGGAGCCGCCGGAGGCTCCGACCGCCCCTGCGACGTCCCCGCCCCCGTCGGCGGGCGGGCCGGGACAGCGCCGGATCACCAGGTACACCACCACGTCGACGACGCGCACCGAGACGTCGACCGACGAGACGATCGTCGAGGACGTCCAGATGGCGCCGCCGGTATGGGCGGCGTCGTCGGGCGAGCACCCGCGGCCAGTGGGCTGATGAGCGCGCCGGTGGCGGCCGGTGCCGCCCTCACGCCGTGGTGGATTGCCTACCCGCAGGTGTGGGAGCTGGAGCGGAAGGAGCTGGCCGCCGCCGGCGCGACCTGGACACCTCTGGCCTTCGACCACGTCGCCGCCGGCCGGAGCGACGGCGTCGCGGCGCCGTCCCGGGGGCTGATGGTCAGCTGGCCGCACCCGGCGCCGCAGCCGGGTGACCCCGACCGGCTCGAGCTCTCCGTCCACTACCCGGCTCAGTTCCCGTGGTGGCCGCCGACGGTGCTGCTGCGCGAGCCCCTCGCCGGGCTGCACCGCCATCGGGACCCGATCATGGGGACGCTGTGCCTGCTCGGGGGCGAGCAGGAGTGGCTGCCCTCCACCACCCTGGCCGCACTGCTCACCACTCAGCTGCCGCTGTTGCTCGCCGCCGGGCGCACGAGCGGTGCGGATCCGGCGACGCTGGCGCTGGAGACCGGCGCGGAGCCGGTGTGGACGCGCCTGATGCCGGCCCGCGGCGGGCTGCTGGCCGACTCGGGGTGCCTGCCGCCGGCCGGCGTGCCCGGCGGCCTGGCGGCCCTGGCCGTGATCGGTGCCCTCCCACCGGTGCACGCCCTGGTGCAGCTGCTAGACGGGGACGGGGAGTTGCTGGCCGCGAGCGACCTGTACGCCGGCCTGGAGTCGGTGCAGATCCCATGGGTGCGGCTCACCGACCTGCCGCCGGGCCGCCTGATCGCGGCCGACCTGTGGCGACGAGGCTGGGCCCAGCTGGCCGCCACGGTGCCCACGGCCACCTACCTCCCCCGGCTGCAGGCACTGCTTGTGCTGGTGCCGTCCGAGGCCGGCGATCGTCGGGCCTGGGAGGAGTACCTGCTGCTCACCCTGCGCGCCGCCGCGCGGACCGGTGAACGCCCAGCCGCTGGCGACCCTCCACCGCCGGGACAACTGCCACTGTTTCCGGTCACCGAGCTCTGGCCCGCCGACCCGAACGCCGCAGAAACCGCAGACACCGCTCCGACCGAACAAGCGAGCGCCCGGGCGCGGCTGCGGGTGACGGTCCACCGCAGTCACGCCATCGGCCGAGACGACCTCGCCGCCCGGCTACCGGGCAACACCGGGCAGCAGCTCTCCGGCGCCACGGTCACCGTCGTCGGCGTGGGCGCGGTCGGCGGCCCGATCGCGCTGGAGCTAGCACGTGCTGGCGTCGGCATCATCCACCTTGTCGATGGGGACCGGCACGAGGCGGCCACGGGCTCCCGGCAGATTCCCGCCGTCGCGGACGCGGGTGAGTACAAGGCGCTCGCCGTCGCGCGGCGCATCCTCGAGCACAACCCCCACGTCGAGCTCACCTGCGGCTTCCGCCACCTCGGCCGCGACGACGGCCAGGAACTCCCCCGGCTGACCGGGAGCGATCTGGTCGTTGACGCGGCCGCGAACCCCACCGTTTCCCGTTTCCTCGCCGCGCACCTGCGGCGGACCGGCACGCCCCTGCTGATCGCCTCTGCCACTGCTGGCGGGTGGGGCGGGGCGATCGTGGCGCAACCCGCGGCCGGCGGCGGTTGTTGGGAGTGCGCCCAGCTGCACCGTGCCGAGCGCACGCTGCCGTGGCCTCCCGCCGAGGACGGCGCGTGGCTGACCCCGGTGGGATGTTCGGAGGCCACGTTCGTCGGCGGCGCGTTCGATCTCGGTGAGGTTGCGCTGCAGGCGGTGCGCACCGGACTGGCCATCCTCACCGCCCCTGCGGACACGGTGCGGCGATCGCCGTACGGGGACGTGCAGGTGTTGTCGCTACGCGGGCGTCGGGGGCCGCAGCAGCCGCGCTGGCAGTCCCGCCGCCTGACTGTGCACCCCGACTGCGCCCTTCACGCGCTGCGGTGAGCACAGCCGCGAGGGCAATCACTGGGCGGCGGATCCTCGGCCGGGCGCAGTACCGGGCCGCACTGCACCGAGGTACCGCCCCCGCCCCCGGCCAGATCTGGATCGCCGGGCGACTGACGACGGCTGCGGGCACCGAACGGTGCCCGCACATGTTCTACGACGACGAGGAACTGGCCCGCTCCAGTCAGGTGGGCGTGCTCGTGCACGCCACCATCGGCACCCTGGCCGCGCGCACCCGCACGCCCACGGCGGCGGAGCTGCGCATCGCCGCCGACCGCGCGATGCACATGTTCGCCCCGATCGAGGCACGCGCCCACCGGCAGAACATCGCCTCGCTGACCGGCAGCTACTTCTGGCACCTGCTGCCCCCTCCCGGCTGGCTGTTCGCCGGCACCGAGCTGGACGTGGGTGTCGGCCGGATCGACCTGCTCTGGCGCGACCGCGACGACCGGGTGCTGATCGACGAGATCAAGGCCGGCAGCCCCCGCGGGATCTCGCTGGCTCGCACCAGCGCGCAGGTCACCCGCTACGGCGACTGCGCAACCCGGCTGTGGCCGGACCAGTTCATCGGCATCCGGCTGCTCAGCCTCACCGAGCCGCACCGCTCGGTGTTCGTGCGCTCCGACGGCGGCCGGATGCCCCTGTTCCACACCGACGTCGTGACCAGAAGGAAGTGAGCTCCGTGAACACCCGCGAGCCGAAGAAGAACACCAACAAGCCCAAGTACATGCGCACTGCCCGGGACCGCGCGGTCGACGCGCTGATGGAGCTGGCCAAGACGCGACCGGTGACGCCGGACGACGTGCGCCGGGAGGCGGCGAAGGTCGGCTACAGCGCCCGGCAGGTTCAGCGCGCCCTGGACGCGAAGACGCAGGGCCGGTCGCTGCCGGGTGCGGCGCGGTTCGCGGTGACCGAGGCGGTCATCACCGCGGTGTTCCTGTGCTGCGGCGGACTGGCGCAGGCCTACCAGCTGCTCGCGGGCAGCATGTCGCTGCCCAGCGAGAGCACCTTCCGCCGGTGCGTGCGCGCGGCCATGGGCAGCCAGATCGAGTACGCCCGCGGCGGGTCGGCCGGCTACCGGGACCACCAGCTGTACCTGCGCAACGACTACCCGCACCGGATGCACAGCGTGCTGCTCGACCACACCGAGCTGCCCATCTTCGTCGTGCCGCGCGGGTACAAGACGGCGGTCAAGCCGTGGATCACCGCGGTCATGGACGGCTCCACCCGCTACGTCCTGTCCTGGGTGGTCACCTTCGGGCGGCCCACCGCCGAGGAGGTCCGGGCGTCGCTGGTGCAGGCGATGACGCTGCGCGTCGCCGGGGACGGCGAGACCATCGTCGGCGGCAGGCCGATGAAGGCGGTGTGGGACCGCGGCCTGGAGTTCCTGGCCACCCTCATCACCGAGTCGTGCCTGCGGCTGCAGGTCATGCCGATCGCGTTGGCCGCATACTCCCCGCACTTGAAGGGCCGTCTCGAACGGTTCTGGCTCACCCTCAAGCGCAGCCTGCTTCCGCCGCTGCCCGGCTACAGCGAGGGCCCGCACGACCTGCGCGGTCAGCACGCCATCGCCGACAACGCCCTCGGCGAGGACGAGTTCCTGGTGCTGCTCGATGAGTGGATCACCGACTACAACACCAACCACGTCGTCAGCACCATGAAGATGACGCCGCTGCAGGCCTGGAAGGCCGACGGCACCCCGCTGGAGGAGATCGCCCCCGAGCAGCTCTGGCACGACTTCCTGACCTCCAAGGACCGCTGCAAGGTCAGCAAGAACGGCATCCGCTGGGACACCATCGACTGGGTCGCCCCCGAGCTGGTCGACGTCATCGGCCGGCACGTCGAAATCCGGCACCTCCCCCACGACCGGTCCTTCATCGAAGTGTTCCTCAACGGCGAGCACCTGTGCACCGCCATTCCGGTGCAGGAGCTGTCCGACGAGGAGCGGCAGGCCACCATCGAACGCCGGCAGGCCGCCCGCGCCCAGGCGCAGAAGCGCTTCACTACCGCCAACCGGATGCGCGTCAAGAACCACCCCGGCACCTCCAAGATTCGCAAGGACAAGGACGGCAAGCGCCAGGTCATCGGCACCTCCGATGACCTGCTGTCCGGTGGTGACGACGCGCTCAAGCAGCTCCTCGGCCAGCTCGACGCGGACGGCGCCGACGGCCTCGGCGGCGTTCACGCGCAGCTGCGGATCATCTGATGGCCCTCGCCGGACTCGAGGAGGCGCGAGTGGTCCGCACCCCCGCCTTCGCCCGCATCGCAGACACCGCCGCCCTGGTGGTCCCCCGCCACGAGATCGCCCTCATCCACGGGCCGCACTCCACCGGCAAGCGCACCGCCCTCAACACCTGGCTCGCCGGCCAGGAGCTGCCCGTGGCCAGGCTGACGCTCGCGGGCAACGAAAGCGGCCGCAAGCTGCTGCAACTGCTGCACGACCAGGTCATCGCCCCCGACGACCTGCCCGAACGGGACCTGCAGGACGACCTCGTTGAGGCCCTCGCCGCGCAGCCCCGGATCGTCGTCGTCGAGCACACCGAGCGGTGCACCGCCGAGGCCGCCGGGCAGATCGAGTGGCTGCACGGCCGCCCCGGACAACAGGCCGCCTGGTTCCTCCTCGGCGGCCCGCAGGCGGCGAAAGCGATCGGCCGCGACCCGCTGCTGTGGGACGCCATCTGCGCCACCGTCGAAGTCGCTCCCCTGACCGATGAGGTTCTGCTGCGCGCCCTGCGGGGCATGCACGACCTGTTCGCCGGCGCCGACACCGACCTGCTCACCGAAATCGACACCCGTGTGTGCCACGGCGTCCTCGGCCGCTGGTCGCGGTTCCTGCAGCACGCCATCCACCTTCGCGACCAGGCCGTCGCCCTCGGACGCGAGCGCCCCGTTCTGGACCGCCCGTTCGCGAAGGCGGTGCTGGCGTCCATGCCGGCCACCGTGCTGAAGAAGCGCTGACCGATGTCCCCCACCATCCTCAGCGTCGACGTCACCGGCGCCCCGGTGACCATCCCGGCCCATCCGCCGCTGGTCACCGGGGCCCTGTGGGCCGAGATCCGCCCCGACCTGCGCCGGCTGCACGTGCTCGCTGGCGACCTGCTCGCCGCCCTCGGCAAACGCCGCGACCTGGCCGGCACCGGCCGTAACGAACAAGACGACGTCCGCCACGCCCTGGCCTGGATGTGCGCACACGACATCGCCGACGTCGTCCTCACCGAGGCCCAGCGGCTGCACCCGGTGCTGCTGAACAGCCTGGTGCGGCTCACCGACACCGCAGGGGCGCGGCTGTGGCTCCTGCACCGGCCGCCGCGCAGCGACACCTTCGTGCGCGCACTGGGACGCCGCCGCAGCGCCGCCACCGCCGACCTCGCCGCACCCAGCGCCGCACCCGCGCCGCACCTCCCCGTGCCGGTCGACCTGCCCGCCGTCCCCGCCGCGGAGTTCACCACCTTCCGCAGCGCCTACCGGCGCACCCTCAGCGCCGCCGACGCCGCCCGCGTTGACGCCGTCTTCAGCACCACCGCCCGCGACTGCACACAGGGCCTGCGCGCGCACGGCGCTACCCGGGGCACCGTCGCCGACCTGCTCTACGGCCTGCTCAACCCCGCGCCGCCGGACGCACAGCTCACCGTCCAACTGCGCGCACTTCAGGCCGCCGCCTGGCACCACGACCTCTACGTCAAGATCGACCTCGCCCGGCTGCTGCACGGCGAGGAACGCCCCCGCATCCCCGCCGCCGTCGCCGACGCCGCCCTGGCCCCCTACCGCCAGCCCTACCGGCCCATCACCGTCATGCTCACCCGCAACAGCTGGGACCTCGCCAGCATCGGAGCGATCCGCATCAGCGACGCCGCCGGCGACGGGGCCACCCTCGCAACCACCACCGGCCGAGTCTCGTTCGGCCCGCACACCGCCCGCGCCGTGCGCGCCCAGGTGCAGTTGCGCCGGGCTGCCGGCGCGGAGGACAACGACCCGCTGCTGCCACACAGCCCCAAGGCCCTGGCCAAGGCCCTCACCGAGGCGGCCACCGACCTCGGCCTCCACGTCCACGGCCGCCGCGCCGAACGCACCCGCGACCACACCGAAGGCGCGCTGCGGGCCCTCGGCGTCACCGTGGAGGCCCTTCCGTGATCGACGTGAACGCAGTGCGCCGGCTGCGCACCGATCGCGGGCTGTCCCAGCGCCGGCTCGCCGCCGCCATCGGCGTCGACCCGCTCACCGTCAAACGCCTCGAGGCCGGCGCCGACCCCGGCGACCTGCCCCTGCGCGTCATCGAACGCCTCGCGCACACCCTCGCGGCACCACTGCAGGACCTGCTGCTGCCCCAGCACCGGGCAGGCGAGGACACGCAGCTGGGCCCGGCCGTGGGCGCCGCACTGCTCGCCCACGGCCGCACCACCGTCACCGCCCTCGCGACCGCACTGCACGCCACCGTCGCGGAGGTCACCGAAGCCATCGAGGCGCTGAACTACCAGCTGCCCGACGCCGGGATCGCGGTCTCCCGCCACCACGACGACGTCTGGCTTGTCCCGCACGTGCACACGCCTGCGGACGTCGCAGCTGACCGCCCGCTCACCCTCGCCGAAGCCCGCCTGCTGCGCCGCATCCAGCGCGGAGAAGATGTCCGCCGCAAGCTGAGCCGCACCGGCCGTGAACTCACCCTGCCCGCCCTGCACCGCCGCGGCCTCGTCGAGGACCACGGCGACGGCCCCGTCCTCGCCGCGCACGTCGCTACCTCTCTGGAGACTGCGTGAGGGCGACGTGGCATGGGCCAGCGAGGAGCCATCCGGCACCGTCGGCGTCCGTCCCGGCACACCCGCGACCCGGCGGAGCCCGGGAGCCCCACCTAGGCCCGTTCCTGAGCCGCGCGACGCCGCCCCGCTTCTCAGTGCGTCGACGGTCCGTTCGAGACACGTGCAGGCCAACGCACCAGCGCTGCACCGAACGGTGCATACCCCTGCGCTGCATGCGGGCCGGCAAATCGGAGACGTCCGGGCAACAGATCCACCTCGGCGGCCCCGTCAACTACCCACCGGTTCCACCAGCGGGTACACACGCTGGCCGGCAGCAGCGCGATGGTGTCGTGGCCGTCGTCGGCCGCCTGAACCATCCGCTCGAGGAACCGCGGGAGCAACCGCGCGGAGTACGGGGGGTTGCACCAGATCGATGTTCCGGGCTCCACGAAGTCCGACCAGCGGACCAAGGTCGCGTCCCTGCGGCTCTCCACGGGATTCGTCGGCCCCAGCCAACTGCCGGGCACGAGCGTCGACTCCGCGCACGCTGCGGCGTCCAACCCCAGGTCGTACACCGACACCCGCTCCCTGATCTCCGGCGGCGTCCACCACTGCGACCAGTCCGGCCCCGCCTGCAGGCGCTGCTCCCGGCGGCGCCGGCGCGCCCACATCGCCTGCCGGCAGCGCTGCCCGCAGTACTCCCGCGGCCGACCCGTCTCCGCCTGCGCCAGCGGTTCCCGACACCCCACGCACACACGACGCCGACCCACATTCGCAGCTTCGTTCCGTCGACGTGCGCATCGACGGAACACACCCGACCGGAACCCAATCCGTGATCCGACCGTGACTGGCTTGGTCCGCCGGAAGCGCCTCGGTCCGGCAGCGCACATGGCGGGGAATGCGTTGGGGCCGGCGATGCGCCCGCGGCCAGCCCCCTGCGGGCTCTCGCTAGGCGCAACTGCCGCAGCGCCGGGCAACGGAGTCCGCGCATCCCGCGGGCGAGGTCGAGGACCCACCGTCTGGTGAAGGTGCGCGCCCCGAAGGCAGCCGGGCGCACCCACCATGCTGCTGCCGCGCGTGTGGTGGCGGGCGGCAGCTGCTCAGCGGCGCGCGGCGCGCGACCGAGTCAGGGCGTCGGGCAAGGTCCGCGCCTCGTTCACCACGTGCTGGGGAACGAGCAGGTACTGCCACTCACCGTGCTGGCCGTCGTCGGTGACGTACCGGGCCCACTGCTCGGCTGCCGCGCGCTTGCTCTGTACGACCGGGTCGTCGACGCGGTCGTCGCCCTTGACCTCGAGCAGGTAGTGGACGCTGGAGATCTCGGCGTGGAAGTCCGGGCTGTAGCGGCCGCCCTCCCACTCCACGACGAACTCGCCGCGCTGGATGCGCGCCCACACGGTGACCTCGGCGGCACTGTCGAGCAGGTTGGCGAACCTCCGCTCGGTCTCGCTGTCGAACCAGTTCAGCGGGTGCAGGGCCCGCTCACTCCACGTGGAGTAGGCGACCCCGCGGCTGAACTTCCCGTACCGGTTGGGCTCCACCGGCCGGCCGTTGGTCCGCGTAGGACCGAACGCCGTGGTGCTCACGCTCCGGTCGACCACCTCGGGGGCAGCCCGGTACTCCTTCTGCAACATCCGCTGTACCGCGGTCAGGGTCTGGTTGACGTACGGCGCCACGTTGTCGGCGCCTCCGGCGGCGTCGACCAAGACGGTCGCGAGCCGCTTGGCCGCGTTGAGGTCGGAGCGACGCGCGGAGTCGATGAACTCGACGGCGAGGATGCCGTTCTTCAGCGAGCCGACCACGTCGCCGTACGGCAGCTCGGGGGTGCTCGCGTCGATGATGTCGGCGGCGTCGGCCGGCACGAGACGCAGCCCAGTCGGACTGCTGGGGTCCTCGACCACATCCAAACGCTTGCGGGCCAAGCTTCCACCGCCTGCGCCGGCGACCTGCTTGCCGATGTCGGCGAGGAGGTCCTCGTCGACGTCGGAGAGCGCGAACGACCGAGCGACGACGGTGCGCTCCACCTTCGGCATGACGATCTCGCGTGCGGCGGTGATCGGCGCAGCGACGCTCTCGGCCTGGGCGTTCGCGTCCCGCAGCCGTTCATCCAGCGTGGTAATGGTTGACCCGCCAGTGGGTTCGTCGGCCGGTGAGACCGGAACCGGGGTGACGGCGTCGCTGCCGTCCACACCCGCCGCCGCGGGGGCGACATCGGTGTCCGCCGCGGGCTGCGTCGCCTCTGCCGGTGTCAGTTCCGCAGAGCGCTCAGCGGTCGGTCCGTCGGTCGGAGGCGCAGGTTCGTCGACGTCTGGAGCGGCAGGGTCGTCGCCGGTGGGGGCATCGACGACGCGGGTCACGTTCGGCACGTCGGTCGGCACCGGGACGACGCGGCGCTCGACCAGGCCCTCCAGGAGGACGCCAGCTCGCGAAAGCAGCGCGTCGTATCGCTCGTGCGAGAGCACCTCGACGGTGTCGAGCAGCTCGACGCCGGTGTAAGAGCCCCACGGCAGCCGGAGGCCGCGGCCGAGGGTCTGCTCCGTCAGGACGTCGGAGATCGACGGACGCAGGGAGCAGATGACGTAGATGTTCTTGACGTCCCACCCCTCCTTCAGCATGTCGACGCTCACGATGACCCTGACTGGGCTGTCGGGCTCCTCCACGGCCCCCAGCCGCGCCAGGGCGTCGTCGGCAGCCTTGCTGTGGACGGTGAGAACGCGCTGCTCGTAGTCGTGCTCGTACAGGCCGGGGCGGCGAAGCACCGCGGCGACTGCCTGCGCGGAGTCGATGGTGTCGGCCACGACGAACATGACGGCGTGGATGCGTGGAAGGCCGTGAGCGTCGGAGTACGCGTCAGCCGCCTTCTGCTTCGCGTGCAGGAGGGAGACGCCGTCGCGCAGGCGCACCTCGACGCTGTCCGCGGTGTCTGTCCGACCGACGAGCACCGGGGTCTTGACGTACTTGTCGGCGATGGCCCTGGCCAGCGGGTAGCGGTAGACGATCTTCGACAGGTCCGACTTCGCCGGCGTGGCCGTCAGCCCGACGAGTGCCAGCGGGTCCAGGTCTCGGATGGCTGCGGAGAACGACGCCGCTTCCTCGGAGTACACGTGGTGCTCGTCGGCGATGACGACCAGGTCTGGCCGCGACTTCAGGTAGGCGTAAAGGTCTTCGCCGAGCCACTCCTGGAACTTGCGGGTGCGGCGCGTGACCTTGTCCGGCTTCGTCAGCGCATGGACGGTGAACACGAAGAGCTTGACGGTGTCCTCGTCGCCCAGCGCGGTGGCCACGTCTCCGGTGTTGAAGTTGTCGACCGTGACGATGGTCGGACGGGTGGTCATCCCGCCGAGCACCGACTTCTTGTGTCCCTCGGTGAAGTTGTTGACCGTCTTGTCCAGGATGGTGCGCCCCGGGGTCACCACAAGGACGTTGCGGACACCGGACTCGGCCAGGTACTCGACGAGACCGGCGGCCAGGTAGGTCTTGCCGACGGCGGTAGCCAGATCGCACACGGCCTCCGTCGAGGCCCCGGCTGCGGCGTCGATGTGCTTGGCAACGGCGGCCAGAGCCTCGGCGTTGGGCACCCGCAGGTCCAAGCGCGCGGCGACGTCGTCGATGAGGGCCTGATCGAAGGGCACACTGAGGTGGTCGCTCATGCCGTGTCACCGTCCGGGGTGGAAGTCAGGGAAACCAGCTGGCTGGGGAGGATGCCGCGGCGCGCGAGGTCGCGCGGCACCTTCCGGACCTTCGAGCCGCCCCTGCGGGCCGCGAGCAGCTCCTCGGCACCGGGCTCGATGGCCTGGGCCACCACCAGGAGGGTCTCGCGGTCGGCGAGCTTGGAGAGCAGCAACTCGGCCACGCCGGCGGTCAGCATGCCGTCCAGCACCGCGAGCCGGCTGCGACCCCGTCGGCCGGTGAACGGCCCGTCGGGCTCGTACTCATAGCGCACCTGCGCACAAATGGCGCGAGCGAGCTCACCGCCGACCGCCCAGTCGGCGAGGTACAGATCGCCGTCCTCGTCGGCCTCGAACATGCTCGAGGCGACGCGTACGAGACGGAACCCGCCGCCGCCCGCCCACGCTGCCGTGCCGGTCACCCCTCCGGCGTCCTCGCCCTTGACCACCTTCTCCAGGCGCGGCCGCACGAACGTGTCGATGTTGCTCTCCGACAGCTCCACGGTGACGAAGCGGCGGCCCATCTTGTGCGCGACCGCCGCCGTCGTGCCGGAACCGGCGAAGCAGTCGAGCACGATGTCGCCTGGGTCGGAGGCGATGTGGATGATCTGTTCCATCAGCCGCTCGGGCTTCGGTGTCGCGAAGATGGCGCTGCGGCCCAGCAGGGAGACGATCTCGCCCTTCGCCTCGCGGTTGTTGCCGACCTCCTCGTGAGCCCAGATGGTGGTCGGCACCAGGTCGCCGAGCTCGCTGCGGAACCGCTTGCGGAAGGGGAACGTACGGCCGGTCTTGCCCCACCAGAGGCGATCATCGGCCCGGAGCTCCTCGAAGCTCGTGGGTGACACGCCCCAGTAGCGGCCGGCGCGCGGCGTGAACTTGTCGCCGTGCGGACCCGTCACCTCGTACTTGCCGTCGTTGTAGGGCTTGGCCGCGGTGAGGTCCGACCGGCGCCAATCACCTCGCGGGTCGTTGTCCGGGTTCCAGAAGTCGGCGTCGCTCTTCGAAGTACGAGCGACCCGGTTGCGGCGCCACGCGGCCTTGTTGCGGGCGTACACGTGGATGAAGTCGTGGTCGGCGGAGAAGTGCTGCGCGGAGTTGTTCCGGCTGTGGCTCTTCTGCCAGATGACCGTCGCGACGAAGTTCTGGGCCACCGAAGACCTCGTCGAGCACGCAGCGGGCCCGGTGCTGCTCGACGTCATCGAGGTGGACCCACACGCTGCCGTCGTCGGCGAGCAGCCGTCGGATCTGGTTCAGCCGGTCGCGCAACATGGTCAGCCACACCGAGTGCTCGACGGCGTCGTCGTAGTGGGCGAACGTCTCCCCGGTGTTGAACGGCGGGTCGATGTAGACCAGCTTCACCTTGCCGACGTAGGCCTCGGCCAGGTCAGGCAGCGACGTCAGCGACGTCAGGGCATGCAGAGCGTCGCCGTGCACCAGGAGGTTGCGTTCGGGCTCGTCACCGATGTCGGCTACTGGGGCCAGCAAGCGCACCTCTGAGACACGCCAGTCGGTGGGCTGCACCCACTCGTACCGGTCCGCCCCGTGTGACAGGAGCCGCATGTCCTTGTTCGACCACGACAGCTCCAGCCGTCGACCACTCGCCACAGTTCCTCCTTGGTGACGCACGGTACGTGCCTGACGGACCGTGCGAGGACCGCTACTGCGGGCATGTCGCCCCTCTGGCCCCGCTCGTACCGCCGGATCCGCGCGCGGCACGTGTTGGACTGCCAGCCGCGCCCAGTCAGCGACACCCACGTCCAGACGACGTCACTCCACGAGGCATCTTCCCTACCGGTGAGCGCAGTGGTCCGGCCTCGGCCATGTCCGTATGGGGCGGGGCAGCTGGCGGAAACCCATGCGTGTCCGCACCGACCGCACACCAACTGCCCGACCCCCGAGCGACGGGATCCCGCCGAACTCCCCCAGGGTCCCGAGCTGCCGCCCGCGACGGCGTGACGCATGTCTCTCGTGCGCCTACGATCATGACGCACCGGTTCCACGACGACCGGTGGCCTCAACCCGCCGTTCACGGACCGTCGGCGAGGTCGTCGACAGGTCGGGCGGGACGGGGGAGTGCGTGAGCGAGTACGACCAGTGGCTGCTGGTCGGTGACGTCGAGGCGGGCCTGCAGCTGCTGCGCCGGATCGCCGCACAAGCCGTTCGCACCGGCCCCTTCCCGCCGCCGCAGGGCTACGACCGGTGGAGCGACGATGCAGTCGACGAGCTGCTGGTGGAGATGATCGCCAAGAAGGGGAGTACCGCGTTCCTGCTCGACGCCCTGGCGTCGGTCGACAACCAGGGCTCCGCGGAGCGGTACCTGCTGGCGACGGTGCAGAACTTCCAGAAGGATCAGGCGAAGGCCACCGAGCACGGGAAGCTGCGTGAGCGCCTGAAGAACGTGCTCGGCAAGGACTCCCGGTTCATGTTCGTCACCAGCCCGCACGACGGCTGGCGGCTGGTCGACGGTCCCGCTGAGTGGTGGCAGGGTGACATCGCCGACCTGCACCGCACCGCCCTGCGGGTCCGCGGGGTGTCCATCCCCTCGTGGAACACCGCCGGCCCCACCGCTCGTCCAGCTCAGCACGCCCTCGCAACCGTGGCCGTCGCGGTGCTCACCGACGCCAACGGCACCGTGCGGGCCGAGGACCTGGCCCAGATCCTGCTGGAGCGGTTCCGCCACGAGATCGCGCCGGAGACCGTCGGCGAGTTGTTCCTCGCGGACGGCGATGAGCAGATCGGGCGCACCGACCAGGAGCTCGAGCACGCACTCACGGGCATCAGCGCCGAAGAGCTGTGGGCGCGGCTCACCAGCGAGCAGCGCGCCATCGTGCCCTACCTGATCACGCCGGGCGACGCCGCCGCGCAACTCGGCATCGGTCCGAAGGAGGCGGCCGCACGCCGGGCTCAGGTCATCGAGCTGGTTCGGCTGGCGACCGTCGACGACCCCCGCGCCGACGAGGTGGTGATGGCCTTGCTCGACATCGCCTCGCTGCCGGCCCGGCCGGCCGGGGAGATGGCTCGTCAGTCCCTGGAAGAACCGGCCGACACCGAAGGGAGGATGAGCTCGTGACCGAAGTTGAGGGCACTGCAGCTGCCCGGTTGCGAGCGGCCCTGACCGCAGCGGCGCTCCCTGCGGCGGTCCGACGAGCATGGACAGATCAGCCGCCGACACCCGCGCCGGGGCAGATCTGGCGGGCCCGATGGGGATCCACCGCCCAGTTGCTGCTCGTCGTGGACGCCTCCCGTCGCTCCGTGCGGGCCGTCCCAGTCACCTTGGACGTCGATGCCGCCGACGACAGCGCAGCCATGCTGAGCGCGGAAAGTAGCGATCTCGCCTGCTCGCTGGTCGTGTGGCTTGCCGACGCCACGTTGCTCCCGTTGCGCGTCATGGACCGCTACCTCGGATCGTTGACTGTCAACCTCGGAGAATTGAACGCCGCCGACCGCGGCCGGCCAGTGCTCACCGCCGCTGATGACCGCGCCGTACAGCGGGCGAGACGGCAAGACATCCTCGACACCTTCGTCGCTGCCCGCTGGGCGCCCGAGGGAAGCGGCAACCTCAAGGAGCTCCTGCCCTCATCTGATGTCAAGGGCCTAGCGCAGGTGCTTCAGGTGCCCGAACGCACTGTGGTCGCGCTGCGCCGGGGCCGGGCGGCGCTCACTTCCGAGCAGGCTGAGCGTCTGGCACCCGTCGTGCACCTGCCGGTGGAGAGGTTGCTGGCGGCCAACCCGCCACTACCCGAAGACCTCGTCGCCGATCTGGATCAGCCCGGCTACCGGGCCAAGGTGGTCGCCCTCGCCGAGCGTCGGGGCATCGACGAGATCGAGGCTTGGCTGACCGCCGGCTTCGCTGTCGCCGCCGTGGCCCACCGGCAGACCGAAGGCGAGAAACCGGCCTGGACCGACCGCCTCGATCACTACTTCGCGCTGGTGCTCGATGAGCCTTGAGATCCCCGTGCGCCGCGACACCGTCCGCCGGCAGGCGCAGGCCATGCTCACCCTTCTCGACAGTCTCCTGCCCGGCCGCCGCGACGCGCTCGGTCGGGATCCGGTTGAGGTCCTGCGCACCTGGCCGGAGGTGGACTACCGGGAGGTGCCGCCGGCCGAGACCGGCAGCCGATGCAGCGTCGCCGGCGCCTACTACGGCTCCGAGGATCCACCTCTGCTCACGGTGGCCGACGCCACCAGCCCCGGACGCCGGGCGTTCACCGCGCTGCACGAGCTCGGCCACCACCTGCAGCAGTCCGATCCCGACCTCGCCGAGACCGTCGACCTGCACGAGGGCGCCGCTGATCAGTTCGAGGACGCCGCCTGCGACGCCTTCGCCGCCGACGTACTCCTCTCCGAGGAGCTCGTCGCCCGCCATCTCCCGGCGGGCACGCCGACCGCCGACAACATCGTGGCCCTGCGCCGCGGCGCCACGGCCTCCCGCGCCGCCGTCTGCGTCCGCGCCGCGCAGCACCTGAGCTCACCCGGCCACGTGCTGCTCCTCGACGCGGAGGGCACCGTCCAGTTCGCCGCCTCGCATCTCATGCCCCGGCCCGGCCGCGGCAGCGACCAGAGCACCGCCGAAGTCATCCGCCAGGCCCTCAGCAATCCGGCCGGACAGGGCCGGTCCCGCGGCCGTACCCGCCTCCGGTACCGCAACGGCATCCAAGGGGACGAGCTGTACGCCCAGGCGGCACCGATGGACGGCTACCTCGTCGTCGTCGCCGTCACCGACCACGCCCCCTGGGAGACCGGGTTCACCCTGCCGATCGCGCAGACCGGGCCGACGGCCGCCTGGCGGATCTGCGTCCACTCCGAGTGCGGCGAGGACTTCCAGACCTTCGAGGGCCCCTGCGCTCGTTGTGGTCACCACACCTGCACGAAGTGCAGCCGCTGCGCCTGCGCCCCGGTGGTGAAGGAGCGGGACTGCACCCGCTGCGGCCTCCGCCTCCCGGCACGGCTCTTCGACGGCGACGCCGACCGCTGCCGCGACTGCTCCTGAACTTCCTGTCCTCGATCGCCCTCTTCTGCCGAGATGGCTCGTCTGTCCCAGGTGAGGCCCCACGGCCCACCGCCGCGCAGCACCGACCTGCGCGGACGGACAGGACAGTCGGCACGAGAGGACACACAACTGATGACTGACAAGCCCCCCACCATGGAGCAGCTGCTCACCCAGGCCCGCGGCCGCATCCAGATCACCGAGGAGGAGATCAAGGAGGCCCGCCGGCGCCGCGAGCTCATCGCCAGCGCGCTGCGCAAGGCGTTCCCCGGCTCCCGGGTCTACTTCAACGGCAGCCTCGCCCACGGCGACGCCCTCACCCCGCTGACGGACATCGACCTCGGCATCGTCATCGCCGAGGCCAAGGACACCCACGGCCCCGGCAAGAAGGGTCCGCGCGACCTGATGGACCGCGCCGCCGAAGCCATCCGTGACGCGCTCGGCGAGGAGTTCCCCAAGCTCACCGTGACCGTCGAAGGCTGCACCCGTGCGGTGCTCGTCCGCTTCGGCGACCCCGTCCACGCCGGCGAGAAGGACTTCACCGCCGACGTCATCTGCGCCATCGACAATGCGCGCGCCCCGGGCCTGTCCATCCCGAAGGCGCCCGGTTGGTCCCGCTCGGACCCCGAGACGCACACCCGGCTCGTGCGCCAGGCGATCGAGGACACCCGCGTCGCGTTCGCGCACATCGTCCGCCTGCTCAAGCACTGGGACCGCAGCAACGGCATGCCCCTGGTCAGCTGGAACATCAAGGCCCTGGCGCTGGGCTGCATCACCGCCCCCACGACGCACCTGGCCGGCCTGTCGAAGTGGTTCACCCACGCCGCCGACGAGCTGGACAAGGGCCTCACCGAGGACCCGGCGCGGGTCGCCGAGAAGCCGATCAAGCTGGGCAAGGACTGGACGCGCACCCAGGTCGTCACCGCCCTCCGCGACGCCGGCAAGCGCCTCGACGAGGCGGCCCGCCTTGAGCGCGACGGCTACCCCCTGCTCGCCCACGACGAGCTGGCCAAGCTCTTCAACGACGAGGAGATGCTGCCGCGCCCGGACCAGGACGCTGTACGGGCCGAGGAAGCGCGCCGCATCCAGCGCGGCAGCCGCAACGGTGCCCCCACCACCGGCACCGGTGCCGGTGCCAGCCGCCCCCGGGTCCCGGTCCGGAGTTGGGCCCCGTGACCGCCTCCATCGACGGGCTGCTGTGGACCCAGCAGCCCGACGTCACGTGGTACGGCCTGCAGCCGTGGTGGCAGCGATGGGTGGAGGCCGGCGCCCGTGCTGAGCACGGCGCTGACCTTCGGCTGGGCCTCGACCTCGACCGGATCACCTACCGCGTGCCGATCGAGGTCCGGGGCCGCCGGGACCCCGTCGACCTCCGGATCGAGTTCCACCGGTGGCCCCGGTATGACTGCTACGACCTCCCGCCGGAGGAGTACCCCCGGGTGTTCGCCGCTCCGGGGGCGGCCTCCCCGCACCGGATGCCCACCGACGACGCGCTCTGCCTCTACTTCCCCGACTCCCCGCCGTGGCGCCGGTGGCGGCCGGTCGACGGCCTGCTCGCGCTGATCGACCTGGCGCGCGACCACGTCTTCTTCGAGGACTACTGGCGCGCCACGGGCGGTCACCGCGGAGGCACCTGGCTGGGTGACGAGGCGCCGCACGGTTTCCCGGCGGTGGCCGCGTGATCCCCGAGCTCGTCGCCGCCGCGGTGCGCGCGACCGGCACCGTCGCCGCCCGAACCGCATGCGCACCCGTAGAACAGCCCGACCCCGGGTTCTGGTCCGACATCGACGCCGGCAACCTCCTCGGCGCCCTCGCGACGGTGATCGTCGGCATCGTCGCCGCCGTCGTCGCGGTCAACGCCTACAAGACCCAGCAGCGGGAGGCCCGCCGGCAGGAGAAGGCGAAGTTCTACGCCGAGGCGGTGCGCGCGGTCGAGGACTACATGGAGGCGCCGTACCGCATCCTGCGGAAGGACGGCTCAGCCGAAGCCCGCCGGGAGATCACCCAGCACATCAGCGACGTGAAGTCACGGATCAGCTTCTACACCGGCTGGATGGAGATCCATGGGACCACCGCGGTGTGCAGCGCCTACCGGGACTTCGTCGCCGCCTCTCAACGGGAAGCCGGCCCGCAGATGACCGCGGCCTGGAGCGCCAAGCCAGTCAAGAAGGACAAGGACGTGCCGCTGCGCACCGCACCGCTGCCCCGCACCGCCACCGACGCCGCACGGGACACGCTCGTGACCGCCATGCACGACGACCTCAACCGGTAGCGAACTGGCCAGCTCGTAGACAGCCGGCCGGGCGGACAGCGCCGATCGCGACCAGCCCCCCGGAACGTCCACGTCGGGGTCGCATGTTGAATCCGGCGGTGAGCTCCTCTCCGCACGACGCCGCAGCCCACCCCGAACCACCCAGGAGAGGCCGCCTGCAGAAGGCCCCCCGGACATCCTTCGTGGAGATGGTCAGGGGACGGCTATCGGCGACCTGGTGGCCCAGCGCCGCGCCGCCCGTCAACGCCGACGACCTCTACGCCTCCGCGCAGCGCCACGCCGTGCGGGCGTTCCGCGCGCGGGCCAACGACGACCAGGACGACGCGGCCCTGCAGTTCGGCGTGATGCTCGAGCACCTGGCGAAGGCCTACCTCGTCGGACTCCATCCGACGCTGGTGCTCGAAAGGAACTTCGACTTCCCGACGCTCCTCCGCCTCGCCGGTCAGGGCCAGCGTGTCAAGCCCGGGCACGTACTCAAGACGATCGGCCTACGCGGTGCCCTCGAGCGCTTTGGCGAGATGGAGGCAGCCGGCGCGCCAGGGGCCGGCAAGAAGCACGCGGACCGGTTCGAACTGCTGCTGCAGGCACGCGACGGCGTCGCGCACATCGGGGCCGCCGGCACCGCCGCCGACACGGTCGCCGAACTCGCCGTGCGCGGCGCCGTGGAGATCCTGGACAAGATCAACCGACCCCACGACATGTTCTTCGGCGACTGGTCTGCACCCGCCCGGGCACTGCTCGATGAGCACGCGACGAAGGTTCATCAGCTCGTCCAGCTCCGGTTGTCGCAGGCCCGAGACGCCTTCACCCGGCGCTTCAGCGGACTCGACAAGCCGGACCGCGACGCCCAGCTCATCGCCCTCGACGTCCGCCCCGCCACCGTCGCCGACGACACCAAGCTCGCCGTCACCTGCCCCGCCTGCAGCCAGCACGGCGTCCTCACCGGCACCGACGACCTCGACTTCGAGGCCGACTGGGACGTCGAAGACGGTGACTCGTTCGTCAGCGGGGTCATCTCCACCGTGATCCTCCGCGCCGACGCCTTTACCTGCCCCGTCTGCGGCCTCCGGCTGACCGGCCGGGAGCAGCTCCTCGACGCCGGCCTGGACACTGTCGTCGACCTCCGCGCGGCGACCCAGGAGGACCTTGAGGCCTACGAGTCCAAGCGTCACGCCGACGCGTGGGAGCGCGAACCCGACCACGCCTGACCCACCCGAGGGCGCCGCCAACCCCGTAACCGCATACCGGGGAGTCTTTGTAGCCACCGGCGCCCTACAAGCCGTTGTCCTCGACGCCTATGCCCGGGGAACACCTCACCGGCGTTCTCCCCTTCTGCCTCAGAAGCGGCCAGCGGCCCGGCCCCTTGAGAAGGGACCGGGCCGCTGGACGGGGTCGAGCTAGCCGCGGAAATGTCTCGCTGACCGAACCCGGGACAATGCTGACCGAACTCCGGACATTGCTGACCGCGCCAGCGCGGACATTTCCTGGCCGTTCACATCAGCTGCAGCCGCTGGTGGAGCCGCAGCCCTCGCAGACGTAGCAGCTACCGGCCGGTCGCATCTTCGTACCGCAGGTCATGCACAGCGGCGCGTCGGTGGCGGTGCCGGTGACCAGCTCGAGCAGTTCGGCCGAGGAGTGCGCCTCCTTGACCGACTTCGGACCGGCGGGGGTCACCTTCTCCTCCACCTTGGCGGTCTCGATCGGCGCGGAGCCGCGCAGCTCCTCCAGGTCGACCTCCTCCTCGGTGACGGCCGGCGTGCTGGCCGACGAGCCGTAGGAGCCGGCGACCTGGGCGGCCCGCTCCTCGGCGGTGAAGATGCCGAGGCCGGCCCGCTTCTCGACGGGCAGGTGGTCCAGCGCCAGGCGGCGGAAGATGTAGTCCATCACCGAATCTGGGCGATCCGGATGTCCGGGTCGTCGGTCATGCCGGCCGGCTCGAAGCGCATGTTGGTGAACTTCTGGATGTAGGTCTCCAGCGGCACACCGTGCTGCAGCGCCAGCGAGATGCCGATCGAGAAGGCGTCCATGACACCGGCCAGGGTCGAACCCTGCTTGCCGAGCTTCAGGAACACCTCACCGAGGCTGCCGTCCTCGTACATGCCGGCGGTCATGTAGCCCTCGGCGCCGGCGACGCTGAACGAGGTGGTGACGCTCGTCCGCTTCTTGGGCAGGCGCTTGCGGACCGGGTGCGAGAGCGCCGTCGGGGCGGCGGCCTCGACGACGACCTCGTCCTTGGTGCCGTCGTTCTTGCCCTTGCCACCGGACAGCGGCTGGCCGACCTTGCAGTTGTCCCGGTAGATCGCCAGCGCCTTGAGGCCGAGCTTCCAGCCCTCGAAGTAGATCTTCTCGACGTCCTCGACGGTCGCCGTCTCCGGCATGTTGAC
Source organism: Blastococcus sp. TML/M2B (assembly GCF_016612865.1). GTDB lineage: Bacteria > Actinomycetota > Actinomycetes > Mycobacteriales > Geodermatophilaceae > Blastococcus. The sequence continues at coordinate 1,003,005 of NZ_JAENZZ010000002.1, forward strand.
CGTCTTGCTGATCGCGCCGGAGATGAAGGGCTGCACCGCGGCCATCATGCGGACGTGGCCCATCGGGGAGATGGCCCGCTCGCCCATGGCGCAGTCGAAGACCTCGTAGTGCTCGGGGCGCAGCGACGGCGCGTCCACGACGTGCCCGTGCTCGGCGATGTACTCGACGATCGCCTCGACCTGCTCCTCCTGGTAGCCCAGGCTGCGCAGTGCCCGCGGGACCGTCTGGTTGACGATCTGCATCGAGCCGCCGCCGACCAGCTTCTTGAACTTGACCAGCGAGAAGTCCGGCTCGATGCCGGTCGTGTCGCAGTCCATCATGAAGCCGATGGTCCCGGTGGGGGCCAGCACGGAGGCCTGCGCGTTGCGCCAGCCGTTGTCCGCGCCGATCTCGAGGCAGTCCTGCCACTGCTGGGTGGCGGCACGCAGCACGTCGGCGTCATCGGCGCCGACCGGGCGGATGGCGTCGTTGGCCGCGGCGTGCTTGCGCATGACCCGGGCGTGGGCGTCGGCGTTGCGGGCGTAGCCGTCGTAGGCGCCGACGATGCCGGCCAACTCGGCCGAGCGGCGGTAGGCGGTGCCGGTCATCAGCGAGGTGATCGCCGCGGCCAGGCTCTGGCCACCACGGGAGTCGTAGGCGTGGCCGGTCGCCATGAGCAGCGCGCCCAGGTTGGCGTAGCCGATGCCCAGCTGGCGGTAGGCGCGGGTGGTCTCGCCGATCGGCTCGGTCGGGAAGTCGGCGAAGCAGATCGAGATGTCCATCGCGGTGATGACCAGCTCGACGGCCTTGACGAAGTTCTTCGAGTCGAACGTGCCGTCGTCCTTGAGGAACTTCATGAGGTTCAGCGACGCCAGGTTGCACGAGCTGTTGTCCAGGCTCATGTACTCCGAGCATGGGTTGGACGCGTTGATGCGACCGGTCTCGGGGTTGGTGTGCCAGTCGTTGATCGTGTCGTCGTACTGGATGCCCGGGTCGGCGCACTCCCACGCGGCCTGGGTGACCTTGCGGAACAGCTCCTTGGCGTCGACGGTCTCGATGACCGAGCCGTCCATGCGGGCACGCAGGCCGAAGTCGGTGCCCTCCTCGACGGCGCGCATGAACTCGTCGGAGACGCGGACGGAGTTGTTGGCGTTCTGGTACTGGACGCTGGTGATGTCCTTGCCGCCGAGGTCCATGTCGTACCCGGCGTCGCGCAGCGCGCGGATCTTGTCCTCCTCGCGCGCCTTGGTCTCGATGAACTCCTCGATGTCCGGGTGGTCGATGTCGAGGACGACCATCTTGGCGGCGCGACGGGTGGCGCCACCGGACTTGATCGTCCCGGCGGAGGCGTCGGCACCGCGCATGAAGCTGACCGGGCCGGACGCGGTGCCGCCGGAGGAGAGCAGCTCCTTGGAGGAGCGGATGCGGGAGAGGTTGAGGCCGGCACCGGAGCCGCCCTTGAAGATCAGGCCCTCCTCGCGGTACCAGTTGAGGATCGAGTCCATCTCGTCGTCGACGGCGAGGATGAAGCAGGCGCTGACCTGCTGCGGGGAGCTCGTGCCGACGTTGAACCACACCGGCGAGTTGAAGCTGAAGTACTGGTGCATGAGCATCCAGGTCAGCTCGTGCTCGAAGATCTCGGCGTCGCCCTCGCTGGCGAAGTAGCCGTGCTCGCGACCGGCCGCACCGTAGGTGAGCACCACCCGGTCGATGAGCTGGCGCAGGCTGGTCTCGCGCTGCGGCGTGCCCACGGCACCGCGGAAGTACTTCGTGGTGACGATGTTGGTGGCGTTGATGCTCCACTCGGCCGGGAACTCGACACCGCGCTGCTCGAAGTTGATCGAGCCGTCGCGCCAGTTGGTCATGACGACGTCGCGACGCTCCCACGTCACCTCGTCGTAGGGGTGCACACCGGCGGTGGTGAAGACGCGCTTGATCTTGAGGCCCTTGCGGCTGGGCGCCTTGGTGCTGCGCCGCGCGCGGGTGCCGGCCAAGCGGTCGTCGGTCTCGGTCATGGTGTGGAGCTCTCCCTGTCGATGTGGTGCGCGGTGTGGTGCTCGGTGCGCGCTGCGGAGCCGCGCGGTGAGAGATCGGAGGGCTGGGGAAGAGCCGCGATCGCGGTGCTCGGGTGATGTCTAACCGGAGGTGCTGACAGTTCTAGGAGCTGCCGGAGGGGCCCGCCGGCTCGGGGCCCCCGGTGGTGCGGGCCTTGAGCTCGGCGATCTCCTTCTCGAAGTCGGCCACCGAGGTGAAGGCGCGGTAGACGCTGGCGAACCGGAGGTAGGCGACCTCGTCCAGCTCCCGGAGGGGACGCAGGATGGCCAGCCCGACCTCGTGGCTGGGCACCTCCGCCGCGCCGCTGGCGCGGATGGTGTCCTCGACCTGCTGGGCGAGCAGCGCCAGCTGGTCCTCGTCGACCGGCCGGCCCTGGCAGGCCCGGCGGACGCCGGCGACCACCTTGGCGCGGTTGAACGGCTCGCTGACGCCGCTGCGCTTGACGACGGCGAGGACCGCCTCCTCGACGGTGGTGAACCGGCGGTTGCACTGGGGGCACGACCGGCGACGACGGGTCGTGGCCCCCTCGTCGGCCTCCCGCGAGTCGATCACCCGGCTGTCGGGGTTGTGGCAGAACGGGCAGCGCATCGCGGTTCACCTCCCTCGCGGCTCCTCGTCCGGGCGCCCTGTGGACCCTCCTGGGGACATCCGGTGGACGCCGCGGGGAGAACCTGAGGAGCAGCCTGTGGACAAGGCTTACAGCTCTGTAACTACTAGATCTAGTGGAACCCTAAGCCTGGCCCCACTAGATGTGCAAGAGCGGGGATCGTCGGCGTGTTCCGCCCTGACCCGGCTGTCACCCCTGGGAACACGGCTTCCCAGCAGTCACACGACACGCCACGGCGACGCGCCGGTGGATCCGCCCGGAACTCCGGGAAGGGACCGGTCAGGCGGAGCGGGAGCCGCTCAGCCGGGGACGCCGGGCGCCCGGCGCCAGGTCGCTGAGGCGCATCGGCCGGGTGAGCAGATCGGGCTCCGCGTCGATCCGGCCGGTGCAGACCTCGGCGCGGCCGAGGGACTCCTCGGGGCGGGGCGTGCGAGCGGTGGGCACCGCCCAGCCGGCGCCGGTGTGCGGGCGCGCGGCACGGCGCGGCTCGGCGGCCGGCCCGGTGACGGCGGTCCCGGTGACGACGGCGTCGGCCACGGCGGGCAGCTGGTCGGTGGCGTCGGAGACCGCCGCGAAGACCTCGGTGTCGGCCGCGCGGTGGCGACCCTCCTCGCCCGGGGCGCGGTGCCGGCCCGCGGCGACCGGGCCCGCGACCGCGGCGGCGGGCGCCCCTCCGGCGCGCGGCGGCGGCCGGTGCGACGGGCGGGCGCGACCTCGTCGCGGATCAGCGGGAGCGCGGCAGTGGCCGTCGTGTCGGCGGTCGCAGCGGTGGCAGCGGCGGCGGTGGCGGTGGCGGCCGTGTCGGTGACCCGGCTGCGGCTGCGCAGCGCCGAGATCGCCTGATCGGGCGGGAGCACCTGCTTGACCTGCGGGTCGATCCGGCCGGACCGCGCCGCGGCGGCCGCCTCGGCGTCCGGCAGGCGGAGCGCGGCGAGGTCGATCCACGCCGTCTCCTCGACGCCGCCGACGACGACCCGGACCCACATCTGACAGGCGCCGGAGGCGTCGTGCCGCCAGCCCAGCAGCTCGCCCGACCACCACGTGCCGGCCTGGAAGACCTCGACGGCCTGGGGGGAACTGGTGAAGACGGCCGCGCGGCTCTCCATGGCACCTGACACCCGACGACCGTAAGCGCTCGGACGACCACCCTCCGTGAAGGCACCCGGGCAGAGGATTGACGAACTGACCGCCTCGGCTTGACGAGGTGTTGCCCTGGCCGGCGCGCCGCCCGTGGGCAGGGCGCCCGCGGTCACGGGAGGACGAGCGTCTGGCCGGGCGCGATCGAGGCGTCCGCCAACCCGTTCAGCTCACGGATCTCGGCGACGACCGCGCGCACGTCGTCCCCGCTGCCGGCGACCGAGGCGGCGATGGACCACAGCGTGTCCCCGGACTGCACGACGACACTGCTCGCCCCCGCCAGGCGCAGCCCGCCGTCGTCGGAGACGACCGAGCCCACCCACGAGCCGACGACCACCCCGACCGCCAGGCCCAGCACCACACCCAGCCGCCGGGCGCGACGGGTCAGCCGGAGCGCCGGGGCGGCCGGGCGCTCCACCCCGCGACCCGGCACCGGCCTGCGTGCGGCGGGCGCGGAGGGCAGCGGCCGACCCGGCCGCGCCGCGGAGGGGCGCCGGCCGTGCACCGGGAGCCCGGCCGGCGACCGACCCGCACCTGGGGGCACCGCGACCCGGGGGCCGGCCTGGTCGGGGACGGCGCGGAGCTGCCCGCGCCGGACCGGACCACCGGCCAGCGGCGGGCGCCACGGCGCCTGCACGGCCTCGTCGAACTCCACCACTGCCTGCGCCACGCTTCCCATGACCACTCCTCCCGACGGCCGCCCGCGACCTTCGAACGGCTGTTCGAATCGAACGTCTGTGCGATGTCTACCGGACGGGTCCGACAGAAGCGACCCCGGCACGGCGACTTTCTTCGAACACCTGTTTGAAAGCGAGAGCGATCGGCGCTACGGTCGTCCCGACGCACACCAGCACGGCTGCAGCGGCAGCCCGCGAGGAGGAGACGTGGCGGAGACCAGCGGGACGTCGGGGGGCCGGCGCACGCGCAGCGCGACGGCCGAGCCGGGCACCGACGAGGGCACCGCCACGGTGCGCTCCTTCCCCGACCGCGGCGCCGACGGTGACGGGCTGACCCAGCGCCAGCGCCGCGTGCTCGAGGTCATCCGCGACTCGATCGACCGGCGCGGCTACCCACCCTCGGTCCGCGAGATCGGCGAGGCGGTCGGCCTGTCATCCGCCTCGTCGGTGGCCCACCAGCTCTCGGTCCTGCAGAAGAAGGGCTGGCTGCGGCGCGATCCGAACCGCCCCCGCGCCCTGGACGTCCGGCTGCCCGGCGACACGTCGCGCCCCACGGCACCGCTGGCGGAGCCGGTGGCCGGCACGGACGAGCCGGTGTCGGCGCCGACCTACGTGCCGCTGGTCGGCCGGATCGCCGCCGGCGGCCCGGTGCTCGCCGAGCAGGCCGTGGAGGACGTCTTCCCGCTGCCCCGCGAGCTCGTCGGCGAGGGCACGCTGTTCATGCTCAAGGTCGCCGGTGACTCGATGGTCGAGGCCGCGATCTGCGACGGCGACTGGGTGGTCGTCCGCCAGCAGCCGACCGCGGAGAACGGCGAGATCGTGGCCGCGATGATCGACGGCGAGGCGACGGTCAAGACCTACAAGCGGCGCGACGGCCACGTCTGGCTGCTCCCGCACAACCCGGCCTACGACCCCATCCCGGGCGACGACGCCACGGTCCTCGGTCGGGTCGTCTCGGTGCTGCGGCGGGTCTGAGCGACCCGCGGATCAGCGCTTGGCGCGCCGGCGCAGCGCGCCGCCGAGCCAGACCACGACGGTCGCCACCGCAGCCGCGATGAGCGCGGTGGTGACCGTCGACCGGCCCGACCCGGTGAGCTCGCTCAGGGTGGGCACCGGCCCGTCCGACGACGCCGGAGCATCGGAGGCCGATCCCGCCGGGATCGGCACGACGACGACGTCGCCGGGCACACCCTCGCTCGCCACGACGAGCCGCCGGCTGTCCGCCGTGAAGCTGATCGCCTCGCCCTGCGGCGAGTCGGGCAGGGCCACCCGCACGGGCGTGCCGGCGAGCGCGCCGGCCACGTCGGACCCGGACAGCGGCCAGACGTAGGCGTCGGTGTAGGTCCGCAGTGCCAGGGCGGACCCGTCGGCGGCCACCGCTCCCCCGGTGATCAGCAGCTGGCCGGCGCGGCCGACCGGTCCGCCCGCCGTCCCGGTGAGCGTCATGTTCACCGTCGCGACCCGCTCCATCGGCACCGTCGCCTGCTCCGACAGCGGTGCCGTGGGCCGGTAGACCCCGCTGGAGCCCAGGACGTCCTTGGTCACCAGGTACGGGGTGCCGTCGGGGGCCAGCAGCAGCGCCTCCGAGTCGTGCGCGCGGTCCGGGTAGGTGAGCCGGTGCACGCCCGCCGAGCCGTCGGGCCGCAACGAGAGCAGCGCGACGGTGGACCGGATCGCGGTGTTGTCCCCCGCGTCGGCCAGCCAGACGGTGCCGTCGGCGCTCATGCCGAGGTCCTCGGGGTCGTAGGGGTCCACGTCCGCGGTCCGCGTCTCCAACACCTGGCAGCCGGCGTCGAGCACCGTCACGGAGAGCTGGTCCCCGCCGTCGTTCATGACCAGCATCCGGTCGCCCAGGTCGACCAGGCCGGAGATCTCGTCCAGCGCCGGATCGGTGATCGTGCAGCGGACCTCGGGCGCGCCGGCCTCCTCACCCGCCGCGGCCGGTGCACCGACCAGGAGCAGCGCGGCGCCGAGGAGGACGGCCCCGCCGAGCCGGACCGCCGGCGTGGCTCGTCGTCCTCCAGCGCCGCTAGGCGGTCGGCCGGCCTGCTCGGGCACGGACCCAGCGTGACAGGACGACGGCGTCCAGTGCGTGAACCACGCCCAGCAGCACGATCCCCACGGCCGCACCGACGACGGCGTCGGTGACCCAGTGGAAGTCCAGCGAGATCATCGACAGCCCGGTCAGGACGGGGCCGACGACGCTCAGCCACCAGAAGACGTGCTGGACGCGCAGCGGCAGTCCGTACTCGACCGCCTGCCACCGGGCGACACCCCACATGAGCACCGCGTTCGCGACGTGCCCGGAGGGGAACGAGGCGCCGTCCTCGTGGAAGAAGTAGCTGCCGGGGTAGCCCGGCGCGGTCCGCCCGGTGCCGAACTTCAGCGCGTAGACGACCCCGGTCAGCAGGGCCAGGGCGACGAGCACGCGGACGAGGGGCAGCAGGGTGCGCCGCGTCCAGCCCAGGTAACCGACCAGGCCGGCCAGCACCACCAGGATGGTCACCCGGCCGCCCAGCTGGGTCACGACCCAGACCAGCGGGTAGGCCGCCGAGTCGGCCAGGCCCCAGCCCCGCACGACCTCGGAGACGCGGACGTCGAGCCGCTCGGTGGCGCCGGAGGCGAGCAGGTCCAGCGTGACCAGGCCGCCGACCACGAGCGCGACGAGCACCAGCCACCAGGAGGGCCGGCCCACCGGCAGCCGGGCGTCGGTGCCCCGGGGGCCGGCGTCGCGCACCACGCCGCTCGTCACCGGCCCACCGTACCGGGCCGTGACCTCGTCGTGACCTGGACGAGCCGGACCGGGCACGGGTGTCACCCCACCGGGGCGGCGAACTCCTCGAGCGCCGCGGCCAGCGACCCGTCGACGCGGGCGGTGAGCCGGGTGCCCCCGGCCTCGTGCACCTCGGCGAGCACCTCGCCGTCGCGGTGGACGCGGGCGACGAGGTCACCCCGGTCGTAGGGCACGAGCACGTCGACGTCGACGTCCGGGTGGGGCAGGCGCGCCGCGATCAGCTCGCGCAGCCCGTCCATGCCGGCGCCGGTGCGGGCCGAGACCCAGACCGCACCGGGCAGCGCCTGGCGCAGGGTGAGGATCGCTTCCTCGTCCATCGCGTCGACCTTGTTGACGACGATGACCTCCGGGACCGCCGAGGCGTCGATCTCCCGCAGGACGACGTGCACCGCGTTGATCTGGCCGAGCGGGTCCGGGTCGGAGCCGTCGACCACGTGCAGCAGGAGATCGGCCGCGGCCACCTCCTCCAGCGTCGACCGGAAGGCGTCGACGAGCTGGTGGGGCAGGTGCCGCACGAAGCCGACGGTGTCGGTGAGCGTGTACTCGCGGCCGTCCGGCCCCTCGGCGCGGCGCACGGTCGGGTCCAGGGTGGCGAACAGCGCGTTCTCGACCAGCACGCCGGCGCCGGTGAGCTGGTTGAGCAGGCTGGACTTGCCGGCGTTCGTGTAGCCGGCGATCGCCACGCTCGGGGTGGCGTTGCGGTCGCGGCTGCTGCGCTGGGTGGCGCGGGCGGTGGCCATCCCGGCGATCTCCCGGCGCAGCTTGCTCACCCGGGCGCGGATCCGTCGCCGGTCGGTCTCGATCTTCGTCTCACCGGGGCCACGGGTACCGATGCCGCCACCGCCGGCGACGCGACCACCGGCCTGGCGGGACATCGACTCACCCCAGCCGCGCAGGCGCGGCAGCATGTACTGCATCTGCGCCAGCTCGACCTGGGCCTTGCCCTCCCGGCTGGTGGCGTGCTGGGCGAAGATGTCGAGGATCAGCGCGGTCCGGTCGACGACCTTGACCTTGAGCACCTTCTCCAGCTGGTTGAGCTGGCCGGGGGTGAGCTCACCGTCGCAGATGACGGTGTCCGCACCGGTGGCGGCGACGATGTCGCGGATCTCGCCGGCCTTGCCCGAGCCGACGTAGGTGGCGGCGTCGGGCTTGTCGCGGCGCTGGCTCACGGCCTCGAGCACCTCGGAACCGGCGGTCTCGGCGAGCGCGGCCAGCTCGGCGAGGGATCGGTCGGCGTCGGCCTGGGTGCCCTCGGTCCACACGCCGACGAGCACCACGCGCTCGAGGCGCAGCTGCCGGTACTCGACCTCGGTGACGTCGGCGAGCTCTGTGCCGAGCCCGGCGACGCGGCGCAGCGCGCCTCGCGCCTCTAGGTCGTAGGAGCCGGTGGTCTGGTCGTCGACGCGGCCGGCGGCCTTGTCGACCCGGGCCTGGGCGTCGTCGAGGAGGGCGCGGTTCTGGGCGGTGGTCATCGTCTCCAGCGTGGCACGGTCGTCGGCAGGTAGCACCTGAGTTGTCATCACCGTGCACAACACCGCGAGCGCCCCGGTGCATCCCGACCCGGTGCGCGGGTAGGGCGGTCCTGACCAGATCGCCCCACACGAGGAGGAACCGATGAGCGGAAGCGGATCGAGCAGCATCGGATCGGGCAGGGCCGGATCGGGCGGCGAGCTGGACGATCCCGGCCGGGACCCGAAGGGCATCGGCGGGCCGCCGCGCAACCCGATGGGCGGCGGGCCGGACCAGGACAGCGGGCGCGGGCGAGCCGACCGGCAGCCCGGGCACCGAGGGCGAGTCGATGATGCCGGAGTCCCCCGACGGCGACGACGAGCGCGTCTGAGGATCAGGCCCCCAGCCACTCCTCGGTGAGCGACCCGGTCGCCACCAGCACCGCGGGCCCGGTGAGCACCGTCGTCCGGGGGTCGATCTGCACCGACAGGCGACCCCCGGGCACGTCCACGACGACGGTGCCCTCGGTCCGGCCGGCGGCGGCCAGGGCGGTGTAGGCCGCCGCGCACGCGCCGGTGCCGCAGGACCGGGTCTCCCCCACGCCGCGCTCGACCACCCGGAGCCGGATGTGCGCGCCCGGTTCCAGCACGTTGACCAGCTCGACGTTCACGCCCTCGGGGAACAGCCCGGCGTCGAACACCGGGCTCCCGGTCAGGTCGAGGGTGTCGACGTCGACCTCGGTGAGGGCCGCCAGGTGCGGGTTGCCCATGGAGACGGCGAGCCCGGAGAACGTGCGGCCGTCCAGCTCCGCCGTCCCGCGCCCGAACTCCCGGGCCGGCCCCATGTCCACCCAGTAGCCGCCGCCGGTGGCGGCCCCGACCCGGCGCGGGCCGCCGCGGGTGCCGACGAGCACGCCGTCGGCGCACGCGGCCCGGTCGAGCAGCCCCTCCTCGACGAGCGCGTGGAGGAACAGCCGGATGCCGTTGCCGCACATCTCGGCGTAGGAGCCGTCGGCGTTGCGGTGGTCCATGAACCACTCGCAGGCGTCCAGGTCCGGCCCGAGGACGGCGGGGGCGTCGGGCACGTGCGCGCTGCGGACCAGCCGCAGCACGCCGTCGCCGCCGAGACCCGCGCGCCGGTCGCACAGCCGGCGCACCGTGGCGGCGTCCAGGCGCTCGCCGGTCCAGACCGTGCCGTCGGGGTCGGGCAGCACCACGAAGTCGTTCTCGGTGCCGTGCCCGAGCAGGACGCGGGGGGTGGCGGTCACGCGCCGATCGTACGGTCGGCGATCACGGCGGCCGCGGCGTCGAGCAGGTCGGGGCGGCCCGCGTCGAGCCAGGTGGTGGTCGCGTCGCGGCGGAACCACGAGCGCTGCCGGCGGACGAACCGGCGGGTGGTGTTGACCGTCCGCTCCTTCGCCTCCTCCGCGGTCAGCGTGCCGTCGAACTGGGCGAGCACCTGCGCGTAGCCCAGCGCGCGGGACGCCGTCGGCCCCTCGCGCAGCCCGTCGGCGGCCAGCGCCTCGACCTCCGCGACGAAGCCGGCCGCCCACATCCGGTCCACCCGCAGCGCGACCCGCTCGTCCAGCGCCGCGGGCTCGCGGTCCAGGCCCAGCACCACGGCCGGGTAGTGCGGCACCGGCTCGGGCATCGTCGCCCGGAACGGGCCGCCGGTGATCTCGACGACCTCCAGCGCGCGCACGATCCGCCGTCCGTTGCCGGGCAGCACGGCGGCCGCGGCGGCCGGGTCGACCCCGGCCAGCCGCGCGTGCAGCGCCGCCGGCCCGAGCTCGGCGAGCTCGGCCTCCAGCCGCGCGCGCACGGCGGGGTCGGTGCCCGGGAAGTCCAGCTCGTCGAGCACCGCCCGGACGTACAGTCCCGAGCCGCCGACCAGCAGCGGGACGACGCCGGCGGCGCGCAGCCGGTCGATCTCGGCGCGCGCCCGCTGCCGGTACTCGGCGACCGAGGCGGGTTCGCGCACGTGCCAGAGGTCGAGCAGGTGGTGCGGGACGCCGCCGCGCTCCGCCTCGTCCGGCTTGGCGGTGCCGATGTCCATGCCGCGGTAGAGCTGCATGGAGTCGGCGTTGACCACCTCCCCGCCGAGCCGGCGGGCCAGCCGCACGGCGAGCGCGGTCTTGCCCGTCGCGGTAGGGCCGACGACGGCGACGACCGGCGGCGCTCCGCTCACCGGTCCGCTCACCGGACCGCCCAGTCGGCCACGAGGTAGCCGACGCCGAGAGGGGCGGTCGCGGCACGCAGCGAGGCGACGACAGCGCGGTCGGCGAGCGCCCGCCCGACCGCTCGCCACACCGGGACGCCGGCGGCCAGGAGCCGCTCGCCCTCGGCGGCGTCGAGCGCGGCCAGGGCGGCGGCGTCCCCGCGCCCGAGCGCGCCGGCGACGGCGGCGTCGAAGGGCTCGGCGGCCGGGTCGAGGTGGCCGGGCGCCTTGACGCTGCGGCGCGCCGAGCCGTCGCCCATCGCCAGCACGCCGACCCGGCCGGGCAGCGACCGCACCAGGCCGGGCAGGTCGTCGGGCCCGACGCCGACGCGCACACCGGCGTGGCCGGCCTGGTCCAGCAGCCACGCGCCGAGCAGGTGCGGCAGCGGCACCCGGCGCCCGCCCGGGCGGACCCGCCCGCTGAACGGCAGCTCCAGGTCCACGCCGAAGCCGCGCAGGTCACCGGCGTCGCCGTCGCCGAACCGCAGCCCCGCCGCGGGTCCGGCCCCGACCACGACGACCACCTCCGGCTCCGCCCCGAGCACCGCGGTCACGGCGTCGACGCATGCGGCACGCAGGGCCGCGGTGGCCGCGTCCGGCGTCCCCTCCACGGCCGGCAGCAGCAGCGGCGGAGCCGGGCAGAAGGCGACGCGGACCCCGTCCGGGGCGAACGGGACCGGAGACCTCCCGGGATCGGCACTCACATCCAGCAGTGTCGCCGATGCGACGTGGGACACTTCCGGGGTGTCGAGCACGGACAACCCCGGCAGCGGGGCGCAGCAGGCCACTCCACCGGTTGTGGGGACCCCCGACGGAGCGGGCCCGGAGGTGGAACAGGTACCGACGGCGGTGACGCCGGAGGCGGGCACCCCCGAGGCCCCGGCCCCCGGCGACGCCGCCCTCCCCGACCCCACCGGCGAGGCGACCGCCCAGGCCGCCCCGGCCGCGGCGCCGCAGGGCGCCGAGCCCGAGGTGGCGGTCCCGGCGGCGGAGACGCTGGAGACGGTGGCCCCCGAGGCCGCGGTCCCCCCGGCGGAGGAGCTCCCGCCCGCGGTCCCGGACGCGGCCCTCCCCGCTGACGGCGGGACGCCCTCGGCGCCCGACGCCGAGACCCCGCCCGCCGCGGGCTCGGCCGGCCCCGCCGTGCCGCCGCCCGCTCCCGCCGTCCCCTCCCCCGCCTCGATCGCCCCCTCCGCCGCCGGCAGCGACCCGTCCCAGTGGGGCCGGGTCGACGAGGACGGCACCGTCTACGTCCGCACCGCCGAGGGCGAGCGCGCCGTCGGGTCCTGGCAGGCCGGCGAGCCCGTGGCCGGGCTGGCCCACTACGCCCGCCGCTTCGACGACCTCGCCACCGAGGTCACCCTGCTCGAGGCGCGGCTCAAGGCGCACACCGGCAACCCGGCCGAGATCAAGAGCAAGGCGCAGACGCTCGCCGACTCGATCCCGACCGCCGCCGCCGTCGGCGACCTCGAGGGCCTGGCCGCCCGCGCCCGCGCCATGGTCGGCACCGCCGACTCGGCCGCGGCCGAGTCCCGCGCCGAGAAGGCCGCCGCGCGCGCGGCCCAGGTGGCCCGCAAGGAGGCGCTGGCCGCCGAGGCCGAGCAGATCGCCGCCGAGTCCACCTCGTGGAAGGCCGCCGGCGACCGGCTCAAGGCCATCGTCGAGGAGTGGAAGACCATCCGCGGCATCGACCGCAAGACCGACGAGGCGCTGTGGACCCGCTTCGCCGCCGCGCGTGACGCGTTCGGCCGCCGCCGGGGCGCGCACTTCGCCCAGCTGGACACCCAGCGCGGCGAGGCCCGCGCGGCCAAGCAGGAGCTGATCAAGGAGGCGCAGCGGCTGGCCACCTCCACCGAGTGGGGGCCGACCAGCGCGGCCATGCGCTCGCTCATGGACCGCTGGAAGGCGGTGCCCCGTACCGGCCGCGACGGCGACGACGACCTGTGGAAGCAGTTCCGCGCCGCGCAGGACGTCTTCTTCGCCGCCCGCGCCGAGTCGGACAAGGCCCGGACCAGCGAGGAGACCGCCAACCAGGCGCTCAAGGAGGAGCTGCTGGCCGAGGCGGAGAAGCTCGACCCGGCCAAGGACCTGCGCGGGGCGCAGAACGCGCTGCGCAAGATCCAGGAGCGCTACGACGCCATCGGGCACGTGCCGCGCGGCGTGATGCGGCAGCTCGAGGACCGCATGCAGGCCGTGGAGCAGAAGGTGCGCGGCGCCGCCGACGCCGGCCGCCCGCGCGCCGCCGCGGAGAACCCGATGGTCACCTCGATGCGCGCCGCGGTCACCAAGGCCGAGGAGCAGCTGGCGAAGGCCGAGGCCGCCGGCGACCAGCGCCGCATCGCCGAGGCGCAGGCCAACCTGGCCACCCGCCGCGAGTGGCTGGCCGAGGCGGAGAAGTCCGCCCGCCGGTAACGGCCACGACGCGGAAGGGCCCCGTCCGGTTCGGACGGGGCCCTTCTCGCGCGCGGGATCAGCAGCCGGAGGCGAGCACCGGCAGCGGAGCGGGGACGCCGATCCGCGGCATGCCCAGCGAGACGCCCGGGGTGGTCGGGCGGGTGCCCGCCTCGGCCGCGTCGCCGGCCCGGGTGCGCCGGTGCGCGAGCAGCAGCCCGTCGGCCACGAGGAAGTGCGGCTTGGCATCGGTGACGACGGTCTCGACGACGTCGCCGGGCCGGACGCCGTCCGCGGCGGTGAAGTGGACCAGGCGACCGTCGCGCGCCCGGCCGGAGAGCCGGCCCGTGGCGGCGTCCTTGCTGCCCTCGCCGGCGGCGACGAGCAGCTCGACCCGCCGGCCGACCTGCGCGCGGTTCTCCGCCCAGCTGATCTCGTCCTGCAGGGCGGTCAGCCGCAGGTACCGCTCCTGCACGACCTCCTTGGGCAGCTGCTCGTCCATCTCGGCGGCCGGCGTGCCGGGGCGCTTGGAGTACTGGAAGGTGAAGGCGCTGGCGAAGCGGGCCTGCCGCACGACCTCGAGGGTCTGCTCGAAGTCGGCTTCGGTCTCGCGGGGGAAGCCCACGATGATGTCGGTGGTGATCGCGGCGTCGGGCATCGCGGCGCGGACGCGCTCGATGATGCCCAGGTAGCGGTCCTGCCGGTAGCCGCGGCGCATCCGGCGCAGCACGTCGTCGGACCCCGACTGCAGCGGCATGTGCAACTGGTGGCACACCGCGGGCGTCTCGGCCATGGCGGTGATGACGTCGTCGGTGAACTCGCGCGGGTGCGGGCTGGTGAAGCGGATCCGCTCCAGGCCCTCGATCCGGCCGGCCGAGCGGAGCAGGTCGGCGAAGGCGCCCCGCTCGCGGAACTCCACGCCGTAGGCGTTCACGTTCTGCCCGAGCAGGGTCACCTCGAGCACGCCCTGGTCGACCAGCGCCTGCACCTCGGCGAGGATCTCGCCCGGGCGGCGGTCCTTCTCCTTGCCGCGCAGCGCCGGGACGATGCAGAACGTGCAGGTGTTGTTGCAGCCCACGCTGATCGACACCCAGCCGGAGTGCGCGGAGTCCCGCTTCGCGGGCAGCGTCGAGGGGAAGACCTCGAGGGACTCGACGATCTCGACCTGCGCCTCGGCGTTGTGCCGGGCGCGGTCCAGCAGCGCCGGGAGCGAGCCCACGTTGTGCGTGCCGAAGACGACGTCGACCCACGGCGCGCGCCGGACGATCTCGCCGCGGTCCTTCTGCGCCAGGCAACCGCCGACGGCGATCTGCATGCCCGGGCGGGCGTCCTTCACCGGGCGCAGGTGACCCAGGTTGCCGTAGAGCCGGTTGTCGGCGTTCTCCCGGACCGCGCAGGTGTTGAGGACGACGACGTCGGCCTCGTCCCCCTCGGCGGCGGCCCGGTAGCCGGCCTGCTCCAGCAGCCCCGAGAGCCGCTCGGAGTCGTGCACGTTCATCTGGCACCCGTAGGTGCGCACCCGGTAGGTGCGCTCGGGGCTCTCCACTGCGCTCTCCATGACAGGAGCGAGCGTACGGCGCGGGTGCCGGCGGCCGGCCGCGCGAGCCGCTCCCCGGCCACCGCCCGGTGCCCCGCACGGGTGGAACCGGTCGTTCGTTACCCCTTCGTGATCCCACGGTTCGGGATCCGGGCCCTCCCGGCTCTAGTCTCCCGGGGTGACCAGCCGTCCTCAGGGAGAACCCCTCGTCCGCCTCACGGGCGTCAACAAGTGGTTCGGCGACCTGCACGTGCTGCAGGACATCGACCTGACCATCGACCGCGGCGAGGTCGTCGTGGTCATCGGCCCCTCGGGGTCCGGGAAGTCGACCCTCTGCCGCACCATCAACCGGCTCGAGGGCATCGAGCAGGGCGAGATCACCATCGACGGCCAGCGGCTGCCCGAGGAGGGCAAGCAGCTCGCCCGGCTGCGCAGCGACGTCGGCATGGTGTTCCAGAGCTTCAACCTGTTCGCGCACAAGACGATCCTCGAGAACGTCAGCCTCGGGCCGATCAAGGTGCGCAAGCACTCCAAGGCCGACGCCGAGAAGCGCGCCCGCGAGCTGCTCGACCGCGTAGGCGTCGGGGCGCAGGCCGACAAGTACCCGGCCCAGCTCTCCGGCGGCCAGCAGCAGCGGGTGGCCATCGCCCGGGCGCTGGCGATGCGGAGCCCAAGGTCATGCTCTTCGACGAGCCGACCTCGGCGCTGGACCCCGAGATGATCAACGAGGTCCTCGACGTGATGACCTCGCTGGCCCGGGACGGCATGACGATGGTCGTCGTCACCCACGAGATGGGGTTCGCCCGCCGCGCGGCCAACCGCGTCGTGTTCATGGACGGCGGCCGGGTCGTCGAGTCCGCCGACCCGGAGTCGTTCTTCACGAACCCGCAGTCCGACCGGGCCAAGGACTTCCTGTCCAAGATCCTCAACCACTGACCACCGAAGGGATCACCATGCGCATCACCCGCTACGCCGCCACCGCGGCCCTCCTGAGCCTGGCGCTCGCCGCCTGCTCCAGCGACGCCGGCAACGAGAACGAGCAGGCCGCCGACGAGACCGCCGCCGTCGAGACCGACGTCGAGTTCCCCGAGGGCTCCACCATGGCCCGGCTGAACGAGGCCGGCTCGATCACCATCGGCACCAAGTTCGACCAGCCCGGCTTCGGTCTGCTCAACCCGCAGACCCAGCAGCCCGAGGGCTTCGACGTCGAGATCGCCAAGATCATCGCCGCCGAGCTGGGCATCGAGGCCGACGACATCGAGTGGACCGAGACGGTCTCGGCGAACCGCGAGCCGTTCATCCAGAACGGCCAGGTCGACATCGTCGTCGCCACCTACACCATCAACGACACCCGCAAGCAGGTCGTCGACTTCGCCGGGCCGTACTACGAGGCCGGGCAGGACATCATGGTCGCCAAGGACAACCCCGAGGGCATCGAGGGCCCGGACGACCTGGCCGGCAAGACGGTCTGCTCGGTCGAGGGCTCGACGCCGGCGCAGAACATCCGGGACAACTACCCGGAGGCGCAGCTGGTCACCTACGACGTGTACTCCAAGTGCGCCGACGACCTGAAGAACGGCAACGTCCAGGCCGTCACCACCGACAACGTCATCCTCACCGGCCTGGTCGCCGGCAGCCCCGACGCCTTCGAGCTGGTCGGCAACCCGTTCACGGCCGAGCCCTACGGCATCGGCCTGAAGAAGGGTGACGACGAGTTCCGTGCCTTCATCAACGACGTCCTCGAGGGCGCGTTCGAGGACGGCACCTGGGAGGCGGCGTGGGACCGCACCGCGGGCGCCATCAGCGGCACCGAGGCCCCCGAGCCGCCGAAGGTCGACCGCTACTGACCGCCGCCGGGTGGGGAGCCGGTGCACCCGGCTCCCCATCCGCGCTGCCTGACCGAGAGGGGGCGAGATGTCCTTCCTGGCCGACAACTTCACGCTCCTGCGGGACGCGTTCCTGACGACCCTGTCGCTGGCTGTGGTCAGCGGCATCTGCGCCCTCGTGATCGGCACGCTGCTCACCGCGATGCGGGTGAGCCCGGTCGCCCCGCTGCGGGGTGCGGCCGGCTTCTACGTCGAGGTCTTCCGCAACACCCCGCTGACGGTGGTGTTCTTCTTCCTCGCGTTCGGCATCGTCCAGATCGACCTGCAGTTCCCCTCGCGGTTCATCACCGCCGTGGCGGCCCTGTCCCTCTACACCGCCGCGTTCGTCTCCGAGGCGCTGCGCTCGGGCATCAACTCGGTGCCCCCGGGCCAGGCCGAGGCCGCCCGCGCCCTGGGCCTGGACTTCCGGCAGACGCTCACCTCGATCGTCCTGCCCCAGGCGTTCCGGACCGTCGTCCCGCCGCTGGGCAACGTGTGGATCGCGCTGGCGAAGAACACCTCGATCGCCGCGGGCTTCGCCGTCACCGACCTGACCGCGGCGCTGCAGCGGCTGACCAACCAGAACGCCGACCAGCTGCTCGTCGTCTTCCTCGCGATCGTCTGCGGGTACCTCGTGATCACCCTCCCCTCCGCCTGGCTGATCGGTGTCATCGAGCGGCGGACGGCGGTGCTGCGATGACCGCCAACGTCCTCTTCGACATCCCCGGGCCGCGCGCCCGCCGGCGTCACCGCATCGGCACCTTCGTCGGCGGCCTCGTCGTCCTCGCGCTCATCGGCCTGGGTCTGTGGCGGCTGGGCTCCAACGGCCAGCTCGAAGCCGAGCGCTGGGCGGTGCTGTTCGACTCGAGCAGCGGCGTTCCGCAGGCCTTCGGCCGCGCCCTGGTCGACACCCTCCAGGTCGCCGCGGTCGGCATGGTCGCCGCGACCGTGCTGGGGGCGCTGCTCGCCGTCGGCCGGCTCTCCGACCACGCCTGGGTGCGCGTCCCGGTCACCACGGTCATCGAGTTCTTCCGCGCCGTGCCGCTGCTGATCCTGATCCTGTTCTGCCTGCTGTACCTGCCCACCGTCGGCCTGGACATCGGCCCGTTCGGGGCGCTGGCGCTCGGCCTGACGCTCTACAACATGGCCGTCCTCGCCGAGATCTTCCGGGCCGGCATCCTCTCGGTGGACCGCGGGCAGCGCGAGGCCGCGTTCGCGATCGGCATGCGCAAGTACCAGGTGATGACGCTGGTCCTGCTGCCGCAGGCGGTGCGGCGGATGCTGCCGGTGCTGATCGCCCAGCTGGTCGTCCTGCTGAAGGACTCCTCGCTCGGCTTCATCGTCGGCTACTTCGAGCTGCTCCGTCAGGCGCGCAGCCTGGTGGAGTTCTTCAACTTCCGGTTCGGCGACCGGTACACCTTCCAGATCTACGTCGCCGCGGCGGTCATCTACATCGTCGTGAACGTCCTGCTGTCGCTCCTGGCGCGCTACGTCGAGCGGCGCACGCGCACGAACCGCAAGACGGCCGCGACCGAGGAGCTCGAGCTGCCGGCCGACGTCCAGATGGGTGGAGGCGGCGGAACCGTCTGACCGGCCCGGACCCGACCGGGGGTCCGGGCCGCCCACCGGCCAGAATCTCGCCACGCCCGGCCTCAAGAGCCCTGCTCCGGCGCCCGATGGGAGACCCTGGCACTCCCCCACCGGAAAGGCGAGCGCGACCGTGACCGTGACGACGGGTTCCCCCCGCCCGGCTGCCGCGCCGATCCCGGCCGACGGCCTCGCCGGCGACCCGGCGTCCCGCACCCCCGCGCGACCGCGCTGGTGGGTCGAGTTCGCCGTCGTGGGCGCGCTCTACGCCGTCTACTCGCTGGTGCGCAACAGCGTGGGGGACGTCGTGGCCCGCGCATACGCCAACGGACGGGAGATCCTCGCCCTGGAGGACGGCTGGGGGCTGGCCGTCGAGCGCGGGCTCAACCGGTGGGTGCACGACAACGACGTGGTCTCCGCCGCGGTCGCGCTGCACTACGCGACGCTGCACTTCCTGGTCACCCCCGCGGTGCTGGTCTGGCTGTTCTTCCGCCGGCCGACGCGGTACCGGGTGAGCAGCGCCGTCCTCGTGGTCACGACCGCGCTGGCGCTCATCGGCTTCTACTGGCTGCCGACCGCTCCGCCGCGGCTGCTCGGCGAGGAGGGCTTCGTCGACGTGATGAGCCAGACCTCGTCGTGGGGCTGGTGGCCGTCGTCGGGGACGCCGGGGTCCGACGCGATCTCCAACCAGTTCGCCGCCATGCCCTCGCTGCACTGCGCCTGGGCGGTCTGGTGCGGGCTGGTGCTGGTGCTGCACGCCCGGTGGACCTGGCTGCGGCTCGTGGGTGCCGGATACCCGGCGACGACCTTCTTCGTGGTCCTGGGGTCGGGCAACCACTACCTGCTCGACGTCGTCGGCGGCGTGCTCGTGCTGGCTGCCGGGGCGGCCGTGGTCCTGCTGGCCTCGTCCGCCGCCACCCGGAGCCGCGCGCCGGAGCCGCTGCACGCCGTGGACCACGACGCAGACGACGCGGTCCCGACCGCCGCCTGACCCGCCCGTCCCACCCGTCGCACGGCTCGGCGCGCCCTCCCTCGACGAGGCCGGAGCCGTGGCGAGACTGACCGTCACCATGGAGACCATCCACGCCGGTCGGCGCCGCAGCCTGCCCCCCGTTCCGCGCACCGCGATCGACGGCGACATGCCGCTCGAGACCGTGGCCAGCGCCGGCGCCCTCGCCCTGGCGCTCGCGGCCGGCGACGAGCGTGCCGACGACGCCGCCCAGCAGTTCGTCGCCCGCCTCCGCGGTGCCGCGGCCGGGTTCGCCGTCGCCGCCGGTGCCGAGTCCGCCGTCGTCCGAGAGGTCGTCCCCCCGGCCCGCCACCGCCGCTCGCGCTGCCGCGTCGTGCTGCGGCAGGCCGACGGCCGCCAGACCGACGTGACGTTCCTCGGCCCCGCCGGCCGCCCGTCCGACGGCGCGCAGCCCGGGTTCGACCTCGACATCACCCGCTGGCTGGCAAGCGGGCAGCTGCGGGACGACGCCTGGCTGGTCCCGGACGCGGATGCCCCCGACGGCGTGGCCGTCGACCTGAGCGCGTGGCGCGCGGTGTCCTGACCGCCCGGGCAGATCGCACCGGTTCCGCTCCGCCCCGGGTTTCCCTCTCCGCCCCGGTGGGCGACGATGGCTGTGCCGCCGCTCGCAGCACCCGGGCGGCGTCCGTACCGCGTCATCGACCTCCAGGGGCGACCATGTCCGGACTGCGCATCACCGACCGACGGGCCTCCGCCCGGCCCCGCACCGGAGCCGCCGCGTGACCGCCATCGCCCCGCGGCCGATCATCAGCCGGCCCGGCCCCGTCGCGGTTCCGACGAAGGGCTCGCGGCTGTCGAACCTGCTGCGGACCACCGACCACAAGACCATCGGCCTGATGTACCTGGTCACGGCGTTCACGTTCTTCATCGTGGGCGGCCTGATGGCCATGCTCATCCGGGCCGAGCTGGCCCGGCCGGAACTGCAGTTCCTGTCCCCGGAGCAGTACAACCAGCTGTTCACGATGCACGGCACGCTGATGCTGCTGATGTTCGCGACACCGCTGTTCTTCGCCTTCGGCAACCTGATCATGCCGCTGCAGATCGGTGCGCCGGACGTCGCGTTCCCGCGGTTGAACGCCCTGTCCTTCTGGCTGTTCCTCTTCGGTTCGCTGATCGTGCTGTCCAGCGTCGCGACCCCCGGTGGCGCGCCGGACTTCGGCTGGACGGCCTACACGCCGCTGTCCGATGTCGCGCACTCCCCGGGCGTGGGCGGCAACCTGTGGATCGGTGGCCTGGCCGTCAGCGGCCTGGGCACGATCCTCGGTGGCGTCAACTTCGTCACCACGATCGTCTGCCTGCGCGCCCCGGGCATGACGATGTTCCGGATGCCGATCTTCACCTGGAACGCGCTGGTCACCAGCCTGCTCGTGCTGCTGGTCTTCCCGATCCTGACCGCGGCGCTGATGGGCCTGCTGCTGGACCGGAACCTGGGAGCGCTGATCTACTCCGCCGAGAACGGCGGGCCGATGCTGTGGCAGCACCTGTTCTGGTTCTTCGGCCACCCCGAGGTCTACATCATCGCGCTGCCGTTCTTCGGCATCGTCACCGAGATCATCCCGGTGTTCGCCCGCAAGCCGCTGTTCGGTTACAAGGGCATGGTCGGGGCGACCCTGGCCATCGGGTTCCTCTCGCTGGCCGTCTGGGCGCACCACATGTTCGCCACCGGCGCGGTGCTGCTGCCGTTCTTCGCCTTCCTCACCTACCTCATCGCGGTGCCGACCGGGCTGAAGTTCTTCAACTGGATCGGCACCATGTGGCGGGGTCAGATGACCTTCGAGACGCCGATGCTCTGGTCGATCGGCTTCATGGTCACCTTCCTCCTGGGTGGGCTCACCGGTGTGCTGCTGGCCTCGCCGCCGCTGGACTTCCACGTGCACGACTCCTACTTCGTGGTCGCCCACTTCCACTACGTCGTCTTCGGCACCGTCGTGTTCGCGGCCAACGCCGGCATCGCGTTCTGGTTCCCCAAGATGTGCGGCCGGATGCTGGACGAGCGGCTCGGGAAGCTGCAGTTCTGGATGACCTTCGTCGGCTTCCACGGCACCTTCCTGGTGCAGCACTGGCTGGGCAACGAGGGCATGCCGCGCCGGTACGTGGACTACCTGCCCACCGACACCTTCACCACGCTGAACATGATCTCCACGATCTTCAGCTTCGTCCTGGGCGCCTCCATCATCCCGTTCCTCTACAACGTGGTGCGCTCCTGGAAGTACGGCCAGCTCGCCCTGCGCGACGACCCCTGGGGCCACGGCAACTCCCTGGAGTGGGCCACCTCGTCCCCGCCGCCGCGGCACAACTTCGTGGAGATCCCCCGCATCCGCTCCGAGCGCCCCGCCTTCGAGGCGCACTACCCCCACCTGGCCGGCCGGCTGCAGGACGAGGCGCACGCCGGCAGGCGCCACGAGCCGTACGGCGGGGTCAGCGAGATCGGTGTCAGCGCGGGCCCGCGGCAGGGACCGAACGACCCCGACCCCACCTGAGCCGGCCGCCGCGCCGGCACGGCCCAGCACGGCACAGCACGGCGCAGCACGGGAGAGGCCCGGAACCGCACCGGTTCCGGGCCTCGTCCGTTCACGGCCGGCGCACTTCCGCCGGGGAGACGCCGGGTGGCGCACGGCCGGCGTCAGGGCAGCAGGGCGTCCTGGTCGAGCTCGTCGACACCGGGGACCGCGTCGTCGTCGGCGCCGTCGGCGTCGAGCGCCTCGCGCACCACGCCGGCCGCCAGGCCGCCGCTGTAGCCCTTGCGGGCGAGCACGCCCATCAGCCGACGGGTGGCGGTGGCCCGGTCGAGCCGGCGCATGGCGGGCAGCTTCCGCTCCACCAGCCGCCGCGCGGTCTCCCGCTCGTCGTCGTCGTCGACCGCCTCCACGGCGATGGCCGCGACCTCGTCGTCGACGCCCTTGGCGCGCAGCTCCGCCTTGAGCGCCCGGCGGGCCAGGCCGCGACCGGCCTGGCGGGAGGTGACCCATGCCTGGGCGAAGGCCTCGTCGTCGATCAGGCCGACCTCGGTGAGCCGGTCCAGCACCGTCTCCGCGGCGTCCTCGGGCACCTCGCGCTGGGCCAGGAGATCAGCCAGCTGCTGGCGGGTCTTCGGGGCGCCGGTGAGCGCCCGGAGGCAGAGGTCGCGGGCGACCGCCTCGGGGTCCTTCATCGGCCGGGCCTCGACACCGTCGGCGCCCTCCGCACCGCCCGCGGTGGAGGGCCGCCGCCGCGTGCCCCAGGAGCTCTGGGGCGCGCGGCGGCGTCCGGCCGATCGCTCGGTCATCGAGCGGCTCAGAAGTCGACGGCGTCGGCCACCGGCTTGTCCAGCGCCGGACCGATGCCGAGCTTCTCCTTGATCTTCTTCTCGAGCTCGTCGGCGAGGTCGGGGTTGTCCTTCAGGAAGTTGCGCGAGTTCTCCTTGCCCTGCCCGAGCTGGTCGCCGTCGTAGGTGTACCAAGCGCCGGACTTCTTCACGAAGCCCTGCTCGACACCCACGTCGATGAGCCCGCCCTCGCGGCTGAAGCCCTGACCCCAGAGGATGTCCAGCTCGGCCTGCTTGAACGGCGCGGCCACCTTGTTCTTGACGACCTTGACGCGGGTGCGGCTGCCGACCGCGTCGGTGCCCTGCTTCAGGGTCTCGATGCGGCGGACGTCGAGGCGCACCGACGAGTAGAACTTCAGCGCGCGACCACCGGTGGTGACCTCCGGCGAGCCGTAGACGACGCCCACCTTCTCGCGCAGCTGGTTGATGAAGATCGCCGTCGTCCCGGAGTTGCTCAGGGCACCGGTGATCTTCCGCAGCGCCTGGCTCATCAGGCGGGCCTGCAGACCCACGTGGCTGTCACCCATCTCGCCCTCGATCTCGGCGCGCGGCACGAGCGCGGCCACCGAGTCGATGACGATGATGTCGAGCGCGCCGGAGCGGATCAGCATGTCGGCGATCTCGAGGGCCTGCTCACCGGTGTCCGGCTGGCTGACCAGCAGGGCGTCGGTGTCCACGCCGATGGCGCGGGCGTACTCCGGGTCGAGCGCGTGCTCGGCGTCGACGAAGGCGGCGATGCCGCCGGCGGCCTGGGCGTTGGCCACGGCGTGCAGGGCCACGGTCGTCTTACCGGAGGATTCCGGGCCGTAGACCTCGATCACGCGGCCACGCGGGAGACCCCCGATGCCGAGCGCGATGTCGAGGGCGATCGACCCGGTCGGGATGACCTTCATGGCCACCTCGGGGCTGTCACCCAGCCGCATGACCGAGCCCTTGCCGAACTGCTTGTCGATCTGGGCGAGGGCCATGTCGAGGGCCTTGTCGCGGTCGAGTGTCGCCATGGTGGTCACCTTCGGTTCGCGGGAAGCGGGTCGGGACCGACGCTAGGACGAGCCACCGACAGTTCTCGGATCTCGACCGGGATTGTGGACATCCCGGTCGCCTGTGGACGCCACTGTAGGCCGAACACCTGTTCGACTGCCAGGTCGACACGCCCGGTTCCTGCCGCCGTCGGCCCACCGGTCCCACGGGTCACCGGCGCGCGCCCGGGACGGGTGCTCAGCGCTCCTTGAGCGGTACGTCGTAGGCGTCGCAGATCGCCAGCCAGACCTTCCGCACCGGCACGCCGGCGTCGATGGCCTCCACGGCGTTGCGCCCGCCCAGGCTGGAGAAGTGGTGGTCGCGGGTCATGCTCTGGGCGCGCATCGGCCCGAACCGCTCGTCGAGCCGGGACCAGAACTCCTGCAGGCGCACGCCCCGACGCTAGCGCGCCCCGGGCCCTCCCCGCCGCGGCCGTCCGGACGCCGGTGGCGCCCGGCCCGTCCTACCTGGTCCGCGCGGCCGCGCGGGTGGAGGTGGCCCAGACCACCGCCAGCGGCAGCACCAGGGCCGCCGAGACCGCGCTGACCAGCCCGAAACCACCGGCCGCCAGCAGCGGCCCGCCCACGACGCCGGCCAGGGCGGCCCCCAGCCCCATGAGCAGGTCGGTGCCGCCCTGGGCGGTGGGCCGCAGGTCGGCGTCGACCGCGCCGGTGACGAGGGTGGAGCCGGCGATGAGCCCGCAGGACCAGCCCAGGCCCAGCAGCAGCAACCCGGTCCCGAGCCGGACCGACTGCGCGGGGCCGGCCGTCCCGGCGACGGCGGTCGCGGCCAGCAGGAGCAGCCCGCCCAGCGCCACGACCGCGGGTGCGCCGATGCGGTCGGCGAGCGCGCCCGCCAGGCGGGGAGAAGAGGTACATGCCCGCGACGTGCACGCTGATGACCAGGCCGACGACCCGCAGGACGGCGTCCTCTGCCCCGCCGGCGTGGCCCATGTGCACCGGCGTCATGACCATCACGCCGACCATCACCGCGTGCGCCACGACCACGGCGACCAGGCCGAGCCGGCCGGCGGGCGAGGACCAGACCGCCCGCAGCGCCGTGCCGGTCGGGGTCCGCGGGGGCGCGCCGCCCGCACCCCCGCCGAGCCGGCGGGCGAGCAGCAGCGGGTCCGGGCGCAGCAGGGCGGCCAGCACGAGCGCGACCACGGCGAAGACGACTCCGGAGACCACGAACGCCCCGGCGAGCGCCGGCAGCCCGAGCGCGGTGCCCAGGCGCGCGCCGGGCGCGGCGAGGTTGGGCCCGAGGACCGAGCCGACCGTCGTCGCCCAGACGACCAGCGACAGCGCCCTCCCCCGGTGCTCGGGCGTGGCCAGGTCGGCGGCGGCGTACCGGGCCTGCAGGCCGCAGGCGGTCGCGGCGCCGAACAGGAACAGCCCGGCGACGAGCAGCAGCAGCGAGGACGCGGCAGCCGCTGCGACGGTGACGAGCGCACCGACCACGCTCACCAGGTAGCCGACCGCCAGCCCGGCCCGGCGGCCGGCGACGGCGCTGATCCGCGCCAGCGGGACGGCGAGGACGGCCGCGCCCAGCACCCCGGCGGTCTGCCCGAGCCCGGCGGCGCTGTCGGTGCCGGCGACGTCCCGGGCGAGCAGGCCGCCCGCGGTGATGCCGACGGTCACCCCGAGCCCGGCGAGGGCCACGCTGCCGCTGAGGACGCGCACCGTCCGGCGCTGCACCGGCGCCACGTCGGTGACGGCGGATCCGGCCTCCGGGCGCATGCCGGAAGTCTGCCGCACCCCGGCGACGTCGCGGGGGCGCCCGGTACCCGGCCGCCCGAGCGGGTGGTCGGGGCCGCTCCGACCGGCGGAGTGTCGTACCCCGCGGGGACACTGGCTGCGATGGCCCGCCGTCCCTCCTCCACCTCCGCGCTCGACCGGTTCTCCGAGCCCGCCCGCGCATGGTTCACCGGCGCGTTCCAGCAGCCCACCGGGGCGCAGGAGGGGGCCTGGGACGCGATCAGCAGCGGCGAGCACGCCCTCGTCGTCGCCCCCACGGGCTCGGGCAAGACGCTGGCCGCCTTCCTCTGGTCCCTCGACCGGCTGACCGCCACCGAGCCGGTCGACGAGCAGTCGCGCTGCCGGGTCCTCTACGTCTCCCCGCTCAAGGCGCTGGCCGTCGACGTCGAGCGGAACCTGCGCGCCCCGCTCGCCGGCATCGGCCAGGCGGCGGCCCGGCTGGGCCTGCCGCGGCCGGAGATCCGGGTCGGCATCCGCTCGGGCGACACCCCGGCCGACGAGCGGCGGGCGTTCGCGAAGCGGCCCACGGACATCCTCATCACCACGCCCGAGTCGCTGTTCCTGCTGATGACCAGCGCCGCCCGCGAGGCGCTGCGCGGCGTCGAGACGGTCATCCTCGACGAGGTGCACGCCGTCGCGCACACCAAGCGCGGCGCCCACCTCGCGGTCACGCTGGACCGGCTCGACGAACTGCTGGAGCGGCCCGCCCAGCGGATCGGGCTCTCGGCCACCGTCCGGCCGATCGAGGAGGTCTCCACCTTCCTCACCGGCGGCCGGCCGGTGCGCGTCGTCGCCCCGCCCTCGACCAAGGAGTGGGACCTCTCGGTCGTCGTGCCGGTCGAGGACATGAGCGAGCTGGGGCAGCCGACCGGCGAGCTGGAGGGCTCGGCCGCGGGCAACCAGCCGCGCAGCTCGATCTGGCCGGCGGTCGAGGAGCGGGTGCTCGACCTGGTCGAGGCCCACCGCAGCACCATCGTCTTCTCCAACTCCCGCCGGCTGGCCGAACGCCTGACCAGCCGGCTGAACGAGCTGGCCTACGAGCGGGCCACCGGCGAGCCCGTCCCGCCCGGCACCAACGCCGCCGCGCTGATGGCGCAGGCGGGGTCCGGTGGCGGCACGCCGGAGGGCTTCCAGCCGGTCGCCGCCGCGCACCACGGCTCGGTCTCGCGGGAGCAGCGGGCGATCGTCGAGGAGGCGCTGAAGTCCGGGCGGCTGCCGGCCGTCGTCGCCACCTCCAGCCTCGAGCTGGGCATCGACATGGGCGCGGTCGACCTCGTCGTCCAGGTCGAGTCCCCGCCGACCGTGGCCGCCGGGCTGCAGCGGGTGGGCCGCGCCGGCCACCAGGTGGGCGCGGTCAGCCGGGGCGTGCTGTTCCCCAAGTACCGCGGCGACCTCGTGCAGTGCGCGCTGGTCGCCGAGCGGATGAAGGCCGGCGCGATCGAGTCGATCCGCTACCTGCGCAACCCGCTGGACGTCCTGGCCCAGCAGATCGTCGCCATCGTCTCCGAGCGCCCCCGCACCGTCGACGAGGTCGCCTCGCTCGTCCGGCGTTCCGCGGCGTTCAGCTCGCTGCCCGACTCCGCGCTGCACGCCGTCCTCGACATGCTGGCCGGCCGCTACCCCTCCGACGCGTTCGCCGAGCTGCGGCCCCGGCTGACCTGGGACCGCGTCACCGACACCCTCACCGCACGGGCCGGCGCGCAGCGGCTGGCGGTCACCAGCGGCGGCACGATCCCCGACCGCGGCCTGTTCGGCGTCTTCCTCGTCGGCTCGGAGGGCACCGGCGGGCGCCGGGTCGGCGAGCTCGACGAGGAGATGGTCTACGAGTCCCGGGTGGGCGACGTCTTCCTGCTCGGCTCCTCCTCCTGGCGGATCGAGGACATCACCCACGACCGCGTCCTGGTCACCCCGGCGCCCGGCCAGCCCGGCAAGATGCCGTTCTGGCACGGCGACGCGCCGGGCCGCCCGCTCGAGCTGGGCCGGGCGCTGGGCGCCTTCCTCCGCGAGGTGGGGACGGCGACGCCGGAGGCCGGCCTGGAGCGCGCCCGGGCGGCCGGGCTGGACGAGTGGGGCGCGGCGAACCTGGCCGCCTACCTGACCGAGCAGAAGGCCGCGACCGGCCACCTGCCCGACGACCGCACGCTGCTGGTCGAGCGGTTCCGCGACGAGCTCGGGGACTGGCGGCTGGTCGTCCACTCCCCCTTCGGCGCGCAGGTGAACGCCCCGTGGGCGCTGGTCCTCGCCGCCCGGCTGCGGGAGCGCTACGGCGTCGACGTGGCGAGCATGCACTCCGACGACGGCATCGTGCTGCGGCTCCCGGACACCACCGGCGAACCGCCGGAGGCCGACCTCGCCGTCCTCGACCCCGACGACGTCGAGCGCGAGGTCACCGCCGAGGTCGGCACCTCGGCGCTGTTCGCCAGCAGGTTCCGCGAGTGCGCGGCGCGCGCCCTGCTGCTCCCCCGCCGGGACCCGCGGCGGCGCACCCCGCTGTGGCAGCAGCGCCAGCGCGCGGCCCAGCTGCTCTCCGTCGCCAGCGAGTTCTCCTCCTTCCCGATCACCCTCGAGGCCGCCCGCGAGGTGCTGCAGGACGTCTACGACGTGCCGGGGCTCGTGGAGCTGATGCGCGACGTCCGGTCCCGCCGCGTGCGCGTGGTCGACGTGCAGACCGACACCGCCTCCCCGTTCGCCCAGTCGCTGCTGTTCGGCTACGTCGGCCAGTTCCTCTACGAGGGCGACGCCCCGCTGGCCGAGCGCCGCGCCCAGGCCCTGGCGCTCGACACCGGGCTGCTGGCCGAGCTGCTCGGCCGCACCGAGCTGCGCGAGCTGCTCGACGGCGAGGCGATGGCCGAGATCGAGTCCGAGCTCCAGCGGCTCCCCGAGCAGCGGCACCCGCGTGACGTGGACGGCGCCTCGGACCTGCTGCGCGGACTCGGCGACCTGAGCGTGGCCGAGGCGGCTGCCCGCGGGGTGCCGCAGGCGTGGCTGGACGAGCTCGTCGACGCCCGGCGGGCGCTGCGGGTGCGGATCGCCGGGGAGGAACGGCACGTCGCCATCGAGGACGCCGGGCGGCTCCGGGACGCGCTCGGCACCGCGCTGCCCGGTCGGCGTGCCCGAGGTCTTCACCGAGCCCGTCACCGATCCGCTCGGCGACCTCGTCGGCCGGTACGCCCGCACCCACGGCCCGTTCCAGCCGGCCGAGGTCGCCGTCCGGCTCGGCCTGGGCGTCGCGGTCGTCACCGCGACCCTGCAGCGCCTCACCGCGTCCGGCCGGCTGGTCGCCGGCGAGTTCCGGCCCGGCGGCACCGGCCAGGAGTGGTGCGACGCCGAGGTGCTGCGCTCGATCCGCCGCCGCAGCCTGGCCAAGCTGCGCCAGGAGGTCGAGCCGGTGCCGATCGGCACGCTGGCCCGCTTCACGCCGTCCTGGCAGGGAATCGGCGGGCGGCTGCGCGGCACCGACGGCGTGCTGGCGGTGGTCGAGCAGCTGGCCGGTGCGCTCGTGCCGGCCAGCGCGCTGGAGTCGCTGGTGCTGCCGACCCGGGTGCGCGACTACTCCCCCGCGATGCTCGACGAGCTCACCAGCGCCGGTGAGGTGCTGTGGGCCGGGGCCGGGGGCCTGCCCGGCGGCGACGGCTGGATCAGCCTCGTGCCGGCCGACCTGGCGCCGCTGCTGCTGCCCGAGCCGCTGGACCCGCCCGAGGCCGGCGCCCCGCTGCTGGACCTGCTCGCGGGCGGGCAGGCGCTGTTCTTCCGCGGGCTGTCCGACCTCCTCGGCGCCACCGACGACACCGCGCTGGCCGACCTGGTCTGGGACCTCGTGTGGTCCGGCGCGCTCACCAACGACACCCTCGCGCCGCTGCGCACCCGGCTGGGCGGGGGCGGCACCCACAAGCGTGCGCCCGCACCGCCCCGGGCCCGGCTGGACCGGGGTCGCGCCGGGCGCACCCGGCTGGGCCGCCCGGCGATGCCGACCCGCACCGGGCCGCCCACGGTCGCGGGCCGGTGGTCGCGGCTCCCCGACCGCGAGCCCAACGCCACCCGGCGCACGACCGCCCGCGCCGAGGCGCTCATCGAGCGGCACGGCGTGCTCACCCGCGGCGCGGTGATGGCCGAGCAGGTGGCCGGCGGCTTCCCGGCGGTCTACCCGGTGCTGCGCGCCTTCGAGGAGAACGGCCGGGCACGGCGCGGCTACTTCGTCGAGACGCTGGGCGCCGCCCAGTTCGGCACCCCCGGTTCGGTCGACCGGCTGCGCAGCTTCGCCGCCCCCGACCGGGTGCCAGGCGGCGCCGTGGTCCTGGCCGCCACCGACCCGGCCAACGTCTACGGCGCCGCGCTGCCGTGGCCGGAGCGGCCGTCCGCGACCGAGACCGACGCCGTCGACCTCGGCGAGGGCACCGGCAGCACCCGCAAGGCCAGCGGGCACCGGGCCGGGCGCAAGGCCGGCGCGCTGGTCGTGTTCGTCGACGGCGAGCTCGTCCTCTACGTCGAGCGCGGCGGCAAGACGCTGCTGTCCTGGACCGAGGACGAACAGACGCTCAAGGAGGCGGCCACCGCGCTCTCCGGCGCGGTCGGGGCGGGGGCGCTGGGCCGCATGATCGTGCAGCAAGGCCGACGGCGCCTCGGTCCACGAGTCCACGCCGCTGTCCGCAGCACTCCAGGCGGCCGGGTTCAGCGCGACCCCGCGGGGCCTGCGGCTGCGCGGGTGATCGGGAGCGGTCCTGCCTACCGGCGGCTCTCCGCAGGGCGCAGCCAGCCGCCCAGCAGCCGGGTGAGCGCGGGCATGGCGACGTGGCCGAGGAGCAGCACCACGACGGTCGCCGAGAGCAGCAGCCGCACCTCCACCGGCCACCCGCCCAGGTGCGGGGTCACGAGCAGCTGGAACAACGACGTGATGGCGAAGACGGCGGCGATGGTCACCAGGGTCAGCCGCCAGCGCGGGCCCGCCGGGGCCGACCGCGGGAGGAAGTTCTCCAGGCCGTCGACGCGGGCGTAACGGACCTCGGGCGCCAGCTCCTCGGCCCGGGCCAGGGCGGCGCGGCGCTCGGCCGAGCCCTCCCAGGCGGCCAGCGCCTCGTCGTCCGCGAAGCGGTAGACCAGGTGGTACTCGGCGCTGTCCGGTCCGGGCAGCAGCAGCGACGCACCCAGGTTGCCCGGGAAGCCGGCCGCCACCTGCAGCACGTCGTCGGCCCACCGCTCGAAGGCCGCCCGCCGATCCGACGGGACCACCCGGGCCACCGTCACGGTGACCGGCCGCCCACCCGGGGTGCGCGGGCCGGTGCGGGCACGACGTCGCCGGGTTCCGATCACAGGAGCCGACAGCGCACCCGACCGGTGCGGGCATCCCGGTTGTCGGCGGGCTCACACCGCAGAGCAGGGCCGACGACCACCGGGGACACTGGAGCCGTGCCCGAGGGAGACACCGTCTGGCTGGCGGCCAAGCGGATGAACCAGGCACTCGCGGGCGCCACCCTGCGCCGCGGCGAGTTCCGCCTGCCGCAGCTGGCCGCGCTCGACCTCACCGGGGCCACGGTGCGCGAGGTGGTACCCCGCGGCAAGCACATGCTGATCCGGCTGGGCGACGAGCGCACCCTCCGCACGCACTACCGGATGGACGGCAGCTGGCACATCTACCGTCCGGGGGCGCGGTGGCGCGGCGGGCCGGCACACGACGTGCGGGTCGTCCTGGCCAGCGACGAGTGGGAGTGCGTCGGCTACCGGCTGCACGACGTCGAGATCCTGCCCACGAGCGACGAGGACCGCCTCGTCGGTCACCTCGGGCCCGACGTGCTCGGCCCGGACTGGGACCTGGCCGAGGCGCTGCGCCGGCTGCGCAGCCACCCGGACGAGCAGATCGGCGTCGCGATCCTCGACCAGCGCAACCTGGCGGGCCCCGGAAACCTGTACAAGGCGGAGTCGCTGTTCCTCTGCGGCGTGCACCCGTGGGCGCGGGTCGCGGACGTCGACGCCGAGCTCGAGCCGCTGGTGACGCGGGCCAGGACGCTGATGCTGGCCAACCGCGACCACCCCGAGCAGAGCACCACCGGTGACACCCGCCGCGGCCGGGACCACTGGGTGTACGGCCGCAAGGGCAAGCCGTGCCGCCGGTGCGGGACGCCGATCCTCATGGGCGACCAGGGGCCGCACCTGCAGGAGCGGGTGACCTTCTGGTGCCCCCGCTGCCAGGCCACCGACGCCTCCGTCGACCCGCTGGCCCGCACCGGCGAACCGGGGCGGCCCCGGCCCGTGTCCACCCCCAGCTGACCCGGAACGACGACGCGGCGGCCCCCGGGAACCGGGGACCGCCGCGTCGTCGTGCGAGAGGGGGCGTCAGCCCTGCTGGCCGGGCCGCTCGACCGGCTGGGCCTCCTGCTGCTCCGTGGCCGGCTGGCCGACCGCCGGGGTGCCCTGCTCGAGCGCGGCGGCCGGGCTGCCGGCCTCGACGGCCTGCGTCCCACCGCTCATCGAGGCGCGGATCGCGTCGAGCCGCGAGGCGCCGGCGACGTCCAGGGTGGCCTTCTCCACCTCGAGCATCCGGCCCTCGACCGAGGTCTGGGCCAGCTCGGCCTGCCCCAGGGCGTTGGCGTAGCGGGCCTCGATCTTGTCGCGGACCTCGGACAGGCTCGGGGTGTTGCCGGGCGCGGAGAGCTCGTTGACCTGCTTGAGCGAGCTCGCCACGTGCTCCTGCATCTTGGCCTGCTCGAGCTGGCTCATGAGCTTGGTGCGCTCGGCGAGGGTCGTCTGCAGCCGCATGCGGCTCTGCTCGACCGCACCGCGCGCCTGCTCGGCGGCCTGGAGCGCCTCGTCGTGGCTGCGCTTGAGGTCCTCCATGGACTGCTCGGCGGCGACCAGCTGGGTCGCGAACGCCTGCGCGGCGTTCTCGTACTCGGCGGCCTTGGCGGCGTCGCCACCGGCGCGCGACTTGTCCGCGAGGACGAGCGCCTGGCGCGCTGAGGCCTGGAGCTTCTCGACCTCCCCCAGCTGCCGGTTCAGGCGCATCTCCAGCTGGCGCTGGTTGCCGAGGACGGCAGCGGCCTGGTTGGCCAGCGACTGGTGCCGCTGCTGCTCGGCCTCGATCGCCTGCGCGATCTGGATCTTCGGGTCGGCCCGCTGGTCGATCTGCGCGTTGGCCGACGCCGTGAGGTACTTCCACAGCTTCACGAACGGGTTGGGCATTGCTTCCTCCTGCTCCGGCACCGAAGCCGGGGGGTGGGTGGCCGGCGCGGCGATGTTCGTCACCCCATCGTCCCAGGTGACCGCCCCTCGTAGCCAACGCGGTCACCCCGGACGTGGCGACCTACGGTGGGCCCGTGTCCGCACCCATCCCGAAGCTGTGCGTCCTGGGCGAGCTCGTGGTCGACCTGCTGCCCGTCCCCGGGGCCGGGGCCGGTCCCCAGGGCACCGCCCCGCAGTACGTCGCGCGCCCCGGCGGCAACGCCCTGAACGCCGCCGTCGCCGCCGGCCGGCTGGGCGCACCGGTGGCGCTGGTCGCCCGCCTGGGCACCGGGCCCCTGGGGGCCGCGCTGCGGCGGCACGCCGAGCTGGCGGGGGTGGACGTCTCGGGTTTCGTGGCCGCCGCCGAGCCGGTGAGCCTCGCCGTCATCGGGTCTGCTCCCCGACGGCTCCCCGGACTACGGCTTCCACGTGCTCGGCGCCGCCGACTGGCAGTGGACGGACGACGAGCTGGCCCGCGCGGTGCCGGAGGGGACGGCGGTGCTGCACGTGGGCTCGATCTCCAGCTGGACCGAGCCCGGCGCCGGCGCCGTCGCCGGCCTGGTCGAGCGGCTGGCCGGCACGGTCCTGCTCAGCGTCGACCCGAACATCCGGCCTCCGCTGGCCGACGGGCCCGTCGGTGCCTCCCTCGGCAACGACCGCGCCGGGGTCACCGCGCGGCTGGACCGCCTGGTCGCGCAGGCCGACGTCGTCAAGGTCAGCGCCGAGGACCTCGCCTGGCTCGAGCCCGGCACGACCGACCTGGACGACGCCGCGCGCCGCTGGGCCACCCGCGGGCCCGGGCTCGTGCTGCTCACCGACGGCGGCGCACCGCTGCGGGTCGCGCGGCCCGGCCGGCCGGTTGAGCACCGGGAGCCGCCGCGGGTCGAGGTGGCCGACACCGTCGGCGCCGGCGACTCGCTCGCGGCCGGGTTGCTCAGCGGGCTGCTCGCCGCGGGCGTGACCGACCGCGCCGCGCTCGAGGGGCTGGACGACGAGCGGCTGCTGGCGATCGTCGACGACGCCGCGCTGGTCGCCGCGCTGAACTGCACGCGGGTCGGCGCCGACCCGCCGACCCGTGCGGAGCTCGACGCGGCGCGCGCCGCCCGGTGAGCGCCGCCCTGCGCCTCGTCGGGTTCGAGGAGCTCTCCGCCGGCGTCCTGCGGGCCCGCCTGCTCGCGCGCCGCGGCTCGTTCTGGTCCGGAAGCGTGCTGACCGACGAGGAGCTGCTGGCGCTGCACGACCCGCTGTTCTTCCACCAGCTCGGGGGCTTCGGCGCGGTCGCGCTCACCCAGGACGACGCCGACGCCGGCTACCTGCTCGGCGTGGTGAGCGCCGACCGCCTGGGCGTTGTGCACGCCGTCGCCGTCCACCCCGACCACCGCGGCCGCGGGCTGGCCGGCCGGCTGCTGCAGCGCTTCGCAGGCCTCGCCGCGGGGGCCGGGGCGCGGGTGGTCCAGGCCGTCGCGCGACCCGACGACGTCGCCGCGCGCGGACTGGCCGAGCACTGCGGTGCCGTGGCAGCCCCCTCTCCCGGCCACGCC
Source organism: Blastococcus sp. TML/M2B (assembly GCF_016612865.1). GTDB lineage: Bacteria > Actinomycetota > Actinomycetes > Mycobacteriales > Geodermatophilaceae > Blastococcus. The sequence continues at coordinate 1,037,165 of NZ_JAENZZ010000002.1, forward strand.
GGCCCGGGTGCCGACCGGACGGTCTACACGCTGCCGCTGCGCCGCGGCTGAGCCGCCGGCCCACCGAGGACGGTCGCCAGGCGGGCGGCCTGCCGGTGCCGGTCGATCGACCGCCCCGGCTGGACGACGACGCCCAGCAGCCAGCGGCCGGCGAGCTCGGCGCCGTCGTCGTCGGTGCCCAGGGCGGCGGCCAGCCGGTCCCGCAGCGCCCCCCACCGGTTGGCGTCGACGGCGAGCAAACCGGCGAGCACCTCCGGCTCGGTCGTGGCGAGCCGGCGGAGCACCGGGTGGCCGCCGAGCTGGTCGGAGAGCACGGCGAGCGCCTCGGCCGCCGGCCGCTCGGCCGCGAGGTCGGTCAACCGGTCGAGCTCGAGGCCGAGCAGCTCGCGGGCGACCTCGTCCTTGGTCCGGAAGTGGTTGTACAGCGTCGCCTTGGCGACGCCGGCGGCCGCGGCCACCGACTGCATGGTGCTGCGGCGCAGCCCGTGCTCGGCGAACGCGCGGGCGGCGCCCTCGAGCAGGCCGCGCCGGGTGGGGTTCACGACCCCGCCCGGAGCGCGCCCGGGCGCATCAGGCGGCGAGCGAGACCGCCTCGCCGCGGCGCAGGGCCCCGCGGGCGGGGGCACCGACCAGGGCCAGCGCGGGCTCGGCCACGGGCACGCCGGCCTCCTCGGCCGCGGGCCGGTCCTCGGCGGCGGCTGCGTCGGCGGCCTCGTCCGGGACGGGGTGCGCGAGCGCCCGCACGCCGCCGGCACCGGCGACGCGGAGCTCCAGGCTCACCTCGGCCAGCAGGTCGGCGAGCTCGACGTCGAGGGCGTCGCAGATGGAGGCGAGCAGCTCGGAGGAGGCTTCCTTCTGCCCGCGCTCGACCTCGGAGAGGTAGCCCAGGCTGACCCTCGCCGCGCCGGAGACGTCGCGCAGCGTCCGGTGCTGACGCAACCGGTGACCCCGCAGGGTGCTCCCGAGCTGGGTACGCAGCAGCAACATGGCCACTCTCCTGTCCTGCGAGCGGGGGAAGCACCGGCACCCTTCGCAGGCGCCGTGCGCTCACGGTACGCGGCGCCTCGCCCGGTGGCTGGCCCACCCGGCTCGCGTCCTCTCACGGCGTAACGCCGCCGCTCGGGCCGCCCTTCCCGCGGCTCAGGCCAGGCGGGCGAGGAGGGCGTCGGTGGCCGCGTCGACGGCGGCCGACCGCACCGCGGCGCGGTCCCCGGCGAGGTCGAGCTCGAGGACGTCGGTGCGCGCGCCGTCGGAGAGCCCGAGGTAGACCCGGCCCGGGCCGTGCCCGTCGACGCGGGCCGGGCCGGCCACCCCGGTGAGCCCGACGCCCCAGGTCGCGGCGCACCGCACGCGCACCCCCTCGGCGAGCGCCGCGGCGGTCTCCGGGCTGACCGGGCCGTGCGCGGCCAGCAGGTCGGCGGGCACGCCGGCGAGCGCGGTCTTGAGGTCGGTGGCGTAGACGACCACTCCCCCGCGCAGCGTCGCGCTCGCGCCGGGCACCTCCGCCAGGCGGGCGCAGAACAGCCCGGCGGTCAGCGACTCGGCCGCGGCCACCGTCTCCCCGCGCGCCAGCAGCGCGGCGTGCAGCCGGGCGGTCCGGTCGTCGGCCACGGGGCGCCCGCTCAGGCGGCGGTGTCGGTGCGCGTGCCGGTGGCCCCGGCGCTGCCCGCGTTCGACCGGCGGGCGGCCGCGGCCTTCATCGCGCGGGCACTGGTCCGGCGCAGCCGCAGCGCGCGGACGACGTAGTCCAGGCCGGTGACGACGGTGAGGACCACCGCCAGCGCCATCACCCACCAGCGCGCGGTCGCCGCCGCCCCAGTGAGCGGCAGGATGTACGCGCCGATGGCCAGCGCCTGCGCGACGGTCTTGGCCTTGCCACCGCGGCTGGCGGCGATGACACCGTGCCGGATGACCCAGAACCGCAGCACGGTGACGCCGATCTCGCGCACGAGGATCAGCCAGGTCACCCACCAGGGCAGCAACCCCAGCGCGGAGAGCCCGATGAGCGCGGTGCCGGTGAGCGCCTTGTCGGCGATCGGGTCGGCGAGCTTGCCGAACTCGGTGACCTGCCCGGTGCGGCGGGCGATCATCCCGTCGTACCGGTCGGTGATGATCGCCAGCGCGAACACCAACGTCGCCCAGTAGCGACCGGCGTCGTCGAGGCCGTCGTCCTTCACCAGGAGGTAGGCGAACACCGGCACCACGGCCAGGCGGAGCACGGTCAGGGCGTTGGGCAGGTTCACCAGGCGTGCCGTCTGCGGCGGCGTCGCCGCGGGGTCGGGCAGCACCTCGCTCACGGGATCACCGGCCGGCCGGCTCGGCGGCGCGGGCCAGCAGGTCGATGCCCTCGGTGCCCACCACGGTCGCCGGCACGAGCTGCCCCGCCACGGCGCCCTCGGGCACCCCGGTGACCGTGGTCGTGCCGTCGGCGTCGGGGTCCTGGTGCGCGGCGTGGCCGAGCCAGGTGCCCGGCCCGTCGGTGGCCGAGAGGTCCTCGGTGAGCAGCACCTCGACGTGCTCGCCGATGCGGTCCTCGGCGCGCTGCGCGGTCAGCTCCTCCACCAGGTCGGTGATCCGGCGGACGCGGGCGTCGATCTCGGCCTGGTCCAGCTTGCCGGGCAGGCCGATGGCCTCGGTCCCCTCCTCGTCGGAGTAGCCGAAGACACCGACCGCGTCGAGCCGGCCGTAGGTCAGGAAGCGCTCCAGCTCGGCGACGTCCTCCTCGGTCTCCCCCGGGAAGCCGAGGATGACGTTGGTGCGGAAGCCGGCGCCCGGCGCGAGGCTGCGCGCGCGCTCGATCGTGCGCAGGAAGTCGTCGGTGCCGCCGAACCGGCGCATGCGGCGCAGCAGGGTCGGCGAGGAGTGCTGGAACGACAGGTCGAAGTAGGGCGCCACACCCGGGGTCGTGGCGATGAGCTCCAGCAGCCCCGGGCGCAGCTCGGCCGGCTGCAGGTAGGCCACGCGCACCCGCACGATGCCCGGGACGGCGGCCAGCTCGGGCAGCAGCTTCTCCAGCGAGCGCAGGTCGCCGAGGTCCTTGCCGTAGGAGGTCGAGTTCTCGCTGACCAGCACGAGCTCGGTGACGCCCTGCTCGGCCAGCCAGTGCGCCTCGCCCAGCACCTCGGCCGGCGGCCGGGAGACGAACGCGCCGCGGAAGGTCGGGATGGCGCAGAACGCGCACCGCCGGTCGCAGCCCGAGGCGAGCTTGAGGGCGGCCATGGGGCCCGAGGCCAGGCGCTTGCGGCGCAGCCAGTCGTGGCCGGGGATGACCGGCGCGTCGGCCGCGGCGGTCGCCGCGGTGCGCTGCACCGGGCTGATCGGCAGCAGGGTGCGGCGGTCGCGCGGGGTGTGCGGGCACCAGCGGGCGCCCGGCGATCACGTCGTCGAGCCGCTCGCCGATCTGGGCGTAGTCGTCGAAGCCGAGGACGGTGGCCTCGGGCAGCGCGCCGGCCAGCTCCGAGCCGTAGCGCTCGGCCATGCAGCCCACGGCGACGACCGGGGCGCCCGAGTCGGTGGCCGCGAGGATCGCGTCGACGGAGTCCTTCTTGGCCGACTCGATGAACCCGCAGGTGTTGACCAGGACGGCGTCGGCGGCGTCGGCGTCCTCGACGAGCTCGTAGCCACCCGCGGCCAGCCGGCCGGCCAGTTCCTCGGAGTCGACCTCGTTGCGGGCGCACCCGAGGGTCACCACCGCCACAGTCCGGGCAGGGGAGGGCGCAGCTGTCACCGGGCCATCGTAGTCGCCCGGACCGCCGCCCTCCCCGCTCCCGGGAGTGATCCCCGTCGTCCGCGTCAGTCCGCCCCGCCCCGGATCGTGAACAGCGTCGCCTCGAGCTCGTCGGGCTTGATGAGCACGTCGCGGGCCTTGGAGCCCTCGGACGGGCCGACGATGCCGCGGCTCTCCATGAGGTCCATGAGCCGGCCGGCCTTGGCGAACCCGACGCGGAGCTTGCGCTGCAGCATCGAGGTGGATCCGAACTGGCTGGTGACGATCAGCTCGACCGCCTGCAGCAGCAGGTCCAGGTCGTTGCCGATGTCCTCGTCGATCTCCTTCTTCTCGCCGGTCGACCCCGCCGAGAAGACCTCCTCGCGGTACTCCGGCTCGGCCTGGCGCTTGCTGAACTCGACGACCGCCTCGATCTCGGCGTCGGTGACGAACGCGCCCTGCACGCGCATCGGCTTGCCCGCGCCGATGGGCATGAACAGCGCGTCACCCATGCCGATGAGCTTCTCCGCGCCCGGCTGGTCGAGGATGACCCGGCTGTCGGTGAGGCTCGAGGTGGAGAACGCCAGCCGCGAGGGCACGTTGGCCTTGATCAGACCGGTGACGACGTCGACCGACGGGCGCTGCGTCGGCGAGGATCAGGTGGATGCCGGCCGCACGCGCCTTCTGCGTGATGCGGACGATGTGCTCCTCGACGTCGCGCGGCGCGACCATCATCAGGTCGGCGAGCTCGTCGACGATCGCCAGGATGTAGGGGTAGGGCCGGTAGACCCGCTCGCTGCCGGGGGGCGCGGTGATCTCGCCCTTCTCGACCTTGCGGTTGAAGTCGTCGATGTGCCGCACGCCGGTGGACTTCATGTCCTGGTAGCGCTGCTCCATCTCCTCGACCAGCCAGGCCAGCGCCGTGGCGGCCTTCTTCGGGTCGGTGATGATCGGCGTGATCAGGTGCGGGATGCCGTCGTACGGCGTCAGCTCGACCATCTTCGGGTCGACCAGGATCATCCGCAGCTGGTCCGGCGTGGCCCGCAGCAGCAGCGAGGTCAGGATCGAGTTGACGCAGCTGGACTTGCCGGCCCCGGTGGCGCCGGCGACCAGCAGGTGCGGCATCTTCGCCAGGTTGGCGCAGACGAAGCCGCCCTCGATGTCCTTGCCCAGCCCCACGAGCATCGGGTGCGGGTCCTGCTTGGCCGCCCCGGAGCGCAGGACGTCGCCGAGGCTGACCTTCTCGCGGTCGGTGTTGGGCACCTCGATGCCGACAGCGGACTTGCCCGGGATCGGCGCCAGGATGCGGATGTTGTCGTTGGCCACCGCGTAGGCCATGTTCTTGGTCAGCTGGGTGATCTTCTCGACCTTGACGCCCTGGCCGAGCTCGACCTCGTACCGGGTGACCGTCGGCCCGCGGGTGAAGCCGGTGACCGCGGCGTCGATGTTGAACTGCTCGAGGACGCCGCTGATCGCCTCGATCGCGACGTCGTTGGCCTTCGATCGCGCCCGGGGCGGATCGCCGGGCCGCAGCATGGACAGCGCCGGGAGGACGTAGTCGCCCTCGACCGGCTGGATGGACAGCTGCTCCGGCTCGGTGATCGGCGGCAGCTCCTCCTGCGGGGAGGTGCGGTCGACGACCGGCGGGCGCGGCGGGGCGGGGCGCAGCTCGGTGTGCTCGGGCTCGGTGGTGAGGGTCGCGTCGACGGCCGCGGCCATCGCCCCGTGGTCGATCGGGCCGGTGGCGAGCAGGTCCTCCGACAGCTTCCGGCGGGACCGCCGCGTCGCCGGGGCGGGCGGCTCCTCGTCGTACTCGTCGTCGTCGTACTCGTCGTCGTAGTCGTTGCGGCCCAGCAGCCGGTCGGCGAGCTCGCGCATCCGCTCGGGGATCTGGTGCACCGGGGTGGCCGTGATGACCAGCAGCCCGAAGAACGCCAGCAGCGACAGCAGCACGATGGTGACCGCGCTGCCCAGGCCGGCCACCAGCGGCGTGCCCACGGCCCAGCCGACGAGCCCGCCCGAGCCGGGCAGGCCGGCCTCGGGGTCGGCCGGGTCGCCGACCACCTGGGCGATACCGAGCACCGACGCGATCGTGCAGAGCCAGCCGATGACCAGCCGGCCCCGGGCCTCCGGACGCGGTCCGCTGCGCAGCAGCCGCAGCGCGGTGAAGAACAGGACGACGGGCAGCACCACGACCAGGGCGCCGATGACCCAGCGCACGCCGTCGGTCAGGGCCTCCCCCACCGGGCCGATCCCGTTGCTCCAGGCGGCCGCGCCGAGGACGACGGCCAGCCCGAGGAACGCCAGCCCGACGCCGTCGCGACGGTGCTCGGGGGCGAGCGGCTCGGCCTCCTCGGGCCGGGCGACCGAGCGGGCCAGGCCGCCGGCGCCGCGGGCCAGCAGCCCCCAGGTGCCGCTGGCGGCACGCCACAGGTTGAAGCCGCTGTCTTGCTTCTTCTTGGCGGCCGGGCGGCGGTTGCCGGAGCGCTGGGCGGCCGGGCGCTTCTTGCTCGCAGCGGTCGAACCCGAGCGGCTCCGGGAGGACGCCGGGCGGCTCGACGTGGTGCGGGCAGGCATGCGTCGAACGGTAATCCGCTCGGAGGCCGCGAACGGGCAGGCAGAGCGTCGTGTCCCGCACCGGCGACCCATCTCATAACGTCACAGGCATGAGCCCGACGCGCACCCCCGGCAGCTGGCCGACCCCGATCACCTCGGAGCTGGTGGTCCGCGCGGCCGCCCGGATCGGCGAGGTCGTCGTCGACGGCGCCGACGTCTGGTGGTCGGAGTCCCGGCCCGACGAGGGCGGCCGGTCGGTGATCGTGCGGCGGGCTGCCGACGGCGCGGTCAGCGACGTGCTGCCCGCGCCGTGGAACGCCCGCACCCGCGTGCACGAGTACGGCGGCGGGGCCTGGACGGTCGCCGGCGGCACGCTGTGGTTCACCGAGTTCTCGGACCAGCGGCTGTACCGGCTCGACCCGGGCAGCGCCTCCCCCGTCGCCGTCACGCCGGAGCCCGCGGTGCGCGCCGGTGTCCGGCACGCCGACCTGACCGCCGTCGCCGGCGGCGTGCTCGCCGTCCGCGAGCACCACCCCGCCGAGCACGCCCCCGCCGCGGACGTCGTGAACGAGGTGGTGCGCATCGGCCCCGACGGCGCCGAGGTGCTGGTGAGCGGCCCCGACTTCGTCTCCGACCCGCGGCCCGGGCCCGGCGGCGAGCTGGCCTGGCTGCAGTGGGACCACCCGCACATGCCGTGGGACGCCGCGCAGCTCGTGGTCCGGGCGGCCGACGGGAGCGAGACCGTCGTCGCGGGCGGACCGGGCGAGTCCGTCGTGCAGCCGGTGTGGGCGCCCGACGGCGCGCTGTGGTTCCTCTGCGACCGCACGGACGTCTGGTCGCTGTACCGGTGGCGCGCGGGTGCCGCGGCCGAGCTGGTGCTCGACGTCGGCAGCGACATCGCCGGGCCGCAGTGGGTGTTCGGCGCCAGCCGCTTCGCCCTGCTCGACGACGGCCGGATCGTCCTGGCCCACGGGCGCGAGGGCCGCGACCGGCTGGTGGTCCGCTCCCCCGACGGCGGGCTGCGCGAGGTCGAGCTGGCCTACGCGGCGCTGCGCGACCTGGTCGCGGCCGGGAACGACGTCGTCTGCGTCGCCGGTGGCCCGGACAGCGAGCCGGTGGTGCTGCGGGTGCCCCTGGACGGGAACGCCCCGGTGGTCCTGCGCCCGGCGCGCGACCTCGGGCTGGACCCGGCCTGGTTCTCCCGCCCGGAGCACGTGAGCTTCCCGACCGAGGACGGCGGCACCGGCATCGGCGTCGCGCACGCCCTCGTGTACCCGCCGGCCAACCCGGAGGTGACCGCGCCCGACGGCGCGCTGCCCCCGCTGCTCGTGCTCGTCCACGGCGGCCCCACCTCGGCCGCCTCCCCGGTGCTCAACCTCGCCGTGCAGTACTGGACCTCGCGCGGGTTCTGCGTCGCCGACGTCGACTACCGCGGCTCCACCGGCTACGGCCGCCGGTACCGGGACGCGCTGCAGGGCCGGTGGGGCGTGGTCGACCTAGACGACGTCGTCGCCTGCGCCCGGTACCTGGCCGACGCCGGCCGGGTGGACCCCGCGCGCATGGCGATCCGCGGCGGCTCGGCCGGCGGGTACAACGACGCTGGCCGCCCTCTCCATGCGCCCGGGGGTCTTCACCGCCGGCGCGAGCCACTACGGCGTCGCCGACCTCGGCGCGCTGGCCGCCGAGACGCACAAGTTCGAGTCCCGCTACCTCGACGGGCTCGTGGCGCCGTGGCCTGCGGGCGCCGACGTCTACGCGGAGCGCTCGCCGATCAACCACGTGGACGCCCTCGACACCCCGCTCGCCGTGTTCCAGGGCGACGAGGACGCGATCGTGCCGCCCGACCAGGCCGAGGCGATCGTGGCGGCGCTGCGCGCCAAGGGTGTGCCGCACGCCTACCTGCTCTTCGCCGGCGAGCAGCACGGCTTCCGCCAGGCGGCCAACATCCGGGCCGCGCTGGACGGCGAGCTGTCGTTCTACGCCCAGGTCTGGGGCTTCGACCTCCCGGCGGACGAGGACATCACCCCGATCGACGTCGTCGCCCTGTGACCGTCATCCGGCCGGCGACGGTCGCCGACCTGCCGCGCCTGCGGGAGATCGAGCGCGCCGCCGGCCGGGCGTTCGCCGGGCTCGGCATGCACCTGGTCGCCGACGACGAGCCGCCGGCGCTCGAGGAGCTGCGCGGCTACGCCGACGCCGGCCGGGCGTGGGTCCGCACCGACGACGACGACCGGCCGGTGGCCTACCTGCTCGCCGACGTCGTCGACGGCTGCGCGCACCTCGAGCAGGTGAGCGTGCACCCCGACGCCGCGGGGCACGGCCACGGCCGGGCGCTCGTCGAGCACCTCGCGACCTGGGCCCGGGAGCGGGGGCTGCCCGCGGTCACCCTCACCACCTACGTGGACGTGCCGTGGAACGGCCCGTACTACCGCCGGCTGGGCTTCTCCCCCGTCGACCCCGCGGAGCTCTCCGCGGGCCTGCGGGAGATCCGCCGGGTCGAGGCCGCGCACGGCCTCGACCGCTGGCCCCGCGCCGCGATGCGGCGCGAGATCAGACCTCGAGGACCGTCGGGATGATCATCGGGCGGCGGCGGTGCTTGTCCGACACCCACTTGCCGACGGTCCGGCGGATGATCTGCGACAGGCGGTGCGCGTCGACGTCGTCGTCCTGCAGCGCGCGCCGCAGGTTGTCCTCGACCAGGCGGAGCGCCTCGTCGAAGGTCGACGGGTCATCGGAGAAGCCCTTGGTCGACAGGTGCACCGGACGCACGATGGTGCGCGTCGAGGGCTCGACGACGACAGTGAGGGCGACGAAGCCCTCGTCGCCGAGGATGCGCCGCGCCTGCAGCGACTCCTCGCCGACGTCGCCCACGTTGAGCCCGTCGACGTAGACGTCGCCGATGGGGACGCTGCCCACGATCGAGGCCTTGCCGTCGACCAGGTCGATGACCACACCGTCCTCGGCGAGCAGCACGCGGTCGGCCGGCATGCCGGTCTCCTCGGCGAGCTTGGCGTGGGCGCGCAGGTGCCGCCACTCGCCGTGCACGGGCATCAGGTAGCGCGGCTTGGCCACGTTGAGCAGGGTGCGCAGCTCACCGGCCGGGGCGTGCCCGGAGACGTGCACCTTCGCCGTCTCCTTGTGCACGACGGTGGCGCCGAGGCGGGACAGCCCGTTGATGACCTTGTAGACGGCCGTCTCGTTCCCCGGCACCAGCGACGAGGCGAGGACGACGGTGTCGCCGGGCTCGATCGTGACCTGGTGGTGGTCGCCGCGGGCCATGCGGCCCAGCGCCGAGAGCGGCTCGCCCTGGGAGCCGGTGCTCACCAGCACGACCTGCTCGGGCGGCATCTTGGCGGCGTCGTCGAGCGACACCATGAGGCCGGGTGCCATGTGCAGCAGGCCGAGGTCGCGGGCGACGCCCATGTTGCGGACCATCGAGCGGCCCACCAGCGCCACCTTGCGGTTGTGCTTGTGCGCGCAGTCGAGCACCTGCTGGATGCGGTGCACGTGGCTGGCGAAGCTGGAGACGATCAGCCGCTGCGTCGCGCGGGCGAAGACGTCGTCGAGGACCGGGCCGATGCTGCGCTCGGGGGTGACGAAGCCGGGCACCTCGGCGTTGGTCGAGTCGGCCAGCAGCAGGTCGATGCCCGAGACGCCGAGCCGGGCGAAGGCGCCCAGGTCGGTGAGGACGCCGTCGAGCGGCAGCTGGTCCATCTTGAAGTCGCCGGTGTGCACGAGCAGGCCGGCCGGGGTGTGCACCGCGACGGCCAGGGCGTCGGGGATCGAGTGGTTCACCGAGATGAACTCGCAGTGGAACGGGCCGGCCAGGTGGTCGTCCCCGGCGGCGACCTCGACCAGCACGGGGTCGATGCGGTGCTCGCGCAGCTTGGCCTTGACCAGCGCCAGGGTGAACCGGGAGCCGACCAGCGGGATGTCCTCGCGCAGCCGCAGCAGGTACGGGATCGCCCCGATGTGGTCCTCGTGGCCGTGGGTCAGGACGACGGCGGTGATGTCGTCGAGGCGGTGCTCGATGACGCCGAAGTCCGGCAGGATCAGGTCGACGCCGGGCTGCTCCGCCTCGGGGAAGAGCACGCCGCAGTCGATGACGAGCAGCTGCCCGTCGAACTCCAGGACCGCCATGTTGCGGCCGATCTCGCCCAGGCCGCCCAGGGCCATGACGCGCAGGCCGCCCTCGGGCAGCGGCGGCGGGGCCTTGAGGTCCAGGTGCGGTTGGGTGACCACGCCACTCATCGGGTGTCACTCACAGGTCGATGCCTCCGTCGGCGAGGTCGATGCGCAGTTGCGCGAGCTGTTCGTCGGTCGCCTCGACCAGTGGCGGCCGCAGCGGGCCGGCCGGCAGGCCGAGAGCGTTGAGCGCCGCCTTGACCAGGATCGCGCCCTGGGTGCGGAAGATGCCGGTGTAGACCGGCAGCAGGCTGTCGTTCACGGCGCGGGCCCGGGCCAGGTCACCGGCCTCGACGGCGGCCACCAGCTCGGCCAGCCGTGGCCCGGCCAGGTGGCCCACCACGCTGACCACGCCGACGCCGCCCATCGCGAGGATCGGCAGGTTCAGCATGTCGTCGCCGCTGTAGTACGCCAGGTCGGAGCGCGCACGGGTCCAGGCCAGCGCGCCGAAGTCGCCGCGGGCGTCCTTGACCGCCACGATCCGCGGGTGCTCGGCGAGGCGGACGAGCGTCTCGACCTCGATCGGGATCACCGAGCGGTGCGGGATGTCGTAGAGCAGCACCGGCAGGTCGGTGCTGTCGGCCACCGTCGTGAAGTGGCGCAGCAGGCCGGCCTGCGGGGGCTTGTTGTAGTACGGGGTGACGACCAGCAGGCCGTCGGCGCCCAGCCGCTCCGCGGCCCGCGCCCGCTCCGCCGAGTGGGCGGTGTCGTTCGTGCCGACGCCGGCGATGACCGTGGCGCGGTCGCCGACCGCGTCGATCACCGCCTCCAGGACGGCGTTGGTCTCGCCGTCGCTGAGGGTCGGCGCCTCGCCGGTCGTCCCGGTCACCACGAGCCCGTCGTGCGACTGGCGGTCGACCAGGTGCGCGGCCAGCTCCTGCGCGCCGGCGAGGTCGATCGACCCGTCCTCGGCCAGCGGCGTGACCATCGCCGTGAGCACGCGCCCGAACGGTCGGGCGGGGTCGGTGGTCATGGGTCTGAATCTACCGATCCGCGCGATCGGGCACCGGCCCGCCCACGGCGGCGCGCTCGTACTCCGACACCGCGTAGCGCAGCCCGCCCGACGTCGACTCCGCCCAGCCCCGGTCGGGGGTGCGTGCGGTGCGGGTCCAGCCCTCGTCCAGCGGCGGCGCCCAGGTGTCGCCCTCGACCGCCACGTCGACGTCGGTGACGACCAGGCGACCGGCGTGCGGCAGGAACGCGGCGTACACCGCTCCCCCGCCGATCACCCAGCACGACGGGTGCTCGGCGAGCACCTGCTCCACCGAGGCGGCGGTCCGCGCCCCGTCGGCCGACCACGCCGGATCGCCGGTCAGGACGACGTTGAGCCGGCCGGGGAGGGGGCGGAAGCGCTCGGGCAGCGACTCCCACGTGCGCCGGCCCATGACGACCGTCGACCCCGTGGTGAGCCGCCGGAACAGCGCCAGGTCCTCGGGCAGGTGCCACGGCAGGCCGCCGTCGGCACCGATCACCCCGCCCCGCCCCTGGGCCCACACCATCCCGATCACCGGCAGCGGCCGATCAGACGGCGACGGCGCCGCGGATCGCGGGGTGGTGCCGGTAGCCGCCGAGGGTGAAGTGGTCGTAGGTGTAGTCGAACAGCGAGGGCACGGGCGCGAGCTCCAGCGTGGGGAACGGCAGCGGGTCGCGGGAGAGCTGCTCGGTGACCTGCGCGACGTGGTTGCTGTAGACGTGGCAGTCGCCGCCGACCCAGACGAAGTCACCCGGCTCCAGGCCGACCTGCGCGGCGACCATGCGGGTGAGCAGCGCGTAGCTCGCGATGTTGAACGGGACGCCGAGGAACATGTCAGCGCTGCGCTGGTACAGCTGGCAGGAGAGCTTGCCGTCGGCGACGTAGAACTGGAACAGCGCGTGGCAGGGCGCCAGCGCCATCTCCGGCAGGGCGCCGGACGTTCCAGGCCGAGACGACCATGCGGCGGGAATCGGGGTCCGAGCGCAGCGTGTCGAGGACGGCGGCGATCTGGTCGATCTGCTGCCCGTCCGGCGCGGGCCAGGACCGCCACTGCACGCCGTAGACGGGGCCCAGCTCGCCCTCGGGCGACGCCCACTCGTCCCAGATGGTCACGCCCTGCTCGCGCAGCCAGCCCACGTTGCTCTCGCCGCGGAGGAACCACAGCAGTTCGACGGCGATCGACTTGAAGTGCACCTTCTTCGTCGTCACCAGGGGGAAGGTCTCCGACAGGTCGTACCGGAGCCGCTCCCCGAACAGGCTCAGGGTGCCGGTCCCCGTGCGGTCCTGCTTGGGCGTGCCCTGCTCCAGGATCCGCCGCAGGAGGTCCTCGTACTGGGTGTCGATCGCCGCTGCCACGGACCCGAGACTACGGCCGGGGACCGACCGGCGGGCGGGGCCGTCGCAGACGCCCCACGGGCCTCAGCCCTCGCCGACGAGCGGGCTGGCCGCGACGTGCGTGCCGTCGGCCAGCGCGCTGATCCGGAAGTCGCCGAACACGTTGCCGGCCACCCGCTGCAGCTCGCGCAGGCAGGCGATCGCCAGCGCGCGGAGCTCGACGTCGGCGTGCTCGCTGGCGCGCATCGCGACGAAGTGCCGCCAGGCCCGGTAGTTGCCGGTGACGACGATCCGCGTCTCCGTGGCGGCCGGCAGCACCGAGCGCGCGGCCTGCCGCGCCTGCTTGCGCCTCAGGCCCGCGCCGGGCCCGTCCCCGACCCGCCGCTCCAGCCCGGCCCGCAGCTGCTCGTAGGCCTCGGCCGCCGCACCGGTGGCGGCCTCGAACAGCGCATGCAGCTCCGGGTCGGCGGCGATCGCGGCCGGCTCGACCACGGCGGCGTCCTGCTCGGGGACGAACCGCTGCGAGAGCTGGCTGTAGGAGAAGTGCCGGTGCCGCACCAGCTCGTGGGTGAGGGTCCGGGAGACCCCGGTGAGGTACATGGTCACCGAGGCGTGCTCGAGGACGGAGAGGTGGCCGACCTCCAGCAGGTGCCGGAGGTAGGCGGCGTTCGTGGCCGTCGCGGGGTTGGGCTTGTCCCAGGACTGGTAGCAGGCCCGACCGGCGAACTCGGCCAGCGCCTGCCCGCCGTCGGCGTCGGTCTCCCACGGCACGTCGGCCGGCGGGGTGAACTGGGTCTGGGCGACGACCTGGACCTTCAGCGGCACGATGTCGGGCACGCCGCCGAGCGTACGGCCGGGGCGGGGGCAGACTGGCCGCGTGGAGCCGCTGCGGGTGCTCGTCGCCGTGGGTGGCGGCCTGGTGCTGCTCTGGCTCCTGCTGCTGCTCCTGCTGTGGCGCTCCCGCACCCTGGCGCCGCGCGAGGCGCTGCGTCTGCTCCCCGACCTGGTCCGCCTGGTCCGCCGGCTGGCCGCGGACGGCTCGCTCCCCCGCGGGGTCCGCGTCCGGCTGTGGCTGCTGCTCGGGTACCTGCTCTCGCCGATCGACCTGGTCCCCGACGTCGTCCCCGTCCTCGGCTACGCCGACGACGTCGTCGTCGTGGCGTGGGCGCTGCGCGCGGTGGTCCGCCGCGCCGGGGACGACGCGCTGGCCCGCCACTGGGCCGGGAGTCCTGCGGGGCTCGCGCTGGTCAGACGGCTGGCCGGGCTGCCGGCAGCGGGTGCACCGCGCGGCTGAGCTCCGCGGCCAGGTCCCCGCGCTCGACCACCTCCACGGCCTCGAGCTCGAGCCAGTCGGCCAGGAGCCGCAGCTCCGCGGCCAGTTCGCGCGCCACCTCGACCGGGTCGACGCCGTCCTCGGCGTGCGCGGCCTGCACGCGCAGCACCGCGGCCCGCCGGTCGGCCTTGAGGTCGACCCGGGCGACCAGCCGGTCGCCGAGCAGGAAGGGCAGCACGTAGTAGCCGTGCACCCGCTTGGGCGCCGGGGTGTAGATCTCCAGCCGGTAGCGGAAGCCGAAGATGCGCTCCACCCGCGGTCGCTCCCAGACCAGGGAGTCGAAGGGGCTCAGCAGCGCCCGCGCCCGGATCCAGCGCGGCCGCCGCGCCGCCGGGTCCAGCCACGCCGGCCGCCCCCACCCGGCCACCTCGACCGGCAGCAGCTCGCCGGCGTCGGCGAGCTCCGCGATCGCGGTGCGCGCGTCCGCCGGGGAGAGCCGGAAGTAGTCGCGCAGGTCGGTCTCGGTCGCGACGCCGAGCGCACGGGCGGCGGTGCGCACCAGCACGCGGACGGCGTCGGCCCGCTCGGGCACCGGCTGGGCGAGCACGGCGGCGGGGATCACGCGTTCGGTGAGGTCGTAGACGCGCTCGAACCCGGCGGTGCGCCCGCGCGTGGTGAGGACCCCGGTGAAGAACAGGTACTCCAGGGCTGCCTTGCCCTCGTGCCAGTTCCACATGCTGCCCGGGCGGTCGGGGCGGGTCTCGCCGAGCTCGGCCGCGCGCAGCGGCCCGTCCCGGCGGATCCGCTCGACCAGGGCGGACAGGTACTCGGGGCGCTCGCGGGCGACCCGCGTCATGGAGCCCCACGCCTGCGAGTCGGCGGCCGCCATGCGCCAGCGCAGGTAGGGGTGCAGCCGCACCGGCAGGAAGGACGCCTCGTGCGCCCAGTACTCGAACACCGTGCCGCGGCCGGCGGTGAACGCGTCCAGCGCGGCCCGCGGATAAGGACCGAGCCGGCTGAAGAAGGGCAGGTAGTGCGAGCGCGACAGCACGTTGACCGAGTCGATCTGCACCACGGCCAGCCGCTCCGCCGTCGCCCGCAGCTGACGGGTGCCCACGGGCGTGGCCGGGCGCGGCACCGCGAAGCCCTGGGCGGCGAGCGCGATGCGCCGGGCCAGCGGGGCCGGGAGGTGCTCGGGGCCGGTCACGGAGCAGATCCTGCCGTCAGCCACCGACAGCCCGCGCCCCTGGGGCTGCCTAGGCTCGCGGGCGTGACCCTGCCGCCGTTCCCCCGACTGACCGGCACCGCCGACGTGCAGGTCCGTCCCGCGCGGCCGGCGGAGGCGGCCGACATCGCCCGCGTGCAGGCGCTCGCCTGGCGGACGGCCTACCGGACGCTGCTGCCTCCCGAGGTGCTGGACACCTGGGACGAGGACTCCGCGGCGCAGTCCTGGCGGGCCGCCGTCGCGTCCCCGCCGACGCCCGGGCACCTCGTGCTGGTGGCGCTCGAGGGCGAGACGGTGGTGGGGTTCGCCGCCGTCGCGCCCGCCGAGCTGGACGAGGACGAGGACGAGCAGCGGTCGCACGCCGGTCCGCTGTCTGAGATCTCGACCCTCCTGGTGGAGCCGCGCTGGGGGCGACGGGGCCACGGCAGCCGGCTGCTCGCTGCCGTCGTCGACCTGGCCCGGGCACAGGGGGTGGCCGAGCTGCGCACCTGGCTGCCCGAGCAGGACCGGACCTCGGCGTCCTTCCTCGAGTCCGCCGGCTGGGCACCCGACGGCTGGGCACGGACGCTGGACACCGGGGCTGCGCCGTTGCGGGAGCTCCGCTGGCACGCACTGCTGGACGACGACCTCGACGAAGGAGACCGCAGGTGAGCTTCGCAGGCTTCCCCGACGAGGGGCTGGTGTTCTACGAGGGCCTCGAGGCGGACAACAGCAAGACCTTCTGGACGGCGCACAAGGCGGAGTACGACACCTTCGTCCGCGCACCCGTGCTGGCCCTGCTCGAGGAGCTCAGCGCCGAGTTCGGGACCGCGAAGGTGTTCCGCCCCTACCGGGACGTCCGGTTCAGCCACGACAAGACGCCGTACAAGACGCACCAGGGGGCAGTCGTGACGCCCGAGGGACGCGGCGCCGGCTCCTGGTACGTGCAGATCTCCGCCGACGGCCTGCTGGTGTCCGGGGGGAGCTGGCGGCTGGAGAGCGACCAGGTGGCCCGCTACCGCCGAGCCGTCGCCGACCCGGTGCAGGGCCCGCTGCTGGAGGCGGAGGTCGAGCGACTGCGCGCCGCCGGCTGGGCGATCGAGGGCGACCGGCTGGTCCGCGTGCCCGCCGGCTACTCGGCCGACGACGAGCGGATCGAGCTGCTCAAGCACAAGGCGCTGCACGCCACGCGGAACTGGACGCCGACCGACTGGCTGCACACCCCGGCCGCCCTGGACCGCGTGCGCGACGCGTGGCGCGACCTGGCGACCCTCAACGCGTGGCTCGCCGACAACGTCGGCGCCACCACGAAGGAACCCCGCCGCTGACCTACCCCTACAGAAGCCGGCTGCCGGTCCGCGGAGAGGCGGCCCGCTTCTCCGCGGAAAGCCAGGGCTTCGTTTCCGCAGTACACACGTCTGCTCCTCCCGGGACGAGCGGCGTTTCTCGGGGACGCCGAAAGGGGCCCCAGCGCGGATGCTGGGGCCCCTTCGGGAATGGTTGTCCGGCGGCGTCCTACTCTCCCACCCCGTCTCCAGGGCAGTACCATCGGCGCTGAGAGGCTTAGCTTCCGGGTTCGGAATGTTGCCGGGCGTTTCCCTCTCGCCATGGCCGCCGTAACTCTGTGAACTTGAACCATCGTCTGGTTCGTGCGTTCAGAACCGCACAGTGGACGCGAAGCACTCTTCGTCAGTTGACACTTGATCTGGCACGACAGCCCGAGTGGGTGTGTGTGGTCAAGCCCTCGGCCTATTAGTACCGGTCAGCTCCACACCTTGCGGTGCTTCCACTTCCGGCCTATCAACCCGCTGGTCTGGGCGGGGGCCTTACCCGGTTGACCCGGTGAGAGACCTCATCTTGAAGCGAGCTTCCCGCTTAGATGCTTTCAGCGGTTATCCCTGCCGAACGTAGCTAACCAGCAGTGCACCTGGCGGTACAACTGGCACACCAGAGGTTCGTCCGTCCCGGTCCTCTCGTACTAGGGACAGCTCTTCTCAAGTCTCTTACGCGCACGGCGGATAGGGACCGAACTGTCTCACGACGTTCTAAACCCAGCTCGCGTACCGCTTTAATGGGCGAACAGCCCAACCCTTGGGACCTACTCCAGCCCCAGGATGCGACGAGCCGACATCGAGGTGCCAAACCATCCCGTCGATATGGACTCTTGGGGAAGATCAGCCTGTTATCCCCGGGGTACCTTTTATCCGTTGAGCGACACCGCTTCCACATGCCGGTGCCGGGTCACTAGTCCCAGCTTTCGCTCCTGCTCGACCCGTCGGTCTCACAGTCAAGCTCCCTTGTGCACTTGCACTCGACACCTGATTGCCAACCAGGCTGAGGGAACCTTTGGGCGCCTCCGTTACATTTTGGGAGGCAACCGCCCCAGTTAAACTACCCACCTGACACTGTCCCTGATCCGGATCACGGACCGAAGTTAGACATCCAATTCGACCAGAGTGGTATTTCAACGATGACTCCACGAACACTGGCGTGCCCGCTTCACAGTCTCCCACCTATCCTACACAAGCCGAACCGAACACCAATATCAAGCTATAGTAAAGGTCCCGGGGTCTTTCCGTCCTGCCGCGCGTAACGAGCATCTTTACTCGTAGTGCAATTTCGCCGAGCCTGTGGTTGAGACAGCTGAGAAGTCGTTACGCCATTCGTGCAGGTCGGAACTTACCCGACAAGGAATTTCGCTACCTTAGGATGGTTATAGTTACCACCGCCGTTTACTGGCGCTTGAGTTCTGAGCTTCGCCTTACGGCTAACCCGTCCCCTTAACGTTCCAGCACCGGGCAGGCGTCAGTCCGTATACATCGTCTTACGACTTCGCACGGACCTGTGTTTTTAGTAAACAGTCGCTTCTCACTGGTCTCTGCGGCCACCCACCGCTACCCCGCGCAAGGCGGTTGACAGTAGATGGCCCCCCTTCTCCCGAAGTTACGGGGGCATTTTGCCGAGTTCCTTAACCACAGTTCGCTCGATCGCCTTGGTATTCTCTACCTGACCACCTGAGTTGGTTTGGGGTACGGGCCGCTCGGAACTCGCTAGAGGCTTTTCTCGGCAGCATAGGATCATCCAATTCGCCTCATTCGGCTATGCGTCAGGTCTCACCCTGTATGCGGGACGGATTTGCCTACCCCGCGGGCCACACCCTTGCACCGGTACTACCACTCACCGGTAGGACTACCTTCCTGCGTCACCCCATCGCTTGCCTACTACCAGTCCGGGTCCCAGCCTCCCCACACTCGCCTCACAAGTGAGGACCGGTGGATCGGGTGGTTAGCATCGCTGGGTTCAGCATGGGCGTTCCTTCGCGGGTACGGGAATATCAACCCGTTGTCCATCGACTACGCCTGTCGGCCTCGCCTTAGGTCCCGACTCACCCTGGGCGGATTAGCCTGGCCCAGGAACCCTTGGTCTTCCGGCGGGGAGTTTCTCACTCCCCTCTCGCTACTCATGCCTGCATTCTCACTCGCGTGGCGTCCACGGCTGGATCACTCCGCCGCTTCGACCGCCACACGACGCTCCCCTACCCATCCACACACCTGGCCGGCCCACACAAGGACCGACAGGAAAAGCATGAATGCCACGGCTTCGGCGGTGTGCTTGAGCCCCGCTACATTGTCGGCGCGGAATCACTTGACCAGTGAGCTATTACGCACTCTTTCAAGGGTGGCTGCTTCTAAGCCAACCTCCTGGTTGTCTCTGCGACTCCACATCCTTTTCCACTTAGCACACGCTTAGGGGCCTTAGCCGATGATCTGGGCTGTTTCCCTCTCGACTACGAACCTTATCGCCCGCAGTCTCACTGCCACGCTCTCACTTACCGGCATTCGGAGTTTGGTTGACGTCAGTAACCTTGTGGGGCCCATTAGCCATCCAGTGCTCTACCTCCGGCAAGAAACACGTGACGCTGCACCTAAATGCATTTCGGGGAGAACCAGCTATCACCGAGTTTGATTGGCCTTTCACCCCTACCCACAGCTCATCCCCTCAGTTTTCAACCTAAGTGGGTTCGGTCCTCCACGCGGTCTTACCCGCGCTTCAACCTGGCCATGGGTAGATCACTCGGCTTCGGGTCTAGGGCACGCGACTGAATCGCCCTGTTCGGACTCGCTTTCGCTACGGCTACCCCCCACGGGTTAACCTCGCCACGTACCACTAACTCGCAGGCTCATTCTTCAAAAGGCACGCAATCACCCCGGACCGAAATCCTAAGGCTCTCACGGCTTGTAGGCACACGGTTTCAGGTACTATTTCACTCCCCTCCCGGGGTACTTTTCACCTTTCCCTCACGGTACTTGTCCGCTATCGGTCACCAGGGAGTATTCAGGCTTAGCGGGTGGTCCCGCCAGATTCACACCGAATTTCACGGGCTCGGTGCTACTTGGGATCACGCTCGGGAGAGCACATGTTTTCGTGTACGGGGCTCTCACCCTCTACGGCGACCCCTTCCAGAGGCCTTCCACTAACACGTGCTTTTCTCACTCCCTGAGTGCTCGGCAGAACACTCGGAACGGTCCCACGACCCCGACCACACAACGCCTGCCGGCTATCACATGCGATCGGTTTAGCCTCATCCGCTTTCGCTCGCCACTACTCACGGAATCACGGTTGTTTTCTCTTCCTGTGGGTACTGAGATGTTTCACTTCCCCACGTTCCCTCCACACGCCCTATGTGTTCAGGCGCGGGTCACACCACATGACTGGTGCGGGGTTCCCCCATTCGGAAATCCTCGGATCAACGCTCGGTTGACAGCTCCCCGAGGCTTATCGCAGCCTCCTACGTCCTTCATCGGCTCCTGGTGCCCAGGCATCCACCGTGTGCCCTTAACAACTTGGCCACACAAAAATCCCACACAACAGCGCCCGGAAGGACACCCGTCGTGCGGGCCTACAAGAACTCTCATGCAAATAAGAGTCAAAAAGATGCTCGCGTCCACTGTGCAGTTCTCAACGTACGACCAGACACCCTCCACACGACCCCGCCAGACCCGGCACCCCCACGAGGGGCCGGCGGTACGAGAAACAGGAAGGCCCTGACACGAAGAACCCGATCACCCCCGCGCACGGGGATGGTCCGCTCCCTCAGGACCCAACAGCGTGCCTACGACCAACCCACCACCACCACCCCGTTCCCCACACCCCTACCCGTCCCGAAGAACACGAAGAGATGCCGTACTAGGAGCAGCACCAGCTGCCGGCCGAACTGGTCAGCGTTCCACCCTCGAGCACCACCCAGACACCCCGCGCACCCCCCGAAACTGGAGGGCACATCCTGGCCTGGCATGGCTCTGCACCGACAAGCTGATGCTTGCCGGCGAGTTGCTCCTTAGAAAGGAGGTGATCCAGCCGCACCTTCCGGTACGGCTACCTTGTTACGACTTCGTCCCAATCGCCGATCCCGCCTTCGACGGCTCCCTCCACAAGGGTTGGGCCACCGGCTTCGGGCGTTACCGACTTTCGTGACGTGACGGGCGGTGTGTACAAGGCCCGGGAACGTATTCACCGCAGCATTGCTGATCTGCGATTACTAGCGACTCCAACTTCATGGGGTCGAGTTGCAGACCCCAATCCGAACTGAGACCGGCTTTTGGGATTCGCTCCACCTCGCGGTATCGCAGCCCTTTGTACCGGCCATTGTAGCATGTTTGCAGCCCTAGACATAAGGGGCATGATGATTTGACGTCATCCCCACCTTCCTCCGAGTTGACCCCGGCAGTCTCCTATGAGTCCCCACCATGACGTGCTGGCAACATAGAACGAGGGTTGCGCTCGTTGCGGGACTTAACCCAACATCTCACGACACGAGCTGACGACAACCATGCACCACCTGTGCACGGCCCTTACGGACCCACCATCTCTGGAGGATTTCCGTGCATGTCAAGCCTAGGTAAGGTTCTTCGCGTTGCATCGAATTAAGCAACATGCTCCGCCGCTTGTGCGGGCCCCCGTCAATTCCTTTGAGTTTTAGCCTTGCGGCCGTACTCCCCAGGCGGGGCGCTTAATGCGTTAGCTGCGGCACGGAACTCGTGGAATGAGCCCCACACCTAGCGCCCAACGTTTACGGCGTGGACTACCAGGGTATCTAATCCTGTTCGCTCCCCACGCTTTCGCTCCTCAGCGTCAGTTGTTGCCCAGAGACCCGCCTTCGCCACCGGTGTTCCTCCTGATATCTGCGCATTTCACCGCTACACCAGGAATTCCAGTCTCCCCTGCAACACTCTAGTCTGCTCGTATCGACTGCAGGCCTGAGGTTGAGCCTCAGGTTTTCACAGCCGACGCAACAAACCGCCTACGAGCTCTTTACGCCCAATAATTCCGAGACAACGCTTGCACCCTACGTATTACCGCGGCTGCTGGCACGTAGTTGGCCGGTGCTTCTTCTGCAGGTACCGTCACTTTCGCTTCGTCCCTGCTGAAAGAGGTTTACAACCCGAAGGCCGTCATCCCCCACGCGGCGTCGCTGCGTCAGGCTTTCGCCCATTGCGCAATATTCCCCACTGCTGCCTCCCGTAGGAGTCTGGGCCGTGTCTCAGTCCCAGTGTGGCCGGTCACCCTCTCAGGCCGGCTACCCGTCGTCGCCTTGGTAGGCCACTACCCCACCAACAAGCTGATAGGCCGCGGGCCCATCCTCAGCCGATAAATCTTTCCACCACCAGACCATGCGGTCAGCAGTCACATCCGGTATTAGCCCCAATTTCTTGGAGTTATCCCAGAGCTGAGGGCAGGTTGCCCACGTGTTACTCACCCGTTCGCCACTGATCCCCCACCGAAGCGGGTTCACCGTTCGACTTGCATGTGTTAAGCACGCCGCCAGCGTTCGTCCTGAGCCAGGATCAAACTCTCCGTAGATGAATTTGAACCGGCTGAGAACCGAGAGCTAGCACTCTCGATATCAATCAACCAAAGGAATCCCAGCCGGAAACACAAAGCCCCCGGCACGGGGTATTACTTGGCACTGACTTTCGGCACGCTGTTGAGTTCTCAAAGAGCGGACGCGCACAAACTCGACCCTTCCGGGCTCCGTCTGCGGCTGGATGTCCAACACTACGCCGGTTTCCGTTGCCCCCACCAGCGGCGGGTCCCGGTCCGGCGGAGCCTCAGCTCCGCGCGGCGCATGGAGAACCATACACGCCCTCCAGGGGCTCGGCGCAACCCCCCGGGGAGCGGTCCCGGTCACACCACCGGTCAGAGGCCCAGCAGGTGCTCGATCCCCACGGTCAGCCCCGGCCGGTGGCCGATCTCGCGCACCGCGAGCAGCACGCCGGGCATGAAAGACGCGCGGTCGTAGGAGTCGTGCCGGAGGGTGAGGGTCTCCCCCGACGTCCCCATGAGCACCTCCTGGTGGGCGACCAGCCCGGCCAGCCGCACCGCGTGCACGGGGATGCCCTCGACATCGGCGCCGCGCGCCCCTGGCAGACCCTCGCTCGTCGCGTCGGGCGCCGGGGGCAGGCCGGCGGCACGGCGGGCCTCGGCGATCAACCGCGCGGTGCGCACCGCGGTCCCGGAGGGGGCGTCCACCTTGCCCGGGTGGTGCAGCTCGACGACCTCCACGGAGGGGAAGAAGCGCGCCGCCTCCTGCGCGAACTTCATGAGCAGGAGGGCGCCGATCCCGAAGTTCGGCGCGATGATCACGCCGACCTCGGGCTTGGGCTCCAGCCACTCGGCGATCGTCGTGAGCCGGTCCTGGTCGAAGCCCGTCGTCCCGACGACGCAGTGGATGTTGTTGTCGATGCAGAACCGGATGTTGTCCATGACGACGTCCGGCCGGGTGAAGTCGACGACCACCTGGGTGCCGGCGTCGGCCAGGCCGAACAGCCAGTCCCCCTCGTCGACCATCGCGACGAGCTCGAGGTCCTCGGCGTCGTTGACGGCCCGGACGACCTCGGTGCCCATGCGGCCGCGGGCCCCGAGCACCCCGACGTTGATGACGGGGGTGTCCTCGGACGGAGGGGCGGGCTGCTGGCCGGGTGCGGAGGTGGTCACGCGGCCAGGTTTCCCGGACGACCGCAGAACCGCAAGACGCTCCCCCGGTTCAGCGTGGCGCGGCGTCCCGGCGCTCGAGCCACGCCCACAGCGCCAGGCCGGCCAGCACGCCCACGGCGTCGGCGACCCAGTCGGCCAGGGACACGCTGCGGTCGAGCACGGCCAGGCCCTGGAGCACCTCGCTCACCGCCGCGTACACCAGCAGCAGCGGCGCCAGCGGCCGGGCGGCGATGCCGGCCCACCGCCCGCTCAGCGCCAGGGCGGCGAACAGCCCGAGGTGGACCAGCTTGTCCACCCCCGCCGGCGCCGTCGGGACGTCGGAGGCGGGGGCGAACAGCACCGCCAGGGAGAGCAGTACGACCACGGCGAAGACGCCGCGGGCGAGCGCGCCGTGGACGGCGAGGGCGGGGTGGGACGCCATCAGAGCCCGTCGAGGTCCGCGTCGCGGTAGGGCCCCACGACCGCCAGGCAGGTGGGCCGGCCGAACAGCTCGGTCGCCACCTCGCGCACCTGCTGCTCGTCCACGGCGTCCAGGCGGGCCAGTACCTCCCGCACCGGCAGGTACTCCCCGTAGGAGAGCTCGCTCTTGCCGAGCCGGCTCATCCGGGAGCCGGTGTCCTCGAGGCCGAGCACCATGCCGCCCTTGAGCTGGCCCCGGGCGCGGGCGACCTCCTCGGCGGTGAGCCCGTCGGCGGCCACGCCGTCCAGCCCCGCGCGGATGAGCCGCAGCACCTCGGGCACCCGCTTCTTGGAGCAGCCCGCGTAGACGGAGAAGGTGCCCGTCCCGGCGTAGTGCCCGAGCGCGGAGCCCACGCTGTAGACCAGGCCCCGCTTCTCGCGGATCTCCTGGAACAGCCGGGAGCTCATGCCCCCGCCGACCGCGGCGTCGAGGACGGCGGCGGCGTACCGCCGGTCGTCCAGGCGGCCGAGGCCGGGAGCGCCCAGCAGCAGGTGGGTCTGCTCGGTGCGCCGCGAGATGAGGCCGGTCGGGCGGGCCGGCTGCTCGACGCCCGGCTCGCCCAGGCGGAGCGGTGCGGGCACGCCGTCGCCGCCCAGCCGGTCCCCGAAGGCCGCCGAGACCAGTTCGAGCACCTGCTGGTGGTCGACCCGGCCGGCGGCGGTGACGACCATCGACGGCGCCGCGTACCGCGTCCGGTACCAGCCGTCGACGTCGTCGCGGGACAGGCCCTCGATCGACTCGACGGTGCCGAGCACCGAGCGGCCGAGCGGGGTGTCGTCGCCGAACAGCGTCTCGGAGAACAGGTCGTGCACCGCGTCGGCCGGCTCGTCGTCGCGCATCGCGATCTCCTCGAGCACCACCGTGCGCTCGGACTCGAGGTCGGCCGCGGTGTTGGTCGCGTCGGTCACCAGGTCGGCGAGCAGCCCCACCGCGAGCGGCAGGTCGCTGGCGAGCACGTTCGCGTAGAAGCAGGTGTGCTCCTTGGCGGTGAACGCGTTCATCTCGCCGCCGACGGCGTCCATCGCGGTCGCGATCTCCAGCGCGCTGCGCGACGTCGTCCCCTTGAACAGCAGGTGCTCGAGGAAGTGCGACGCGCCCGCCACACCGGGGGTCTCGTCGCGCGAGCCGACGTCGACCCAGATCCCGACGGTCGCCGAGAGGACGCCGGGCATCGTCTCGGTCAGCACCCGCAGCCCCCCGGGCAGCGTGGTGCGCTCCACCCGGCCGCCGACCTCGTCCAGGTCGAGCAGCCGGGTCACCCCGACGGGAACCGGGGCGGGTGCAGCAGCACCCGCCCCGGACCCGATCACGTCAGCGGACGTCGTCACTCACCCGCGGGAGCGTCGGCGGCCTCGGCCACGGGGGCCTCAGCGGCCGCACCGGCGTCGCCCTCGGCGACCGGCACGAGGCTGATCTTGCCGCGGGCGTCGATGTCGGTGATCTCCACCTGCATCTTGTCGCCGACGTTGGCCACGTCCTCGACCTTGCCGATGCGCTTGCCGCCACCGAGCTTGCTGATGTGCACCAGGCCGTCGCGGCCGGGCAGCAGCGAGACGAAGGCACCGAACGGCGTGGTCTTGACGACCGTGCCGAGGAACCGCTCGCCGACCTTGGGCAGCGTCGGGTTGGCGATGGCGTTGATGCGGTCCACCGCGGCCTGGGCCGACGGGCCGTCGGAGGCGCCGACGTAGATCGTGCCGTCGTCCTCGATGGTGATGTCGGCGCCGGTCTCGTCCTGGATCGCGTTGATCATCTGGCCCTTGGGCCCGATGACCGCGCCGATCTTGTCGACCGGGATGCGCACCGTGGTCACGCGCGGGGCGTACGGGCTCATCTCGTCCGGGGCGTCGATGGCCTCGTTCATCACGTCGAGGATGTGCAGCCGGGCCGCGCGGGCCTGGGTCAGCGCACCGGCGAGGACGTCGGAGGGGATGCCGTCGAGCTTCGTGTCCAGCTGGAGCGCGGTCACGAAGTCGCGGGTGCCGGCGACCTTGAAGTCCATGTCACCGAACGCGTCCTCGGCGCCGAGGATGTCGGTGAGCGCGACGTACTCGGTCTTGCCGTCGACCTCGTCGGACACCAGGCCCATCGCGATGCCGGCGACCGGCGCCTTCAGCGGGACGCCGGCGTTGAGCAGGGCCAGCGTCGAGGCGCAGACCGAACCCATGGACGTGGAGCCGTTGGAGCCCAGCGCCTCGGAGACCTGGCGGATCGCGTAGGGGAACTCCTCGCGGTCCGGCAGCACCGGGACCAGCGCCCGCTCGGCGAGCGCGCCGTGGCCGATCTCGCGGCGCTTGGGCGAGCCCACGCGGCCGGTCTCACCGGTGGAGTACGGCGGGAAGTTGTAGTTGTGCATGTAGCGCTTGCGAGTCACCGGCGACAGCGTGTCCAGCTGCTGCTCCATGCGGAGCATGTTCAGCGTGGTGACGCCCAGGATCTGGGTCTCGCCGCGCTCGAACAGCGCCGAGCCGTGCACGCGCGGGATGACCTCGACCTCGGCCGACAGCGGCCGGATGTCGGTCAGGCCGCGGCCGTCGATGCGGACCTTGTCGCGGAGGATGCGCTGGCGCACGACCTTCTTGGTCACCGCGCGGAAGGCACCGGAGATCTCCTTCTCGCGGCCCTCGAACTGGCCGGCGAGCGCGGCCTTGACCTCGTCCTTGAGGGCGTCGGTGGCGTCCTCGCGCTCGGCCTTGCCGGGGATCTGCTGGGCCTGGGCCAGCTTCTCGGAGGCCTGGGCCTCGACGGCGGCGTAGACGTCGTCCTGGTAGTCCAGGAAGCGGGGGAAGTCGGCGACCGGCTTGGCGGCCTTCTCGGCCATGGCCGACTGCGCGTCGCACAGCGCCTTGATGAAGGGCTTGGCGGCCTCGAGGCCCTGGGCCACGACCTCCTCGGTGGGGGCGGTGGCGCCACCGGCGACGAGCTCGATGGTCTTCTCGGTGGCCTCGGCCTCGACCATCATGATCGCGACGTCGCCGTCGGGCAGGACCCGGCCGGCCACGACCATGTCGAAGACGGCGTCCTCGAGCTCGGTGTGCGTCGGGAAGCCGACCCACTGGCCGTTGATGAGGGCGACGCGGGTGGCGCCGACCGGCCCGGAGAAGGGCAGGCCCGAGAGCTGGGTGGACGCCGAGGCGGCGTTGATGGCCACCACGTCGTAGAGGTGCGTGGGGTCCAGCGCCATGACGGTGATGACCACCTGGACCTCGTTGCGCAGGCCCTTGGCGAAGGTCGGGCGCAGCGGGCGGTCGATCAGGCGGCAGGTGAGGATCGCGTCCTCGGAGGGACGGCCCTCGCGGCGGAAGAACGAGCCGGGGATGCGCCCGGCGGCGTACATCCGCTCCTCGACGTCGACGGTCAGCGGGAAGAAGTCGAACTGCTCCTTCGGCTGACGGCCGGCCGTGGTGGCGGACAGCAGCATGGTGTCGCCCATGGTGACGACGACGGAGCCGGCGGCCTGCTTGGCGAGGCGGCCGGTCTCGAACGTGATCGACCGGCTGCCGAAGCTGCCGTTGTCGATGACCGCGGTGGCGGTGGTGACGCCGTCCTCGGCGTCGAACTCTGCGGTGATGGTGGGTGCGGACACGTGTCCTTCTCTCTTCTTTCGTCGCAGCGGCCTCGTGCCGACCTGCGACTCCTCTGACGACCAGTTCCCCGTGGCGGGGGTGCCCGTCCTGCGTCCGGGGCGACCGGTGCTCGATCGAAGCCCTCGGGATCGGATTCCCCGCGGCGCGGGGAGCCACTCCTCGCGTGGAGGAGCCTGCCCGGGGGCCACTACCGAGGACCGGCCCTCGAGGGACGCGTCCGGCGGCTGGCCGGTTCTCCTGCGTGCGACGGGTGCCGCACGAGGAAGGGGACCGTCCCGGAGTCTTCCGGGAACGGCCCCCTCGTGGTGCTAGCGGCGCAGGCCGAGACGCTCGATCAGCGACCGGTAGCGGTTGATGTCGGTCTTGGCCAGGTAGTTCAGCAGCCGGCGACGGCGGCCGACCAGCAGCAGCAGGCCACGACGGCTGTGGTGGTCGTGCTTGTGCATCTTGAGGTGCTCGGTGAGGTCGCTGATCCGGCGGGTCAGCATCGCGACCTGCACCTCGGGCGAGCCGGTGTCGTTCTCGACCGTCGCGTACTCGGTCATGATCTGCTTCTTGAGCGCGCTGTCGAGCGCCATGGTCGCCTCCGGGGCGGGTCAGGTGTGGCCCTCGGTCTGAATCACGAGGGCAGGCTTCACACACGCCGGGTCACCCCGGCGGTCCCCCAGGTTACATGCCGAGGATGCCGCGGGTGTCCGAGACGTCCTTGGCCATGGCCACCAGCAGGGCGTCGACGTCGGGGAACGCGGCCATCGGGCGGAGCCGGGAGACGAACTCGACGCCCACGTGCTCGCCGTACAGGTCGCCGTCGTAGTCCAGGACGTAGGCCTCGACGGTGCGCCGGCTGCCCTGGAAGGTCGGGTTGCTGCCGACGGAGATCGCGGCCGGGAAGCGCTCGCGGCTCGCACCGCCGCGCGGGTCGCGGGTGACGAGGTGCCCGGCGTACACGCCGTCGGCCGGGATGGCGGTGAACGGCGGGCTCTCGACGTTGGCCGTGGGGTAGCCGAGGTCGCGGCCGCGCCGGTCCCCGCGGACGACGACGCCGTCGACCCGGTGCGGGCGCCCGAGGGCGCGCGCGGCCGCCACCATGTCGCCGGCCGCCACGCAGGCGCGGACGTAGGTCGAGGAGATGGTGACGTCGCCGGAGTCGGAGGAGTCCTCGGCCAGCTCGACGCCCTCGACGGCGAAGCCGAACCGGCGGCCCTCGGCGGTGAGGGTGGCGACGGTGCCGGCCGCCCGGTGCCCGTAGGTGAAGTTCTCCCCCACCACCACCTGGGCGGCGTGCAGGTGCTCGACCAGGACGGTGTGGGTGAACGTCTCCGGCGCCAGCCGCATGAACTCCGGGGTGAACGGCAGCACGCACATGGCGTCGACGCCGAGCCCGGCCACCAGCTCGGCCTTGCGGTCGAGCGCGGTGAGGATCGCCGGGTGCGAACCCGGGCGGACCACCTCGGCCGGGTGCGGGTCGAAGGTGAGCAGCAGGCAGGGCCGGCGCATCGCCCGCGCGCGGGCGACCGCGGCGCCGATCAGCGCCTGGTGCCCGCGGTGGACGCCGTCGTACATGCCGATGGTGACCACGGTGCGGCCGAGATCGGCCGGGGTGGCCTCCAGGCCTCGCCAGCGCTGCACGTGTCCGACGTCCTCCGGTCCGGGCCGGTCAGCCGACGCGGTGCAGCCAGCCGCGGGTGTCGGCCACCCGCCCGTGCTGGATGTCGAGCAGGGACTCGCGCAGCCGCATGGTCAGCGGGCCGGGGGTGCCGTCGCCCACGGTGAAGTCGCCGGTGCGCGCCTTGACCTCGCCGACCGGCGTGATCACCGCGGCGGTGCCGCAGGCGAAGGTCTCGGTGACGGTGCCGTCGGCCACGCCCTGGCGCCACTCGTCGACGGAGAACTTCCGCTCGGTGACGGTGTGGCCCATCGAGCGGGCGACCTCGATGAGCGAGTCGCGGGTGATGCCGGGCAGCAGCGTGCCGGTCAGCTCGGGGGTCACCAGTTCGGCGTCCTCGCCGGAGCCGAGGACGAAGAACAGGTTCATCCCGCCCATCTCCTCGACGTACTTCTTCTCGACCGCGTCGAGCCACACGACCTGGTCGCAGCCGGCCTCGATGGCCTGCTCCTGCGCGAGCAGGCTGGCGGCGTAGTTGCCGGCGCACTTCACGTCGCCGGTGCCGCCGGGGGCGGCCCGGATGTAGTCCTCGGAGAGGTAGACCGAGACCGGGTGCACCCCGCGCGGGAAGTAGGCGCCCGCCGGGCTGGCGATGATCATGAACAGGTACTCGTGGGCGGGGCGCACGCCGAGGAACGGCTCGCTGGCCAGCATGTAGGGGCGCAGGTACAGCGTCTGGTCCGGGCCGGTCGGGACCCAGTCGCGGTCGGCGTCGACGAGGGCGTCCACCGCGGTGAGGAAGGACTCCTCGGGGACGACGGGCATCGCCAGCCGGCGGGCGCCGCGGGCGAAGCGGGCGGCGTTGGCCTCGGGGCGGAAGGTGGCGACGCTGCCGTCGGGCTGGGCGTAGGCCTTGAGCCCTTCGAAGATCGACTGCGCGTAGTGCAGCGCGGCCGTCGCCGGGTCCATCTGCAGCGGGCCGTAGGTGGTCAGCCGGGCGTCGTACCAGCCCTCGCCGAGCCGGTAGCGGGCCACGAACATGCTGTCGGTGAAGTACCGGCCGAAGCCCGGGTCCTCCAGCAGGCCGGCGCGCTCGGTGGGGGTGCGGCGCCGCACGTCCTCCACGACGACCGGCACGCCCTCGGTGAACATCCGCGAGTCGGTACGGCTGTCGTTGAGCGTGTCGGTCATGGCTCCCACCTGCAGTGCGTGCGATGCGGCGGGCCCGGCGAGCACCGGCCCCGCGCCCACACTATCCCCGCGTCCGGCGGCGGCCGGACGCCGACCGCCGCCGGACGGGATCAGGCCTGGTTCTCCTGGTTGGCGTCCGGGCCGGCGAACTCGAGCACCTCGTAGGTCCACACGTGCGCGGAGTGCGGGGCCGCCGACGCCAGGGTGTCGCCGCCGCCGTCGTGGGCGCGGTCGAAGTCCTGGCTCGACTGCCAGGCCTCGTAGGCCTCGTGACTGCTCCACCGGGTGTAGACCAGGTACTGGTCGGTGCCCTCCAGCGGGCGCAGCAGCTCGAACCACTCGAAGCCGGGCGTGGACTCGACGGCGCCCGCGCGGCCGCGGAAGCGCTCCTCGAACCGGCCCTGCTTGTCCTTCGGGACGGTGATCGCGTTGATCTTGACGACGCTCATGGGCTCCCCGTTCCCGGGGCGGAGCCGGCTCAACCCCCGGCCGGCGAGGGCGGGAAGCCGACGACCACCCGGGCCGTCGTCCCGGCGTCCTCGACGAGCGCGACCAGCCGGCCCGCCGGGTCCACCGCGGCGTGCAGGCCGGGCGCGCCGGTGGCGGGCACCCGCTGCCCGTACCCGACGGCGGTGGCCTCGGCCGCGGTGAGCGGGCGCTCCGGGAAGACCAGCCGGGCGGCGTCGGTGAGGGGCAGGAAGCCCGCGCCTCCGCCCGCGGCCAGCGCGGCACCGGCGTCCTCGACCGGGGCGGCCTGCGCCACCGCGAACGGACCCGACGCGGTCCGCCGCAGGGCGGTGAGGTGGCCGCCCACGCCGAGGGCGGCGCCGGCGTCGCGGGCGATGGCCCGGATGTAGGTGCCCGCGGTGCACTCGACGGTGACGTCGACGTCGACCAGGTCGGGCTCGGGCCGGCGGATCCGGTGGACCTCGAGCCGGTGGACGGTCACCGAGCGCGGCTCGAGGACGACGTCCTCCCCGGCGCGCACCCGGTCGTAGGAGCGGCGGCCGGCGACCTTGACCGCGCTCACCGACGACGGCACCTGCTGCAGCGGGCCGGTCTGGGCGGCGAGCGCCGCGCGGACCCCGTCGTCGTCCACGCCGGCCGCGGACGTCGTGGTGAGGACCTCGCCCTCCCGGTCGTCGGTGACCGTCGTCGCCCCCAGGCGGATGGTCGCCTCGTAGGTCTTGTCGTGCCCGCCGACGTGGCCGAGCAGGCGGGTCGCCGTCCCGACGCCGAGGACGAGCAGGCCGGTCGCCATCGGGTCCAGGGTGCCAGCGTGGCCGATCTTGCGGACCGACAGCACCCGCCGGGCGCGGGCGACGACGTCGTGGGAGGTCATCCCGCCGGGCTTGTCGACCAGCAGGAGACCGGGCGGGACGTCGGCGTCGGGCGTGCGGGGGCTCACGCGGTAACGGTCGCAGGTGCGCTCAGCCAGCGATCACCGGCCACCCGCGCCAGCACCCCGACCAGCCGCAGCGCGATGAACAGGCACAGGCCGGTCCAGACACCGGCCAGCCCCCAGCCCAGCGGCGCGGACAGCAGCGACAGCGGCAGGAAGCCGAGGACGGCCGAGCCGACGGTGAGCGTCCGCAGGTAGCCGACGTCGCCGGCGCCCATGAGCACGCCGTCGAGGGCGAACACCACCCCGGCCAGCGGCTGCATGGCGGCGAGGAACCACCAGACGAGCTGCGCCTGGTCGACGACGGCGGGGTCGTCGGTGAACAGCGGCGGGACGACGCCGCGGAGCGCGAGCAGCACCGCCGCGACGGCGACCCCGGTGCCCAGCCCCCACCGCGCGACGCGGCGGGCGGTGGCCCGCGCGTCGGCCGGTCGGCCGGCCCCGAGGGCGTGGCCGACGAGCGTCTGCGCGGCGATCGCGTAGGCGTCGAGGACCAGCGCGAGGAAGAAGAAGAGCTGGAGCGCGATCTGGTGCGCGCCCAGCTCGGCGGTGCCGGTGCGCGCCGCGACGCCGGCGGCCACGAGGAAGGAGACCTGGAGGACCGCGGCGCGCAGCAGCAGGTCGCGGCCGATGACCAGCTGGGCGAGGACGGACGCCGGGCGCGGCCGCCACGCCGCGCCCTCCCGGGCCAGGGCGCGCAGGAACAACGCGGCGGTGACCGACTGACCGGCCACGTTGGCGACCGCCGAGCCGACCAGGCCCCAGCCGACCACGTGCACGAGCAGGGGGCACAGCACCAGGCTGAGCAGGCTGCCGGCGAGCACGAAGCGCACCGGGCGGCGCAGCTCCTGCACCCCGCGCAGCCAGCCGTTGCCGGCCAGCGACACGAGCAGCAGCGGGAGGCCCAGCGAGGCGATCCGCAGCCACTCCTCCCCCGCCTCGGCCACCGGCCCGGCACCGCCGGCCAGCAGCCGGGTCAACGGGCCCGCGGCGAGCTGGAAGAAGACGAGCACCATCACGCCGAGCGCCGCGGCCAGCCAGGTCGCCTGGACGCCCTCGGCGACGGCTCCGGCCCGGTCCCCCGCGCCGGCCCGCCGCGCGGCCCGCGCCGTCGTGCCGTAGGCGAGGAAGTTCAGCAGCGCCGCGGACCAGGCGAGCAGCCCACCGCCGACGGCGAGCCCGCCGAGCGCGACCGTGCCGAGGTTGCCGACGGCGGCGGTGTCGACCAGCAGGTACAGCGGCTCCGCGGCCAGGACCACCAGCGCCGGCAGCGCCAGCGACAGCACCGACCGCTGAGGGGCAGAAATGGCCATGTCTGCCCCTAGCGGGGGGCGAGCTGGGCGCGCAGCGCCGCGATCGTCCCCTCGCGGTCGAGGTGCGAGGTGTAGCCGGCGGCCAGGGTGTGCCCTCCGCCGCCCAGCGTCGTGGCCACGCGGGCCAGGTCGGTGCCGCCGCGCGAGCGCAGCGAGACCGACCACGAGCCGTCCTCCTGGCCCTTGAGCACGCAGGCGACGTCGGCCTCCTCGGCCGATCGGATGACGTCGACCAGCGCCTCGAGCTGCTCGCCGGGCAGGCCGTGCTCGGCGGCCTCCGCGGTGCTCGACCAGGTCCACACCAGGCCGGCGCCGACGCCGGGCTCGAGGACGGCGCGGCCGGTCACGACCGAGAGCAGACCCAGCCAGCCGAACGGCGCGGTGTCGAACAGCCGGCGGCTGATCGCGGCGTGGTCGATGCCGGTGGCCAGCAGCCGGGCGGCCAGCTCGTGGGTCTGCGGCCGGGTGTTGCCGAACCGGAAGGAGCCGGTGTCGGCCGCCAGCCCGGCGTACAGGCAGGTGGCCAGCTGCTGGTCGAGGGCGACGCCGAGGTCGTCGAGCAGGTCGGCCACCAGGGCCACCGTGGCGGGCGCGCCCGGGTCGACCAGTCGCAGGCCGCCGAACCCGGGGTTGCTGGCGTGGTGGTCGACGACGATCGAGGTGCCCGCGCCGTCGAGCAGCGCGGCGACCTCACCGAGCCGGCCGGGCGAGGCGGCGTCCAGGCTGACGAAGACGTCGGGTGAGCCAGGCAGCGCCGACGACGGCACCAGCCCTTCCGCGCCGGGGAGCCAGCCGAGGGACGCCGGCAGGGTGAACTCGCCCGGGAAGGTCGGCAGCACCCGCGCCCCGCGGCGGCGGAGCCCCTCGGCGAGGGCCAGGGTGCTGCCGAGCGCGTCGGCGTCCGGGTTGACGTGCCCGGAGAGGACGACGGTGGCCCGGGCCTCGGCGGCCTCGGTCAGGACGCCGGCCACGGAGCGGGACACCGCGTCGAGGCCGTCGGGAGGGAGCGGAGCCATGGATCAGGCGTCCGGTCCCGGGTCGGCGACCGGCGGGGCGTTCTGCTCCTCGGTGACGGTGCCACCGCCCACGGGGTAGCTGCTGCCGTCGCCGGGCTCGTCGGAGGCGATGCTCGGCGCCTCGCCGATCTCGCCGTGCTTGCCGCCGTCGGTGGGGTCACCATCGGCGGGGACGGCGCGGCCGCCCAGCACGGAGGTGCCCTGGCCCTCGTCGGGCTCGTACGGGTCGGGGTCGTTCTCGGTCACAGTGCGCTCCTCGTGCCGGCCGGCAGGTCCCCGGTGGTGTCCGCGGTGGTGTCCGCGGTGGTGTCCGCGTCGGCGTCCTGGTCGGTGTCCCCGTCGCCGAGGCCGGCGGGGGTCTCGTCGTCGTCCTCGTCGTCCTCCGCGGGCTTGCGGTAGGGGTCGGCCTCGCCGGCGTACTGCGCGCCCTCGCGGGCGCGGGCCAGCTCGGCATCGGCGTGCCGGGCGCGCTCGAGGGCGTCCTCGAG
Organism: Blastococcus sp. TML/M2B; assembly: GCF_016612865.1. Classification (GTDB taxonomy): domain Bacteria; phylum Actinomycetota; class Actinomycetes; order Mycobacteriales; family Geodermatophilaceae; genus Blastococcus. The sequence continues at coordinate 1,071,455 of NZ_JAENZZ010000002.1, forward strand.
CTCGCGCGCGGTGTCCGGGACGATGTCGGCGACGAAGGCCAGGGTCGGCACGAACTTGATGCCGGTCTGCTTGCCCACGGTGGAACGCAGGACACCGGTGGCGCTGGTGAGGGCGGCCGCGGAGTCGGCGATCTGCGTCTCGTCGCCGTAGACGGTGTAGAAGACCGTCGCCTCGCGCAGGTCGCTGGTGACGCGCGCGTCGGTGACGGTCACCATGCCCAGCCGGGGGTCCTTGATCTGCGTCTCGATCGCGGCGGAGACGATCTGACGGATGCGCACCGCCAGCTTGCGTGCGCGGGCCGGGTCGGCCATCGGGACTCCTTGGTCAGGGCGTCGGTGGACGCCGGGCGGGCACGGGGGTCAGCTGTCGGTGTCGCTGATCAGCTGACGGTGGGTCGACAGCAGCGTCACCTCGGGTCGTTCGGCCAGCAACCGCTCGCAGGCGTCCAGGACGTCGCGGACCTGGCCGGCGTCCGCGGCGACGGTGGCCAGGCCGACCTGGGCCCTGCGGTGCAGGTCCTGGTCACCGACCTCGGCCGCCGCCACGGAGAAGCGGCGCCGCAGCTCGGCCACGATCGGCCGCACCACGGCGCGCTTGCCCTTGAGCGAGTGGACGTCGCCCAGCAGGAGGTCGGCGGTGAGCGTGCCGGTGAACACGCTCACCGCCTCCCTGCTGCTGCTCGGATCAGACGCGCGGGATCTCACGCATCTCGAAGGTCTGGATCACGTCGTCGACCTTGATGTCGTTGAACGATCCCAGACCGATACCGCACTCGTAGCCCTCGCGGACCTCGGTCGCGTCGTCTTTGAACCGGCGGAGGGACTCCACCGTCAGGTTGTCGGCGATCACGGCACCGTCGCGGAGCAGACGGGCCTTCGAGTTGCGGACGATCGTCCCGGTGCGGACCAGCGAACCGGCGACGTTGCCGATCTTGGGGACGCGGAAGACCTCGCGGACCTCCGCGGTCCCGAGCTGGACCTCCTCGTACTCGGGCTTGAGCATGCCCTTGAGGGCGGCCTCGATCTCGTCGATGGCCTGGTAGATGACCGTGTAGTACCGGACGTCCACGCCCTCGCGGTTGGCCAGCTCGGTCGCCTGGCCCTCGGCCCGGACGTTGAAGCCCAGGACGATGACGTCGTCGGCCAGCGCCAGGTCGATGTCGCTCTTGGTGATGCCACCGACGCCGCGGTGGATGACCCGGAGCGAGATCTCGTCGTCGACCTCGATCTTCATGAGCGCCTCTTCGAGCGCCTCGACGGTGCCCGAGTTGTCGCCCTTGATGATCAGGTTGAGCTGGCGGTTCTCCTTGAGCGCGGCGTCGAGGTCCTCGAGGCTGATCCGCTTGCGCATGGAGGCGTTCTGCGCGTTGCGGATGCGGGCCTGGCGGCGGTCGGCGATCTGCCGGGCCACCCGGTCCTCCTCGACGACCAGGAAGGTGTCGCCGGCGCGGGGCACCGACGTCAGGCCGACGACCTGGACCGGCCGCGACGGCAGGGCTTCCTTGAGCTTGTTGCCGTGCTCGTCGAGCAGCGACCGCACGCGGCCGTACGCGTCGCCGGCCACGATCGAGTCGCCCTGGCGCAGCGTGCCGCGCTGGACGAGCACCGTGGCGACGGGGCCGCGGCCCTTGTCCAGCTTGCCCTCGATGACGACACCCTGCGGGTCCTGCTCGGTGTTCGCGCGCAGGTCCAGCGAGGCGTCGGCGGTCAGCAGGATCGCCGTGAGGAGCTCGTCGAGACCCTGACGGGTCGTCGCCGACACGTCGACGAACATCGTGTCGCCGCCGTACTCCTCGGCCACGAGGCCGTACTCGGTGAGCTGCTGGCGGATCTTGGCGGGGTTGGCCCCCTCCTTGTCGATCTTGTTCACCGCCACGACGATCGGCACCTCGGCGGCCTGGGCGTGGTTGAGCGCCTCGACCGTCTGCGGCATGACGCCATCGTCGGCCGCGACCACCAGCACGACGATGTCGGTGACCTTCGCGCCACGGGCACGCATCGCGGTGAACGACTCGTGACCCGGGGTGTCGATGAAGGTGATCGGACGCTCGTTGTGCTCCAGCTCGGTGACGATCTGGTAGGCGCCGATGTGCTGCGTGATGCCACCGGCCTCCTTCGAGACCACGTTGCTGTGCCGCAAGGCGTCGAGCAGCTTGGTCTTTCCGTGGTCGACGTGACCCATGACGGTGACCACCGGCGGGCGGGACTCCCAGTCGCCCTCGTCGCCCTCTTCGTCGCCGAAGGTGAGGTCGAAGGTCTCGAGGAGCTCGCGGTCCTCGTCCTCGGGGCTGACGACCTGGATGACCCAGCCGATCTCGGCACCGAGCAGCTGCAGCGTCTCGTCGTTCACCGACTGCGTCGCGGTGATCATCTCGCCCAGGTGGAACAGGGCGGTGACCAGCGCGGCCGGCTCGGCGTTGATGCGCTCGGCCAGGTCGGTCAGCGAGGCGCCACGGGGCAGCCGGACGGTCTGCCCGTTGCCGCGGGGCAGGCTGACGCCGCCCATGCTGGGCGCCGCCATGGAGTCGAACTCCTGACGCCGCTGCTTCTTGCTCTTGCGACCGCGGACGGGACCGCGCCCGCCCGGACGGCCGAAGGCACCGGCGGTACCAGCACCCGAGCCACCACGGCCGCGGCCACGGGGGCCACCGCCACCGCGGAAGCCACCACCGGCCGGAGCGCCACCGGGCGCACCGCCGCCACCGGGACGGAAGCCACCGCCGCCACCGGGACCACCGGGACGACCGCCACCACCGGGACCACCGGCGCGACCGCCGGGGCCGGGACGACCGGCACCGGCCGGGCGGCCGGGCATCATGCCCGGGCTCGGGCGCTGCGGCATCATGCCCGGGTTCGGGCGCGGACCGCCGGCACCGGGAGCCGGGCGGGGACCGCCGGCGCCGGGCGCGGGACGCGGGCCGCCGGGACCGGGACGGGGACCGCCCGGACCGGCCGCCGGACGGGGACCGCCCGGAGCGGGCCGGGCACCCGGCGCGGCCGGGCCCGGACGGGGACCGGCGCCGGCACCCGGCACGGGGCCGGCCGCCGCGGCCGGAGGCGCGGCGGGACGGGGCGAGCTGAAGGGGTTGTTGCCCGGACGCGGCGCCGGCCGCGGGCCGGGACGCGGACCGCCACCGGCGGGCGAACCGCCGGGGGTGGCCGGACGCGGCGCGGCCGGACGGGCCGCGGGGGCCTGGGGGGCCTGCGGCGCCGAGGCCGCGGGAGCCTGCGGAGCAGGAGCGGCCGGACGCGGGCCGGGGGCCGGAGCCGCCGGGGGCTGCTGCACCGGCGCAGCGGCAGCGGGGGCCTGCGGAGCCGGGGCGGGAGCCGCCGGGCGCGGGCGGGGGGGTCGGTGCGGACGGACGGGCCGCCGCGGGCCCCGGACGGGCGGCGGGCGCGGCGGGGGCGCTCGGCGCGGCCGGGGTGACGCCGGTGGCGGCACCGAGGGCCTCGCGGAGCCGGCGGGCCACGGGGGCCTCGACGGTCGACGAGGCGGACTTCACGAACTCGCCCTGCTCCTTGAGCGTGGCGAGCACGGTCTTGCTGTCGACACCGAACTCCTTGGCGAGTTCGTGTACGCGGGCTTTGCCTGGCACGGGTCTCCTCTTGGTGAGGCCGGCGGCTTGCCCGCTCGACCTCGTCGTTAGTGGCGCATGGTCATCGTGAGAACTTCACGGCTGAGTCATCCGACTTGCGTCCTGTCGACGTGCGGACCGGCCTGGTGCCGGTCCGACTGGAACTTCTCCGATCGGTGGGCGCGGATCGCGCGCTCACCCGCCCGTCCCGGTCCGGTCCGCGGCGGCCTCCGGGGAGGAGCCGAGGACGTGGTCCCGGAGCGGACCGGCCTCCACCTGACTGCCTCCGGGGAGGCGCAGTGCCCGGTGGAAGGCCCGGCGTCGCTCCGCCGCGACCAGGCACCCCGGGGTGGGGTGCACCGAGGCCCCCCTCCCGGGGAGCCGCCGCCGCGGATCCGGGACCAGGGTCCCGGACTCGACGACGACACGCAGCAGATCGGTGACCGGAGCGCGGCGCCGGCAGCCCACACAGGTGCGCACCGGGATCGACGTTTCGGCCACCCTGCACTCTAGCGCGTCGTGGGCCCGCGATGTTCCACGCGTCGGGGCGGCGGCCGGTGAGCGGCCGGCCGGCCCCCCGTCGGGGGCTGCGGCGCACCCGAGCGCAGCGGCGCGCGCCCCACGCCCGGCGACGGCTCGGCCGCGGCGTCCTCGGCCTGGGCGTCGCTGCGGATGTCGATCCGGCAGCCGGTGAGCCGGGCGGCCAGGCGGGCGTTCTGCCCCTCCTTGCCGATGGCCAGCGACAGCTGGTAGTCGGGGACGACGACGCGCACGGCCTTGGCCTGGGCGTCCACGACCCGGGACTCGGTGACCCGCGCCGGGCTCAGCGCCTGGGCGACGAAGGCGGCCGGGTCGTCCGACCAGTCCACGATGTCGATCTTCTCGCCGTGCAGCTCGCTCATGACGTTGCGCACGCGCTGGCCCATCGGTCCGATGCAGGCGCCCTTGGCGTTGAGCCCGGGCACCGCGGTGCGGACGGCGATCTTCGAGCGGGCGCCGGCCTCGCGCGCGACCGCGACGATCTCGACGCTGCCGTCGGCCACCTCGGGCACCTCGAGGGCGAACAGCTTGCGCACCAGGTGCGGGTGGGTGCGCGAGACGGTGACCTGCGGGCCGCGGAAGGTCCGGGCGACCGAGACGACGTAGGCCTTGAGCCGGCTGCCGTGGGCGTAGTCCTCGCCGGGCACCTGCTCGGTGGGCGGCAGCACCGCCTCCACCTTGCCGATGTCGATCAGCACGGTGCCCTGCACGTTGCGGCGGTCGTGCGCCTGCACGATGCCGCTGACGATGTCGCCCTCCTTGCCGGCGTACTCGCCGAAGGTCTGCTCGTGCTCGGCGTCGCGCAGCCGCTGCACGATGACCTGCTTGGCGGTGCTGGCCGCGATCCGGCCGAAGTCGGTCGGGGTGTCGTCCCACTCGCGGACGACCTCGCCGTCGGCCCCCAGCTCCTGGGCCAGCACGGCGACCTCGCCGGTCTTGCGGTCCACGTGCACGCGCACGTGCTTGGCGGCGCCGTCGGCGTGCCGGTAGGCGGTCACCAGGGCGGTCTCGATCGCCTGGATCACCGTGTCGGCGGGGATGTCCTTCTCCCGCTCGACCGCCTTGAGCGCGGTGACGTCGATCTTCACTGTGCTCCTCCTCGCGCCTGCGGCGCGTTCCCCGGCGCGACGTCGTCGTCGAGCTCCGGGTCGTCCATGTCGTCGTCGGTCTGCTCGTCGTCGAGCAGGTCGTCCTCGTCGAGCTCGTCGTCCGCGTCGTCCCCGGCGAGGTCGTCCTCCGCGGGGGCGCGGCCGAACTCCACCTGCACGCGGCCGGCGCCGAGCTCCGCCCACGGCACCTGCCGCGGGGTCGGCGGGCGCTTCTTCGCGCCCGGCTTGCCCTGCGCCTCGACCGCCAGGGTCACCCCGCCGTCCTCCACCGCGAGCACGCGGCCGGTGACCTGCTCGGTCCTGCCGGCCGGCCCCACTACCACGGTGACCAGGCGGCCGGTGTTGCGCCGCCAGTGCCGCTGCTCGGTGAGCGGCCGGTCGACGCCGGGGCTGGTGACCTCCAGCACGTAGGGCGTGCGGCCCATGCCGTCGTCCTCGCTGTCGAGGACCTCCGAGACCGCGCGGCTGACCTCGGCGATGTCGTCGAGGGTCACGCCGGCGTCCCGGTCCACCACGACCCGGACGACGCTGCGGCGGCCGGCGGGGGTGACCACCAGCTCCTCGAGGTCGTAGCCGGCGCCCAGCACGACCGGCTCGATCCACCCGGCGAGGCGGGCGGCGGCGGGGTCGGTGCGGGCGGTGCCACGAGCAGCGGACACGGTCATCTCCTCCTGGCTCGGGCGGCCGCGGGGTGCGGGGCGCGTCCCCGGGCCCGTCCCCCCGGCACGGCCGGGGAGGGTGCTCCGAGGGGAAGAGGTCAGGTTACCGCCCGGCGCGGCGTGCGCGGACCGGGCACCGTGGGGTGCGAGGGGCGGGCGGGACCCGCCTGCCCCCGGCGTCGACGCGGAACGCGCCCGGCCGCCGCCGTGCCGACCCCGGTCGCCCGCGGCTGCGAGGATGGACCCGATGTCGTCGATCCCCTCCCCCGGCCCGCGGGGCTTCTCGCGGCGGACGCTGCTGGCGGCCTCGGCCGCCGGACTGGCGCTCGTCGCCGCGGGCTGCACCTCCGCCCCGCCGGACGACCGCGAGCTCGTGACCGGCGCGCAGGCCGACCAGCTGTTCGACCAGGTCGGGGTGCAGGAGACGCTCGTCGCGGCGTACACGGCGGCCGGCGCCGCGGACCCGGCGCTCGCCGGCGAGGTGGCCGAGCTGGCGGCGCAGGCCGGCGAGCAGCTGGAGCGGCTGCGCGCCGCCGCGCCGGGCGCCTCGCCGAGCTCGGTCTCCCCCGGTGCTCCCGCGTCCGCCGAGGAGGCCCGCCCCTGGCTGCGGGCGCAGGTGGCAGCGGCCGCCACCTCCCACGCGGCCGCGTGCGTCACCCAGTCCGGCGCCCGGGCGGCGCTGCTCGGCTCGATCGCCGCGGGCCTCCGCGGCCAGGACGGACCACTCGCATGACGGGAGCCGCGCATGGCTGACGACGGTGCCGGCGAGGGCTCGGGCGAGCTCGCCGCGGAGAACACCGCGCTGGGGCTCGCCCTCGGCGCGGAGCACGCCGCCATCTGGGGCTACGGGGTGGTCGGGGCCGCCCTGGAGCCCGCCTCCCGCGGTGGCGCGGGCGCCGCGGAAGCGGCGCACCGCGACGTCCGCGACCGGGTGGTCGCGCTGCTCGCCGGGCGGTCGGTGGAGCCCACCCCCGCGGAGGGTGGCTACGCGCTGCCGTTCCCGGTGCTGTCCGGGGTGGACGCCGCGGCGCTGGCCGTCGTCCTGGAGGACGGCGTGGCCGCCGCCTGGGTGCGCGTGCTGGACCAGGCCGCCGAGCCGGCCACCCGCGAGCTGGCCCTGGAGGCGCTCAGCGCCGCCGAGGTGCGGGCGGTGAGCTGGCGGTCGGCTGCCGGGCAGACCCCGGTCACCCGCGCGCTGCCCGGGTTGTGACGCTCAGCCCAGCGCGCCGAGGAAGGCGTCGGTGACGGCGACGGCGGCGCCGCTGGACTGCCCGCCCTCGACGAGGACGGCGAAGGCGATCGGCCCCGCGGCGCCGTCGGTGCGGTAGCCGACGAACCAGCCGTGCGAGTCCGGCGGCGTGGCGTTGCCGTACTCGGCCGTCCCGGTCTTGCCGAAGACCTCGCCGCGGTCGGCCAGCGCCGCGGCGGTGCCGGTGAGCACCACCTGCCGCATCATCGGCCGCAGCGCGTCGAGCACCTGCGGGCCCGGGCCGGTCGGCGTCGCCCCGGCCGGCTCGGCGCCGACGACCTCGACCGGCGCGACCGGGGTGCCCCCGGCGATGCCGGCGGCCACGAGGGCCATCTGCGCCGGGCTCACGAGCACCTGCCCCTGCCCGATCGCGTTCGCGGCCTTCGTCGTGCCGGTGCTGTCGCCCGGGACGCTGCCGGAGAAGACGTCGACCGGCAGCTGCCAGTCGGTGCCCACCCCGTAGGCGGCCGCGGCGTCGGCCAGCGCGCTGTCGGGCAGCTGCATCGCCTGCTGGATGAAGGTGGTGTTGCACGACTCGGCGAAGGCCTCGGTGAACGGCACGGTGCCGAGGTCGAACTGGTCCTGGTTCTCGAACTCGCGGCCCTCGACCACCGTCGTCCCGGGGCACGGGACGACGGTGTCGGGCGCGACCGCCCCGGCGGTCAGCAGCGCGGTCGCGGTGATCGTCTTCATGCTCGACCCGGGCGGGAACCGGCCGGCCAGCGCGTTCCCGGCGTCGGCCACCTCGTTGGAGGAGACGGCGAGGATCTCGCCCGTGCCCGGGCGGACGACGACGAGGTGGGTGGGCCGGGTCTCGGCCGCCACCGCGGCGTCGGCGGCGTTCTGGACGGCGGGCACCAGCGGGGTCCGCACCGGCTCGCCGGGCACCGGCGCGACGGCGCCGACCTCGCGGCCCTCGTCGCCGATGCTCTCGTCGAGGGCGACGACGCGGACGGTGAAGCCCGGGGTGCCGGCCAGCTGGTCCTGGAAGGCGCGCTGCAGCCCGGAGGTGCCCAGCTGGTCGCCGGCGGCGTACCGGGGCTCGCCGTCCTCGGCGGTCTCCTCGAGGATCTCGGCGGTGGCCGCCCCGACCCGGCCGAGCAGCGCCTCGGCGAACCGCGGGGTGGGTGCCAGCAGGCGGGTGGCGGTCGGGAAGACCGCGCCGGGGAGGTCGAAGACCTGGGCCCGGATGGCCTCGAAGTCCGGCCGGCGCAGCGTGATGACCGGGACGAACTGGCCCGCCGGCGCGGCCTGCACGTCGGCGGCGATCTCGTCCGCGGCGACGCCGGTGGCCGCCGACAGCGCGGCGGCCAGGGCCGGGAGGTCGGTGACCTGGCCGGGGTCGACGCCCACGTTGACCACCTCGGTGGGGGTGAACAGCGGCGCGCCCGTCGCGTCGGTGACCGGCGCCCGCTCGGGCAGGCTGCGCGCGAGCACCAGGTGCTGGCCCTCGTCGAGACCGGGGTGCACCACGGTGGGCCCCGCGACGACGGCCCAGCCGTCGTCGCCCTCCTCGAGCCGCAGGGTCGCGTCGTAGCTCCAGTCGGGTGCGGCGGCGAGGTCCCAGGTGGCGGTCCAGTCCGCGGTGGCGGTGCCGTCCTCGACGGTGACCGCGCCGAGCTCGGCGGACAGCTCCGCGCCCGGCAGGTCGGTGGCGGTCTGCTCCAGCAGCGCGGCGGCCGCGCCGGGATCGGTCGTCGCCCCCGCGGCGGCGTCGGCGTCGCCGCCGGCCCAGGCGTCGAGGAACGCCTGCGCGGCCGCCCGCACGTCCTCCTCGGAGCTGTCGGAGCAGGCCGACAGCAGGGGTGCGGCGACGATGACCGCGGTCAGCAGGAGGGCGGGTCGCCGCGAGGTGCGCACGGCGGCCAGCCTCCCAGACGACCCCTCCGCGGCGCGGTGGACCCGCGGAGCGCAGGTCAGGGGTCAGGCGTCGCAGGGCCGGACGTGCTGCTGCCGCGGTATCGCGGTGCTCCGCCGGCAGGGCATGGTGACCAGCGTCGGCCCCGCCGCGCCGTCCGGGAAGGACTCCCACGGGTCGCCGGCCGGGACGTAGTTGTTGCCCGCCATCCACACCTCCAGCGTCTCGTAGGTGAACCCGACGGTGTCGTGGTCGCCCACGTGCGGGGCGGCCACGCGGAGCCCGCCGGGCAGCTGCTCGGTGGTCACCCGGCCCGACGGGCGGAAGTCGGCGTCCACCGGGATGCCGGCGGTCACGTCCAGCCCGATCCGGGTGGACCGGTACCGGGCGAACGGCGGCCCGGCGGCGGGCAGCCGCTGGTCGGCCAGCATCCGCCGGACCTCGCCGAACGCGGCGGCGAGGAAGTCGTCGTACTCGGAGTTCTCCACGTGCCCGTACACCACGGCCACCGTCTGCGGCGGGTGGTCGGACAGCTCGATCAGCCCTGTGGTCATGCCGGCTCCCCGGGGACTGCCCGCGTCGACGGCCTCGGCGCGAGGCCTCCCCATCGTGGACCCCCGGACCCGTCGACGGCACCCCTGCCCGCCCGGCGTCAGAAGAGCACGCTGGAGAACTGCCCGACCTCCCGGAAGCCGACCCGGAGGTAGGCGGCGCGCGCCGCCGCGTTGTAGTCGTTGACGTAGAGGCTGACCACCGGGGCGACGTGCGCGCGGGCGTGCTCGACCACCGCGGCGGTGCCGGCGGCACCGATGCCCCGGCCGCGGTGCTCGGGCGCCACCCAGACGCCCTGCACCTGGCAGGCCGCGCGGCTGACGGCGCCGATCTCGGCCTTGAACACCACGCGCCCGTCCTCGATCCAGGCCAGCGCGCGCCCGGCCCGGACCAGCTCGGCCAGCCGCGCCCGGTACCCGGCCCCGCCGTCCAGGCGCAGCGGGCTGACGCCGATCTCCTCGGTGAACATCGCGACCGCGGCCGGCAGCAGCGTGTCGAGCTCCTCGGGGCGCACCGGCCGCACCCGGGGTTCGGGGACGACGGCCGGCGGGCCCTCGATCGCCATGAGCGGCTGGCGGGGGCGCAGGTCGCGGGCCGGGCCCCAGGCCGGCGCCAGCACCTCCCACAGCGGGGCCACCGAGGCCGTCGGGCCGACGATCGTGCTGCACCGGCGCCCGGCCCGGAGGGCGCGGTCGGCGAACGCCGCCGCGGCGGCGCGCTCCGCGCCCGGGACGGCGAACGGGATGAGGTTCGCCCCGGCCAGGCAGACCGCCTCGAGCGCCCGGCCGGAGCCCACGCCCCACAGCGGCGCGCCCACGGCCGCCGGGGCGGTGCCGGTCAGCTCGACCCGGCCGGCCAGGACGCAGGCGGCCACGGGGTCACCGGCGAGCAGCCGGTGGACCGCGGCCTCGTCACCCTCGTCGAGGACGCGGGCCGTCGGGGTGGTGGGGGACCCGGGCGAACGGAGCACGAGGGGCGGGAGGAGCGCCGGTCAGCTGACGGAGACGACCGGCGGGCCGGACGGCGCACCCGCGTCGGTGACCTCGCCGGCGATCCGCATGGCCTCCTCGATCAGCGTCTCCACGATCATCGACTCGGGCACGGTCTTGACGACCTCGCCCTTGACGAAGATCTGCCCCTTGCCGTTGCCGGAGGCGACGCCGAGGTCGGCCTCGCGCGCCTCGCCGGGGCCGTTGACGACGCAGCCCATGACCGCGACGCGCAGCGGGACCTCCATGCCCTCCAGCCCGGCGGTCACCTCGTCGGCCAGCTTGTAGACGTCGACCTGCGCGCGCCCGCACGAGGGGCAGCTGACGATCTCCAGGCCGCGCTGCTTGAGGTTCAGCGACTCCAGGATCTGGTTGCCGACCTTGACCTCCTCGGCCGGCGGGGCCGACAGGGAGACGCGGATGGTGTCACCGATGCCCTGGGACAGCAGCGCACCGAAGGCGACGGCGGACTTGATCGTGCCCTGGAACGCCGGGCCGGCCTCGGTGACGCCGAGGTGCAGCGGGTAGTCGCACTGCGCCGCGAGCAGCTCGTAGGCGCGGACCATGACGACCGGGTCGTTGTGCTTGACCGAGATCTTGATGTCGCGGAAGTCGTGCTCCTCGAACAGCGAGCACTCCCACAGCGCGGACTCGACCAGCGCCTCCGGGGTCGCCTTGCCGTACTTGGCCAGCAGCCGCTTGTCGAGGGAGCCGGCGTTGACGCCGATGCGGATCGGGATGCCGGCGTCCTTGGCCGCGCGGGCGATCTCGCCGACCTTGTCGTCGAACTTCTTGATGTTGCCCGGGTTCACCCGGACCGCGGCGCAGCCGGCGTCGATCGCGGCGAACACGTAGCGCGGCTGGAAGTGGATGTCGGCGATCACCGGGATCTGCGACTTCTTGGCGATCGTCGCGAGCGCCTCGGCGTCGTCGGTGTCGGGCACCGCCACGCGCACGATCTGGCAGCCCGAGGCGGTCAGTTCGGCGATCTGCTGCAGCGTCGCGTTGATGTCCGCGGTCTTGGTGGTGCACATCGACTGGACGCTGACCGGGAAGTCGCTGCCGACGCCGACGCCGCCCACGTCGAGCTGGCGGGTCTTCCGCCGCGGAGCGAGGACGGGCGGGGGTGCAGCCGGCATGCCGAGGCCGACGGGGATCGCCATGCCCGCCAGTATCCCCCGCGCCGCCGCGGATGCCCGCCGCACGGCTGTGACGTGCGCCGTCGGGTCAGCCGGCGACCGCGGCGGCCTCGGCTGCCAGCGCGTCCAGGACGACCTGCACCGAGCGGCGGGCGGCCCGGTCGGGGCGGGACAGGGCTTCGACGACCCGGCCCGCGCGCAGGTCCGCCAGGGGCACCAGCGCCAGCCGCCCCTCCGCCCGCTCCTGGGTGGTGTGCCGGGGCAGCAGCGCGATGCCGTGCCCCCCGGCGACCAGCTTCTCGATGAGCGGCAGGTGGGTCGTGCGGCGCACGACGCGCACCGGGCGGCGGGCCTGCGCCGCCAGCGCGGTCAGCACGCGGTCGATCGGGAACTCCGGCGGCGGCACGATCCAGTCCTCGTCGATGACGTCGCCCGGGCTCACCCGGTCGCGCCCGGCGAGCGGGTGGTCCAGCGGCAGCGCGACGTCCAGCGGCTCGCGGAGCAGCAGGCGGACCTCCAGGCCGTCGCGCCGCGGGGGGACGACGTCGTCCGAGCGGTGCGCGACGACGACGTCGTAGTCGGCGGTCAGGCCCGCGAAGTCGTCCTGCAGGACGTCCTCGTCGACGGTCTCCAGGACGACGTCGGGATGCGCCGCCATCCGGTCGAGCAGACCGGGGACCAGGAGCTCCCCGGCCGAGTGGAAGGTCGCCAGCCGCACCGTGCCACCGACCCCGCCGCGGTAGCGCTGCCAGTCGGCCTCCGCGGTGGCCAGGGCGGTGGAGACGCTCGCCGCGATCCCGGCGAGCGCCCGGCCGGCGTCGGTCAACCGCACCCCGCGCCCGGCCCGCTCGACCAGGACGACGCCGAGCCGGCGCTGCAGCACCTTGAGCTGCTGGGAGACCGCCGACGGCGAGAGCCGGGTGGCCCGGGCCGCCGCGGTCACGGACCCGTGCTCGGCCAGCTCCCGGAGGACGGCGAGGTGCGCGACGTCCACCCGCTCCCACAACCCGCTGTCGACCATGAAGCAACGCTACAAGGTCGGTGCACGAGAACGCGCTTGCCCTTCACCCTGATGGGCCGGAAGCTCGTCGCCGTGCCTCCCCGCGACCGCCTCCTCGCCTGCCTCGTCGCCGTCTGCTGGGGCGTCAACTTCCCCGCCACGGCGCTCGCCCTCGAGCACTTCCCGCCGCTGTTCATGGTCGCGCTGCGGTTCACCCTGGTCGCCCTGCCCGCCCTGCTGCTCGTGCCCCGCCCGCCGGTGCCGCTGCGCTGGCTGGTCGGCGTCGGCCTGGGCATCGGGCTCCTGCAGTTCGCCTTCCTCTACCTCGGCATGGCCGCCGGGATGCCCAGCGGCCTGGCCTCGCTCGTCCTCCAGGCCTCGGCGCCGTTCACCGTGCTGCTCGCCGGCGTCTGGCTGCACGAGAAGCTCTCCGCCCGGCAGCTCGGCGGCGTCGCCCTGGCCGTCGCCGGGCTGGCCGTCATCGCGCTGCACCGGTCGCAGACCGCCGCGTGGCTGCCCGTCGTCCTCACCCTGTGCGGGGCGCTGGGCTGGGCGATCGGCAACGTCTGCAGCCGGCAGGCGAAGGCGCCCAACGGGCTGCACCTCACGCTGTGGTCCGCGGTCGTGCCGCCGCTGCCGATGCTGGCGCTGGCACTCGTGGTCGAGGGGCCCGCGCGGATCGGCCGGTCGCTGACGAGTGTCGCCACCGCCGAGGCGCTGCCGGCGGTCCTGGGACTGCTCTACGTGGTCGTCGTCGCCACGCTCGTCGGGTACGGGCTGTGGAACTCGCTGCTGTCCCGGCACCCGTCGAACGTGGTGGCGCCGTTCTCGATGCTCGTGCCCGTGGTCGGCGTCCTCGCCTCCTGGCTCGCGTTCGGGGAGGTGCTCGACCGCGTCGAACTGGCCGCCGGCGTGCTCGTGGTCGCCGGCGTGCTGATCGGCTCCCGGCCGGCTCAGCCCGCGAGGGTGATCGGGTTGATGACGTCGGCGAGGAACAGCAGCGCGGACAGCGCCAGGAAGACCCCGGCGACCACGTAGGCGACCGGCATCAGCCGGGCGATGTCGAAGGGCCCGGGGTCGGGCCGGCCGCGCAGCCGGGCGACGGTCGCGCGCGCCTTCTCGTACAGCGCCCCGGCCACGTGCCCGCCGTCCAGCGGGTAGATCGGCAGCAGGTTGAACAGGAACAGCACGAGGTTCATCCCCGCCAGCAGCTGGAAGAACAGGCTGGCCTTCTCCAGGGTGGTGAACCGGTCGAGGGAGAACACCTCGCCCGAGATGCGGCCGACCCCGACCACGCCGATCGGCCCGAGCGGGTCGCGCTCCTCGCCGAGGAAGGTGGCCCGGAACAGCGCCGGCACCCGCTGCGGGATCTCGACCAGCCGGTCGACGGCGCGCTGGGCGTAGTCGCCGACGAAGCCCGGGACGGCGGTGACCGGCTGCCGCACGTAGTCCTGCGCGGCCTGGATGCCGACGTAGCCCACGGTCCGGGTGCCGTCGGCCTCGCCGTCCCCGTCGTCGTCGACGTAGACGGTGTTGGCGATCGGGGTGACGGTGAGGTCGACCCGCGTCGTCGCGCCGTCGACCTCGCGCTCCACGGTGAGGACGACGGGGGTGTCGATGCTCTCCCGGATGGCGTCCTGGACCTGACCCCAGCCGGTCACCTCGTCGTCCTGACCGGTGTCGGCGACCGAGGACACCGGCCGGCCGTCGATCGCGACGACGGTGTCCCCGGCGCGGATGCCGGCAGCGGCCGCCGGGGAGGGGGTGGCGTCGTCGGAGCAGGTGCGGACGGCCGCGTCGGCCGGCAGCACGCACTCGGGCACCGCGCTGACCGTGGTGGTCGCCCCGGGGATGCCGAAGGCGGTGAGCACGATGGTGAAGAACAGCACCGCCAGCACCAGGTTGTGGAACGGGCCGGCGAACATCACGATGACCCGCTGCCACCAGGGCTTCTTGTAGAAGACCCGGTCGCCGTCGGTGGGCAGCACGTCGTCCAGCGCCTGGCCGCGGACCTCGGCGATGAAGCTGCGCATCCGGGTGGCGCGCGTGCCCTCGCCCTCCTCAGCGGGGGGGATCATGCCGACGATGCGGATGTAGCCGCCGAGCGGGATGCCCTTGATGCCGAACTCGGTCTCCCCGTAGCGGCGGGAGAACACCGTCGGGCCGAAGCCGACGAAGAACTGCGGCACGCGCATGCCGAACTTCCGCGCCCAGTAGAAGTGGCCGAACTCGTGGAAGCCGATGCTGAACAGCAGGCCCAGCGCGAAGGCGACGATCCCGAGGACCGTCAGGAGGAACCCGCTCAGCTCAGCCTCCGGCGATGATGCCCCGGGCGTGCTCCCGGGCCCACTTCTCCGCGGCCAGGACGTCCTCGACGCGCGTGGGGACGCCGAGGTCCGGCGCCTCGTCGAGGGTACGCGCGACGAGCTGGACGATCCCTGGGAACGAGAGCCGACCCGCCGTGAATGCGGCGACCGCCTCCTCGTTGGCCGCGTTGTAGATCGCCGGGGCCACGCCACCGGCCTCGCCGACCGAGCGGGCCAGCCGCACGGCGGGGAACGCCTGCTCGTCGAGCGGGAAGAACTCCCAGGTGCTGGCCGCCGTCCAGTCCAGCGCCGGCTGCACGTCGGGCAGCCGGTCGGGCCAGGCGAGGCCGAGGGCGATCGGCAGCCGCATGTCCGGCGGGCTGGCCTGGGCGATCGTCGCGCCGTCGGCGAAGGTGACCATCGAGTGCACGATCGACTGCGGGTGCACCACGACGTCGATGTCGGCGTAGGGGACGCCGAAGAGCAGGTGCGCCTCGATCAGCTCCAGGCCCTTGTTGACCAGCGTCGCCGAGTTGATGGTGACGACCGGCCCCATGTCCCAGGTGGGGTGGGCCAGCGCCTGCTCGACGGTGACGCCCTCCAGCTCGGCGGCCGACCGGCCGCGGAACGGCCCGCCGCTGGCGGTGAGCACCAGCCGGGCGAGCTCGCCGCGCGTGCCGGCCCGCAGGCACTGCGCCAGCGCCGAGTGCTCGGAGTCGACCGGGACGAGCTGGCCGGGCGCGGCGGCGGCGAGGACCAGGTCCCCCCCGGCGATCAGCGACTCCTTGTTCGCCAGCGCCACGGTGCGCCCGGCGCGCAGGGCGGACAGCGTCGGACCCAGGCCGATGGAGCCCGCGATGCCGTTGAGGACGACGTCGGCCGGGCGCGCCGCGAGCTCCTCGGCGGCGCGCGGGCCGGCGAGGATCTCCGGGAGGGAGTACTCGCCCTTCGACCAGCCCTTCTTCGACGCCGCGGCGTAGAACGCCAGCTGCAGGTCCTGGGCGGCGGTCGCCCGCGCCACCGCCACGGTGCGCACGCCCAGCGCGAGCGCCTGCTCGGCCAGCGTCGCGACGTCGCCGCCGCCCGCGGCCAGCCCGGTGATGCGGATGCGGTCGGGGTTCTGGCGGGCCACCGCGATCGCCTGCCGGCCGATCGAACCGGTGGACCCGAGGACGGTGACCTCGCGCGGCTGGCTCATGGCGCTGATCCTGCCAAGCCCCGCCCCGGCACCCCGACCTCACCCGCCCCTCCGGCACCACCTGCCCCGGAAAGGTGACCAGGGCTCAAGCGGAACGTCGGCGTGCCGATGTCCTGGTCGACGGTCCACCTACGGGGCCGCAGATGCCAGGAAGGCTCCTCCATGTCGCAGCTCTCCCCCCGTCGCGCGGTCAGCGCCGCCGGTCTCGTCCTCGGCACCGCCGCCCTCGGCGTGGCGTTCGCCCCCGCCGCGTCGGCGGCCCCGTCCCCGGCCGTGACCGTCAGCCAGTCGACCGTCGCGCCGGGCGCGACGTACACCGTCTCCGGCGGTGACTGCATCTCCGAGGACGCCGACTACGACGCCGCGGGCGTCGTCTTCCTGGCGGTCGGGGCGCAGTCGGCCGACGCCGAGCTGGCCGACGAGAACGGCGACTGGACCCTCACCGCGACCGCGCCGACCGAGGCCGGGTCCTACGAGTTCTCCGCCGTCTGCGACTGGTACACCGACGGCTTCGAGTACGGCAACTTCACGATCACCGTCGCCGCGCCGTCCTCGACCCCGGCGCCGGCTCCGGCCCCCGCGCCCTCGGCCACGCCCTCCGCGCCCGGCACCCCGCGCGGCGCGGCGGCCGTCACGGCCGGCGTCGCCAGCCCCGACACCGGCGCCGCCACCGGCGACGCCGCCCCGCTGGGCCAGAAGGTCGTGAAGATCCTCACCGGCTTCAAGCCCTTCGAGGTCGTCACCGTCACCCTGAACTCGACCCCGCAGCGCGTGGGCACGTTCACCGCCGACGCCTCGGGCACCGTCCGCGTCGAGTTCACCGTCCCGGCGGGCACGCCGGTCGGTGACCACACGCTGGTCTACGAGGGCGACAAGGGCACCTACTTCCAGGAGGCCTTCGCCGTCACCGCCACCCCGGCCGGCGGCTCGGCCCGCCTGGCCTCCACCGGTGCCAGCGTCGCGCTGCCGCTGGGCCTGGGCCTGGGTGCCCTCGCCGCCGGTGGAGGCCTGGTCCTCGCCGCCCGTCGCCGCTCCACCGGGGGCGTGCAGGCCTGAGCATGACCGCTCCGCACGATCCCGACGCCGGCCAGGCCCGCCCTGGCCGGCGTCGGTCGTCGTCCCGGCGGTGGCTGCGGGCGACGGCCGCCGTCCTGCTGCTGGTGCTCCTCGCCGCCGGCGTCGACGTCGCCGTCCTCTCCGCCCGGATGGGTGCGGTCGAGGTCGACCTCACCGCCGACGACCGGGACGGCAGCACGTGGGTGCTGCTCGGGCTCGACTCCCGCGCGGCCCTGCCCCGCGGCGCGGACGCCGCCGCCTTCGGGACGACCGAGGAGGTGCCCGGCAGCCGGGCCGACGTCGTGCTCGTGGTGCACCGCTCCGACGCCGGCACCCGGGTGCTGTCGGTCCCCCGCGACCTGCTGGTCACCGGCGGGGGGCAGAGCGGGCGGCTAGCGCTCACCTGGCTCCGCGGGCCCGGGGCCACCGTCGCCGCCCTGTGCGGGCTCGGCATCCCCACCGACCACCTGGTCACCGTCGACCTCGCCGGGTTCACCGACCTGGTGGACGCCGTCGGCGGGGTGGAGGTGGACCTGCCCGGCCCCGTCCGCGATCCGCAGGCCGGCCTCCTGCTCCCCCGGGGCGGGGCGCAGGAGCTCGACGGTGCGACGGCGCTGGCCCTCGTCCGCTCCCGCCACCCGGAGACGCCGGCGGACGGCGGCGGCTGGGCCCCCTCCCCCGTCGACCCCGACGCGCGCGCGGCGACGGCGGCCGGGGTGCTGCGGGCGTTCGCGGACCGCGCGGCCGAGGCCCGCACCCGTCCGTGGCGGCTGCAGCGGGTCGCCTGGGCCGCCTCGGGCGCGGTGTCCCGGGACCCGGGCACCTCGCTGGCCGACCTCGCGTCCTTCGCCGGCACCGAGCTCGGCACGGCCGAGGTGCTGCCCGCCGGCCCGCCGGTCGAGGGCGCCCTCCTGCGCCTGCCCACGCCCGCCACCGCGGCCGCCGTCGCCGCGGCGGGGCTGAGCTGCGGCGGCTGAACGCGCCACGCGCGACCGCCCTGGCCGGTCACCGCGGACACCGCCTGGCATCATGAGCGGGTCAGCGACCTGCGCGCTGATCACGGACACAGCAGCGTCGCGAGGAGAGCACGTGAGCGAGCAGACGCACCGGGACCGGATCGCGATCGACGACCCGGCCACCGAGCGGGTCAACCAGCCCGGTCGTGAAGAGGGCGTGGTCCGCGCGGGTGCGCACCCCGTCGAGCACGAGGAGCCGGCCGACTGGGGCTGGCACGGGCAGACCGGCCGCAAGGGCCGGATCGGCGCCTGGATCGCCGTGCTCGTGACCCTGAGCTACCTCGTCGGCAACCACGAGGGCCGCGTCGAGGACCTGTGTGGTGCTGGGCACCGCGCTCCTGCTCATCGTGATCCTGGTCTGGGACATCTTCCGCAGGAAGAACGCCTGGCGCAGCCGCTGACCCGCAGCCCGAACGCACGCGAGGGCCGGTTCCCGCACGGGGAGCCGGCCCTCGTCGCGTCCGGTCAGGCGACCGCGACGCCGATCGCCGAGCCGATCAGGTAGGTGATCCCGGCGGCGGCCGCGCCGAAAAGCAGCTGCCGGGCGCCGGCGTACCACCACGGCCGCGGGGTGAAGGTCGAGGAGAGCGCCCCGGCCACCACCAGCCCGAGGCCACCGCAGAGCAGGGCCGGCCACAGCACCGCGGCACCGAACAGGTACGGCAGCAGCGGGATCAGCGCGCCGACGCCGAAGGTGACGAACGAGGAGACCGCCGCGGTCGTCGGCGACGGCTTGTCGCCCGGGCTGAGCCCGAGCTCGGCGACGACGTGCAGCCGCAGCGCCGTCTCCGGGTCGCGGGAGAGCTGGACGGCGACCTCGGGAGGCGAGGTCCTGGTCGACGCCCCGCACGCGCAGCATCTCGACCAGCTCGCGCAGCTCCCCGTCGGGGTTGCGCTCGAGCTCCCGCCGCTCCTTCTCGACCTCGAGGTCGAGCTGCTCGTTCTGCGTCTTCACCGAGGTGTACTCGCCGAGCGCCATCGAGATCGCGCCGGCGACGAGGCTGGCCACGCCGGCCAGGACGACCGCCCGGGGGGCCGCGCCCCCGCCGCCGACGCCGGCGACGAGCGCGGTGTTGGTGACCAGCCCGTCCATGGCGCCGAAGACCGCGGCGCGCAGCCAGCCGCCGGAGACGTCGGAGTGCGAGTGCTCGTGCGCCTCGGCGTCCGGGGCCGCGTCGGTGGTCACTCGTCGCCCTCGGCGCCGAGCTCCACGGGCGGCTCGACCGGCTCCGCCGAAGGGGTGGGCAGCGCGACGCTGGGGACGCCGTCCACCTGGTCGGCGGCGGCGAGCTGGCCGCAGGCGCCGTCGATGTCCTGGCCGCGGGTGTCGCGCACCGTCGTCGGCACCCCCGCGGCGCGCAGCCGGGCGACGAACTCCCGCTGGGCGGGCAGCGGGCTGGCGTCCCACTTGCTGCCCGGGGTCGGGTTGAGCGGGATCAGGTTGACGTGCGCGAGCCGGCCGGCCAGCAGCTTCCCGAGCAGGTCGGCGCGGAAGGGCTGGTCGTTGACGTCGCGGATGAGCGCGTACTCCACCGAGTAGCGGCGGCCGGTCTTCCGCGCGTAGGCGTCGGCGGCCTCCACCACCTCGCCGACCTTCCACCGGGTGTTGATCGGCACGAGGCCGTCGCGCAGCTCGTCGTCCGGGGCGTGCAGGCTGACCGCGAGGGTGACGTTGAGCCCCTCGTCGGTGAGCCGCCGGATCGCCGGCACCAGGCCGACGGTGGAGACGGTGACCGAGCGCTGCGCCAGGCCCAGCCCGTGCGGTGCGGGGGTGAGCAGCGCGTCGAGGGTCTTGCGGACGCGGGGGTAGTTGGCGAGCGGCTCGCCCATGCCCATGAACACCACGTTGGACAGCCGGCCCGGGCCGCCGGCGAGCTCGCCGTTCGCCATCGCGGCGGCCGCCGCCACCGCCTGGCCGATGATCTCGGCGGCCGACAGGTTGCGGGTGAGGCCCTGCTGTCCGGTGGCGCAGAACGGGCAGGCCATGCCGCAGCCGGCCTGGCTGGAGATGCAGACGGTGGCCCGGCCCGGGTAGCGCATGAGCACGCTCTCCACGAGCGCGCCGTCGTGCAGCCGCCACAGGGTCTTGCGGGTGCGCCCGTCGTCGGCGGTCTGGTGCCGGACGACGGTCAGCAGCCCCGGCAGCAGCGCCTCGGTCAGCGACTCGCGCACCGCGGCGGGCAGGTCGGTCATCTGCTCCGGGTCGGTGACGCCGCGGTAGAAGTGCCGGGCCAGCTGGTCGGCGCGGAACGCCGGCTGCCCGAGCTCGGCGACGGCGGCCCGGGCCTCGTCGCGGGTGAGGTCGGCGAGGTGGCGCGGCGGCTTGCCGCGGCGCGGGGCGTCGAAGACGAGGGGCAGGGCAGTCATAACCGGTCCATGGTCCCACTCCACCTCGCGTGCAGACCGTGCGGAGACCGAACTCACCCCCGTCGGGTCGGCACCTGGCAGGGTTGCGGGCATGAGCCGGCTCGCGGACGTCGACCTGACCGCCTCCCTCGGCAAGGAGGAGGCCAAGGCGCAGCTGGCGGCGGCGCAGCACCGGCTGACCCACCTGCGGCTGCTGCTGGGCGGCCAGCTCGGCTCCGGCGAGCTCGGGCCGCCGCTGCTGGTGCTGTTCGAGGGCTGGGACGCCTCGGGCAAGGGCGGGGCGATCAAGCGGCTGGTCGAGCCGCTTGATCCCCGGCACGCGCGGGTCGCGCAGTTCTCCGCACCGAGCTCCCACGAGAAGCGGCACCACTTCCTCTGGCGGTTCTGGCCGGCGCTGCCCGGCTGGGGCGGGATGGCCGTGCTGGACCGCACCTGGTACGGCCGCGTGCTGGTGGAGCGGGTGGAGGGCCTCGCGTCCGAGGAGGCGTGGCGCCGCGCCTACGGGGAGATCGTCGACCTGGAGACCACGCTCGCCGCCGAGGGCACCGTGCTGGTCAAGTTCTGGATGCACGTCTCGCCCGAGGAGCAGCTGCGCCGCTTCGAGTCGCGGCAGGCCGATCCGCACAAGGCGTGGAAGCTGACCGACGAGGACTGGCGGAACCGCGGGAAGCGGGCCGAGTACGAGGCCGCCGTCGAGGAGATGCTCGAGCGCACCGACACGCCGGCCGCGCCGTGGCACGTGGTCGCCGGGGAGGACAAGCGCTGGGCCCGTGTCGACGTCGTCCGCACCGTGTGCGCGGCGGTCGAGGACGCGCTCGCCGCCCGCGGCATCGACACCGGGCTGCCGCCACGGCGATGAGCCCGGCGCCCGGCCCGGCCGCGCGAGCGGCTCGGGTCAGCCGATCCGCGCGTGCTGGCGCACCCAGGCGTGCATCGCGATGCCGGCGGCGACCCCGACGTTGATCGAGCGGGTCGAGCCGAACTGGGCGATCGAGACGGTCAGGTCGGCGCCGGCCCGCGCCTCCTCGGTGAGCCCGGGGCCCTCCTGCCCGAACAGCAGCAGGCAGCGCTCGGGCAGCACCGCGGTCTCCAGGGGCACCGCGCCCGGGTGGTTGTCGACGGCGACCACCGTCAGCTGCCGCGCCGCGGCGAAGGCGAGCAGCTCGCCGACGTCGGTGTGGTGCCGCAGGTGCTGGTACCGGTCGGTGACCATCGCGCCCCGCCGGTTCCACCGGCGCCGGCCCACGACGTGCACCTCCTCGGCGAGGAACGCGTTGGCGGTCCGCACCACCGTGCCGATGTTCGCGTCGTGGCCGAAGTTCTCGATCGCCACCGAGAACCCGTGCCGGCGACGGTCCAGGTCGGCGACGATCGCCTCGACCGTCCAGTAGCGGTACCGGTCGACGACGTTGCGCCGGTCGCCGGCGGCCAGCAGCTCCGCGTCGTAGCGCGGGTCCTGCGGCCACGGGCCCTCCCACGGGCCGACGCCGACCGTCGTCCCCCAGTCGGTGGGGCCGGGCAGCTCGTCGTCGGGCACCCAGGGAGGATCGCAGGGTGGCTGCCGACGTCCTCCTGCACCTCATCGAGCCGGCCGCATGGCGGGCCGCGCTGACCGACGGCGCGGTGCGCCCGCCGTCGCTCGCCTCGGTCGGCTTCGTCCACCTGTCGACGCCGGAGCAGGTGCACCTGCCGGCGCGGGCGCTCTTCCCGGGCCGCCGCGACCTGGTGCTCCTCGTGGTCGACCCGGCGCGGCTGACCGACCCGGTGCGGTTCGAACCCGGCCGCCCCGAGGACCCCGCGGGCATGCTCTTCCCGCACCTGCACGGGCCGCTGCCGACCCGCGCGGTCGTCGCCGTCGTCCCGTACCGGCCGCCGGTGCCGCCGGTTCTCCCCTCCCCCGACGACGCGCTGGGGCGCGCCCTGGCCCACTACACCTCGCTGCCGGTGCGCCGCGCCGTCGGCGTGGGCGACGTACCCGGGGGCGTCGCCGTCCTCGATCCGGACGTGGTCGCCTCCTACGACAACAACAGGCTGGTGCTCACCTCGCCGGTCGACGCCGCGGAGGTGGAGGCCGCCGCCGAGGACGTGGGCGGCAACGCCGGCTGGCCGCACCGGGCGGCCTACCTCGCCTGGCCGGGGGCGGAGCCGGTGGCGCTCCAGCTGGGCCGCCGCGGCTGGGCCGTCGAGGACCTGGTGCTCATGGGCCGCTCCCCCGCCGACCCGCCGCGGGCGGCGACCGACCGGGTGACGGTGGTGACGACGGAGGAGCTCCGCGACCTCCGGGACCGGTCCTGGCGCCGTGACCTGGCCGGCACGGTCGACCGGCTGGACGCCGTCGTCGAGCAGCTGCTCCGGCGTGAGCTGCTCAACGACCCGGTCCTCGCGGTGACCGACCTGGCCGTGCACGAGGACGGCCGGGTCGTCGCCGCGGCCCAGCTGCGGGTGGACGGCGCGACCGCCGCGCTGGAGTCGGTCATGACCGACCCGGAGGCGCGCGGCCGGGGGCACGCCGACGCGCTGCTCGCCCGGGCCCTGGAGCTGGCCGGCGCCGCCGGTTGCGACCTGGTGGTGCTCGAGGCGACCGCCGACGACTGGCCGAGGAGGTGGTACGCCCGCCGTGGCTTCGCCGAGCTGGGCCGCACCTGGTCGGTCAGCCGCAGCGCCTGAGGCGTCAGACGGGGGCGAGCGCCGAGAGCAGCAAATAGGCGACGGCCGCCGAGGGCAGCAGCGAGTCCAGCCGGTCCATGATCCCGCCGTGCCCGGGCAGCAGGTTGCCCATGTCCTTGATGCCGAGGTCGCGCTTGATCAGCGACTCGCCGAGGTCGCCGATCGTGGCGGTGAGCGCCAGCGCCACGCCGAAGAGCACGCCACCCCACCACGGCTCGTGGAAGGTGAAGGTGAACAGGCAGACGCCGATGGCCACGCAGGCCAGCACCGAGCCGGCCAGGCCCTCCCACGACTTCTTCGGGCTGATCGAGGGCGCCATCGGGTGCTTGCCGAAGAGCACCCCGGCCGCGTAGCCGCCGACGTCGCTGCAGACCACGGTGGCGATGAAGGCGAGCACCCGGGCCACGCCGTCGTCGGGAACGGCGAGCAGGACGGCGAAACCGGCCAGCAGCGGCACGTAGAGGGCCACCAGGACGCCGGCCGAGGCGTCCCGCAGGTAGCCCGCCGGGCCGTCGGCGAGCCGCCAGAACAGCACCGCGAGCACGGTGACGAAGAAGCCGGTGACCAGGCCGGTCGTCCCGCGGGTCCAGGCGAGGACCAGCATGGCCGGCACGCCGACGAGCAGCGGCACCAGCGGCGCGCGGAACTCGCCCGCGCGCATCGCCCGGGTCAGCTCGACGACACCCACGAGCATCGCCGCGATGACCAGGCCCACGAAGGCCGGCCGCCAGATCAGCAGTGAGCCCAGCACCAGGCCGGCCAGCCCGAGACCGACGCCGATCGCGGCACCGAGGTCGCGCCCGGCGCGGCCGTGGCCGGTCACCGGCTTCTCCGTCTCGGGCAGCTCGTCCACCGGCGGTTCCGCATCCGCGGGCGGCTCCGCGACGGGGGTGCCGTCGGCAGCCGTCGCGGGGACCTCGACCGCGGGGACCTCGACGGTCGCCTCGGGGACGGGCTCCACGGGCCGGGAGGCCAGCGGCGGCAGCGGCGGGACCGACCGCGACCGGGAGACCGGACCGGTGTCGCCGTCGGACCTCCCGGAGGCGGGGCGGGCGCCCGCCGGCGGGAACGGCGTGGCCCCCGGGCGCAGCGCGCCCGGGCGGTCGGCGGAGGGGGGTGTCATGGGCGGTCGGCCGATCGGAGGTCAGACCTCGAGCAGCTCGGTCTCCTTGTTCTTCATCGCCTCGTCGACGTGCGCGACGTGCTGCTCGGTGAGGTTGTCCAGCTCCTTCTCCGCGCGGCGGACGTCGTCCTCACCGGCCTCGCCGTCCTTGGCGATGCGGTCGAGCTCGTCCTTCGCGCGGCGGCGGATGTTGCGGATCGCCACCTTCGCGTCCTCACCCTTGGCGCGCGCCTGCTTCACCAGGTCGCGGCGGCGCTCCTCGGTCAGCTGCGGGAAGACCACGCGCAGGATCTGGCCGTCGTTGGTGGGGTTGACGCCGAGGTCGCTGTCCCGGATGGCCCGCTCGATCGCGGTCAGCTGGCTCATGTCGTAGGGCTTGATGACCGCCATCCGCGCCTCGGGCACAGTGATCGAGGCCATCTGCGGCACCGGGGTGTAAGCGCCGTAGTAGTCCACCATGATCTTGCTGAACATGGACGGCGTGGCGCGGCCGGTGCGGACCGAGCCGAGGTCCTCCCGGGCGACCGACAGGGCCTTGTCCATCCGCTCCTCGGCATCGAGCAGGGTGTCGTCGATCACGGGTTGTCCCTCCTGCGACGGCCGGACCGCGGCCGTCGTCGTCCTCGTCTGTGCAGATCGTGCGCCGGGGTCAGGCCGGCTGGCTGATCAGCGTGCCGATCCTCTCACCTGCGGTCGCCCGGGCGATGTTGCCGTCGCGGAGCAGGTTGAACACCACGATGGGCATCCGGTTCTCCATCGCCAGGCTGATCGCCGTGGCGTCGGCGACCTTGAGCTCGTCGGCCAGCACCGTGGCGTAGTCCAGGTCCTCGTACATGGTGGCCGCCGGGTTGATCCGGGGGTCGTCGTCGTACACGCCGTCGACACCGTTCTTGGCCATCAGCAGCACCTGGCAGCCGATCTCCATGGCGCGCTGGGCGGCGACGGTGTCGGTGGAGAAGTACGGCATGCCCGCGCCGGCGCCGAAGATGACCAGCCGGCCCTTCTCCAGATGCCGCACCGCCTTGCGCGGGATGTAGGGCTCGGCGACCTGGCCCATGGTGATCGCCGTCTGCACGCGGGTCTCCAGGCCCACCTGCTCGCAGAACGCCTGCAGGGCGAGCGCGTTCATGACCGTGCCGAGCATGCCCATGTAGTCGGCGTGCCGGCGGTCCATGCCGGCCTG
This sequence comes from Blastococcus sp. TML/M2B, assembly GCF_016612865.1. GTDB lineage: Bacteria > Actinomycetota > Actinomycetes > Mycobacteriales > Geodermatophilaceae > Blastococcus. Next base: position 1,097,041 of record NZ_JAENZZ010000002.1, read on the forward strand.
GGCGAGCTCCGCGCCGCGGAAGAAGTTGCCGCCACCGACGACGACGGCGACCTGCGTGCCCTTGTGGACGACCTCGGCCAGCTGCTCGGCGATGCTGTGCACGATGCCGGAGTCGATCCCGACCTTGCCGCCCCCGAACGCCTCGCCGGAGAGCTTGAGCAGCACGCGCTGGTAGCCGGTGCCGTCGGCGGGCTGGAACGCGGTGGGCGCGGACAGCGGTGCGGTCGTCTCGGTCAACGCGTCATCCCTCGTTCGACGTCAGTGGGGTTGATCCTGCCGCACAGACGTTCGGCCCCGCTCCCGGAGAGGAGCGGGGCCGAATGCCCGTGCGCGGGTGCTCGGCTCAGGCCTGGCCGACCTCGAAGCGCGCGAAGCGCTCCACGGTCATACCGGCCTCGTCGACGATCTGCTTGACCGTGCGCTTGGGCTCGGTGATCGACGGCTGCTCGAGCAGGACGAAGTCCTTGTAGTAGGCGTTGACCCGACCCTCGACGATCTTGGTGATCGCCTGCTCGGGCTTGCCCTCCTCCTTCGCCGTCTGCTCGGCGACGCGGCGCTCGGTCTCCACCGCCTCGGCCGGGACCTCCTCGCGGGTGAGGTAGCGCGGGCGCGCGGCGGCGATGTGCATCGCCAGGCTGCGGGCCGCGTCCTCGCTGCCACCGCTGTACTGCACGGCGACACCGATGGCCGGGGGCAGGTCGGTGGCCCGCTTGTGCAGGTAGGTGGCGGTGGTGCCCTCGAAGATGGCGAAGCGGCTCAGCACCAGCTTCTCGCCGATGCGGGCGGACTCGCCCTCGACCAGCGCGGCGACCGTCTGGCCCTCGACGTCGCTGCCCAGCAGGGCCTCGGCGTCGGCGGCCTTGTTCGCCAGGCCGATCTCGAGCAGGCGCTCGGCGAGCTTGATGAAGTCGGCGTTCTTGGCGACGAAGTCGGTCTCGCAGTCGAGCTCGAGCAGGGCGCCGTCCTTGCTGACGACGATGCCGTTGGTCGTCGAGCGCTCGAGGCGCTTGCCGACGTCCTTGGCGCCCTTGACGCGCAGGAACTCGACGGCCTTGTCGTAGTCGCCGTCGGCCTCGGTCAGGGCCTTCTTGCAGTCCATCATGCCGGCGCCGGTGGCGTCGCGGAGACGCTTGACGTCGGCCGCAGTGAAGTCAGCCATGTCTTTTCCTCTGTGGTCTGTCGGTGCTGCGGGGGTGGAGCGGGCGCGCCGCGGCGCCGTCCCCGGTGTCGGGGACGGCGCCGGGTGATCAACCGTTCTGGGCGCCCTGGGTGCCGGTCTCGGTGCTGCCGGTGGCGGGCACGCCCTCGACGGGCGCGACCTCCTCGGCGGTGACCGTCGGGGCCTCGGCCGGGGTCTCCGGCAGCGGGGTGGCGGCGGCGTCGGCGGCCGGGGCGGCCGCGGCGTCCCCACCGGTCAGCAGCTCGCGCTCCCAGTCGGCCAGCGGCTGGTCGCCACCGATGACCTGCTCGGCGCCGTCCTCGCGGCCGGCGTTGGCCTGCGCGGCCGAGCGGGCCATGAGGCCCTCGGCGACGGCGTCGGCGATCACGCGGGTGAGGACGGCGATGCTGCGGATCGCGTCGTCGTTGCCCGGGATCTTGTAGTCGACCTCGTCGGGGTCGCAGTTGGTGTCGAGGATCGCGACCACCGGGATCTTCAGCTTGCGGGCCTCGCCGACGGCGATGTGCTCCTTCTTGGTGTCCACGATCCAGATGGCGCTGGGCACCTTCTTCATGTCGCGGATACCGCCCAGGGAGCGGTCGAGCTTTGCCTTCTCGCGGCTGAGGACCAGCTGCTCCTTCTTGGACAGGCTGACCAGCACGCCGGTCTGCTCCATGTCCTCGATCTCCTTGAGGCGCTCGAGGCGCTTGAAGACCGTCTGGAAGTTGGTCAGCATGCCGCCGAGCCAGCGCTGGTTGACGTAGGGCATGCCCACGCGCGTGGCCTGCTCGGCGACGACCTCCTGCGCCTGGCGCTTCGTGCCGACGAACAGGATCGAACCGCCGTGCGCGACCGTCTGCTTGACGAACTCGTAGGCGTTGTCGATGTACCCGAGCGTCTGCTGCAGGTCGATGATGTAGATGCCGTTGCGCTCGGTGAAGATGAAGCGCTTCATCTTGGGGTTCCAGCGACGGGTCTGGTGCCCGAAGTGGACGCCGCTGTCGAGCAGCTGCTTCATGCCGACGACTGCCATTGCAGCCTCTCTTCTTCCGCGCGCGACCCCACGGGGCCGCACGCATGATCCGGTTGTCGCGGGCACCGGGTGGCGCCCGCCCTGGCGTCCTGCGGCACCACTCCCCCCGCCCGTGCGGGCGAGGACCGAGGTGGTGGCTGCCCCGCCGATCGGCGGGAAGAGGACACGCGAAGTCGACCCGCGGACGGGTCGCACCGGACAGCATACGCGACCTCACGGGGGCTCCTCCCCCGCCGCCAGGTCCGTCCACAGCCTCCGGTGGGCGGCTCTCCTGCGGCCGGTCCGCGGGCAGGCTCGGCGGCATGCGTCCCGTCCCCGCTGCCGCGCTCGCCGCGCTGGTCGCGGCGCTGGTCGTGGCAGCGGCGACACCGGTGTCGGTGGCGGCCCCGCCTCCCGCTCCGACGGCCGCCGCCTGGGGCGTGCCGCTCGACGGCGGACCGGTGGTGACCCGGCCCTTCGACCGGCTCGCGAACCCGTACGGGCCCGGCCATCGGGGCGTGGACCTCGCCGGTGCCCCCGCGGCGCCGGTCCTGGCCGCGGGCGAGGGCGTCGTGGTGTTCGCCGGCATGGTGGCCGGGCGGCCGGTGGTCAGCATCGACCACGCCGGTGGCCTGCGGACGACGTACGAGCCGGTCACCGGGTCCGTGGCCGCGGGCCAGCGAGTGGCGCGGGGCTCCCCCGTGGGCGCGCTCGTCCCGGGCCACGCGGGCTGCCCGGTGGAGGCGTGCCTGCACTGGGGGCTGCGCCGCGGGGAGGTCTACCTGGACCCGCTGTCCCTGCTCGCGCCGCCGCGGGTCCGGCTGCTGCCGCTGCGCGGGGGCTGATCCGGCGAGCCGTCAGGCGATGTCGGCGAGCTTGGTGCGCAGGTGCAGGACCGCCTTGGTGTGCAGCTGGCAGATCCGGCTCTCGGTCACCCCGAGGACGCGGCCGATGTCGGCGAGCGTGAGGCCCTCGAAGTAGTAGAGGGAGACGACGACCTTCTCCCGCTCGGGGAGCTGCTCGACGGCGCGGGCGAGCAGCTGGCGGGCCTCGCCGTGCTCGGCCATCGCCTGCGGGTCCAGCGCGCTGGTGTCCTGGAGGGTGTCGCCGAGCCGCGGGGCACCGCCGTCGTCGTCGGTGAGCAGCTCGTCGAGGGCGACGACGTTGACCAGGGACAGCTGGCCGAGGAACTTGCGGATGTCCTCGACGTCCATGTCCATGGCGTCGGCGACCTCGTCGTCGGTCGGCGTCCGGTGCAGGCGGGCCTCGAGCTCGGCGACGGTGCGCTCGAACTGGCGGGCCTTCATGCGCACCGACCGCGGGATCCAGTCGGTGTTGCGCAGCTCGTCGATGATCGCGCCGCGGATGCGGGCCATCGCGTAGCTCTCGAACTTGACCTCGCGGGTGGGCTCGTAGCGGGTGATGGCGTCGATGAGCCCGAAGGTGCCGTAGGAGACCAGGTCGGCCTGCTCGACGTGGCTCGGGAGGCCGCTGCCCACCCGGCCGGCGACGTACTTGACCAGCGGCGCGTAGTGCAGGATCAGCCGGTCGCGCAGGCCCGGGTCGCGGTCGGCGACGTAGGCGGCCCACAGCTGCGCGACGAACGCGTCGGTGTCCTCGGCCGCCTCGTCGATCCGGTGGATCGTTGCCTCAGGCACGGTGGCCCTCCTCGCTCGCGCTGCGGGCTCGCGCCCCGTTGTCCCGGCCGGTGGTGGCTGCTGTGCGTCGCATCCGTCGTCCCCGCCGCTCAGGCCCGTGGATGGGCCTGGGCGTGGACCGCACGGAGCCGTTCGACGGTCACGTGCGTGTAGATCTGCGTTGTAGCGAGGCTAGCGTGGCCGAGCAGCTCCTGGACGGACCGCAGGTCCGCGCCGCCCTCGAGGACGTGCGTCGCCGCGGAGTGCCGCAGACCGTGCGGGCCGATGTCGGGTGCCCCCGGGGCCGCCGCGACGGCGGCGTGCACCGTGCGCCGGGCCTCGCGGGGGTCCAGCCGCCGGCCGCGCGCGCCGAGCAGCAGCGCGGGCCCCGAGTCGGTGACGGCCAGAGCGGGGCGGCCCCGCGTCAGCCAGGCGTCGAGGGCCTTCTCGGCGGGCAGCCCGTAGGGGACGGTGCGCTCCTTGCGGCCCTTGCCGAGCACGCGCAGCACCCGGCGACCCCGGTCCACGTCGTCGACGTCGAGGCCGACGAGCTCGCTGACCCGGATGCCGCTGGCGTAGAGCAGCTCCAGGACCAGCGCGTCGCGCAGACCGACCGGGTCCTCGGCGTCCGCGGCCGACTCGACGACGGCCCGCGCCTGGTCGGGTGCGAGCACGTCGGGCAGGGTGCGGTGGGCGCGGGGGCTGACCAGCCGGAGGCCGGCGTCCTCGGCGGCGTGCCCGGCGCGGTGCAGCCAGCGGGTGAAGGACCGGGCCGCGGCGGCGTGCCGGGCGGTCGTGGCGCGGCTGTGGCCGCGCGTCCGGCCCTGCGCGAGCCAGCTGCGGAGCACGGCGAGGTCGAGGTGCTCGGGGCGCTCGCCGCCGCGGCGGGTGAGGTGGTCCAGCAGCCCGGTGACGTCGGTGACGTACGCGCGGACGGTGTGCTCCGAGAGGTCGCGCTGGCCGCGCAGGTGTTCCTCGTACCCGGCGAGCACCTCGGCGAGGGCAGGCGGCAGGGCGGCGCGCGCGTCCGTCGTCCCGGTTGCCACCCCGGAACCGTCCGTCGGCGCGCCGGGCCGGTCAAGGCGCCGCGCCGGATCCGGTCGCGGGCCGCGCCCCGGGCTGCGGGGCCAGCCGCCAGCCGGTGCCGGTCCACTGCACGAGGTCGGCCAGTTCGAGGGCGGGCAGGACGCGCAGCACCTCCAGGACGTCGCAGCCGGCCACCGCGGCCAGGCGGTCGGGGCTCACGCCGGTGCGGACGGGGCAGGCGTCGAGCACGCGGGCGGCGAGATCGGAGAGCCCGTCGCGCGGGGTGGTGTGCCGGGGTGCGGGGTCGGCCAGGTCGTCCCCGATCCGCCCGACCTCCTCGAGCACGTGCGCCGCGGAGGTCACCAGCCGGGCGCCCAGCTCCGCCTCGCGGAGCAGCTCGTGGCACCCGACGCTCAGCGCGCTCGTCACGGGGCCGGGCACGACCAGCACCGGGCGGTCGAGCTCCTGCGCGCGGCGGGCGGTGGCCAGCGCACCGGAGCGCGCGGCGGCCTCCACCACGACGGTGCCGCGGGTGAGGGCCGCGATCAGCCGGTTGCGGACGAGGAACCGGTGCCGCAGCGGCGCGGACCCCGGCGGCCACTCGCTGAGGAGCAGCCCGGTCGCGGCGATCCGGTCGAACAGCGCGCCGTGGGCGGCCGGGTAGGGCCGGTCGACCCCGCAGGAGAGCACCGCGACCGTCGGCGCCTGGGCGGCCAGAGCCCCGCGGTGCGCGGCGCCGTCGATGCCGAACGCCCCGCCGGAGACCACGGCCCAACCCCGCTCCCCCAGCTGGTGCCCGAGCTCGGCGGCGACGTGCTCGCCGTAGGCGGTCGCCGCGCGGGCGCCGACGACGGCCACCGACCGGTCGGCGAGCTCGTCGAGCCGGCCGGGTCCGCGCAGCCACAGGGCGAGCGGGGGCACGAGCGCCTGGGTGCGCTTCGACTGGTGCTGCCGCTCGGCGGGTTCGGCGGCGACCGCGCGGGTCAGCGCGGACAGGGGCAGGTGCGGCCACTCGTCGTCCTCGGGGACGAGCAGCCGCGCCCCGCAGCGCTCGGCCCGCTGCAGGTCCGCCAGCGTCGCGTCCTGGTCGGCCCGCGCCCCGATCAGCGAGCGCACCGTCGTCGGCGCCCGGCCGTCGCGCAACCGCCGCACGGCCTCCACTGGCCCGTGGTCGTCGACGTAGCGCCAGAGGTCGATCGTGCCCGGCTCGACGGCGCGGCTGAGCCAGGCCCGCGCCCGCCGCAGCCCCGGGTGCACCGGACCGCTGCCGTGGCCGGCGACCCCGGCGGCGTCCTCGAGGTCCTCGTCCAGGGTCGTCATGCCGCTACCCGCTGCAGGCGCATGCCGAGGGCCTCGGCCACCTCGTCGGCGCCGGGCACGGTGCGCCCGGCCAGGTCGCTCAGCGTCCAGGCGACCCGCTGGACGCGGTCGAAGCCGCGCACGGAGAGGGCGCCCCGTTCCAGGGCCCGCTCGGCCAGGGCCAGCGAGGACCGCGGCGGGGCGAAGCGCTCGCGCAGCAGCCGGCCGGGCACCTGGCTGTTCAGCAGGAGCCCCGTCCCGGCCAACCGCTCCGCGGCCACCGCGCGGGCCTGTTGCACACGCCGGGCCACGACTGCCGTGGACTCCGGCTCCCCCAGCCCGTCCAGCCAGGCGGCCCGGGTGACCGGCGGGAGCTCCACCCGGAGGTCGATGCGGTCCAGCAGCGGCCCCGACAGCCGGGACCGGTAGCGGCGCCGCTCGAGCGCGCTGCACGTGCAGGCGGCGTCGCCCGCGGCGCTCGCGCAGGGGCAGGGGTTGGCCGCCAGCACCAGTTGCGCGCGGCACGGGAAGGTGGCCGAGCCGGCCGCCCGGTGGATCGTCACCTGACCGCGCTCCAGCGGCTGGCGCAGGGTGTCGAGCACCGCCCGGGGGAACTCGGGCGCCTCGTCGAGGAAGAGCACCCCGCGATGGGCCCGGCACAGCGCGCCCGGGCGGATCTGGCCCGAGCCGCCGCCGATCAGCGCGGCCATCGTGGCCGAGTGGTGCGGCGCCTCCAGCGGCGGGCGGGTGAGCAGCGGCGCGTCCGGCGACAGCGTCCCGGCGATCGAGTGGATGGCGGTGACCTCCAGCGCCGCCTCCTCGTCCAGCGGCGGCAGCAGGCCGGGCATGCGCTCGGCGAGCATCGTCTTGCCGGCACCCGGGGGCCCGGCCAGGAACAGGTGGTGCCCGCCGGCGGCCGCGACCTCCACCGCCCGGCGGCCCACGGCCTGGCCGACCACGTCCCCCAGGTCGGCGGTCGGCGCGGGCCCGGGAGTCTCGCCGCGGACGTGCGCCGGGATCACCCGGCGCCCCGAGAGGTGCTCGACGAGCTGCTCCAGCGAGCTCACCGGCAGCACGTCGACGCCCGCGACCAGCGCGGCCTCGTCGGCGTTGCCGGCCGGCACGACGACCTGTGCGTGGCCGGCGTGCGCGGCGGCCAGCACCGCCGGGAGCACCCCGCGGATCGGCCGCACCGCGCCGTCGAGCCCGAGCTCCCCCAGCAGCACCAGCCGATCGATGGACCCCTCGGGCACCGTCCCGGCCGCGGCGAGGACCGCCGCGGCCAGCGCCAGGTCGAAGCCGCTCCCCTGCTTGGGCATCGACGCCGGCGACAGCCCGATCGTGATGCGCCGGTTCGGGAAGTCGCCGCCGCTGTTCGCCACCGCCGCACGCACCCGGTCCACCGACTGCCGCACCACGGTGTCGGGCAGCCCCACCAGGGTCACCCCGGGCAGCCCCTGCCCGATGTCCAGCTCCACCTCGACCAGGGCGCCACGGACCCCGACCAGCCCGACCGACCAGGTGCGCGCCAGCGTCACGAGAACGCCGCCGGGAGGTGCGTGACCTGCGCCGGCCGGCCGGGCCGGACGAGCACGCCCACGACGTCGAACCGGATCTCCGGCGCGTGCTCGTCGTGGGCCGCCAGCCACCGCTGGGCCAGGACCCGGAGCCGCCGCTGCTTGGCGGGCGTCACCGCCTCGGCGGGGTGGCCGTAGCCGATGCCGCGGCGGGTCTTCACCTCGCAGAAGACGAGCGCACGCGCGTCGCGGGCGACGATGTCCAGCTCGCCCTCGCGGCACCGCCAGTTGCGGTCGAGGACGCGCAGGCCGGCGTCGGTCAGGAAGGCGGCGGCGATCCGCTCACCGTGGTCGCCGAGGCGTGGAGGAGGCACCGCTCCACCCTCACCGGCCCGCCGCCGGGATCCCAGGTCTGCGGCGGAGCTGTGGACGGTGGCCGCGCCTGTGGACGGGGCCCCGCCGTCGGCGTGGCTACCGTCGGGGCATGTACGTCGAGACGGTCGTCCAGATCAACGAGCGGGACACCTACCAGGCCAGCGTGCGGCTGCGGTCCTCCGCGGCGAGCAGCCGGCCGCCGGTCGACGCCTTCGTCCGCTTCAGCCCCGCCGGGTGGCTCACCATGAAGCCGCTCGTCGGTGGCCGCGTCCTGGTCGTCTCGACCGCCGAGGTCATCGACGTCACGAACATCGAGCGGGTCCAGACCCTCGACACGTAGCCCTCAGGGCAGGCGCGGGTTGTCCGGCAGCTCGAGGTCGGGCTTGTCCAGCTCCTCGACGTTGACGTCCTTGAACGTCAGCACCCGCACGTTGCGGACGAACCGGGCCACGGCCGGTACATGTCCCACACCCAGGCGTCGGAGAGCTTCAGCTCGAAGTAGACCTCGCCGCCGGCCTCGCGGACCTGGAGGTCGACGGAGTTGGCCAGGTAGAACCGCCGCTCGGTCTCCACCACGTAGGTGAACTGGCGGACGATGTCCTTGTACTCGCGATAGAGCTGCAGCTCCATCTCGGTCTCGTACTTCTCGAGATCCTCGGTGCTCATCGGTCCTCGGTGCTCGTCGCGGGCTCGCAGGACTCAGGGCGCATGGCCCCATCATCGTGCATGGCGGCACCGACGGGCAGCCCGAGGGACCTCCCCGCGTGCAGGTCGCGGGCGCGGGCCACGTTCACGAACCGCATCCGGTGCGCCGGGCAGGGCCCGTGCCGCTCCAGCGCCGCCGTGTGGACGTCGGTGATGTAGCCCTTGTGGCCGGCGAAGTCGTACTCCGGCCAGCGCTCGTGCAGCTCCAGCATCACGCGGTCCCGGGTGACCTTGGCCAGCACCGAGGCCGCCGCGACGCAGGCCGCGACCCGGTCGCCCTTCCACACGGCGAGCCCGGGACGGGACAGCCCGGGGACCGGGAAGCCGTCGGTGAGCACGTAGTCCGGCTCGGGGTCCAGCGTGCACACAGCCCGGCGCAGCGCCTCGAGGTTGGTGACGTGCATGCCGCGCGCGTCGAGCTCCTCCACCGGGATCTGCACGACCGACCAGGAGACGGCGCGGTCGAGGATCTCGGCGTAGACCCGCTCCCGGGCGGCGGCGGTGAGCAGCTTGGAATCGGCCAGCCCGGGCACCCGGCCGCGCTTGCCCGAGGGCAGCACGCAGGCGGCGGCGACCAGCGGCCCCGCGCAGGCGCCCCGGCCGGCCTCGTCGGCCCCGGCGACGGCGGTGAAGCCGCGCCGCCGCAGCGAGCGCTCCATGTCCCAGAGCGCGTCGGGCCGGTCGTCGACGACGACCCGGCGCCCGCGGGGCACCGGGGCGGCAGCGGAGTGAACGGGTCGAGCAGCCATCGCGCACCGACCCTACGACGGCGGTCCGACGGCCCGGGACCGGACACCCGGCGGCCCCGGACGCACGCAGGGCCGGCCCTGGAGCGGACCGGCCCTGCGTGCGGAGGAACGTGCGGGCGCGAACGCCCCGGGAACTCAGATCTCGGCGGGCACCTCGGCGGGCACCTCGGCGCGGGCGGTGCCGTGGGCACCGCAGGTGCAGGTGGCAGGGGTGCGCGAGGAGAGCACGAGGGAGACCGCGTGGGCCCGGTCACGGGCACCCAGCTTGCGCAGGATGGCCTTGACGTGGCTCTTGACGGTGTCCTCGCTGATGAACAGGTTGCGGCCGATCGCCCGGTTGGACTGGCCCTGCAGCAGCTCGTCGAGGACGTCCTGCTCGCGGCGGGTCAGCGGCACCTCGGGGGTGAACGGCTTGGCGGCCGGCACGGCGGAGGGCTCGACCCGGCGGATCTGCGGGTCGACGACGGTGCGGCCGGCGCGGGCGGCCAGGATCGCGCCAGCCCAGCAGGGTCGGCGAGGTGTTGAGCAGCAGGTAGCCACCGACACCCGCGGCGAGCGCCTCGTTGACGACGGCCGGGTCCTCGGAGGTGGCCAGCGCGACGATGGCGACCCGGGGGAAGCGGCGACGGAGGTCGCGGCAGGCGTTCAGCGTGGCGGCGCGGCCCTGGCCCAGCTCGACGACGACGGCGTCGGGGCGGGCCGACTCGGCCAGCGTCATGGCGCGGCGCAGCTCGCCGGGCGTCCCGACCGACTGCATGCCGGCGGTCTCGTTGATCATGCTGACCAGACCACGGCGCAGGACGGGCGCGTCGGCGAGGAGGAGCACGCGGGTGACTCCGCGGGCGGTGCTCGCCATGGGTGCAGACACAACTGACTCCGTTTCACTCCGAATTGCTTGCTCTCTCTCCATCGGAAGGGTGAAACGGTTGCTTGAACACTTTGCTGACAATTTTTCGTCGCTTATCGAGAACGACCATTCCTGCGGCCCGCGTCACATTGCGCACCATCGGATCGCCATTCCGGGACGACGACCCCGTCAGCGGTCGCGGCGACGGCGCCGCCACGCCACGACCGGCACGGCGCCGACCAGCCCGACCGCGGAGGAGGCGAGCAGGTCCGGGCGCACACCCGTGGCGCCGCCGTCCACACCGGCACCGGCCGCGTCGACGTCCTGGATGTCGGGCGAGCCGACGAAGCCGAACCGGCTGAGCGGCCAGACGATGACCGCGGCCTTGCCGATGACGTCGTCGACACCGACGGTGCCGGAGTACCGGTCCCCCAGGTGCGCCTTGGAATCCGCCGACGCCGACCGGTGGTCGCCCATCACCCACAGCCGCCCGTCCGGGACGGTGACCGGGCCGAAGGCGCGCTGGTCGATCGGGGTGTTCTCGAAGATGTAGGGCTCGTCGAGCGGCTCGCCGTCGACGGTGACCCGGCCCTCGGCGTCGCAGCACTGGACGGTCTGCCCGCCGACGGCGATGACCCGCTTGACGAAGTCGTCCTCGCTCGGCGGCGCGACGCCGACGGTGCGGCCCAGCCACAGCAGGGCCCCGGTCACCGCGTTGCCGGGTTCGGCGACGGTGACCTCGGGGCTCCAGGTGTCGGGGCCCTTGAAGACCACCACGTCGCCGGGCTCGGGCTCGCCGAACCAGTACGGCACCTTGTTGACCAGCACGCGGTCACCCGTGCAGCCGGGGCAGCCGTGCAGCGTCTGCTCCATCGACCCGGACGGGATGAAGAACGCCTGCACGAAGAAGGTCTTCACGACCAGGGCGAGCACGAAGGCCACGACCAGCAGCACCGGCAGCTCCCGCAGGAGCGAGCCCTTCTTCGCCGCGCCGTCGCGACCTCGACGCCGCCCACCGGACGCCTCGGCCGGCTGCTCCGCCCGGTGCCCGGTCTGCTGCTCCGCCTCGCCGCTGCGGGCGCCGTCCTCCGGGTCGGGCTCGCCGGGAACGACGTCGGCGGGCCCCCCGGGCCGTTGGCTGCTCATCAGGAGCAGCGTACGGCGCGGAGGGCCCGCCGGAGACGCAGAGGGCGGTCGAGCCGCCCGTCGTTCAGCGCAGGTCAGCGCGCGACGACGTCGCGCTTCTCCTTGATCTTGGCGGCCTTGCCGCGGAGCTCGCGCAGGTAGTAGAGCTTGGCGCGACGCACGTCACCGCGGGTGAGGACCTCGATCTTCTCCACGACGGGGGTGTGCACCGGGAAGGTGCGCTCCACGCCGACGCCGAAGCTCACCTTGCGGACGGTGAAGGTCTCGCGGATGCCGCCGCCCTGGCGGCGGATGACGACGCCCTGGAAGACCTGGATGCGGGAGCGGTTGCCCTCGACCACGCGGACGTGCACCTTGACGGTGTCACCCGGGCGGAACGTCGGGATGTCGTCGCGCAGCGAAGCGGCGTCGAGTGCGTCCAGGGTGTTCATCGCGGCAGTCCTCATGTTCTGGCAGTGGCTCGTGTGCGGTGCGGACAGCGGTACGACCCGGCTGTCCGTTCCCGGGAGCTGCGGGCTCCTCGGCGGAACTCCCCCGTCGACCCGGCCGACGGTGCGCAGCAGTGGTCCATCGTGCCACATCTTCAGGTGACGATGCGCGGCACCCCGGTCCACGGGCCCGCCACCAGCGCCGGGAGCACCGCGGCCAGCTCGCGGGGTGCGAACTCCTCGCTGCTGGCGGCGATCTCCTCGACGGTCCACCACCGGTGCGGCTCGTCGCCCAGCAGCTCGAGCTCGGTGCGGCCGCGCGGGTCGACGTCGTGCACGACGTCGCGGAGCACGAAGTAGGTCTCCCGGTTGTCGTACTCGACGCCGCCGAAGGGGCCCACGAAGCGCCGGAACCAGACCGGTCCCTCCAGCGCCGCGGGCTCGACGTCCAGGCCGATCTCCTCGGCGAGCTCCCGGACGGCGGCGGTGCGCAGCGACTCGCCCGCCTCCACGCCCCCGCCGGGGGTGTACCAGAACAGCACGTCGCCCGGCGGCACGCCGGGGTCGGTCAGCCGGGCGCCCAGCAGCAGGATCCGGCCGACCGGGTCGAGGACGACGACCCGAGCCGAGGGGCGGACGACCGTGCTGCCGGCCACCGCTCAGCGGCCGTCGAGGAGGGCGCGGTCCGCGGCGTCCAGCGCCTCGTCGGGCAGCGCGGCGAGCAGGTCTGGGCGCCGGTCGGCGGTGCGCCGCAGCGACTCCGCGCGGCGCCACCGCTCGATAGCCGCGTGGTCGCCGGAGAGCAGCACCGGCGGCACCTCGTGGCCCCGCCAGGTCGCGGGCCGGGTGTAGGACGGACCCTCGAGGAGGCCGTCGGCGTGCGAGTCGAACTCCACCGACTCGCGGTTGCCGACGACGCCGGGCAGCAGCCGGGTGACCGCCTCGACCATGACCAGGACGGCGGACTCCCCGCCGGCGAGGACGTAGTCGCCGATCGAGACCTCCGACACGGGACCGGCGTCGGCGGCCCAGTCGGCGACCCGCTGGTCGATGCCCTCGTAGCGGCCGCAGGAGAAGACCAGGCCGGGTTCGGCCGACCACTCCGCGGCCAGGGCCTGGGTGAACGGGCGCCCGGCCGGCGTCGGGACGACGAGGCGGGTGCCGGGCGGCCGGACGGCCTCCAGCGCGCGCGCCCACGGCTCGGGCTTCATGACCATGCCGGGGCCGCCCCCGTACGGGGAGTCGTCGACGGTGCGGTGCACGTCGTCGGTCCACTGCCGCAGGTCGTGCACGCCGATGGCGACCAGGCCGCGCTCGGCGGCCTTGCCCAGCAGCGACTGGCGCAGCGGCGCCAGGTACTCGGGGAAGATGGTGACGACGTCGACCCGGTACGGCGCGCTCACAGGTCGAGCAGCCCCTCGGGCGGATCGACGACGAGGAAGCCGCCGTCGAGGTCGACGGTGGGTACCAGCGCCGCCACGAAGGGGATCAGCGCCTCGCCGCCCTCGGGCCGGCGCACGACGAGCAGGTCCTGCGCCTCGTGCCGGACGGCGGTGACCTCGCCGATCACCGAGCCGGTCGGGCAGCCGGGCGCCCAGGCCGACCAACTGGTGGTCGTAGTAGGAGTCGGGCTCCTGGAGCTCGGGCAGCTCGTCGACCGGGACGAGCAGCAGGGTGTTGCGGAGGGCGTCGACGGTCTCGCGCAGTGCGTAGACCTCACCGGAGGGAGCGGCCAGCTGCAGCAGCAGCGTGCCGCTGTGCCAGCGCTTGTCGACGACGGTGAGCGGGCCGCGCTCGGCCGGCTGGGTGCGCAGCACGGTGCCGGGGGCGAAGCGGGCGTCCGGGTCGTCGGTGCGCACCTCGACGGTGGTCAGACCACGGACACCGTGGGGCCGGCCGATGCGGCCGACCACCACGGTGTCCGGAGGGGGGTCGTGCGGAGTGCTCAAGGCGTCGTGCTCAGCGCCCGTCGGTGTCGACGACGTCGACCCGGAGGCCGCGTCCCCCGACACCGGTCATCACCTGGCGCAGCGCCTTGGCGGTACGACCGCCGCGGCCGATGACCTTGCCGAGGTCGTCGGGGTGCACCCGGATCTCGAGGGTCTTGCCACGGCGGTTGGTGAGCAGGTCGACCGTCACGTCCTCGGGATGGTCGACGATGCCCTTGACCAGGTGCTCGAGCGCGTCTTCGAGCACGTCTTACTCGGCAGGCGTCTCGGCCGGGGCGGCGTCCGCGGCCGGAGCCTCGGTCGCCGGGGCCTCGGCGGCGGGAGCCTCGTCGGCGGCAGCGGCCTTCTTCGGCGCGGCCTTCTTCTTGGCGGTGGTCGCCTCGGTGGTCGGCTCGTCCATGCCGGCGCGGACGGCGGCCTCGTAGAGAGCCTTCTTGTCCGGCTTGGGCTCGGCGACGCGCATCGGCGCGGGGGCCGGCTCGCCCTTGAACTTCTGCCAGTCACCGGTCACCCGGAGGATGGCGGCGACGGCCTCGGTCGGCTGCGCGCCGACACCCAGCCAGTACTGCGCGCGCTCGGAGTCGACCTCGATGTAGGAGGGGTCCTCCTTCGGGTGGTACTTGCCGATCGTCTCGATCGACCGACCGTCACGCTTGGTGCGGGCGTCGGCGACGACGATGCGGTAGTACGGCGCGCGCATCTTGCCCAGGCGCATGAGCTTGATCTTGGTGGCCACGGTGGGTGGTGTACTCCTCGAACGCTGTGTGGTTGCTCGCCGGGCGACGTGTGGGGTTGCGTCGGGGCGGAGCGATGGACACGGCCGGGATCGGTGAGAGGGCCGCTCCCGCCGTGTTCGACCGACCATGATGCCAGATCCCGGGAGGAGCGCCGTGGCCAGCACCGGACCGCTGCACCACATCGAGCTGTGGGTGCCCGACCTCGCCCGCGCGGAGGCCTCCTGGGGGTGGCTGCTCCCCCGCCTGGGCGCGCAGCCGTACCGGTCGTGGGAGGACGGGCGGTCGTGGCGGTGGGGTGCCGACGGTGTCTACGTCGTCGTCGAGCAGTCCCCCGCGCTGGTCGGCGCCGCGCACGAGCGCCGCGCCCCCGGGGTGAACCACCTGGCGTTCCGCGCCGGGTCTGCCGCCGAGCTGGACGCGCTGGTGGCGGAGGCTCCGGCGCACGGCTGGCGGCTGCTGTTCGCCGACCGGCACCCGTTCGCCGGGGGCCCGGACCACCGCGCGGCGTTCCTGGAAGACGCCGACGGCTACGAGGTCGAGCTGGTCGCCGACCCGGCCGGCTAGCCCCACCGCACCCGGTCGACCGGCGGCAGAGGCAGAGGCAGAGGCAGAGGCAGAGGCAGAGGCAGAGGCAGAGGCAGAGGCAGAGGCAGAGGCAGCGAATCGTCGTCGAGCGGGTACACCTCGAGGCCGGCCAGCCGGCCGTCCTCGAGGAACAGCAACAGCCCGCCGACCGCGTTCCCGGCGAGGTCGAGCACCGTGCCCTCCACCCGGACGGGGCTCGTCGCGGTCGACGGGGGCGCAGCGTCGGGCACGTGCAGTTCGACCGTGCCGCAACCGCACGTGCACCCCGGCGACGCCGTCGCCGTCCCCGACTGGGCCCGCAGTTGCTCGACCCCGGGGAAGTCGTGCCCGAGAAAGGCATCGAGGAGAGCGCGCTCGATCGCCGTCAGCGGACGGCGGTCCTGGGCGGTCATCCGTCGGCGTCATCCTCGGCGGCCACCAGGAAACCGCCCCAGCCGTCGTAGGTGCCGCCGTGCCGGTTGACGATGCCGACGACCTCGCGGGTGAAGGCGGCCGCGGTGCCGTGGTCGACGGCGGTCATGGCACTGAACTCCAGCCACACGGTGAGGAAGCGGCGGCGCAGCCCGTCGATGCGGTAGCCAGCGGCCACCAGTTCCTCCCCCGCCGCCTCGGCGGCGCGGCGGGTGCGGAACCCGGCCAGGTGGTCGATCGGCCGCGGCTTGTGCACCTGGTCACCGAGGGCCAGGTTCTGCTCGACAACCTGTGCGCTCTGCGCGACCTGCTCCTCGACGTCCTGCGGCATGTCCAGAGTGGATCACGGGCGGCTCCGTCCGGTGAGCCGTCGAGGTCAGCGACACGCGACCGCTCGCCTCGACGACGGACCGGCGCCCCCTGCCGGACGCCGTCCTCCCTCACCGGAGCGCTTCCTCCCTCACCGCGCACCGTGAGGGAGGAAGCGCTGGGATCAGGGAACCTGATCCCAGCGCGGGTGCCTCGGGTCAGCCGCGGACGGCGGCGAGCACGCGGGCGCCGGCCTCGGCGACCGGCACCTCCTCGCGCTCGCCGGTCTTCCGGTCGCGCACCTCGATGACGCCCTCGGCGAGGCCGCGGCCGACGGTGACGATCGTCGGCATGCCGAGCAGCTCGGCGTCCTTGAACTTCACGCCGGGGCTGACCTTGGGCCGGTCGTCGTAGAGCACGGTGAGCCCGGCGGCGACGAGCTCACCGGCGAGCGCCTCGGCCGCCTCGAAGACGGCGGCGTCCTTCCCGGTGGCGACGACGTGCACGTCGGCGGGCGCGACGGAGCGCGGCCAGGCCAGGCCCAGCTCGTCGTGGGTGGACTCGGCGATCGCGGCGACGGCGCGGGAGACGCCGATGCCGTAGGAGCCCATGGTGACCGTGACGAGCTTGCCGCTCTCGTCGAGCACCTTGAGCTCGAGCGCCTCGGCGTACTTGCGGCCGAGCTGGAAGATGTGCCCCATCTCCACGCCGCGGGCGAGCTCCAGCGGGCCGGAGCCGTCGGGTGCGGGGTCGCCGGGCAGCACCTCGGCGGCCTCGATGACGCCGTCCCAGGTGAAGTCGCGGCCGGCGACGAGGTCGAAGACGTGCTTGCCGGCCTCGTTGGCGCCGGTGATCCAGCGGGTGCCGGAGACCACGCGCGGGTCGACCAGGTAGCGGATCTTCGAGTCGCTCTCGGCACCGAGCACCTGCGGGCCGATGTAGCCCTTGACCAGGAGCGGGTTGCCGGCGAAGTCGGTGAACGGCTCGACCTCGGCCGGGGCGACCTGCGCCTCGAGCCGCTTGGCGTCGACCTCGCGGTCGCCGGGCAGGCCGATGACGACCGGCTCGCGGCTGCCATCGGGGTGCACCAGCGTGACGACGACGTTCTTCAGCGTGGAGGCCGCGGTGTAGCCGGCGTCCGGGAACAGCTTCTGCGCGACGGCGACCAGGGACTCGATGGTCGGGGTGTCGGGGGTGTCCTCGACGTGCGCGGCGGGCAGCCCGTCGAACGGGATCTCGTCGGGCACCACGGTGGTGACGGCCTCGACGTTGGCCGCGTAGCCGCCGGGCGAGCGGACGAAGGTGTCCTCGCCGATCGCGGTCGGGTGCAGGAACTCCTCGCTCTTGGAGCCGCCCATCGCGCCCGACATCGCCGAGACGATGACGTACTCCAGGCCCAGCCGGTCGAAGATGCGGATGTAGGCGTCGCGGTGCTTGGCGTAGCTGACGTCCAGGCCGGCGTCGTCGATGTCGAAGGAGTAGCTGTCCTTCATCGTGAACTCGCGGCCGCGGAACAGGCCGGCGCGGGGCCGCGCCTCGTCCCGGTACTTGGTCTGGATCTGGTACAGCGAGACCGGCAGGTCCTTGTAGGAGCCGTAGAGGTCCTTCACCAGGAGGGTGAACATCTCTTCGTGGGTGGGGCCGAGCAGGAAGTCGTTCCCGCGGCGGTCCTGCAGCCGGAAGAGGTTGGGGCCGTACTCGGTCCAGCGGCCGGTGGCCTCGTAGGGCTCGCGCGGCAGGAGAGCCGGGAAGGCGACCTCCTGGGCGCCCATCGCGTCCATCTCCTCGCGGATGATGCGCTCGACGTTGCGGAAGACCCGGTAGCCCAGCGGCAGCCAGGTGAACCCGCCGGGCGCGGCGCGGCGGATGTACCCGCCGCGGGCGAGGAGGCGGTGGCTGGCGACCTCGGCGTCAGCCGGGTCATCACGCAGGGTCCGCAGGAACAGGGTCGACATCCGGAGCAGCACGGGACGAGTCTCCCAGGCCGCGCGAGCGGGTATCGGGTGGCCCGGGTCAGGCGACGACGCGGCCTCGCAGGACCGTCCGCTGCGGCGACTGCAACGCGCCCAGGTCGGTGCGGGGGTCGCGCTCGTAGACGACGACGTCGGCGACCGCGCCCTCCTCGATGCCGCGCAGCCCGAGCCACTCGCGCGCCTTCCACGACCCGGCGGCCAGCGCGTCCTCGGCCGGGATGCCCGCCTCGCACAGCGCGCGGATCTCGTCGGCGATGACGCCGTGCTCGATGCCGCCGCCGGCGTCGGTGCCGGCGAACACCGGCACACCGGCCTCGAACGCGGCCCGCACCACCGCACCCGAGTTCGCGTACAGCCGCCGCATCGTGCTCGCGTAGGTCGGGAACTTCTTCTCCCCCGCGGCGGCGAAGCCCGGGAAGTTCTCCACGTTCACCAGCGTCGGGACGACGGCGGTGCCGCGTGTGGCCATCGCGCCGATGAGCTCCTCGGTCAGGCCGGTGCCGTGCTCGATGCAGTCGATGCCGGCCTCGATCAGCGCGGGCAGCGCGTCGGTGCCGAAGGTGTGCGCGGTGACCCGCGCGCCCTCCTCGTGCGCCGCCGCGATCGCCGCGGCGACGACGTCGGCCGGCCACTCGGGGGCGAGGTCGCCGACCGAGCGGTCGATCCAGTCCCCCACCAGCTTGACCCAGCCGTCCCCGCGCCGGGCCTGCACGCGGGTCTGCTCGACCAGGTCCTCGGGTTCGATCTCGATGCCGAGGCCCGGGATGTAGCGCCGGGTGCGGGCGATGTGCCGGCCCGCCCGGATGATCGTCGGCAGGTCGGGTTCGTCGTCGAGGGCGCGGGTGTCCACCGGCGAACCGCAGTCGCGCAGCGCCAGGACGCCGGCCTCGCGCTCGGCGACCGCCTGCGCGCGGGCCTGGCTCAGGTCCTCGGCGTGCCCGCCGCCGCGCAGGATGCCGACGTGGCAGTGCGCGTCCACCAGCCCGGGGATCAGCCAGCCGCCCCGGCTGACCGTCTCGGCGCCCGGGACGGGCTCGAAGGTGAACCGCCCCTCCCGCACCCAGACGTCACGGTGCTCCCCCTCGGGGAGCACCACACCGGACAGGTGCAGGGAGGGCAGCGGCGCGCTCACCGCCCGTTGCCGTCCTTGAACTGGTCGAAGTTCAGCTTGGTGAGGTCGGGCAGGCCCTGACCCGGGGGCAGGTTCGGCATCCCGCCGGGCAGCCCGCCGAAGGGGTTGCCGGCGCCGGGCGGCAGGCCGGGGGCGCCGACGGGACGGCGGGCGGGACCGCCCTTGCCCTTGCCCTTCTTCCCCTTGCCCTTCTTCGACTGCGCCTGCATCTGGCGGCCGCGGGCCTTCTTCGACATGGGGCCCATGCCGGGCAGACCCATGCTGCCGGCCATCTGGCCCATCATCTTCTGGGCCTGGGCGAAGCGCTCCAGCAGCTGGTTGACGTCGGTGACGCTGACGCCCGAGCCGTTGGCGATGCGCACCCGCCGCGAGGCGTTGATGATCTTCGAGTTGACCCGCTCCTGCGGCGTCATCGAGCGGATGATCGCCGCGGTGCGGTCCAGGTCGCGGTCGTCGACCTGCTTGAGCTGCTCCTTCATCGCCCCGGCGCCCGGCAGCATGCCGAGCAGGTTGGCGATCGGGCCCATCTTGCGGATGGCCATCATCTGCTCGAGGAAGTCCTCGAGCGTGAAGCCCTCGCGGGAGGCGAGCTTGCCCGCGATCTTCTCGGCCTGGTCGGCGTCGAAGGTCTTCTCGGCCTGCTCGATGAGGGTGAGCACGTCGCCCATGCCGAGGATGCGCGAGGCCATCCGCTCGGGGTGGAAGACGTCGAAGTCGGTCAGCTTCTCGCCGGTGGAGGCGAACATGATCGGCTGGCCGGTCACGTGCCGCACCGACAGCGCGGCACCACCGCGGGCGTCGCCGTCGAGCTTGGTGAGGACGACGCCGCTGAAGCCGACGCCGTCCTGGAACGCCTGCGCCGTGGTGACGGCGTCCTGGCCGATCATCGCGTCGACGACGAACAGCGTCTCGTCCGGGTGGACCGCGTCGCGGATGTCGGCCGCCTGCTGCATCAGCTCGGCGTCGATGCCGAGGCGGCCGGCGGTGTCGACGACGACGACGTCGTGCATGGTGCGGCGCGCGTGGTCGATCGAGTCGCGGGCCACCTGCACCGGATCACCGACGCCGTTGCCCGGCTGGGGCGCGTAGACGTCGACGCCGGCCTGGCCGGCGACGATCGAGAGCTGGTTGACCGCGTTCGGGCGCTGCAGGTCGGCGGCCACCAGCAGCGGGGTGTGCCCCTGCTCCTTGAGCCAGCGGCCGAGCTTGCCGGCGAGGGTCGTCTTACCGGCACCCTGCAGACCGGCCAGCATGATCACCGTCGGCGACTGCTTGGCCAGCCGGATCCGCCGGGTCTCCCCGCCGAGGATGCCGATGAGCTCCTCGTTGACGATCTTGATGACCTGCTGCGCCGGGTTGAGCGCCTGCGAGACGTCCGCCCCGCGGGCGCGCTCCTTCACCGCGTCGATGAAGGACCGCACGACCGGCAGGGCCACGTCGGCCTCGAGCAGCGCGATGCGGATCTCGCGCGCGGTGGCGTCGATGTCGGCGTCGGTCAGCCGACCCTTGCCCCGCAGGCCGGTGAAGACCTTGTCCAGGCGGTCGGAGAGGGTCTCGAACACAGCACGTCCTCAGCAGTTCCGGGCGCGAGCACGTCGCGCCGTCCGCCCCGAGGGTATCGGCGGTCTAGGCGGCGTGCGTCAGGCCCGACCCGACGAGCGTGCGCGGCGCGACGCCGGTGACCAGCGCGGCGCCGCAGTCGACGCAGGCCCAGTCCGGGCAGGGGCCGCCGTCCTCGGTGTGCCCGTCGGTGCACGTCGGCTGCACGAACTCGCGCTCGTCGCCGCAGTCGGAGCAGTGCCACAGCTGGAACTCCACGTCCTGCCCTCCGTCGGTGGGACCGGTCCGTCCCGCTCGGTCCCGACCGTCGCACGGGGCACCGACAGGTTCACGCACCCGCGACCGGCGTGTCCGCTCCCGCCGGGCGCATCGCACCCACGAGCGCGGCGTCCACCCGGCGGCGCTGCTCGGGGTCGACCGGGTCGCCGGAGGGGTTGGCGACGTAGAAGCAGTCCACCGCGTCGGCGCCGAGCGTCTCGATCCGGGCGGAGGTGACGTCGAGCCCCTCCCCCGCGATCGCCGCGGTCAGCCGGTACAGCAGCCCGGCGCGGTCGCCGGCCCGCACCTCGACGATGCCGGTCGCCGCGCCGCTGACCTCGCCGTTGTGCCAGGAGATCCGCGGCGGCGCCGAGCGGGCGCCGTCCTGGTGGTAGTCGGCCTCCCGCTGCCGCAGCCGCTCGGCCAGGGGCAGGCTGCCCTCGAGGGCGGCGCGCACGCCGTCGGCCAGGATCTCCGGCACCGGGGCCCGGCCGAACCGCGGCCGGACCGCGAACACGCTCGTGGCGTGCCCGCCCTCGACGGTGATCTTCGCCGCGCGGACGTCGAGCTGGTTGAGCGCCAGCACGCCGGCGCAGGTGCTCAGCAGGCCCGGGCGGTCGGGGGCGCCGATGGTGACCTCCTGGCCGTCGGCGACGTCCCGGTATCCCGACGGTGACCGGCGCGGTCTCCCCCGGCAGGTCCGGCGTCGGCGTCGAGGCCTGCGGGCTGGTGGGCCGCAGCACCGGCGCGGGCTCCTCGACCGGCACCCCGCCGAGCCTGGCCTGCACCCGGGCGACCAGCGCCGCCACCAGGTGGGCCTTCCACGGCGACCACGCCGACGCGCTGGTCGCCGCGCCGTCGGCCTGCGCCAGCGCGTGCAGCAGCTGGAGGACGGCGCCGTCGCAGCCGATGGTCTCCGCGACCCGGTCGATGGTCGCGGGGTCGTCGATGTCGCGGCGGGTGGCGGTCGCGGGGAGCAGCAGGTGGTGGCGCACCAGGGTGGCCACGATCGCCACGTCGGCCTCGGTGAAGCCCATGCGGGCGGCGATCGCGGCGGCGATCGGCTCGCCCACCTCGCTGTGGTCGCCCGGCCAGCCCTTGCCGATGTCGTGCAGCAGGGCGGCGACCAGCAGCAGGTCGGGGCGGTCGACGTCCCGGGTGAGACTCGGCCGCGGCGGCCGCGGCCTCGACCAGGTGCCGGTCGACGGTGAAGCGGTGCCAGGGGTGGCGCTGCGGCAGCGAGCGGACGCGGTCCCACTCCGGGATCAGCCGGGAGAGCAGCCCCTCCTGGTCCAGCTGCTCCAGCACGGGGACGGCGGAGCGCCCGCTGGCCAGCAGCCGGAGGAACGACCAGCGCACCTCGGCGGGCCACGGCTCGGGCATCGGCTGGCTGTGCACCGCGAGCACCTTGAGCGTGTACGGCGAGAGCAGCAGGTCGGCGCGGGCGGCGGCGGCCGCGGCCCGCAGCAGCAGGCCCGGGTCGCCGGCCGGGCGGGCGTCCCGGGCGAGGACGACCTCGTCGCCCTGGCGCACCACGCCGTCGGCCAGGGGCTCGCGGCGCACCCGGCGGTAGCGGCTGCGCGGCCGGCGCACGAGCGTGGCCTCCACCCGACGCCAGGTCTCGTCGGCGACGAACGCCAGCCGGCGCCCGGCCAGGCTGACCTCGCGCAGCAGGTCGTCCTCCCCGGCCAGGCCGAGGGCCACGGCCACCGGCCGCTGCTCCTGGCGGACCAGGACGTCGGCCGGGCGGCCGGTGCGCCGGCGGAGCTCGTCGCGGACGTCGAGCAGGAAGGCGTAGGCGGCCTCGACCTCGGCGGTCGGCTCGTCGGCGAGCTGCGCGGCGGCGACCGCGCGCAGCACCTGCCCCTCGCGCAGCCCTCCGTAGGCCTCCTTGAGGTCGGGTTCGAGCAGGAAGGCCAGCTCGCCGACCTGGCGGGCGCGGTCCCGACGCAGGTCGCGCAGCGCCGGCAGGAGCCGCGAGGCGGCCTGCCGCCAGCTGCTCAGCGTGGCGGTGCGCAGCCGGCCGGCCAGCTCCGCGTCGCCGGCGACCAGCCGAGCGTCGAGCAGGCCCAGGCCGGCCTTGACGTCGGTGGAGGCGACCGCGACGGCCTCGGCCACCGAGCGCACGGAGTGGTCCAGCCGGAGGCCGGCGTCCCAGACGGGGTACCAGAGCGCGTCGGCGATGGCGGCGATCTCGGGCCGGCCGTCGTGGACGAGGACGAGGTCGAGGTCGCCGTGCGGCGGCAGCTCGCGCCGGCCCAGGCTGCCGACGGCGACGAGCGCGAGGCCGTCGGTGCCGGTGCGGGGCGGGGCGCTCCCCCGCCGGGCCAGGGGCGGCGGCGTGCCGCCGACCGCGTCGTCCAGCAGGCCGGCGAGCCAGGTGTCGACGACCTGCACGCGCTCGGCGCGGGGCAGACCGGGCAGCGCCTCGGTGTCCAGCACGGGTCCCCCTCTGTCGGCCTCGGGAAGTGCGCCGGCCGGGGCGGTGGGCGGTCCCACCACCCCGGCCGGCGGGTGTGCTCAGCGGTGCATCAGAGCGCGTCGTCCCCGCGCTCCCCGGTGCGGACCCGCACGATCTCGTCGATCGTGGTGACCCAGACCTTGCCGTCGCCGATCTGCCCGGTGGAGGCGGCCTCGACCACGGCGTCCACCACGCGGGCGGCGTCGACCTCGGAGACGACGACCTCGATGCGGACCTTGGGCACGAAGTCCACCTGGTACTCCGCGCCGCGGTAGACCTCGGTGTGGCCGCGCTGGCGGCCGAAGCCCTGGACCTCGCTGACGGTGAGCCCGGCGATGCCGATCAGCTCGAGGGCGTTCTTGACGTCGTCCAGCTTGAAGGGCTTGACGATCGCGGTGACGAGCTTCATGCCATGGTCCTCTCGGTGTTACGGGCCTCGGCACGCGCCTGCCCGGCCAGTGGGGCGGTGGAACCGCTGCTGCCGAGCGAGGCGAAGTCGTAGCCCGACTCCGCGTGCACGACGGTGTCGATGCCGGTGATCTCCTCATCTTCGCTGATCCGGAAGCCGATGGTCCGCTGGATGGCGGTCCCGATGATCCAGGTGACCACGAAGGAGAAGGCGAGCACGGCCAGGGCGCCGACGATCTGGCGCCACAGCAGGTCGGCGCTGCCGCCGAAGAAGAGGCTCTCCGCACCGGCGGGGGCGTCGGGGTCGGCCAGGAAGCCGATGGCGATGGTGCCCCAGAGGCCACCGACGAGGTGGACGCCGACGACGTCGAGCGAGTCGTCGTAGCCCAGCTTGTACTTGAGCCCGACGGCCAGGGCGCAGAGCGCGCCGGCGATCGCGCCGACGATGATCGAGCCGATCGGCGAGAGCGCGGAGCAGGCCGGGGTGATGGCGACCAGGCCGGCGACGACGCCCGACGCGGCACCCAGCGAGGTGGAGTGGCCGTCGCGGAGCTTCTCGACCAGCAGCCAGCCCAGCGTCGCGGCGCCCGTGGCGACCAGCGTGTTGACCCAGACCACCGAGGCGGTGTTGTCGGCGGCCAGGGCGGAGCCGGCGTTGAAGCCGAACCAGCCGAACCACAGCAGGCCCGCGCCGATCATGACCAGCGGCAGGTTGTGCGGGCGCATCGCCTCGCGGCCGAAGCCGCGCCGCTTGCCCAGGACCAGGGCGAGGGCCAGGCCCGCCGCACCGGCGTTGATGTGGACCGCGGTGCCACCGGCGAAGTCGATGACCTCCAGACCGTTGGCGATCCAGCCGCCGACCACGTCGTCGCCGTCGAAGGCGAACACCCAGTGCGCGACCGGGAAGTAGACGACCGTGGCCCAGATGCCGGCGAAGACCATCCAGGAGCCGAACTTGGCCCGGTCGGCGATCGCGCCGGAGATCAGGGCGACGGTGATGATGGCGAAGACGGCCTGGAAGCCGACGAAGGCCATGACCGGCAGGCCGCCCTCGTCGCCGGTGACGTCCTCCATGAGGCCCTTGAGGCCGAAGAACTCGCTCGGGTCGCCGAGCAGCCCGCCGCCGATGTCGTCGCCGAAGGCGATCGAGTAGCCGTAGAGCACCCAGAGCACGCTGATCAGCGCCAGGGCCCCGAAGCTCATCATCATCATGTTCAGCACGCTCTTCGCGCGGACCATGCCGCCGTAGAACAGTGCGAGGCCGGGCGTCATCAGCAGCACGAGCGCCGCGCTGGGTGAGGATCCAGGCGGTGTCGCCGGTGTTGACCACGGCAACCTCCTGAGGGGGTCGTCGGCCGGGCGGCCGGTCGGTGGCGCCGGTCCCTCCGGGGGGAGGGCGACGTGGCGTTCACCGTGCCGGGCGTGTGTTTCGGCGGGCGGTCTCCGCTTGTTTCGCGACGGTGAACTCCCGTCCGCGTGTCCCCTCCGCACGTTGCAGGCGTGTTGCGGACCCCCGGGTACCGCCGTGGACCACCGCTGCCCTGGCTAGTTGCAAACGATGTGCAATAAGGTCGAGGGCGTGCACGTACCCGACGGATTCCTCGACGCGCCCACGTCGGTCGCGACCGGCGTCCTCGCCGCCGGCACCGTGGCCCTGGCGCTGCGCAAGGCGCGGGAGGAGCTGGACGAGCGCACCGCGCCGCTGGCCGGCCTCACCGCGGCCTTCGTCTTCGCGGTGCAGATGATGAACTTCCCGGTCGGTGCTGGGACCAGCGGCCACCTCATCGGGGGCGCGCTGACCGCGGTCCTCGTCGGGCCCTGGACCGCGGTGCTCTGCATGACCGTGGTGCTGCTCGTGCAAGCCGTCCTGTTCGCCGACGGCGGGCTGACCGCGCTCGGCACGAACGTCACGCTCATGGCGCTGGTCGCGGTCGGCGTGGGCTACGGGCTGTTCCGCCTCGTCGTCGCGGTGCTGCCGCGGACGCGGACCGGCGTGCTCGTCGGCGCCGGCGTCGGCGCGTTCGCCTCGGTGCCGCTCTCGGCCCTGGCCTTCGTGGCGCTCTTCGCGGCCGGCGGCGTCGCCGACATCTCCCTCGGCGCGGTCGCCGCGACGATGGGCGGCATCCACGTGCTCATCGGCCTCGGCGAGGCGGCGATCACCGTGGCCGTGCTCGGCGCCGTCCTCGCCGCGCGGCCCGACCTGGTGCACGGCGCCGCGCACTTGCGCGACGCCGGCACGCTGCTCCGCCGTCCCGAGGTCGTGGCGTCCCGATGACCACCCGCCGCCGGACCTCCGGCTTCCTGCTCGCCGGCCTGCTCGTGGCGCTCGTCGTCGCCGGCATCGGCAGCTACTACGCCAGCAGCTCCCCCGACGGCCTGGAGTGGTCGGCCGAGAAGGAGGGCTTCGCGCACACCGCGGAGGACAGCTCCACCGCGGGCTCGCCGCTGGCCGACTACGCCGTCTCCGGCGTCGAGGACGGCCGGCTCTCCGGCGGCCTCGCCGGGGTCATCGGCGTCGCCGTGACGCTGGCCCTCGCCGGCGGCATCACCCTGCTCGTCCGCCGCCGCAGCGGCACCGACGATGTTCCCGCCGACGACGACTCCCGCACGGACGTCGACGCCGGCTCCGCACCGAAGGCCTGACGTGGGCGCCGGCCACGGCGGCGCGCTGAGCGCCCGCTACGTGGCGGGCACCAGCCCCGTGCACCGGCTGGCCCCGCAGGTCAAGCTGGTCGCCGTCCTGGCCTACGCCCTGGTCGTCGTGGCGACGCCGGTGCACGCCGGCTGGGCGCCGTGGGCGTACGCCGGCTACCTGCTGGCGGTGCTGACCGTCGCCGCGGTCGCCCGGGTGCGGCCCGCCCGGCTGCTGCGCAGCCTGGTCGTCGAGATCCCGTTCGTCGTCTTCGCGCTGCTGCTGCCGTTCGTGACCCGCGGCCCGCGGGTCGAGGTGCTGGGGCTGTCGCTGTCGGAGAGCGGCCTGCAGACCGGTGGCGCGCTGCTGGCCAAGGCGACGCTGTCGGTGCTGGCGGCCACCGTGCTGGCCACCACGACCGAGCCGCGGGCGCTGCTGCGCGGGCTGGAGCGGCTGCGGCTGCCCGCGGCGCTGGTCCAGATCCTCGGCTTCATGATCCGGTACGTCGACGTCGTCAGCGGCGAGCTGCACCGCATGCGGGTGGCCCGGGAGTCGCGCGCCTTCGACGGGCGGCGGCGCGGGGCGCTCCGGGTGCTCGGGGCGGCGGCCGGCGCGCTGTTCATCCGCTCCTACGAGCGCGGCGAGCGCGTGCACCTGGCGATGCTGTCCCGCGGGTACAGCGGCCGGCTGCCCGGCGGGCCGGCCGCCGCCGTCCCCCCGCGGGAGTGGGCCGCGGGCCTGGCGCTCCCCCTCGTCGCGGGCGTCGTCCTCGCGACGGGGATGCTGCTGGGGTGAGCACCACCCCCTCGCTGCTGGTCGAGGACGTCGCCTTCGCCTACCCCGACGGGCACCAGGCGCTGTTCGGCGTCGACCTGCGCATCGACCCCGGCGAGCGGGTCGCGCTGCTCGGCCCGAACGGCGCGGGCAAGACGACGCTGGTGCTGCACCTCAACGGCATCCTGCGGCCCGGCCGCGGCTCGATCTCGGTCGCCGGGCTGCCGGTGGCCAAGCAGAACCTGCGCGAGATCCGCAGCCGGGTGGGCATCGTCTTCCAGGACCCCGACGACCAGCTCTTCATGCCCACCGTCGGCGAGGACGTCGCGTTCGGCCCGCGCAACCTGGGGCTGCCCGAGGCCGAGGTGGCCGCCCGCGTCGAGGAGGCGCTGGCGCAGGTGGGCATGGCCGGCGCCGCCGACCGCGCACCGCACCACCTGTCGTTCGGGCAGCGGCGGCGGGTCGCCGTCGCCACCGTGCTGTCGATGCACCCGGAGATCCTGGTGCTCGACGAGCCGTCGTCGAACCTCGACCCGGCCGGCCGGCGCGAGCTGGCCGAGGTGCTGGAGTCGCTGCCGGTGACCCTGCTGATGGTCACCCACGACCTGCCCTACGCGCTGCAGCTGTGCCCGCGGGCGGTGGTGCTGGACGGCGGTGCGGTCGTCGCCGACGGCGGCACCCGCGAGCTGCTCGCCGATGCGCCGCTGCTCGCGGCGCACCGGCTCGAGCTGCCCTACGGGTTCGACCCCAGCCGCGCCTGACCCGTCAGCCGACGATCGCCTCGGCGAACGCCTCCGGCTCGAACGGCGCCAGGTCGTCGGCGCCCTCCCCCAGCCCGATCAGCTTCACCGGGATGCCCAGCTCCTGCTGGACGCGGACGACGATGCCGCCCTTCGCGGTGCCGTCGAGCTTGGTGAGCACCACCCCGGTGACCTCCACGGCCTCGGTGAACACCCGGGCCTGGACGACGCCGTTCTGCCCGGTCGTCGCGTCGAGGACCAGCAGCACCTCGGTCACCGGCGCCTGCTTCTCCACGACCCGCTTGACCTTGCCCAGCTCGTCCATCAGCCCGGACTTGGTGTGCAGCCGGCCGGCGGTGTCGACGACGACGGTGTCGACCTCGGCCTCCACGCCGGTGCGCACGGCCTCGAAGGCGACCGACGCCGGGTCGCCGCCCTCCTTGCCGCGCACGGTGAGGACGCCGACCCGCTCGCCCCAGGTCTCCAGCTGGTCGGCGGCGGCGGCGCGGAAGGTGTCGGCCGCGCCCAGGACCACGCTCTTGCCGTCCCCGACGAGCGCGCGGGCGATCTTGCCGACCGTCGTCGTCTTGCCGGCGCCGTTGACCCCGACGACGAGCACGACACCGGGGTGGCCGTCGCGGCGGGCGGTGCCCAGCGTGCGGTCCAGGTCCGGGCCGAGGACGCCGGTGAGCTCGCCGACGAGCAGCGCCCGCAGCTCGGCCGGCGAGGCGGTGGCCAGCACCATCGACTGGGTGCGCAGCCGGTCGACGATCCGGGTGGTGGCGCTGACGCCGACGTCGGCGGCCAGGAGCGTCTCCTCGACCTCCTCCCAGTCGTCCTCGGTGAGCTTCTCCCGCGCCAGCACGGTGAGCAGGCCGCGGCCCAGGGAGGACTGCGAGCGGGCCAGCCGGGAGCGCAGCCGGACCAGGCGGCCGGCCGAGGGCGGCGGCGTCTCGAAGACCAGCCCCGGCTCGGGCTCGGCCGGCGGCAGCTCGACCGGCGGAGCGGCGTCGGGCACGACGGCATCGGGCTGATCCGCGGGCGGCGCGGGGGCGACCGGCGGGGTCTGCGGCGGCCGCGGGCGGGTGAGCGTCGTGCCGGCGACGGCGTCGTCGTCCAGGCGGGTGGTGCGCCGGCCCCGCCCGACGAGGCAGGCCGACCCCGGCGACGAGCGCGACGACGAGGATCGCGATCGCGATCAGCACGAATTCCATGCCGCGAGTCTCCCAGCCCGCGGCGTTCCCGCCGACGCGACTCCCCAGCGCCCGCCGCCCGGGGCGATGGGCCAGGCTGGGGGCATGCCAGCCACCGCACCGAGCGCACCCACCCTCGTCCTGGGTCCGCTGCTGCGGCACGTCGACCCGGTCTCCGCGACCGTCTGGGTGGAGACCGACCGCCCGTGCCGGGTCGAGGTCCTCGGCCGCAGCGCACGCACGTTCTGCGTCGCCGGCCACCACTACGCGCTGGTCGTGGTGGAGGACCTGGAGTCCGGCAGCACCACGCCCTACGAGGTGCTCCTGGACGGCGAGCAGGTCTGGCCGCTCGCCGACTCCGCCTTCCCGCCCAGCCGCATCCGGACGCCGGGCCGCCCGGGCCCGTTCCGGCTGGCGTTCGGCTCCTGCCGGTACGCCAGCCCGCGCACCGTCGAGGAACGCCGAGGGCATCCCGCCGGACGCGCTGGACCTCTACGCGCGCCGGCTCGCAGGCGAGCCCGAGGACCGGTGGCCCGACGCGCTGGTGCTCCTGGGCGACCAGGTCTACGCCGACGAGCTCACCGAGCGGACCCGGTCGCTGCTGCACCGCCTGCGGGACCGGCGCACCGAGCAGCGCGCCCCGGACGACCAGGTCGCGGACTACGAGGAGTACACCCGGCTGTACTACGAGTCCTGGCTGGACCCGGAGGTGCGCTGGCTGCTGTCGACGATCCCCTCGTCGATGGTCTTCGACGACCACGAGCTGATCGACGACTGGAACACCTCGGCGGCCTGGCGCGCGACGACCACCCGCGAGCCCTGGTGGCACGGGCGGATCACCGGCGGGCTGGTCAGCTACTGGGTCTACCAGCACCTGGGCAACCTCAGCCCGCAGGAGCTCGCGGAGAACGCCGCCTGGCGGTCGATCCAGGAGATGGCCGGGGACGACGAGGTCCGCGACGCCGAGCCGATGCTGCGCCGGATGGCCGAGCTCGCCGACGCCGAGCCCGCCACGTTCCGCTGGAGCTACGTGCGGCACTGGGGCGACGCGCGGCTGATCATGGTCGACAGCCGGGCCGGCCGGGTGCTGGAGGAGCAGCACCGCCGGATGCTCGACGAGGATGAGTTCGCCTGGGTCGAGGCCGCGATGCGCCGCGCCGTCGACGAGGGCGTCGAGCACCTGATCGTCGGCACCTCCCTGCCCTGGCTGCTGCCGCACGCGATCCACAACATCGAGCGCTGGAACGAGACGCTCAACGTGCGGCACCACGGGCGCTGGCGTGGCCGGCTCGCCGAGCAGCTGCGACAGGCCGCCGACCTGGAGCACTGGGCGGCGTTCGGGCACTCCTTCGAGCGGCTGGGCGCCGCGCTGACCGCCGTCGCCCGCGGCGAGCACGGCCGCGCACCCGCCACCGCGCTGGTGCTCTCCGGCGACGTCCACCACGCCTACGCCGCCGAGCTGGTGCGACCCGGCGACCTCGACGCGCGGGTGCACCAGCTCACCGTCTCCCCGCTGCACAACCAGGCGCCGCACCCGATCCGCGTCGGCTTCAAGATCGGCTGGAGCCGCGCGGCCCGCCGGTTCACCGAGCGGCTGGCCCGGTTCGCGAAGGCCGAGCCGACGGCGCTGCAGTGGGAGAAGCAGGCCGGGCCGTTCTTCGGCAACCAGATCGGCGAGCTGGTGCTGGAGGGCCGGGAGGCGCGGTTCCTCCTCTCGGTGGCCGAGCAGGGCGACGACGCCCTGCGGCAGGTGCTGGACAGCCCGCTGTCGGACAGGTGACAGGCTGGACCGGTGACCGACCCCTTCGGCATCCGCCCCGCCCCCGGTCCCGACCAGCCGCCGATCCCGGTGCGGCTGGTCACCTTCAACACCCACCACGGGGTCGGTGAGGACTCCCGGCACGACCTGCCGCGGCTGGCCAAGGTGCTGGCCGCGGCCGACGCCGACGTCATCTGCCTCCAGGAGGTCGACCGCTGGTTCGGCGCGCGCAGCGAGGACGTCGACCAGGCGCTGCTGCTCTCCCGCGCGCTGGACATGCAGCTGGCGTGGGGGCCGGCGATCGACGAGCCGCATCCGGGCGATCACCCTCGCCGCCAGTACGGCAACGCGCTGCTCTCCCGGCTGCCGATCCTGATCAGCGACGTGCACCGGCTGCCCGGCAGCGGCGAGCCCCGCAGCGCGCTGCGCACCATGCTCGAGCTGGACGGCGGCACGCTGTGGGTGACCGCCACGCACCTGACCACCCGGTCGGCGCAGGAGCGCGCGCAGCAGGTGGCGGCGCTGGCCGCGCTGCACACCGAGGAGATGGCCTCCGGCGTCCTGGTGGGCGACTTCAACGCCCGCCCCGACGCCCCCGAGCTGCACCCGCTGCGGGAGCGGTTCACCGACGCCTGGGAGCTGGCCGACGACCGCGGCGACCAGGCCCGCTGGCGCTTCTGGCAGCGCGACGCGGGGCACACCCACCCGGCCCGCTCACCGCACCGGCGGATCGACCAGGCGTGGGTGTCGGCCGGCGTGACCGTCGCGAGCGCCCGCGTCCTCGACGCCGCCGGCGCCTCGGACCACCTGCCGCTCGTCGTCGACCTGCGGATCCCCTCCGGCGTCTGAGACCGCACCCTTCCAAGATCAGCACGCACTGACGGTGGGCGGTCTCCGGATCGCCACCACCACCCGCGCGTGCTGATCTTGGTGCGGCGGCACTAGCTCGACGCGTCGTCCTTCCACCACCAGACCCGGTCGGGCGTGGCGACGACGTCCAGCGCCAGATCCATCGACTCGATCCCGACAGCCGTCCGCCGGAACGACTGCTGCAGGTTGACGTAGAACCCGTACCGCTCGCCCGAGGGCAGCCAGCTGACCCACACCGCGTGCCAGTCGCCGGGCCGCAGGATCCACAGGCACGAGACGTCCCACACGTGGTCGACGTGGATCCAGTCGCCCCGCGCGAGGAGGTCGAGGACCCGCGCGGTCCCCTCCCCCGGGTCCGGGCGGTGCGGCGGCGTCCACGGGACCTTGCGCACCGTGCCGGCGGGGAGCCAGAACAGCATCCGGTCCGGCGAGTCCTCCACGACGACCAGCGGGCGGGCCGCCCAGACGCGGTCGCGCCAGACCTCCTGGTGGACGACGACCTCCCCGGGCGCCCATGTCATGGGCCCGATCGTGGCAGCAACCGCCGTCGAACAGGGCAGAAATGGCCATTTCTGCCCCGGGGGTCAGGCGGCGGGGAGCTCGCGGAGGCGCTGGCTGATGACGCCGGTGATGCCGTCGCCGCGCATGCTCACGCCGTAGAGCGCGTCGGCGATCTCCATCGTGCGCTTCTGGTGGGTGATGACGATCAGCTGCGAGGTCGACCGGAGCTGCTCGACCAGGGTGAGCAGCCGGCCGAGGTTGACGTCGTCGAGGGCCGCTTCGACCTCGTCGAGGACGTAGAACGGCGAGGGCCGGGCGCGGAAGATCGCCACGAGCAGGGCGACGGCGGTCAGCGAGCGCTCGCCGCCGGACAGGAGCGAGAGCCGCTTGACCTTCTTGCCCGGCGGGCGGGCCTCCACCTCGATGCCGGTCGTCAGCATGCTGTCGGGCTCGGTGAGCACCAGCCGGCCCTGCCCGCCCGGGAACAGGGTGGCGAAGACGCCCTCGAACTCGCGGGCGACGTCGGCGTAGGCGGCGGCGAAGACGTCGTGGATGCGGTCGTCGACCTCGCGGACGACGGTCAGCAGGTCGCGCCGGGTGCTCTTGAGGTCCTCGAGCTGGGTGGCGAGGAAGGTGTGCCGCTCCTCCAGCGCCGCGAACTCCTCGAGCGCCAGCGGGTTGACCTTGCCGAGGGTGGCGAGATCGCGCTCGGCGCGGGCGGCCCGCCGCTCCTGCACCGCGCGGTCGTAGCCGGTCGGCGCCGGGGGCTCCTCCCCCGCGGTCTCCGCGGCGGCGACCTCGGCCGGCGACGGCGGCACCGGCGCGGCCGGCCCGTACTCGGCGACCAGGGTGGGCAGGTCGACGCCGTACTCCTCGGCGGCGCGGCCCTCGAGCGCCTCGATCCGCAGCCGCTGCTCGGCGCGGGCCACCTCGTCGCGGTGCACCTCGTCGGTGAGCCGGTCGAGCTCGGCGGTAGCCGCCCGCACCCGGCCGCGGACCTCGAGCAGCTCGGCCTCGGCGGCGGCCCGGCCGGTGGCCAGCGCGTCCCGCTCGGCGGCCGCGCGGGTGAGCGAGCCAGCCAGGGCGGTCAGCGCGACCTCGGCGTCGGCCCGCACCCGGCCGGCGACGGCGGCGCCGCGCTCGCGGGCGGCGCGGGCGGTGGCGGCTCGCTCGCGCGCGGCGCGTTCCTGCCGGGCCTGGCGGCGCAGCGACTCGGCGCGCCCGGTCAGCGCGCGGGCCCGCTCCTCGGCGGTGCGCACCGCCAGCCGGGCCTCGGTCTCGCCCTGCCGGGCCGCGGCGACCTCGGCGCGCAGCCGGTCGCGCTCCTCGGTGGGCGGCTCCTCCTCGACCGGCGCGGCCTCCGCCTCTGCCAGCCGCGACTCCAGGCCGGACAGCGCGACCTGGGCCTGCTCCAGCTCGCCCTCGGCGCGGACGCGCGCGGCCTCGTGCCGTTCGGCCTCGGCCGCGGCGGAGCGGGCGGCGGCACCGAGCTCGGCGAGCTCCGCGGCCACCTTGGACCGACCGCGGTCGGCGGCCTGCCGGGCGGCGAGCGCCGCGTCCACCTCGCCGGACCTGGCGCGGGCGGTCTCGCGGGCGGCGGCCAGCTCGTCGGCCAGCGCGGCGGCCCGGGCGACGGCGGCGGTCAGCTCGTGCTCGGCCTCGTCGACGCGGGCGCGCACCTCGAGGTTGGACGGCGCGTCCCGCTGGCCGCCCAGCGCCCAGTCGGCGCCGAGCAGGTCGCCGTCGGCGGTGACCGCGCGCACCCGGGGGTGGGTGCCGACCAGTTCGACGGCGGCGGGGAGGTCGGCGACGAGCGCGACCCGCTCGAGCGCGCGGGCCAGTGCCGGCCGCAGCTCCGCGGGCGCCTCGACCGCGTCCAGCGCCCACCGGGCGCCGGCGGGCAGCTCGGGCCAGCCGTCGCGCGGCACCGGCGGCAGTCCGCCGGTGACGAGCAGCCCGGCCCGGCCGCCCTCGGTGGTCTTGAGCCGCTCCAGCGCGCCGGCGGCACCGGCGACCCCGGCCACGACGACGGCGTCGGCCATCCCGTCCAGCGCGGCGGCCAGCGCGACCTCGTCGCCGGGGTGCACGGTGAGCCGGTCGGCGACCGGCCCGAGGACGCCGTCCAGCCCGGCGGCCAGCACGGCGGCGGCACCGTCCGCGGGGGTGAGCCCCAGCGCCAGCGCATCGCGCCGCGCCTGCCAGGAGGCGCGGTCGCGCTCGGCGGCGCGCTCGGCGGCGGTCAGCTCGGTGACCGCCTTGGCGGCGGCGGTGTGCGCGGCGACGGCGTCCTGGTGCGCGGTGACCAGGGCGACGTCGGAGTCCTCCTGCTCGGCGACGGCCGAGCGCCGGTCGGCCAGCCGCTCGGCCGCGTGCTCGGCCCGCTCGGCGGCCTCGGCTGCGGCGCGCGCCAGCCGCTCGATCTCGGCCTCCCCCGCGCCGACCTTCGACTGCGCGGCGGCCACCTGACCGGAGAGGCGGGCCAGGCCCTCGCGCCGGTCGGCGAGGGCGCGGGCCGCGGCGACCCACGCCTTCTCGGCCTCGGCGAGCGCCTGCTCCAGGCGGCCCCGCTCGGCGACGACGCCGGCCAGCCGGGCGCGCTCGGCCTCCAGGCCGGCGGCGAGCTCGGCCTCGTGGGCCGCCACCCGCTCGGCCTCGGCGTCGAGCTGGTCGGGGTCGCGCCCGGCGGTCTCCGCGGGGGCGGCGGCCGAGAGGTGCCGCGACCGCTCGGCGGCCAGCGACGCGACGCCGCGGAACCGCTCGGTGAGCGCGGAGAGCCGGTACCAGGTCTCGGACGCGGCCGCGAGCAGCGGCGCGCTCTCGGCGAGCGAGGACTCCAGCTCCCCCTCCCGGCGGGAGACGACCGACAGGGTCTGCTCGACGGCGGTGCGGCGCTCGCGGGCGGCGTTCTCGTCGGCGACGTCCTTGTCCAGGGCGTCGCGCAGCTGCACGAGGTCGTCGGCGAGCAGCCGGAGCCGGGCGTCGCGCAGGTCGGCCTGCACGCCGGCGGCCCGGCGGGCCACCTCGGCCTGCCGGCCCAGGGGCTTGAGCTGGCGGCGCAGCTCGGCGGTGAGGTCGGCCAGCCGGTCGAGGTTGGCCTGCATGCCGTCGAGCTTGCGGAGCGCCTTCTCCTTGCGCTTGCGGTGCTTGAGGACGCCGGCGGCCTCCTCGATGAAGGCGCGGCGGTCCTCCGGGCGGCCGGACAGCACGGCGTCGAGCTGCCCCTGGCCGACGATGACGTGCATCTCGCGGCCGATACCGGAGTCGCTGAGCAGCTCCTGCACGTCGAGCAGCCGCACCTTGTCGCCGTTGATCTCGTACTCGCTCTCCCCGGAGCGGTACATGCGGCGGGTGATCGACACCTCGGTGTAGGCGATGGGCAGCGCGCCGTCGGTGTTGTCGATGGTCAGCGTCACCTCGGCCCGGCCCAGCGCCGGGCGGCCGGCGGTGCCGGCGAAGATGACGTCCTCCATCTTGCCGCCGCGCAGGCTCTTCGCGCCCTGCTCGCCGAGGACCCACGCGATCGCGTCGACGACGTTGGACTTGCCGGACCCGTTGGGGCCGACGACGGCGGTGATGCCGGGCTCCAGCCGGAGCGTCGTCGCGGACGCGAAGGACTTGAAGCCCTTGAGCGTCAGGCTGGAGAGGTGCACGGGACGGAGAGCTTAGTGCCGCGGCCCGCCCGGCAGGGGGCGTCCGGGACCGGTGGTGCGGGTGGGGTGGCGCTCAGGCCAGCGCGGGCTCGGAGTCGTCGGCCATCGACAGCAGCTCGTGCGCGATCGCGGCGTCGCGGTGCGCGCGCAGCACCTCGAGCTCGGACTCCAGCCGGCGCAGCTTCGCCCGCAGCGCGGCGTTCTCCTCGACCAGGCGCAGCTGCGCGGGGGCGACGACGGAACCGAACAGGGCCTTGGCCATGGCTGGGACGGCCTTTCCAGACAGCGGGAGGGTGAGCCGGCGCCCCGGGACCCGGTCGGCGCGGCTGTGGTGATGCCAGGGTGACAGGCCCGCCGACGCCGGTCAACGGCCGCAGGACCTGGCCACCGTGTCCGGGAGGTGTCGGATTCGTCACTCCCGGATGTCCTCAGGCCCGGCGCGCGCGGGCCGCCGTGCCCCGGGGAGCCACCGTCTTCCGGCCCCGCGGCGGCGGCTGGCAGACCGGGCAGCTGTAGCTGGACCGGTTCATGAACGACTCGCGCCGGATCGGCGTCCCGCAGCGGGGGCAGGGCCGGTCGAGCTGCCCGTAGACGGCGAGGAAGCGGGAGAAGTAGCCGCTCTGCCCGTTCACGTCGACGTACAGGGAGTCGAAGGACGTGCCGCCCTGGGCCAGGGCCTCGCCGAGCACGTCGCGCACCCCCTCGAGCAGGTCGGCCACCTGCGCGCGGGTGAGCTTGTCGGCGGGCCGGGCGCCGTGCAGCCGGGCCCGCCACAGCGCCTCGTCGGCGTAGATGTTGCCGACGCCGCCGATGAGCGTCTGGTCCAGCAGCGCCCGCTTGACCTCGGTCCGCCGGCGGCGCAGCGCGGCGGAGAAGCCGTCGACGTCGAAGGCCTCGTCCAGCGGGTCGATGGCGATGTGCGCGAGCCGCGGGGGGACGGCGTCGTCGGCACCCAGCTCCTCGACGACGAGCCCGCCGAAGGTCCGCTGGTCGACGAAGCGCAGTTCGCGGCCGCCGTCGGTGAAGGTGAAGCGGGCGCGTAGGTGCGTCTCGTCCGGCGCCGACGGCTTCTCGACCAGCAGCTGGCCGCTCATCCCGAGGTGGCCGACGAGGGCGCGGCCGGTGGGGGCGCCGTCGGGCTCGGCCATCGGCAGCCAGAGGTACTTGCCGCGGCGGTGCGCGGCGGTGAGCGTCCGGCCGGTCAGCGCCTGCACGAAGTGCTCCGCGCCCTCGAGGTGGCGGCGGACGGCGCGCGGGTGGTGCACCTCGACGCGGGCCACGGTGCGCCCGGCGACCCAGCGCTCCAGCCCCCGTCGCACGACCTCGACCTCGGGCAGCTCCGGCACGGCGTCAGGCCTCGGCGGTGAGCGCGCGCCAGGCCACCTGGGCGGCCTCCTGCTCGGCGGCCTTCTTGGTGCGGCCGCGCCCCCGCCCGTGCACGGTGCCGGCGAGCACGACCGCGGCGGTGAAGGTCTTCGCGTGGTCGGGACCCTCGTCGGCGGTGTCGTAGCTGGGCGCGCCCAGGCCGAGCGAGGCGCCGAGCTCCTGCAGGCTGGTCTTCCAGTCCAGGCCGGCGCCCCGGGTGGCCGACTCTGCCAGCAGCGGGTCGAACAGCCGGTGCACCAGCACCCCGGCTGCGTCCAGGCCGCAGCCCAGGTGCACCGCGCCGATCAGCGCCTCGACGACGTCGGCGAGGATCGAGTCCTTCTCCCGGCCCCCGGTGGTCTCCTCGCCGCGGCCGAGCAGCAGGTGCGGCCCGACGCCGCCCTCCCCCAGCCGCCGGGCGACGCCGGCCAGCGAGGTCATGTTCACGACCGAGGCACGCAGCTTGGCCAGCTGGCCCTCGGGGAGGTCCGGCTGGCTGCGGTAGAGCTCGTCGGTGACGACGAGGCCGAGCACCGAGTCGCCGAGGAACTCCAGGCGCTCGTTGGTCGGCAGCCCACCGTTCTCGTACGCGAACGAGCGGTGGGTCAGGGCGAGGCCGAGCAGGTCGCCCGGGATCTCGACGCCCAGGGCGTCACGCGCCCACGCGGCGGCGCGCTCGGCGTGCTCCCGCCCACCGGGGGGACGGCCTGCCCCGGCACCCTCGTCGGGGTGCGCTGCGGCGGCCGTCCTGCCCACGGTGATGCGGTCGTCGATCAGACCGAGAGGACCTGGCGGCCGGAGTGCTGGCCGCAGTTCGGGCACGCGATGTGCGGCGGCTTGAGCTCGCCGCAGGCGCGGTTCGGGCACGGCGCGAGCGTGGGGGCGACGGCCTTCCACTGCGAGCGGCGCATGCGGGTGTTGGCGCGGGACATCTTCCGCTTCGGAACGGCCACGATCAGTTCTCCTTGGTGGTGTCGTCGTCGCCGGGGGTGCCCGACGATGAGGCGAAACGCTGTGCGAGGCCGGCCCAGCGCGGGTCGGTGATCTCGTGCGAGTGGTCGGCGGGGAGGTCGTCGATGCGCTGACCGCAGTCGACGCAGAGGCCGCCGCAGTCCTCGTCGCAGACCGGCGAGAGCGGGAGGCTCAGCACCACGGTGTCGCGGGCCATCGGCGCCAGGTCGAGGAAGTCGCCCTCGACCAGGCGCACCTCGTCCTCCTCGCTGGTGGCCTCGGTGGTGCTGCCCTCGTAGGCGTACAGCTCCTGCACGTCGAGGGTGAGGGTGTCCTCGATCGGCTCGAGGCAGCGGGCGCAGGAGCCCACGAGCGGCGCCTCGATCTCGCCGGAGACGAGCACGCCCTCCATCACCGACTCCAGCCGCAGCCGGAGGTGCACGTCGGCGCCGGCGGGGACGCCGATGAGCTCGACCTTCCAGTCGTCCGGCGCGGGGACCGTGCGGTCCAGCTCCTGCATCGAGCCCGCGCGGCGCCCCAGCTCCCGGAGGTCGAGCTTCCAGGGGTTGGCGGAGGGACGCCGGTCCGGGGTCGGAGCGGCGTCGCGGCGGGGCGCAGGAGCGGCAGGCATGTCAGTACTCGCGGTAGGTAGTGGGAGGGGCCCGACCCGGGGCGGAACCACCGGTGGTCGAACCAGGGAGCCAGCCTACCCGACCGGCCGGCCGGAACCGCTGGCGGCGAGGGAGATCACCCCGCGCGGGCCGGTCTGCGGGCCGCTACAGCCGTTGGACCGCCGCGACGGCCAACCAGAACAGGTCCGTCCGGGCCGACGACGTCTGCCACTGGCGGCTGTCCCAGACCGCGCCGCTGACGTCGTCGCCCGCGTAGAGGTACTGCCCGAAGGTCACCGACCGGTGCCGGGCGACGGCGAGGAACGCCGCGGTCTCCATCTCCACCGTCAGGCACCCCTCGGCCCGCCGCGCCGCGACCTTGGCCTGCGTCTCCCGGTACGGGGCGTCGGTGGTCCAGGTCTTGCCCACCACGTGCGGGACGTCGCGCTCGGTCAGCACCGCGGAGAGGACGGCGGTGACCCGCGGGTCGGCGGCGATCTCCCGGCCGGCCGGGAGGTAGTGGTACGAGGTCCCCTCGTCCCGGACGGCGGCATCGGGGACGACGACGTGCCCCAGCGCCAGGCCGGGGATCACCGCGCCCGCACCGCCGCAGGCCACGAACGTGCGGCAGCCGCTGGCGATCATCTCCTCGAGCACCCCGCTGGCCAGCGGGGCGCCGACGCCGGGGTGGAAGACCCCGATCTCGCCGCCGTCCACGCGCAGCCGGTACAGCGTGTGCGCGCCGCTCTCCCACGTCGTCGAGCCCACGACCTCCGCGCGGCCGTCGCCGCAGACCTCGTCGATCACGTCGCGGAAGAAGCACACGACCGCGCGCTCGGGCACGTCCCCGGCGACGGCCAGGGACTCGGGCACCATCACGGCGGGCGAGTGCCC
Source organism: Blastococcus sp. TML/M2B (assembly GCF_016612865.1). Classification (GTDB taxonomy): domain Bacteria; phylum Actinomycetota; class Actinomycetes; order Mycobacteriales; family Geodermatophilaceae; genus Blastococcus. The sequence continues at coordinate 1,136,664 of NZ_JAENZZ010000002.1, forward strand.
GTCGAACTCGGCGAGCGGGAAGTCGGCGGGCGCCACCGCTACTCGCGCAGGGTGGTGCGGGCCTTCTCGACCGACCGCAGCATCCGCTCCAGCGTCGTCCCGAAGTCGGCGAGCCGGGTGTCGACGTACTCGTCGACCTCCGCCCGCATGCGGGCCGCCTCGGCGTGCGCCTGCTCGCCGAGGGCGTCGGCGCGGTCGACCGCGGTGCGGTAGACCTCGGTCTCGGTGAGGAGCCGCTCGTGCTCGGCCTGCGCCTCGGCGATCATCGACTCGCGCCGGCGGCGGCCGTCGGCGACCAGCACCTCGGCCTCGGCCTCGGCGTCCACGATCAGCTGCTCGACGTCGAGCTGCGCCTGGCTGATGAGCTCGTCGCGCTGCCGGCGGGCGGTGGCGAGCAGCTCGTCGCGCTGGCGGCGGCCGGCCTCGAGCAGCCGCTCGGCCTCGTCCCGCGTGTGGGTGGTGAGCCGCTCGGCCTCGGCCTGCGCCTGCTGGAGGATCTCGGTGCGCTGCTCGACGATGGCGCCGGCGGCCTGCACGTCCTCGGGGAGGGACTCCCGCAGGTCGTCGAGCAGGTCCAGGACGTGGTCGCGGGGCACCATGCAGGAGCTCGACATCGGCACGCTGCGGGCGTTCTCGATGACGGTGGTGAGCTCGTCCACGGTCTCGTAGAGCCGGTAGACGACCTCGGTGGTGTTCATCCGCCCGGGGCGGGTCACGGCGCCTTCTCCTCCGCCGCGCGGGCGCGCAGCCGGGCGTCGACGACGGCCGGGACCAGCCGCGAGACGTCGCCACCGAAGGTGGCGATCTGCTTCACCAGGCTCGAGGAGAGGTGGCCGACCTGCGGGGCGGTCGGGACGAACAGCGTCTCGATCGAGGCGAGCTCGCGGTTCATCTGGGCCATCTGCAGCTCGTACTCGAAGTCGCTGACGGCGCGCAGCCCCTTGACGATCACCGGGATGTCGTGGGCGCCGCAGTAGTCCACGAGCAGGCCCTGGAAGCTGTCCACGCGCACGTTGGACAGGTGGGCGACGGACTCGCGGAGCAGCTCGATGCGCTCCTCGACCGGGAAGAACCCGGCCTTGCCGGGGTTGACGAGCACGGCCACGACCAGCTCGTCGTACAGCGCCGAGGCGCGGTTGATGACGTCGACGTGGCCATTGGTGACCGGGTCGAACGAACCAGGGCACACGGCGCGTCTCACGACAGCCGACCGTACCGGAGCACGGCCTCCCCGTAGCGCCGATCGCGCAGTCCGGTCAGCGGTGTCGGCCACTCCCAGGGGTCGTCGCGCCGGCCGCGCTCCACGACGACCACCGCGTCGGGGGCCAGCCAGCCGTTCCCGACGAGGGAGGTGAGGACGGTGAGGACCTCCTCGACCGGCGTCGCGTAGGGCGGGTCGGCGAGCACCAGGTCGAAGGGCTCGGGCGCGGTGCCGGCGACGACGGTGGTCACCGAGCCGGCCTGCACCCGCCCGCCGGGCAGCCCGACGGCGTCGAGGTTGGCCCGCAGGACCGGCAGCACCCCGGCTCCCGACTCGACGAACAGCACCGACCGGGCGCCGCGGCTGAGCGCCTCCAGACCCAGGGCGCCGGAGCCGGCGTACAGGTCGAGGACGGCGGCGCCCTCGAGGTCCAGCAGCGAGCCCACGCTGTTGAACAGCGCGCCCCGTGCCTTGTCGCCGGTCGGCCGCACGCCCGTGCGCGGAACGGCCAGCCGCCGTCCCCGCGCGTGCCCGGCGATCACCCGTGTCATGCCTTCTCCAGCCAGTCGGCGCGGTCGTCGGAGGCCAGCGCCGCCACCTCGGCGGCGAGGCCGGGGTGGTCGGCCAGGCCGCGGTCGGTGGCGAGCAGCGCGGTCGCCTCGGCGCGGGCGGTGGCGATGAGCTCCTCGTCCTCCAGCAGCGACAGCAGCCGGATGCCCGAGCGGGTGCCCGACTGCGCGGCGCCGAGCACGTCGCCCTCGCGGCGGGTCTCGAGGTCCAGCCGGGCCAGCTCGAAGCCGTCGGACGTCGCGGCGACCGCGGCCAGCCGCTGCCCGGTCGGGGACGACGTCGGCGCGTCGGTGACCAGCAGGCACAGCCCCGCGTGCTTCCCGCGGGCGACCCGGCCGCGCAGCTGGTGCAGCTGGCTGACGCCGAACCGGTCGGCGTCCATCACCACCATCACGGTGGCGTTGGGCACGTCGACGCCCACCTCCACCACCGTGGTGGCCACGAGCACCTCGGTCTCCCCGGCGGCGAAGGCGCGCATCGCGGCGTCCTTCTCCTCGGGGGTCATCCGGCCGTGCAGGACGTCGAGCCGCAGCCCGGCCAGCGGGCCGGACCGGAGCAGCTCGGCGACGTCGAGCACCGCCAGCGGGGGGCGGCGGTCGCTGCGCGGGCCGTCCTCCTCCGGCGGGGCGCCGTCGGCGTCCTCGGGCTCGTCGCCGGGCAGGTCGCCGATCCGCGGGCAGACGACGTAGGCCTGGCGACCGGCGGCGACCTCCTCGCGCAGCCGGGCCCAGGCGCGATCCACCCAGCCGGGCTTCTCGACCGCCGGCACCACCGAGCTGGAGACGCCGCCGCGGCCGCTCGGCAGCTGGCGCAGCGTGGAGGTCTCCAGGTCGCCGTAGACGGTCATGGCGACGGTGCGCGGGATCGGCGTGGCGGTCATGACCAGCACGTGCGGCGGGCGGGTGCCCTTCGCGCGCAGGGCGTCGCGCTGCTCGACGCCGAAGCGGTGCTGCTCGTCGACGACGACCAGGCCCAGGTCGGCGAAGTCCACGCCCTGCTGGAGCAGCGCGTGCGTGCCGATCACGATGCCCGCGCTGCCGTCGGCCACCTCGGCCAGGGCCTGCCGCTTGGCCGCCGCCTTGAGCGAGCCGGTGAGCAGGGTGACCCGGGTGCCGGCGGGGTCGCCGTCGAGCTCGCCGGCGCGGCCGAGCGGGCCCAGCAGCTGGCGGATGCCGCGGGCGTGCTGGGCGGCGAGCACCTCGGTGGGCGCGAGCAGCGCCGCCTGGCCACCGGCGTCGACCACCTGGGCCATGGCCCGCAGCGCGACCACCGTCTTGCCGGAGCCGACCTCGCCCTGCAGCAGCCGGTGCATCGGCTGGTCGCGGTCCAGCTCGGCGGCGAGCTCCTCCCCCACCTCGCGCTGGCCCTCGGTGAGCGCGAAGGGCAGGGCGGCGTCGACGGCGTCGAGCAGCCCGCCGGCGCGGCGCGGCCGGGCGATGCCCGGCTCCAGGGCCGCGGCGCGGCGGCGGGCGGCGAGGGTGAGCTGGAGGACCAGCGCCTCGTCCCACTTCAGCCGGGAGGCCGCGCGCTCGACGTCCTCCATCGTGGTCGGCCGGTGGATGTCGAGCAGCGCGGCGGCGAGCGGGAGCAGCCCGTGGCGGGCGCGGATCTCCTCGGGCAGCGGGTCGTCGACCAGCTCGCCGAAGCCACCGGTGGCGCCCAGCAGGAGCTTGAGCGACTTCTGGATCACCCAGCTCGAGACGTCCTTGCTCGCCGGGTAGATCGGGACCAGCGCGCGCGCCCAGTCGGTGTCGTCGTCGGCGCTGTCGAGCAGGTGCATGTCGGGGTGGGCGAACTGCTTCTCGCCGCGCCACTCCCCCACCGTGCCGGCGAACATGCCCCAGGCGTCCGGCTTGAGCTGGGCGTGCCGGTGGTTGAAGAACACGAGCTTCATCCGGCTGCTCCCGTCGCCCACGACCACCTCGGTGAGCGATCCGCGGCGGTTGCGCATCGGCCGGGTGGTCACGCTGCGGACCTGGGCCAGCACGGTCACCCGGTCGCCCACCTGGACGTCGGCGAGGTCGGCCTGCTCGCCGCGGCGGGCGTAACGGCGCGGGTAGTGCCGGAGCAGGTCGCGCACGGTCTCCAGGCCCAGCTGCTCGCTCATGCTCGTGGCCGTCTTCGGGCCCAGCACCCGCGCCAGCGGCGTCTGCATCGTGACGGCCACGTCAGCCCCCCAGCCGGCTCACTCGACGCCCACCTGCAGCGGGATGGCGGCCGGCCCGCCGCCGTAGCGGACGACCTCGATCGTGGGGTGCCGCGCCGAGAGGTGGGCGCAGACCGCGTCGCCGAGCGCCTCGTCCGGCCCGACCAGCAGCGTGGCCATCTCCCCGCCCGCCGACAGCAGCCGGTCGAGCAGGTCGCAGGCGACGTCCGCCGGCTCCTGCCCGATGACGACGACGTCGCCCTCGGCGGAGCCCAGCACGTCACCGGGCGCGCACCGGCCGGCCGAGGTGAGCGCCTCCTGCTCGGCGACGGTCACCTCCGCCCACCGGGTCGCGGCGGCGGCCTCGGCCATCGCGATGACGTCGTCGCCGAACCGCCGGCCGGGGTCGCCGACGGCGCAGGCGGCCAGCCCCTGCACCGGCGAGCGGGTGGGGACGACGCCGACCTCGCGGCCCAGCTCGCGGGCGCGGGCCGCGGCGCGCGCGGCCACGGGGAGCAGCGCGGCGTCGTTGGGCAGCACGGCGACCTCGTGCGCCGCCGAGGCCAGGATCTCGTCGAGGACGTCGTCCTCGGTCACGCCGTCGGGGCCGCAGGTGACCACGCGCACGCCGGCCTCGCCGAACAGCTCGGCCAGCCCGTCGCTGGAGACCACGGCGACCAGCGCCCGGGTGCCGGCGACCGGTGCGGGCACGGGCTGCGGGGCCAGCGGCTCGACCGAGACCCGGTAGGGCCGGCCGGCCTCGATGCCGGCCTCGATCGCGGCGCCGATGTCGGAGACGTGCACGTGCACGTTCCACTCCCGGCCGGTCGGGGTGTCCACGCCGACGACGACGAGGCTGTCGCCGAGCTCGGCGAGCCGGGCGTGCATGCGCGCCACCGCCGCCTCGTCGGAGTCGGCGAGCAGGAACTGCACCTCGCCTCCCGGCCCCGGCGGGGGCTGGTGCGGGAGGTCGCGGGAGTCGGTGCGGTGGGGGTGCCGGTGCCCCGCCTCGCGGCGGGCCAGCGGGGGCCGGGCCGGCTCCACGCCGGTCACGGTGGTGACCAGCGCGTCGAGCACCAGGCACAGCCCGGCACCGCCGGCGTCCACCACGCCCGCCTCGCGCAACGCGGCCAGCTGGCCGGGGGTGCGGTCCAGCGCGACCCGCGCGCCGTCGGCGGCCGCGGTGACGACGTCGGCGAGCGACGTGCGACCGGCGTCGACCGCGTCCCCGGCCGACTCGGCCGCACCCCGGGCCACGCTGAGGAAGGTGCCCTCCTCCGGATCGGCCACGGCGGTGTAGGCGGTCTCGGCGGCCTTCTGCAGCGCGGTGGCGAGCACCGGGCCGTCGGCGGCGGGCCGGCCGGCGAGCTGGTCGGCCAGCCCGCGCATCAGCTGGGCGAGGATCGTGCCGGAGTTGCCGCGGGCGCCCAGGACCGCGCCGCGGGCCAGCACCGACCAGGCGGGCTCGGTGGTGCGCGCGCCCTCCTTCTCGAGGGCCGCCAGCGCCGCCTGCGCGGTGAGCAGCAGGTTGGTGCCGGTGTCGCCGTCCGGGACGGGGAAGACGTTGAGCTCGTCGAGCCGGCCGCGGGCCTCGGACAGCGCCTCGACCGCGGTGCGGCACCAGTTGCCGACCGCGGCCTCGTCCAGCGCCTCGAGCACGGGCGGAGGGTACCCGTGGCGGCCGACAGGACCGGTCCCGGCGAGCTCGCGACGGGGCGGTGGCGGCACGTCGTCCCGGGAGCGGCTAGACTCCTCTCCGGTCTTGTTGCGGGTGCGTCTGCCCCGCCGTCTGTGAACGATTCTTTTCTGGGAGTGATCCGCCGTGGCTGCCGTGTGCGATGTGTGTGGCAAGGGCCCCGGTTTCGGTATGTCGGTGTCTCACTCGCACCGCCGCACGCCGCGCCGTTGGAACCCGAACATCCAGTCCGTGCGGGCGCTGAATCGCCCCCGGCAACCGCCGGCGCATCAACGCCTGCACCTCGTGCATCCGCGCGGGCAAGGTCGTGCGCGCCTGATCCAGGCGCCGCACGACACCTGAACACCGCGTCGAACCCCGGAGGCCACCGGCCTCCGGGGTTCGTCGTGCTGCGCCCTCAGACCGCGCCGATCCCCCGGCTGCGGGCCGCGCCGACGACCAGGTCCACGACTGCGTCGACCGCGAAGGCGGTGCTGTCGATCACCAGGTGGTAGTGCCGCGCCGAGGACGCGTCGGCCCGGTAGAAGTGCCGGACGTAGGCCTCGCGGGCCCGGTCGTTGGCGTCCATCTCGCGGCGCAGCTCCTCGGCGGGCCGCCCGTACCGGGCCACCGCCGCCGCCAGCCGCCGCTCGCGGCGCCCGCCCAGGCGCACGTGCAGCACGTCGGGCCGGTCGGCCAGCACCAGCGCCGCCGCCCGGCCGAGCACCACCCCGCCGCCGGTGGCGGCGATCTCGGTGAGCACCCGGTTCGGTCTGCTCCCGGAACGCCCGCGCGTCGGGGATCCCGGCCGCCGGCATGACCCCGCCCACGGTGTCCGGCATGGCCCCGAGGCTGGCGACCATGCGCCAGAGCCCGGTCACCACGGTCTCGTCGTTGGCCTCGGCCTCCTCGACCGGCACCCCGAGCCGGCCCGCGACCTTCACCGGGATGACCCGGTCGTGGAACGGCAGCCCCAGGCGCTCGGCCACGGCCGGCCCGATGTCCGGGCCTCCCGCCCCGTAGGCCGCCGACAGCGTCACGACGCCCATGAGATCCCCTTCCCACCCTCGATGCCGTCCGGTCCCCCGCGCGGCGCGAGCTCCCTGCCCAGGAACACCGCGTCCGGCGCACATGCGTACACCCCGTACCCCGGTACCGGCTGGTAGCCCAGCCGCGCGTACAGCGCCAGCGCCTCCGGTTGCTGCTGCCCGGTGTTGAGGACGACGGCGCGGTGCCCGGCCCGGGCGGCGCTGTCCTCGAGGGCGGCCATCAGCCGCTGCGCCAGGCCGCGCCGCCGGTGGGCCGGCTCCACGTAGACCCGCTTGATCTCCACCTCGCCCGAGGGCAGGACCCGCCAGGCGCCGCAGCCGGCGGGCACGCCGTCCACCTCGGCGACGAGGAACAGCCCGGCCGGGGGTGTGAACTCCGCCGGGTCGACCACGGCGGCGTCCCGCCCGCCGTAGCGGACGACGTACTCCTGCTGCACCCGCTCGACGAGGTGCTGGGCGACCGGGTGGTCGTAGGGCAGCGGCCGCAGCCGCTCAGCCGAAGTGGGCATGCCCGGTCCCCTCCGCCCCCAGCTCGCGCGCGACGACCTCGGCCGGCCGGCCGTCCACGAGCACGCCGGCCCGCTCCGCGGCGCGCACCGCGCCGATCGGCCGCCAGGGCTCGGGCAGCGGGGTGCCCGCGGGGAAGGTCGCCACGAGGGCATGGTCCTCGCCGCCGGTGAGCACCCACACCAGCGGGTCCACGCCGAGCGCCGCGCCCACCTGCTGCAGCGGCCCCTCCGGCGTCAGGCACGCCTGGACGAGCGCGGCGCGGTCCAGGTCGAGCACCACCCCGCTCGCCGTCGCCAGGTGGCCGGTGTCGGCGAGCAGCCCGTCGCTCACGTCGCACATGGCCGTCGCCCCGGCGGCGGCCGCGACCGGCCCGGCCGCGTAGGGGGTGCCGGCCGGCGGTGCGCCGCGACGGCGGCCAGCGGGCTGCTGAAGCCGCGGCGGAGGACGGCCAGCCCGCACGCCGACCAGCCCAGCCGGCCGGCCAGCGCGACGACGTCGCCGTCCCGGGCGCCGGAGCGCAGGACCGGTGATCGCCCGGCGAGGTCGCCCAGCGCCGTCACCGACAGCACGACGGCACCGCTGCCGGGCGCGGAGGCGACCGTGTCGCCCCCCACGACGGCGGCGCCCAGGGGCGCGCACTCGGCGGCCAGGCCGGCCGCGACCTCCTCCAGCCAGGCGGTCGGCGTCTCCGCGGGGCAGGCCAGGCCGACGAGCAGCGCGGTCGCCGTCGCACCCATCGCCGCGACGTCGGCCAGGTTCGCCGCCGCCGCCTTGCGCCCGATGTCCTCGCCCGAGGACCAGTCCCGGCGGAAGTGCCGGCCCTCGACCAGCACGTCGGTGGTCGCGACCACGCGGGCGTCGGGCGCGCTGACGACGGCGGCGTCGTCACCGGGGCCCACCTCGGCGAGGCGGGCCACCCCGGCGCGGGCGACCACGCGGGCGATGACGCCGAACTCGCCCACCGCCCCGACGGTGTCGGCGGGGTGCGAGGGGACGGGCGGGCGGGGCCGACTCACGAGGTGCCTCCGGTCACTGCGGTAGGTTGCCGACCTGTCCGCCACCCGGCGGGGACGACGTATCGGCCGAGTGGCCGGAGGAAGGATCTCCCGTGGTCCACGCCTACATCCTCATCCAGACCGAGGTCGGCAAGGCCGCCCAGGTCGCCTCCACGATCAGCGAGATCACCGGGGTCACGCGCGCCGAGGACGTCACCGGGCCCTACGACGTGATCGTGCGCGCCGAGGCCGAGACCGTCGACGAGCTCGGTCGCCTGGTCGTGGCGCGGGTCCAGTCGGTCGACGGCATCACCCGCACGCTGACCTGCCCCGTCGTCAACATCTGACGCCCTGACCGAGCACCCGCCGGTCCCCGACCGCCCCGACGACCCGCTGCGGCGGGTCGCGCTGATCGCGCTGGCAGTCCTGCTGCCGGTCGTCGTGGCGCTCGCGGTGCTGGTCAACGTCCTCGGGGACGACGCGGAGGACGACGAGCCGCGCGGCCCCGCCGAGATCGACGGCACGGCCGCGCCGCAGCGGGCCGACCTGCCGACGCTGCAGCTCGACGTCCCGCCGGTGCCGCCGGAGGCCGAGGAGCCCTGCACCGCGCTGATGGGCGCCCTGCCGCTGGAGCTGGCCGGGGAGCAGTCGCGCCGGATCGACTCGGACTCGCCGTTCGTCTACGCCTGGGGCGAGCCGCCGGTGGTCCTAGGAGTGCGGGGTCGACCGGCCCGACGGCTGGGTGGTCGGTGCCTCGGCGATCCAGATCAACGGCGTCCAGTGGTACGTCGACACCAGCGATCCGGAGACCACCGTGTGGACGGTCGTGGACCGGCCGGTCTACGTCGCGGTGCGCCTGCCGGCCAGCGTCGACAGCGCGCCCGTCACGGCGCTCACCACCGCGCTGGCCGGGGCTCTCCCCTACCGGGAGCCCGAACCCGGCGCGTGAGCCGCTCAGGCGCCCGGTAGCCGGTCCAGCTGGTCGGCGACCACCGCGCCGACCTCCTCGCCCGCCGCGTCGAGCGAGCCCGCGATCGCGGTCACCGAGACGCTGAAGCTGCCGCGGGTGCACCAGGCGAAGGCGGCCGGGCCGGAGAGCCCCTGCTCGGGGCGGGCCTCGTCGACGACCAGCCGCCAGCAGCCGGCGGGCAGGTCCGGGGAACCCTCGCTGAGCAGCCCGCCGTAGTGCTCCGCCTCGTTGCGGGCGAGGTCCTCGGCGTAGGCCCGCGCGCCGTCGGGCCGCTCGAAGCGGTCCACGAAGACGCCGGTCTGCGGCCCCTCCCCCGTGCCGGAACCCCAGAAGCGCTCCCAGCCGAACCGGTAGCCGTAGCCGGCCAGCACCGCGCGCTCGCGCGCCGGGTCATCGGAGTAGCCGTCGACGTCCGCCACGCTCTTGGCGCCGGCCGGCGGCGTGATCGCGTCGTCGGGCAGCCGCGGCAGCCCGGAGGCCACCGCGTCGACCACCAGCGGCTCGAGCTCCCCCACCTCGGCGGGTGCCGCGCCGGCCGGGCCGGCGGTGTCCGCCGCGGTCGCGTCCCCGCTGCCCTGCGCGCAGCCGGGTGCGGCGCCCAGGACGAGCGCCAGCAGGACGGCGGCCCGGTGCGCGCCGGCCCGCCGCCCAGCGTTCACCGCCGGGCCAGGGCGCCGGACACGAGGCGGTCGACGAGCTCGGCGAAGTCCACGCCGGTGGCCGCCCACATCCGGGCGAACATCGAGATCGGGGTGAACCCGGGCATCGTGTTGACCTCGTTGATGACCAGCCGATCCGCGCCGTCGGGGCCGGTGCCGAGGAAGAAGTCGACCCGGGCCAGGCCCGCGCAGTCCAGGGCCAGGTAGGCCCGGCGGGCGGCCGCCTGCACCGCCTCCACCTGCGCCGGGCTCAGGTCGGCCGGGATGTCGAACTCGGCGGCGTCGTCGAGGTACTTGGCGGCGAAGTCGTACCAGGCCACGCCCTCCCGCAGCCGGATCTCCGCCGGCAGGCTGGCCTCCGGCAGGCCGGTGCCGCGCGCGGCGAGCACGCCGCACTCGATCTCCCGGCCGGGGACGGCGGCCTCGACGATCACCTTCGCGTCGTGCGCGGCGGCCTCGGCGACCGCGGCCGGGAACTGCGCCCAGTCCGTGACCCGGGTGATGCCGATGCTGGAGCCGGCGCGGGCGGGCTTCACGAACACCGGCAGGCCGAGCCGCTCGCGGGCGGCCTCGTCGAGCACGGCGGGGTCGGCGCAGAGGGCGCCGTGCGCGTCGCGCAGGACGACGTGGTCGCCCTGCGGCAGCCCGGCGGCGGCGAGGAGCTTCTTGGTGAACTCCTTGTCCATGGAGGCGGCGCTGGCGAACACCCCGGAGCCCACGTAGGGCAGCCCGGTCATCTCCAGCAGGCCCTGGATCGTGCCGTCCTCGCCGTAGGCGCCGTGCAGCACCGGGAAGACGACGTCGACCTCGGTGAGCGCCCGGCCGACGGCCGCGCCCGGCTCGAGCACCGCCAGCCCGCGGCCCTCCGGGTCGCCGACCAGGGAGACCGCCGTCCCGCCGGTCACCTCGGGCAGCGCGCCGTCGGTGATCGCCAGCTGCTGGTCGGGGTCGGCCAGCACCCACCGCCCGTCGCGGGCGATGCCGACCGGCACGACCTCGTAGCGCTCCGGGTCGAGGGCGGCCATCACGCTCCCCGCCGACACGCAGGAGATGGCGTGCTCGGCGCTGCGGCCCCCGAACACGACCGCGACGCGCACCTTGCCTGCCTGCCCGTTCATCGCACCGACCCTAGCGGCCGGTTCCCAGGGCCCGCGCCGTCCCGCCGGGCACCGCGCGGTGTGGCAGCCTCGTCCCGTGCAGGATCAGGCAGCTCCCCCGGCGGAGACGTTCTCGCGGCGGCAGCGGCTGGCCGGTGCGGCGGTGCACGTCTACACCGCCAGCGGCTCGGTGCTGGGCCTGCTCATCGTGCTGGCCGCCCTCGAGGGGGACGTCGAGGCGGCGCTGTGGCTGGGCCTGGCGGCGCTGTTCGTCGACGGCACCGACGGCATGCTGGCCCGCCGGTTCCGGGTCAAGGAGACGATCCCCTGGTTCGACGGCGCCCTGCTCGACAACATCGTCGACTACCTGACCTACGTGTTCGCCCCGGTCGTGCTGCTGTGGACCACGGGCCACCTGCCCGAGGGGGCGGTCGGGTGGGTCGTCGCGGCGGTCCCGCTGCTGGCGTCGTGCTACCAGTTCTGCCGGGTGGACGCGAAGACCAGCGACCACTTCTTCCTGGGCTTCCCCAGCTACTGGAACGTCGTGGCCTTCTACGTGATCGTGCTCGACACCGGCGAGCTGGCCACGTCGATCTCGCTGCTCGTCTTCGCGGTGCTCGTCTTCGTCCCGATCCGGTACCTCTACCCGTCCCGGATGGGCGCCCTCCGGGGCGTCACGCTCGCGTTCACCCTCGTCTGGCTCGTCACCTACGCGGTGCTGGTCGTGCAGCTGCCCGACCCGGCCCCCTGGGCGGTCGCGGCGTCGCTGGCCTACGTCGTCTACTACTGGGGCCTGAGCTTCTGGCTGACCGCCCGCGGCGCCGGGGTGCGGCGGGCGGCCCGCTCAGTCCAGGGCAGCCAGGGCGACTGACAGGTCGGCCACGAGGTCCGCGGTGTCCTCGATGCCGCAGGACAGCCGCACGAACCCCGGCGCGACGGCGTCCCCGCCCCACTGCGCCCGGCGGTCGATCGTGCTGTGCACGCCGCCGAAGCTGGTCGCGGCCGCCCACAGCCGGCTGGCGGCCACCAGCCGGGCGACGGCCTCCTCGTCGGCGAGCTCGCAGGAGAGCACCCCGTTGGGCCGCAGCATCTGCCGCGTCGCCAGCGCGAACGACGGGTCTTCTGGCCGCCACGGCCACCGCAGCCCGGTGACCGCCGGGGAGGCGGCCAGCAGCTGTGCCACCGCGGCGGCGTTCTGCGCCTGCCGCGCCAGCCGCAGGTCCAGCGTGCTCATCGACCGGTGCCCGAGCCAGGCCTCGAACGGCCCCGGCGTGCTGCCGGTGCGGTCGCGGAACCCCTTGAGCCGGGCGTGCAGCTCGTCGTCGGTCGTGCTGACGTGGCCGAGCAGGACGTCGCTGTGCCCGGTCAGCGCCTTGGTGTCGCTGCCGACGGTGAGGTGCGCGCCCAGTGCCAGGGGCCGCTGCCCCAGCGGGGTCGCGGTGGTGTTGTCGACGGCGACCAGCGTCCCGCCCGCCCGGGCGGCGCAGCGCCACCGCGGCGATGTCGCACACATCGAGCTGCGGGTTGCTCGGCGTCTCCAGCAGCACCATCCGGACGCCCTCGAGCCCGCCGTCGGCGGCGAACCGCTCGACCTCCGGGGTGGCCACCTGGAGGACCTCGATGCCGAAGCGGGTGAGCTCCTCCGCCCCCAGCAGGCGGGTGGCGAAGTAGCCATCCGACGGGAGCACGACGCGGTCGCCGCTGCCGGCGCAGGCCAGCACCGCCGCGGTGAGCGCGGCCATCCCCGTGGCGAAGGAGAGGCACCGGCCGCCGTCGAGCTCCCCGACGGCCGCCTCGAAGTCGCGCAGCGTCGGCTGCTCGGTGCGGGCGTAGGCGTCGACGCCACCGGCCCGCGGCGGGAGGTCGCCGAGGTGGAAGGGGGCGGCGAAGACCGGCGAGGGGCGCAGCGGCGCACCCGGGACGGCCGGCTGCTCCCCCGCGCGCACCGAGCGCGTGCCGTCGCCCCAGGAGTCGTCCCTCACTCCGGCTTCGCCTCCCGCGCCATGATCGCCTTGACCATGCGCGCGGCCGACTCGCCCTCGTGGCACACCCGGACGACGGCCTCGGTGATCGGGACGTCGACGCCGTGGGCGCGCGCCAGGTCGAGCACCGAGCGGCAGCTCTTCACGCCCTCGGCGGTCTGCCGGGTGTCGCGCTGCACCTCCTCGACGGTCATCCCGCGGCCGAGCTTCTCCCCGAACGTGCGGTTGCGGGAGAGCGGCGAGCTGCAGGTGGCGACCAGGTCGCCGAGGCCGGCCAGGCCGGCGAACGTGGTGAGCTCCGCGCCCAGCGCGAGCCCCAGGCGGGCGGTCTCGGCCAGCCCCCGGGTGATCAGCGAAGCCCGCGTGTTGTCACCGAAGCCCAGGCCCTCGGCGATGCCGCAGGCCAGCGCGATGACGTTCTTGACCGCGCCGCCGAGCTCGCAGCCGACCAGGTCGGCGTTCGTGTACGGGCGGAAGTACGGGGTGTGGCAGGCCGCCTGCAGCGCCGCAGCACGGTCGCCGTCGGTGCAGGCGATGACCGTGGCGGCCGGCTGCTCCTCGGCGATCTCGCGGGCGAGGTTGGGCCCGGAGAGGGCGGCCACGCGGTCCGGCCCGGCGCCGGTCACCTCGCAGATGACCTGGCTCATCCGCTTCGTCGTCCCCAGCTCGATGCCCTTCATCAGGCTGAGCAGGGTGGCGTCGGCCGGCAGCAGGGGCGCCCACGCGGTGAGGTTGTCCCGCAGCGACTGCGAGGGCACCGCGAGGACGACGACGTCGGCTCCGGCCAGCGCCTCAGCGGCGTCCGTGGTGGCCCGCACCGCGGACGGCAGCCGGATGCCCGGCAGGTAGTCGGGGTTCTCGCCGCCGGCGGTGATGGCCTGCACGAGCTCGGGGCGGCGCGCGTGCAGGGCGACGTCGCACCCGGCGTCGGCGAGGACCTTGGCGAACGTCGTCCCCCAAGAGCCCGCGCCGAGGACCGCCGCGCGCCTCACGCCGCGCCGCCGGGCAGGTCACCGGGGAGCTCGCGCCGCGGCCGCGGGTGGAACAACGCGGGCGCCGGCTCCCCCCGCAGCTCGGCCAGCTGGTCGCGGACGCGGCCCATCATCAGCTCGGTGGTCTCCTTCAGCAGGTCGGCGGTGAGCGGGCGCCCGGCGCGCACCTGGGCGCGCACCTCGGTGAGGTCGATCGGCTCGCCGACGAGGTACTCGGCGGGCGTGCGCAGCCGCGGGTGCAGCTTCTTGGCGTGGTAGTCGTGCAGGTTCTGCGGGCCCCACTGGGCGACGGGCACGACCACGGCGTCGGTGGTGAGCGCCAGCCGCGCCGCGCCGGTGCGCGACTCCATCGGCCACCAGTCCGGGTCCCGGGTGACCGAGCCCTCGGGGTAGATGACCACCAGGTTGCCGGCGGCCAGGTCGGCCTGGGCCGCGGAGAGCGCGCCGACCGCGTCGGAGGAGTAGCGGGCCACCGGGATCTGCCCCGCCGAGCGCAGGATCGTGCCGGCCAGCCCCTTGAACACCGACTCCTTGGCCAGGAAGTGCGGCATCCGGCCGTGGTCGAACACCAGGCGCGCGCAGGCGATCGGGTCGAGCACCGAGACGTGGTTGGCCACCAGCAGCACCGGGCCGGTCCGGGGCAGCCGCTCGCCGTGCCGGTAGCGGATCCGGAACATCAGCTTCGACGCCGGGAACACCACGGCGATGCACAGCCAGAACGCCCAGCCGATCCGCCCGCGGGTGCGCCACCTGCCGGGCCGCCACCGCTCCTGCCGACGGGCGACGGGCTCCGAGGGCGCGAGCGCCCCGGCCGTGCCCGGGTCCGCCCAGGACCTCTCCTCCGCCACCGGACCGCCTCCCCGTCGCTGTGATCTGCCCCATGATCGACCCTGCCCCACTCGGGTGGGGCCACCGGGTCCGCCGCGGTGCCGGTGGACTCCTGGCGGGGGTGTGTTCACATGGTCGCCGTGCCTGCCTGGTCGGTCGTCGTCCCGGCGAAGCGGCTCGCCGTGGCCAAGACGCGGCTGCGGCCGCTGACCGACCACGCCGCGGAGCCCGCCGCCGCGCATGAGGCGCTCGTGCTGGCCCTGCTGGCCGACACCGTGGCCGCAGCGCTGGCCTGCCCGCGCGTCGCGGAGGTCGTCGTCGTCACCGACGAGCCGGCGGCCGCGGAGCTGGTGGGCGCCCTCGGCGCCCGCACCGTCGCCGACGCCCCGGACGCCGGCCTCAACCCCGCCCTCGAGCACGGCGCGCGCGAGGCCGGCGGTGACGCCGTCGCCGCGCTCTCCTCCGACCTGCCGGCCCTGCGCCCCGCCGAGCTGGCCGCGGCGCTGGACGCCGCAGCGGCGCCGCGCTGCTTCGTCGCGGACGTGCACGGCACCGGGACGACGGTGCTCACCGCGACCGGGACGCCGCTGCGGCCGCGGTTCGGCCAGGGCTCGGCGCGGGCGCACCGGGAGGACGGCGCGGTCCCCCTCACCGGCGACTGGCCCGGCCTGCTCCGCGACGTGGACGACCTCGACGACCTGCGGGCCGCGGTCGCGCTGGGTGTCGGCCCGCGGACGACGCACTGGCTGGCCACCTCGCCGACTCTCGCCGTCCACCTGGGTGCGGCACGATGACCACGTGCCCTCCACCGACGACGACGCCCCGCTGCCGGCGGACCGGTTCCTGAACCGCGAGCTCTCCTGGCTGGACTTCAACGCGCGCGTCCTGGAGCTGGCCGAGGACGACACCGCGCCGCTGCTCGAGCGGGTCAAGTTCCTGGCCATCTTCGCCAGCAACCTCGACGAGTTCTTCATGGTCCGGATCGCCGGGCTCAAGCGGCGGCAGAGCACCGGGCTGACCGTCCGCTCGCCCGACGGGCTCACCATCCGGGAGCAGCTGGAGCTGATCACCGCCCGCACCCAGGAGCTGGTGCAGCGGCACTCCGACGTCTTCAACGGGGACGTGCTGCCCAAGCTGGAGGAGTGCGGCATCCGCATCGTCCGCTGGGACCAGCTGGAGGAGGGGGCGGCGCTGCGGCTGCGCGAGTACTTCCGCGACCAGGTCTTCCCCGTGCTCACCCCGCTGGCGGTGGACCCGGCGCACCCCTTCCCCTACATCAGCGGGCTCTCGCTCAACCTCGCCGTCTCGGTGCGCGACCCGGAGACCAGCGCCCCGCGCTTCGCCCGGCTCAAGGTGCCCAACAACGTGCCGCGGTTCGTGCCGGTGGGCACAGGGGGCGGCGGCGACGGCACTGCCGTGTTCCTGCCGCTGGAGGACCTCATCGCCGCGCACCTCAACCAGCTCTTCCCGGGGCTGGACGTGCTCGACCACCACTTCTTCCGCGTCACCCGCAACGCCGACGTCGAGGTGGAGGAGGACCGCGACGAGGACCTGCTGCAGGCGCTCGAGCGGGAGCTGGCCCGGCGCCGCTTCGGCCCCGCCGTGCGGCTGGAGGTCGCCGAGCCGATGGACCCGCGGATCCTCGAGGTGCTCGTCTCCGAGCTCGAGGTCTCGCCGGCCGACGTCGTCCACGTGCCGGGGCTGCTGGACCTGGCCTCGCTCATGGCCCTCTACGACCTGGACCGCCCCGAGCTCAAGGACGAGCCGTTCGTGCCGGCCACCCACCCGCGGCTGAGCGAGGGCGAGACGCCCAAGAGCGTGTTCGCGACGCTGCGCGAGGGAGACGTGCTGGTCCACCACCCGTACCACTCGTTCGCGACCAGCGTGCAGCGCTTCATCGAGCAGGCCGCCGCCGATCCGGACGTGCTGGCGATCAAGCAGACGCTGTACCGGACCTCGGGCGACTCCCCCATCGTCAACGCCCTCATCGAGGCCGCCGAGGCCGGCAAGCAGGTCGTCGTCCTGGTGGAGATCAAGGCCCGCTTCGACGAGGAGGCCAACATCAGCTGGGCCCGCTCGCTGGAGCGCGCGGGCTGCCACGTCGTCTACGGGCTGGTCGGGCTCAAGACGCACTGCAAGACCGCCCTGGTCGTGCGCCGCGAGCAGGGCCTGATCCGGCGCTACTGCCACATCGGCACGGGCAACTACAACCCGAAGACGGCGCGGCTGTACGAGGACCTGGGCATCCTCACCGCCGATCCGCGGGTGGGCGCGGACCTCACCGACCTGTTCAACGTGCTCACCGGCTACTCGCGGCAGACGAACTACCGCACGCTGATGGTCGCGCCGCACGGCATCCGCAACGGCCTGATCGAGAAGATCCGCCGCGAGGTGCGGCACGCCGGCGAGGGCCGGCCGGCCGGCATCCGGATCAAGGCGAACTCGATCGTCGACGAGCAGATCATCGACGCGCTGTACGCCGCCTCGCGGGCCGGCGTCCCCGTCGAGCTGTTCGTGCGCGGCATCTGCGCGCTGCGCCCCGGCGTGCCGGGCCTGTCGGAGACGATCCGGGTGCGCTCGATCGTCGGCCGCTTCCTGGAGCACTCCCGGGTCATGTCGTTCGTCAACGGCGGCGAGACGGAGTGGTGGCTCGGCAGCGCCGACCTGATGCACCGCAACCTCGACCGCCGCGTCGAGGTGCTGCTGCGGGTCTGCGACGACCGGCTGCGCACTCAGCTGGAGCAGACGCTGGCCCCGGCCATGGCGCCGGGAGTGCGGTGCTGGGAGCTGCGCAGCGACGGCAGCTGGGAGCACCTCGACGGCCGCGACTACCAGGCCGAGCTCATGGGGCGCATGCATGAGCTCGCCGGTTGAGGGCCCGGTGATCGCCGCGGCCGGCGGGGTCGTCTGGCGGCCGGCGGCGGACGGCGAGGGCATCGAGGTCGCCGTCGTCCACCGGCCGCGGCACGACGACTGGTCGCTGCCCAAGGGCCACGTGGACGCCGGCGAGCACGCCCTGCAGGCGGCGGTGCGCGAGGTGCTCGAGGAGACCGGGCTGACCGCGGTCCCCGGGCGCCGGAGCCTCACCACCCGCTACGCGGTCGAGGGTGCACCGAAGCGGGTGGACTACTGGGTCATGCGGTGGACCGGCGGCGGCTTCGCCGCCAACGACGAGGCCGACGACCTGCGCTGGCTCGCGCCCGCGGACGCCGCGCAGCTGGTCAGCTACGCACACGACGGGCAGGTCATCGCGGACGCGGCGCGCACCGACGTCCCGCGGGAGGTGTCGGTGCTGCTGGTCCGGCACGGCAAGGCCGGCAGCAGCGACGACTGGGACGGCCCGGACGAGCAGCGCCCGCTGACGGCTGCGGGCGAGGAGCAGGCCGCGCGGCTGGCGGCGGTGCTGCCGCTGTTCGGGCCGACGTCGGTCGGCGCGGCGGCGCCCCTGCGCTGCCGGCAGACCGTCACCCCGCTGGCGGAACGGCTGGACCTCCCCGTCACCGGGCGCCGGGAGTTCGGCGAGCCGGAGTTCGGCGGCGACCCGCAGATCGCCCTGGAGTCCTTGCAGCGGGAGCTCGACGCGCCCGGTGTCGCCGTCGTCTGCAGCCAGGGCGGGACGATCCCGACCGTGCTGCGGGCGCTGGGCGTGCACGGCCACGGCGTGCCCGGCCTGCACCCGCCGGCCGCCAAGGGCAGCGTGTGGGCCCTCGGCGGCCGGCCGGGCGCGCTGGTCGCGGACTACTACCGGGACCTCGACCCCGATCCCGACGCCCGGCCCTGAGGGCAGAAATGGCCATTTCTGCCCTCGGGGGGCGGGTCAGACGGCGGGCAGCGCCTTCGGCTTCCAGGCCGGCCGGGACGACTCGAAGGCCTCGATCGCGTCCAGGTGGCGCTCGGTCAGGCCGACGTCGTCGAGCCCCTCGAGCAGCCGCCAGCGGGTGTACGGGTCGATCTGGAACGGCACGACCGTCTCGCCGTAGGTGACCTGCTCGGCCTGCAGGTCGACGGTCACCGGCAGCGCCGGGTCGGCCTCGATCGCGGCCCAGAGCGCCTCGACGTCGGCCTCGGGCAGGACGACGGTGAGCAGCCCGGCCTTGGTCGAGTTGTTGCGGAAGATGTCGGCGAACCGCGGGCTGATGACCACGCGGAAGCCGCCGTCCAGCAGCGCCCAGTTGGCGTGCTCGCGGGAGGAGCCGGTGCCGAAGTCCGGGCCGGCCACGAGGATCGAGGCGTTCGCGTACTCGGGCTTGTTGAGCACGAAGTCCGGCTCGTTGGTGCGCCAGGCGACGAACAGGCCGTCCTCGAAGCCGGTGCGGGTGATCCGCTTCAGGTACTCGGCCGGGATGATCTGGTCGGTGTCGACGTTGGTGCGGCGCAGCGGCGCGGCGGTGCCGGTGTGGGTGGTGAAGGCGTCCATGGCGGTCAGGCTCCGATCAGGTCGGCGGGGGCGGTCAGGCGGCCGGTCAGCGCGGTCGCGGCGGCGACGGCGGGGCTGACCAGGTGGGTGCGCCCGCCCTTGCCCTGACGGCCCTGGAAGTTGCGGTTGCTGGTGGAGGCCGAGCGCTCGCCGGGCTTGAGCTGGTCGGGGTTCATGCCCAGGCACATCGAGCACCCCGCACCCCGCCACTCGGCGCCGGCGTCGAGGAACACCTGGTCCAGACCCTCGGTCTCGGCCTGCGCCTTGACCGCCACCGACCCGGGGACGACGAGCATCCGGGTGCCGGGGTCGATCCGCTTGCCGCGCAGCAGCTCGGCGGCGACCCGCAGGTCCTCGATCCGGCCGTTGGTGCAGGAGCCGAGGAAGACGGTGTCCACCTCGATCTCGCGCAGCGGCGTGCCCGGGGTCAGGCCCATGTACTCCAGCGCCTGCTCGGCGGCGCGGCGGTCGCCCTCGTCGGCGAACTCGGCCGGGTCGGGCACGCGGGCGTCGATCGGCAGGCCCTGGCCGGGGTTGGTGCCCCAGGTGACGAAGGGGGTGAGGGTGGAGGCGTCGATGACCACCTCGGCGTCGAAGACCGCGCCCTCGTCGGTGCGCAGCGTCGACCACTCGGCGACGGCGGCGTCCCACTCGGCGCCCTGCGGGGCGTGCGGCCGGCCCTGCAGGAAGTCGAAGGTGGTCTGGTCCGGCGCGATCAGCCCGGCCTTGGCGCCGGCCTCGATCGACATGTTGCAGATCGTCATCCGGGCCTCCATCGACAGCTTCTCGATGGCGCTGCCGCGGTACTCGATGACGTAGCCCTGCCCGCCGCCGGTGCCGATCTGGGCGATGACGGCGAGGATCACGTCCTTGGCCGAGACGCCCGGGGGCAGCTCGCCGTCGACGGTGACCGCCATCTGCTTGGGCTTGTACTGCGGCAGCGTCTGGGTGGCCAGCACGTGCTCGACCTCGCTGGTGCCGATGCCGAAGGCCAGCGCGCCGAAGGCCCCGTGCGTGGAGGTGTGGCTGTCGCCGCAGACGATCGTCATGCCCGGCTGGGTGAGGCCCAGCTGCGGGCCGATGACGTGCACGATGCCCTGGTCGCGGTCGCCCATGGGCGCCAGCCGGATGCCGAACTCGGCGGTGTTCCGGCGCAGCGCCTCCACCTGGGCCCGGCTGACCGGGTCGGCGATGGGTGCCAGGATGTCCAGCGTCGGGACGTTGTGGTCCTCGGTGGCCATCGTGAGGTCGGGACGGCGCACGGTGCGGCCGGCGGCGCGGAGCCCGTCGAAGGCCTGCGGGCTGGTGACCTCGTGGACGAGGTGCAGGTCGATGTAGAGCAGGTCGGGCTCTCCGTCGGCGCTGCGCACCACGTGGGCGTCGTAGACCTTCTCGGCCAGGGTCTTGGGCACGGTCCGTCCTCTTCCCGGGGGTCACCCGGCTCGTCGCGCTTGCGTCTCACTGTATGAGATGCAAGTATTGCTGTGTGGGACAGCCTAACCCCGTCGCCGTTCTGGACAAAGCGGTCGCGATCCTCCGCGCAGTCGCCGAGGAACCGGCGACGCTCGCCGAGCTCGTCGCGCGCACCGGTCTGCCCCGCGCCACGGCGCACCGGCTGGCGGTCGCGCTGGAGGGCCACCGCCTGGTCTCGCGCACCGACGCGGGCACCTGGGCCCCCGGCCCGGCGCTCGCCGAGCTGGGCCGCGGCTCCGCCGACCTGGGCGACGTCGCCGGCCGGCACCTGGTGACCCTGCGCGACGCGACCGGCGAGAGCGCCCAGTTCTACGTCCGCGACGGCGCCAGCCGGGTCTGCGTCGCCGCCGCCGAGCGCACCAGCGGCCTGCGCGACACCGTCCCCGTCGGCGCGCGGCTGCCGATGACCGCCGGTTCCGCGGCGCACGCGCTGCTCGCCTTCACCCCGGCCGACGAGGTGACCCGGCTGCTCCCCTCGGCCAGCTTCACCGCCCGCACGCTGCTCGACGTCCGCCGCCGCGGCTGGGCGCACAGCATCGCCGAGCGCGAGCCCGGCGTCGCCTCCCTGTCGGCGCCGGTGCGCGACGGCTCCGGCGCGGTGCTCGGCGCGGTCTCGATCTCCGGGCCGGTCGAGCGGCTGGGCCGCCGGCCCGCCCCCGAGGTGGTCGGCGCGGTGCTGGACGCCGCGACCGCGATCGCCCGCGCCGCCCGCTAGGAGGGCTCCCGGTCGCCGGCCGGGGCGTCGCCGGTCTCCGGCGAGTCGACGACGACCGGCCGCAGGCGGGCCCACAGCGCGAAGGCCAGCGCGAAGGCGGCCAGGCCGAGGCCCACCCAGAGGTTGGCGTTGAACCCGTCGGTCTTCTCCAGCGCCGCCTCGTCGTCGTCGACGAGCCCGACGACGACCAGGACGACGCCGTAGAACCCGATCAGGGCGGCGATGACGTTCCGGACGTCGAAGGCCCCGGCCGCCTGCTTCTCACTGCTCATCGGATCGCGCTCCTGGCTCTCAGCGGAAGATGACGTTCAGGGCGATGACCATGACCAGCGAGATGCCGGCCAGCGTCGTCGGCGACCGGTACCACGGCAGCGCGCCCGCCTCCGGGTCGGTGCGCTGCTCCTCCGGGGTCTCGGAGTAGACCAGCCCGACCAGCTCGCGCGCGGGCTTGGGCTCGGTGACCCGGGTGACGACCACGCTCACCACGATGTCGACGACGAACGCCGCGCCGGCGGCCACGAAGCTGGCGCCCTGGCCGCTCAGCGGGAGCACGCCGAGCGAGAGCGCCCCGAGCGAGTCATCGCTGAGCAGCGCCACGCCGACGGCGGCCAGCGTTCCGGACACCAGGCCGGTCCAGCCCGCCGTCGGCGTCATCCGCTTCCAGAACATGCCGAGGATGAAGGTCGCGAACAGCGGGGCGTTGAAGAACCCGAACAGCGTCTGCAGGTAGTCCATCAGGTTCGTGTAGCCCGAGGCGATCAGCGCCGTCCCGATCGCGGTGACGGTGGCGCCCAGCGTCGCCCACCGGCCCACCCGCAGGTAGTAGTCGTCGGGCCGGTCCTTCTTCACGTACTGCTGCCACAGGTCGTAGCTGAAGACGGTGTTGAAGGCGGAGATGTTGGCCGCCATGCCGGCCATGAAGGCGGCCAGCAGGCCGGCCAGCGCGACGCCGAGCAGCCCGTTGGGCAGGACGTCGCTGATCAGGTACAGGATCGAGTTGTTGTAGTCGAAGTCCTCGTCACCGGTGGCCTTGGCCGCGGCGACCTCCGGCACGAGGACCGTGGCGATGATCCCGGGGATGACCACGATGAACGGCACGAACATCTTCGGGAACGAGCCGATGATCGGCGTCGCCCGCGCGGCGGAGATCGAGTGCGTGGCCATCGCCCGCTGCACCTCGACGAAGTTCGTCGTCCAGTAGCCGAAGGAGAGCACGAACCCCAGGCCGAGCACGACGCCGACGACCGACCAGAAGGGGCTCTCGAAGCCGGTGAGCTCGGTGGCCGGCCACGAGGCCAGCATCTCCTCGTTCCCGGCCTCCCGGACCGAGTCGATCAGCCCGCCGACGCCGCCGGCGCGGTGCAGGCCGAGGAGGGTCAGCGGCAGCAGCGCGGCGACGATGACGAAGAACTGCAGGACCTCGTTGTAGATGGCCGCCGACAGCCCGCCGAGGGTGATGTAGCTGAGGACGACGACCGCGGCGACGATCAGCGAGACCCAGAGCGGCCAGCCCAGCAGCAGCTCGACGATGTGCGCCAGCAGGTAGAGGTTGATGCCGGCGATGAGCACCTGGGCGACGGCGAAGCTCAGCGCGTTGACCAGGTGCGCCCCGGTGCCGAACCGGCGGCGCATGTACTCGGGGACGCTGCGGACCTTCGACCCGTAGTAGAAGGGCATCATCACCACGCCCAGGAACAGCATCGCGGGCACGGCGCCGATCCAGAAGTAGTGCATCGTGGCCATGCCGAACTGGGCGCCGTTGGCCGACATGCCGACGATCTCGACCGCGCCGAGGTTGGCGGAGACGAACGCCAGCCCGGTCACCCAGGCCGGCAGCGAGCGCCCGGACAGGAAGAAGTCGAGGCTGTCGGAGACCCGCCGCCGGGCGGCGAAGCCGATGCCCAGCACCACGGCGAAGTACGCGGCGACGAGCGCGTAGTCCACGACGTTCGCGTCGAGCTGCAGGGTGTCGTCCATCGGGTTCCTTCTCGGGAGCGGGTCAGGCCAGCCGGCGCGCGCCCGCGGAGGGCACGACGGCGGAGGTGCGGGTGGAGCGGGCGGCCACGGCGGCGGTCACGGGCGTCGACCGCATCGGCCTCGACGAGGGCGACGACGCTCCCGCCGAACCCGCCGCCGACCATGCGGGCGCCGTGGGCGCCGGCGTCGAGCACCGCCTCGACGCAGGCGTCGATCTCGGGGACCGAGACCTCGAAGTCGTCGCGCAGCGACGCGTGGCCCTCGGTGAGCAGCGGGCCGACGGCGCGCGGGTCCTCCCCCGCCCGCAGCACCTCGACGACGCGCAGCACCCGGGCGTCCTCGGTGACCACGTGCCGGGCGCGGCGGTGCAGCAGCGCCCCCTCGGCGGTCCCGTCGGCGAGCCGCTCCAGCGCGGCGACGTCCGGGACGTCGCGCAGCAGCGGGACGCCGAGCCGCGCCGCCGCCTCCTCGCACTCCCGGCGCCGGTCGCGGTAGCCGCCCTCGGCGTGGTCGTGGGTGGTGCCGGAGTCGAGGACGAGCAGCGCCAGGCCGGCGGCGGCCAGGTCGAAGGGCACCTGCTCGGTGCCGCGGTCGCGGGTGTCGAGGAACAGCGCCGCGCCGGCCTCGCAGAGCAGGGAGGCGGACTGGTCGAGGATGCCGGTGGGCGCGCCGACGAAGTCGTTCTCCGCCCGGCGGGCCACGTCGACCAGCTCCGCGCGGCTCAGCCCGAGCGCCAGCAGGTCGCGCAGCGCCAGGGCGACGGCGCACTCCAGCGCCGCCGACGACGACAGCCCCGCGCCCGCCGGGACGTCGCCGTCGATGAGCACGCTCAGCCCGCCGGGCGCCGCACCGGCCAGCTCCGCGACGACCCCGGCCGCGTACCCCGCCCAGCCGGCGGGGCTGCCCGGCGCGAGGTCGGCGAGGGCGAGGTCGGCGTCGTCGCCGGGGTGCTGCAGCGACCGCAGGACCAGCCGGCCGTCGTCCCGGCGGGCGACCGCGGCCCGGGTGGTGTGCGGCAGCGCGACCGGCAGCACGAAGCCGCCGTTGTAGTCGGTGTGCTCGCCGATGACGTTGACCCGGCCCGGCGCCGCCCAGACGCCCTCGGGAGCCCGGCCGAACCGCTCCGCGAAGGCGTCCGCCGCGCGCGCCGCCGCCTCGTCGTCCCGGGTCACCACGTCACGGCCCGCAGCTGCTCGGCGACGTCCTCCGGGTCGGTGTCGGTGATGAACGCGCCCATCCCCGACTCCGAGCCGGCCAGGTACTTGAGCTTGCCGGGCGCGCGGCGCAGCGAGAACAGCTGGAGGTGCAGCCACCACTCGTCGCGGGCCGGGCGCGGGGCCTGGTTCCAGGCGGCGATGTAGGGCATCGGGGTGTCGAAGCGGTGCGCGAAGCGGCCCAGCACGTCGAGGTACACGGCGACGAGGGCGTCGCGCTCCTCGCCGGTCAGCGCCGGCAGGTCGGGCACCCGGCGGGTCGGGAACAGCTGGACCTCGTAGGGCCAGCGCGCCGCGGCCGGGACGAAGGCGGTCCAGTGCTCGTTGGCGGCCACCACCCGGGGCCCGGAGCGCTCGGCCGCCACCACCTCGGCGAACAGGTCGCCGCCGGTCCGCTCGCGGTGCCGGCGCACCGAGCCGAGCACCTTCTCGACCCGCGGCGGGACGAACGGGTAGGCGTAGATCTGCCCGTGCGGGTGCGACAGCGTCACCCCGATCTCCTCGCCGGAGTTCTCGAAGACGAAGACCTGCTCGACCCCCGCGAGACCGGACAGCGCCTTCGTCCGCTCCGCCCACACGTCCACGACCAGCCGGGCCCGGTCGCGGCCGAGCCCGGCGAAGTCGCGGTCGTGGTCGCTGGTGAAGACGACGACCTCGCAGCGGCCGAACCCGGGCCGCAGCTCGGCGAGGGGGGCACCCGCAACGGTCGGCGGCAGGTCGGTCGCCACCCCGGTCGCCAGCGAGGGGAAGCGGTTCTCGAACACCACCACCTGGTAGTCGTCGTCGGGGATCTCGGTGGGCCGGCCCGGCCGGGAGGGGCACAGCGGGCACTGGTCGGCCGGGGGCAGGAAGGTGCGGGTCTGCCGGTGGGCGGCGACGACCACCCACTCCCCGAGCAGGGCGTCCCAGCGCAGCTGGGAGCGGGTGGCCACGGGCGGCAGGTCGCGGGTGTCGGGGGCGTCGTGGGTGCCCGGGTGCGCGTCCTCGTCGAAGTAGAGGATCTCCCGGCCGTCGGCCAGGGAGCGGCTCGTCCGGATCACCGTGGCAGCGCCTCCCGCGCAGGTCGGGCCGCCCCGCACCCGTCGGCGGGCGGCCCGGCCCGACGCTAGCCCCGCCCGGCGGGAGCGGCCACGCCAGACGTCGGGATCCCCCTCCCGGGTGGTGGCGCGCTACGTTCCGCGGCGCAGCACTCCCCCGCCCCCGGACGAGAACGGGCCCATGACGACCGACGCCACCTCCGCCACCCGGCTCTCCGACGCGCTGGGCGCCCTCTCCCTCGAGCAGAAGGTCCAGCTGCTCACCGGGCGGGACTTCTGGACCACCTGGCCGATCGAGGAGATCGGCCTGCGCCGCATCCTCGTGTCCGACGGTCCCTCGGGGGTGCGCGGCGAGGTGTGGGACGAGCGCGACCCCTCGCTGAACCTGCCCTCGGCGACCGCGCTGGCCGCCTCCTGGGACCCGGAGCTGGCCCGCCGGTACGGGGCCGCGGCGGCCGTGGAGGCCCGCCGCAAGGGTGTCGACGTCGTCCTCGGGCCGACGATCAACCTGCACCGCTCGCCGCTGGGCGGCCGGCACTTCGAGTGCTTCAGCGAGGACCCGGTCCTCACCGCCGAGCTGGCCGCGGCCTACGTGTCCGGCGTCCAGGACAACGGCGTCGGCGCCACCCCCAAGCACTACGTCGCCAACGACTTCGAGACCGACCGCTTCACCGTGGACGTCCGGGTCGACGAGCGCCCGCTGCGCGAGCTCTACCTGCTGGCCTTCGAGAAGGCCGTCGTCGAGGCGCGGGCCTGGCTGGTCATGAGCTCCTACAACTCGATCAACGGCGCCACCGCCAGCGAGAACGAGCTGCTGGAGACCCCGCTCAACAGCCAGTGGGGCTTCGACGGCGTCGTCGTCAGCGACTGGACCGGCGTCCGCAGCCTGGCGAGCGCCCGCGCCTCCCAGGACCTGGTCATGCCCGGCCCGCAGGGGCCCTGGGGCGAGGCGCTGGTCGCCGCCGTCCGCGCCGGGGAGATCGACGAGGCCGTCGTCGACCGCAAGGTGCTGCGCATCCTGCGGCTCGCCGAGCGCGTCGGGGCGCTGGAGGGCACCGCACCGGCCGAGCCGGTGCTGGTCGAGGACGGCCGGGCGCTGGCCCGCGAGGCGGCCGCCGAGGGCATCGTGCTGCTGGAGAACCGCGGAGAGCTGCCGTGGGCCGCCGCGGCGCTGCGCACGGTGGCGGTGATCGGCAACAACGCCTCCGCCGCGCGCACCCAGGGCGGCGGGAGCGCGACCGTCGTCCCCGAGCACACGGTCTCCCCGCTCGAGGGGCTGCGCGCCGCCCTGCCCGGCGTCGACGTGCGCTACGCGGTCGGCGCGGTCGTCCAGGACGGCGTGGTCGAGCTGCCGCTGCGCGAGCTGACCAACCCGGCCACCGGCGAGCCCGGCCTGCACGCGCGGTTCCTCGCCGAGGACGGCGGCGAGCTGCTCGCCGAGGACCGCCGGTCGAGCAACCTCGTCTACTTCGGCAGCGACGTGCCCATCGAGGACGCCGCCGAGTTCGAGCTCACCACCACCTGGACGCCGTCGGAGAGCGGTCCGGTGCGGCTCGGCCTGGCCCTGGTCGGCACCGCGCAGCTCTTCGTCGACGACGACCGGCTCATCGACGAGCGGCTGCGGCCCAGCGCGGAGGCGCTCGGTGCGGCGTTCACCAACCCGCCGACGGCCTCGGTGCAGGTCGAGGTGGTCGCCGGCACGCCCGTGGACCTGCGGCTGGTCTACGACCTGCGGCGGCGCCGCGGCTTCAACGCGCGCGCCATGTCGCTGCGCCTGGGCACCGAGCCGGCCGACGTCGACGCGGACGCGCTGATCGCCGAGGCCGCCCGCACCGCCGCGGAGGCCGACGTCGCGCTGGTCGTCGTCGGCACCAACGCGCTCGTGGAGTCCGAGGGCTACGACCGGACCACGCTGGCCCTGCCCGGCCGGCAGGACGACCTCGTGCGCGCCGTCGCCGCGGCGAACCCGCGCACGGTGGTGCTGGTCAACTCCGGCGCCCCGGTCCTGCTGCCGTGGCGGGACGACGTCGCCGGGCTGCTGCTGGGCTGGTTCGGCGGTCAGGAGTTCGGCGCGGCCGTCGCCGACGTCCTGCTGGGTGCCACCGAGCCCGGCGGGCGGCTGCCCACCACCTGGCCGGCGGCCGAGGCCGACGTCCCGGTGCTCTCCTGCACGCCGGTCGACGGGGCCCTGGAGTACGCCGAGGGCATCCACATCGGCTACCGCGCCTGGCTCCGGCAGGAGACCGCCCCGGCCTACTGGTTCGGCGCCGGCCAGGGGTACACGCGGATCGACCTCCTCGGCGTCGAGGCGCCGGACGCCGCCCGCGGGGGCGAGGTCGTGCCGGTGACCGGTGGAGGTGGCCAACCGCGGCGACCGCGACGGCAAGCAGGTGGTGCAGGTCTACGCGGAGCGGGCCGGCTCGGCCGTGGACCGTCCGGTGCGCTGGCTGGTCGGCTCGGCCCCGGTGCGGGTGCCCGCGGGGGCGACCGCGCGGGTCGAGGTCGCCGTCGCGACCCGGCTGCTGGCGCACTGGTCCGACGGCTGGCAGTACGAGCCGGGCGGCTTCCGGCTGCGGATCGGCACGAGCGCGGTCGACCTGCCGCTGGAGACGACGCTGACGCTGGGCTGAGGCCGCCCCCTGAACGCCGAGAGCCCCCGACCCGTGGGTCGGGGGCTCTCGCGCGTTGTAGCCCCGAAGGGATTCGAACCCTCGCTACCGCCGTGAGAGGGCGGCGTCCTAGGCCGCTAGACGACGGGGCCGGACACCGGACATCTTGCCACGGCCCTCCGGGGGGCTCGCACGGGGGCCCGTGAACGCCGAGAGCCCCCGACCGTTGCCGGTCGGGGGCTGCTCGTGTGCGTAGCCCCGAAGGGATTCGAACCCTCGCTACCGCCGTGAGAGGGCGGCGTCCTGGGCCGCTAGACGACGGGGCCGTGCAGTGCTGCGGTCGTGCTGCAGCGAGAGGAGCTCTCGCTCCCTCGCTGGGGTACCAGGACTCGAACCTAGACTAACGGAACCAGAAACCGTCGGGCTGCCAATTACCCCATACCCCATGGGCCGTTCTCACGGCGCCGGGGAGAACACTACCCGATGCCCGGAGCGCCCGGAGCACCCCCCTCTAGGTCCGCGCGCCCCGGCGGGCGACCAGCGCTGCGAAGGCGGCCAATCCTCCGGCTCCGACCAGCGCGAACGCCGTCCCAGGGCCGGCGGACAGCCCCGGCACGACGCCGTCCCCGAGGCCGGCGGTGAGCAGGAACACGACCAGCGCGACCACCGCGTGCAGGGCGACGGCGGCCTCCAGACCCCCGGTCAGCGCCACGGCGGCCGAGGCGGCCAGCCCCAGGGCGGTCCACCCGAGGAACGCGGGCGCGTCGTCGGCACCGTGCAGCAGCGCACCGAGCGCGGCGCTGACGACGGCGGCTGTCACCGCCCCGGCCCGCGGGCGGCCGATCCAGCCGGCCACGGCCTGGCTCAGGTAGCCGCGCAGCAGGAACTCCTCCCCCGCGGCGCGCAGCGGCACGGTGAGCAGCCCGGCGACGAGCACCCACGGCAGGTCGGCGACCGGCCCCGGTGCCTCCCGGTCGGCCAGCAGGACCGCGCCCGCGGTGGCCAGCGTCACGCCGGCGCCCGCCGTGCCCAGGGCCAGCAGGGCTGCGCGGCGCAGCAGCCCCCACCGGAAGCGCCGCGCCACGGACAGGCCACGACCCGGCCCCACGTCGTGCGCGAGCGGCCAGGCGAGCAGCACCGCGGGGACGGCGGTGGCCAGGAGCAGGCCGGTGACCAGCAGCCCGCGCCAGGTCAGCGGCGCCGGGCCCAGGTCCGCGCCGGTGCCGGTGAGCACGTCGGCGATCCCGGTCAGGACCAGCGCGATGCCGAGCAGGAAGGCGACGACGGCCAGCCCCGCGACCGGCCGCCACCACGCCCACGGAGCCGACCGCATGGCCAGCAGGTAGGGCAGCGGGCGGACCGGTTCGGGCACGGCGACGTCGTCGTCCGGTTCCTGCTGCGGCGCCGGCCGGAGCTGCTCCGGCGTCGGCCGCCGCATGGGCGGCGGACCGGCGTACGGCTCCGGTGCCCGCTCCCGCTCCTCCGGCGCCAGGTCCCCGGCCGCCCCGGCGGTCATCCGCCGGCGACGGTGCGCGCGGCGGCCAGCCGGGCCAGCGTGCGCTCGCGGCCGAGCAGCTCCATCGACTCGTACAGCGGCGGTGAGACGGTGCGACCGCTGACGGCGACGCGCACCGGGCCGAACGCCTGGCGCGGCTTGAGGCCGAGCCCCTCGACGAGCGCGGCCTTGAGCGCCTCCTCGATGGCGGCGGTGCTCCACTCGGGCAGCTCGCGCATCGCCGTCGTCGCTGCGTCCAGGACCGCGACCGCGCCCTCGCCGGAGAGCTGCTTCTCGGCCGCCGCGGGGTCGATCTCGACCTCGTCGACGAACAGGAAGCGCAGCAGGTTCACCGCCTCGGAGAGCACGATCATCCGCTCCTGGGCCATCGGCGCGATGGCGGCGAGGACCCGCGACTGCTCCGCCGTCGGCGGCTCGGCGACCAGCCCGGCGCCGGCCAGGTAGGGCACCACGCGCTCGGTGAACTCCTCGACCGGGAGCGCGCGCAGGTGGGTGGCGTTGATCGCCTCGGCCTTCTTGAGGTCGAAGCGGGCCGGGTTCGCGCTCACCCGGGTGACGTCGAAGGCCTCGACCAGCTCGGCCATCGAGAAGATGTCGCGGTCCTCGGCGATCGACCAGCCCAGCAGCGCCAGGTAGTTGGCGAAGCCCTCGGGCAGGAAGCCGCGCTCGCGGTAGATGTCGAGGTTGGACTGCGGGTCGCGCTTCGAGAGCTTCTTGCTGCCCTCGCCGGTCACGTAGGGGAGGTGGCCGAAGCGCGGGGTGCCCTGCGCGACGCCGATGTCGGTGAGCGCCGCGTAGAGCGCCAGCTGGCGCGGGGTGGAGGGCAGCAGGTCCTCGCCGCGCAGCACGTCGGTGATCTGCATGAGGGCGTCGTCGACCGGGTTGACGAACGGGTACAGCGGGACGCCGTTGCCGCGCACCAGCACGAAGTCGGGCACCGAGCCCGCGGCGAAGCGCACCTCGCCGCGCACCAGGTCGTCCCAGACCAGGTCCTCGTCGGGCATCCGGAGCCGGAGCACCGGGGAGCGGCCCTCGTCGCGGAAGGCGGCCTTCTGCGCGTCGGTGAGGAACCGGTCGTGGTTGTCGTAGCCGAGCTTGGGGTCCTGGCCGGCGGCCCGGCGGCGGGCGTCGACCTCCTCGTTGGTCGAGAAGGACTCGTAGGCGTGGCCGGACTCCAGCAGCTTCGCGGCCACCTCGCGGTAGACGTCGTGCCGCTCGGACTGCCGGTAGGGGCCGAACGGGCCCCCGACCTCGGGGCCCTCGTCCCACTCCAGGCCGAGCCAGCGCAGGCAGTCGAGCAGGTGCCGGTAGGACTCCTCGGAGTCGCGCGCGGCGTCGGTGTCCTCGATGCGGAAGACGAAGGTGCCGCCGGTGTGGCGGGCGTGCGCCCAGTTGAACAGCGCCGTCCGCATCAGGCCGACGTGCACCATGCCGGTGGGCGACGGGCAGAACCGGGTGCGGACCGGGCCGGGGACGGTCACCGGGCACCGCCCGCGGTGGAGACGGCGTCGGCGTCGGCGACCGAGTTGGCCAGGGTGCCCAGCCCCTCGATCGTGCACTCGACCCGCTGGCCGGCCCGGATGGGGCCGACGCCGGCCGGGGTGCCGGTGAGGACGACGTCGCCGGGCAGCAGCGTCATCACCTTCGAGATGTAGGAGATGAGCGTCGGGACGTCGAAGATCAGCGCGCTGGTGCGGCCGTCCTGGCGGGGCTCGCCGTCCACGGTGCAGGTGACCCGGAGGTCGGCGGGGTCCAGCCCGACGCCCGGGAGGTCGGTCTCGATCCACGGGCCGAGCGGGCAGAACGAGTCGAAGCCCTTGGCGCGGGTCCACTGCCCGTCGCTCTGCTGCATGTCCCGCTCGCTGACGTCGTTGCCGATCGTGTAGCCGAAGATGCTGGCGCCGACCTGCTCGGGCGAGATGTTGCGGGCACCGCGGGCGCCGATGACGACGCCCAGCTCGACCTCGTGGTGGACGTTGGTGCTGCCCGCCGGGATGCGGATGGCATCGCCGGGGCCGATGACCGAGGTGGAGGGCTTGAGGAAGATCAGCGGCTCCTTCGGGGCGTCGCCGGTCAGCCCCTTCATCTCCGCGATGTGATCGGCGTAGTTCTTGCCGACGCCCACCACCTTGCTCGGCAGGATCGGCGACAGGAGCCGGATGTCGGCCTGCGCGTAGCGGGCGCCGGTGAAGGAGATCTGGCCGAAGGGGTGGCCCTCGATCTGGGCCACCTGGCCGTCCCCGTCGAGGACACCGAAGGACATGCCCTGGGGCGAGGCGAAACGGACGATGCGCACAGCGCGAGGTTAGCCGCGCCCGGTCCCGGCTACCGGGCGCCCATGGCCTGCCGCTTCTCCGAGCTCGTCGTCAACAGCCGCGACCCCGAGGCCCTGGCCGCCTTCTGGGCGGCGGTGCTGGACTACCGGGTGCTGGGCCGGGAGGACGACGGCAGCGTGGAGATCGGCCCCGCGGAGGGTTTCGGGGGTGCCGCGCCCACGCTGGTGTTCGGTCCGGTGGCCGACCCGACCCCGGGCAGGCGGCGGCTGCACATCGACGTCAGCCCCACCGACCGCGACCAGGCGGCCGAGCTGCAGCGGCTGCTGGACCTGGGTGCGGTGCGCGCCGACGTCGGCCAGACCGGCGGGGAGAACTGGCACGTCCTCGCCGACCCCGAGGGCAACGAGTTCTGCCTGTTGGAGCGCCGCCTCGACCCGCTGTGAGCACCGCTCGGGATCAGGGAACCTGATCATCGAGCGTCCTCCCTCAGCTCCCACGGTGAGGGAGGACGCTGCACGATCAGGTCACCTGATCCTCGCGGGGCGGGGGCGGGTGGCCGCGGCCCGGTCCTGAGGACGACGATGGGCGCGTGATCCTCATCGTCGTGAAGTTCCCCGTCCGCCCCGAGCGCGCCGACGAGTGGGCGGCGCTCGCCGCCGACTACGCGCGGGGGGTGAACGCCGAGGAGGGCTCGCTGTTCTTCGAGTGGTCCCGCAGCCTCGAGGACCCGAACACCTTCGTCTGCGTGGAGGGCTTCCGGGACGGCGACGCCGGGGCCGCGCACGTCGGCACGGACAACTTCAAGCGGTTCGTCGAGGGCGCGCCGGACCTGGTCGCCGCGCAGCCGCAGATCATCTACGTCGACGCCCCCGACGTCTCCGGCTGGGGCCCGATGGGCGAGATCCAGCCGCGCTGAGCGCTCAGCCGGCGGCCGGCCGGCGCAGCACGGCGTAGGTCATGGCGTCGACCAGCGCGTGCCACGAGGCCTCGACGATGTTGGCGTGGACGCCGACGGTGGTCCACTCCCCCACGCCGTCGGTGGTGTCGATGAGCACCCGCGTGGTCGCGCTCGTGCCGCCGCGCCAGCCGAGGATGCGGACCTTGTAGTCGGCCAGGGCGACGTCGGCGAGCTGCGGGTACCGGTTGACCAGCGCCTGGCGCAGCGCGTTGTCCAGCGCGTTCACCGGGCCGTTGCCCTCGGCGGTGCTGATGATCCGCTCCCCGTCGACGTGCACCTTGACGGTGGCCTCGCTGACGACGACGCCGTTGCCCCAGTGCTCGACCGAGGTCTTGTAGCTCTCCAGCTCGAACAGGGGCGCGGGGGCGTCGGGCAGCTGGTCGCGCAGCAGCAGCTCGAAGGAGGCGTCGGCCGCCTCGAACGACCAGCCGTCGGCCTCCAGGACCTTGACCCGGTCCACGACGCGGCCGATCGCGTCGGCGTGCCCGCTGAGGTCGACGCCGAGCTCGCGACCCTTGAGCTCCACCGACGCCCGGCCGGCCATCTCGGTGACCAGGATGCGCATGTCGTTGCCGACGACGGCGGGGTCGAGGTGGTTGTAGAGCTCCGGGCTGACCTTGATCGCGCTGGCGTGCAGCCCGGCCTTGTGCGCGAACGCCGAGGCGCCGACGAACGGCTGGTGGTCGTCGGGGGCGATGTTGGCCAGCTCCGCGATGGCGTGGCTGACCCGCTGCAGCTCGGGCAGGCACTCGGCGGGCACCACCGGCAGCCCCATCTTGGTGACCAGGTTGCCGATGAGCGCGAAGGTGTCCGCGTTGCCGGCCCGCTCGCCGTAGCCGTTGGCGGTGCCCTGCACGTGGGTGACGCCGGCCTCGACGGCGGCCAGCGAGTTGGCGACCGCGCAGCCGGTGTCGTCCTGGCAGTGGATGCCCAGCCGGCCGCTCACCCGGGCCCGCACGTCGGCCACGACCCGGCCCACGCCCGAGGGCAGCATCCCGCCGTTGGTGTCGCACAGGACGCCGACCTCCGCGCCGGCGTCGAACGCCGCCCGCAGCACCGCGACCCCGTACTCGGGGTCGGCGGCGTGGCCGTCGAAGAAGTGCTCGCAGTCGACGAACACCCGCCGACCGTGGGAGACGAGGAAGGCGACGGTGTCGGCCACCATCGCCAGGTTTTCCTCCAGCGTCGTCCGCAGCGCCTCGCGCACGTGCCGGACGTCGGACTTCGCGACCAGGCACACCACCGGCGTCCCGGCGTCCAGGAGCGCGCGGACCTGCAGGTCGTCCTCGACCCGGACCCCGGCCTTGCGGGTGGCGCCGAAGGCGACCAGCTGGGCGTGCCGCAGCTTGAGCTCGGTGCGGGCGCGGGCGAAGAACTCGGTGTCCTTGGGCAGCGCACCGGGCCAGCCGCCCTCGATGAAGCCGACGCCGATCTCGTCCAGCAGCCGGGCGACGGCGAGCTTGTCGGCCACGGAGTAGCTGACGCCCTCGCGCTGGGCGCCGTCGCGCAGCGTCGTGTCGAAGACGTGGAAGTCGGTGTCGCTGGTGGTCACGGATCTCTCCCGGAGAGGGTGCGGCCGGCCCGAACACGAAAAAGACCCCCCGGGTACGGGAGGTCTGCGCGCAGTCGAGGAGGGGACTGCGCGCTACACGATGATGATCGAGGCGGTGGTGTGCATCGCGACGAGTAAATCACGCGCCGCCGGCGGCCCCGTCCGGCCGGCCGACGTGGTGCGCGGATGACGCGTCCCGCGGTGCGGAAGGCGTCATCCGCGCACCCTGTCGAGGGGGCGTCAGCCGCTGGCGAGCGCGGCCAGCCGGTCGCCGACCTGCTGGGTGCGGATCTGCTGCTGCGGGTCGCGGGTGGACAGGTCGAAAGCGACCGCGGCGTTGACCTTCTTGGCCTGCTCGGCGCGCCCGAGGTGCTCGAGCAGCAGCCCCACCGACAGCACGGTGGCGGTCGGGTCGGCGATGCCCTGGCCGGCGATGTCCGGCGCGGAACCGTGCACCGGCTCGAACATGCTCGGGTTGGTGCCCGAGGCGTCCAGGTTGCCGCTGGCGGCCAGCCCGATGCCGCCGGTCACCGCGGCGGCGATGTCGGTGACGATGTCGCCGAACAGGTTGTCGGTGACGATGACGTCGTAGCGGCCCGGGTCGGTGATGAAGAACATCGAGGCGGCGTCGACGTGCTGGTAGGCGACCTGGACGTCGGGGAACTCCGCGGAGACCTCCTCGACGACGCGCGACCACAGCCCGCCGGCGTGGGTGAGCACGTTGGTCTTGTGGATCAGCGTCAGGTGCTTGCGCGGGCGGGTGACGGCCCGCTCGAAGGCGTAGCGGACGACGCGCTCGACGCCGAACGCCGTGTTGAGGCTGACCTCGGTGGCGATCTCGTGCGGGGTGTCCTTGCGCAGCACGCCGCCGTTGCCGACGTAGGGCCCCTCGGTGCCCTCGCGCACGCACAGCATGTCGATCGGGCCGTCGGCCGCCAGCGGATCCGCGGACGCCGTCGAACAGCTTGGCCGGGCGCAGGTTCACGTGGTGGTCGAGCTCGAAGCGCAGCCGCAGCAGCAGCCCGCGCTCGAGGATGCCCGGCGGCACGCTCGGGTCGCCGATGGCGCCGAGCAGGATCGCGTCGTGCTGGCGCAGCTCGTCGAGCACGGTGTCGGGCAGCAGCTCACCGGTCCGCTGCCAGCGGGCCGCACCCAGGTCGTAGGGGGTGGTCTCGAGGTCGGGGGCCACCTCGGAGAGGACCTTGAGGCCCTCCGCGACGACCTCCGGGCCGATGCCGTCGCCAGCGATCACTGCCAAGCGCATGGGGGAACTCCTGGTCTCAGAGGGTGTCGAGGTCGGCGGCGCGGGCCTCGCGGGCGCCGATGCGGCCCGCGATGGACTCGAGCAGCTCGGGGCTGACCGGGCTGTCGACGGTGACGGCCATGAGCGCCTCGCCACCCTCGGTCGTGCGGCTGACCTGGGCGCCGGCGATGTTGATGCCGGCCTCCCCGAGCGCCGCACCGACGGCGCCGACGACGCCGGGCCGGTCCTCGTAGGTGAAGAACAGCAGCCGGCCGTCGGCGGCCAGGTCGATCTCGAAGCCGGCGACCTCGGTCAGCCGGGCGACCTGGTTCTTGCCGTAGAGCGTGCCGGAGACCGAGACCTGGCGGCCGTCGGCCATGGCGCCGCGCACGGTCACCAGGTTGCGGAAGGTGGGGCTCTCCAGGTCGCTGGTCAGGCCGACCTCCAGCCCGCGCTGCTCGGCGAACAACGGTGCGTTGACGTAGGTGACCTGCTCCTCGACGACGTCGGAGAAGACGCCCTTGAGCACCGCCAGCTGCAGCACCGAGTCGTCGAACTCGGCGAGCTTGCCGCGCACCTCGACGGTCAGCGACTGGGCCAGCCCGCCGGCGACGGCGGTGAACGCCCGGCCGAGCTTCTCGGCCAGCGGCAGGCCCGGGCGCACGTCCTCGGCGACGACACCGCCGGCCTGGACGTTGACCGCGTCGGGGACGAACTCGCCCTGCAGCGCCAGGCGCACCGAGCGGGCGACGGCGGTGCCGGCCTTGTCCTGCGCCTCGGTGGTCGAGGCGCCCAGGTGCGGGGTGACGACGGTGTTCGGCAGCCCGAACAGCGGGCTGTCGGTGCACGGCTCGGTGGCGTAGACGTCCAGTCCCGCAGCACCGACCTGGCCCGAGCGCAGCGCGTCGGCCAGCGCCGCCTCGTCGACCAGCCCACCGCGGGCGGCGTTGACGATGATGACGCCCTTCTTGGTCAGCGCCAGCTGCTCGGCGCCGATGAGCCCGAGGGTCTCGGGGGTCTTGGGCAGGTGGATGGAGATGAAGTCCGCCTCGCGGAGCAGCTCCTCCAGAGAGACCAGCCGGACGCCGAGCTGGGCGGCCCGGCCGGGCTGGATGTAGGGGTCGTAGGCGATGAGCTCGACGCCGAAGGCGGCCAGCCGCTGGGCGAACAGCACGCCGATGCGGCCGAGGCCGACGACGCCGACGGTCTTGTCGGTGACCTCGACGCCCATGAACTTCGAGCGCTTCCACTGGCCCTCGCGCAGCGTCGCGTCCGCGGCGGGGATCTGGCGCGCGGCGGCCAGCAGGAGGGCGACGGCGTGCTCCGCGGCGCTGACGATGTTCGAGGTCGGCGCGTTGACGACCATCACGCCGCGCTCGGTGGCCGCGGGGACGTCGACGTTGTCCAGGCCGATGCCGGCGCGCGCCACGACCTTGAGGTTCGGCGCCGCGGCGAGGGCCTCGGCGTCGATCTGGGTGGCGCTGCGGATCATCACCGCGGCGGCGTCGGCCAGCGCGGGCAGCAGCGCCGACCGGTCGGCGCCGTCGACGTGGCGGATCTCGACGTCGGTCCCGAGCACCTCCAGGACGCTCGGGGCGAGCTCTTCGGCGATCAGGACGACGGGCGCGGTCCCCCGCACGGTGGCTGTCACGGCTCGACAGCCTAGGGAGGACGCCACCCGCGGGAACGTCCGGGTGCATGGTGTGGGACGGCGGTCCCACTGAGCGGGACAGCCGCCCGAGCTCTTGCCGCCGGCCCCGCGGACCGCTCATCCTGGCCGCGTCGCGGCATCCGCCGCGCCGACCGAGGGAGGACGACGTGACGCAGCCCCCCGGGGACCTGCCCCGCCTCCCGGAGGACCCCGCCTGGAGCCGGGGGCCGCACGGCGGCCGGTTCGGCTACGCCGGGTACCCACAGCAGCAACCGCACGGGCATCTCGCACCCCCGCCCCGTCGGCCGGGCACGGTCGTCGCGGCCGCCGTCCTCGGGTTCGTGTTCGGCGCCTTCGGTCTGGTCGTGGCGCTCGGCGCGCTGGTCCTGGGCGCGATCGCAGGCAGCCTGGACGACGACTCCTCACCCGCCGGGTTCGACGGCCTCGCCGACGCGGCGGTCGCGGTGGCGGTGGTCGTCGCGCTGCTCGCGATCGCGTGGGCGGTGCTGCTCATCTGGGGCGGGGTGTGGGCGCTGACCGGGCGCAGCCGGGTGCTGCTGCTGGTGGGCGGCTCGATCGCGCTCGTCGTCACCACGCTGGGGTTCCTCGGCAGCGTCAACAGCACGAGCGGCGGCGACGTCGTCGTCAACCTGCTGCTCTTCGCCGGGGCCCTGGCGATCGTGCTGCTGCTGTCCCTGCGGCCGTCCGCCGACTTCTTCGCCGCCTCCCGGGGCCGCCGCGGCTCCTGAGGCCCGGGGCCCGGAACCCCTACACTCCGGCCCGACGACCCGCCGCCGTGGCGGGCGGCCCAGGAGGACGCTGCGCGATGACGACCCCACCCCCCGGCTACGACCCGAACGTCCCGCCCGAGGACCAGCCGGGCTGGGGCACGACCCCCCCGCCGGCCGGCTACGGCCAGGCCCCGGGCTACGGCCAGGCCCCGGGCTACGGCCAGGCCTACCCCGCGGCTCCCGGCTACGCCGGCCCGTCGGGCGCCTCGCCGCAGATGGACATCGCCACTGCGGTGCGCAGCGTCCTGGGCCAGTACGCGAACTTCACCGGCCGGGCCCGGCGCTCGGAGTTCTGGTGGTTCTACCTGGCCAACTTCCTGGCCTCGGTCGTCGCCTCGATCATCGACCAGGTGCTCGGCGTGCCGCTGCTGCAGATCGTCGTCGGCCTCGGGCTGCTCATCCCCGGCCTCGCCGTGGGCGCCCGCCGCCTGCACGACATCGGCAAGTCCGGCTGGTGGCAGCTCATCGCCCTGGTGCCGCTGGTCGGCATCATCGTGCTGATCGTGTTCTGGGCCCAGGACGGCGACCCGGCGCCGAACCAGCACGGTCCCTCGCCGAAGTACCAGGCGGCTGGCGGCTACGGCTACTGACCCGGTAGGAACGCAGAAGGGCCCCGTCACCGCGAGGTGACGGGGCCCTTTCACGTGCTGGATCAGCGCGCGGCGGTCCCGGTGTAGTCGTCCTCGGCGGACACCCAGCTCATGAGGCCGCGCAGCTTGCGCCCGGTCTCCTCGATCGGGTGCGCCTCGGCGGCGGCGCGCTTGGCCTTGAAGTCCGGCGCGCCGGCGTCCTGGTCGGCGATGAAGGCGGCAGCCCACGAGCCGTCCTGGATCGCGGTGAGGACGTCCTTCATCGACTCCTTCACGCGGGCGTCGATGACCTTCGGGCCCGAGGTGTAGTCGCCGTACTCGGCGGTGTCGGACACCGACCAGCGCTGCTTGGCGATGCCGCCCTCGTACATCAGGTCGACGATCAACTTGAGCTCGTGCAGGCACTCGAAGTAGGCGACCTCGGGCTGGTAGCCGGCCTCGGTGAGGGTCTCGAACCCGGCGGTGATCAGCGCGCTGGCGCCACCGCAGAGCACGGCCTGCTCGCCGAACAGGTCGGTCTCGGTCTCCTCGGCGAAGGTCGTCTTGATGACGCCGGCGCGCGAGCCGCCGATGGCCTTGGCGTAGGACAGCGCGAGCGCCTGGGCGTTGCCGCTGGCGTCCTGCTCGACGGCGATCAGGCAGGGCACGCCCTTGCCGTTCTCGAACTCGCGGCGCACCAGGTGGCCGGGGCCCTTGGGGGCGACCATGGCGACGTCGACGCCGGCCGGGGGCTGGATGTAGCCGAACCGGATGTTGAAGCCGTGGCCGAAGAACAGCGCGTCGCCGTCCTGGAGGTTCGGCTCGACCGACTCCTTGTACAGCCCGCGCTGCACGTGGTCGGGCGCCAGGATCATGATCAGGTCGGCCTCGGCGGCCGCCTCGGCCGGCGTGACGACCCGCAGGCCCTCGGCCTCGGCCTTGGCCCGGCTCTTGCTGCCCTCGGGCAGGCCGACGCGGACGTCGACGCCCGAGTCGCGCAGCGACAGCGCGTGCGCGTGCCCCTGGCTGCCGTAGCCCAGGACGGCGACGGTGCGCCCCTGGATGATCGAGAGGTCGGCGTCGTCGTCGTAGAAGATCTCGGCGGCCATGCTGTGGTGTGTCCCTTCGGTTGTTTCGAGCGGGTGACTCAGGCGGTGCGCTCGACGGGGCGCAACGTACCGGTGCCGGACATGGACCGCGGGCCGCGGCCCAGGGCCACGGTGCCCGACTGCGCCATCTCCTTGATGCCCAGCGGGGCGAGGACGGCGAGCAGCGCCTGCAGCTTGTCGGGGGTGCCGGTGGCCTCGAGGGTCACCGTCTCCGGGTTGACGTCGATGACGCGGGCCCGGAACAGCTCGGCGGTCTGGAGGACCTGGGTGCGCTCGGCCAGCGGCGCGCGCACCTTGACCAGGAGCAGCTCGCGCTGCACCGCGGCGCCGGTCTCCAGCTCGACGATCTTGATGATCTCCACCAGCTTGTTCAGCTGCTTGGTGATCTGCTCGAGCGGCTGGGCCTCGGCCTCCACGACGATCGTCATGCGCGACAGGCCGGGGTTCTCGGTCGGGCCGACGGCGAGGGACTCGATGTTGAAGGCGCGCCGGCTGAACAGCGCCGAGACGCGGGCCAGGACACCGGACTTGTTCTCGACCAGCACCGAGAGCGTGTGGCGGGGCATCAGACCTGACCCTCTCCGAAGACGGGCCGCACGTCGCGCGCGGCGAGGATGTCGTCGTTGCTCGCGCCAGCAGCCACCATCGGCCACACCTGCGCGTCCGAGCCGACGATGAAGTCGATGACGACGGGGGCGTCGGTGATCGCCATGGCCTTCTCGATCACGGCGTCCACGTCGTCCTTGCTCTCGCAGCGCAGCCCGACGCAGCCCAGCGCCTCGGCCAGGGCCACGAAGTCGGGGATGCGCACCGGCTTGGGCGTGCCGTCGGCGTTCTGCGGGTGCAGCTTGGTGTTGGAGTAGCGGCCCTCGTAGAACAGGGTCTGCCACTGCCGCACCATGCCGAGGTTGCCGTTGTTGATGACCGCGACCTTGATCGGGATGCCCTCGATGGCGCAGGTGGCCAGCTCCTGGTTGGTCATCTGGAAGCAGCCGTCGCCGTCGATCGCCCACACGGTGGTCTCCGGCATGCCCTGCTTGGCGCCCATGGCCGCGGGGACGGCGTAGCCCATCGTGCCGAGGCCGCCGCTGTTGAGCCAGGTGCCGGGCTTCTCGTACTTGATGAACTGCGCGGCCCACATCTGGTGCTGACCCACGCCGGAGGTGTAGATCGCGTCCGGGCCGGCGATCGCGCCGAGCCGCTCGATGACGTACTGCGGCGAGAGCGCGCCGTCCTCGGGCTCGTCGTAGCCCAGCGGGTACCGCTCGCGCCAGGTGTCCAGCTGCGCCCACCAGGCCGCCAGGTCGGGGGTGCGCCCGGCCTCGTGCTCGGCGCGCAGCGCGGTGACCAGCTGGCCGATGGTCTCCTTAGCGTCACCCACGATCGGCACGTCGGCCTTGCGGTTCTTGCCGATCTCGGCCGGGTCGATGTCGGCGTGCACGACGAGCGCGTCGGGCGCGAAGCTCGACAGCTGGCCGGTCACCCGGTCGTCGAAGCGGGCGCCCAGGGCCACGAGCACGTCGGACTTCTGCAGCGCGGTCACCGCGGCGACGGTGCCGTGCATGCCGGGCATGCCCAGGTGCTGCGGGTCGCTGTCGGGGAACGCGCCGCGGGCCATCAGCGTGGTGACGACGGGCGCGCCGGTCAGCCGGGCGAGCTCGGCCAGCTCCTCGGTGGCACCGGCCTTGAGCACGCCGCCGCCGACGTAGAGCACCGGCCGGCTCGCACCGGCGATCAGCGTCGCGGCCTCGCGGACCTGCTTGCCGTGCGGCCGGGTGGTCGGCCGGTAACCCGGCAGGTCCATCCGCGGCGGCCAGGCGAAGTCCGTCGTCGCCTGCAGCACGTCCTTGGGGACGTCGACCAGGACCGGGCCGGGCCGCCCGGTGGAGGCCAGGTGGAAGGCCTCGGCGATGCGCTGCGGGATGTCGGCGGCGTCGGTGACCAGGAAGTTGTGCTTGGTGATCGGCATCGTGATGCCGCGGATGTCCGCCTCCTGGAAGGCGTCGGTGCCGATCGCGCCGCTGGGCACCTGACCGGTGATCGCGACGATCGGGACCGAGTCCATGTAGGCGTCGGCCAGCGGGGTGACCAGGTTGGTCGCACCGGGGCCGGAGGTCGCCATGCAGACGCCCACCCGCCCGGTGGCCTGCGCGTACCCGGTGGCGGCGTGCCCGGCGCCCTGCTCGTGGCGCACCAGCACGTGCCGGACCTTCGAGTCGAACAGC
Organism: Blastococcus sp. TML/M2B; assembly: GCF_016612865.1. Lineage (GTDB taxonomy): Bacteria > Actinomycetota > Actinomycetes > Mycobacteriales > Geodermatophilaceae > Blastococcus. The sequence continues at coordinate 1,178,670 of NZ_JAENZZ010000002.1, forward strand.
GGGTCGTAGAGCGGCAGGATCGCGCCGCCGGGGATGCCGAAGACGACGTCGACGCCGATGGCCTCCAGCGAGCGGACGAGGCTCTGCGCCCCGGTGATGCCCGTGGCCGGCTCGTGGGCGGCCTCGTCGAGGGAGCGGGCCGTCGTCTCGACGCCCGTGAGGGCGGTGGCGGCCTCGCGGGTGGCGGACTCGCTCTGGCTGGTGGTCATCCGGGGTTCTCTCCTGGCCGTGCGGGACGGTGCGGGTGTGCGGTGCGGGCGTCGACAGCTGTCGGGCAACAAAAAACCCCTCGTGCCGCAGGCACGGAGGGGTCAGCGCGTCGGTCGGGTGGACCGGCGCGCTACGGAACTACGAGGAGGCTGCGGGAGCGGCCGTCGACGAGCGGGCAGGCGTGGGGCACCTCCACACTGTGCGCCTGCCGACGGCCGGCCGTCAACCAGCCCGTCCCACTGGCTGGGCATTGGTGTCCAGATCCACACCGCGGTCGGCGAGGACGGCCTCCGCGTCGAAGCCGGCGAGCACCTCCTGGAGCGAGCCGGCGTCGACCGGCCGGCCGAACAGCCAGCCCTGCATGAACCGGCACCCGCGCTACTCGAGCAGGCGCCGCTGGCCGGCGGTCTCCACGCCCTCCGCGACGACGTCCAGGCCCAGCCGCCGGCCGAGGTCCAGGACGCCGGCCACGAGGGTGGCCCCGCGCTCGTCGTGCTCGATGTCCGCGACGAACGCGCGGTCCAGCTTGAGGATCTGCACCGGCAGCCGGGACAGGTAGGCCAGCGACGAGTAGCCGCGGCCGAAGTCGTCGACCGAGAGCACGCACCCCATCTCGCGCAGCGTGGCGAGGTCGCTCTCGAGCCGGTCCTCCGCGTCGAGCATCACCGACTCGGTGATCTCGAGGATGAGCTTGTGCGGCGGCAGGCCGGACTCCGCCAGCGCGACGGCCACGTCGGGGGCCAGGCAGCCGGCCTGCAGGTGGCGGACCGAGACGTTGACGCTCGTCATGACCTGGAACCCGGCGGCGAGCAGCGCCGCGGCGTCGCGGGTCGCCCGCCGCAGCACCCAGCGCTGCAGCGCGACGATCAGGCCCTCGTCCTCGGCCAGGGAGATGAACTCGTCGGGCGGCACGGTGCCCAGCACCGGGTGGTCCCAGCGGACGAGGGACTCCAGGCCCAGGATGCGCCGCTCCTCGATCCCGACCACCGGCTGGTAGACCATCCGGAAGTGCTCCTGGTCCAGGGCGGCGGGCAGGTCGCGGGCGAGCCGGGCACGGCGGCCCATCGCGGAGTCGGTGGCCCGGGCCGCCGTCCGGACGCAGGACTTGCCGTCGGCCTTGGCCGCGCGCAGCGCGATGTCGGCCTGCCGGATGGTCTCCGACGCCTCGTCGTCGGCGTCCAGGGCGGTCGCGCCGACGCTGCCGCCGACGTCGAAGACGACCCCCGCCGCGCGGGCGGCGTCGGGCGCGGCGCGGACGGTGCGCAGGTCGGCGACGACGCGCTCGGCCAGACCCACGGCGTCCTCCAGCGGACCGCGGACCAGGACGGCGAACTCGTCGCCGCCGAGCCGGGCGACCAGGTCGCCGTCGCGGACCGCGGCGCGCAGCCGGCCGGCGACCTGCACCAGCAGGTCGTCCCCCGCGTCGTGCCCGGCGACGTCGTTGACCAGCTTGAAGCCGTCCAGGTCCAGCAGCAGGAACGAGGCCGGCTCGCCCTGGGCGGCCCGGGCGCGGGCGTCGGCGAGCGCCGCCATGAGCCGCGCCCGGTTGGGCAACCCGGTCAGGTAGTCGGTGTAGGCCATCCGCTCGAGGTCGCTGCTGCGCCGCCCGTCGGCGTCGCGCAGGTGCAGGACGGTGCCGTCGCCGCGGCCGGCGCGCTCCCCCGCCGCGTCCGCGGGCAGCACCGAGGAGGAGGCGGCGCGGACGACCTCGAACCGGTGCCAGGCACCGGTCCTGCCGCGCAGCCGGAAGACCGGCGCCGGCCCGTCCGCGCCCGCCGGGACGCTGTCGCTCCGCCGGTCCAGGGCCACGTGCAGCTCGTGGCGGTCGTCGGGGTGCACGACGTCGCGCAGCGCCCGGCCCTCGAGGTCGGGGGGCAGCCACGCCGTGATCTCGGGGGTGGCTGCCCCGGCCCAGGTCACCTGGCCGGCGGCGTCGAGCACGACGGTGACGTCGGCGGCGTGGTGGACCAGCGTGCGGAAGTAGGCCTCGGTCCGCAGCACCTGCCGGGTCAGGCGGGCGCCGTCGGCCGCCCAGACCAGCGTGCGGGCGAGGGTCAGCAGCATGAGCACGACGAGCGGCAGCGCCTCGAGGGTGCGCAGCGGCTGCCCGGCGGCCATGCCGCCCAGCACGAGCAGGAGCACGCCGAAGCCGAGGCAGCAGCTGACCACGACGCCGAACAGGGGCACCGACGAGGCGCCGAGGGCCTCCGTGGCGCCCCGCGGGCCGGGGTCGGCGGCCAGCGCGAGCGTCGCGGCCGCGAGCACGCCGAGGTAGGCGGTGGTCGCGACGGCGTCCAGCAGCGCGGAGGGCCCGGCCACCGCGAGGGCGCCGACGGTCAGGGTCACCGCGAGCGAGGTGAACCCGGCCAGCACCCAGCCGGCCGCGCGCCGCCGCGGCGGGGAGACGGCGCCGACGGTGACCAGACCGACGGCGCAGAGGACGGCGGTGACGACCGGGTAGTAGACGGTGAGCAGCTGGTCCCCCGGCGCCCCGTCGGGGCCGGGGGTGAGCGGCACCAGCAGCTGGACCAGCACGCCGAGCGCGACGAGGGCGACCAGCGCGTCCAGCACGACCTGCACCCGCAGCCGGCCGCCGGTCGAGCGCATGAGCCGCACGCAGAGCAGGACCACCACCGGTCCGGTGGCGGCCAGGAAGAGATCGGCGGGCCCGGCGGCGGTGGGGTTCACGCCGGCCCCCGTGAGCGCGCGCACCAGGTGGCCCAGGGCGAGCAGACCGCCGATGAGGGCGACCGACCGCCACGTGACGGCCGCCCGCGCATCGAGCCGGCGGCCGTGACGGGCGATCAGCGCGGTGAGGCCGGCGGTGGCCAGCGCGAGCCCCGCCGGACCGCTCCACCCGTTCCAGCCGGGGACGACGAGCTGCTGGACGGCGAGCACGACGGCGGTGGCCGCGAGCGCGACCACCAGCGGCCGGCGGGGCCACCCCGCCGCCGGGTGAGCGGTCACCGCGCACCGTCGCTCATCGGGAGCTGACCAGACCCGGCCACGCCGCCCCCGCCTCGTCGCGGAGCACGGCCACGAGCTGCTCGCGCGGCATCGGGCGGGCGAGCAGGAAGCCCTGCGCGTAGTCGCAGCCGAAGCTGCTCAGCACGGCGAGCTGGGCGGAGGTCTCCACCCCCTCCGCGATGACCGACATGCCCAGGGCCCGGCCGATGCCGAGGACCGACTCGCACAGCGCGCGCATCTTCGGGTCGCGGTCGATGCGGGACACGAAGGCGCGGTCGAGCTTGACCATGTCGATCGGCAGCCGCGTCAGGTGCGTCAGCACCGAGGAGTCGCCACCGAAGCCGGTGAGGCCCACGTGCACGCCCATGAGCCGGAGGGTCGCGACGTCGAGGGCGTCGCGCTCCTCGCGGGAGGTGACGGTCTCGTGGCTGATCTCGAGCACCAGCCGCTCGGGCGCCAGGCCGGAGCGGCGCAGCGCCGCCTCGACGTCGGCCACCATCGCGCCGGTGGCCACGTAGGCGGCCGGCGCGTCCAGGCCGATGAGCACATCGCCCGCGGACTCCGGCAAGACGGCGGCCGTCGTGACGGCCTCCTCCAGCGCGAAGCGCTGCAGCTCGCCCAGGAGGCCGGACTGCTCGGCGATCGGCAGGAACTCCGCCGGCGGGATCTCCCACCAGGGTGGGGTGCCGCCAGCGCAGCAGCGCCTCGACCCCGGACATGCGCCGGTCGGCGAGGGAGACGACGGGCTGGAAGAGCACGAACAGCTCGCCGCGGGCGCGGGCGGAGCGCAGGTCCTCGCGCAGCTGCTCGCGGCGCGCGGCGGCCTCGCCGAGGGCGGGGCGGTAGCGCTGCGCCATGCCCTGGCCGGCGGCGCGGGCGGCGCGCACGGCCAGGTCGGCGCGGGCCAGCAGGTCCTCGACCGCCAGGCCCGGGTCGAGCTCCACCAGGCCGACGCCGGCGGTGAGGTCGACGATGCCGGCGTCGGTCGGGATCGGCTGCTCGACGACGGAGAGGATCCGACCCGCCAGCCGGTCGGCGTCGGCGCCCTGCCCCGTGGTCAGGACGCCGAAGGAACCCCCGCCCATGCGGGCGACGACGTCGTCGCCGCGCACGGTGGCACGCAGCCGGCGGCCGATCTCGGCCACGACCGCACCGACCACGTCGCGGCCGGCGTGCTCGCGGGCCTCGAGGATCCCGTCGAGCTCGACCAGGAGCAGGGTGCCCGGTTCCTCGGCCCCGGCCGGGCCGGTCAGCCGCTCGCCGAGCAGCTGCAGCATCCCGGCCCGGTTGGGCAGGGTGGTCATCGGGTCGATGTAGGCGACGTTCTGCAGCGAGGCCTCGCGGGCCTGCCGCTCGGTCATGTCGCGGCACTGCAGGACGACGGCGCCCACGTCGGGGTCGTCGCGGAGGTCGGCGATGCCGGCCTCGAGGCAGCGCCACACGCCGTCGGTGTCCGCCAGCCGCAGGCCGAGCAGCGGCGAGACCGGCCCGCCGGGCACGAGGGCCTCCTCGATGGCGGCGGTGTCCTCCGGGTGCACGGCGTCGAGCAGGGGGCGGCCGACGAGCCCGGCCGCCGCGGCGCCCAGGACGCGGTCCAGGGCCGGGGAGGCCCAAGTGACGCGCAGGGCGTCGTCCAGCAGCACGACGGCGTCGGTGCCCGAGTGGACCAGCGAGCGGAAGTAGGCCTCGCTGCGGCGCAGCCGCGCGGACAGGCGCTGCTCCTGGCAGGCGGAGGTCCAGCGCTGCACGAGGGCCAGCAGGACGGCGAGCAGGAGCCCGGCCCAGGTGGCCACGTCCAGCTGCCGGCCCAGGAAGCGGACCACGCCGGCGGCCGTGACGGCGACGACCAGCGCGCCCAGCGGCAGCAGGTGGCCGATCTCGACGGTGCGCGAGACGGTGCGCGGCGCCGGCGGCGCGGCGTCCCGGCCGGGGTCGGTGAGCACGGCGAGCGCGAGCAGGAGCAGCCCGCCGGCGACGAGGAAGCGGGACAGCGCCACCAGCGCATCGGTGTCGGAGAGCACGGCGGACGTGCCCAGCCCGCGGCCGCTGGTGAGCAGCACGGTGCCGACCAGCAGCACCGCGGCCATCCGCCGGCGGGCCGGCTCGACGACGCCGAGCAGCACGAGGGCGGCGGTCATGGTCGCCGAGGTGACGGCGACGGCGGCGCCCAGGACGAGCCGCTCCCCCAGCTCCATGCCGGTCCACTCGCCGACGGGGCCGGCGACGAGCAGGCGGACCACCACCACGCAGGAGGTCAGGAACAGCGCGGCCTCGGCGGCGGCCAGGCGCCCGGTGCGCAGTCGCGACCGGCCCGCGAGCCCGAGCAGGGCGACGGTGGCGATCACGTAGCCGGGCACGGTCGGCAGCCAGCGCACGACGACCCGGTCCAGCGGGTCGGTGGCGTCCACGAGGGATGCCAGCACGGCCCCGAGCACCGGGAACAGCGGCGCGACGGCGAACATCCGCCAGGCGGCGGACCGCCCCGGCTGCCGTCCGGCTGTCCACAGGACGGCCGAGGTGATCAGTCCGACGAGGACGACGGCGAGGTCGCCGAGGTCACGGAGGGCAGGGGTTGCGGCGGCGGCGGTGCAGGCGATCCCAGCCGGCACGGCCACCGCGATCAACCACCAGCGACGCGGGTCCACACCGCCTTCTCGGCACCGGCGGGCGCCGGGCCGAGTCGTGCGGTGCGGACCTCACCCCAAGGGAGGGGGCGCCACGGGAGGGTCGATCAGCCGCAGATGGCGCCCTGCGCGGCCGAGCCGACCAGCTTCGCGTACTTGCCGAGGACACCGGTCGTGTAGCGCGGGGGCAGCGGCTCCCAGCCCTCCTTGCGGCGGGCCAGCTCCTCGTCGTCCACCAGCAGGTCCAGGGTGCGGGTGGCGAGGTCCAGGCGGATCCGGTCGCCGTCGCGGACGAACGCGATCGGCCCGCCGTCGGTGGCCTCGGGGGCGACGTGGCCGATGCACAGGCCGGTGGTGCCGCCGGAGAACCGGCCGTCGGTGAGCAGCAGGACGTCCTTGCCCAGGCCCGCACCCTTGATGGCGCCGGTGACCGCGAGCATCTCGCGCATGCCGGGGCCGCCGCGCGGGCCCTCGTACCGGATGACGACGACGTCACCGGGCTGGAGGGTGCCGTCGGTGACGGCGTCCATGGCGCCCTGCTCGCCGTCGAACACGCGGGCGGTGCCCTCGAAGGTCGTGGACTCGAAGCCAGCGGACTTCACGACCGCGCCCTCGGGGGCCAGCGAGCCGCGGAGGATGTCCAGCCCACCGGTGCGGTGGATGGGGTCGTTCATCGCGTGGATGATCGCGCCGTCGGGGTCGGTGGGGGCGAGGTCGGCCAGGTTCTCCGCCATCGTCCTCCCGGTGACGGTCAGGACGTCGCCGTGGAGCAGGCCGGCGTCCAGCAGCGCCTTGAGGACGACGGGGACGCCGCCGACGCGGTCGACGTCGGTCATGACGAACCGGCCGAAGGGCTTCACGTCGGCCAGCAGCGGCGTGCGGTCGCCGATCCGGTTGAAGTCCTCGAGCGTGAGGTCGACCTGCGCCTCGTGCGCGATCGCCATCAGGTGCAGGACGGCGTTGGTCGAGCCGCCGAGGGCCATGACCACGGTGATCGCGTTCTCGAACGCCTTCTTGGTCATGATCTGGCGGGCGGTGATGCCGTGGCGGAGCAGGTTGACGACCGCCTCGCCCGACGCCACGGCGTAGTCGTCGCGGCGGCTGTCGGGCGCCGGCGGGGCGGCGCTGCCGGGCAGCGCCATGCCGAGGGCCTCGGCGACGCTGGCCATCGTGTTGGCGGTGTACATGCCGCCGCACGACCCCTGTCCGGGGCAGGCCGCCTTCTCGATGGCGGTGAGCTCGTCGCGGCTGATCAGCCCGCGGGCGCAGGCGCCGACCGCCTCGAAGACGTCGATGATCGTGAGGTCCCGGTCGTCCAGCTTCCCGGGCATCGTGGAGCCCGAGTAGAGGAAGACGCTGGCCAGGTCCAGGCGGGCGGCGGCCATGAGCATGCCGGGCAGGGACTTGTCGCAGCCGGCCAGCAGCACCGAGCCGTCGAGCCGCTCGGCGAACATGACGGTCTCGACCGAGTCGGCGATGACCTCGCGGGAGACCAGCGAGGCGCGCATGCCCTCGTGGCCCATGGAGATGCCGTCGGAGACCGAGATGGTGCCGAACTCCATCGGGAACCCGCCGGCGGCGCGGACGCCGTCCTTGGCCCGCTGGGCCAGGCGCTGCAGCGACAGGTTGCAGGGGGTGATCTCGTTCCAGGACGAGGCGACGCCGATCTGCGGCTTGACCATGTCCTCGTCGCCCATGCCGACGGCGCGGAGCATCGCGCGGGCGGGGGCCTTGGCGTCCCCGTCGGTCACCTCGAAGCTGCGCGGCTTCATGGGGCTGCGGGTCGCGCTGGCCGAGTCGTTGCCTGGGATGAGGTCCTCGCCGGTCGTCACGGGCACCGATGCTAGGCCGGTGCTCCCGGCCACGTTCCCGGCGGTGGGAGGATCACCTCCCGTGGCCACCCCCGCGCGCTTCCGCATGAACCGCACCTCGCTGCTGCCGGTGCTGGTGTTCGCCATCTGCCTGACCGCGCTGGCCGCCGCCTCGCTCTGGGCGCTGCTGCTGCTGGTCATCCCCGCGGTGGTCGCCCTCTGGGTGGTGCGCACCGGCTTCGACGTCGACGACGAGGCGATCACCGTGCGCACGCTGGCCGGCAGCCGCCGGGTGCCGTGGGCGGAGCTCGCCGGCGTGCGCGTCGGCGAGCGGGCCGACCTCTGGCTGGTCACCACCGGAGGCACCGAGGTGCGGCTGCCCGCGGTGCGCGCCCGCGACCTGCCCGCGATCGCGCACGCCTCGGGCGGCCGCATCCCCTCCCCCGCGCCGCCGGCGGACCGGTAGCGCCTGCGGCTCAGTAGCGGTCGACCACGTTCTCCAGCGGCCGGCCGTCGAGGATCCGGCGCAGCTGGTCGGTGACCGCCGCCGCGGCGCGGAGGTTCGTGCCCGGCACGTCGCCGCCGACGTGTGGGGTGAGCAGCAGGTTGGGCGCCGACCAGAGCGGGTGCCCCTCGGGCAGCGGCTCGGGCTCGGTGACGTCGAGGGCGGCGCGCAGCCGGCCCGACGTCAGCTCGGCGAGCAGGGCGTCGGTGTCGACGACCACGCCGCGGGCGGCGTTGACCAGCAGGGCGTCGTCCTTCATCGCGGCGAGGAACGCGGCGTCCACCAGGCCGGTCGTCTCGTCGGTCACCGGCACGATCACGACGACGACGTCGGCCTGCGGCAGCAGCTCGGGCAGCTCGCTGGTGGCGTGCACGCCGTCGCGGGCGGTGCGCGCGACGAAGGTCAGCTCGACGTCGAAGCCGGCCATCATCCGGCCGATCGTGCGGCCGATGTCGCCGGCGCCGACGACGAGCACCTTCGCGCCGACCAGGGAGTGGTGGGTGCGCGGGGTCCAGCGGCCGGCGTCCTGCTCGCGGACGAAGAACGGCATCCCGCGCTGGGCGGCCAGGGTGGCGGTCACCGCCCACTCCGCGGTCGAGGGCGTGTGCGCACCGCGGGCGTTGCACAGGGTGACGCCCTCGGGGAGCCGCCCGGCGAAGCGCTCGGCGCCGGCGCTGAGCAGCTGCACCACGCGCAGGTCGGGCAGCGCGGCGAAGAACTCCCCGTCGGGCACGTCGGCGCCACCGGAGCGCGGGACCCACACCCGGGAGCGGACGGCGTCGCCGCTGGGCGGGCCGTCGAGCACCGACCAGCGGTGCGCGCGCACCCGCGGCGAGACCGCCTCGACGGCAGCCGCCAGGGCGCGGGAAGGGACCAGGACGTCGAGCACCTCGTCGGGGCCGATCAGCGGTTCGCTCACGAGCGCCGAGACTAGGCGCAACCTCCGTCCGGCCCCGCGGTGCGCACGTACTGTGGGGGCATGCGGCGGGTCTCGGCGGGTGCGCTGCTGCTGAGCGCCGTCCTCCTCGCCGGGTGCGGCAGCGACGGCTACGAGCCGTCCGGGCCCTTCCGCCCGCTGCCCGAGGGCGCCCCACCCCGGGTCGGGCCGCCGCCGTCGTCGTCCGCGCCGGACCCCGACCGCCCGGCCGAGCCCGGCGCGGAGGAGTCCGACGGCGACCCCAACGTCGTCGCCTCCGGCCTCGCCGTGCCCACCGGGCTGGCGCTGCTGCCCGACGGCACCGCCGTCGTCGGCGAGCGGGACACCGGCCGCATCCTGCAGGTCTTCCCCGACCGCTCCCCCGCCCGCGAGCTGATGGTCGTGCCGGGCGTGGACCCGGCCGGTGACGGCGGGCTGCTCGGCCTGGCCGTCTCGCCCACGTACCTCGAGGACGGGTTGCTCTACGCCTACCTCTCCACCGGGACCGACAACCGGGTGGTGCGCTTCCCGATCGGGGGGACTCCGAACGCGGTGCTCACCGGTCTCCCGCGCGGCGAGGTGCACAACGGCGGCGGGTTGGTGTTCGGCGCCGACGGCAGCCTCTACGTCGGCACCGGCGACACGGGCAACCCGGCGCTGGGCACCGACCCGCTCTCCCTCGGCGGCAAGGTGCTGCGGATCGACGTCTTCGGGGGGCCGGTGGGCGCCGGGCCGGCCTTCACCAGCGGGCACCGCGACGTCACCGCCGTGTGCGTCGGCGAGGAGGACCGGCTGTTCGCCGTCGACGCCGCCCTCGACGGCCCCGACGAGCTGGACGCGCTGACCGAGGGCCGCGACTACGCCGTGACCGGCCCCGTCGTCGAGATCCCGCCCGGCGACGACGGCCTCGGCGGCTGCGCCGTCGCCGGCAGCGCGGTGTTCCTGGGCGCGCTCGACGGCCAACGGGTGCACGCCGTCCCGGTGGACGACGCGGGCGCGGTCGCCGGCGACCTCGAGGAGTTCCTCGGCGGCCGCTACGGGCGGCTGCGCACCGTCGTCGCCGACCCCCAGGGCGCGCTGTGGATCACGACGTCGAACCGCGACGGCATCGGCGCCCCGGCCGAGGACGACGACAAGGTGCTGCGCATCAACCCGCCGTCGTCCGCGGGCGGAAGTCCGCTCTAGGAGAGCCGCTCCTCGAGCATCCGCTTGACGGTGGCGGCGTCGGCCTTGCCGCGGGTGGTCTTCATGACCGCGCCCACGAGCGCGCCGATGGCCTGCACCTTGCCGCCGCGCACCTTCTCCGCGACGTCGGGGTTGCCCTCGATGGCCGCCTCGACGGCGCTGACCAGCTCGTCGGAGTCGCCCATGACGGCCAGCCCGCGCGCCTCGACCACGGCCGCCGGGTCACCCTCGCCGGCGAGCACGCCGTCGAGCGCCTGCCGGGCCAGCTGGTCGTTGATCGTGCCGGCGGAGATCAGCCCGATCAGCTCGGCGACCTGCTTCGGCGTGACGGCGAGCTCGCCCAGCTCGACACCGGTGTCGTTGGCACGGCGGGCGAGGTCACCCAGCCACCACTTGCGGGCGTCGGCGGGCGAGGCGCCCGCGGCGACGGTGTCGCTGACCAGCTCGACGGCACCGGCGTTGACCAGCCAGGCCATCTCGGTCGGCGAGATGCCCCACTCGTCGGAGAGCCGGGTGCGCCGGGCGGCGGGCAGCTCGGGCAGGGCGGCCTGCAGCGAGGCGACCCACTCCTCGTCGGGAGCGACCGGCACCAGGTCGGGCTCGGGGAAGTACCGGTAGTCGGTCGCCTCCTCCTTGCTGCGGCCGGGCGAGGTGCTGCCGGTGTCCTCGTGGAAGTGCCGGGTCTCCTGCGTGATCGTGCCGCCGGCATCGAGGACCGCGGCCTGGCGGCGCATCTCGAAGCGCACGGCGCGCTCGACCGAGCGCAGCGAGTTCACGTTCTTGGTCTCGGTGCGGGTGCCCCACTCCAGGCTGCCGATCGGCGCCAGGGAGGTGTTGACGTCGCAGCGCAGGTTGCCCTGCTCCATGCGCACCTCGGACACACCGAGCGCGACGAGGATCTCGCGCAGCTCGGTGACGTAGGCCTTGGCCACCTCGGGGGCCTTGGCGCCGGCACCCGGGATGGGCCGGGTGACGATCTCGACCAGCGGGATGCCCGCGCGGTTGTAGTCGATCAGCGAGTGGTCGGCGCCGTGAATCCGCCCGGTCGAGCCACCGACGTGCAGGTTCTTGCCGGTGTCCTCCTCGAGGTGCACGCGCTCGATCTCGACCCGGTACGTCTCGCCGTCCACCTCGACGTCCAGATGCCCGGCGGTGCACATCGGCTCGTCGTACTGCGTCGTCTGGAAGCCCTTGGGGATGTCCGGGTAGAAGTAGTTCTTCCGGGAGAACCGCGCCCACGTGGCGATCCGGCAGCCCAGCGCCAGGCCGATGCGGATCGTCGACTCGATCGCGGCGGCATTGGCCACCGGCAGCGAACCGGGCAGCCCCAGGCAGGTCGGGCAGGTCTGCGTGTTGGGCTCCGCGCCGAAGGTCGTGGCGCAGCCGCAGAACATCTTGGAGGCGGTGCCCAGCTCGACGTGGGTCTCCAGGCCGAACACCGGCTCGTAGCGGGTGAGGACCTCGTCGAAGTCGACGAGCCGGTCGGTGGTGCTGCTCACGGGGTGGGGCCTTCCTTGGGTGCGGGGGGCCGGCCTGCGGCTCGCTCGGCGCGGCCGGTGACCACGGCGCCGACGGCGGTGAGCACGCCCAGGACGAGGAAGACGGCGAAGACGGGGCGCCCGGAGGCGATCCAGCCGACGAGGCCGCCGACGATGACAAAGGCGGTCAGGCCCCAGGCGGCCTTCAGCGCGCCGCTCACGCCGCGCTCCCGGCCGGGCGGGCGGTGAGCTGGTCGAGGAACCGGGAGCCGCGGGCGGCGTCCTGAGCTGCCTCGAGCGCGGCGGCGACCTTGTAGCAGCGGTCGTCGGCCAGGGCCGGCGCCATGATCTGGAAGCCGACCGGCAGGCCCTCGGAGAGCCCGCAGGGCACCGAGATCGCGGGCACGCCGGCGAGGCTCGCCGGCAGCGTGCAGAGGTCGGCGGCGTACATGGCGATCGGGTCGTCCACGCGGGCGCCGACCGGCCAGGCGACGGTCGGGCTGGTCGGGCTGACCAGCACGTCCACGTCGTCCCAGGCGCTGGTGAAGTCGCGGGTGATAAGGGTGCGCACCTTCTGCGCCTGCCCGTAGTAGGCGTCGTAGTAGCCGCTGGACAGCGCGTAGGTGCCGAGGATGATCCGGCGCTTGACCTCGGGACCGAAGCCCTGCTCGCGGGTGAGCGCCATGACCTCGTCGAGGTCCCGGTCGCCGTCGTCGCCGACCCGCAGGCCGTACCGGACGCCGTCGAAGCGGGCCAGGTTGGACGACGCCTCGCTGGGCGCGATCAGGTAGTAGGCCGGCAGCGCGAGGTCGAACGCCGGGCAGGAGACGTGGCGGACCTCCGCGCCCAGGCTCTCCAGCAGCGCGACCGCCTCGGCGACGCGGGCGAGCACGCCCTCGTCGTAGCCGTCGGTGTGGCCCTCGCCGCCGAGCTCGGTGACGACGCCGACCCGCAGGCCGGACAGGCCGCCCTCGGCGCCGCGGCGGGCGGCCTCGGCGAGCACCGGCACCGGGGAGGCGATGGAGGTGGAGTCCAGCGGGTCGTGACCGGCGATGGCCTCGTGCAGCAGGGCCGCGTCGAGGACCGTGCGGGTCATCGGGCCGGCCTGGTCGAGGCTGGAGGAGAAGGCGATGAGGCCGTAGCGCGACACCGAGCCGTAGGTCGGCTTGTGCCCGACCAGGCCGGTGACGGCCGCGGGCTGGCGGATCGAGCCGCCGGTGTCGGTGCCGATCGCCCACGGGGCGAGGCCACCGGCGACCGCCGCCGACGAACCACCGGACGAGCCGCCGGGGATCCGGTCGTGGTCCCACGGGTTGCGGGTGACGCGGTAGGCGGAGTTCTCGGTGGAGGAGCCCATCGCGAACTCGTCCATGTTGGTCTTGCCCAGCAGGACGGTGCCGGCGTTCTTCAGCCGGGCGGCCAGCGTCGCGTCGTACGGCGGCCGCCAGCCCTCGAGGATCTTCGAGCCGCTGGTGGTGGGCACGCCCTCGGTGACGACGACGTCCTTCAGCGCCAGCGGGATGCCGGCGAGCGGACCGGTCGCGGTGCCGCCGGCGCGGGCGGCGTCGACCCGCTCCGCGGTGCGCAGCGCGGCCTCGCCGTCGACGTGCAGGTAGGCGCCGATCGCGTCGTCCTCGGCCTCGATGCGGTCCAGGTAGGAGCGGGTCACCTCGACCGCGCTGACCTCACCGCCGGAGAGCAGCCGGCCGAGCTCCGCGGCGTCGGTGGTCGTCAGGTCGCTCACGCTTCCTCCCCCAGGATGCGCGGCACGCGGATCCGGCCGTCCTCGGCGGCGGGCGCGCCGGCCAGCACCGCCTCGCGGGGCAGGCTGGGCCGGGCGACGTCCTCGCGGAAGACGTTGGTCATCGGCACCGCGTGCGTCGTCGGCGGGACGTCGGCGACATCGGCACCGCCCACCTGGGCGACGGCGTCCAGGACGGCGCCCAGCTGCCCGGCGAAGAGGTCCAGCTCCTCGTCGGTGACGGCCAGCCGCGCGAGGTGGGCGAGGTGCGCCACCTCGTCACGGGTGAGTCGGTCCTTGCGGGACGGCGTGCTCATGCGGGGCGGAACTCCACTTCGAGGGGCGGCTGGCCGGCGTCGACACCCCTCCGGGGACCGGCGCCTGACCGTCCCACTGTACGTGGGGGGTCTGCGGCGCCTCGTCACCGTGAGAGGGTGCTCCCGCCTGCGATCAACGGAGATCGGCCCACGCCCGAGGACGTCCCGGAGGAACCGTGTCCTATCTCCTGCGCCTGGTCATGCCCGACCGGCCCGGCATCCTGGGCGCGGTCGCGACCGCGCTGGGCAGCGCCGGCATCGACATCGTGTCGCTCGACGTGCTCGAGCGGGGCAGCGGCGTGGCCGTCGACGACCTGGTCGTCGACCTGCCGCCGGACCGGCTGCCCGACGGCCTGATCACCGTCGCGCAGAGCGTGCCCGACGTGGTGGTCGAGTCGCTGCGCCCGTTCGCGGGGCCGCTCGACACCCACCGCGAGCTGGAGCTGCTGGACGGTCTCGCCCGCGCCGGCGAGGGGACCGCGGAGACGCTGCTCGCCGCGGAGCTGCCGCGGGTCTTCCACTGCGGGTGGGCGGTGGTCCTCGACTGCGGCCCCGGCTCGTGGGAGGTGCGTGCGGCGTCCGACGCGGCGCCGGCGTTCGACGGGCTGGAGCTGCCGTGGATGCCGCTGACCGCTCCCCGGCTGCTGCCCAGCGAGGACGAGTGGCTGCCCGAGCGCTGGCGGGAGATGGCGATCGAGATGATGGCGGCCCCGTACGGCGGGGACGCGTGCGCGGTGGTGCTCGGGCGCTCGGGTGGGCCGGCGTTCCGCCGGTCGGAGCTGCTCCGGCTGGTGCACCTCGTCGGCATCGCCTCGACCGTGGTGCACCTGCCGCCGGCCTGAGCTCCCTCTGCCGGGCGGCTCGCCCCGGCATACTGCTCCCCCGGTCCACCTGCGTTTTCTCCGTCCACAGGCACCTTGTCGGCATGGTCGTTCGAACGTATGATCGAACGCATGAGCGGCGCTGCGACGGGGACGACGGCCGGTCCGGCCGCGCCCGAGGCGCCGTCGGTCGGCTGGGCCTCGGGGCCGCTGGGGGTCGTGCAGGCCGCCCAGCGCGAGGCCGGCCGGCAGCTCGCCCGCCGTGCCCGGGCGGTGGCCGCCTTCGCCGCGACCCGGCCCACGTCGGCCGACCGCCCCGCCGGCACGCCGGGCGCCATGAGCGCGGAACGGCGGGCCGCCCGTCCCGAGGTGCTGGCCGACGTCAGCGAGTGGGCGGCGCAGGAGCTCGTGGTGGCGCTGTCGATCAGCCCGGTCGCGGCCGAGAACCTGCTGGAGCGGTCGCTCACGCTGGTGCACCGGCTGCCCCGCGTCCTGGCGGCACTCGAGTCCGGGTTGATCCACGAGGGGCACCTCTGGTCGCTGCTGGAGAAGGTGGCGCCCATCCGCGACGCGGCGATCCGCGCCCGGGTGGAGCGGGAGGTGCTCGAGTGGGTGGCCGGCCGGTCGGTCACGACGCCGCCGCAGCTGGGTGCGAAGGTGCGGCGCTCGGTGCTGCGGCACGACGCGGCCGCCGCGGCCCAGCGGCTGGCGCGGGCGCTCCGCGAGCGCGGGGTGTCGGTGCGGGCGGACCGCCGCGAGGGCATGGCCGTGTTCGACGCCCTGATCACCGTGCCCGAGGCCCAGGCCCTGCTGGACGTGCTCGGTCAGTACGCGGACGCCATCGACGACCCGGACGATCCCCGGACGCGCGGCCAGAAGATGGCCGACTGCCTGCTCGACCTCGTGCTCCGGCCGGGCGAGCACGACGGACCTCCGGTGCGGGCGCGGCTCACCGTGGTCGCGGGCATCGCCACGCTGCTGGGCGGGGACCAGCCCGGCGAGATCGGCGGCGAGCCGGTGCCGGCGGAGGTGGTGCGTGCCCTCGCCCGTGCCCTGGGACTGCTGCCCGACGCGGCCCCCGACCCTGGCGGGCCCGCTGCGGCGCCGGACCCGGGCGGTGCGCCTCCGGCCGCGGGGTGGCTGTTCGACGAGCCCCCGGTCGAGGCGTGGAACGACGCGATGCGCGCCGCGGACGAGCGCTGGTGGACCGAGGTGGAGGCGCGGGCGCTGCGGGGTGAGTGGGGCGGCGAGGAGGACCCGCCGCTCGAGGTGCTCGAGCGCTGGTGGGCCGAGCAGGCCCGCCGCAGTGGCCCCACCCCGCCGGACGACGACTGGACGCCACCCGATGCGGAACCACCCACCGAGGCGACCGACTCCCGCCCGCCGACACCCCCAGCCGACCCGGCGTCAGATGTGGACGCGACGCCATCGGCCGACGCGGCGTCGCCGGTGGACGCGGCACCACCGGGCACTCCGACGTCACCGCCCGACGGGGCCGATGCGTCCCCAGGGTGGGCGCGTGCCGATCGAGCGGTCGACGAGGCGAGCGCGGCCCTGCTGGAGCTGCAACGCGCGGTGGGTCGGGCCGATCGGGCGGTCGCGGCGGCCGGACGTGCCGCGGCGGACGACGACGCGGCGTGGGAGGACGGCCCGGCCGGGCGGATGACGCGGGCCCGCGGGGCGATCGACGCGCTCGTGGCGGCCACCGCCGGGCAGCGCGAGGCGCTGGCCGCACTGCTGGAGCGCACCGCGGGCGGCGGGCTGCTCGACCGGCCCCGCATCGCGATCGTGGACGACCTCAGCGGAGCGCTCCTGGCACTGACCGACAGCACCGAGTTGTGCGCGTTGGCCACCTGCGGCGACGACTCCTGCCGCCGCGACCCGGCCCGGTGCGATCACGACCTCGGCGACCGCCCGGGCCTCGGTCCACCGCCACCGAGCTCCGGCTACCGACCCGGGGCGAAGCTCGACCGCTTCCTCCGCGCGCGCGACCGGCGCTGCCGGCAGCCCGGGTGCCGCCGGCGGGTGCCGCTGGGCGGCGAGCTCGACCACGACCGGCCGTGGCCCGACGGGCCGACGAGCGCCGGCAACCTCGCCGGCTACTGCACCGGGCACCACCGCGGGAAGCACCAGGCGCCGGGCTGGCAGCACCACCTGTCGGAGGACGGCACGCTCACGGTCGTCACGCCGAGCGGTCTGGTCGCGACCACCACGCCTCCCCCGTTCTGACCGGACGCCGCATCACCGGGGCGCCGGGCGCCTGATCGCGGGGTCCTGCGGTCGCCTGGTCGCCTCGCCGCCTGGTTGCTGGGTCGCCTCGTCACTGGAGCGCCGGGCAGAGGGCGGGCCACGGTCAGCCGCGCGGCGAGGTGACCTTCTCCGGGGTGATCCGCACCAGCAGCCGCACCTGGTCCCGGCCGCCGAACCAGGGGTAGGGGCGACCGATGTAGCGCTGGGAGAGCGCGTCGATGTGCTCCCGCGCTCCGTCCTCGGTCACCTCGGTGACACGGCCCCGCACCTCGAAGTAGCGGCTCGGATCGTCGGGGTCGGCCACGTTGAGCGCCACTCGCGGGTCGCGCTCGACGTTCCGCACCTTCTGGTGCCCGCGGACGGTGTTGATCAGGACGTCGTGCCCGTCGGTGTCCACCCAGGTCTGCGTCAGCTGGGGCGAGCCGTCCGGCATGAGGGTCGAGAGGAAGCAGGGGCTCGCCCGGCGGAGCAGGTCGAGCAGGGCGTCGGGGAGAGCAGCGGGCACGGCCACGCAGGGGTCCTTCCGGAGCAGTGGACCCGGCCCCTACCCGAGACCAGCGGCGTCACTCCGCCGGCGGCTCGCTCCCGTCGCCGATCGTCGCGACCTCGCGGGCGGCGTCCGGCCCCTGGTCAAGCAGCACCTGGAACCCGTCGTCGTCGAGGACCGGCGCCTTCACCTGCACCGCCTTGTCGTACTTGCTCCCCGGGTCGGCACCGACGACGACGAACCCGGTCTTCTTCGACACCGACCCGGTCACCTTGCCGCCGCGCTCCTGGATGGCGGCGGTCGCCTGGTCGCGGCTGTAGTCCCGCAGCGACCCGGTGACCACCACGGTCACACCGGTCAGCGGCCCCGGGCCGGCGTCGCTGCCCTCGTCGACCATGCGCACCCCGGCGCGACGCCACTTCTCCACCACCTCGCGGTGCCAGTCGACGGCGAACCAGTCGCGGATCGACGTCGCGATCGTGGGCCCCACGCCGTCGGCGGCGGCGAGCTCCTCCTCGGACGCCTCCGCGATCCGGTCCAGCGAGCGGAAGTCGCGGGCCAGCGCCTGCGCCGCGGTCGGCCCGACGTGCCGGATGGAGAGCGCGACCAGCACCCGCCACAGCGGCACGTCCTTGCGGCTCTGCAGGTTGGTGAGCAGCTTCTGCCCGTTGGCCGACAAGGCTGCGTCCTTCTTCTTCGTGAAGAACGTGGTGCGGCGGAGCTTCTCCTCGTCGAGGAAGAAGATGTCGCCCTCGTCCTGCAGCAGGCCGCCCTCCAGCAGCGCGATCGCCGCCTCGTAGCCCAGGTTCTCGATGTCGAACGCCCCGCGGCCGGCGACGTGGAACACCCGCTCCCGCAGCTGCGCCGGGCACGACCGGGAGTTCGGGCAGCGGATGTCGGCGTCGCCCTCCTTCTCCGGCCGCAGCTCGGTGCCGCACTCGGGGCAGTGCGACGGCATCTCGAACGCCCGCTCGTCCCCGGTCCGCGCCGCGACCACCGGGCCGAGCACCTCGGGGATGACGTCCCCGGCCTTCCGGATGACGACCGTGTCGCCGATCAGCACGCCCTTGCGCACGACCTCGGAGGCGTTGTGCAGCGTGGCCAGCTGCACCGTCGACCCGGCCACCTTCACCGGCTCCATGTACGCGAACGGCGTGACCCGCCCGGTGCGGCCGACGTTCACCCGGATGTCGAGCAGCTTCGTCGTCGCCTCCTCCGGCGGGTACTTGAACGCGATCGCCCAGCGCGGGGCCCGCGACGTCGACCCCAGCCGCCGCTGCAGCGCGTACTGGTCGACCTTGACGACGACGCCGTCGATCTCGTGCTCGACCGAGTGCCGCTGCTCCTTGGTCTGCTCGATGAACGCCCACACCGCCTCGAGGTCCTCGACCACGCGCGACCGGTCGCTCACCGGCAGGCCCAGCGAACGCAGCCGCTCGTAGGCGGCCGACTGCCGGTCGACGTCGAAGCCGCGATGCGCCCCGACCCCGTGCACGACCAGCCGCAGCGGCCGGGAGGCGGTGACCCGCGGGTCCTTCTGCCGCAGCGACCCCGCGGCGGCGTTCCGCGGGTTGGCGAACGGCGCCTTGCCCGCCTCGACCATGCCGGCGTTGACGTCGGCGAACGCGGCGACCGGGAAGTAGATCTCGCCCCGCACCTCGAGCAGCTCGGGGACGTCGTCCCCGGAGAGCTGCTGCGGCACGCCCGCCATGGTGCGGACGTTGGCGGTCACGTCCTCCCCCGTCGTCCCGTCGCCCCGGGTGGCCGCGCGGACCATCCGGCCGTTCTCGTAGACGATCGCGACCGCGACCCCGTCGACCTTGAGCTCGCACAGGTAGGCGGCACCGGCCGCGCCCTCGCGCTCCGCCCGCGCCGCCCAGGCGGAGAGCTCGTCGCTGCTGAACGCGTTGTCCAGGCTCTGCATCCGCTCCAGGTGCTGCACCGGCGCGAACGTCGCGGTGAACCCGCCGTTGACCTTCTGGCTCGGCGAGTCGGGCGTGAGCAGCGCCGGGTGGGCGGCCTCGAGCGCCTTGAGCTCGCCCATGAGCTCGTCGTACTGGCCGTCGCTGACCAGCGGCTCGTCGCGGACGTAGTAGGCGAAGGCGTACCGGTCCAGTTCCTCGGAGAGGTCGCGGTGGCGGGTGCGCGCGTCGTCGGGGACCTCGGTGACGTCCTCGCGGTCGGTCGCCGCCTCGACGGCGGGCTCGTCCAGCGCAGCGGGATCGGTGCTCACGCGGGAACGTTATCCGGCCGGTACGACAGCCAACCGGACGTCACCCGGGGCAGTGAGGACCGCCGGTACCGGCCGGCCTGCCACGATGCCGGTGTGCACCCCGAGCTCGCCCGCGCCCTCGAACCGGTGCTCCACGACCTCCGGGCCGGCGGGCCGCAGCCGCACCGGATCGGCGATCAGGACCCGGCTGATGAGGAGGGCGTCGCCTCCGCCTGGCTGTGGTCCGCCGACGGCAGCGGAACCGGCGTGTCGGTCGTCCTGGGCGCCCCGTTGCCGGAGCAGCTCGCCCACGTCGCGGACCAGGTGCACGACTGGGCGGTCGAGGAGCTGTGGGGCACCGCGAGGACGAGCTGGCCGCCCTGCCCCGAGCACCCGGACAGCCACCCGCTCGTCGTCCGGCGCGCCGGGGACGACGTCACCTGGGCCTGCCCCCGGTCGGGCACCACCGTCTGCCGGGTGGGCGAGCTGCGCTGAAGGGGCCGCGAGGGCCTACTCCGGCTGGAGCTGCTCCGCCGCCTCGCGCAGGTGGGTCATCGCCGCCCGGGCGTACGCGGGGCTCGCCCCGGCCAGCCCGCAGGACGGCGTCAGGGTGACGGCGTCCGGCAGCGCCTCGGCGGAGAAGCCCAGCTCGCGCCACCAGCCCCGCACCCGCGAGGCGGTCGCCTTCGGAGAGGGCAGCGCCGCGTCGGTGCCCGGCACCACCCCGGCCAGCAGGTGGACGCCGGCGTCGACGGCCTCACCCACCGCGTCGAGGTCCTGCACCACCCCCAGGTCGAACGACAGCCCGGCCGCACCCGCGGCGCGGAACAGCCCCAGGGGCATGCGGGGCGCGCAGCAGTGCACGACCACCGGCGCGGGCAGGCCGGTGACCACGGCCCGCAGCTCCTGCTCGACGACCTCGGCGGGCACGGCCGGCAGCCGACCGAATCCGCTCGCCGTGGGCAGCGCGCCCTGCAGCACCGCGGGCACGCTCGGCTCGTCGAGCTGCAGCACCAGGCGCGCTCCGGGCACCCGCGCCGCGACGGCGGCGGCGTGCGCCGCGAACCCCTCGGTGAGCGACTGCGCCAGGTCGCGGCGCGCCCCGGCGTCCACGACCGCCCGCTCACCGCGGGTGCGCTCCAGGGAGGCGGCCAGCGTCCACGGCCCGGCGGCCTGCAGCTTCAGCGTCCCGGTGAACCCGTCGGCCTGCTCGTGCAGCGCGTCGAGGTCGCGCGCCAGGAACTCCTCGGCCCGCCGCTGCTCGATGCCCGAGCGCGGCACCAGCCGCCAGCCGGCCGGCGTGATGTCGACGGCCAGCCCGACCAGCAGCGCCGCCGTCCGCCCGATCATGTCGGCGCCGGCCCCGCGGCCCGGCAGCTCGGGCAGGTGCGGCATGCCCGGCAGCTCGCCGAGCACGGTGCGGACGGCCTCGGCCGTGTCCGTGCCGGGCAGCGACCCGACGCCGGTGACCGGCCCCCAGGGTGCGGTCACCGGGCGAGCCGCACGGCCGCCTGGCCCACCACCCGGTCGCCGCGCTCCGCGTCCGGCTCGTAGAGGACGGCGGACTGGCCCGGCGCGACCCCGCGCTGCGGGACCGCCGGCTCGATGCGCAGGCCGTCGTCGTCGGCACTGACCTCGCAGGGCACCGGGCTGCCGTGCGCCCGGAGCTGCACCTCGAAGCGGCCCGGCAGCACCGGCGCGGCACCGGTCCAGGTCGGCGCACCGGTGCGCACCTCGTCGACCGACGCCAGCTCCGCCGTGCCGATCGTGACCGTGCGGCTGACCGGCTCGATGCCGAGCACGTACCGCGGCCGCGCGTCCCCGGCGGCGACCCCCAGGCCGCGGCGCTGGCCGACGGTGAAGCCGTAGGTGCCGTCGTGCTGGCCGACGGTCTCGCCGGTCGTGGCGTCCACCACCGGCCCGGGGCGGCTGCCGAGCCGGCGGGCCAGGAAGCCGCGGGTGTCGCCGTCGGGGATGAAGCAGATGTCGTGCGAGTCCGGCTTGGTGGCGACGGCGAACCCGCGCTCGGCGGCGATCTCGCGCACCCGCTCCTTGGTCATGCCCCCGAGCGGGAACCAGGCGGCGGCCAGCTGCTCGGCGGTGAGCACACCCAGCACGTAGGACTGGTCCTTCGCCGCGTCGACCGATCGCCGCAGCGCACCGTCGGCGAGCCGCGCGTGGTGCCCGGTGACGACGGCGTCGAACCCGAGCGACAGCGCGCGGTCGAGCACCGCCGAGAACTTGATCTTCTCGTTGCAGCGCAGGCACGGGTTGGGCGTGCGCCCCGCGGCGTACTCGGCCACGAAGTCGTCGACGACGTCCTCGGTGAACCGGTCGGCGAGGTCCCACACGTAGAACGGGATGCCCAGCTCGTCGGCGACCCGGCGCGCGTCGTGCGAGTCCTCGACGCTGCAGCACCCGCGGGAGCCGCTGCGCAGCGTCTGCCGGTTCTGCGACAGCGCCAGGTGCACCCCGGTGACGTCGTGCCCGGCCTCGACGGCCAGGGCGGCGGCGACGGCCGAGTCCACTCCCCCGCTCATGGCGGCGAGCACCCTCATCGGCGCCACCTCATCGTCGACCCAGCCCCGCCCGCCGAGCCCGCTCCACGACCGGCCCGATCACCTCGACGACGGCGTCGACATCGGCGTCGGTCGAGGTGTGACCGAGGCTGAACCGGAGCGAGCTGCGGGCCCGCTCGCCGTCGGCGCCCACCGCCAGCAGCACGTGGCTGGGCCGCGCGACGCCGGCGCTGCACGCCGACCCGGTCGAGCACTCGATGCCGCGGGCGTCGAGCAGCATGAGCAGCGCGTCGCCCTCGGCGCCGGGGAAGGACAGGTGCGCGTTGCCGGGCAGCCGCCCGGGTCCGCCGGCGACGACGTCGTCCAGCGGGGCGCCGTTGAGCTGCGCGTCGGGCACCTGCGCGGCGACCTCGCGCACCAGCCGGTCGCGCAGCTCGCCCACCCGGGCGGCCCGCTCCCCCCGGCTGCCGACGGCGGTGACCGTGGCGACGCCGAGCCCGACGATCGCGGCGACGTCGAGCGTCCCCGAGCGGACGTCGCGCTCCTGCCCGCCGCCGTGCAGCAGCGGCGTGCAGTCCGCGTCGCGGCGCAGGAGCAGCGCGCCCGCGCCCATCGGCCCGCCCAGCTTGTGCCCGGTCATCGTGAGCGCGTCGACGCCGCTGGCGCCGAAGTCGACCGGCACCTGCCCGACGGCCTGGACGGCGTCGGTGTGCACCGGCACCCCCACGGCGTGCGCGACGGCGGTCAGCGCGGCGATGTCGTTGACCGTGCCGATCTCGTTGTTCGCCCACATGACGCTGACCAGCGCCACGTCGCGGCCGTCGCCCAGCGCCTCGGCGAGCGCCTCGGGCCGGATCCGCCCGCTGGGCTCGACGGGCAGCCAGGTCACCTCGGCGCCGTCGTGCTTGACCAGCCACTCGACGCTGTCCAGGACGGCGTGGTGCTCGGCCGGGCTGACCACCAGCCGTCGGCGCTGCGCGTCGGACCCGCGGCGCGCCCAGAACATGCCCTTGATGGCCAGGTTGTCGCTCTCGGTCCCGCCGCCGGTGAAGAGCACCTCCGACGGGCGGGCGCCCAGCGCCTCGGCCAGCCGCTCGCGCGACTGCTCCGCCACCCGGCGGGCGGCCCGGCCGCTGGCGTGCAGCGACGAGGCGTTGCCGACCCGGCCCAGCTGCTCGGTCATCGCCGCGAGCACCTCGGGCAGCATCGGCGTCGTCGCCGCGTGGTCCAGATACGTCATGTCGCCGCCAGGGTAGTCGCGGCCGCCGGAGCCTCCTGGCCCGGCGGGACGGTGCGCCCGGCCACGCGGGCACCCACGATCGCGGGGATCGACAGCACGGCCACCGCGAGCAGCACCGCCGGTGCGAGGTCGCCCCCGCCGTCGGCCGCCCCGGCGACCAGCAGGCCGGAGAGCCCGACGCACAGCGCCGAGCCGGTGACGTCGGAGATCTGCAGCGCCGCGGAGTTCGCGCCGCGCTCGGCCTCCGGCGACTGGTCGAGCAGCAGCACGCCGACGCTGGGCATCGCCAGCCCCATGCCCACACCCGCGACGCCCCAGGTCAGGTAGGCCGGCCAGCCGCCGAGCGCCGGCACCGCGGTGGCGGCGGAGGCGACCAGCCCGAGCGCGAGCAGCAGGAACCCGGCGCGCAGCACCCGTCGCCGGGGCACGTCGGGCCGGCGGCCCTGCAGCTGCGCGGCGACCACCCAGCCGACCGCGCCGGCCGTCAGCGGCAGCCCGGCGGTCGCGGCGCTCCACCCGTGCTGCTGGGTGAGCACGAAGGGCAGCAGCGCGTCCATGCCGAAGAAGGCGCCGGCGGCCAGGCCGCGGCAGGCCACGACCGCGGGGATGCCCGGCCGGGCGCGGACCGTGCCGCGCGGCAGCAACCGGCGCAGGCCGGCGGCGAGCGCGGCGGCACCGACCAGGGCCAGCCCGGGGGAGACGACGTCCAGGCGCTGCGCGGCGTACTGCAGCGTGGCGATCCCCGCGCCGGCCAGCAGCGCCCAGAACGCGTTGCTGCGCCGGTCGCCGTCGACCCCCTCGGGCGCGACATCGGGCGCCGCGCTCAGGAGCAGGGCCAGGCCGGCCCCGACCAGCGGCAGCAGGCCCAGGAACACTCCGCGCCAGCCGACGTGCGTGGTGACCAGCCCGGCGGCGAGCGGCCCCACCAGGGCCGGCAGCACCCAGCCGGCGGCGAAGGCGCCGAACAGCCGCGGGCGCAGCTCCGCGGAGTACGCCTGCCCGGCGATGACGTAGAGCAGCACGATGACCACGCCGGCGCCCAGGCCCTGCACCGCGCGGCCGAGGACCAGCACCGCCATGTGCTGGGCGAGGCCGGCGACGAGCAGCCCCGCGGCGAACACCAGCACGCCCGCGAGGACGCCGGGCCGGGGCGAGCGCCGGTCCCCCACCTCGCCGCCGACGACCATGCCGACGATCGACGTGACGAGGAACGCGCTGAAGGGCCAGGCGTACCAGGCGACGCCGTCGAGCTCGTCGACCGCCGTCGGCATCGCCGTCCCGACCGCCATCGCCTCGAAGGCGATCAGGGTGACGAGGGTGAGCAGCCCGATCGTCGTCAGCCGGTGGCCGGCGTCCCAGATCGACGCGCGTGACTCCTCCACGCAGCGACCCAACCCCGCGGGCGCCCCGGACCTTCCCGGGTCCGGGAACGCGTCCGGGCGCCGCTCCCCGGAGGGAGCGACGCCCGGGCGTCGGTGCGAGGTCCTACTTGCGAGCGGTGATCAGCTCGGTCGCCGTCGGGACGACGGTGTTGAGGTCGCCGATGACACCGAAGTCGGCGAGCTCGAAGATCGGCGCCTCCGGGTCCTTGTTGATGGCGACGATCGTCTTCGACGTCTGCATGCCGGCGCGGTGCTGGATGGCACCGGAGATGCCGACGGCCACGTAGAGCTGCGGCGAGACGGTCTTGCCGGTCTGCCCGACCTGGAAGCTGTGCGGGTAGAAGCCGGAGTCGACCGCGGCGCGCGAGGCGCCGACGGCGGCACCGAGCGAGTCGGCCAGGCCCTCGATGATCGAGAAGTTCTCGGCGCTGGCCACACCGCGACCACCGGAGACCACGATCGAGGCCTCGGTGAGCTCGGGGCGGCTGCTCTTCTGCTCGATCACGCGGTCGGTGACCTTCGCGCCCTTGGCGGCGTCGGAGACCGACACCGTCACGGCCTGCTCGGCACCGGCGGCGGGGGCCGGCTCGGGGGTGACCGAGTTGCCGCGCAGCGTGTAGATCGGGGTGCCGGCGGTGACCTTCGAGTGCACGATCACCTGGCCGGCGAACGCGACCTGGGTCGCGGTGCCGTCGGCGGCGATCTCGGTGACGTCGGTCAGGAAACCGCTGCCGACCTTGACGGCCAGGCGCGCGGCCACCTCCTTGCCCTCGGGCGAGGAGGGGATGACGACCGCGGCCGGCGACTTCTCGCCGACCAGCTGGGCCAGCACCTCGGCCTTGGGGGCGACGAGGAACTCGTCGACCTCGGGGGCCTCGGCGACGTAGACGGTGGCCGCGCCGTACTCGGCCAGCGCGTCCTTCACGCCCGCGGCGGTGCCGGGGGCGGCGATGACGACGGCGGACGGCTCACCGAGCGCACGCGCCGCGGTCAGCGCCTCGAGGGTCGTCTTGCGGACTCCTCCACCGGCCGGGTTGAGCTCGGCCAGGACCAGGACCTCTGCCATGAGTAGCTTCTCCTCTTCCTTCGATCCGGGCCGGGCTCAGACGATCTTCTGGCCGGCGAGGAAGTCGACGAACTTCTGCGCGCCGTCGCCCTCGTCCGTCACCTTGACGCCCTCGCCCTTGGGCGGGCGACCGGCGAAGTCGAGGACCTGGGTGGTGGCGTTGGCCAGCCCGACGACCGAGGCGTCGACGCCGAGGTCGGCCAGGGTCTTGGTCTCGACCGGCTTCTTCTTGGCGGCCATGATCCCCTTGAACGACGGGTAGCGCGGCTCGTTGATGGTGTCCCAGGTGGACACGATCGCGGGCAGCGGGGCCTCGACGGCCCAGTAGCCGCCGTCGGTCTGCCGCTCGATCTTGGCGACGCCGCCGTCGACGGTGAGCTTGCGGGCACCGGAGAGCTGCGGCAGGCCCAGGCGCTCGGCCAGCAGGGCCGGCATGACGCTCATCTGGCTGTCGGTCGCCTCGGCGCCGCAGATGATGAGGTCGTACTCCAGCTGACCCAGGGCAGCGGCCAGGACGGCGCTGATCTGGACGGCGTCGGAGCCCTTGATGGCCTCGTCGGAGACGTGGACCGCCTTGTCGGCACCCATGGAGAGCGCCTTGCGGATGGCGTCGGTGGCGCTGTCGGGGCCGACGGTCAGGACGGTGACCTCACCGCCCTGGGCCTCCTTGACCACGAGCGCCTCTTCGATGGCGTACTCGTCGATCTCGTTGACGACGTTGTCAGCGGCGGCGCGGGCGACGGTGTTGTCCGCCGGATCCATCTTGCGCTCGCTGCCGGAATCCGGGACCTGCTTGACCAGAACGACGATGTTCATCGCCAGACATACCTCCGCGACGCGTCAGGGGGTGCGGGCGAACGCCCGACCAACTCCGACTTCGGAGGTTACTTCCCCGTTTCGGCACTGCGGGACGAGGGCCTGGTGAGCCACGTCACGCCGTGGTCGGCCAGTCGCCGGTCTCGGCGAATCGGCGCAGCGTGGCGGCGTGCGGCGCCAGGTCCAGCCCCTGCCCGGCGACCCACTCGTCGGAGTAGTAGGTGTGCGCGTACCGCTCGCCGCCGTCGCACAGCAGGGTGACGACGCTGCCGGTGCGGCCGCTGGCGCGCAGCTCGGCCACCAGCGAGAAGGCGCCCCACAGGTTGGTGCCGGTGGAGCCGCCCGCCCGCCGGCCGGTGACCTCGGCCAGGTGGCGCATGGCGGCCAGCGAGGCGGCGTCGGGCACCCGGATCATCCGGTCGACGATGGTCGGCACGAACGAGGGCTCCACCCGCGGGCGGCCGATCCCCTCGATGCGCGAGCGCCCGCCGGTGGTCGCCTCCGGGTCGCCGGCGGCCCAGCCCGGGAAGAACGCGGAGTTCTCCGGGTCGACGACGGCCAGCCGGGTGGGGTGCCGCCGGTAGCGCAGGTAGCGGCCGATGGTGGCGCTGGTCCCGCCCGTGCCGGCGCCCACGACCACCCACGCGGGCACCGGGTGCCGCTCGGCGGAGAGCTGGTCGAAGATCGACTCGGCGATGTTGTTGTTGCCCCGCCAGTCGGTGGCCCGCTCGGCGTAGGTGAACTGGTCCAGGTAGTGCCCGCCGCACTCGGCGGCCAGCCGCCGGGCCTCCCCGTACATCTCCGCGGCGCGGTCCACGAAGTGGCATCGGCCGCCGTGGAACTCGATCAGCGCGATCTTCTCGGGGCTGGTCGAGCGCGGCATGACCGCCACGAACGGCAGCCCGAGCATCCGCGCGAAGTACGCCTCGCTCACCGCCGTCGACCCGCTGGAGGCCTCCACCACGGTGCTGCCCTCGGTGATCTGGCCGGAGCACAGGCCGTACAGGAACAGCGACCGGGCCAGCCGGTGCTTGAGGCTGCCGGTCGGGTGGGTCGACTCGTCCTTGAGGTAGAGGTCGATGCCCCACTCCGGCGGCAGCGGGTAGACCAGCAGGTGGGTGTCGGCGCTGCGCCGGGCATCGGCCTCCACCAGCGCGACCGCCCGGTCCACCCAGGCCCGGCCGCCGGGGTCGGAGCGGTCGACGGAGGTCATGCCGGCTCGGCCGGGACGACGAGCACCGGCCGCTCGGCCGGCACCACCGACACCGCCGTCCCCGCGGTGAGGTGCTGGCTGTCGGCGCTGGCCAGGTCCGCGCGCACCTCGGTGCCGTCGGGCAGCGCGACCAGCAGGCGGGTGACCGCACCGGAGAACGTGCGGGTGACGACGTGCGCGGGCCCGCCGGCGGTCACCACGAGGGCCTCCGGCCGGACCAGCGCCTCCACCGCACCGGCGGGCGCGGAGCCCGCGACCGGGCGGCGGACGCCGAGCAGCTCGACGGCGCCGGCCGACAGCGTGGCGGGCAGCCGGTTCATCGTGCCGACGAACTCCGCGACGAACGCCGTCGCCGGGCGCTCGTAGAGCTCGTCCGGGCCGGCCACCTGCTCGAGCCGCCCGGCCCGCATGACGCCGACCCGGTCGGCCACCGACAGCGCCTCGGCCTGGTCGTGGGTGACGAAGACGGTGGTGATGCCGAGCTCGAGCTGGATCCGCCGGATCTCCTCGCGCAGCTGCACCCGCACCTGGGCGTCGAGGGCCGACAGCGGCTCGTCCAGCAGCAGCACCTTCGGCGCCACCGCCAGCGCCCGCGCCAGGGCGACCCGCTGCTGCTGGCCGCCGGAGAGCTGGTGCGGGTAGCGGTCGCCGCGGTCGGCGAGGCCCACCAGCTCGAGCAGTTCGGCCGCCCGCGTGCGCTGCTCGGCGCGGTCCCGCCGCCGCACCCGCAGCCCGAAGGCGACGTTCTCGGCGACCGTCAGGTTCGGGAACAGGCTGTAGGCCTGGAACACCATGCCGGCGTCCCGCTTGTTCGCCGGCACCCCGGTGACGTCCCGGTCGCCGAGCAGCACCCGGCCGGCGTCGGGCCGGTCGAACCCGGCGATCGCCCGCAGCGCCGTCGTCTTGCCGCAGCCCGACGGGCCGAGCAGCGCGAGGAACTCGCCGCCGGCGATGTCCAGGTCCAGCCCGTCGAGGGCGACGACGGAGCCGTAGCGCCGGGTCAGCCCCTCGATCCGGATGGGCACGCCGGGGCGGGTGTCCGGGGCCGCGGCCGCGGTGCGGGGCGAGGCGGCGGTCATGCGGTCTCCTCCGTGCCGCGCCGGCGGTCCAGCGCGGAGATCATCAGCAGCAGCAGCCAGGTGACCAGCAGCGAGAGCACGGAGACGGCGACCGACAGCTGCGGCGCCGAGCCCGAGATCCGCAGGATCCAGGTCGGGAAGGTCTCGAACCCGAGGATGTTGGCGAAGGTGAACTCGCCCAGCACGAGGGCGAGGGTGAGGAACGCGGCGTTGAGCACCGAGGTGCGCAGCACCGGCAGCACCACCGAGACCAGCACCCGCGGCCAGGACGCGCCCAGGTTGCGGGCGGCCTCGGTGAGCGTGCGCAGGTCGGCCCCGTGCACGCCGGCGTCCAGCGCGCGGTAGACGAACGGCAGCGCCAGGACGACGTAGGCGAACACCAGGATCCAGGGCAGGTCCGGTTCCTGGATCGCGAAGAACGCATCCGCCAGCGGGGTGCCCAGGAAGTAGTCCGGTGCCCACGACAGCACGCTGCGGACGCCGACGACCAGCGCGATCGGCGGGACGACCAGCGGCATGAGGGTGAGCAGCTCCACCGCCGTCCGCAGCCGGGGCAGCCGCAGGTCCACGAGGACGACGGTCGGGATCATCAGCGCCAGCGCGAGGAGCACGGTGAGCGCGGCCAGGATCAGTGAGCGGGTGAAGGCCTCGGCGAACCCGTCGGCACCGGGGATGCCGGTGTAGAACTCGGCGGTCACCCCGCCGTCCCGGCGGTCGCGCACGGTGAACCAGAACGAGGCCGCGATCGGGATGAGGAAGTACAGCCCGAGCAGGCCGAGGACGGCGAACCGCCAGGCCCCGCCGCCACGCCGTCCGGACCGGACCGGGGTGTCCGGGGCGACTCCCCCGGCGCCCGCGACGCCCTCCGCCAGCGCGGTCATGCCAGCCACCGCTGCGTGCGGCGCTGCACCCAGGCGTAGAACGCCATGACCAGGCCGACGACGACGACCATGCCGAGCGCCAGCGCCTTGCCGAGGTTCTCCGCGCCGACGACGACGTTGCTCGACAGCGCGTCGGCGATCTGCAGCGTGACCAGCGGGACGCTGCTGCCGACCAGCGCCTTGGCGGTCGCGTAGGCGGCGAACGCGGAGGCGAACAGCAGCATGGTGGCGCCGAGCACCGGCGGGGCGAGCACCGGCCCGCCCACATAGCGCCAGTACTGCCAGCCCGTCGCGCCGAGGTTGTCGGCGGCCTCCCGCCATTGCGGCCGGAGCGCCTCCAGCGCCGGGATGATCGTGAGCACCATCAGCGGCACGAGGAAGTAGAGGTAGACCAGCGCCAGGCCGGTCATCGAGTACAGCGAGAACCCGCCCAGGCCGATGCCGAGGGTGTCCTGGAGCAGCGCGGTGACCACGCCCTGGTTGCCGATGGTGGCGATGAACGCGAAGGCCAGCGGGATGCCGCCGAAGTTGGCGAGGACACCCGAGGCGGTGAGCACCATCCGGCGCAGCAGCTGCCCGCGGCGGGCGCGCAGGATGGCGACGGCCAAGGCCAGCCCGAGGACGGCGGCGAGCACGGCGGTGATCAGCGAGAGCTGCAGGCTGCCCAGGTAGGCGCGGCGGTAGACGCCCTCGGTGATGGTGGTGATCGAGCCGGTGGACCAGGTCTCCTCGTAGGTGACCGGGTCGGTGGCGCGGAACGCCTCGACCGCCAGCACCGCGATGGGGAGCAGCAGGAACACCGCGACGTAGAGGAAGAACGGCACCGTCCCCAGCGCCGTCAGCACGCGGCCGCGCCGGCCCCCGCGACGGGGGGCCGGCGCGACCGCGACCGGAGCTGACGTGCTCAGCCGGACATCTCCTCGTTCCAGCGGGTCGTGACGACCTGCTTGGCGGCGGCCTCCTGCTCCTCGGTCGGGAACTCCGCGGAGCCCTCGATCTCGGGGAGTGCGCTGCGCGCCTCCTCGTCGGCGGTGCCGGCGTCCTCCATCACCGGGAGGCGGACCGGGCGCGCCCCGCCCTTCAGCCAGATGTTCTGGCCCTCGTCGCTGTAGAGGAACTCCTGCCAGAGCCGGGCCGCGGCCGGGTGCGGGGCGAACTTGCTGATCGCCTGGCTGTAGTAGCCGCCCATCAGGCCGTCGGTCGGCACGTTGACCTCCCACGTCGACCCGGCGGCCGCCATCGGCTCGGTCTGCGCAGCGTTCACGTAGTCCCAGTCCAGCGAGATGGGGGTCTCGCCCGACAGCACCGTGGCCGGCGTCGACTCGACGGGGTTGAAGTTGCCGCTGGCCTTGAGGTCGACGAAGAAGTCGATCCCCGGGCCGATGTCGTCGAGGTCGCCGCCGTTGGCCAGCGCCGCGGCCCACACGCCGGCGAAGGCGGCCTGCGCCTGCGTCGGGTTGCCGTTGAGCGCGACCTGCCCGGCGTACCGCGGGTCGGCGAGCTCGGCCAGCGTGGTCGGGCAGACGCCGACGATCGTGGCGTTGCAGCCGATCGACAGGTAGCCGCCGTAGTCGTTGTACCAGTGGCCGTCGGGGTCCCTCTGGTCCTCGGGGATGTCGTCCCAGGTCTGGACCTTGTAGGGGGCGGTGAGGTCCTGCGCCTTGGCCTGGCGGGCGAAGGACAGCCCGAGGTCGAGGACGTCGGGGGCCCGGTCCTGGCCGCGCTGGCTGGTGACCGCGTTCAGCTCGTCCTGGCTGGAGCCGTCGGGGCTGGCGCTGTTGATCTCGATGTCGTACTTCTCGCTGAAGGTGTCGAGCATCTCGCCGTAGTTCGCCCAGTCCGGTGGGAGGGCGATGACGTTGAGCTCGCCCTCGGCCTGCGCGGCCTCGACGAGGGCGTCCATGCCGCCGCCGTCCTCGACGGAGGTGGCGGTGGCCCAGTCCGAGCCGCTGCCGCCACCCGAGTCGCCGTCGTCCGAGCCGCAGGCGGTCAGGGTGAGTCCCGCCGTCACGACCGCGACGGCGGTCCGCAGGGTGCTTCGTCGCACGTGTCCTCCTGGTGTGGGGTCGCGCCCGGAGCCGGATGACGCCGGTGATCGACCTCGCGCATTGTGACCGACCGGACATGGCCGCGCCCGGTGCGGTCGGGTGGCGATCCGGTGAGCTCCGGGCGGCGGACCGGCGGGTTCAGCGTCCGGTGAAGGTGGCCTTGCCCGGGCCGCTCTCCAGGAAGGAGCGCATGCCGGCCGCCTGGTCCTCGGTGTCGAACAGCTCGGCGAACAGCCGGCTCTCCAGCGCCAGGCCCTCGTCGAGGGGCAGCTCGAGCCCCTCGTCGATCGCGCGCTTGGCGGCGGCGAGGGCCAGCGGCGGCCCGGCGGCGAACTTGCGGGCCATGGCCAGGGCGGTCTCGTACACCTCGGCGTCGGGGACGACGGCGTCGGCCAGGCCGATCTCGAGGGCCTCCTCCGCACCGACGTGCCGGCCGGTGAAGATCAGGTCCTTGGCCTTGGCCGGGCCGACCAGGCGGGCCAGCCGCTGCGTGCCGCCGGCGCCGGGGATGACGCCGAGCTGGATCTCGGGCTGGCCGATCTTCGCCCGGCTGCCCAGCACGCGGAAGTCGGCGCACAGCGCCAGCTCGTAGCCGCCGCCCAGGGCGTAGCCGGTGACCGCGGCGATGACCGGCTTGGGCAGCCGCGCCACCGTCCGGAAGGAGTTCTGCAGCTCGCGGCCCCAGGCGACCATGCCCCGGCCGTCGAGCTGGGACATGGCCTTGATGTCGGCGCCGGCCGCGAACACCCGCTCGCCGCCGTAGATCACGACGGCGCGCACGTCGTCGCGCTCCTCCGCCTCCATCGCGGCGGCCCGCACCTCGTGGTGCAGCTGCTCGTCGATGGCGTTCATCTTCGGGCGGTCGAGGCGGATCGTGCCCACCCCGTCCTCCACCTGCAGGGTCACGAACTCCGGGGTCTGCGCCATGGACCGAACCCTAGCGAGCGCGGCGGGCGGCGAACCGCCCCTCGGTGCGGGTGAGCTCCAGCGGCAGCCCGAAGGTGTCCGACAGGGCGCCGGCGGTCAGGACGTCGTCCACCGCACCGGCCGCCACGACCTCGCCGCCGCGCAGCAGCAGGGCGTGCGTGTAGCCGGGCGGGATCTCCTCGACGTGGTGGGTGACCAGCACCTGCGCGGGGGCGTACAGGTAGCGCGCGAGGTCCGAGAGCCGGGAGACGAGGTCCTCGCGGCCGCCCAGGTCCAGGCCTGCGCCGGGCTCGTCGAGCAGCAGCAGCTCGGGGTCGGGCATGAGCGCGCGGGCGATCTGCGCGCGCTTGCGCTCGCCCTCGCTGAGCGTCCCGAACGGCCGGTGCGCGAACTGTGCCACGCCCCACTGCTCCATGAGCATCCCGGCGCGGGTGAGGTCGTGGACGTCGTAGCGCTCCCGCCAGCGGCCGACGACGGCGTACCCGGCGGAGACGACGACGTCGCCGGTCCTCTCCGCCGCCCCGATGCGTTGGGTGAGCGCCGCGCTGGTCAGCCCGATCCGCGGCCGCAGCTCGAAGACGTCCACCGCGCCGAGGGTCTCCCCCAGCAGCCGCACCTCGCCGCGGCTCGGCTGCAGCAGCGCCCCGGCCAGCCTGGAGCAGCGTCGTCTTCCCCGCCCCGTTGGGCCCGAGCACCACCCAGCGGTGATCGGCTTCCACGCGCCAGTCGACATCGCGCAGCAGGGTGTTCTCCCCGCGCACGACCCCGACCCCGGTCATCCGCACGACGGCCCCGTCCGAGGCGTCCGATGTCGACACGCTGCCCATCCAACCAACCCGGCGCGCACCACCTGCACACGCACACCCCGCCGCACTTGGCACGATCGCCCGGTGACCGCATCCCCCGCCGTCGAGGTCCTGCCCGGCTCCCCCGCGCCGCTCGGCGCGCACTGGGACGGCACGGGCACGAACTTCGCCCTGTGGTCGGCCGGGGCGCACGCGGTGGAGCTGTGCCTGTTCGACCCCGACGGCAGGGAGCACCGGTACCCGCTCACCGAGAGCACCCACCAGGTCTGGCACGGCCGGGTCGGCGGCATCGGGCCCGGTCAGCGCTACGGCTACCGGGTGCACGGGCCCTACGAGCCCTCCAGCGGGCACCGCTTCAACCCGGCGAAACTGCTGCTGGACCCCTACGCCCGTGCCGTCGACGGCGGCCTCACGCTGCACCCGGCGGTGTTCGGCCACCCGGGCGACGCGGTGGACGGCCACGAGCCCGACGGGCAGGACTCGGCGCCGTTCGTGCCGCGCGGCGTCGTCGTCCACGACACCTTCCCGTGGGACGGCGACCGCGCGCCGCGCACGTCGTGGTCGGACACCGTCGTCTACGAGGTGCACGTCAGGGGCGCCACCATGCGGCACCCCGGCGTCCCCGCCCACCTGCGCGGCACCTACGCCGGGCTCGCGCACCCGGCGTTCGTCGAGCACCTGCAGACCCTCGGCGTGACCGCCGTCGAGCTGCTGCCGGTGCACGCCTTCGTCAGCGAGCCGCACCTGCTGCGCCGCGGGCTGACCAACTACTGGGGCTACAACACCCTCGGCTTCTTCGCCCCGCACGCCGGGTACAGCGCGTCGGGGAGCGACGGCGGCCAGGTCACCGAGTTCAAGACGATGGTCAAGGCGCTGCACGCCGCCGGCATCGAGGTGATCCTCGACGTCGTCTACAACCACACCGCCGAGGGTGACCACACCGGCCCGACGCTGGCGTTCAAGGGCATCGACAACGCCGGCTACTACCGCCTCGACGGCGCGGACCCCGCCCGCTACACCGACGTCACCGGGTGCGGGAACACCCTCGACGTGCGCCGGTCGCCGGTACTGGCCCTGCTCATGGACTCGCTGCGCTACTGGGTCACCGAGATGCACGTCGACGGCTTCCGGTTCGACCTGGCCCCGGCCCTGGCCCGCGGCACCGAGGACTTCGACCGGTTCTCGGGCTTCTTCGACGTCGTCCACCAGGACCCGGTGGTCAGCCAGGTGAAGCTGATCGCCGAGCCGTGGGACGTCGGCCCCGGCGGGTACCAGGTGGGCAACTTCCCGCCGCCGTGGGCGGAGTGGAACGCGGCCTACCGGGACACCGTGCGCGACGTGTGGGCCGGCGGACACGTCGGCGTCCGCGACCTGGCCTACCGGCTGACCGGCTCCTCGGACCTGTACCGCTCCGACGGCCGCCGCCCGTTCGCGTCGGTCAACTTCGTGACCGCGCACGACGGGTTCACCCTGCGCGACCTGGTCACCTACGAGCACAAGCGCAACGAGGCCAACGGCGAGGAGAACCGGGACGGCGAGAGCCACAACCGCGGCTGGAACTGCGGGGTCGAGGGCGAGACCGACGACCCGCAGGTGACCGCGCTGCGCCGGCGGCAGGTGCGCAACCTGCTGGCCACGCTGCTGCTGTCCACCGGGGTGCCGATGCTCACCGCCGGCGACGAGCTGGGCCGCACCCAGCACGGCAACAACAACGCCTACTGCCAGGACGGCGAGCTCTCCTGGCTGGACTGGACGCAGGTCGACGACGAGCTGCGGGCCTTCGTCGCGCACGTGCTGGCGCTGCGGCGGTCGGCGCCGGTGCTCCGGCAGGAGGCGTTCTTCGAGGGCCACGAGCTGCCCGGCACCGGCGGCACCCGCGACCTCGCCTGGTTCGCCCCCGACGGCGGCCAGCTCACCACCGCGGACTGGTTCGACGCCGACCTGCAGACCCTCGGCATGTACCTCGACGGCCGCGGCATCCGCGCCCGCGACGCCCTCGGGCGCCCCGTCGTCGGCGACTCGTACCTGCTCTGGCTGCACGCCGGCGCCGAGCCGCTGACCGTGCAGCTGCCCGCCGCGCCCTGGGCGGACGGCTACGAGTTGGTCGTCTCCACCGAGTACGCCACCGGCGCGCCGCCCGCGGCCGCGATGATCGCGCCCGGCCCGGTCGAGCTGCCCGGCCGCAGCGTGTGGGTGCTCAAGGTGCTCCGCCGCCCCTGAGCCGGCCCGCGGGACCCGACAGTGTGCGCTGGTGCGCAGTTCCGGGCCCTGGAGCGGCGCATCAGCGCACACTGTTCACCCGGATCGGAGGAGTCGACGCCGTGGTCGGACTGCTGTTCGTGCACGCCATCGGTCCGCGTGCCGGATCCGACGCGTGGCCGGGGCAGGCCGGCGTCCCGGGTGGGCGGTTCGTGACGCGGCGCGGCTTCGACGGCGGCGACCTCCTCCGGGAGTACACCGTGGACGGCGAGGCCTCCTGGCTCGTCCCCGGGCTGACGCCGGCCACCGTGCTCGTCGGGCACTCGTGGTCCGCCGTCGCGGCCCTCGCGGCAGCGGTGCGGGCGCCCGCGGTGCGCGGGGTGGTCCTCATCGAGCCGATGGCCGCGGTCGCAGCACCCGATGACGCCGTGGTCCGCGAGCACGTCCGGGCCGTCTCCCCCGCGTTCGAGCCCGACCTGTCTCGCGAGGAGTTCCGCCGTCGCTTCTCAGCCGGGATGGGCTTCGACCTGCCCGTCCCGCGGACGGCGGACGACGGGCGGGCGCTGGAGCTCCTCCGCCGGCACCGCCCGCCGTGGGAGTCCACGCTGACGCACGAGTCGCTCCACGACCTCGGGGTTCCGCTCGCGGTCGTCACGGGTGCGTGGAGCCCGCTGTACGAGACCGTGGGTGCCGCGCTCGCGGAGTCGACCGGCGCTAGCCACGTACGCATCGAGGGCGCTGGCCACCGCCCGCAGGACACGCGCGGGTTCACCGACTGGCTGCTCGACTGGGCCGGGGCGCTCCCGCCATCGGAGCCGTGAGCCCGCGGGACCCGCCCGCCCCGATCTGTGAGCATCGCGCCCCCGGTATGTCCGTCGCCCCTGAAGGTTGACCGGCATAACCTGCCGCGATGCAGAGGGATGCCGATCGGCTGACGGCCGCCGCGGTCCGGGTCGAGGCGGACCTGCGGCGGACGACGGGCCGGCCGTGGACCTGCTCGGTCGAAGACTTCGCCCTCACGGTCACCGACGGCGTCCTGACGCGGCGCGTGGAGCTGGAGCACGAGGTGGAGGAGGCCTTCGTCGCTCCGCCC
This sequence comes from Blastococcus sp. TML/M2B, assembly GCF_016612865.1. Classification (GTDB taxonomy): domain Bacteria; phylum Actinomycetota; class Actinomycetes; order Mycobacteriales; family Geodermatophilaceae; genus Blastococcus. The sequence continues at coordinate 1,215,463 of NZ_JAENZZ010000002.1, forward strand.
GTCGAGCCGCGTGATCTCGAGGCCGATCTGGATGCGGACGCGGACGAAGTCGTCGCCTACGAGGTGTCCGAGGCGCTGACCGACCTGGGCCTGCACTGGCCGGTGTGTCCCGAGCACCGGCAGGTCATGGGCTCGTGCACCGGCTGGTGGTACTGCTCGGGAGAGACCTACCACGACGTCGCCGAGATCGGCTCGCTGCAGGCTGGGTGAGCCCGCCGCATCGGCCGACCGGGCGCACCGATGCGTCATCGCGGGCTCCGAGATGACGCATCCGCGCGCCAGATCGGCGCGCCGGCGCCGGCCCGCGAACGCGAGAGGCCCAGAACCTGGTCGGTTCTGGGCCTCTGGCGTTCAGCGGGTGGGTTACTCGGGCTGCTCGAAGGTGATGACGGTCCAGCCGAGGAGCAGGCGGTCGCCGTCGGAGAGCGGGTGCGGCTGACCGGGCTCGAGCTGGGTCCACTCGGTGGCCTCGGGGCCGGCGACGTGCGTGCCGTTGAGCGAGCCGAGGTCGACCAGCGAGACCTCGGTGCCCGAGCGGGTCAGGGCCGCGTGGGCCGAGGAGAGCACGTTCTGGGTGTCGGCGATCGGGACCGGGCGGGCAGTGCCGGCGGTCACCATCTCGTGGTTGTCGGGACGCCGCCCCAGCACGAGGTCCTCGTCGACGGTGACGACCAGGCCGTCGTCGAACCGCAGCAGCGGCACACCGGCAGCGGGGGCGTCGGAGTCGGAGTCCGGCCGCCAGAACGCGGTCTGCTCACCGGACTCGGCGGCGGGCGCCGCGGCCCGGCTGGAGCCGCTGGCGGCCCCCGCGCCGAAACCGGCGTCGGACCCCGCGAGGAACGACGAGGCGGCCGGCTGCGACGACGGGCCGGCGGCCGCGGGCGCGGCAGCCGGGGCGGTCACGTGCAGCGTGGCGCCGGAGCCGGGCACGGTGCCCTCGACCAGATCGAAGGCGACGCCGGAGGCGGCCTGCGCGGCGGCGGAGCCGGGGCCGACGTAGAGCGTGCGGCCCAGCGCGAACCCGCTGGCCACGGTGCCGCCGTCGACCGAGGAGCCGGAGACCGGCACCCCGTCCACGGAGAGCTGGCCCTTGCCGGACCAGAGCGCGGTGCCCGTGCCGGCGCCGGCGTCGGTCAGCACGAGCGCGAAGGAGGCGCTGCCGGAGCCGAGCGACCCGGCCTGCGCGGCGACGGCGGTCAGCACCTGCTCGGCGCCGGGGCCGGAGACCCCGAGGCACGCGTGCAGGGCAGCCACGAGGGCGGGGGAACCGGGGGCGTCGACCCACAGCAGCCCGCCGTCGCGGCGGGCGACGACGGCGTCTCCGGGGAGGACTTCACAGCGGTCGGGCATGGCGGCCAGCCTAGTGATGCCGTCCGGGGTTCGGCGCCCGGCCGCCCCCGCCACGCCGTGACCGCTCCACGTCACGCCCAACGGGTGGGACGAGCGTGACGGGAGCGTCGCGACGGGTCACTCAGGCGGTCGTGACGACCCCGAGCTCGGCCGGATCGGCCAGGTGCTCGGAGTGCGGCAGGACCCGCACGGTGTAGCCGAAGGCGCCGGTGCGCTCCAGCGGGACGGTGGCGGTGAACCAGTGCCGGGAGCCCTCGGTCTGCTCGTGCGCCATCGGCACCGCGGTGACCTCGTGCAGCCCGTCGGCGTCGTCCACACGCCCGTAGGCCGCCTGCACCTCGACGTCGCCGGGCTCGAGCCCGGGCAGCTCCACCTCGGCCCGCAGCGCCAGCGTCGAGCCGATCTCCGGGGTGTCCCCGGCACCGGTGGCCTCGACGTGCGCGACCCGCACGGTGGACCAGTTGTGCAGCAGGTGCGCCCGCCACTGCGACTCGGCGCGCGCCGGGGCGTACCCCTCCGCCGCCATGACGCGGGAGGACTGCGCGGCCGGCACGTAGAGCGCCTGCACGTAGTCGCGCACCATGCGGGTGGCCAACACCTTCGGGCCGGTCTCGCGGAGCGTGTGCCGCACCATCTCGACCCAGCGCGCCGGCACGCCCTCGCGGTCGCGCTCGTAGAACCGCGGCAGCACCTGGGTGCCGAGCAGGTCGTAGATCGCCCGCGCCTCCACCTCGTCGCGGCGGTCGGCGTCGGCGACGCCGTCGGCGGTCGGGATCGCCCAGCCGTTCTGGCCGTCGAACCACTCGTCCCACCAGCCGTCGCGGATGGAGAGGTTCAGCCCGCCGTTGAGCGCGGACTTCATGCCCGAGGTGCCGCAGGCCTCCAGCGGCCGCAGCGGGTTGTTCAGCCAGACGTCGCAGCCCCAGTACAGGTAGCGGGCCATGCCGATGTCATAGCCGGGCAGGAACGCGATCCGGTGCCGGATCTCCGGGTCGTCGGCGAACTCGACCATCTGCTGGATCAGCTTCTTGCCGCCGTCGTCGGCCGGGTGGCTCTTGCCGGCGATGACCAGCTGCAGGGGCCGCTCCGGGTCCAGCAGCATCGCCTTGAGCTTGGCCGGGTCGCGCAGCATCAGCGTCAGGCGCTTGTAGCTGGGCACGCGGCGGGCGAACCCGATGGTGAGGACGTCGGGGTCGAAGGCGGTGTCGGTCCAGCCCACCTCGGCCTCGGTGGCGCCGCGGGAGAGCGCGGTCTCGCGCAGGCGGCGGCGCACCTCCTCCACCAGGCGGCCGCGCAGCGTGCGGCGGACCGCCCACAGGTCACCGGCGGGGATGCGGTCGACGCCGTCGAAGTGCGCCGCCCCCTGGACCTCGACCGGGTCGCCCTGGCTCGAGCTCTGGGTGCCCATCTCGACCAGCTCGCGCGCGGTCCACGTGGGGGCGTGCACGCCGTTGGTGATCGAGCCGATCGGCACGTCGCCCTCGTCGAAACCCGGCCACAGGTTGCTGAACATCCCGCGGCTGACGTGGCCGTGCAGCTCGCTCACACCGTTGGCGCGCTGGCCCAGCCGCAGGCCCATGTGCGCCATGTTGTACTTCGACGGGTCCTCCTCGGCGCCCAGCGCGAGCAGGTCGTGCAGCGGGACGCCGAACCCGGCGAAGTACCGCTCGATGAGCGCCTTCGGGAAGCGGTCGATGCCGGCCGGCACCGGGGTGTGCGTGGTGAACACCGTGCCCGCCCGCACCGCCTGCAGCGCCTCGGCGAAGGTCAGCCCGTGCGACTCGATGAGCTCGCGGATGCGCTCGAGGCCCTGGAAGCCGGCGTGGCCCTCGTTGGCGTGGAACACCTCGGGCAGCGGGGTGCCGGTGCGCTGGCAGTAGGCGCGCAGCGCCCGCACGCCACCGATGCCGAGGAGCATCTCCTGCCGCAGGCGGTGGTCCTCGTCGCCGCCGTACAGGCGGTCGGTGACGCCGCGCTCGGCCGGCGCGTTCTCCTCGATGTCGCTGTCGAGCAGCAGCAGCGAGACGCGGCCGACCTGGGCCCGCCAGACGTGCGCGTAGAGCGTGCGCCCCTCGGGCAGCGGCACGGAGATGACGACGGCGGACCCGTCGGGCTCGCGCAGCAGCTTGACCGGCAGGCCGTGCGGGTCGAGGGACGGGTAGTGCTCGAGCTGCCAGCCGTCGGCCGACAACCCCTGCTCGAAATAGCCGGCCCGGTAGAGCAGCCCGACCCCGATCAGCGGGACGCCGAGGTCGGAGGCGGCCTTCAGGTGGTCGCCGGCCAGGATGCCCAGGCCACCGGAGTACTGCGGCAGCACCTCGGTGATGCCGAACTCCGCGGAGAAGTAGGCGATGCTCGCCGGCGCCTCGGCCCCCAGGGACTGGTACCAGCGCGGGGTCGCCAGGTACTCCTCCAGGTCGTCGACGGCGTCCTGCAGCCGGCGCACGAACCTGCGGTCGGCGGCCAGGGCGGCCAGCCGCTCGGCCGAGACCTCCCCGAGCGCCTTGACGGGGTCACCCCCGCAGCGCTGCCACAGCGCCGGGTCGAGCGCCTCGAACAGGTCCCGCGTCTCGGGGTGCCACGACCAGCGGAGGTTCATCACCAGCTGGGAGAGCGGGAGCAGCGGCTCCGGGAGGGCGGCGCGGACGGTGAAACGGCGGAGGGCTCTCACCCGGACGAGGGTAGCCAGCGAGCACGCCACCGCCAGGGGTCCGGCGACATCGGCAGCACCTCCTGCCCCACCCGCCCCACGCCCCGCCGTCTCCTGCCCTCCACCCGGACGAGTGCTCGCCGAAGTGCCCGGACCCCGCTACCTCGATAGCGTGACGGGGATGAATGGCCGCGCTGACCTCCGCCTCGGCATCACCGATGTCGCCCCCGTCGTCTCCTGCGGGTCCTTCTCCGCCCGCGCGGTGGTGGGAGAACACCTCCCGATCACCGCGACCGTGTTCCGCGAGGGGCACGACGCCGTCGCCGCCAACGTCGTGTGGACCGGCCCCGACGGCACCCCGGGCCCGCTGACCCGCATGGCCCGCTTCGGCGAGGAGCCCGACCGCTGGCTGGCGACCGTCGTCCCCGACCGCGCGGGCGCCTGGACGTTCCGCGTCGAGGCCTGGAGCGACCCGCTGGCCACCTGGCGGCACGCCGTCGAGGTGAAGATCGAGGCCGGCCAGGGCGCCGACGAGCTGGCCAACGACCTCGAGGAAGGTGCCCGGCTGCTCGACCGCGTCGCCGCCGGGGCCGAGGGCGACTGGCGCGACCGGGTCACCGCCGCGGCCGCGGCGCTGCGCGACTCCTCGCAGGAGCTCACCGTCCGCGTCGCCCCGGCGCTGGCCTCGGGCCTGCAGCGCTACCTGCACGAGCACCCGGTCCGCGAGCTGGTCACCACCACCGAGCCCTACGAGGTGTTCGTCGACCGGCCGCGCGCCCTCTACGGCTCCTGGTACGAGTTCTTCCCGCGCTCGGAGGGCCCCGTCGTCGGCGGCACCCCGACGCACGGCACCTTCACCACCGCCGCCGACCGGCTCCCGGCGGTCGCCGACATGGGCTTCGACGTCGTCTACCTGCCGCCGATCCACCCGATCGGCACGGTGAACCGCAAGGGCCCGAACACCGCCCAGTTCCCCGGCGGCAACCCGCACGAGATCGCGCCGGACGACGTCGGCTCCCCGTGGGCGATCGGCAGCGCCGAGGGCGGCCACGACGCGGTGCACCCGCAGCTGGGCACGATGGAGGACTTCAGGGCCTTCGTCGCGCGCGCCGGCGAGCTCGGCATGGAGATCGCCCTCGACTTCGCGCTGCAGGCCGCGCCCGACCACCCGTGGGTGGCCGAGCACCCCGAGTGGTTCACCACCAAGCCCGACGGGACCATCGCCTACGCGGAGAACCCGCCGAAGAAGTACCAGGACATCTACCCGATCAACTTCGACAACGACCCCGACGGCATCTACGCCGAGTGCCGCCGGGTGATCCAGGTGTGGATCGACGCCGGCGTCAAGATCTTCCGCGTCGACAACCCGCACACCAAGCCGCTGAACTTCTGGCACTGGCTGATCTGGGACGTCAAGCAGAGCCACCCCGACGTGCTCTTCCTGGCCGAGGCGTTCACGCGGCCGCCGATGATGCACCAGCTGGCGCGGATCGGTTTCACCCAGTCCTACACGTACTTCACCTGGCGGACCGAGCGCGGCGAGCTCGAGGAGTACGGCCGCGAGCTCGCGTCCAACGCGCACTACATGCGGCCGAACTTCTTCGTGAACACCCCGGACATCCTCCACGAGTCGCTGCAGTTCGGCGGCCCGCCGATGTTCAAGATCCGGGCCGTGCTCGCGGCGATGATGAGCCCGACCTGGGGCGTCTACTCGGGGTTCGAGCTCTTCGAGCACGTGGCCGTCAAGCCCGGCAGCGAGGAGTACCTGGACAGCGAGAAGTACTCCCTGCGGCCGCGCGACTGGGCCGGTGCCGAGGCGGCCGGCCGCAGCCTGGCGCCCTACCTGAAGCGGCTCAACGAGGCCCGGCGCGCGCACCCGGCGCTGCAGCAGCTGCGCACGCTGCGCTTCCACCCGGTCGACAACCCGAATCTGCTGTGCTTCTCCAAGACCGACCCCGGCTCGGCCGACGCCGTGATCGTGGTGGTGAACCTGTCCAGCCGCGACACCCAGATCGGGACGACGGCGCTGGACATGTCCGCCCTCGGCCTGGACTGGCACGAGCGCTTCGCGGTCACCGACGAGCTCAGCGGCGCCCGGTACGACTGGGGCCAGTTCAACTACGTGGAGCTCGACCCCTTCCGGGAGCCCGCGCACGTCTTCGCGGTCACCTTCCCGCGCCCCGTGCAGTTCCCGCCCCCGGTCTCCTGACCGGGGCCGTCCGACCGACCACCCGCGACTTCCCGAGGGCTCACCAGCGATGACCGTTCCCGTGCCCGAGTCCGCCCCCAAGCACTCCGCACTGCCCCCTCCCGGCACCGACCCCGAGTGGTACAAGCGCGCCGTCTTCTACGAGGTGCTGGTCCGCGGCTTCGCCGACAGCAACGCCGACGGCGTCGGCGACCTCCGCGGCATGATCGACAAGCTGGACTACCTCCAGTGGCTCGGCGTCGACTGCCTGTGGCTGCCGCCGTTCTTCGCCTCCCCGCTGCGCGACGGCGGGTACGACGTCGCCGACTACACCGCCGTCCTGCCCGAGTTCGGCGACATCGAGGACTTCAAGGAGTTCCTCGACGCCGCCCACTCGCGCGGCATGCGCGTGATCATCGACTTCGTCATGAACCACACCTCGGACCAGCACCCCTGGTTCCAGGCCAGCCGGAACGACCCGGACGGCCCCTACGGCGACTTCTACGTCTGGGCCGACGACGACACCGGGTACGCCGACGCCCGGATCATCTTCGTCGACACCGAGAGCTCGAACTGGACGTTCGACCCGGTGCGCAAGCAGTACTTCTGGCACCGCTTCTTCTCCCACCAGCCGGACCTCAACTTCGAGAACCCGAAGGTGCAGGAGGCGATCATCGACGCCCTGCGCTTCTGGCTCGACCTCGGCATCGACGGCTTCCGGCTCGACGCCGTGCCCTACCTGTTCGAGGAGGAGGGCACCAACTGCGAGAACCTGCCGCGCACCCACGAGTTCCTCAAGCAGGTGCGCAAGGTCGTCGACGCGAACTACCCCGACGTGGTGCTGCTCTGCGAGGCCAACCAGTGGCCGGCCGACGTCGTCGAGTACTTCGGCGAGAACGGCGACGAGTGCCAGATGGCCTTCCACTTCCCCGTCATGCCGCGCCTGTTCATGGCGGTGCGGCGGGAGCAGCGCTTCCCGATCTCGGAGATCATGGCGCAGACGCCGGACATCCCCGACAACTGCCAGTGGGGCGTCTTCCTGCGGAACCACGACGAGCTGACCCTCGAGATGGTCTCCGACGAGGAACGCGACTACATGTGGGACGAGTACGCCAAGGACCCCCGCATGAAGGCCAACATCGGCATCCGCCGGCGGCTGGCGCCGCTGCTGGACAACGACGCCAACACCCTCGAGCTGTTCAACGCCCTGCTGCTCTCGCTGCCGGGCTCGCCGGTCCTCTACTACGGGGACGAGATCGGCATGGGCGACAACATCTGGCTCGGTGACCGCGACGGCGTCCGCACCCCGATGCAGTGGACGCCGGACCGCAACGGCGGGTTCTCCACCGCGGACCCGCAGCGGATGTACCTGCCGCTCAACGCCGACCCGGTCTACGGCTACCAGGTCACCAACGTCGAGTCCCAGCTGCGCAACACCAACTCGCTGCTGCAGTGGCTGCGCCGGATGCTCCAGGTCCGCGCCCAGCACCCGACCTTCGGCCTGGGCACGTTCGAGGAGATCGGCTCGCGCAACCCCACGGTGCTCTCCTTCGTCCGCCGGTTCGGCGACGACGTCGTGCTGTGCGTGAACAACCTGTCCCGGTTCCCGCAGCCGGTGGAGCTCGACCTGCGCGAGTTCGAGGGCTACACCCCCGTCGAGCTCACCGGGCGGGTGGAGTTCCCGCAGATCGGCGTCCTCCCCTACATGCTCACGCTCGCCGGGCACGGCTTCTACTGGTTCGAGCTGTCCAAGCCGGCCGAGCCCGCTCCGGACGAGACCGAGGACTGGGAGACCACCGGCAGCAGCGCGATCGCCGACTCCCTGCTCGCCGCCGGGGTGGTCAGCGCCGCGGAGGAGACGCCCGGCGACAACCTCCCCGCTCCCGACGACGCCGCTGGAGGCACCCGATGAGCGCCCTGGCCGACCTGCTCCGCGAGTGGATGCCCACCCAGCGCTGGTTCGGGAGCAAGGGCCGCGAGTGGGCCGGGATCACCGAGGACGGGTTCTTCCTCGACCGCAGCGAGCCGGTGCTCTCGGTGCACCGGGTGCGGGTGACCTACGCCGACGGCGGCGCGGACACCTACCTCGTGCCGATCTCCTGGCGCGACTCCGAGGTCGAGGAGCTGAGCACCGCCTACATCGGCGCGGTGAGCTCGGACGGCCGGGAGTCGCACGCCTACGACGCGATGCGCGACCGGGACGCCACCACCCCGTGGCTGATCCACCTGGTCAACGCCTCGACCGTCGGGCCGATGCACTTCCACCCCGCGGGCGTGGCCTACATCCCCGAGGGTCTGCCCGGCGACATCGTCTCCACCGAGCAGAGCAACACCTCGCTGGTCTACGGGTCGGAGGCGATCTTCAAGCTCTTCCGGCGGTTGGAGCCCGGGCTCAACCCGGACGTCGAGGTGCACGACGCGCTGCGCCGTGCCGAGAACCCGCACATCGCCCCGCTGCTCGGGCACATCCAGATCGACGACCCCGACCCGGCCGTCGAGCCGGCGACGGTCGCGATGCTGCAGACCTTCGTCCCCAACGCCAGCGACGGCTGGCGGCTGGCCACCGCGAGCGTGCGCGACCTCTACGCCGAGGGCGACCTGCACGCCGACGAGGTGGGCGGCGACTTCGCCGCCGACAGCGAGCGGCTGGGGGCGGCGACGGCGTCGGTCCACCGGGACATGGCCGCCGTGCTGCCCACGGCGCCGGCCGACCGCGACTGGTACGCCGCCGTGGCGCGGCAGATGGGCGAGCGGCTGGACGCCGCCGTCGAGATCGTCCCCCAGCTCGCCGAGCACGTGGACGGCCTGCGGCAGGTCTACGCCGCCGTCGCCGAGAGCACCGAGCCCGTCGTCCGCCAGCGGGTGCACGGCGACCTGCACCTCGGCCAGGTGCTGCGGACGGCGACCGGCTGGATCGTCCTGGACTTCGAGGGCGAGCCGGCCCGCCCGCTGGCCTCGCGCCGCGAGCTCGACAGCCCCCTGCGCGACGTCGCCGGGATGCTGCGCAGCTTCGACTACGCCGCGCGGCACATGCTGGTCGAGCAGCCCGACGACGCCCAGCGCGCCTACCGCGCGCAGGAGTGGGCCGAGCGGAACCGGGCGGCGTTCTGCGCCGGCTACTCCGAGGCCAGCGGCCTCGACCCGTGCGGAGGGTCACCACTCCTTCGGGCGTTCGAGGCCGACAAGGCGGTTTACGAGTGCGTCTACGAGGCACGCAACCGACCGCACTGGCTGATGATCCCGCTCGACTCCCTGTCCCGGCTCACCGCCCGCGCGTGACGCGGGCACGACGGACCCGAGGCCATCACATCTACGAGCACGGCACCGGAGGAACACGACGATGAGCAGCGATGACCGGAAGGATCCCGGTGGCCGGCAAGGACGACCTGCAGCGTGCCGTCGAGGAGCGGGTCGCCGAGGTCGAGGCGGTCGCCGGCAGCGAGCCGGTGATCAACGCCCCGGCGAAGAAGGCCCCCGCGAAGAAGGCTCCCGCCCGCAAGGCCGCCGCCAAGAAGGCGCCCGCGAAGAAGGCGACCCCGTCGAAGGCCACCGCGGCCACGAAAACCCCGGCCCGCACGACCACCAAGCGTGCCCCAGCGAAGAAGGCCGCCGCCACCGGCAACGTCGCTCCCCCCGGGGAGACGACGACCGACGAGCGGCCGAGCACCGCCTCGACCGCGCCCGAGGGCGGCCCCACCACGGTGCCGCCGGTGGTCGCGCCGGCCCCCATCGCCGAGCCCGGCGACCCGGCCGGCAGCCCGGCCGGGCCGCCCGAGGCACCCGACCCGGACCCGGCGGAGCCGAGCACGCCGCAGGCGCCCGAGGACGCCGCGCCCACCGATGCGCACGGCGACTCACCCGCGGGCGGGCCCGCGGCTCCCGGCGAGCAGTCGGTGGGCGAGGTGTCCGAGGAGCACCTGCGGGCGATCGTCGAGGGCTGGTCGCACGACCCGCACGGCGTGCTCGGCGCGCACGAGTCCGGTGCGGGCTGGGTCGTGCGCACGCTGCGCCCCGACGCGGTCTCGGTGGCCGTGCTCGACGAGGACGGCGGCCGCTACGACGCGCAGCGCCTGCACGACGGCGGCATCTTCGAGGCCGCGCTCCCCCAGCAGCCCGGCGACTACCGGATCGAGGTCGAGTACCCCGACGGCCAGGGCGGCACCTCGCGGCACACCGTCGACGACCCCTACCGCTGGCTGCCCACCCTGGGCCCCCTGGACGAGCACCTGATCCGCGAGGGCCGGCACGAGCGGCTGTGGGAGGTGCTGGGCGCGCACGTCCGGCGCTACGAGACCCCGCGCGGTGCGGTCGAGGGCGTCTCCTTCGCCGTCTGGGCGCCCGCCGCCCGCGGCGTCAAGGTGACCGGCGACTTCGACTACTGGGAGGCGCGGGCCTACCCGATGCGCTCCCTGGGCTCCTCGGGCGTGTGGGAGATCTTCGTGCCCGGCGTCCCGGTCGGCAGCCGCTACCGGTACCACGTGCTGGGCGCCGACGGCGTCTGGCGGGAGAAGTCCGACCCGCTGGCCTTCGCCACCGAGGTGCCGCCGCTGAACGCCTCGGTGGTCACCGAGAGCACCCACGAGTGGAACGACGACGCCTGGCTGGCCGAGCGCGCCTCCGCCGGCTGGCACGAGAAGCCGATGAGCGTCTACGAGGTGCACGCCGGCTCCTGGCGGCAGGGCCTGTCCTACCGGGAGATGGCCGACGAGCTGGTCGAGTACGTCGTCGCGGCCGGCTTCACCCACCTGGAGTTCATGCCGCTGGCCGAGCACCCCTTCGGCGGCTCGTGGGGCTACCAGGTCACCTCCTACTACGCGCCCACCTCGCGGTTCGGCAGCCCGGACGACCTGCGCTACCTCATCGACCGCGCCCACCAGGCCGGCATCGGCGTCATCGTCGACTGGGTGCCGGCGCACTTCCCGAAGGACGAGTGGGCGCTGACCCGCTTCGACGGCACCCCGCTGTACGAGCACGGCGACCCGCGCCGCGGCGAGCAGCTGGACTGGGGCACGCTGGTCTTCGACTTCGGCCGCTCCGAGGTCCGCAACTTCCTCGTCGCCAACGCGCTGTTCTGGTGCAAGGAGTTCCACGTCGACGGCATCCGCGTCGACGCCGTCGCCTCGATGCTCTACCTCGACTACTCGCGCTCCGAGTGGCTGCCGAACAAGTACGGCGGCCGCGAGAACCTCGAGGCGGTGGCCTTCCTCCAGGAGTTCAACGCCACCGTCTACCGCGAGGTCCCGGGGGTCGTGACGATCGCCGAGGAGTCGACCGCCTGGCCGGGCGTCACCCGCCCCACCCACCTGGGCGGCCTGGGCTTCGGCTTCAAGTGGAACATGGGCTGGATGCACGACTCGCTGGCCTACGTGGAGCGCGAGCCGGTGCACCGCAGCTACCACCACGGGCAGCTCACGTTCTCGATGCACTACGCCTACTCCGAGAACTTCGTGCTGCCGATCAGCCACGACGAGGTCGTGTACGGCAAGGGCTCGATGCTGCGGAAGATGCCCGGCGACCGCTGGCAGCAGCTTGCCAACCTGCGCGCCTACTACGCCTACATGTGGGCCCACCCCGGCAAGCAGCTGCTGTTCATGGGCTCGGAGTTCGCGCAGGACTCCGAGTGGGCCGAGAGCCGCTCGCTGGACTGGTGGCACCTGGATGACCCGGCGCACCGGGGGATCCTGCAGCTGGTCACCGACCTCAACGCGCGCTACCGCGAGCTGGACGCGCTGTGGGCGCACGACGTCGACCCGTCGGGCTTCAGCTGGATCGACGCCAACGACGCGTCGGGCAACACCCTGTCGTTCCTGCGGTACGGCAAGGCCGTGCCCGCCGCGGACGGGCAGGAGGCGGGTACCACCGCTGAGGGCGACGACGACACCCGCTCCGCGCTGGCCTGCGTCGTCAACTTCGCCGGCTCCCCGCACCACGAGTACCGGATCGGCCTGCCCCGGCCGGGGTACTGGCGCGAGGTGCTCAACACCGACGGCGAGGGCTACGGCGGGTCCGGGGTCGGCAACTACGGCGGCGTCGAGGCCGTCGCGGAGCCGTGGCACGGGCAGCCGTACTCGGCCACGATCTCCGCTCCCCCGCTCGGGACCGTCTGGTTCCAGCACGAGGCCTGACCGGTCCCCGGTGAGCGCGGCGCGCGGACGACGGCGGTGGGCACTGCTCGCCGCCGTCGTCTCGGGCCTGGTCGCCCTCACCGGGTGCTCGGTGGTCGTGGTGGGGCGGGGCAGCCCCGCCCGCCCGCCGGTCACCGACGTCGGCGCCGGTGACACGGACGTCGTGGGTGCGACCGGCGAGGAGGTCGACGTCCTGGCGCGCAATGCGCTGACCGACCTGGAGGTCTACTGGGGCGAGCAGTTCCCGGAGGTCTTCGGCACACCCTTCGAGCCGCTGCAGGGCGGCTACTTCAGCGTCGACCCGGAGAACGTCGACCCCTCCGAGTACCCGAACGGCATCGGCTGCGGGAGCGATCCGCGCGACGTCGAGAACAACGCCTTCTACTGCGTCGCCCCGGACGCCCCCAACTCCGACTCGATCAGCTACGACCGCGCGTTCCTCGCCGAGCTGGGCTCGGAGTTCGGCCGGTTCATCCCCGCGCTGGTCATGGCGCACGAGTTCGGGCACGCGGTGCAGGCCCGGGTGGGCGCGCCGAGCACCTCCATCGCGGCCGAGACCGAGGCCGACTGCCTCGCCGGCACCTGGACCCGCTGGGTCGCCGACGGGGAGGCGCAGCACTCGGTGCTGCGCACCCCCGAGCTCGACGACCTGCTGCGCGGGTACCTCCTGCTGCGCGACCCGGTCGGCACCGGGCAGGGCGAGCAGCAGGCGCACGGCTCGTACTTCGACCGCGTCGCCGCCTTCCAGGAAGGCTTCGACAGCGGGGCCGAGGCCTGCCGGGACAACTTCGGGCGGGGGCGGGTGTTCACCCAGCAGCCGTTCCTCAGCGACGAGGACGTCGCCACCGGTGGCAACGCGTCCTACAGCCTGCTGCGCACCATCATCGACGCCACCCTCCCCGCGGTCTGGGAGCAGGTGGTGGGCAGGGACTTCGACCCGCCGGCGATCGAGGCCTTCGACGAGGACCCGCCGCGCTGCGCGCCCGACGCCGAGCTCGACCTCGTGTACTGCGCGGATGAGAACCTGGTCGGCTTCGACGAGACCGACCTCGCCGCGCCCGCGTACGAGGAGCTCGGCGACTTCGCCCTCGCCACCGCGGTGTCGCTGCCCTACGGGCTGGCGGTGCGCGACCAGCTGGGGCTCTCCACCGAGGGCGAGGACGCCGTCCGCTCGACGGTCTGCATGAGCGGCTTCTACACCGCGCAGGTCCGCGCCGGTGCCGGCGGGGAGTACTCCATCTCCCCCGGCGACGTCGACGAGAGCGTGCAGTTCCTGCTGGCCTTCGGCGGCGAGCCGGAGGTCGTCCCGGGGGCCGACCTCACCGGCTTCCAGCTGGTCGACCTGTTCCGCAGCGGCTTCTTCGAGGGCCTCGACGCCTGCGGGCTGGAAGGCTAGAAGAGCGCGGTGGTGAGGGCCCGCCGGGCGGGTCCGACGCGGGGGTCCTGGTCGCCGACGACGGTGAACAGCTCGACCAGGTGCTTGCGGGCCTGGTCGCGCTCCTCCCCCGCGGTGCGGCGGACGACGGCCAGCAGCCGCTCGAAGGCGCCCTCGACGTCGCCGGTGCCGAGCAGGAAGTCCGCGGCCCGGGTCTGCGCGGCGATGTCGTCCGGAGCGGCGTCGGCCGCGGCCAGGGCGTCAGGCCCGGCCTCCTCCGCGCGGCGGAACAGCCGGACCTGCTGGAGCGCGATGCCGGCGTCCGGGTGGTTCGGCTCCTCGGCGAGGATCGCCTCGTAGGCGGCCTCCGCGGCGGCGAGGTCACCGCGCTCGAGCGCGTCCTCGGCGGCGTCCAGGCGCGGGTCCTCGACCTCGGGCGCCTCCGCCCCGCCGCCCGGCACCGCCCCACCGGTCGTGGCGCGCACCAGCTCGGCGACGAACTCGCGGGCCTGCTCCTCGGGGATGGCGCCGTTGAACTCGGCGATCAGCTGCCCCTGCCAGACGGCCTTGACCGCCGGGATGCCCTGCACCCGCAGCCCCTGCGCGAGCGCCGGGTTCGCGTCGACGTCGACCTTGGCCAGCACCCACGAGCCGCCGCCCTCGGCGGCCAGCCGCTCGAGCACCGGGGAGAGCTGCTTGCACGGCCCGCACCACTCGGCCCACAGGTCCAGCACGACCGGCACCTGGAAGGAGCGGTCGAGCACCTCGGCCTGGAACGTGGCCTCGGTGACGTCGACGACGGCGCTACCGGGTGCCCCGGCCGGTGCCGCAGCACTCGGCGGCGGGGCGGACGCGGCGCGGGCGGCGGCCTCCGACCGCGCCTTGACGGCGGCGAGGTCAACGGCCCCGGCCATGGTGGCGGCCATCGAGGCCTGCGCGCGCGGGTCGGGGCGTCCGGGGCGGGTCGGCTGCATGACCCCGATCCTCCCACCGCTCGCCCGGGCGTGTCGGCCGCGGGTCGCTCAGCGGTCGCGGTCGTGGGTGAAGCTCACCACCTGCTGGAACGTCGGCCGGTCGAGCCGCTTCTCACCCGTGTGCGTACGCGCGTGGTCTCCACGTGCCCGGTGACCACGCCGGGGCGTATGCGGGCGACCAGGCCTGTGGACGGCCGCCGCAGCGGCCCCCCGGATCCCGGCAGAGTGCGCGGATGCCTTCCGCGCCCACCCGCCCGGCCCCGTTGCGCGGGAGGATGTTCCGCGGCTCCGAGCAGGTGCGCCTCGGCGTGCTGACGAAGAACCAGCTCCGCAGCTCCGCGTGGCGGCGGCTCTTCCCCGACGTCTACGCCTGCGCCTCGCTCCCCGTCGACCACGCGCGCCGGGCCCGCGCTGCGGCCGCGCTCGTCGTCCCGGGGGCGGTGGTCAGCGGGCGGAGCGCGGCGACGCTCTGGGGATCACCGCTGGCCGAGCCCGGGGACGACGTCGAGCTCACCGTGCCACCCGGCTGCCGAGCCGGGGCGGTCCGCGGCATCCGGGTCTCGCGGCGGCATCTGCCGGCCGACGCCGTCGTCGTCCGCGGGGGTGTCCGCGTGACCACCGCGGTGCGCGCGGCCGTCGACATCGCGCGGGCCGAGCCGCTCGAGGACGCCGTCGTCGCTCTCGACCGTCTCATCACCGGCGGGCTCGCGACGCTCGACGACGTGCGCGCGGCGGCCGTAGCGCTCAGCGGCCCCGGCTGCCGCTCCGCCCGACGGGCCGCGGCGCTGGCGGACGGCCTGGCGGGGTCACCGCAGGAGACCCGGCTCCGGCTGGTGCTGCACGCCTCGCTGCTGCCTCCTCCGGTCGCCTGGCCGGACGCGAGGGTCGGCCCTCGAGTACGAGGGCGTCTGGCACGGGGCGCCGCAGCAGGTGGCCCGCGACCGGCGGCGGCTGAACGAGCTGACCGCGGCCGGCTGGACCGTCGTGATCGCGACCGCGGCGGACCTGCGGGACCCGGTTGCGCTCATCGCCCGGATCGCGGCCGCCCTGGGCTCGCGCCGGTACGTCTGAGCATGCGGGCGCCACGGGTGACCGAGGCCACGTCCACCCCCGTATTCCCAGTGATGACGCGGCATGTCGACTCGCTGACCTGGCGATTCGTCGACTCCCGGGTTGAGGACCGGGTGCGTCGTTCCTACGGTGGAGGAGCCGGCCGGGTGGTCGTCGCCCGTCGAGGTGGCCCCGGGTCCGGTACCGCCGCAGCCCGGTGCGGTGCGCCCCGACGAGGGCGCGCCCCGGAGCGCGAGCCGCCACGATCCACACCTCCTCCGTTCCTCCGGTGTGCCGTGCCGTGCCCGCGATCGGCTCGCGGCGGGCGAACGGAAGGAGAGCCACCGCATGGTGACCACTCGCCCGAACCTCCAGAACCGCACCCTCCGCCGCACCGGCGCCGGCCTGCTCACCGGGGCCGCCGCCTCGCTGGGTCTCCTCCTCACCCCCGCGACCGCCGTCGCCGCCGAGCCGGCTCCCGCGCCGGCCGCCGAGGCCCCGGCGCCCGCCCCGTCGGCCGCGCAGGTCGCCGTCGACACCGCGCTGGCCCAGGTCGGCAAGCCCTACGTCTACGGCGGCGGCGGCCCGGACTCCTTCGACTGCTCCGGGCTGACCCAGTTCGCCTACGCGGCCGCCGGCATCTCGCTGCCGCACTCCAGCAAGGGCCAGTCGCAGATCGGCGTGCCGATCGCGCCGCTGGACCTGCAGCCCGGCGACCTCGTCTTCTACTACTCGCCGGTGAGCCACGTGGGCATCTACATCGGCGACGGGCAGATCGTGCACGCCGGCACCGAGGCGACCGGCGTGGAGATCACCACGGTCAGCATGGACGGCTACAACTACGCCACCCGCATCGCCTGATCCGCGGCCGCTGCGCCCGGCTCAGCCCCGAGCCGGGCGCAGCGGCGGCACGCTGCGGACGCCGAACACGTCCCGCAGCGCCACCTGCGCCGCGTTGTCGCCGCAGGCGCCGTGCACGGCAGGACCGGGCGGCGTCGCCGCCGAGGCGAGGTAGACGCCCTCGACCGGGGTCCGGTAGGTGTTCCAGCGCGGCACCGGCCGGGCCAGCATCTGACGGAGCGTCGCCTGGCCGTTGGAGATGTCGCCGCCCAGGTAGCTGATGTTCCACTGCTCCATCTGGACGGCGGTCTTCGTGCGCCGCTCCACGATCGTGTCCTTGAAGCCCGGGGCGAACCGCTCGACCTGGTTCTCGATCGCCCCGGTCATGTCGACGTCGGCGCCGTGCGGCACGTGCACGTAGGCCCAGAAGATGTGCCCGCCCTCGGGCGCCCGGGTCGGGTCCGCCACCGTCGGCTGCACGGCGAGCACGTACGGCTTGTCGGTCAGCCGGCCCTGGTTCGGTGCGCGCTCCCCCGCGAGGGTCTCCTCGAGGTTCCCGGCGACGTGGATCGTCCCGGCCCGGCGCACGTCCGGGTTCGCCCACGGCACCGGCTCGGAGAGGATCCAGTCGATCTTGAACACGCCGGCACCGTGCTTGTAGCGGCGCACCCAGCGGCGGTACCCCTCGTTCAGCCGGTCCCCGGCCATCGACACGAACGCCTCGGGCGTGGTGTCCAGCAGCACCGCCGGCACGCCCTCGAACTCGCGCAGGTCGGTGACCTCGTGCCCGGTGACGACCTCGCCGCCCTGCTCCTCGAGCGCGGTGACCATGGCATCGGCCAGCTTCTGCGACCCGCCCTCGATCAGCGGCCAGCCCGCGTGGTGGGACAGCATCGACAGCAGCATCCCGAGCGCCGAGGTGAGCGGCTGGCTCAGGTCGAGCATCCCGTGCGCGGCGGCACCGGCCAGCAGGGCCTGACCACCCTCGGTGTCGAAGTACCGGCGCGCCAGCCAGCGCACGTTGGGCAGGCCCTGCAGCCCGAAGCGGGCGATCTGCGCCGGGCTGCGGGTGGGCAGCCGCCGCAGCCGGCTGGTCAGGAAGAAGTCGACGACGTCGGTGCCGTGCTCGACCAGCGGGCCGAACAGCCGGCGGTAGGCGTCGCCGTCGGCACCCAGCCGCGCGGCGGTCTCCTCCAGCGAGGTCAGCGACACCGCGGCCCGGCCGCCGTCCAGCGGGTGTGCGAAGTTGATCTCCGGGTGCACCAGCCGGACGCCGCGGCTCTCCAGGTCGAACTCGCGGAAGAACGGCGCCGCCGCGGCCATCGGCTGCACGGTCGAGCAGACGTCGTGGTGGAAGCCGGGGCGGATCAGCTCCTCGGTGCGCATCCCGCCACCGGGGCGCTCGGCCGCCTCGACGACCTGCACCCGCAGCCCCGCGGCCGACAGGCGCAGCGCCGCGGCCAGCCCGTTGGGCCCTGCCCCGACGACGACGGCATCCGGTCGTCCAGCACGCCCGCTCACCCGCTGATCCTCACGACGGCGCCGGTTCTCCGCAAGTTCCGGGGCCCGTGAGTCGGCCCGTACGCCTGGGGCGCGTCGGGCGCGCGCTCGTGGCGGCCGACCCCGCGCCGGATCTAGCCTGCGCCGGTGCCGTCCTCCCCCCTCCCGCCGTCCGCGGCCGAACCGGAGGTGCT
Organism: Blastococcus sp. TML/M2B; assembly: GCF_016612865.1. GTDB lineage: Bacteria > Actinomycetota > Actinomycetes > Mycobacteriales > Geodermatophilaceae > Blastococcus. The sequence goes on from NZ_JAENZZ010000002.1 coordinate 1,233,709, forward strand.
GCGGCTGAGCCCGTCGGGCCGCCGGCGCCGGCTCTCCGCGGTGCTGATCGTCCTGGGCCTGCTGCTCGCCGGCACCGTCTGGGGGGACGACGACGCGTTCCCGTTCGGACCGTTCCGCATGTACTCGACGCGCAACGACCCGAACGCACCCGTCATCTCCACCCGGGCGGTGGGCGTGACGGCGGCCGGTGAGGAGATCAAGCTCTCCGGCGGCCAGGTCGGGCTGCGCCGCGCCGAGTTCGAGGGCCAGATCCAGCGGCTGCGCGCGCACCCCGAGCTGCTGGGGCTGCTGGCCGACGCCTGGACCGAGGACCACCCGGACGCACCGGAGCTCGTGGCGGTCCAGGTGGTGCACCGGAAGTTCGGGCTCTCCGACGGACGGCCCACCGGCGACTACACCGACACCGTCGTCGTCCACCTCGACCTGGAGGACGACGGCTCGTGAGCACCCCGCCGACCACCCCCGCCCCGATGACGGGCCGCTGGTGGTTCTCCCCCGTCCCGCTGGCGCGGATCGCGGTCTTCCGGACGATCGCCTACCTGTTCATCCCGGTCGACGTCTTCCTCACCACCGCGTGGGTGCGGGCGCACGCCGACGTCCCGACCGAGTGGTACGCCCCGCTGCTGGTCGGCCGGCTGCTGCACCTGCCCACGCCGACGCACACCCTCGTGCTCGTCGTCCAGTGGGCGCTCGTGCTGGCCGCCGTCGCCGCCGCCACCGGGCGGGCCCCCCGGCTGCTCGGCGCCGCCGTCTTCCTCCTGTACGCGGAGTGGATGGTCATCGCGATGAGCTACGGCAAGGTCGACCACGACCGCATCGCGTTCCTCGTGGCGCTGGCCGTGCTGCCGACCGTCGGCCGGGCGCGGTTCCGCGACCGCCGGCTGTCGGAGTCCGCGGGCTGGGCGATGGCCGCGGTCCTCGTCGCGGTCATGCTCACCTACTTCCTCGCCGCCTGGGCCAAGGTGCGCTTCGGCGGCTGGGACTGGCCGACCGGCTCCACGCTCACCCGCGCCGTGCTGCGCCGCGGCACCCCGCTGTCGGACTGGACCGTCGACGTCCCGGGGCTCCTGCCGGCCGCGCAGTGGGTGATGCTGGTCCTCGAGTTCCTCGCCCCGCTGGTGCTGCTGGTGCGCACCGACCGGGCGCGGATCGCGCTGACGGTCTTCCTCATCGGCTTCCACGTCATGACCTACGCCGGCGTGCAGATCATCTTCCTGCCGCACTGCGTGGCGATCCTGTCGATCCTCCCGTGGGAGCGGCTGACCGCCCGGTCCGGGCGGCAGCCGGCTCAGAGCTGGGCGACCAGCTCGTCGGCGGCCCGGTAGGGGTCGGTCTCCCCCGCCACCACGCGCCCGGCCAGCGCACCCAGCGCCGCGCTGCCGCGCAGGTCGCCGATCCGCGCGCGCAGGGCCGCCAGGGCGATCGCCTCGATCTCGCGGGCGGCCCGCTCGGTCCGGCGCCGCTCGCCCTCGCCCGAGGACTCCAGCCACAGCCGGTGCTCCTCGACCTTCGCGAGGACCTCGTCGATGCCGTTGTCGGTGTCGCGGGCGGCGACGGTGCGGCAGATCGGCGGGCGCCAGCCACCGGGCTCGGCGTACCGACCGCCGAGGGACTGCATGTAGCGCAGGTCGCGCACCGCCTGCTGGGCGCCGTCCCGGTCGGCCTTGTTGACCACGAACAGGTCCGCCACCTCGAGGATGCCGGCCTTGGCGGCCTGGATGCCGTCGCCCATGCCGGGCGCGACCAGCACGAGGGTGGTGTCGGCGAGCGAGGCGATCTCGAGCTCGGACTGCCCCACGCCGACGGTCTCGATGAGCACCACGTCGCAGCCGGCCGCGTCGAGCACCCGCAGCGCCTGCGGGGTCGCCCACGACAGCCCGCCCAGGTGCCCGCGCGAGGCCATCGAGCGGATGAACACCCCGCCGTCACCGGCGTGGTCCTGCATGCGCACGCGGTCGCCGAGCAGAGCGCCGCCGGAGAACGGGGACGACGGGTCGACCGCCAGCACCCCGACCCGCTTGCCGGCCTGGCGCAGCGCCCGCACCAGCGCCGTCGTCGTCGTCGACTTGCCCACGCCCGGCGAGCCGGTGAGGCCGAGCACCTGCGCGTGGCCGGTGTGCGGCGCCAGCGCGGCCGCGACCTCCCGCAGCGCCGGGCTGGCGTCCTCGACCAGCGAGATCAGCCGGGCCACCGAGCGCGCGTCGCCCTCGCGGGCCCGCTCGACCAGCGCGGGGACGTCGACAGCACGCCGCCCCCGCCGCCCGGGGGCGGCAGGGGCGGACGTCTGGACCGCGGTCCCCGCAGGGACCTCGGTCACGCGTTGCTGGGCGCGTGCAGGATCAGGGCGTCGCCCTGGCCACCGCCACCGCACAGCGCGGCAGCGCCGACCTTGGCGCCCCGGCGGCGCAGCTCCAGCGCCACGTCGAGGACCAGCCGCGCGCCGCTCATGCCGATCGGGTGGCCCAGGGCGATGGCGCCGCCGTTGGGGTTGACCTTCTCGGGGTCGATGCCCAGCTCGCGGGTGGAAACGATGCCGACGGCGGCGAAGGCCTCGTTGAGCTCGACGACGTCGAGGTCCTTGGGGTCGATGCCCTCGCGGGCGCAGGCCTTCTTGATCGCGGCCGACGGCTGGCTCTGCAGCGTGGCGTCCGGACCGGCGACGACGCCGTGGGCGCCGATCTCGGCGATCGGGGTGAGGCCGAGCTCCTTGGCCTTGGCCGCGCTCATGACCACCACGGCGCAGGCGCCGTCGGAGATCTGCGAGGCGGTGCCGGCGGTGATCGTGCCGTCCTTGGCGAAGGCCGGCCGCAGCTTGCTCAGGCTCTCCGCGGTCGTGTCGGGGCGGATGCCCTCGTCCTCGGTGAACTCGATGGGGTCGCCCTTGCGCTGCGGGATGAGCACCGGGGTGAGCGCCTCGGCGAAGACGCCGTCCTTGTGCGAGCGGGCCGCCTTCTGGTGGCTGGCCGCGGCGAACTCGTCCTGCTCCTCGCGGGTGAGGTTGTAGCGCGAGTTGGCCTTCTCGGTCAGCTCGCCCATGGCGACCTGGTCGAAGGTGTCGGACAGGCCGTCGTGGGCCATGGAGTCGATCAGCTTGGTGTCGCCGTACTTCGTGCCGGTGCGCGAGTTGGCGAGGAGGTGCGGCGCCTGGGTCATCGACTCCTGGCCGCCGGCCACGACGATGTCGAACTCGCCGGCGCGGATGAGCTGGTCGGCCATCGCGATGGCGCTCAGGCCGGAGAGGCAGACCTTGTTGATGGTGAGGGCGGGGACCGACATCGGGATGCCGGCCTTCACCGCGGCGGGGCGGGCCGGGTTCTGCCCGGCGCCGGCCTGGATGACCTGGCCCATGATCACGTACTCGACCTGGTCGCCGCTGATGCCGGCGCGCTCGAGGGCGGCCTTGATCGCGACGCCTCCGAGGTCGGCGGCCGAGAAGTCCTTGAGCCCGCCGAGGAGCCGGCCCATCGGGGTGCGGGCACCGCTGACGATGACCGAGCGGGCTCGGGTGTTCTCACTCATGGGGAGGCCTCCAGTGCCGGGCCGCCGGTGCGGGCGACCGTGAAAAGACGGAGCGGACCGCGCTGTTCGCGCGGCGTCGGGCTGCACATGATGGTAGAGCCCCACCCCCGGCGGACGTGGCCTGGGCCACGTCCCGGCCCACTTCCCGGCCCGCGCGTCACCCGACCGGGGCTGCCCGTCCGCCCCCGGAGTGTCGCGTCAGGGCAGGGCGCGGCAGGATGCCGGGCGTGACGACCAACGACGCCGCGGCCACGGGTCTGCCCGAGGGGCTGTTCACCACCATCGACCACGTGGGCATCGCCGTGCCGGACCTCGACGAGGCCATCGCGTTCTACGCGCAGGCCTTCGGCGTGCGCTCGGTGCACGAGGAGACCAACGAGGAGCAGGGCGTCCGCGAGGCGATGCTCGCCGTCGGCGACGGCGACACCCGCATCCAGCTGCTGGCGCCGCTGACCCCGGAGTCGACAATCGCCAAGTTCATCGGCCGCTCCGGCCCGGGCCTGCAGCAGCTGGCCTTCCGGGTCGAGGACGTCGAGGCGGTCAGCGCCACCCTGCGCGAGCGGGGCCTGCGCCTGCTCTACGACGTCCCGAAGCGCGGTACGTCCGACAGCCGGGTCAACTTCATCCACCCGAAGGACGCCGGGGGCGTGCTCGTCGAGCTCGTCCAGCCGGCCGCTGCCGCGCACTGAGCGCACCTCCGTCAGGGCGGGGCCGTTACCCCTGGGTAACGTCCCCCGCCACCGCACTGCCCTCCGAGCCTGGCCGACGACGGCCGACCACGACCCAGGAGAACGCGTGAACGAGATCAAGGACGCCATCCTCGCCGGCCAGCTGGACGCGCTGGGCGGCCTCGCCGTGCCGGAGTCCTACCGCGCCGTGGTGGTGCGCAAGGACGAGCAGAACATGTTCGAGGGGGTGCCGACCAAGGAGAAGGACCCCCGCAAGTCCCTGCACATCGACGAGGTCGCCACGCCCGAGCTCGGCCCCGGCGAGGCGATCGTCGCCGTCATGGCCTCCTCGGTGAACTACAACACCGTGTGGACGTCGATCTTCGAGCCCGTCTCGACCTTCGGCTTCCTCGAGCGCTACGGCCGCCTCTCCGAGCTGACCAAGCGCCACGACCTGCCCTACCACGTGGTGGGCTCCGACCTCGCCGGCGTCGTGCTGCGCGTGGGCCCCGGCGTCAACAAGTGGAAGCCGGGCGACGAGGTCGTCGCGCACTGCCTCTCGGTGGAGCTCGAGGACCCGGCCGGTCACGACGACACGATGATGGACCCGCAGCAGCGGATCTGGGGCTTCGAGACCAACTTCGGCGGTCTCGCCGAGCTGGCCCTGGTCAAGAGCAACCAGCTCATGCCCAAGCCCGCCCACCTCTCGTGGGAGGAGGCCGCCAGCCCCGGCCTGGTGAACTCCACCGCCTACCGGCAGCTGGTCAGCAAGAACGGCGCCAACATGAAGCAGGGCGACGTCGTCCTGATCTGGGGCGCCTCCGGCGGCCTGGGCTCCTACGCCACGCAGATGGCGCTCAACGGTGGCGCGATCCCGGTCTGCGTCGTCTCGAGCCCCGAGAAGGCCGAGATCGTCCGCAAGATGGGTGCCGAGCTGGTCATCGACCGCTCCGCCGAGGGCTACAAGTTCTGGAAGGACGAGCGCACCCAGGACCCCAAGGAGTGGCAGCGCTTCGGCAAGAAGATCCGTGAGCTGACCGGTGGCGAGGACGTCGACATCGTCTTCGAGCACCCGGGCCGCGAGACCTTCGGCGCCAGCGTCTACGTCGCCAAGAAGGGCGGCACGATCATCACCTGCGCCTCCACCAGCGGCTACATGCACGAGTACGACAACCGCTACCTGTGGATGAACCTCAAGAAGATCCTGAGCTCCCACTTCGCCAACTACAAGGAGGCGTGGGAGGCCAACCGCCTCATCGACAAGGGCCTCATCCACCCGACCCTGTCGAAGGTGTACCCGATGGACGAGGTCGGCCAGGCCGCGCTCGACGTCCACCGCAACGCCCACCAGGGCAAGGTCGGCGTGCTGACCCTCGCCCCCGAGGAGGGCCTGGGCGTCAAGGACGCCGAGAAGCGCGAGAAGCACCTCGAGGCGATCAACCGCTTCCGCGGCGTCTGATCCCTGCCCGCAGCCCGAGGGCCCGGCTCCCCCACCAGGGGGCCGGGCCCTCGGCGCGTCCACCCGGCCTACGGTGTCGGCAGGTGCGTCCGGGTCGATTGCGACCGGTGCGCCCGACACGGTGACCCGACGTCCCCCCGTCTGCGAGGATGACGACATGAGCGACCCCCGCCACGATCTGCCCGTGCACGAGGTGCAGCACTCGTTCGACCTGGTCATGCGGGGGTACGACCGCCGCCAGGTCGCCGACACCATCGAGCGCCTCGAGGCGGACTTCCGGATCGCCCTCGCCGACCGCGACGCCGCCGTCGCCCGCTCCACGGACATGGCCGGCCAGCTCGCGGCGATGCACAACGAGATCGAGGCGCTGCGCCGCAAGGCCGCCACCGCCTCGGCGCCGACCTTCGAGAACATCAGCGAGCGCATCCAGCACATGCTGCAGCTCGCCGAGGAGGAGGCCGGGGAGATCCGCCGGGCCGCCCAGCTCGACGCGCAGGCCGTCCGCGAGCAGACCGACGCCGAGGAGCGCGCGCTGCTCGAGCGGCACGCCGCCGGTCAGGCCGAGGTCGAGCGGATGATCGCCGAGGCCCGCCAGGGCGCCGAGCAGATCATGCAGAAGGCCCAGCTGCGCGCCGACGAGCTGGTCGCCAAGGTCCCAGGAGCGGGTCGCCCGCCTCGACGCCGAGTCCCAGGCCCGCCGGGCGAAGGTCGAGGAGGACTTCGACATCGCCCAGCGCGCCCGTCGCGCCGAGGCCGCCCGGGTCGAGGAGGAGCGCGAGCGCGTCTCCACCCAGGCCGCCCGCCAGCGGGTCGCCGCGGCCGAGCAGCACGCCGCCGCGCTGGTCGCCGACGCCGAGGCGAAGGCCGAGTCCATCCGGGGCGTCCGCGACGAGCTCACCAGCCGGCTGGTCCACGCCCGCAAGCTGCTGGACAACCTGCCCGACCTCGGCGACCGCCCCGAGCAGCCGGCGGCGCCCTCGTCGTCCGCTCCCGCTGCTGCGGCCGCGCGCGCCGAGGCGCCGGCTCCGGCTGCTGCGGAGACCGACGTCACGGAGACCGACACCCCGGCGACCGGCGCCCCCGAGACCTCGGCCGAGCAGGCCCCGGCCGAGGAGGCCACGCGGGCGCAGGACGCGCAGCGCCCCCAGGCCGCCCCGCGCCCCCAGCCGACCCCGCGGACGACGCCGGCCCCGGCCGCCGAGCAGACCGCGCCGGCCCAGCCCGCGCAGGCCGCGCCGCAGCCGGCCACCCGTCAGCTGCCGCTGCCGCCGCGCCCGTCCGGCGCCACCGCCGCCCCGGCCACGCAGTCCATCGACGCACCCGTCACCCAGGGCCGTCCCTGACGGCTGCGGGGCGGCTGCCGGCGGCGCTGCTCGCCGGCCTGCTGGGGGCCGTGCTGCTGCTCGCCGGGGCGCCGCACGCCCGAGCGGCCGGTGACGACGGCCGGCTGAGGATCGCGCACCTCTCCCCCGACTCGCCCGCCGTCGACGTCGCCCTGACGCCGGTGGACGGCGAAGGCCCCGCCGTCGATCCCGGCACGGACGTCGCCGGCGGCCTGACCTACGGCGACGTCGGCGGCTACGCGGACCTGCCGCCAGGCAGCTACGCGGTCAGCGTGCGGGCCGCGGGCTCCCCGGCGACCGCGCCACCGGCGCTCTCCACCCGCGTCGACCTGCCCGCCGGCGGTGCCACGACGCTCGCGCTCTGGGGCCGGTTCGCCGATCTCTCGCTGGCCCCGCTGACCGACGACCTCGCCGCGCCCGGGAACGGGGCGGCCCGCGTGCGGGTCGTCACGGCGGCCGCGGGGGCACCGGAGCTGGACGTCGCGGTGGACGGCGGGCCGGAGCTCGCCGTCGGGCTGCGCTTCCCCGCCGCCTCCGGCTGGACGAGCGTCCCCGGCGGCCCGGGCACGCTGCGGTTGCGCACCGCCGGGACGGAGACCCGCGTGCCGGTCGACGTCGTCCCGGGCACGGTGGTGACGCTGCTCGTGCTCGACACCCCCGCCGGCGGGCTCGCCGTCCGGCCGGTCGTCGACGCGACCGCCGCCGCGGTGGTGCCGACCGGCGGTGTCGAGGCCGGTGGCTCCGGCAGCTGGCCGGCCCGCCTGCCGCGGCTCGCCGCGGCGCTCGCGGCGGTCGCGCCCGCACCGGCGCCGCAGGCGGCCGCGCCGGTGCGCATCCGGGCCGACGCGGCCGGCCTCGACGCCGCCGTGGCCGGCACCGGCCTGGACCGCGCCGGCGCGCTCGCTGTGCCGGCGGACCCGGCCCTCGCCGGCTGGTACGCCGCGGGACCCGCGCCGGGCCTCCCCGGTCCGGCGGTGCTCGCGGGGCACGTGGACTGGGCCGGGCGGCCCGCCGTCTTCGCGGGGTTGCACCGGCTCGCGCCCGGCGACGAGGTCGTCGTCGACCGCGCCGACGGCACCAGCGCGCGGTTCGCCGTCGACCGCGTGCTCCGGGCGCCGAAGAAAGCCTTCCCGACGGCCGTCGTCCACGGGCCGACCTCCGGCGCCGAGCTCCGGCTGATCACCTGCGGCGGCGCGTTCGACCGCGCCACGGGCAGCTACGCCGACAACGTGGTGGTGTTCGCCCGGCTGGTCGGCTAGCGGCGCCGGTCGCGGGCCCGCCAGCAGGCGGTGTGCCAGTGCCGCCGCAGGTCCGCCGCCGAGTCGGTGTCCCACGGCTCCAGGTCGGAGTCGCGGGCGTAGGCGGGCCAGGTGACCACGTGCGGCGTCCCCGGGCGGATCTCCTGGTCGCAGCTGGGGCAGCGGTAGGTCTTGCCGGTGCTCGACCCGGTCAGGGGCCGGACCACCCAGTCGCCGTCGCCGGCCTCCTCGACCGGCTCAGCGCGACGGCCCGCCCCCCGGTCCGAGGACCGGGGGGCGGGCCGTGGGCGCCTGCGGGGCAACTGTCAGCGGCGGGCGTAGTCGTGGAAGCCACGACCGGTCTTGCGGCCCAGGTAGCCGGCGGTCACGAGCTGCTCGAGCAGCGGGGCCGGCGCGAGCGCCGGGTCGCGGAACTCGGTGTGCAGCTCCTGCTCGATGGCCAGCGACACGTCGTTGCCGACGACGTCGAGGAGCTCGAAGGGCCCCATCGGGTAGCCCAGACCCGCCTTGACCGCGGTGTCGATGTCGGTCTTCGAGGCGTAGTGCGCCGCCAGCATGCTCACCGCGTCGTTCAGGTACGGGAAGAGCAGCGCGTTCACGATGAAGCCGGCCCGGTCGTTGCAGGAGACGGCGACCTTCTTGAGCTTCGCCGTGACCGCGTGCACCGTGGCGGCGACGTCGGGAGCGGTGGAGACGGTGGAGACCACCTCGACCAGCTTCATGACCGTGGCGGGGTTGAAGAAGTGCATGCCGACGACGTCGGCCGGGCGGCCGCTGGCCAGCGCGCACTTGATGACCGGCAGGCTGGAGGTCGTGGTGGCGAGCACCGCGCCCGGCTTGGCGATCCGGCCCAGGTCGGCGAAGAGCGCCTCCTTGACCGGCAGCGACTCGATGACCGCCTCGATGACCAGGTCGACGTCGCCCAGCGCCTCGACCGAGCTGGCGCCGGTGACGCGGCCGAGCACCTCGTCGCGCACGGACTGCTCGAGGCGGCCGCGCTCGACCTGCTTGTCCAGCGACTTGGCCAGCGCCTTCTCGACGCCGGCGACCTTCTCGTCCGAGCGCGCGATGAAGGTGACGTCGTACCCGGCCTTGGCGACGACCTCGATGATGCCGGTGGCCATCGTGCCCGAGCCGACGACGCCGACGGTCTGCACGGGGCGGGCGCCCTCGGCGGCCCCGCCGGGGGTCGGGGTGGCGGCGTCGGCGACGACCTCGCCGGAGCCGGCCTCGGCGTAGGTGTAGAAGCCGCGGCCGGACTTCCGGCCGAGCAGGCCGGCGGTGCGCATCTGCTTGAGGACCGGGCTGGGCGCGTGCAGCCGCTTGCCCGAGACCGCGTGCAGCGCGTCGAGCACGTCGTAGGCGGTGTCGACGCCGATGAGGTCGAGGACCTGCAGCGGGCCCATGGGCAGGCCGCAGCCGAACCGCATGGCGGCGTCGATGTCCTCGCGGCTGGCGTAGCCGTTCTCGAACATGGAGACGGCGTGGTTGAGGTAGCCGAACAGCAGCGCGTCGGTGATGAACCCGGGGTTGTCGCCCACGGTCACCGCGACCTTGCCGGCCTTCTCGACCAGCGCGACGGCGTCCTCGACCACGGACGGGTCGGTGACGGCGGTGCGGACGACCTGGACCAGCGTCGCCGTCGGCACCGCGGTGGACACGTGCAGCCCGATGACCTTGCTCGGGCGGCCGGTGCCGACCGCGAGCTCGGTGACCGAGAGGCTCGAGGTGTTGGTGGCCAGGATCGTGTCCGGGCCGGTGACCTTGTCCAGCTGGGCGAAGATCTCCGCCTTCAGCGCGAGCCGCTCGGGCACGGCCTCGACGACCAGCTCGGCCCCGGCGAGGTCCTCCAGCGAGGTGCTGTAGCGGATCCGGCCGAGCGCGGCGTCGTCCGCCTCGCCGGCGGCGATCGAGCGCTCGATCGCGGCGCGGCCGCGCGCGGCCGCCTCGTCGCTGACCTCGACGGCGGTGACCGACAGGCCCGCCCGGGCGAATGCTTCCGCGATGGCGGCACCCGCGGTGCCCAGCCCCACGATGCCGACCTCGTTCAATTCCCTGGCCACGCTGCCATCCCTCCACCGTCGGTGATCGGTGGGCAGTCTCTCATCCACCGATCCGCCGACCGGAGGCCACCGCTCAGAACAGCCGCTGGGTGGGGTCGTCGGTGCCCTTGAGGACGGCGTAGTCGACGGTGACGCAGTCGATGCCCCTGTCCGTGGCCAGCACCCTGGCCTGCGGCTTGATCTCCTGGGCGGCGAAGACGCCCTTCACGGGGGCGAGCAGCGGATCGCGGTTGAGCAGCTCCAGGTAGCGGGTCAGCTGCTCGACGCCGTCGATCTCGCCGCGGCGCTTGATCTCCACCGCCACCGTCGTCCCCGTGGCGTCGCGGCAGAGCAGGTCCACCGGGCCGATCGCGGTCGGGTACTCGCGGCGCACCAGCGACCAGCCCGCGCCGAAGGTCTCCACGTGCAGGGCCAGCAGCCGCTGCAGCTCGGCCTCCACGCCGTCCTTCTGCAGGCCGGGGTCGACGCCGAGGTCGTGCGCGTGGTCGTGCTCGACGGCCTCGATGGTGATGATCAGCTGCTCGCCGGCCTTGTTGGTGACCGTCCAGGTGCCGCTGCCGTCGACGAGCTCGTCGCGCAGCGTGCAGGGCGGGGTCATCCAGTTCAGCGGCTTGTAGGCGCGGTCGTCGGCGTGGATGGACACCGAGCCGTCCGCCTTCACCAGCAGCAGGCGGGTGGCCATCGGCAGGTGGGCGGTGAGCCGCCCGATGTAGTCGACGGAACAGCGGGCAATGACCAGGCGCACGGGCGCCGACGGTACCCGGCGCAGCAACGGCCCCGGCGGCCCCGCCGTCCTGGGAACATGCCGGCGTGGCCCCTGTGCGCGCCGTCGCCGTCCTGCTGCTGCTGGCGCTCGCCGCCTGCGCCGAGCCCTCCCCCGTCGGCAGCCGGCCGCCCGACGCCGTTCCGCCACGGGCGCAGCTTCCCGCAGATCCCGGGGCGCTGGTGCTCCGCGTCGAGCAGGTGGGCATGTTCACGACGCCGCAGGCGCTCGCCGCCCGGCTCCCGGTGGTCAGCGTCTACTCCGACGGACGGGTGGTCCTCCAGGGTCCGGTGGCGACCATCTGGCCGGCCTTCGCCTGGCCGAACGTCCAGGTGCTGGACGTCGGAGCCGTCGGAGTGCAGGAGCTGGCCGACCGGGCGCTGGCGGCCGGGGTGGCCGAGCAGGCCGACCTGGGCGTCCCGCCGCTGGCCGACGTCGGCTCCACCCGGTTCACGCTGGGCACGGCCTCGGGGACGCACGTCCGGGAGGTCTACGCCCTCCAGGGGTCCGCCGCGATGACCGGCAGTGGTCTCACCGCGGACCAGGTGACGGCCCGCGAGCGCCTCCAGGAGTTCGTCACCGAGCTCTCCAACCTGGTGTCCGCAGGCACCCCCGAGGAGGTCCCGCGACCCTGGACCCCGGCTGCGGTGGCCGCCGTCGCCCAGCCGTGGACGGCGTCCGAGGAGGACGTCGCCCAGGGCTGGTCTCCCGAGCCCGTGCCGTGTGCCGGGCCCGCCGTTGCCCGGGGAGCCGATCGGTCCGGGCATCAGCTGCGTCGTCGCGACCGGGGAGGTCGCGGGCGACGTCATCGCGGCCGCACGGGACGCGAACGTGCTCACGCCGTGGGCCACCCCCGACGGTGCCCTGTGGTCGGTGGCGTTCCGACCGCTGCTGCCCGACGAGACCGGCTGCGCCGACCTGACCGGCTGACGACCTCGTTGATCATCGTCATCCGGTGGCCCGACATTCCGACGGGCGCAGCCGGATGACGATGATCAACAGGGGTCAGGCCGTGGCGGGCTGCCGCAGGTCGGCGTCCACGCCGCCGTGCTCCTCGGCCGCGGCCAGGGGCTCGACCGGGGAGGTCGCGTTGTACCGCTCGAGGTCGAGGATGCCCTCGCGCTTGGCCACGATCGTCGGCACCAGCGCCTGGCCCGCGACGTTCACCGCGGTGCGGCCCATGTCGAGGATCGGGTCGATCGCCAGCAGCAGGCCGACGCCGGCCAGCGGGAGGCCCAGGGTCGACAGCGTCAGGGTCAGCATCACCACGGCGCCGGTGACGCCGGCCGTGGCGGCCGAGCCGATCACCGAGACCAGCGCGATGAGCAGGTAGTCGGTGATGCCGAGGTCCACGCCGAAGAACTGGGCCACGAAGATCGCCGCCAGCGCCGGGTAGATCGCGGCGCAGCCGTCCATCTTCGTCGTCGCGCCCAGAGGCACGGCGAACGAGGCGTAGGACCGCGGGACGCCGAGGTTCTGCTCGGTCACCCGCTCGGTCACCGGCAGCGTGCCGATCGAGGAGCGGGAGACGAAGGCCAGCTGGATCGCGGGCCACGCCCCGGCGAAGTACCGGACCGGCGAGAGGCCGTGCGACTTGAGCAGCACCGGGTAGACGACGAACAGCACGAGGGCCAGGCCCGCGTAGACCGCGCCGGCGAAGACGCCGAGCGAGCCCAGGGAGTCCCAGCCGTAGCTGGCGACGGCGTTGCCGATGAGACCGACGGTGCCGATCGGGGCCAGCAGGATGACCCACCACAGCACCTTCTGGACGATCGCCAGGGCGGAGCGGGTGAGGTTGAGGAACGGCTCGGCGGCCGGGCCGACCTTGAGGATCGCGACGCCGACGGCGGCCGAGATGACGATCAGCTGCAGCACGTTGAACGACAGGCCCACCGAGCCGTCGGCACCGGCGGAGGCCTGCAGGCCGAGGATGTTGCCGGGCACCAGGCCGGTGAGGAAGTCCCACCACCCGCCGGTCGTGCCGACGTCCTGCGCGGCGGAGGCGTCGACGGAGCTGTTGCTGCCGGGCTGGGTCAGCAGGCCCAGGCCGATGCCGATCGCGACGGCGATCAGCGCGGTGATGGCGAACCAGAGCAGCGTCTGCGCGGCCAGGCGGGCGGCGTTGGACACCTGCTTGAGGTTGGCGATCGAGACGATGACCGCGGTGACGATCAGCGCGGGCACCAGCGCCTTGAGCAGCGAGACGAAGCTGCTGCCGATGGTCTGCAGGGTGCTGGTCAGCCAGTTCGGCGAGCCGTCGGAGACGGTGCCCATCTCGCGGGCGACGAAGCCGAGGGCGACGCCGACCACGAGGGCGAGGAGGACCTGCGCGCCGAAGGGCACGCGGCGGAGACGAGCGAGCACGAGGGATACCGATCTACGGGAGGGAGGAGGACGCGGGAGCTGCGGGCGTCAACAGCTCGCCGTCGTCATCCGCCCGTAGTCGAGGGCGCGCCTGCGCGTCAGGCCCCACACGTTGTGCACGGAGGGTCAAGGCCTGCGGCGGCGCGGCCATGCCCGCCTGTGCGCAGGGTCTCAGTCGGTCCAGACGGGCGGGCGCTTCTCGAGGAACGAGGCCATCCCCTCGCGCGCGCCGGGGATCTGGCTGGCGGCGGCCATGACCTCGACGGCGGTGTCGTAGGCGTCTCGCTCGGGGCGGTCCAGCTGGGCGTACATCGTCTGCTTGCCCCACGCCTTGCTGGCCCGGGAGCCGCGCGTGGCCCGCGCCATCAGCTCGTCGACGGCGGCGTCCAGGTCCTCGTCGGGCACCACCCGGTTGACCAGGCCCCAGTCCAGCGCCGTCCGTGCGTCGATGACGTCGCCGGTCAGCGCCAGCTCCATCGCCCGCTTGCGGCCGACGTTGCGGGCGATGGCCACCATCGGCGTGTGGCAGAACCAGCCGCCCTTGCCGCCGGGGGCGGCGAACCCGGCCGACTCCGCAGCGACGGCGAGGTCGCAGGACGCGACCAGCTGGCAGCCCGCGGCGGTGGCCAGCGCGTGGACCCGCGCCAGCACGACCTGCGGGACGTCCTGGAGGGTCTGCATCAGCTCGGTGCAGAGCTTCAGCAGGCTGCGCACCTCCGGCAGCGGCCGGCCGGACACGTCGGCGAAGTCGTGCCCGGCGCTGAACACCGGCCCCTCGGCGGCGAGGACGATCCCGGCGGCGTCGCTCTCCCCCGCCGTCGTGACCGCACCCAGCAGCTGGGTCAGGTGCTCGCGCGAGAGGGCGTTCCGGCGCGCCGCCCGCACCATCGTGATGCGGACGACGTCGCCGTCGCGTTCGATCCGGGGTGCGCCGTCAGCCATGGACCGACGCTAGACCGATCAGGCCGGCGCGGGCACCTTCTGGTCCAGGCCGTTCGCCTCGCGGATCACGTCGACCACCGAGCCCATGATCTCGGTGAGGCCGAAGTCCTTCGGCGTGAAGACGCGGGCGACGCCCTGCTCGCGCAGCCGCCGGGCGTCGCTGTCGGGGATGATCCCGCCGACGACGACCGGGACGTCGTCCAGGCCGGCCTCCTTCAGGCCGCGGAGCACGGCCGGCACCACCTGCAGGTGGGAACCGGAGAGCACCGACAGGCCGACGACGTGCACGTCCTCCTCGACCGCGGCCGAGACGATCTGCGCCGGGGTCAGGCGGATGCCCTGGTAGATGACCTCGAAGCCGGCGTCCCGCGCGCGGACGGCGATCTGCTCGGCGCCGTTGGAGTGCCCGTCCAGACCGGGCTTGCCGACCAGGAAGCGCAGCCGGCCGCCGAGCTCCTCGCCGGTCGCGCGGACCCGCTCGCGCACGTCGGTGAGCGTCGCGTCGGCCTCGCCGCCGCTGCTGGCCGCGGCCACGCCGGTGGGCGCCCGGTACTCGCCGAACACCTCGCGCAGCACCCCGGCCCACTCCCCCGTCGTCACGCCTGCGCGGGCGCAGTCGAGGGTGGCGGCCATCAGGTTGACGTCGCTCGCGGCCGCCTCGCGCAGCGCGGCGAGCGCGGCGTCGGCGGCCGGCTGGTCGCGCTCGGCACGCCACTTCCGGACCGCCTCCTGGGCGGCGCTCTCCACGGCCGGGTCGACGACCATGATCGCGGCGTCGAGGTCGGCCAGCAGCGGGTTGGGCTCGGTGGTCTCGAACTTGTTGACGCCGACGACGACGTCCTCACCGTTCTCGATCCGCCGGCGCCGCTCGGCCAGCGAGCCGACCATGGCGCTCTTCATGTAGCCGGACTCGACGGCGGCCACGGCGCCGCCCATCTCCTCGACGCGGGCCATCTCGGCCCGCGCGCCCTCGATGAGGTCGGCGACCTTCTTCTCCACGACGACCGAGCCGGTGAACAGGTCGTCGTACTCGAGCAGGTCGGTCTCGTAGGCGAGCACCTGCTGCAGACGCAGCGACCACTGCTGGTCCCACGGCCGGGGCAGGCCCAGCGCCTCGTTCCACGCGGGCAGCTGCACGGCGCGGGCGCGGGCGTCCTTGGACAGCGTGACGGCCAGCATCTCCAGCACGATGCGCTGGACGTTGTTCTCCGGCTGCGCCTCGGTCAGGCCCAGGGAGTTGACCTGGACGCCGTAGCGGAAGCGGCGGTGCTTGGGGTCCTGGACGCCGTAGCGCTCCTGGGTCAGCTCGTCCCAGAGCTGGGTGAAGGCGCGCATCTTGCACATCTCCTCCACGAAGCGGACACCCGCGTTCACGAAGAAGGAGATGCGGGCGACGACCTCGCCGAACTTCTCCTGCGGCACCTGACCCGAGTCGCGCACCGAGTCCAGGACGGCGATGGCGGTGCTGATCGCGTAGGCGATCTCCTGCTCCGGCGTCGCCCCGGCCTCCTGCAGGTGGTAGCTGCAGATGTTGATCGGGTTCCACTTCGGCATGGTCGTCACCGTGTAGGCGACCATGTCGGTGATCAGCCGCATCGAGGGAGCCGGCGGGAAGACGTAGGTCCCGCGCGACAGGTACTCCTTGATGATGTCGTTCTGCGTCGTCCCGGCCAGCTTGCTGACGTCGTGCCCGTGCTCCTCGGCGACCGCCTGGTAGAGCGCGAGCAGCCACATGGCGGTGGCGTTGATCGTCATCGACGTGTTCATCTCGTCGAGCGGGATGCCGTCGAAGAGGGCGCGCATGTCGCCGATGTGGGTGACCGGGACGCCGACCTTGCCGACCTCGCCGACGGCGAGCTCGTCGTCGGGGTCGTACCCGGTCTGCGTCGGCAGGTCGAAGGCCACCGAGAGGCCGGTCTGGCCCTTGGCCAGGTTGCGCCGGTACAGCGCGTTGGACTCGGCCGGCGAGGAGTGGCCGGCGTAGGTGCGCATGACCCAGGGACGGTCACGCTCCTCCGGCGATGACGGGAACGGCATACCGGCGGAGTCTAGGGCGGTCCCGGGACGGGAGCAGCGCCGCCCGCGGGGAGGCGCACGGTGGCACACTCGATCGGGTGTCGCAGGGGCTCGGACCGCTGGTCCTGATCCTGCTCGTCGTGGGGCTGCTGGCGCTGGTCACGCGGTGGGCGTTCGGCCCCGGCTACGGCCGGTCGGCCCGTCCCGCCGCGCCCCCGGACGACGGGCTGCTCGTGCTCGTCGCCACCGTCTCCTCACCCCAGACCGCCCGCGCGCTGCGGGCGCTGCTCTCCGACGCGGGCATCCGCTCCACGCAGCGCACCCGGGCGCCGCACCGCACCGACGTCCTGGTCTTCCCCGACGACGCGGCCCGCGCCCGCGCGCTGGCGGCGTCCTTCACCGGCTGACCCGGGGGGTCAGTCCGGCCGCTGGGTCCGCTCCACCTGCGCGCCCAGGCCGCGCAGCTGCTCGACGAAGTGCGGGTAGCCGCGGTCGACGTGGTGCACGTCCTGCACCTCGGTCACGCCGTCGGAGACCAGGCCGGCCAGGACCAGGCCCGCACCGGCCCGGATGTCGGTGGCCAGCACCGGGGCGCTGGAGAGCCGCTCGCGACCGCGGACGACGGCGTGGTGGCCGTCGATGCGCACGTCGGCGCCCAGCCGGACCAGCTCGTTGACGAACATGAACCGGCCCTCGAACACGTTCTCGGTGATCAGCGCCGTGCCGGTGGAGACCGCGGCGAGGGCCACGGCCATCGGCTGGAGGTCGGTCGGGAAGCCTGGGAAGGGCAGCGTGACGACGTCGACGGCCCGCGGCCGGTCGGCCATCGCGACGCGCAGCCCGTCGGGCAGCTCCTCGACGGTCGCGCCGGCGTCGACGAGCTTGTCCAGCGCCACCCGCAGGTGCCCGGCGACCGCCCGCTCGATGACGACGTCGCCCCGGGTCATGACCGCGCCGATCGCCCAGGTGCCGGCCACGATCCGGTCGGGGACGGTCGTGTACGTGACCGGCGCGAGGCTCTCGACGCCCTCGACGGTGAGGGTGGAGGTGCCGGCGCCGTCGATCTGCGCGCCCATCGCGGTGAGCATCGCGCACAGGTCGACGATCTCCGGCTCGCGGGCGGCGTTGTCGATGACCGTCGTCCCCTCGGCCAGGACCGCGGCCATGACGAGGTTCTCCGTCGCCCCGACCGACGGGAAGTCCAGCCAGATCGAGGTGCCGGTCAGCCGCGGCGCGGTGGCGACGAGGAAGCCGTGCTCGCTGACGATGGTGGCGCCGAGCCGCTCGAGGCCGGCGATGTGCATGTCCAGCCCGCGGGAGCCGATGGCGTCGCCGCCGGGCAGCGCGACCCGGGCGCTGCCGCAGCGGGCGACCAGCGGGCCGAGCACGCTGATCGAGGCGCGCATGCGGCGCACGAGGTCGTAGTCGGTCTCGGTCGAGGGCTGCTCGGGCACGTCGACGACGACCCGGCCGCCGCCCCCGCTCCCTGGCGTCGGCGTGTACGTGACGCCGCAGCCGAGCCGGCGCAGCACCTCGCTCATGATCGAGACGTCGAGGATGTCGGGCACCTCGTCGATCGCGGTGCGGCCGGGGGCCAGCAGGGCCGCGGCCATGAGCTTCAGCGCGCTGTTCTTCGCCCCGGTGACCCGCACCCGGCCGGACAGGGCCGCTCCACCGGACACCTCGAAGCACTCCACCGGAACACCCTACGGCCGCGCCCGGGGAGGCTCCGTGCGCCCGCTCTACGCTGCTGGCCATGACCGTCCGGCTGACCCGCATCTACACGAAGACCGGCGACGCCGGTCAGACCCACCTGGGCGACATGAGCCGGGTGGCCAAGACCGATCCGCGGCTGGTCGCCTACGCCGACGTCGACGAGACCAACAGCGTGCTCGGGACGGCGGTGGCGCTGGGCGCGCCCGAGCCGGCCCTGGCCGAGCTGATCCGCAGCATCCAGAACGACCTGTTCGACGTCGGCGCAGACCTGTGCACGCCGATCACGCCGGACCCGGAGTACCCGCCGCTGCGGATCACCGCCGCCTACACCGAGCGGCTGGAGGCGGCCTGCGACGAGTACAACGAGACGCTGCCGAAGCTGAACAGCTTCATCCTGCCCGGCGGCACGCCGCTGGCCGCCCTGCTGCACCAGGCCCGCGTCGTCGCCCGGAGGGCCGAGCGCAGCGTCTGGGCGCTGCTCGAGGCCGACGAGGCCGCCGGCCGCACCGGGGTCACCAACGTCGAGCCCGCGCGCTACCTCAACCGGCTCTCGGACCTGCTGTTCATCCTGTCGCGGGTGGCCAACCCCGGCGGGGACATCCTCTGGGTCCCCGGCGGCCGCTCCGCGGACGCGCAGGAGCCCGCCGAGGGCTGAGCCCGCCCCTCCCCCGGCCGGCGCCGGCTCAGTGCCCGGGTGGGGCGGACTCCACCCAGGACAGGAAGCCGGTGACCGTCGAGCGGTCCATCGCCAGCTCGCGCTCACCCTGGGCCGTCGCGCAGGCGAGGACGACGACGTCCTCGGGCAGGCCGACGTCGTCCCGGCCGGCCGGGCGCTGCGCGCCCACGGCGAAGCCGGACCGGGACAGCCGGTGCTGCGGCCGGACCGAGAGCGACAGCGCCCGGTACCAGAGCAGGGCGTCGCCGCCGTACCAGGCGACGCCCACCGACCAGCGCGTCGAGCCGGGGGCGCGCAGCCACATGGTGACCGCCCCCAGCCCGGAGAGCAGGAAGCGGCGGCGCAGCAGGAACACCACCGTGACCACGACGGCCAGCAGTCCGAGGAGGACCAGCAGGACCGTGGTCACGGGGAGGCCGGGCGCTGCGCGGGAGGTGCGGTCGGCCTCAGACGGTCTCGCCCGCGGCCCGCAGGCGCGACTGCGCGCGACGGGCGGCGTCCAGCGCCTCGCCGTCGTCGTCCCCGGCGGACTCGGCGCGGCGCAGCGCCTCGCGGGCGCGCTCGACGTCGATCTCGGTGGAGATCTCGGCGGTCTCCGCGAGGATGGACACGCCGGCCTCGCTCACCGAGAGGAAGCCACCGTGCGCGGCGACGGTGAGGTCCTCACCGCTCTCGGTGCGGATGGTGACCACGCCACCGGGCGCCAGCTGCCCCAGCAGGGGCGCGTGCCCGGGCAGGACGCCCAGCTCACCCTCGGTCGTGCGGGCGATGACCATCGTGGCCTCGCCGGACCAGATCTTGCGCTCGACGGCCACCAACTCGACCTGCAGGGTCGCCACGACACTCCTCGGGTTCTCCGGACGGGGCTCCCACCCTAGCGCCGGCCGGCGCGGCGGCTCCCCCTGCCCCCTGGAACGGCGGCCGGGACGCCTGCTCGCACGAGGGTCAGGCGGCGCGGCGGTAGAGCAGCGTGAAGCGGCCGACGCGCACCCACGGGTGCCGGACCGTCGAGGCCGGCGCCCACTCCTCCACCCGGAACCGGGCGCGCTCGACCGGCTCCTCGGGGGCGAACGGCGCCCACGTCCAGCCGGCGTCGCTGCCGGTGGCCGGGCGGTCGGTCGTCGTGCTGGTGGCGTCCACGTCGGATCCCTGTGCGCGCGCCCGCCGGTCGGGCGTTCCCTGTCGATGGTCGGCACGCCGGGGACCGGACCTGAGCCCCGGCCGCGAAAAACACCCGGTCGGGTGACCCGGAGACGCCGACGGCCGGGCCCTCCGCGAGGAGGACCCGGCCGTCGATCAGGACCGAGCGGGTGCTCAGGCCTTCTTGAGCTTGTCCGCGTTGCGCTCGAGGTCCTCGAGCCCACCGCACATGAAGAAGGCCTGCTCCGGGACGTTGTCGTACTCGCCCTCGGTGATCGCCTTGAACGCCTGCAGCGTCTCCGACAGCGGCACGAACGAGCCGGGCTGACCGGTGAAGGCCTCGGCCACGAACATGTTCTGCGACAGGAAGCGCTCGACGCGACGGGCCCGGTTGACGGTGACCTTGTCCTCTTCACCGAGCTCGTCGATGCCGAGGATCGCGATGATGTCCTGCAGCTCCTGGTAGCGCTGCAGCACCTGCTTCACCCGCTGCGCCGTGTCGTAGTGCTCCTGGCCCACGTACTGCGGGTCGAGGATCCGGCTGGTGGAGTCCAGCGGGTCCACGGCCGGGTAGATGCCCTTCTCCGAGATCGGCCGCGAGAGCACGGTCGTCGCGTCGAGGTGGGCGAAGGTGGTGTGCGGCGCCGGGTCGGTGATGTCGTCGGCGGGCACGTAGATCGCCTGGAGCGAGGTGATCGAGCGACCCCGCGTCGAGGTGATCCGCTCCTGCAGCTCACCCATCTCGTCGGCCAGGGTCGGCTGGTAGCCCACGGCGGAGGGCATGCGGCCCAGCAGCGTGGAGACCTCGGAGCCGGCCTGGGTGAACCGGAAGATGTTGTCGATGAAGAGCAGCACGTCCTGGTTCTGCTCGTCGCGGAAGTACTCCGCCATCGTCAGCGCGGAGAGCGCGACCCGCAGACGGGTGCCCGGCGGCTCGTCCATCTGGCCGAAGACCAGGGCGGTCGAGTTGATGACGCCGGACTCGGTCATCTCGGTGATGAGGTCGTTGCCCTCACGGGTGCGCTCGCCGACACCGGCGAACACCGACACGCCACCGAACTCCTGGGCGACGCGGCGGATCATCTCCTGGATGAGCACGGTCTTGCCGACGCCGGCACCACCGAACAGACCGATCTTCCCACCGGCCACGTAGGGCGTGAGCAGGTCGATGACCTTGATGCCGGTCTCCAGCATCTCGGTGCGGCCCTCGAGCTGGTCGAACCGGGGCGCGTGGCGGTGGATGGTCCACCGGGGCGCGTCCAGGCCGTAGCCGGGCTCGTCGAGGCACTCGCCCAAGGCGTTCCACACGTGGCCGGTGGTCACGTCGCCGACGGGGACGCTGATCGCGCTGCCGGTGTCGGTGACCTCGGACCCGCGCACGAGACCGTCGGTCGGGGCCATCGAGATGGTCCGGACCACGTTCTCGCCCAGGTGCTGGGCGACCTCGAGGGTCAGGGTCTTGCTGAGGTCGGCGAGCGTGACGTCGACCTTCAGGGCGTTGAACAGGTCGGGCATCGCGTCGCGCGGGAACTCGACGTCGACGACCGGCCCGGTGACCCGCACGACGCGGCCGGTGCTGGCCTGCGTCTGCGAGCTGGTCGGACGGTCCTCGGTGACGGTCATCTGTACTGCTCTCCTGCCCTCGGGCTCGTGCTGCGTGGGGGAACGGTGGTGAGCGGGTCAGTCGCCCGCGTTGGCCGAGACCAGCGCGTCGGCGCCGCCGACGATCTCGCTGATCTCCTGGGTGATCTCCGCCTGGCGGGCCTGGTTCGCCTGCCGGGACAGGTTCTTCGCCAGCTCCTCCGCGTTGTCGGAGGCCGACTTCATCGCCCGGCGGCGCGACGCCGACTCGGAGGCTGCCGCCTCGAGCATCGCCGCGTAGATCCGGGTGGTGATGTACTTCGGCAGCAGGGCGTCCAGCAGACCCTCGGCCGACGGCTCGAACTCGTAGGAGGTCGGGACGCCCGAGTCGGCGGCCGCACCGCGCTCGCGGTCCTCCCGCTCGTAGTCGAACTCCTCGACCTCCTCCACCTCCAGCGGAGCCATGCGCTTGGCGACCGGCACCTGGGCGAGCAGCGAGCGGAACTCGGTGTAGACGATGTGCAGCTCGTCCACGCCGAGGATGCCGTCGGCACCCGCACCGCCGTCCTCGTCATCGGCACCGGCGGTGAAGACGTCGATCAGCGCGGAGCCGACCTCCTGCGCGTCCTCGTAGCCGGGCTGCTCGGAGAAGCCGGTGAACGTGGCCGCCATCTCGCGGTCGCGGAAGGAGTAGTAGGTCTCCCCCTTGCGGCCGACGACGTACAGCACCGGCTGCTTGCCCTCCTGACGGAGGAGCGCGAGCAGCTCCTCCGTCCGGCGGAGGACGTTCCACGTTGTACGAGCCGGCGAACCCGCGGTCGGAGGTGATGACCAGGACGGCGGCGCGCTGGGGGTTCTCCCGCTCTGTGAGCAGCGGGTGGTCCAACGACGCCGACGACGCCAGCGCGGAGAGGACCCGCGTGATCTCCCGGGCGTAGGGCTTGGACGCCTCGACCCGGGCCTGGGCGCGCACGATGCGGGCACCGGCGATCAGCTCCTGAGCCGAGAAGATCTTCTTCGTCGACTGGGTGGAGCGGATGCGGCGCCGCAGGGCGCGCAGAGAGGCGGCCACGGGTCAGGCCTTCTTCTTGACCTGGACGCGCTCCTGGCCCCGCTCCGAGGCGTCCATGGCCTCGGCCTCGGGCTCGTTCACCCGGAGCGACTCGCCCTCCCCGGTGGTGAACTGCCCGTAGAAGGACTCCACGGCGCGCTCGAGGCTCGCGACGGTGTCGTCCTCGAGCTTCTTGGTGCTGCGGATGGCGTCGAAGATGCCGTTGTCGCCGCGGCCGATGAAGTCGAGGAACTCCGACTCGAAGCGGCGCACGTCGGACACCGGGACGACGTCGAGCTTGCCGGTGGTGCCCAGCCACAGCGAGACGACCTGCTTCTCGACCGGGTAGGGCGAGTACTGGCCCTGCTTGAGCAGCTCGACCAGGCGCATGCCGCGGTCCAGGGTCGCGCGGCTGGAGGCGTCGAGGTCGGACGAGAAGGAGGCGAAGGCCTCCAGCTCGCGGAACTGCGCGAGGTCCAGGCGGAGCCGGCCGGCGACGGACTTCATCGCCTTGACCTGCGCCGAACCACCGACTCGGGACACCGAGATGCCGACGTTGATGGCGGGGCGGACACCGGAGTTGAACAGACCCGTCTCGAGGAAGATCTGGCCGTCGGTGATCGAGATGACGTTGGTCGGGATGTAGGCCGACACGTCGTTGCCCTTGGTCTCGACCAGCGGCAGACCGGTCATCGACCCGGCACCCAGCTCGTCGGAGAGCTTCGCGCAGCGCTCCAGCAGGCGGGAGTGCAAGTAGAAGACGTCGCCGGGGTAGGCCTCGCGGCCCGGCGGGCGGCGCAGCAGCAGCGAGACCGCGCGGTAGGCCTCGGCCTGCTTCGACAGGTCGTCGAACACGATGAGGACGTGCTTGCCCTCGTACATCCACTGCTGGCCGATGGCCGAGCCGGTGTAGGGGGCGATGTACTTGAAGCCGGCGGCCTCGGAGGCGGGGGCCGCGACGATGGTCGTGTACTCCATCGCGCCGGCCTCTTCGAGGGCGGTCTTCAGGGCCGCGATCGTCGAGCCCTTCTGGCCCACGGCCACGTAGATGCAGCGGACCTGCTGCGACGGGTCGCCGGTGGCCCAGGCTTCCTTCTGGTTGATGATCGTGTCCGTCGCGACCGCGGTCTTGCCGGTCTGGCGGTCACCGATGATCAGCTGGCGCTGGCCGCGGCCGACGGGGGTCATGGCGTCGATGGCCTTGATCCCGGTCTGCATGGGCTCGTGCACCGACTGGCGCTGCACCACGGTGGGCGCCTGCAGCTCGAGGGCGCGGCGGCCGGTGGTGGCGATCGGGCCGCCACCGTCGATCGGGTTGCCCAGCGGGTCCACGACGCGGCCGAGGTAGCCGTCGCCGACGGGCACGGAGAGCACCTCGCCGGTGCGGCGGACCTGCTGGCCCTCCTCGATGCCGGAGAAGTCACCCAGGACGACGACGCCGACCTCGCGCACGTCGAGGTTCAGGGCCAGGCCGCGGACGCCGCTCTCGAACTCGAGCAGCTCGTTGGTCATGACCGAGGGCAGGCCCTCGACGCGGGCGATGCCGTCGCCGGCCTCGGTGACCGTCCCGACCTCCTCGCGGGAGACGTCGGGCCGGTACTCGGTGACGTAGTTCTGGATGGCACTGCGGATCTCGTCTGCGGAGATCGTCAGCTCGGCCATGGCTCTGGTCCTCTTCCCTGCGGGGGTCGTTGTGGTCTGCGGAGGGGCGGTCAGCCGGCCAGCCGCCGGCGGGCGGCTTCCAGCCGGTGGGCGATGCTGCCGTCGATGACCTCGTCGCCCACCTGGACGACCAGGCCGCCCAGCACGTCGGGGTCGACCGTGACCTGGAGCCCGACCGGCCGGCCGTAGAGGCGGCCGAGCACGTCGCCCAGCTGCTGCTCCTGGGCCGGCGTGAGGGCCACCGCGGTGGTCACGCGGGCGACCGACTGGCCCCGGCGGCGGCTGGCCACCTCGGACAGCCGCTCGATGGCGATCTCGGCGGTACCGGCGTGCGAGCCGGTGAGCACGTTGCGCAGCAGCTGCTCGGTCACGGCGTTCACCCGACCGGACAGCAGCCGGTCCAGGAGCGCCGCGCGGCCCTCCACCGGTGCCTTGCGGTCGCTGAGGATCCGGTTGAGCTCGCGGTCCCCGGCGACGATGCGCCCGAAGCGGAAGAGCTCGTCCTCGACGCCGTCCAGCTCGCCGTTCACGTCGGCGGCGTCCAGTGCCGCCTCGGTGGCGACGGTGACGGTCGCCTCGACCAGGTCGATCGGCCGCGACCAGCGCTGCCGGGCGATCGTCTCGACCAGGTCGAGCGCGGTCGGCGACAGCTGGGAGGCGAAGAGGCGGCGCACCAGTCCGGCGCGCTCCTCCGGCTTCCCGGCCGGGTCGGCCATCGCCCGTCGCAGGGTGAGCTGGCCGTCCAGCACCCGGGACACCGCGAAGAGCTCGTCCGCGATGGAGAGCAGCTCCGGCCCGGTGGCGGGGTGCGCGGACCGACGCGTCAGCTGCTCGAGGCGCTCGCGCACCTCGACGATGGCCGCGCGGGTGGAGGCCTCCATCAGCGGTTGCTCTCCGCCACGGCCCCGCGGCCGTCGCCGGAGGCGGCCATGCCGTCCAGCTCCGCGAGGAAGCGGTCGACGGTGCCGCTGCGACGGGCGTCGTCGGCCAGCGACTCGCCCACCACGCGACCGGCGAGGTCCACGGCCAGCGTGCCGATCTGCCCACGGAGCTCGTGGACGATCTGCTGCCGCTGGGCCGCCAGCTGCTCTTCGCCGCGGGCGACGATGCGAGCCGACTCCTCCTGGGCCTGGGTGCGCAGCTCCTCGAGGATCTGCTGCCCCTCGGCGCGGGCGGCGTCGCGGATCTGCGCGGCCTCGCCACGGGCCTCGGCCAGCTGCGCCCGGTACTGCTCGAGCGCCGCCTTCGCCTCGGCCTGCATGGCCTCGGCACGCTCGAGGCCGCCCTCGATCGCCTCACGACGAGCGACGAACGCCTTCTCGAAGCTCGGCACCACGAACTTGATCACCACGAAGGCGAGGATCGCGAAGGTGATCAGGCCGACGATGATCTCGCCCACCGGGGGGAGGAGCGGGTTGGCGCTCTCCGCAGCCAGGATGTTCATGCTCTGCACGTCCCTACGTCAGCTGGACAGGACCGGCTGGCTCAGCCGTAGATGAAGGGCGCGACCAGACCGATGAGCGCCAGCGCCTCGGAGAGGGCGGCACCGAGGAAGGCGTAGGTCCGGGTCAGGCCGGCCGACTCGGGCTGGCGGGCGGTCGCCTGGATGTAGGCGGCCCACACGACACCGACACCGATACCGGGGCCGATGGCGGCGAGGCCGTAGCCGATCGCGCCGACATTGCCCTCGAGCTCTGCGAGAACCTCGATCATTGGGGGGTCTTCCTCCTGTGTCGGTCACCCGGGTGCGTCCCGGGTGGCTGGCGGGGTGGAGCGGTCAGTGGGCGGGTTCGACGGCACCGTTGAGGTAGGTGGCCGTCAGAACGGTGAAGACGTACGCCTGGAGCACGATCACCAGCACCTCGAAGAACGTCATGGCCAGGGCCATGAGGAACGCGAACGGGCTGAAGATGATCGAGAAGTTGCCCACCTGGAGCAGGTAGACGGTGCCCAGCGAGAACACGACGAGCAGCATGTGCCCCGCGAACATGTTCGCGAAGAGCCGGACCGCGAGGGTGAACGGCCGGATGATGAACACCTGCAGCAGCTCGATCGGGGTCACCAGGATCAGCGCGCCGACGGGCACGCCCGGCGGGATGGCGGCGTCCTTGAAGTACTTGCCGGCGCCCTGCTCCCGGATGCCGACCCAGTTGTAGAGGATCCACACGAGCACCGCGAGCACCAGCGGCAGGGCGAACTTCGACATCGGCGAGATCTGCGCGAACGGGATGATGCTCATCGCGTTGTTCGCCAGGATGAAGAAGAAGAGGGAGGCGAGGAACGGCGCGAACGGCAGGCCCTTGGGGCCGATGACGTCGCGGGCCATCCCGTCGCGGACGAGGGAGTAACCGCTCTCGCCCAGGAACTGCAGCCTGCTCGGCACGATCGAGGCCTTGCGCGAGGCGAGGACCAGGAAGACCAGGATCGCGGCGGTCGCGACCCAGGAGATGATCGTGATGCGGGTGATCGCGAAGTCGACGCCCAGGAGCGAGAACTCCGCGATGGGCTCCGGGTAGAACTCCGCGATCGTCGGAGCGTGGAAGCCTTCTCCGCCGGATGCGAGCACGCTGCCGAGCGCTGAGGCGCTGGAGGTCACCGTTGTCCCTTCTGCGTCGGGCCCTGCGTCCGAGGCGAGCTCCGCTGCCCGCCCGGGGTCGTGCGTGTGTGCGATCGGGCCCCGGGGGGCGGGTCGACGGCACCGTACTTGACGACCACCAGGTAGATGGCCACACCCAGACCGAGGATGACGCCGACGAGGGTGAAGACTCGCGTCTCCCACCAGCGGTCGAGCAGCCAGCCGACCCCGCCCCACACGAGCATCCCCGAGAGCATCGTCCCGGTGATCCCCCACCCCACGTCCGCCCCGGAGGGAGGACGCTCGGCGTCTGCGGAGCGCGGTCGAGCGTCCCTGCGTGCAGGGGTGTTCTCGGCCATCACTCGGGACACTATCTCAGCCGTCGGACGCCGGACGGGCCGGGTCCGGGGCGGCACCGTCGGGACCACCCGCCCGGGTGGCGGCGGGCGCGGCCGGCGGCGCCACGTAGAACACCTGGCGGGTCCACACCCAGCGCATCTGCACGCCGCTCCACAGCAGCGCGCCGGCGATGACCGTCCAGGCGAGGACGGGCCGGTCGAGCCAGCCGTCCTCCGGGAGCGCGCCGAGCAGGGCGAACAGCACCAGCAGCTTGACCAGGAAGGTCCCGAGCGCCGCCGGCAGCGCCAGGGCGTCCTGGATGCCGCCGGCCCAGGCGATGACGACGCCGGAGACGGCGAAGAAGGCGACCACGGTGGCCGCGCCCACCAGGACGGCGACGGCGCTCCCCCAGCCGCCGATCACACCGGCCACGGGTGCGGCGACGGCGGTCGCGACCGCCGAGGCGATCGCCCCCACCCGGAGGAACGCCAGGTCCCACGGCGCCCGGGCCTCCGGGGTCGCGGGGGCGGCGGGCTGCGGTGCTGCGGTCATCTCAGGACCTTCCGGCTCTCGGCGGCGCGGGCGGCGGCCCGGCCGGCGCGCGCCTCGGCGCCCCGGCCCCGCACGGCCCGGGCGGTGGGGTGGTCGGCGCGGCTGCGCTGCCGCTGCGCCGCGAGCTCCGCGGCGCGCGCCTCGCGCGCCGCCCGGCGGGCCCGCGGGCTCAGCACCACGACCAGGCCGACGACCAGCAGGACGGCGATCGCGACCAGCAGCTCCGCCGTGCCGCCGGTGATGGAGAGCGCGACCGCACCGAAGGACAGCAGCGCCGCCCAGAAGTACATGACGAGCACCGCGCGGCGGTGCGAGTGGCCGATGGAGAGCAGCCGGTGGTGCAGGTGCATCTTGTCCGGCGCGAACGGCGAGCGCCCCTGCCGGGTGCGCCGGACGACCGCCATGACGAGGTCGATGAAGGGGATGAAGAGCACCGCCACCGGCACCAGCAGGGGCAGCGTCAGGGGCAGCAGGGTGGCCGCGGAGTCGAAGGACTGCGGGTCCACTCCCCCGGTCGCGGTGACCGCTGCCGCCGACAGCATCAGCCCGACCAGCATCGAGCCGGAGTCGCCCATGAAGATCCGCGCCGGGCTGAAGTTGTGCGGGAGGAAGCCCAGGCAGGCGCCGGCCAGCACGGCGGTGATCAGCGCCGGGGCGCTGGCTACGTCGTCGTAGCCGACCAGGCCCAGGTGGTAGCTGTAGGCGAAGAAGGCGATCGCCGCGATCGCCGAGACGCCGGCCGCCAGCCCGTCCAGGCCGTCGATGAAGTTCAGCGCGTTGACCACCAGGACGGTCAGCAGGATGGTCAGCGGAACGCCGACGTCCGGGCCCAGCGAGATGGTCCCGATGTCGGCCACCGGCAGGAACAGGAACGACAACTGCACGCCGAGCAGCACCATCACGCCGGCGGCGGCGATCTGCCCGGTGAGTTTCGTCAGGGCGTCCAGGCCCCACTTGTCGTCCAGCACACCCAGGGCGCAGATCAGCCCACCGGCGACGAGGACGGCGTAGGTCTGCGAGTCGTCGAACGTGCGCTGCAGGGCCGGCAGGCGCGTGGCGACCAGAACCGCGGTGGCCACGCCCAGGTACATCGCCACCCCGCCGCCGCGCGGCGTCGGGATCGAGTGCACGTCGCGGTCCCGGGGGGCGGCCATCATGCCGAAACGGATGGCCAGCATCCGCACCACCGGGGTGGTCAGGAAGGTGACCAGCGCTGCGGTGAGCAGGACGACGGCGTACTCGCGCATCGGCTCAGCCCGCCCGGACCGGCTCGGGACGGGGTCCGCGGGCGGGCGCGCTCATCCAGCCGCCCTCCCGCACGTCGTCGTGCCGCGACACCTCGAGGTGGCGCGGCGGTCTCCCCACGGTAGCGCCCGGACCCCGGGGTCCCCCGGACCGCACCGCGGCCCCGCGGTCGTGATCCGGCTCAGTCCTGGACGTCCGGGACGGCGTCGCGCAGCCGCTCGACCGGGATCGCGCCCACGCGGAGGACCCTCGGAGTGGCGCCGGTGCAGTCGACGATGGTGCTGGCCGCGGAGTCCGCGCGGGGCCCCCCGTCCAGGACGACGGCGGCGTGCGCGCCGAGCTGGTCGGCGGCCTCCTGCGCGGTGGTGGCGGCCGGCCGGCCGGAGCGGTTGGCGCTGGAGACCGCCAGCGGGCCGGTCCGCCGCAGCAGGTCGCGGGTCAGCTCGTCGTCGGGGAGCCGGACGGCGACCGTCCCCTCGGCGTCACCGAGGTCCCAGGCCAGCGACGGCGCGTGCTCGACGACGAGGGTCAGCCCGCCGGGCCAGAACGCCTGCGCCAGGGCGGTGGCCGCGGGCGGCGTGTGCAGAACCAGCCCGGCCAGCGTCGAGGCCTCGCCGATGAGCACCGGCACCGGCATCCCGCGGCCGCGGTTCTTCGCGGCCAGGAGGGCGGTCACGGCGTCCGGGTCGAACGCGTTCGCGGCCACCCCGTAGACGGTGTCGGTCGGCAGCAGCACCAGCTCCCCGCTGCCGATGGCCGCGGTCGCGGCCTCCAGGCCGGCGGTGCGCGCCTCGGGGTCGGTGCAGTCGTAGATCTCGGCCACGGGGAGGGAGTCTCCCACCGCTCCCCGCGCCCCGCGCCGGGCGGGTTCAGCGGCCGCCCTCGCCCCGGTTCCCCCGGCCGCCCCCCTGGCCGGGGCCCTTCTCGTCGTCCCGGTCGCGCGGGCCGCCACCGGGCTCGCCCCGGCCGCCGCCCTCCGGCTCGTCCGCCTCCTCGTCACCGCCGTCGTCCACCGGTGCCGGCGCGGGCGCGGGCGCCTGCGTGGGCTCCGGGACCGGCGGCACGGCGTAGCCGAGCCGGACCAGCGCGTCGGGCGGCAGGGCGCCGGCGGGCTCGACGGCGGTGACCAGCCCGGCGGCGACGTCGGCGGTCTCGACCGCGGCGAGCTCGACCCGGAGGCCGCGCCCGATGAGCTCGGCCTGCACTTCGCGGACCGGGCGGCCCACCAGCGCCTCGGCGAGGACGTCGACCGGGTCCGGCGTGCGCGGCGTGGTGGGGGTGGTCGACGCGGTCGTCGGCCCGGCCGTGGTCCCGGGCTGCCCGCCGTCGCCTGAGCTCGCGACGAGGGCGGCCACGCCCGGGACCACGAGCAGCGCGGCGAGCACCAGCACCACCGGCCACCGGCGCCGGCGCGACCGCTCGCCGGGCGGCCCGTCCGCGGGAGTGGGGACCGGCACGGCCGGGAGCACCGCCGTCGGCGCCGGGGACCGGGCCGGCGCACCGGCGCGCACCTCGTCGACGGCGTCGCGGAGCGCCGCGCCGTCCGGGAACCGGGCGGCGGGGTTCTTCACCATCGCGCGGTCGATGAGCGCGCGGACCTCCGGCGGGACCGAGGCCGGCAGCGGGTCGGGGTGCTCGCGGATCTGCATGACCGCGATCTGCACGGCGCTCTCGCCCTCGAACGCCCGCCGCCCGGCCAGGCACTCGTAGCCGACGGTCCCGAGCGCGTAGACGTCGCTGGCCGGGCTCGCCCGCTGCCCGGAGGCCTGCTCCGGGGAGAGGTAGTGCGCGGTGCCGATGACCTGGCCGGTGGTGGTGACGGCGGCGCTCGCGGCCGAGCGCGCGATGCCGAAGTCGGTCAGCTTCACCACGCCGTCGGAGCCGACCAGCAGGTTGGCCGGCTTGATGTCGCGGTGCACGACCCCGGCGGCGTGGGCGGCCCCGAGCCCGTCGGCAGCCTGGCGGAGCACGTCGAGCGTGCGCGGCACGTCCAGCCGCCCCTCCCGGCGCAGCACGTCGGCCAGCGACTCGCCCTCGACGAGCTCCATCACCAGGTAGGCCACCGGCGCGGAACCGGCCGTGCCGGGCAGCTCGCCGTAGTCGAAGACGGCGGCGATGTGCGGGTGGACCAGCGTTGCGGCGTGCTGCGCCTCCGCCCGGAACCGGGTGCGGAAGGCCGGTTCGGCGGCGAACTGCTCGCGCAGCACCTTGACCGCCACCGGGCGGTCGAGCAGCGTGTCGCGGCCGCGCCACACCTGGCCCATGCCGCCGCCGGCGATGAGCGAACCCAGCCGGTAGCGGTCGGCCAGCAGGCCGGGCTGCGGCCCGGGCCCGCTCACCGGTCCTCCCCCGGCCCCCTGCGGGCGGTCGTGAAGCGCGGGCGGCCGGAGAGATCGGGGTGGTCCTCGACGTCGGTGAACCCGCCGTGCGCGCGCACCACCGCGGGCAGCGCCGTCCCCTGCTGGTCGGCGTGCTCGATGCCGAGCCGGCCGCCGGGGCGGAGCAGCCGCGCCGCGACGCCGAGCATGCCGCGCACGACGTCGAGGCCGTCGGGGCCGCCCCACAGCGCCAGCGGCGGGTCGTGGTCGGCCACCTCGCGCGGCACGCGGGCGCCGTCGGGCACGTACGGCGGGTTGGAGACCACGAGATCGACCCGCCCGTCGAGCTCGGAGAGCAGCGCGGGGTCGGTCATGTCGCCGGCGACGACGCCCACCGGGGTGTCCCCGGCGCCGACGCGGTCGAGGGCGTTGTGGCGGGTCCAGGCGATGGCGCCGGGATCGCGCTCCACGGCGGTGACCCGCGCGCCGGGGTGCTCGTGCGCGATCGACAGCGCGATGGCGCCCGAGCCGCTGCCGAGGTCGACCACGACCGGCCCGTCGACGCCGGCCAGCTGCTCCAGCGCCCACTCGACGAGCAGTTCGGTCTCCGGCCGCGGGACGAACACCCCCGGGCCGACGGCGAGCTCGAGCCGCCGGAACGGGGCCCGGCCGGTGAGGTGCTGCAGCGGCACGCGGTCGGCGCGCTGCTCCACCAGGCCGGCGAACCGCGCCGCGGCGTCGTCGTCGACCTCGTCGAGGGTGAGCAGCCCGGCGCGGGTCCGGCCCACGACGTGCGCGAGCAGCAGCTCGGCGTCGACCCGCGGGGACTCGACGCCGGCGTCGGCCAGCCGGCGCGCGGCGTCGGCGAGCAGCGTGCGGACCCTCGCCCCGGACCCGCCCCTCAGGAGCCGGCCGCCAGCAGCTCGGCGGTGTGCGCGCTGCTCAGCGCGTCGATCACCGCGTCCAGGTCGCCGTCGAGCACGGCATCCAGGTTGTGCGACTTGTAGCCGACCCGGTGGTCGGAGATCCGGTTCTCCGGGAAGTTGTAGGTGCGCACCCGCTCGCTGCGGTCGACGGTGCGCACCTGGCTGCGCCGCTGGTCGCTCGCGGTGGCGGCCGCCTCCTCGCGGGCGGCGGCCAGCAGGCGGGAGCGCAGCACCCGCAGCGCCGACTCCTTGTTCTGCAGCTGGCTCTTCTCGTTCTGCGAGCTGACCACGATGCCGGAGGGCACGTGCGTGATGCGGACGGCGGAGTCGGTGGTGTTCACGCTCTGCCCGCCGGGGCCCGAGGAGCGGAACACGTCGATCCGCAGGTCGTTCGGGTCGACGGTGACGTCGACCTCCTCGGCCTCGGGCAGCACCAGGACACCGGCCGCCGAGGTGTGGATGCGGCCCTGGCTCTCCGTGGCGGGCACCCGTTGCACGCGGTGCACCCCGCCCTCGAACTTCAGCCGCGCCCAGATGCCCTCGTCGGTGCGGCTCTTGATCGCGACCGCCACGTCCTTGTAGCCGCCCAGCTCGGCGTCCTGGGCGTCGAGCACCTCGGTGGACCACCCGCGGCGCTCGGCGTAGCGCAGGTACATGCGCAGCAGGTCGCCGGCGAACAGCGCGGACTCCGCGCCGCCCTCCCCCGCCTTGATCTCGAGGATGACGTCCTTGTCGTCGTCGGGGTCCTTGGGCAGCAACTGCTCGCGCAGCCGGTCCTCCAGCTGCGGGATGCGCTGCTCGAGGGAGGCCGCCTCCTCGCGGAACGACGCATCCTCCGCGGCGAGCTCGCGGGCCGTGGCCAGGTCACCGCGCGCCTCGTCGAGGGCCCGGGCGGTCTCCACCAGCGGCGCGAGCTGCGCGTACCGGCGGCCCAGCCGGCGGGCCCGGCCCTGGTCGGCGTGCACCGCGGGGTCGGCGAGCTCCTGCTCCAGCGACGCGTGCTCGGCCAGCAGCACGGCCAGCCGGTCGGGGGCGAGGCTGCTCATCGGGGAACTCCTGCGTGCGGTCGGGTCCGGACACGACGACGGCGCCCGCCCCACCGCGAGGTGGGACGGGCGCCGTCGGGGGTGCTACTTGGCGTCTGCGGGCGCCTCGGCGGAGGCAGCGCCGCGCTTGCCGAACCGCTTCTCGAAGCGGGCGACGCGGCCACCGGTGTCGAGGATGCGCTGCTTGCCGGTGTAGAAGGGGTGGCAGGCGGAGCAGGTCTCGACGGTCAGCGTGCCGCTCGGCGAGGTGCTGCGGGTGGTGAAGGTGTTGCCGCAGCCACAGGTCACGGTGGTGACGTTGTAGGCCGGGTGGATGTCGGGCTTCATGGCTGGCGCCTCTTCCGAGAAGTCTCTGGTGTGCGTGTGGTGGAACGCCTGCGGGCGCCTGGTATTCCGGCGCCGCAGCGGGGCTCGGTCGACCAGTCTCCCAGATGGGGAGACCGGGCGACCGGCCACCCTGGTCAGTCCTTGTCCGGACCCAGCGTCGTCTTCTGGATCTGCATGAGGAACTCGACGTTGTTGCGCGTCTTCTTCAGCTTGTCCAGCAGCAGCTCGAGCGCCTGCTGGGGCTCCAGCGCGGCGAGGACCCGGCGCAGCTTGATGACGATGGCCAGCTCGTCGGGCGACATGAGGATCTCCTCCTTGCGCGTGCCCGACGCGTTGACGTCGACCGCCGGGAAGACCCGCTTGTCCGCCAGCCGGCGGTCGAGCTTGATCTCCGCGTTACCAGTGCCCTTGAACTCCTCGAAGATGACCGTGTCCATCGTGGAGCCGGTCTCGACCAGCGCCGAGGCGATGATCGTGAGCGAGCCGCCGTTCTCGATGTTGCGGGCCGCACCCAGGAAGCGCTTGGGCGGGTACAGCGCCGTGGAGTCGACACCACCGGACAGGATGCGCCCGCTGGCGGGGGCCGCCAGGTTGTAGGCGCGGCCCAGCCGGGTGATCGAGTCCAGCAGCACGACCACGTCGTGGCCCATCTCGACCAGGCGCTTGGCCCGCTCGATGGAGAGCTCGGCGACCGTGGTGTGGTCCGACGGCGGCCGGTCGAAGGTCGAGGCGATGACCTCGCCCTTCACCGAGCGCTGCATGTCGGTGACCTCTTCGGGCCGCTCGTCGACCAGCACCACCATGAGGTGGCACTCGGGGTTGTTCGTGGTGATCGCGTTGGCCAGCGACTGCAGCACCATGGTCTTGCCGGCCTTCGGCGGCGAGACGATCAGCGCGCGCTGCCCCTTGCCGATCGGCATGACGAGGTCGATGACCCGGGTGGTGAGCAGGTGCGGCTCGGTCTCCAGCCGCAGGCGCTCCTGCGGGTAGAGCGGGGTCAGCTTGGTGAACTCGGGGCGGTTCTTCGCCTGCTCCGGGTCCAGGCCGTTGACCGTGTCGAGGCGGACCAGCGCGTTGTACTTGTCCTTGCGCTCGCCCTCGCGGGGCTGCCGGACGGCGCCGGTGATGGCGTCACCGCGGCGCAGGCCGTAGCGGCGCACCTGCGACAGCGAGACGTAGACGTCGTTCGGCCCGGTGAGGTAGCCCGACGTGCGCACGAAGGCGTAGTTGTCGAGCACGTCGAGGATGCCGGCGACCGGCAGCAGGACGTCGTCCTCGCTGATGGTCGGCTCGCCCTGGTCGAACCGGTCCCGCCCGCCGACGGCGTTGCCGCGCTTGTTCCGGTCGCGGTAGCGACGCCCGCGGCGGCCGCGGCCGCCCTCGAAGTCGTCGTCCTCGTCGGCGTTCGGACCGCGGTTGCCCTCGGTGCGGTTGTCGTTCCGGTTGCCCGGACGGCCGTCCCGGTCGGTCCGCTCGCCGCGGTCCGGGCCGCGGTTGCCCTCGCGGGCGGTGTCGCGGTTCCCGTCGCGGTTGCCGCGCTCGGGCCGGTCGCCGCGGTCGTTGCCGTTGTCACGGTTGCCGCCGTCACGGGCGTTGTCGCGGTTGCCGCCGTCACGGGCGTTGTCGCGGTTGCCGCCGTCCCGGTCCGCGCGGTTGCGGTTCCGGTCGCGGTTGCGCTGCGGGCGGTCGCCGTCGCGCTGCTCGCCGTCGGACTGCTCGGCGTCCCGCTGACCGGCATCGCGCTGGTCGCCGTCCCGCTGACCGCCGTCGCGCTGGGGCGCCTCGGCGGGGGCAGTGGCCTCCGCCGGACGGGCGTCGGCGGCCGGGGCGTCGGCGGCGGGGGCCGGCTCGGCGGCCGGGGAGCCCGCGGGGCGGCTGGCCCCGCGGCGCGACCGGGTCGGCCGCGCGTCGGCGTCGTTCGTCGTCAGGGGGCCGCCGTTGGCGCCACCGCTGATCGGTGCCTCGAGGGTCGCGGCCGTCGCGGCCACGCCGCGGGCGCGGTCGGCGCCGGTGTCCGGGGCCTCGGCGCGGGGCGCCGGGGTGCCCGAGTCGCCGCCGACCTGGCGGGCGGAGATGGCGGCCACGAGGTCGCCCTTGCGCATGCGCCCGGTGCCGGGGATGCCCAGCTCGGCGGCCAGGCGCTGCAGCTCGGGCAGCAGCATGCCGGCCAGTCCGGTGCCGCGGCGGCGGGCGCGGCCCGCAGCCTCGGGAGCGGCGGGGGGCCTCGCTCGTGCCGGCCGCGTCCTGCGCGCGCCGGTCATGGCGAGGTCGGTGCTTTCGCTCACGTACAGGTCCTTCCCTGCGGTGACCTGCGCGTTCCAGCGCAGGGGGTGCACCGCTCCCCGTGGGCCCGGGCATGAGGCGGGGGCGCAGGGAGGAGCGGGGTGAAGATGTGGGGCGGATCATCGGCTTGATCGCCGGCTTCGGTCCCACGCGAGGCTCGCCCGAGTGGGCGGCTACGCCGTGAGCCTAGACGCACGCTCACGGACTGGACAACACCGGTGGTTCCCAGCGTGTTCCTCGTTACCGAGACGATACCCGGGGGCCCTCCAGCACCGTCGCGCCGGCCCGGTCGACGGCGAGCGGGAGCACCCGCCAGCCGGCCGGCGCGAGCGCGCGGATCGCCCGCACCTCGGCCGCGTCCTCGACGTTCGCGTCGCCGGGCTGCCGGCGGGCGAGCACGAGCACGCTCGGCCCGGCCCCGGAGACGACGGCGGCGTGCCCGGCCGCGCGCAGCGCCGCCACCAGGTCGTGCGAGGCCGGCATGGCCGCGCCGCGCTGCGCCTGGTGCAGCCGGTCCTCGGTCGCCTCGAGCAACAGGGCCGGTGCCGCGGTGAGCGCGTGCACCAGCAGGCCGGAGCGCCCGGCGTTGAACGCCGCGTCGGCGTGCGGGACGAGCTCGGGCAGGAGCCCGCGCGCGACGTGGGTGGACAGCGTCGTCGTCGGGACCAGCACCACCGGCAGGACGTCGTCGGACACCGCGAGCCGTTCGGCGCGGGCACCGCCGTCACCCATCCAGGACAGCGTCGCCCCGCCGAGCAGGCAGGCCGCCACGTTGTCCGGGTGGCCCTCGATCTCGGTGACCAGCCGCAGCACCGCCTCGCGGTGGACCGCGTCGACCGACGGGCACAGCGCCCACGCACCGACGACGCCGGCGACGACGGCCGCGGCCGAGGAGCCCATCCCCCGCCCCTGCGGGATGCCGTTGCGCGTGGTGATCCGGAGCCCGGCCGGCGACCAGCCGAGCTCCGCGCAGGCCGCGCGGAAGGAGCGGACGACGAGGTGCGACTCGTCGGCGGGGAGGGTGTCCGCGCCCTCACCGGTCATCTCGACGACGAGCCCGCCGTCGGTCACGGCGAACTCCAGCTCGTCGTGCACGGTGAGCGCGAGGCCGGCGCAGTCGAAGGCGGGTCCGAGGTTGGCGCTGGTGGCGGGCACCCGGACGCGCGCCCGCAGCGCGCCGGGCGCGGTCACAGCCCGAGCTGGGCGGCCGCGGCGGCGGCGTCGACCGGGATCGTCACCGGCGCCGGGGCGCCGGAGATCGCCCACTCCGGGTCCTTGAGCCCGTTGCCGGTGACCGTGCAGACGATCCGCTGGCCGGGCTCGAGCTCCCCGGCGGCGTGCACCTGCAGCAGGCCGGCGACCGAGGCCGCGGACGCAGGCTCGACGAACACCGCCTCGCTGCGGGCCAGCAGCCGGTAGGCCGAGAGGATCGCGCGGTCGGTGACGGCGTCGATGCGGCCACCGGAGTCGTCGCGGGCGGCCAGCGCCTTGGTCCAGGACGCCGGGTTGCCGATGCGGATGGCGGTGGCGATCGTGCTCGGGTTCTCGACGACGGCGCCGTTGACGATCGGCGCGGCGCCGGCGGCCTGGAAGCCCCACATGCGCGGGGTGCGCGTCGCCGGCCCGTCGGCCGCGTACTCCCGGTAGCCCTGCCAGTAGGCGGTGATGTTGCCGGCGTTGCCGACCGGCAGGCAGTGGATGTCGGGGGCGTCGCCGAGGACGTCGACGATCTCGAACGACGCCGTCTTCTGGCCCTCGATGCGGAACTGGTTGACGCTGTTGACCAGGCTCACCGGGTAGTCGATGGCGAGCTTGCTGGCCAGGGCGAGGCAGTCGTCGAAGTTGCCGTCGACCTGCAGCAGCTTGGCGCCGTGCACGAGCGCCTGGGCCAGCTTGCCCATCGCGATCTTGCCCTGCGGCACGAGGACGGCGCAGGTGATGCCGGCGCGCGCGGCGTAGGCGGCGGCGCTGGCGCTGGTGTTGCCGGTGGAGGCGCAGATGACCGCCTTGGCGCCCTCCTCGACGGCCTTGGTGATCGCCATCGTCATCCCGCGGTCCTTGAACGATCCCGTCGGGTTGGCGCCCTCGACCTTGAGGTACACCTCGCAGCCGGTGCGGCTGCTGAGCTCGCGGGCGTGCACCAGCGGGGTCGCGCCCTCGTGCAGGGTGATGACCGGGGTCGAGTCGCTGACCGGCAGCCGCGACCGGTAGGCCTCGATCAGGCCGGGCCAGCCCGGGGAGACCGTCGTCGGTGAGCTCATTGCAGACCTTCCACGCGCAGGACGCTGGTGACGCCACGGACCGCGGGCATGTCCCGCAGAGCGGCGATGGTGGCCGAGAGCGCCGCATCGGGGGCGCTGTGGGTGACGATGACCAGCGTGGCGGCGTCGCCGCGGCCGGTCTGGCGGACGGTGGAGATGCTCACCTCGTGGCGGGCGAACTCCTGCGCGACCGAGGCCAGGACACCCCGGCTTGTCGGCCACGTCGAGGCTGACGTGGTAGCGCGTCGGCGTCTCGGCCATCGGCCGGACCGGCAGGTCGGCGTAGCCGGTCGGGCCCTGGCCCGAGGCGCCGGCGACCCGGTTGCGCGCGACGGCCACGAGGTCGCCGAGCACGGCGCTGGCGGTGGGCTCTCCCCCCGCGCCCTGGCCGTAGAACATCAGCTGCCCGGCGGCCTCGGCCTCGACGAAGACGGCGTTGAACGCGCCGCCGACCGAGGCCAGCGGGTGGGTCGTCGGGATCATCGCGGGGTGCACGCGGACGGCGACGGAGTCCCCGTCACCGTTGGGCACCCGCTCGCAGATGGCGAGCAGC
The DNA here is from genome assembly GCF_016612865.1 of Blastococcus sp. TML/M2B. Lineage (GTDB taxonomy): Bacteria > Actinomycetota > Actinomycetes > Mycobacteriales > Geodermatophilaceae > Blastococcus. The sequence continues at coordinate 1,272,357 of NZ_JAENZZ010000002.1, forward strand.
TTGACGGTGCAGCCGATCTCGGCGGCGCGCGCGACGTCGGTCGCGGAGACCGCGGAGATGCCCTCGCGGTGCACGTCGGCCGAGGAGACCGGCGTGTGGAACGCCAGCGACGCCAGGATGGCCGCCTTGGCCGCCGCGTCGAAGCCGTCGACGTCGGCGGTCGGGTCGGCCTCGGCGTACCCGAGCTCGGTGGCCTCGGCCAGCGCCTCGGCGAAGCCGGCACCGGTCTCGGCCATGCGCGACAGGATGTAGTTCGTCGTCCCGTTGACGATGCCGACGACCCGGCGGAGCTGGTCACCGGCCAGCGACTCGCGCAGCGGCCGCAGCAGCGGGATCGCGCCGGCGACGGCGGCCTCGTAGTAGAGGTCCACGCCGGCCGCCGCGGCGGCCGCGTGCAGGGCAGGGCCGTCCTCGGCCAGCAGCGCCTTGTTCGCGCTCACCACCGACTTGCCCGCCTCGAACGCCGCGAGCATCAGGCTGCGGGCCGGCTCGATGCCCCCGATGACCTCGACGACCAGGTCGACGTCGTCCCGGCGCACGAGGGCCGCGGAGTCCGTGGTCAGCAGGTGCTGCGGCACGTCGGGGTGGTGCGCGGGCCGGCGGACGGCGATGCCCACGACCTCGATTGGGCGGCCGACGCGGGCGGTGAGGTCGTCGGCCTGCTCCTCGACCAGGCGCAGGACGGCGCTGCCGACCGTGCCGCAGCCCAGCAACGCGACGCGCAGCGGCGCGCTCACGAGCGGGCTCCGGCGGCGTGCTCGGGGGCCGGCTGGTCGGGAGCGGGCGAGGGGGCGGGCACGTCTGCGAGGACGGCGTCGAGGGCGAACACGTCGGACAGTGTCTGACGCCGCACGATCTCGGTCGCGACGCCGTCCCGGACGGCGACCACCGGCGGCTTGAGCAGGTAGTTGTAGTTGCTCGCCATCGACCAGCAGTAGGCGCCGGTGGCGGCCACCGCGAGCAGGTCGCCGGGGGCGACGTCGGAGGGCAGCCACAGGTCCCGGACCAGGATGTCCCCGCTCTCGCAGTGCTTGCCGACGACGCGGCACAGCGCCGGCGGCGCGTCGGACGTCCGGTTGGCCAGCACGCACGTGTAGTCGGCGTCGTAGAGGGCGGTGCGGATGTTGTCGCTCATCCCGCCGTCGACGGAGACGTAGTTGCGCACGGCCGGCACCCCGGGGCCTCCCCCGGACCCGAGTCGCACCGGCTTGATGGTGCCGATCTCGTAGAGCGTGACGGTGCCGGGGCCCGCGATGGCGCGGCCGGGCTCGACCGCGAGCCGCGGCACCGGCAGCCCGAGGGCGGCGCACTCCGCGGCGACGACCGAGCGCAGCCTGGCCGCGACGTCGCCCGGGGCGACCGGGTCGTCGTCGGCGAGGTAGGCGATGCCGAAGCCGCCGCCGAGGTTCAGCTCGCCGAGCAGCTCGCCGGTGGCCTGGTGGATCTGGCCGAGCAGGCCGACGACGCGGTGCGCGGCGGCCTCGAAGCCGGCGGTGTCGAAGATCTGCGAGCCGATGTGGCTGTGCAGCCCGGCCAGCCGCAGCGCCGGCTCGCGGATGACCCGCACCGCGGCGGTCAGCGCGTCGCCGGTGGCCAGGGAGAAGCCGAACTTCTGGTCCTCGTGCGCGGTGGCGATGAACTCGTGGGTGTGGGCCTCGATGCCGACCGTCGACCGGATGAGCACCGGCACGGGCGCTCCCCCGGCGGCGACGCGGGCCGCGGCGAGGGGCGCGAGCCGCTCGATCTCGTCGAACGAGTCGAGCACCACGTGCCCGATCCCGGAGTCGACGGCCAGCTGCAGCTCGACCAGCGACTTGTTGTTGCCGTGCAGCGCGATCCGCTCGGCGGGGAAGCCGGCCGCCAGCGCCAGCGCCAGCTCGTTGCCGCTGCAGGCGTCCAGGTGCAGGCCGTCGTCGGCGATCCAGCGGGCCACCTGCCCGCACAGGAACGCCTTGGACGCGTAGTGCACGTCGGCGCCGTCGAAGGCGGTCGCGAAGTCCGCGGCGCGGCCGCGGAAGTCCTCCTCGTCCAGCACGAACAGCGGGGTGCCGTGCTCGCGGGCGAGGTCGGTGACAGCTCGCCCGGCGAGGTGCAGCTCGCCGTCGACGCGGGTGGCCGAGCGCGGCCACACCTGCGGGTCCAGCGCCCCGAGCCTCCGCGGGAGGCGCGCCGGCGCCGGTCGGCTGCTGGATGCTCCCGTGCAGCGGCCCGGCCGGGTGCGCCCTCACATCCGCTCCGGAGCGGTCACGCCGAGGACGTCCAGGCCGTTGCGCAGCACCGTCGCGGTGGCCGCGCACAGCCACAGGCGGGCGGTGGTCAGCGGGGTGACCTCCTCGTCGCCGCGCGGCAGCACGCGGCACGAGTCGTAGAACCGGTGGTAGGTGCCGGCCAACTCCTCCAGGTACCGGGCCACCCGGTGCGGGGCGCGCAGCTCGGCGGCGGCGGTGAGCACGCGCGGGAACTCGCCCAGCGCGCGCAGCAGGTCGCTCTCGCGCTGGTGCTCGAGCGCCGCGACGTCGACGTCGGCGGCCTCGCCGAGGACCAGCCCCAGGTCGGCGGCGTTGCGCAGCAGCGAGGAGATGCGGGCGTGCGCGTACTGGACGTAGAAGACCGGGTTGTCGTTGGTCTGCCGGCTCCACAGGTCGAGGTCCAGGTCGATCTGCTGGTCCACCGAGGCGCGGGCGAGGGCGTAGCGAGCGGCGTCGGCACCGACGGCCTCGACGAGGTCCTCCAGCAGGACGACGGTGCCGGCCCGCTTGCTCATCCGCACCGGCTCGCCGTCGCGGACCAGGTTGACCAGCTGGCCGAGCAGGATCTCGAGGGTGGCCTCCGGGTCGTCGCCCACCGCGGCGGCGAGCGCCTTGTAGCGGCCGACGTAGCCGGCGTGGTCGGCGCCGAGCATGATCACGACCTTGTCGAAGCCGCGGTCGCGCTTGTCCAGGTAGTAGGCGCAGTCGGCGGCGAAGTAGGTCGGCGCGCCGTCGCTCTTGATCAGCGGGCGGTCCTTGTCGTCGCCGAAGTCCGTCGTCCGCAGCCAGACGGCGCCGTCGGCCTCGTACACGTGCCCGTTCGCGCGCAGCCGGGCGATCGCCTTGTCCAGGGCGCCGGTCTCGTGCAGGGTCCGCTCGCTGAAGTAGACGTCGAAGACGACGCCGAAGTCGGCCAGGGTGCGCTTGATCTCGGCGAACATCAGGTCGACGCCGCGGACGCGGAACCGCTCCTGCTGCTCGGCCTCGTCCCGCTCCAGCAGGCCGGGCTCGGCCGCGACCACCTGCTCGGCGATGTCGACGATGTAGTCGCCGGCGTACCCGTCCTCGGGCACCGGCCGGCCGTGGGCGGCGGCCATGAGGCTGAGCGCGAACCTGTCGATCTGCGCACCGGCGTCGTTGAAGTAGTACTCCCGCGTGACCGAGGCCCCGCTGGCCTCCAGCAGCCGCCCCAGCGCGTCGCCGACGGCGGCCCAGCGGGTGCCGCCGATGTGCACCGGGCCGGTGGGGTTGGCCGAGACGAACTCCAGGTTCAGCTTCTGGCCGGCGAGGGCGTCGGTGCGGCCGTAGGCGGCGCCGGCGGTCACCGCCTGCACCGCGATCGTGCCGAGCACGCCCTTGGCCAGCGTGATGTTCAGGAAGCCGGGACCGGCGACGTCGACCCGCGCGCGATGCCCTCGTGCGCCCGCAGCTCCCCGGCGAGCACCTCGGCGACCTCGCGGGGCGGCCGGCCGGCGGGCTTGGCCAGCCGGAGGGCGACGTTGGTGGCGTAGTCGCCGTGCTCGGGGTTCTTCGGTCGCTCGATGACGACCTCGGCGGGCACCTCGACGGGCAGCGCGCCGCGGTCGACGACCGCGCTCACGGCGGTACGGACGACGTCCTGCAACTGCTCCGGTGTCACCGCACGAGCGTACTGACCGGCCCCCGCCGCACCTGCGCCCCCGCCCGGAGCATGCAGGGAACGCCCAGGTTCGCGACCTAGACTCCCCCGCGCACCGTGCACCCCCCGCATCCGAGGAGTGGCCTTGGCCAAGGACCGCAAGCCCGACGACGCCCGCCCCCGCGGCGGCGCTCCCCGGTCGGGAGGCGGCAACCCCAACCGCGCCCGAGCCGGCGGCCGCAGCGGCCGCACGCGCCCTCCGACGCAGGTGGTGGCCGACGCGCACAAGCGCCCGTGGGGCCTGATCGCCGGCGCCCTGGCCGTCGTCGTCTTCGCCACCGCCGTCATCACCTACGCGGTGGTGCAGGTGAACGAGGCGAACGCGGACAAGCTGGCCTCGATCACCGAGATCTCCGGCGTGGAATCGGCCGAGTACTCCCCCGGCCAGGACCACGTCACCACCGAGGTCGACTACACCGAGGCCCCTCCGGTGGGCGGCCCGCACGACGGCACCTGGGCCGACTGCACGGGCACGGTCTACGACGTCGACATCCGGCACGAGAACGCGGTGCACAGCCTGGAGCACGGCGCGGTCTGGATCACCTACGACCCCGAGCTGGTGTCCGACGCCGACATCGACACCCTCAGCGACCTCGTCGACGGCACGTCGGGCCGGATGCTGTCCCCGTACGCGGGGCTCGGCTCGCCGATCAGCCTGCAGGCCTGGAACCACTCGCTGAAGGTCGACAGCGCGTCCGACGAGCGGGTCGAGAAGTTCGCCGACTTCATGACCTACCAGCGCTCCCCCTACGGCGACGGCGACGAGCGCAACGCGCTCGCCTTCCCCGAGCCCGGCGCCTCGTGCGAGAACCCGGCCTTCGCCGCGGACCCGCTCGTCGAGGGCGAGGGCAGCGCCCCGGTCGGCCCCAGCGACATGCCCAGCGACGAGGACCAGGGCTGAGTCGTGACGGGTACCTCCGGCGGTCGCGGGCTGCGGATCGTGCTCCTCGCCGTCATCGGCGTGGGGCTGCTGCTGCTCGGCGGCGGGCTGGCCGTCGCGCTGGGCATCGGCCGCACCGACACGCCCTCGGCCACGTCGGTGGACGCCGGGTTCGCCCGCGACATGAGCACCCACCACCTCCAAGGGGTGCTCATGGCCAACCTGGTCGCCGAGCGCAGCGAGGACCCCGAGGTGCGCCAGCTGGCGTTCGACATCTCGGCCACGCAGACCAACCAGGCCGGCCGCATGCAGGGCTGGCTGGCGCTCTGGGGCATCCCGCAGAGCGGCGGCGACACGATGGCCTGGATGTCCGGCGGGGACGGCGGGCACGACCACGCGATGCCGGACGACGGCGGGCTGATGCCGGGGATGGCCACCTCGGAGGAGCTGGCCACCCTGCGCGGCCTCACCGGCACGCCGTTCGACGTCGAGTTCCTGCGGCTGATGATCCGGCACCACCAGGGCGGCTTCGAGATGGCCGAGTACGCCGTCGACCACGCCGAGCTGCCCGCGGTGCGCAGCCTGGCACAGGCGATCTCCGGGGCGCAGACGGCGGAGACCCGGACGATGGCGGCGATGCTCACCGCGCGTGGCGGCACGCCCCTCCCCGCGCCCTGAGGCCCTCCGCCCGCCCGGCCCTCCGGGGCTGATAGGTTCATCCCCGAACGAGACGAGCCCCCGTAGCTCAGGGGATAGAGCACTGCCCTCCGGAGGCAGGGGCGCAGGTTCGAATCCTGCCGGGGGCACTCTCTCGTTCCACCCGCCGCCTCCCGCGCGGAAGGCAGTGACCGGCGTCTCAGCCGGCTGCACTAGGTTCCGCTCCCATGGAGAGCAGCGGCACCACCAGCGGCATCGAGAAGGTCACCGTCGGCGACGTCGAGCTGGCCTACGAGACCTTCGGCGACCGGTCGGCCACCCCCGTGCTGCTGATCAGCGGCCTGGGCTCGCAGATGATCAGCTACGCGGACGAGTTCTGCGCCGACCTCGCGGCACGCGGCACGTTCGTCGTGCGCTTCGACAACCGCGACGTCGGCCTGTCCACCCACCTGCACGAGGCCGGCCCGCCGGACCTCGGCGCGATCCGCCGCGGCGACCGGTCCGGCGTCGCCTACGACCTGGCCGACATGGCGGCCGACGCCGCGGGGCTGATCACCGCCCTGGGCCTGGAGTCGGTGCACGTGGTCGGGGTCTCGATGGGCGGGATGATCGCCCAGCGGGTGGCGTTCACCTACCCGGAGCGGGTGCGCAGCCTGACCTCGATCATGTCCACGACCGGCGACCGGTCGGTGGGTGGCGCCTCGGAGGCCGCCACCGCCGTCCTCTACGCACCGCCGGCGACGGACCGCGAGACCGCGATCGCCCGCCAGCTGGAGACCTCACGGGTGATCGGCTCCCCCGGCTTCCCGCTGGACGAGGAGGCGGTCAGCGCGCGGGCCGCGCTCGCCTTCGACCGGGCGCACGACCCGGCCGGGGTGGCCCGCCAGATGGCCGCGATCTTCTCCAGCCCCGACCGCACCCCGGACCTGGCCCGGGTGGCCGTGCCGACCCTGGTCATCCACGGCTCGGACGACGCCCTGGTGAACGTCTCGGGCGGCCGGGCCACCGCGGCCGCCGTCCCGGGCGCCGAGCTGGTCGTGCTGGAGGGCATGGGCCACGACCTGCCGCGCCCGCTCTGGCCGGAGATCATCGAGCGCATCGCGAAGCTGGTCGCCTCCGTCGAGGGCCTCGCCTGACGAGCGGCACCCGGGTCGCCGGCCGACCGGCTGCCGGCCCGGGTGCCCGTCGCTCAGCTGGTGAGCATCCCGCCCTCGACGGGGATGGTCGTCCCGGTGACGTAGCCGCCGGCGTCGCTGACCAGGAAGATCAGCGCGGCGGCGAGCTCCTCGGGATGGCCCTTGCGGCCGACCAGGATGCGGTGCATCTGCGAGTCGATGTACTCCGGCGGGTACTGGTCGGTCATCTCCGAGACGAAGAAGCCCGGGGCCAGCGCGTTGACCCGGATGCCCTTGCGCCCGGTCCACTGCTGGGCGAGGTCGCGGGTCAGCCCGATCAGGCCGGCCTTGCTCGCCGCGTAGGCCGCCTGCGGCAGCCCGGCCGTGGTCAGGCCGAGCATGCTGGAGATGTTGACGATCGAGCTGCCCGGCTGCATGACCCGCCCGCAGGCCTGCGCCATCCAGTAGCAGCCGTTGAGGTTCACGTCGATGACCGAGCGGAACTGCTCGGGGGTCTCGCGGGTCGCCGGGAAGGCGGTGCCCACGCCGGCGTTGTTGACCAGGATGTCGACCCGGCCGAACTCGGCCATGGCGGCCTCGACCAGCGCGGTGCAGTCCTCGGGCACGGCGACGTCGGTGCGGACGGCGAGCGCCCGCCGCCCGGTCGCCTCGACCGCGCGCTGCGTGTCGGCCAGCCGGTCGACCCGCCGCGCCCCGAGGACGACGTCGGCGCCGGCCTCGGCCAGCGCCCGCGCGAACACCGCCCCCAGGCCGGAGGAGGCCCCCGTGACGACGGCGACGCGGCCGTCGAGGCGGAACATGTCCAGGATCGTCCGGTCGGTCACCGCCCGAACCTAGCCCAGCTCAGGCCTCCGCGACCTGCCCGCGGGTCACCTCGAGGCGCCGGGTCGTGTGCACCGCGTCGAGCATCCGCCGGTCGTGGGTGACCAGCAGCAGGGTGCCGGTGTAGCCGGCGAGCGCGGTCTCGAGCTGCTCGATGGCCGGCAGGTCGAGGTGGTTGGTCGGCTCGTCGAGGACCAGCACGTTCACGCCGCGGGCCTGCAGCAGGGCCAGCGCGGCCCGCGTCCGCTCCCCGGGCGAGAGCGTCGCGGCCGGGCGCAGCACGTGCTCGGCGGTGAGCCCGAACTTGGCCAGCAGCGTGCGCACCTCCGACGTGGGCCAGTCCGGCACCTCGGCGCCGAAGGCGTCCAGCAGCTGCTGCTCGCCGAGGAACAGGCCCCGGGCCTGGTCGATCTCGCCGATCTGCACCGCCGCGCCGAGCGACGCGGTCCCCTCGTCCAGCGGCACCCGGCCGAGCAGCGCGGCGAGCAGGGTGGACTTGCCCGAGCCGTTCGCGCCGGTGATCGCCACCCGGTCGCCCCAGTCGACCTGGAGGTCCAGCGGCCCCAGGGTGAAACCGCCGCGGCGGACCACGGCCCCGCGCAGGCTCGCCACCACCGCACCGGCGCGGGGCGCGGCGGCGATCTCCATGCGGAGCTCCCACTCCTTGCGGGGCTCCTCCACGACGTCGAGCCGCTCGATCATCCGCTGGGTCTGCTTGGCCTTGGCGGCCTGCTTCTCCGACGACGCCCGGTTGGCCGCCTTGATGTGCTTGTCGCCGTCCTTGGACTTCTTGATCGAGTCGCGGACGCCCTTGGCCATCCAGTTGCGCTGCATCCGGGCGCGCGCCTCGAGCGATGCCTTCGTGTCGGCGAACTCCTCGTACTCCTCGCGCGCGTGCCGCCGGGCGACCTCCCGCTCGGTCAGGTACGCCTCGTACCCGCCGTCCACGACGCGCACGAGCTGCTGGGCCAGGTCGAGCTCCACGACCCGGGTGACCGTGCGGGCCAGGAACTCGCGGTCGTGGCTGACCACGACGATGCCCGCGCGGGAGCCGGCGACGAACCGCTCCAGCTGGTCGAGGCCGGCGAGGTCGAGGTCGTTGGTGGGCTCGTCGAGCAGCAGCAGGTCGTAGCGCGAGAGCAGCAGCGAGGCCAGGCCCACGCGGGCGGCCTGCCCACCGGAGAGCCCGGTCATCTCCGCGTCCAGGGCCACGCCCGGGGCGACCTCGGCCACGCGACCTCCTCGGCGCGCTCCTCGAGGTCGGCCCCGCCCAGGGCGAGCCAGCGCTCCAGCGCCTCGCCGTAGGCGTCGTCGGCGCCGTCCTCGCCCGCGGTCAGCCGCTCGGTCGCGTCGTCGAGGGCCGCCTGCGCCGCCCCCACGCCGGTGCGCCGGGCGAGCGCGGCCAGCACCGTCTCCCCCGGGTGCCGCTCGTGCTCCTGCGGCAGGTAGCCCAGCGTCGCCGACGGCGGGCTGACCGCGATGCTGCCGGCCTCGGGCGCCAGCTCGCGGGCCAGCGTGCGCAGCAGCGTCGACTTGCCGGCGCCGTTGACACCGACCAGCCCGACGACGTCCCCGGGGGCGACGACGAGATCGAGGTCGGCGAACAGGACGCGGGCGCCGTGACCGGCGGCCAGGCCGCGCGCGACGAGGGTGGCACTCACCGCACCAGCGTCCCATCCGGCCCGGGGGCGCTCACTCCAGGTCGAAGGCGTCCTCGTCGTAGCCGCCGTCCGGGTCGGGGGCGTCGTCGGCACGGCGCCGGCGCACCAGCCACGGCTGCAGGTGGTCGTAGCCCCGCACCGAGACCCGGCGCAGCGGGCGCACCCGGTACTCGGGGAGGTCGCGGATCCGGTGCGCCAGCTCGCGGTCGACGAGGAAGGTGCCCGGCCGGGCGATCGACGTGAGCCGGCTGGCCAGGTTCACCACCGGCGAGTAGATGTCGCCGAGCCGGGTGAGCACCGCGCCGAAGCCGGCGCCGACCCGCAGCAGCGGCCGCTCGGGGGCCGACCAGGCGTCCGGCAGCGCCAGGCCGATCTCGGCGGCGTCCACCGGGGCGGCGGTGAACAGCACCCCGTCGCCGACGGTCTTGACCACCCGGCCGTGGTGCCGGGCGATGACCGAGGCGGCGATGCTCTCGAAGTCCTCCACCATCGCGCCCAGCTCGCGGCCGCCCATGCCGCGGCTGCGCGAGGTGTAGCCGACGAGGTCGGCGAAGCCGACCGTGAGCTCCCGGCGGTCGCCCTGGCCCCCGGGCGTCACCAGCCGGCCGGCGTTGGCCGCCAGGTGCCGGCGCCACACGTAGTCCAGGACCTGCCGCAGCTTGGGCAGCAGCTCGCGGGCCGCCTCGACGGCGACCTCCGGGGACACCGTCCGCTCCCCCGGCCCCACGGTGCGGGCCAGCGAGTCGGCCAGCATGTCGGTCTGCCAGTCCGCCAGCCGGGACAGCGACTGCCCCATCGCGCGGGCGATGGAGGCCTCGGTGGAGGGGTCGACGAAGCCGGAGTCGATCAGCCTGGTGAGCACCGCCAGCGCCTCGACGTCGGCGTCGGTGAAGACCGGGTCGTCGTCGGCGGCGTCGGGGAAGCCCAGCGCCCGCCACAGCCGCTGCGTGCGCTCCGGTGCCAGCCCGGACATCTCGGCGACCTGCAGCCGGGTGTACCGGCGCGGGCCGTCGAGCAGCAGCCGCTCCAGCGCGTCCCGGGGATCGTCGCCCGGCGGCGGGGCGGGGTCGTCCATGCCGGCCCCGGCCTCAGCCGGTGGTGTGGACGACGAGCACGTCGCACGTCGAGCGACGGGTGGCGTCGGCCGGCACCGACCCGAGCAGCCGGCCCTTGATCCCGTTGAGCCCGCGGTTGCCGACGACGAGCAGATCGGCGTCCTCGCGGCGGACGATCTCGAGCAGCGTCTCCACGGGGGAGCCCTGGACGGCGACGGTGCGCACCTCGCCGGCACCGGCGGCGCCGGCCCGCTCGGCGGCGGTGCGCACGGTGTCCTCGGCCGGGTGCGAGCCCACCACCTGGTAGGCCTCGTCGCCGAGCACGTCCTGGGCGCGGGAGAGCTCGCGCTCGTCGGCCTCGGTCGGCAGGTAGGCGCAGGCGATGACCAGGGTGGCCCCGGTCGCCCCGGCGATGGCCCCGGCCCGCGCGACGGCGCGCAGGGAGGACTCCGACCCGTCCGTGCCGACGACGACGGTCCGGTACGCGCTGGCGCTGTCGCTCACGGCGGGCACTCTATGTGACCGTGTGCTGGGGGTCACCCGGAGCCGAGGAGCGGCCGGGCCGCGCCCCGGGCGAGGGAGGACGACGGCGCGTGGCCGCGATCAGCACCGGCGGACCCGACGCACGGCTGCGGCACGCCCGCACGGCGGTCGGCGCCTGCTTCTTCGCCAACGCCGTCCTCTACGCCAACCTGGTCCCCCGGCTGCCGGAGCTCAAGGCCGAGCTCGGGCTGAGCAACACCGCCCTGGGCACCGCGCTCGCCGCCCAGCCGCTGGGCGCGCTGGTCGCCGGGGTGGCCGTGGCCCCGCTGATGACCCGCCTCGGCTCGGCCCGGATCGCCGGCGGCGGCCTGGTGCTGCTGGCCGCGGCGGTCTGGGCGGCCGCGGCCGCTCCGCAGTGGGGTGTGCTGGCCGGCGCGCTGCTGGTCGCCGGCGCGGTGGACGCCGCGGTCGACGTCGCCCAGAACGCCCAGGGGCTGCGGGTGCAGCGGCGGTACGGCCGCTCGATCATCAACGCCTTCCACGGCACCTGGAGCGTGGGGTCGCTGGCCGGCGGGCTGCTCGGTGCGGCCGCCGCGGGCCTCGGCGTGCCGCTGTCCTGGCACCTCGGCGTGGTCGCCGTGCTGGTCGCCGTCCCCGCCCTGGCCGGCGTGCGCCTGCTGCTGCCCGGCTCCGACGACCCGCCGCCGGACGCCTCCGCTCCCCGCCCGCGGGCCCGCGCGCGGTCGCGCGCCGTCGTGGGCATCGCCGCGCTGGGTGCCCTGGCCGCGTGCGCCGTCGTCGTCGAGGACGCCGGGAGCTCGTGGAGCGCGCTGTACCTGCGGGTCGAGCTGGACGCCGGGCCCGCCGTCGCCGGGCTGGGCTTCGTCGCGCTCTCGCTGGCGATGACGGTGGGCCGGTTCACCGGTGATCGCGCCGTCGACCGGTTCGGCCGGCGCCGGGTGGTGCAGGCCGGCGGGCTGCTCTCCGCCGTCGGGTTCGGCGCGGCGCTCGCGATGCCGTCGGTGCCCAGCACGCTGGCCGGGTTCGCGCTGGCCGGGCTGGGGGTCGCGACCCTCGTGCCGGCGGCCTATACCGCCGCCGACGAGCTGCCCGGGCTGCGGCCGGGGCTCGGCCTGGCGGTGGTCAACGTGCTGCTGCGCACCGGCTTCCTCGTCGTCCCGCCGCTGGTCGGGGTGATCGCCGACGCCAGCAGCCTGCGGGTGGCGCTGCTCGCCGTCGTGGTGGCCGGGGTGGGCACCGCGCTGCTCGCCCGGTCGGTCCCGCGGGGCTGAGCGGGGCACGCCGAGGATCGGCGGACCCGCTGCCCCGGGCGCCCGCTGCGCTTGGATGGGGGGGCCCATCGACGACGACGAGGAGTGCGACATCCCCACCGCAACGACCGCGGCGACCGGCCCCGTGCGGGTCGAGGTCCGCGGACTGACCAAGTCCTTCGGGGCCGTCCGGGCGGTGACCGACCTGGGGTTCACCGTGGAGCCCGGCCAGGTCACCGGCTTCCTGGGGCCCAACGGCGCGGGCAAGACCACGACGCTGCGCATGGTCCTCGGGCTCATCCGCCCCGACACCGGGACGGCGACCTTCGACGGCGTCCCCTACGCGGACCTGCCCGATCCGGTGCGCACCGTCGGCGCGGTGCTCGAGACGGCGTTCCACCCGGGACGCTCCGGGCGCAACCACCTGCGGGTGTACTGCCGCGCCGCCGGCCTGCCGATCGAGCGCGCCGACGAGGTGCTGGTCCAGGTGGGCCTGGCCGACGCCGGCAACCGCCGCGCCGGCAGCTACTCCCTCGGCATGCGGCAGCGGCTGGCGCTGGCCACCGCGCTGCTGGGCGACCCCGCCGTCCTGGTGCTCGACGAGCCGGCCAACGGCCTGGACCCCGAGGGCATCCAGTGGCTGCGCGGCTTCCTCCGGCACCTGGCGCACGAGCAGGGGCGGACCGTGCTGGTGTCCAGCCACCTGCTGTCGGAGGTCGAGCAGACCGTCGACCGCGTGGTCATCGTGGGCGCGGGCCGGCTGGTGCGCGAGGGCTCGATGAGCGACCTGCGGGCCGGTGCCGACGGAGCCGGCACGGTGCTCGTGCGCAGCCCGGAGGCGGGCCGGCTGGCCGAGGCCCTGCGGGCCGACGGCGTGCAGCTGGCCCTCGACGGCACGGCCCTCACGGTCACCGGGCGGACCACCGACGAGATCGGCGCCCGCGCCTTCGCCGCGGGGGTGGAGCTGCACGAGCTGCGCTCGCGCACCAGCGGCCTGGAGGAGATCTACTTCCAGCTCACCGCCGGGCAGGGCCAGTTCGCCGCCCCGACCGCCGGTACCGCCGTCCCCGAGGGAGCAGCCCGATGACCCGGCTCGTCCGCGCCGAGTGGACCAAGCTGTTCACCACCCGCGTCTGGCTCGCCATGCTGATCGCCGCGGCCGTGCTCACCGCCGGGTTCGCCGCGCTGATGACCGCCTTCGCCGGGAACCCCGACAGCGGGCTGCCGCCCGTCGGCACCGCGGAGTTCGAGCAGACCGCCCTCGCCCAGGCCTCGGGCGCCACGATCCTCACGATCATCCTGGGGATCATCGGGGCGACCCAGGAGTACCGGCACCGGACGGCGACGCCGACGTTCCTCACCACGCCTCGCCGCGGGCGCGTCGTCGTCGCCAAGCTGATCGCCTACGCGCTGGCCGCGGTGCCCTTCGCCGTCGTGGCGGTGCTCGTCGGGTACGTGACCGTCGTGATCTACGCCGGTGCCCGCGGCGCCGCGCCGTCCCTGACCGCCGACAACCTCGAGGTCATGCTGACCTCGGGCCTGGCGCTGGTCATCTACGCCGTCATCGGCGTGGGCCTGGGCGCGCTCCTGCGCAACCAGGTGGGCGCCATCGTGGCCGCGCTGGTCTACCTGTTCGTGGTGGAGGGGGTCATCCGCTCCATCCCCGCCACCTCCGGTGCCTACAAGTGGCTGCCCGGCGGGGGCCTGGAGGCCATGACGGCGACGGTCGACGGCCCCGAGCTGCTGGGCGCCTGGCAGGGCGGCTTCCTGCTGCTCGGCTACGGCCTCCTGGCGGCGCTGCTCGGCACGTTCCTGTCCGTCCGGCGGGACGTCGTCTGACACCTCCGGCGGCCGCGCCCGGGCGACCGGCGCGGCCGCCGTCACGCCCGGTCGGCCGCGGCCGACGGGCGTAGACTGCCCGCTCAGCCATCCTTGCCCCGAAGACGCAGCCCAGAGACGAAGAAGGCACTCGACCCCGTGTCAAGCGAGAACTCATCCCGGCCCTCCGCCCAGTCCCCGGTGACCGGCTTCGGCACCAACGAGTGGCTGGTCGAGGAGATGTACCAGCAGTACCAGTCCGACCCGTCCAGCGTGGACCAGGCCTGGCACGAGTTCTTCGCCGACTACCGCCCGGGCAGCCCGGTCGACGGCGGGGTGCGCGAGAACGCCCCGGCACCGGCCAAGGCCGCGAGCCCGGCACCCGCGAAGGCCGCGACCCCGACGCCCGCGCCCGCCGCGAAGCCGGCCCCCGTGCCCTCGCGCCCCGAGCCGCAGTCCGAGGGCACCGTCGTCGCCCGCGCCGCGGACCGCGCCGACCAGCAGCAGCCGGCCGCCCCGGCGCCGAAGGCCGCCAAGCCCGCCACCCCCGCGCCGGCCACGGGCGCGACGCAGTCGCCGCTGCGCGGCGCCGCCGCGGCGGTGGTCAAGAACATGAACGCCTCGCTCACCGTGCCGACGGCCACGAGCGTGCGCGCGGTGCCGGCCAAGCTGCTGGCCGACAACCGCATCGTCATCAACAACCACCTCAAGCGGGCCCGCGGCGGGAAGATCTCCTTCACCCACCTCATCGGCTACGCGCTGGTCCGCGCGCTGGACGACTTCCCGAACATGAACAGCGCGTTCGCCGAGGTCGACGGCAAGCCGGTGCACGTCCAGCCCGAGCACGTGAACTTCGGCCTGGCCATCGACCTGCCCAAGCCCGACGGCTCGCGGTCCCTGGTGGTCGCCTCGATCAAGGCCGCCGAGGAGATGGACTTCGCCCAGTTCTGGGCCGCCTACGAGGACATCATCCGCCGGGCGCGCGGCGGCAAGCTGACGATGGAGGACTTCTCCGGCACCACGATCAGCCTGACCAACCCCGGCACGATCGGCACGGTGCACTCGGTGCCGCGGCTGACCGCCGGCCAGGGCGCGATCGTCGGCGTCGGCGCGATGGAGTACCCCGCCGAGTTCCAGGGGATGAGCCCCGAGGCGCTCACCGAGATGGGCATCTCCAAGATCATCACGCTCACCTCGACCTACGACCACCGGGTCATCCAGGGCGCGGAGTCCGGCGACTTCCTCCGCCGCCTGCACGCGCTGCTGCTGGGCGAGGACGGCTTCTACGACGAGGTCTTCCGCTCGCTGCGGATCCCCTACGAGCCGGTGCGCTGGATGCCGGACGTGCGGGTGAGCACCGAGGGGCAGATCGACAAGGAAGCCCGCGTCATCGAGGTCATCGAGGCCTACCGGCGCAACGGCCACCTCATGGCCGACACCGACCCGCTCGAGTACCGGGTCCGCAAGCACCCCGACCTGGACATCCGCGAGCACGGCCTGACGCTGTGGGACCTCGACCGCAAGTTCCCGGTCGGCGGGTTCGCCGGCGAGCGGATGATGGCGCTGCGCGACATCCTCGGCGTGCTGCGCAACTCCTACTGCCGCACGGTCGGCGTGGAGTACATGCACATCACCGACCCCGAGGAGCGCGAGTGGCTCCAGAAGCGGGTCGAGGTCGCGCACGAGCAGCCCGACCGCGAGAAGCAGAAGCACGTGCTCGGCCGGCTCAACGCCGCCGAGGCGTTCGAGACCTTCCTGCAGACCAAGTACGTCGGGCAGAAGCGGTTCAGCCTCGAGGGCGGTGAGTCGCTGATCCCCGTCCTCGACGAGGTGCTGCTCGCCGGCACCGACCACGGCCTGGACGAGGTCGCGATCGGCATGCCGCACCGCGGCCGGCTCAACGTGCTCGCCAACGTGCTCGGCAAGAGCTACGCGAAGATCTTCGGCGAGTTCGAGGGCAACATCGACCCCGGCACCGTCCAGGGCTCGGGCGACGTGAAGTACCACCTCGGCGCCACCGGCACCTTCCGCAACCCGTTCCGCTCCGACGCCGAGATCGCCGTCTCCCTGGCCAGCAATCCCAGCCACCTGGAGACGGTCAACCCGGTGCTCGAGGGCATCGTGCGGGCCAAGCAGGACATGATCGACAAGGGCGAGCAGGGCTTCACCGTGCTGCCCGTCCTGCTGCACGGCGACTCCGCGTTCGCCGGCCAGGGCGTGGTGCAGGAGACCCTGAACCTCTCCCAGCTGCGCGGCTACCGCACCGGCGGCACCGTGCACGTCGTCGTCAACAACCAGGTCGGGTTCACCACCAGCCCTGCCGCGGCCCGATCGAGCCTGTACTCGACCGACGTCGCGCGGATGATCGGCGCCCCGGTCTTCCACGTGAACGGCGACGACCCCGAGGCGTGCGTGCGGGTCGCCCGGCTGGCCGTGGACTACCGCCAGGCGTTCAAGAAGGACGTCGTCATCGACCTCGTCTGCTACCGCCGCCGCGGGCACAACGAGGGCGACGACCCGTCGATGACCCAGCCGCTGATGTACGACATCATCGACCGCAAGCGCTCGGTCCGGAAGCTGTACACCGAGGCGCTGGTCGGCCGCGGCGACATCACGCTCGAGGAGGCCGAGGAGGCCCTCAAGGACTACCGCGGGCAGCTCGAGCGGGCTTTCGCCGAGACCCACGACTCCAAGGACTCCTCGGGCCCCGAGCCGGTCATGGACCCGCGCACGGCCAACGAGTCGCAGCTGCAGACCGCCATCACCCCCGAGGTGCTCAAGGCGATCGGCGACGCGCACGTCTCGTTCCCGCCGGAGTTCACCCCGCACCCGAAGCTCAAGAAGATGCTCGAGCGGCGCGCGGCCATGGTGACCGAGGGCGGCGTCGACTGGGCCATGGGCGAGCTGCTCGCCTTCGGGTCGCTGCTCATGCAGGGCGTCCCGGTCCGGCTGGCCGGCCAGGACTCCCGCCGCGGCACCTTCGTGCAGCGGCACTCGGTGCTCATCGACCGGGAGACCGCCGCGGAGTACACGCCGCTGGCCAACCTCTCCGACGAGCAGGCCAAGTTCTTCGTCTACGACTCGCTGCTCAGCGAGTACGCCGCCCTCGGCTTCGAGTACGGCTACTCGGTGGCCAACCCCAAGGCGCTGGTCCTCTGGGAGGCGCAGTTCGGCGACTTCGTCGACGGCGCCCAGATGGTCATCGACGAGTTCATCAGCTCCGGCGAGGCCAAGTGGGGCCAGCGCTCCGGCGTGGTCATGCTGCTGCCGCACGGCCTCGAGGGCCAGGGCCCGGATCACTCCAGCGGTCGCATCGAGCGCTTCCTGCAGCTGTCGGCGGAGAACAACATGACCGTCGCCAACTGCACGACGCCGGGCAACTACTTCCACCTGCTGCGCCGCCAGGCGCTCTCGGACGTGCACCGGCCGCTGGTCGTGTTCACCCCTGAAGTCGCTGCTGCGGGCCAAGGTGGCGGTCAGCCCGGTCAGCGACTTCACCGACGAGGGCTTCCGGCACGTCCTGCCCGACCCGGGCGTGGCCGGCCGGCCGCTGGACGGTGCGGCGGTGCGCCGGGTGCTGCTGTGCAGCGGCAAGGTCGCCTACGACCTGATGGCCCAGCGCGAGTCCGAGGGCTCCACCGACGTCGCCGTCGTCCGGGTCGAGCAGCTCTACCCGCTGCCCGCCCAGCAGATCGCCGAGGCGCTGGAGCAGTACCCGAACGCCACCGACGTGGTGTGGGTGCAGGAGGAGCCGGCGAACATGGGCGCCTGGCAGTTCATGGCCGTCAACCTCCCCGAGCACCTGCCCTCGGGCCGCACGTTCCGGCGGGTCAGCCGGCGCGCGTCGGCCAGCCCGGCGGTCGGCTCGGCCAAGGTGCACGACGTCGAGCAGCGCCAGCTGGTCGCCGAGGCGCTCGCGAAGTAGCCCGCGATGTACTTCACCGACCGGGGCCTGGAGGAGCTCGCGCAGCGGCGCGGCCAGGAGGAGGTCAGCCTCGCCTGGCTGGCCGACCAGCTCCAGGTGTTCGTCGACCTGCACCCCGACTTCGAGGTACCGGTCGAGCGGCTGGCCACCTGGCTGGCCCGCGGCGGCGCGGACGCGGACGACGACGACTGACAGAGGGGCCCCTCCCACCGGGAGGGGCCCCTCTGCGCGCCTCCCCCGCATGCCCGGCCCTCGGGCGCACGCTGGGTAGGTGCTCGGTCACTCCCATGCCCTCTCCGGCCTCGCCGCCGGGGCGGCGACCCTCCCCTGGGCCCCGGTCTCGGGGACCGTCGCGCAGATGTCCTGGATCGCGGCGGCCGGTGGGTTCGCCATGCTGCCCGACCTCGACCACCGCGGGTCGACGGTCTCGGACATGTGGGGGCCGGTGACCGACGTCCCCTCGGGGCTGGTCGGCAAGGTCACCGGCGGGCACCGCTGGGGCACGCACGACGCGGTGCTGGCGCCACTGGCGCTGGGAGGGCTGGCGATCCTCGCGGCGGACGTCTACTGGTCCAGCCTGCTGCTCATGGCGCTGGCCATCGGTCTGGCGCTGCACGCACTCCACTTCGTCATCCCCGGCACCACCGAGACGACGATCGTCGGCAACATGGCGCTGTCGTGGGCCGGAGCCTGGTGGCTGCTGGAGCACAGCCCGCAGCCGACCTGGCTGCCGTGGGCGGTGGCCCTCGGCGTGCTCACCCACATCGCCGGGGACGCGCTCACCAAGGCCGGGGTCCCGCTGCCGGTGCTCTGGCTGGTCCGCCGGACGCGCATCGCGTTCTCGCCGATGCGCACCGGGACGGTGTTCGAGAAGGCCGTGCTGGTGCCGGCGTTCCTCCTCGCCACCGTCGTTCTCATCTGGGTGAACACCGACATCAGCCGCACGTTCGACCCGATCGTCGACCGGTTCAGCAGCGCCGGTTGATCCACGCCCCGGGCGTCAGACGGTGACGTGCTGCTCCCGGGCGCACGCCGCGACGGCCTCGGCGACGGCGGTCGCGACGCGGCGGTCCAGGGGGCTGGGCACGATGTACTCGGGCCGCAGGTCCTCCCCCACCACGTCGGCCAGCGCGACGGCGGCGGCCAGCTTCATCTCCTCGGTGATGCTCGTGGCACCGGCGTCGATCGCGCCGCGGAAGACGCCGGGGAAGGCGAGCACGTTGTTGATCTGGTTCGGCAGGTCGCTGCGCCCGGTGGCGACGACGGCGGCGTGCCGGGCGGCCATCGCCGGGTCGACCTCGGGGATCGGGTTGGCCAGCGAGAAGACGATCGCGTCCTCGGCCATCGCGGCGATCGACGACTCCGGCACCGAGCCGCCCGAGAGCCCCAGGTAGACGTCGGCGCCCACGAGCGCGTCGGCCATCGTCCCGGCGTGGCCGGACGGGTTGGTGTTCTCCACCAGCCACTGCTTGCTGGCGGTCAGGTCGCCCCGGCCGGCGTGCAGCAGGCCCCGGGAGTCGGCCACCACGAGCTCCCCGACGCCCGCCTCCAGCAGGATCTTGGTGCAGGCCACGCCCGCCGCGCCCGCGCCGGAGACGACGACCCGCAGGTCCGCCATCGCCCGCCCGGTCACCCGGGCCGCGTTGCGCAGGGCGGCGAGCACGACGATCGCCGTCCCGTGCTGGTCGTCGTGCATGACCGGGATGGGCAGCCGCTCGCGCAGCCGCTCCTCGATCTCGAAGCAGCGCGGCGCGCTGATGTCCTCGAGGTTGATGCCGCCGAACGAGGGGGCGATCGCCACGACGGTGTCCACGATCTCGTCGACGTCGGTGGTCGACAGCACGATCGGCACCGCGTCCAGGCCGGCGAACTCGGAGAACAGGCAGGCCTTGCCCTCCATGACCGGCAGCGCGGCCGCCGGGCCGATGTCCCCCAGCCCGAGCACCGCGGTCCCGTCGGAGACCACCGCGACCACCCGGGAGGCCCAGGTGAACCGGCGGGCCAGCGCCGGCTCCGCGTGGGATCGCGCTGGACACGCGGGCGACGCCCGGCGTGTAGGTCAGCGCGAGGTCGCCGATCGACTCGATCCGCCGGGTCGGGACGACGGAGAGCTTGCCGCCCTCGTGCACGGCGAAGGCCGGGTCGTCGGCGAAACGGTCGGGCTGGGCGTCGTCCGCACCCGGGTTGCCGCTCATGGTGCCAGGAGCGTAATCCGGGCCCGGAGCAGCCGTGCCGCTACGGTGCCACCGTGGAGATCCGAGAACTGGCCGTGCCCGACAGCTACGTCATCGATCTCGTCCCGCACGGCGACTCCCGGGGGAGCTTCACCGAGTGGTACCGCGCGGACGTCCTGTCCGAGGCCGTGGGCCACCCGCTGGGCCTCGCGCAGGCCAACCACAGCGTCTCGGCCCGGGGTGCACTGCGCGGCATCCACTTCGCGCTCGTCCCGCCCGGGCAGGCGAAGTACGTCTACTGCCCGGCCGGCCGCGTCCTGGACGTCGTCGTCGACATCCGGGTGGGCTCGCCGACGTTCGGCGTGCACGACAGCGTGGTGCTCGACAGCGATGCGCCGCGCGCGGTCTACCTGGCCGAGGGGCTCGGGCACGCCTTCGTCTCCCTCGCCGACGGCAGCTCCCTGACCTACCTGGTCTCCACCGGCTACGACCCCACCCGCGAGTTCGGCATCCACCCCCTGGACACCGAGCTGGACCTGCCGTGGCCGGCCGACGTGGAGTTCGAGCTCTCCGCCCGGGACCAGGTCGCCCCGACGCTGGCCGAGGCCCGGGAGAAGGGCCTGCTGCCCACCTGGGCGGAGAGCACCGCCCGCTACGCGCAGCTGCGCGGGGCCTGAGCGCTCAGACCTCCGGCGCCGGGGCGACCCGGCCCGGGCGCGGCCACAGCCGGGCCACGACCCGCCCCACGACGACGGCCGGCCCGAACGCGCGGCTGTCGTCGCTCCGGACGGCGTTGTCGCCCTCCACCCAGTGCCCGCCCTCGACGGCCCGGCGCACCCGCTTGACGACCAGCAGCTCCGGGCGGGCGGGGAACCGGGCGACGACGACGTCCCCCGGGCGCACCCGCGAGGGGTCGCGCACCGACCGGGCGAGGACCTGGTCGCCGTCGCGCAGCGTCGGGGACATCGAGGGTCCGCTCACCCGTACCCGCGTCCAGACCGCGTCGAGCGCCCGAACGCCCAGGTCGTCCCCGCTGTCGTCCGTCCTCACCGGGAGTAGGGTCGCAGACGAACCCACCCATGAGACCGGAGGCTATCCCCATGCGCCTGTTCCGCATGTTCTCCGCCGTGGAGGCCACCGCGCACTGCGACCTCCCCTGCGGCGTCTACGACCCCGCCCAGGCCCGCATCGAGGCGGAATCCGTCAAGGCGATCCAGGAGAAGTACCAGGGCAGCGACGACGAGGTCTTCAAGATGCGCTGCGTGCTCATCAAGGAGCAGCGCGCCGACCTGGTCAAGCACCACCTGTGGGTGCTCTGGACCGACTACTTCAAGGCCCCGCACTTCGAGAAGTACCCGCAGCTGCACGAGCTGTTCAACAAGGCCACCAAGCAGGCCGGCGCCGCCGGCGGCAAGGGCAGCATGGACCCCGCCGAGGGCCAGAAGCTGCTCGACTACATCGCCGAGATCGACAAGATCTTCTGGGAGACCAAGGCCGCCTGACGGTCCGCACTCCCCCTGCGTCCTCGCCGATCCGGCGATACGCTGGTCGACGAAGCTCAGCTGCCGGGCCACCCCACGGGGTGACCCGGCAGTCGTCTGTCCGCCCGGCGCACTACCGCGCGTGCGCCTGGGGTTCGCCCGTGCGCGGACCGGAGGACCTCGTGATCGACGTCGGCGCTCTGCTGGAGAAGGTGGAGAACGCGGCACCGATCGCCGCGGTCGAAGCCGTCGCCGGAGCGCTCCGCGAGATGGTCGCCGCCCGATCGGCCGCGCTGCTCATCGCCGACTTCAGCGGCCACTCCGTCGTCCGGCTGACCTCGGCAGGGCCCGTCTCCGGGGCCCGCACCCACGACGGCGAGCAGGCCGAGACCCTCCCGCTGGAGGGCACCCCGTACGACCGCGTGATCCGCACCCAGCGCGTCCACGTCGAGGAGCTCGGCGACGGCGCGCGCGTGCTGGCCCCGGTCACCGACCGCGGCGACGCCATCGGTGTCCTGGAGCTGGTCCTCCCCGGCTACCCGTCGGCGGACGACGTCGCCGACATCGGCAGCGCGGCGCACGCCCTCGCCTACGTGGTGATCGCCGCGCGCCGGCACACCGACGTGTTCGAGTGGGGCCAGCGCTCCACCCCGTTCGCGCTGGCCGCCGAGATCCAGCGCCGGCTCCTGCCGGCCTCCTACACCTGCGAGGCCGGGCAGTTCACGCTGGCCGGCTGGCTGGAGCCGGCCGGTTCCGTCGGGGGCGACACCTTCGACTACACCCTCGAGCGCAACGCGCTGCACCTCTCCATCACCGACGCCGTCGGCCACCAGGTGGAGGCGGCGCTGCTGGCCACCCTGCTGGTCGGCAGCCTGCGCAACGGCCGGCGGCGCGGCCTGGACCTCGCCGCGCAGGCCGCCTACGCCAACGACAGCCTGGCCGACAACTGCCTGCCCGGTCAGTTCGTCACCGGGCAGCTGCTCGACCTCGACCTGCGCACCGGCGCCGCGCGCGTCGTGAACGCCGGGCACACCCTGCCCCTGCGGCTGCGCGACGGCCACGTCGAGGAGATCGACCTCCGCGTCGAGCCGCCGTTCGGCGTCCTGCCCGGCAAGTCCTTCCAGGTGCAGCCGTTCCCGCTGGAGCCCGGCGACCGGATCGTCTTCCTCACCGACGGCATGCTCGAGCGCAACGCCGCCACCCTCGACGTCGCCGCTGCCCTGGCCGACAGCGCCGACCTGCACCCTCGCGAGGTCGTGCACGAGCTCGGGGGCGCCGTGCTGCGAGCCACTGGTCACGACCTCAAGGACGACGCGACGATGGTCTGCCTCGACTGGTACGGCGGCCCGCAGCGCGACCGCAGCACCTGAGCTCGGCGCCGACCCCTCCCGGGCGTCGACCGTCGCGCGCCCGGAGTGAGCCGGTGCCCGGCCGGTACGGTTCAACCACGATGCGCATCGACCGGGCCGGGTGGCCTTTCCTCACCGGACCCCTGGTCCCCGCTGCCGGCCTGCTGGCGCTGAGCCGCGTCACCGGCCGCCGCGGAGCCCGGGCGGCCGCCTGGCCGCTGCTGGGCCTGTCCGCGTACATGGCGCTGTTCTTCCGCGACCCCGACCGGCGTTGCGACGTCGAGCCGGCGGACCCGGACGAGGTGCTCTCCCCGGCCGACGGCGTGGTCATGGTCGCCGGCGAGCCGCAGGAGGGTGTCGCGCCCCCCGGCGAGTGGCAGCAGGTCAGCGTCTTCCTCTCCGTCGTCGACGTGCACGTGAACCGGTCGCCCTACCGCGGCGAGGTCGTCGAGAGCTCCTACCGGCCGGGCAGCTTCCTCGCGGCCTACCGGCGGGACTCCGCGCACCGCAACGAGCGCTAAGCGAGCTCTGGCTCCGCGACGGCGAGCGCACCGTGGTCTTCCGGCAGATCGTCGGCGTCCTGGCGCGGCGGATCGTCACCCGCACCGGCGTCGGTCAGCGGCTGGCCACCGGTGAGCGGATGGGCCTGATGAAGTTCGGCTCCCGGATGGACGTCTTCGTGCCGCTCGACTGCGAGCTGACCGTGACGACGGGGCAGCGCGTGCGCGGCGGCGATACCGTCATCGCCCGCTGGCCCGCCGCCCGCTGAGGCCCCCGGTGCCGACGCGGCGCACCGCCACGGCCGAGTTCGTGCGCGGCTCGGTCACGGGTTCCCGGCGACGGGCCCTGGCCACCCTGCCCAGCCTGTTCACCCTCGCCAACATGGGCTGCGGCTTCGGGGCGATCCTCGTGTCCATCCGCGGCGAGCACGGGGTGGCCGCCGTCCTCATCGGGCTGTCGGTGCTGTTCGACATCCTCGACGGCGCGGTGGCGCGCAAGGTCGGCGCCGTCACCCCGTTCGGCCTGCAGTTCGACTCGCTGGCCGACCTCGTCTCCTTCGGCCTGGCCCCGGCGCTGGTGGCCTTCACGCTCTTCTCCGAGGGCCGCGACGAGTGGGACGTGCTCGGCTGGGTGGCCTGCTTCCTGTGGGTCGCGTGCGCGGCGATCCGGCTGGCCCGGTTCAACGTGACCATCGACCCCACCGCCGACAAGCGGTACTTCACCGGCATGCCCAGCCCCGGCGCCGCCGGCGTCGTGCTGGCCTCTGTGTTCGCGTTCGGCGACCAGATGCAGGGCCGGGACCGGCTCTGGGTGCTGCTGGTCATGGCCGTGCCGGCGCTGCTGATGGTCAGCAACGTGCGCTACCGGTCGTTCCGCTCGCTGGTGAGCCCGCGCAGCGGCCGGCCGTACGGCCCGATGGCGGTGGCGCTGCTGCTCGTCGTCGCCTTCGCGCTCGCCCCGGTCCACACCGGGATCGTCCTGGCCTACGGCTACCTGTTCGCGCCGGTGCTCGTGCCGGTGCTCTCCCCGCTGGCCCGTCTGGTGCCGGCCTCGATCAAGGAGGCGCTGTCGTGACGGTGCGACCCATCCGGCCCGGCGACGTCCCCGCGGCCGTGGGGCTGGTGCGCGAGCTGGCGGACTACGAGCGGGCCCTGCACGAGGTGCGCCTCACCGAGGAGCAGCTCACCGCGTGCCTCTTCGGCGAGGCCCCCGCGCTGTTCGGCCACGTCGCCGAGGACGACGAGGGCCGCGTCGTCGGCCTCGCGCTGTGGTTCCTCAACTTCTCCACGTGGCGCGGCACGCACGGCATCTACCTCGAGGACCTCTACGTGCAGCCCGCCCAGCGCGGCCGCGGGCTGGGCCGCGCGCTGCTGAGCACGCTGGCCGCGGTCTGCGTGGAGCGCGGCTACTCGCGGCTGGAGTGGTCGGTGCTGGACTGGAACACCCCGTCGATCGAGTTCTACCGCGCGGCCGGTGCCGTCCCGATGGACGACTGGACGGTCTTCCGGCTGACCGACGACGCGCCCTGACCGCCTTCGCCGCCCCGCGGTAGACCGGTCACGGGAGGCCCGGCCACCCCGCAGGGCCTAGCGTGACCGCCGTGACCACCGAGCGCGTCCCCGCCGAGTGCTGGCTGACCGACATGGACGGCGTGCTGGTCCACGAGGAGCAGGCGCTGCCGGGCGCGGCCGAGTTCCTCGAGCGGCTCGTCGACCGCGGCCGCCGCTTCCTCGTGCTCACCAACAACTCGATCTTCACCCCGCGCGACCTCGCCGCCCGGCTGGCCCGCACCGGGCTGCACGTGCCCGAGGAGTCGCTGTGGACCTCCGCGCTGGCCACCGCGGACTTCCTGCGCACCCAGCTGCCGGGCGGGTCGGCCTACGTCATCGGCGAGGCCGGGCTGACCACCGCGCTGCACGAGGTCGGCTACGTCATGACCGACACCGACCCCGACTACGTGGTGCTGGGCGAGACCCGCACCTACTCGTTCGAGGCGATCACCCGCGCCATCCGCCTGATCGGCCGCGGCGCCCGCTTCATCGCCACCAACCCCGACGTCACCGGCCCCTCGCCGGAGGGGCCGCTGCCCGCGACCGGCTCGGTCGCGGCGATGATCACCCGCGCGACCGGCGCCGAGCCCTACTTCGTGGGCAAGCCCAACCCGATGATGTTCCGCAGCGCGATGAACCGGATCGAGGCGCACTCGGAGTCCACGGTGATGATCGGCGACCGCATGGACACCGACGTCGTCGCCGGCATCGAGGCGGGCCTGGACACGATCCTGGTGCTGTCCGGCTCCACCGCGGCGGCCGACGTGGCCCGCTTCCCGTTCCGCCCGGGCCGGGTCCTGGACTCGATCGCCGACGTCATCGACCTGGTCTGAACCTCAGCGGTCGAGGTAGGCCAGCCGCGCCTCGGGGGTCATGAGCAGGTAGACGACGCCGGCCACGAGCACCAGCACCGGGATGCCGATCTCCGGCCGCGCGGCCTGGAACGTCGCGACGAAGCCCGCGGCCCCGAAGAACACCTGCAGGGCGATGACCGGCCCCCGCGCCCACCCCGCGAGCCGGCGCAGGCCGACCGCGGCGGCGCCCAGGACGCCCGCGGCGAGCCCCGCGAGCACGACCTCGGCCAGCGCGCGGGGCACGCTCTCGGGGTCGCCGGTGAGGGTCAGCCAGAGCAGCACCAGCGCGAGGACGACGAAGCCGGCGGCCTCCACGGCGACCAGCGCGGCCGCCTGCCGCACCGAGCGGGGTGCCTCCTCGCGCGGCGGCGCGGGCCGCACCTCGGGCGCGGGGGTCACCGCACCGAAGAGCCGGTCGGCCAGCCGGCGCGGCTGCGGCGTCTGCTCGGTCACGACGGCGAGGTTACGCGGGCCCCGCGGGCCGGTCCGCCGGTTGCGCACACCTCCCACGCGGGCCGGGTGCCCGGAGCTAGCCTGGTGGTCATGCGCGCGCTCGTGGTGGTCAACCCCGCGGCGACCAGCACCACGTCCAAGATGCGCGACGTCCTCGTCGGCGCGCTGGCCAGCGAGCTCAAGGTCGACGTCGCCGAGACCGAGCACCGCGGCCACGGCCGGGAGCTCGGCGAGCGGGCGGCCTCCGACGGCCTGGACCTCGTCGTCACCCTCGGCGGCGACGGCACGGTCAACGAGGTCGTCAACGGGTTGCTGGCGCACGGCCCCGGCGCGCACCTGCCGACCCTGGCGGTCGTGCCGGGCGGCTCCACCAACGTGTTCTCCCGGGCGCTGGGCCGCTCCCGCGACCCGGTCGAGGCGACCGCGGAGATCCTCGCCTCGGTGCGGGCCGGCCGGACCCGGCTGGTCTCCCTGGGCACCGCCAGCGCCACCGGCACCGCGCACGAGGCGGGGTGGACCGACCCCCGCTGGTTCGTCTTCGCCGCGGGGCTCGGCTTCGACGCCGAGGTCATCGCCCGGGTCGACGCGCAGCGGGCCCGCGGCCGGCGCTCCACGGGGGCGCTGTACGTGCGCGAGGGGACCAGCGCATTCCTCCGCGGCCGCGAGCGCCGCCGTCCGGCGATGACCCTGCAGATCCCCGGCGAGGACGACGTCGAGGGGCTCTTCCTCTGCCTGGTCTCCAACGTGAGCCCCTGGACCTATCTCGGTGCGCGGCCGGTGCAGCCCTCCCCCGAGGCGTCGTTCGACACCGGGCTGGACGTCTTCGCGCTGGGGCGGACCAACCCGGTCGGCATGCTGCGCACCCTGCGCCGGGCGCTCGCCGAGCGGCCGCAGCACCGCGGCCGCGGCCTGCACCGCCGGCACGACCTGGCGGAGCTCACGCTGACCGCCGTCCGGCCGCAGGGCTGGCAGGTCGACGGCGAGCACCTGGGCACCGCGACGGGGCTGCGGCTGCGGTCGGTCCCGCACGCCCTGCGCGTCGTCTCCTGACGGCTCCCTGGCAGTAAACGTCGCCGAGCGCATGGTGCCTCGCCCTGCCGAGTGGCGGGCCTATCACGAGCGTGGTGAGGTTGCTCACGCGGGGGTCGGCACTGGCCTCGTTTCTGCTTGACAGTCGCCGCCCGCGTGAAAGCATCGCTGCAGGAACGCAACCTGCCGGTAACACAGCAGGCAGTCACTGCCGCAAGGCGCTGGAGACCCCGGTGTCGGCCCGGTGGCGTCGGCCCGGCCGCAGGCCGGGCCAGCGACTGACCTAGAAACCGTAGACGACACCGAGGAGAACACCGCCATGGACTGGCGCCACCGCGCGCTC
The DNA here is from genome assembly GCF_016612865.1 of Blastococcus sp. TML/M2B. Lineage (GTDB taxonomy): Bacteria > Actinomycetota > Actinomycetes > Mycobacteriales > Geodermatophilaceae > Blastococcus. Next base: position 1,299,726 of record NZ_JAENZZ010000002.1, read on the forward strand.
TGCCGGGACGAGGATCCGGAGCTGTTCTTCCCGATCGGGACGGCCGGCCCGGCCGTCGTCCAGATCGAGCAGGCCAAGGCCGTGTGCCAGCGTTGCCCCGTCGTGACGTCGTGCCTGGACTGGGCGCTCAGCTCGGGCCAGGACTCCGGCGTCTGGGGCGGCCTGTCCGAGGACGAGCGGCGGGCGCTCAAGCGCCGCCAGGCTCGCACCCGGGTCCGCACCGCCTGACCGCCAGCAGCACCGGCCGCGCCGCGGCCACACCGATCGCCTCGAGGCCGGTCCGGGATCCCCCGGGGCCGGCCTCAGCGCCGTCCCGGGCGGGTCAGCGGCGCGGCAGGCCCGCGCCGGGCAGCGTCAGCACGACCTCGGTCCCCCGCCCCGCCGGGGGGACGGTCGTGCGCAGGCCGCCCCCCAGCTCGCTCTCCACGAGCGTGCGCACGATCTGCAGGCCCAGCCCCTCGCTGACCGACGGGTCGAACCCCGCCGGCAGGCCGCGGCCGTCGTCGCGCACCCGCACCACGAGGTCGTCCCCGGTCCGCTCGGCGAGCAGCTCGATCGAGCCGGGCTCCCCCTCCGGGAAGGCGTGCTCGGCGGCGTTGTGCAGCAGCTCGGTCACCGCGAGGACCAGCGGCGTCGCCGTCGCCGCCGGGAGCTCGCCGAACGAGCCGGTCCGGCGGGTGCGCGCCGCCGGCCCCACCGAGGTGAGGTCGCCGAGCATGGGCAGCACCTGGTCCAGCACCTGGTCGACGTCGACGACGTCCTCCCGGCTTCCGGCCAGCGTCTCGTGCACCAGGGGCGATGGAGGCCACCCGGCGCACCGACTCCTCCAGCGCCTCCCGCGCGGCCGGCACGGTCATCCGGCGGGCCTGCAGGCGCAGCAGCGCGGCGACGGTCTGCAGGTTGTTCTTCACGCGGTGGTGGATCTCGCGGATCGTCGCGTCCTTGCTGAGCAGCGCGCGGTCCCGGCGGCGGACGTCGGTGACGTCGCGCACCAGCACCAGCGCACCCTCCTCCGCGCCCGGCGCCTGCAGGGGCAGCGCGCGCACGAGCACCGTCGCGCCGGCGGCCTCGACGTCCATCGGGTCGGGGAACCCCCCGGCGACCGCCGCCGCGATGCCCGCCGCCACCTCCTCGCCCACGACCCGCTCGCGCGCCGCCGACCGGGTGACCTCGGCCAGGTCGCGGCCGACCACGTCCCCCGCCACGCCGATCCGCCGGTAGGCCGACAGCGCGTTGGGGCTGGCGTAGACGACGCGGCCCCGGGCGTCGAGCCGCAGCAGTCCGTCGCCCACGCGAGGGCTCATCTCGGCGTCCTGGAGCTTCTCCGGTGGGAACGTGCCCGCGGAGATCATCAGGCAGAGGTCGCCGGCGATGTCGAGGTAGGTGTGCTCGAGGGTGGAGGGCGCGCGGGTCACCGCCAGGTTGGTGTCCCGGGCCAGCACGGCGACCACGACGCCGTCGTGGCGGACCGGGACCACCTCGCGCCGGCGGGGAGCGGGCCCCGACCAGTCGGGCGCCCCCTCGGTCACCGGCCGTCCCCTGCCGTAGGCCGACCGGAACGGCCCTGCCTCCTCCCCCGCGACCTCGGTGCCGACGAGGTCCTCCGGGCGGCAGGTCGGCGCCGTGAGCGGCCGCACCTGCGCCACGCACCACCACGAGCCCGGCTGCGGCAGGGGTACCCAGAGCGTCAGGTCGGCGAAGGAGAGGTCGGCCAGCAGCTGCCAGTCGGCGACCAGCCGGCGGCAGTGGTCGACCTGGGCCGGGTCGGAGGCCGTGCCACGGGTCAGGCGCTCGGAGAGGCTGTTCATGGTGCGACCGAGCGTAGAGAAGGCGCACCGCGGGGACGGCGCACCGCCTCCTACGCTGCTCGGTGTGGCCGACTCCCCCGCACCCCCCGCCGTCCGGATCGAGCCCGCCACCCCGGCGGACCACGCCGCCATCGCGGAGCTCACCGTGTCGGTGTACATCGACGGGGAGCTGGCCGGCCCGAGCTACACCCCCGAGCTGGCCGACGTCGCCGGCCGGGCCGACCGCGCCGAGCTGCTGGTCGTGCGCGACGACGACGGCCGGGTGGTCGGCAGCGTCGCGCTCGTGCTGTCCGGCGACTTCGGCGAGGTCACCGAGTCCGACGACGAGGCCGCCGTGCGGATGCTCGTGGTCGACCCGGCCGCGCAGGGCCGCGGCATCGGCGAGCTGCTGATGACCGACTGCCTGCGCCGGGCACGGGCGGCGGGCAAGCGCCGGATGGTGCTCTCCACCGGACCGAAGATGCTCGCGGCGCACCGCCTCTACGAGCGGATGGGCTTCACCCGGCTGCCGGAGCGGGACTGGACGCCGGTCCCCGGCATCGACCTGCTGGTCTACGCCCTCGACCTCTGAGGGCGGCTCAGCGGTCCAGCCACGGGAAGCCGAGGCCGAACCTCTGCCCGGGCCCACCGCGGACGACCGACGAGCAGTTCCCGTCGTCGACGGTCACCGCGCGGCGGGTGCCGGTCCGGTCCTCGACGACGGCGGTGTGCACCGGCTCCTCGCTGGCCCCGCAGTCCGCGATGGCCCCGAGGATGCCGTGCATCCCGATGCGGACGCGCTCGGCCTCGCCCTCGGTCAGCTCCCGCAGCACGGGCTCGCTGCTGCCGGGCGACCACGTGCAGACGATTCCGCGCACCGCCGTCAGCGGCAGGACCATCGGGGCCCGCATCCCCGCGGCGTAGCCGGTGTCGAGGGACGCCGACGCGCCGTCCCGGTCCACGGCCGAGGGGTCTTCCGGGTCCTCCGGGCACACGAGCGGCGTCCCCGGCCGGGGCGTCCTCGAACCGGTCGGCGTACTGGCGCCCGAACGCCGTCATCAGCAGCCCGTACACCCCCAGCCCGTCGGGCCCGCCGACCCCCGCGCCGGTCCCGGGGAACCGTCCCACGCAGTCGGGATCGGTCGCACCGACGATCGTCGTCACGCCGCCGTCCGCATAGCCGATCTGGACCTCGTAGGTGCGTCCGTCGGCCAGCAGGGGTGCCGCGCCCTCGTCGTAGGAGGAGAGGTGGCAGGGCCACCCCGCGGGCACGTCCTCCGCGTCGCGCTCCGCGAGGCCGGCGAGCAGCTCCAGGTGCGAGGTCAGCGCGTCCGACGGCACCTCGGCGGGCAGCAGGTGCCGCTCCGGTCCGGGGCAGAAGCGCGCCCAGACCGGCGTGCCCTCGACGCTCCCCCGCGTCGCCTCGGCGGGATCGAGGCACGCGGCCGGGCCCGCATCCGGAGCCGCCTCCGGGGGCGCGCCGTCCGCGGCCGTGCAGGCCGAGGTCGCCAGGCAGGCGAGGGTTCCGGCGAGGACGGCGAGGCGGCGCACCGCCGCATCATGCCCGGTCACGCCCCCGGAGGAGGCGGTTCAGCTCGCGACGGTCGCGATGAGGTCGCCCTCCTGGAGGACCTCGCCCTCGACGACGTGCAGCGCCTCGACGGTGCCGGAGAGCTCGGTGAGCACCGGGATCTCCATCTTCATCGACTCGAGGATGACCAGCGTGTCGCCCGCAGCGACCTGCGCGCCGGGCGCGACCAGCACCTTCCAGACGCTGGAGACCATCTCGGCGTGGATCTCCTCGACCGCCACCGGACCTCCCTCGTCGCCGGGCCGCGCCGGGGTGCCGCGCGGCCTCGGCTCATCCTGGCACGACGACCGGGTCAGACGCCGGGTGCGGCCTCACCGGCGGCGAGCCGTCGCAGCACGGCGCACACCTCCGGCCCGTCGTGCGGCACCCCGAGCTCCGGCAGGCCGGCCAGCGCCTGGCTCGCGGAGCGGGCGGCGGTCGCCGTGTCGGTGGCCGCCGCGCTGACCGTGGCCAGCAGCGCGTCGTACCAGCCGTCCAGCCGGTCACCGGGCTCGTAGCCGCCGACGGCGACGACGTCCACGCCCGCCTCCGGCTGCGGCTGCGGCCGGCCGGTCCCGGGCAGCCGGCCGGCCACCCGGCCCGCCTGCCCCGGCGGCAGCGTCGCGCGCAGCTGCACGGCGACGGCGGACCGCCAGTCCGACGACGTCGGTCCCTGCGTGTCGGGGCGGTGGGGGGCGGCGCTGCGCAGCGCCAGCTCGACCGCGTCGACGCCGTGGGCCCGCTCGAGGACGGCGATGTCCAGGGAGAAGCCGGCGGCCACCTCGGCCAGCTCTCCGTCCGGCGAGATCCCGACGGTGACCAGCCCGCGCCAGCCCACCTCGGCCAGCCGGCCGGCGGCGGCCGGCACCGCGGTCCGCCCGTCCGGGGTCCACGAAACGCGGGCGATGCCGGCGGCGCGGTCGCGGGAGACCGGCGTCGGGAAGCGGAGCCCCTCGTCGGTGACCCAGGCGAGCAGCCCCCGCTCGCTGGCCGGCTCGACGCCGTCGCCGCCGAGCCGCTCGAGGACGTCGGGGTCGGGGCCGACCCAGACCAGGCCCGCCTCGCGCACCGCGGCGGCCAGCCGGGCGTTGCCCGCCAGCGCCGGCGGCACGGGGAGGACGGCGGAGACCCCGCTGCGGCGCGCGGCCTCCACGATGCGGTCGACGGCGAGGTAGGACTCGGTGGCCGGCGCGGGGCCGAGCAGCACCGCCTCGTCGGCCAGCCGCACGTGCCGCGCCGAGCGCTCGGCCTCGGAGTGCACCGCCACGGCCTTCACGCCCAGGCGGGTGAGCGAGGTGATGACGCCGCACGCGGCCGGACCGCGTCCCGCGACGAGCACGCTCTCGATCCCCAGCTGTGCCACTGCTCCTCCTGCGTCCCCGCCCCGCGCATGCGCGCCCTCGCCTCGTGAGAGGCTGGAGTTGTCAGCTTGGCGGTTCCGGCTCCGACGCGCACGCCACGTGCGCCGTCTCACGTCGACCGCATACCCCGGGCCCGGGCGGGCCCACCGGCAGAGAGAGGAGGGCAGCGATGTCCAAGCGTGGACGCAAGCGTCGCGCTCGCAAGAAGAGCGGCGCCAACCACGGCAAGCGCCCCAACGCTTGATGACAGGCCCGGGAGCATCGCAGCGAGGAACGAGCGAGGAGCGGACCGGGCCGCGGAATCGAGCAATGTGGAGAGCTTGAGCTCCTGCCCTCGTCGAGGGCCGCGGATGCTCGAAGGCCCCGTCCCGCAGCTGCGGGACGGGGCCTTCGCCGTCCTGGGGTCAGAGCAGAAATGGCCATTTCTGCCCCGGGGCTACTCGCCGGAACGCTCCACCGTGAGCCGCTCGACGGTGACCTGGGTGCCGTCTTCCTCGAAGGAGACGCTGGTCAGCTGCATCTTGATCCGCTCGCGGAGCGAGGGCGGCGGCACGTCGCCACCGCAGCGGCGCCGGACCAGGGCCTTGAACTCCTGCTCGATGCCGAACTCGCGCAGGCAGGAGGAGCAGTCCTCGAGGTGCTCGGCGATGATCCCGCGGCGGGCATCGCTGGTCTCGTGGTCCAGGAACTCGAAGACGTGGGTGAGCACGTCGTCGCAGGAGTTGATCTCGATCGGCTCGCCGGCCTGAGGTGCGTCGTCGGACATCAGGAGCTCGCCTCCTCACCGGCTCCGGCGCGGACGAAACCGCGCTCGCGGGCGTAGTCCGCCAGCAACTTCTGCAGCCCGCGGCGGCCGCGGTGCAGCCGGGACATCACCGTGCCGATGGGCGTGCCCATGATCTCGGCGATCTCCTTGTAGGCGAACCCCTCGACGTCCGCGAGGTACACCGCCAGCCGGAAGTCCTCGGGCAGCTGCTGCAGGGCCTCCTTGATGTCGGAGTCCGGCAGGTGGTCCAGCGCCTCGATCTCGGCGGAGCGCAACCCGCTGGAGCTGTGCTCCTCGGCGGCGTACAGCTGCCAGTCCTGCACCTGGTCGGTGGGGTACTGCTGTGGCTGGCGCTGCTTCTTGCGGTAGCTGTTGATGTAGGTGTTGGTCAGGATCCGGTACAGCCAGGCCTTGAGGTTGGTGCCCTCGGCGAACTGGTGGAAGGCCGAGTAGGCCTTCACGAACGTCTCCTGGACCAGGTCCTCGGCGTCGGCGGGGTTGCGGGTCATCCGCAGCGCCGCCGGGTACAGCTGGTCGAGGTAGGGCAGGGCGTCCCGCTCGAAGCGGGCGTCCCGCTCGGCACGGGTCTCGGCGACCTCCGTGCGGCTTCCGCCCTCGCGCGCCTCGGGGACCTCCACCTGCGCGGGGGTCTGACCGGGCTCGTCGACCACGGGCTCCTCGGGCACCGACCGTCCTCTCTGGGCTCCCCGGGTGCGGGGGACCACGTCGATCGATCCTAGCCGCGCGGCATCCGGGCGGCCTGGTGGCCGCCGGGGCGCGACCCGCGGACGGGCGTTCGAGAGGGTGCTGCTCACGGCCGGTGCAACCGGGCCGGTCGCGCGCCGATTCCCGGTCGGCTCCGGAAAGGCGGCCGCGTCCTAGGCTCCCGGCGTGGCGTCCACCCCCGCCGTGCGGGTCCTCGAGAAGCACTCGGTGCCGCACACCCTGCACACCTACGACGTCGGTCAGGTCGGCGACGCCGGCTACGGCGAGGCTGCCGCGGCCGCGCTCGGCGCGGACCCCCGGCGGATGTTCAAGACGCTGGTCACCGCGGTGGACGGCGCCCTGACGGTGGCCGTCGTCCCGGTGGCGACGACGCTGGACCTCAAGGCGCTCGCCGCCGCCGTGCGCGGGCGGAAGGCGGCCATGGCCGACCCGGCCGACGCCGAGCGCGCGACCGGCTACGTGCGCGGCGGGATCAGCCCGCTGGGCCAGCGGAAGGCGCTGCCGACGGTGGTCGACGAGTCCGCGCTGGATTTCGACACCGTGCTGGTCAGCGCGGGCCGGCGCGGCCTGCAGGTCGAGCTGGCGCCCGGCGACCTGGTCCGGCTGACCCGCGGGCGCACCGCACCCATCGCTCGCTGACCGCCGCGGTCAGGGCCGCCCGTAGGGCGTGAGCAACTGGTCGACCGGGGCGTGGTCGTCGGTGAGCACCTCGGCGTCGCCGACGAAGGCGTCGAGATCGGCACCGGAGGAGAGCCGCCAGGCCAGGTCGTTGTCGATCATCGCGGCGGCGATGGCCTCGGTGTCCAGCGGCCGCTGCGAGGCCACGGCGATGACGTTGCCGCCGTCCTCACCGGTGAGGATCGGCACCCGGGCCAGCACCACCACGTGCGCGAACACCTCGCGCAGCGTCGCGAGCTCCGCGCGCACGAACCCCAGCGGCGGGTTGTCGATCAGGTTGACCGCGTAGACGCCGTCGTCGGCCAGCGCCCGGTCGACCAGCCGCAGCGCCTCCCGGGTGGTGAGCTGCCACGGCACGGACAGCCCGCCGAAGGCGTCCCCGATGACGAGGTCGCGCTCCCCCGCCCGGCTCGTCGGCCAGCCCGACCCGGCCGTCGGCCACCCGGACCTGCAGCTCGTCGGAGGTCTCCAGGGCCAGCTGCTCGCGGTCGATCGCGACGACACCCGGGTCCACCTCGACGACCAGGCTGCGCGTGCCCGGGCGCACCTCGGCCAGGTAGCGGGGCAGGGTCAGCCCGCCGCCGCCGACGTGCAGGGCCGAGATGGCCGCGCCGGCCGGGAACGCGGCGTCGGTCACCGACGCGATCGCCCGCACGTACTCGAACTCCAGGTGCGTCGGGTCGGCGAGGTCGACGTAGGAGTGCCGGAGGGTGTCCAGGAGCAGCACCCGGCCGGAGTCCCGCTCGGGATCGGCCACCACGCGGGCGCAGTGGTAGGCCGTCTCCTCCTCGCACGGCGTGGGCGCGACGGCGGCCAGCCCGGCCCCGACCACCGCCAGGACGACGAGCGCGACCGGCGCCCGCCCGTACCCGCTGCCCCGCTGCAGCAGGATCCCGAGCGCCACGCCGACCGCGACGGTGACCACGCCGGTGCCGACCAGGACCACGCTGCTCGGGAGGATCGCGATCAGCAGGAAGCCGGTGACGAACGTGGCCGCGATCGCCCCGAGCGTGCCGATGCCCGAGAGCCGGCCCACCACGGCGCCGGTCTCCTCCAGGTCGGACAGCTGGAGCTTCACCACCATCGGCGGCACCGCCGACAGCAGCGCCGCCGGCACCACCACGGCGACCGCGGCCAGCAGCAGCACCGCCCCGGCGTCCGCGCCGCCGACCAGGGACCCGGTGAAGCGCACCAGCGGGAGCACCGCGATGACCAGGGCGCCGCCCGCGACCATGAGCGGTGCGATCAGCCGGCGGGGATCGATGCGGTCGGCCGCGGCCCCGCCGGTCCACGCGCCGAGGGCGATCGCGGCGAGGGCGAACCCGATGACGGCGGTGCTGGTCTGCAGCGTGACGCCGACGTAGGGGGCGATGAGCCTCAGGCCGACGATCTCCATGACCAGCACGGCGGCGGAGCTGAGGAAGGTGACGGTGGCGGCGACCCATCCGGCCAGCGGGGCGGGGGGTGCCGCGGTGGGCGGGGAGGTCCCGGCGGGCACGGACTCCTCGGCGGGCACGGACTCCTCGGCGCGTGCGGCCACGTCAGAACAGCGCCGGCTGGTCGGCCGGCTCCGCGACGGTCTCCGCGCGATAGGTCAGCTGCCGGCCGTTGTTCGCGACGTTGTTCACCGCGGTGCTCACGGGGCGCAGCTCCAGGGCCTCGACGACCTCGGGCGGGGTCGGGCCGCTGAGCTGCTCGACGTCCTCGCGGGCGGGGTCCAGCCAGTCCGCCCACCGGTCGCGCGGGAGGACCAGCGGCATCCGGTCGTGGATCTCGGACAGCGCCCCCACGGCCGGCGAGGTGACGACGGTGCAGGTGTAGAGGCGGTCCTCCCCGCGGCCCCACACCTCCCACAACCCGGCCAGCGCGAGCACCGAGCCGTCCTGCGGGGTGATGAAGTACGGCTGCTTGCCCGGGCTGTCCAGCCGCTTGGCCCACTCGTACCAGCCGTCGGCCGGGACGATGCAGCGGCGCGTGCGGGCCGCCGTCCGGAAGGCCGGCTTGTCGGTCAGCGACTCCACCCGGGCGTTGATCATGCGGTTGCCGATCGACACGTCCTTGGCCCAGGACGGGACCAGGCCCCAGCGCACGGCGCGCAGCTCGCGGTGGCCGCCGCCGGTCAGCGCGCCCTCGGCGTCCCGCTCCTTCTTCCAGCGGACGACGTGCACGTCCTTGGTGGGCGCGACGTTGTAGTCGGCCGGCACCGCGTGCTGCCCGCCGGCGGGCACCGCCTCGAACTCCAGCGCCAGGTCCTCGGGCTTGCGACTGGCGGCGTAGCGACCGCACACGGGCGTCTCCTCGCACCGGATCTGCTGACCGTTCGCACTCTAGGTGCCCCCACCGACAGCGCGCCCCGCCCGTGACAGCGGGAGGCGTTTGGGGTACCCCTCTGTCGGAACAGCCGACGAGAGACGAGGATCACCGCGTGACCGTGACGCAGAACGCCCCCACAACCGCCAGCGACAGCGCCTCCCGGCGCTACGCGACCGTCAACCCCTTCACCGGCGAGACGGAGAAGGAGTTCCCGTTCACCGAGACGTCGGAGATCGACGGCATCATCGGTACGGCGCACAGCGCCTACCTGGCGTGGCGCGACCGCTCCGTCGAGGAGCGCGCCGCCGTCGTCCAGAAGGCCGCCGAGCTGCTGGACGAGCGGATCATGGACTACGCCGCCCTCATCACCAAGGAGATGGGCAAGCGCCGCGACGAGGCCGTCGGCGAGCTCTTCCTCTGCTCGATGATCCTGAAGTACTACGCCGGCAACGGCCCGAAGTTCCTCGAGCCGACCTCGATCGAGCCGATGATGGGCGGCGGCGAGGCGGTCATCGAGACCAAGCCGGTCGGCGTGCTCCTGGCGATCGAGCCCTGGAACTTCCCCTTCTACCAGGTCGTCCGCGTCGCCGGCCCGAACCTGGTGCTGGGCAACACGGTCATCCTCAAGCACTCCGAGATCACTCCGCAGTGCGCCGTGGCGATCGAGCAGCTGTTCCGTGACGCCGGCGCTCCCGAGGGCGCGCTGATCAACACCTTCCTCAAGATCGAGGACGTCGAGCAGGTCATCGCCGACCCCCGCATCCAGGGCGTGACGCTGACCGGCAGCGAGCGGGCCGGCTCCTCGGTCGCCGCGCTGGCCGGCAAGCACCTCAAGAAGTCGGTGCTGGAGCTCGGCGGCAGCGACCCGTTCATCGTGCTCGACGGCGAGGACATCGAGGCCAGCGTCAAGGCGGCCACCGCGGGCCGCATGGGGAACACCGGCCAGGCGTGCACGGCGTCCAAGCGGCTGATCGTCACCGAGGACGCCTACGAGCCCTTCGTCGAGGGCCTCAAGCAGGCGTTCGGCATCTTCACCCCCGGCGACCCGGCCGACCCGACGACGTCGCTCGCGCCGCTGTCGAGCGAGAAGGCGGCCCAGGACCTGCAGGCGCAGATCCAGGACGCCATCGACAAGGGCGCCACGGTCGTCGCCGGCGGCCAGCGCCCCGACCACGCGGGCGCGTTCGTGTCGGCCACGATCCTCACCGACGTGACCCCGGACATGCGGGCCTACCGCGAGGAGCTCTTCGGGCCCGCGGCCGTCGTCTACAAGGTGAAGGACGCCGACGAGGCCGTCGCGCTGGCCAACGACAGCGACTTCGGCCTCGGTGCCACGGTCATGGGCAGCGACGTCGAGGCCGCGCGGGCCGTGGCCGAGCGGCTCGAGGCCGGCATGGTCTGGATCAACCAGCCCACCGGCTCCTCCCCCGAGCTGCCCTTCGGTGGCGTCAAGCGCTCCGGCTACGGCCGCGAGCTCTCGGAGCTGGCCATGTTCGAGTTCGCCAACCGGCGGCTGCTGCGCACGGTCCCGGTCAAGAAGGCCGAGAAGCCGCAGGCCGGCTGAGCACGTGCGCGGAGGTGCGGCGCAGGCGGCGCAGACTGATCACGTGAGTGACGTCTGGCCCGCGCCGCACCACCAGTCCCCCGTCGACGCCGTCGTGCCCCTGCCCGGGTCCAAGTCGCTGACCGCCCGGGCCCTGGTGCTCGCGGCGCTCGCCGACGGGCCCAGCCGTCTGGTGCACCCCCTGAGGGCGCGCGACACCGACCTCATGGTCGGTGCCCTGCGTGCCCTCGGGGTGGGCATCGAGGACGACGGCGACGACTGGCTGGTCACGCCGGCCCCGATGCGGGGTCCGGCGACGGTCGACGCCGGGCTGGCCGGCACCGTCCTGCGGTTCTTCCCCCCGGTGGCCGCCCTCGCCGAGGGCGCGGTCACCGTCGACGGCGACCCCCGCCTGCACGACCGCCCCAACGCCGGCCTGCTCGACGGGCTGCGCGGGGTCGGCGTCCGGATCGACGACGGGGGGCGGGGCAGGGCCCCGTTCACCGTGCACGGCACCGGCCGGGTGCGCGGCGGTGCCGTCGAGGTCGACGCCAGCGAGTCCTCCCAGGTGGTGTCCGGCCTGCTGCTGGCCGCCGCCCGGTTCGACGAGGGCATCGAGCTGACGCTGGCCGGTGGGCTGCCGTCGCTGCCGCACGTCGACATGACGGTCGTGACCCTGCGCGAGCACGGCGTGGACGTCGTCGCGACCGACCGCGGCTGGCGGGTGGCACCCGGTCCGATCGCCGCGCTCGACCGCGTGCTCGAGCCCGACCTCTCCAACGCCGCGCCGTTCCTGGCCGCGGCCCTGGTGTGCGGGGGGCGGGTGACCGTGCCCGACTGGCCCGAGGTCACCACCCAGCCCGGCGCGCAGCTGGACCGGCTGCTCTCCCTGATGGGCGGCACCGCCGAGCGGACCCCCGAGGGGATGCGGTTGACCGGCACCGGCCAGGTGCGCCCGCTCGTCGCCGACCTGCACGAGGTCGGTGAGCTGACCCCGGTGCTCGCGGCGCTGTGCGCGCTGGCCGACGGCCCCTCCCGGCTCACCGGCGTCGCGCACCTGCGCGGGCACGAGACCGACCGGCTGCAGGCCCTCGACGAGGTGCTGACCGCCGTCGGCGCCACCGTGCGGCAGCTGCCCGACGGCCTGGAGATCGAGCCCGGGCCGCTCCGCCCGGCCCGCCTGGACTCCTACGCCGACCACCGCATGGTCATGGCCGGCGCCGTGCTCGGTCTGGCCGTCGAGGGCGTCGAGATCGCCGACCCCGGCGCTGTCACCAAGACGCTGCCGGACTTCACCGACAGGTGGGCCCGGCTGCTGGGCGAGACGGCCGGAGCGCCCCGCTGAGCGGGCACCGCCGCGACGCCCGGCGGATGGACGAGGACGACGTCCGGATCCGCCCCGGCCGCCGGGGGTCCCGCCCGCGCACCCGCATCCGGCCCGCACACGAAGACGCCGTCCCCGGCCTGGTCGTGGCCGTGGACCGCGGCCGGATGACCGTCCGGGTCGACGGCCCCGACGGCGCCGTCGACGTCACCGCGATGCGCGCCCGCGAGCTCGGCAAGCACGGTGTCGTCGTGGGCGACCGGGTGCGGCTGGTGGGCGACACGAGCGGCCGCACGGACAGCCTGGCCCGGATCGTCACCATCCAGGAGCGGACGACGTCGCTGCGCCGGACCGCCGACGACACCGACCCCACCGAGCGGGTGGTGGTCGCCAACGCCGACCTGCTGGTCATCGTCACCTCGATCACCGACCCGGAGCCCGCCCTGGGCTTCCTCGACCGGTGCCTGGTCGCCGCCTACGCCGGCGGCCTGGAGCCGCTGCTCTGCCTGACCAAGAACGACCTCGCCTCGGCCCAGCCGCTGCTCGACCGGTACGCCGGCCTGCGGCTGGACGCGGTCCCGATGTCGCGCGAGATGCCGCTGGACGACCTCCTCGACCGGCTCCGCGACCGGATGAGCGTCTTCGTCGGCCAGTCCGGCGTGGGCAAGTCCACGCTGGTCAACCGGCTGGTCCCGGACGCCCTGCGGGCCACCGGTGACGTCAGCAAAGATCGGCAAGGGGCGGCACACGTCGTCGTCGGCCGTGCTCTTCGACCTCCCCGGCGGCGGGACCGTCATCGACACCCCGGGCATCCGGTCGTTCGGCCTCGCGCACGTCACGTCCGGGGACGTCCTCTCCTCGTTCGACGAGATGGCCGACGTCGCCGCGGACTGCCCGCCCGGCTGCGGCCACACCGCGGAGGACCCCGACTGCGCGCTGGACGCCTGGGCCGCGGCCGGCCCTCCGGAACGGCAGGAACAGCTCGCCGCCCTGCGGGTCCTGCTGGGCGCCGTCGGCCAGGTCGGCCCCGGGTACTGACCTCAGCGATCCCTCGGCGACCTGACAGCACTGCTACTTGACATGGCCGGGTACCTGGCGAGACAGTGCACAGGTGACCGGTCACGACCCGCAGATGCTCAAGGGGGTGCTCCCCCTCGTGCTGCTGCGCCTGGTCGCCGACGCCGAGGACTACGGGTACGCCGTCGTGCTCCGGCTGCACGAGCTCGGCCTGGCCGAGCTCACCGAGGGCACGGTCTACCCGGCGCTGACCCGGCTGGAGGCGCGGGGGCTGATGAGCTCCCGGCTGGTCCCGTCGTCGTCGGGCCCGGCCCGCAAGTACTACGCGATCACCCCCGCGGGCAGCGAGGAGCTCGCCCGCGGGGCGGCCGCCTGGGAGTCCCTGGCCGCCACCGTGCACGCCGCCCTGTCCCGCACCGCAGCGAGGAGCGACCGATGACCGTCCGCGACCGGGTCCGGATCGAGCGGGCCGTGCAGTCCTACGACTGGTGGCTGGACCTGCGGGGCGCGCCGCGGCGACGGCGGCGCGAGCTGCGCACGGAGCTGCGGTCGAACCTGCGGGACGCCACCGCGCACGTCGGCTCCCGGGCCGCGGTGTCCGGGCTGGGCAGCACCCGGCAGATGGCCGCCGAGGTCGTCCCCGAGGACCCGACCCGGCCCCGGTGGACCGCCGGGCTGCAGGCGGGGGGCGCCGCCCTGGCGATCGCCGTCCTGGTGGCCCTGCTCGCCGGCCTGGCGTGGGCCGACGGCGCCATGAGCGCCGACGCGAACTCCCCGGCCCGCGGTTCGGTGGCGCTGCTCCCGGGATCGTCGATGGAGTACGAGCCGCTGGGCGACGGGTTCTCGGTGTCCACGGGCGTGGGCTGGCTGCCGCTCGCGGTCGGCGTGCTGGTCTTCGTGGCCGTCGCCCGCCCCTGGCGGGCCCTCCGGGCTCAGACCTCGACGGTGCCGCCGCTGCGCCAGTAGACGCCGGCCTCCCGGGACAGGAAGCCCTCGTCCACCAGGTAGCGGCGCAGCGCTGCGACGTCGGGGTGCCAGACCGCCAGGAGCACGTTGACCTCGCGCTCGGGGTAGCGGACGCCGGGCTCGAAGACCCGCACCAGGTGGTCGAGCACCACCAGCCGCTTGCTGCGCTGCGCAGGGATCGACGTCAGCCGGCCGTCGCGCACGAACGCCGAGAGCACGGCGTCCTCGGCAGGGTCGTCGGACAGCGGCTCGGGTGGCGGGGCGGCCTCGGCGGCGGCCCGTGCGGCGGCGCCGAACAGCTCGGCGCGCAGCTCGAGATCGTGCCGGTCGCGCACCACCAGCCCGGCACGGGCGAGCCGGCGGGCCGCGAGCGCGACGTCCTTCAGGGGCAGCCCGGCGGCCGCCGCGACCTCCTCGATCGTGCCCGCGCCCAGCGCCAGCGCGGCGACGACCCGGAGCCGCACGGGGTCGGCCAGCAGCCCGGCGATGGTCGCTGCGTCCACGCCCCGACGGTAACCAGACCGCAGCGCCCGGCGCCTCGGGCGGCACGCGGTCCAGCGGAACCGGCCGCACCACCAGTAGGTTCGGTGCCCATGACGTCGGGGCGGGGTTTCTCGGAGGACATGCGGCTGGCACACGTGCTGGCCGACCAGGCCGACTCGATCAGCATGGAGCGCTTCAAGGCGCAGGACCTGCAGGTCGAGACCAAGCCCGACCTGACCCCGGTGACCGACGCCGACCGGGCGGTCGAGGAGCAGCTGCGCATCACGCTGAGCCGGGCGCGCACCCGCGACGCGGTGCAGGGCGAGGAGTTCGGCACCACCGGCCACGGCTCCCGCAAGTGGGTGCTGGACCCGATCGACGGGACGAAGAACTTCGTCCGCGGCGTGCCGGTGTGGGCGACGCTGGTCGCGCTGATGGACGGCGACGAGCCCGTCGTCGGCCTGGTGTCGGCCCCGGCGCTGAACCGGCGCTGGTGGGCGGCCAAGGGCGTCGGCGCGTGGACCGGCCGCCGCCTCGAGAACGCCGTCCGCTGCACCGTGTCCGGGGTGCGCTCGCTGGACGACGCGAGCCTGTCCTACTCCAGCCTGTCCGGCTGGGAGGAGCGCGGCGTCCTCGACGGCTTCCTCGACCTGACCCGGTCGGTGTGGCGCACCCGCGCCTACGGCGACTTCTGGAGCTACATGCTGCTGGCCGAGGGCGCGGTGGACATCGCCTGCGAGCCCGAGGTCTCGCTGTGGGACCTCGCCGCCCTCGACGTGATCGTGCGCGAGGCCGGCGGCCGGTTCACCGACCTCGGCGGCACCCCCGGCCCTGCGGGCGGCAGCGCCCTGGCCACGAACGGCGCGCTGCACGACGCCGCCCTGCGGCACCTGCGCCCCGCGACCCCCTAGGCCGCGGGGCCGCCCGGTTCAGTGCGCGGGGCCGGTGCCCGTACCGCCCTTGCCGCCGCCCTGGAACTTCCGGCGCGCCTCGTCGATCTTGGCCTTGGTCCTCGGGTCGTTGGCCAGTTGCTGCGCCTTCTCGGTGGCCTGCTTGATCGCCTGCTTGCCCTTCGGGCTGTTCGCCAGCTGGACGACCTTGTTGAACAGCGATGCCATGCGGCCCGCCCTCCTCATCGGTGACCGCGGGTCCGTGGACCGGCCCGTGTGGTGGTCCAACGGTCGCAGGGCGACGGGCGTTCCGCCGGGTCAGCCGGCGGAGCCCGACCAGCGCCGGGCGGCGTCGGCGAGCCGCGCGTCGGACCGCGGCCGCACCGGGGGCTCCGGACGGCGCCGGGGCACCACGTCGACGCCGACCCCGCGGGCGGCGAGCACCGCCGCACCGATCGCCGAGGCGCTGCGCAGCGGCAGGTGGCCCACCGGCCGGCCCAGGACGTCGGCCAGCACCTGCCGCACCACCGCCGGGCGGGCGCCGCCGCCGGTGACGACCACGGGCGTTCCGTCGTCCCGGAGGTCGAGCGAGCGCACCGCCGCCGCCACCGCGAACGCCACGCCCTCGACCGCCGCCCGGGCCAGGTCCACGCGGGTGGTGGTCGCAGAGAGCCCGGTCCAGCCGCCGCGGTCGTCCGGCCCGGCGATCCCGCCGCGCTCGCCGGTGAGGAAGGGCCGGAACAGCGCTCCCCCGGCGCCGGGCGGGCCGGCCGCGGCGGCGTCGAAGAACCCGTCCCAGCCCAGGCCCAGCACCTCCCGCACCCACGCCCAGGCCGAGCCGCCGTTCTGCAGGGCCGCCATGGCGTACCAGCCGCCCTCGACGTCGGCGTAGGTGTGCGTCGAGGGGTCGGCGGCGGGGTGGGGCGCGGACGCGGGACGCAGCACCTGGATCCCGGTGCCGAGGTTGATCTGCAGCCCGCCGGTCGTGCCGGCCGCCAGCAGCGCGAGCGGGGTGTCCGCGCCGCCGACCACGACCGGCACCTCCGCGCCGCCGAGCGCCGTCGTCCCGACCACCGCCGTGCCCGGCCGCACCTCGGGCAGCAGCTCCGGCGCCACCCCCGCCGCGGCCGTGGCCGCCGCCGACCAGCCGTCGGCGACGACGTCCCACAGCAGCGTGGCCGAGGCGTCGCTGCGGTCGGTGACCGCGACGTCGGCGCCGGGGACCAGCGCCGCCCGCAGCGCGTCCTTGGGCAGCAGCACCGCGGCCGCGCGCTCGAGCACCCCCGGTTCGTGGGCGGCCAGCCAGGCGAGGACCGGCCCGGTCATGCCGGGGACGAGCGGATTGGCCAGCGCCGCCCGGTCGGCCTCCGGGAGCCGCCGCCAGCGGGCCAGCTCGGCGGCCGCCCGCCCGTCGGGCCAGAGCACGGCGGGGCGCACGGGCCGGCCCGCGGCGTCGACGAGCACGGCGCCGTGCATCTGCCCGGACAGGCCGAGCGCCCCGACCGGCCGCCCGCCGAGCGCGGGGACGACGTCGCCGAGCGCCGCCTCGAGCGCCGCGCGCCACACCCGGACGTCGGTCTCCGCCCACCCCGGCCGCGGGCGGTCGACGGCGTGGTCGCGCTCGGCCTCGGCGACGACGACGCCGCCGGCGTCCAGCGCGACGAGCTTCAGGCCGCTGGTGCCGACGTCGGCGCCGAGGAAGACGGGCTCGGTCATGGGTGGGCCGTCACGGCCGGGCCGTCACGAGCCGCCGTCGTCCGCCAGGAAGCCGACCAGCGCGCCGGCGAACACCGGGGAGCGCACCGCGCCGAGGTGGTCCCCGGGCACGGTCACCAGGCGGGCGCCGGGGATCGCGTCGGCCAGCACCTGCGGGTGAGCGGCCAGTGGGTCGGAGTCGCCGGCCAGCACGAGCGTGGGCGCCGCGATCGCCCCCACCGGGAACGGCTCGGTGCGCACCGCCCGGACGTGCGCGGCGAGGGCCTGCCGGTCGGCGCCGGTGCTGTCGGCGAAGGTGCGGAACGCCGCAGCGGTCGGGTCGGAGATCGACGCGGGGTCATCGGTCTCGAGCGCGTCCGCCAGAGCGGTGGAGCGCACCGCCCGCATGTCCCCCCGGCCCCGCTCCAGCACGGCGGCGCCGATACCGCCGACCACCAGCCGGCGCACCCGGGGGTCGCTGCCGGCGAGCACCAGCGAGACCATCCCGCCCATCGAGTAACCGGCCAGGTCGAAGGTCTCCAGGCCCAGCTGGTCGGCGACCGCGGCCAGGTCCCCGGCCATCGCGGCCTCCCCGTAGCGCTCCGGGTCGTGCGGCTTGTCGGAGGCGCCGTGACCGCGGGCGTCGACGGCGACCACCGCGCGGCCGTCGGCCAGCAGCGCCGCCACGACGCCGCTGTCCACCCAGTTGCGCAGGCTGTCGGCGGCGAAGCCGTGCTGCAGCAGCACCGCCGGCCGGTCGCCGGGCACCCCCCACCGGTGCACCGCGACCTCGACGCCGTCCCGGCCGCGCACCCGGCTCGTCACCGGCGCCGGAGCGCTCATGCGGAGCGCTCCGGGCTGTCGCCGTAGGCGTAGCCGCTGTCGGGGTACCGGGTGCCCTCGGCGGCGCCGGGCGGCGCGATCGCCTCGAGCCGGGCGAGGTCCTCGGCGCTCAGCTGCACCGCCGCAGCGGCCGCGTTCTCCTCCAGGTAGCTGCGCCGCTTCGTGCCGGGGATCGGGACGACGTCCTCGCCCTGCGCCATCACCCACGCCAGCGCCAGCTGACCGGCCGAGACGCCCTTCTCCTCGGCCATCGCCCGGACGGCGTCGACCAGCCGGAGGTTGGCCCGGAACGCCTCGCCCTGGAAGCGCGGCTGGTTCTTGCGGAAGTCGTCGTCGTCGAAGTCGTCGGGGCTGGTGATCGCGCCGGTGAGGAAGCCGCGGCCCAGCGGGCTGAACGGCACGATGCCGATGCCGTGCTCGCGCGCGACGCCCAGCACCGAGTCGCCACCCGCCCCACCACCCGCAGCCAACTCCAGGTCGCGGGTCCACAGCGACCACTCGCTCTGCAGCGCCGCGATCGGGTGCACCGAGACCGCCCGCCGGATCGAGGCGGCGCTGGCCTCCGACAGCCCGAGGTACCGCACCTTGCCCTGCTGCACGAGCTCGGCCATGGCGCCGACGGTGTCCTCGATCGGGACCTTGGCGTCCACCCGGTGCTGGTAGTAGAGGTCGATGACGTCGACGCCGAGCCGCCGCAGGCTGGCCTCGGCGCGGGCCCGCACGTTCTCCGGCCGGCCGTCGATCCGCATCCGGCCGCGCTCGTCGCGGGAGATGGAGAACTTGGTGGCCAGCTGCACCTCGTCGCGGCGGGCGGCGATCGCCTCGCCGACCAGTTCCTCGTTGTGCCCGTCGCCGTAGACGTCGGAGGTGTCCAGGAAGGTGATGCCGAGGTCGAGTGCGCGGTGGATCGTCGCCACGGACTCGGTGCGGTCGGCGGCGCCGTAGCTCTGGCTCATGCCCATGCAGCCGAGGCCGAGGGAGGAGACGGTCAGGCCGCCGAGGGTGCGGGTGCCGGGTGCGGGAGAGGTCATGGGCGCATCTTCGTCCCGGTGACCAGGGCGGGCACCTCTGGTGGGATCGTGGACCCCGGGTCCTGGTGGTCAGGGCCCGCGAGGAGGCACGCCGTGCAGTACGCCGAGTCCGTCATCGACCTGGTCGGCAACACCCCGCTGGTGCGGCTGTCGTCGATCACCCGGCACCTCGGGCCCGACGCCCCGCTGGTGCTCGCGAAGGTCGAGTACCTCAACCCCGGCGGGTCGGTGAAGGACCGCATCGCCGTCCGCATGGTCGACGCCGCCGAGGCCAGCGGCGAGCTGCAGCCCGGCGGCACCATCGTCGAGCCCACCAGCGGCAACACCGGCATCGGGCTGGCCCTGGTCGCCCAGCAGCGCGGCTACAAGTGCATCTTCGTGTGCCCCGACAAGGTCGGGCAGGAGAAGATCAACGTGCTGCGCGCCTACGGCGCCGAGGTCGTCGTCTGCCCCACCGCCGTCGACCCCGCCGACCCGCGCTCCTACTACTCGGTGTCCGACCGGCTCAGCCGCGAGACACCCGGCGCCTGGAAGCCCGACCAGTACTCCAACCCGAACAACCCGCGCTCGCACTACGAGACCACGGGCCCGGAGATCTGGGCGCAGACCGAGGGACGGGTCACGCACTTCGTCACCGGCGCGGGCACCGGCGGCACGATCAGCGGCGTCGGTCGCTACCTCAAGGAGCAGTCCGGCGGGAAGGTCCAGGTCATCGGCGCCGACCCCGAGGGCTCGGTCTACTCCGGCGGCACGGGCCGGCCCTACCTGGTCGAGGGTGTCGGCGAGGACTTCTGGCCGAGCACCTACGACCAGGAGGTCGCCGACGAGATCATCGCCGTCTCCGACGGCGACTCGTTCGCGATGACGCGGCGCCTGGCCCGCGAGGAGGGGCTGCTCGTCGGCGGCTCCTGCGGCATGGCCGTGGTGGCGGCGATGCGCGTGGCCGAGCGGCTGACCAAGGACGACGTCCTGGTCGTGCTGCTGCCCGACGGCGGGCGTGGCTACCTGAACAAGATCTTCAACGACAACTGGATGGCCGACTACGGCTTCCTCGAGGCCGGCGCCGGCGAGACCGTGGGCGAGCTGCTCGAGGCCAAGGGCGGCAGCACCCCCACGCTGGTGCACACCCACCCGAACGAGACCGTCCGCGACGCCATCGACATCCTGCGCGAGTACGGCGTCAGCCAGGTGCCGGTCGTGCGCGCCGAGCCGCCGGTCACCGCCGGCGAGGTCGTCGGCTCGATCGACGAGAAGACGCTGCTGGACGCGCTGTTCGCGGGCAAGGCGTCGCTGGCCGACCGGGTCGAGAAGCACATGTCGCCGCCGCTGCCGATCGTCGGCTCCGGCGAGGCGGTGAGCGCCGCGGTCGCCCAGCTGGGCGGCGCCGACGCGCTGCTCGTGCACGTCGACGGCAAGCCCGCCGGCGTCGTCACCCGGCAGGACGTGCTGGGCCACCTGGCCGGTCTGACGTCTGCGGGGCTCACGCCTACGGTCGCGTCATGACCGGCTTCAACACCCGCGCGATCCACGCGGGCCAGGACCCCGACCCGGCGACCGGCGCGGTGATCCCGCCGCTGCACCTGACGACGACCTACAAGCAGGACGGCGTCGGCGGGCTGCGCGGCGGGTACGAGTACAGCCGCAGCGGCAACCCGACCCGCGACACGCTGCACGCGGCGCTGGCCGCCCTCGAGGAGGGCACGACGGCCCTGGCGTTCGCGTCGGGCCTCGCGGCCGAGGACACCCTGCTGCGCACCACCTGCCGGGCCGGCGACCACGTCGTCCTGGGCGGCGACGCCTACGGCGGCACCTTCCGGCTGATCTCGCGGGTGCTCTCCGAGTGGGGCCTGGAGCACACGCCGGTCGACCTCGCCGACCCCGACGCGCTGCGGGCGGCCATCCGCCCGACCACCCGCGTGGTCTGGTGCGAGACGCCCAGCAACCCGCTGCTGAACATCACCGACATCGAGGCGACGGCGGCGATCGCGCACGAGGCCGGCGCGCTGCTCGTCGTCGACAACACCTTCGCCTCGCCCTACCTGCAGCGGCCGCTCACCCTCGGTGCCGACGTCGTCGTGCACTCGACGACGAAGTACCTGGGCGGGCACTCCGACGTCGTCGGCGGCGCGCTGGTCACGCGGGACGCCACCCTCGGCGAGCAGCTGGCCTACAACCACAACGCGATGGGCGCGGTCGCGGGCCCCTTCGACGCGTGGATGGTGCTGCGCAGCCTGAAGACGCTCGGCGTGCGGATGGACCGGCACTGCGCCAACGCCGCCCGGGTCGCGGAGTTCCTGTCCGGGCACGACGCCGTCGCCTCGGTGCTCTACCCCGGCCTGCCCGAGCACCCCGGCCACGACGTCGCCGCGCGGCAGATGTCCGGCTTCGGCGGGATGGTCTCCTTCCGGCTGCGCGCCGGCGAGGAGGCGGCGCTGCGGGTCTGCGAGCGGGCCGAGCTGTTCACGCTGGCCGAGTCGCTGGGCGGCGTCGAGTCGCTCATCGAGCACCCCGGCCGGATGACGCACGCCAGCGCCGCGGGCTCCCCGCTGGAGGTGCCGTCGGACCTCGTGCGGCTGTCGGTCGGCATCGAGGACGTCGACGACCTGCTCGCCGACCTCGAGCGCGCGCTGAGCTGATCCGGTTCGCGCCCGCATGCGCCTGGGAGTGGTCTCCCCGGCGCATGTGGGCACGCTGGTGCGCATGAGCGCGCTCAGCGCCCTCCCGAACTTGGTCCGGGCCCGACGAGTCATGCGAACTCGGGCCGATCAGCCGGCGATGACCACGAGTTCGCATGACTCGGCGCGCTCAGCGCGGGAGGGTGAGGATCCTCGGCCCGTCGTCGGTGACTGCGACGGTGTGCTCGACGTGCGCGGCGCGGCTGCCGTCGGCGCTGCGCAGCGTCCAGCCGTCGGCGTCCACCCGGTAGTCGTCGCTCCCCCCGCCCAGGAACCACGGCTCGATGGCGATGACCAGCCCGGCGCGCAGCGGCACCCCGCGCCCGGCCCGCCCCTCGTTGGGCACCGACGGTGCCTCGTGCATCGAGCGGCCGACGCCGTGCCCGCCCTGGTCGGTGTTGATGCCGACGCCACCGGCCCGGCCGACGGCACCGATGGCGGCGGAGATGTCGCCGATCCGGTTGCCGACGACGGCCGCCGCGATGCCGGCCGCCAGGGCCCGCTCGGTGGTCGCCACGAGCTCCAGGTCCTCCGGCCGCGGCGTGCCGACGGCGAAGGTGATCGCGCTGTCGCCGACCCAGCCGTCGAGCACCGCGCCGGCGTCCACGCTGAGCAGGTCCCCGTCCTGGAGTTCCTCCGGGGTCGGGATGCCGTGCAGCGCGACGTCGTTCACCGACAGGCAGACCACGCCGGGGAACGGCGGGGTCGTCGACAGCGGCGCGTACCCCTCGAACGGCGAGGTCGCACCGGCGTCGGCCAGCACCTCGCGGGCCACGGCGTCGAGCTGGGTCAGCCGCACGCCGGGTGCGGCAGCGGCGCGGACGGCGGCCAGCATGTCGGCGACGACAGCGCCCGCGGCCCGCATCGCGTCGATCTCACCGGGTGTGCGCAGCTCGATCACGCGGACTCCCCCGGCGCGGCGGTCAGCACGGTCGTGAAGTGCTCGACGACCGGGAACGGCTCGTAGAAGGAGTGCAGCTCGGCCTTCCAGTCCTGGTAGGCCGGGGAGCCGCGGAACCCCTCGGTGTGGGCCTCCAGCGAGTCCCACTCCACGAGCAGCAGGTAGCCCGTCCCCCGCTCCAGGCACCGGGACAGCCGGAGGCCGCGGAAGCCGGGCGAGGCGGCGATCAGCCGCCGCGCCCGGCCGAAGGCCGCTTCGAAACGGTCCTGCTCGCCCTCCCGGACGGTCAGCAGCGCGTGCTCGAGGATCACGCCCGCGACGCTATCGGCCGCCGCGGGCGGCCGGCCGGTCGGGGCAGGTCAGCTCTCCGAGCCGGCGACCAGGTCGGCGTAGTCGTCGTGCTTGCCGATCCACCCGCGCACGAACGAGCACCGCGGGACGACGGAGCCGCCCTGGGCGCGCACGTCGTCGAGGGCGCCGCGGACCAGCGTGCTGCCGAGCCCGGACTGCCCGGCGTCGGGGTCCACCTCCGTGTGCGTGAACACGAAGGTGGACCCGTCGCGCTGGTAGTCGGCGTGACCGAGCAGGCGGTCGCCGTCGCGGATCTCGTAGCGGTTGGCGTCCGGGGCGTTGGTGACTGTGGGCTCCATGCCCAGCCCCTACCCGCGAGCGGCCGCTTCGATCACTCCGCCAGGGCGAGTGCCCGTGCGGGGCAGGACTGGACGGCGTCGCGGACCGCGTCCAGCTCGCGGGCCTCGGGTTCCTCCCGGTGCAGCTGGAGGACGCCGTCGTCGTCGAGCTCGAAGACGTCGGGCGCCAGGGACTCGCACACGCCCGAGCCGACGCAGCGCTCGCGGTCGACCTGCACCCGGCTCATCGCTGCCCCGTGAACCGCGCCGGCAGCCGCTTGAGGCCGTTGACGAAGGAGGAGCGCAGCCGGTCGGGCTCGCCGGTGATCTCCAGGTCGGGGCAGATCTCGAACAGCCGGCGAAAGGTCACCGCCAGCTCGCGGCGGGCCAGGTGGGCGCCCAGGCAGAAGTGCGGTCCGTGCCCGCCGAAGCCGACGTGGTTGTTCGGGTTGCGGCTGACGTCGAACCGGTGCGGGTTCTCGAACGCCTCCGGGTCGCGGTTGGCCGCGGCGTAGAACAGCAGGAACTTGTCGCCCTCCTTGAAGGAGTGGCCGTTCACCTCGCCGTCCCGGGTCGCGGTGCGGCGCATCCAGGTGACCGGGCTGACCCAGCGGACGATCTCCTCGACGGCGGTCTTGTCCAGCGACGGGTCGGCCATCCAGGCGGCGCGCTGGTCCGGGTTCTCCGACAGGGCGAACAGGCCCTGCGCGATCGCCGTGCGGGTGGTCTCGTTGCCGGCCACCAGCAGCAGGATGAAGAACGAGGCGATCTCCTGGTGGGTCAGCTTCTCGCCGTCCACCTCGCTGTTGACCAGCGCCGTCGTCAGGTCGTCGGTGGGGTTGGCGACGCGCTCTGCGGCCAGCCGCTCCATGAGCGCGGCCATGTTCATGCCGGCCTCGAGGAGCGCGGTGAGCGGGTCCTCCTCGTCGGTCAGCTCGGGGTCGCCGCCGGAGAGGATGGTGTTCGAGGCGTTGAGGACCAGCAGGCGGTCCTCCTCGGGGACGCCCATCATGTCGCAGATGATGCGCAGCGGGATCGGCGCGGCGATGTCGGCGACGACGTCGATCGAGCCGTCGCCCGCCTCGGCCTTGGCGCGGGCCTCGACCAGCACCTGGTCGACGATGCCGATCACGGAGTCGAGGACCTGCTCGAGCATCCGGGGCGTGAAGGTCTTGGCGACGATCCGCCGGATCCGCGCGTGCCGCGGGTCGTCCATGCTGATCATCGAGCCGTAGAACTCGCTGAGGTCGGCCGGCAGGTCCTGGATGGACACCGCGCCCTTGCCCGAGCAGAAGGTGGCCGGCTCGGAGCTGATCGCGTCGAGGTCGGCGAGGCGGGTGACCGCCCAGTAGCCGGGGCCGGGCTCCATGCCCTCCATCACCGGCTCCTCGAAGTGGGCGATGGGGCGCTCGGCGCGCAGCTTGTCGAAGACCGCGTGCCGGACCGCCGGCGGCTCCGCCCAGAAGTCGCGGTCGGAGAGGTCGATCGCGTCGATGTCGAGCGCATCGACGTCGACGGAGCCGGCAGGGGTGTTCACGGACACGGGGCGCCTCACTGTCGGGCAGATGAAAACGGTCAGCGCTGACGCTAATCAGCGGAGGGGTGACGCACAACACTCGGGTGCCCCCGATTGCGCCACCCCTCCCCCGCGCGGCCGGTTCAGACCAGAGCGGGGACCCGCAGCTCGCCCGCCGCGGCCCCGGTCAGCCCGCGGCGGCGCAGCTCCGGCAGCACGCCCTCGCCCACCCAGTAGGCCTCCTCCAGGTGCGGCTGCCCGGAGAGGATGACGTGCTCGACGCCGACAGCGGCGTACTCCTCGATCAGCGAGGCGACCTCGGCGTGGCTGCCGACCAGCGCCGTCCCGGCCCCCTGCCGCACGAGGCCCGGTCCCGCCCACAGGCCGGGGTGGATCTCCAGCCGCTCGTTGGCGCCGTTGCGCAGCGCGGCCTGCCGGCGCTGGCCCTCGCTGTCAGCAGCGCTGAACTTCTCCTGGGCGCGGGCGATGACCTTCGGGTCCATGCGGGCCTGGATGCGCCCGGCCTCGGCCCAGGCCTCCTCGGAGGTGTCCCGGGCGATGACGTGCGCGCGGATGCCGAAGCGCAGCGTGCGGCCGTGCCGGGCGGCGCGCTGCCGCACGTCCTCCACCAGCTCGCCGACCTGGGCCGGCGGCTCGGTCCAGGTGAGGTAGGTGTCGGCCTGCGCCGCGGCCACCTCGCGCCCGGCCGGGCTGGCACCACCGAAGAAGATCTCCGGCGCGACCGCGGGCGGCCGGGCCACGGTGGCGCCGGCGACGCGGAAGTGCTCGCCCTCGAAGTCGAACGGGACGCCGGACCAGGCGCCCTTCAGCACCTGGAGGAACTCGTCGGTGCGCGCGTAGCGCTGGTCGTGGTCCAGCCAGTCGCCGAAGCGGCGCTGCTCCTGCAGGTCACCGCCGGTCACCACGTTGAGCAGCAGCCGCCCACCGGAGAGCTCGGCGTAGGCGGCGGCCTGCTGGGCGGCCAGCGTCGGGGTGATCAGGCCCGGCCGGAAGGCGACGAGGAACTTCAGCGTGCTGGTCTGGCCGAGCAGCGCCGCCGTGGTGATCCAGGCGTCGCTGCAGTAGGTGCCGGTCGGGGTCAGCACGGCCTCGAAGCCGAGCGACTCGGCGGCGCGCGCGACCTGGCCGAGGTAGTCCAGCGTGGGCGGGCGGTCGACCGAGCCGGCGCCGGCGGCCTTGGCGGCGCCGACGACCTCGCGCCCGTCGCCGGAGGTGGGGAGGAACCAGTGCAGGTGCAGGGACATGCCAGTACTCCGGGGTGAGGTGGGGAGGAGCCCGCGGGCCGGACCGGCCGCACGGCGGCCGTCCGGGCACGGGACGGGGAAGGGAGCGGCCGGGCAGCGGCCGCGAGCGTCAGCTCAGCGACGGCTCGGACACAGCGCGCTCGCCGAGCGCCGCAGGTCCACGTGCACACGGGTCACCAGAGCGGTGCCGGAGCGCGTCATGCAGCATGTCTATCAGCTTGGTAGGGATTGGCCCAGCACCGGGCTCCCCGAGCACCCGGCAGGGGTCGCCTACTCCGAGAGCGCGGTGGTGAGCAGGGCGACGAGCGCCTCGAGCTGCACGTCGGTCGAGGACGCGACCTCGTCGGACCCGTCGAGCGCCCGGGCGGCGAGCCCGGCCTTGCTGTCGATGAGCTCGGCGATCCGGGCGTCGATGGTCTGCGCGGCGATGATCCGCCAGGCGGTGACCGGCTCGGTCTGCCCGATGCGGTGGCTGCGGTCGATGGCCTG
This sequence comes from Blastococcus sp. TML/M2B, assembly GCF_016612865.1. Classification (GTDB taxonomy): domain Bacteria; phylum Actinomycetota; class Actinomycetes; order Mycobacteriales; family Geodermatophilaceae; genus Blastococcus. Next base: position 1,326,194 of record NZ_JAENZZ010000002.1, read on the forward strand.
CGTCTGCTCGGCGTCGGTCCAGGAGAGCTCGGCCAGCACGATGTTGGAGGCCACCTGCAGGTTGAGCCCCACGCCCGCGGCGGTCAGCGAGCAGACCGCGACGGCCACCTCGGGGTCGGTGACGAACGCGTCGATGTTCCGCTGGCGGGCCGACGGCGTCTGGTCACCCCGGATCGAGGCGAACCGGATGCCCTGGGCGGCGAACGACTCCTCCGCGACGTCCATGACGTCGACGTGCTTGGCGAAGAAGACCACCTTGCCGGCGCTGCGGGCCAGCTGGGCGGCGTAGTCGGCGGCGAGCCCGGCCTTGGCCTGGCCGATCCGCCGCATCATGCCGAAGACGTTCTCGCCGGTCGCCGACGAGTTCGCGTCCTTGAGCTCCCACCCGGCCACCTTGCGGACCAGGTCGGCGTCGATGCCCTCGACGACGGTGGCCGACTCGCGGGCGGCCAGCGCGCTCTCGTAGCGCTTCACCAGCCGGCGGGCGAGCTCGCGCTCGGCCGCGCGGATGGAGCGGCCGGCCTTGTCGTCCAGCTCGACGGGCAGGTCGGCGATGCGGCGGGCCGGGATGTCGGCGGCGACGTCGACCTTGCGGCGGCGCACGATGCCGAGGTCGATGACGCACTGGCGCGCCGCCGGGTAGAAGCCAGGGTCGGCGGGGGTGAGCCCGGTGGCCTCCAGCGCGTCCATCAGGTCGCCCAGCGGCTTGCTGTCGTCGATCCAGCCGAGGAACTGCCAGATGGCGCGGAAGTCGTCGATGTCGTTGATCAGCGGGGTGCCGGTGAGCGCCATCAGCAGCGGCCGCGCGGTCCAGGAGCGGATCCGCTGGGAGAGCTCGAGGACGTGCTGGGAACGCTGCGAGGTCTTGTTCTTGATGAAGTGCGCCTCGTCCACGACCATGCCGCGGAAGCCGAAGTCGCCCAGCCAGCCGACGTGCCGGTCGAGCACCTCGTAGTTGACCACCACGACGTCGGCGAAGCCGTCGACGGTGTCGCCGTTGCCCTGCACGACGGTCGCCTTGCGGTGCGGCGTCCAGCGCCCGGCCTCGCGCGCCCAGTTGGTCTTGACCACGTTGGGCACCACGACCAGCAGCGGGTAGGCGTCGGCGGCCTCGGCGGCGAGCAGCGCCTGCGCGGTCTTGCCCAGGCCGGGCTCGTCGGCCAGCAGGAAGGTGCGGTGCCCACCGGCCGCGGCGGCGACCAGCTGCCCCTGGTGCGGCATCAGCTCCGAGCCCATCGGGGTGAACCGGTCGGTCGGGAACGGCAGGTCCATGCACGCGGGGGCTCCCCCGCCGGCGCGCTCGAAGGAGTTGAGCAGCGGGGCCATGAGCTCCCAGCCGGCCAGCCGGTGCGGCCGGGGTGCGGCCTGCGGGCGGGCGGCGTCGAAGTCCGGTGCGAGGAACGGGTTGGCCAGCTGCCGCGAGACCACCGACTGGGGGACGACGCGGCGCTCGAGCGCGGCGGGGGCCTCGACCGGCTCGGCGGGCGGCGGTTCGACCGGCTCGGGCTCGATCCCGGCGGCGCGCAGCATCTCGGTGCGCAGCGCCCGGGCCGACTCCGACACGACGGCGTCCTCGCCGAGGAGGGCCAGGAGCGCGGAGTCGCGGACGGCGGTGCGCGCCAGGATCGTCGCGATGCCGTCGAGCCGCTTCAGCTGCTCGGCGCGGTGGCTCGGGCTGCTGGCCTCGTCCGCCTTGACCCGGGCGCGCTCGTCGCGCGCCACGAGGGCCACGGCCTGGAACTTCGTGCGCACGCTCGCGGTCACCGAGCCGCGCTGGACGGCGGCCTCCACCTCGCGCACCGCCCGGGCCAGCACCGCGATGACGTCCTCCGGCCCGCGGGCACGGCGCTGACCGCGCCCTGGGGCGCGGCGGGCCCCGGTCTGGGGCTGCCCTCGTCGAGCCAACTGCTCCTCCTCGAACGGCCGGGCACGCTCGCCCGGCGGGTGCAGGAGGCCCCTGCCCCGGGCGGTGCCGAGATCGGCGGATGAGAAACGGCCCTCACAGTGCGACTGTGAGGGCCGTTCCATCGTGGTAGCGGGGACAGGATTCGAACCTGCGACCTCTGGGTTATGAGCCCAGCGAGCTACCGAGCTGCTCCACCCCGCGTCGGTAGATGCCACTGTACACCGACCGCGGACCTCCGGCCGCGGGGGTGGCGGCAGGCACCGGAGTGAGTGGTGGGACTGGCCCGTCACGCGGCGCGGCAGAGCGTTCGCGCGCCTTCCGGGCCGGGCGGTTCCGCCGACCTACAGTCCGCCTCGTGAGCGGGTACTCGGCGGTGAGCCTCTTCGCGGGCGACCCCCAGCCCGTGGAGATCCACCACCGCGGCCTCTGGTTCTCCGGGGAGCTGCTGGGCTGGGTGCACACCGACGAGGGGCGGGTGCTGGGCCGGGTCCGGTGCGTCGTCGACGGGCTGCGGCACTCCACCTGGAAGGACCTGGCCGAGCTGCGGCTGCCCGATCCGGCGCGCCCGCCGCGGCGCGAGACCTTCCCCGCTCCCCCGGTCGACCCACCGGCAGCCGACGACGGCGCCGACGCCACCCGCCCGCACGCGCTGCTCACCGGGTCGCGCGCCCCCAAGCCGGACCACGCGCGCACCCCACCCGCGGCACGGGCGCACGCCGGCTCCCCGGCGGTGGCCCACCCCGCGGCCCCCGCCCGGCCCGCGTGGCGCACGAACCCCGACCGGCGGCGCAGCGACCGGCTCAGCCCCGTCTGACCGCCCCGCCGGCCCCCGCGCCGTCCGGCCCGGTCAGTCCGCCAGGAAGCCCAGGATGTGCCGGTTCACCTCGTCCGGGCGCTCGAGGTGCAGGAAGTGCCCGGCGCCCTCGACGACGACGGCCTCCGACCCGGGCGAGAGCGCGGCACGCACGGCGTCGACGGTGTCGGCGCCCATGCAGCCGTCCTGGGCGCCGTGCAGGTACAGCGTCGGCTGCGGCGGCACCCCGCCCACGGCCTGCTGCTCGGCCGCGAGCTCCGGCGACTGCTCCGCCGGGTCGAACAGGGCGCGGTAGTAGCCCAGCGCGGCGGCCAGGTTCTCCGGCGTCCCGAGAGCGCGGCGCACGGCGGCGAGGTCCTCGGTGGCGTCGTAGCCGGGCGACCAGTCCGCCCAGAGCCGGGCGATGAACGCCTGGTCGTCGGCGGCCACGAGCACATCGGCCAGCGGGTTCTGGAAGAAGTACATGTAGAACGACCGCTTGATCTGGTCGTAGGTGAAGAACGAGCCGGCCAGCGCCGGGCCCACCGGGACGGCCATGGCGACGACCTTCCGCCAGCGCTCCGGCGCGCTGACCGCGGCCCCGTAGGTGGCCTGCGCGCCCCAGTCGTGGCCGATGAGCACCGCGCGGTCGTCGCCCCCGAGGGCGTCGTGCAGCGCGACGGCGTCCCGGGCGAGCGCGCCGGTCTGGTACCGGCCGTCGGCGGGGACGGCGGTCGGCGCGTAGCCGCGCGAGAACGGGGCCACCGCCCGGAACCCGGCGGCGGCCAGCTCCGGCAGCAGGTGCCGGTAGGTGTGCGCGGTGTCGGGGAAGCCGTGCAGGCACAGAGCCAGCGGCCCGTCCTCCGGCCCCGCCGTCAGATAGGTGAACGGGAGGCCGCCGGCCTCGATCTGCTTCTCGACCGTCGTGTGAGCCACGTCGCCAACCTAGATCAACGGGACCCCCCGCGGTCAGGACGAGGAGAGCACCCGCCGCGGGTGCCGGCCGTCGACGTACCCGAGGAACGGCGGGTGGACGTTGTAGCCCAGCAGCTCCTGGAGCCGCTCGGGCAGCTCGCGGGCGATCTCCCGCGGCACGGCGAGGGTGTGGTTCTCCTGCGGGCGCAGGCCAGGAGGCGGCGTACTCGAGGATGACGCCGAGCCGCGGCCGGTCGGTGGTGTTCGCGCCCCCGCCGTGGATCAGGTTGCCGACGTAGATGAGCACCGATCCCGCCGGCATGACCGCGGCGGTCGTCTCCTCCTCGGTGGCGGTGCGCCCCGCCTCCCAGCGGTGGCTGCCCGGCACGAACCGGGTGGCGCCGTTCTCCACGGTGAAGTCGTCGAGCGGCCACATCGTGTTGACGACGACGTCCGTGCCGGTGCGCGGCAGCGGGTAGACGTCGTCGTCGCGGTGCAGCACCTGCGCGACCTCCCCCGGCCCGATCTGGATGCCCACCGGCGCGCTGAACTGGTAGTGGCCGAGCACGTGGTCCAGCACCCCGAGCACCAGCGGGTGGGTGGCCGGCCCGTCGAAGTACCGGGTCTTGGCGAACAGGGCGTAGACGCGTTGCGTGGAGAAGCCCTCGAAGGAGTTGCGCCCGGTCGCGGTCTCCGCGAGCACGCGCTGCAAGGTCCGCCTTCGCCGCGGCCACCCACTCGGCGTCCATAAGGCGCTCGATCAGGACGTAGCCGTCGCGGTCGATCGCGGCGGTCGCCTCGGCGACGGTGGCGTTCGGTGTCAGCACCATGCGCGGCAGCAGACCACGGGCCGGTGGTGAGGTCCAGCCCCGGTCGTCGGACACCGGGGCCGGCAGGCACCGGGAACAGCAGAAGACCCGGTCACCGTGGTGACCGGGCCTCCTGGCGTTGTAGCGGGGGCAGGATTCGAACCTGCGACCTCTGGGTTATGAGCCCAGCGAGCTACCGAGCTGCTCCACCCCGCGTCGGTACGACCACCGTACCAGGCGGGGCGGAGGGGCCGGCGCGGGGATGCGCCGGCCCCTCCCCCGGTCAGCCGCCGGGTGTGGCCGAGCCGCCCGCGGCCTCCTGGGCGGCGCGGTAGGCCTCGACGGCGGCCTGCAGCTGCTCGAGCGCCTGACCCTGCTGCGCGAAGCTGCCGCTTCGCTGGGCGTCGGCCAGCGCGCTCAGCGCGTCGTCCAGGTCGCTGACCGCCCGGTCGAGGTCCGGCGTGGGTGCGCCGTTCCCGCCGTCGTCCGGCGTGGGTGCCGGGGTGGGCGACGGGGACGGCGACGCGGGTGGCGTCTCCTCGCCGTCGTCCGGTGTCGTCGGTGCGTCACCGCTGTCGGTGGCCACCTCGCCGGCCCCGGCGCCGAACACCTGGTCCAGCGCCTCGGCGAGGGTGTCGGCGTACCCGACCTGACCGCCGAAGTTGACCAGCACCTTCCGCAGCAGCGGGAAGGAGTTGCTCGACGTGCCCTCCACGTACAGCGGCTGGACGTAGAGCAAGCCGTCCTCGCCGATGGGCAGGGTGAGCAGGTTGCCGAAGACCGCCTGGCTGTTCTGGCTGTTGAACAGGGTGAGGTCCCGGGCGACCTGGTCGAAGGTGTTGAACGACTGCTGCACCTGCTGCGGGCCGCGGAAGGGGGTGCTGCCCGGCAGCTGCAGCACCTGGATCTTGCCGTAGCGCTCCGGGTCCGGATCGCTGGACGCCGAGACGAAGGCCGACAGGTTCGGCCGCTGGAACGCGTTGAGCGCGCTGGTCAGCTGGAACGTGGCCTCCGCGTCCCCGGGCCGCTGGGCCAGGATGTAGTACGGCGGCTGGTTCTCCTCGACGTTCTGCGTCGGGTCGTCCGGGACCTGCCAGCGGTCACTGCCCTCGTAGAACGAGATGGGCTCGTCGACGTGGTAGCGGGTCAGGATGTCCCGCTGCACCTTGAACAGGTCCTCGGGGTACCGGACGTGCTCGCGCAGCTCGTCGGGGATGTCCTCGTAGGGCTGCACGACACCCGGGAAGGCCTTCATGTAGGTCTTGAGGACCGGGTCCTCGGTGTCCCACTCGTAGAGCGTGACAGTGCCGTCGTAGGCGTCGACGGTGGCCTTCACCGAGTTGCGGATGTAGTTGAAGGTGTCGTTCGGCAGCGCGGTCGTGCCGGTGCCGGTGAGCGCGTCGGCCGCGGCCTCGCCCAGCTCCATCTGCTCGGAGTAGGGGTAGGAGTCCGACGTCGTGTAGCCGTCGAGGATCCAGGTGACCTTGCCGTCGAGGACCGCCGGGTACGGGTCGCCGTCCACCTCGAGGAAGGGTGCGGCCTTCTCCACCCGGTCCCGGGGGTCGCGGACGTAGAGGACCTTGGACTCCTCGTTGACCGCGCTGGAGAGCAGGAAGTTGCGCTCCCGGAAGTAGGTGGCGAACGTCAGCTGCCGGAAGAAGCTGCCGACCGACACCCCGCCCTCGCCGTCGTAGGTGTTGTTGATCTGCCGGTCGTCCGAACCGCCCTCGGGGAGGTCGGACTCGCGCGGCGCGGTGCCGTCGGGCGCGCCGACGACCGAGTAGTCCTCGATCAGCTCGCCGTAGTAGATCCGGCTCTGGTCGACCTCGATGTCGCCCTGGACGGGCAGGTCGAGGGTCGTGAAGTTCGGCTCACCGCCGTCGGAGCCGGCGACCACCTGGTTCGCGGGCGCCGCCACGAAGCCGTGCCCGTGGGTGTAGACGGTGTGCCGGTTGATCCAGGTGCTCTGGTTCTCCGACAGCGCGGAGCTGTCGAGCTCGCGGACCGCCACGACGTAGTCGCGCAGCTCGCCGTCGACGGTGTAGCGGTCGACGTCGAGCTTCTCCGGGAAGCCGTACCAGTTGCGGATCTGCTGGCGGGCGGTGAAGGTGTCGGCCAGCACGTTGGGGTCCAGCAGGCGGGCGTTCGGGATCGTCTCGGTGTCCCCCCGCAGCTCGGCCAGGGCGACCTCGGGGTCGGCCTCGTCGCCGGTGGTCTCCTGCGCGTAGTTCACGTACTCGATCTCGTCCAGGCCGTAGGCCTGCCGCGTCATCTCGATGGCGCGCTCGATGTAGGGCGCCTCCTTCTCGTTGGCGCTGGGCTTGACCACGAACTGCTGCACGATCGCCGGGTAGGCCACGCCGATGACCAGGCTCGAGGCCAGCAGCAGCACCAGCGCCGCGGCCGGCAGCAGGAAGTTGCGGACGACGATGTTGGCGAAGAACGCGACCGCGCAGACCGCGGCGACGAACACCAGGATCGTCTTGGGCACGAGCAGCGCGTTGACGTCGGTGTAGCTGGCGCCGGTGAACACGTCGCCGCGGCTGGAGTAGACCAGGCCGTAGCGGTCCAGCCAGTACGCGACCGCCTTGAGCGCCACGAAGACCCCGAGCAGCACCGAGATCTGCACGCGGGCCGCGGAGGTGAGCTTCTGCCCCGGCGTCTGCAGGCGCAGGCCGCCGAAGACGTAGTTGGTCACCAGCGAGCCGATCAGCGCCAGGATCGCGATGGCGAACCCGAAGCCCAGCAGCAGCCGGTAGAAGGGGTACTCGAAGACGAAGAAGGACAGGTCCAGCCCGAACTGCGGGTCGGTCTGGCCGAAGTCGGTGCTGTTGCGGAAGGTCAGCCAGGTCTCCCAGCTGCCCTGGGCGGTGAAGCCCGCGAACAGGCCGAGGACGACGGTCGACGCCGGCGAGCACCAGCCCGGCGCGCGGCTCCAGCGACTGCCGGTAGCGCTCGAGGTTCTGCTGCTCGAGCGACATCGGCCGGAACGTGGGCCGGAACCGGTAGGCGAGGTAGATCGACAGCGCGGTCAGCCCGCCGGTCGCCACCCCCGCCACGGCGAAGAGCAGCGCCCGGCTCTGCAGCTCGGTCCAGAAGACCTCGGTGTACTTGGTCTCGTCGAACCACAGGTAGTCGACGTAGACGTTGGTCAGCGTGCCGACTGCCGTGAACAGCACGAGCAGCACGGCGATGGCGCCGAGGGCCAGCTTCGCGCGCCGCGACAGCGTCGGCACCGGCACGGGGGGCCGCATGGCCACGAGCGGTCTCCTTCAGTTGCACGTTCTTCGGTAGCAGAGCGTCAGGTGCGGGCGCTCCGGCGACGCGGCAGGAGCCCGTCGCCGGCGGGGCGCGCGCCCGACCCTCGGCGCGCTCTCCCGCTCATCCCAGCACAACGCGCCACGGGCGCCGTGGTTCCCGGGCGCCCCGGATCAGCAGCCGGCGGGCGTGCGCCCGGCCCGGAGATCGGCCAGCGCGGCGAGGGCGTCGTCCAGGCTGGCGACCTTCGCCAGGGGGAAGCCGGGGTCGGCGGCGGCGAGCGCCTCGTCGCAGTTGCCGGCCGGGACCAGGAAGAGGTCCGCGCCGATCTCGCGGGCGGCGACCATCTTCAGCGGGATGCCGCCGATCGGGCCGACCGCGCCCTCGGCGTCGATCGTCCCGGTGCCCGCCACGAGCGCGCCCCCGGTGAGGTCCTCGTCGCCGACCAGGTCGAGGATGCCGAGGGTCAGCATGAGCCCGGCCGACGGGCCGCCGACGCCCTCGACCTGGATGTCGACGTCGAACGGGGCGACCGGCTGCTCGAGCACGGTGACCCCCAGCGCGGAGCCGTCGCCCTCCTCGGCCGCGCGGGTGGTGACCGTGGTCGTGCCGGGCTCGCCGAGCCGCGTGTAGCCGACGGCCACCGGGGTCCGGGGCGGGACCGAGGAGAGCACCTCGTCGAGCGCGGCGAAGTCGGGGGTCGGCCGGCCGTCGACCGACTCGATCGCGTCGCCCTCCTCGAGCAGGCCCTCCGACGGCGAGCCCTCCGGGACGGCCCGGACGGCGACCTTGACCGGGTAGCCCAGGTGCCCCAGCGCCACGCTCTCGGCGGCCTGCTCCGAGGTGAGGAACGCGCGGCGGTTGAGCTGCCGCGTCTCCTCCTCGGTGCGGTCGGGCGGGTAGACCGACTCCTCCGGGACGACGGCGATCTCGTCGTCGAACCAGCCGCGGACCGCCTGCACGAGGCTCAGCCCGCCGCGGCCCACGCCGACCGTCGTCAGGTTGAGGTTGCCCTCGACCTCGTTCCGCTCGCGGCCCTCGACGGAGATGATCGGCTCGCCGTCGATGTCGCCGAGCGTGTCGTAGGTGGGGCCGGGCACCTGGGCGACGTAGGGCACCGGCAGCGTCGTGCCGAGGACGCCGAAGAGCACCAGCAGCAGGCCACCGGCGCTCAGGACGGCGATGCGACGGGTCACGACGGGCCAGCTTAGGGCCCCGCCGTGGCGCGGGGTCCCGCCGTGCGCTGTGGGCGGAACGCACCCGGCCCCTTCGCGAAGATCCCGCGTCTACCGTGGACGCATGAGCGACCTCCCCTTCGGCTTCGGTCCCCCCGACCGCGATCCCGAGCGCCGTGACGAGGGCGGCGGGAGCACCCCCGGCGGTGACCCGTTCGGCCTGGGCGCGCTGTTCGGGGGCATCGCCGGCGGCGGCAACCCCGAGGACGTGCTGGGCAAGATGCCGTTGTTCGCGGAGCTGCAGAAGCTCATGAGCTGGTCGGGCGGCCCGGTCAACTGGGACCTCGCCACGCAGAGCGCCATCAGCCAGCTGGCCGCCGGCCACCAGCCCTCCTCCGACGGCGAGCGCACCGCGGTCGCCGAGGCGCTGCGGTTGGCCGACCTGTGGCTGGACCAGGTCACCGAGCTGCCCTCGGGCATCGAGCGCACCGCCGCGTGGTCGCGGGTCGAGTGGGTGGAGAAGACCCTGCCGGAGTGGGGCGCGCTGATCGACCCGCTCGCCGAGCGGGTGGTCGGCGCGATGACCAGCGCGCTGCCGCAGGAGGCGGCGATGTCCTTCGGGCCGATCGCCGGGATCATGGGCCGGATGGGCGGGCTGATGTTCGGCGCCCAGGTCGGCTCGGCGCTCGGCAAGCTCGCCGACGAGGTGCTGACCAGCACCGATGTGGGGCTCCCGCTCGCCCCGGGCGGCACCGGCGTGCTGGTGCCGCAGAACGTCGCCGCGTTCGCCGCCGGGCTCGACCGCCCCGCGGACGAGGTGCGGCTGTTCCTCGCGCTGCGCGAGGCCGCCGCCCAGCGGCTGTTCGCGCACGTGCCGTGGCTGCGCCAGCAGCTGCAGGACGCCGTCCACGCCTACGCCCGCGGCATCAGCATCGATCGCGAGGCCATCGAGCGCGGCCTCACCGAGGCCATGTCCGGCGGCGGGCTCGAGGGCCTGGACCCCAGCGACCCGGAGAGCATCCAGCGGCTGCTGGGCAGCGGCGTGCTCGAGCCCGAGGAGACCCCCGAGCAGGCGATGGCGCTGCGCCGCCTGGAGACCCTGCTCGCGCTGGTGGAGGGCTGGATCGACACCGTCGTCGCGGCCGCCGCGAAGGACCGGCTGCCGGGCCACTCCGCGCTGGCCGAGACGATGCGCCGCCGCCGCGCCACCGGCGGGCCGGCCGAGCAGACCTTCGCCACCCTCGTCGGGCTGCAGCTGCGCCCCCGCCGGCTGCGCGACGCCGCCACCGTCTGGGGCGCGATGACCCAGCAGCACGGCGCCGAGGACCGCGACCGGCTGTGGCACCACCCCGACCTGCTGCCGACGTCGGACGACCTGGACGAGCCGATGGACTTCGTCGCACGCCAGGGCCACGGCCTCGACGACGAGCTGCAGGCGCTCACCGACGAGCAGCCGCCCGAGCGGGACTGACGCGGCTGCTCAGTCGACGAGGTCGGGCGCGGCGTCCTCACCGGCCGCGCCGGCGGTGTTCGCCAGCTCGACGCCCTCGAGGAACCCGCGCGCCCGCTCGGCGCGCGGGTAGCGGGCGACCAGCGCCCAGAAGCGCTCGTCGTGGCCGGGCTCGAGCAGGTGCACCAGCTCGTGGACCAGCACGTAGTCGACGACGTACTCCGGCATCGTCTGCAGCCGGCTGGACAGCCGGATGCTGCGGTCGGCCGGGGTGCACGACCCCCAGCGGCGCTGCTGGTTGTCGACCCAGCGCACCGACGCGGGCTCGGCCAGCCCGTCGAGGTGGGCGACCGAGAGCGCGCGGGCCCGCGCCATGAGCTCGTCGTCGCCACCGAGGGAGCGGCGACGGCGCTCCTCGCGGGTCTGGAGCTTGGCCACCATCTGGGCCACCCAGCGGCGCTCCTCCGCCGGGCTGAAGGCCGCGGGGATGAGGACGACGGTGCGCCCGCTCTCCCGGTAGGCGGTCACCGTGCGCCGCCGGCGCGCGCTGCGCCGGACCTCGACGACGGACTCGGGGTCGCCCCCGGGCACGGGTGCTGCGTCGTCGGCCGACCTGCTCCGGGCCATGGGGACGGCGCGGGCCGCTCGCGCGGCAGCGGCCGGCGGGGTGCCGGCGGATGCGGAGCGTGCGGAGGCGTCGGGGAGCGGTCCGTGCACGGGGGAACCGTAAGCCACCGGACCGCTCCCGTGCCCGCCCGCGGCCACCCTCTCGGGTGCACGTCGCACGGACGGTGGACACGGCGGGTCACGGATCGGTGAGCGCGCCCTCCGACCGGGGCGTTCCACAACCCGCGCGGGGGCGTCCGCGCAGGTCGGACGAGGTGCGGGTGGTCACCGGCCGGGGTTGTCCCCGGCTCCGCCCCCCGTCCACGCACAGGGACACGCCGACGGTTCCCCACGTGCTCCACAGGGTTGTCCACAGGCTGTGGGCAGCGCTCCCCACTGGCTCCCCGCCCGCGGTATCGGGACACGCCGACACGGGTAGCGTTCCGGCACGACGGCGCCCGGCGTCCCCGCCGGGTCGCCCCCCGAGACCGAGGAGATCCCGTGGCTGAGAGCTACAACGGCTACTGCGTGAAGTGCAAGGAGAAGCGCGACTTCGACGGCGAGGTCAAGGTCAGCGAGTCCGGCCGTCGCATGGCCCAGGGCACCTGCCCCGTGTGCGGCACCAAGATGAACCGGATCCTCGGCAAGGCCTGAGCACCGGCCCCCAGCGGTCGACGACGGCGGCGTCCCCCTCGGGGGCGTCGCCGTCGTCGTTCCGCAGCACCTGTGGACGACGCCCGCGCGGCCCGGCCGCGCGCTGGCACGCTCCCCCGGTGAGCGACGCCCACCCCCTGCTCCCCGCCGCGACCCCGTTGCTGCGCAGCGACGCCGCCGACCTCCAGGTCGGGGGCGTCGACACCGCCGAGGGGCTGCTGGTCAGCCCGCAACCCGAGGGGCTGGCCGGCCTCCTGCGCGGCCTGGACGGCCGCCGGGTGCAGCGCGCGGTCGTGGCCGACGCGGCACGCGCGGGGCTGGACGCCGGCGCGGTGGGCGCCGTCCTCGACGAGCTGCGCGCCGCCGGCCTGCTGGTCGACGTCGACGCCGCCGACCTCCTCGCCAGCGACGCAGGGCCGGCCGCGGCCGCCCGTCGCGTCGTCGAGCTGCCGCCCGGAGGCGGGTGGCGGAACCGGCGCGCCGCCGTCGTGGTCGTCGAGGGGGCCACGCGGGTCGGCACCCCGCTGGCCGCGGTGCTGGCCGCCAGCGGTGTCGGCCGGGTCAGCGTCCGCGACGGCGGGCTCACCGCAGCCGGGGACGCCGTCGTCGGCGGGGCCACCGCCGCCGACGAGGGCCGCCCCCGGTCGCTGGCCGCCGCGGACGCCGTCCGGCGGGCCAGCCCGCTCACCGACCTGCGCCCACCGGGTGCCGGCGCCTCCCCCGACCTCGTGGTGCTCGCCCGGCCGTGGGCCGCCTCCGACCCCACGACCGCCCGCTGGTCGCGGGCCGGGGTGCCGCACCTGGTCGCCACCGTCCGCGGCGCGACCGGCGTCGTCGGCCCCCTGGTCGTGCCCGGCGTGACCAGCTGCCTGCGCTGCGCGGACCTGCACCGCCGCGACGCCGATCCGCGCTGGCCGCAGCTCGCCGCGCAGCTGACCGCCGCCGACCCGCCGCCCAGCGGCTCCACCGTGACCTGCCTGCTCACCGCCGCGACCGCCGCCGCGCAGGTGCTCGCCTACCTGGACGGCAGCGCGGCGCCGGCCGCCGTGGATGCGACGCTGGAGCTGGTGCCGCCCGAGCTGGTCCCACGGGTGCGGCGCTGGGTTCCGCACCCGGAGTGCGGCTGCACCCAGCGGACGGACCGACCGGCAGGGGACAATGGCCCGTGAACGCGCTCGCGGGTTCGCCCGTGACGCCTCCGTGCCGCCGCGGGGGCGGGCACGGCGCCGACGAGGAGGATGCGTGGCCGAGGATCGACCGGTGATGCCGCGGGGCTCGGTCTCCCGGACCGCGCGCCTGGCGTCGCTCCCCCTGGGCGCGGCCGGCCGGGCCACCCTGGGACTGGGCAAGCGGCTGTCCGGCCAGTCGGCCGACGCGGTCTCCGCCGAGCTGCAGCAGCGCACCGCCGAGCAGCTGTTCGCGGTGCTCGGGCAGCTCAAGGGCGGGGCGATGAAGCTCGGGCAGACGCTGTCGGTCTTCGAGGCCGCCGTGCCCGAGGAGATGGCCGCCCCCTACCGGGACGCGCTGGTCAAGCTGCAGGAGGAGGCGCCACCGATGCCGGTGCGCACCGTGCACGCGGTGCTCGCCCAGCAGCTCGGCGGCACGTGGCGGACGCGGTTCCGCGAGTTCGACGACCAGCCGGCCGCCGCCGCGAGCATCGGGCAGGTGCACCGGGCGACGTGGCGGGACGGCCGCGACGTCGCCGTGAAGATCCAGTACCCGGGTGCGGCGACGGCGCTGATGTCGGACCTGAACCAGCTCAGCCGCTTCGCCCGCATGTTCGCGGTGCTCTTCCCCGGCATGGACGTCAAGCCGCTCATCGCCGAGCTCAAGGCGCGGGTGGTCGAGGAGCTGGACTACAGCCTGGAGGCCGACGCGCAGCGCGGCTTCGCGGCGGCCTTCGCCGACGACCCGCAGATCGTGGTGCCGCGGGTGGTCGCCAGCGCTCCGAAGGTCATCGTCTCGGAGTGGCTCGAGGGCACCCCGCTGTCCCGGATCATCGCCGGCGGCACGCGCGAGCAGCGGGACCACGCGGGTGTGCTCATGGCGCTGCTGCACTTCAGCGCGCCCCAGCGGGCCGGGCTGCTGCACGCCGACCCGCACCCGGGCAACTTCCGGTTGCTGCCCGACGGCCGGCTCGGCGTCATCGACTTCGGGGCGACGGCGCGGCTGCCCGACGGCCACCCCGAGCCGATCGGGCGGCTGCTGCGCTGGGCGCTGGAGGGGCGCGCCGAGGAGGTGCTGGCCGACCTGCGGTCGGAGGGCTTCGTGCTGCCCAACGCCCAGATCGACGCGCAGGGGGTGCACGACTTCCTGCGGCCGATGCTCGACCCGATCGCCGAGCCGCGGTTCCACTTCACCCGGGCGTGGATGCAGGAGCAGGCCGCCCGGATCGCCGACCCGCGCCTGGAGGCCAGCCGGCTGGGCCGCCAGCTGAACCTGCCGCCGGCCTACCTGCTCATCCACCGGGTGACGATCGGCTCCATCGGTGTGCTGTGCCAGCTGGACGCCGAGGGCGGCTTCCGCGGCGTGCTGGAGGAGTGGCTGCCCGGCTTCCGGGCCTGACGGGGCCGGGTCCTGCACGGACCCGGCCCCATCTCAATAGACGGACGCGCTGAGGCGGGCGGCGCGGCGCACCGCCCGCTCGGCGCGGCGGGCGGCCCGGCGGGCGACGTACAGCCGGTGCGCGCGGGCGGCGGTGAGCGCCTCCTCCCGCATCTCGGCCATCCGGCTCTGGGCCAGGGCGTGGTCGTACATGAGCATGTCGGGTTCCTCGGTGGTCGTCGTTGCTGATGGCACCCCCACCGCTGCGGCGGGGGCGGACTGCTCTGGGGTGCTCACGCGGCGGTCACCTTCCGCGGGCGGCCGCGGGGCCGCTTGCGGGCGATGACGACACCGCGGTCGAAGATCTCGCCGCCCCAGACACCCCACGGCTCGCCGCGGTCCAGGGCGCCGGCCAGGCAGGCGTCGCGGACCGGGCACGGGGCGCAGAGCGTCTTGGCCAGTTCCAGATCGCTCGGGCTCTCGGCGAACCAGAGCTCCGGGTCCTCGTCGCGGCACGGCACGGGATGCCGCACCGGGGCGGGTGACAGAGGCGGCTGCGGCCGTCTCGGCGTCGCTCCGCCGGATCCGGGCGGGGTCCGGTGCAGGGACGTCGGGCGGTCGATCGTCTGCAGCACTGCCGCTCCTCCTCGTGTTCGTCGTCTGTCGACCGGCGGGGGCCCGCCGACCGGAGTCGGGGCCGGGTGCCGCGGCGCTGCAAACGAGAGAGGCCGCGGATCCCGGGGTTCGGGTTCCGCGGCCTCGAGGAGGACCGTGAGCGGCTAGCTCAGGGGTCTCCCCGGGGAGTGGATCCCGAGGGTGATGCCGAAGTCGTGCGTGGTGGTGCCGTTCGGGGCGGTGCCGCCGATCACTGCCTGTGCGAGGTAGGACCGGGTGGCGACGTCGCGCTCATCGCTGCGGCGCAGCCGGACGGCGGGCAGACCGCACCCCTGGATCGGGGCAGCGGTGGGCGCCATCAGGACCGCGGGGCCGCCGGCGACGGCCGGACGGGCGAGGGCGGGCAGGGCGGTTGCGCCCCGGCCGGAGAACCCGGCGGGGGCGTCGGTCCACGTCGTGCTGATCACGTCCACCCCTCCTTCCGGGTCGCGAGCGGGGCCGGGTGGCAGCGCTCGGGCTGGGTGCAGCTCGTGTGGGTCAGGACACTAGGAGGGGCCCGCGGGGGCGGTCAATCGAATTAACCGACGCGTCGCCCGACGGGGTCCCGCGGTGCAGCGGCGGCGGCCCGCCCTCGCGCTGGGCGACCGGCCGGTCGCCCCGTGCAGAGCGCCGGCAGGGCGTGGGCGTCAGCCGGTGACGGCGGCGAGCACGTCCTCGCCGTAGAGCTCGAGCTTGCGCGAGCCGATGCCGGGCAGCGCGGAGAGCTCGCGCAGGTTCGCCGGCCGCGTCTCGGCGATCGCCTGCAGCGTGGCGTCGGTGAAGACGACGTAGGCCGGCACCGACTGCGCCTGCGCCGCCGAGCTGCGCCACGCCCGGAGCCGCTCGAACAGCTCCCCCGCCTCGCCCTCGAGCACCACCTTGGGCCGCTTGGTCCGGCTGCGGGCCGGCGGCGCCGTCGGACCGGAGTCCGGTGCCAGCCCGGTGAGGAACCGGCTGCGCGGCCGGGCCCGCTTGGCGCCGGGGTTGCGCGCCAGCGACCAGGAGAGGGTCAGCTGCTCGCGCGCCCGGGTGATGGCGACGTAGAGCAGCCGGCGCTCCTCCTCCACCGCGTCGGGCCGGGACAGCGACTGCGCGATGGGCAGCACGCCGTCGACGATCCCGACGACGAAGACGGCGTCCCACTCCAGGCCCTTGGCGGCGTGCATCGACGCCAGCGTCACGCCCTGCACCGTGGGCGCGTGCTGGGCGTCGGCCCGCTGCGCCAGGTGCCCCACGAAGCCGGCGAGGTCCAGCGAGGGGTTCTCCTCGACCAGGTCGACGGCGAGGTCGACCAGGGCCGACAGGGACTGCCAGCGGTCGCGCGCCGCACCCCCGGCGGGCGGGCGGTGCTCGGCCCAGCCGGTGGACGCCAGGACGTCGCGCACCGCGGGCACGAGCATCCCGGGCTCGTTGCCGCCGGCGGCGGCGCCGCGGAGCAGCAGCACCGCCTCGCGCACCTCAGGCCGCTCGAAGAACCGTTCGCCACCGCGCAGCACGTACGGAACGCCGACGTCGGCCAGCGCCGACTCGTACACCTGCGACTGCGCGTTGATCCGGAAGAGGATCGCGATCTCGCTGGCCGGCAGGCCCTCGTCGATCAGCGCCCGGCAGCGCTCGGCGACCGCCTTGGCCTCGGCGGGCTCGTCGGGGTGCTCCTCGAACCGCGGCTCGGCGGCGTCGGCGCGCTGGCCGAGCAGCCGCAGGCCGGGCAGCCCCTTGCGCCGGGGCGCCATGCCGATGAGCCGGTTGGCCAGCCCGACGACCTGCGGCGTCGACCGGTAGTCGCGCTCGAGCTTGACCACCTCCGCGTCGGGATAGCGGTCGGCGAAGCCCAGCAGGTAGTCGGGGTCGGCACCGGTGAAGGAGTAGATGGTCTGGTTGGGGTCGCCCACGACGCAGACCTCGGCCCGGCCGCCGAGCCAGGCGTCGAGCAGCCGCTGCTGGAGCGGGTTGACGTCCTGGTACTCGTCGACGACGAAGTGCCGGTACTGGTCGCGCACGGCGCGGGCGACGTCCGGGTGGCCCTCGAGCGCGTACGCGGTGACCAGCAGCAGGTCCTCGAAGTCCAGCGCGCCGTCGCGCTCCTTCGCCGACTCGTAGCTGGCGTAGACCGCGGCGACCGCGGCCGGCTCGAACGGCGTCTCCCGGCCGGCGGCCTTGGCCCGGGCCGGGTAGTCCTCCGGCGTCGCCAAGGTCGTCTTGGCCCACTCGATCTCGCTGGCGAGGTCGCGCAGGCTGGTCCGGTCGGTGGTGAGCCGGTTGCGCGCCGCCGCGGAGGCGACCACCCGCAGCTTGTTCTCGATCAGCGCCGGCATCGGGCCGCCGAGCACGCGCGGGGCGAAGTAGCGCAGCTGCCGCATGGCCGCGGCGTGGAACGTGCGGGCCTGCACCCCGCCGACGTCGAGCGCCTGCAGCCTGGTGCGGAGCTCGCCGGCCGCGCGCGCGGTGAACGTCACCGCGAGCACCTGCTCGGGGACGTAGACGCCGGTGTGCACGCCGTAGGCGATGCGGTGGGTGATCGTGCGGGTCTTGCCCGTGCCCGCGCCGGCGAGGATGCACACGGGGCCCGGTCACCGCCTGCGCGGCGGTCCGCTGCTCCTCGTCGAGCCCGGCGAGCACGTCCTCCGCGCGGGAGCCCGATCGGGTCGCCGCGCTCATCGGGTGCTCCGGGCTCGTGTCACAGGGCGATCCTCCCAGCCCGCGCCGACCTCATGGGGAAGCATCCCCAGGAAGGCCGCGTTGACCAGCACACGAGGTGCACCTTTCCCGGGGGTGGACCGGCCCGTTCCTAGCAGGGAGACTCGACCCGATGACCACGACCGACAGCACCGCCGTGACGATGTACACCACCACGTGGTGCGGGTACTGCGTCCGGCTGAAGAAGCTGATGCAGCTCGAGGGCATCTCCTTCGCCGAGGTCGACATCGAGCAGGACGCCCAGGCGGCCGACCTGGTCGAGAACGCCAACGGTGGCAACCGCACCGTGCCCACCCTGCTCTTCTCCGACGGCACCGCCCTCACCAACCCCAGCATCGACCAGGTCAAGGCGCAGCTGGCCGCGGTCGCGGGGGCGTGACGACGACGTGATCCCCGGTCCCCGGCCCTCCGACGGGCCCGCGCGCCCGATCGCAGGGCCGGGTGACCCGGCCGGCTGCTCCCCCGACCCGTCGGCGCCCGTGGCGCTGACCCGGACGCCCACCGGCTGGGTGGTGCGCTCGGCCGCGGGCAGCGACCCGGTGGGGGACGTCGTCGAGGGCATGTCGCTGGCCGACCTGATCGCCGAGGAGTTCGGCGCCGTGCCCGAGCCGGACCGCTCGGCCCGCCGCTCCGCCCGGGGTGCCGTGGTCCCCATCGGCGCGGTGGAGCCCGTCGTCGACGAGGCCGCGCTGCGCATCGCCGCCCTCGAGCGCACGGTCGCCCAGCTGGAGCACGCGCTCGCCGCGCGGGTCGCCACCGAGCGGGCCATCGGCGTGCTCGCCGAGCGCCAGGGCGCCAGCGCCCGCGCGGCGTTCGAGGGGCTGCGCCGCGACGCCCGCTCGCAGGGCCGGCCCGTCGCCGAGCTGGCGCGCGAGGTGCTCGACTCGCTGGCGCCCGACGTCGCCGCTCCCCCGCGGGCGGCCGCGGCGCCGCTGGCCGCGGCGGACGGCCGGTCCTGAGCCGCCCCGAACCGCTCACCCCCGCCGCGCTGGCCGACCGGCTCGCCGAGCTGCTCGCCGCGGAGCTCCCGGAACCGGGCGCCACCGCGCTGCGCGTGGCCGTCGACGGGCCCGAGCTCGCCTCCCCCGGGCACCTGGCCGCGGCGGTCGCCGAGCGGCTGCCGGCGCTGGGCCGGGCCGCCGTCGTCGTCCCCGCGGAGGGGTTCTACCGCCCGGCCTCGCTGCGGCTGGAGCACGGCCGCACCGATCCCGACGCCCGGTACACCGACTGGCTGGACGCAGGCGCGCTGACCCGCGAGGTGCTCGCCCCGGTGGGGCCCGGCGGCTCGGGCCGCTACCTGCCGCAGCTGTGGGACCTGGTGCGCGACCGCGCCGTCCGCGCCCGCCCCGCGCCGGCACCTCCCGGCGGGGTGCTGCTGGTGCCCGGCACCCTTCTGCAGGGCGTGGGGCTGGCCTTCGACGTCGTCGTCCACCTGCGGGTCGCCCCGGCCGCCCGCCGGCGCCGGGTCCCGGCCGACCAGGCGTGGGTGCTGCCGGCCTTCGACCGCTACGACGACGAGGTGGACCCGGTCGCCCTGGCCGACGCCGTGGTGCTGGCCGACCACGCCGACCGGCCGGCCCTGGTGCTCGGCGGCCGCTGGGCCTGACTAGTCGTCGAACTCGCCGGTCAGCCAGCGGTCGATGATGTTCCGCGCGATCGACACGGCGGGCGGCAGGGCGGACAGCCCGTCCCCGGCGAGCAGCTGCTCGCGGGAGAACCAGTGCGCCTCCTCGATCTCGGTGGGGTCCAGCACGAGCTCCCCGGCGGACTCGGCGCGGGCGACGAAGCCCAGCATGAGCGACTGCGGGAACGGCCACGGCTGGCTGCCCACGTACCGGACGTCGGTGACCTGCAGGCCGACCTCCTCGGCGACCTCGCGGGCCACCGCGGCCTCGAGCGACTCCCCCGGCTCGACGAAGCCGGCCAGCACGGAGTAGCGCCCCGGCGGCCAGATCGCCTGCCGGCCCAGGACGACGTTCCCGGCGCCGTCGTGGACGAGCATGATCACGGCGGGGTCGGTGCGCGGGAAGATGTCGGTGCCGGTGGTGGGGTCGTGCTGCACCCACCCGGCCCGCTCGACGGTGGTCGGCGCGCCGGTCAGCGGGCTGAACCGGTTGCGCTCGTGCCACTCGACCATGCCGATGGCCTGGACCAGCAGCCCGGCGTCGAGGTCGCCGAGCACCGTGCCCAGGTCGCGCAGCCCGGCCCAGGAGTCGACCGGCCGACCGCTCACGGTCAGCGCCCGCTCGCCGCGGACCGCGGCGTACGGGACGCCGTCGGCCTCGCCGAGGAAGATCGCACCGGTCGGCAGCTCCGGCCGCTCGTCCCACAGCAGCTCCGGGCCACCGGGCGTCTCGCGCACCGGGACGGCGCGGTGCCGGTCGACGGTGAGCACCCGGACGGGGCGGCCGCCGGTCGGGTCGGGCAGCGCGCGGGCGAGGTGCGCCCGGTCGTGCGCGACCCGGGAGAGCACCGGCACCGAGCCGGACGACGGCGGTGCGCCGACGGGCCAGGCCGCCGAGGCGCCGCGCATGCGGTCGGGGTCGTTCGCGGGCAGGCCGCCGGCGGGGGCGCTCACGCCTGCGCCTCCCGTCGGACGGTGAGCGGGCCGAGCACGGCCAGCTGGGCCTCGGCCACCTCCGCGTCGCCGACGACGACGGCGGTGAGCGCACCCGGCGCGAGGTAGCGGCGGGAGACGTCCTGCACCTGGTCGACGGTCACCGCCTCGAGCGCCTGCTGGTGCTCGGCGAGCCAGCCCACCGGCAGCCCGGCCCCGACCAGTGCCGCGAGGGTGCTGGCCAGGCCGGCGTGCGTCGCCGTCGACAGCGCCATGCTGCCCAGGACGTACCGGCGGGCGGCGTCCAGCTCGGCCTCGGTGACCGGGGTCAGCGCCATGCGGCCGAGCTCGTAGACGGTCTCCATGAGCGCCGGGCCGGTCACCTCGGTGGCGACGTCGGCCTCGACGAGCACCGAGGAGGCGGCGGCCAGGTGCTCCACCGCGCTGCGCGGGCTGTAGCTGTAGCCGCGCCGCTCGCGGATGTTCTCCACCAGCCGGGAGGAGAAGTAACCGCCGTAGACCATGGCCGCCAGCCGGACGGCGGCGAGGTCGGGGTCGGTACGGCCGGGTGCGGGGCCGCCGAGCCGGATGTTGGACTGCACCGCGCCCGGCCGGTCGACCAGCTCGAGCACCGGGTCGTGCCGGGCCGCGGCCGGGGCCGACTCGAGGGCGGTCCCGCCGGCGGTCCACCCGGCCAGCGCCTCGGCGACCGCGTCGGCCGCGCCCGCGGGGTCGAGGTCGCCCACGAGGACGAGGGTGCTGCCGGCCGGGAGCACGCGGGCCGCGTGCAGCTCGAGCAGGCCGGTGCCGGTGACCGCCCCCACCGCCGCCGGGTCGGGCAGCGAGATGGCGTACGGGTGCCCGGGGTAGCGCCGCGCGCTGAGCGCGGCGCGGGCGAGGACCGAGGGCTGGGACCGGGCGATGGTGATCCGCTCGACCAGCCGGTCGCGCTCGCCCTCCACCCCCTCGGCGGGGTAGGTCGCGGCGGTGAGCAGCTCGGCGAGCACCCCGAGGACGGGCCGCAGCCCGTCGGGCAGGAGCGTGGTGCCGAACAGCAGGCGGTCGCTGTCGGCCGACACCGACATCTCCGCGCCGTGCCCCTGCAGCAGCTGGGCGATGCCGGTCTGGTCGTGCGACGCCGTCCCGAGCAGGACCGCGCCGGAGAGGACCGAGGCCTCGGCGGAGTGCTGCTCGGCGGTGTCGAGGTCCGGAGCGGCGAACGGCACCCGCAGGCGCAGCTCGATCAGCGGCACGCCCGGGCGCGGGACGACGACGACGCGCAGGCCGTTGGCCAGCGTGGTCTCGGTCGCGGCCGGGACCGGCTGCGGCCGGGGCGCGCCCAGCGGCGGGATCAGCGAGAGGTCCAGCGTGGCGGTCACTGCCGTCCTCCTGCCGGGCGCAGCTCCAGCACCGCGACGGTGCCGGGATCGAGCGCTCGGGCCGCGCCCTGCACCTGGTCGGGGGTGACCGCGGCGAGCCGGGCGGCGAGCTCGCCGGCGAGCTCCGCGCGGCCGTGCACCAGTTCGGCGGCGGCGAAGGCCAGCGTGCGACCGAGCACGGAGTCGGCCTGGCGCAGCAGCTGCGCCTCGGTGCGGGCCTGCACCCGGCGCAGCTCGTCGGCCGGGACGCCGTCGGAGGCGATCCGGGCGATCTCCTCGTGCACCGCGGCGGTGACCCGCTCGACCGGCACCGCGGCCGGGTGGTGCACCTGGGTGGTGAGCAGGGTGGCGTCCCGGACGTCGAAGGGGTCGCCGAACAGGCCGACGTAGCTGCTCTGCGCGATGGCGGTGCGGTCGTCGTGCACCAGCCGGCGCTCCAGCCGCGAGGCGTCGCCCTCGCTGAGCAGCTCGGCCAGCAGCACGCTGCCCAGGTACTCGTCGAAGCGGGCGACCGGGTCGGGCACCCGCCAGCCCAGTGCCACGGCCGGCGCCGTCGCCAGCCGGTCCTCGACGACGGCCGAGCGCACCCCGGTGGGCGCGGGCTCGCCGGTGCGCGGCGTCGGCGGCACCTCGCGGGCGGCGACGGGGCCGAACCAGCGCTGCACGAGCCGCTCGGTCTCGGCCACGTCGAGGTCGCCGCCGATGCACAGCACGGCGTTGCCGGGGGCGTAGTAGGTGGAGAAGAAGTCGGTGGCGTCGTCGACGGTGGAGGACTCCAGGTCGACGAACGAGCCGTAGCCGTCGTGGGTGTTGGCGAAGCTCTCGAACGCGACCTGCGGCAGCTGCAGCCAGGGGAAGGCGCCGTAGGGCCGGTTCAGCACGTTGACCCGGATCTCCTCCTTCACCACGTCGATCTGGTTGCGGAGGTTCTCCTCGGTGATGGCCGGCGCCGCCATGCGGTCGGCCTCGAGGAACAGCGCGCGCTCGAGCGCCTCGGCCGGGAGCGCCTCGAAGTAGTTCGTGTAGTCCTGGTGGGTGGAGCCGTTGAACGTGCCGCCGGCGGCCTGCACGAGGCGGGCGTGCTCCATCTTCGGGACGTGCGCCGAGCCCTGGAACATCATGTGCTCGAAGAGGTGCGCGAAGCCGGTGCGCCCCTCCGGCTCGTTGCGCATGCCGACGTCGTAGAAGACGCTCACCGCGACCACGGGCACGCTGGTGTCCGGGGCCAGCACGACGCGCAGCCCGTTGTCCAGGGTGAACCGTTCGACCGGGTGCCTGAGGGTCAGTTCGGTTCCGGCTGCTGTCACGCCGCCGACAGTAATGCGGCGCAGCCGTGGACCGCCGTGCGGTGGGCCTCTCCGCCGTCCTCCCTCGCGGTAGGGCGTCCACCCTTCCGGTGCACGGTGAGGGAGGACGCTCGACGATCAGGTCACCTGATCGTCGCGAGGGGCCTCACAGCACGTCGACGGCGTCGATCAGCCGGTCGATGACGCCGTAGAGCTCGGCGTGGGTGTTGGGGATGGAGATGTAGAGCAGCGCCGGTGCGGGGCGTCCGACGTCGATCAGCAGCAGCGCCGCCCGCTCCCCCGAGGCGTCGTAGCCCTCGACGTCCCAGGCGAGCTGGAACTCCAGGAGGTGCGCCTCGCGCCCGTCGACGGTGCGCGCCTCGTCGCGCAGGATCCGGCGCTCGTTGGGCTGCGGGTAGTAGTTGACGCGCACGCTGTCGGCCACGGCGGCGACCGTCGGCGCCAGGCTGCCGGGGCCCGCGTAGCCGAACTCCTCGACCAGGGGCCCGGACGTCACCTGGGCGATGAACGTGCCGGCCGGCGTGACCTCCTGGGTGGTGAAGTACTGGCCGGCGACACTGCTGGTCTCGGCCATGTCGGCCATGCCGTACTCGAGCCAGCCGTCACCCAGGTACGGGTAGGCGATGCCGGCCTCCTGGTCGATGATCCGCACCGTCCCGGGCGCGAAGGTCGGCCCCGGGGGCTGCTGGGCGGTCGGGGGCTGCGGGTCGCGGGCGGCGACGGGGTCCTCGTCGCCCCCCGTGCCGACGACGAGCGCGAGGATCACCGCCACCACGACGCCGAGGACGCCGGCGACCACCCACGCGGCCCGGCGCGGCCGGGCCGAGCCGGTCGCGGGCTGCGGGGTCCACGCGGGCGGCTCGGGGGCGGCCGGGCGCTGCGGGGTGAGGACCGGTGAGCTCTGGACGGCGACGCCCGGGCCGGCCGGGGTCGCGACGTCGGACCACGCGGACCCGCTCCACCAGCGGACCATCCCCGGCGAGCCGTCGGGGTCGGCGTACCACCCCGGCGGCGGGAGCTGCGGGCCGTCGGAGGTCACGGGGCAACCCTAGGCCGCGCGCGTAGCGTGCCGTCAGCAACTCGAGGAGGTCGCCGTGGACGTCGCACCGGCGCCGTCCGCCGTGGTCGACCGGCTCCGGGCGGCCGGCTGCGTGTTCGCCGAGGACGAGGCGGCGCTGCTCGTCGCGGAGGCCGGCTCCCCCGCGCGGCTCGAGGAGCTGGTGACCCGCCGGGTGGCCGGCGAGCCGCTGGAGCACCTGATCGGCTGGGTCGCCTTCGACGGCCTGCGGATCGCCGTCGGGCCGGGGGTGTTCGTGCCGCGGCGGCGCACCGAGCTGCTGGTCCGCGAGGCAGCGGCGCTGGTGCGGCCGGGCGCCGTCGTCGTCGACCTGTGCTGCGGCTCCGGCGCGGTGGGTGCCGCCCTGCTCGCCCGGCACCCGGGCACCGTGCTGCACGCCGCCGACGTCGACCCGGTGGCGGTGCGCTGCGCCCGGGTCAACCTGCCGGGCGTCCCGGTGCACGAGGGCGACCTGTTCTCCGCCCTGCCCGAGGAGCTGCGCGGCCGGGTGGACGTGCTCGCGGCCAACGTGCCCTACGTGCCGACCCCCGCGCTGGCGCTGATGCCGCCGGAGGCGCGCGACCACGAACCGCGCACCGCCCTCGACGGCGGCGACGACGGGCTGGCCGTGGCCCGCCGCGTCGTCGCCGGCGCCGGGGCGTGGCTGGCGCCCGGTGGCGCGCTGCTGTTCGAGGCCGGGGAGGCGCAGGTGCCGGCCGCGGTCGCCGCGCTGTCCGCCGCCGGGCTGCGCCCGCGGGTGGTCACCGACGACCAGCGGGGGGCGACCGTCGTCGTCGGGGCCGCGGGGGCGAGACTGGCCGGGTGAGCGACGACGCGCCGATCTGCTCGGCGAAGGGCTGCTCGGCCCCGGCCGCCTTCGCCCTGGTCTGGAACAACCCGAAGCTGCACACCCCGGACCGGGAGAAGGTCTGGCTGGCGTGCGGCGAGCACCGGGAGCCGCTGTCGCACCACCTGGCCAGCCGCTCGTTCCTGCGCCGGGTGGACCCGCTGGCCTAGCGCGCCTGGGCGGCCAGCTCCCGCCACAGGTGTGCGGTGGCCTCGGCCGCAGCGGTGCAGCATCGAGAGCAGCACCCGCTCGTTGGGCGAGTGGATCCGGTCGGTGGGCAGGCCGGCGCCGAGGAACAGCAGCGGCGCGCCGAGCACCTCGACCAGGTCGGCCTCCGGGCCGCTGCCGCCCTCGCGGGTGAAGAGCACGTCGGCGGGGTCGGTGTCGAAGGCCTGGCCGATGGCGCGCAGCAGCGCGTCCATGGCCGGGGAGTCGAGGTCGCTTGCGCAGGGCGCGACTCCGCCCGGCGGGGTGTGCACCTCGGCGACGATGCCGTCGGGCACGTGCTGCTCGAGCCACGCGCGCAGCAGCGGGCCGATGTCCTCCGGGCGCTGGTCGGAGACCAGCCGGAAGGTCACCTTGGCGTGCGCCTCGGCCGGGATGATCGTCTTGTGGCCGGGCCCGGTGTAGCCGCCCCACATGCCGTTGACCTCGGCGGTCGGTCGGGCGCCGGTCCGCTCCAGGGTGCTGTATCCGGCCTCGCCGTAGGTGGCCCGCGAGGCGGCCGGGCCGGCCAGCCAGGCGGCTTCGTCGAACGGGACGCGGGCCATGAGCGCCCGCTCGCGCTCGGACAGCGGGCGCACCTTGTCGTAGAACCCGGGGAGGGTGACCCGGCCGTGCTCGTCGTGCAGCTCCGCCAGCAGCTCGGCCATCGCGTGCAGCGGGTTGGGCACGGCGCCGCCGAACGAGCCGGAGTGCAGGTCGACCGCCGGACCGCGCAGGGTGATCTCGGCGTCGGCCAGGCCGCGCATGGCGGTGACGGCGCTGGGGACGTCGGGGGCGGCCATCCCGGTGTCGGAGACGACGACGACGTCGCAGGCCAGCCGCTCGCGGCGCTCCTGCAGGAGGGCGGCGAAGTGCGGCGAGCCGGACTCCTCCTCGCCCTCGATCAGCAGCTTCACCGTCACCGCGGGGGTGTCCCGGCCGGTCGCGGCCAGGTGCGCCCGGATGCCGAGCAGGTGGAAGGCGACGTTGCCCTTGTCGTCGATGGCGCCCCGGGCGTGCAGTTCGGGCCCGTGCTCGCCCTCGACCACGGTGGGCTCGAACGGCGGGTGCACCCACAGCTCCGGCGGGTCGACCGGCTGCACGTCGTGGTGCCCGTAGACCAGCGCGACCGGGGCGCCGGCGTCGGCGCTGGGCCACTCGGCGAAGACCGCGGGCGCGCCGGCGGTCGGCCAGATCTCCACCGTCGGGAACCCGGTGCGGCGCAGCGCCTCGGCCAGCCACTCCGCGCTGGCGGCGACGTCCGGGGCGTGCGCCGGGTCGGCCGAGATCGACGGGATGCGCAGCCAGGCGTCGAGGTCGGCGTGCAGGTCGTCGAGGTGGGCGGAGACGAAGGCGCGTTCCGGGCTGCTGGTCACGCTGGGCGACGGTAGCGGCGTGGGCGGCATCACCGGCTCCCGGCTAGCGTCCGGGGGCATGGCCGGAGAACTGCTGCGCACCGATGTCGGCGACCTGACCTTCGACGTCCGCGTCGACGGTCCCGAGGACGGGCGGCCGGTGCTGCTGCTGCACGGCTTCCCGGAGACCTCGGCCTGCTGGGCGGCGGTGACCCCGCTGCTGACCCGGGCGGGGCTGCGCACCTACGCCCCCGACCAGCTGGGCTACTCCCCCGGCGCCCGCCCGGGCGACGTGGACGCCTACACGATGCAGAACCTGGCGCAGGTCACCGCAGACCTGATGACCGCGCTCGCCATCCCGGTCGCCGACGTCGTCGGGCACGACTGGGGCGCGAACGTGGCCTGGACGCTGGCGGCCTGGCACGCCGACCGGGTCCGGTCGCTGACCGCGGTGTCGGTGCCCCACCCGGCCGCCTACACCGCGGCCTTCCGCGTCGACCCCGAGCAGAAGGAGCGCTCGGCCTACATCCGGCTGTTCTGGCAGGAGGGCAAGGCCGAGGAGGTGCTGCTGGCCGACGGCGCGCGCCGGTTGCGCGGCATGTACGACGTCGAGAACAGCGGCATCCCGCCCGAGACGGTCGACGAGTACGTGAGCGTGCTGTCCGCGCCGGGCGCGCTGACGGCGGCACTGAACTGGTACCGGGCGATGAGCTCGAGCACCCGCCTGGACCCGGTCGAGGTGCCGACCACCTACGTGTGGAGCGACGCCGACGTCGCCATCGGCTCGACCGCCGCGGATGCCTGCGCCGGCTTCGTCAGCGGCGACTACCGGATGGTGACGCTCCCGGGGATCACGCACTGGATCCCCGAGCAGGCGCCCGAGCAGCTGGCGGCCGCGATCCTGGACCGCGTCGCCTCGAGCTGAGACTCAGAGCATCCGGTAGTAGCGGAGCTGCGGGAACGGCCGGAAGCCGGCCTTCTCGTAGGCCGCCCGGGCGGGGGCGTGCCCCGGGTCGCCGCCGGTGGCGATGACGGCGAGCACCGAGCCGTGCGCGCGCATCTCCTCGACGGCCCGGGCGAGCAGGGCGTCGGCCGTGCCGCGGCGCTGGGCGGCGGGGTCGACGGCAATCATCTCGACCTCGCTGCTGTTCGGCTCCCCGTGCGTCTCGTCGTGGTGGACGACGGCGACGAAGCCGGTCACCGCGTCCCCCTCCTCGGCGACCCAGCTGCGCGTGCCGGCGTCCCGGACGACGCCTGCGACGGCGGCGGCCTGCATCGCGGACCAGTCGGGGTAGAGGTGCGCGAAGACGGCCTCGCCCATGACGGCGCGCATGGACTCGAACACCGGCGCCCACGCGCGCAGCGAGAGGTCCACGACGGCGTCGACGTCGCAGCCGGCGAGCGGGCGGATCGTCGGGGTCACGCGCCCACTGTCCCGAGCCGGTCAACCGGATTGCGGCGGCGTCAGGTGCCGGCGCCGGTGACGAGGTCCAGCAGCGCCTGCTCCCCCAGCAGGTCGACGGGGCGGACGGTGAGCCCGGCGGCGACGTGGTGGAACCCGGCGCTCACCTGCTCGACCGGCACGCCGGTGAGCCGCGACCAGCCCAGCCGGTAGGCGGCGAGCTGGACGCCGGCCGCGGCCAGCTCGGCGCCGGTGGGCGGCGGGCCGGTCTTCCAGTCGAGCACCTCGTAGCCGCCGTCCTCGCGCCGGAACACCGCGTCGATCCGCCCGCGCAACGTCAGCGGGCCCAGCGGCGTCTCGAAGGGCACCTCGACCTCGAGCGGCTGGCGGTCGGCCCACTCGCTGGCCAGGAACGCCTCCTGGAGCTGGGCGAGCGCGGCGTCGGGGGCCGCGAACTCGTCCCCGGAGCCGGGCAGCTCGTCGAGGTCGACCAGCCGGGCGGCGCCGAACCGCTCCTCCAGCCAGGTGTGGAACGCGGTGCCGCGCCGGGCCTGCGGCGCGGGCGCGGCGGGCATCGGCCGGCGCAACCGGCGGGCCAGCTCGGCCGGGTCGCGGCGCAGCGTGACCAGCGCGGAGACCGACAGGTGGGAGGGCAGCGGCACCTCGACGGTGGAGCCCGCGTGGCGGGCCCGCTCGCGGAGCAGCAGGTCGGCGTCGCGCACCCAGGAGGCCACCAGCGGGTCGTCGTCCCCGAGCGCC
This sequence comes from Blastococcus sp. TML/M2B, assembly GCF_016612865.1. Classification (GTDB taxonomy): domain Bacteria; phylum Actinomycetota; class Actinomycetes; order Mycobacteriales; family Geodermatophilaceae; genus Blastococcus. The sequence goes on from NZ_JAENZZ010000002.1 coordinate 1,354,522, forward strand.
AGCGCGGCGTCCAGCGGGTGCGGCGCGGCGGCCTCCACCAGCTCGGCGGCGGCGCTGAGCGCGCGGCGCCGCCGGGCCGAGAGCGGATCGGCCGGCCAGCTCCCGATCGGCCACTCCTCGAGCGCCGGGTTCGTGACGCCGTCCTCGGGTGCCGGCGCCCAGTGCACGACCTCCCCGGCACCGGCCTCGCACACCTCCCGGGCGGTGTGCAGCAGCACCGACGGGCCGCACGGGTTCACCCCGTCGCGCCACCAGCTGCCCGAGCACAGCAGCAGGTGCCGGGCGCGGGTGACCGCGACGTAGCCCAGCCGGATCTCCTCGTCACGGCCGAAGTCCTTCCAGTCCGAGACGTACTGCTCGAGCGCGTCACGGACCGCGGCCTGGTCACCCGAGCCGGGCACCGGCAGCGTCAGCGCGGGCAGCTCGGCGCGGTCGGTGAGCCGCAGCTCCGCGGGCACCGCGCCGGGGTCCTTGATCCAGGAGTCGCTGGCGTTGCTCTTCGAGGGGAACTGGTCGACGGTCATCCCGGGCACGGCGACGACGTCCCACTCCAGGCCCTTGGCGGAGTGGCCGGTCAGCAGCTGCACTGCTTCGGGGTTGACCGCCACCTCGCCGGGCTCCAGGCCGCGCTCGCGTTCCTCGGCGTCGCGCAGGTAGCCCAGGAACGCCGGCAGCGAGGGCAGGTCGGCGAGCTCGGTGAACTCGGCCGCGACGCCGTGCAGCGCGTCGAGGTGGGCGCGCGCGCCGGCGGGGCTGGCCTCGGGCGCGCTGGCCAGCTCGGTCTCGAGGCCGAGGGTGCGGGCCACCTCGTCGACGAGGTCGGGCAGCGACTCCCCGAGCCGGTTGCGCTGGTGCGCCAGCTCCGCGCCCAGCCGGCGCAGCCGCCGGTGCCCGTCGGGCGAGTAGTCCGCCGCGTCGCCGAGGTCGTCCAGCGCCTCCACGATCGAGCCGCGCTCGACCGGCGCCTCCACGACCGCTCCCGTCGCGTCGCCCGCCTCCCCGGCCGGGGGTGCCGGGCGGCGGGCGTGCACCAGCGCGCGGGCGCGCGCCTCCAGGGCGGCGAGGTCGCGCGGCCCGATCCGCCAGCGGGCGCCGGTGAGCAGCCGGCCGAGGGCGTCGCCCGCGGTCGGGTCGACCAGCACGGTCAGCGTGGCGACGACGTCGGACACCTCGGGCACCTCGAGCAGCCCGCCCAGGCCCACGACCTCGACGGGCAGGCCGCGCTCGCGCAGCGCGGCGGCGATGCCGGGCAGCTGCTTGCGCGTGCGCGCCAGCACCGCCACGGTGGGGCGGCGGCGCACCTCGTCGTCCTCCGGACGACCCCGCGGCCAGGAGCCGTCCCCCTCCGCCGTGGAGCCGCTGCGTCGTCCCTGCGCGGACCCCTCCGGGGCCCACTCGGGCCGACCGGCCGTCAGGTCCTTCGCGTGCCAGATGGCCGCCAGCCGGTCGGCGAGCGCGGCGGTCTCGTCGGCGATCGTGTCGTAGAGCCCGACGGTGACCGCGCCCCGGCCGGCGGTGGGCGCCGGCGCAAGGTCCGGCAGCGGGTGCGCCGGCGGCGGCAGCATCGCGGAGACCGCGTTGGCCACCGCGAGCACCGTCTCGTCGTTGCGCCAGCTGGTCGCCAGGGTCAGCCGCTGGGCGCGCAGCCGCCCGCGCCCCGGGAACGTGCGGTCGAAGCGCTCGATGGTGCCGGCCGACGCCCCGCGCCACCCGTAGATCGACTGCCGGGGGTCGCCGACGGCCAGCACCGGGTGCCCGGTGCTCCCGCCGAACAGCGCCTCGAGCATGCGCAGCTGCCCGACGCTGGTGTCCTGGTACTCGTCGAGCAGCACGACCTTCCAGCGGGCGCGCTCGCGGCGGCCGACCTCGGGGGCGGCGACCGCGATGCGCGCGGCGTGGGCGACCTGGTCGGCGTAGTCGATCGACCCCATGGCCCGCTTGCGCGCCTCGAACGCCTCCACCAGCGGCAGCAGCGCGACCCGCGCCTTCTGCCGGGCCAGCATCTCGGTCACCGCCGCGTACGGCCCGCGCTTCTTGGGCGCGTCCGCGTAGCCGGCGATCCGCGCCTCGAGCCGCGCCGTCCAGGTGCGCAGCGCCTCCGGGCTGACGTCGTGCTCGCCCATCTCGGCGGCCAGCGCGAGCACGTCCTCGACGGTGGTGAGCGGGGTGAGCGGGACGTCGCTCATGTCGCCGGTCCACGACGAGACGACGGTCGCCGCCTGCCCCCAGCACATGGCGGGGCCCAGCACCCCCGCCCCGGGCTCCACGCCGATGCGCAGGCCGTGCTCCGCGACGAGCGCGGCCGCGTAGCCGTGGTAGGTGGCTACGGTCGGCTGGGCGACGGCCAGCCGGTCGCGGAGCCCGGGCTCGGTGTCGGGGTGGCGGGCCAGCGCGCCCAGCCGCAGGTGCACCCGCTCGTTGAGCTCGCTGGCCGCCTTGCGGGTGAACGTCAGACCGAGGATCTCCTCCGGCTCCACCACCCGGTTGGCCACCAGCCACGAGACGCGCGCGGCCATGGTCTCGGTCTTGCCGGAGCCCGCGCCGGCCACGACGACCAGCGGCCGGTCGGCCGGCGCCTCGACGACGCGGGCCTGCTCCGCCGACGGGGCGTACGACAGCCCGCAGCGCGCCGCGACCTCGGCCGGGGTGAGCAGCCGCCGGGGCTCCGCCGGCTCGGGCGCCCCGTCGCCGGCCAGGTCGTCGAAGGAGAGCTGGGTCATCCCGTCACCTGCCGGCCGGGCTCCTGCATCGGGCAGCTGCGCCGCGCGGGGCAGCGGGCGCAGTGGCTGCCGGTGCGCACCTCGAAGGTCGCCGCGCCCATCCCCTCGCCCACCTCGGCGATCAGCTCGCCGGCCCACGTCGTCGCCACCGGCACGTCGGCGGGCAGCGGCGGCTGGTGCTGCTCCTTGGCCTTCGCCCCGCTGCCGACCTGCAGCAGCGCCGCGCCGCCGGGCACCGCACCGTGCTCGCCGAAGCCGCCGGCCGCGACCGCCACCTGGTAGGCGGCCAGCTGGCCGTGCTCCTCGGTGTTCTTCGCGGCCGTCCTGCCGGTCTTGAGGTCGACCACCACGAGCCGGCCCTCGCCGTCGCGCTCGAGCCGGTCGACCTGACCGCGCAGCCGGGCCCGGCCGACCACCACGTCGAAGTTCTCCTCCACGCCGACCAGCTCCCGGTCGTTGGCGGCGTGCCAGCGGAGGAAACGGGCCAGCATGTCCTGCGCCGCCGAGCGCTGCCGCTGGTCGGCCCAGCCCGGGCCGAGGTCGAGCTGGTCCAGCTCGCCGTCGAGCGCGGCCGGCGCCTCGGCGGGCGGCAACCCCTCGGCCACCTGCTGGGCGACGGCGTGCACCGCGGTGCCGACCGTGCGGGTGGAGTCCGGCGAGGCCTCGGCCCCCACGGCGCCCAGCACCCAGCGCAGGGGGCAGCGCTGGAAGGTCTCGATGTGCGAGGGGCGGACGCGCACGTCGGCGTCCTCGGCGACCAGCGGGGCGTCGTCGGACAGCGCGGCCAGGCCCCACCAGTGCCGCGGCGAGGCGCCCGGCACGCCCTCGTCGGCGAGCCGGCGCAGCACCGACGCCGCGGCCGAGCGGCGCGGGGCCGGGGTGGCCGGATCGGTGACCGCGCGGCGCAGCTCGGCGACCAGCGCCGGCAGCGTCAGGGAGCGGGGCAGCTCGGTCAGCGGGCGCCCCTCCTCCGGCGGCGGCTCGACCAGGTCGAGGAAGCGCGAGGCGGTGGCCCCGGCGTCCGCGCCGTCGAGGGCGCCCTGCACGGCCGTGACCAGCAGCCGGCGGCGGGCTCGGGTGACCGCGACGTAGAACAGCCGCCGCTCCTCCGCCAGGGCCAGCGCTCGCCGGTCGACCGACGCGCCGTCGATCCCCGCGGCCCGCTCGACGAGCACCTCGGCGCCCAGCAGGGAGGAGCGCTCGCTCAGGTTGGGCCACACCCCCTCCTGCACCCCGGCGATGCAGACGAGGTCCCACTCCAGGCCCTTGGCGGCGTGCGCGGTGAGCAGCCGGACCGTCTCCCCCGCGGCCGCCCGCGCGGCGCCGGTGTCGCTGGGCAGCTCCTGCGCCGACAGGTGCGCCAGGAAGGCGCGGACGTCGGCGCGCGGCAGCCGGTCGACGAAGCCGGCGGCGGCGTCGAACAGCGCGACGACGGCGTCCAGGTCGCGGTCGGCGACCGCACCCGGCGGGCCGCCCGCGGCGCTGGCCCGGGCCCACGCGCCGGCCAACCCGCTGGCCTGCCACATCGCCCACAGCACGTCCTCGGCGGTGCCGTCCTGGGCCAGCGCGAACCGGCCGGCGCCCAGCACGCCCGCGACCCGCCGCGCGGGCCGGGCGACGTGGTCGGGCAGGGCCGCCAGCAGGCCGTCGTCCTCCAGGACCGCGGCCAGCGGGGCGCCGCGCTCGGCGGCGTCGACCCCGCGGCGGGCCAGCTCGATCCGGACCGCGCGGCGCAGCCGGCGCAGGTCGAGGACGGTGGCCCCGCCCAGGGGCGAGGCGAGCAGCGACTCGGCGGCGGTCTCGTCCAGCCCGGTGACGACGCCGTCTGCGGCGTCGGTGCCCGGCCGGGGCAGCAGGGCCCGCAGCGCCCCGAGGAACGGCGCGACCGCGGGCTGGCCGGCCAGCGGCAGGTCGTCGGAGGAGACGCCGATGGGCACGCCCGCCGACGCCAGCGACCGGCGCAGCGGGCCCAGCGCGGCGGCGGTGCGTACGACGACCGCCATCTGCGACCAGGGCACGCCGTCGAGCAGGTGGGCGCGGCGCAGCCGGTCGGCGAGGTACACCGCCTCGATCGACGCGGACCCGAACACGTGCACCTCGGCGGCGCCGGGGTCGTCGGTCTGCCCGGCCGTCAGGCGCCGGTGCTCCCACGGCCCGGGCAGCCCCTCGGCGACCTGCCGGCCGATCCGGAGCAGCTCGGCACCCGAGCGCCGCGAGACACCGAGCGACAGCCGGGCCGCCGGGCGCCCGTCGGTGTGCCGGAACCGGTCGGGGAACTCGGTGATCCCGCGCGGCTCGGCGCCGCGGAAGGCGTAGATCGACTGGTCGGCGTCGCCCACCGCGACCAGGTTGCCGCCGCGGCCGGCGAGCAGCGCCAGCAGCTCGACCTGCGCCGGGTCGGTGTCCTGGTACTCGTCGACGAACAGCCAGCGGGCCCGCTCGCGCTCCTGGCGGAGCAGCTCGGGATCGCCGTCCAGCTCGGCGATGGCCTGGCGGACCAGCTCGGCCGGGTCGTAACCGGAGGCGTCCCCGCGACCGAAGGTGGAGAAGGCGGTGACCGCCTCGTACTGCTCCTGGAAGGCGGCGGCGTGCACCCAGTGGTCGCGGCCGGTCTCCCGGCCCCACGCCGCGAGCTGCTCGGGGACGACACCGCGCTCGACCGCACGGAGCAGCAGCTCGCGCAGCTCGGTGCGGAAGCCCTCGGTGCCCAGCGCGGGCGCGAGGTCCGGCGGCCAGCGGACCGCGCCGTCCTCGTCGACGTCCCCGCGCAGCAGCTCGGCGATGACCGCGTCCTGCTCGGCGGAGGTGAGCAGCCGGGGCGGGGCGTCGCCGCGCAGCAGCGCCGCCCGGCGCAGCACGCCGTAGGCGTAGGAGTGGAAGGTGCGGGCGAGCGGTTCGCGGATCGTCTGCCCGACGCGGGTGGTGATGCGGGTGCGCAGCTCGGCGGCGGCCTTGCGGCTGAAGGTGAGGACCAGGATCTGCTCGGGGTCCACCCCGGCCTCGATGCGGGTGGCGACCGCCTCCACGATCGTCGTCGTCTTGCCGGTGCCCGGTCCGGCCAGCACCAGCAGCGGCCCGGCGGGGTGGGCGACGACGGACTGCTGCGTCGGGTCCAGCCGCGGCCGGGCGGACGCGGGCGCCTCGCGCTGCACGAGCCGGTAGACCGGCGTTCCCCCCTGAGCCACCTCTCGATGGAAGCACGACCGACCGACAGTTCCGGGACGGGCGCGACCCGGCCCGGAACGGCGGGGCCGTCAGCCCTCGACGAGCCGCCAGGGCTCCCGGCCGATCGCGTCGGCATCGGCCCGGTCGAGCGTGCCGACCGCCACCAGCCGGTTCAGCACGTGCCCCTGCCGCGACCGCGCCAGCTCCGGGTGCAGCAGCGGGTCGTAGGCGCTGGGCGCCTGCACGAGGCCGACCAGCACCGTCGCCTGCGCCCAGTCCAGCTCCGCCGGGGTGCGCCCGAAGTATCCCTCCGCGGCGGCCCCGACCCCGTAGAAGCCGTGCCCGAAGTACGCGGCGTCGAGGTACATGCGCAGGATGTCCAGGTTGCTCCACCCGCGGTCGATCTTGACCGCCAGGACGACGGCGCGCGCCTTGGCCATCGGATCGGTGGCGCCGTCCTCGTACAGCAGCCGGGCCAGCTGCTGGTGCAGGGTGGAGCCGCCGTGGTCCCGCCCGCTGACCAGCCCGAGCGGCGCGCGCAGGGCGCCGCGCCAGTCGATGCCGATGTGGTCGGCGAAGTGGCTGTCCTCGGTGGCCAGCAGGGCTGCGGCGATCCGCGGGGGCACCTCGGCCTCGACCGGCGTCCCGGCATGGGCGGCCAGGCGGGCGTCCACCCGCGACCGCGCGTCGCCGACCCCGGGGGTGGCGGTCCAGGCGGTGCCCAGCAGGAGGGCAGCGAGGACGGCGAGGCCCACGACGAGCCGGCGGGCGCGCCGTCCCCACCGGGCGGTCCGCGGAACGGGGGTGCTGCGCTGCCTGGTCGTCGTCTCCACCCCCTCATCCGATCGTGCGACCGCGTCCTCCCGCGTCGTCCCGGTCGATGATCGTGGTCGATGCGGCGTCATCCCTGGGGAGGACGTCCGTGTCGCGGTCGGGCCAGGCGACGGCGGCGAGGTCGACCCGGCCGTTGCGCACCGGCACGCCCTCGGTCGCGAGCAGTTCCAATTGCCGGGCGCGAACCGGTTCCGCGGCGCTGCCGTCGGCCCGCACCACGCGGAACCAGGGCACCGCTCCCCCGCCCGAGCTGAGCGCCCGGGCCACCCGGCGCGGGCCGACGCCCACGAGCCGGCCGATGGCGCCGTAGGTGCTCACCCGCCCGGGCGGGATCCGCTCCACGGCGTCGAACACGGCCTCGTCCACGTCGAGCACGCCGTCGTCCACGGACGCATCGTGCCCGGTCGGGCGGCCTAGCGGTCCTTGCGGCCGAACCGGGCGAGCAGGCGGGTCTGCGGGGCGGCCGACGCCGGCACGTCGAGCGGGGGGTCGAAGAAGCCGGGGACGCCGTCGGCCGGCAGCTGCTCGGCCAGCAGCAGCGCCGCGGTGACCAGCTCGGCGTCGAGCCGGGTGTCGCCTCCGGTGGCCCGCGCCAGGTCCCACGCGTGCACGGTCAGGTCGGCGGTCATCTCGAGGATGTACTGGCCCGCGGGGGTCGGCCCGCGCTGGAGGTGCACGGTGCGCCGCAGCGCATCGTCGGCGGCGAAGGCGGTGAGCGCGCCGTCGGCGGCGGTCTCCCAGCCGGTGAGCGGGTCGTCGCCCAGCAGGTCGCCGGTGTCGTCGGGGAACCGGCCCTCCGCGAACGGCTCCCCGGACAGCAGCGGCACGGCCCACAGCTGCTCGCTGATCAGGTGGGCGACGAGGTCGGCGACCGTCCAGCCGGGCAGTGCCTCGTCCTCCCACTGCCCCGGTTCGACCGCGTCCACCCGGTCGGTGAACTGCGCCTGCGCGCGCTGGAACAGCTCGAGCAGCTCGACGGGCGAGAAGTCGGCCATGACGCCAGTCAACAAGACGTCGGCCCGGCCCGCCTCCCCGGGGGGAGTGCGGTGCCGGGCCTCCGGAGCGCCCTGCGGGATCAGTACGTGGGCAGCGTCTTGTCGATGCGCGTGGCCCAGGAGGTCACGCCGCCCTGGACGTGCACGGCGTCCTTGAAGCCGGCCGCCTTGACCGCGGCGAGCACCTCCGCCGAGCGCACACCGGTCTTGCAGTGCAGCACGATCGGCTTGTCGTTGGGCAGCTCGGCCAGCGCTCGGCCGGAGAGGATCTCGTCCTTCGGGATCAGCCGCGCGCCCGGGATGGAGACGATCTCGTACTCGTTGGGCTCGCGGACGTCGATCAGGTCGAAGTCCTTGCCGGCGTCCATCATGTCCTTGAGCTCGTCGACGGTGATCGTCGAGCCGGCCGCCGCCTCCTGCGCCTCGACCGACACGACGCCGCAGAAGTTGTCGTAGTCGATGAGCTCGGTGATCGGCTCGCCCTCGGGGTCCTTGCGCACCTTGATCGTGCGGAAGGTCATCTCCAGGGCGTCGTAGACCATCAGCCGGCCCAGCAGCGTGTCGCCGATGCCGGTGATCAGCTTGACCGCCTCGGTGGCCTGGATGGCGCCGACCGTGGCGCACAGCACGCCGAGCACGCCGCCCTCGGCGCAGCTGGGCACCATGCCGGGCGGCGGCGGGACGGGGTAGAGGTCGCGGTAGTTCGGCCCGTGCTCGTTCCAGAAGACCGAGACCTGGCCGTCGAACCGGTAGATCGAGCCCCAGACGTAGGGCTTGCCGGAGCAGCACGCACGCGTCGTTGACCAGGTACCGCGTCGCGAAGTTGTCGGTGCCGTCGACGATCAGGTCGTACTGGCTGAAGATCTCCAGCACGTTGTCGTTGTCCAGCCGCGTCTCGTGCAGGCGGACGTCGATCAGCGGGTTGATCTCCTTGATGGAGTCCCGCGCGCTCTGCGCCTTGGACCGGCCGACGTCGGACTGCCCGTGGATGATCTGGCGCTGCAGGTTGGACTCGTCGACGGTGTCGAACTCGACGATGCCGAGCGTGCCGACGCCGGCCGCGGCCAGGTACATGAGCACCGGCGAACCGAGACCGCCGGCGCCCACGGCGAGCACCTTGGCGTTCTTCAGGCGCTTCTGCCCGTCCATGCCCACGTCGGGGATGATCAGGTGGCGGCTGTAGCGGCGGACCTCGTCGATCGACAGGTCGGCGGCGGGCTCCACCAGCGGTGGCAGGGACACGGTTGCTCCTCGTTCGGTGGACAGCGGCCCGCGAGGGGACCCGTCGAACACGTGCAGCAACAGCGTGCCAGCCGAGTTCCTTCCCGCCGCCCGCGGCCTCGGCCAGGGCCCGGTGCAGGGACTAGGGGTAGGGCCAGGCGTTCTTGGTGCAGCCCCCGAGCCCGAGGGTCTGCTGCTGCATGACCGGGGCGACCGCGCCGGCGCCCGGGCAGGGCTGGTGGCCGTTGCCCAGGGCGTGCCCGACCTCGTGGTTGACCACGTAGAGCCGGTAGGTCGCGATGTCGCCCTCGTAGTCGGGGACGGCGGTGGCCCAGCGGGCCAGGTTGATCACGGCGCGCTCGCCGTACCGGCAGGAGGTGTAACCGCCGGTGCCGACGCCCGGGCAGTAGGTCTCCATGCTGCCGGGGCTGACCAGCGTCACCTTGAACTCGTACTGCGCCGCCGCGGCCTCGGCCGCGCCGACCCGCTGGAAGGACATCCAGCCGCCGCCGCCCCACGACCGCGGATCACCCAGCGTCGCCTCGACCGCCGCGGCGAAGCCGGTCGGGTCCACCTCGATGCCGTCCTCCACCTCGACGACGAAGCGCTTCAGCGGCCCGGAGCCGTACACCTCGGAGGTGCCGTCGACGACCGACACGGAACCGGCGCCCTGCTCGACGTAGGGGGCGGCGTCGGTGGCGGGCGGCGGGAGCTCGCTCGGTTCGGCATCGCCCTCCGCGGGCCCGTCCGGGACGGGCACCGGGTCCGGCGACGGTGCCGACGCCGCCGGCGGGGTGCTGGTGCTGCTCGTGGGGGCCGTACCGGCGCTCTCCGGGGCGCCGAGGGCCAGGTCCACCAGGGCGATCAGGGTGGCCAGCGTCAGGAACGGGATGGCGTAGGCGCGCCAGCCGTACCGGCGGGCGAAGCCGCGCAGCGGCCCCTCGTGCCGGGTGGTGCGGCGGGCCCGTACCGGGTCCGGCGCGGCGACCAGAGGGCCGGCGCTGCGGCGTCCCGTCACTGCTGACCTCCCCGGCTGCTCGACCCGACGTCCCGGGCCAGGGTCTCACGCTCGGTGGCGTGTCGGCCGCAGCCGGGAACACCGGTCCGCGACGGGCCGGGTCAGCCGGCCGGCAGGGCCTCGAGCATGCCCAGGACGGCGCGGGCGGTGGGTTCGGGGGCCTCGAGCATCGCCACGTGGCCGACGCCCTCGAGCACCCGCAGGTGGGCGCCGGGGACGGCGGCCGCGAGCCGCGGGGCGAGCGCCGGATCGACCAGCCGGTCGCGGTCGCCCCAGACCACCAGGACGGGCATCCGCAGGGACCGGGCCTGCCGCCAGGCGTTGGCGCGCCCGATCCGCAGGTAGGAGGTGATCAGGCCCCGCATGTTCCCGGCCAGCGCGCGATCGGCCCACGGCTGCTCGGCCCGGACGCGCATCTCCTCCACGGCCTGCTCGACCCGCTCCCTCGGCACCCGGTCCGGCCGGCCGAAGCACATGCGGATCATCGCCCGCACGTTCTGCTCCGGGGTGATCCCGGCCAGCCGGCGCTCGGCCAGCGAGACGGCACCGGGCAGCAGCAGGAGCAGCAGCGCCTTGCTGAACGCCGGCGGCACCCGGTACACCGGCATCGCCGGCGAGATCAGCGTCAGCGAGCCCACGAGGTCGGGCCGCCGCGCGGCGACGAGCAGGCTGACCAGGCCGCCGAGGGAGTTGCCCAGCAGGTGCACCGGGCGCCCCTGCGCCTCCCCGGACTGCCGCCGCACGTGCTCGAGGAGCTCGACGACGGTGCGCACGTGGCCGCGGATGGAGTAGCGGCCCCGCGACGGCGGGTTCGAGTGCCCGAACCCCGGCAGGTCGACCGCCCAGCCGTCGACCCGGACGGCGAGCAGCGCGGCCAGGTCGGTCCAGTTGGTCGAGGCCCCGCCCAGCCCGTGCACGTACACGGCGCGCTCGCGCGGGGCGCCGTCCCGGTTCCCGTCGACCGGTCCGGTCCACGGGGTGCACCGGACGAACACCTCGCCGCCGTCCAGGGACAGCTGCTCCCCGGGCCACGGGGGCAGCAGGGTGCCCAGCGCGGGGAGGGCGGTGGCGGAGTCGGGCGCGTCCCCGGTGGACGGCACGTCGCCGGCGTCGGGCCTGGTCATCTCGGGCATCGCACCGACGGTAATCCCGCCGCGGCCGCCCGCGGTGGGGGGACGCGGGCCGCCGGTAGCATCCCGGTGCCATGCAGCCCCCACGCCCCGCTCCCGCCGCCAACCGGCGCACCGCGCGCCTCCCGCGCGGCGCCCGGCGGATCCAGCTGCTGCGGGCGGCGCAGGACGTGTTCGTCGCCCAGGGCTTCCACGCCGCCGCGATGGACGACATCGCCGACCGCGCGGGCGTGAGCAAGCCGGTGCTCTACCAGCACTTCCCGGGCAAGCGGGACCTCTACCTGGCACTGCTGGAGGAGCAGGTCTCCGAGCTCGCGGACCGCGTCGCCGAGGCCATGGGCCGCACCGACGACAACCGGGCCCGGGTGGACGCCGCCGTCGGCGCCTACTTCGACTTCATCGACGCCGAGGGCGAGGCCTTCCGCCTGGTGTTCGAGTCCGACCTGCGCAACGACGCCGACGTGCGGGCGATCGTCGACCGCGGGACCGGCGCCTGCGTCGAGGCGATCGCCGAGGTCATCGCCGCCGACACCGGGGCCGACGCCGAGCGCGCGCTGCTGCTCGCCTCCGGGCTGACCGGGGCCGCCGAGGCCAGCGCCCGCTGGTGGCTGCCGCGCAAGGGCACGGTGTCGCGCGACGAGGCCGTGGCCCTCATGTCGGCGCTGGCGTGGCGCGGCATCTCCGGTTTCCCGCGCGTCGACGGCGGCCTCCCGCTCGTCTGACGTTCGCTGTCGGCGCACCGGCTCCGGCCGCCCGCTGCCCGCCCCCTGGACTAGCGTTGACCCCAGTCGCGCGAACCGAGGAGGCATCGCCCACGTGGAAGTCAAGATCGGCGTCCAGCACTCCCCCCGGGAGCTGGTCATCGACAGCCCCAAGACCCCTGACGAGATCGCTGCGGAGGTGTCGGCAGCCATGTCCGGCACCACCAAGGACGGCCTGCTGACGCTCGTCGACGAGCGGGGTCGGCGCGTCGTCGTCCCGGTCGACCGCATCGCCTACGTCGAGATCGCGCAGGCCGACCAGCGGCGGGTCGGATTCATCGCGGGCAGCACGGCCTAAGAGCCTGCCCGATCAGAAGGGGGCGCCTCCGCCGCGGCGGAGCCGCCCCCTTCTGCGTGGTCGTGCCGAGTGGGGCCCGGAGGGTCCCGCGCAGGCGCGACGGACGCGCTCAGCTCAGCCGGAGGACGGCTCGTGGCCGCGGTGTCGGCCGGAGGCCGACCATGTCATCGCGGGAGCGCCCTTCTTCATGGGTTGAGGCCGAGGGACGTCATGCGTTCGGTGTGGGCGCTGGTGATCCGCTCGATGAGCCGGGCGACGCCGGCCAGGTCGCCGGTGCCGGTGATGATCAGGTCGGCCAGTCCGTCGTGCTCGGCGATGACCGCCTGCGACCGGCTGATCGCCTCGCCGACGAGCCGCCGTCCCCAGAGCGCCAGCCGGCCGGCCAGCCGCCGGTCGGCGGCGATGGCCGCGCGCACCTCGCGGACGGCGAAGTCGGCGTGCCCGGTGTCGTCGAGCACCTCCAGCACGAGCAGCCGGTCGGCCTCGGGCAGGAAGGCCGCGATCTCGCGGTAGAAGTCGGCGGCCAGCCCGTCGCCGACGTAGGCCTTGACCAGGCCCTCCAGCCAGGTGCTGGGCTGGGTGCTCTCGTGGAAGGTGTCCAGGGCCGAGGCGAACGGCGCCATCGCGGCGGCCGGGTCGGCGCCGAGCTCCACGAGCCGCTCGGTGAGCCGCACGTGGTGGGCGATCTCCGCGGCCGCCATGCGGGCCAGCGCGGCGCGCCCGTCGAGGGTGGGCGCCAGCCGGGCGTCCTCGGCGAGCCGGTCGAAGGCGGTCAGCTCCGCATAGGCGAGCACCCCCAGCAGGTCGACGACGGCGCCGGGTCCGGGCTGGCTCACACGGGTCTCCTGGGGGCTAGGGGGCGGGGAGCGGGCGCGCGGTGCGGCCGGCCCCGGAGGAGTGGGGCGGGCCACATCGTGCGTGCGGCGCGCAGAGGCTAACCGGTCCCCGCGCTACCATGGGCCCTGGTGGACCGCACGGGCCACCGTGCACACGTGCGCTGACGACCGTCGGACGACGCCCCCAGGGGCCGTCTCCCGGGCAGGTCCCGCAGGGACGCCCGGTCATGCTGGCCGCGTCGGCGCTGGAACCCATCCCGCGACAACCGACCCCGGGACCGGTCCGACGCTGCGAGCGGCGAGGACCTCTCCCCCCAGCAGACCAGAGGCGAGACCGCTGACCTCCACCGAGAACGACACCACCCCCGCGGCCGACGTGGCCGCCCTCGAGCACGCCGAGTCCGGCGCGCCGGCTCCCGAGGAGCTCGAGACGCAGGTCGAGGAGCTGGGCGGCGCCCCCGTCGCCAGCGACAGCCCGCTGTTCAGCGACTTCGACGTGCACCCCGACATCGTCGCGGCCCTGGCCGAGGCCGGGATCACCCGCACCTTCGCCATCCAGGAGCTCACCCTCCCGCTGGCGCTCACCGGCAACGACCTCATCGGCCAGGCGCGCACCGGCACCGGCAAGACCCTCGGCTTCGGCGTCCCGATGCTGCAGCGGGTCACCCCGCCGGCCGAGGGCGGCGACGGCGTGCCCCAGGCGCTGGTCGTCGTCCCCACCCGCGAGCTGTGCGTGCAGGTGGCGCGCGATCTGTCGACGGCGGGCGCCAAGCGCGGCATCCGCGTCGAGGCCATCTACGGCGGTCGCGCGTTCGAGCCGCAGATCGAGTCGCTGCAGAAGGGCGTCGAGGTCGTCGTCGGCACTCCGGGCCGGCTGCTGGACCTCGCCCAGCGCGGCGACCTGATCCTGGGCAAGGTCCGGATGCTCGTCCTCGACGAGGCCGACGAGATGCTCGACCTGGGCTTCCTGCCCGACATCGAGCGGATCCTCGCGATGGTCCCGGAGAAGCGGCAGACGATGCTGTTCTCGGCCACCATGCCCGGCCCGATCGTCACCCTGTCGCGCTCGTTCATGACGCAGCCGACGCACATCCGCGCCCACGGCAACGACGAGGGTTCGACGGTCCCGCAGACCACGCAGTTCATCTACCGGGCGCACAACCTGGACAAGCCCGAGCTGCTCGCCCGCGTGCTGCAGTCCCGCGACCGCGGCCTGGTCATGGTCTTCTGCCGCACCAAGCGCACCGCGCAGAAGGTCGCCGACGAGCTCGTCGACCGCGGGTTCGCCGCGGCCGCCGTGCACGGCGACCTCGGCCAGGGCGCCCGCGAGCAGGCGCTGCGCGCCTTCCGCAGCGGCAAGGTCGACGTGCTGGTCGCCACCGACGTCGCCGCCCGCGGCATCGACGTCACCGGTGTCAGCCACGTCGTGAACTACCAGTGCCCCGAGGACGAGAAGACCTACGTGCACCGCATCGGCCGCACCGGCCGGGCCGGCTCGACCGGTGTCGCGGTCACGCTGGTCGACTGGGACGACATCCCGCGGTGGCAGCTGATCAACAAGGCGCTCGACCTCGGCTTCGACGACCCGCCGGAGACCTACTCGACCTCGCCGTGGGTCTACTCCGACCTCGACGTGCCCGAGGGCGCCAAGGGCCGGCTCCCCCGCTCGCAGCGGACCCGCGAGGGTCTGGACGCCGAGGTGCTCGAGGACCTCGGCGAGACCGGCAAGCGCAACCGCCCCACCGGCGGCGACCGCGGCGGCCACGACCGCGGCGGCCGGGGTCGTCCGGACTCCGACCGGCCCGCCGGCGGCGAGGGTTCCGGCGGCGGCAAGAGCCGGCCGCGCCGACGCACCCGCGGCGGGAGCGGCTCGGGCGCCGAGGGCGAGGGCGCCGCACCGGCGCAGGCCCCGGCCGCGTCGGGCGACGCCGCGCCGCAGGGTGAGGGCGCCGAGGGCGGGGCCGCGAAGCCGCGCCGTCGTCGTCGCCGTCGTGGCGGCGCGGGCCGCAGCGACGCAGCACCCGCAACCGACGCCTGATGCGGTGGTCGCCGGCCCGCCCGCCCCTGCGCGTGTGGGTGTGGCTCGCGGCCACCCTGGCCCTCGTCGTCGTCGCCGCCCTGCTGTGGCGCGGCTCGGACGCGGCGGCCACCGAGAGCACCACCGCGGCACCGGCCGACGTCCCCTCGGGGGCGCCGGCCGGCGCCGTCTCCCCCGCCTGGTCGGTCGAGAGCGCGCCGCTGCCCGCCGACGTCGTCGAGGCGGCGCGGGTCGTCGTCGGCACCCCGACCGGGGTGCGGGCGCTGGACCCGCTGACCGGCGAGGAGGCCTGGCACTACACCCGGGACAACGCCCGGCTGTGCGGGCTCACCGTCACCGACGGCGTCGCGGTCGCGGTGTTCCGCACCGAGCAGCGCTGCGACGAGGCGGTCGGGCTGGACGCCGGCACGGGGGTGCGGTCCTGGACGCGCAACCTCGACCTGCGCGGTGACGCCGTCCTGACCTCGACGGCGCAGATCGTGCTGGCCGCCAGCCCCACCGGCGTCCTCACGTTCGACCCGGTGGGCAACAACGTCCGCTGGCGGGCCGGCGCGCCCGGGGGCTGCGAGTGGCTCTCCGCCGCGGCCGGCAGCGCGGGGGTCGCCGTGCTGCAGCGCTGCGCCGGCGGCGACGCCGTCCAGCTGCGCCTCTACGACGGCTTCGCGGGCAGCGAGCACTGGACCGTCGACGTGCCGGCGGCCGAGGACGCCGACGTCGCGCTGCTCGGCGCCGACGGGCTGCTCGGCGTGCGCGTGGACGGCGAGGTGCGGCTGTTCGCCCAGGAGGACGGCAGGCAGCGGGCCACCGTGCCGGTCGCCGGCGACGACGCCGCGCAGACGTCGGCCGCGGGTCTCGTGCTCGTGCGCGCCGGCGGCACCGTGTCGGCGTTCGACCCGGCGGGTGGCCTCCCGCGCTGGACCGCGCCGGCCGAGGGGCTGCCCACCCCGACCGCGGCCGGGGTGCCCGAGGTGGTGCTGCCGACCGCGGGGGGGTTCGTGGTGCGGAACGCGCTGTCCGGCGAGGAGGTGGCCCGCTGGGTCGCCGACGACGTGCCCCCCGGCGGGACGGTCGGCGTCGTCGGCCCCGTCGTCGTCCTCCGGCTGGACGACGAGGTGCGCGCCTACCGGTAACCCCCCGTGACGGGGACCGCCCCGGCGCGGTTCACTGGGGGCATGGCCCCCGGTCCCGAGTCCGCCCCCTCCGTCGCCCCCACCGACCTGCGCCAGCTGGCCGACCACGGCGCCGCAGCCCGCAGCTTCACCGGCGGTGCCGGCCCGCTCGCCGCGCTGGACACCGGACCGGGCGCCGAGGGCACGGTCCTGATGGTCGCCGGCTACACGGGGAGCAAGGAGGACTTCGCGCCGCTGCTCGCGCCGCTGGCCGACTCCGGCTACCGCGTCGTCGCGATCGACCAGCGCGGCCAGTTCGAGTCGCCCGGCCCCGACGACCCGGCCCGCTACTCGGTGGCCGAACTCGCCGACGACGTGATCGGCGTGGCCCGCGAGCTGGCCCTGGACGCCGGCGGCCCGGTGCACCTGCTCGGCCACAGCTTCGGCGGGCTGGTCACGCGCGGCGCGGTGCTCGCCGAGCCGGGGCTGTTCCGCTCCTTCACCCTCCTCGGCTCGGGTCCGGCGCAGCTCACCGGCGGGCGGGCCGAGCTGCTCGACCACCTGGGCCCGCTGCTGGAGGCCGGCGGCGTGCAGCTGGTGCACGAGACCATGGAGCAGCTGGCGATGACCGACCCCAAGGCCCAGGCGGTGCCGGCGCCGACCCGCGAGTTCTACGCCCGCCGGTTCCTGCGCAACTCCGCTGCCGGGCTGCGCGGCATGGCCGACGCGATGCTCGCCGAGCCCGACCGGGTCGCGGAGCTGAAGGCGACCGGACTGCCGGTGCTGGTGGCCCACGGCGAGGCCGACGACGCGTGGATGCCGCACGTGCAGGCCGACATGGCGCAGCGGCTCGGCGCCCGGTACGAGGTCATCGAGGACTCGATCCACTCCCCCGCGGTGGAGAACCCGCCGCGCACCGTCGCCGTGCTGTGCGACTTCTGGTCGAGCGTGCCGGCCCGGGCGTGAACCGCCTGCCGTCGCGGTCGGACTGGACCGCCGAGGAGGACCGGCTGGGCTTCTTCGGCCCGGGCAGCGTCACGTGGCGGGTGCACGCCGACCCATCGTTCTCGGTGGGCGGGCTGCGCGCGCTGCTGCTGCAGGCGCTGCACCCGGTGGCCATGGACGGCGTGGCCGGCAACTCCGTGGGCTTCACCGAGGAGCCGTGGCCGCGGCTGATCCGCACCGCCACCTACGTCGACACGCTCACCTTCGGCACCCGCACCGAGGCGGTCCGCGCGGTGGCGCGGGTGCGCGGCATCCACCGCCAGCTGGGCGGGACCGAGGCGACCACCGGCCGCACCTACCGGGTCGACGACCCGGACCTGCTGCTGTGGGTGCACTGCTGCGAGGTCGACTCGCTGCTGTCGGTCGCACCCGGCGCGCCGGGCTGGCGCTCACCGACGACGACGCCGACCGGTACGTCGCCGAGCAGGTGACCGCCGCCGAACTGGTCGGCGCGGACCCCGCCGAGGTGCCCGCCTCGGTCGCCGAGCTGGCCGCCTACTTCGAGCGGGTGCGGCCGCAGCTGGCGGTCACCCCCGCCGCCCGGGACGCCTACCGGCTGGTCGTGCTCCCGCCCATGAAGACGTGGGTGCGCTACCTGACCCCGGCGCAGCCGGCGTGGGGCGGGCTGGCCTCGCTGGCCGTCGCGCTGCTGCCCGTGTGGGCGCGGCGGATGTACTCGCTGCCCGGCCTCGGGCTCACCGACGCCGCGGCGACCCCCGCGCTCCGCGCCTTCCGGCAGGGGCTCCTGCTGCTGCCGCAGCGGGCGCAGCGCTCACCGATCGTGTGGGCGGGTTACGAGCGGGTCGGAGCCCAGCGGCTCAGCGCCTGAACGCTGCCGGTCAGTCGCGGAACGGCGCACTGCCGGTCCGCGGCGGCCAGCAGCGCCTCGAACTGCTCCGGGTCGGTGGTGCAGGCGGCGATCGGCGTCGTCTTGTTGGTGCCGTGGTAGTCGCTGGACCCGGTGACGAGCAGGCCGAGCTCGGCGGCCAGGCCGCGCAGGTGCCGCCGCTCCTCCTCGCTGTGGTCGGGGTGGTCGACCTCCAGCCCCAGCAGGCCGGCCGCGGCCATGGCGGCGATCGCGTCGTCGCCGACGACCCGGCCGCGCTTGGTGGCCAGGCCGTGCGCGAACACCGGCACTCCCCCGGCCGCCCGCACCAGCGCGATGCCCTGCAGGACGTCGGTGTCGGCCTTGCTCACGTAGTAGGGGCTGCGGTGGCTCAGCAGCGAGGCGAAGGCGGCGTCGACGGACTCCACGACGCCGGCGCGCACGAGGGCGCGGGCGATGTGCGGGCGGCCGACCACGCCACCGGCGGAGGCCTCGACGATCTCGGCCCACACCACCGGGTGGCCGTCGGCGGCCAGCGCCTCGACGATCCGCTCGCCCCGGCCGAGCCGTTCGTCGCGCAGCCGCGCCCGCTCCGCGGAGAGCGCGGGTGCGTCCGGGTCGAAGAGGTAGGCCAGCAGGTGGACGCTGGTCGGCGGCTGGTCCGGGCCGAACCAGCGGCAGGACAGCTCCATGCCGGGGACGACGGTGAGCCCGGCCGGGCGGGCCTCGGCGGCAGCCGCCCAGCCGCCGGTCGTGTCGTGGTCGGTGAGCGCGACGACGTCGAGCCCCGCGGCCGCCGCGGTGCGCACCAGCTGCGCCGGGGTCTCGGTGCCGTCGGAGACCGAGGAGTGGGTGTGCAGGTCGATGCGCATCACGCACCACCCTGCCGTACCGGCGGCCGGGGCACGCGGCGGAGCGCCCTCACTCCGGGGGCGTCAGCGGCGGGATGGGCTCGGTGTCGTGCCGCCGGGCGGGCGCGACCGGCGGCCGCTCGCCGTCCGGGTTGCCCTCGTCGTCGCCGGCCGCCGCCCCGCCCCAGTCGGCGCTGAACAGCAGGCCGCTCACCTCCCGGTAGACGTGCTTGGCGTCCGGCATGAAGGTGATGTGCCGCAGCGCCTGGTCCTGCCCGGCGGACTCGAACCGGAAGCTGCCGTACCCGAGGATCTGCCCGAAGAAGGTCTCCTCCCAGGTCAGGTCGGTGATCCGGCGCAGCGGCAGGAGCGTGACGGTGCGGACGATGACGCCCGAGGTCAGCAGCACCCGCCGCCGGGTGACGATGAAGTGCCGCATCCACCACTCGCCGACGCGCAGCGCGTAGTAGCCGAGGGCACCGAGCAGCACGACGAGCCCGGCCACGCTGGTCACCGCGTTGTCCGGGTCGAGCAGGAACAGCCAGCAGCCGAGGACGAACACCGGCAGGAAGCGCACCGTGGGCTCGACGAGCACGGCCCAGTGGCGCCGGGTGGCCAGGACGACGTTCTCGCCGGGGAGCAGGTACTTGTCGGCGTCCTTGCCCGCTCGGGTCGGGAGGACCGGCGACTCGGTCACGGGTGCCTCGCGGTCACGGGTGCCTCGGGGTCACGGGTGCCTCGCAGTCACGGCCGGCTCAGGTGAGCGAGCCGACGAACTCGGAGAGGGACGTCGCGGCGTCCCCGAGCGCCGTGCCGGCGTTGCGGACCATCTCCGCGGACCCTTCCGGGTTCTGGATGACGTACCAGACCACGAAGGCGACCAGGAGCCAGGTGAGGACCTTCTTCAGGTTCACCGCCACCTCCCGAGGGGGCTCGAACGGGCAGGCCGGAGGGAGCACCGGTCTGCGTGGGAAGACCCGCCGGAGATGCGGCGGACGCGTTCGTCCCATGGGTAACACAGACCTCAGGGGCACCGGCCGCGACGCGCCGATCATGAACCGAGGCGGACCGGTCCGGGTCAGGTGCCCGGCAGCAGGTGCTCGCTGGGCGGGCCCAGCGGGAGGTCGGGGTAGATGCGTTCCCGCAGGTCCAGGAGCCGTGGTTCCTCGGCGAGCAGCCAGGCGGCGTTCATCGGCCAGGTGACCACCCAGAGCCAGACGCCGAACGCCTCGCCGACGAAGGCGGCGCGGTCGTCGGTGGTCGGGACGGCCCACAGGGGTGCCCGCTGGCCGGCTGCCTGGACGGCGACCGACGAGGGGCCGGAGATGACGTCGCCGGGGTCGAGGCCGGGCAGCCCGGCGTAGCCGCAGCCCACGCCGGTGCCCGGCTCCTCGGCGACCAGCACCAGCTCGGCGGAGCCGCCCAGCGGTGCCGGCCCGGCGGTGTCGACGACGATGGCGCGTGCCCCGGGTTCACCACCCCAGGCCAGGCCGGTGACCGACCAGCCGACGGGCATCGGGTCGGGCACCCACGCCGGTACCCGGGCGTCGGCGGTGACCGCGGCGATCGCGTCGTGCGCGACCAGCACGGTGTGGTGCAGCGGTGTGACGGCGCCGTGCAGGTGGCACCAGGCCTGGGCGCTCGAGCCGGCGCGGACCTGCAACGGCTCGCCGCAGCGGGGGCAGACCGGCGAGACGCTCATCGCGCATAACCGTCCTGTGACCGGCCGGAATCGTCAAGCGCGCCGGCGCGGGCACGGGTGGCGCGGGACGGTGGGCACCGCGGCGCGGCCGGGCCGCCCGTAGCGTGCCGGTCATGACGGCTGAGCTGCCGGTGGTGCCGTGCGTGGGTGCCGTGGTGCTGGACGAGGCGGGCCGGCTGCTGCTGATCCGGCGGGGCCACGCGCCCTCGGAGGGGATGTGGTCGGTCCCCGGCGGCCGGGTGGAGCCGGGTGAGTCGCTCACCGAGGCCGTGGTGCGCGAGGTCCGCGAGGAGACCGGGCTGGCCGTCCGACCCGGCGCCGTCGTGGGCCGGCTCTCGATCCCGGGCGACGGCGTCGTCTACGACGTCACCGACTTCGTGTGCACCCTGGTCGGGACGCCGGCCGAGCCAGTGGCCGGGGACGACGCGGCGGACGTGCTGTTCGCCGACGCCGCCACCCGGGACCGGCTGCCGTGCACGCCGCGCCTGCTGGAGACGCTGCGTGCGTGGGGTGCGCTGCCGGCCGGCGGTCCCTGACCGGCGGCCGGCGGCGCACCCGCGTGGTCGACCGCGAGGTCAGCCGCGGGGCTTGGGCTCCGGACGGCCGGGCTGCTCGCCGCCGCGGGACTCCCCGTAGGAGCGCTTGGGCACCATGACCTTGCGGCGGAAGATGCAGACGATCGTGCCGTCCTGCTTGTAGCCGATGGTCTCGACGTAGACGACGCCGCGGTCGTCCTTCGACTTCGACTCGGTCTTGTCGAGGACGGTCGTCTCGCCGTAGATGGTGTCGCCGTGGAACGTCGGGGCGACGTGCCGCAGCGACTCGACCTCGAGGTTGGCGATGGCCTTGCCCGAGACGTCGGCGACGCTCATGCCGAGCAGCAGCGAGTAGATGTAGTTGCCGACGACGACGTTCTTGCCGAAGTCGGTGGTGTTCTCCGCGTAGTTCACGTCCATGTGCAGCGGGTGGTGGTTCATCGTGATGAGGCAGAAGAGGTGGTCGTCGTACTCGGTGACGGTCTTCCCGGGCCAGTGCTTGTAGACCGCCCCGACCTCGAACTCCTCGTAGTACCGACCGAACTGCATGGACCGCTCCCGACTCGACGCGCGCGTGGACGGGTCGTGATCCTACGGACGGCCTCCCGGCGGGCGCGCCGCGAGCCCCGGACGGGGGACGGCGGCGGCAGCCGGCCGGGGACCCGTCCGGCTCCCGCGGCCCGGCTCAGAGCAGCGCACCGATCCGCGCGGCCATGTCCGCCTCGTGCTGCTGGTAGGAGCCGGCCACGCTGCTGAGCAGACCGCCCATGCCGTTGAGGGCGTCGCTCAGGCTCTGCGCCGAGCGGCGCCACTGCTCGTACAGCTGGGTGAACTGCACCGCTGCCTGGCTGTCGGTCCAGCCGTCCAGCACCGACGAGTTGATGCTGCCCGACAGGGTGGCCTGGCGGGCCGTGCTCTCCGCGGCCTCGGCCCGGCACTGACCGGCCATCGCCTGCAGCGTCCCGATGTCGACCTTCACGCAGATCTCCTCCTCCGTCCCGGGTCCGTCCCGATCGCTGCGAACGGTAGGTCGACCCGGCCCTCCCGGGCGCTCGTCCGTCCACAGGCCCCGGGTTGTCCACAGCTCCGGCCGGAGCGCCCCACCAGGAGGTTCCCGCCCGGCACGATGCGCCGGTGAGCACCCTCCCGGCCGGCCCGCCGCCCCTCCGCACCCCGCGGTG
Organism: Blastococcus sp. TML/M2B; assembly: GCF_016612865.1. Lineage (GTDB taxonomy): Bacteria > Actinomycetota > Actinomycetes > Mycobacteriales > Geodermatophilaceae > Blastococcus. The sequence continues at coordinate 1,376,748 of NZ_JAENZZ010000002.1, forward strand.
CTGGACGGTCCGCGGCGCGGAGGGCGCGGTCGACGTCGAGGTCGGGGCCGGCGACGACGCGTGCGTGGCCGACGTGCTGCCGCTCCTCCGCCGGGTCCTCGGTGTGCCGGTCGCGGGGCTCTGGGCTGGGGCCGCGCCTCTGGAGGCGTGCCTGCCGCTGAGCTCGCCGCTGCTGCGCCACGGCGCCGTCCTCTCGGTGGCCGGCCCGGTCCCCCCGCCGGCCTCCACCACCGCACCCCTGGAACTGCGGGTGCTCGGCGGTCCGGACGCCGGCCGGGCACAGGCCCTCGGGCGCGGAGTCCACGTCGTGGGGCGCGACGCCGGGTGCGACGTCCGCGTCGCCGATCCCGACATCTCGCGGCACCACGTGGAGGTCCGGGTCGGCGACGGGGAGGTCGAGGTGCGCGACCTCGGCTCGACCAACGGCAGCGTGCTGGACGCATCCCGGCTCGACGACCGGTTCACCCGCTGGCCGCCCGCGGCACGGCTGAGGCTCGGGGCCTCCACGCTCGCGATCTGCACCGCCGCCGACTCCCCCGCGGTGGTGGAGCCGGCCGGCGGCGGGCGCACGCGGCTGCGCCCGCCGCACCGGCTGCGCCCCGTCCGCGAGGAGCGGGAGGTGGTGCTGCCCCGCCCACCCGCCGAGACCCCGCCGCGCCGCCTGGCCTGGGTGGCGGTCCTGCTGCCCGCCGTCGGTGGCGTGCTGCTGGCGTGGTTCCTGCGCACGCCGACCTTCCTGTTCTTCGCCCTGCTGAGCCCGCTGGTCGCGCTCGGGACCTGGGCCTCCGAGCGCTGGTCCGGCCGGCGTACCGGCCGGCGGGACCGCGCCGCGCACCGCGCCGACCTCGCCGAGGCCCACCGCCGGGTCGCGGACGCCGTGGCCGACGACGTGCGTGCCGCCGAGCAGGAGCACCCCGACCCCGCGACGATCGCCGCCGCGGTGCGCCGCCGCACCGACCTGCTGTGGAGCCGACGGCCCGCCGGCGGGGGCCCGTTGGTGGTCCGCGTCGGCACGGGCCCCGGTCCGGTGCAGGTGACGCGCGTCGAGCAGGACGGCCACCGCGAACGTGCCGTCGCCGACACCCTGCCCGTGCCGGTCGACCTGTCGGCCACGGGCGGCCTGGCGGTCCTCGGCCCGCGCGCGGAGGCACTCGGCGCGCTGCGGGCGGTGCTCTGCTCCCTGGTCGCCCTGCACCCGCCGGACGCGCTGCGCCTGCAGCTCCTGACCGACGCCGACCGGCTCGCCGACTGGAGCTGGGCGCGGTGGCTGCCGCACCTGCCGACGGCCGCCGTGCACGTCGTCCCCGGGTCCGGGGCGGCGGACGGGGACGGCGACGCGCCGCTCCGCGCCTGGGCGGCCGGCCTCGCCGCCGAGCCGGCCGCCCCGGGCGCGGGCCACCTGGTCGTCGTCGTGGACCGGCGGATCGACGGGCGGACCGCCGAACTGCTGCGCGCGGCCCGCGCAGCGGGCCTCCTCGTCCTCACGACCGCCGAGCGGCCCGGGGAGCTGCCCGTGGCCGCGGACGCCGCGCTCACCCTCTCCGGTGAGACCGCGAGCTCCGGCGTGCTCGCCCGCGACGGCTCCGCCGACCGCCCGGCCGTGCTGGTCGACCGCATCTCGGTCGAGGTCGCGGCCCGGCTCGCCCGGGGGCTGGCCGACCTGGAGCCCGCCGGGAGCGGCTCCGCGCTGCCCACCGAGGTCCGGTTGCTCGACCTGCCGGGGTGGGCCGTGCGGCCGGCTCCGGACGGCGCGGCGGTGGGCCGGTGGCCGCAGGCCCGGGACACCCTGCGCACCGACCTGGGCAACACCTCCGACGGCCCCGCGTCGATCGACCTGTGCCGGGACGGACCGCACGCCCTCGTCGCCGGCACCACCGGCTCGGGCAAGTCCGAGCTGCTGCAGTCCCTCATCGCCGGCCTGGCGCTCAACCACCCGCCGGAGCGCTGCTCGTTCCTGCTCGTGGACTACAAGGGTGGTGCGGCGTTCGCCGAGGCGGCCCGGCTGCCGCACACCGTCGGGCTGCTCACCGACCTGGACGGCTCGACCACCGCCCGCGCGCTCCGGTCGCTGGCGGCGGAGCTGTCCCGGCGCGAGGCGCTGCTCGCCGCGCACGGCGTACCGGACCTCGCCGCGCTGCCCGCCTCCGTCGAGCTCGCCCGGCTGGTCATCGTGGTCGACGAGTTCGCCACCCTCGTCGAGGAGCTGCCCGGATTCGTCCCGGGCCTGGTCGGCATCGCGCAGCGCGGCCGCTCCCTCGGCATCCACCTGGTGCTCGCCACCCAGCGGCCGGGCGGGGTGGTCTCCCCCGAGATCCGGGCCAACTGCACGCTGCGGATCTGCCTGCGCACCACCGACGAGGCCGACTCCCGCGACGTCGTCGGCACGCCGGCCGCCGCGCACCTGCCGGTCGACCTGCCCGGCCGCGCGGTCCTCCGCACCGGCAACGCACCACCGCGCCTGCTCCAGGTCGCCCGGGTGGCCGTGCCGGACCGGAGCGCGCCCCCCGCTCCGGAGGTGCGCCGCTGGTCCTGGCCGCTGCACGGCGCACCCTCGCGGCCCGCTGCCGGCGGCGGCGACACCGACCTGGTCCGGCTGGTCGACGCCCTCTCGCGAGCGGCCGCGCTGCGGGCCGGGCCCGGCCCGCACCGGCCGTGGCAGCCACCCCTGCCCGACCGGCTCGCCGCCGAGGAGCTCGACCGGGCGGCCCCGGCGGGCGCCGGTGACGGCGAGCAACCCGCCCGGCTGCGGATCGGGCTGGTCGACCGGCCCGACCAGCAGGCCCGCCTGCCGCTCGAGCTCGACCTCACCGTCGGTGGCGGCGTGCTGGCGGTGGGCGGCCCGCGCAGCGGGCGCACCACCTTCCTGCGCTCGGTGCTGCGGTCCGCGACCGCCCGCCTGGGCCCGGGTGAGCTGCACGTGCACGTGCTGGACGCCGGGGGTGGTGGCCTCGGCGCCGAGGCCGCGACGCTGCCGCACACCGGCACGGCCGTCGGGAGCACCGACATCCTGCGCGCGGTCCGGCTGGTGGACCGGCTGAACCGCGAGGTGGACGCCCGTCGCGCCGCGCCCGGGGACCCCACCGCTCCACTGGTCCTCCTGCTGGTCGACGGGCTGGAGGCCGTCGGCGCGCTGCTGGACGACGCCGACCCCGGGCGCGGCTCGGACGCCCTGCTGCGGCTCGTGCGGGACGGCGCCGCGGTGGGGCTGACCTGCGTGCTGACCGGTGACCGGGCCGTGCCGGGCGGGCGGCTGGCGTCAGCCGCGCGGATGCGGCTGGTGCTCCCCCTGCCCGACCGAGCCGACTACGCCGTCGCCGGCGTCCCCGCCCGGTCGGTGCCCGCGCACCGGCCACCGGGCCGGGCGCTGTGCGGTGAGGACGCCGAGGAGTGCCAGCTGGCGCTCCCCCGCACTCCGGACCCGCGGGCCGAGCCGGCTCCCGGGAGCGCGACGGCGCCGGTCCGGGTCGTCGAGCTGCCGGCCGACCCCGTGCTGCCCGTCGGCCCGGCCGCGCATGCTGCGGCTCGAGGCGCCGGCAGGTGGCGAGTGCCCGTCGGGCCGGGTGGGGACGGCGGTGAGGTGCTCGGGGTCGATCTCGGCCGCAGCGGTGGCCTGCTCGTGGTGGGCGGACCGGGGACGGGCCGCACCGCCGCGCTGCACGCGCTGGCCCACCGGCTCGCGGCCGGCGGCGCCGAGGTCGGGTGGTGGGCACCGGCCGGCCCCGGCGGGCCGGAGGGACTGCCCGGCACGGCGCTCGACCCGGCGGATCCGGGCGCCCTGCGCGCGTGGGTGGACGCGCTCGACGGCCGGCCCGGCGTCCTCGTGGCCGACGACCTCGGCGCGGGGCCGGAGTGCGCCGGGCTCACCACCGTGCCGCCGACGGGCGCCCGCAGCGGGGTGGTGGTCCTCGCGGCCGGGAGCGCGGCGCAGCTGAGCAGCCACTACCAGGGCCCGGTGGCCGCCCTCCGCCGTGCGCGGACCGGCCTGCTGCTGGGGGCGGGTCCGGCGGACGCCGAGCTGCTCGGCATCCGGTTGCCCCGGCTCCCGCTACCGGCGCGACCCGGCAGCGGGTGGCTGGTCCGCGACGGTGTTGCCGAGCGGGTGCAGGTGGCCCGGGTGCAGGTGGCCCGGGTGCGGGTGGCCTAGGTGCGGGTGGCCGGGGTGCGGGTGGCCGGGGTGCGCGAGGACCCGCCACCGCCCGGGGTGGTCCGGTGAGCGGCTCAGAGCAGCTCGAGCGCCGGCCCCAGCTCCTGGCTGGCGTACCAGGCGAGCTCGTGCCCCTCGGCCTGGTCGACGACGAACTGCGCGTCCTCGCTGCCGAGGTCGGCCTCGAGGACGACGTTCACGGCGGCCCGGACGTCGTCCTCGGCCTCGCTGCCGTCGATGTGCGCGCTGGCGACGTCCCGCATCCGGACGTCGGCGGTGATCCGGACCGCGCCGCGCTCCACGTGCGGGTCGTCCATGGGGGTCACCTGGCCGTCCGGCACGTCCGCGGCCAGCACCACCCGGCGCCGAGGGGCGGTCGGGTCGACGTCGAGCAGCCGGAGGCTCGCGCGGGCCGCGGTCAGCAGCGCCGCGTACTCGAGCTCCTCCTGGTCGGCGTCGGGGTCGCTGCGCTCGTAGAAGTCCCGCAGCTGCGGGGTGACCGCGAACGCCGTGTGCGGGCCGGCGAGCAGGCCCTCGTCCACCAGCGTCCGGAGCACGGTGGTGGTGGCCGGCAGGTACACGCGCACGCCGGTTGCCTCCTGTCGTCGATGGGGAGCACGACGGTATGCCCGGCCGCCGCGACCCCGACCCCGGAGGCGTCCCTCAGCCGGCCGCCTCGACGAGCTCCGCGACCTGCTGCTCGACCAGGTCGGCGAGGACGTCCACGTCGCCGACGCTGTCGCGATCGGCGTTGAAGCCGAAGAACACGGTGCCGTTGTAGCTGGTCATCCCGATCGACAGGCCCTGCCCGCGGGCCAGCGGCACGACCGGGAACACCTCGAGCATCCGGCCGCCGGCGGCGTACAGCGGCACCTGCGGTCCGGGCACGTTGGTGATGACCAGGTTGAACAGCCGGCGGGAGAGGCCGCGCGCGGCCCGCGCACCCAGCGCGTGGAGGGTGGGCGGCGCGAACCCGGTGAGCGCGATGAGGCTCTCCGCCGTCACCGACCGCCCCGGCCCGCCGATGCCCCGCATGGCGTAGCCGAGGTGCGCCAGCCGGACCCGCGGGTTGGGCTCCCCCACCGGCAGGTCCACCAGGTGCGAGGTGACCCGGTTGCCCGACCCCGGTTCGTCGTCCTGCAGCGAGACCGGGACCAGCGCGCGCACCGACGTGCCCCCCACCACCGGCTCGCCCCGGGAGAGCAGCCACTCCCGCAGGGCGCCGGTCAGCACCGCCAGGAGGACGTCGTTGACCGTCCCGCCGTGCGCCTTGCGCACCCGCTTCAGGTCCTCGAGCTCCGCCCGCGCGACAGCGACCCGCCGCTGCCGCCCGACGGGCGCGTTCAACGGGCTGTGCGGCGCCGGGAGCACCGCCGAACGCACGGCCCGCAGCAGCCCGCCGGCCACACCGCCGACGCGCACCGCCGTGGACCGGAGGTCGGAGGCCGCGGCGCGCGCCACACCGACCGCCGTCGAGGGCCGGCGCACGTACTCGTCGAGCGCCTGCAGGACCAGCTCGGCGCCACCGGGTGCGCGCCCGGGCTGCCAGTCGACCGGCTCGGGAGCGACGGCCTCCGGGTCGACGTCGAGCAGCACCTGCCCGATGTCGATCGCGCTCAGGCCGTCGACGAGGGCCGGGTGGGTCTTGGTCATGACCGCCACGCGACCGCCGCTGAGGCCCTCGATGAGGTACGCCTCCCAGAGCGGGCGGCTGCGGTCCAGCGGCCGGGACGCCAGCCGTGAGACGAGGTCGAGCAGCTGCGCCTCCGTGCCCGGCCGCGGGAGCCCGGACCGCCGCAGGTGGTAGGCCAGGTCGAAGTCCCGGTCGTCGACCCACACCGGGTCGGCCAGGTGCCCGGGCACCTCGGCGACCCGCTGCCGGTAGCGCGGGACGAGGGCCAGGCGCGCCTCGACCAGCGCCGCCAGCGCGTCCAGCCCACCGGGCGGCGCCTCGAGCACCAGCACCCCGCCCACGTGCATGGGGGTGGCCGGCTCCTCCAGGTAGAGGAACGAGGCCTCCAGCGGGCTCAGCCGCTCGACCATGGCACTCCTCGGGCTCGGGAACGAGGGCTCACGCTACGTCGGGCGACCGGTGCCCCGACACTCCAGCGTTCACCCCGCCCGCCGGACGCCGCGCAGCCCGCGGCGGGACGACGCGGGAGCGGGCACCCCGGCCAGCACGGCCGCCAGGGCGCGCAGCTCGCCCCGCAGCGCCGACGCGGGCGCCACCTCCGCCAGCGTCCGGCCGGCGGCCAGCGCCGCGTCGGTGGCGCGGCGGTCGGCGGGGAGGAAGAACGCCACCTCGCGGCCGGCGAACCGCTGCAGGGCGGCGGCGATCTCCGCCCGCGGGTCCCCCGGCACCGGGCCGCGACGGACCTGGTTCACCACGAGCACCGGCTGCACGTCGGGGAGCGCCTCGCGCAGCTCGTCCAGCGCCCGGATGCTGCGCTGCAGTGCGACCGGGTCGGCACCGCTGACGCACAGCACGGTGTCGGCCGCCTCCAGGACGGCGAGCGTCGCCCCGTTGCGCCGCGGGGCCGCGGTGTCGAACGAGAGCTCCTCGTCGTCCTCGAGGTTGAACGCGCAGTCCACGACGGTCAGCTCCGCCAGGGTGCGGGCCTCCTCCAGCACCGTGCCCACCGCCCGCGGGCGCAGCTCCGGCCACCGGTCGGCCCGCGCCAGGCCGGTGAGCACGTGCAGCCGGGGGTGCACCGCCCACGCCAGCCGCAGCAGCGCCGCCCGGTCCAGCGTGCCCGCCCCGGCCAGCCGCGCGGCACCGGCCAGTCCCGGGGAGTCGTCGAGCAGCCCGAGCACCTGCGCGACCACGCCCCCGTGGACGTCGGCGTCGACCAGCAGGGTCGGCACGCCCAGCCGCGCGGCCTCGTCGGCCAGCCCGACCGCGACCGTCGTCCGACCGGGGGCGCCCGTGGGGCCCCACACCGCGACCAGCCGGCCCCGGCCGTCGGGTCGCGCGCCACCCTCCGGGAGCACGCCCAGCTCGGGCAGCGCCGCCAGCGGGTCGGCCACGTCCCGCGGCGCCGGCGGCGCGCCGGCCACGGCCTCCCGCAGCGCGCGGGCGATGTCCTCCGGCTCGGCGTCCGCGGGGAGCACGTGCGCCACCCCGAGCTGGCGCAGCCGCTCGGCCGCCCGGTCGTCCCCCGGCTCGACCAGGCCGACGACCGCGACCCCCGCGGCGCCCAACCGGGCCACCGCGTCACCGTCCAGGCGGCGCAGCTCCGCCGACAGCAGCGCGGCCTGGCCGGTCCCGGTCGCGGCGGCGGCGAGCAGCTCCGAGACGTCCACGCACCGCCGCACCACGGTCACCCCGTGGTCGGACCGGTCCAGGGCGCCGACGAGCGCGGACTCCCACGCGGCCCCGGTGACCGCGGTGAACACCTGGACGGCCATCAGCCGGTCGGCCCCGTCGCGGCCGGCGCGCGGCCGAGGGCGTCCGCGTCGCGCTCCACCGAGTCGTGGACCACGACCACCAGCGGCCGGCCGCCGATCGCGGCGAGCACCGCGGCCGCCTCGTCCTCGGCCACCGCCACCACGACCTGGACCGTCGTCGTAGGGGTCGACAGGACGCCGTCGGTCCGGCCGGACAGCGCCTGCACCGGCGCCCGCAGCACCACGGGGGTGACGGTCCCGCCCGTCGCGGCGGTCGCGCCCACGGCGGGGTCGGCGACCGCGTACACGTCGACCAGGCCGCCGCGCCGCAGGCCCGGCGGCACGTAGCCGGCCTGCACGGGCAGGGCCACCTGCACGAGCCCGGCCGCCTCCTCCAGCACCGAGCCGGGCACCAGCTCCCCCGCCCGGACCGCGCGCGCCAGCGTGCGTCCCGCCGGCCGGGTCGAGGTGGAGAGGTAGGCGTCCGCCGCACCGTCCAGGCGCACGTCGACGGCGATCAGGTCGTCCGCGTCGAGCTCCGTGCCCGCCGCCAGGTCCGCGGCCGCCGCCCACACCGGCACCGTCGCGTCGGCGGCACCGACCACCCGGGCACCCAGCAGGACCGAGCCGAGCACGAGCAGGACGCCGAGCAGCAGCCGCAGGTCCAGCCAGCGCGGCGGGCGGACGCGGCGCGGCGCCGGACCGGTGGCCGGCGCACCCGCGGACGACGTCGACGGTGGCGGAGCGGGACGGACGGCGGTCACTGCACGGCTCCCTCTCCTGCGCGCCGACCTCCGGCGCGCCGGTGCCGTCGGCGCGCTCTGCTGGCGGACGGGTGCCGATAGTGCGGCACGGAGGCGGTCGCCCGCTGCCGTCATCCACACGTTCGGGTGTGGACGGCTGCTCCCGGTCACCGGTGCGGCTGACAGACTGGCCGCACCGGATGGAGAGGACCCCATGCCCACGCCCCGCTTCCTGACGTTGGACGACGTCGCCGAGATCCTCAACGTCTCGTGGTCGCAGGCGTACGCCCTCGTGCGCCGCAAGGAGCTCATCGCCATCCAGATCGGCGGCCGCGGCCAGTGGCGCATCGAGGTCGACGAGCTCGAGCGGTTCATCCAGCAGAAGTACGCCGAGGCCCGCGCCGGCACGGTCCCCCCGCCCGAGACGGCCGGGAGCGAGCAGCCCGCCGAGGTGAGCGCTGACAACGGCGGAGCCGCTCCCCCCGCCTGACCCGCCGACCGCGGCTCAGCCCGCGCCCGGCAGCACCGTCCTGACCAGCACCACCGCGTCGAGGACGACGGTGCGCACCCCCTGCACGGCCTCCGCCCGCCGGTGCACGTCGACCGGGTGCTCGGCCAGTTCCACGTAGTCGGCGCCGACCCGGTCGATCGTGCCGGACAGCGCCGTCCCCTCGTCGAGGACGACCTGCACCGCCGCCCGGTCGCGGGCCAGGCCCCGGAGCGCGCGCCGCAGGTCCAGCCGCGCCCGCACCGGCCCGGCGTCCCCGGCCGGTGCCGTGCGCCGGCCCAGCCCGCTCACCGCGCGCACGGCGGACGCCGCCACCACGCACTCGCGCCCGGCGTCGTCGACGAGCAGCAGCCAGTCGCTGCCCGTCTCCGCGAGCGTGCCCGCGACCGGCCCGGCGCCCGCGCAGAGCAGGACCACGGGCGAGCCGACCGCGCCGGCCACCCGGTCGGCCCAGCGCAGCGCACCCACCTCGTGCCGCACCCGCGACGACGTCTCGGCGCGCTCGACCGCCTCCTGCTCGGCCGTGAACCGCGCCTCCAGATCGGCGAAGAGCTGCTGCCAGCGCATGACCACCTCCGGCCCGAAGCCTAGATCCACAGGTTCGGTTGCGTTTGCGTGCATTTGGTTGCTTTAGTTGCGCTTCACCGACGGAGGAGACGCCATGACCTGGGCACGGCTGGCCGGCACGACCGCGGCCATGGCGGGGATCGCAGCCGCGCTGGCGGCGCTCACCCCCTCGTTCGCGGCGATGGCCGCCGCTGTGCTCGAGGCGCAGCACACGGCGGACACCGCGGGCGCGGAGGAGCTGCTGCTGGCCGCCGCCGGGCTCCTCGCCTGGGGCGCCTGGGCGTGGGGCGCGCTCGGCCTGCTGCTCACCGCCGTCTCGGCGCTGCCCGGCGCGCTCGGCCAGGCGGCGCACGTGCTGGTGCGCGTGGTCCTCCCGGCCGGCGCCCGGCGCAGCGCGGCGCTCGCGCTCGGCGTCGGGCTCGGCCTGACCGGCCCGCTGGCCGGCACCGCCCTCCTGCTCGTCCCCGCACCGGCGGCCGCGGCCGGCCCGGCGCCCACCGTGCCGGACTGGCCCGCGCCCGCTCCCGCGACGGGTGCCGAGGTGGGCGGCCCGGTCGCAGCGCTGCCCGACTGGCCCGTGGCGCCGCAGCTCGCCGGGAGCCACGTCGTCGTCCGCGGCGACTGCCTGTGGGACATCGCCGCCGGCCGGCTCGGCGCCGAGCTCGGCCGGGCGCCCACCGGTGCCGAGGTCGCCGCGGCCACCCGCGCCTGGTGGACGGCGAACGCCGACGTCATCGGACCCGACCCCGACCTCCTGCTGCCCGGTCAGGTGCTCCGCCCGCCGCCGTGAGAGCCCCGCGGCCCCACGAGCACCGCAGCACGACCACCGACCCCGACCCACCTCGACCGACCTCGACCACGGGAGCCCGCATGACCGTCCCCGTCCACCCCGCCCCCACCCGCCCGACGCCCGCGACCGCGCCCGCCCGGCTGCGCCTGGTCCGCGTCCCGACGCCGCAGCCCCCGCTGCAGGACCCGCGCGTGCCGGTCCGCCTCGTGGTGCCCGGCGTCGCCGTCCCCCGGCCGCCGCACCGCCCCGGTCCGCGGCCGCGCCCGGCCGGTCCCGTGCCGCGGGACGACGAGTTCGGCCCCACGTGGTCGCAGCGCGCGGACCTCCCCGCGGCCGGCGAGGCGGGCCGCCGGGTGGTGACGCTCGCGCTCGAGGTGCTCGCCGGGCGGCGGCCGGTCGGGCAGCTCCAGTCGCTGACCTCGCCGGGGGTCTTCACCGCGCTCGCCCGCGGCCGGCGGCCCCGCTGGTGCTCGGGAGGAACCGCGCCGCTGCTGGTCGGCCCGGTGCACGTCTGCGAGCCGGTCGACGGCGTGGCCGAGGTCAGCGCGGTCGCCCACCGGGGCGGCCGGGCGCACGCCGTGGCGGCCCGGCTCGAGGGCATCGACGGCCGGTGGCGGTGCACCGCGCTGCAGATCGGTTAGCCGGAGGGCTGCGGATCTGCCGCGTTCCAGCCGATTGACCAGCGCTATCGCCGTGGTTACCGTCCCCCGCCACGGGCGGACGGAGGACTCATGACGGCATCTGCCGTGCTCGACGGGGGGCCGGCGGCAGCACAGGAACGTGCGTTCCCGGCGCTGGACGGGATGCGGATCATCGCCGCGGTCGCCGTCGTCGTCAGCCACACCGCGTCCCGCACCGGCGCCAGCGTCGAGGACGGGTACGGGGCGAGCATGCTCTCGCACCTCGGCGTCGGCGTCGCGGTGTTCTTCGTCCTCTCCGGCTTCCTGCTGTTCCGGCCCTTCCCGTCGGCGGCCGCCCGCGGGGTCCCGGCACCCGGCGCCGGTGCCTACCTGTGGCGGCGGGCGCTCCGGATCCTCCCGGCGTACTGGGTCACGGTGGCCGCTGCCGTGCTCTTCCTCCCGGACAACACGGCCACCGGCGCCGACGTCCTGCTGCGCTACCTGACGCTGACGCAGATCTACGACGACAACGGCTTCACGACCGCCCATGGCCTGGACCACGTGTGGAGCCTCTCCACGGAGGTCGCGTTCTACGCCGTCCTGCCGCTGCTGGCGGCCGGGCTGGTGTGGCTCTCGCGCGGCCGGCCGGACCGGCCCTGGCCCGCACTGCTCGCCCTCCTCGGGCTCACCGTCGCCGGTTCGGTGTTCCTGTACGTCGCCATGAGGAACCCGTGGGAGCTGTACCCGACCAACATCTGGCTGCCGTCGCTCTTCGGCTGGTTCGCCGGCGGGATGGCCCTCGCGCTGCTCACGGTCGCCGACCCCGACTGGGCCCCGGTCCGGGCGGCGCGGGCGCTGGGCGGCCACCTGGGCGTGTGCTGGCTCGGCGCGGCGGCCTTCTACGCGGTCGCGTGCACGCCGGTCGCCGGGCCGCACAACTACTTCGACCCGGCGGGGCCGGCCGAGCTGGTCATCCGCAACCTGCTGCACATGGGGGTCGCCGTCCTCCTCGTGCTGCCGCTGGTGCTGGGCCAGGAACGGGGCGGGCCGGTGCGCCGCGCCCTGTCCGGCACGACCGCGCACCGCCTCGGCGAGATCTCCTACGGGGTGTTCCTCGTGCACGTGCCGCTGCTCACCGGCCTGTACTCCTGGCTCGCGCTCCCGGCCCTCAACGGCGGCTTCATCCCCGTCACCGTGCTCGTCCTCGGCGCCAGCGTCACGATCGCGGCCGGCATGTACGCCGCCGTCGAGCGCCCGCTGCGCCGCTTCCGGACGCTGGTCCCCGACCGGTCCCGCGCCGCCGCTCCAGCGCCCGGGCGGCACCAGGCACCCGCCGCCGCGACCCTCGCGACCGTCCCTGCGGTCGCGGTTCCGCAGCACGCGACCGGGGGGACGACGCCGTGACCGCCTCCGCCCTGCTCGACGGCGGCCCGGCCGCGGCCCAGGAGCGCGCCTTCCCCGCTCTCGACGGTCTGCGCATCCTCGCCGCCACCGCCATCGTGGTCAGCCACGTTCGCCTTCATCACCGGCACCAGCTCGTCGGACACCGGCATCGGCGCGAGCGCGCTGGCCCACCTCGAGGTCGGCGTCCCGGTGTTCTTCGTGCTGTCCGGCTTCCTGCTCTTCCGGCCGTTCCCGCTGGCCGCCGTCCGGGGCGACGCGGCGCCCGACACGCGCGCCTACCTGTGGCGGCGCGCCCTGCGCATTCTCCCGACCTACTGGCTGACCGTCATCGGGGCGGTGCTGTTCCTCCCGGTCAACGAGGGCACCAACGCGGGAAAGCTGCTGCAGCACCTCGCCCTGGTCCAGGTCTACGGCGACGAGGGCCCGATCGGCGGGCTGGACCAGATGTGGAGCCTCTGCACGGAGGTCGCCTTCTACGCCGTCCTCCCGGTGCTGGCCGCGGGGCTGGGCCGGCTGTCCCGCGGTCGGGCCGCCCGACCGTGGCCCGCCCTGCTGGCCCTGGGCGGGCTGGCCGTGGCCGGGCCGCTCTTCCTGTACCTGGTCCGGCTCCACCCGTGGGGCTACCACCCGATGCACCTGTGGCTGCCGTCGTTCGCCGGGTGGTTCGCCGGCGGCATGGCCCTGGCGCTGCTCTCCGTCGCCGATCGCGGCTGGGCGCCGGTCCGTGTGGTCCGCGCCCTGGGCCGGCACCTGGTGGTGTGCTGGGCCGCGGCGGCCGTCCTGTACTGGGTCGCCTGCACGCCGCTGTCCGGGCCGTACACGTTCGCGCAGCCGACGCCGGTCGAGTCGGTCACCCGCAACGTCCTCTACATGGGCATCGCGGTGCTGGTCGTGCTGCCGCTGGTGCTCGGGCAGGAGCACGGCGGTCTCGTGCGCCGGGCGTTGTCCGGGGCGACGGCTCGCCGTCTCGGCGAGGTCTCCTACGGGGTCTTCCTCGTGCACATGCCGCTGCTCGCCGGCTTCTACGCCTGGCTGGAGATCCCGGTCCTGACCGGGCCGCCGATCCCCGTCTTCGTCATCGTCTGGGGGGCGAGCGTCGCGATCGCGGGCCTGCCTCTACGTCGCCGTCGAGCGGCCGGTGCGCCGGTTCCGTTCGCTGGTCCCCGACCACGGCCGGACGCCCCGGGCGGAACCGGCCGTGCACCCGGCCCCCGGTGACCTGGCGGTCGAGCCGACGAAGTGACGGGAGGCGCCGGCCGGCGGTACCGCCTGGCCGGCGCCTCCCTGTCGGCCGGTCAGCTGCCGGCCGCTCCGTGGCACTGCTTGTACTTCTTGCCCGAGCCGCACGGGCAGGGCGCGTTGCGCGGGGTCTCCTTGGTGCCGCTGACCGTCGCGGTCTTCGCGGCCTTGGCCCGGCCGCTGTCCTTGGCGGAGGCGTCCAGGCTCGGCGCGGAGTAGGTGAGGTTCTCCGGCACCCGGCGCACCTCGTCGAGGCCCTTGACCGAGAGCTCCGGCCCGGTGCCCGACGGGGAGGGCGCGGTCGGCGCGGCAGCGGCCGCGGGCGCCGCCGGCTCCGCCTTCCGCGCGGTGCCCGACCGGCGCGCGGTCGGCGCGGCCGCGCCGTGGGTGTGCGCCGCGTGCGCGGCCTCGGCGGCCGCCGCGGCGGCGATCTTCGCCTCGGCGGCCTGGCGCGCCAGCACCCGCGCCGTCCCCTCCTGGGCCGCGGCGAGCGCCTTGGCCTCGGCCTCGTCCTGCTTGGCCTTGGCCTCCGCCTCCTGCTCCTCCTTGGTCTTGACCTCGAGGTTGAACAGGAAGCCGACCGACTCCTCCTTGATGCCGTCGAGCATCGCGTTGAACATGTCGTAGCCCTCCCGCTGGTACTCCACGACCGGGTCGCGGTTGGCCATCGCGCGCAGGTGGATGCCGGCCCGCAGGTAGTCCATCTCGTAGAGGTGCTCGCGCCACTTGCGGTCCAGGACGCTGAGCAGCACCCGCCGCTCCAGCTCGCGCATCACCTGCGAGCCGAGCGCGGACTCGCGCGCCTCGTAGGCGCGGTGCACGTCCTCGAGCAGCTCGGTCTTGAGGTCCTCGGCGGAGATCTCGGCCTGCTCGCCGCCGCCCAGCCGGGCGACGACGTCGTCGACGGTCACGCCCACCGGGTAGAGGGCCTTGAGGCCGGTCCACAGCTGGTCGAGGTCCCAGTCCTCGGCGTAGCCGGTCTCGGTCGCGCCGTCGACGTAGGCGGCGACGACGTCGTCGACCATCGAGCGCAGCTGCTCGTGCAGGTCGGCGCCCTCGAGCACCCTGCGCCGCTCGTCGTAGATGACGGTGCGCTGGCGGTTGAGCACCTCGTCGTACTTGAGGACGTCCTTGCGGACCTCGAAGTTCTGCTGCTCGACCTGGGTCTGCGCGGACTTGATCGCCCGGCTGACCATCTTGGACTCGATCGGCTGGTCGTCGGGCACCCGCAGCGTGGTCATCATCGACTCGAGCATCGGCCCGTTGAACCGGCGCATCAGGTCGTCGCCCAGGGAGAGGTAGAACCGCGACTCCCCCGGGTCTCCCTGCCGGCCCGAGCGACCGCGCAGCTGGTTGTCGATGCGGCGCGACTCGTGCCGCTCGGTGCCCAGCACGTAGAGGCCACCGGCCTCGACGACCTGCTCGTGCTCCGCCTTGACCTGCGCCTTGGCCGACGCGAGGGCGTCGTCCCAGGCGGCCTCGTACTCCTCCGGCGTCTCCGCCGGGGAGAGCCCGCGGGCCCGCAGCGCCTCGTCGGCGATGAACTCGGCGTTCCCGCCGAGCTGGATGTCGGTGCCCCGCCCGGCCATGTTGGTGGCGACGGTGACCGACCCGGCCCGGCCGGCCATCGCGATGATCGCGGCCTCACGGGCGTGGTTCTTGGCGTTGAGGACCTCGTGCGGGATGCCTCGGCGCAGCAGGAACTTCGCCAGCACCTCGGACTTCTCGACGCTCGCGGTGCCGACCAGGACCGGCTGGCCCTTCGCGTGCCGCTCGGCGATGTCGTCGACGACGGCGTCGAACTTGGCCGTCTCGGTCTTGTAGATGACGTCCGAGCGGTCCTCGCGGATCATCGGCCGGTTCGTCGGGATGGGGACGACGCCCAGCTTGTAGGTCTGGTGCAGCTCGGCGGCCTCGGTCTGGGCCGTGCCGGTCATCCCGGAGAGCTTCTCGTAGAGCCGGAAGTAGTTCTGGAGGGTGATCGTGGCGAGCGTCTGGTTCTCGTCCTTGATCTTCACCTTCTCCTTGGCCTCGATGGCCTGGTGCATGCCCTCGTTGTAGCGGCGCCCGGAGAGCACCCGACCGGTGAACTCGTCGACGATCAGCACCTCGCCGTTGGTGACGATGTACTGCTGGTCCTTCTTGAACAGCTCCTTGGCCTTGAGGGCGTTGTTCAGGTAGCCGATCAGCGGGGTGTTGACCGCCTCGTACAGGTTGTCGATGCCGAGCTGGTCCTCGACGAACTCGACGCCCTCCTCGGTGACGGCGACGGTCCGCTTGGACTCCTCGACCTCGTAGTGCACGTCGCGCTTCATCATCGGGACGATGCGGGCGAACTCGCCGTACCACTTGGCGCTGGTCTCGGCCGGGCCGCTGATGATCAGCGGGGTGCGCGCCTCGTCGATGAGGATCGAGTCGACCTCGTCGACGATCGCGAAGTGGTGGCCGCGCTGCACCAGGTCGGCCTTGCTCCAGGCCATGTTGTCGCGCAGGTAGTCGAAGCCGAACTCGTTGTTCGTGCCGTAGGTGATGTCGCAGCCGTACTGCTCGCGCCGGGTCGCCGGGGGCTGCCCGGAGAGGATCGTGCCGACGTTCAGCCCGAGGAAGCGGTGCACCCGGCCCATGGACTCCGCGTCACGGGCGGCCAGGTAGTCGTTGACGGTGACGATGTGCACGCCGTCGCCGGTCAGGGCGTTGAGGTAGGCCGCCAGCACGCCGGTGAGGGTCTTGCCCTCACCGGTCTTCATCTCGGCGATGTTCCCCAGGTGCAGCGCCGCACCACCCATGAGCTGCACGCGGAAGTGCCGCTGCCCCAGCGTGCGGGTCGCCGCCTCGCGGACGACGGCGAACGCCTCCGGCAGCAGCTGGTCGAGGGACTCCCCGTCGGCGTACCGCTCCTTGAACTCGTCGGTCTTCGCCCGGAGTTCCGCGTCGCTGAGCTCGACGCAGTCGTCGGCCAGGGATTCGACCGCGTCGGCGATCTTGGAGAGTCGTCGGACCTGCTTGCCCTCGCCGGCGCGGAGGATCTTCTGGAACACCACGACCCCAGCGTAGGCGTGCGACCTGGGAACGCAGCCCCAGCGCGTTTCCGAACCGCCCGGCCGGTTGCTCTAGCCTCCCGCGGGTGTCCAGGAACCCCGCAGACCTCGCCCCGACCACCCTCGAGTTCCTCACCGAGCGGCACCTGGCGACGCTGACCACGCTGCGCGCCGACGGCAGCCCGCACGTGGTCCCGGTCGGGGTCACCTACGACCCGGCCACCGCCACCGCCCGCATCATCACCTCGGGCACGTCGGCGAAGGCCCGGCACGTGCGCGCCGGTCAGCCCCGCGTCGCCGTCTGCCAGGTCGACGGCGCCCGGTGGCTGACGCTGGAGGGGACCGCCGTGGTGAAGGACGACGCGGCGTCCGTCGCCGACGCCGTCGAGCGCTACGCGCGGCGGTACCGCACCCCCCGGGAGAACCCGGCCCGCGTGGTCATCGAGATCTCGGTGGACCGGGTGCTCGGCAACGCCTGACACTGCGTCCGTGGACCTGTCCCTGATCGACCTCCCCACGGAGGTCGTGCGCAGCGAGCGGCTCGTGCTGCGGCCCTACCGGGCCGACGACGTGGGGGCGGTGCACCGCGCCTGCCAGGATGCCGACATCCAGCGCTGGACGACCGTGCCGGTGCCGTACACGGAGGCCGATGCGCTGGCGTTCGTCACCGAGACCACGGTGTCGGGACGCGCAGAAGGCCGCGGACTGCTCACGGCCGTGGAGGCCGACGGTCGGTTCGTCGGCTCCGCGGGACTGCACTTCACGAGGGGCATGCTCGGCCCGGGCGTCGGCTACTGGGTCGCGCCCTGGGCCCGCGGGCAGGGGTACGCCGCCGAGGCGGCGCGGGCGCTGGCCGACTGGGCGTTTCGCCACGACGCCGTTCGTGTGCACCTGGCTGCCGACGTGCGGAACACCGCGTCCCAGGCGGTAGCGCTGCGCGCGGGGTTCGTCCGTGAGGGGGTCATCCGCGCCGGCCTGCCCTATCGGGACGGCACGCAAGGCGATGCCGCGTTGTTCTCGCGCCTGCCCGACGACTGAGCGGGAGGAGGGCGCCCGCGGCGGGCGCCCTCCTCCCGGGGTCAGGCGGGTGCGCCGGCCGGGGTGGCGACGGGGGCCGACCCGACGCCGTCCTGCGACACCGGTGCCAGCCGGATCAGGCCGTAGTCGTAGGCGTGCCGGCGGTAGACCACCGTCGGCTGCCCGGTGTCGGCGCACTGGAAGAGGAAGAAGTCGTGGCCGACCAGCTCCATCTCGTGGAGGGCCTGGTCGACGTGCATCGGCGTCGCCGGGTGGATCTTCTCCCGGACGATGCGGCCGGGCAGGTGCTCGTCCAGCTCGGTCACGAGCGGACCGTCGGCCTGGTCGAGCTCGGTGGGGGTCACGTCGACGACGGCGCCGAGCGCACCGCTGTCGGCCATGCGGACGCTGGCCGGGGTCCGCCGGCCGTGGTGGACGCGGCGCCGGTCGGCCGCGCGGCGCAACCGGTTGTCCAGCTTGGTCACCGCGAGGTCGAGCGCGGCGTAGAAGTCCGGGCCGTTGGCCTCGGCGCGTACGACGGGGCCCTTGCCCCGCAGGGTGATCTCCACCCGCTGGGCGCTGGCCGCCTGGCGGGGGTTCTTCTCGTGGAACAGCTCCACGTCGATCCGGAGGATCTTCAGCTTCCGGTCGAACCGGTCGGTGGTCCCGACCTTGTCCTCGACCAGCTGGCGGTAGTGCTCGGGAACTTCGACATTGCGACCACGGACGACGATCTCCATGAGACCTCCCGGTGAGAATCCGGCGTTCGGTCACGTCGACGCTAGTCCCTCGGACCCGGTCCCGACAGTCGGCCGCGGGTCCCCCGCGGACGCTCCCGCGGGGTCGCGGCGACGACCGCGGCGAGCACCGGCAGTGCGCCCGGACCGGCCAGCCCGGCGAGCACCGCGCCCGCCTCGGTGAGCGTCGCGCCGCTGGTCACGACGTCGTCGACGAGGACGAGCGGCCCCGTTCCCGCGGCCGCCCCCGGGGCGAGGACGAACGTCCCGGCCAGGTTGGCCCGCCGCTGAGCCGCCGACAGCCCGGCGGAGTCGCGGACCCGTCCGCGGCGGTGCAGCAGGCGGCGCTGCGCCGCGGGCAGCCCCGCGGCGCGCAGCTCGCGGACGGCGCGACCGGTGAGCTCGCGGACGTGGTCCCGCCCCCGGGAGCGCAGCGCGGCCGACGAGCTGGGCACCGGCACGAGCAGCACCTCCCCCGGCGGGCCGGGCAGCGCGGAGACGACGGCGGCGACCGCCAGCGCGAGCGCCGTCCCCAGGGGGCGGGCCAGCTCCGCCCGGCCGCGCTCCTTGAACGCGAGCACCGCCGGGCGCACCGGACCGGCGTAGGCGCCGGCGGCCACCGTCGGCGGGAAGCCCTCGGGGAAGCGCCGCGGGGTGGCCAGGTGCGGGCGGGCCAGCAGCGCACCGCACCCGGGGCAGAGCGCAGCACCGGGCAGCCCGCAGCCGGCGCAGGTGCGCGGCAGCACCAGGTCGGCCAGCGCGGACCACGCGGAACCGCCCACGCGGGCAGCCTGACCGCCCGGGGCGCGGCCCGGAACCCCGGCAGCCGATCTGTGGACGGCCGTCCCGGCCCGGCGGCCGGCGACCTACAGCGGGTAGAACGGCGCCGATCCGCTCAGCGGCTCCTGGCCGCGGACCAGCGTGCCCCACGTGCCGTTGAGCCACTGCCAGAGCGTGCCGCCGGCGGCGACCAGCGGCGGGCGGCCGGGCGTCGCGCCGAGCGACGTGGGCGGCGCGGGCAGCCCCGAGGTCCGCACCGTGGTCAGGCCCCAGCCGTCGACGCCGAGCGAGTACGGCTGCTCCTCCCCCGGGTCGCCGGCCAGCACCCACAGCTGGCCCGCCGAGCGCCAGGCCACGTCGAGGACCGCGGACAGCGTCGGCGCGACCGGCAGCAGGTCGCGGACGGCCACCCCGGCCTCGTCGGAGCGCACGACCGTGCCCACGTGCAGCCGCGGCCCCAGCGCACCGGCGATGACCACCGCGACGCGGGTGCCGTCCGGCGAGAGCTCGAGCACCTGCGCCCGGCCGAGGCCCGCGAGCGTGGGCGCGTTCACCGCCTGCGGCGCGGCCTGCGGCACGCCCGCCGGCACGCGGACGATCTCGGCGCCGTCGCGGACCACCCACACCTCGGGGCGGGTGGCGGCCACGGTCGGCGCGCTGAAGGTGGCCCCGCGGAGCAGCGGCGCCAGATCACCGCCGTAGCGCCCGGTCAGCAGCACCGCGCCGTCGAACTCCTGCCGCACGCCGACCAGGGAGCTCAGGCTGCCGTCCCGGGCGTCGGCGGAGACGGCGGCCGAGGCGAGCCCGTACCCCGGGGCCCCGGCCGGGCCGGGGGCCGGCTCCCCGGTGTCGGCGGTGCGCAGCGCGCCGGTGAGGTCGAGGTAGTGGCCGACCGTCTCCAGCGAGGTGGCGTCGGGGTCGAAGGCGGCCCAGTCGTCGGTGGTCTGCTCCCGCGGCACGTCCTCGAGGTCCAGCGGTTCGCCGTCGACGGTGATCTCCACCGAGCGGATCCGCAGGTCCTCGAGCTGGGCCAGCGACCAGACCAGCTGGGCGCACAGCTCGCGCAGCGGGGTGCCCGGTCCGACCACGAGGTCGGCGAGGTCGACCGTCGCGGTCTGCCCCTCGACGGTGACCGTGCGGGCCAGCCGGACCCCGGACAGGGGGTTGCGGACGCCGGGGGCCAGCGTCGGCGAGGGCCCCTCGATGAGCCGCTCCACCAGCGCCGTGGGCTGGGCCTCGCCGCGGATCAGGTAGCGGGGGTCGGGCACGAGCTGCTGCAGGGTGGGGTCGAGGAAGTAGGCGGCCACCGGGTCGTACAGCCGCTCGAAGTCCGGCTCGAGCATCACCAGGACGTCGGGGGTGTCGGTGATCCGCCACTCGCCGTCGACCTCGGCCAGCGGGAAGTCGAAGGTGAACGGCTCGTTCCGGGCGACGGTGAACGAGCCGCGCGGGTCCACGGTGCCCACCTGGGTCGCGGTCACGTCGACCGAGCCGGCCTCGCTGGCCACGGTCGCGTAGCCCTGCCCGATGATCGTGATGCCGGTGGCGTCGGACCACGTGCTCGCCGCCTCGGCGGTCAGGTACTCCGCGGCCACGGGGCGCCCGCGCACGCTGCTGGCGGCGGCGTCGATGAAGCCCCGCACGATCTCCTCGGGTGTCGCCCCGGCCGCCGGGGGCAGCGGCGGGGGCTCGACGTCCTGGACCGGCCGCTCCGGCGCCTGGGTGATCTGCACCGTCGGCGAGCTGGTCGGGACGATGGAGCACGCGGTCAGCGCCAGCAGCACCGCAGCGGCCAGCGCCGGCAGCACCGCCCGCCGGCTCACGACGCACCTCCCGCGCGGCGGACCACCAGCGGGCGCAGCGGCAGCGGCGAGCTGGTCAGCTCCCCGCCGGCGGTCAGCGGCAGGGTGAGCCGGAACTGGGCCCCGGCCCCGGGCTGGCCCCAGACCTGCAGCCAGCCCCCGTGCAGCCGGGCGTCCTCGAGGCTGATCGACAGGCCCAGGCCGCTGCCGCCGACGCTGCGCACGCGGGAGGGGTCCGCGCGCCAGAACCGGTCGAACACGTGCTGGGCGTCGGCCGAGCTCAGGCCGACGCCGTGGTCGCGGACGGTCACCGCCGCCGCGCTCCGGTTGGCCGCCAGGGTGATCTCCACCGGCCTGCCCGCCCCGTGCTCGATCGCGTTGCCGACGAGGTTGCGCAGGATGCGCTCGACCCGCCGCGCGTCGACCTCCGCGATCACGTCGTCGTCGGGCCGGTCGACGGTCAGCTCGCAGCCGTGCCGCTCGGCCAGCGAGTACATGCCGGCGGCGACCCGGGCCACGATCGCGCCCAGGTCGGTCGACTCCGCCTCCAGGGTCGCCGCGCCGGCGTCGTAGCGGCTGATCTCCAGCAGGTCGGTGAGCAGCCGCTCGAACCGGTCCAGCTCGGCGCGCAGCAGCTCGGCGGAGCGGGCCACGTGCGCCGGGAAGTCGCCGCGCGCCTCGTGCAGCACCTCGGCGGCCATCTGCACGGTGGTCAGCGGGGTGCGCAGCTCGTGCGAGACGTCGGACGTGAACCGCTGCTGCAGCTGGGAGAGCCCCTCCAGCTGGGTGATCTGCCGCTGGAGGCTGTCGGCCATGGCGTTGAAGCTGGTGGCCAGCCGGGCGAGGTCGTCCTCGCCGCGCACCGCCATCCGCTCCTCGAGCTGGCCCTCGGCCAGCCGCTGCGCCGTCCCGGCCGCCCGGCGCACCGGGTCGACCACCAGCCGGGTGACCAGCACCCCGATGCCGACGACGAACATCGTCAGGGCGAACCCGCTGATCACCACGGTGCTGCGGATCAGCGCGAGGCTCTCCGCCTCCTGGCTCAGCGGGAAGACGTAGTAGAGCTCGATCTGCTCGGTGCCCCCGGTGTCGCCCTGCACCGGCGCGCCGATGACCAGCGACGCCCGCGGCTCGCCGGCGTCGTCGGGGATCTCGTCGTAGCGGTAGGACTGGTTGCCGGCGTCGACGTCGGCCCGCAGGTCGGCGGGCAGCGCCTGGTAGATCAGCGCGCGACTCGGGCCGGGCACCTCCCGGCCGCCGCTGCGGTAGACCATGACGACGTCGAAGTCGCCGGCCGCGCCGCCGCGCTGGAGCAGCGCGTTGCCGGTGCGGGCGAGGGTGGCGCGCACGCTCGAGGCGTCGCCGGTGGCGATGCCGGCCACCTCGTTCTGCGCGTAGATGACGCCGGCCTGCGCCTGGTCGATGGCCGCCTGCCGCTTGACCGAGAGCAGCTGGTCGCGGATCTGGCTGAACAGCACCAGGCTCACGATGATCACCACCGTGCCGGCCACCGCCATGGTGATGGCGCCGATCCGCACCTGCAGCGACGAGCGCCAGGCGTGCACCGCGCGGCGCACCGCGCGCCGGGTGACCGACCGGATCCGGCGGCGGCCGGCACCGGCCCGCCGGCGCAGGCCCCGGCGGAGCCGCGCCAGCTCGCTCCGGCGCGGGCCCGGGGGGCGGGGTGCCGTCGTGCCGGTCTCCGCCGGAGGGGTGGAGGTGGCGGTCACGACCCCATTGTCGGGCACGGCGCGCCCCTGCCCGCGCGGCTCACGGCGGGCCGGCCTTGTAGCCGACCCCCCGCACCGTCAGGACGACCTCGGGGCGCTCCGGGTCCTTCTCGATCTTCGCGCGCAGCCGCTGCACGTGGACGTTCACCAGCCGGGTGTCCGCAGCGTGCCGGTAGCCCCACACCTGCTCGAGCAGCAGCTCGCGGGTGAACACCTGCCGCGGCTTGCGGGCCAGCGCCACCAGCAGGTCGAACTCCAGCGGGGTGAGCGCGACCGGCACGCCGTCGCGGGTGACCTGGTGGGCGGGGACGTCGATCTGCACGTCGCCGATGGACAGGCTCTCGGCCTGCCCGGTCTCGCCGCGGCGCAGCTGCGCGCGCACGCGGGCGACGAGCTCGACGGGCTTGAACGGCTTGGTGACGTAGTCGTCGGCGCCGGCCTCCAGCCCCTGGACGACGTCGATCGTGTCGCCCTTGGCCGTGAGCATCACGATCGGCACGGTCGACTGCGTCCGGATGTCCTGGCAGATCTGCAGGCCGTTGCGGCCGGGCAGCATCAGGTCCAGGAGGACGAGGTCCGGGCGGGTCTGCTGGAAGACCCCGAGGGCGCGGTTGCCGTCGGAGACGAAGGCCGGTTCGTACCCCTCCCGGCGCAGCACGATCCCGAGCATCTCGGCGAGGGCGGCGTCGTCGTCGACGACGAGGACACGGCCGCGGCTGGGCCCGTTCTGCGGAGCGGTGGGTGGCACGGGGCCCATTCTGCGCTGACCTGCCCCGAACATGGGTGCACCCCACCCGCCCGGGTGGGGCGGATGGGGTGCTCCCTGCGGTCTACCGGGCTCAGTAGCGGTAGTGGTCGCTCTTGTACGGGCCCTCGACGGGGACGCCGATGTAGTCGGCCTGCACCTTGGTCAGCACCGTCAGCTTCACGCCGAGGGCGTCCAGGTGCAGCCGCGCCACGTGCTCGTCGAGCTTCTTCGGCAGCACGGTGACCGTGGGCTCCTTGCCCTCGTAGGCCGCCCGGTTGCTCCACAGCTCGATCTGCGCCAGCGTCTGGTTGGAGAACGAGGCGCTCATGACGAAGCTCGGGTGCCCGGTGGCGTTGCCGAGGTTCAGCAGCCGGCCCTCGGAGAGCACGATGATCGTGTGGCCGTCCTCGAACCGCCACTCGTCGACCTGCGGCTTGATGGTCGTGCGGACCACGCCGGGGGTCTTCGCCAGGCCGGCCATGTCGATCTCGTTGTCGAAGTGGCCGATGTTGCCGATGATCGCCTGGTGCTTGGTCGAGGCCAGCTGCTCGGCCGAGATGATGTCCTTGTTGCCGGTCGTGGTGATGATGATGTCGGCCTTGCCGATCACCTCGTCCAGCGTGGTCACCTCGTAGCCGTGCATGGCGGCCTGCAGGGCGTTGATCGGGTCGATCTCGGTGATGATCACGCGGGCGCCCTGGCCGCGGAGCGACTCCGCGCAGCCCTTGCCGACGTCGCCGTAGCCGCAGACCACGGCCACCTTGCCGCCGATCATGACGTCGGTGGCGCGGTTGAGGCCGTCGATGAGCGAGTGCCGGCAGCCGTAGAGGTTGTCGAACTTGCTCTTGGTGACCGAGTCGTTGACGTTGATCGCCGGGAAGAGCAGGCGGCCGTCGCGGGCGAGCTCGTAGAGCCGCATGACGCCGGTGGTGGTCTCCTCGGTGACGCCCTTGATGCCCTGGCCGATGCGGGTCCAGTAGCCCTGGTCCTCGGCGAGCGTGCCGCGGAGGGTCTCGAGGATGACCGCGTACTCCTCGGAGTCCGCGTCGGTGGTGTCGGGGACGACGCCGTCGGCCTCGAAGCGGGTGCCGAGGTGCACCAGCAGGGTGGCGTCGCCGCCGTCGTCGAGCAGCATGTTCGGGCCGACGACGTCGCCGCTCTCGTCGCGGAACTCGAACAGGCGCTGGGTGCACCACCAGTACTCGGGGAGGGTCTCGCCCTTCCAGGCGAAGACCGGGACGCCGGCGGGCTCCTCGGGGGTGCCCTCGCCGACGACGATCGCCGCGGCGGCGTGGTCCTGGGTGGAGAAGATGTTGCAGCTGACCCAGCGGACGTCGGCGCCCAGCGCGGTCAGGGTCTCGATGAGGACGGCGGTCTGCACGGTCATGTGCAGCGAGCCGGCGATGCGCGCGCCGGCGAGGGGCTGGGCGTCGCCGTACTCCTCGCGCAGCGCCATGAGGCCGGGCATCTCGTGCTCGGCGAGCTGGATCTCCTTGCGGCCGAAGCCCGCGAGGGAGAGGTCGGCGACCTTGTAGTCGGCCTCGCCGGTGGGGGTGGTCAGCGGACGGGTGCCAGTGCTGGCGGTCATGAAAGCTCCAGGGTGTGCCCGGCGCGGAGCCGGGCGGTGCAGTCGGATGCAGGATCGCTTCGATCCCCCCGTGACGGGGGGAGAGCGAGCATGCCGAGGCTTCGGCGGGGCTCGTGCCGTCGTCCAGGATAGGCGCCGGGCGCAACCCCGTCCCCCCTCGACCACCCGCCGGGGTCAGGACTCGCAGCCGACCCCGTCGCCGTCGCCGTCGAACCGGGGCGAGAACCCGGGGTCGCCGGCGCGGATCGGCGCGGCGCCGGCGGCCTTCACCTCCGCGCAGTTCGCGTAGGTCGGCGCGGGTCCCGGCTCGACCCCCATGGGGCCGACGACGACCGGCGGCTGCTCCGGCGCGGTGGCCGGCTGCGGCTGCGCGGCCACCACTCCCCCGGGCAGCGGCTCGTCCGGGCAGGAGCCCAGCACCCGGGCCATGGCGTCCTTCTCCGCCTGGGTGACCCAGACGCCGTAGCTCAGCTTCACCGCGACCTGCCGGGCGACGTAGGTGCAGCGGAACGCCGTCCGCGGCGGCAGCCAGGTGGCGGCGTCGCCGTCGCTCTTCTGCATGTTCAGCGGCCCGTCGACGGCCAGCAGGTTGAGCGGGTCGTTGGCGAACCGGGCGCGGGTGCCGGCGTCCCACTGCTGGGCGCCCTTCTGCCAGGCGTCGGACAGCGCCACGACGTGGTCGATCTGCACCGCCTCGCTGGTCCCCTGCCCGCGCTGGAACCCGATGGTGCGGCCCGAGTACGGATCGGCCAGCGAGCCGGTGAGGACGACGCAGTCGCGGGTGCCGGGCTTGAACGTCTCGCCGGTCAGGTCGCGGGCCAGGACGTCGTTGCGGGTGTCGCAGCCGTTGCGGTCGGTGTCCACCCAGCCGTCGCCGAACAGGTCGCGGTCGTAGCCGGTCCGCGGCGCCCGCCCCTTGACCTCGAGCGCCTCCAGCGCGGCCAGCGCCGTCGCCGGTGCGGCGCCGTCGGGCGAGGGGGCCGGCGCGGGCTCGACCGGCGGGGCGTCGGGCGCGACGGAGGGAGCGGTGGTGAGGGCCACCTCGTCGGCGGCGGTCGCCTGCACGGCGCACCCGCCGAGCAGGCCGGCCGCCACCAGCGGCCCGAGCACCGCCCGCGCGAGGCGCCCGGGACGGCCGGGCGGGCGTTCGGTCACGGAGTTCCCCCGGTATCAGACGGCAGCGCCCCGGAACGTAGGCCGGGCGCGCTCCCGCCGGGTGCCGCGACACGCAGGTCGCGGCACCGCCCGCGTCACACCGTCAGGGGACGTTCGTGGTCGCCCGGTAGAGCACCGCGGGGCCGTGGGCGCTCACCGGCGTGCCCGCCGGCACGAACGCGGACTCGCCCTTGCCCAGGGTCAGCGACTCCTCGGCCGAGGACAGCACCGCGGTGCCCTCGGTGCACAGCAGCAGCTGCGGGCCACGGGTGGTGAGCGTGCCGGCCTGGTCGCCGAGCTGGCAGCGGGTGAGGTCGAAGTCCTCCACCGGCACGGGGTAGCGCAGCCCACCGGGCCCGAGGACCGGGTGCAGCACCGGCACCCGGCCGTCGGTGAAGTCGAGCACCTCGATCAGCGCCGCGAGGTCGACGTGCTTGCCGGTCAGCCCGCCGCGCAGCACGTTGTCCGAGCTGGCCATGACCTCGACGCCGGCCCCGGAGAGGTAGGCGTGCAGGTTGCCCGCGGGCATGAACACCGCCTCGCCGGGCTCCAGCTTGAGGTGGTTGCACATCAGCGAGATGACCACGCCCGGGTCGCCCGGGTAGGTCTCGGCGAGCGAGGCCGCCCACCGGTAGGTGTTGATGAACTCGGGGTCGTGCGCCGCGACGAAGCCCGCCGCGGCCTCGGCGACCGCGTCCACGAGCGCGCCGCGGTTCTCCGGGGAGAGCGCGATCAGCTGCGGGATCGCGGCCCGCAGGCCACCGCGGGCCAGCTGCCGCGATGGTCGGCTTGAGCTCGGGCACCTGCAGCTTGGCCAGGCAGTGCAACGACTCCTCGACCGGCCGGAACCCGCAGAGGGCCTCGAACGGCGTCAGCGCCAGCAGGATCTCCGGCTTGTGCGACCGGTCCTTGAACGTGCGCGTCGGGGAGTCGCGCGGCACGCCCGCGGCCTCCTCGGCGGCGAACCCGGCCGCGGCCTGCTCGTTGGTCGGGTGCGCCTGCAGCGAGAGCGGCTGGTCGGCGGCGAGCACCTTCATCAGGAACGGCAGCCGGGCACCGAACCGGTTGACGACCTCGGGGCCCAGCAGCAGCTCGGGCTCCTCGGCGATCGCCTTGTCCAGCGGGACGCCGTCGGAGCGCACGCTGGGCTCGTCGGGGTGCGCGCCCATCCACAGCTCGGCGTGCGGCCGGTCGGCCGGCGAGGGCAGCCCCAGGAGTTCCGGGATGACCGTGCGCGAGCCCCACGGGTAGTGACGCACCGCGTTCTGAAGCTGCCACATGGGGTCAGGCTAACTTCCCGGCTCCGCTCAGGAGCCGCCCGCCGATGCCGCCCGGCCCTCCTGCACCAGCCGCCCCTCCGGGCTCCCGCCGGCCACCCCGGCGCGCACGTCGGGCGCGCCGAGCCGCGCGGCGTCGGCCGTCCGGTCGTCGGGCATCCGCTGCGACTCGCGCTCGGCGTCCACCCGGGCGGCGTAGTGCTCGACCTCGCGGTCGGTGCGCTCGGCGTCCCAGCCCAGCTCCCGGGCCATGAGGGCGGCGACCCGGGGCGCGGTCTCCACCCCCCGGTGCCCGGTCTCGATGGAGATCCGGGTGCGCCGGGTGAGCACGTCGTCCAGGTGCAGGGCGCCCTCGGCGGTGACCGCGTGCACGACCTCCGCGGCCAGGTAGTCCGGCGCCCCGGGCAGCGGCGCGGCGAGGTCGGGGTCCGCGGCGGCGAGCGCCAGCACGTCGGCGGTGCGGTCACCGTGCCGGTGCAGGAGCCGCTCCACCGCCGCCTCCGGCAGCCCGGACCGCGCGGCGAGGGCCGCGGCGGTGCCGCGCACCTGCGCCCAGCGGTGCGCCCCGACCAGGGGCAGGTGCGCGGTGCGCGAGGGCGGCACCCCGGGCAGCCCGGCGACCGCCGCGTCGACGGCGTCCTCGGCCATCACCCGGTAGGTCGTGTACTTGCCGCCGGCCACGAGCACCAGACCGGGCACCGGCGTCACGACGGCGTGCTCCCGGGACAGCCGGCTGGTGTCGTCGGACTCCCCCGCCAGCAGCGGCCGGAGCCCGGCGTAGACGCCGAGGATCTGGTCGGTCGTCACCGGTCGGGTCAGCACCCGGTTGACCTGGTCGAGCAGGTAGGCGATGTCGGCGCTGCTGGCCGCGGGGTGGTCGCGGTCGAGCTTCCACGGGGTGTCGGTGGTGCCGACGATCCACTCCTCGCCCCACGGGATGACGAACAGCACGCTGGTCGGCGTGCGCAGGATCAGGCCGTCCGGCGTCCCGCCCGCCGTGGCGAGCGCGCCGCCGTCGATGGCCGACCGCGGCACCACCAGGTGCACGCCCTTGGACGCCCGCACCTTCAGGCTCGGGGCGTCGTCGCCGAGCATCCGGCCGACGTCGTCGCTCCAGACGCCGGTCGCCGCGACGACGCTGCGGGCGCGCACGGTGAACGTCGAGCCGTCGGTGAGGTCGGCGACCCGCACGCCGACGACGGTGCTGCCGTTCCGCAGCAGGCCGGTGACCCGGGCGCTGGAGAGCACCCGCGCCCCGTAGCCCGCGGCGGTGCGGACGACGGCCAGCGTGTGCCGGGCGTCGTCGACCTGGGCGTCCCAGTAGCGGATCGCGCCGTGCACCGCGTCGCGGCGCAGCCCGGGGAACGCCTCGAGGGTGGCGGTCCGGGAGAGGTGCCGGTGGTGCGGGATCGGCCGGTGCGAGGTGAAGGCGGCGCCGAGGACGTCGTACAGCGCGACGCCCGCGCCGAAGTAGGCGCGCTGCCACACCGGGGCGGTGAGCGGCAGCAGGAACGGCAGCGGGCGGACCAGGTGCGGCGCGATCGTCTGCACCAGCCGGGCGCGCTCGTGGAGCGCCTCGTGGACCAGCGGGAACGCGAGCTGCTCGAGGTAGCGCAGCCCGCCGTGGATGAGCTTGCTCGACCGGCTGGAGGTGCCGGCCGCGAAGTCGCGCGCCTCCAGCAGCCCGACGGTCAGCCCGCGACTGGCCGCGTCCAGCGCGGCGCCGGCGCCGGTGACGCCCCCGCCGATGACCAGCACGTCGACGACCTCGGTCGCGAGGCGGTCCCGGTCCGCGCGTCGGCGGGCCGGCGAGAGCAGCGTGCGGTCGGTCGTCCCCGTGTGCATGGCCCTACTGTCCCCGCTCAGTGCGCGGCCGCGCCGCTCCCGGCCTTCTTCCGGTGGACCACGAGGGTCATCACGGCCACGATCACCGCGCCCACGACCAGGCCCAGCAGCGCGCTGCCGAGCGTGTTGACGCACCAGCCGACGACGCCGCCGAGCGCCCCGGTCGCGTCGTGCGCGGCCTCCTCGAGGTGGTGGACGACGTCGTAGAAGAGGTGCAGGCCCAGCTCGTCGGTGCCCACCAGGAGGATGTGCCCGCCGACCCACAGCATCGCGGCGGTGCCGACGACGGTGAGCACGCTGAGCAGCTTCGGCATGGCCTTGACCAGCCCGCGGCCGAGGGCGGCGACCCCCGCGCTGCTGCGCTGGGCCAGGTTGAGCCCGACGTCGTCCATCTTCACGATGACGCCGACGACGCCGTAGACCAGCACGGTGATGCCCACCGCGACGACGGCCAGGATGATCGCGCGGGACACGAAGCCCTCGCCGGCCACCTCGTTGAGCGAGATGACCATGATCTCGGCGGACAGGATGAAGTCGGTGCGCACGGCCCCGCTGACGATCGTCTTCTCGTCGGGGAGCGCCTCCTCGACCGTCGCGTGCTCCTCGGCGTGCCCGCTGAGCCGGTGCCAGATCTTCTCCGCCCCCTCGTAGCAGAGGTAGGCGCCGCCGACCATGAGGATCGGGGTCAGCAGGAAGTCCAGGAACTCACTGAGCAGCAGGATCGCCGGGAGGATGATCAGCAGCTTGTTCCGCAACGAGCCCAGCGCGATGCGCCGGATGATCGGCAGCTCGCGCTCGGCGTTCAGCCCGTGCACGTACTGCGGCGTCACCGCGGTGTCGTCGACGACGACGCCGGCGGCCTTCATGCTGGCCCTGCCGGCAGCAGCGCCGATGTCGTCCAGCGAGGCGGCGGCGGCCTTGGCCAGCACCGCCACGTCGTCGAGCAGGGCTACGAGTCCACCCGCCACGGGGAGTCCTTTCGGTCGGTCAGCACGAGCGCCCTACCCATGATGGTGCGGTCGCCGAACCCGTCACGGCCGGCGCCCGCGCTGGGTGTCCAGCGCCAGCGCCAGGTAGACGGCGGTGAAGTCGGCGACGGCGAGCTGGCGGGCCAGGCGAGCCAGCCGCCCCTCGGCCGGGTCGCCGTGCTCGGCCAGCGCGCTGACCGGGACGTTCCGGGCCGCGGCGGTGCCGAGCACCTCGTCCATCGCCTCGACCGCCGAGCGCGGGTCCCGCTCGCCGGCGCCGTCGTGGCCACCCGCGGCGGCGTCCCGGATGGTGAGCAGCCGCAGCCGCCGGCCGGCGTCCTCGGCGCGGTCGCGGAAGAAGTCGTCGGCGTCGTCGGGCGCCAGCGGACCACCGAGGACCGCGCACGCCGCGACCCGCTGGTCCGGCAGCCGGAAGCCGGTCGCGGGCAGGCCGGCGAGCGTGGCCAGCTGGTCGGCGATGCGGGTCGCGGCCGCGCCCGCGAGCGGCCCCTCGGCGGCGATGACCGGCAGCGCGTCGAGCAGCTCGAGCGCCAGCGTCTTGGCCGGGTTGACGACGGTGTCCCTCGCCGGGCCGCACTCCTCGGCGGTCGCGTCGAGCGCCGCGGCGATGGCGTCCGGGTCGGCGACGTCGCCGGGCAGCAACCCGAGGTCGGAGGCGAGCAGCAGCACCGGCGTGAGCAGCGACCACAGCGTGGTGTGCCGGACCCGGGTCGTCGGCAGCGGCACGTACGGCGCGCGGGCGGTGGAGCAGGCCGCGCGCAGCGGCGCGTCCTCCGCGCCGATGCCCAGCAGCGAGACGCCGCGGCGGGCGGCCTCGTACGCGGGCGCCACGGCGTAGCTGCCGGCCCCCGTGCGGGTCGCGACCACCACCACGTCGCTGGGACCGGTCCACAGCGGCAGCGCCGGCCCGGGCACGACGTCCACGGTCACCGGGCTGCCCGGGCCGAGCAGGGCGCGTAGCACCGAGGCGGCCACGGCGCCCTCGCGGCGCGCGACCACCACCAGACCCCGCGGGCGGCCGCCCTCGGTGACCCGGTCCAGGCCGGCCTCCCGGGTCAGCCGGGCGGTCTCCCGTACCTGCGCGCCCGCGCCGGCCACGGCCGGCAGCAGCCCGGCCGGGTCACGGGCCCGCAGGACCCCGAGGTCGTCGAGGACCTCCTCGGCGAACTCGGGCGGGATCATGCGTTGCTCTGTCCTCCGTCCGCCCCGCCACCCCGGCGACGCGCCTCGTCGAGCAGCAGCACCGGGATGCCGTCCCGCACCGGGAAGGCCCGGTCGCACGTCGTGCACAGCAGCTCGCCGGCCGCCTCGTCCACGGTCAGCGGGCTGTGGTGGGTGTCCGGGCAGGCCAGGATGGCCAGCAGCTCGGGGTCCAGCCTCAGCGGCCCACCGGTCGTCGTGTTGCTCGTCATGCCCGCACCATCCCCAGCACCTGGTCCCGAAGTTCGATCATCCGCGCCTCGTCGGGCGCCTCCACGTTGAGCCGCAGCAGCGGCTCGGTGTTGCTGGCGCGCAGGTTGAACCACGCGCCGTCCGCCAGCTCGACGGTCAGCCCGTCCAGCTCGTCGACCGTCGTCCCCGGCTGGTCGGCGAAGGCCGCGCGGACGTCGGCCGTCCGCGCCGCGGCGTCGTCGACGGTCGAGTTGATCTCGCCCGAGGCGGCGTAGCGCGAGTAGGCCGCGGTGAGCTCCGACAGCGTGCCGGACTGCTCCCCGAGCGCGGCCAGCACGTGCATCGCGGCCAGCATGCCGGTGTCGGCCCGCCAGAAGTCGCGGAAGTAGTAGTGCGCCGAGTGCTCGCCGCCGAAGACGGCGTCGGTGCGGGCCATCTCGGCCTTGATGAAGGAGTGCCCGACGCGGGTGCGCACCGGCTCGCCGCCGTGCTCGCGCACGATCTCGGGAACCGCCTTCGAGGTGATCAGGTTGTGGATGATCGTCGTCCCGTGGCCCTTGGCCAGCTCGCGGACCGCGACCAGGGCGGTGACCGCCGACGGGCTGACCGGCTCGCCGCGCTCGTCGATGACGAACACGCGGTCGGCGTCGCCGTCGAAGGCCAGGCCGATGTCGGCGCCGTGCTCGCGCACCGCGGCCTGCAGGTCGACCAGGTTGGCCGGGTCCAGCGGGTTGGCCTCGTGGTTGGGGAAGGAGCCGTCCAGCTCGAAGTACATGGGCACGACCTCCAGCGGGAGGTCGGCCAGGACGACCGGCACCGTGTGCCCGCCCATGCCGTTGCCGGCGTCGACGACGACCTTCAGCGGCCGGATGCCCGAGAGGTCGACGAGGGTCCGCAGGTGCGCGGCGTACTCGTGGATGACGTCGCGCTGGGTCACCGAGCCGACCCGGCCGGGGTCGCGGTCGTAGGCGTCGGCCTCGGCGGAGGCGCGGATCTGGGCCAGGCCGGAGTCCTGGCCGATCGGCGCGGCCCCGGCGCGGCACATCTTGATGCCGTTGTACTTCGCGGGGTTGTGGCTGGCGGTGAACATCGCGCCCGGGATGTCCAGCGAGCCGGCGGCGAAGTACAGCATGTCGGTGGAGCCCAGGCCGGCCTCGACGACGTCCAGCCCGCGGCTGATCACGCCCTCGGCGAAGGCGCGCGACAGCGGCACCGACGACTCGCGCATGTCGTGGGCGGTGACCACCGAGGTCGCCCCGCTGTCACCGTTGCACGAACTCGGCGAAGGCGGCGCCGATCGACCGGGCCACGGCCTCGTCCCACTGGTCGGGGACCACACCGCGGACGTCGTAGGCCTTGATGATCGAGGAGAGGTCAGCCACGCCGAGACCCTATCGGCGGGTGCGACCGGCCGCTCGTACGACCACCCGTCAGGGCAGGTCGGGGAGGACGCGCAGGTGCCCGCGCCGCGTGCCGCGGCCGTCGTCCAGCGGGTCGCGCGGCGGCTCGGGCCGGGCCGCCTCGCGGACGGCGTCGGCCAGGGCGAGCAGGTCGTCGCCGGTCGGGCCGACGTCGTCCAGGTCGATCTCGTGCCGGACGACCTCCCACCCGCGGGGCACGGTCAGCCGCTCGGCGTGGAACTCGCAGAGGTCGTAGCTGTGCGGCTCCGAGAAGGTCGCCAACGGCCCGACAACGGCCGTCGACTCCGCGTACACGTAGGTCAGAGTCGCCGCTGCCGGTTGCGCGCAGCCGCTGCGCGAGCAGCGACGTGACTGCCTCACCACCGGTTCCTCACGCATGCACCGTAAACCCGCCTGCGGGTCGACCGCAGCAAGGCGCACCGGGAAATCGGGGAGGGCGCCCCATCCTGCACGATGACCCCGTGGGCATCGAACCAGGACCGGTCCTCGTCCTCGGCGGGCGCAGCGAGATCGGCACGGCCGTCGCGGAGCGGCTCGCCGCGCGCGGTCTCGGCACGGTCGTGCTGGCCGCACGCCGGTCCGCCGACCTCGACGAGCAGGAGGCGCAGCTGCGCCGCGCGGGCGCCACGACGGTGGGCCGGGTGGAGTTCGACGCCGACGACCTCGCCGGTCACGCGGCCGTCCTCGACGAGGTGGAGCGGCGCTTCGGCGTGCCGGGGACGGTCGTCGTGGCGTTCGGCGTGCTCGGCGACCAGGCGCTCGCCGAGCGCGACCCGGCCGCGGCGGTCGCCGTCCTGCACACCGACCTCACCGCGCAGGTGCACGTGCTCACCCTGCTGGCCCAGCGGCTGAGGGCGGCCGGGCGCGGCACGCTGGTCGTCTTCTCCTCGGTCGCCGGGGTGCGGGTGCGCCGCGCCAACTACGTGTACGGCTCGGCCAAGGCCGGGCTCGACGGGTTCGCCAGCGGGCTGGCCGACGCCCTCGCCGGCTCCGGGGTGCGGCTGCTGCTGGTCCGGCCCGGCTTCGTCGTCGGCCGGATGACCGAGGGCATGTCCCCCGCGCCGTTCTCCAGCACCCCCGACCAGGTGGCCGACGCCGTCGTCGCCGGCCTGGCCGGCCGCCGCGGGGAGGTCTGGGTGCCGGGGGTGCTGCGCCCGGTCTTCGCCCTCATGCGGCTGCTCCCCCGGGCCGTCTGGCGGCGACTCCCCCGGTGAGGGCGTCCCTCGCCGTAGGCTTCGGCCCGTCATGACCGGTCCCTCCCGCCGCCCCGCCCGCTCCCGCCGTGACCGCCACGGCCGCGGCCTGCGCGGCCGCCTCGTGCCGGCGGAGGTGCCGCTGTCCCGCAGCCGGGCCGAGCAGTTCGACGACCTCGTCCTCGACGCGGTCGAGGACCTCGAGCGCCGCTGGGAGCGGGAGCTGGCCGGCGTGGAGTTCGCCGTCGAGGACGTGCCCTGGGTGGAGCACACCAGCCCCGATGACGTGGTGCTGGACGCCGACGTGCTCGACGACGCCAGCGTGCCCCTGGCCCGCGTGCTGCCCGCGCACCGCGAGGACGGCCGGGAGGTCCCGCCCCGGATCGTCGTCTACCGGCGCCCGCTGGAGCTGCGCGCCGCCGACCGGGACGACCTCGCGGACCTCGTGCGCGACGTCGTCGTCGACCAGGTCGCGGTGCTCCTGGGCCGCGATCCGGAGGAGATCGACCCCACCGGCTGAGCAGGCCGGTCCCGGCGTCCTGGGATGCTGGGCGCGATGGACGTTCCCGCGGCGGCCGCCGGGCCCTGGATGGCGCTCGGCGCGGTGCTCGGGATCCTGCTGCTGGTCGCGGTCGCGGCGACCACCGCCCGGCTGCGCGGCCGCCCGACGGCGGCTCCCCCGGCGCCCCCGGTTCCCGGGCCGGACGACGTCCCGCCGCGCGACGACCTCGCCGAGTTCCTGGCGCGTCCCCCCGGCACCCCCGGCGCGGCGGACGACGTCCCGGAGGGGTGGGCCGTACTCGCCCCCGCCGCGCCCGCCGAGATCCCCGAGCCCGCACCGCCGGCGCCCGCACCCGCCTCGTCGCCCGGCACCGCGCTCGCGGTGCTCGCCGTCGTCGCGCTGCTGCTCGTGGGCGTCGCGGCGGCGCTGGCCGCGGGGTCCCGGTCGCCCGAGCCGGTCGCCGCCCCCACGGCGGCGCCGACCGCCGCGCCCACCCCGACCCCGGACCCCACCCCGGAACCGGGCCCCCCGGCTCCCCCGGCTGCCGACACCGCGCGGTTCGCCTTCGACGGGATCGTCCTGGAGGAGCACGCGGTCGGCATCACCGCCGCCTTCCCCGAGCTGGAGCTGACCTCCGACGGCGGGCGCACCGTCGCGCGGCTGCAGCTGCCGGCGGCCAACTGCCTGGCCGCCGTCGCGCCGGCGACGGCCGGGGACCCGGCATGCCGGACCGCGCGCACCGAGTACGCGGAGCTGGCGACGCCCGAGCTGCGCGTCGACGAGGACGGCGACGTGCTCACCGTCGCGGGACGGTTCGCCACCTGGTTGCGCCCGCCGGGTTCGGCGCCCCAGCCGACCGGCCGCAGCTACGACGTCGAGATCACCCTGGTGGCCCGCGGCGGCGACCGGCCCGCCGCGGAGGCGCGGCTGCGGTGGGCCGACCAGGTGGTCGCCGCCCGCTAGGGCCGCCGGCTCCCCAGGCGGCGGGCCACGTCCGGCGCCGGGAGCCGGCTGCGCAGCGGGAGGGAGAGCCCGGCCGAGGGCGCCCCGCGCTCGGTCCGCACCCCCGGCGTCCCCGCCGGCGCCCACCACGGCCGGCGGTCGGCGTCCTCGACCAGGGTGAGCAGCCCACCCGGGCCGCCGTCGGTGACCGCGACCTCCAGCCGGCCGGCGGCGGCGTGCAGCCGCGCCGCGGCGCGCAGGAACGCCCGGTGCCGGTGATCGGGTTCCTGCGCCAGCAGCGCCGGCAGCAGCCGGTCGATCTCCCGGGGGTCGCTGCTTCGCCGGACCGGTGCGCCGTCGTCGTCCAGGGCGTCGACCAGCCGGGTGGTGCGCGCGGTGGCCATCCGGGCCGCGGGCCAGCGGGCGGCCAGCCGGCGGGCGGTCGGATCCCCCAGCGGCAGGCCGGCCAGGTGCAGCGACCACGGGCCGCGCAGCCGGCCGAGCAGGTCGGCGATGCCGTCGGCCAGCCCGGCCGCGGCGTCCTCGTCGGCGGCCAGCAGCCGGGCCGTCGGGCCGCCGGGCGGCACGGGGAGGCCGTCGCCCAGCAGGGTCACCGCGGTGACGGGGCCCCGGCGGCGCAGGGTCAGGAAGGCCGCGGCGGCCGTGGTCCGGCCGCTGCCGTCGACGACGACGGCCACCGGTCGCCCGGCGCGCCGCTGCGCGGCCTGCACGTTGAGGACGGCGGTCAGCCAGGGCGCCCGGGCGGTGCCCGGCGCGCGGAGCCGGCGGGCGAGGGGCGCGGCGGCGCGGAGCTCACCGGCCACGGCGTCGCGGCCGGAGGCGACCCGGGTACCCATGCCCGAATAGCACCACAGCCGCCGACGGGGGCCGTCGGCGGCTGTGCGGTGCGCCCCGATCCCGGGGCGTGGGTGCTGCGGGTCAGACGGCCCGGCGGCGCAGGCGACGGCGCTCGCGCTCGGAGAGCCCGCCCCAGATGCCGAAGCGCTCGTCGTTGGACAGCGCGTACTCGAGGCACTCGGCCTTGACCTCGCAGCCGGTGCAGATCTTCTTCGCCTCGCGGGTGGAGCCGCCCTTCTCCGGGAAGAACGCCTCCGGGTCCGTCTCGGCGCACAGGGCGCGCTCCTGCCAGGACTGGCCCTCGGACTCCAGGCCGATGCCCAGCAGGCCGCTGATCCCGGAGCCGGCGGGGGGCGCCGAGGCCCTGACCGGCAGCCGACCCGAATCGGTCGGTCACCCGGTCACCTCCGCTGACGTAATCGCTCAACCACGACACCTCGGCCATGACGATGCGTCCCCTCTCGCTCTCGTCCCGGTGCGCGGCTTCCGGGAGGCTCCCGATCCGCTCAGCACTCGATGACATCGCCGGAATTACACGCGTGTCGTTGCCCAGCCGTCAACTTTGCACGGTGTAAGCGACACGCCACACGGGCCCCACCCGTCACACCCCGTTCGTCACATCTCGTCTGCTCCTCCGACACGCCCGTGGAACAGTGCACAACTGCCTATCGGGCACGATGTCTTTCGTGCAGATCGTGGTGCTGGCAGGTGGGACCGGAGGGGCTCGATTCCTGAGGGGGGTGCGGGCCGCGGTACCGGAGGCGGAGATCACCGCGGTGGTCAACACCGGGGACGACGTGACGATGCACGGGCTGCGCATCTGCCCGGATCTCGACACCGTCGTCTACACCTCTCGGCGGGGGCATCGACGAGGAACGCGGCTGGGGCCGGGTCGGTGAGAGCTGGACGGTCAAGGAGGAGCTCGCCGCCTACGGCGCCGACCCCGACTGGTTCGGCCTCGGCGACCGCGACCTCGCCACCCACCTCATCCGCACCCGCATGCTCGACGCCGGCTACCCGCTCTCCGCGGTGACCGCCGCGCTCGCCGACCGCTGGCAGCCCGGGGTCACGGTGCTGCCGATGAGCGACCAGCGGGTCGAGACCCACGTCGTCGTGACCGACCCCGAGACCGGCCGGCCGCGCGCCATCCACTTCCAGGAGTGGTGGGTGCGGCACCGGGCGGAGCTCGAGGCATCGGCGTTCGTGCAGGTCGGCGTGGACGCCGCCCGCCCTGCCCCCGGCGTCGCCGAGGCGTTCGCCGCCGCCGACGCCGTGCTGCTGGCGCCGTCGAACCCCGTGGTGTCGATCGGCACCGTCCTCGGCGTGCCCGGCCTGCGCGAGGCGCTGCTGGCCACCCCGGCGCGGATCGCGGGCGTCTCCCCGATCGTGGGCGGCGCGGTCGTGCGCGGCATGGCCGACCGGTGCCTGCCGGTGCTGGGCATCGAGGTCAGCGCGGAAGGCGTCGGCCGGCACTACGGCGCCCGTGGCGACGGCGGCCTGCTCGACGCCTGGCTGGTCGCCCCCGGCGACCCGGCCGACGTCCCCGGCGTCGACGTCCGGCAGGTGCCGCTGCTGATGTCGGACCCCGACGCGACGGCGGCGCTGGCCCGCGCCGCCCTCGACGCCGCCGGTGTCTGAGCCCGGCGCCGTGCCGGCGGGCGTCACCGTGCTGCCCGTCGCCGGGCTGCCGGAGTTCGCCCCCGGGGACGACCTCGCCGCGGCGATCGCCGAGCGCGCCCCGTGGCTGGCCGACGGCGACGTCGTCGTCGTCACCTCTAAGGTGGTCTCCAAGGTCGAGGGCGCGCTGGTCCCCGTCCCGCCGGACGCCGACCGCGAGGCCGTCCGGCAGGCCGCCATCGACGGGCAGACCGTGCGCGTGGTCGCCCGCCGCGGACCGCTGAAGATCGTGCAGACCCCGCACGGCTGGGTGGTCGCCGCCGCCGGGATCGACGCCTCCAACGTCGACCAGGGCTCGCTGGTCCTGCTCCCCGAGGACTCCGACGCCTCCGCCCGCGCGTTGCGCGCCCGCCTCGCCGAGCTGCTCGGCGTCGACGTCGCCGTGGTGGTGAGCGACACCTTCGGCCGCACCTGGCGGGAGGGGCTCACCGACGTCGCCCTCGGCTCGGCCGGGATCACCGCGCTGGTCGACCACCGCGGCGCGGTCGACGCGCACGGCAACCGGCTGGAGACCACCCGCATCGCCGTCGTCGACGAGCTCGCCTCGGCCGCCGACCTGGTCAAGGGCAAGCTCGACGGCGTGCCCGTCGCGGTCGTCCGCGGCCTCCCCTTCGACCGGCCGGCGGAGGACGAGGGCACCCGGCCGCTGGTCCGGCTGCCCGCCGACGACCTCTTCCCCTACGGCTCCCGCGACGTGGTGGGCTCCCGCTCCCCGGCCGGTGACCTGCTGCCCCGGGCCGGCGAGCTCGAGGCGGTCGCGGCCGCCTTCCGCACCGCCGGCGCCGCCCTGCCGGAGTTCCCGGTGGTGCTGCGGCACGGCGGCGAGGGCGACGGCGTCGTCGACGTCCACCTGAGCGACGCGGTCACCACGACGACGGCGCTCAACCTGGGCGCGCAGCTCGGCGCGGTCATCGTGCAGCTGCACGCCGAGGGCTGGCGGACCCGCTGGGAACCCGCGGCGACCGCCGGTGGGACCTCACTCGTCGGGAGGCTGTGGGTGGGTTCGGACCCCGCCTGAGCTGCGGTCTCGGCTAGCGTGCCGACCCATGCGCGGGATCATCCTGGCCGGTGGCACGGGGAGTCGGCTCTTCCCCATCACGCAGGCGGTGAGCAAGCAGCTCATGCCGGTCTACGACAAGCCGATGATCTACTACCCGCTCTCGACGCTGATGATGGCCGGCGTCCGCGAGGTGCTGATCATCACCACCCCCGGCGACCAGGAGGCCTTCCGCCACCTGCTCGGCGACGGCAGCCGGCTGGGCATGCGGATCGAGTACGCCGTGCAGCCCCGCCCCGAGGGGCTGGCCCAGGCCTTCCTCATCGGCGCCGAGTTCCTGGGCGGCGAGGCGGCCGCACTCGTGCTGGGCGACAACATCTTCTACGGCGCGGGCCTGGGCACCGCCCTGGCGCGGCTGCCCGAGCCCGCCGGAGGGCACGTCTTCGCCTACCACGTCGCCAACCCCCGGGAGTACGGCGTCGTCGAGTTCGACCCCGACGGCCGGGTGCTGTCGATCGAGGAGAAGCCGGAACGCCCGCGCAGCTCCTACGCCGTCCCGGGGCTGTACTTCTACGCTAGCGACGTCGTCGAGGTGGCCCGCGGCATCACCCCCAGCGCGCGCGGCGAGCTGGAGATCACCGCGGTGAACGAGCACTACCTGCGCGAGGGCCGGCTCACGGTCACCGCGCTGGACCGCGGCACCGCCTGGCTGGACACCGGCACCTTCGCCTCGCTGCGCCAGGCCACCGAGTTCGTCTCGGTGGTCGAGGAGCGGCAGGGGCTGAAGATCGGCTGCATCGAGGAGGTCGCCTGGCGCAACGGCTGGCTGGACGACGACGGCCTGCGGCGGGCCGCCGAGCCGCTGGGCAAGAGCGGCTACGGCGACTACCTGCTGAACCTGCTCGCCGACCGCTGACCTCCGCCCCGGGGGCAGAAATGGCCATTTCTGCCCCCGGGGTCACATCCGGCGGTAGTCGGTCGGGGCGAAGCGCGGGCCGCGCCGGGGACGGCGGGGTCCGCCGGCCAGCAGCAGGCGCACCACCCGCTGGCGGTGCCCCCGCCACGGCTCCAGCAGCGCGAGCATGCCCTCGTCGTCGGTGACCCGGGCGCCGGTCAGGGCGAAGCCGATCTGGTTCTTCAGGTGGTAGTCGCCGACGCTGACGGTGTCGGGGCAGCCCAGGGTCCGCTGCACCACCTCGGCCGCCGTCCAGACGCCGATGCCGGGCACCGAGCGCAGCCGCCGCTGCAGGGTGGGCGAGTCGCAGCCCTCGGCCGGCTCCAGCCGGTCGGCCACCGTCGCCACCGCGCGCAGCGCCCGGCGGCGCGCGCCGTCGAGCCCGCAGGCGTGCCACTGCCAGTCGGTGATCTCCAGGACCCGCCGCGCCGACGGGAGCACGCGCATCCCCTCCGGCGCCGGCCCGGGCGCGGGCTCCCCGGCCAGCCGCAGCAGCTCCCGCCAGACGCGGTTCGCCTCGACGGTGGTGACCTTCTGCTCGAGGACGGCGGGCACCAGCGCGTCCCACGTCCGGCCGGTGCCGCCCAGCCGCAGCCACGGCGTGCGGCGGTGCAGGTCGGCGACGAGCGCGTGACCGCCCGGGTCGAACGTGGCGACCGGGTCCTCGGCGCCGAGGGAACGCGGCACGGCGGCACCGGCGCACTCCGCACCCGGCCCCCACGCCTGCACCGCGACCCGGCCGGCGGCGTACCGGATGCGCACGGTGGCCGGGCCCTCCGGCGTGCTGGTGGTCCGCCAGATGCCCTCGGGCGTGATCCGCATCGCGGGGTCGGCGACGCCGCGGTGGTGCGCGGCGACGGCCCGGCGGAGGTCCAGCGGCCAGTCCGGCTCCCAGGTCGCCTCGTACGGCGCGGTCACCAGCGCGGCACCGCTCACCGGGGACCACCGGCCGGGGTCGCCACCGCGTCCTGCTCCGTGCCGTCCGGACCGGCCCCGGCCCGCTCGACGTCGTCCCGGCCCGCGCGGCGGCGCCGGGCGGCGGACAGCGCCGCGCGCCCGCCCGCCTCCAGCAGCACCGCGAGCAGCAGGCCCGTCGCGAACGCGGCGTGCACCGTGTGCTTCGCCAGCTCGTAGTACCCGTCGCTGAGCGCGATCAGCGCCTGGCTCACCGCGTAGCCGGTCAGCAGCAGCGCCAGCACGCCGCGGACGGCCCGCCCCGCCTCCCGCGAGCGAGCCCAGCGGACCCCGGCCACCGCCCCGCCCAGCCAGACGAACGCGATCGCCGGCACCGGCCAGCCCGTGGGCAGCAGGCCCAGCAGCCAGAAGACCGGGCTCGGTCGCTGCGCAAGCTCCGGGTCGCCGTCCACCTCGCCGGGCAGGTTGGCCAGGTAGTCGACCCGCGCCTCGGTCACGGCGTCGAAAGCCTGCGGGACCAGCTCGAGGAACCGGTCGGGGTGGGCGGCGAAGAAGCCGAGGTAGGTCTTCCAGGAGAACACCGTCCAGGCGTTGTCCTCGATGAGCGGATCGCCCCAGGGGGTGTCGGTCTCCCAGGCGTTCGTGCCGGCGTAGCGGGCCAGCTCGGGCGGCAGCCCCATCTCCTCGAGGTCCGCGCGCGGGTCGTCGGACTCCACCAGGAGCGTGTGGAAGAGCAGGTTGTACTTGTTGCCGTTGCTCAGCCCCTCCCCCTGGCCCCGGGCGGTCAGCGCCAGCAGCAGCCCGGCGACGCCGAGGAGCACCAGCAGGGAGACCACGGGACGGCGGAGGCCGCCGCGGACCGGCTGCGCCGGGCGCTCCCGGTAGCGCCGGCTGAGCAGCAGGGCCAGCCCGACCGCCGGGACGACGGTGACCAGGGCGGTCTTGGCGGCCCCGGTGAACGCGACCGCCGCGACCAGCAGCAGCAGCCACGGCCAGGTCCGGTTCACGACCACGCCCACGCCGGCGGCGCACACCCAGAGCAGCCCGATGAAGCCGGCCTGGTCGGTGTAGCCGGAGTTCAGGTAGGTGACGAAGCCGATGTCGCTGACCGCGACGACCACCAGCGCGACCAGCGGCCAGCGCGCGCCGAGCCCGCCGGGCAGGGCGAGGAACAGCGCCGCCGCCCCGAGGCCGAGGAGCACCGCACCGACGACGGCCAGGACGGCCATGTCGAAGCCGTCGTCCCCGGTCACCAGCCGGGAGGCCCAGTAGGTCAGCTGCAGGACCGGGCGCCACGAGGTGGCGTACCGCCAGTTCTCCCCCGGGCAGCTGTTGCCCGGCAGGTAGTCGCCCTCGAACCCCTGCTGCGAGGAGTCCGGGCCGATGCCGAGCCCGAGCCGGCACACCAGCCGGTCGGCGTCGCCGTTGTCGGCCAGGCCGACCGTCCCGCTGACGAACAGCTGGGCCAGCACGACCGCCGTCGTGACGGCGAGCACGACCCCGGCGCCCAGGGCGCGGACGCGCCGGGACGGGACGTCCGGCGCCCGCCCGTCCGGCGGGTCGGCAACCGGCCGGGGGCCGCGGGGAAGACGCACGACGTCCATCTTCCGCGATCCCGGCGCCGGGTGCGGGGTACGCGCGCGAGAAGCGTCACAGCGCGCCGCCCGTCCGCCGGTCAGCTGAAGCGGCTGCCGTGCCCCGCCTCGACCTCGGCCAGCAGCTGCTTGACCCGCTCCGCGTCGCCCACCGGGCAGACCATCGTCACGTCGGCGGTGTGCACCACGACGCTGTCGCGCACGCCGATCAGCGCGACGAGGTGGTCGGGGTCGTCGGAGAGGACGACGTTGCCGGAGCTGTCGAGCAGCACCCGCAGCCCGCGGCCGGCGTTGCCGGCCTCGTCGGTCTCGAGGGTGTGCGCGAGGGCCGGCCACGAGCCGATGTCCAGCCACTCGACGTCCAGGTCGACGACGGCGACGCGGCCCGGCTCGGCGGCCGCCGGCTCCAGGACGGCGTAGTCGACGCTGATCTTCGGCAGGGTCGGGAACACCTCGGCCAGGACGGCGTCGCGCTCCGGGCCGGCGGGCGCGGCCACGATGCGCGCCAGCCCCGTCGCCGACTCCGGCAGGTGGTCGGCGAGCGCGTCGAGCACCGTCTGCGCCCGCCACACGAACATGCCGGAGTTCCAGACGTACTCCCCCGACGCCAGGTAGGCCTCGGCCGTCTCGCGGTCGGGCTTCTCGCGGAACGACGCCGCCTCCGCCGCACCGGCGACCTCCGTCGGTGCGCCCTTCTGCACGTAGCCGAACCCGGTCGCCGGGGACGTCGGCGTCACGCCGAGGGTCACCAGCGCCCGGGGGCGGACGGCGAGCAGGTCGTAGGCGGTGGTGAGCGCGGCAGCGAAGCGCTCGACCGGGCGGATCACGTGGTCGGCGCTGACGACGGCGAGCTCGGCGTCCGGGTCGATGTCGGCCACCAGCGCGGCGGCGAGGCCGACGGCGTTGGCGGTGTCGCGGGCCACCGGCTCGAGCACCAGCCGGTCCGGGCGCAGCCGCGGCAGGGCCGCCCGCACCATGTCGGCGTAGCGGGCGGCGGTGCACACCCAGATCTGCTCGGCCGGCAGCACCGCCTCGAGGCGGGTGAACGCCTCCTCCAGCAGGCTGTGCGCGCCACCGTCCGCGTCGGCGACGACGTCGAGCAGCTGCTTGGGGCGCTGGGCGCGGGACAGCGGCCACAGCCGCGTGCCGGAGCCGCCCGCCATGATCACGGCGTGTCGCATCGTGGTCCCTCTCGTCGGTCGGTCGTCCGGCCGGCTCAGGGGTGGCCGGTGGTGGGGTGGGAGCCCGGGGCGTCCGGGTGGTCGTGCGGGAGCTGGTCCACGGTCTGCTGCGGCTGCGCGCCCTCGTCGACCCGCCGGCTCGCGTAGGAGAGCAGCATCCGGGCGCCGAGGCCGGCCCGCAGGGCGCCGCGCAGCGGGGCGTGCCGGCGCCGCGGGAAGTCGGCGGAGAGGTACCGCAGCGCGCTGGTGTGGTGCACCCGCTGCATGCGCCGGGCCGAGCGCCGCGTGGCGTGCCCGCCCTCGTGGGTGACGACCGCCGTGGGCACGTAGACGTGCAGCCAGCCGCGCTGCCCGAGGCGGCGGGCGAGGTCGACGTCCTCGAAGTACATGAAGTAACCGGGGTCGAAGCCGCCGACCGAGGCGTAGGCGGCGAGGTCGACCAGCAGGCAGCTGCCCGACAGCCAGCCGGCCGGGCGCTCGGCGATCTCGTCCCGCTCGCGCCGGTAGCGCGCCGTCCACGGGTTCGCCGGCCACACCCAGCCCAGCAGCGCGTGCCCGATGCCGGTCGAGAGCGACGGCAGGTCCCGGGCCGA
The DNA here is from genome assembly GCF_016612865.1 of Blastococcus sp. TML/M2B. Classification (GTDB taxonomy): domain Bacteria; phylum Actinomycetota; class Actinomycetes; order Mycobacteriales; family Geodermatophilaceae; genus Blastococcus. The sequence goes on from NZ_JAENZZ010000002.1 coordinate 1,421,077, forward strand.
GGGGTAGATGGCCCCCTCGGGGGTGCGGATGGCCGGGCCCAGGGTGGCCGCCCGCGGCCAGCGGGCCGCGGCCTCGACCAGCTCGTCGACGGCGCCGGGCTCGAAGCGGACGTCGGGGTTGGCGACGACCGCGTAGCCGGTCGTGGCGCCGGCCAGCGCGGCGTTGGCGGCCGCGCCGTAGCCGATGTTGCCGCCGGTGCGCAGCAGGGTGACCTCGGGCCGCTGCCGCGCGGCCCGCTCGGGGACGCCGTCGGTCGAGCCGTTGTCGGCAAGGACCACCTCGTAGGGGCGGCCGGTGGCCAGCGCGAGGGAGTCGAGGAACCCCTCGAGCGTCTCGCCCGGGGAGTAGGTCACCACGACCACCCGCAGCGGCGCGTCGACCCGGGCGCTGTCGACCGGAGCGCTGTCCACGGAGGTCACCCTACGTCGGGGCCGCGCCGTCCCCGGCGGGGTGCCGCGGCCGCCGCGTAGGCGTTCAGGTGCTGCTCCGCGCAGGCCCGCCAGGTGAATCCGGCGGCCCGCGCGACCGCCGCGGCCGAGAGCCGGGCGCGCTCGTCCGGGTCGGCCAGGAGCGCGCCGAGCCGGTCGCCGATCGCAGCGGCGTCGTACCCGGTGTAGGCCACGGCGTCGCCGCCGACCTCCGGCAGGGCCAGCGAGCGGGTGGTGAGCACCGGCGCTCCGCAGGCCATCGCCTCGAGCACCGGCAGCCCGAACCCCTCGGCCAGGCTCGGGTAGGCCAGCACCTCCGCGCCGCCCAGGAACCCGGCGAGCAGCTCCAGCGGCAGATAGCCCGGGCGCAGCACCTCCAGGTGGTCGGGCACGCGGGCGAGCACGTCGTCCACCCGCTCGTCCCAGCCGCGGCCACCGGCCAGCACCAGCGCGGGCGGGTCGGGCAGATCGGCGACGGCGCGCTGCCAGCCCTCGATCAGGGCGGGCACGTTCTTGCGCGGCTCGATCGTGCCGAGGAAGCCGACGTACCGGCCGGCGCGCAGCCCGAGGTGCTGCCGCGCCGCGGCCACCTCCTCGGCCGAGGGCACGTGGAAACGGGCGGCGTCCACGCCGTGGTGGGCGACCTCGACCTGGCCGTGCACGCCGCGGGCCACCCGGGCCAGCTCGTCGAGCGTCGCCCGCGAGGGCACGACGCAGCGGGCCGCCCGGCGCAGCGAGACCTCCGTCCACGCGCGGAAGAAGACCCGCTTGACCCGCTGGTGCACCTCGGGGTGGGTGAAGAAGGTGGCGTCGTGCAGCGTGGTCACCACGGGCAGCCGCGCGGCCAGCGGCATCGTGTAGTGCGGGCAGTGCAGCACCTCGGCGCCCACCTGCCGGGCCACCCGCGGCAGGCCGGCCTGCTCCCAGGCCAGCCGGGCGGGCCGGCGCGCGACGCCCTCGGGGGCGGTCACCACCCGCGCCCCGGGCACCAGCTCCCGGTAGAACGGCTCGTCGCGGACCTGGCAGACGACGGCGAGGTCGGCGCCCAGCTCGGCGAGCGCGGGCAGCAGCTGGTCGACGTACCGGCCGACGCCGCCCCGGTCGGCGGGCACCGCGGTGGCGTCGACGAGGACGCGCGGCATGCACCGGAGCCTAGCGGCGGGCGCCCGGCCCGCCCGCGCCACCGGGAGCGCGGCGGCCGCTGTGCCACGATGGATGCGCCCGGCCTCCGGCCCCCACCCCGTGCGAGCTGCCGCGGCCGCGCCCAGTCGAAGGAACTCCCGCATGCCCCAGCCCACCGGTGACGGTGCCGCGACGACGGCCCTCGAGGACGCCGCCGCCCCCGCCCCCACCGCGGCGGCACCGCGCGACGCGGCGACCACGCGGCAGGGCCGGCTGGAGTTCCTCGACGCGCTGCGCGGCATCGCGGCGCTGGTCGTGGCGGTGCAGCACCTGGGCGAGACGCAGTGGGTCGGGCTGCTGGGCTGGTCGCACCACTGGTTCCGGCTGGGCGAGTTCGGCGTCCTGGTCTTCTTCCTGTGCAGCGGCTTCATCATCCCGGCCTCCTTGGAGCGCCGGAACGACCTCGTGGAGTTCTGGATCGGCCGGTTCTTCCGGCTGTGGCCGCTCTACCTCGCCGTGGTCGCGGTGGCCCTGGGGGCGTGGGCCCTGTCCGACCGGATCGGCGCGCCCGAGGGCTACCGGGTCGTCGAGGACTCGCTGCTGAACACCACGATGCTACAGGTCTTCACCACCCGCCCGCTGGTCATCGGCGCTTCCTGGACGCTGGGCTACGAGCTGGTCTTCTACCTGCTGGTGTCGGTGCTCTTCCTGCTCGGCCTGCACCGCGCCTCGGCGACGACGGCCGTGGTGCTGCTGGTCTCCGCCCTCGCCCTCGGCGGCACGACGACGGTCTTCATGGTCCAGCGGCAGCCCGACCACTGGTGGACCTTCCCGGTCGCCGGCGCGCTGCTGCTCCTGGTCGCCGCCGCGCGGGTCCCGGGCCTGGCCCGGCAGATCGCACTCCTGGGCATGGGCGCGGTCGTGGTCGTGGCCCTGGCCAACCGCCCGCACGAGATGTACTTCTCGCTGCTCCTGCTGGGCTCGATGTTCGTCGGCACGGTGCTCTACCGGTGGACCGTCGGCCAGCTGAGCGGCCGGACCGCTGCCGGGGTCTACGGCCTCGGCGTGCTGGTGATCGTGCTGTGCCAGTACACCTGGCACGTCGGCTACCTGGAGCCGATCAGCGGCGAGACACCCAGCTGGCTCACCCAGACCGCCACCTTCCTGGGCGCCTACGCCGTCTTCGGCGCGGCGCTGCTGCTGCGCCGGTACCGCTGGCCGCGCCCCCTGGTCTACCTCGGGACGATCAGCTACTCGGTCTACCTGCTGCACGCGCTCGTGCTGCTGCTGGTGCTCCCGCCGGTGCCGGGTGGCCCGTGGGCGAACTTCGCGGCGCTGCTCGCGATCACCCTGGTCGCGTCGGCCCTGACGTACCGCTTCGTCGAGCGGCCCGGCATCGCGCTGGGCCGCCGCGTCGTCGCTGCCCGGCGCGAGCGCCTGGCCGCGCGCGGCTAGCTGCCCAGCTCCCGGTACAGCTCCCACAGCCGGGTCGCGGCCGCGGTCCAGGAGAACTCCGCGGCGCGGGCGAGGCCCCGCCGCACGAGGTCGCGGCGCAGCTCCTCCTCCCCCACCACCCGGGCCAGCGCGGCGGCCAGCGCGGCGGCGTCGCCGACCGGGGCCACCGCGGTCGCCCCGCCGCCGACCTCGACCAGCGCCGGGTCGTCGGAGGTCACCACCGGGACGCCGGCGGCCATGCCCTCCAGCGCCGGCAGCCCGAAGCCCTCCGCCCGGCTCGGGACGACCACCGCCGCGGCCCCGCGCAGCAGCGCGGCCAGGTCCGCGTCGGGGATCCGGCCCAGCGCGCGCACCCGGCCGGCCGGTAGGCCGGCCGCGGCCGCCATCCCGGCGAGGTCGACCCCGCCCCAGCCCGGCTGGCCGGCGACGAGCAGCGGGAGGTCGGGGGCGCCGGGCTCGCACAGGGCGGCGACCAGGACGTCGAGCCCCTTGCGCGGTTCGAGCGTCGCCGTCGTCATCAGGTACCCGCCGGACGCAACCCCGAGGGCGGCGAGCCGCTCGGCGGCGTCCGGCGGCGGCGCCAGGCGGCCGGAGACGCCCTCCCCCACCACGACGACGGGGCATCGCAGGTCGAGGTGCCCGCGCAACGCCCGGGCGACCGCCTCGGTGGGGACGACGACCGCGGCCGCCGACCGCGCCGCCCGCTCGCCCATCCGGCGGTGCCAGTGCGCGCCGCGCGGGGTGAGCGTCTCCGGGTGCGTCCACGGCACCGCGTCGTGCACCGTCACCACGACCGGCGGCCCACCACCCAGCGGCGCGAGCAGGGTCGGGGCGTGCAGCAGGTCGATGCCCCGCGGGCGCGGCAGCGCGGTGCGCTCCCACGCGGCGACCAGGGGGCGGCGCGGCAGCGGCAGCCGGCGCGGGCCGCGCACCCCCGGGACGGCCGCCGCGGCGGGATCCCGGTGCCAGGCCGTCCAGCCGGCGACGTCGTCCTCCGGGGCGGCCGTGGCCGCCAGCGCCTCGGCGACCTCGGCGGCGTACCGCCCCGTCCCGCCGGGCACGGGGGCCAGCAGCTGCTCCACGACCACTCCGACCCGCACGCCCCGACCCTAGGTGCGCGACGATGCCGCGGTGCGAATCGGACTGGACGCCACCCCGCTGCTCGGCCCCCGCACCGGCGTCGGCCGGTACACCGGGGAGCTGGTGCGCGCCCTGGCCGCGGCGCCGGGCGACGAGGTCGTGGCGACCGCGTTCACGTTCCGCGGCACCGATCGGCTGCGCGAGCTGCTCCCGCCGTCGGTGGAGGTGCGGGCGCGGCGGATGCCGGCCCGCGTGCTGCGCGAGCTGTGGCGGCACGCCGAGGTCCCGCCGGTCTCCTGGTCCACGGGTCGGGTCGACCTCTTCCACGCCACCAACTTCGTGCTGCCGCCGGTGGGCCGGGCCACCGGCGTGGTGACCGTGCACGACCTGTCCTTCCTCCGCACCCGGGACGCCGTCGACGCCGCCTCGCTGGCCTACCGCGACCTGGTGCCGCGCAGCATCGACCGCGCCGCCGTCGTCGTGACGCCCAGCCGGGCGGTCGCCGACGAGGTCGTCGCCGAGTACGGCACCGACCCGGCCCGCGTCCTGGCCACCCCCCTCGGGGTCTCGCCGACCTGGCTCGGCACGGAGCGCCCGGATGCCGCCTGGCTGGCCGCCCGGGGCCTGCCCGCCGACTACGTCGTCGCCGTCGGCACGCTCGAACCGCGCAAGGGGCTGCAGACGCTGGTCGACGCCTTCGACCAGGTGCTGCGCGCCGACCCGACCGCCCCCCACCTCGTGCTGGTGGGCCCGGAGGGGTGGGGCGCGGCGCTGGACCTCAGCCGGCTGCCCGCCGGCACGGTGCACCTGACCGGCTTCCTCGACGACGAGGAGCTGCGCCGGGTGGTGGCCGGCAGCCGGGGCCTGGCGTTCCCGTCGCGGTACGAGGGCTTCGGGCTGCCGCCGCTGGAGGCCCTGGCCTGCGGCCGGCCGGTGGTGGTGAGCGACCTCCCGGTCATGCGCGAGGTGCTGGGCGGGCACGGGCGGTACGTGCCCGTCGGCGACGTCGACGCCCTGGCCGAGGCGCTGGCCGCGCTCCCGCTCGAGGAGCCCGGCGAGGTCGCGGCGGCCCGCCGGGAGCACGCGGCCACGTTCAGCTGGGCGACCTGCGCCGACCGCACCCGGGCCGCCTACGCGCTCGCCCGCTCGGCCGGCTGACCGGCCGTCGCCACTCGGGACCACGCCCGGCTGGGCTAATCTCCCCGGGTGCGTCGGAACGCCGGGCGTCCCGGCAGGGCACCGCTGGACCGCGCACCCGCCGGACCACCAACGCAGCATCACGCAACGAGGGGCGACGCATGCCAACGGCCTTGATCACCGGTGTCACCGGGCAGGACGGCCTCTACCTCGCCGAGCTCCTGCTCGGCAAGGGCTACACCGTCTACGGCCTGGTCCGGGGCCAGAACAACCCCAAGGTCGAGCTGGTGCAGCGGATCCCGGGGCTCAAGCTGCTGTTCGGCGACCTGACCGACCTCTCCAGCCTGCTGCGCGCCGTGCACGCGGCGCAGCCGGACGAGATCTACAACCTCGGCGCGATCTCCTTCGTCGCGTACTCGTGGGAGAACGCCCACCTGACGTCGGACGTCACCGGCAAGGGCGTGCTCAACATGCTCGAGGCCACCCGGCTGTACTGCGGCGACGACCCCGCCAAGGTGCGCTTCTACCAGGCGTCCAGCTCGGAGATGTTCGGCAAGGTGCAGCAGGTCCCGCAGTCCGAGGAGACGCTGCTCTGGCCGCGGTCGCCCTACGGCGTGGCCAAGGTCTTCGGCCACTACATGACCATCAACTACCGCGAGTCCTACGGGATGCACGCCTCCTCCGGCATCCTGTTCAACCACGAGTCGCCGCGCCGCGGGCCGGAGTTCGTCACCCGCAAGGTCACCCGGGCGGTCGCCCGCATCTCCCTGGGGCTGCAGCAGAACATCGAGCTGGGCAACCTGGACGCCCGCCGCGACTGGGGGTTCGCCGGCGACTACGTCGAGGCGATGTGGCTGATGCTGCAGCAGGAGCAGGCCGACGACTACGTCATCTCCACCGGCGAGACCCACTCCATCCGGGAGCTGCTGGACGTCGCCTTCCGGCACGTCGGCATCGACGACTGGTCCTCCTACGTGGTGCAGAACCCCGCCTTCATGCGGCCGGCCGAGGTCGACCTGCTCATCGGCGACGCCTCCAAGGCCCGGGCCGCCCTCGGCTGGGAGCCGAAGGTGGGCTTCGAGCAGCTCATCACGATGATGGTCGACTCGGACCTCGACGAGCAGCGCAGCCTGGCCGGCTGACGTGGCCACCGCTCTGGTCACCGGCCTGGCCGGTCAGGACGGCGGCTACCTCGCGGAGCAGCTCGTCGCGGCCGGCCACGTCGTCCACGGCGTCGTCTCCCCCGCGCACGACCCCGCGGGGGTGCCGGAGCACCTGCGCGCCCTCGGGGACTCCCTCGTCGTCCACGAGGCCGACCTCCGCGACCTCCCCGCGCTGACCGCGCTGGTCGACGAGGTCTCACCCGACCGGCTGTTCAACCTGGCCGGCATGTCCAGCGTCGCCGCGTCCTGGGAGGACCCGGTCGGCGCCCTGGAGGTCAACGCCCGCCCCGTCCTCGGCCTGCTGGAGCACCTGTTCCAGCGCACCGAGCGCGGCGCGGCGCCGACCCGGTTCGTGCAGGCCTCCAGCGCCGAGGTCTTCGCCGGCTCGGGCCGGACGCCGATCGACGAGGCGTGCCCGGTCTCCGCCGTGAACCCCTACGGCGCGGCCAAGGCGTTCGCCCACCAGGCCGTGGGGATGTACCGGCAGCGCGGGCTGCACGCCAGCTCGCTGGTGCTGTTCAACCACGAGTCGCCGCGCCGCCCGCACCGCTTCGTCACCCGGAAGATCACCGCCGGGGTCGCGGCCATCGCCGCGGGCCGGGCGGACCGGCTGACGCTGGGCAACCTGGCGGTGCACCGCGACTGGGGCTGGGCGCCGGACTACACGCGGGCGATGGTGCTCGCGGCGGACGCGGAGACCCCCGACGACTACGTCGTGGCCACCGGCGAGTCGCACAGCCTGTTCGACCTCGTGGAGACCGCGTTCGCCCAGGTCGGCATCGCCGACTGGCGGCCCTACGTCGTCTCCGACGCGGCGCTGGTCCGCCCGGCCGACGCCGAGGTGCTGGTCGGCGACTCGACCCGGCTGCGGACGCGGCTGGGCTGGGCGCCGACGGTCGACTTCGCCGGGATGGTCGCCGCCATGGTCGCCGCGGACGTCGCGGAGCCGGCAGCGGACCAGCCGGCCTGACGCTGCGGGCCCGGAACTGACACGGCGCTCCGGCCCGCCTCCGCGGAGGAGGGCCGGAGCGCCGCGCCGGACGGGTCAGCTGCCGGCGGCCTCCGCGCCACGGCCGTCACGGGCCTCGACCCCACGGGTCTCGACCTCACGGACCTGGGCCGCGCGGGCCTCGGCCTCGAGGGCCCGGATCGTGGCGGCCTGGAGCTCGTTGACCCGGGCCAGCAGCGGGTCGACCTGGAACGCCGTCGCCTTGCGCAGGACCCGCTTCACCAGCCGCACCGACCGGCGGCCGTGGTTGGTGTCCGGCGGGCCGAGGTAGGGCAGCCGGCGCAGCGGCGCCGAGCGCTGGGCGACCTCGGCGGCCGAGGAGGCGGACCCGGCGCGGGTGCCGGCCGCGCCGGACCGGGTGAGCGAGGGCCGGGTCGAGGCCCGCTCCCGCACCCGCTCCTGCAGCCCGGTGCGCAGGTCGCCGCCCTCGGGCAGCACCTCCTCGGTCCAGCTGGCGGTGGCGGGGACGTGCTCCAGCGGGAGGCGCTCGATCATCGCGGCGCGCAGCTCGGCGTCGTCGTCCACGAGCCGGACGTCCGCCCGGGCCGCCGCCTGCTCGGCCAGTCCGCCGACCCGGGTGGCGATGACCGGCCGGTCGAACAGGGCGGCCCGCTCCATGACCCCCGACGACCAGATGGCCCGGTAGGGCAGCACCACGACGTCGGCGGCGACGATCCAGCGGTCGAAGAGCTCGTCGCTCACGTAGCCCAGGTGCACCGTGGCGCCGTCCACGCCCTCGGCGAGCTCGACGAGGTCGCTGGCGTACCGGACCATGTCCGGCTCGTCGGTCCGGACCGAGCCGACGACGTCGAGCCGGGCGCCGGCGACCGCGAGCCCGTCGAAGGCCTCGACCGCCCGGTCGAAGCCCTTGGACGGCTGGACGAAGCCGATCGCCAGGAAGACGAAGGCATCGGGCTCGATGTCCAGGGAGGCGCGGGCGGCCGCCCGATCCAGGTGCGTGTGCGGGCGGAAGTCCGCCCCGTGCGCGATCAGCTCGACCTTGGCGGGGTCCACGCCGAAGTCGGCGATGAAGGCGTCCCGCTCGGAGGCGGTGTGCACCTTGATCGACTCCGGCAGGTGCCACAGCCGGCGGGCCACCTGGCCGTCGGGACGGCGGGGGTCGCCGAACCGGCCGTCGATCTCGTGCACCACGACCTCGAGCCGGCGGGCGAGGGCGAAGGGCACCATCAGCGCGGCGCTCTCGACCATGCGGGCCTTCGCCCGGCCCGGCTCGGTGTAGAAGAAGTCGGGGTGGAACTGGACAATCACCCGGTCGTAGTCCCGGATCCGCTTGGCCAGCGCCAGGGCACCGCGCGGGCCGCGCAGGTCCAGGTGGTGGTGGGCGGCGCTCGGGCCGGGCGAGAGCACCTCGACGTCGAGGCCCTCGCGGCGCAGCGCGCGCACCGTCTGCAGGGCGTAGGAGGCGATGCCGTCCCGCACCGGGGGGTACGGGGAGATCATCAGCACCCGCTCGCGCGGTGCCGTCACGGCGCCGTCGTCCATTCCACGAGTCCCTTCTCGACGCCGTCGAGCATCTGCTCCCAGGTGTAGTGCTCGAGCACGTAGTCGCGCCCGCCCTTCGCCAGCCGGCGGGCCAGCTCCGGCGCCTCGGCCACCAGGCGCAGGCACTCGACGAACTCGGCCTCGTCGTCGTAGACCAGCCCGGCTCCGGAGCGCTCGCAGTGCCAGCGCACGACGTCGCTGCCGCCGTTGGCGATGACCGGGGTGCCGGCCAGCCAGGCCTCCATGACCGTGCGCGAGAACGCCTCGTACCGGCTGGACTGGATGTAGACCTCGGCCGCGGCGAAGGCGTTGTCCCGCTCCGCGTCGGGCAGGAAGCCCAGGTCGAACACCTTGCCCTCCAGCGACGCCGGCGGGTGGACCTCGCCCGAGCCGAACGTGACCAGCGACAGCGGCAGGCCGCCCTCGACCGCGCGGCCGAACGCGGCGAGCATGTCCTCCCAGCCCTTGGCGCCCTCGCGCCGGCCCGCGTAGAGCACGAAGCGGTCGGGCAGCCCGTACCGCTCCTTGAACCCCGCGGCGTCGTAGCTCTCCGGGATCTCCACCCCGCAGCCGACGACGGAGTGCGGCGCCAGCTTCGGCGACACCCGGTGGGCCAGCTCGTGCTCGGGCTCGGTCATGAACAGCAGCCCGGCGATGCCGGACAGGACCGGCGCGAAGAGGTCGAGGTAGGCGGCCGGCTCGTCGTGCAGGCAGGCCAGCAGCACGCTCTTGTCCGGCAGCAGCTGGCTGCCGGCGTAGGCGGGCCAGAACATGTAGGGCGCGAAGACCAGCGCCCGGTACTCGTCGCCGTGGTCGAGCAGGTGGTGGTACATCTCCGGCGAGCGCATGTTGGCGTTCATCCACCGCTGCTGCTCGACCAGCCCGAGCGGCTGACCGGTGGCGACGGCGTGGTTGAGCCAGCCGCGCTCGGCGTCGTCGTCGAAGACGGCGGGGAACCGGCGGACCGCCAGCCCCTGCTCGACCGACTCCCCCGCCGGCAGGACGTTCTCCCAGCCGAAGTGGTCCAGCGCGCAGGTGGTCAGGACCTCGACGTCCCAGCCGCGGTCACGCAGCCGCCTGCCCATCTCGGCGAGCACGATCTCGGCGCCGCCGACCATCCCCTCGCCGAACCGGGCGGGCACGAGGCCGATCCGTCCCCGGCGGTCCGGAGCCCCCGTCGAGCTCATGTCGTCCCCCTTCGATCGGTGCTCTGCTGCGGCCGGCACGTCAGCGCTCACCGGCCACGCTGTCCAGCGGCACGCCGCCCCGCGGCACGGCCCGGTCGGCGACCCGGTACCCCGGGGCCAGGTGCACCGCACCGTCCTCGTAGGCGTCGGTGACCACGCGGAACGTCGCCACCCGGTTGACCCGGTGGTAGACGGTGCGGTTCCCCGTCGAGGCCACGGCGACGCTCACCTGGTAGACGCCCTCGGACAGCGGCACCTCCGGGAACTCCACGGTGACCTCCTCGGGGCCGCCGCTCAGCTCGGGCAGGGTGAAGCCCTGCATGTCGCTGTTGGCGCCCCAGACCACCTGGCCGCCGCTGTCCTCGACCGCGACGCCGACGATCCAGTCGTCCAGCCGGCTGCCCGGGTCGACGCGGAAGCGCACCTGCAGCCCCGCGCCGGAGGGCAGCGTGCGCACCGGCCGGCCGTCGGAGTCGGCGACCGAGACCTCGGAGATCGTCACCCGGCGGGTGCCCTGGGCGGCGAGGTCGACGTTCTTCTCCTCCTCCGCCTCCTCCGCGGCCTGGTTCAGGTCGCGGAAGGCGCGGACCGCCTCGGTGGGCGTCCCGTCGACGACCTGCCGGCCGTGGTCGAGCAGGACGGCGCGGTCGCACAGCTGGCGCACCTGGTCCAGGCTGTGGCTGACGAAGACGATCGTGCGGCCCTCGCGCTGGAAGCGCCGGATGCGGTCCAGGCACTTGCGCTGGAAGGGCTCGTCACCGACCGAGAGCACCTCGTCGACCAGCAGGATCTCCGGGTCCACGTGCACGGCCACGGCGAAGGCCAGCCGCACGTACATGCCGCTGGAGTAGAACTTCACCTGGGTGTCGATGAAGCTCTCGATCCCGGAGAAGTCGACGATCTCGTCGAAGTAGGCGTCGGTCTGCTTGCGGGTGAGCCCGAGGATCGCGGCGTTGAGGTAGACGTTCTCGCGGCCGGTGAGGTCGCCGTGGAACCCGGCGCCGAGCTCGAGCAGCGCCGCCAGCCGGCCCCGCCGCTCGACGTAGCCCGTGGTCGGCGTGAGGATCCCGCCGATGATCTTGAGCAGGGTGCTCTTGCCGGAGCCGTTGTGCCCGATCAGGCCGGTGGTGCTGCCCGAGGCGAAGGTCACGTCGATGTCGCGCAGCGCCCAGAACTCCTCGGCGTTCTCGCGGGACCGCCGCGCGTTGACGAGGCGCTCCTTGAGCGACTTGTCCTTGCGCAGCGCGAACTGCTTGGAGACGCCGCTGACGCGGATGACGTCGGTCATGGGGGTCAGAGCTCCTGGGCGAAGTTGCCCTGGGAGCGGGCGAAGACCCGCTGGGCGAACCAGACGAAGACGGCGCCGAAGGCGATTATCACACCGAGACGCAGGTACAGGTTGCCGTCGTAGTAGAAGGCCGCTCCGGCCTCGGTCTGCCCACCGGGCCACAGCGCCCGCTGGAAGGCCAGCACGACGTTGGCCATCGGGTTGGCCAGGTAGACCTGGAACAGCCACGCGAGGTCGTTGTCGACGGTGAGCGTGGTCCGGACCTTGGTCCAGTCGTAGACGATCGGCGTCATCCAGAACCACAGCAGCAGGCCGACCTCGACCAGGTGCGTGACGTCGCGGAGGAAGACGTTGCTGGCGGCGAGCAGCAGGCCCAGGCCGACGGAGAAGAGCACCAGGGCCAGGAGCGCGAGCGGGACCAGCCCGAGGTCCCCCACGGACGGGAAGTTCCAGGTCGCGACGTAGGCGAGGACGAGGATGACCGCCTGCAGCAGCACGTTGACCAGCGCCGCACCCACGACCGCCAGCGGGAAGAGCTCGCGCGGGAAGTACACCTTCTTCACCAGGCCCGCGTTGCCGACGATCGAGCCGGTGCAGCCGCCGATGATGTCGGTGAACAGCGTCCAGGCCAGCAGCCCGGTGAACAGGTAGATGCCGAAGTCGGGGATGACCCGCCCCGAGCCGAGGAAGACGCCGATCGCCACCGCGTAGACCAGCAGGTACAGCAGGGGGCGCAGCAGGGTCCACAGGAAGCCCAGGACGCTGTCCTTGTACTTGACCTTCAGCTCTTTGCGGATCAGCTGGCCGAGCAGCTCCCGGTAGGCCCAGACGTCCCGGACGGTCGGGCCGAACCCCCGCCAGAAGGAGACCGGCTGGTTCACCCGCTCCATCGGCTGGTCCTCGAGGGGCACCTCGCCGGCACCGGCGGCGGGCCCCACGGTCCGCGTTCCCGCGGGCGGGGTGGCACCCCGAAGCTGTCCTGGCATGGCAGCGATCGTACGTACCGGTCCCTCTCGGTTCGCCTTCCCGAGGCCGACCGCGGCGAGGTGAGGGATGCACCACGGAACAGCCCGCCCACCGTCCCCGCTCGTCCCGCGGGCCACAGCCGGCACCGGTTAGGGTTCCCCGTCGGGACGAGAAGCGGGGGACGCCCCCGGGTGCGGAGGGCGGTCACGTGGACATCGTCGTGTGCGGGGCGCAGAAGCCCTTCGTCCGCGGAGGCGCCGAGCAGCACCAGGAGAACCTGGTCGCGGCCCTCGAGGCGGCCGGGCACCGCGTCGACCTCGTGCGCCTGCCGGTGGCCTGGGAGAAGGGCCGGCTCTTCGACTCCCCGCTGGCCTGGCGCATGGTCCCGATCGACGCCGACCTCGTCATCGCCACCAACTTCCCGTCCTACTTCGTGCAGCACCCGAACAAGGTCGTCTGGCTGCTGCACCAGCACCGCGGCGCCTACGACGGGTTCGAGGCCGGCGCCTCCTGGTCGGACTTCGACTGGGACGACGTCAGCCTCGAGGAGCAGCGGCTGATGACCGAGTGGGACATCGCCGCGCTGTCCGAGGCGCAGAAGGTCTTCAGCAACTCCGGCGTCGTCAGCCGGCGGCTGGCCCGCTTCAACGGCCTGGACAGCACGCCGCTGGCCCACCCTCCGCCGCTGCACGACGTCCTGCACCCGGGCGGGTTCGGCGACTACGTGCTCTCGGTGCAGCGCCAGGAGGCCAACAAGCGCCCGCAGCTGCTGGTCGAGGCGATGACCCGGGTGGCCGCGCCGACCCGCGCGGTCATGGCCGGCCGCGGCGAGCTGCTCGAGCAGCTGCGCGGGCAGGTCGCCGGCGCCGGGCTGTCCGGCCGGGTCGAGCTGCCCGGCTTCGTGGCCGACGACGAGCTGGTGGAGCTCTACGCCGGGGCGCTCGCCGTCGTCTACGTGCCCGAGGACGAGGACTACGGCTACACCACGCTCCAGGCGTTCTACGCCGGCAAGCCGGTCATCTGCGCGGCCGACTCCGGCGCGGTGCTCGACTGGGTCGAGGACGGCGTCACCGGGCTGGTCTGCGACGGCACCCCCGACGGCCTCGCCGCCGCCGTCCGGCGGCTGGCCGAGGACCCCGGGCTCGCCCAGCGGCTCGGGGCGGCGGGCCGGGAGCGCGTCGCCGGCCTGTCCTGGGCCGACGTCGTGGCCCGGCTCACGGCACCGTGACCGCCCCCGTCCGCCTGGCCGTGCACATCGGCCGGGACGTGCCCGACGGCCTCAACGCGGTGCTCTCCGCGCTCCCGCCGGGCGTGCAGCCGGTGGCGGCGTCCGAGCGCGAGGCGCTGCCCGAGGGCGTGGTGGCGCACCTCTACTGCAGCGACGTCCGCCCCCGGCGGCCGGTGGCGCCGTACGCGGTCTGGTGGATGGCCGGCGAGGACGCCGCACCGGCGGCCGGAGCCGGCGTCCCGGTCCTCGCCGACGCAGGGCACGGCCGGCCCGACGACCTGCAGGTGTCCCTGCGCGCCTGGCCCGAGCACGCCCGGCCGGTCCTGCCGTTCACCCGCGCCGGCCTACGCCGGGTGCGCGAGCTGCCCGCGCGGCTGGTCGGCGAGTCCCGGTCCGACGGCGTCTCCTGGGGCGTCCCCGGGGAGCAACCGGCCGTCGCGGCGCGCGACACCTGGCCCACGCTGGCCGCACTGGCCTCCGCCGTCGTCGCCACCGGCGAGGACCTGTGGACCGCCCTGGCCTGGGCCGCCCCCGCCGTCACCGACGCCGCGAGCGCCCGCCTGCTCGGTCTCACCCCGGGCGAGGACGTGCTGGTCGACGACGACCCCGCCGTCCGGACCCGGCTCGCGGCCGGGCTCGCCGACGACGAGCTCCGGGCCGCCGGCCTCGCCCGCCGCGGTTGGCAGGCCGCCTGCTGCCGGCGCCCGGCCGCGGTGGCCGCGGAGCTGTGCCGCCGCCTCGGCGTCCGCCCGCCGGCCCACAGCACCGTGTCAGGCTTGACCGCGGCCATGGACGAGCTGGGCACCCCGCCGCACAGCCTCGTCCGCCGGCGCGCCCGGGCGGCGACCGCCGGGCTGCCGGGCGCCGTCACCTCCGGCTGGCGACCGGACCGAGAGGAGCACCCGTGAGCACCCCCGACCCGACCAGTGCCGAGGCCGTCGAGCGGCTGCGCGGCGCCGGCGTCCCGGCCGAGCAGCCGGCGGCTCCCCCGGAGCCGTCCCCGGAGCCGCGCCGGTGGGGGCAGGTCGCGACCCGCGTGGCCGGCCGCGGTCGACGCGCCGCGGCCGGGCTGGCCCGGCGCGGGCTGGCTCCCGTGGTCCGCCGCGCCGAGGCCCGGGTGGGGCAGCGGGTGCACCGGATGGTCGTCGACGTCCTCGACGGGGATCCGGCGCTGGCCCAGGTGCGGGAGGTCGCCGACCGCGGCGGGCTGGATCCGCAGCGCATCCGCGAGCGCGACGACACCGTGCACAGCGCGCACGTGAACCTGGAGCTGCTCAAGGGCGAGCTGCGGCACGTCCAGAGCACCCTCGACGAGCTCGGCATGGCGTTCGCGCCCGGCACCGGGCTGGCCGGCGCGGGCGCCCGCTACGCCGAGCTGCGCGAGTCGGTGTACGCGCTGGAGCGCCGGCTGCGGACCGCCGGCACCACCTCTCCCCCGCCGTCGTCGCCGGGCACCGCCGCCGCGGACCTGCCGCCGCGCCCCCGGCCGGCCGACGGCGACGCCCCCGTTCTCTCCTCGACGCTGTTCGACTACGTGGGCTTCGAGCGGCGGTTCCGGGGCGACCCGGACGCCATCCTGCACACCCTGGTCGACCGCTACGCCGAGCTGCTCTCGGACCACCAGCCCGTCGTGGACGTCGGCTGCGGCCGCGGCGAGCTGCTGGGGATGCTCGCCGAACGCGGGATCGAGGTCATCGGGATCGAGCCCGACCCGGGGATGGCCGCCGAGGCGCGCGCCCGCGGCATCACCGTGCACGAGGAGCTGGCCGGCGACTGGCTGCGCTCGGTCCCGGACGGCTCGCTGGGCGCGATCATCACCACCCACGTCCTCGAGCACCTCGAGCTCGACGACATGATCGAGCTGCTGGAGCTCGCGGTGGTGAAGCTCGGCCCCGACTCGGTCTTCATCAGCGAGACGCCCAACCCCGCCTCGCTCATCGTCCTGGGCAACTCCTACCTGCTGGACCCGACGCACGTCCGCCCGCTGCACCCGAGCCTGCTGGCCTTCCTCTGCGAGAAGGCCGGCTTCCGGGACGTCCGGCTGCGCTTCTACAGCCCGGCGGAGGACTACCACCTGCCGATGACCGAGCTGGGCGAGGACGCCCCGGAGTGGGCCCGCGAGCTCGCCGGGTCGGTGAACAAGGGCTTCGGCGTGCTCAACGAGGTGCTCTTCGGCCCCCAGGACTACGCGGTGATCGCCCGGACGCCGCCGGCCCCGTCGAACTGACCGCGCACCGCAGCGCCGAGGACGGACCCGTGGCTCCCGAGCGCTCGACGGCAGCCGCCGCACCGGCCCGCACCGCCGGACCGCCCCCTCGCGGGGGGCGGTCCGCGCGGTGGGCGGTCCTGGTGGCGGCGCTGGCCGTCGTCGCCGCCTTCGGCATCGGCGTCCTCCGGGTGCTGGGCGGCGTCGACGACGCGTTCCGCTTCGACGGCGACCAGGCGCTGACCGGCCTGTCGGTGCACGAGGCGAGCACCCTCGAGCGGGAGCTCGGGCCCTACTCGCGCTACGGCTGGTCGCACCCCGGCCCGCTGTGGTTCTACCTGCTGGCGCCGCCGATGCGGCTGTTCGGCGGGGACGACGTCGCGCTGATGGCCGCCGGCGTGCTGGTCAACGGGCTGCTGGCGCTCGCCGTCGTGCTCGCCGTCCACCGCCTGGGGCGGCCGCTGCTCACCCTCGCGACCGCGGGCGCCGTACTGGCCTTCGTGCTGCGCATGCCGGCCGAGATGTTCGTCGACGTGTGGAGCCCCTACGCGCTGCTGCTCGGGACGCTGCTCTTCCTCGTGCTCGCCGCCCGGGTGCACACCGGCACCTGGCCCGCCCTGCTGGCGATGCTGCTCAGCGGCAGCTTCCTCGCCCAGACGCACGTCGGGACCGCGCCGCTGGTCGGGCTCGTGGTCCTCACCGCCGGCGCCTCGTTCGTCCTCGCCCGCCGCGCCCGGCGGACGACGGCACCCGCGACCGACGTCGATGCCGATGCCGATGCCGATGCCGATGCCTCGTCCCGGGTCCGGTCCACCCGCTGGACCGTCGGCCTGGGCGCGCTCCTGGTGGCGGTGTGGGTCCCCCCGGTCCTCGAGCAGCTGACCTCGCCGCTCCGCGAGGGGAACCTCGTCCGGCTGGTCAGCTTCTTCGTCAACCACGAGGAGCCCGGCGGCCGGCCATCGCCCGCGCAGGCCCTGATCGCCGTGGGCCGCATGCTCTCGATGACGCCCTACGACCGGGACCCCGGACCGTGGGAGATGGACGTCAGCAGCCTCCCGCTGTCCGTGGCACTCGTCCTGGCCGTCCAGGTGCTGGCCGCGGTCGCCCTGGTGGTGCTGGGCCGGCGCTGGGGCTCGCCCGCCGGCACGTGGTGGGGCGCGGTCCTCTGCGCCGCCCTGGCGGCGGCCTTCCTCGCCGCCGTCACCGTCACCGGCGTCCTCTACTGGTACCTCGTCCTCTGGGTCGCGGCGCTGCCCGTGGCGACGGCGGTCGGCGCGATGCACCTGCTGCACGACCGGTTCGCCGCCCGCGGTGAAGGCGGCGCGGGCCGCCGGCTCGACCTGGCGCGCACCTCCGTCCTGGTGCCCGTCGCCGTCGTCGTGGTGGCCGGGTCGGTGGTGGCCGGGGTGTCGCTCGGGCGGGCGGCCGTGGGGCTGCCGTCGGCCTACGGCGTCGTCGGGGCCACGGCCCTGGTCGACGACGCGCTGGAAGGCACCGGCACCCGCGCGGTGCACGTGGAGATCGCCACGCCGGAGGTGTGGCCGGTCGCGGCCGGCGTCGTCAACGGGCTGGTCGCCGAGGGCGTCGACGTCACGGTCGACCGGCGCTCGGTGGAGCTCTTCGGTGCCGACCGGGTCGGCCCCGGCGACGAGGACGTGGCCCTGGTGTTCGCGGCCACCGGGTCGCGCGAGCACGAGCAGACCCTCGGGAACGCGGGCACCACCGACCTCGGCTCCGTGGAGACGGAGGAGGGGCCGACGTCGGTCCTGCTGCGCGTCCGCGGGTAGCGGGACGGGTGGGGCGTCCGGGAACGGAGCGGTCTCGTGGGTCCGCGGCGGCGGAGGTCACATCGGCGTCACTCCCCGGTTCGGGCCGTTCCCGGACCTACCCTGGGAGGCCTGCGCCGCGGGACCTCGGCTCCCGGACAGCTCCACCCGAGCCGGCCCGCCCGACGTGAGGACGTGCATGACGGACAACGGCGACCGCCCCCTCCCCGCCCGGCTCGACCCGCGCGCGGGCGCGCCGTCGCGGCGCGAGCGCCGGGCGGACGCCCGGGCCGGGCGCGGCGGTGCCGGGCGCCGGCGCGCGGTCGTCGCGGGCCGGGTCGCCACCGCGGTGGTCTCGGCGGCGCTGCTCGCCGGCAGCGGCTGGGGCTGGTACCTCGGTCAGGTCGCCGACGCGAGCATGAACCGCACCGACGCCATCCCGGACACCGGCAACGAGGGCAACGGCGACGCGATGAACCTGCTGCTCGTCGGCAGCGACAGCCGGGCCAGCGCCAGCGAGGAGGAGCTGGCCCAGCTCAACACCGAGGCCAACGACGGCGTCAACACCGACACGATGATCCTGGTGCACGTGCCGGCCGACGGGTCGAAGGCGTCCTTCGTCTCCTTCCCGCGCGACTCGTTCGTCGAGATCCCCGGCTACGGCAAGCACAAGCTGAACTCCGCCTACGCCTACGGCTACTACCAGGAGGCCGGCGACGACGCGTCGGACGCCGAGCGCCAGGCGGCCGGGGCCCAGCTGCTGATCCAGACGATCAGCGGGGTCACCGGGCTGTCGATCGACCACTACGCGGAGGTCGACCTGCTCGGCTTCTTCAAGCTCTCCGAGGTCGTCGGCGGCGTCGAGGTGAACCTCTGCGCCCCGGTCAAGGAGGCCAACTCCGGCGTCGACCTGCCCGCGGGTGTGCAGACGATCCAGGGCGAGCAGGCGCTCTCCTTCGTCCGGCAGCGCTACGACCTGCCCCGCGGCGACCTGGACCGGATCGTCCGCCAGCAGACCTTCATGGCCGGGATGATCCGCAAGATGCTGTCGGACAACGTGCTGCTCGACCTCGGCAAGCAGCGCCGGCTGGTCGAGGCCGCCGCCGACTCGCTCACCGTCGACGAGGACCTCAAGCTGCTCGATCTGGCCGCCCAGATGCAGTCGGTGACGCCGGACAGCATCCAGTTCCAGACGGTGCCCAACGTCGGCACCGACCGCGACCCCGAGGCGGGCTCGATCGTCCGGCTGGCCGACCAGAAGGCGCTGCGCGCGTTCTTCGCCGACCTCTCCGCCGAGCCGGAGCCGGCGCCGGGCACCACCCCGCCGCCGCCCGCCGACGCGCCCGATCCCGTCCCGGCCTCGGAGGTCTCCGTCGCCGTCTACAACGGTTCGGGCACCTCGGGCCTGGCCGCCTCCACCAAGACCGAGCTGGAGGAGCAGGGCTTCCCCGTCACCACCACCGGCAACGCGGACAGCCGCGACTACGAGGCCACCGAGATCCGCTACGCCGCCGGCGACGAGCAGCTCGCCGCCACGCTGGCCGCGGCCGTCCCGGGCGCGGTCCTCGTCGCCTCCGACGAGCCCAGCCGCGGGACCGTCCACCTGGTCCTGGGCTCGGACTTCAACGGCGTCGGCGTGCCGGTGACCGCGCCGGAGCCGACCGAGGCCGCCGCGCCCGAGGACCAGCGCACCGCCGCGGACACCGGCTGCATCAACTGAGGCAGCCGCCGCCCGGCTAGAAGGGCAGCCGCCGGAAGACCGCGCGCGGGGTGTGCCGCAGCCCGCTCATGACCACGCGCATCGCGCCGGGAATCCAGACGGTGTGCCGGCCCTTCCGGACGCCGGTGACGATCGCCTCGGCGACCGCCTCCGGGGTCGTGGACAGCGGCGCGTCGGGCAGCCCCTCGGTCATCTTGGACCGGACGAAGCCCGGCCGGACGACCAGCACGGAGACGCCGGTGCCGACGAGGGAGTCGGCCAGGCCGGAGAAGAAGGCGTCGACGCCGGCCTTGGTCGAGCCGTACACGTAGTTGGACCGGCGGGCCCGCTCCCCCGCGACCGAGGACAGCGCCACGATCGCCCCGTGCCCCTGGGTGCGCATCCGGTTGGCGAGCACGGTGCCGACGACGACCGGTGCCACGTAGTTCACCCGGCCCAGCGCGGCCGCAGCGGCGGGGTCGCCGGCGAGCTGCTCCTGGTCGCCGAGCTGGCCGAAGGCGATGACGGCGACGTCGATGTCGCCGCCCGCGGCCGCGGCCGCCACCACGCGCTCGGGCGCGGCCTCGTCGTCGGCGTCGAAGTCGACGACCTCCACCTCGGCGCCCGCGGTGCGCAGCTCGTCGGCCACCGCGGCCCGGCGCGGGGTGTCCCGGGCCGCGACGACGACGCGCAGCGGCCGCTCCTGCAGGTACCGCTTCGCGGTGGCGACGGCGATGTCGGACGTGCCACCGACGAGCAGCAGCGAGCCGGGCGAACCCAGGGCGTCGATCACAGGGAGAGCCTCCTGGCCAGGTCGGACGTGAAGACGCCGTCGGGGTCGACCCGGCGGCGGACAGCGCGGAAGTCCTCGAGCCGCGGGTACATCGTCGCGAACGTCTCCGGGCGCACCCGGGAGTCCTTGGCCAGGTAGGTCCGCCCCTCGGCGGCGACGACGACCTCGTCGAGGGAGTCCAGCAGCCCGGCCAGCCCCTTCATGACGGGGATGTCCAGCGCCAGGGTCCAGCCCGGCGACGGGTAGGAGAGCATGCCGGGGTTGCCCGGGCCGAAGCGCTTGAGCACCGCGAGGAACGACGCCGTCCCGAAGGCGCTGAGCCGGTCGAGGATCTCCCGCATGGCCTCCTCCTGCCCGAACGGGACGGTGACCTGGTACTGCACGAAGCCCCGCGGGCCGTAGATGCGGTTCCAGCCCCCGACCGCGTCGAGCGGGTGGAAGAAGGTCGGGATGCTCTGCAGCTGGTCGCGCTTGCGCTTCGGGGCCTTCCGGTACCAGACCTCGTTGAAGGCGGCGACGGTCGCGAGGTTGAGCAGCCCGGGCGGGAAGACGTCGGGGACCTTCACCTTGATCGAGCCGTGGTACTTCAGCGGGTCGGCGCGGTGCTTGGCGGGCAGCTCGTCGAGCGTGGCGAACCGGCCGCGGGTCACCACCGAGCGGCCCATCCGCTTGCCCTTGGCCAGGGTGTCGATCCAGGCCACCGAGTACTCGTAGAGGTGGTCGGTCTCGCTCAGCAGCGTCATGAGCGAATCGAGGTCGGGCGTGCGGTCGGTGTCGACCAGGCAGCGCGAGGACTCGATCTTCTTCATCTGCACCTGCGCGCGCAGGATGACCCCGGTCAGGCCCATGCCGCCGGCGGTGGCCCAGAACAGGTCCGGGTCCTGCTCGGGGCTCACCCGGTGCACCTGGCCGTCGGCGGTGAGCAGGTCCAGCCAGCGGACGTGCTGGGCGAAGCTGCCCGCGACGTGGTGGTTCTTGCCGTGGATGTCGGCGCCGATCGCGCCGCCGACGGTCACCAACCGCGTCCCGGGTGTGACCGGGACGAAGAAGCCCTCGGGCACGAAGCGGTTCATCAGCTCGTCGAGCGAGATGCCGGCCTCGACGTCGACCAGCCCGGTCTCCGGGTCGAAGGCGAGCACCTGGTCGGCCGTGGTCATGTCGAGCACGTGCCCGCCGGCGTTCTGCGCCGCGTCGCCGTAGCTGCGCCCCAGGCCGCGCGGCACCACGCCCCGGCCGCCGGCGGCGGCCCGGGCCAGGACGGCGCGCACCTCGGCGTCGCCGTGCACCGGGGTGAGGACGGCGGGCGTGGGCGCGGTGCGCCCCCACCCGTTGAGCAGCGTCGTCTCAGACATCGAAGACTCCCAACGCCATGGTCACGACCCACAGCACACCGAGGAAGAGCAGGACGCGGTCGCGCAGGACGATCTCCTCGGGCGCGCCGGCGGCACCCCGGTCGACGTCCACGGCGTACCGCAGGATCGCCATCACGAACGGGGCGATCGAGATCGTCGACCACGGGACGCCGTCCTGGGTCTCCCCCATCTCGAAGGCCCACAGGCTGTAGGCGGTGACGGCCACGCCGGCGGACAGGCTCCAGACGAAGCGCAGGTAGCTGGGCGAGTACTCCTTGAGCGTCTTGCGCGTCGCGGCGGCGTCGCCGACCAGGACGAGCTCGGAGTACCGCTTGCCGGCCACCATGAACAGCGAGCCGAAGGCGGCCACCAGCAGGAACCACTGCGAGAGCAGCAGGCCGGCCGCGACACCGCCGGCGATGCCGCGCAGCAGGAACCCCGAGGCGACGACGGCGAGGTCGATCACCGGCTGGTTCTTGAGGAACACGCAGTAGGCGAGCTGGATGACCACGTAGCTGCCCAGGACGAAGGCCAGCTCGGGGCGGGTCAGCAGCGCGGCGGCGGTCAGCGCGACGACGAGCAGCACGGCGGCCATCGCCAGCGCCAGCCAGCGCGGCACGATGCCGGCGGCGATCGGCCGGAACCGCTTGCGCGGGTGCCGCCGGTCCTCCTCGACGTCGATCGTGTCGTTGACCAGGTAGACGGCGGAGGCCGAGAGGCAGAAGAGCAGGAAGGCGACAGCGGTCGGCCGCATCACCTCGGCGTTGAAGATCTCACCGGCGGCCAGGGGCGCGGCCAGCACGAGCACGTTCTTGACCCACTGGCGGGGGCGCAGCGCCCGGACCAGCCCCCACGCGAAGGTGCCGCGGAAGCCCGGCAGGCGCGGGGCGAGCGGCGCCGGGTGCGCGGAGCCCCCGGCCGCCGGGGCCGGCGGCTCCTCGGCGGGCGGAGCGGTGCTCGACTGGGGGTGCACGGTCATGACTGCCTGCCTGCGTCTCTCTGCACGGGGTGGCGGAGCATGCGGCGCCGCACGACCGTGGCCACACCGGCCCCGAGCGCCGCGCCCGAGACCACGTCCGTCGGGTAGTGAACGCCCAGCAGCACCCGCGAGACCAGCATGACGGCGGTCACCGCCACCATCGGAGGACGGCCCACCACCGGCCCGAAGCCCACGGCGGCCGCGGCGGTGGAGCAGCTGTGCGCGCTGGGGAAGGACAGCCGGCTCGGCGTCCCGACCAGGGCCGGCACGTCCTCGAGGGAGGGGCGCACCCGGCGCACCACGCGCTTGACGACGACGCCGGCCGCGTGCGCGGCGACGACGCCCACGACGCCGGCGGCCCACTCGTCCTGGCGGCGGCCGGAGGCCCAGCCGGCGGCGCCGAGCGCCAGCCAGCCCAGGGCGTGCTCGCCGAAGTGCGAGAGCCCGCGGGCCACCGGCACCGCGGGCGTCCCGCCCAGCGCGCGGCGGGTCGAGCGGAGCACCGCGTGGTCCATCCGGGTCAGGGCAGCGCTCGGTGCGGTCATCGGCTCCCGACTCTAGACGGGCCGCACCCCCCTCGCGGGGCGACGCCGGGGCGGACCGCCCGGTCCCCACCGCGCCTGACACCCTGGTGCCGTGCCCACCTCCCCGGCCGACCTGCTCGCCGCCGCGCTGCGCCGCTCCCCGGCCACGCCGCTGCTGACCGCCTACGACGACGCGACCGACGAGCGGGTGGAGCTCTCCGCCGCGACGCTGGCCAACTGGGTGGCCAAGACGGCCAACCTGCTGCAGGACGAATGCGACGTCGGCCCCGGCGGCACCGTCGCGCTGGCGTTGCCGGTGCACTGGCAGACCGCCGCGGTGCTGCTGGCCACCTGGAGCTGCGGCGCTGCGGTGCTCGACACGGCGCTCGAGGACGAGGGCCGGGCGGTCGGCGCCGACGTGGTGCTCGCCGCGCAGGACCGCCTCCCCGCCGTGCAGGAGGCGCTGGGCGAGGCGGCGACCGAGCTGTGGGGGCTGTCCCTGCACCCGCTCGGGCTGGGCATGACCGGCTACACCGGCCCCGCCCGCGACTTCGCGGCCGAGGTCCGGGTGCACGGCGACGTCTTCTTCCCGCACCAGCAGCCCGACCCCGACGACCCGGGGCTGCTCGTCGGCGAGGCCGCGCTGACCCTCGGCAGCCTGACCGCGGCCGCCGGGGAGCTGGCCGGCCGGCTCGGGCTCGGGGAGGGCGACCGCGTGCTGGTCGACGACCGCACCGCGGAGGAGGCCGGGCCGGTCGCCTGGCTGCTCGCGCCCCTCGCCGCGGGGGCCTCGCTGGTCCTCTGCCGCAACGCCGACCCCGACCGGCTCGCGGCGCGGGCGGCGACCGAACGGGTCACCGCAACCCTCGGGTTGCGGGTCGACGGAGTCCGGCAGCTCGGTCGCCCGGGCTGACCGGGACTCCGAGGAGGAATCCCTACACTCCCCCGCGTGACGTCCCCCGCGGCCCGGCCCCCCGCCCGCGGCGCATGAGCGCCTCCCCCGCGACGACGGACCCCGCTACCCCGACCGATCCGGACGCCGGCGCGGCCGCGGGCGGCCGCCGGGACCCCCGCCGGGTGCTCGCCTGGGCGCTCGCCGCCCTCGCCCTCGTGCTCGCGGTGGCGCTGCCCCTGGCACCGGTGCGGGTGGACACCCCCGAGGTGCAGTGGCCGCTGGACCCCGCGGATCCGCAGTCGACCGTCGCCCTGTTCATGCCCTACCGGCCGATCGACGTGCGGGCCGAGATCCCCTGCGCGGCCGTCACCGCCCTGGCCGAGCGCCAGGAGCCGGGTGCGGCGCGGGGCGTGCTGCTCGCGACGACGCTGCGCGACTCCGAGCGGGGCACCGCGCGCGGGCTGCGCGCGTCGGTCACCGGCACGAACATGCGGATCATCTCCTCGGGCGAGGAGCTGTGGAGCGGCGACGTCCCGGACTCCGCTGACTGCACGTTCGTCATCGCGGCCCTCCAGTCCGGCACCACCGTGACCCTCGAGCAGCCCGGCGCCGAGCCGGAGCTGCTCGGCGAGCGGCCGGGCCTCGGCGTCCCCGAGATCACCGCGTTCACCACCGACCTCACCGCCGCCGACGGCGCGTCGCCCTCGGTCACCGCGCACCCGGACGCCCGGTTCCAGACCTCGCCCACGACGCTGAAGACGGCGCTCGTCGTCGGGCACGTCGCCGCGCTGCTCGGCTGCCTGTGGCTGCTCTGGCGGGCCGGCCCCGCGCCGTCCCGCCGGCACCGCGAGCCGCTGCCCCCGCTGGTCGGGCCGCCGGCCGACCGGAGCGGCCGGCTGTGGGGGCTGCTGGCCGACGCCGGCGTCGTCGTCACCCTGGTCGTGTGGACCCTCATCGGGTTCATCAACACCGACGACTACTACTACAGCGCCGAGGCGCGCACGCTGGACTCCGCGGGTTACGTCGGCAACCAGTTCCGTTTCTTCAACGTCCCCGAGATCCCCTTCGTCCTGCACCAGACCCTGCTGGCGCCGCTGACGGAGCTCTCCACCCAGCCGCTGGTGCTGCGGCTGCCCTCCCTGGCGGCGGGCCTCGCGGTGTGGTGGCTGCTCAGCCGCCAGCTCGTGCCGCTGCTGGTCGACCGGCCGCACCCCGCGCTGCGCGTCGTGGCGGGCCTGGCCCTGCTCGCCTGGTGGCTGCCCTGGAACATCGGCGCCCGGCCCGAGTTCCTCATCACCCTCGCCTGGGCGGGCACGCTGGCGCTGGCGCTGCAGGCGATCCGCCGGGAGCGGGTGTGGCTGCTCGGCGTGGCCGCGCTGATCGCCGGCACCGCGGTGACCATCACCGCCTCGGGGCTGGCGTGCGCGGCCACCCTCGTCGTGCTGCTCCCCCGCCTGTGGCCGCTGTTGCGCCGTTCGGCGCTGGGGCTGTGGGCGACGCTGGCCCTGCTGGTGGCCTCGGCGAGCGCGGCCTCGACGATCGTCTTCTCCGACGCGACCCTGGCCACCGCGACCACCGCCCTCCGGGTGCACCGCGAGGTCGGGCCGGTGCAGCCCTGGTACAAGGAGGTGCTGCGCTACTACTACCTGACCAATGGGCCCGGAACTGGCCCAGCGGACGTTCACCCGCCAGCTGGTGGTCCTGCTGACCCTCGCCCTGCTGGTCGGTGTCACGGCGGTTCTCACGCGGGTCACCCGCCACTCGACGAGGCGCGTCACGTGGGCGGTGCCGGCGCTGGCCTACGTCGCGGCCAACCTGACCTTCTTCCTCTCCCCCACCAAGTGGACCCACCACTTCGGTGCGCTGGCGGCCCCGGGGGCGCTGCTGCTCACCGTGGCCGTCGCGGTGCTCGTGCGCCGCCGACCCGACCGCTGGGCGTCCCTGGCGCTCACCGTCGGTCTCGCGCTGACCGTCGCGCTCGCCTTCCACGCGGGCAACCACCCGGTGGAGTACTCGGGCTACCGGGTCGTCCGGGACCTCCCGGCAGTGCTGGGGAACCCGGCGGCGTGGCTGCTCGGCGCCCTCGCCGTCGTCGGAGCCCTCTGGTGGTACCGGCGCCGCGCCGCCTCGCCCGGCGAGGTCTCCGGCAGGCCCTGGCCCGAGGCGCCGATCAGCATCGCGGTGGCGGCGCTGGCCGCGTCGGTCATGGTGCTCACGGCGAGCGGCGCGGCGGCCAACATCCTGCTGCGCAACACCTGGTCGATGGCCGGGGACACCACCTCGGCGCTGATCGGGGACCCGGGATGCGGTCTGGCCGACGACGCCGTGGCCCTGACCGGGACGGGACGGCTGCCGGTGGCCGACGTGGGCGGGCAGGCCTCACCCCCGGCCGACGACGACGCCTCCCCGGCCAACGGCTCCGGCGACCGGCTCGTGGTCCCGCAGGGCGCCGAGCGGTGGACCACCCGCGACGACGACGCGGTCGACCGGACCACGGAGGTGGTCACGCCCTGGTTCGACATCCGCGAGCTGACCCAGCGGGAGGTGCTGGGGATGGGCCTGGCCGGGCGACCGGACGACGGCACGACCGCGGTCGCCGAGTACGGGGACGCGGAGGGACGCGTCCTGCAGGGGCTCGACATCGAACTCGGCGACGAGGACGACGAGGACTCCGAGGACACCAGCGTCGGGGAGGGCAGCTGGACCCGCCGGCTGGTCGGCGCCTCGCGGGAGTTCCCCGAGGGGGCCGCGCTGGTGCGCTACCGGCTGACCGACCAGAACCTGACCGCAGGGGGCTGGCTGGCCGTGGCGGAGCCCTACCGGGTGGTGGGGCAGCCTCTGACCGAGCTGTTCGAGGGGAAGTCGGTGGCGCTGGACTGGCCGATCGGCTTCAACATGCCCTGCGTGGAGCCGCCCCGGGTGGCCGACGGGATGGTGGAGGCGATCGACCTGCTGGTCCTCGGGGACACATTCTCCGACGACCCGGGCCTGCTCATCGTCGACAACAAGGGCGGGGCCTACGGCACGGTGGACGAGGTCGCCGGGATCACCCGGTACCGCGGCTTCCTCCCCGACACCTCCGCGGACGTCACGTGGGGCGCGCTGGTCGAGCTCGACTACGACCTGCCCACCGACGCCTTCCGCGTCGTGGACGGCAGCCGCACGATCGCCGGCTGGGGCTGGTGGCCCGAGGCCGGCCCCGGCCCGTCCCCGGAGGACTGAGGGCGGGTCCGCCGTCCGCGGAGCAGCTGTGCGACGGCTCACCGCGGGTGACGGTTGCACATACCCCGGGGGGTATCCATGATGGAGATGTGGACATCCCCCAGGGCGAACTCGCCGACGTCGTCAAGCGGCTCAAGCGCATCGAGGGCCAGATCGGCGGCATCGTCCGCATGATCGAGGACGGCCGGGACTGCTCGGCCGTCGTCACCCAGCTGGCCGCCGCCTCCAAGGCGCTGAGCAAGGCCGGCTTCGCCGTCGTCTCCACCGGGATGCGCCACTGCTCGACCAACGAGGACGGCGAGAGCCGCGAGGTCGACCTGCGCGAGCTCGAGCGCCTGTTCCTCTCCCTCGCCTGACGGGCCGCCCGAGCGTCTGACGCTTTCATTTGCCTCGCAGATACCCCTGCCCCGTACCGTACAAGGAGCCGTCATGCAGATCGACATCATCGAGACCACCGGCCTCGGCGACCGCAGCTACCTGGTCAGCGACGGTGGGGTCGGCGTCGTGATCGACCCCCAGCGCGACATCGACCGCGTGCTGGCGTCGGCCGGGAAGCGCGGCGTGCGCATCGCGCTGGTCCTGGAGACCCACCTGCACAACGACTACCTGACCGGCGGCCTCGAGCTCGCCCGGACGGTCGGCGCGCGGTACGTCGTCCCCGCCGGGGACGACGTGGCGTACGAGCGCGTGCCGGCCGCCGACGGCGACGTGCTCGAGGCCGGCCCGATGCGACTGCGGGTGCTGCACACGCCGGGGCACACCCACCACCACGTCAGCTACGCGCTCGCCGACGCCGACGGCGCCGTGCAGGCCGTCTTCACCGGCGGCTCCATGCTGTACGGCTCGACCGGACGCACCGACCTGGTCGGACCCGAGCACACCGACGAACTCACGCACGCGCAGTACCACTCGGTGCGCCGGCTGGCCGACGGAGCTGCCCGCCGGCACCCCGGTGTTCCCCAGCCACGGGTTCGGCTCGTTCTGCGCCGCCACCCCGACCAGCGGCGACTCCTCGACCGTCGGCGAGCAGGCCCGGGTGAACCCGGCGCTCACCCAGGACGAGCAGACCTTCGTCGACGAGCTGATCGCCGGGCTCACCGCGATCCCGGCCTGGTACGCGCACATGGGTCCGGCCAACGCCGCGGGCCCGGCGCCGGTGGACCTCTCGATGCCACGGCCGGTCGACCCCGCCGAGCTGGCCGAGCGGCTGGCCGCCGGCGAGTGGGTGATCGACCTGCGCAGCCGTACCGCGTTCGCGCACCGCCACCTGCCCGGGGCGCTGAACTTCGAGCTGGCGATCGCCACCTTCGTCACCTACGTCGGCTGGCTCGTTCCGTGGGGCGCGCCGATCACGCTGATCGGGGAGACCGCGGAGCAGGTCGCCGACGCCCGCCGCGAGCTGGTCCGCATCGGCATCGACCGGCTCGCCGGCGCGGCGATCGGCAGCCCCGAGGCCCTGGCCGCCGGCCGGGAGCCGGTCTCCTACCCGGTGAGCGACTTCGCCGGGCTGGCTGCGGCGATGGCCGCCGACCCCGACCTGGTCGTGCTCGACGCCCGCCGCACCGACGAGCGCGCAGGCGGTGGGGTCCGCGGCTCGCGGCACATCCCGATCCACGACCTGCCCGGCCGGATCGACGAGGTCCCCGACGGGGACGTGTGGGTCTACTGCGGCTCGGGCTACCGCGCCTCGATCGCCGCCTCCCTGCTCGCCCGCACCGGCCGCCGGCCCGTGCTGGTCGACGGCGGCTACGACGACCCCGGCACCGGCGCGGCCGCCGTCGGGCTGCACGACGCCTCCGCCCGCTGACCGGCTCCCCATCCCCCACCACGAGGAGAACCACCATGTGCCGAGCAGTTCCCTGCACGACCTGCGGCAGGACCACCTGGGCCGGCTGCGGCCAGCACGTCGAGCAGGTCATGGCCCGCGTCCCCAGCGCACAGCGGTGCCCGGGGCACCCCCGCCCCGAGCGGTCCGGGAGCTGGCTGAGCAGGCTCGTCAGCCGCCGCTGATGCCCGCCCCCGCCCCCGCCGGAGCCGCCCGGTGATCGCCGTCCCGGCCCTCCTCGGCCTGGTCATCGGCGCTCTCGTCGGGCTGCTCGGCGGTGGTGGCTCGATCCTCGCCGTGCCGGCGCTCGTCTACCTCGCGGGCCAGGACCTGCAGCAGGCCGTCGCCACCTCGCTGGTCGTCGTCGGCACCACCGCGGTGGTCGCGCTCCTGCCCCGGCTGCGAGAGGGGCAGATCAGCTGGCGGATCGGGCTGCTGTTCGGCGCGGCCGGCGCGGCCACCGCCTTCGCCGGGGCCGCGGTCAACCGGGTGCTGCCCGACGAGCTGACCCTCGCCCTGTTCGCCGTCCTGATGGTCGGCGCCGGGGTCCGGATGCTGCAGGAGAAGCCGGCCACCGGGACCGCCTGCGCGGTCGAGGGCGGCCGGGTGAACTGGCGCCGCTGCCTGCCGCGGACGCTCGCCGGCGGTCTCGTCGTCGGCTTCCTCACCGGCCTGCTCGGCGTCGGCGGCGGGTTCCTCATCATCCCCGTGCTGGTCCTGGCCCTCGGCCTGCCGATGCCGACCGCCATCGGCACGTCCCTGGTCGTCGTGGCGGTCAACTCCGCCGCCGGGTTCGCGGCGCACGCCGGCGAGGCGACGCTCGACGTGCCGGTCACCCTCGCCTTCACCGCCGCAGCCGTCGTCGCCGCCGTCGTCGCCGCACGACTCGGCACCGGGGTGGACACCGACCGGCTCCGCCGCTGGTTCGCCCGGCTGGTGCTGGTCGTGGCAGCCGTGCTCGCCGGCGGGCTCCTCGTCGACCTGCTCGGCTGAGCGGCTACTTCAGGAGGCTGCGGGCGATCACCATGCGCTGGACCTGGTTGGTGCCCTCGTAGATCTGGGTGATCTTGGCGTCGCGCATCATCCGCTCGACCGGGAAGTCCTGGGTGTAGCCGGCGCCGCCGAAGAGCTGGACGGCGTCGGTGGTCACCTGCATGGCGGTGTCGGACGCGAAAGCCTTGGCCGCGGCGGACACGCGGGTCACGTCGGGGCGCCCCTGCTCCCCGGCGGCGGCCGCGACGTAGACCAGGTGGCGGGCGGCCTGGATCTTCATGTCCATGTCGGCGAGCATGAACTGCACGCCCTGGAAGTCGCCGACCGAGCGGCCGAACTGCTTGCGCTCCTTGACGTAGGCCACCGACGCGTCCAGCGCACCTTGCGCGACGCCGACGGCCTGGGCGCCGATCGTCGGGCGGGTGAAGTCCAGGGTGCGCAGCGCGGTCTTGAAGCCGGTGCCGGGCGCCCCGATGATCCGGTCGGCCGGGATGGTGCAGCCGGTGAAGTAGAGCTCGCAGGTGGGCGAGCCCTTGATGCCCATCTTCCGTTCCTTGGGCCCGACGGCGAAGCCCGGGTCGTCGCGGTGGACGGCGAACGCGGAGATGCCGTTGGCGCCCTTCCCGGGCTCGGTGACCGCCATGACCGTGTACCACTCGGAGACGCCCGAGTTGGTGATCCAGGCCTTGGTGCCGTCGAGCACCCAGGAGTCGCCCTCGAGGCGGGCGCGAGTGCTCATGGCGGCGGCGTCGGAGCCGGCCTCCCGCTCGGAGAGGCCGTAGCTGATCATCGCCTCGCCCGACGCGATGGACGGCAGCACCGCCCGCTTCACGTCCTCGGACCCCGACAGGATGATCGGCATCGAGCCGAGCTTGTTCACCGCGGGGATGAGCGAGGCGCTGACGTCGACCCGCGCGACCTCCTCGATCACGATGCAGGTCGCGATGGCGTCGGCGCCCTCGCCGCCGTACTCCTCGGGGATGTGAGTGGCGTGGAAACCGGCCGCGGTCAGCGCGCGCTGCGCCTCGACCGGGTAGCGGGACTCGGCGTCGACCTCGGCCGCGTACGGCGCGATCTCGCGCTCGGCGATGTCGCGCACCGCCTCCCGGATCGCCTCGTGCTCCTCGGTCAGCGCGTACAGCCCGGCGGCGTTGTTACCCACGAGTAGATCGTAGGACGCGCTCCTACCGCTCGGAAGCGAGCCGCTCCTGCAGGGTGAGGTCACGGGCGACGACGGACTCGGCCAGCTCGGCCTGGAAGCGGGTCACCGCGGCGAGCAGCTCGGGGTCGCCGGCGGCCAGGATGCGCACGGCGAGCAGGCCCGCGTTGCGGCCACCGCCGATGCTGACCGTCGCGACCGGGACGCCGGCGGGCATCTGCACGATGGACAGCAGGCTGTCCAGGCCGTCGAGCCGGTCCAGCGGCCGGGGCACGCCGATGACCGGCAGCGGGGTGGCGGCGGCGATCATCCCGGGCAGGTGCGCGGCACCGCCGGCACCGGCGATGACCACCTTGAGGCCCCGCCCGGCCGCGGCCTCCGCGTAGTCGAGCATGCGGCGCGGGGTGCGGTGCGCCGAGAGCACGTGCGCCTCGTACGGGACGTCGAACTCGTCGAGCGCCTCCGCGGCCGGCTGCATCGTCGGCCAGTCGGAGTCACTGCCCATGACGATGCCGACCACGGGTTCGTCGCTGTCCACGTCAGTGCTCCTCTGCGAAGGCGAAGGCGGGGTCGACGACGCCGTCGGCCAGGTAGCGGGCCGCCGCGACCGCGCGGGCGCGGACCTCCTCGACGTCGTCGCCGAGCGCGGTGAGGTGGCCGAGCTTGCGGCCGGGCCGCTGGGACTTGCCGTACCAGTGCAGCTTCACGTCCGGCCAGTGCGCCATGAGGTGGTGGATGCGCTCGTCGAGGGGTGGGCCTGCCCACCCCGGCGCGGCGGCGGCCCCGCCGAGCACGTTCGCCATCACGACCACCGGCGCGGTCATCGCCGTGGAGCCCAGCGGGTAGTCGAGCACCGCCCGCAGGTGCTGCTCGAACTGGCTGGTGCGGGCGCCCTCGATCGTCCAGTGGCCGGAGTTGTGCGGCCGCATCGCCAGCTCGTTGACCAGGACGCCGTCCTCGGTCTCGAACAGCTCGACGGCGAGCATGCCGACGACGCCCAGCCGGTCGGCGATGCGCACGGCCAGCTCCTGGGCGGCGAGCGCGCGCTCCTCGGAGAGGCCCGGGGCGGGCGCGAGCACCTCGGCGCAGACGCCGTCGCGCTGCACGGTCTCGACCACCGGCCACACGGCGACCTGGCCGAACGGCGAGCGGGCCACCTGCGCCGACAGCTCGCGCACCATGGGCACCCGCTGCTCGGCCAGCAGCGTGCCGTGCCGCTCGAGCAGCCCGGCGGCCGCGGCGGCGTCCGCGACCACGAAGACGCCCTTGCCGTCGTAGCCGCCGCGCGGGGTCTTGAGCACCACCGGCCAGCCGGTGCCGGCGGCGAACGCCTCGACGTCGGCCACGCTCGCGACGCGCGCCCACGCGGGCTGCGGCTCCCCCGCCGCGGCCAGCGCCTCGCGCAGGACCAGCTTGTCCTGCGCGTGGACGAGCGCCGCGGGGCCGGGGGCGATGCGGTGGCCGGCCTGCTCCAGCGCGTGCAGGTGCTCGGTGGGCACGTGCTCGTGGTCGAAGGTGAGCACGGTGGCGCCGTCGGCCAGGTCGCGGAGCGCGTCCAGGTCGTCGTGGGCGCCGATCCGCACGTCCGCGGCGACCAGCGCGGCGGACTCCTCGGGGCCGGCGCTGAGCACCCGCAGCGACTGGCCGAGCGCGACGGCGGCCTGGTGCGTCATGCGCGCCAGCTGCCCCCCGCCGACCATGGCGACCACGGGGAGACCGGTGACGGCGGAGAGGGGCGCGGTACCTGGCATGGCGCGACGAGCCTAGCGGGCCGCCGGCACCCACCGGACGCGCCGGCGGCAGGCACCGCCCCGGCGCGCGCTGCGGCACGAAGCGGGGACGTGGAACTGGCGCGGACCGGAAATCGGGAGCGCTCGGCCTAGAATCCTCCGAGTGCGCTCCTCCTCCCCCTCTCCGGAGCCGTCCGGCAGCCGCCTGCGCCGGCGGCTGAAGGAGCTCGGCGCCTTCGGGGTCGTCGGCGGATTCGCGTTCGTCGTCGACGTCGGCCTGTTCCAGCTGCTCTACGGCTACCTCGACGTCGGCGCCGTCACCTCCAAGACGCTGGCCACGCTGGTGTCGATGACGGTGGCGTTCCTGGGGCACCGCAACTGGGCGTTCGCGCACCGCGACAAGACGACGATCCGCCGCTCGTTCACCCTCTTCACCCTCATCAACCTGGGCACTCTGGTGCTGGGCGCGGCGATCATCTGGTTCGTGCGCTACCCGCTGGACCAGGAGCGCCTGCTGATCATCCAGATCGCCAACATCGGCTCGATCGGGCTGAACAGCGTGGTGCGCTACCTGGCCTACCGCCGCTGGGTCTTCCCCGCGTTCGCCGCCGTGGACCCGGCCGGCACCGGGGACCCCACCCCACCGGCCGACCCGGCGCTGCCGACGGGGACCCGCGGCGCCGCCTGAGCCGCACCGCCCCCCTCCCCAGGCGGCTCAGCTCGCGAGCCGGGATCCGTTCCGCCCCGGGACCACCTCGAGCCGGCTGGTGATCCGGGTGCGCAGCTCCTCGACGTGGCTGATGACGCCGACCGTGCGGCCGCCGCGGCGCAGCTCGTCGAGCACGTCCATCACCGCGTCGAGCGCCATCGGGTCGAGCGTGCCGAAGCCCTCGTCGACGAACAGGCTGTCGATCTGCACGCCGCCGCTCTCGGCGGTGACGACGTCGGCCAGCCCCAGCGCGAGGGCGAGCGAGGCCATGAAGCTCTCCCCGCCGGACAGCGTCTTCGTGGGCCGGCGGGTGCCGGTGTACTCGTCGAGCACCTCGAGGCCGAGGCCGCCGCGGGCACCGTGCCGGCCCTGGGCGTCGCTGTGCAGGAACGTGTACCGCCCGCCGGACATGTCCTGCAGCCGGCGGCTGGCCACCTCGGACACCTGCTCGAGGCGCGCGGCCAGCACGAAGGACTGCAGCCGCATCTTCAGCCGGTTCGCGCCGCGGCCGGTCGCCAGGTCGGCCAGGGCCGTCACCTGCTCGGTCACGGCGCGCTGCTCGTCGAGCTCGACCTCGGCCGCGGTGAGCTCGCCGGACAGCTCGTCGAGCCGGGCCACCCGGCGGCGGGCGTGCTCCAGCGTGGCGACGGCGGCCTCCCGCGCCGCAGTCGCCTCCCGGCAGCCGCCGGTGAGCGCCTCGAGGTCGGGGCGCTCCCCCAGGTCGGCGAGCTGCGGTTCGGCGAGGACGCCGGTGACGACGGCGAGCGCCCGGTCGTGCTCCTCGACCCGGCGGCCGAGCTCCTCGGCCCGGCCGGCCGGCAGCAGCGCCCGGGCGGCCGCGTCGAGGCCGGTGAAGCCGGCGGCGGCCACGCGGGACACGGCGACCGCCAGCGCGGCCTGCTCGGCCTGCCGGGCCCGCTCGTCGGCGGCGGCCGCCTCGACCTCGGCCTCGCAGCGCTCGGCCTCGCCGGTGAGCCGGGCGATGCGGGCGGGCAGGTCGGCGTCGTCCCCGCAGGCCTCGGCCAGCTGGGCGGTGACGTCGGCGAGCGCGGACCGGGCCGCCGCGAGCGTCGCCTCCTGCCGGCTGAGCTCCTCGCGGTCGGCGGCGAGTGCCGCCGCCGCGGCGTCCTGCTGGGCCCGCGCGCGCTCGAGCTCGGCGCGGGCGGTGTCCAGCCCGTCGGCGAGCAGCTGCGCGGCGCGCTGCTCGGCCCCGAGCGCCGCGAGGTCGGCCTCCTGGTCGGGCACCGGCTCGGTGCCGGCCTGCGCCCGCCGGGTGGCCAGTTCGCGCTCGGTCTCCGCGCAGGTGTCCCGCGCCGCGGTCCAGGCGACCTCCGCCTGCTCGGCGGCGCCGCGGGCGGCGTCCTCCTCGGCCCGCGTGACGACCGGGCCGCCGGCCTCCGCGGGCGAGGGGTGCTCGACCGAGCCGCAGACCGGGCACGACGAGCCGTCGGACAGCCCGGCGGCGAGCTCGGCGGCCATGCCGTCGAGGCGCTGGGTGCGCAGGTCGTTCCAGCGCTCGCGGGCGTCCAGCCAGGCCTCGCGGGCGGAGTCGGCGGCGGCGCGCCGGCCGGTCAGCGCCGTCTCGAGCGCCCCGGCGTCGCGGGCGGCCTCCAGGGCGGTCCGGCGGGCGTCGACGGCGGCGCGCAGCCCGGGCAGCCGGGCGGCCGCCTCGGCGGCGGTGTCGACGGCGGCCTGGTGCTCCTGCACGCGGCCCGGCCAACCGGCGAGGGCCCGCTCGCCCGCGGCGCAGCGGTCGGCCAGGGCGGCGAGGGTGCGCTCCCCCGCGGAGACGTCGCGCTCCAGGCGGGTGGCGCGGGTGACCTCGGGCAGCAGCGCGCGCAGCGCGGCCGCCTCGTCGCGGAGGGACCGGGCCAGCCCGGCGTCGGCCTCGCGCCCGTCGGCCACGGCCGTCCACGCGGTGCGCGCGGCCGCGAGCGCGCCCGCGGCCCGCTCGGCTTCCAGCGCGGCGCGGCCGGCGGCCTCCAGCGCGTCGCGCACCGGCTCGGCCCGGCGCCCGGCGTCCAGCACCGCCCGCACCGGCTCGAGCTCCGCCGCCGCCGCGTCGAGGCGGGCCCGCTCGGCGAGCGCCCGGTCGCGGCGGGCGTGGCAGTCGGCGAGGGCCCGCGCCGCGACGAGCTCGGCCTCCCGGTCGCGTGCCCGCTCCCCCGCGGCGTCGGCCGAGGCCTGGGCGCGGGTGGCCTCCTCGGCCGCCTCGGCCCGGATGCGGCGCACCCAGGCGGTGACGGGTGACCCGGCCGTCGCGCCGACGAGTTCCGGGGCGAACTGCTCGGGGACGGTGACGTCGGCCGCGGAGGCCACCAGCGACACCAGCGTGCCGGTGCGGGCGCGGATGCGGTCCAGCGCCTCGCGGGCGGCCGTCCGCTCCCCGGCCAGCCAGTCCTCGACCCGGGCGAACCGGCCGACGTCGAACAGCGTGCGCAGCAGCCGGCCGCGGTCCTCGGGCTCGGCGCGCAGGAACCGCGCGAAGTCGCCCTGCGGCAGCAGCACGACCTGGCAGAACTGCTCGGCGGAGAGGCCGAGCCGGGTGCGCAGGTACTCCGAGCCCTCGTCGATGCGGGTGCTCACCGGCTCCCAGGCGTCGCCGACCCACCGCTGGAGGGTCAGCCGGGCCTGCTCGGTCGTGAACCCCTCGCCGCGGCGCTTGGGCCGCTGCTGCTCCGGGCGGCGGGTGACCCGCAGCCGCTCCCCGCCCAGCGTCAGCTCGAGCTCGACCTCGGTGCGGACGTCGTCGGCGGCGTGGTCGCTGCGCAGCCGCTTCTCCTCGCCGCGTGCACCGGGGACGGTGCCGTAGAGAGCGAAGACGACCGCGTCGAGCAGGGTGGTCTTGCCCGCGCCCGTCGGCCCCCACAGCAGGAACAGCCCGTCGCGGCCCACCTCGTCGAGGTCGACGTCGACCCGGGTGGCGAACGGCCCGAACGCGGTCAGCGCGAGCTGGTGGACCCTCATGCGGCGTCCTCGCGGGCCGCTGCCGCGAGCGCGCGGCCCAGCAGCTCGCGCTCGGCGTCGCTCGGGCCGGCGCCGCGGACGTGGTCGACGAACTCCTCGGCGACCTCGAGGTCGCTGCGGCCGCGCAGCCGCTCCTGGTAGCTCCGCCCGTCGGCCCCCGCGCCGGCACCGGTCCACTCCAGGTGCACGCAGTGCGGGAAGCGCTCGCGCAGCTGCCGCATCGGGTCCCCCGGGCGGACGGTGTCGGTCAGCCGCGCGGAGACGAAGTGCTCCTCCGCGGCCGCGTGCTCGGGCGCGGCCAGCAGCTCGGCGAGCTCACCGGTGAGGATCGAGAGCTGCCGGGGCGTCGGCAGCGGCACGGGCCGGACGTCGGCCAGGCCGGCCGCGTCGAGCTCGACCAGCCAGGCCTGCTTCTGCTGCCCCGCCTCGCCGAAGGAGTAGGCCAGCGGCGAGCCGCTGTAGCGCAGCCGCGGGGTGAGCGTCTGCGGCCGGTGCAGGTGCCCCAGCGCGACGTAGTCCACGCCGTCGAAGACGCCCGCCGGCACCAAGGTCCACGCCGCCGACGCAGATGTCCCGCTCGCTCTCGCTGGGCAGCCCACCGCCGACGAAGGCGTGCGCCAGCACCACCGACCGGGCGCCCGGGCGGAGGAAGAGATCGGCGCGGATGCGCTCCATCGCGGCGCTCAGCACGCCCTCGTGCCCCCGCACGGCGGCCTCGCCCCGGCCGGCCAGACCCAGCTCGTGCCGGGCCACCTCGGGCTCCAGGTACGGGATGCCGTAGACGGCCACCTCGCCGTGCTCGTCGGACAGCAGCACCGGCTCGTCGAGCGCCGGGGTGACCGCCCGGACGTGCAGCCCCGCGACGGCGAGCAGCCCGGAGAAGGTGCCCAGCCGGCGGGCGGAGTCGTGGTTGCCCGGCGTCAGCACGACCTGCGCACCCGCCGTCAGCAGCCGCCCGACCACCCGGTCGAGCACCGCCGTCGCGTCCGCCGAGGGGACCGCGCGGTCGTAGACGTCCCCGGCGACGACCACGACGTCCACCGACTCCGCGACGACCACCTCGGCCAGCCCGCCGAGCACGGCCTCCTGCTCGGCGAGCAGATCGGTGCCGTGCAGCGTCCGGCCGATGTGCCAGTCGGAGGTGTGCAGCAGTCGCATGCCGGCGACGTTAGGTGGTGGGTCCGACAGTTGCCCGCGCCGCCGGGAGCGGCGGCAGCGTGCGCAGGTCCAGCCGGCCCGTGCGGTCGTCGGCAACGGTCTCGACCGGGAGCAGCCGGTCCAGGCCCCGGACGACGAGGCGCCGGCCGGGCTCCTCGACGTACCGGTGCAGGCCGGCGGCCAGGCCGAAGCAGCCGAGGACGAGGAACGGCGCCGCCAGGGCCAGGCCGGGGCCCAGCACGTTGTGCTTGGCCGGGTCCTGCCACAGGACCGTCAGCAGCACGTCGAGCACGACGAAGTGGACGAGGTAGACCGCGTAGGAGATGCGACCCCCGAACACCAGGGCGCGGCCGGACAGCGCCTGCGCGAGGCCGCGCTCGGTCAGCGCCAGGGCGGCCACCAGGACCGGGAAGAGCACGACGACCACGCCGACGTGGTCACCGCCCGCGCCCGGCATCGTGCGGCGCCAGCCGGCCCAGAGGATGCCGAGCAGCACGAGCAGCGGGATGACCCGGACGGCGCCGGCGGCGAACGGCTCCCACGCGGCACGGCGGGCCCGGCCCACCGCGAGCGCGGCGAGCGCGCCGGCGGTGAAGGCGCAGGCAATGCGCAACTCCCACGGCAGCTGCGAGTTGTAGGGGCCCTCCACGGCGGCGATCACCACGAGCGGCGACACGGCGAGCACCGACAGGACCAGCAGGACCGACGCCGGCAGCCGCCGCAGCGGCCGGAGCAGCAGGGCCAGCAGCGGGAAGGCGAGGTAGGCCGCCCACTCCACGCTGATCGACCACCCCGGCAGCACGTAGCTCGCGCCGGCCAGCTCGTCGCGGCCCCACATGTGCGTCATGGCCAGCTGGCCGAGCAGGGCCGGCGCGTCGACGGCGGGGTGCGGGTTGACCAGGTCCGCGGCCCAGCCCGCCTCCCGGATGGCCCACAGCCACCCGGCCATGGCCAGCGTGACGGCGGCCCACGCGGGCCACACGCGGGCGAACCTGCCGCCGACGAACCGGACCAGCGAGCGCAGCCGCGGGCGCCCGAGCTCCTCGGCGTAGGCCCGCGTGATCACGAAGCCGCTGAGGACGAAAAACAGCTCCACCCCCGTCCAGCCGGCAGCGGCGACCTGCCCGGCGAACGGGACGGCGGACAGGTAGGGCGCGAGCTGGTTCGTGAAGTGGAACAGCACGACCCAGGTGGCGGCGACCGCCCGGAGTCCGGTGAGCGCCCGGATCTCCGCGCGCGGGCTCTGCGGCGCGGTGCCGGCCGCGTGCCGGCCGGTCAGGACCGGGGCCCGACGGTCTCCCGCGCGCTCGGCCGGAAGGGCACGGCGGGCAGGGCGCGGGTCCGCGGGCCGCCGGCCGCCGCGCCGTGCACGGCGGCACCCCGGGGCACCGGGATGACCTCCGTGCCGGACGGCACCTCGACCGCCGGTCGACGCCGGACCAGCCGGGCCACGGCGCGGGCGCGGCCCCGCAGCAGCAGGGAGCGGGCGGGCACCTCGACGCCGTGGTGCAGCGCCATGGCCAGCAGCACCGACAGGACGACGGCGAACGGCGCGAGCAGCGCCAGCCCCGGGCCGACCACCCGCGTCGTGGGGTCCTGCCCCTGCCAGACGTAGGTGAGCAGGACGTCGAAGACCGGGTAGTGCACGAGGTAGAGGCAGTAGGAGATGCGCCCGCCGTAGACGACCAGGTCGCGGGAGAGCCAGGCGGCCGGTCCGCGGTCGGTGAGCGCGAACGCGCCGACCAGCGCCGGGAACAGGACGACGGAGATGCCCGCGTAGTCGTGCGCCGGGTCGCCGGCGCGGCGCCAGGAGGCCCAGAAGCAGAACACCACGAAGGCGACCGTGCAGGCGACGCTGACGGCGAACGCGAGCTGCTCGACCCGCGGGGTGCGGCGCAGCCCCAGGGTGCCGATGGCGACCAGCATGCCGGCGACGAAGCTGCACGCCAGGCGGTACAGCCAGGGCACCTCGGGGTCGAGGGGGCCCTCGACGAAGGCGGTGACGGCCATGGGCGTCATGAGCAGCGTGGCCAGGCCCAGCAGCACGCCGGCGGGCAGCCGGCGCAGCGGGAGCAGCAGGACGGCGAGCAGGGGGAAGGCCAGGTAGGCCGCCCACTCCGCGCTGATCGACCAGCCCGGCATGACGTAGCTCGGCCCGACGATCGAGGTGGCGCCCCACATCTGGGTCATCGACAGCTGCTCGAGGTACTGCCCCGGGCTGACCACGGGGTGCGAGACCCAGACGTCGGCGTAGAGGCCCTTCCAGCGGACGGCGAGGATCCAGCCGGCCATGAGCGTGGTGACCAGCGCCCAGACCGGCCACACGCGGGCGAAGCGGTTGAAGACGAAGGTCGCGGCCTTGCCGATCGTGAACCGGCCACCGACCTCGCACGACGTAGCTGCGGGCGATCACGTAGCCGCTGAGGACGAAGAACACCTCGACCCCGAGCCACCCGGCGTCCAGGACCGGTCCCACCAGCGGCACCTGGTCCAGGTAGGGCATGAGGATCGGCTTGAAGTGCCCGATCACCACGACCATCGCGGCGACGAGGCGCAGGCCGGTCAGCGCGCGGATCTCCCCGCGCGGCATCGACGGCAGGTCGGCTGAGGTTCGGCTGTCCTGCGGCATGGAACGAAAGTAACGGCGCGATCACGCAGGGTTGAGCCGAAAAGATGACAAGTCGTTCCGCATTCTGGGCAAGGCTCGACAACGCCGTCCCAGGCGCACCACCCGCCACCGGCAGGGCGCCGAGCGGTCGACAGTGCTGCGGTCAGAAGTGCTGCGGCGCGGTGTCCCCCCGGCCGATGGAGTGCTCGCCGGCGTAGCGGGCGCTCTCCCGCGCCCGCCGGTCGGCGTCCTCCTCGATCATGTGGTTGAGCAGCTGCTGGGTGCCCTCGCTGTCCGGGATCTGCCGCAGCACGGTCGCCCCGCCGTCCCCCGCGGTCTCCACGGTGAGCGTGCCGGAGTTGATCAGCCGCTCCCAGAGCGTCTGCGTGTAGGAGACGTCGGTGATCCGCCCCAGCCCCAGGTCGCGGCCGCGGCGGGCCAGGATCCCCTCGCGGAACAGCAGCCGGTGGGTGGTGACGACGTAGTGCGTCGTCCGCCACCGGGCGAGCGGGACGGCGACGGTGAGGACGAGCAGCACGACGGCGACCGCCACGATCACCATCCGGTAGACGCCCTGCTGCCGGCCGTCGGGGACCAGGGCGGCACCGAAGGAGGCGGCGCCGACGATCAGCAGGAGGCGCACCACGGGCCAGAAGACGGTCAGCCAGTGCGGGTGCAGGTGGCGGACGACGTCCTCGTCCTCGGCGAGCAGCTTGTCCGGGTAGGGCATGCCGCCAGGATGGCGCAGCCCGGGCCGCCGTCACCGGAACCGCGGTGCGGTGTCGTGAGGAGTGGGGCCCGGAGGGTCCCGCGATCGAGCGACGGAGGGCTCAGCTCAGCGGGGGGACGGCACGTGGCCGCGGTGCGGTCCGGAGGACCGCGATGTCATCGCACGTGTCGGACGTCGCCGCTGGCCAGCTCCACCGTGCCGGTCGGCGTCCGGACGACGAGCCGGCCGTCCCAGTCGACGCCCTCGGCGACGCCGTCCAGCAGCGACCCGTCGGGCAGGTGCACCTGCACCGCGGTGCCGACGGTGGAGGACCAGCGCAGGTAGTCCGTCGCGAGCCCGGAGGCGATCGGGTCGCCCAGGTGCTCGATCCAGCGCAGGTAGCGCGCCTCCAGCGCCCGCAGGAAGGCCAGCAGCACCGGCGCGCGGTCGACCGTGCCGCCGGTGATGACGGCCAACGAGGTGCCGGTGTCGGGCAGCTCGGCTGCGGTGGTGGAGACGTTCAGCCCGGTGCCGACGACGACCGCCGCCGGGAGGGTGGCCGACGGCGCCGTCTCGGCGAGGATGCCGGCGAGCTTCCGCCCGTCGCGGGCGAGCACGTCGTTGGGCCACTTGACCGAGGCCAGCACGCCGGTCGACTCCCCCACCGCCTCGGCCAGCGCGACGCCGGTGAGCAGCGGCAGCCAGCCCTTGCGCGCCGCGGGGACGTCGGGGCGCAGCAGCACCGAGACGGTGAGCCCGGCGCGCGGCGGGGAGGTCCAGACGCGGTCGAGCCGGCCGCGGCCGGCGACCTGGTGCTCGGCGAGCAGCACGGTGCCCTCGGGGGCGTCCTGACCGGCGGCGGCCACGAGGTCGGCGTTGGTCGAGCCCGCCTCGGGCACGACCTCGAGCGCCGTCCACAGGCGGCTGCCGCGGGTCAGGGCCGCCTGGAGAGCGGCGGCGTCGAGGGGCGGACGGCCGAGATCCGACCATCGAGGTGAGGAGTCGCCGGGCACTCCCCTACGCTACGTAACCCGTGACCGGGCGCGCCCGGCCAGGGATGAGCACGGCGGCCCCACCACCGCGGCCGAGGTGCGCCAGCGAGGAGGAAACGTGAGCGCGGCTGAACTCGAGAACGCCGGGGAACAGGTCCCCGACGACATCGACATCCACACCACCGCCGGGAAGCTGGCCGACTTCGAGCGCCGCGTCCAGGAGGCCCAGCACGCGGGCTCCGAGCGCGCGGTCGAGAAGCAGCACGCGGCGGGCAAGATGACCGCCCGCGAGCGCATCGAGGCGCTGCTGGACCCGGGCTCGTTCACCGAGTTCGACGAGTTCGCGCGCCACCGCTCCACGAACTTCGGCATGGACGCCAAGCGCCCGTTCGGCGACGGCGTCGTGACCGGCTACGGCACGGTCGACGGCCGCCCCGTGGCGATCTTCAGCCAGGACGTGACCGTCTTCGGCGGCGCGCTCGGCGAGGTCTACGGCGAGAAGATCGTCAAGGTCCAGGACTTCGCGATCAAGAACGGCTGCCCGGTCATCGGCATCAACGAGGGCGGCGGCGCGCGCATCCAGGAGGGCGTGGTCTCCCTCGGCC
Organism: Blastococcus sp. TML/M2B; assembly: GCF_016612865.1. GTDB lineage: Bacteria > Actinomycetota > Actinomycetes > Mycobacteriales > Geodermatophilaceae > Blastococcus. Next base: position 1,463,535 of record NZ_JAENZZ010000002.1, read on the forward strand.
TCTACGGCGAGATCTTCCAGCGCAACGTGCACGCCTCCGGCGTCATCCCGCAGATCTCGCTGATCATGGGCCCGGCCGCCGGTGGGCACGTCTACTCCCCGGCGCTCACCGACTTCATCGTCATGGTCGACAAGACCAGCCAGATGTTCATCACCGGGCCCGACGTGGTGAAGACCGTGACCGGCGAGGAGGTCACGCTCGAGGAGCTCGGCGGCGCCCGCACGCACAACACCAAGTCCGGTGTCGCGCACTACCTGGCCGAGGACGAGGCCGACGCGCTGGACTACGTCAAGGCGCTGCTGTCCTACCTGCCGAGCAACAACCTCGACCCGCTGCCGGCCCTGGAGGTCGCCCCGGTCGAGACCGTCCTGCCCGAGGCGCTGACCGACGAGGACCTCGAGCTCGACACGTTCATCCCGGACTCGGCGAACACCCCCTACGACATGCACGCCGTCATCGAGCACGTCCTCGACGACGGCGAGTTCCTCGAGGTGCAGCCGCTGTTCGCGCCCAACCTGCTGATCGGCTTCGGCCGCGTCGAGGGCCGCCCGGTCGGCGTCGTCGCCAACCAGCCGACCCAGTTCGCCGGCACGCTGGACATCGACGCCAGCGAGAAGGCCGCCCGCTTCGTGCGGACCTGCGACGCCTTCAACATCCCGGTGCTCACCTTCGTCGACGTCCCGGGCTTCCTGCCCGGCACGTCGCAGGAGTGGGAGGGCATCATCCGCCGCGGCGCCAAGCTCATCTACGCCTACGCCGAGGCCACCGTCCCCAAGGTCACCGTCATCACCCGCAAGGCCTACGGCGGCGCCTACGACGTCATGGGCTCCAAGCACCTGGGCGCCGACGTCAACCTGGCCTGGCCGACGGCGCAGATCGCCGTCGTCGGCGCGCAGGGCGCGGTCGGCATCCTGTACCGCAAGGAGCTGGCCGCCGCCGAGGACCCCGACACCACGCGCGCGGAGCTGATCGCCGAGTACGAGGACACCCTCGCCAACCCCTACATCGCCGCCGACCGCGGGTACGTCGACGCGGTCATCCCGCCGTCGCACACCCGCGTGCAGGTGACCAAGGCGCTGCGCGTCCTCGCCAACAAGCGCCAGACCCTGCCGGCCAAGAAGCACGGCAACATCCCCCTGTGACCATGACATCGCGCCCCTCCGGGCCGCACCGCGGCCACGAAGCAGCTCCCGACAGCGGAGCGCCGCTGCTGACCGTCGTGAAGGGCGAGCCCTCGGCCGAGGAGCTCGCCGCGCTGACCGTCGTCGTGGCCGCGCTCTCCCAGCGCCGGTCCCGGAAGCGCCCGACGCCGATCGGCGGCTGGGCGGCCTACGGGCGCTCCCACCGCCGCCCGGAGGCGCTCGGTCCCGGCGGCTGGCGCGCGGCCGGGAGCCCGGCATGAGCGTCGACCGCAGGCTCGTCCTGGCCTCGGCGTCCCCGGCGCGGCTGTCGCTGCTGCGGCAGGCGGGCCTCGCGCCCCGAGGTCGTGGTGAGCGACGTCGACGAGTCCAGCTACTCCGCGCCGCGGGTGGCCGAGCAGGTCGCCCTGCTCGCGGCGGCCAAGGCCGCCGCGGTCGCGAAGCGGGAGACCGACGCGCTGGTCATCGGCGCGGACTCGCTGCTCGAGTTCGGCGGCAAGCCGCTGGGCAAGCCGGCCGACGCCGCCGACGCGCGGGACCGGTGGCGCCGGATGTCCGGCCGCTCCGGCGTGCTGCACACCGGTCAGGCGCTGTTCGACGTCCGGGACGGCGGGGTCGCCAGCCGGGACATCGCCGTCGCCTCGACCGCCGTCTACTTCGCCGAGCCGACGTCGTCCGAGATCGAGGCCTACCTGGCCACCGGCGAGCCGCTCGCGGTGGCCGGCGCGTTCACCCTCGACGGTCTCGGGGCACCGTTCGTCCGGCGTGTGGAGGGCGACCCGGCAGCCGTCGTCGGTCTCTCGCTCACCGTGCTGCGCACCCAGCTGGCCAAGCGCGGCCTGGCCATCACCGACCTCTGGCGTCGCTGAACCCCCGTTCCACCCCCTGACTACAGTCCGACCGGTCCACAGACGAAGGAGAGCCCGGTGCAGAAGGTCCTGATCGCCAACCGCGGTGAGATCGCGGTGCGAGTGGCGCGTGCGTGCAAGGACGCCGGTCTCACCAGCGTGGCCGTCTACGCCGAGCCGGACCGCGACGCGCTGCACGTGCGCGTCGCCGACGAGGCGTTCGCCCTGGGCGGCACGACGCCCGGGGACTCCTACCTGGTCATCGACAAGATCATCGACGCCGCGAAGCAGTCCGGCGCCGACGCGATCCACCCCGGCTACGGGTTCCTCTCGGAGAACGCCGACTTCGCCCAGGCCGTCATCGACGCCGGGCTGACCTGGATCGGGCCGTCGCCGCAGGCGATCATCGACCTGGGTGACAAGGTCGCCGCCCGGCACATCGCCACCAAGGCCGGCGCCCCGCTGGTGCCGGGCACCAAGGACCCGGTCGGCGGCGCCGACGAGGTCATCGCCTTCGCCGAGGAGCACGGCCTCCCGATCGCCATCAAGGCGGCGTTCGGTGGCGGTGGCCGCGGGCTCAAGGTGGTCCGCGAGAAGAGCGAGATCGCCGAGCTGTTCGACTCCGCCGTCCGCGAGGCCGTCTCGGCCTTCGGCCGCGGCGAGTGCTTCGTGGAGAAGTTCCTGGACAAGCCCCGGCACGTCGAGGCCCAGGTGCTGGCCGACACCCACGGCAACGTGATCGTCGTCGGCACCCGCGACTGCTCGCTGCAGCGCCGCAACCAGAAGCTGGTCGAGGAGGCGCCCGCGCCGTTCCTCACCGACGAGCAGCGCGCCCGGATCCACGAGTCGGCCAAGGCCATCTGCAAGGAGGCCGGCTACCACGGCGCCGGCACCGTCGAGTACCTCGTCGGCACCGACGGCTCCATCTCCTTCCTCGAGGTCAACACCCGCCTGCAGGTCGAGCACCCGGTCTCGGAGGAGACCAGCGGCATCGACCTCGTCCGCCAGCAGTTCCGCATCGCCCAGGGCCTGCCGCTGGAGATCACCGAGGACCCGACCCCGCGCGGGCACAGCATCGAGTTCCGGATCAACGCCGAGGACGCCGGCCGCAACTTCATGCCCGCCCCCGGCCCGGTGGACCGGCTGGAGATCCCGCAGGGCCCCGGCGTGCGCTGGGACTCCGGCGTCGAGACCGGCGGCGAGGTGGCCGGCGCGTTCGACTCGATGCTGGCCAAGCTGATCGTCACCGGCGCCACCCGCGAGGAAGCGCTGCAGCGGGCCCGCCGCGCGCTGGACGAGCTCGTGGTCGAGGGCATGCCCACGGTCATCCCCTTCCACCGCGCCGTCGTCCGCGACGAGGCGTTCACCTCCGAGCCGTTCACCGTGCACACGCGGTGGATCGAGACCGAGTGGGACAACCAGGTGCCGGCGTACTCCGCCGCGCCGTCCGAGGCCGACGAGCCGGCGGCGCGCCAGACCGTCGTCGTCGAGGTCGGCGGCCGCCGGCTCGAGGTGTCGCTGCCCGCCGGCCTGGCCGCCGGTGGCGGGGCCCCCGCGGGCGCTCCGGCCAAGCCGCGCAAGCGCGGCGGCGGCCACGGCGGGTCGGCCGCCTCGGGTGACTCCCTCACCTCGCCGATGCAGGGCACGATCGTGAAGGTCGCCGTCGAGGACGGCGCGACCGTCGCCGCCGGCGACCTGGTCGTCGTCCTCGAGGCGATGAAGATGGAGCAGCCGATCACCGCCCACAAGGCCGGCACGATCAGCGGCCTGTCGGCCGAGGTCGGCGCCTCGGTCACCAGCGGCGCGGTCATCTGCACGATCGCCGACGACGCCGAGTAGTCCGAACACGACGCCCAGGAGGCCGGATCCGCGCTCGCGGATCCGGCCTCCTGCCGTTCGGGGTGCCGGGTGCTGCCGGGATCAGCGGGTGCGCAGCCGGCGAGCCCGGCGCACGACCAGCAGCGTCGCGCCGGCCAGCCCTGCCCCGGAGACCGCGACGAGCACCATGCCCAGGCCCGACCCGCCCGCGGCCGGCTCCAGCGTGGCCGCGGCGGGGACGAACGGAGCGGGCCCGGGCACCTGCGGCTGGGCCGGGGCCGCGGCCGCCACGGGGGTCTCCGCCTGCGCGGCGGGCGCGGCCGCCGCGCGGCCGGCCGGGGCGCCCGGCAGCAGCCGGCCGGTGCCGGGGTCGCGGGGCGCTGCCGCCGCGGCGGGCGCCGCCGGCGGGGCCACCGGCACCACGGAGAGCGCCGCGGTGCCGTCGTCGAGCGACCGGACGGTGACGGTGAACCCACCTCCGGCGAGCTCGACCGGCACGCCGACGGGCAGCGCGCTGCGCAGGTCGGCGTCCCACCCCCCGGACGGGGACGGCGTCCCGTCGAGGAGCACCGCCGTGTCGGGGAACGCGGCTGCGCGGCGCACGAGCACGCCGGTCTCCAGCCGGTAGCGGTTCCGGTCGGGGCGGCCGAGCCAGGCGTCCCGGCCGGTCGCCGTCCGGTACTCGAGCCAGTAGGCGGTGCCGTCGGCGGCCACGAGGCGGAGCGCCTGCGTACCGGTGCGGCCGGCCACCGGCGCGAGCTCGATCTCCGCGGGCGCGTCGAGGACACCCAGCTCCCGGGTGGCGCCGGCCGGGAGCGCGCCGAGCAGCGCGGCCTGTGGGGCGCTCAGCGAGCCCAGCTCGCTCCAGGAGACGCCCATGACGTCGTAGAGGTCGCGGTAGGCGGCGGTGCGGCAGGTGCCCGCCTCGACGGTGCCGTCGCACTGCAGCGCCGAGGAGTGGCTCAGGCCGAGGTTGTGGCCCAGCTCGTGGGCCATGACCGAGGGCAGCACCTCCCGGACGTAGAGCCGGCCGCCCGACGCCGGGCCGGCGCCGACCTCGGCGAGGGCGTAGGAGCAGCCGGGCTGCGCGGCCGTCTGGCTGCTCAGCTGGAGCATCAGGTGCCGGCCGGGTCCGGGCCGGAAGCCCACGGCGGCGGCGGCCTCGTCCCACAGGGCGGTGGGGTCGGCGCACCCGGCGGTGGTGCTGATCCAGTCGTGCGCCGCGGCGACGCCGAAGCGCACCGCTCCCCCGGTCTGCTCCGACCAGAACGCGGCGACGGGCCCGTCGACGGCAGCAGCGACGTCCTGCGGTGTCACGTCCGCGTCGGGGCGGGTGCCCGCCGGCGCGACGAGGACGACGGTCACCGCGTTGGTCACCGGGCCGCGCACCGCCACCGGGGCCGGGGCGGGCGTGACCGAGTCGGTGCTCAGGACCTCCGCGGCCGGTTCCAGGCCGTGCTCGACGGCGCCCTCGTCCTGCACGTCGCCGCCGACGGTGAGCTCGACGGTGGCTCCCGCGGGCACCCCGCCCAGGTCCTCGGTCGGCACGCGGACGGCGCCGTCGGCGGTCTCGACCCAGCTCAGCGGGGCGGTCGCCGCGTGTGCCCCGTGCTGCCCGGCCGGGTCGTCCTCCGCCCACGCCTGGAGCAGCCGGCCGACGACGGCGGTGCCCTCCGGCTCACCGGCGGAGGCGACCCCGGCGGCGGGGCCGGCGATCGCCCCGGCCGCGACGCCCGCGACGAGCAGGGCGCGCAGCAGGGCGGCGGAACGGGCACGGGCGGGAGACATCCCTCCCTGCATCGGCGGGCTGCGCGCGCGTCGGCACCGATCCGGCCGAATCCAGCCGAATCCGCGCCCCAGCCGTCACAGCGGCCCCCACGCCCTCCCGGGCACCGCTCCCCCGGTCCGGGCGAGGTGGTCCGGGCGAGGTGGTTCAGGCGAGGTGGTCGGCGCCCATCAGCCGGCGCCCGGCCTCGGTGATCGATCCCGAGAGGGAGGGGTAGATCGCGAACGTCTGGGCGAGGTCGGCGACGGTCAGCCCCTTGGTCACCGCCAGCGCGATCGGCAGGATCAGCTCGGAGGCACCCGGCGCCACCACCACGCCGCCGAGGACCACCCCGGTCGAGCGGCGGGCGAACAGCTTGACGAAGCCGTCGCGCAGGTCGCTCATCTTTGGCGCGGGCGTTGGTGGCCAGGGGCAGCCGGACGACGTCGACCTCGGTCCACTCCGGCAGGCTCTTCTCCTGCACGCCCACGGTGGCGATCTCGGGGTGGGTGAAGACGTTGGCCGCGACCGTCTTGAGCTTGATCGGGCTGACCGCCTCACCGAGCGCGTGCCACATGGCGATCCGGCCCTGCATCGCCGCGACCGAGGCGAGCTGGAAGACGCCGGTGACGTCGCCGGCGGCGTAGATGCCGGGCACCGAGGTGCGCGAGACGCGGTCGACGACGACGTGGCCGGACTCGGTGAGCCCGACGCCGCAGAGCTCCAGGTTCAGTCCACCGGTGTTGGGCACCGTGCCGACGGTCATCAGCGCGTGCGAGCCCTCGACGGCGCGCCCGTCGGTGAGCTCGACGACGACGCCCTTCTCGGTCCGCCGCACGCCGGCGGCCCGCCCGCGCTCCAGCTTGCCGCCGCGGGACTGGAAGACCTCCTCGAGCACCTCGGCGGCGTCGGAGTCCTCACCGGGCAGCACCCGGTCGCGGGAGGAGACCAGGGTGACCGGCACGCCGGCCTCCAGGTAGCCGGAGGCGAACTCGGCGCCGGTGACCCCGGAGCCGACGACGACGAGGTGCTCGGGCATCTCGGTGAGCTCGTAGACGTCGCGCCAGTCGAGGATCCGCTCGTGGTCGGGCTCGGCGCCGGGCAGCACCCGCGGGTCGGCACCGGTCGCGATCAGGACGACGTCGCCCTCGAGCCGCTCGGTGACCGCGCCGTCCTCGCCCAGCACCTCCACGCGGTGCGCGGCCAGGCCGCGGACCTCGTCGGCGAGCCGCCCGCGCCCGGTCACGATGCGCACGCCCTCGCCGGCCAGGCGGGCGTGGATGTCGCCGGACTGGGCCAGCGCCAGCCCCTTGACCCGCTGGTTGACCGCGGCGAGGTCCAGGCCGACCGCGGCCAGCTCGGCGCCGTGCACGCCGAGGGCGGAGGAGTCGTGCACCGAGGTCATCGCGCCGGCGGCGGCGATGAGCGCCTTCGAGGGGACGCAGTCGGTGAGGACGCTGGCGCCCCCGATGCCGTCGCGCTCGATGACGGTGACCTCGGCACCGAGCTGCGCGGCGACCAGCGCGGCCTCGTAGCCGGCCGGTCCGCCGCCGATGATGACGATGCGGGTCATGGGTCCTTCTTCGTCGGGGAGGGTTCGGGCGTCGGAGCCATTGTCCCCGCCCGGCCGCGGTCCGGCGTCAGCGCCGCCCGGCGCCGGTGTCCGGCCCGGCCGGCCGGGCGGAGGGCGCGGGCTCGCGACGGATGCGCCAGACCGCGGAGACCGCCTCGACGGCGATGCCGGTGTTCATCTTGGACTCGCCGAGCTCGCGGTCGCGGAAGGTGATCGGCACCTCGACCACCCGGGCGCCGGCCTGCAGCGCGCGGTGGGTCGTCTCGATCTGGTAGCCGTAGCCGTTGGCCTCGAACGAGTCGACGTCCAGCCGGGTCAGCAGGTCGGTGCGCCAGGCCTTGAACCCGCCGGTGAGGTCGCGGATGCCGGCGCGGAGCACGGTGCGGGCGTACAGGTTGCCGACCCAGGACACGGTGCGGCGGCTCCAGGGCCAGTTCGCCACCGCGCCGCCGGGCACGTAGCGGGAGCCGATCACCAGGTCGGCGTCCTCGATCGCGGCGATCAGCGCGTCGATGGCCTGCGGGTCGTGCGACCCGTCGACGTCCATCTGCACGATGACGTCCCACCGCCCGGCAGCGAGCGCGTGCGTGAAGCCGGCGACGTAGGCGGTGCCCAGGCCGAGCTTGCCGGAGCGCTCGAGCAGCTCGACCCGGCCGGGGTGCTCCGCGGCGAGCGCGCGCACGAGGTCCCCCGTCCCGTCCGGTGAGCCGTCGTCCACGATCAGGACGTCGGGCGCCACGGGGCGGGCCAGGACCGCCTCGACGTGCCGGCGGACGTTGTCCGCCTCGTTGTACGTCGGCGTCACGACCAGGACGCGCACGCTGTTCCTCTTCTCTCGCGGGTTCTCGGGCGGGGCCGGGGTGGACGTCACGTGGGCACCCCTGCGGGTTGTCGCCGTCGTCGTCGCCGGCTCACCCCGACGTGCACCAGCCCGGCGACGACGGCCACCCCCAGGACGACGAGCACCAGCTGTTCCGGTCCCGGCCGCTCGTAGAGGGCGAACACGGGGTGCCCGCCCGGCAGCACGGTGAACAGCAGGGCCACCGACCACAGCACCACCACGAGGCGCTCGGCGAGGACCCCGGCGGCGGCGAAGAGCATCGTCGGCCAGATCAGGTACCAGGGCCACACGACCGAGCCGGTGAGGACGACGGTCAGCGCGATCCAGGAGGTCACGCGGACCAGCCCCCAGCTCCGCAGCCGGGTCAGGAAGAGCAGTCCCAGCACGACGGCGACGACGATCCCGGCCTGCCGCGCGCCGTCGATCGGCGGGTCGTCCACGTCGAGGGCGAAGGCCAGCGCCGTCGTGGGCGTGAGCGCCTCCAGCGCCTTGCCGGGGGTGTCGAGGTTGCCCAGGAACGACCAGCCGTAGCCGGACAGCTGCACCGACAGCGCGAACAGGCCGGCGCCCAGGCCGCCGGCCAGCACCAGCGCCCGCAGCCGGGCCGGCCAGCCCTCCTGGCGCTGCGCCCAGTCCACCCCGATCACCAGGACGACGACCAGCGCCGTGGCCTTGATGCCGGCCGCACCCACGCAGAGCACGATCCCGAGCAGCGGGCGGTCGAGCAGCGCGAGCAGCAGGCCCGGGAGCAGCAGGCCGAGCATGAGCGCGTCGTTGTGGTTGCCCGACACCAGGTGCAGCAGGACCAGCGGGTTGACCGCGCCCAGCCACACCGCGACCGACGGGCTGCCGCCCAGGTGCCGCGCGATGCGGGCCACGACGACGGCGCACACGGCCCAGGCGGCGACGCAGAGCACCCGGAGCGCCACCAGCATCGCGAGCTCGCCCTGGTCGAGCAGCCGCGACAGGCCGCTGAGCAGCAGCACGAAGGGCGGGGCTGTACGGGGTGGGGCTGAACCGCCAGAACTCCTCGGCGCCGCGCACCGCCGCGATGTCGCCGAGGACGCCCGGCCCGTCCTCGAACGGGTCGACGCCGAGCTGCACCGCGTTGCCGATGGCGCCGTAGAACCACGGGTCCGCGGTGAACAGCGGCGGCCCGATGACCAGCGGGACCGACCAGACCAGCCCGACCAGCAGCAGCCACCGGGCGCGGACGCCGCGGCGCACCGCGAGCCCGGCGAGCAGCCAGGCGGCGGCCCAGACCCCGAGCGCGGCGGAGCTCCACGCCCGCGCGGTGTCGTAGCCCAGCGCGTCGGGCGTCAGCTCCGAGTGGTCGTCGAAGAACCAGAGGTCGGGCTCGTCGAGGTGCAGGCCCAGACCGTGCCCGGCCACCGCGAGGTAGGTGGTGCCGACCAGCCCGAGCAGGCCGCTGAGCACAAGGAGGGCGATGGTCGCGCCGCCGGCGCGGGGCGGACCGGGGTCGGTGGCCGTCGGCGCGGCCCCGGCTGCGGTGGACCCGGCCACGCTCGTGCTGACGGCCATCTCCTGACTGCTCCCGTGGACCGGCTGGTCGCGACACGTCGTCGGCCCGCCACGGCGATGGCAGGACGGCCGAGGGTAGCGCGCCGCCCCGGTTCCCGGTCAGCCGAAGCGGGGCGGAGCACCGGACGCCGAGCGTGTCGCTCCTGATCCCCTTAACACTGCGTGAGAACCTAGATGCTGACCGTGGTCGCGCGTGGTGTCGCCACCTGACTCCGGCGCCGCGTACGCACAGGTCGGCGTCACGATCTGACAAGGAACCGCTCATGCTCTCCAGCCGACGCGCCGGCACCCTCGCCGCCTGCGCCTCCCTCGCGCTCCTGGCCGGCTGCTCCTCCTCGACCGACGAGGCCTCCAGCGGATCGCCGCTGTCGACAGCCCCTCCCGGCACCTACGGCACCCCCCTGGACCCGTCGGCCCCCGATCCGACCGAGGTCGCCACCGACCCCGCGCCCAGCACCGTCCCGGCACCGACCGGCGGCGCACGCGCGGACGCCACCGTCCAGATCACCTACTACGGCTGGAACCCCGACAGCAGCGTCGTCGAGGTCGGCGGCTTCGTGCCCTTCCTCGTCGAGGAGGGCGGCACCTGCACGCTCACCCTGACCCAGGGCGGCGCGAGCGCGACCGCGTCGCGGGAGGCCACGCCCAACGTCACCAGCACCGCCTGCGGCGAGCTGGTCGTGCCCGGCGACCAGCTGGCGCCCGGCACCTGGGACGCCGTGCTCGCCTACGAGTCGGAGCGCTCGGCCGGCAGCACCGAGCCGGTCGAGGTGCAGGTCCCGTGAGGGGTGCGGTCACCCGCCTGCTCGTCGTCCTCGGGCTGGTCGGGGCGGCGCTGGTCGCGCCGGTCCTCACGAGCAGCCCGGCCGCACCCGCCCAGGCCGCGGACACGCGGTACTTCGACCCGGGCAACATCATCAGCGACGCGGTCTTCTTCGACGGGCTGGCGATGGACGCCGGCGCGATCCAGGACTTCCTGAACCTGCGCGGCGCCGGCTGCACCGTCGGCACCGACGGCTCGCCGTGCCTCAAGAACTACCGGATGAACACCACCGACCGCGCGGCCGACGCCCTGTGCGGCGGCTACCGCGGCGCCTACGACGAGACCGCCGCCCAGGTCATCGCCCGCGTGGCGGCCACGTGCCGGGTCAACCCGCGGGTGCTGCTGGTCCTCCTCCAGAAGGAGATGGGGCTGGTCACCGCCACCAACCCCACCGCCAAGAAGTACGAGCGCGCCGCGGGCTACGCCTGCCCCGACACCGCCAACGGCGGGTGCGACCCGACCTACGCCGGGCTGCAGAACCAGCTGTACCGCTCGGCCTGGCAGTACCAGCGCTACGCGTCCTCGCCGGCCAGCTACCAGTACAAGGCCGGCCGCAACAACATCATCCAGTGGCACCCCAACTCCGGGTGCGGCACCTCGACGGTCTACATCGCCAACCAGGCGACCGCGGGCCTCTACATCTACACCCCGTACCGCCCCAACCAGGCCGCGCTCAACGCCGGCTACGGCACCGGCGACAGCTGCTCCTCGTACGGCAACCGGAACTTCTGGAACTACTTCACCGACTGGTTCGGCTCGACGCAGTCGGCCGAGGGCTCGGCGCTCTACGCCAAGTACCAGAGCCTGGGCGGCAACGGGGGCGCGCTGGGCAGCGTCCAGTCCCCCTACCTCTGCGGGCTGGCGAACAACGGCTGCTTCCAGGTGTTCTCCAAGGGCCTCATCTACTGGACCCCGAGCACGGGTGCCTGGGCGGTCACCGGCGCGATCCTCGACAGGTACACCGGGCTGGGCCGGGAGTACGGCACGCTGGGCTACCCCCTCTCCGACGCGAACTGCGGGCTGGCCGGCAGCGGCTGCTACCAGGTCTTCGAGCGCGGGACGGTGTACTGGACCGCCGCGACCGGCGCCTACGCCGTGTACGGCCTCGTCGGCGCCAAGTGGGTGTCGACCGGCGCCGAGAACGGCGCGCTCGGCTACCCGACCGGTGACCCGTTCTGCGGGATCAAGGACGCCGGCTGCTTCCAGCCCTTCCAGCGCGGGCTCGTCTACTGGACCGCCGCGACCGGCGCGCACACCGTCTCGGGGGACATCGCCACCAAGTGGGGCGCGATCGGTCGCGAGAACGGCGCGCTCGGGTACCCGACGATGGACCGCGCCTGCGGCCTGGTCGCCGGCGGCTGCTACCAGATCTTCCAGTTCGGCACGATCTACACCGCCCCCGACGCCGGCACGCACGTCGCCAAGGGCGGCATCGGCTACACCTGGATGGGCAAGGGCGCCGAGAACGGCCCCCTCGGCTACCCGGTCGGCGACGAGGTGTGCGGCCTGGTCGGCGGCGGCTGCTCCCAGGACTTCCAGCGGGGCAGCGTCTACTGGTCCGGCGCCACCAACGCGTACACGGTGCAGGGCCTCACCCGCGCCAAGCACGACTCGGTGGGCCGCGAGCGCGGGGTGCTGGGCTACCCGACCATGGAGAAGTCCTGCGCCCTGGTCCGCGGCGGCTGCTATCAGGTGTTCCAGTACGGGACGGTGTACGAGTCCCCCGCCGGCACGTTCATCGCCAAGGGCGGCCTCGGCCACACCTGGATGCTGCTGGGCGCGGAGAACGGCTCGATGGGCTACCCGACGTCCGACGAGTACTGCGGGCTGCGCGAGAACGGCTGCTTCCAGCTGTTCGAGCACGGCTCGGTGTACTACGCCCCGGCGTTCGGCGCCTTCCCCGTCGACGGGCCCATCCGCGACGCCTGGATCTACCAGGGCGCCGAGAACGGCTGGTGGGGCTACCCCACCGGCAAGCCGCAGGGCGTGCCGGGCGGGGCCACGCAGCGCTTCGAGCGCGGGACGGCGACCTGGACCAGCGGCACAGGGGCGGTCACCTTCGGCTGATCCGGGCATCCGCACCGGCCGCCCCGGCGGGCGGCTGGTGCGGATGTGACGGAGCGGTCCGACGCGCGGTCGCGGTGCCGCCGGGGAGCGGCGTCGTCGTGTCACACTCGACGCACACTCCCGATCACGCACGGTGAGTGGCGCCCGCACCGCTGCTGAGGAAGCCGATGACTGCACAGACCCTGGACGAGCGCGGCCCGACGCGGATCCCCGGTCTCCCGGCAGTTCCACCCCGCCCGTCCCCGGCGGGCAGCGGGCACACCTTCCGCGCCGACATCCAGGGCCTGCGCGCGGTCGCCGTCGGCCTCGTCGTCCTGTACCACGCGGGCCTGCCCTGGCTGTCCGGCGGCTTCGTCGGCGTCGACGTCTTCTTCGTCCTCTCGGGCTTCCTCATCACCCAGGGCCTGGTCACCGAGCTGGAGCGCCGCGGCACCATCTCGCTGGCCGGCTTCTACGCCCGCCGCGCGCGCCGGATCCTCCCGGCGGCGGCCGTGGCCCTGGCCGGGACCGCGGCCCTCACCGTCCTCCTCCTGCCCCAGATGCGCTGGGCGCAGGTGGCGCAGGACCTCGTCCAGAGCTCGATCTACCTGGTCAACTGGGACCTCGCCGACCGCGCGGTGGACTACTCCGCGCGAGACCAGGCCGCGTCGCCGCTGCAGCACTTCTGGTCGCTGGCGGTGGAGGAGCAGTTCTACGTCGTCTGGCCGCTGGCGATCCTCGCCGTCGTGGGCCTGGTCCGCCTCGCCCGGAGCCGGCGCCGGAGCGACGCGCCCACCGGGATCTCCCGCCTGCACCTCGCCGTGCCGCTGCTGCTCATCGGGGTGCCCTCGCTCGCGTGGTCGATCTCCCTCTCGGCCGCCGACCCGGGCAGGGCCTACTTCGTGACGACGACCCGCATGTGGGAGCTGGCGCTCGGCGCGGCGCTCGCCGTCGTCCCCGTCGTCGCCCCGGCGAGCGCCCGGCTGAGCCGGGCCGTGGGCTGGGCCGGGCTGGCCGCGATCGTCTGGGCCGCGGTCACCTACGACGCCTCGACGGTCTTCCCGGGCTCGGCGGCGCTCCTGCCCGACCCTCGGCGCCGTCGCCGTGCTGTGGTCGGCCCTGTCCGGGGACGCCCGCCGGCAGAACCCGCTGCTGCGCACCCGCCCGATGACCTGGGTCGGCAGCCTCTCCTACTCCCTCTACCTCTGGCACTGGCCGGTGCTGATCATCGCCACCGCCCAGACCGCCGACGGCGACCTCCGGCTCCGCTGGGGGCTGCTGCTGGTCGCGGCGTCGGTCGTCCCGGCCTGGCTGAGCCTGCGGCTGGTGGAGCGCCCGGTGCTCTCCTCCCCCGCCCTGCGCCGCTCCAGCGGTCCGGCCCTGCTCCTGGGCGCGGTCTGCACGCTGGTCGCCCTGCTGGCCGGCCTGGCGCTGAAGAACCACCAGCTCGCTGCCGCCGCGGAGACCCCCGTCGTCGTCAACTTCGACGCCTCGGTGACCCCGGGAGCCAACGCGCTGCGCTGGGATCCAGCCAACGGCACCCCGCAGGACTCGTTTCCCGTGCTCGTCCCCGACCCGGCGGTGGCGTTCGGCGACGTGCCCGTGCTCGACGGGCACGAGTGCGTCGTCGACCTGAGCTCGGTCGCGGCGAACCCCTGCTCGTTCGGCAACCTCGCCGCCGGCACCACGATCGCCCTCGTCGGCGACTCGCACGCCGAGCAGTACCTGCCGGCCGTCGAGGCGGCGGCGGTCGAGCGCGGCTGGCGGGTCGACGTCTACACCCGGGGCTCCTGCCCGTTCAACGCGCTGACCGTCGACCTGGACGGGGCCCCGAACACCGCGTGCGACGCGCACAACGACAACGTGACCGCCGCCCTGCTGGCCGATCCGCCGGACGCGCTGCTGGTCGCGGGCAGCCGCTACGCCGCCTCCCTCCCCGACCGCCCGGTCCCCTCGCTCGAGGAGAGCAAGCCGCTGCTGGCCGAGGGCTACCGCGAGGCGTGGGCGCCGTTCGTGGCGGCCGGCATCCCGGTGGTGTCGCTGCGCGACACCCCGCGCCCGGACGTCCTGGTGCCCGAGTGCGTCGCGGAGAACCAGGACCGCCTCAGCAGCTGCGCGATGGACCGCGACGAGATCCTCTGGGCCGACGGCCCCGAGGTCACCGCCGCCACCGGCACGCCCGGCGTCGAGCTGCTGGACCTGACGCAGTGGATCTGCCCCGCCGACAGCTGCCCCGCCGTGATCGGCGGCGTCGTCGTCTACCGGGACGGCAACCACCTGACGGCCACCTACGCCCGCACCCTCGGCTCGATGGTCTCCGACGAGCTGGCCGCCCTGCTGGGCTGACGCCCCTCGGCCGCGCCCGGCTCAGGCCCGGTCGACCACCCCGGTGCCCGCGCGCCAGATCAGCGTGCCGCCCTCGAAGCGCTGCGCGCGCCCGCCGCTGACCGCGTAGTCCGACCCCAGCGGGTAGCCCAGCGACCCCGCCTCGGCTCCGGCGGCCACCCACGCGTCGCGCAGGGCACCGCCGACGATGCCCACACCGGTGGCCGGCGCCCAGTAGATCGAACCGCCCGCGAAGTGGGTGAGGCACCCGCCCGCACGCAGCCCGCACTCCTCGTCGCCCACCGGGTAGCCCAGCGCGCCGTTCTCCGCGCCGCGCACCAGCCAGGTGTAGGCGATGCCGCCCTTGATGGCGCGCGCCCCGGTGGCCGGCGACCAGTAGATCCAGCCGTGGTCGAACACCTGGAAGCAGCCGCCGCCGACCAGCCCGCAGGCGGTGTCGGTCGCCGGGTAGCCCATGTGCCCCCGCTCCTCGCCCAGCAGGCCGTACCGGTCGCGGACGGCGCCGGTCAGCAGGTGGACGCCGGAGGCCGGCGACCAGGTGATCCGGCCGTGCTGGAAGTTCTGCGCGCAACCGCCGGCCGGCAGGCCGCACTCCTCGGAGCCCACCGGGTAGCCGAAGGCGCCGTTCTCCGCGCCCCGGCCCATCCACGTGTAGCCGATGCCGCCCTTGGCCACGGCGGTGCCGGCGGCGGGCGAGTCGTACACGACGCCGTACTGGAACACCTGGAAGCAGCCGCCCGCGACCAGGCCGCAGGCGAGCTCGGCGGCCGGGTAGCCCAGACCGCCCCGCTCGCGGCCGTGGGCGGTCCACATCGCGGCCACCGCCCCGCTGACCACGCGGGCACCCGAGGCCGGGGACCAGTAGACGTCGCCGCCCTGGAAGGACTGCGCGCAGCCGCCGCCCGGCAGCCCGCACGACGGGCCGCCCGTGGGGTAGCCGAGGGCGCCGTTCTCCGCGCCGCCCTGCACCCAGCGCGCGGCGACCGAGCCCTGGACGACGTGCGCGCCGGTAGCCGGCGACCAGAAGACGCTGCCGTAGCGGAACACCTGGTAGCACCCGCCACCGGCGAGACCGCAGGCCTCCGGCGCCAGTGCCGGGCCGAGCGCGGCGGAGGACGCCTGCGCGACGAGCGCGATGGGGGTCTGCCCGTCCGCGCGGGTCCGGATGCCGACGACGGCGGAGGTCGCGGTCCGGCTCTGCACGGTGACGACGAAGTCGCCGCCGGCCACGGTCACGGCCGACCCCGGCGGCAGGGCCTGCCGGGTGTCGGTGTCCCACCCGGCCGCCGGGGACGGGGTGCCGTCGAGCAGCAGCGAGGTGTCGGACCCGGTGCCCGTCCGCCGCAGCAGCACGCCGGCCTCCAGGCCGGGGCGGTTCGCCGTCGTGCCCAGCCAGCCGTCCATGCCGCTCGCCGTCCGCAGCTCGAGCCAGTGCTGCGCGCCGCGGGCGTCGGTGAGCCGCACGGCCCGCGTGCCGCTGCGGCCCGACACCGGAGAGAGCGTGACCGTGGCCCCGGCGCCCCCGGCGGTGAGGTCCACCCGCGCGGCCGTCGGCAGCACGCCGAGCAGCGCCGCCTGGACGACGTTCAGCGACCCGATCCGCTCCCACGACGCACCCATGACGTCGTACAGGTCGTAGTAGGCCTTGGTCCGGCAGGTGCCGGCGTCGGTGGCGCCGTCGCACTGGTGGGCCGACGAGTGCCCGAGGCCGAAGTTGTGGCCGAGCTCGTGCGCCATGATCGAGGTCTCCGAGCCGCGCACGAGCAGGTTGCCGCCGTCGGACAGGGCGCGGCCGACCTCGGCGAGGCCGTAGGCGCAGCCGGGCTGCTGCGCGGGGTAGCCGGGGACGTAGACCAGCAGGTGCCGGCCGGCGGCCTCGGCGAACCGGACGAGCGGGTGCGCCGCGACCTCGGCCCACAGCGCGAACGGGTTGTCACAGCCGGCCGTCGTCGTCAGCCAGTCCGGCGTCGCCGCCGCACCGTGCAGCCGGACGGCGCCGTCGGTCTCGCTCTCCCAGAAGTCGGCCACCGGCCCGTTGAGCGCGTCGACCAGGCGCTGCGCGGTCATCCCGTCGGCCGTGGTGCCCGGCGGGCGGACCAGCACGACGGTCACCTCGTTGGTGAAGGGGGCCAGCGCGGGCGCCGTCGCGGGCGGTGCCTCCGGGGCCACGACCTCGGCCTCGAGCAGCTCGTGCGCGGGGGCGAGCCCGAGACCCGCGGCCGCCTCGTCGGGCACCTGGTCGCCGAGGGTCACCTCGACGGTGGCGCCCAGCGGGAGGTCCTCGACGTCCTCGGTGAGGACCCGGACGCTGTCGCCCTCGTCGGTCCGGACCCAGCTCAGCGGGCCGTGCTCGGCGCCCCCGACGGGGTCGGCGTGCTCGGGCCAGGCCTGCACCAGTTCGCCGACGACGGTGCCGCCGGCGTCCACGACCGGGGCCTCCGCCGGCGTCGGCACCGGGGAGTCGTCACCCCGCGCCGGGGCCGCCGGGGCCGCCAGCGCCAGCACGGGCACGGCGACGGCCGCGAGGACGACGCCCCGGAGACGGGGGGACCGGGAGGTGAGCAGCACGGGTGGACTCCAGGCAGACGGGGAAGATCCCCCTCTGCATCGGCCCCGGGACGCCCCGACTTGAGAGCGGGCGACCCGGGTCACCCTGTCGGCTCAGTCCGTCCGCTCGTCCAGCTCCGCGCAGAACGGCTCGCCGTACAGGCGCTCGTAGTTCTCCTGGACGCCGTCGAAACGGACCGCCACGAGGTAGTACTCGGGCCAGCCCTGCTTGGTCATCCAGTCGAACAGCGTCCCGCAGCGCACGTCCTCGGGCACGTCGCCGTCGGCGGACTGGGACACCATCCGGGCGTTGACCGGGTAGTTGCCCTGCGTGATCTCGGCCAGGGTCATGTTGAGCGCGACCTGGCCCAGGACGAAGGCACCGGCCAGCGGCAGCACGACGGCCAGCAACCGGGCCCCGCGCCCCCGGCGCAGCGCCACGAGCACCAGCACGATCAGCGCCGCGACGGCGATCACGCCGACCGCGTAGGAGAGGTACACCTGGCCGGGCCGGGCCATCTTCTCGCTGTACTTGACGGTCATCGCGTGGGTCGCGGTGGCGACCGCCCAGAACGTGACGAGGGCGGCGGCCGGCACGATCCAGGGGCTGCGCCACGCGGGCAGCCGCTCGGCCTCCGGGGCGACGTGCGCCCAGCTGTCGGTCCCGCTGCGGCGGACCCAGGCGTACCCGATGACGCTGACCAACAGCACCAGAGCGGCGGCCACGGCGACCGCTCCCCCGTCGAGGGCGGGCGCGCCGGCGGACTCGCTGAGGTAGGCCCAGCCGCCCCCGGGGAGGGCGCCGAGCATCCCGTCGACCCAGGCGGAAGCCCCGGCCCGGCCGAGCGCCAGCGTCGTCCCGCCGTAACCGGACTCGTCCGACGGCACGGCCAGCAGCACCCGGCCGCCCACGAACATGACCGCGGGCAGCGCCACGGCGGTTCCCATCAGCACGAGGCAGCGGCGCCGGATCTGCGCGCGGTCGACGGCGGTGAGCGCGGTGAGCACCACGGCGACGGCGACCGCCGCGATGGCCCCGACGAGCATCTCGTAGTACCAGACCGCCATGACGCCGAGCGCCGAACAGATCACGATCGACCGCTTGTCGCGGTTGCCCGGGGCGATGGCGCGCAGCGCCCAGGCGAGCGTCCACATGCCGATCGCCGTCGAGCCCCAGCCCGCGGGGCCGTAGGAGACGACGGGGTCGTCGGACCACGGCACGTGCAGCTGCAGCGTGGCCGCCGTGACGGCCGACAGCAGGGCGAACGTGGGCCAGAACTGCACGCGCAGCGCCGGCGACCGGCGGAGCCCCCAGACCAGCACCGACGCGGCGCCGGCCACGCCGAGGGCGATCATCGCGAGGGTGGCCAGCACGTCGTAGTACTGCGGCGAGACGCCGGCGGAGGCGCTCAGCCGGTAGGCCAGGAAGTGGTACAGCGCGCCGAGGGTCTGACCGACCGGGTTCGAGTGGCCGGCCTGCTGGCCCGCCGAGAACCCGAAGGTCAGCGCCTCCCAGAGGCTGCCGTCGGTGATCGCGTAGGTCTCCTGGAGCGCCTGGAAGTCGTCGGCGATGATCGGGACCCGGGCGGCCGGGACGTACCCGACACCGAGGACGGCGGCGCCGGACAGCGCCCAGCCCGCGTTGCGGAGCCGGCCGCGCCCGCGGGCACCCGGCTCGTCGACGACGGCCGCGGACGGCTGCTCGTCGGTGGCGTGGACCGGGTCCAGGACGGCGGTGGCGCCGGGGTGCTCAGCCATGCCGGGCCTCCCGGGCGACGTCGAGGCGGTCGAGGACGAACAGCGCGCCGGCGGTCAGCGCACCGATGATCCCGATGGCCACGATCATGGCGCGCAGGTCCGGCAGCAGCATCGACGCGGCGACCCACTGCAGCACGCCGGCCACGAACAGGGCGACCACGGCGCGGGAGGACGCCCGGGCCGTGTGGCTGATCAGCAGCCCCTGGGCCAGGGCCCACGGCAGGTAGGCCACGGTCATCCAGGGCAGCAGCGCGGCCGCGGGGGCGTAGCCCGAGCCGGCGCCGAAGAGGATCGCCACGAGGGTGTCGCCGATCAGCGCGACCACCCCGGCCAGCGCGAGGCCGCTGGCGAGCACCGTGGCCAGCACGATGTTGACCCCGAAGCGCACCGCCCCGGCGTCCGCCCCGCGGAACACGAACCGCGGCAGCAGGTAGACGCGACAGCACGGTGGGCACCAGCAGGCCCATCTTGGCGAGCACCGCGGCGGCGGCGAAGGCCCCCGAGGCGTCGTCGACGCTGTGGATGCGGACGAGCACGACGTCGATGTTGGTCAGCCAGGCGAACGAGAGCGTCAGGAGCATCAGCACGGTGCTCTTGCGCGAGAAGGCGCTGTGCCCGGTGATCAGCAGGTCCCGGGTCTGCCAGCCGGCGAGCACCGCGACGGCGACGATCGCGACGAGCACCGCGACCACGACCGAGACCGCGCCGAGGCCCGCGGCCAGGGCGGCGACGGCGAGCAGCAGCCGCAGCACCTGGGAGGCGGTGGAGTAGCCGGAGACGAGCCGGGCCTTGCCGGCGCCCTGCAGGCGACCGAGGGCGACGCTGAACAGGAAGCTCGGGACGATGGTCAGCGCGGCGAGGTTCACCGCGAGCCGGCTGGTGTCCAGGGCGTCGGCGAGCAGCGGCGAGGCCAGCGCCACCGCGGCGGCGAACCCGCCACCGAGCACGAGCGCCTCGACGGTCGCGCCGTCGATCCCGCGGCGCGGGCGGTCCGCCGGGGGCGAGGTGAGCGCGGCGGCGGTGACCACCGCGACGGAGTTCTGCAGCGCCGAGGCGCCGATGCTGGCGATGTTGACGATCGCGAGGAACGCGGCGAGCAGGCCGAAGCCGGCCGGGCCGAGGCCGCGGCCGGTGACGACGTGGAAGCCGGAGGTGGAGGCGATCCCGAGGGCGGCGAGCCCGCCGACCGAGATCAGCGGCCACGCGTGCCGGCGGAGGTAGCCCAGCGACATCTGGCGGGCCGAGACGGGCGCCTCGTGCGCGAGGACCTCGGTCGCGGCCGGGGCGGCGAGCTCGGCCCGGACGGCGTCGAGGGTCACGGGGGCCGGCCGCTGCGGAGCGACCTCCGGGTGCACGGTGGTCACCGGTTGGCCGCCTGCGGCAGCAGGTCGTCGTCGTGCTCGGAGCGGCCGCGGGGCACCGGGAGGGGCAGCACGGCGGCGATCTGCGCGGCGGGGGCGGCCGGCGCGGCGTCCTCGACCGGCGCGAGCGGCGTGACGACGGAGAGCGCGGGAGCGGGCGCCCGGGTGGCGGTCCGGGCCGCGGTCCGCGCCGTCCGGGCCGCGGCCAGGCGGCGGGCCCGGCTGTGCGCCGCGACGGTGAGCAGGTCGCGCAGCGCCTCCCACATCGACCCGGCACCGATCCGGCTGGTGAACTCGTAGTCCAGCACCACCGGCGCCTCCTCGACGCGGGCGCCGCCCTCGACGAGCCGGCACATCATCTCCAGGTCGAAGGCGAACCCGGTGACCCGGAGCTCGGCCATGACCGGTGCGGCGACCGACCGGCGCATCGCCTTGATGCCGGTCTGGGTGTCGCCGAGGTCCACGCCCAGCGCCAGCCGGGTGAGCCCGCGGAACGTGCGGCTGGCCACCCGCCGGACCAGCGGGTAGGTGACCGCCGACTCCGGGTGCACCTTGGACCCGACGACGACGTCGGCGACATCGGCGTCCAGCCGGTCCAGGAAGCCCGGGAGCACCGAGGGGTGCAGGTCCAGGTCGCCGTCCAGGAAGGCGACCAGCGGGTGGGCGGCGTGCGCGAAGCC
This sequence comes from Blastococcus sp. TML/M2B, assembly GCF_016612865.1. GTDB lineage: Bacteria > Actinomycetota > Actinomycetes > Mycobacteriales > Geodermatophilaceae > Blastococcus. The sequence continues at coordinate 1,484,622 of NZ_JAENZZ010000002.1, forward strand.
GTGCCGGATCGCGTGGCCTTTGCCCTGGTTCGGGAAGTACTCCAGGACGGTGACCTGCGGGAGGCCCAGGCCGCGGGCCTGCTCGGCCGTGCCGTCGGTGCTGCCGTCGGAGACCACGAGGATCTCGTAGGTCCGGCCGGTGGCGTCGAGCACCTCGGCCAGGCGGGTCACCGCGGCGGCGATGCTGGCGGCTTCCTGGTAGGCGGGGACGACGACGGAGACCGCCGTGAGCTCAGTGGTAATCACGGGTCATCAGGTCCTTCACGACGATGTCCGACGGTGAGGTGCGCAGGGTCTGGGGCGGGCGGCGCCGCTCGGCGGAGTGCTGCAGGAAGTGCTGGAGGGCGTCGATGTCCCAGCCGGAGAGCACGGCGTTCTCGCCGAGGCCGTCCTGCCGCTCGGTCTCCTTGCGGTGCACCAGCGTCGGGACGCCGAGCAGCGCGGCCTCCTCCTGGACGCCGCCGCTGTCGGTGACGGCGAACGAGGCGCCGGCGAGCAGGTCGGTGAACTCCGCGTGCGGGACCTTGTCGAGCACGGTGAACAGCTCGGTCGGCAGCGCGTCGAGCCGGCTGCCGAGGACGTGGCGCGCCTGGTCGTCGGCGACCAGGACCATGCGGTGCGGCGCGTGCTCCCGCAGCGCGGCCAGCGTCCGGTCCGCGAGCCCGGAGGCGGTGAGGAACTCGAAGCGGTGCAGCAGCACCAGGCCGTAGGGGTCGGTGTCCGACGGGCGGGCCGACGGGGCACGGTCCAGGACGGCGTCGACGACGGTGTTGGCGCCGGTGGGGACGACCCCGCGGCGGCCGGCGAGCACCGCGGTCGCGGCGTCGGACGGCGCGTAGTGGACGTCGGCGAGCCGGCCGACGATGCGCCGGTCCAGCTCCTCGGGGAACGGGTGCCGCCAGTTGCCCGACCGCAGCCCGGCCTCGACGTGCGCGCAGTCCGCGCCCAGCAGCTTGGCGAGCAGCGCGCCGACGACGCTGGTCATCGTGTCGCCGTGGACGACCAGCACGCTGCGCCGTCCCCCGCTGCGCAGCCGCCGCCGGGCGGACCAGCCGTGGCGCACCACCCAGGCGGCGATCTGGGCGAGCCAGACGAGCACGTCGGCCGGGCCGGCGAGCGGCTTGCCGCCGCGGCCGTTGGCGAGCACGTGCTCGGGCGCCGGCAGGCCCAGGCCCGGCAGCGCGCGCAGCACGGTGTCGGACTGCTGGAGGGTCAGCCACTGCTCGTAGCCGACGCCCTGGGCGGCCAGCCGGCGCGCGACCGGGGCCAGCTTGATGGCCTCGGCGGTGGTGCCGTAGACGAAGACGATCACGCGGCGACCTCGGTGCGGACGGGCAGGTTGCGGGTGGTCGAGCGCAGCAGGTGGCCGTGCACGGCCAGCCCGCGCAGCAGCCCGGCCCAGTACGGGACGGCGAACACCGGCGCGTAGGTGAGGTAGGCGCGCAGCCCCTTCGCGGGGCAGCGCTTGCGGGCGGCCAGGGCGGCGGGCGCGGCGAGCGCGAGGACCGCGGCGACGGCGAGCCCGCCGAGGACCGTCCACGCCTGGGCGCCGACCAGGGCCGCGAGCACCGCCAGCCCGATGACGGGGGCGGCGGCCAGGCCGACGAGGGCGGCGTTCCAGCCCGCCGAGGTGCCGGCGTAGCTGTCCACGAGGAACGTGCCGCGGCCGAAGCTGTGCCGGACGAAGTCGCGCACGTTGCCACGCGGGCGGTAGACGGCCACGAAACCGGGGTCCAGGCGGATCGGGACCTCGGCGGCGATGTGGCGGATCAGCTTGGTGTCGTCGCTGGCCAGGGCGGCGTCGCCGGTCGGCCAGGCGACGCGGCAGGCCTCGACGAGCAGCGCGCGCGGGGCGATGAAGACGCCGGTCCCCTTGGGGTGCTGGTTGAACGTCTCCAGGCCGAACTCGACCGGCTCCGGCGCGCCCAGGTAGCCGCCCCAGAAGACGTGGGTGAGCACCTCCCAGAAGTGGCCGACCAGCGGCGCGTCGGGGTCGGTGACGCAGTGGCCGTTCCAGACGGTCGTGCGCGGGTTCGCGGCGGTGACCGCCTCGACGTGGGCGAGGCTGCCCGGGCCGAGCAGGACGCGGCTGTCGAGGAGGAGCACCTGCTCGGCGCGGGCCTCCTGCAGGCCGGCCCAGCGGGCGAGGAACCGGCCCTTGTTCTCCTGGCGCAGGACGCGCAGGGCCGCGGGGTAGGTGGTGGCGAGCGAGGTGATGAGCTCCGCGGTGCCGTCGGTCGAGCCGTCGTCCACGACGAGGACCTCGGCGGTCCACGAGGTGGCGGCGAGCGCCCGGGCGCAGGCCTCCAGGGTGGAGGGCAGCCACTCCGCCGAGTTGTAGGACGGGATCACCACGGTGAGGTCGGGGCGCTCGCGCTCGCTCTGCTCCACATGTCCCCCCCTCGCCCAGCCGCAGTACCGGCAGCTGGTGTCGTTCGCGTAGCCGCACCGTCGCCCGCCGTGATCATCGCTGGACCGGACTGACTCGTCCGCCGGACACGCGGGCGTGTGACCCGTGTGGCGACGGACCGGGAGTTCCGGTGCTGCGCAGGAAAAGGCGTTACTCAGCGCTACTTTCTGTAAGCAGAAAGTACCAGCGGCGAGACGGAACGGTCACTCTCACAACTGCGTGTCACCAGCCGGGTGCTGGGCGAAATGTGCCGAAGTGTCGACACGGGACTCGGCTGTTCCGGACGCCTTCCTGCGGCGGTCAGCCGGCGGGGCGCTGCCCCAGGAAGGTCTCCAGGATCTGGCGCGCCGCCAGGGCCGGGGTGAGCTCCTCGGCGAGCACCGCCTTCTCCAGGGTCGGCGCCACCGCGCGGACGTCGGGGTGCGCCCGGAGCGCGTGGTCCAGCCCGTCCCGCACCAGCTGCCAGGTCCAGCGGACCTGCTGGCTGCGCCGGCGCTCGTCGAACTCCCCGGAGGCCTTCATCCGGTCCTGGTGCTCGACCAGCTTGGCCCAGACCTCGTCCAGGCCGTCCCCGGTGAGGCCGGCGCAGGTGAGCACCGGCACGTCCCACGTCTCGCCGTGGCCGCGCAGCATCCGGATCGCCTGGGCGAGCTCGCGCGCGGCCTTCCGCGCACCCGGTAAGCCGTCCCCGTCGGCCTTGTTGACGGCGATGACGTCGGCGATCTCGAGGATGCCGCGCTTGATGCCCTGCAGCTGGTCGCCGGTGCGCGCCAGGGTGAGGAAGAGGAAGGAGTCGACCATCTCGGCGACGGTGATCTCCGACTGCCCGACGCCGACGGTCTCCACGAGCACGACGTCGTAGCCGGCGGCCTCGACGACGACCATCGACTCCCGCGTCGCCTGGGCGACCCCGCCGAGCGTGCCCGAGGTCGGGGAGGGCCGGATGAAGGCGTGCGGGTCCACCGACAGCCGGACCATCCGCGTCTTGTCGCCGAGGATCGAGCCGCCCGACCGCGCCGAGGACGGGTCGACGGCGAGCACCGCGACCTTCGAGCCGGCCGCGGTCAGCGTCACCCCGAGCTGGTCGATGAACGTCGACTTCCCGACGCCGGGGACGCCGCTGATGCCGACGCGGCGCGCTCCCCCGGCGTGCGGCAGCAGCTCGACCAGCAGCTCCTGCGCCCGTTCCCGGTGGTCTGCGCGCCGCGACTCGACCAGCGTGATGGCGCGCGCCATCGTCCGGCGGTCGCCCGCCAGCACGCCCTCGACCAGCGCGGGGACGTCGACCGCCGGGCCCCGAGGGGCAGAAATGGCCATTTCTGCCCCTCCCTCCGGGCGCATCAGTGCCCCAGGCGGCCGGACAGGGTGCGGAGCAGCTCCTGGGCCGCCTCGGCGATGACGGTGCCGGGCGGGAAGACCGCCGCGGCTCCCATCTCGTGCAGCGTCGGCACGTCGTCGGGCGGGATGACGCCGCCGACGACGATCAGCACGTCGTCGGCACCCAGCTCGGCCAGCGCGGTCTTCAGCGCGGGCACGAGCGTGAGGTGGCCGGCCGCCAGCGACGAGACGCCGACGACGTGCACGTCGGCCTCCACCGCCTGGCGGGCCACCTCGTCGGGGGTCTGGAACAGCGGGCCCACGTCGACGTCGAAGCCGAGGTCGGCGAAGGCGGTCGCGATGACCTTCTGGCCGCGGTCGTGCCCGTCCTGGCCCATCTTGGCGACCAGGATGCGGGGGCGCCGGCCCTCGGCCTCCTCGAAGGCCTCGGCCATCCGGCGGGTCTCCTCCATGGGGCTGTCCTCTCCCGCCGTGCGCCCGGCCATCGCCTCGTCGCGGTAGACACCGGAGATCGTGCGGACCTGGCCGGCGTGCCGCCCGTAGACCTCCTCCAGCGCGTCGGAGATCTCGCCGACGGTGGCCTTCGCGCGGGCGGCGTCGACGGCGAGCTTGAGCAGGTTCTCGTCCAGGCCGCTCCCCCGCCGCCCCTCGGCGGCGGCGCGCGCGGCCCCGGTGAGGCGACGCAGCGCGTCCTCGACCGCCCCGGCGTCACGGTCGGCGCGCAGCTGCTCGAGCTTGGCCTTCTGCTGGGCCAGGACGTCGGCGTTGTCGACCTTGAGCACCTCGATGGTCTCGTCGGCGTCCACCCGGTACTTGTTGACGCCGATGACCGGCTGGCGGCCGGAGTCGATGCGGGCCTGGGTGCGGGCCGCCGCCTCCTCGATCCGCAGCTTCGGGATGCCCTCGTCGATGGCCTGCGCCATACCGCCGGCCTCGGTGACCTCCTGGATGTGCGCCCAGGCGCGGCGGGCCAGGTCGTAGGTCAGCTTCTCGACGTAGGCCGAGCCGCCCCACGGGTCGATGACCCGGGTGGTGCCCGACTCCTGCTGCAGCAGCAGCTGGGTGTTGCGGGCGATGCGGGCGGAGAAGTCGGTCGGCAGCGCCAGCGCCTCGTCGAGGGCGTTGGTGTGCAGCGACTGGGTGTGCCCCTGGGTGGCGGCCATGGCCTCCAGGCAGGTGCGGACGACGTTGTTGTAGACGTCCTGCGCGGTCAGCGACCAGCCCGAGGTCTGCGAGTGGGTGCGCAGCGCCAGCGACTTGGGGTTCTGCGCGCCGGCCTCCTTGACCAGGCGGGCCCACAGCAGCCGCCCGGCCCGGAGCTTGGCGACCTCCATGAAGAAGTTCATGCCGATGGCCCAGAAGAACGACAGCCGCGGCGCGAAGGCGTCGACGTCGATGCCGGCGTCCTTGCCCGCCTTCAGGTACTCCACGCCGTCGGCCAGCGTGTACGCCAGCTCCAGGTCGGCGGTCGCCCCGGCCTCCTGGATGTGGTAGCCGGAGATCGAGATGGAGTTGTAGCGGGGCATCTCCTGCGAGGTGAAGCTGAAGATGTCGCTGATGATCTGCATCGAGGGCTTGGGCGGGTAGATGTAGGTGTTCCGCACCATGAACTCTTTGAGGATGTCGTTCTGGATCGTCCCCGTGAGCTGCGCGGGCGTCACGCCCTGCTCCTCGGCCGCGACGATGTAGAGCGCCAGCACCGGCAGGACCGCGCCGTTCATCGTCATCGAGACGCTCATCTTGTCCAGCGGGATGCCGTCGAACAGCTGCCGCATGTCCAGGATCGAGTCGATCGCCACGCCCGCCATGCCGACGTCGCCGACCACGCGCGGGTGGTCGGAGTCGTAGCCGCGGTGCGTGGGCAGGTCGAACGCGACGCTCAGGCCCTTCTGGCCGGCGGCCAGGTTGCGCCGGTAGAAGGCGTTGGACTCCGCGGCGGTGGAGAACCCGGCGTACTGCCGGACGGTCCACGGCTGGGTCGTGTACATCGTCGGGTAGGGGCCGCGGAGGAACGGCGGCAGGCCCGGGAGGGTCTCGAGGAAGTCCAGACCCTCCAGGTCGGCGGGCGTGAACAGCGGCGGGACGGAGATGCCCTCGGGGGTCTCCCAGGCCGCGTCGGCCACGCTGCGGCCGGTGGTCTTCTCGAACGCCTGCGCCCACTCCTCGGTGGAGGCCGAGGCGGTGGGGCGGCCGAGCTCGACGTCGCCGAAGTCGGGGATACCGGTCATGACTGCACTCCTTCGAGGCCCAGCTGCGCGTGGACGGTGCGGAGCACGTCCAGGGCGTCGCATCCGGCGTACACGTACCCGTCGACCCCGTCGACGGCGAGGTCGGGCTTGCCGGCCAGCCACACCTGCGTGGCGCCGGCCTCCTTCAGCGCGGCGGCCAGCCCGGCCGCCTGCTCGGCGTAGTCCTTGTCCGTCCCGCAGATGCAGGCGACGGTCGTCCCGGCCTCGCGCAGGCCCTCGGCGAGGTCGCCGGCGGGCGTCGCCAGGCCACCGGCCTGGAACAGGTTGCCGGCGAAGCTCGCCCGGGCGGTGTGCCGGGCGATCGGACCGATGGTGGCCAGGTAGACGGTCGGCCGCTCGGGCGCCGCGTCGGCGGCGTCGCGCAGCGCCTCGTACTCCTGGGCGGCGCGCACGCGGGGCAGCCCCCCACCGGGGTGCAGCTCGGCCGCGGGCTGCCGCTCGGGCAGCTTCTCGGCGAGGTTGGGGAACTCGCTGACGCCGGTGATCGCCTCGGCGCGGGTGGCCAGCCGCTTCGAGCGGGCGTCCCACGCGGTGGCGATGCGGTCGCGGACCAGGCCGGAGTCGAGTGCGGCGGCCAGGCCGCCGGCCCGCTCGATCTCGGTGAACCACTCCCAGGCGGCGCGGGCCAGCTCGTCGGTCAGCGACTCGACGTACCAGGAGCCGCCGGCCGGGTCGAGGACGCGGGCCAGGTGGCCCTCCTCCACGAGCAGGCTCTGGGTGTTGCGGGCGATCCGCCGGGCGAAGGAGTCGGGCAGGCCGAGAGCTGCGTCGAAGGGCTGCACGGTGACGGCGTCGGCGCCACCGACGCCGGCGGCGAAGCAGGCCACCGTCGTCCGCAGCATGTTCACCCAGGGGTCGCGCCTGGTCGTCATCACCGAGGAGGTGACGGCGTGCTGCCGCTGGCCGCGCACCTCCGGCGAGGCGCCGCTGACCTCGCCGACGCGGTCCCACAGCCGGCGCGCGGCGCGCAGCGCGGCGATGGTCGTGAACTGCTCGGCGCCGGCGCTGTAGCGGAACTCCAGCTGGCCGAACGCCTCGTCGACGGAGAGCCCGCCGTCCGTGAGGGCCCGCAGGTACGCGACGCCCGCGGCCAGCGAGCAGCCCAGCTCCTCCACGACCGAGGCGCCGGCGTCGGCGAAGACCGTGCCGTCGACGACGACGCTGCGCAGGTCGGGGTGGGCGGCGGCGCGGCGGGCCAGCGCGGCCAGGCCGCCGAGGTCCTGCGGCCGGCCGGAGGCGGCGGAGTCGCCGAGCGGGTCCAGGCCGAGCGAGCCGCCGGGCGCGATGGGGGCGTCGGTGTCGCTGCGGGCCTCGATCAGGTCGAGGAACGCCTCGGCCGCGACCGTCCCGCCGGAGACGCTGACCGGGGCCAGGTCGAGGTAGACGTCGGCGAGCACCTCGCCGAGCCGGTCGGCGGGCACGGCGCCCTCGCCGACGACGAGCCACAGCGAGGTGACGCCGTTCTCCAGGTCGGCGGCGATCGCCTCCTTGGTGACCGCGACGTCGGGGTGCGCGTGCCGCTGGCGGACGTCCCAGCCGCCGGGCACGTCGCCGTCGGCACCGCCGGCGGCGCCGGAGGCCCCGGCGCGCGAGCCGCGGACGAAGGGCGGCAGGCCGGGGACGCCGGCCGCGGTCGGCAGGTCGGCCGCGTCCTCGGCGGTGTACAGCGGGGCGACGGTCACGCCCGGGGCGACGGGGCGGCGCAGCGCCTCCTCCACCGGCTCGGGGAGCTCCTCCCGGCCCGCCTTGCGCAGCACGCCGGCGACCAGGTCACGCCACTGGTCGCGGGTGACGCCGGGGAACTCGGCGGCCAGCCCGAGGTCCTGCGGGACCTCGTGCTCGCTGGGGACCTGCGCGTCGGCCCGCGCCGGCGTCGCGTCGCTGCTGTGCTCGTCGGTGGAACTCATGCTCGGGGGGACTCCTCGTCGACTCGTCGCGCAGCAGTGTCTCCGGGGCCGCGGCGCCCCGTGCGGGCGGGTGGCGGCGGACCGCTCCCGGCGGGTGCGGCGGCGTCGGCGGCGAGGGCGTGCAACGCGGCGCGGGCGAGCAGCCGCACGCCCACGCCGATGGCCCGCTCGTCGACGTCGAAGGTGCCGCGGTGCAGGTCCAGCTCGGCTCCGCCGCCGTGCGTGCCCAGCCGCGCCAGCGCGATCGGCAGGACGTCGGCGAACCAGCCGAAGTCCTCGCCGCCCATGCTCTGCGGGGAGAGCACGACGCCGTCGGCGCCCACCGCCTCGAGGGCGGCCGAGCGCAGCAGCGCCACCGAGCGGGGGTCGTTCACCACCGGCGGGACGCCGCGCACGTAGTCGACCTCGACCTCGGCCCCGGTGGCGGCCGCGACCCGGGCCACGAGCGCGCGGATGATCTCCTCCGCGCCCTGCCAGGCGTCCCGGTCCAGCACGCGGACGGTGCCGCGCAGCGTGCCCCGCTGAGGGATGGCGTTGGCCGCGACGCCGGCGTCGACCGAGCCCCACACCAGCGACATCCCCGCGCGCGGGTCGACCTGGCGGGAGAGCAGCCCGGGCAGCTCGGTGATCAGCCGGCCGAGCGCGTCGACCAGGTCGACGGTCAGGTGCGGCCGGGCGGTGTGCCCGCCGGGGCCGGTGAGGGTGACGTCGATGCGGTCGCAGGCCGCGGTGATCGCGCCGGTGCGCAGCCCGACCGAGCCCGCGGGCACCGACGGGTCGCAGTGCAGCGCGAACGCACGGGAGGCGCCGTCGAGCACGCCCGAGGCGACCACCTGCGTGGCGCCGCCGGGCACCGTCTCCTCGGCCGGCTGGAAGACGCAGCGCACCCGGCCGGGCAGCCCACCGACCGCCTGCAGCGCCAGCGCCACCCCGAGGACGACGGTGGTGTGCACGTCGTGGCCGCAGGCGTGGCACACGCCCTCGCGGGTGGAGGCGTACGGGACGTCCTTGAGGTCGGGCAGCGGCAGCGCGTCGATGTCCCCGCGCAGCACGACCGTCGGGCCGGGGCCCTCCCCCACCTCGACGACCAGCCCGGTGCCGGTGGGCAGCCGCACCGGCGAGAGCCCGGCCGCGCGCAGCCGCTGCTCCAGGAACGACGTCGTCTCCACCTCGGCGTAGGCCAGCTCGGGGTGGGCGTGCAGGTGGCGGCGCACGGCGACCAGCTGCGGCGCGTGGGTCTCCACCCAGTCGTCCACCGCCGCGCCGAGGCCCTCGACGACGGGGGTCACGCCGCGTGCCCCCCGGCGCAGTCGCCCGGGCCCGGGGCCGGCTCGGTGGGCCGGCCGACCGGCCCGGTCGCGGGCAGCCCGTCCCGCATCTCGGCGAGCAGGCTGTCGACCACCGGCCGCAGGTCGCCGTCGCTCCCGGCCGCGACGGCCCGCTGGCGCTGGTAGGAGGCGCCGACGTCGAGCACGCGCAGCACGTCGGCGAGCTCGGCCTCGCAGCCCAGCCGCCTGGCGGTGGGGCGCAGCTCCTCGACCAGGTCGACGATGGCCTGCCGCACCGGCCGCACCGTGCCCTTGTCGTCGACGACGATGTCGGCGTCCAGGCCGTACCGGGAGGCCCGCCACTTGTTCTCGCGCAGCACCCAGGAAGCGGGCGTGGGCAGCGTGTAGCCGCGGTCGAGCTGGGTGTCGAACTGCTCGACCAGGCACTGGGCGAGCGCGGCGACCGCCCCGATCTCGTCGAGGGTGGGCAGGCCGTCGCAGATGCGCAGCTCGACGGTGCCGAAGTCGGGGTGCGGCCGGACGTCCCACCACACCTCGCGGACGCTCTCGATCGACCGCGTGGAGATGAGCGTCTCCATGTACTCCTCGAACTCGGCCCAGTCCGCCAGCTGGTAGGGCAGCCCCGCCGTCGGCATGCCCTCGAAGATCTTGGTGCGGGAGGACGCCAGGCCGGTGTCGCAGCCGACCCAGAACGGGGAGGACGAGGACAGCGCGAGGAAGTGCGGGATGTACTGGCACAGCGCGTTGACGATCGGGATGGCCTTCTCCGGCGCCCGGATGCCGACGTGCACGTGGACGCCGAAGATCTGCATCCGGCGGGCCATCCACTGCATCCGCTCGACCAGCTCGAGGTAGCGCTCCTTGGGCGAGACGAGCTGGCTCTGCCAGTCGGTGAAGGGGTGCGTGCCCGCGCACAGCAGCCCCAGGCCGCGTTGCTCGGCGGCGGCGGCGACCTCCGCGAGGGTGCCGGCGAGGTCGGCCTTCGCCTCGGAGACGGTGGTGCAGACGCCGGTGATGATCTCGATCGTCGACTGCAGCAGCTCGTGCTTGGCCTTGGGGTGCTCCTCGGCGCCGTCGGGGCGCAGCTGCTCGAGGATCTCGACCGCGCCGGGGACCAGTTCGCGCGTCTCGAGGTCGACCAGCTGCAGCTCCCACTCCACGCCCAGGCTGGCCCGCTCGGACGACCGGAAGGGGATCTCCACGGGCCGGAGTCTAGGGAGGTCCGGCGCTGCCCACCCGGCGACCGAGCACCGTCACCCGTTAGCGTCCCTCCGTGGACCAGCACCCCGGAACCGACGCGCACTCCGTCGCCGCCCTCGCCGCCGACGACCTCACGACCGCCCTCGGTGGGCAGCACGACGTCGCGGTCGTGATGGGCTCGGGCTGGGCGCCCGCGGCCGACGCCTTCGGGCCGGCCGAGTACAGCGTGGCCATCGGTGAGCTGCCCGGTTTCCAGGCCCCGACCGCGATGGGCCACGGCGGGGAGATCCGCTCGGTGCGGGTGGGTGAGCGCAAGGTGCTGCTCTTCCTCGGCCGCACCCACCTGTACGAGGGCCGCGGCGTCGAGCCGGTCGTGCACGGGGTGCGCACCGCGGCCGCCGCGGGCGTGAAGACGGTGCTGCTGACCAACGCCGCCGGCGGGCTGGCCCCCGAGCACCGGGTCGGCCAGGCCGTGGTCATCGCCGACCACCTGAACCTGACCGCCCGCTCCCCGCTGGTGGGCGGCAACTTCGTCGACCTCACCGACCTGTACTCCGCGCGGCTGCGCGCCCTGGCCCGCGAGCTGGACCCGCAGCTGGCCGAGGGCGTGTACGCGGCGCTGCCCGGCCCGCACTACGAGACCCCCGCCGAGATCCGGATGCTGCGCACGATGGGCGCCGACCTCGTGGGCATGTCGACGGCGCTGGAGGCGATCGCGGCGCGCGCCGAGGGCCTGGAGGTCTTCGGCCTCTCCCTGGTCACCAACGCCGCCGCCGGGATCACCGGCGAGAAGCTCGACGGCGACGAGGTCATCGCCGCCGGCCGCGAGGCCGCGGGCCGGCTCGGCGAGTTCCTGGTGCGCTTCATCGGGCAGCTGCCGTCGTGACCGGGCCGGTCCTGGTGACCGGCGCGGCCGGGCTGATCGGCACCGTCCTCCGCGGCGGGCTCCCCGAGCGCGGCTGGGCGGTGCGCAGCCTGGACGTCGTCCCGGTCGAGGAGCCGCGGCCGGGTGAGGAGCACCTCGTCGCCGACACCACCGACCTGGCCGCCGTGACCGAGGCCGCCCGCGGCGCCGGCGCCCTCGTGCACCTCGCGGGGATCGCCACCGAGTCGACCTGGCCGGCGATCGCGCACACCAACATCGAGGGCACCTACTGTGCGCTCGAGGCCGCGCGGCGGGCCGGTGTCCAGCGGGTGGTGCTGGCCGGCTCGAACCACGCCACCGGCTACACCCCGCGACCGGACGGCGGGCTGCTGCGCGAGGTGGACGCCCCGCCGCGGCCGGACACCTACTACGGCGTCTCGAAGGTGGCGATGGAGGCGCTCGGCTCGCTCTACGCCGACCGCTACGGCCTCGACGTCGTCGTCCTGCGCATCGGCAGCGCGTTCCCCGAGCCGACCACGACGCGGCACCTGTCCACGTGGCTCTCCCCCGGCGACACGGTGCGGCTGGTCGACGCCGCCCTCCGGACGCCCTCGCCGGGCTTCCGCGTCGTCTGGGGCGTGTCGGCCAACACCCGCGCCTGGTGGGACCTCACCGCCGCCCGCGCGCTGGGGTACGAGCCGGCCGACGACGCGGAGGTGTACGCCGAGGCGCTGATCGCCGCGCACGGCGAGCCCGACCTGTCCGACCCGGTGCACGCCCGCGTGGGCGGCGAGTACGCCACCGCCGAGTTCGACTCCGACCGCTTCGACGCCTGAACGGGACTCCCCCGCATGACCGACGACCTGCTCGCCACCGCCCGCGCCTGGGCCGACGCCGATCCGCACGAGGGCGACCGGGCCGAGATCCTCGCGCTCGTGGGGTCCGGCGACGTCGCCGAGCTGGGCGACCGGTTCGCCGGCCCGCTGACCTTCGGGACGGCGGGGCTGCGCGGGCCGCTGCGCGCCGGGCCGGCGGGGATGAACGCCGCGGTGGTGACCCGCGCCGCCGCAGGGCTGGGCGCCTGGCTGGCCGGGTCCGGCTCCGCGGGCGGCGGGATCGTCATCGGCTTCGACGCCCGGCGGCGGTCCGACGAGTTCGCCCGCATCTCGGCCTCGGTGCTGGCCGCGGCCGGTTTCGCGGTGCAGGTGCTGCCGCGGGCGCTGCCGACGCCGGTGCTGTCGTTCGCCGTCCGCCACCTGGGCTGCGTCGCCGGGATCATGGTGACCGCCAGCCACAACCCGCCGGACGACAACGGCTACAAGGTCTACCTGGGCGACGGCGCGCAGCTGGTGCCGCCGGCCGACCGGGAGATCGAGGCCGCGATCGCCGCCGTCGGCCCGGCCCGCGAGGTGCCGCTGTCGGACGAGTGGCTCACCCTCGGCGACGACGTCGCCGCCGACTACGTGGCCGCGGTGGTCGCCGCGCTGGCGCCCGAGCGGGTGCCGTCCCGGGGCGGGCTGCGGGTGGCCTACACGGCGATGCACGGCGTGGGTGCGGAGACGACGCGGGCGGTGTTCGCCGCCGCGGGCCTGGCCGAGCCGGTGAGCGTGCCGGAGCAGGACGAGCCCGACCCCACGTTCCGCACCGTCGCCTTCCCGAACCCGGAGGAGCCGGGCGCGACCGACCTGCTGAAGGCCCTGGCCGAGCGGACCGGCGCCGACGTCGCCATCGCGGAGGACCCGGACGCCGACCGGTGCGCCGTGGTGTGCGGCGGCCGGCAGCTCACCGGCGACGAGGTCGGCGCGCTGCTGGCCGACTGGCTGCTGCGCCGCGGTGTGCGCGGGACGTACGCGTCCTCGCTGGTCAGCGGCTCGCTCATGCACGTCGTGGCGGGCGCGCACGGGGTGCCGTCGGAGGAGACGCCGACCGGCTTCAAGTGGATCATGCGGGCCGGCTCGGACGCCGCGCCGCTGGTCTACGGCTACGAGGAGGCTCTCGGCTACTCGGTCTCGCCGTCGGTGGCGCGGGACAAGGACGGCATCTCGGCGGCTCTGGCGGTGGCGCTGCTCGCCGCGGAGCTGAAGGAGTCGGGGAGGACGCTGCTGGACCGGCTGGACGAGCTGGCCGTGGAGCACGGGCTGTTCGCGACCGGGCAGCTGTCGGTGCGGGTCGACGACCTGACGCTGATCTCGGACGCCATGGCGCGGGTGCGGGCGCGGCCGCCGGCCACCCTGCTCGGGCGGCCGGTGACGTTCGCGGACCTGGCGCTGGAGCCGACGCCGGTGGACGCGGTGCGGCTGCTCGGCGACGGCGTGCGGGTGATCGTGCGGCCCAGCGGGACCGAGCCGAAGCTCAAGGCCTACCTGGAGACCGTGGTGCCGGTGCACCAGGACGCCGGGCTGATCGCGGCGCGCGGCCGCGGCGAGGACGAGCTGGACCAACTGCGCGCGGAGATGTCGGCGGCGCTCGGGCTGCAGGCCTGACCCCGGTCGTCTCATGCGAGGGATCCATCTGCCGTCCCGGACGCTCATGCGTGCTCCCTCGTCCCCGGTGGGGGTCACACGCTGGCATGAACCTGGGACCGCGCGGGTGGGTTGTCCACAGGGAGGGCTGCCCGTCCGTTGCTGGTCTGCATAGTCTCCGGCGACGGTCGATCGACGGAGGGGTCACGCGTGACGCGACGCTGGACGGTGCGCCTGGCGGGCTGCCTCGTCGCCGGGGTGGCGGTGCTCGCCGGCTGCTCGGAGGAGCAGGAGGCCGCGCAGACCCTGCCCTCGCCCAGCAGCGCTGCTCCGGCGGAGGAGGAACTGCCGCCCCTCGGCCCGGCGGACCTGCCGATGCCTGCCGAGGCCCGCACTCCTGACGCCGCGGGCGCCGAGGCCTTCGTGCGGTACTACATCGAGCTGATCAACCGGACCTCGACGGTCATGGACGCTCAGCCCCTGCGCGAGTTCAGCGACGGCTGCCGGGACTGCGACCGCATTGCGGACAACACAGAAGAGGCCGCGGCCGCTGGAAACGCCTATCGCGATGGCGAAATCACGATCACGAGATTCGATCCGCCTCTCATCCAGGAGTCGACAGCCTCAATCACTATCGCCTTCGACCAGGACGCGCTTGCAGTTGTCGATTCGGTCGGCAATCCTGTGGCGGACGGTAGTTCCGAGGCTTACACCGCTTTGCCAGGCGGGGTCGGCTTGCGATGGCACGAAGCCCATGACTCCTGGCTAATCACCGATTTCACCGTCGGATGACGAGTATGCGTTGGGTTCTCCTCCCGTTTCTCGTAGTCGCACCCCTCTTCGCCACCGCTCCAGCGGCCGCCGCTCCATGCGGGGATCGCTTCTGCCCGGACGTCGAGACGGCTCCTGGGGCGCTCACGGCTGCCTATCTGGAGCAATCACCTGGCAACAACTGGATTGCTTCGAATACTGCACCAGCCGAACATCCATACACGTATCAATTGTCCGATCCGTGCGTCGTGAACGACCGGGAGACCGGCTTCTGCAACCGGACCGATGACGGTGAATGCCTTGCCCCGCCCGACCGGGTGATCCGGGACCTGGTCATCGAGCAGCGACGCCTGGCGATCACCGGGCCCGACGGCGCCACCACCACCGTCGACGGCCTCCCGACGAATGGCGCCCCCGTCGGCACGCCGCTGGGCCCGTGGATCCAGGGCGCACGCGGCTGCGTCGACATCACCGCGCTCAACCCACCGCCGTCGCCGGGCGAGGTGTTCCGCTACTTCCAGACGCTCCCCCTCCCCCAGCTGCCCACGCGCCAGCAACCGCCGGGGAACGCCCTGGTCGGCCTGCCGGTCGTCTTCTACACCGACGGCCCCACGACCCAGACCTTCACGCTCGACATCCGCGGCTTCACCGTCGACATCGCCGCCACCGCCTCGTCGTTCACCTGGCACACCGGCGACGGCACCGACCTCACCAGCACGACGCCCGGCGCGCCCTACCCGCGGCACACGATCAGCCACGACTACGCCGGCGGCAGCTGGACCGCCTCCCTCACGACCACCTGGTCGGCGTCGTTCAGCGTCGACGGGGGCCTCGAGCTGCCCGTCCCGGGAACCACCACGACCGAAGGCCTCCCGGTCACGTTCACCGTGCTGCAGGCTCGCCCCGTCCTGACCAACCCGTACGACTGAGCGGGCGCTCCGCCGGCCGCACCGATGAGTCCGGCCGGCACCTCCGGTCATGACGGCGACGCCAGCCACCACTGCCTGCCCGAGGAGAGCCATGCGCCGGATCGTGATGCACCTGGGGATCTCCCTGGACGGCTACTTCGAGGGCCCGGACGCCGACATCAGCTGGCACCGCGTCGACGAGGAGCTGCACTCCTACTTCAACGACCTGCTGGCCGGCAGCGGCGCCTTCCTCGAGGGCCGGGTCACCTACCAGCTGATGGAGGACTACTGGCCGAACGCCGACGAGGGGCCCGACGTCCCGGAGCCGGTCGCCCGCTTCGCCGAGATCTGGCGGAGCACGCCGAAGGTCGTCTACTCGCGGACCCTGGACACCCCGGGACCCAACGCCACCGTCGTGCGGGACGTCGTCCCCGAGGAGGTGCGGGCCCTGCAGGCGCAGCCCGGCGGCGACATGGTGGTCGGCGGGCCGGTGCTGACGGAGTCGTTCCGGCGGCACGACCTGATCGACGAGTACCGGATCTTCGTCAACCCCGTGCTGGTCGGGCACGGCCGTCGGCTGTTCGAGGAGGGTCCGCCGGCCGACCTGCGCCTGGTCGAGACCAGGCCGTTCGGCAACGGCGTCGTCATGCTGCGGTACGAGGTGGAGCGCTGACCGCGGGGCTCAGCGGGGCACGGTCTCCCGCCGTCCGGAGGCCAGCGCCCGGGCCGCCGTCTCCAGGACGACGACGACGTCCCGGCCGAACGCGACGTCGCAGGGGTGCGCCCCACCGGTGAGCGCCGCGGCCTGCAGCTCGTCCACGGCGACCGCGAACGCCTCGACCGCCGAGCCGGCCTCGGGCAGCAGCACCAGCCGGCCGGCGTCGCCGTGCACGAAGAACTCGACACCGCCGGACATCGACGCCACCGTCAGGGACAGCGTGACCGTCGACGCGGCGCCGGACTCGTGCGCGAGCACCAGGTGCACGGTGTCGAGCAGGCCCGCGCCGGCCTGCACCGAGACGACCGGCCCGAGCGCGGGCACGAGCACCGAGAGCGCGTGCGGCCCGACGTCCCACAGCGCGCCGTGCTCCTGCCGCCAGGGCGAGGCGGCGAACGGCGTGCCGGCGACCGACGCCAGCCAGGAGCCGGCCCCGCCGGCCAGCCGGGTGCGGCCGGCCTGGGTCAGCCAGGTGGCCGTCGCGTCCTGGAAGCGCAGGGTGAAGAAGACGACCGAGGCCACCCCGGCGGCGTGCACCGCGTCGGCGACCCGGTCGGCCGCGGCCGCCGAGAGCGCGACCGGCTTCTCCAGCAGCAGGTGCTTGCCGGCCGCGGCGGCGCGCTCGGCCAGCGGCGCCTGGACGTCGGGCGGGAGCGCGATGGCGACGGCGTCCACCTGCCCGAGCAGCTCGTCGACGTCGGCCACGCCCGGCACCTCGAACTCCGCGCCCAGCGCCTCGGCCTTCGCCAGGTCGCGTCCCCAGACGCCGGCCAGCTCGGCCGACGGGTGCGCCGCGAGCGCCGGGGCGTGCACGGCGCGTGCCCAGGGGCCGGTGCCGAGCAGCCCGACGCGCATCCTCAGACCGCGCCGAACTGGCGGTCGCCGGCGTCGCCGAGGCCCGGGACGATGTAGGCGTTCTCGTTGAGGCCCTCGTCGATGCTCGCGGTGAAGACCCGCAGCGGCAGGCCGCTCTCCTCCAGGCGCCGGACACCCTCCGGCGCGGCGAGCGCGCACAGCACGGTGATCTGGGTGGCGCCGCGGGCGGTGAGCAGACCGCAGCAGTGCACCAGCGAGCCGCCGGTGGCGAGCATCGGGTCGAGCACGAACACGTGCCGGTCGACCAGCGACTCGGGCAGCGAGGCCATGTACGCCTCGGGCTGGAACGTCTCCTCGTTGCGGGCCAGGCCGACGAAGCCCATCTGCGACTCGGGCAGCATGCCGTGCGCGGTGTCGGCCATGCCGAGGCCGGCGCGCAGCACCGGCACGATCAGCGGCGGCCGCCGCGAGCCGGTACCCGGTGGTCTCCACCACCGGCGTGCGGATCGTCTCCTCCGCGATGTCGAGCTCACGGGTGGCCTCGTAGACCAGCATCTGGGTCAGCTCGCGGAGGGCGGCGCGGAAGGCGGCGTTGTCGGTGCGCTCGTCGCGCATCCGGCTCAGCCGGGCTCGGGCCAGCGGGTGGTCGACGACGGTGAGCTGCACGGGAGGAACGGTAGCGGCCGCCCCCTCCGGGGAGCAGGCCCGCCCGAACCGACCGCTCACGCCGCGCGCGGGCACGTCACGCACTCCCTCGGGGTGAGCGGGGAGCGGACGGCGAGCGCGGACAAGGGAGAATGGCCGGCATGACCCACGTGCTCGACCCCGACGCGCTGCCCGGGGCGACCCCCGCGGTGCACGCGCCGCTGCCGCCGTACGACGACGTGACCCGCTCCGACTCGGCGTTCCGCGCCTTCCTGCACGGCCTCCCCGGGGTCGACCAGGTCGGCGCCGAGGCCCGCGTCGCGCAGCTGGGCACCCGCTCGATCAAGACGACGTCGAAGGCGTGGGCGATCGACACCGCGATCTCGATGGTCGACCTGACCACGCTCGAGGGCGCCGACACCCCCGGCAAGGTGCGCAGCCTCGCCGCCAAGGCGATGCGCCCCGACCCGAGCGACCCGACCTGCCCGCGGGTCGCCGCCGTCTGCGTCTACGGCGACCTCGCCGGCGTCGCGCGCGAGGCGCTCGGGGACAGCGGCGTGCACGTCGCCGCCGTCGCCACCGCCTTCCCGAGCGGCCGGGCCAGCCGCGCGGTCAAGCTCGCCGACGTCCGCGACGCCGTCGAGAACGGCGCCGACGAGATCGACATGGTCATCGACCGCGGCGCCTTCCTCGCCGGCCGCTACCTCGACGTCTACGAGGAGATCGTGGCGGTCAAGGAGGCCTGCGGGGACGCGCACCTCAAGGTCATCCTCGAGACCGGCGAGCTGGTCACCCTCGACAACGTCCGCCGCGCCAGCCTGGATCGCGATGCTCGCGGGCGGCGACTTCATCAAGACCTCCACCGGCAAGGTCAGCCCCGCCGCGACCCTCCCGGTCGGCCTGGTGATGCTCGAGGCGGTCCGCGACTTCCGCATCGCCACCGGCCGGCAGATCGGCTTCAAGCCCGCCGGCGGCATCCGGACGACGAAGGACGCGATCAAGCACCTCGTGCTGATCAACGAGACGGCCGGCCCGGACTGGCTGCACCCCGACCAGTTCCGCTTCGGCGCCTCCAGCCTGCTCAACGACCTCCTGCTCCAGCGCCAGAAGCTGCGCACCGGCCACTACTCCGGCCCCGACTACGTCACGGTGGACTGACCCATGAGCGTCTTCGAGTACGCCCCCGCGCCCGAGTCGCGGTCCATCGTGGACATCGCGCCCTCCTACGGCCTGTTCGTCGACGGCGAGTTCGTCGACGGCACCGGCGAGCCCTTCGACTCGATCAACCCGGCCACCGAGGAGGTCCTCACCAAGGTCGCCTCCGGCAGCGCGGCCGACGTCGACCGCGCCGTGCGCGCCGCCCGCCGCGCCTTCGAGCGGACCTGGGGCCCCATGCGCCCGGCCGACCGCGGCAAGTACCTGTTCCGCATCGCCCGGCTCCTGCAGGAGCGCGCCCGCGAGTTCGCCGTCCTCGAGTCCCTGGACAACGGCAAGCCGATCCGGGAGTCCCGCGACGTCGACGTGCCGCTGGCCGCCGCGCACTTCTTCTACTACGCCGGCTGGGCGGACAAGCTCGAGCACGTCGGCCTGGGCACCCAGCCGCGGCCGCTCGGCGTCGCCGGCCAGGTCATCCCGTGGAACTTCCCGCTGATGATGCTGGCCTGGAAGGTCGCCCCCGCCCTGGCCGCCGGCAACACCGTCGTCCTCAAGCCGGCCGAGACCACCCCGCTGACCGCGCTGCTGTTCGCCGAGGTCTGCCGGCAGGCCGACCTCCCGGCCGGCGTGGTCAACATCGTCACCGGCGCCGGCGACACCGGCCGCGCGGTGGTGGAGCACGCCGACGTCGACAAGGTCGCGTTCACCGGCTCCACGGACGTCGGCCGGCAGATCGCCCGCGCCGTCGCCGGGACCCGCAAGAAGCTGACGCTGGAGCTCGGCGGCAAGGCGGCGAACATCGTGTTCGACGACGCCCCGATCGACCAGGCCGTCGAGGGCATCGTGCAGGGCATCTTCTTCAACCAGGGCCACGTCTGCTGCGCGGGCAGCCGGCTGCTGGTGCAGGAGTCGATCCACGACGAGGTCATCGCCGCCCTGCAGCGCCGGATCGGCACGCTGCGCGTCGGCGACCCGCTGGACAAGAACACCGACATCGGTGCGATCAACAGCGCCGAGCAGCTGGCCCGCATCCGGGAGCTCTCCGACATCGGCGAGGCCGAGGGCGCGCAGCGCTGGCAGCCCGCCGGCGACCTGCCCGGCCGCGGCTTCTGGTTCCCACCCACGGTCTTCACCGAGGTCTCCCCCGCGCACCGCATCGCCCGCGACGAGGTCTTCGGCCCGGTGCTCAGCGTCCTGACCTTCCGGACGCCGGACGAGGCGGTCGCCAAGGCCAACAACTCCACCTACGGGCTCTCGGCCGGCATCTGGTCCGAGAAGGGCTCGCGGATCCTGAAGATCGCCGACCAACTCCGCGCCGGGGTGGTCTGGGCCAACACGTTCAACAAGTTCGACCCGACGTCGCCCTTCGGCGGCTACAAGCAGTCCGGCTACGGCCGCGAGGGCGGCCGGCACGGTCTGGCCGCGTACCTGAAGGGTGCCGACCAGTGATCGGGAACGACCGGCTCGCCGTCCGCAAGACCTACAAGCTGTACGTCGGCGGGGCCTTCCCGCGGTCGGAGTCCGGCCGCACCTACGAGGTCACCGACGCCAAGGGTCACTTCCTCGCCAACGCCGCCTGGGCCAGCCGCAAGGACGCCCGGGACGCCGTCGTCGCCGCCCGCGGCGCCTTCGCGAAGTGGTCCGGTGCCACCGCCTACAACCGCGGCCAGGTGCTCTACCGCGTGGCCGAGGTGATGGAGGGCCGGCACGCCCAGTTCTGCGAGGAGGTCGCCGCCGGCGAGGGGCTCAGCGCCTCCAAGGCCCGCGCCGCCGTGGACGCCGCCATCGACCGCTGGGTCTGGTACGCCGGCTGGACCGACAAGCTGGCCGCCGTCCTCGGCGGGGCCAACCCGGTCGCCGGCCCGTACTTCGACTTCTCGACGCCCGAGCCGACCGGCGTCGTGGCCGTCCTCGCCCCGCAGCAGTCGAGCCTGCTCGGCCTGGTCAGCGTGCTCGCCCCGGTGCTCGCGACCGGCAACACCGCCGTCGTCGTCACCTCCAAGGAGCGGCCGCTGCCCGCGGTCACCCTCGCCGAGGTGCTGGCCACCAGCGACGTCCCCGGCGGGGTCGTCAACCTGCTCACCGGCGACGCCGCGGAGCTGGGCACCTGGCTGGCCGAGCACGCCGACGTCGACGCCGTCGACCTCACCGGCGCCCCCGCGCACCGCGCCATGGAGTTCGAGCGGGAGGCCGCCGGCACCATCAAGCGGGTCCTCCGCGCGCCGACGGCCGAGCCGGACTGGACCGCCGACCCCGGGCTGGCCCGGATGACGCCGTTCCTGGAGACCAAGACGGTGTGGCACCCGATCGGCCTGTGACCACCACGGCCCCGCCCCTCGCGGGGCGGCGGGAGTGGCTCGGCCTGGCCGTGCTCATGCTCCCGGTGCTGCTCATCTCGGTCGACGGCACGGTCCTCACCTTCGCCGTCCCCTCGATCACCCGGGCGCTCGCCCCGACGGGCACCGAGCTGCTGTGGGCGGTCGACATCTACCCGCTGCTGCTCGCGGGGCTGCTGGTCACCGCCGGCAGCCTCGGTGACCGGTTCGGCCGCCGCCGGCTGCTCCTGGTCGGCGCGGTCGGTTTCGGCGCCGCCTCGGTGCTGGCCGCCTACGCCCCGGGCGTGCACTGGCTGATCGCCGCCCGCGCCCTCCAGGGCGTGTTCGGGGCGGCGCTCATGCCCTCCACCCTGGCCCTGCTGCGCAACCTGTTCCTCGACCAGCAGCAGCGCCGGCTGGCGGTCGCGATCTGGGCCTCCGGGTTCGCCGGCGGGGCGGCGCTCGGACCGGTCGTCGGCGGCGCGCTGCTCGAACGCTTCTGGTGGGGCTCGGTCTTCCTCGTCAACGTCCCCGTGCTGCTCGTCCTGCTCGGTGCCGCCCGGGTGCTGCCCGAGTCCCGCGACCCCGCACCCGGCCGCGCCGACGTCGTCAGCGTGGTGCTGTCGCTGGCGACCGTGCTGCCGCTGGTCTGGGCCGTGAAGGCCGTTGCCGCCGGTGACGCCGGCCCCCTCCCGGCCGCGGCGACGGCGCTGGGTCTGGTCGCCGGCACCGCATTCGTGCGGCGCCAGCTGATCCGCCCCGACCCGCTGCTGGACCTGCGGCTGTTCCGCTCGCGGGTGGTCACCGCGGCCATCGGCGCCAACCTGCTCACCATCGCTGCGATGTCCGGCCTGCTGCTGCTCGCCTCGCAGTACCTCCAGCTGGTGCTCGGCCGCAGCCCGATGGAGGCCGGCCTCCTGCTCGTCCCCGGCCTGGTCGCCTCGGTCCTCGCCGGGCTGGCCGCCGTCCCCCTGGCGCGGCGGTTCCCCGTGCGCGGGCTGGTCGTCACCGGGCTGCTGCTGGGCGCCGCCGGGTACGTCGTCGCGACCCGGCTGGGCAGCGGGTCGCCGGCCGCGCTCCTGGTCCTCGCCTTCACGCTGGTCGCGGCGGGCGCCGGCCTCGCCGAGACGCTCACCAACGACGCGATCCTCACCGCCGCCCCCGCCGAGCGCGCCGGGCAGGCCAGCGCCATCAGCGAGACGGCCTACGAGCTGGGCACCGGGCTCGGCGTCGCCGTCCTGGGCAGCGTCCTCGGCGCGGTCTACACCACCCGGCTGGTGCTGCCCGCCGGGCTGGACGCCCCCGACCGGGCTGCCGCCGACACCCTCGGCGGCGCGGTCGACGTCGCCGGCCGGTTGCCCGCGGAGACGGCCGCCGCGCTGGAGGCCGGCGCCCGGGAGGCGTTCAGCGCCGGCGTCGATCTCACCGCCGGCATCGGGGCGTGCGTCGCGCTCGCCGCGGCCGTCCTCGTGGCGGTCGTCTGGCGCGCCCCGCGCGCGGAGGCCTGAGCCCAAAGCCGGGCGAACGCGGGCGCGCGCATCTGGCAGAGTCTCCCCGTGGCCAGGCCCAGCATCGTTCCCATCGCACTGACCCTCGACGACCGCACGGGCTACACGCTGTGGGCTCCTCCGTGGGAGGAGGACGGCGAGGAGTGGCAGGCGTTCCTCGGCACCACCGTCGAGGTGCGCGCCGACATCAACGACGACGACCCGGAGAACCCGGTGCCCACCGCCGTCGTCCACCTCTTCCCCTCGCCGGCCGCGCTCGCCGCGTTCTGCCGCAGCAGCACCGACCACGACCTGGCCGACCACCCGGTCTGGCCGGTGGTCGCCGGGCTCGGCGCCGCCGATCTCACCCCGGACGACGACCACCGCTACGACCTCGACGGCGTCTACGACATCGCCGCCGAGGAGCCCGACCGCTGGGCGGTCGAGGAGCTGGCCGCCACGGTCGACATCGTCAGCCGCCTGGCCGAGTGCCTCGACGCCGGGGACGAGGACGACGACGACCTGGCCGACGACGAGACCGAGTTCGAGGCGGTCGCCGAGCTGGTCGCCAAGCCCGAGATCGGCTCCCTCGGCCTGGGCGTCGAGGCGTTCGCGGGTCGCTCCGGCGAGGACGCCTGGGCCGGCGTCGGCGGCGCCCTGGACGACCTGTGGGAGGACGTCGTCGAGGAGCTCGGCGAGCACCTGGACTGGACCGGCGCGGGCACCGTGTCCCCCGGCGACTACCCCTCGGCCTCCGAGTCGGCCCCGGTCCTCGTCGACGAGGACGACAGCGACGACGAGGACGACGACATCGAGCCCGTCGACGTGCGCGCCGCCGGCACCGCGGCGGGCGTGCGCACCATCGCCGGCGGTGGCGGGCGGCTGGTCCACGACCCCGCCGCGGTCGCCGCGGCGGCGCGGTTCTGGGAGGGCGTCGGCATCCTGCCCGTGGAGGTCGTCGTCCCCGACGGCGCCGGGCTGACCCTGCGCTGCTACGTCGACGACGTCGCCCGCTTCCTGGGCCGCGACGGCGAGGTCTTCCTCTTCGACACCCCCGCCGACCTGGCCCGCTTCTGCGCCGGGACCGAGCAGCACGACCTCAGCGAGATCGCCTCCTGGCCGGAGGTCGTCGCAACCGACGTCCCGCCGCTGCCCGCGGAGCAGGACCGCTACGACCTGGTCGGGCTCGCCGACGTCCTGGGCGAGGTCGCCGACGGCGCCGCCGGGCTGATCGGCCTCGCGGCCCTGGCGCAGCCGGTCGAGGGCGCCCGCGACCTCGCCGAGTACGGCCGGCTGCCGCGGGTCGAAGAGCTGCTCTCCCCCACCGAGGCGCTGGGCCAGGCCGTGGCCCGGGGCGAGCGGGAGCCCGACGCCGCGCTGCGCCAGCCCGACGCCGCCGCCGTCCGCCCCGCCTGGGACGAGATCGTGGCGCTGGTCAGCGGACGGCTCGTCTTCCGCGACTGAGCGCACGGACCGAGCGCACAGCGAAGCGGCCGGCCCCGGGAGAACCCGGGACCGGCCGCTTCGTCGTCCAGTGCTGCTTACGCGCCGTGGCGCGAGGGCCGGCCGGGCCGCCCGCTGCCGTACGAGCGCTCGCCCGCGGGCCGGTCACCGGCGGGCCGGGGACGGTCGCCGTAGGAACGACGCGGGCCGCCGCGGGAGCCGCTGGGGCGCTCGCCGTCGCGACGCGGACGACCACCGGGGCCACCGCCACCGCGGCGCATGTCGCGCTGCGTGCGCTCCTTGGGCTCCACCGGGATGCCGGCGGCGACCAGGTCCAGGATCGGCTTGTCGCCGGGCCGGGTGCGGTCCAGCGGCGGGTCGACCTTGGCGGTGCGGAACCGGCGCTTGGCCTGGCCGACCTGGTCGGGCAGGAGCAGCGAGACGACGACACCGGCGGCGCCGGCGCGGGCGGTGCGGCCCGAGCGGTGCAGGTAGGTCTTGGCGTCCGTCGGCGGGTCGTAGTGCAGGACCAGCGAGACGTCGTCGACGTGGATGCCGCGGGCGGCGACGTCGGTGGCGACGAGGACCGGCGAGCGGGCGTCGGTGAACTCCTCCAGCGCCCGGCGGCGCGCGGCCTGGGGCAGCCCGCCGTGGATCGCCTCGGCCTTGATGCCGGCGGCCTTCAGGTTGTCGGCGAGCCGGTCCACGCCCAGCTGGGTGCGGGCGAAGATGATCGTCCGGCCCGGTCGGGAGGCGAGCTCCGTGGCGACCTGCAGCTTGTCGCGGAAGGCCAGCGTGAAGGCCAGGTGCTCGGCCGGCGGGGCGTCGTCGCCGGCGCGCTTGACCTCGTGCCGGGCCGGGTCCTTGAGGTAGCGGCGGACCAGCGCGTCGACCTCGCCGTCCAGCGTCGCCGAGAACAGCAGGCGCTGGGCGTCGCGGGCGGTCTGGTCGAGCAGCTCCTTGACGACCGGGAGGAAGCCCAGGTCGGCCATGAAGTCGGCCTCGTCGAGGACGGTGACGACGACCTCGGCGAGGGTGGCCTCGCCCTGGCTGATCAGGTCCTGCAGGCGGCCGGGGGTGGCGATGATGACGTCCACACCGCGGCGCAGCTGCTGGATCTGGCGGTACATCGGGGCGCCGCCGTAGACGGTCGCCAGCTGCACACCGGTGGCCTGGCCGAGGGGCGCCAGGTTGTCGTGCACCTGCTGGGCGAGCTCGCGGGTCGGCACGAGGACCAGGCCGCGCGGGGCGCGACGGCCCTGCTTGACCTCGGCGCCGATGCGGGCGAGCAGCGGCAGGCCGAAGGCCAGCGTCTTGCCCGAGCCGGTCGCGGCCTTGCCGAGCACGTCGCGACCGGCGAGGGCGTCGGGCAGGGCGGAGGTCTGGATGGCGAACGGGCGGTGGATGCCGCGCCGCTCGAGCGCGGTGACCAGCAGCTGGGGCAGGCCCAGCTGGCCGAAGGTCGGGCCCTGGGGCTCCGCGGGGGTCTCGGCGGGGGTGTTCTCGATGGTGGTGTCGGCGTCGTTCGACTCGAACGAGACAGGGTTGACCACAGTCATGCGGGGTGGGGCTCCGATACAGCTCGGAGCGCGTCCCGTGGGAGAGAGGAGGCTGCGGCGCGGAGCCGGTGTCCTCGCTGGCGATCGCTCGACGTCCGTCGGACGTGCGATCTGCACGGATGCGCTCGTGCCCAGACGTTCCGTCCGGGAGGATGACCGGCCGATGTGCCGGTACGCCCAGGTTAGCAGCGCACCGGCCTCCCCCATTCCCCGGAAGGGGGTGGGGACGGTCACCCTCCGTCAGCCCCGCAGGGCGGCGTACCCGGGCCGGACGACGTCGGTGAGCAGGCGCGCGCGCTCGGACTCCTCGAGGAAGGCCGCCGCCAGCGCACGCTCGGTGACGGTCGCGACGTCGTCCCAGCCCCAGCCGAAGGCCTCCGCGACGGCGGTCAGCTCGCTGCTCGCCGAGACCCCGCTCATCAGCCGGTTGTCGGTGTTCACGGTGACGGCGAAGCCCAGCCGGTGCAGCCGGTCGACCGGGTGCGCGGCCAGCGACGGGTAGGCGCCGGTCTGCACGTTGGACGACGGCGCGACCTCCAGCGGCACCTGCGCGTCGAGCACCCGCTGCGCGACCGGGCCCAGCGCGCCGTCGTCGGCCACCTCGTCGGCGATCCGGATGCCGTGACCGAGCCGCTCGGCCCGGGCGCCGTCGAGCGCGGCCCGGATGCTGTCGACGCCGGCGGCCTCACCCGCGTGGATGGTGCGGTGCGCGCCGGCCCGGTCCAGCAGCGCGATCGCGGCCGGGATGCGGTCCGGCGGGAAGCCGATCTCGGGCCCGGCCAGGTCGAAGCCGACCACGCCGGCGTCGCGGTAGCGCACGACCAGCCCGGCGACCTCCTCCCAGCGGTCCTCCTGCCGCATGGCGCACAGCAGCGCCCCGACGCGGATCGGCGTGCCGGCGGCGGTCGCCTCGGCGCTGCCGGCGGCGAGGCCGTCGACCATCGCCTCGACGACGGCCTCGATCGGCAGCCCGCCCGCCGTCGCCAGCTCCGGGGCGAAGCGCACCTCGGCCAGCACCACGCCGTCGGCGGCCAGGTCGAGAGCGCACTCGCGGGCGACCCGGTGGATCGCGTCGGCGGTCTGCATCACGCCGACGGTGTGCGCGAAGGTCTCCAGGTACCGGACGAGCGAGCCGGAGTCCGCCGCCTTCCGGAACCAGACGGCCAGCTCGGCGGCGTCCGAGGCGGGCAGGGCGCGGTAGCCGTGGGCGTCGGCCAGCTCCAGCACCGTCTGCGGCCGGAGCCCGCCGTCGAGGTGGTCGTGCAGCAGGACCTTGGGGGCGCGGCGGAGGGCGTCGGCGTTCAGCGGTGCGGGCACGGGTCGACGCTACCCAGGCCCTCCCGGGCGGCCCGCCCGCGCCCGTCCGGGTGACAGACCTCCCCGAAGGCGGCCGACCGGTGCGAAGGTGCCGGGAGGGGGCACGACGGCGACGGAGGGGGCAGGGCGGTGCTGGCGCAGGCGCGGGACGTCGCGGTGGCCCGGATGCCCGTCGTCACCGAGGCGGAGATGGCCGCCTCCCTGGCGCGCTCGGGAGCGCCGGTGGTGGAGCACCGCGGCCGGCTGTGGACGCCGACGCTGCCCGGCTTCTACCGGCCGGTGCACCTGCTGGCCCGGCTGTCCGACGCACAGGCCACGCGTCCGGCCCCGACCGCCTGGGGCTACCAGGCCTGCCTCGCCGACGACGACGCCCGGCACGCCGACGCGGCCGTGCCCGTCCACCTGGTGACCGACCTCGACGCGTTCGAGGAGCCCCGGCTGTCGAAGAGCCGCCGCCGCAGCCTGCGCAAGGCCCGCGAGCACGTGCGCTTCGTCGAGCTGACCGGGGCCGAACTGCTCCTGCGGGAGGGGTACGAGGTGCTCCGCTCGGCCCACGCGCGCAGCGGCGCCGGCCGGCTGCCGTCCCGCCGCGGGTACGAGGCGCAGGTGAGCCGGCTCGGGGACCCGGCCCACGGCATCGTCATCGCCGGTCTCGTGGACGGACGGCTGGCCGGGTACACCTCGGGGCACGCGGTCGACGGGACCGCCTACGCCCGGGACATGGTCGTCGCCTCCTGGGCACTGGACACCGGCATCAGCACAGGCCTGACCTACGAGTTCTTCTGGGCCTGCCGGCGGAACCCGGCGGTGCGCGAGGTGGTCGACGGGTTGCACGCGCGCGAGGACGAGGGGCTGTGCCGGTACAAGGAGATGTCCGGCATCCCCCTGCGCCGCGTCCCGGCCCGGCTGTGGATGGTGCCCGGTGCCGCGCAGGTCCTGCGGCGCCTCGACCCGCACAAGTACTACCGGCTGAGCGGCCGCGGCTGAGCGGCCGCGGCTGAGCGGCGTGACCGAGCCGGATCAGCCCCGGTCCTGCCAGCGGAAGGTGCGAATGCACAGCAGCAGGCCCAGGACGCACCAGATGCCCAGCACCAGCGCGACCCGGCCCAGCTCCCACGAGCCGGCCGGCTCGTCGGCCGCCAGCGCGTCGGGCAGGAAGACCGACCGGAAGCCCTGCGCCATCCACTTGAGCGGGAACAGCGCCGCGAAGGTCTGCATCCAGGAGGGGATCTCGCTGAACTGGAAGAAGACGCCGGAGATGAACTGCAGCAGCAGCGCGAAGGGCGTCACCGTGGCCGAGGCCGAGCGCCCGTTCTTCGCCACGCTCGACATGGCGATGCCCAGCAGCGTGCAGGCCGCCGCGCCCAGGACGGTCACCCAGGCGAAGGTGAGCCAGTCGCTGCCCGTGGGCAGGTCGATGCCGTAGAACACGACGCCGACCAGCAGCAGGACGACGATGCTGGCCAGCGTCACCGCCAGCACCTGCGCGATCTTCCCGATGAAGAAGGCGCTGCGCGGCATCGGCGTCCCGGCCAGGTGCTTGAGCGTCCCGTCCGAGCGCTCGGTCGCGATGCTGATCGCCATGTTCTGGAAGCTGGCGCCCAGGATGCCGGCGGCGATGATCCCGGCCATGAAGTACTGCGTGAAGTTCACGCCCGAACCGAGGTCGTAGTCGAGCACCGCGCCGAAGACGACGAGCAGCAGCACCGGCAGCAGCAGGGTGAACACCACCGACTCGCGCTGGCGGAAGAACTCCCTGAGCTCCACCGAGATGCGCGAGCGGTAGACGGCGGGCAGCGACGGCAGGGCCGTCGACGTGCGCTCCGGAGCGGTCGCCGTCATCGGTCGCCGATCATCTGCAGGTACACGTCCTCGAGCGTGGGGCGGGACACGGCGAGGTCGGGCACCTCGCCGGGGAAGCGGGCGGCCAGGTCGGCCACGAAGGCGGTGGGGGTCGGGGTCGCCTCGGTGCGGCGGGTGCCGTCCTCGGTCCAGCTGACCGTGGCCGGTGCGCTCTCCCGGCCGCCCAGGGCACTGGGGACGGCGACCTCGACCAGCCGGCCGCGGGCGATGACGCCGACGCGGTCGGCCAGCGCCTCGGCCTCGTCCAGGTAGTGCGTGGTGAGCAGCATCGTGGTGCCGAGGTCCCGGAGCGACCGGATCAGCGACCAGAACTGCCGGCGGGCCTCGGGGTCGAAGCCGGTGGTGGGCTCGTCGAGGAACAGCAACGTCGGGCGGCCCACGATCCCGAGGGCGACGTCCAGCCGGCGGCGCTGGCCCCCGGAGAGCGAGCGACCGCGGACGCCGGCCTTCTCGGTGAGGCCGACGAGTGCGATGACCTCGTCGACGTCCCGCGGGTCGGCGTAGTACGAGGCCTGCGCGCGGAGCAGCTCGCGGACGGTCAGCTGGCTGTCGCCCGAGCCGGACTGCAGCACGATCCCGAGCTGCGCCTTCCACGCCCGGGCGCCGTCGGCGGGGTCCTCCCCCAGCACCCGGACCTCGCCGGCGTCGCGCGCGCGGTAGCCCTCGCAGATCTCGACCGTCGTCGTCTTGCCGGCGCCGTTGGGGCCGAGCAGCGCGAAGATCTCCCCGCGCCGGATGTCGAGGTCGAGGCCGTCCACGGCGGTGAAGTCGCCGTACCGCCTGACCAGCCCGCGGATGGAGATCGCGGCGTCCGGGTCCAGCGGGTCACCCGGTCGCGGGCGGTCGGCCACGGCGGCCACCGGTGCAGAACTCGTCACGGGAGAACAGTGTCCTCCCCTTCCGCCTCACGCCGTTATGCGGTCGATCACCAGCGGCAGCGGGACGTCGTCGGTGTCGACGCCGATCGCCCCCTCGAGCGCCTCCAGGGCGCGCGGGATGCGGGCGGCGTCGTCGGTGTGCAACTCGAGCAGCGGCTGACCGGCGGTCACCTGCTCCCCCACGCCGGCGGCCCAGGTGATGCCCGCCGACGCCGAGACGCTGTCCTCCTTGCGCGCCCGGCCCGCGCCGAGCCGCCAGGCCGCCACCCCGAGGGAGAAGGCGTCCAGCCGGGTCAGCGTGCCCGAGGCCGGTGCGGTCACCACGTGCCGCTCGGCCGGCTGCGGCAGGGGCGCGTCGGGGTCGCCACCCTGCGCGGCGATCATCGCCCGCCACGCGTCCATGGCCCGGCCGTCGGCCAGCGCCTCCGCGGGGTCGACGTCGCCCCGTCCGGCGCCGGCCAGCATCTCGCGGGCCAGCGCCAGGGTGAGCTCGACGACGTCGGCCGGGCCGCCCCCGGCGAGCACCTCGACGGACTCGGCGACCTCGACGGCGTTGCCGGCCGCGCGGCCCAGGGGGCGGTCCATCGCCGTCACCAGGGCGACGGTGCGCACCCCCGCGGCCTCCCCCAGGCCGACCATCGTGCGGGCCAGCTCGCGCGAGGCGTCGGGGTCCTTCATGAAGGCGCCGGAGCCGGTCTTCACGTCGAGCACCAGCGCGTCGGCGCCCTCGGCGATCTTCTTGCTCATGATCGAGCTGGCGATGAGCGGGATCGACTCGACCGTGCCCGTGACGTCGCGCAGCGCGTAGAGCAGCTTGTCGGCCGGGGCGAGGTCGTCGCCGGCCGCGCAGACCACCGCGCCGACGTCGCGCAGCTGGGCCAGGTAGGCCCGCTCGTCGACGTCGGCCCGCCAGCCCGGGATCGCCTCCAGCTTGTCCAGCGTGCCGCCGGTGTGCCCGAGCCCGCGCCCGGACAGCTGCGGCACCGCGACGCCGCAGGCGGCGACGAGCGGGGCCAGCGGCAGGGTGATCTTGTCGCCCACGCCACCGGTGGAGTGCTTGTCGGCGGTCGGCCGGCCGAGCGAGGAGAGGTCCAAGCGCCGCCCGGAGTCGATCATCGCCTGCGTCCAGACCGACAGCTCCCCCGGCGTCATGCCGCGGAAGAACACCGCCATGAGCAGCGCGCTCATCTGCTCGTCGGGCACCTGGCGCCGCGTGTAGGCGTCGATCACCCAGCGGATCTGGTCGGCGGAGAGCTCGACGCCGTCCCGCTTGGCCCGGATGACGTCGATCGCGTCGTGCGCGCCCATCAGCCCTGCCCCCGCTCCGCCGCGGCGACCAGGTCGTCGGGGCCGAAGGCGTCCGGCAGCACCTCGCGCATCGGCACGATGCCGAGCGACACGGTCTCGATGAGCATGTCCGCGCCGCCGAACTCCCACAGCAGCTGCCGGCACCGGCCGCACGGCATCAGCGGCCGGCCGTCCCCGCCGACGCAGGCCACCGCGACCAGCCGGCCGCCGCCCGAGCGCGCCAGGTCGCTGACCATGCCGCACTCGGCGCACAGACTCAGCCCGTACGAGGCGTTCTCGACGTTGCAGCCGGTGACCAGCCGCCCGTCGTCCACCAGGCCGGCGACGCCGACCGGGAACCTCGAGTACGGGGCGTACGCCCGGGTCATCGCCTCGCGCGCGGCCGCCCGGAGGGCGTCCCAGTCCACCTGCGCGGCCACTAGTGCTCCCCTCGCCGGTAGACCAGCCCGTCGGCCTTCGGCATCCGCAACCGCTGGGAGGCCAGCGACAGCACCAGCAGGGTGATCAGGTGCGGCGTGAACGAGACGATGCCGCTGGGCAGCTCGTCGATGGTGAGGAAGCCGACCAGGCTCAGCCCGGCGAACACCCCCGCGAGGACGGCCTGCAGGTACTTGCCGCGCACGGTCTGGAAGACCGCGACCGCCAGCAGGAGCAGGGCCAGGAGGAGCAGCAGCGCGACGACGGCGGTGCGGCTGCGCAGCTGGAGGCCGTCGGCGAAGCCGAACAGCCCCGCGCCGGCCGCGAGGCCGCCGGGCCGCCAGTTGCCGAAGATCAGCGCCGCCAGGCCGATGAACCCGCGCCCGCCGGTCTGGCCCTCCTTGAAGCTGTTGGCGACGAACACCAGCGCCGCCCCACCCAGGCCGGCCAGCCCGCCGGAGATGATCACCGCGATGTACTTCATCCGGTACACCGGCACGCCGAGCGTGTCGGCCGCGGCCGGGTTCTCCCCGCACGCCCGCAGCCGCAGACCGAACGCCGTCCGCCACAGCACGAGGTAGCTGACCGGGACCAGCAGGATCGCGACCAGCGTGAGGATGCCGAGACCGCTGGTGAACCCCCGGAGCAGCCCGGCGACGTCGGAGACGAGGAACCACCCGGAGCCGGCGACGTCCCCCAGCAGGTCGGGGCCGTCGGAGAGCACGGGGAGCGAGAACGTCGGCGGCCGGCTGGACATCGCCGGCGACTGCGTGACACCGCCACCGGCCGGGTTGTCGATGTAGAGCAGCTCGGAGAGGAACCGCACGATGCCGGCGGCCAGGATGTTGATCGCGACGCCGGACACGACGTGGTCGACGCCGAAGGTGACGGTGGCGACCGCGTGGACCAGGCCGCCCGCGGCGCCGAGCACGATCCCGCCGACGAGCGCGCCGGCCCAGCCCCACTGGTAGCCGGCCCAGCCGGCGCCCCAGGTGCCGAGGATCATCATGCCCTCGAGGCCGATGTTGACCACGCCCGCGCGCTCGGAGAACAGCCCGCCCAGCGCCGCCAGCCCGATGGGCACGGCCAGCAGCAGCGCGGTGGCGAAGGTCGAGGACGAGGTGAGCGCCTGCTCGCCGGAGACGACCCGGACGATCGACAGCAGCAGCATGATGCCGACGAACACCCAGGTGACCCGGCGGGCGGTGCCCCCGCCCAGGAGCAGCTCGGTGATCGGCCCGCGGCTGGGCGCCGCGGTCGGTGCGGTGGTCACGGCGCTCACGCCCCCGCCTCCTGACGCGTGTCGATGCGGCTGCCCGGCTGGCCGGCGGGTCCGGCGGGTGGGTCCTCGGGGGCGGCCGGGCTCGCCTGCCCGGCTCCGCCCTCCGCCCGCCGGCGGGTCAGCTGGCGGGCGATCTCGTTGGCGATGACGACGGCGAGCACGATCGTGCCCTGGATGATCGTGACCACCGAGGCCGGGATGTCGGCGAACTGCAGCGGCACCGCGGCCCGGTCGAGGAAGGCGAACAGCAGCGCGGCGAGCGCGATGCCGATCGGCGAGTTGCGGCCCAGCAGGGCCACCGCGATGCCGAGGAAGCCCAGTCCGGCGGTGAACTCGGTGCCGAAGTGGTGGGTCTTGCCCATCAGGTCGGGCAGCCCGATCAGCCCGGCGACGGCGCCGGAGATGAGCATCGCCTTGATGACCATGCGGCGGGCGTCGACACCGCTGGCGGTGGCCGCCGACGGCGAGAGCCCGGTGGCCCGCAGGTCGAAGCCGAACCGGGTGCGCTTGAGCAGCACCGCGATCACGATGCCGGCGAGCAGCGCCACGACGAGGAAGCCGTAGAGCTCACCCCGCGGCTGGGCCAGCCCGATCCAGTCGAAGACGCGGTTGAGGCCCGGGATCTGGCCGGACGCCGGCAGGTCCTCCGTGGTGATGATCGCCGCGCCCTCGGGGCTGCCCCGGAGCGGCCCGGTGAGCAGCCACGAGGCGGTGCCCAGCGCGATGAAGTTCAGCATGATCGAGCTGATGACCTCGCTGACCCCGCGGGTGACCTTGAGGACGGCGACGATCCCGGCCCACAGCGCCCCGACCAGCATCGCCACGACGATGATGAAGACGACGTGCAGCGGGGCCGGCAGCGAGACGGCCGCGCCGGCGCCGGCGGCCAGCACGGTCGCCATCCGGTACTGGCCCTCGACGCCGATGTTGAACAGCCCCATGCGGAAGGCGACCGACACGGCCAGCCCGGCCAGGAACAGCGGGATGGCCCGGTTGAGGATCACCACGATGGCCTGGGTCTGCTGGGCCGGGGTGTCGCCGAAGTCGACGAGCACCTGCAGCGCGGTCGAGGGGTTCTCCCCGATCAGCAGGATGACCAGCGCGGTGATGACGACGGCGAAGACGATCGCGATGGCCGGGGCCAGCAGCGCGTTCCCGAGGCGGCGCAGGGCGGTCATGCGGCACCGACCGAGCCGTCGTGGGCGCCGGTCATGTGCCCGCCGAGCTCCTCAGGGGTGAGCGACGCCGGGTCCAGCTGCGCGACCAGCCGGCCGCGCAGCATGACCTGCAGCGTGTCGGACAGGCCGATCAGCTCGTCCAGGTCGGCCGAGATCAACAGGATCCCCATCCCTTCGGCGCGGGCGTCCTTGAGCAGCTCCCAGATCGCCGACTGCGCACCGACGTCGACCCCCCGGGTCGGGTGCGAGGCGATGAGCAGCCGCGGTCGCGCGCTCATCTCCCGCCCGACGATGAGCTTCTGCTGGTTGCCGCCGGACAGCGCCACGGCCAGCGTGTCCGGCCCGGGGGCGCGGACGTCGTACTCCTGCATGATCCGCTCGGTGTCCGCGCGGGCGGCCTTGCGGTCGATGAACAGGCCCTTGACCGCCGGCGGCCGGGTCTGGTGGCCCAGGATGCGGTTCTCCCACAGGGGCGCGTCGAGCAGCATGCCCTGCCGGTGCCGGTCCTCGGGCACGAACCCGATCCCGGCCTCGCGGCGGGCGCG
Organism: Blastococcus sp. TML/M2B; assembly: GCF_016612865.1. GTDB lineage: Bacteria > Actinomycetota > Actinomycetes > Mycobacteriales > Geodermatophilaceae > Blastococcus. Next base: position 1,518,947 of record NZ_JAENZZ010000002.1, read on the forward strand.
GGTGCTCCAGGCGGTGATCTCCTCGCCGCCGAGGACGACGACGCCCTCGGCCAGCGGCCGCAGCCCCATGACCGCCTCGACGAGCTCGGCCTGCCCGTTGCCCTCGACGCCGGCGATGCCGACGACCTCGCCCTCGCGGACGGTCAGCGTGACGTCGTCGACGGCCGGACGCGCCCCGTGCGAGCGCACGGTCAGCCCGCGCACCTCCAGCACCGGGGTGTCGCGCACCGTCGAGGTGCGGGTCTGCGGCGAGGGCAGCTCCGAGCCGACCATGAGCTCGGCCAGCTGGCGCGCCGTCGTCGTCCTGGGGTCGGCGGTGCCGACGGTGGTGCCGCGCCGGATCACGGTGATCGAGTCGGCGACCTTGCGCACCTCGTCGAGCTTGTGCGAGATGAAGATGACGGTGAGGCCCTCGCGCTTGAGCTCGGCGAGGTTGCCGAACAGCTCGTCGACCTCCTGCGGCACGAGGACGGCGGTGGGCTCGTCGAGGATCAGCGTCGTCGCCCCGCGGTAGAGCACCTTGGCGATCTCGACGCGCTGCCGGTCGCCGACGCCGAGCTCCTCGACCAGCACGTCGGGGTCGAGGTTGAGCGCGTACCGCTGCGAGATCTCCCGGATGCGCCGGCGGGCCTCGGCGCGGTCCAGCCCGAGCCCCTTGGTCGGCTCGCTGCCCAGGACGACGTTCTCCAGGACGGTGAAGTTGTCGGCCAGCATGAAGTGCTGGTGGACCATGCCGATGCCGGCCGCGATCGCGTCGGCGGGGCTCTTGAGGTGCACCTCGCGGCCGTGCAGGGCGATGGTGCCCTCGTCGGGCCGGTGCATGCCGTAGAGAGTCTTCATCAGCGTCGACTTGCCGGCGCCGTTCTCGCCCACGATCGCGTGCACCTCACCGCGGCGGACCCGGAGCTCGATGTCGCGGTTGGCGACCACGCCGGGGAAGCGCTTGGTGATGCCGCGCAGCTCGACCGCGTACGGGGTGTCCCCGGTGCCCGCGGCGGGCGCGGGCGCGCCGGCTGGTTGCTCGGCCATGGGTGGGCCTCTCTGTTCCGGTGCACCGCCGGGTGGGCGGTGCACGGCTGCTGCTCTGCGGATGATCCCGCACGCCGGGGCCGGCCGGTCCGGCAGCCCTCACGGCAACGGCGGGCCCGGGCGTGTGCGCCCGGGCCCGCCGTGGGTCCGCCCATGAGCGCGGGCCCGCTCGCGCGGGCCCGCGCCTGGATCACGGGGCGGTCGGAACCTCGATGTCGCCGTCGATGATCTGCTGGCGGAAGTCCTCGATGACGTCCTGGATGTCATCGATGTAGCCGCCGGAGTCGGACAGGCCCACGCCCTCGGTGGAGAGGTCGTTGAGGACGTCGGTGCCGGCCTCCAGGCTGTCGTCGGCGAAGGCGGTGATGTAGTCCTCCACCGCCAGGTCGACCCGCTTGAGCATGGACGTCATGATCACGGCCTGCTGGTCGGGGGACGCGCTCAGGTACTGGTCGGAGTCGACGCCGATGGCGCGCTGACCGGCCTCGACGGCCGCCTCGAAGACGCCCTCGCCCGAACCGCCGGCGGCGTGGAACACGATGTCCGCGCCACCCTGGTACATGCCCTGCGCCGCGACCTTGCCGCCCTCGGGGTCACCGAAGCCGGAGGGGTCGCCGGCCGGCGAGAGGTAGGTGACGTCGACGATGATGTCGGGCTTGACCGCCTGCGCACCGGCGACGTAGCCGGCCTCGAACTTCTCGATCAGCGGGCTCTGCGAGCCACCGACGAAGCCGATGTGGCCGGTCACGCTCTTCGACGCGGCGGCGACGCCGGCCAGGAAGGAGCCCTGCTCCTCGGCGAAGACCAGACCGGTGAGGTTGTCCACGCCCAGGTCCTCGACCGAGGTGTCGACGATCGCGAACTGCGTGTCCGGGTAGTCGGCCGCCACGTCGGCGATGATGTCGCCGTAGGCGAAGCCGACCGCGATCACCGGGTTGTAGCCGGCGTCGGCGAGCTGGGTCAGCAGCTCCTCGCGGTTCGAGCCGTCGTCGTTGGGCGACAGCTCCTCGATCTCGCCGCCGAGCTCGTCGACGGCCGCCTCGACGCCGGCGATCGCCGAGTCGTTGAAGGACTTGTCGCCGCGGCCGCCGGTGTCGTACGCGACACCGATCTTGAGCTCGCCGTCGCCACCGCCGTTGCTGCCGCTGTCGCCGTTGTCCTCGTCGCTGGCGCAGGCCGACAGGGCCAGGCCGCCGGCCAGCAGCAGTGCCGCAGCCTTGGTCATCCGCGCTCGGCGCAAGACGATCTCCTCTCTGGGGGGACTGCCGGCCCGGAGGGCGGCGGGTCCCGGTGGGTTCTTCCGCGTGCTCCGCCGCGGGCGCCGGGGCGCAGCGCGTCAGAGCACGACGCAGAACGCTAACCGCGGGTCCGTGGACCTCCACCGGCCGCGGGGAGGACCGATACGCGATCGTTGCGAAGGGCCGGGCGTGGCGCCCGGATCGGTGTCGTGGGTCACGCAGCGGCGGTCCGGGCGCGGCTACCGTGCGGCCCGTGGGACGACGGGGCGGGGCGCGCAGGCCGCTCGCGGCGCTCCTGCTGGCGGGTGCGGCGGCGGGCCTGCTGCTGCTGCCCGCGGCGGCGTCCGCGGACGGGGCGCGGCCCACCGGGGACCCGGGGGCACCCACGCCCACGGCGCCGCGCACCGGGCCGCCCCCGCAGGGCAGCGCGCCCGACGGCAGCACCGTCGGCGGCGAGCGGCTGGACACCCGCGGGCAGGTCGTCGCCGCGGACGCCCCGCCCCTGCCCGGTCCCCTGACCGCCTCGGGCTGGCTGGTGGCCGACGCCGGCTCCGGCGCCGTGCTCGCCGCCCGCGACCCGCACGGCCGCTACTACCCGGCCAGCACGCTCAAGACGCTGACGCTCCTCGCCCTCGCCCACCGGCTGGACCCGGCGGTGGTCGTCGCCGGCACCCCGGAGGACGAGCAGGTCGAGGGCAGCCGGGTCGGCCTGGTCGCCGGGGGCCAGTACCCGGTGGGCTTCCTCTTCCAGGCGCTGGTCCTGCAGTCGGGCAACGACGCCGCGAACGCGCTGGCCCGCGCCGCCGGCGGGACGGCGGCCACCGTCGCCGCGATGACCGAGACCGCGGGGCAGCTCGGTGCGTTCGACACCGTCGTCGGCAGCCCCTCGGGGCTCGACGTCGCCGGCCAGTCGTCCTCGCCCTACGACCTGGCGCTGGTCTTCCGCGCCCTGGTCGAGGACCCGGTCACCGCCGCGGTGCTCACCACCCCGGTCGCCCAGGTGCCGGAGGTCCCCGGCCGCGCGGCGGGCTTCCAGATCCAGAACCAGAACCCGCTGGCCGGCTACCCCGGCTCGCTCGGCGGCAAGACCGGCTTCACCGACGCCGCCCGGCACGCCTTCGTGACCGCCGCCGAGCGCGACGGCCGCCGGCTGGTGGTCAGCGTCCTCGACACCGAGAACCAGCCGCTGCGCGCCGCCGACCAGGCCGCGCTGCTGCTCGACTGGGGCTTCACCGTCCCCGCCGGCAGCGCGGGCGTGGGCCGGCTGGTGCGGCCGGGCGAGCTCCCCGCGGAGGCGACCGAGGCGAGCCGGCCGGCGCCGCGGTCCGCCCGACCCACCGCGGCGGCGGCCGGCAGGGCGCCGACCGACGACGCGCCCCCCGGCGACGACGGCCCCTCGCCGCTGGTCGGGGCGGGGCTCGCGGTCGCCGCCCTGGCCGTCGTCGGCCTCACCGTCGTGGGCCGGCGGCGCGCGGTGCGCCGCGAGGAGGTCAGCGGGGCGGACCGGTGAGCGGGTACTCGCGGGCGATCGCCCACGCGCCGTCCGGCGTCTGCTCGAACTCGGTGAAGTGCTCCACCTGGAACTCGGCGGAGAGGTCGGCCAGCGCGCTGTAGGCCAGCTCCAGCATGTCCGCCGGGACGTCGTGGGCCACGGTCACGTGCGGGTGGTACGGGTAGGCCAGCGGCCGGGCGAGGGGGCCCTGGCGGACGTCGGTGGCCAGCAGCTCGCAGTTGCCGATGCCGCGGGCGACGGTCACGAACACCACCTCGGAGACCGGGCTGAACGTGCCGGTGCCGGACAGGTGCATGGGGAAGGCGGGGTGGTTGCGGGCGACGCCGGCCAGGTGCTCGGCGACGGCCTCCCGGTCGGCGACCGGTACCTCGGTGGGCGGCAGCAGGGTCACGTGCGGCGGCACGAGGGAGGCCTGGGGGTCGCCCACCTTGGCCCGCCAGTCGACCAGCAGCTGCGCCCACGGCTCGGGCACCAGGACGACGACGCCGATCATCGCCGTCCCGCCGGCCGGGGCTTCTCCGGCCGGGGCTTCTCCGGCCGCGGTCCCCTCGGTCACGCGCGGCCGCCGGGAGCCAGGAAGCCGACCCGCTCGTACACCTCGGCCACGGTGCGGCTTGCGACCTCGCGGGCGCGCTCGGCGCCGGCGGCCAGGATGCGCTCGAGCTCGGCGCGGTCGTCGAGCAGCTCCGACGTCCGCTGCCGGACCGGGGCCAGGAAGTCGGTGACGACCTCGGCGAGCTCCTTCTTGAGGTCGCCGTAGCCGCGGCCGGCGAAGTGCTCCTCGAGCTCGGGGACCGTGCGCCCGGACAGCGCGCTGTGGATGGTGAGCAGATTCGTCACCCCCGGCTTGTTCTGCGCGTCGGCGACGACCTCGCGGCCGGTGTCGGTGACCGCGGAACGGATCTTCTTCGCCGTCACCTTCGGGTCGTCGAGCAGGAAGACGCAGCCGGCCGGGGGCAGGCTCTTGCTCATCTTCTTCTCCGGCGTCTGCAGGTCCATGACCCGCGCGCCGGCCTCCGGGATGAAGCCCGTGGGCACGGTGAAGGTCTGCCCGAAGCGGTTGTTGAAGCGGGTGGCGACGTCGCGGGTCAGCTCGAGGTGCTGGCGCTGGTCGTCACCCACCGGAACCTGGTCGGCCTGGTAGACGAGGATGTCGGCGGCCATGAGCACCGGGTAGGTGAACAGCCCGACCGACGAGCCGTCGGCGCCCTCGCGCTGGCTCTTGTCCTTGAACTGCGTCATCCGGCTGGCCTCGCCGAACCGCGCGATGCACTCCAGCACCCACGACAGCTGCAGGTGCTCGGGCACGTGGCTCTGCACGAACAGCGTGCTGCGCTCCGGGTCCACGCCGAGCGCCAGGAGCTGCGCGGCGGAGGTCAGCGAGTTCCGCCGCAGCTCCTCGGGGTCCCAGTCCATCGTGATCGCGTGCAGGTCGACGACGCAGTAGAACGCCTCGGTCGTCTCCTGCAGGGCGACCCACTGCCGCAGCGCACCCAGGTGGTTGCCGAGGTGGAAGGAACCCGCGGTCGGCTGGATACCGGAGAGCACGCGGGGCGGGGTGTTCGACTGCGGCGGCACGGTAGCCATCAAACCAGCCCGGACCTCAGCGGGCCGGAGCGCCGTCGGCCCGCTCCCCGGCCGCGGCGTCCAGCGCGGCGAGCAGCGCGTCGTTCTCGTCCGGCGCGCCGATGCTGATCCGGACCCCCTCGCCGGCGAACGGCCGGGTGATGACCGCCCGCGCCTCGAGGGCGCCGGCCAGCTCCGCCGTCCGCTCCCCCAGCGGCAGCCAGACGAAGTTGGCCTGGCTGTCGGCGACGTCGAAGCCGCGCTCGCGCAGCGCCGCGGTGAGCCGCGCCCGCTCGGCGACGACGGCCGCGCAGCGGTCGCGCACCTCGTCCTCGCTGGCCAGGGCGGCGACCGCGGCGGCCTGGGCCAGCATCGAGACGCTGAAGGGGACGTGCGTCCGGCGCACCGCGTCCGCGACCGCGGGGTCCTCGGCGATCAGGTAGCCGACCCGCAGCCCGGCCAGGCCCCACGCTTTCGAGAAGGTGCGCAGGACCGCGACGTTGGGCCGGCCGCGCATGAGCTCGATGCCGTCGGGGACGTCGGGGTCGTCGACGAACTCGCGGTAGGCCTCGTCCAGCACGACCAGCGTCGTCGCGGGCACCGCGTCGAGGAACCGCTCGAGCTCGGCGCGGCGCACCGCCGTCCCGGTCGGGTTGTTCGGGTTGCAGACGAAGACCAGGCGGGTGGTGTCGTCGATCGCGGCCAGCAGGCCGTCCAGGTCGTGGGTGTCGGCCGGGCCGCCCTCGCGGCCCGGGACGAGGGGCACCTGGATCGCCCGGGCGCCGGCGACCTGCGCCAGCAGCGGGTACATCTCGAACGACCGCCAGGCGAACGCGATGCTCGTGCCGGGCTCGGTGTAGGCCTGGGCGAGCTCCTGGCACAGCGTCACCGCGCCGCAGCCCGTGGCGATCTGCGCGGGGTCGACGCCGTAGCGCTCGGCCAGCGCCGCGGTGAGCACGACCGCGCCGTTGTCCGGGTAGCGGTTGGTCTCCCCCGTCGCGTCGGCGATCGCCCGGACCACCGCCGGCAGCGGCGGGAACGCCACCTCGTTGCTGGCCAGCTTGACCGCCCGCTCGACGCCGATCTCGCGGGCGAGGTCGGCCGGGTTGCGTCCCGGGCGGTACGCCGGCAGCGCCTGGACCGCGGGGCGTGCGCTGACCACGGGCTCGACCTCCTCTGCCGCCCTAAGGTGGCGGCATGCGCGTCCTGGTCGCCGGGTGGAGCCGGCTACATCGGCAGCGTAGTGACCGCTGCCCTCCTCTCCGACGGCCACGAGGTCACGGTGCTCGACGACCTCTCCACGGGCCACGCCGACGCCGTCCCCGAGGGCGCGGCCCTGGTGCGGGTGTCGCTGCACGACTCGGCGCCGGTCCTCGCCGACGTCCGCCCCGAGGCGGTGCTGCACTTCGCCGCCCGGTCGCTGGTCGGGGTCTCCCAGCAGCGGCCGGAGGACTACTGGTCGACCAACGTCGGGGGCTCCCTGGCGCTGCTCGAGGCGATGCGGGCCGCCGACTGCCGGCGGATCGTCTTCTCCTCCACCGCGGCGACCTACGGCGAGCCCGAGGCCGTCCCCATCCGGGAGGACGCGCCGACCCGGCCCACCAACACCTACGGCGCCTCGAAGCTCGCCGTGGACCACATGCTGACCTCCTACGCCGTCGCGCACGGCTTCGCGGCGGTCAGCCTGCGCTACTTCAACGTCGCCGGCGCCGCGTACGGCCTGGGCGAGCGGCACGCCACCGAGACCCACCTGATCCCGCTGGCCCTGCAGGTCGCGGCCGGGCAGCGGGAGTCGCTCACCGTCTTCGGCCGCGACTACCCGACGCCCGACGGCACCTGCATCCGCGACTACGTGCACGTCGGGGACCTCGCCGACGCGCACCTGCTGGCGCTGCCCGCGCCGTCGGCCGGCGAGCACCGCGTCTACAACCTGGGCAACGGCACCGGCTTCTCCGTGCAGGAGGTCGTCGACGCCGCCCGCGAGGTGACCGGGCACGCCGTCCCGACCACCGACGGACCGCGCCGGTCCGGCGACCCGGCCCAGCTGGTCGCCGCCAGCGACCGCATCCGCGCGGACCTCGGCTGGGCGCCGCGGCACACCGACCTGGTCGGCATCGTGCGCGACGCCTGGGAGGTCGCCCGCTAGTCCCCCGGCTCGCGCTCGCCGTCGTCGTCGCCCTCGGGGGCGGGCGGCGGCGGGTCGACGCGGAGCCGGGTCGATCCGCCGTCCGTCGAGCTCGACGACGGTGACCGCGCGGCCCTCGACCTCGATGGTGTCGCCGACCTCCGGCAGCCGGCCGAGCCCGGCGAGCACGTACCCGGCGACGGTCTCGTAGGGGCCGTCCGGCAGCTCCAGGCCGGTGGCCTCGGTGAAGTCGTCGAGGTTGAGCAGGCCGTCGACCTCGCGCGGGGCGTCCGGCGACTGCCGCGCCTCGGGCTCGACCTCGGCGTCGTACTCGTCGTAGATCTCGCCGATGACCTCCTCGATGAGGTCCTCGAGGGTCACGATCCCGTCGGTGCCGCCGTACTCGTCGACGACGATGGCCAGGTGGTGGTTCTCCCGCCGCATCTCGCTGAGCGCGGTGAGCACCCCGGCGGTGCCGGGCAGCCGCTTGACCTCGCGGGCGAGGTCGGCGACGGTCGCGGCCCGGCCGGCCGGGTGGGTGGGCAGGAACAGGTCGCGCACGTGCACGAAGCCGACGACGTCGTCCTGGTCGCGGCCGGCCACGGGGTAGCGCGAGTAGTTGCTGTCGACGACGAGCTTCGCCGCGCGGCTGGCGGTCATCGACCCGTCGAGGAAGGTGACCTCGGTGCGGGGCGTCATCACCTCGCGCACCTCGCGCTCGCCGGCGCGGAAGACCTCGTCGATGAGCCGGCGCTCGTCGCTGCTCAGGGACTCGTGCGCGGCGACGAGGTCGCGCAGCTCCTCCTGGCTGATCGACTCGCCCGCCTGCTCGGGGTTGCCGCCGGAGAGCCGGACCAGCGCGTTCGTCGACTTCGAGAGCAGCCAGATGATCGGGCGGGACAGCTTCGCGATGAAGTTGAGCGGCGCGGCGACGAGCAGCGCGAACCCCTCGGCGCGCTGCAGCGCGAGCCGCTTGGGCGTCAGCTCGCCGGCGACCAGCGAGACGTAGCTGATCGCGACGGTGACCAGGACCAGGGCGAGGGTGCCGGAGAGCCCCGAGGAGACACCCCGTCCCTCGAGCCAGTCCGCGAACGGCTCGGACAGCGTGCTGGCGCCGAACGCCGCGGAGAAGAACCCGGCGAAGGTGACGCCCACCTGGACCGCGGCGAGGAACCGGTTGGGGTCGCTGAGCAGCTTCTGCACCGCCTGCCCGCGACGGCCGGACTCGGCCATCGCGCGCACCTGCGACTCGCGCAGCGAGACCAGCGCGATCTCGGCGCCGGCGAACACGCCGCCGATCAGGATGAAGACGACGACCATGACGATGCTGAGCCAGACGTCGCTCACCGGCGGCTTGCTCCTCGGTCATTGGGATGCGGGGCGTGCGCGCCCATGGTGCCCTGCGGACGGCGCTCGCGCGGGCGGGGACCGGGCTGCGGGTGACCGGACACGCCGGAGGTGACCTGCGTCTCGTGAACTGTCGGCCTCCCGGCGCTTACGGTTAGTCTCCACTTGATAACGAATCGTGATCAACCGGGGAGCCCCGTGCGCCACCGTCCCACCAGCACGCCCGCGTACGCCCGCCTCCTCGCGGGGGTCTCGCGCGTCGTCGCCCGCGCCGCCGGCACCCTGCGGATCGGCCGCCGCCGGCTCGGTCTCGGCGTCGTCGTCGTCGCGCTCGTGACCGGCTTCGTGCTCGCGGCCCCGGTGGTGTCCGGGCCCGGCGCGCCCGCCGGTTCCGACGCCGCCTCGCCGGTGGTCATGGGGATCGACGGCCGGCGCACCTCGGCCGACTTCGCCAGCGCGTCGGCGCGGCTGCGGATGGGCCCGGACGGCGTGCGCCTGGAGCGCTCCAGCCGGTCGGACCGGACCGCGGCCCCGGCCTCCGCCGCCCCGGTTCCGCCCGCCGCGACCGGGGCACCGACCGGGGCGCCGACCGAGGCCGCACCGCCCGCCGCGCCGTCGTCCACCGCGGTGCCCGCGCCCCGGTCGACGGTGGCGGAGGAGCCGGTGCCGCCGTCCCCCGCTCCGGCGCCGGCCCCGGCGGCCGCTCCCCCGGCTCCGGCCGGTTCCGACCGCGCGGGCCAGGTGCTGGCGCTGGTGAACGAGGCCCGCGCGTCCGCCGGCTGCCGGCCGCTGGTTGCCGACGCCGGGCTCGCCTCGGTCGCGGCCGCGCACAGCGCCGACATGCGCGACCGCGGCTACTTCGACCACGTGGACCTGGACGGGCGGAGCCCCTTCGACCGCGCCCAGGCGGCCGGCCTCTCCGCGCGGGCCGAGAACATCGCCCGCGGCCAGGCCGACCCCGCCGCCGTCATGACCGCGTGGCTCGCCAGCCCCGGCCACCGCGCCAACATCGTCGACTGCAGCCTGACCCGCCTCGGTGTCGGCATCGCCGACGGCGGCGGCGGCCCCTGGTGGACCCAGCTCTTCGCCTGACCCGCCCGCGCCCGATACCCGCCGCGAGGGCGGGGTTCCCGGGGCCTGAGCACGCACTCAGAGCCCTGGAACACCGCCCTCGCGCGTGGCACGCAGTGCGCGCACCCGGGCGACCAGCTCGTCAGGGCGGTGCAGGTCCGCGGCCGTCACGTGCAGCACCAGCCACCCCGCGGCGACCAGCCCGTTCAGGCGACGGCGGTCCCGGGCGAACTGCCCCGGCTCGCCGTGCCACGCGCCGTCGTACTCGATGGCCAACCGGAGCTCCGGGTAGGCCAGGTCCACCCGGGCGAGGAAACGGCCGGAGCGGTCGCGCACCTCGTACTGGGGGGTCGCAGGCAGGCCGGCCAGTGCGAGCAGCACGCGCACCCGTGACTCGGGCGGCGACTCGGCCCGCGGATCGGCCAGCGAGATCGCGAGCCTGGCGGAGCGCGCGCCACGCCCGCCGGCGACCGCCGTCCCCGCGCGAGCGAGCGCCTGCCGGCTCACGACCCCCCGCGCCGTCAGCACGTCGAGCGCCGGGACCGCGTCCAGCAGCGCCTCGGCCCGGGCGATGTCCAGCGCCGTCCGCACACCGTCGGTGCACCGGAAGCCGTACCGCACCCGCACCTGCTCAGCCGGAATCGACACCTTCCGGATGCGGAGCCCGTGGACCGGGCCGAAACGCGCGTCCGGCGGCGTGCACACCTCCACGGGCGGATCCGCGTCCACGAGCGAGGGGGCGCCGAGCAGGTAGGCCGCGCTCCGGCCGCTGAACAACGCCGACGGCGGCGCGAGCAGCCGGGCGCCGCGGATGCGGATCCCGAACGAGTGCGGGAGGTCCGCGTCGGCGTAGATCCCGCGGAACAGCCGTCGCCAGGCGGAACTGCGCAGCGCATCCGGGGTGAGCAGCCCGTCGCGGACGACGTCGCGCGCCCGGAACACGCATCCCTCGAGAGCGGCCGGCTTACTGGGTCGGGGCACCCGCAGAGCCTGTCGCGTGGCGGCCCACCCACGTGACCGTCGTCCACAGGCCAGCGAGGGCGGGGAACTCGGCCCCTGCGGCGCCGTCCTGAGCCCCGGAACCCCGCCCTCGCGGACGGACACCCGCCCCCGGACGCACGGCGGCCCCCGCACCCGGGTCGGGTGCGGGGGCCGCCGGTGTCAGCGCCTACCTCAGGCCATGGCCTTCTTGAGGTTGGTGTCGATGGCGCCCAGGAAGTCCTGGGTGGTGAGCCACGGGCTGTCGTTCGAGATCAGCAGCGCGAGGTCCTTGGTCATCTGGCCGCTCTCGACGGTGTCGATGCAGACCCGCTCGAGGGTCTCGGCGAAGCGGGTGACCTCGGGGGTGCCGTCCAGCTTGCCGCGGTGCGCGAGGCCCCGGGTCCAGGCGAAGATCGACGCGATCGGGTTGGTCGACGTCTCCTTGCCCTGCTGGTGCTGGCGGTAGTGCCGGGTGACCGTGCCGTGGGCGGCCTCGGCCTCGACCGTGCGGCCGTCCGGGGTCGCGAGCACCGAGGTCATGAGGCCGAGCGAGCCGAAGCCCTGGGCCACGGTGTCGGACTGCACGTCACCGTCGTAGTTCTTGCAGGCCCAGACGTAGCCGCCCTCCCACTTGAGCGAGGCGGCGACCATGTCGTCGATGAGCCGGTGCTCGTAGGTGATGCCCGCGGTCGCGAACTTCTCCTTGAACTCGGCCTCGAAGACCTCCTCGAAGATGTCCTTGAACCGGCCGTCGTAGGCCTTGAGGATCGTGTTCTTCGTGGACAGGTAGACCGGGTAGCCGCGGTCCAGGCCGTAGTTCATCGAGGCGCGCGCGAAGTCGCGGATCGAGTCGTCCAGGTTGTACATCGACAGCGAGACGCCGGCGCCCGGGGCCTGGAAGACCTCGTGCTCGATCGGCTCGGAGCCGTCGGTCGGCGTGAAGGTCACCGTCAGGGTGCCCGCCGAGGGGAACTTGAAGTCGGTGGCGCGGTACTGGTCACCGAAGGCGTGGCGGCCGACGATGATCGGCTTGGTCCAGCCCGGCACCAGGCGCGGCACGTTCTGCATGATGATCGGCTCGCGGAAGATGACGCCGCCCAGGATGTTGCGGATCGTCCCGTTCGGGGACCGCCACATCTTCTTGAGGCCGAACTCCTCGACGCGCGCCTCGTCCGGGGTGATCGTCGCGCACTTGACGCCGACGCCGTGCTTCTTGATGGCGTTGGCCGAGTCGATGGTGATCTGGTCGTCGGTCGCGTCGCGCGACTCGATGCCCAGGTCGTAGTACTCCAGGTTCACGTCGAGGTACGGGAGGATCAGCTGGTCCTTGATGAACTGCCAGATGATCCGGGTCATCTCGTCGCCGTCGAGCTCGACGACGGTGCCCTCGACCTTGATCTTCGCCACTGTGCGCGTTCCTTCTCTCTGCTTGCTGCTCCGAGCGTTCGCTCAGAGGTCGGCTATGTCAGCCTGCTTGGCGCGCACGGCCTCGGCTGCGTCGCGCAGCCCGGCCAGCTCGCTCTCGGACAGGTCGCCCTCGACGACCTTCCGCACTCCTCCTCGGCCGATCTCGGCCTCGACGCCCAGGTACACGCCGCTGATCCCGTACTCGCCGTCGACCCACGCGCACACCGGCATCACGGTGCCGGAGTCCTCCATGACCGCGCGGGCCATGCGGGCCGCGGCGGCCGACGGCGCGAAGTACGCCGACCCGGTCTTGAGCAGGGCCACCACCTCGGCGCCGCCGTTGCGGGTGCGGTCGACCAGGTGCTCGATGCGGTCGGCCGCGAGCACCTCGGTGAGCGGCTTGCCGTCGACGGTGCAGCGCGACGGCACGGGCACCATCGTGTCGCCGTGCGAGCCCAGGGTCAGCGTGCGCACCGAGGAGACGGGGACACCGGTCTCCTCGGCCACGAAGTTGGTGAAGCGGGCGGTGTCGAGCATGCCCGCCTGCCCCATCACCCGCTGCTTCGGGAACCCGCTGGCCAGCTGCGCCAGCGCGGTCATCTCGTCCAGCGGGTTGGAGACCACGATGAGGACGGCGTCCGGCGAGCCGGCGGCCACCTTCTCCGCCACCTCGCGGACGATCTTCGCGTTGGTCTCGATGAGGTCCATCCGGCTCATGCCGGGCTTGCGCGGGATGCCCGCGGTGATGACGACGACGTCGGAGCCCTCGGTGCCCTCGTAGGACCCGCCCCCGATGCCGACGACCTCGGTCTCGAAGCCCTCGATGGGCCGCGACTGGTTCATGTCGAGGGCCAGGCCCTCGGGCTTGCCCTCGACGATGTCGGTGAGCACGACGGTCTCGAAGATGTCGTACTCGGCGAGACGGAGAGCGGTCGTGGAGCCGTAGAAGCCGGCGCCCACCACGGTGACCTTGCCGTTCCGAGGCTTGTCTGCCATGCGCGCCAACCTAGCGCCGCGGAGGCCGTCGCGCGCCAGCGGGGGCGCTGCGACGTCTCACGGTGCGGGAATGGCGACGGCGATGACGCTGAGCGCCAGACCGGCCGCCGTGAGCAGCACGACGTCCACCGGCCGGCTCCGGACGGCGAGGAAGCCGACCCGGCGCTCGGGCAGCAGCAGCCGCAGCACCGCGGCCGCGACGAGCGCCAGGCCCATGACGACCAGCCCGGTCCGCCAGTGCTCGACGGTCACCAGCAGCAGCCCGACCACCACGGCGGCGAGCACCGCCAGCAGCGGGAGCTGGCGGACCAGCCCGGCGACGAACGGCCGTCGGACGTAGAGCGGCGGCCGATCCCCGGTCACGCGGTGAGGGCCTCGGCGGCGGCTGCCTGCTCGGCGGCCAGGACGACGTTCTGCAGCAGCATCGCCCGGGTCATCGGGCCCACGCCGCCGGGGTTGGGGGCCACGAACCCGGCCACGTCGACGACGTCCTTCGCGACGTCGCCGGCGATCTTGCCGTCGACCCGGCTGACGCCCACGTCGAGGACGGCGGCGCCCGGCTTGACCAGGTCGGCGGTGATCAGGCCGGGCACGCCGGCGGCGGCCACGACGACGTCGGCCGTGCGCAGGTGCGCGGCGAGGTCGCGGGTGCCGGTGTGGCACAGCGTCACGGTGGCGTTCTCGGTGCGGCGGGTGAGCAGCAGGCCCAGCGGCCGCCCGACGGTGATCCCCCGGCCGACGACGACGACCTCGGCGCCGGCGATCGGCACCTCGTAGCGGCGCAGCAGCTCGACGATGCCGACCGGCGTGCAGGGCAGCGGCCCGGGGACGTTGAGCACCAGCCGGCCCAGGTTCACCGGGTGCAGCCCGTCGGCGTCCTTGGCCGGGTCCATCGCCTCGAGCACGACGCTCTCGTCGATGCCGGCGGGAAGGGGCAGCTGCACGATGTAGCCGGTGCAGGCCGGGTCGGCGTTGAGCTCCTCGACGACGGCGAGCACGTCGGCGAGCGTCGCGGTGGCGGGCAGCTCGCGCTGGATGCTGGCGATGCCGACCTGCGCGCAGTCGGAGTGCTTGGCGTTGACGTACCAGCGGCTGCCCGGGTCGTCACCGACCAGCAGGGTGCCGAGCCCCGGCCGGTGGCCGGCCGCGGTCAGCGCCGCCACCCGCCCGGTCAGTTCGGAGCGGATCGCCGCTGCCGTCGCCTTGCCGTCCAGGATCGTCGCGGGCACGGGGACAGTGTGCCCGAGAGCTGCCGGGACCGGGGCCGCGGTCCTAGGCTCCGACGCAGCGGGTCCCCCCGGACCCGCGCGGCCGGAGGTGCGACGTGACCGAACGCGACCAGAGCCCCGTCGGAGCGAGCCCCGGCACGACGGCCCCCGTCTGGTCGGCGGAGCCGGTCGCCGTCCGCGGGCCGGACAGCCTCGGCGGACTGCTGCTCATCCTCGCCGGCCTCGCCGCCGCGCTCAGCCTGGTGCTCGACTGGGTCGACGACCTCGACGGCACCGGCCTGGACCTGGTGCGCGACGGGTTCGACGACCTGGACTCGCTCGTCGACACCGGGCTGTGGCAGCCGATGGCGGTGGTGCTCGGCGGCGGGGTGCTGCTCGTGCTCGGCGTCCTGATGTGGCTGCCGGCCCGCTCGCACCGCCTCCTCGGGCTGCTCGGGCTGCTGGTCAGCGGCCTGGTGGTGTGGGCGGTCGTCGTGCCGCTGCAGGACGCCGACTGGCGGCTGGGCACCTTCGGCCCGGGCTTCTGGTGCGCGATCGCCGTCGCCGTCCTCGGGGTGCTCGGCAGCCTCAAGGCCCTGCTCACCGGCCGCAGGTACTACTGACCGCAGCGCCTCAGTGCGCGAAGTGCCGCGTGCCGGTCAGGTAGAGCGGCACGCCCGCGGCGGCCGCCGCGGCGACGACCTCCTCGTCGCGCACGGACCCACCGGGCTGGACGACGGCGCGGACACCGGCGTCGAGCAGCACCTGCAGCCCGTCGGCGAAGGGGAAGAACGCGTCGGACGCCGCGACCGAGCCGGCCGCCCGCTCCCCCGCCCGCGCGACGGCCAGCCGGGCGGAGTCCACCCGGTTGACCTGGCCCATGCCGACGCCGACGGTCGCCCGGTCGTGGGCGAGCAGGATCGCGTTGCTCTTCACCGCGCGCACCGCCCGCCAGGCGAAGACGAGGTCGTCGAGGCCGGCGGCGTCCAGCGGCTCGCCGGCCGCCAGCGTCCAGGTGGTCGGGTCGTCGCCGGTGGCGTCGATGCGGTCGGTGGCCTGCAGCAGCAGCCCGCCGCTGATCGGCCGCAGCTCGGCGGCCGCACCCGGCAGGTGCGGCAGGCGCAGCAGCCGGATGTTCTTCTTGCCGGTCAGCACGCGGACGGCGTCGTCGGTGAACGACGGCGCGACGACGACCTCGGTGAACACCTCGGCGACCTGCTCGGCCGTCGTCAGGTCGATCTCCCGGTTCGCCGCGATGACGCCGCCGAACGCCGACAGCGGGTCGCAGGCGTGCGCCTTGCGGTGGGCGGCCGCGATGTCCGGGCCGACGGCGATCCCGCACGGGTTGGCGTGCTTGATGATCGCCACGCAGGGGTCGGCGTGGTCGTGCGCGGCCCGCCAGGCGGCGTCGGTGTCGACGTAGTTGTTGTAGGACATCGCCTTGCCGTGCAGCTGCTCGGCGTGCGCCAGCCCGGGCGTGCTGCCGCGGTACAGCGCGGCGCCCTGGTGCGGGTTCTCCCCGTACCGGAGGACCTCGGCCCGCTCCCAGCTCGCCCCGACCCACTCCGGGAAGTCCGACGTCCCGTCGGGCGCGAGCACGCTGCTCATCCACGAGGCGACCGCGATGTCGTAGGAGGCCGTGTGCCGGAAGGCCGCCGCCGCCAGCCCCTGCCGCTCGGCGAGGGTGAAGCCGCCCTCGCCGACGGCGGCCAGCACGTCGCCGTAGCGCGCCGGGTCGACGACGACGGCGACCGACGGGTGGTTCTTGGCCGCGGCGCGCACCATCGCCGGGCCGCCGATGTCGATCTGCTCGACGCACTCGTCGGACGAGGCGCCCGAGGCGACCGTCTCGGTGAACGGGTAGAGGTTCACCACGACGAGGTCGAAGGCGGCGATGCCCAGCTCGTCCAGCTGGGCGACGTGCTCGGGCCTGCGGCGGTCGGCCAGGATCCCGGCGTGCACGGCGGGGTGCAGCGTCTTCACCCGCCCGTCGAGGCACTCGGGGAACCCGGTCACCTGCTCGACGGGGGTCACCGGGATGCCGGCGTCGGCGATGCGGCGGGCGGTGGCGCCGGTGCTGACCAGCTCCACCCCGGCACCGGCCAGCCCGCGGGCCAGCTCCTCGATGCCGGTCTTGTCGTAGACGCCGAGCAGGGCGCGACGGATCGGGCTGCGGTCGCTCATCGGGAGCTCTCGTCCTCTCGTTCGGCGGCCACCAGTCGGGCCACCGTCTCCACCAGGAGCTCGCGCTCCACGGCCTTGATGCGTTCGTGCAGGCGGGGTTCGTCGTCGTCGGGCAGCACCGGCACCTCGCGCTGGGCGAGCACCGGGCCGGTGTCCACGCCGGCGTCGACGAGGTGCACCGTCGAGCCGGTCACCGTCGCCCCGGCGGCCAGGGCGTCGCGCACGGCGTGCGCGCCGGGGAAGGCCGGCAGCAGCGCGGGGTGGGTGTTGATCAGCCGCCCGCCGAAGGCGTCCAGCACCGCCGGGCCGACGATCTTCATGAACCCGGCGGAGACGACGAGGTCGGGGGCGAAACCGGCGACCTCGGCCGCCAGCGCACGGTCCCAGGCGGCGCGGTCGGCGTGGTCGCGCAGCGCGCAGACGAACGTCGGGATGCCGCGCCGGGTGGCGTGCTCGAGGCCCGCGGCCGGGCGGTCGGCCCCGACGGCGACGACGTCCACCGGGTAGGCCGGGTCGTCGGTCGCGTCCAGGAGCGCCGCGCAGAGCGAGCCGGTGCCCGACAGGAGGACGACGACCCGTGCCCGCGCCGTCGATCGCCCGGGGCCGCCCACGCCGCGACCCTATCCGCCGTCAGGAGGCGAGGCGCCAGCGGCTGAACGCGGCCGCGACCGCCGCCGCGATCCCGGCCTGCGCCGCGATCGCCACGCCGGTCGCGATCGGCGGTGCGCCGACGTCGGCCAGGGCGCCGTCGCCCAGCGAGCCACCCGCCGTCCAGACGAGCAGGCCGCAGGCCACCCCGGTCAGCACCCCGGCGAGCACGCCGGCCAGGCCCGCCACCACGGCGCCGCCGTCGCCGGGCAGCAGGCGGCGGGCGAGGGTGCGGCCCGCCACGAGGCCGGCCAGCACGGGCACCGCCTGCGACGCGAACGCCAGCAGGGGCACCGCCTGGGTGTCGGGCAGCGCCGCGAGCAGCGGCAGCGCGGGCACCGCGCCCAGCGTCACGCCGTGCACCGAGACGACCGTGCCGCTGCCGACGGCGAACCCCGGCCCGGCGGCCAGGCCGAGGACGGCGGCGGCGGCGTTGGGCAGCAGCAGCACGCACAGCCCCAGCAGGCCGAGCGCGCCGGCGCCCGCGCCGCCGATCCCGCCGGAGACGGCGGCGTACCCGTCGGCGTCGGCGGCCACGGCGATCGCGACGACGGCGAGGCACAGCGCGAGCGCGGTCAGCACCCCGGCGAGGACGCCGCGCAGCAGCGGCCGGGTCTGCCCGGGCAGCTGGTCCAGCGCGGTGTCCACCGCGCCCGACTCGCGCGCGGCTCCCCAGCCGGCCGCTGCGACCGCGAGCAG
Organism: Blastococcus sp. TML/M2B; assembly: GCF_016612865.1. Lineage (GTDB taxonomy): Bacteria > Actinomycetota > Actinomycetes > Mycobacteriales > Geodermatophilaceae > Blastococcus. Next base: position 1,536,959 of record NZ_JAENZZ010000002.1, read on the forward strand.
CGCGCTGCCGAGGAGCGCGCGGAGCAGGCCGACCTCGGCGCCGGGGCCGTCCAGCAGCAGCGCCAGCACGGCGGTGAGGACGACGTGCGCGGCCGCGAGGACGCCGACGGCGGCGGCCGTCTCGCGCGGCCCGGTCAGGTCGCCGAGCCGCACGACCACGCGCCCGGCGGCCGACAGGCACCAGGCGATGCCGAGGGTGAGCAGCAGCGGGGCGAGCACGATCGGGCCGGATGCCACCGTGATGCCGGCCCCCTGGGCGAGCAGCCACAGCAGGCCGGCGAGCACCAGCGACCCACCGGCCCCCTGACCGCCGGTGGGGTCGAGGGTGTCGACGACGCCGACGGCCAGCCAGAGCACGCCGAGCCCGACGACCGAGGCCGCGGCGGCCCCGGCGAGCGCCAGCGCCGTCGTCGGAAGCGGACCGGTCGTCCGGCCGCCGTCCGGGCCCCGGCGGGGCAGACGTGCGAGCAGCGGGACCACGGCACCACTCTCGCAAGCCCGCGCCGCAGGTGGTCGGCGCACGCGCCCGGGGGGCGCCGAAAAGCCGCCACCCGGGCGCGTCCGCTCACGCTCCGCGGTCGGGCACCCCTGGCTGCGGCGTCGGCGGGGTGTGCCCGCGCTGCGGCCGCAGGAGCGCGAGCACCGCGAGGACGACGGCGGCCACGGCCGTGAGCAGCGCGAGGAAGGCGACGACGCTGAACCCGACCTCGTCGCCCGGCCCGTCGGCGAGGGCGAGCGCGTCGATCCAGGTGATGAGGAACAGCAGCAGCGCCAGCCCGGTGAGCCCCACCGTCACGACGCGGTGCGGCACGGGCACCCGCACGGTCGTGAACGCCGGGAGCAGCACCCAGACGGCGGCGGCGAGGAGGAGCAGCCAGGCGAGGACGGCCGGGCCGGTCGCGTAGCCGATCTCGAAGGTGAACAGCCCGCGGCCGCCGACCGCGTCGCTGAACCCGTTGGTCGTCGTGTCGAAGCCGTCCAGCCCCTCGCCCTCGAAGCCGTACCAGGGCAGCAGCATGAACAGCGTGAACAGCACGGCGCAGCCGGCGGACGAACCACTCGAGGAGCGCGACCTTCGAGAAGTCCGCGGAGGACGACCGGCCCGGCGCGCCGTAGGGCGGCCGGCCGTAGGGGTCCTGCGGAGGCGTGCCCCACGGCTGCTGCGGCGGCGGCCCCCACTGCGGGCCGGGCTGCTGCGGGTGCTGCGGGTGCCGCGGCTGCTGTCCCCACGGCGGGGGCTGCTGCCCGTACGGGGGAGGCTGCTGTCCCCACGGCGGCGGCTGCTGGCCCTGGGGCGGCTGCTGCCCGTACGGGGGCGGCTGCTGACCCTGGGGAGGTTGCTGGCCGTACGGCGGAGGTTGCTGGCCGTAGGGCGGCTGCTGTCCCGGGGGCGGTGGCGGAGGCGGACTGGTCATGGCGGGCCACTCCTCGGCGGTCGGTCGATCACGGCAGGTCAGTCGAACTCGAGCGAGCAGTCGCCCCGCTGCTGGACGGCGCTGTACCCACCGCAGGTGCTGCCGTAGTACTCGTAGTCCGAGCCGTACTCGGAACTCCCAGTACAGGTCGTCGCAGTCGACGAAGCTTCCCTCGGCGCAGGCCTGGGCGAGCTCGTCGAGCCACGGGTCCCAGTCGCGGTCCGAGCGGTCGACCGGGATCTCGTCGGCCGCACCGGAGGGGACCGAGCCGGACGACGCCGCATCCCGGAACTCCGACCAGTCCTGCACCTCCCCGGCCAGCGGCGGGGCCAGCTGCCCCACGGCCAGCCCGGCCGCGCCGACCACCGCGGCGCCGAGTGCGCCCGCGGCGAGCGCCCAGCCGATGCCGCGGGCGGCGATGGACCGGGGGCGCCCGGCCGCACCGGGCGCGAGCGCCCGGGCGATCGCCTGCTCGGCGGCGGCCCGCTCCCCCGACTCGTACCAGGAGCGGGACGGCGCCAGCCCGGCGAGCACCGCGATCGCCGCGCCCAGCAGCGCCACGAGCGCGCTGGTCACCGTCCGGGTGCCGTCGGCGTCCTGAGCCAGCTCGACACCCAGGACGACCAGGGCGAGCACCGCCAGGGCGGCGGCGGAGCCGCGGAGCAGGCCCCCGCCGCGCCGGAGCACCGCGGCGACCGCCCCGCCGACCAGGCCGGCGCCGGTGGCGAGCGCCGCCGTCAGGACGACGATGCGCTCGTCCGCCGCGCGCCACTCCAGCGGCGCGACGAGGTCCCCGAGGTCGGCGACCTCGGTCGCGACGACGAGGGCGACCATGGCGGGCACGGTCAGCGCCGCCGCGGCGACGACGGTCGCCGGCGGGAGCGGGGTGCCGGGGTGGGACGGCGCGGTCATCGGAGGCCCTCCGCGGCCGAGGACGTGCGGTCGAGTGCGGCGCCGACGAGCAGCGCGGCCAGGCCGCCCAGCCCCGTCAGGAGCGCGAGCGTGGCGAGCAGGACGCCGGAGCCCGTCTCGGCGTCGGCCAGGCTGCCGTCGCCGATGCCGGTCACCGTCGCCACGAGATCGCGCGAGTAGCCGATGACCAGCCAGGTCACCGCGGCGAACACCCCCACCGCGAGGACCGCGCCGGCGACGGCCGTCCGGCGCAGGCCGGCCAGCCGGTGGGCGGCAGCGGCGAGGCCGGCCGCACCGAGCAGCAGCGCGGCGGCGACCACGAGCGGGATGCCGAACAGGACCGTCTCGCCGGGTGCCGCGGCGTCGTCCTCCCATCCCGTCGCCGACGAGGTGGCCTCGCCGTCGTAGGAGACCGAGAACAGGTCGGTGAAGGGCGCGACCGCGGTCAGCCCGGCCGCCAGGAGCAGCAGTCCCGCGCCGACGAGCCGGAGCACCGCGCCCCCGTCGACGGTCCGCCGGGGCACCGCGGGTGCCCCACCCGGGGCGCCGACCGCCCAGGCGACGGAGGCGGTGCCGCCGGGCGCCGGGGGCTGCCACGTGCCGGAGCCGCTCATCGGGGAGCTCCCGCCCACTGCTCGCGTGCGGGCAGGTCGACGACGGCGAGGACGCGCGCGCGACCGCGCCGGGCGGTCGCCGCGGCGGCGAGGGCGAGGAGCACACCCGCGACCACGAGCCCCGTCGCCGGCCCCCACTGGGCGGAGAGATCCTGGCCCTCGGCCTGGGCGATGTCGCCCCGCCCGACCACGGCCTGCACCCCGGCGATCCCCGCCAGGAGGCCGGCGCCGGCCAGCGCGGTCAGCTGCGCCACCGACGACCACGCCCCGGGCTCGTCGTCGCGGGCTCCGAGGAGGGCGGCGACCGCGGCGGCGGTGAGCAGCAGCACGGCCAGCATCCCCGGGAGGGTCCAGTCGAGGGAGACCCAGCTCCAGGTGCCGTCGTCCCAGCCCGGCACGGACTCGCCGCCGGCGACGCGGGTGACGACGTCCGGGTACCCCGTCTCGCCGGTGGGGTCCCACGTGCTGGTCAGGCCGACGCCGAGGGACAGGACCGCGGTGACGGCCGCCCCGGTCGCGAGCCCGGCGGACACCTGGCGGACGCCGACGGGCCGCAGCACGGGCACGCCGCCGGGGCGGGTCGCCGGCGCGGACGCCGTCATCTGGTTGCTCCGAACCGCACTGTTCTCCCTCACTCGCAGGACGCGCCGGTCGGCGCCGCGCCTTCCTACCTGCAGCGGGGCCGCACCGCACCTCCGGCGCGCCGGGAACGACGCGGGCCCGGCACCCCTCTCGGGGGGCCGGGCCCGCGTGCGGTCGTGCTGGGAGGCGTCAGCCGGCGATGATCTCGCGCATCAGCTGGGCGGTCTCCGACGGGGTCTTGCCCACGCGCACGCCGGCGGCCTCGAGGGCCTCCTTCTTCGCCTGCGCGGTACCGGCCGAGCCCGAGACGATGGCGCCGGCGTGGCCCATGGTCTTGCCCTCGGGCGCGGTGAAGCCGGCGACGTAGCCGACGACGGGCTTGGAGACGTTGGCCTTGATGAAGTCCGCGGCCCGCTCCTCGGCGTCGCCACCGATCTCGCCGATCATGACGATCGCCTCGGTCTCCGGGTCGGCCTCGAAGGCCTCCAGGCAGTCGATGTGCGTGGTGCCGATGACCGGGTCGCCACCGATGCCGACGGCGGTGGAGAAGCCGAGGTCACGCAGCTCGTACATCATCTGGTAGGTCAGCGTGCCGGACTTGGAGACCAGCCCGATCTTGCCCTGCTTGGTGATGTTGGCCGGGATGATGCCGGCGTTGCTGCGCCCGGGGCTGATCAGGCCGGGGCAGTTCGGGCCGATGATGCGCGTGGCGCCACCCTGGGCGTGCGCCCATACGTAGGTGGAGTCGTGCACCGGGATGCCCTCGGTGATGACCACGGCGAGGCCGATCTGGGCGTCGACGGCCTCGATCGCGGCGGCCTTGGCGAACGGCGGCGGCACGAAGATGACGCTGACGTCGGCGCCGGTCTCCTTCATGGCGTCGGCGACCGAGCCGAACACCGGCACGCTGGTGCCGTCGAAGTCGACGTTGGTGCCGGCCTTGCGCGGGTTCACGCCACCGACGATGGCGGTGCCGGAGGCGAGCATGCGGCTGGTGTGCTTCATGCCCTCCGAGCCGGTCATGCCCTGGACGATGACCTTGCTGTTCTCGTTGAGGAAGATCGACATCTTGTCTGGTGTCCTGTCGGGAGTCGGGGAGGTCAGGCGGCGGCGAGCTCGGCGGCCCGGCGGGCGGCGCCGTCCATCGTGTCCACGACGGTGACCAGCGGGTGGTTGGCCTCGGCGAGGATCCGCCGGCCCTCCTCGACGTTGTTGCCGTCGAGACGGACGACCAGCGGCTTGGTGGCCTGGTCGCCGAGCTGCTGCAGGGCGGCGACGATGCCGTTGGCGACGGCGTCGCAGGCGGTGATGCCACCGAAGACGTTGACGAAGACGCTCTTCACGGCCGGGTCGCCGAGGATGATCGACAGGCCGTTGGCCATGACCTCGGCGGAGGCGCCACCGCCGATGTCGAGGAAGTTGGCCGGGCGGACCCCGCCGAACTCCTCGCCGGCGTAGGCGACGACGTCCAGGGTGCTCATGACCAGGCCGGCACCGTTGCCGATGATCCCGACCTCGCCCTCGAGCCTTGACGTAGTTGAGGTCCTTCTCCTTGGCGGCGGCCTCGAGCGGGTCGGCGGCGGCCTTGTCCTCGAGCGCGGCGTGCGCCTCCTGGCGGAAGCCGGCGTTCTCGTCGAGGGTGATCTTGGCGTCGAGCGCGAGGACCGTGCCGTCGGGCGCCTTGGCCAGCGGGTTGACCTCGACCAGGGTCGCGTCCTCCTTCGAGAAGGCGTCCCACAGCTGCACGGCGATGGCGATGACCTGGTCGCGCACCTCGGGGGCGAACCCGGCGGCGTCCACGATCTCGGCCGCCTTGGCGGCGTCCACGCCGACGCTGGCGTCGACGGGGATGCGGGCGAGGGCCTCGGGGCGCTCGACGGCGAGCTGCTCGATCTCCATGCCGCCCTCCTTCGAGGCCATGGCCAGGAAGGTGCGGTTGGAGCGGTCCAGCAGGTACGAGAAGTAGTACTCCTCGGCGATGTCGCTGGCCTGGGCCACCATCACGCGGTGGGTGATGTGGCCCTTGATGTCCAGCCCGAGGATGTCCTGGGCGCGCGCCTTGGCGTCCTCGGGGTTGTCGGCGAGCTTGACGCCGCCGGCCTTGCCGCGGCCGCCCACCTTCACCTGCGCCTTGACGACGACGGTCTGCCCGATCTCGCGGGCGATCGCCTCCGCCTCCTCGGGCGTCTCGGCGACGCCGCCGGGGAGCACGGGGACGCCGTGCGAGGCCAACAGGTCACGGGCCTGGTACTCGAAAAGATCCACGAACAGGGACCGTAGCCCGCCCGTAACCGGAATGCCGCCCCGGGCGTTGAGGAGATGGGTCCGGCGTGGGACGCATCACAGGGTTCCTCACCCCATCGCGGCAGCGATCGAGCCGGCCCGACGCACGTCCGCCCGATCGCCGACCGACGAGGAGCCCTTGTGCGCCGCGCCACGACCGTCCTGCTCACCGCTCTGCTGACCGTCGGGGGGACGGTCGTGCTGGCCCCACCGGCAGCCGCCGCCGAGATCGTCCCGCGCGACCTGACGATCACCGCGACGGGCCTGGGGCCGGAGGGCCGCACCTGCCAGATCGACGCCGACCTGTACGTGCCCGACGGGGTCACCGCCCGCCGCCCGGGGCCCGCCCTGCTGGCGACCAACGGCTTCGGCGGCACCAAGGACGACCAGGCCGACTTCGCCCAGGGCTTCGGCGAGCAGGGCTACGTGACGCTGTCCTACACCGGTCTCGGCTTCGTCGACGGCGACCTGTGCCCCATCACCCTCGACGACCGCGAGCACGACGGCGTGGCGGCGAGCCAGCTGATCCGCTTCCTGGGCGGGGACCCCTCGGTCGTCGCGGTGGACGACGCGACCGGCGAGCGGGTGGTGGTCGACCAGGTGATCCGGCAGGACCGCCGCACGCGGGTGGCGCACGACCCCGCCGTGGGCATGGTCGGCGGCTCCTACGGCGGCCAGATCCAGTTCGCCGCCGCCGCGGTCGAGCACGCGGCCGGCACCGACCGGCTCGACGCGATCGTCCCGATGATCACCTGGAACGACCTCTCCTACTCGCTCAACCCGGACAACAGCGGGTTCCCCGGTGGCACCGCGCGCAGCGGCTCGGTGAGCTCGCCGGACACCGGCGTCTTCAAGTACCAGTGGTCGCTGCTGTTCACCGCGCTCGGCCTGGTCAGCGGCCTGCAGGACCTGCCGGCCCTCGGCGACCCCGCCCAGGTGCGCAACCTCGCGAGCGGCAACTGCCTCCACTTCGACGCCCCCGTCTGCACCGCGCTCGCCGAGGTCGCCGCCACCGGCTACGCGGGCGCCGGCTCGGTGGACTTCCTGCGGTCGAACTCGGTGGCGAGCTACGTCGACGACGTCCGCACGCCGACCCTGATCGCGCAGGGCCAGGCCGACACCCTGTTCAACCTGCAGGAGTCGGTGGCCACCTACTCCGCGCTCAAGGCGCAGGGCACCCCGGTGTCGCTGGTCTGGCACTCGTGGGGGCACAGCGGCCTGGACCCGCTGCCCGGCGAGCTGGACGAGCGGAACCCGGGGACCTCCTACCAGGGCCGCCAGGTGCTGGCCTGGTTCGACCACTACGTGCGCGGCCGCGGCCCGGCGCCCGAGCCGGTGTTCGACTACTACCGCGACTGGGTCATGGCGGAGACCGGCGACATCGAGCAGGCGTACGCGTCGGCGCCGTCCTACCCGGTCGGCACCGAGCGGACGCTGCACCTCTCCGGCGGCGGGCTGCTCGGCGGCTCGCTGGTCGAGGACCCGTCGCGGGTGGTGCCGGGGCTCAACGGCTTCAGCAGCGTCCTGCCGTTCGGCCCGAACTACACGGAGACCGCGTTCCTCGACCAGACCGGACCGGTCACCGACCCGCCCGGGACGGCGATCCGCTTCTCGACGCCGCCGCTGACGCAGCCGCTGGACGTCGTCGGCTCGCCCCGGCTCACCGTGCAGCTGGACGCCCCGGCCGTCGCGGCCACCCAGCACCTGGGCCCCGGCGCCAGGCTGACCGTCTTCGCGAAGGTCTACGACGTCGGCCCCGACGGTGCGGTGGAGCTGCCGCACCGGCTCATCTCCCCCGCCCGGATCACGGACGTGACGACGCCGGTCACCATCGAGCTGCCGGCGATCGTGCACCGCTTCGCGCCGGGCCACCGGCTCGCGGTCGTGCTCGCCGGCGGCGACCTCGCCTACCGGGGCGCCACGCTGCCGCAGCCGGTCACGCTGCAGACCGGGCCCGGGCGGGTGCAGCAGCTGACGCTGCCGGTGGTCAGCCCCTGAGGCGGGCGCGCAGCGCGTCCGCGGCCCCGGCCGGAGCGCCGAGGTCCGCACCGGCCACCACGAGCACGTCGTCGATCCCCCGGTCCGCCAGCAGCTCCCGCACGCGGCGGACCGGGGCCTCGTCGTCCCCGGCCGGCACGACGGCGACGGCGTCGGCGTCCTCCTGCACGACGGTCGCGGCCAGCTGGTCGGCCGCCTGCGGCCGGTCGGTGTAGACGACCTCCACCCCGGCGTCCCGCAGCGCGCGGGCCAGGACCTGGGCCGTCCGGTCCTCGTCGGCGTCGCCGGGCCCGGCGACGACCACCCGGATGCGCTCCTCCACGGCGGGCAGCCTAGGAGAGCGGGTCAGGGGCGGCGGAGCCGCCAGGCCAGGGCTGTCAGCACGCCGAAGCCCACGCCGGCCACCAGCAACGCCGCACCGGGAACGGTCCAGCGCAGGTCGTCGGAGACGACGGCGTCGCGGACCCCGCCGAGCCCGAGGGTGAGCACAGTGACCGCGATCGCCAGCAGCCCGCCCACCGCGGCCAGCCGCGGGCGCAGCGAAGGGGCGGTCACCGAGCACAGCACCAGGGCGCCGGCGAGCAGCAGGCCGCCCAGCAGCGCCAGGCCCGGCCGCTCGAGCAGCGCCTGCGGGCCCTCGCGGGTCACCACGACCTGCAGCCCGGTGGCCGGATCGGTGACCAGGTCGTCGGGCACGTCGGCGGCGGGCAGCGTGAGGGAGAGGACGGCGCCGACGCCGAGCAGCACCGAGGCGCCGGCCAGCGGACCGCGGACGGCGTCCAGCGCGCCGCCGTCCTCCATCACCGTGCGCCCCCAGACGGCGACGGCCACGGCACCGGCCAGCACGGTCAGCGCGAGCGCGGCGAGGCCCGCCACCCAGCCGGGACCCACGTGGATGTCGCTGGTCAGCACGCGCTCCCCCGCGAGCACCTCCACGCCGGGCCGGGCGGTGGAGCCGCGGCCGCGGTAGAGCTCGATGAGCAGCTGCCCCAGCGCGAGGGCGCCGGCCACCGCCGCGTACGCCAGCCCGAACTTCGGGACGGCGGAGCGCACCAGCGAGACGCCGACCGCCGCCGAGACCAGCGGGCCGAGCAGGGCGACCAGGACGCCGGGAGCGCTCCCGCCGAGCACGAGGTCCCGGCCGTCCACCTCGAGGTAGGTGGGGAACGCCGAGACGACGCCGGCCAGGGCGGCGAGCAGCAGGAGCACCCCGGCGACGCGGACGGCCGGCGGCACGGCACCGACGACCAGGCCCTCGCGGGAGGCGCCGGTGCGGATCTCGGGGGCAGGCACGGGTCTCCCTCCGTTCCAGGTCACGAACCGGCGTCGATCGGTCGTCGTTCCGGCGGTGTACGTGTGACGGGCGCCACACAGGCGTATTACCGTCGGGTGAACGGAGCACTCAGGGTGCACCGCTCCGGGACGGCCGACCCCCGGCACCACCGGCGGACCACAGGGGAGACGAGGGCCATGCGACCGACGAGCGTTCCGGACTCCGGACCAGCGTCGCACACGACAGCCGCTCCGGAGGGCGCACCACGGAGCGCCCTGCGCAGCCTCTGCAGCCCCGCCGCGCTGACCGGCGGCCTCACCGAACTGGCCTGGGTCGGGGCGCACGCGCTGATGTACCCGATGGGCGCCCGGACCGAGCAGCTGCAGACCGATCCGGGCTCCCGGCCCGGTCAGTCACCGGCCGTGCGGGCGCTGTTCGCCGCCGATCCGCTGGCCGCGCGCACGCCGGTCCTGCTCGTGCACGGGCTGGTCGACAACCGGTCCATCTTCGCCGTGATGCGCCGCAGCCTGCGCCGTCGCGGCTTCTCCTCGGTCTGCTCCTGGAACTACAGTCCGTTGCTGCGCGACGTCGCGCGGGGGGCCGCGGACCTCGGCGCGCACATCGAGCGGATCTGCGCGCAGACCGGGCACGACCGCGTGCACGTGGTCGGGCACAGCCTCGGCGGGCTCATCGCCCGATACCACGTGCAGCGGCAGGGCGGCGACCGCCGGGTCGACTCCCTGGTCACCCTCGGGACGCCGCACGGCGGGTCGCTGCTCGCGCACGCGCTCCCCACGCCGCTGGTCCGCCAGCTGCGGCCGGGCTCCCCGGTGCTCCAGGAGCTCGCCGAGCCGGTCGAGCGCTGCGACACGCGGATCACCGCGGTCTACAGCGACCTCGACCAGCTGGTCCTGCCGACGTCGGCCGGCCGCTGCGACCACCCCGACCTCGGGGCCCGCAACCTGCTCGTCCGGGGCGTGGGGCACATGTCGCTGCCGATCAACCGCGGCGTCCTCGATGAGGTCGCGCTCACGCTGGCCGGCTCCCCCGTCGCAGGTCACGAACCGGTGCACGCCGCCGCCTGAGCGGCCCTGCCGGTCTCGTTCCGTTACCTGCGGCACACGCCGCGACACGGTGCGTCAATACGCCTCCGCACCCTCACTCGTCGTTACGGTTCGGTCACGGCGCCGGGAACCCACCGGCGCGCTCCCGCGATCGGAAAGGTGCACCGTGACCGGTCCCAGTGCACCCCCACTCCTCCAGCGCAGCCGCCCCGAGGACGGCGCCACCGGCCGGATCGAGCTGCTCGACGGCCGCCGGACGCCGGTGATCCCCGTTCCGCGCGGCGCCACCACGGCGCTGGTCCGCGCCGCCGCGGCCGACGACGCCGAGGCCACCACCACGGAGGCCCCCGAGGTCACCGTCGAGGCCACCACCGAGCCCGCCGGGGCGACCGCTGGTCGCCGCCGCCCCCCCCGGCTCGCCGCGCTCCGCCGGCTCCCCTCCCCGCCCGGCCGCCGCGCACCGATCTGGTTCGCCGCCCTCGTCGTCGGCGCCCTGGTCGCCGGCGCCCCGTCGGTGCTGGGCAGCGGCCCCGAGGAGGTCACGGTCACCGCCTCCGACCTGGGGCTCGGGACCGCGCCGGACCACAGCTTCAGCGGCGGGCTCGAGGACGCCGGCGTCCGCCGCGGCATCACCGAGGCCGAGGCCCAGGCCCGCCTCGGCGAGCTGGCCGCCTCCCGCGCCGCCCGCCAGCCCACGACCGTCCTCCCCGTCGCCGGCCGGCTCACCACCTGCTTCTGCAAGCGCTGGGGCGCCATGCACTGGGGCCTGGACCTGGCCGCGCCGCTCGGCACCCCGATCTACGCGGCCTCCGACGGCGTCGTCGTCAAGGCCGGGCGCGCGTCGGGCTACGGCAACGCCGTCTACATCCAGGACGCCGACGGCAACGTGCACATCTACGGGCACATGCGCTACTACAACGTCTCGGCCGGCGACATCGTGCACGCCGGCGACGTCATCGCGAAGGTCGGCAACGAGGGCCAGTCCACCGGCCCCCACCTGCACTACGAGATCCACCGCGGCGGCATGACCGGCAAGCCGACCGACCCCCGCGTCTGGCTCGCGGACAGAGGCGTGACGGTCTAGAGCTTCACCAGCGGGGCGTAGCGCAGGACCAGGCGCTTGGTGCCGCCCGAGCCGAAGTCGACGGTGGCCTGCGCCTTGTCGCCGGCACCGGTCACCTCGACCACGGTGCCCAGCCCGAAGGCGTCGTGGCTCACCCGGTCGCCGACGTCCACGGAGATGACCGCCCGGTTGCCCAGACCGCCGCGCAGCCCCCCGGTGGACAGGCCGGTGGCCGCCACCCGGGTCTGCGCGGACGAGTAACCGGTCGACGGCGCCGGGACCGGGTCCAGGCGCTCCCAGTGGATGGTGTCGGCGGGGATCTCGTCCAGGAACCGGGACGGCGGGTTGTAGGCCGGCTGCCCCCAGCTCGTGCGCACGGTGGCGCGCGAGATGAACAGCCGCTGCTGGGCGCGGGTGATGCCGACATATGCCAGCCGGCGCTCCTCCTCCAGCTCGCGGGGGTCGCCGAGGGCGCGCAGGTGCGGGAAGACGCCGTCCTCCAGGCCGGTCAGGAAGACGACCGGGAACTCCAGGCCCTTGGCGGTGTGCAGCGTCATCATCGTGACCACGCCGGCGTCATCACCGGTGACCGGGATCTGGTCCGCGTCGGCCACCAGGGACACCTGCTCGAGGAAGTCGGTGACCGTGCCCTCGGGGTTGGCCGCCTCGAACTCGGCGGCCACCGAGATGAGCTCGTTGAGGTTGTCGACCCGGCCCTCGTCCTGCGGGTCGGTGCTGGCCTGCAGCTCGGCGAGGTAGCCGGTGCGGTCCAGGATGCTCTCCAGCAGCGCGGCCGGGCCCGAGCCGGTCTCGACCAGCTGCTCGAACTCCTCCAGCAGGGCGAGCGAACTCCTGGATGGCCTTGAGCGAGCGGGTGGCCAGCTCCCCGATCTCCGAGCACCGGCGCAGCGCCCCGGCGAAGGGGATCCGCTCCCGGTCGGCGAAGTTCTCGACGCACGCCTCGGCCCGCTCGCCGATGCCGCGCTTGGGGGTGTTGATGACCCGGCGCAGGCTGACGATGTCGGTCGGGTTGGCGACCACCTTGAGGTAGGCCAGCGCGTCGCGGACCTCCTTGCGCTCGTAGAAGCGCACCCCCCCGACGACCTTGTAGGGCATGCCGACGCGGATGAACACCTCCTCGAACACGCGGGAGGCGTTGTTGGTCCGGTAGAAAACGGCGATGTCCTTCGGCTGGGCCTCGCCGGCGTCGACCAGCGCGTCGATCTGCTCGGCGACCCAGGCGGCCTCGTCGTGCTCGTTGTCGGCGACGTAGCCCTCGATCAGCTCGCCGTCGCCGGAGTCGGTCCACAGGTTCTTGGGCCGGCGGCCGGTGTTCCTGGCGATGACGGTGTTCGCGGCCTTGAGGATGCGTTGCGTGGAGCGGTAGTTCTGCTCCAGCAGGATCGTGGTGGCCTGCGGGTAGTCGCGCTCGAACTCGTCGATGTTGCGGATCGTCGCGCCGCGGAAGGCGTAGATCGACTGGTCGGCGTCGCCGACGACGCACAGCTCGGCCATCGGGACCGGGCCCTCACCGGTGCCGACGAGCTCGCGGACCAGCATGTACTGGGCGTGGTTGGTGTCCTGGTACTCGTCGACCAGCACGTGGCGGAACCGGCGGCGGTAGTGCTCGGCGACGTCGGGGAACGCCTGCAGCAGGTGCACCGTGTTCATGATCAGGTCGTCGAAGTCCATGGCGTGCGCCTGGCGGAGGCGCTGCTGGTACAGCGTGTAGGCCTGCGCGAGCACCTTCTCCGGCGGCGTGACCGGCGCGAAGCTCTCCTCGTCGATCAGCTCGTTCTTCAGGTTCGACACCTGCGCGGCGAGGCTGCGGCCGGGGTAGCGCTTCGCGTCGAGCTCGAGATCGCGGCCGACCATCGTCATGAGCCGGACGGAGTCGCCCTGGTCGTAGATCGTGAACGTGGACTTCAGGCCCAGCTTCGCCGCCTCGGCCCGCAGGATGCGCACGCACATCGAGTGGAACGTCGACACCCACATCGCGCGGGCGCGCGGCCCGACGAGCTGGGCCACCCGCTCCTTCATCTCGCCGGCGGCCTTGTTGGTGAAGGTGATCGCCAGGATCTCCCCGGGCGAGGCGTGCCGGGCGCCGAGCAGGTAGGCGATGCGGTGCGCCAGCACGCGGGTCTTGCCCGACCCGGCACCGGCGACGATGAGCAGCGGACCGCCCTCGTGGACGACGGCCTGCCGCTGCGGGCCGTTGAGCCCGGCGAGCATGCGGTCGAGCTCCCGTCCCAGGGAGCCGGGGGCGGAGCGCTGGAGTGCGGCTGTACCGGGGAGGGCCTGCTGGACGCTGCTCATGACGACATCACTGTAAGCCGGACGGGTGACGCTTCCGGGCGGTTGTGGCAGACTCCCCAACGTGCTCGCCACGACGACCCAGTTTTTCTACGGCCACCGGGTTCCGGTCGCCGTCACCGCTGGCTGAGCACAGCCGCACCAGACGCCCCGGGCCCACAGGCTCCGGGGCGTTTCTCGTTCCAGGGCCCGGGCCGACCCGCTCCCCGAAGGACGACCGATGAACACCTCCACCACCTCCCCCGTCGCCGTGACCGGCTCCGAGCTCGACCGGATCGGCGAGCTGCGCGAGCAGATCGACGCCTGCGACGCCGCGATCATCGAGCTCGTGCAGCGACGGCTGGCGATCTCCCGCGAGATCGGCGTCAACCGCTTGGCCTCCGGCGGCACCCGGCTGAACCTGGCCCGCGAGCAGCAGGTGCTGGCCCGCTTCCAGGACGCCCTGGGCACCGACGGCGCGGCGCTCGGCATGCTGCTGCTCCGGCAGGGCCGCGGCCGGCTCTGAGCTCCCGCGGGATCAGAGCCAGGCGCGCCAGACCAGCGAGTCGTCGTCGCTGAGCGCCGCGGTCTCCAGCACGTCGCCCGGGCACCGCGCGCCCAGCTCCGCGCCGAGCGCGTGCGCCTGCTCCAGCGCGGCCTCCAGGTCGGCGGCGTCGCACTCGGTGGAGGCGCGCAGCGCAGCGCGGTCCGGCTCGCGCCACACCCGCAGCTCCGCGTCGTCCGGCCGCAGCGCCGCGGTGACGGACTCGACGGTGGCGTCGTCCACCGCGGTGGTCGCCCGCAGCACGGCGTAGATGGTGAAGGTCGGCACGGAGCGAGTCTGCCCGATGCCCGATGATGCTCCCCGTGGAGAACCGGTGACCGACCTCCTCGGCGAGTTCGACCGCGCCCGCGGCCTGCTGTTCTCGGTGGCCTACTCGATGCTCGGCGGCGTCGCGGACGCCGAGGACGTGGTGCAGGACGCCTGGCTGCGCTGGTCGGCGGCCGACCGGGACGACGTCGACGACGCCCGCGCCTACCTGGTCCGCGTGACCACCCGCCTGGCGCTGGACCGGCTGGACTCCGCGCGGGCCCGGCGGGAGAGCTACGTCGGCCCCTGGCTCCCCGAGCCGCTGCTGACCGGCCGCGCGACGGTCGCCGCGGCACCTCCCGGAGCCGACCCGACGGACGCGGTCGAGCTGGGCGAGCAGGTCTCGATGGCGCTGCTGGTCGTGCTGGAGACGCTCTCGCCGGCCGAGCGGGCGGTGTTCGTGCTGCGCGAGGTGTTCGGCCTGCCGCTCGCCGAGGTGGCGACCGCGCTGGGCCGCACCGAGCCCGCCGTCCGGCAGATGGCCCACCGGGCCCGCGAGCACGTGCAGGCCCGCCGTCCCCGGTTCGACGCCGACCGCGACGCGCAGCGCGAGGTGACCGAGCGCTTCCTCGCCGCCTGCGCGGGCGGCGACCTCGGCGCCCTGGTGAGCGCGCTGGCCCCCGACGCTGTGCTGATCAGCGACGGCGGCGGCAAGGCGAAGGCGGCGCTGCGGCCGATCACCGGCGCGGACAAGGTGGCCCGCTTCGCCGTCGGCATCGCCGCGCAGGGCCTCGCGCTGCCCGACCTGCGGATCGAGATCGCCGACCTCAACGGCTCCCCCGCCGTCCTCGTGTGGAGCGGTGACCAGCCGGAGATGACCATGTCCCTGGTCGTGGTGGACGGCCGCATCACGCAGGTGCTCGTCGTCCGCAACCCCGACAAGCTCGCCGGTCTCTCCGTAGGCTCGCGCGGGTGACCGCCCCCCAGCCCCAGCGCCCGGCCGAGCACGTCGAGCGGGTGCTCTGCGTCCTCGCCCACCCCGACGACGTCGACTTCGGCTCCGCCGGCACGGTGGCCACCTGGACGGCGGCCGGCACCGAGGTCACCTACTGCATCGTCACCGACGGCGACGCCGGCGGGTTCGACGAGACGCCGCGCGACCGGATGGGCCCGCTCCGCCGCGAGGAGCAGCGCGCCGCGGCCATGGAGGTGGGGGTCGAGGACGTCCGGTTCCTCGGCTACCCCGACGGCCGGTTGGAGCTGACCCTCGACCTGCGCCGCGACATCAGCCGGGTGATCCGGCAGGTGCGCCCGCAGCGGGTGCTCACCAGCTCCCCGGAGCGGTTCTGGGAGCGGGTCGGCGCCAGCCACCCCGACCACATGACCGTCGGCGAGTCGACGCTGCGCGCGGTCTACCCCGACGCCCGCAACCCCTTCGCCTTCCCCGAGCTCCTCGACGACGAGGGCCTCGAGGCGTGGACGGTGCCGGAGGTGTGGCTCGGCGCCAGCCCGCGGGCCGACCACGCCGTCGACGTGACCGACGTCGTCGACCGCAAGTTCGCCGCGCTGAAGTCGCACGTCACCCAGGTGAGCCACCAGCCCGAGGGCTGGGTCGAGGAGTTCGTCGGCGGCTGGATGCGCCAGACCGCGCAGCGCTTCGGGCTGCCCGAGGGCCGCATGGCCGAGGCCTTCCACGTGGTGTTCACCGGCTGAGCCGATCAGTTCCGGGCCGCCGTCGGGTCTGCCCTCACGGGGACGACGAGGAGGCGGCATGGAGCAGGCGGAGCGGATCGCGGCGGCGGTGACCGGCGCGGTGGCCGACGGGCAGGTCCCGGGCGCCGCGTGGTGGGTGGACCGGGACGGCGCCCTGGTCGCCTGCGGCGCCGCGGGGGTGCACACGCCGGGCGGCGGCGACCCGGTGGCACCGGACACCGTCTTCCGGATCGCCTCGATCACCAAGCCGGTGGTCGCGGCGGCGGCAATGTCGCTGGTGGACGACGGGATCCTCCGGCTCGACGACCCCGTCGACGCGCGCTGCTCCCCGAGCTCGCCGACCGGCAGGTCCTCGCCGACCCGGCGGACGCCGCCGCCGGCACGGTGCCCGCCGCCCGGCCGATCACCGTGCGGGACGTGCTGACCTTCCGGCTCGGCCTGGGCTTCGACTTCACCGTCCCGTGGCCGTCGCCCGGGATGGCCGCGCTGGAGGCCGCCGGGCTGCCGCCCGGGTGCTGGACCCGCTGGGCATGCGCAGCACCGGCTTCGGGGTGCCGGCGTCGGCCCGCGACCGGCTCGGCCCGCACTGGTTCCCGCCCGGCCCGGACGGGGAGCGCGAGCTCTACGACGCCGCGGACGGCCAGTGGGCGCGGCCGCCGGCGTTCCCCGACGGCGGCGACGGGCTGGTCTCCACCGTCGAGGACATCGCCGCCTTCGCCGGGATGCTGCGGTCCGGTGGCCGCGCGCCGGAGGGCAGCCGGGTGCTGAGCGAGGACGCCGTCGGCGCGATGACGACCGAGCAGGCCGGCCCTGTGGACGACGAGGGCGGTGGGTGGCGCCTGGGCATCGGCGTCCGCATCACCGACGAGCCGGGCGGCCGGCACGCCGGCTCCTACGGCTGGGACGGCGGGCTGGGCAGCTCGTGGTGGACCGACCCGGCGACCGGCGTGACGGCGGTGCTGCTCACCAACCAGACGTGGGCCTCGCCCCAGCCGCCACCGGTCTTCGACGCCTTCCGCTCGGCCGCCTTCTCCCCCCGCTGGGATCAGGTGACCTGATCCGCGAGCGTCCTCCCTCACCGCACACCGTGAGGGAGGACGCTCTGCGGTGAGGGAGGACGGTTGCCGGGGCCGCCGGTACCGCGTCACCGACCCCGGTACCGCGCTCGACCGCGGTAGCCGGGGGTGCGGTGCGGTAGCGCCTTAGGTCGGAACGGCTCCTGGCCGCGGTGTCGTCCGGAGGACGACGATGTCAGAGCAACCGGTTCGTCGCTGCCCACCTCGTGAGCTCGTTGCGGTTGGAGAGCTGCAGCTTGCGCAGCACGTTGGAGGCGTGCGACTCCACGGTCTTCACCGAGATGAACAGCCGGGAGCCGATCTCGCGGTAGGTGTAGCCGCGGGCCAGCAGCTGCATGACCTCGCGCTCGCGGGCGCTGAGCAGGTCCAGGCCCGGATCGGTCGCCTCCTCGGCGGGGGCGGCCGGTGCGGGGCCGGCGGCGGAGAACGCGTCCAGCACGAACCCGGCCAGCCCGCGGGCTGAAGACGACGTCCCCGTCGGCGACCCGCCGGACGGCGTCGAGCAGGTCGGCCCCGGAGATCGTCTTGGTGACGTAGCCGCGCGCGCCGGCGCGGATGACGGCGATGACGTCCTCGGCGGCGTCGGAGACCGACAGCGCCAGGTACTTCACCTCGGGCAGCTCCGCGCGCAGCGTCTCGAGCACGGTGCGCCCGCCCCCACCGGGCAGGTGCACGTCGAGCAGGACGACGTCGGGGCGGGTGGCCCGGATGCCGTCGACGGCGGTCGGCACGTCGGGCGCCTCGCCGACGACGTCCACCGAGTCGCCGAGCTCCGCGCGCACGCCGGCCCGCACCATCGCGTGGTCGTCGACCACGAAGACGCGGGTCACGCGGCCGCCACCCGGGGCAGGTCCAGTTCCACTTCGGTCCCCTCTCCGGGGGCGGAGCGGATCTGCGCCGTCCCGCCCAGGCGTGTGATGCGGCCGGTCACCGAGTCGCGCAGCCCGCGCCGGTCCGCCGGGACGGCGTCGGCGTCGAAGCCGGCACCGCGGTCGCGCACGAACACCGAGACCCGCGTCGGGGTCACCTCGGTGTACAGGTCGGCGGTGGTCACCCCGGAGTGCTTGGCCACGTTGACCAGCGCCTCGCGGGTGGCCGCGCCGAGCGCGGCCAGCGCGTCGTCCACCGGGGCGTCGCCGACGACGACGTGGTCCACGACCAGCGCGTGGTCGGCCTCGACCTCGGCCACCATGCCGGCCACCAGCCCGGCCCAGGTGCCGCCCTCGCGGACCACCTTCGGGTCGTACAGCCACGCGCGCAGCTCGCGCTCCTGGCTGCGGGCCAGCCGGCTCACCGCCTGCTGGTCCTCGGCGTGCCGCTGGATGAGCGCGAGGGTCTGCAGCACCGAGTCGTGCAGGTGCGCGGCCACGGCGGCCCGCTCCTCGGAGCGGATGCGGGCGGCGCGCTCCTCGTCCCGGGAGTCCAGCAGCCGCCGCCACAGCGGGGCCGTGGCCAGCAGCAGGCCGGTGAGCAGCACGAGGGTGGCCGCGAAGCCGTTGCGGGCGTTGGCCAGCTGCCCCGTCGTCGCCAGGAGGAAGACCAGCCCCGCGCCGGCCAGGACCACGCCGCCGGCCAGCGTCCAGCGGGTGCCGGCCACGGCGAGGGTGCGGTCGGTGTCCAGCTGCCGCCAGATCACCGCGAGCCCCGCCCCGACCAGCACCAGCGGGAGGACGACGTCGGAGCTCGACCAGCGGGTCAGCTGGCCGAGCAGGCTGGCCGCGACCAGCCCGAGGACGACGGTGGCGATCCACTGCTTGGCCCCCGCGGGCCGCCAGCCCGGCAGCGGCGGGGCCTCGGCGGACTCGTCGCCCGGCGCGGCCACGGGCATGGTCAGCCACAGCAGCCCGTAGGCGACGATCCCGATCCCCGTCGTCGCGAGGATGGCGAAGGCCACGCGCACCACCAGCGGGTCCTGCCGCAGGTGCGCGGCGGTACCCGCCGCGACGCCCGCGATGGCCCGCCCCGACCGCGGGCGCACCAGCGGCGGGCGCCGGGCCGGCGCGGACAGGGTGGTGGTCACGCCGTCGATCGTCGCACCGCGCCGGGCGCGGCCGGTACCGGTGATCACCCCCGGAGAGGAACCAGGGTCGGGTGGGGGCCTTCCCTGATGGTCAGGGGCCGCCGCGGTCGGCAGGCTCGGTGCCATGACTTCGGCATCCCCTCCTCCGCCGCCGGCGCCGCCGCTCGAGCCGCCGGCCTGGCAGCCCCCTCCGCCGCCGCCCGGCCCGGCCGTCCGCCCGCAGCTGCGCCGCAGCCGCAGTGACAAGGTCATCGGTGGCGTCGGCGGCGGGCTGGCCGAGTACAGCGGCATCGACGCGCTGCTGTGGCGGGTCGGCTTCGTCGCCCTCGCCCTGGCCGGCGGCACCGGCGTCCTGGTCTACCTGCTGCTGTGGCTGCTCATGCCGGCCGGCGCGGGGCAGGCCGGGTACCCCGGCGGCGAGCCGGCTCCCCGCCGTCCCGCGGGGCCCCGCTCCCCCGTGCCGGGTCTGACGCTCGCCGGCGTGCTGATCGTGGTCGGCGCGCTCGCGCTGATCGCCCGGTTCACCGACTGGGACCCCGACGCCACCGTGTTCCTCGGCGGCGGGCTGATCGTCGTCGGCGCCGGCCTGGTGGTCGCTGCGTTCACCGGCGGCCGCACCGCCCGCGGGGCGCTCATCGCGCTCGGCGCCGTCCTCTCACTGGCCCTGATCGCCGCGGAGTCGGTGCCGTGGGACAAGGCCGGGGGCGGCTTCGGTGACCGCCGGTTCGTGCCGGACACCGCGGCCGAGGTCCGGACGGTCTACGACGGCGGCGTCGGCGACATGACCGTCGACCTGTCCGGGGTCGACGTCAGCGACCTCGACCGGCCGATCCGCACCACCGTGGAGCACGGGCTCGGGGACGTGGACATCGTCCTGCCCCGGGACGCCGACGTGCGGGTGACCGTCGACTCCGGGATGGGCGAGGTGTCCCTCTTCGGCCGCGACGGGCTCACCGACGGCACGTTCGACGGCACCGGCTCCGGTTCGTGGGTCGGCGACGGCGAGTTGGAGATCATCCTGGACGTCGACGCCGGCGTCGGGGACGTGGAGGTGACCCGTGGCTGAGTGGCAGACCGTGACCCCGCTGGAGACGGAGGACGGCGGCACGCCCGCACGCCGCCGTCCCGACCTCGGCGCCCTGATCCCCGGGCTGGTGTTCATCGCCTTGGCCGTCCTGCTCATGTCCCCCGCGGACCTGCCGCAGGAGCTGTTCGACGGCGTGCTGGCGTGGATCGTCGTGATCCTCGCCGGGATCGCGCTGATGGTGAGCGAGCTGCGCCGGATGCGCCGCCGCCGCTGACGGACCCGCCGGTGCGCGGGGAGGGGGCCCGGGAGCGATCAGCTCCCGGGCCCTCCGGCGTCCCGGGAACCCGGTGTCGGCGCCGGGCGTCGACCAGGCATGCGCCGCATCGTGCTGTTCCTCGTCGGAGTGCTGGCCCTCACCGCCTGCGGTTCGGACGACGGCGGCGCGGGCACCGGAGCCGACGACTCCGACGCCCCCGAGGTCACCGGGGAGTGGCAGCTGGCGTCCGGGTCGTCCATCGGCGCGGACCTGCCCTCCCCACCCGGAGTCACCGCCACCCTGACCCTGTCGGACGGGCGGGCCAGCGGGACGGCGTTCTGCAACCGCTACATGGCCTCCTACGAGCTGGACGGGTCGTCCTTCTCGTTCGGCGACATCGGCAGCACCCTGATGGGCTGCGAGCCGGACGTGATGGCCGCCGAGAGCGCCTACCTGGAGGCGCTCGCCGGCGTCGACACCGCGGTGCGGGACGCCGGCGACCTGCTGCTCACCGGCGCGGGCATCGAGCTGCGGTTCACGCCCGTCCCCGCCGTCCCCGACAGCCCGCTGGAGGGCACCCGCTGGGTGCTGGAGACGCTGGTCGACGGCGAGACGGCGTCCTCGGTCCAGGGCGAGCCGACCCTCGAGCTGAGGGCGGACGGCACGGCCGCGTTCACCACGGGGTGCAACGGGACCACCGGGAGCTGGCGCCGCGACGGCGACCGCGTGACCGTCGAGCCGGGTGCCTCGACCCTCGGCCAGTGCGATCCCGCGGCGCAGAGCCAGGACGAGCAGGTCCTCGCCGTCCTCACCGGGGGCGCGACCGTGGTGATCGAGGGCGACCGGCTGACCCTCACCGCGCCGGAAGGCCGCCAGCTGGTCTACCGGGCGGGGTGACTCACTCCCACTCGATGGTGCCCGGCGGCTTGCTGGTGACGTCGAGGGTGACCCGGTTGACCTCTGCGACCTCGTTGGTGATCCGCGTGGAGATCTTCGCCAGCACGTCGTAGGGCAGCCGGGTCCAGTCCGCGGTCATGGCGTCCTCGCTGGACACCGGCCGCAGCACGATCGGGTGCCCGTAGGTGCGCCCGTCGCCCTGCACGCCCACCGAGCGGACGTCGGCCAGCAGCACCACGGGGCACTGCCAGATCTCGCGGTCCAGCTTCGCCGCGGTCAGCTCGGCGCGGACGATCGCGTCGGCCTTGCGCAGGACGTCCAGCCGCTCCTGGGTCACCTCGCCGACGATCCGGATGCCGAGTCCCGGGCCCGGGAAGGGCTGGCGCCACACCATCGCCTCGGGCAGGCCGAGCTGCACGCCGACCTCGCGGACCTCGTCCTTGAACAGCGTCCGCAGCGGCTCGACCAGGGTGAACTGCAGGTCCTCGGGAAGCCCGCCCACGTTGTGGTGGCTCTTGATGTTCGCCGTCCCGGAGCCGCCGCCGGACTCCACGACGTCCGGGTAGAGCGTGCCCTGCACGAGGAAGTCGACGGATCCCCCGTGCTCCTTCGCGTCGCCGACGACGTCGAGGGCGGCCTGCTCGAAGACCCGGATGAACTCGCGGCCGATGATCTTCCGCTTCTCCTCGGGGTCGGAGACCCCGGCGAGGGCGGAGAGGAACTGCTCGCGGGCGTCGACGACGCGCAGGTCGACGCCGGTGACGGCGACGAAGTCGCGCTCGATCTGCTCGGTCTCGCCCTCGCGCATGAGCCCGTGGTCGACGTAGACGCAGGTGAGCCGGTCGCCGATGGCGCGCTGCACGAGCGCCGCGGCGACGGCGGAGTCCACGCCGCCGGACAGCGCGCACAGCGCCCGGCCCTCGCCGACCTGCGCGCGGATCCGCTCGACCTGCTCCTCGACGACGTTGGCCATCGTCCAGGTCGGCTCGAGGCCCGCGATGTCGAAGAGGAAGTGCTCGAGCACGGTCTGCCCGTGCGCGGTGTGCCGCACCTCGGGGTGGAACTGGACGCCGGCGAGCTTGCGGTCGACGTCCTCGAACGCGGCCACGGGCGCACCCGTGGAGGTGGCGGTGACGGTGAACCCGGGGGGTGCCGCGCTGACGGCGTCCCCGTGGCTCATCCAGACGTCCTGCTGGATCGGCAGGTCGCCGAACAGCCGGGCCTCGGTGGTGACCGTCAGCGGCGTGCCGCCGTACTCCCGGTCGCCGGTGCGCGCGACGGTGCCGCCCAGCGAGGCCGCCATGGCCTGGAAGCCGTAGCAGATGCCGAACGCCGGGACGCCGGCCTCGAACAGCGCGGGGTCCACCTGCGGGGCCTCGGGCGCGTACACGCTCGACGGCCCGCCGGACAGGATGATCGCGGCCGGCTTGCGGGCGACGATCTCCTCGGCCGGGACCTCGCACGAGACGATCTCGGAGTAGACCCCGGCCTCGCGGATGCGCCGGGCGATGAGCTGGGCGTACTGGGCGCCGAAGTCGACGACGAGGACGGTCGGGAAGTCCATCAGTCCTCGTCGCCCCCGGCCCGGCCGCCGATGACCAGGTCGACCCGCTGGAACTCCTTGAGGTCGCGGTAGCCGGTCTTGGCCATGGTGCGGGCCAGCGCCCCGAACAGGTTGGTGCGGCCGTCGGCGGACTCTGCCGCCCCGAGCAGCACGTCGTGCAGCGACCCCACCGGCTCGACCGGGGCCGAGGTCGTGCCGCGGGGCAGCCGCGGGTGCGCCGCCACCGAGTCCCACCAGATGCCGCCGCCGGGGGCCTCCGCGGCCGCGCGCAGCGGCTCGCCGAGCTGGACGGCGTCGGCACCGCAGGCCAGCGCGCGGGCGATGTCGCCGCTGGTCTCGATCCGGCCGTTGGCGATGACGTGCACGTACCGGCCGCCGGTCTCGTCGAGGTAGTCACGGCGGGCCGCCGCGGCGTCGGCGATCGCGCTGGCCAGCGGCACGCGGATGCCCATGACGGCGTCGGTGGTGGAGAAGCTGTCGGCGCCCACGCCGACGATGACGCCGGCCGCGCCGGTGCGCATGAGGTGCAGCGCCGTCGTGTAGTTCGCGGCCCCGCCGACGATCACCGGGACGTCGAGGTCGGCGATGAACTCCTTGAGGTTGAGCGCGTCCCCCTGGCTGGTGACGTGCTCGGCCGAGACGATCGTGCCCTGGATGACCAGCAGGTCGACGCCGGCGGCGAGCACCGTCGGCGCCAGCTGCTCGGTGTGCTGCGGGGAGACGCGGACGGCGGTGGTGACGCCGGCGTCGCGCATCTCGCGGATCCGGTCGGCGACCAGCTCGGGCCGCACCGGCTCGGCGTAGACCTGCTGCAGCAGCGACACCGGCGGCGCACCGCCGTCGGCGGCCTCGCGCAGCTTCCGGTAGACCGGCAGCGGGTCCTCGTAGCGGGCCCACAGCCCCTCGGCGTTGAGCACGCCGAGGCCACCGGCCTCGCCCACGGCGACCGCCGTGGCCGGGCTGACGACGGCGTCCGACGGGCTGGTGACCAGCGGGATGTCGAACCGGAAGGCGTCGATCTGCCAGGCGGTGGAGACGTCGTCGACGTCCCGGGTCCGCCGCGAGGGGACGATCGACACCTCGTCGAGGTCGTAGGCGCGGCGGGCGAAGCGGTTGAGGCCGATCTCGACGGTGTCGCGTGCGCTCATGGTCAGCGCCCCCGGTAGTTCGGGGCCTCGACGGTCATGTGAATATCGTGCGGGTGGCTCTCGACCAGCCCGGCGGACGTGATGCGGGTCAGCTGTCCGCGCTCCTTGAGATCGGTGATGGTGGCGGCGCCCGCGTAGCCCATGGAGGCCTGCAGGCCGCCGACGAGCTGGTGGGCCACGCCGGAGAGCGCGCCCCGGTAGGGCACCTGGCCCTCGATGCCCTCGGGGACGAGCTTGTCGTCGGAGAGGACGTCGTCGGCGAAGTACCGGTCGCGGCTGAACGACTGGTTGCCGCGCTTCTGCATGGCGCCCAGCGAGCCCATGCCGCGGTAGGTCTTGTACTGCTTGCCGTTCATGAAGACCAGCTCGCCGGGGGCCTCCTCGACGCCGGCGAACAGGCCGCCGATCATCACGGTGTCCGCGCCGGCGACCAGCGCCTTGGCGATGTCGCCCGAGTACTGCAGGCCGCCGTCGGCGATGACCGGCACGCCGGCCGGGCCGGCCGCCAGCCACGCCTCGTAGATGGCGCTGACCTGCGGGACGCCGACGCCGGCGACCACACGCGTGGTGCAGATCGAGCCCGGCCCGACGCCGACCTTGACCGCGTCGGCACCGGCGTCGATGAGCGCCTGCGCGCCGGCACGGGTGGCGATGTTGCCGCCCACGACCTCGACGCCGTCGTCGCCACCGAAGTCCTTCTTCACCCGGGCGACCATCTCGAGGACGGCGCGCTGGTGGCCGTGCGCGGTGTCGACGACGAGCACGTCGACCCCGGCCTCGACCAGCAGCCCGGCGCGCTTGTAGGCGTCCTCGCCGACGCCGAGCGCCGCGCCCACGACGAGCCGGCCGTTGGGGTCCTTGGTGGCCAGCGGGTACTGGTCGCGCTTGACGAAGTCCTTGACGGTGATGAGCCCGCGCAGCCGGCCGCCCTCGTCGACCAGCGGCAGCTTCTCCACCTTGTGCTTGGACAGCAGGCGCAGCGCGGTGTCGGCGTCGACGCCCACCGGCGCGGTGACCAGCGGCATCGGCGTCATGACGTCGCGCACGAGGCGGCTGTAGTCGGTCTCGAACCGCATGTCGCGGTTGGTGACGATGCCGACCAGCACGCCCTCGGCGTCGACGACCGGGGCGCCGGAGATGCGGTAGCGCGCGGACAGCGCGTCGACCTCGGCGAGGGTGTTGTCCGGCGAGCAGGTGACCGGGTTGGTGACCATCCCGGCCTCGGAGCGCTTCACCAGGTCGACCTGGCCGGCCTGGTCCTCCGCGGCGAGGTTGCGGTGCAGCACGCCCATGCCGCCGACGCGGGCCATGGCGATGGCCATCCGCGACTCGGTGACCGTGTCCATGGCGCTGGACAGCAGCGGGACGGCGAGGCGGATGCGCCGGGTCACCCGGCTGCTGGTGTCCACCTCGGCGGGGACGACGTCGGAGGCGCCGGGCACCAGCAGGACGTCGTCGTAGGTCAGGCCGAGCGGGGCGAACTTCGCCGGCAGCTCGGGCACGAAATCGGGCTGCACGTGGGCCGCCACCCCTCCACCATCCGGGAACGGACTCCGGCCGGCACCCCGTCCGGGCGCAGGAAGTCCAGCTCCGATCGTAGGCGGGGTGCCGTGCGAGCGGTGCTCCGCATGCCAGGCGGTTACCGTTGTCACGTGTCTGCGTTCGACGACGGCTCCGGCCTCGACTTCGGGGCCCACGACCCGGACTTCGGTCCGGGCTCCCAGGGTCCGCCGCCACTGACCATCGAGGAGCGCGCCGGCGTCCTGGACGACCTCGCCGAGCTCGAGGTGTTCCGCACGCTGCTGGAGCCCACCGGCGTCAAGGGCATCGTCGTCGACTGCCCGGACTGCGACGAGGAGCACCACGTCGACTGGGCGCTCATGCAGGCCAACCTGCGCCAGCTCCTCGACGAGGGGCAGACCGGCCGGCACGAGCCGCCGTTCGACCCCGACCCCGACGACTACGTCAGCTGGGACTACGCCAGCGGGTACGCCGACGGCGTCGCCGCGGCCGCCGAGCGGGACGAGCCCACCGGCCGCCACGGCGAGGGCCGGCACACGCACGACTGAGCTCCCACCCCGACTGCGGGGAAGTCGGCCCCCGGGCGCCCGCGTGGAGGCCAGTTTCCCCGCAGTTGGGTCAGAGGGCCGACGACGCCGCTGCAACCATGATCAGCACGCGCTGAGGGCCCCCTCCCGTCACGGGAAAGGGCCCTCAGCGCGCGTTGATCGTGCTAGCTCATGACTCCGCGGCGGAAGCCGATCGCGACGGCTTCGGCACGGTCCTTGGCGCCGAGCTTGCGGAACAGCCGGCGGGCGTGGGTCTTGATGGTGTCCTCGGACAGGTAGAGCTCGCGGCCGATCTGGGCGTTGCTCTTGCCCTGGCTCATGCCGGTCAGCACCTGCATCTCGCGCATCGACAGCGCCGCGGCGGGCGCGGCGTCGCGGACCGTCGAGCGGACCGTCGTCGGCGCGGAGCCGGCCAGCGGGGCGGCGCCGCTCCACGAGGAGGCGCCGACCAGCTGCTGGCTCGACGCCTGCTGCGGGATGCGGGCGCCCTCGGGGCGCAGGCCCACGCGGGAGATCCCCAGACCCATCTCGATGGGGCTCGCGTCCCAGCGCAGGTAGCCGCGCGCGCCGAACGCGACGGCGGCGCGCACGCTCTCGGCGTCGTCGGGCGCACCGAGCACCAGGACCGGCAGGCCCGGGTGGGCGCGCAGCGCCTGGGTGGCGGCGGTGAGGCCGGTGTCGACAGCGCGCTGGGTGCCGACGATGAGGACGTCGGGGGTGCGGGTGTCCAGCCGGGACAGCAGCGAGGCGGGGTCGCCCACCACCTCGACCCGGCCGACGAAGGACAGGGCGACCAGGCGGGAGGCGACGTCGTCCCGGACCCGCCGGCGCTCGTCGTACACCCACACGGTCGCGCCCGGGTTGCCGGTCGCACGCATCCTGTCGTCGATCACGCGGTGCTCCTCGCTCAGCCCGGCGGTCGGTGCCGGGTCCGTACCGGCCGGGGCTGACCCCGACCGGGTGTCGCTCGGGCGGGGGCTCCCCGGGTGGTGGGGAGCCCCGCGCCCTCGCGGGAGCCGGCTTCGTCCGGGCTTCTCCCCCTCCCGGATCCGGCACGACTCTGTTCCACGATGAGCACGTTCCGTGGCGGGCAACAGCACCCCTCACCCCCGGGGGTGAGGGGCACGATCGGGTGGTCGGCGCGAAAAGTTGCGATCACCGCGTGTTTGACCATGCAGGGCCTCGGGCACCGGGCCCCTTGCAGCCGGACAGTCCCTCCGGCTCGATCGACGCCTGGAGGAGACATGGCCGACATCCGCAGACTCCCGACTCCCGTAGCCGAGGTCTGGGACTGGCAGCTCCACGGTTCCTGCCGTGGCGAGAACACGTCCCTCTTCTTCCACCCCGACGGTGAGCGCGGGCCCGCCCGGGCCCGCCGTCAGGCCGCGGCCAAGGCCGTCTGCGGGCGCTGCCCCGTGATCGACGCCTGCCTCAAGCACGCGCTGTCGGTGCGCGAGCCCTACGGGGTCTGGGGTGGCATGAGCGAGGAGGAGCGGGCCCGGCTGATCGCCGCCGAGCCGGCCGCCGTCGCTGCCGGGGTCTGAGCGCCCCGCACGAACGCCGAGAGGGCCCGGTCCAGGATTCCTGGACCGGGCCCTCTCGCGTGCTGGGGGCGGCGCGGTGGGGGCGTCCTCCCTCACCGCCGCGCGTCCTCCCTCACGGTGTGCGGTGAGGGAGGACGCGCTGGGATCAGGTCACCTGATCCCAGCGCGGGTGATCAGTGGCTGTGGCCGTGCCCGCCGTGCGAGTGGCCGTGGGTGTGGTTCCCACCGGCGTGCTCGTCCTCCTCCTCCGGCGCCTCGACGACGGCGGAGTCGGTGGTGAGGATCATCGCCGCGATCGAGACGGCGTTCTCCAGGGCGGCCTTGGTGACCTTGACCGGGTCGATGACGCCCTGCGCGGCCAGGTCCCCGTACTCGCCGGTGGCGGCGTTGAAGCCCTGCCCCTTGCCGGCCTCGCGGACCTTGCTGACGACGACGCGGCCCTCGAAGCCGGCGTTCTCCGCGATCTGCACCGCGGGCGCCTCCAGGGCCGCGCGCACGGCGCGGGCACCGGTGAGCTCGTCCCCGGAGAGGTCGAGGGCGTCGATCGCCTCGGCCGCGTGCACCAGCGCCGAGCCGCCGCCGGGGATGACCCCCTCCTCGACCGCCGCGCGGGTGGCCGCGATGGCGTCCTCGATGCGGTGCTTGCGCTCCTTGAGCTCCACCTCGGTGGCCGCGCCGACGCGGATCACGCCGATGCCGCCGGCCAGCTTGGCGAGCCGCTCGGAGAGCTTCTCGCGGTCCCAGTCGGAGTCGGTGGCCTCGATCTCGCGGCGGATCTGGGCGACCCGGTCGGCGATGGTGTCGGCGGTGCCGCCGCCGTCGACGATCGTGGTGGTGTCCTTGGTGACGGTCACCCGGCGCGCGGTGCCGAGCACCTCGAGGCCGACCGACTCCAGGGACAGGCCGACGTCCTCGCTGACGACCTGACCGCCGGTGACGACGGCGAGGTCGGTCATGAAGGCGGTGCGGCGGTCGCCGAAGTAGGGCGACTTGACCGCGACGACCTTGATGGTCTTGCGGATCGAGTTGACGACCAGCGTGGACAGCGCCTCGCCCTCGACGTCCTCGGCCACGATGAGCAGCGGCCGGGCGCCGGAGCCGAGCACCTTCTCCAGCAGCGGGAGCAGGGTGGCCAGGGCGCCGACCTTGCCGCTGACCAGCAGCACGAGGGCGTCGTCCAGGACGGCCTCCATGGCCTCCTGGTCGGTGACGAAGTAGGGCGAGAGGTAGCCCTTGTCGAACTGCACGCCCTCGGTGACGTCGAGGTCGGTGTCGAGGGTGTTGCTCTCCTCGACGGTGATGACGCCGTCCTTGCCGACCCGCTCCATGGCCTCGCCGATGAGCTCGCCGACGGTGGCGTCCTGCGCGGAGATGGTGGCGACGCCGGAGATGGCGGCGCGGTCCTCGACCGGGGTCGCGGCGGCGTCGAGCGCGGCGTGCACCGCGTCGAGGGCGGCGCGCATGCCGCGGCCCAGGGCCATCGGGTTGGCGCCGGCGGCGACGTTGCGCATGCCCTCGTGGACCAGGGCCTGGGCCAGCACGGTCGCGGTGGTGGTGCCGTCACCGGCGACGTCGTTGGTCTTGGTGGCGACGGCCTTGGCGAGCTGCGCGCCGAGGTTCTCGTACGGGTCCTCGAGGTCGACCTCGCGGGCGATCGTCACGCCGTCGTTGGTGATGGTCGGCGCGCCGAACTTCTTGTCGATGACGACGTTGCGGCCGCGGGGGCCGATGGTCACCCGGACGGCGTCGGCGAGCTTGTCGACGCCGCGCTCGAGCGAGCGGCGGGCGTCCTCGTTGAACTTGATGATCTTGGCCATGAAGGAGCCTCTCGATCAGGGGGCGGGGCGGGCGGGTGCGGAGAGCCCGGAAAGACGACCGCCCCGGGACCCGAGTTCGGGTCGCCCGGGGCGGTCGAGGAGTGCTGGTGGAGCCGGTGACTAGGAGGTCACTTCTCCACGACGGCGAGCAGGTCGCGCGCCGAGAGCACGAGGTAGTCCTGGCCCGAGTACTTGACCTCGGTGCCGCCGTACTTCGAGTAGATGACCACGTCGCCGACGTTCACGTCGAGCGGGACGCGGTTGCCGTTGTCGTCGATGCGGCCGGGGCCCACGGCGACGACGGTGCCCTCCTGGGGCTTCTCCTTGGCGGTGTCAGGGATGACCAGACCGGAAGCGGTGGTGGTCTCGGCCTCGTTGGCCTGGACCACCACACGGTCCTCCAGCGGCTTGATGCTGACCTTGGTAGCGGTCGTCACGATGGTGACGCCCCCTTCGTTGTAGGACGGCAGGTGGCTGTGGTGCTGATGCTGTGGCACGGGATCCGGGCACCCGCCGTCGCGGGGGTCGGGCGCCAGCCCGTGTCGATTGGCACTCTACCTACGAGAGTGCCAGCCACTCAACCCGGTCCCCGGGGTGGGTGACGGCGGGACGGAACGGTACGTGCGCCAGGCTGTGCCGGTGGACCCCGACAGCGACGCGCAGGCCGCCGAGACGGTGCGCCAGCTGCGCGCCCTGGCGACGCCGGAGGGCGCCGCGGCGCTCACCCGCGCCGCCGCGCTCCTCGATGCCGGCGCGGACCCGGTCGCCGGGCTGACCCGGCTGCGCGCCGAGGTCGGGGCGGACCTGGCCGGGCCGGCCTGGGGCATCGCCCGGCAGCGGCTCAAGGCGCGGACGACGTTCGGGTCCGACGCCGACCGGCTGCTGTTCACCTCCGACACCCTCGAGCAGGCCGGCCGCCCCGAGCTGGCCGCCCGGCGCGCGGCCCGGCTGCTCGCCGGTGGCGCCGACTCGGTGGCCGACCTGGGCTGCGCGTCCGGCACCGACACGATCGCGCTCGCCCGCGCCGGTGCCCGCGTGCTCGCCGTCGACGTCGACCCGGTCGCCCGCGAGCTGACCGCGCTCAACGTCGAGGCGCTCGGGGTCGCCGACGACGTCTGGGTGGTCGCCGGGGACGCCGTTGAGCTGGTCGCGGCCGCGCGCGGCGGCGAGGTGGCCGGCTGCGGCGCCGCCGTCCTGGATCCCGCCCGGCGGGCCGGCGGGCACCGTCGGCTGGACCCCGACCGCTGGTCGCCCCCGTGGTCGACGGTCGCCGCGCTGCTGGAGAAGGTGCCGACGTCGGTGGTGAAGGTGGCCCCCGGCCTGGACCACGACCGCGTCCCCGCCGGCGTCGAGGCGGAGTGGGTCTCGGTCGGCGGCTCGATCGTCGAGGCGCTGCTCTGGGGCCCGGCGGTGGCGACGACGTGGCGGCGGGCCGCGCTGGTCCGCAACGGCGTCGTGCACGAGCTGACCGCCGACGCCGATCCCGGGCACGCCGCCACCGGCCCGGTCCGCGGCTGGCTGCACGAGCCGGACCCGGCGCTCATCCGCTCCGGGCTGATGTCCCTGGTCGCGGCCGACCTCGGTGCGACGCTGGTCGACGGGACGATCGCCTACCTCTCCTCCGACGGCCCCGCGGACTCCCCCTGGGTGAGCTCCTACCGGGTCGACGAGGTGCTGCCGTTCAACCTCAAGAAGCTGCGGGCCCTGCTGCGCGCCCGCGGCGTGGGCCGGGTGGTGGTCAAGAAGCGCGGCTCCCCCATCGAGCCCGAGCAGCTCGCCCGGCAGCTGCGCACCGACGCCCGCGGCACGGCGACCGTCGTCGTCACCCGCGTGGCCGGCGCTCCGACGGTGCTCGTCTGCGACGTCACCGCCTGAGGGCGGACATGGCCATTTCTGCCCGTGGGGTCAGCGGCTGACGGTCGTGATCGGCAGGGCGCTGTCGGCACCGAGGTCGGGGGCCGACGGCGCGACGCCGGCGGCGACCAGCCGAGAGCCGAGCGCGGCGACCATCGCGCCGTTGTCGGTGCACAGCTTCGGGCTGGGCACCCGGAGCACGATGCCGGCCTTCTCGCAGCGCTCCTCGGCCAGCGCGCGCAGCCGCGAGTTGGCCGCGACTCCCCCGCCGAGCACCAGGTGGTCGACGCCGTGGTCGCGGCACGCCCGCACGGCCTTGGCGGTGAGCACGTCGGCGACCGCCTCCTGGAACGACGCCGCGACGTCGGCCAGCGGCACCGGCTCGCCCGCGCGCTGCCGCGCCTCCACCCACCGGGCGACGGCGGTCTTGAGCCCGGAGAACGAGAAGTCGTAGGGCGCGTCGCCCCGGCCGGTGAGCCCGCGCGGGAACGCGATCGCCGACGGGTCGCCCTCGCGCGCGGCCTTGTCGATCGGCGGGCCGCCGGGGAACGGCAGGCCGAGCACCCGGGCCACCTTGTCGAAGGCCTCCCCCGCGGCGTCGTCGATGGTGCGGCCCAGCGGCTGCACGTCCTGGGCGAGGTCGGGCACCAGCAGCAGCGAGCTGTGCCCGCCGCTGACCAGCATCGCGATCGACGGCTCGGCCAGCGGCCCGTGCTGCAGCTCGTCGACGGCGACGTGCGCGGCCAGGTGGTTGACGCCGTACAGCGGCTTGTCCAGCGCCAGCGCGTAGGCCTTCGCGGCGGCGACGCCGACCAGCAGCGCGCCGGTCAGCCCCGGGCCGCTGGTGACGGCGACCGCGTCGATGTCGGAGGCGGCGATGCCGGCGTCGGCCAGCGCGCGGTGCACCGTCGGCACCATCGCCTCCAGGTGCGCCCGCGACGCGATCTCGGGCACCACCCCGCCGAAGCGCTCGTGCTCCGCCATCGAGGTGGCCAGGGCGTCGGCCAGCAGGGTGTGCCCGCGGACGATCCCGACCCCGGTCTCGTCGCAGGAGGTCTCGAACCCCAGCACCAGCGGTTCGCTCATGGCTTCGGCTCCACCATCGTCGCTCCCGCGGGACGCTCCGCTCCTCGCTCGTTCCTCGCTGCGATGCTCACGCCCCTGTCCGCTCCCTCTTCATCACGACGGCGTCGGTCCCGCTCGGCTGGTAGTAGCCGCGCCGCCGGCCGATCTCGGCGAACCCGCGGCGGCGGTAGAGCTCCTGGGCGTGCTCGTTGTCGGCGCGCACCTCGAGCAGCACCACCGGGCTGCGCCGGTCGGCCTCGGCGAGCAGCGCGTCGAGCAGCTGCGCGCCGATGCCCTCGCCCTGGCGGGCGCCGGTCACGCCGATCGTGGCGACGTGCGCCTCGTCGTCGTAGGCGATCAGCCCGGCATAGCCGACGACGGCGCCGGCGTCCTCGGCCACGAGGTAGGAGCGGGTGTCGGTCAGCGCGAGCTCCTCGCGGTACATCGCCGCCGTCCAGGTGTCGGGGGCGAAGAGCTCCTCCTCGAGCTCCATGACCGCGGGCAGGTCGGCCAGGCGCATGGGCCGCAGCGTGGTCACTGTGTCACGGGCTTGATCGTCGTCGGCGGCACGGCATCGGGCCGGCGCAGGTACATCGGCAGCAGCGGCCCGGCGGACGACGGATCGGCCAGCTGGGGAGCCGCGGCGCGCAGCAGCCCCGCCGTCGTCACCTGCGCGGGCTCCACCGCGGCACCGAGCCGCTCGGCGAACGCCGGGTCGCCGGCGAAGGGCCCCGGCCGGCCGAGCTGCTCGGGACGGACGACGTCGGGCCCCTCCACGCGCGCACCGGCGGCGTCGTAGGCGGCCCAGTAGACCTCCTTGCGGCGGGCGTCGGTGACGACCGTGCGCGCGCCGGAGCCGACGGCGTCCAGCGAGCAGACGCCGACGACCGGCAGCCCGCGGGCGTCGGCGAGCGCCGCGGCGGTGACGACGCCGACCCGCAGCCCGGTGAACGGGCCCGGCCCCAGGCCGGTGACGACGGCCTCGACGTCGGCGAGCGCCAGCCCGGCGTCGGCCAGCGCGTCCTGGATGGCGGGGGTGAGCAGCTCGGCGTGCTTGGTGCCCGACGGCACGGCCCGCTCGGCCAGCACCTCGACGCCGTCGGGCGACCACCGGGCGACGCCGGCGACGAGGGTCGGCGTGGCGGTGTCGAGCGCGAGGACGAGCACGAGAGGCCAGGGTAGTGCGCGCCGGCCGGTGGGTCAGAATGCGCGGGACCGGTGACCGCGCCGGACGCACCGGGAGGACGTGGCCGTGCCCCAGGACGAGTCCATCCAGGACGAGGCGGCACCGGCGCGCCCCGGGCTGCTCGGCCAGCTCGTGCGGTTCGTGCTCGTCGGCGGCTTCAGCGCCGTCGTCGACCTCTCGGTCTACTCCCTCGGCCTGCACCTCGGCCTGTCCACGTGGCTCGCACGGGCGGTCAGCTTCACCGCCGGGACGACGACGGCGTACGCGCTCAACCGGCGGTGGGCGTTCCAGGTGGAGGGCGGCGCGCGGCGGGCCGGCGGCTTCGCGCTGCTCTACGGGACGACGTTCTTCCTCATCCTCGGCGTGAACGCGCTCGCGCTGGTCCTGCTGCCCGACTCCTCGTGGAAGATCACGCTGGCCTGGGCGATCTCGCAGGGGCTGGGCACCGCGTGGAACTTCGTGATGCTGCGGCTGGTCGTCTTCCGGCACTGACCCGCACACGCTGGGTATCCCCAGAGTCACGCGGAGTCGCATACGCTGCGGGTGAAACGGAACCGTCCCACCCCGCGAATGGAACTCCCCGATGCCGGACGCCGTCAGCGGCGCGCGCACCCGTCCCGCCACCGCGTGAGCGTCCTCGCTCCGGAGCGGCCGGCCGGGGAACGCCGGACCCTCGACCGGCCCGCTCCGCACCCGGCCCGGCGCCCGGCGCGGCCCGGGCGGCCGGCCCCGGCGACGGCCGGGCACTTCCGCCCCGACATCCAGGGCCTGCGGGCGGTCGCCGTCGGCCTCGTCGTCCTGCACCACGTCACCGGCCGGCCGGCCGGCGGCTACATCGGGGTGGACGTCTTCTTCGTCATCTCCGGGTTCCTCATCACCGGGCTGCTGATCCGCGAGCGGGAGCGCACCGGCCGGATCTCCTTCCGCGACTTCTACGTCCGCCGGGCCCGCCGCATCCTGCCCGCCGCTGTCGTCGTCCTGGCCGTCACCAGCGTGGTCGCCCAGGTGCTCTTCCTGGGCCAGCGCGCGCAGCAGACCGTCCTCGACGCGCTGTGGTCGCTGGGCTTCGCGGCGAACGTGCACGCCGCGCAGAAGGGCACCGACTACTTCGACGCCGGCACCGCGCACTCCCCGCTCCAGCACTTCTGGTCGCTGTCGGTGGAGGAGCAGTTCTACGTCGGCTGGCCGGTGCTGGTCCTGGTCGTGAGCGCACTGGTGGCCGGCCGCGCCCGGCGGCTGGCGCTCGGCGGCGCCATGCTCGCGGTCTGCGCCGCGTCGTTCGCCTGGTCGGTCGCCGCGACCGCCGCCTCGCCGATGACCGCCTACTTCTCCACGTTCACCCGCGCCTGGGAGCTCGGTGCGGGCGCGCTGGTCGCGGTCGCGGCGCCCGCGCTGCCCCGGGTCCCGGCCGCGCTGCGCGCCGTCGCGGCCTGGGCCGGCCTCGCCGCGATCGGCGCCGCCGCGGTCACCTTCTCCGCCGAGACGGTGTTCCCCGGCCACGCCGCCGCGGTGCCGGTCCTCGGCGCCGCCCTGCTGGTGGCGTTCGGCGACGCGCCCGGCGGGCCCGGCGCCCGCCTGCTGGCCCTCCGGCCGATGCGCTTCGTCGGCGACATCTCCTACTCGCTCTACCTCTGGCACTGGCCGGTCGTCGTCCTGCTGGGGGCGGCGATCGGCACCGGGACCCGCACCTTCTGCGCGGCGGCGCTCCTCGCCTCGGTGCTGCTGGCGGTCGCCTCGTACCTCGGGATCGAGCGGCCGCTGCTCCGGCCGCACCCGGCGCGGGCCCGTGCGCTGCCCCGCCGCGCGGCGCTCGCCCGCCGGGCCCGGGGCGCCGCGGCCCTGGCCGCGCTCGGCGCGCTGACCGGCTGGGCCTGCATCGCGCTGCTCCCCGACCACCGCCCGCAGCCGGTGCACGCCGTCACGGCGGCGTCCGCCCCGACCCCGGACGTCGCCGACGCCGCCCTGGCACAGCTCCCCGCGCAGATCCGGGCCTCGCTCGACGTCGACGAGTGGGGCCCGCTCACCCCGTCCCTGGACGACCTCCCCCGCGCCAAGGCCCCCGAGTGGCAGCTCGACGACTGCCTCGACGTCGACGCCGGCAACGTGGACCGCTGCGTCTACGGCGATCCGGCGGCCCCGCACCGCGCGGTGGTCCTCGGCGACTCGATCGCGGCGAGCTGGGTGCCCGGCCTGCGGCAGGCGCTGCCCGCCGCCGAGTGGTCGATCCAGCTGCTGACCTGGCACGAGTGCCCGAACATCACCGCGACGGTCCGCGGCTACTCCGAGCCGGTCCTCAGCTCCTGCGACACCCACCGCACGTGGGCGCTGGACCGGATCGCCGCCGATCCGCCGGACGTGGTGATCATGAGCAACAACTACGCCGCCCCGCTGGTCGACCGCGCCGCCGACGTGGCGGCCACCTGGCGCTCGGGCGGCGAGCAGGTCATGGGCCGGGTGCTCGCCACCGGCGCCCGCGTCGTCGTCCTCGCCTCGCCGCCCACCTCGGTGGCGCTGGAGGAGTGCGCCACCGCGTTCAGCTCCCCCGCCGACTGCGTCGCTCCGCTGCCGGGCGCCTATCCCTTCGCCTCCGGCGTCGAGCGCGACGCCGCGGCGGCGGTCGGCGCCACCTGGGTCGCGACCGAGGAGTGGTTCTGCGCCGACGGCCGCTGTCCGGCCGTCGTCGGCAGCACCCCGGTCTACGTCGACCAGCTGCACCTCACCGCGCAGTACTCGCGCTCGCTGGCGCCGCAGCTGCGGCAGGCGGTCCTCGGCGGGTGACGTGCGCGGGCGTCAGCCGATCCGCTGCGCCCAGCCGGGGCCGTGCGGCACCAGCAGCGCGGTGCGGACGTCGTCGTCCCGGCGCTCGAGCCGCACCTCGAGGTGCTCGTCGGTCAGCTGCTCGACCAGGCCCTGCCCCCACTCGACCACGGTCAGCGAGTCGGCGACGGTGACGTCGAGGTCCAGGTCGTCGACGTCGGCCGGGCCGCCGAGCCGGTAGGCGTCGACGTGCACCAGCGGGAGCCGCCCGCCGGTGTGCACGCGGGCGATGACGAACGTCGGCGAGGTGACCGGCTCGGTCACCCCCAGCCCCCGGCCGAGGCCGCGGGTGAGCGCGGTCTTCCCGGCGCCCAGCGGCCCGACCAGGACCACCAGGTCACCGGGGACGGCGATGGCCGCCAGCTCGGCGCCGAGCCGCTCGGTGTCCTCGACGGTGGGCAGCAGGTGCTCGGCCTTCACGCGGCTCCTCCCAGCGATGCGGCGACGGCGGTCAGATCGGCGAGCAGCCCGGCGCGCGGGGCGCCGTTCGGCCCGAAGCGGATGGCCGCCGAGGGGTGGTAGGTCGCCCAGACGGCGCGGCCGTCGACGTCGTGCGGGCGGCCGCGGGCGGCGCCCAGCACGGTGCGCGGGCCGAGGAACCACTTCGCCGACGACAGCCCCAGCGCCACGACGACGGGGGCGTCGAGCAGCTCGAGCTGGCGGCGCAGCCAGCCGCTGCAGCGCGCCACCTCGGGGGCCTTCGGCGTCCGGTTGCCCGGCGGGCGGCACTTCACGATGTTGAGCACCGCGGCCTCGGCCCGGCTCAGGCCGGCCTCGTCGAGCAGCTGGTCGAGCAGCTGCCCCGACCTGCCGACGAACGGCCGGCCGGTCTCGTCCTCGGTCGCCCCGGGCGCCTCGCCGACCAGCACCAGCCGGGGGCGGCCTCCGGCGGGCACGTCACCGACGACGACGTGCTGCCGGGTGGCGGCCAGCTCGGGGCAGGCGACGCAGCCGCGGGCGGCGGTGGCCAGCGCGGTCCAGTCCGGAGCGGCCGCGGCGGTGCGGGCCACCTCCTCCGCGGGCGCGTCGGGCCGCGGCGATCGGGGTGCGGCCATGCTCAGCGCTCCGCCTGCTGCGCGGCGGCGACCCGGCGCAGCAGGTCGGTGAGCGCCGCGTCGACGACGTCCGGCTTCTCCAGCAGCACCATGTGCCCGGCGTCGGGGACGACGACGAACTCCGCGTCCTGCAACCTCTCCACGATGAGCTCGCTGTGCTCCTTGGGGATCATCCGGTCCGCGTCACCGGTGAGCACCAGGGTCGGGATCCGGCGCATCGGCTCCAGCGAGCCGGTCTCGTCCAGGCCGGCCAGCGACGGGTAGAACTCCGCGATCACGTCGACCGGGGTGCCGGCGATCATCGCGTCCACGTACTGCACCAGCGCCGGGTCGACGTCGGCCGAGGCGAACGACAGCGACCGGGTGGCGATCGACACCAGGTCCGCGGCCAGCCGGCGGGTGCCCTCGGCGAACGCGGGGCGGCGGCGCATCGTCCAGGCGGCGACCGGCAGCACCGCGGCCCGCACCCGGGTGAGGAACTCGGGCAGGCCGAAGTCGAGGTCGGCCAGGTTGCCGCTGGAGGTCGACAGCAGCGCGGCGCCGACGACCCGCGTGCCGAACAGCTCGGGCCGCAGCGCGGCCAGCCCCATGAGGGTCATGCCGCCCATCGAGTGGCCGACCAGGACGACCGGGCCGCGCGGCACCCGCGCCTCGAGCACGGCGGCCAGGTCGCGGGCCAGCTGCTCGATGGTGGAGTGCTCGCCGGGCCCGCGGCCGGAGGCGCCGTGCCCGCGCTGGTCGTAGAAGACCAGCCGGGCGGTCGGCCGGTGACCGTTCGCGGTGGCCAGCTGCGCGCCCAGCGACCGCCGCTGGAAGGCCCACGAGCCCATCGAGAGCGTGTAGCCGTGGACGAAGACGACGGTCAGCGGCGCGTCGGCCGGCCCCACCTCCTCGACGGCGAGCGGCACGCCGTCGTCCGCCCGCACCACGGCGGTGCGGTCCGCAGCCCGGGCCTCCGGCCCGAGCGGGTCGCTGGCCAGCAGCTCCGCGTCGGGCACCCCGGCCAGGTCGGCCGCCCGCGGGCGGCCGATGTCCAGCCGGCGCCGGGCGATGCGGGTGAGGGCGACCCCGGCCGCGGTGCCGGCGGCGGCCAGGCCGACGACCGCGCCGACGACGCCGACGGTGTGCGCGGAGGGGTGCGGCAGCTGGGGCGGGCGGGCCATCAGACCGCGCCGGCCGTGCCGACGTAGCGGCGGGGGAAGCGGCCCCCGACCCGGGTGACCAGCTCGTAGTGGATGGAGTCGGCGGCGTCGGCCCACTGCTGCGCCGTCGGCTCGCCGTCGTCGCCCGGGCCCCACAGCACGACGTCGTCCCCGGGCGCGATGACGTCGTCCCCCACGTCGAGCACGAACTGGTCCATGCACACCCGGCCGGCGATCCGCCGCTGCGCGCCGGCGGCCAGCACCGGTGCCCGGTTGCCGACGGCGCGCGGGATGCCGTCGGCGTAGCCGACCGGCACGAGCGCCAGCGTCGTCTCCCGCTCGGTGGTGTACGTGTGCCCGTACGAGACGCCGGCGCCGGCGGGCACCCGCTTGGTGTGCGCGACCTGCGCGCGCACCGTCATGGCGGGGCGCAGGCCGTGCGCGCGCGGGTCGCCGCCGAGCGGGTCCAGCCCGTAGAGCGCGATGCCGGGGCGCACCACGTCGAACCAGGTGCCGGGCAGCGCGATCGTCGCCGCCGAGTTGGCCAGGTGCCGCCGGGCGTCGGTCAGGCCGGCGTCGCGCGCGAGGGTGGTGGCCTCCTCGAAGACCCGCACCTGGGCGCCGATCGTCGGGTGCGTGGGGGCGTCGGCGTAGGCCATGTGGCTCCACAGCCCCGCGACGGTGACGTCGCCGTCGGCCTGGGCGCGCACCGCGGCGGCGACCAGCGCGGGCCAGTCCGCCGGGGTGGCGCCCTCGCGGGAGAGCCCGGTGTCGATGGCGAGGTGCACTCGGGCGGTCCGGCCCTCGGCGCGCGCGGCGGCGACGACCTCGTCGAGCCCCCAGCCGGCGCTCACGGAGAGCTCGACGTCGCCCCGCAGCGCGGCTGCGACGTCGGTGCCTGGGCCGTTGAGCCAGGCGAGGACCGGCGCGGTCACCCCGGCCGCGCGCAGGGCCAGCGCCTCGGGGACGACGGCGACGCCCAGCGCGTCGGCGCCACCGGCGAGCACCGCCCGGGCGGCCGGCACCAGGCCGTGCCCGTAGCCGTCGGCCTTGACCACGGCCATGAGCGGGCGGCCGACCCGCTCGCGCAGCACCGCCGTGTTCGCGGCGATCGCGTCGAGGTCGACCACCACCTCGGCGCGGCCGGCTCCCGGTTGTGTCGTCACGCCCCCGATTGTTCCAGGGTGGCCGGCGCGAGCCCGCGGACGCGGCCGACGGCCTCCGGCAGCCGCCGGACGAGATCGCCGGCCAGCAGCGGGCCCCGCTGCGCGGCGAGCTGGCCGGTGCGGCCGTGCAGGTGCGCCGCGGCCGCGGCCGCCTCGACCGCCGGCAGGCCCGTCGTCGCGGAGGTGGCCAGCAGCGCGCCGGCGATCCCGCTCAGGACGTCGCCGGTGCCGGCGGTGGCCAGCTCCGCCGTCCCGGTGCCGTTGACGAACGCCCTCCCGCCGGGCTCGGCGACGACGGTGGCGTCGCCCTTGAGCAGGACGACGGCGCCCAGGTCGGCGGCGAGCCGGCGGGCGGCGCCCACCCGGTCGGGGCCGACCGGCGCGCCGAAGCGCTCGAACTCGCGGTCGTGCGGCGTGAGCACGGTCGGCGCGCCGCGGCCGCGCACCAGGCCCGGCTCGCGGGCCAGCAGGGTGAGCGCATCGGCGTCGACGAGCACGGGGACGTCGGTGGCGAGGACCTCGGCCAGCACCTCGCGCGCGGCGTCGTCGGTGCCCATGCCGGGGCCGACGACCCAGGCCTGCACCCGTCCGGCGTCCGACGGCCGGCCGGCGGTGACGATCGCCTCCGGCCAGGCGGCGCGCACGCCCTCGGCGGCGGTGCCCGCGTAGCGGACCAGCCCGGGACGGGTGCGCAGCGCGGCGCCGGTGCACAGCACCCCGGCGCCCGGGTAGGTGGCCGAGCCGGCGACCACGCCGACGACGCCCTGCGAGTACTTGTCGTCGCCGGCCGACGGCGGTTCCAGCCGGGCCGCGACGTCGGCGGTCGGTGAGCTGGGCGACCGTCGGTGCCGGCAGGTGGGGGCCTAGGCCGATGTCGACCAGGTGGATCCGGCCGGCGTGCCCGCGGCCCTCCCCCACGGCCAGGCCGCGCTTGACCGCGCCGAAGGTGACCGTGTGCATCGCGGCGAACGCCGCACCGTCGACCGCGCCGGTGGAGGCGTCGATCCCGCTGGGGACGTCGACCGCGACCGTGATGCCCGCGCCCTCCGCGGCCACCCGCGCGAGCGCTGCCGCCTCGTTGCGCAGCCCGCCCCGCCCGCCGATGCCCAGGATGCCGTCGAGCACCAGGTCGGCCCGGGCGACGAGCTCCTCGATGCCCGGCTCCCCCACCGGAACGGCCCGCCCACCGGCGCGGCGCAGCGCGGCCAGGCCGCCGGGGTGCGCGCGGTCGCGGTCGAGCAGGACGGCGGTGACGCGGGCGCCGCGGCCGGCCAGCTGCGCCCCGGCGAACAGCGCGTCCCCCCCGTTGTTGCCGCTGCCCACGAGCAGGACGACGCGGCGGCCGTAGGTGCTGCCCGCCAGCCGCACGCAGACCGTGGCCAGGCCGGTGGCGGCGCGCTGCATGAGCGCGCCCGGCGGGGTGGATGCCAGCAGCGGCTCCTCGGCCGCGCGCACCTCGTCGGCGGTGAACAGCCCGATCACCGGGCCTCCTCACGCAGGACGCCCTCCGCGACGACGACCGCCGAGGCGATCCCGCCGTCGTGGCTGAGCGAGACGTGCCAGCTGCTCACCCCGAGCTGCGCGGCCCGCCCGGCGACGCTGCCGCGCACCTCCAGGTGCGGCCGGCCGTGGTCGCCGACGGTGATCTCGGCGTCGTGCCAATGCAGGTCGCCCGGGGCGCCGAGGGCCTTGGCCACCGCCTCTTTCGCGGCGAACCGCGCGGCCAGCGACTCGCCGGTGCGCGGCGCCCCCGACGGGGTGCGCTGCTCGGCCGCGGTGAACAGCCGGTCCCGCAGGCCCGGCGTGCGCTGCAGCGACGCCGCGAACCGCTCGACCGGCACGACGTCGATCCCGACCCCGATGATCACCGGCCCAGTCTGCCGCGCCCCCGCGGAGGGCGCGCGACGCCGTCCTCCCTCACCGCCGGGCGTCCTCCCTCGGCGCACACCACGAGGGAGGACGCGCTGGGATCAGGTCACCTGATCCCAGCGCGGGAGACCGGTCACTCGACGGTGACGGACTTGGCCAGGTTGCGCGGCTGGTCGACGTCGTAGCCGCGGGTGTCGGCGATCTCGCAGGCCAGCACCTGCAGCGGCACCGTCGTGACCACCGGGGCCAGCAGCGTCGGCGTCCGGGGCACGCGGATCAGGTGGTCGGCGTAGGGGACGACGTCCTCGTCGCCCTCCTCCGCGATCACGATCGTGCGGGCGCCGCGGGCGCGGACCTCCTGGATGTTGGACACGACCTTGCCGTGCACCGACTCGCGGCTGCGCGGCGAGGGCACGATGACGACGACCGGCGTCCCCTGGTCGATGACGGCGATCGGCCCGTGCTTGAGCTCACCGGCGGCGAACCCCTCGGCGTGGATGTAGGCCAGCTCCTTGAGCTTCAGCGCCCCCTCCAGCGCGACGGGGAACCCGACGTGCCGGCCGAGGAACAGCACCGTGCCGGCGTCGGCGAGCGAGCGGCCCAGGGCGCGGACCTCCTCCATGCTCTCCAGCACCGAGGCGACGGCGTCCGGCAGCTTGCGCAGGTCGTCGACGATGGCGGCGATCTCGTCCTCGAACTTCATGCCGCGCACCTGGGCGAGGAAGAGCCCCACCAGGTAGCAGGCCACGATCTGGCTGAGGAACGCCTTGGTCGAGGCGACCGCAATCTCCGGGCCGGCGTGGGTGTAGAGCACGGCGTCGGACTCGCGCGGGATGGTGGACCCGTTGGCGTTGCAGATCGCGAGCACGCGCGCCTTCTGCTCCTTGGCGTGCCGCAGCGCCATGAGTGTGTCCATCGTCTCGCCGGACTGGCTGATGACGACGACCAGCGTCGAGCGGTCCAGGACCGGGTCGCGGTAGCGGAACTCGCTGGCCACCTCGACCTCGACCGGGATGCGCGTCCAGTGCTCGATCGCGTACTTGGCGATCAGGCCCGCGTGGTACGAGGTGCCGCAGGACACCACGAAGATCTTGTCGATGTCGCGCAGCT
Organism: Blastococcus sp. TML/M2B; assembly: GCF_016612865.1. GTDB lineage: Bacteria > Actinomycetota > Actinomycetes > Mycobacteriales > Geodermatophilaceae > Blastococcus. The sequence continues at coordinate 1,579,661 of NZ_JAENZZ010000002.1, forward strand.
CCTGGTCCGAGAGCCGGACCTCGTCGAGCACCAGCTCGCCGTTCTCCCCGAGCCGGCCCAGCAGGGTGTCGGCGATGGCCTGCGGCTGCTCGGCGATCTCCTTGAGCATGAACCAGTCGTAGCCGCCCTTCTCGGCGGCCGCGGCGTCCCAGTCGACGGTGTAGGCGGTGGGCTCGACGGCTCCGCCGGCGAAGTCGGTGACCGTCACCCCGCGGGTGCGGTCGATCTCGACGACCTGGTCCTGGCCGAGCTCGAGGGCGTCGCGGGTGTGCCCGATGAAGGCGGCGACGTCGGAGCCGAGGAAGAACTCACCGTCCCCGACGCCGACGACCAGCGGGCTGCTGCGGCGGGCCGCGACGAGGGTGTCGGGCTCGCTCACCGCGCTGCCGACGAGGGTGAAGGCGCCCTCCAGGCGGCGGCACACGGCGCGCATGGCCTCGGCCAGGCGGCCCTCGCCCTCCGGCGTCGCGGCGTAGGCGCGGGCGAGCAGGTGCGCGGCGACCTCGGTGTCGGTCTCGGACAGCAGCTCCAGGCCCTCGGCCTCGAGCTCGGCGCGCAGGACGGCGAAGTTCTCGATGATCCCGTTGTGGACCACGGCCACCGAGCCGTCGGCGGACAGGTGCGGGTGCGCGTTGCGGTCGGTCGGGCCGCCGTGGGTGGCCCACCGGGTGTGCCCGATGCCCACGGTCGCCGCCGGCAGCGGCGTCTCGGCCAGCACCTTCTCCAGGTTGGCGAGCTTGCCGGCCTTCTTCGCCGAGCTCAGCTCACCGTCGGCGACGACGGCGATCCCCGCCGAGTCGTAGCCGCGGTACTCCAACCGCCGCAAGCCCTCCAGGACCACCTCGGTGGCGTCTCGGGGGCCGACGTATCCAACGATTCCGCACATTTGACCCAAGGTACCGGCAGTGGCGGACCGATCCGTCCACATCGCGGATCCGACGCACCGGGGCGCCCCAGGGGCCCCCGGCGGCCCCAGCCGTCACAGCGGCAGGGGGTCAGTCGACGGCGGCGACGACGTCGGCGAGGCTGCGCGCCACCCGGTCGGCCTGCTCCTGCGTCGGGGCCTCGACCATGACGCGCACGAGCTGCTCGGTGCCCGACGGGCGGAGCAGGACGCGGCCGGCGTCGCCGAGCTCGGCCTCCACCGCGTTGACCGCCTCGGCGACCGCGTCGCTCTCGGCGACCGCGATCCGGTCGCGCACCGGCACGTTGATCAGCACCTGCGGCAGCTTCTGGACCACCCCGGCGAGGGCGGCCAGCGAGGTACCGGTGGCGACCATGCGGGACATCAGCGCCAGCCCGGTGAGCACGCCGTCGCCGGTGGTCGCGTGGTCGAGGAAGACCAGGTGCCCGCTCTGCTCGCCGCCCAGGCTCAGGCCGCGCTCGCGCAGCGCCTCGAGGACGTAGCGGTCGCCGACGGCGGTGGTCTGCACCGCGATGCCGGCGTCGCGCATCGCGTGGTGGAACCCGAGGTTGCTCATCACGGTGGCGACGACGGTGTCGCCGGCGAGCGCGCCGCGCTCGTGCAGCGCCAGCGCGCACACCGCGAGGATCGCGTCGCCGTCGACGACGTCGCCATCGGCGGTGACGGCCAGGCAGCGGTCGGCGTCGCCGTCGTGGGCGAGGCCGAGGTCGGCGCCCACGGCCCGGACCCGCTCGATCAGCGGCTCCAGGTGGGTCGAGCCGATGCCGTCGTTGATGTTCCAGCCGTCGGGCTCGCAGCCGATGGCGTGCACCGTGGCCCCGGCGCGCCGGTAGACCTCGGGGGCGATCGCCGCGGCGGCGCCGTGCGCCCCGTCGACGACGACGGTGAGACCGGTGAGCGGCCGGTCGACGGTCGACAGCAGGTGCGTGACGTACTCGTCGGCGGCGGTCGGGAGGGCGCGGACCCGCCCGATGGCGGCGCCGCTGGGCCGCGGGTCGGTGACGCCCCCGGCGGCGACGGCCCGCTCGATGGCCACCTCGACGGCGTCGGGCAGCTTGTGCCCGCCCCGGCTGAACAGCTTGATGCCGTTGTCGGGCATCGGGTTGTGGCTGGCCGAGATCATGACGCCGAGATCGGCGCCGGTGGACCCGGTCAGGTGCGCGAGGGCCGGCGTCGGGACGACGCCGGCGAGGAGCACCTCGGCCCCCGCGCTGGTGAGGCCCGCCACGACGGCGGCCTCCAGCATCTCCCCGCTGGCCCGGGGGTCACGGCCGACGACCGCGACGGGACGCGAGGTCCCGTCGCGGTCGGCGAGCACGCCTGCGGCGGCACGGGCCACCGACAGCGCCAGCTCCGGCGTGAGGTCGGCGTTGGCACGACCCCGGACGCCGTCGGTCCCGAACAGGCGACCCACGGACGTACCGGTCAGCGCTTGGAGTACTGGGGCGCCTTGCGGGCCTTCTTGAGCCCGTACTTCTTGCGCTCGGTGACGCGGGGGTCACGAGTCAGGAAGCCGGCCTTCTTGAGGGCGGGACGGTCGTCCGGCTCGACCTCGATCAGCGCGCGGGCGATCGCGAGGCGCAGCGCGCCGGCCTGACCGGAGACACCGCCGCCGTGCAGCAGGCCGATGACGTCGTACTGCTCGGCCTTCTCGAGGATCACGAACGGCTCACGGATGAGCTGCTGGTGCACCTTGTTCGGGAAGTAGTCCTCGATGGTGCGGCCGTTGAGCTTGAACTGGCCGGTGCCGGGCACGAGGCGCACGCGGACGATGGCCTCCTTGCGGCGACCGACGGTCTGGATCGGACGCCCGTCGGCGTCGGTCACGGTCAGAGCGCTGGTCACTGGGCCACCTGCTTGATCTCGTAGTTCTGGGGCTGCTGCGCAGCGTGGGGGTGCTCGGGGCCCGCGTAGACCTTGAGCTTCTTGAGCATCTGACGGCCCAGGCTGTTGTGCGGGAGCATGCCCTTGACGGCGCGCTCGATGACGCGGTCGGGGTGCGTCTTCAGCTGGTCGCCGACGTGGATCGTCGTGAGGCCGCCCGGGTGGCCCGAGTGGCGGTAGGCCCGCTTGTCGTCCCGCTTGCTGCCCGTGAGGGCGACCTTCCCGGCGTTGATGATGACGACGAAGTCGCCGACGTCGACGTGCGGGGCGTACTGCGGCTTGTGCTTGCCGCGCAGGATCTGCGCGGTCTGGCTGGCCAGTCGGCCGAGCACCACATCGGTGGCGTCGATGACGAGCCAGGCCCGGTCGATCTCGCCGGGCTTGGGGGTGTACGTGCGCACGGCGCTCGTGTCCTCCGTCGTTGTCGGGAAGGCTGGTGGGATCGCCTCACCGAGCACGGGAGACGTTGCGACGCGCGGGCACCAGCCGGCTGGCGCGCGCCAGCCGATCACGATACCAGCCGCGCCGACCCGTCCTCCCGTCGCGGGCGGAGCTCAGGCCGGGGTGATCTCGCGCAGCAGCCCGGTGGTCACGTCGTAGACGGTGCCGCGCACCTCGCGGGAGAGCAGGTAGGGGCTCTCCTGGATGAGCCGGATCGACTCCCGGACGTCCTGGTCGACGTCGGTGAAGGCGCGCGCGGCCCACGGCGGGCGCCGGCCCGTGGCCTTCTCGACCGCGTCGGCGAAGGAGATGTCGTCGGTGGACTGCAGGCCGCACTCGGTGTGGTGCACCAGCACGATCTCGCGGGTGCCCAGCGCGTGCTGGCTGATCGTCAGCGACCGGATGACGTCCTCGGTGATGACCCCGCCGGCGTTGCGGATGACGTGCGCGTCACCGACGTCGAGCCCCAGGACGCCGAACAGCGGGATGCGCGAGTCCATGCACGCGACCACGGCCACCTTGCGGCCCGGGCGCACCGGCTTGCTGCCCGGGAACCTCTCGGCCCACTGCTTGTTCGCCTCGAGCATCTGGTCGATCTCGGCCACGCGTCCTCCTCGTCTGGTGATCATGACCCTAACGGCGGCCGCCGGGCGCCGCATCGGCGAGGATGGGCCGGTGCGGACGGTCGAGGAACACCAGGCGGCGGTCACCGCGCTGCTCCCCCTGCTGCCCGAGGAGACCGTGCCGCTGACGGCGGCGCACGGGCGGGTGCTGGCCCGCGACGTCGTCGCGGCGGTCGCGCTCCCGGGCTTCGACAACTCCGCGATGGACGGCTACGCCGCCCGGTGGGCCGAGGTGGGCGGCGCCGCCCGGCAGGCGGTCCGGCTGCCGGTCGCCGAGGACATCCCGGCCGGGCGCACCGACGTCGTCCCCCTGGCGCCGGGCACGGTGCACCGGATCATGACCGGCGCGCCGCTCCCCCCGGGGGCCGACGTCGTCGTGCCGGTGGAGCTGACCGACGCCGGCACCGACGTCGTGGAGATCCGCGACTCCCCCGCCGCCGGCACGCACCTGCGCCGGGCCGGTGAGGACATCGCCGCCGGTGACGTAGCGCTCGCAGCCGGGTCCGCCCTCGGCGCCGCGCAGCTGGGGCTGGCTGCCGCCGTCGGCGTCACGGAGCTGCCGGTGCGCCGGCAGCCGCGGGTGCTCGTCCTCTCCACCGGCAGCGAGCTCGTCGCCCCCGGCGAGCCGCTGGCCCCCGGCCAGATCTACGAGTCCAACTCGCTGCTGCTCGCCGCGGCGGTCGAGGAGGCCGGCGGCCTGCCCCGCCGGCTGCACTTCGTGCCCGACGACGTCGAGCAGTTCCTGGCCACCGTCCGCGCGGAGCTCGCGACGGCGGACCTGCTGGTCACCAGCGGCGGGGTCAGCGCCGGCGCCTACGAGGTGGTCAAGGACGCCTTCCGCGCGCTCGGCACCGTCGAGTTCGGCAAGGTCGCCATGCAGCCCGGGGGCCCGCAGGGCGCCGGCACCGTCGACGGCGTCCCCGTGGTCACGCTGCCCGGCAACCCGGTGAGCGCGTTCGTCTCCTTCGAGGTGTTCGTCCGCCCCGCGCTGCGCCGCGCGCTCGGGCACACCTCCCCCGACCGGCTGCGCGCGCCCGCGCGGCTGACCGGTCCGCTGCGCTCGCCGGCCGGCCGCCGGCAGTTCCTGCGCGGGTACGTCGAGGGGGGCGAGGTCTCGCAGGTCGGCGGCCCCGGCTCGCACCTGGTCGCGCACCTGGCGCGGGCCAACTGCCTGGTCGTCGTCCCCGAGGACGTCACCGAACTCGCCGCCGGCGCCGAGGTCGACGTCGTGCTGATCGAAGGAGCTCTCCGATGAACCGGTTGACCCACGTCGACGAGACCGGCGCCGCCCGCATGGTCGACGTCAGCGCCAAGGCGGTGACCGCCCGCGAGGCGACCGCCGCCGGCCGGGTGCTGGTCGGCCCCGGGGTCGTCGCCCTGCTCCGCGGCACCGGCGTGCCCAAGGGGGACGCGGTCGCGGTCGCGCGGATCGCCGGGATCGCCGGCGCCAAGCGGACGCCGGACCTCGTGCCGCTGTGCCACCCGATCGCGCTGCACGGCGTCACCGTCGACCTCGAGGTCACCGACGACGCCGTCGAGATCACCGCGACCGCCCGCACCGCCGACCGCACCGGCGTCGAGATGGAGGCGCTCACCGCCGTCACCGTCGCCGGGCTGACCATGATCGACATGGTCAAGGCGGTCGACCCGCGGGCGTCGATCACCGACGTGCGGCTGCTGCGCAAGTCCGGCGGCAAGAGCGGGGAGTGGACCCGATGATGCCCGCGGGCGCCCGCGCGCTCGTGGTGACCGCCTCCAACCGCGCCGCGGCCGGCGTCTACGAGGACCGCAGCGGGCAGGCCCTCGCCGCGGGCCTGGCCGAGCTGGGCTTCCAGGTGGAGGGCCCCAAGGTGCGGCCCGACGACGCCGATCAGCTCGAGGACGTGCTCCGCGCCGCCGTCGACGCCGGGATCGAGGTCGTGCTCACCACCGGCGGCACCGGGCTCTCCCCCACCGACGTCACCCCGGAGGCCACCCGCCGCGTGCTCGAGCGCGAGGCGCCCGGCATCGCCGAGGCGGTCCGGCGGTACGGCGCGGAGAACGGCGTCCCCACGGCGGTGCTCTCCCGCGGCCTGGCCGGCGTCGCCGGCCGGACGTTGATCGTCAACCTGCCCGGCTCCACCGGCGGCGTGAAGGACGGCCTCGCCGTCCTCGGCCCGCTGCTCCCCCACGTGGTCAGCCAGCTCCGCGGCGGCGATCACTGAGCACACTGTCGCGCTCCGCGCTCCGACCGCGGCCAAGAGCCGTCCCCGGCCTGCGCTGAGCGCGTCCGCGTCACCGGCGGAGGAGCCTCCGGCCCCGTCCACCGGCGTCGCCGTCGCAGGCGGCTCTCGTCGTGCGGGTGGGGTGGTCCCGTCGCTCAGTCGGGCAGCTCGATCCGCTCGGTGCGGGTGTAGACGTTGCAGCCGTCGCCGCGGAGGAAGCCGACCAGGGTGATGCCGACCTCGCGGGCCAGCTCCACGGCCAGGGACGACGGCGCCGAGACCGCCGCGAGCACCGGGATGCCGGCCATCGCCGCCTTCTGGGTGAGCTCGAAGCTGGCCCGCCCGCTCACCATCAGCGCGTGCCCGGCCAGCGGCAGCCGGCCCTGGCGGACGCCGTCGCCGATCACCTTGTCCACCGCGTTGTGCCGGCCCACGTCCTCCCGCAGCGCCACCAGCCCGCCGTCGGCGGTGAACAGCCCCGCTGCGTGCAGCCCGCCGGTCTTGTCGAAGACCTCCTGCTCGGCGCGCAGCCGGTCCGGCAGCGCCAGCAGGGTCGCCAGCGGGAGCCGCACCTCGTCCGCGGCGACGTCGAACGCGGTCTTCGTGCGGATCGCGTCGATGCTCGCCTTGCCGCACACCCCGCACGAGCTGGACGTGTAGAAGTTCCGCTCCAGGCCGGTGTCCGGGACCGGGACGCCGGGCGCCAGGTCGACGTCCACCACGTTGTAGGTGTTGCGGCCGTCGGCGTCCACCGAGTCGCAGTACCGCAGCCCGGCGACGTCGTCCGGACCGCCGATGACGCCCTCGGTGGCCAGGAAGCCGTGCACCAGGTCGAAGTCGTCGCCGGGGGTGCGCATGGTCACCGCCAGCGGGGTGCCCGCCAGGCGGATCTCCAGCGGCTCCTCCGCGGCCACGGTGTCCGGTCGGGTGGTGCGCTGCGCGCCGCGGATGCGCAGCACCGGCGTCCGGCTGGTGACTCGTCCCACGGCAGCGACGGTACCCACGCCTCTACGGTGTCGCCGTGGACCAGCCGCCGCCCTACTCCGCCGTGGTCCTCGCCGGCGGCCGCGCGGCCCGGCTCGGAGGGCTGGCGAAGCCGCAGCTGGAGGTGGGCGGCCGCACGCTGCTGGGCACCGTCCTCGGGGCGGTCGCCGACGCGGAGCGGCGGGTGGTCGTCGGCCCGCCCCAGCCGGTGCCGGACGACGTCGTCGTCGTGCGCGAGGAACCGCCCGGCGGTGGGCCGGTCGCGGCGCTGCGCGCGGGCCCTGCCGGCGGTCGGCACCGACGTCGTCGCGCTGCTGGCCGGGGACCTGCCGTTCCTCGACGGCGGGCTCGTCACCGAGCTGCGCCGGGCCCTCGTCGGCGACGGCGTGCTCGTCGTCGACGACGGCGGTCGCGACCAGTACCTGCTCGGCGTGTGGCGCACCGGTGCCCTCCGAGCGGCGCTGGACGGGCCCGCCGACCCGACCTCGCTGCGCCGGCTGCTCGCGCCCCTGCGGGTGGACCGGCTGCGCCCGGTCGTGCCGCCGGGGTCCCCGCCCCCGTGGGTGGACTGCGACACACCCGCCGATCTGGCCCGGGCCCGGCAGGTAGCCGCCGAACGCCACGGGTAGGGGCCGGGCATGCGCATCCTCATCGCCGGGGCCCACGGGCAGGTCGCCCGCCGCCTCGGCCGTCTCCTCTCCGCCCGCGGCGACACCGTCGTGGGCGTCATCCGCAACCCCGACCACGCCGCCGACCTGGAGGCCGACGGCGTGCAGCCGGCGGTCCTCGACCTCGAGTCCGCGTCGGTCGACGAGCTCGCCACGGTCGCCCGCGACGCCGACGCGGTCGTCTTCGCCGCCGGCGCGGGCCCGGGCAGCGGCGAGGCGCGCAAGCACACCGTCGACCACGGCGCCGCCGTGCTCCTCGCCGACGCCGCCGAGCGGGCCGGGGTGCGCCGCTACCTCCTGCTCTCCTCCATGGGGGTCGAGCGGGCGCGCGAGGGCGCCCCGGAGGGCGTCGACCCGGTCATGGGGGTCTACCTCCAGGCCAAGCTTCGTGCCGAGGAGGCCGTCCTGCCGCGCGAGGCCCTGGCCACGACCGTCCTGCGCCCCGGCGGCCTCACCGACGACCCCGGCACCCGCCGGGTCACCCTCGGGCACGGCGTGGGCTACGGCAGCGTCCCCCGGGACGACGTCGCCGCGGTGATGGCCGCGCTGCTCGACGCCGGGCGCGACGGCGCGGTCGTCGAGCTCGTGGGCGGCGACACCCCGGTCGAGGAGGCCGTCGCCGCCCTGGCCTGAGTCAGGCGCGGCGGGCGCGGGTCAGCAGGGCGCGGTCGGCGAGCATGTCGTCGGGCGGGTAGTCGACGCGGACCAGCGTCAGCCCGCCCGCCGGCGCCACCGGCACCTCGCTGGCCCGCTCCTCGCGGGCGAGCAGGCCGGCCGGCCAGTCCGGGGCGCGCCGGCCCTCGCCGACCGTGGTCAGCGCCCCGACCAGGCTGCGCACCATCGAGTGGCAGAACGCGTCGGCCGAGGCCGCGATGGTGATCAGCTCGCCGTCCCGGGCGACGTCGAGGGCCAGCAGCGTGCGGATCGTCGTCGCGCCCTCGCGCCGGCGGCAGTAGGCGGCGAAGTCGTGCTCGCCCAGCAGCAGCGCCGCGGCCGCCACCATGGCGTCGGTGTCGAGGGTGCGCGGCCAGGCCACCGTGTCGGCCCGCCGGAGCGGCGACGGGCCCCCGTCGGCGTCGGTCAGCCGGTAGACGTAGTGCCGCCCCAGGGCGGCGAAGCGGGCGTCGAAGTCCGGGTGCGCCTCGGTCACCGCGCGCACGGCGATGTCGGGAGGCAGCACGCCGCGCAGCCGGCGGACCAGCCGCTCGCGCTGCTGCTCCCACAGCGCCCGCGGGACGTCGCAGTGCGCCACCTGACCGGTGGCGTGCACGCCGGCGTCCGTGCGCCCGGCCACGGTCAGCGCGACCGGCGTGCGCAGCACCGTCGACAGCGCCTCCTCCAGGTCGCCCTGCACGGTGCGCTGGGCGGGCTGGCGGGCCCAGCCGTGCAGGGCCGTCCCGTCGTAGCCGATGGCCAGACGGAGACGGACGAGCCCGCCACCGTGGTCGGTGGCGGGCTCGTCCGGGTGTTCGGTGTCCAGCGTGCGTCAGCGCGGGTCGGGAGCCGACTCGCCGCCGGGAGCGTGCAGGCTCGCGGTGGCCGCGTCGCCCTGCTCCGCAGCGTTGACCTCGGCGGCCGCCGCGTCGGCGAGCTCCGGGGAGACGTTGTCGCCCTCGACGACCACGCCGTTCTCAGCGGTCGGCTCGCGGTCGACGTCGCCGTCGTCCTGGCGCTCGCCGTCCGGGAGGTAGACGTCGGAGACGATCTCCTGGGCCTCGTCGGACCCGGAGGTGCCGCCGTTCACGCCCTCGGAGCTGGTCACTTGGCGCCGTCCGCGGAGACCTCGGCCTCGTCGGGGCTGTCCGCCGAGTCGGCGCTGTCCGCGCTGTCGGCCGAGTCCGCGCTGTCGGCGCTGTCGGCCGAGTCCGCGGACTCGTCGGCGGCGTCGACCGCGTCAGCGGTGACCTCGCCGGCGGCGGCAGCGGAGCCGGCACCGGTGGCGAACTGGGTGCCGCGGGCGCGCTCGGCCTCGCCGACGGCCTGCTGGGCCACGGTGAGCGCCTCGACGAGCTCGATGACGGCCATCGGGGCGTTGTCGCCCTTCCGCGGGCCGACCTTGGTGATGCGGGTGTAGCCACCCGGCCGGTTCGCGAAGCGCGGACCGATCTCGGCGAAGAGGGTGTGCACGACGTCCTTGTCGCGGATCGTCGTCATCACCTGGCGGCGAGCGTGCAGGTCGCCCCGCTTGGCGAAGGTCACCAGCTTCTCGGCCAGGGGACGCAGCCGCTTGGCCTTGGCCTCGGTGGTGGTGATCCGCCCGTGCTCGAACAGCGACGTGGCCATGTTGGCCAGCATCAGCCGCTGGTGCGCGGGGGATCCGCCGAGACGGGGACCCTTGGTGGGGGTGGGCATGTCGGTCCTTCCTCAGGCTGCCGGCCGGTGCGAGGGCGGCTGCGTTCCGTGGTGGTGCTGTCGTTGCTGGTCAGCGTGCCGGACCGGGGGCCCGGCCGGACGGCGGGGTCTCCCCCGCCGCCCGGTGCGGATCAGAGCTGCTCGGTCTCCTGGTAGGAGCCCTCGTCGTACTGGCCCTGCTGCTCGTAGCCAGGGACGAACTCGCCGGTGCCCTGGTAGGCGTCGGTCTCGTAGCCCTCGTCGTAGCTCTCGATCGAGGTGGGGATGAACCCGGGCGGGCTGTCCTTGAGGGCCAGACCCATCGCCGCGAGCTTCATCTTGACCTCGTCGATCGACTTCGCGCCGAAGTTGCGGATGTCGAGCAGGTCGGCCTCGGAGCGGGTGACGAGCTCACCGACGGTGTGCACGCCCTCGCGCTTGAGGCAGTTGTAGGACCGGACGGTGAGGTCCATGTCCTCGATCGGCATCGAGAAGTTCGCGATGTCGGCGGCCTCGGCCGGGCTCGGCCCGACCTCGATGCCCTCGGCGTCGATGTTCAGCTCGCGCAGCAGGCCGAACAGCTCCACCAGGGTCGACCCGGCGGACGCGATGGCGTCGCGGGGGGCGATGGAGGGCTTGGTCTCGACGTCGACCACGAGGCGGTCGAAGTCGGTGCGCTGCTCCACGCGGGTCGCCTCGACGGCGTAGGTGACCTTGAGGACCGGCGAGTAGATCGAGTCGACCGGGATCCGACCGATCTCCTGGCCGGGCTGCTTGTTCTGCGGGGCGGGCACGTAGCCGCGGCCGCGCTCGACGACGAGCTCGACCTCGAGGCGGCCCTTGCCGTTGAGGGTGGCGATGTGCAGGTCGGGGTTGTGCACCTCGACGCCGGCCGGCGGAGCGATGTCCGCGGCGGTCACCGCACCGGGGCCCTGCTTGCGCAGGTACATGGTCACCGGCTCGTCGGAGTCGGAGCTGACGACCAGGCCCTTGAGGTTCAGGATGAGCTCGGTGACGTCCTCCTTGACGCCCGGCACGGTGGTGAACTCGTGCAGGGTGCCCTCGATCCGGATGCTGGTGACAGCAGCGCCGGGGATCGACGACAGGAGGGTGCGGCGGAGCGAGTTGCCGAGGGTGTAGCCGAAGCCCGGCTCGAGCGGCTCGATGACGAACCGCGAGCGCTGCTCCGAGATGGTCTCCTCGGTGAGGGTGGGGCGCTGTGCGATGAGCATGGTGTCTCCTTGAGGTCCTCCGGCGACCGCCATATGACGCCGTGAGGGGGGGTGGTGCCGGCGGGGCGGACATCGGTCCGCCCGCCCCGCCGTCCTGCAGGGGCTCTTACTTGGAGTAGAGCTCCACGATCAGCTGCTCCTGGACCGGGGTGTCGATCACCTGGCGGGCCGGGATCGCGTGCACGAGGACGCGCAGCTGGCTGCTGATGACCTCGAGCCACGGGGGCACGGGGCGCTCGCCGGCGCGGGCCTGGGCCACCTCGAACGGCAGCATCGTGCGCGACTTCTCGGCCACCTCGATGATGTCGTTCTCGGTCACGCGGTACGACGGGATGTCGACCTTGCGGCCGTTCACCCGGATGTGGCCGTGGCGGACCAGCTGGCGGGCCATGTCGCGGGACTCGGCGAAGCCGGCCCGGTAGACCACGTTGTCCAGGCGCGACTCCAGGATCTGGAGGAGCACCTCGCCGGTCTTGCCGCTCTTGCGGTTGGCCTCTTCGTAGTAACCGCGGAACTGCTTCTCGAGCACGCCGTAGATGCGGCGGGCCTTCTGCTTCTCGCGGAGCTGGAGGAGGTACTCGCTGTCCTTGGTGCGGCCGCGGCCGTGCTCGCCCGGCGGGTAGGGCCGGATCTCGATCGGGCACTTCGCGGACTCGCACTTGCTGCCCTTGAGGAACAGCTTCATCTTCTCGCGCCTGCAGAGGCGGCAGTCGGCTCCGGTGTAACGGGCCACGTCAAATACTCCTAGATCGTCTCGTCAGTGACCGGTCAGACCCGGCGGCGCTTCTTGGGGCGGCAGCCGTTGTGCGGCTGCGGCGTCACGTCCTGGATCTGCCCGACCTCGAGGCCCGTGGCCTGCAGGGAGCGGATGGCCGTCTCGCGACCGGAGCCAGGGCCCTTCACGAAGACGTCGACCTTGCGCATGCCGTGCTCCTGCGCCTTGCGCGCGGCGTTCTCGGCAGCCATCTGCGCCGCGAACGGCGTGGACTTGCGCGAGCCCTTGAAGCCGACGTGGCCGGCGGAGGCCCAGCTGATCACGTTGCCGTTCAGGGTCGGTGATCGACACGATCGTGTTGTTGAACGTGCTCTTGATGTGCGCGGCGCCGTGGGCGACGTTCTTCTTCTCCTTGCGGCGGACCTTCTTGGCACCAGCCGCGGTGCGAGCCCTGGGAGGCATGTCTCTCCGGTTTCCTTCAGTTGTGGCCTGGGGTTGCTGCCTCGCGGCAGCACACGTGTCGCGCCATCGCTCCCGCCCTCACGGGTCGCTGCGACCGCACGTCGACGTGCTGTGGGTCAGCGGGCCTTCTTCTTGCCCGCGATGGTCTTGCGCGGGCCCTTGCTCGAGCGCGCGTTGGTCTTGGTGCGCTGACCGTGGACGGGGAGCCCACGACGGTGACGCAGCCCCTGGTAGCAACCGATCTCCACCTTGCGGCGGATGTCGGCGGCCACCTCGCGGCGGAGGTCACCCTCGACGCGGAAGTGCTCGTCGATGTAGTCGCGGAGCTTCAGCAGGTCCTCGTCGCCGAGGTCCTTGACGCGCAGGTCGGGGCTGACGCCCGTCGCGGCCAGGGTCTCCTTGGCGTGGGTCTTGCCGATGCCGTAGATGTAGGTCAGCGCGACCTCCAGCCGCTTCTCGCGGGGGAGGTCGACGCCTGCCAGTCGTGCCATGTTCTGGTACTCCCTCAGCCCTGGCGCTGCTTGTGCCGGGCGTTGTCGCAGATGACCATGACCCGGCCGTGCCGGCGGATCACCTTGCACTTGTCGCAGATCTTCTTCACCGACGGCTGGACCTTCACCGGTGCCGCCCCTCATTCCTCGATCGTGTGCCGGCCGCGTCTCTGCCGGAGGGCAGTCGCTGACCGAGCGGTTACTTGTAGCGGTAGACGATGCGACCGCGCGTCAGGTCGTAGGGCGAGAGCTCCACGACCACGCGGTCCTCGGGCAGGATGCGGATGTAGTGCTGACGCATCTTGCCGCTGATGTGGGCGAGCACCCGGTGCCCGTTCTGCAGTTCGACCCGGAACATCGCGTTGGGCAGCGGCTCGACGACGCGACCCTCGACCTCGATGGCCCCGTCCTTCTTCGCCATGCCCTACACGCACTCCTTGACTCGGTGGTACTGGTATCCCGCGCCGCCCGCCCACGGGGACACCCGGGACGACGGACTCGGTGATGTTGCAGAACAGGTGGTGCTGGCGCTCTCGCGAGGGCGCTCCCCGTCACGCGGCCACAGCACGACGAAAGAACGGCGCTAGCGCCACAGGGAATCGTACCTGACGACCGGCCGCTTCCCAACCGGCCCCCATGAGGGCTGCGCGACAGCCCCCCGGACGGATCAGGACCGGGGCGTGACCCCGAAGGGCGCGAGACCGGCGACGCCGCCGTCCTCGGCCGTCAGCACCCACGGGCCCTCGGGGGTGATCGCCACGGTGTGCTCGAAGTGCGCGGCCCGCGAGCCGTCCTTGGTGACGACGGTCCAGCCGTCGTCGAGCTCGACCGTCGCGGGGTCGCCGGTGGTCACCATGGGCTCGATCGCCAGCGCGAGCCCGGGGACGAGCTTGGGGCCGCGGCCCGCGCGGCCGTAGTTGAGCACGTGCGGGTCCTGGTGCATCTCGGTGCCGATGCCGTGCCCGCCGTAGTGGTCGACGATCCCGTAGGGGTGCTCGTGCGCGCGGATCGACTCCTCGACGGCGGCGCTGATGTCGGTCAGCCGCCCGCCGGCGATCGCCCGGGCCAGCCCCGCCCACATCGATCGCTCGGTCACCTCGATGAGCGCGGCGTCCTCGGGGGAGGCCTCCCCCACCGTCACCGTGACGGCGGAGTCGCTGTGCCAGCCGGCCAGGATCGCGCCGCAGTCGATGGAGATGTTGTCGCCCTCGGCGAGCTGCCGGTCCGGGTTCGGGATCCCGTGCACGACCTCGTCGTTGATCGACGCGCAGATGGTGCCGGTGAACCCGTGGTAGCCCAGGAAGTTCGGGACGGCACCCTTCGAGCGGATGTGGTCCTCGGCGACCGCGTCGAGCTCACCGGTGGTGACACCCGGCCGGACGGCGGCCTTGACCGCCGCCAGCGCACCGGCCGTCACGAGCCCGGAGGCGCGCATGAGCTCGATCTCCTGCGCGGTCTTGATCTGGATCATCCGTCCACTCCACTTCGCCAGCAGCGGCACCCGGGCCAGCAGTGCCTCGCGGCGGTCGCCGTGCACTGCCGGCCCGCCTCAGGCGCCGGCCGCGGCCGCGCCGGGGGCGGTGCCCTCGGGGTCGACGCCGAGCGCCCGCAGCGCCCGCGCCGTGACCTCGTCCACGGCACCGATCGCGTCGATGCGGGACAGCAGGCCCTCGTCGTCGTAGAACCCCGACAGCGGCGCGGTCTGTTCCCGGTAGACCTCCAGGCGGTGCCGGACCGTCTCGGGCTTGTCGTCGTCGCGCTGCACCATCTCGCCGTCGACGAGCATCCGCCGGCCGGAGAGCCGGCGGACCAGCTCCTCCTCCTCGACGACCAGTTCGAGCACGCGGTCCAGCCCGTGACCGAGCTCGGCCAGCGAGGCGGCCAGCTGCTCGGCCTGCGCGATCGTGCGCGGGAAGCCGTCGAGCAGGAACCCGTTGACGGCGTCGGGCTGGGCGAGGCGGTCCTTGACCATGGCCACGGTGATCTCGTCGGGGACGAGGTCACCGGCGTCCATGTAGACCTTGGCCTTCTGCCCCAGCTCGGTCTGCCCGCTGACGTTCGCGCGGAAGATGTCACCGGTGGAGATCGCCGGGACGGCGAGGCGCGCGGCGATGAACTCGGCCTGGGTGCCCTTGCCCGCTCCGGGCGGCCCCAGCAGGACGACGCGCACTACTTCAGGAACCCTTCGTAGCTGCGCTGGTTCAGTTGCGTCTCGATCTGCTTCACCGTCTCCAACCCCACTCCGACCATGATCAGCACTGCGGTCCCGCCGAACGGGAAGTTCTGGTTCTGCCCTTCCTGCGTCACGGCCAGGAAGAAGTTCGGCAGCACGGCCACGATCCCGAGGTAGAGCGCGCCCGGCAGCGTGATCCGCGACAGCACGTACTGCAGGTACTCCGCCGTCGGGCGGCCGGGCCGGATGCCGGGGATGAAGCCGCCGTAGCGCTTCATGTCGTCGGCCCGCTCCTCCGGGTTGAACGTGATCGACACGTAGAAGTACGTGAAGAAGACGATCAGCGCGAAGTACAGCGCGACGTGCACCGGGCTGCTCTGGTCGATGATGTAGTTCTCGAAGAACCGCCGGACCGAGCCCGTCTCGTCACCCTGGAGCTGGCTGATGAGCTGCGGCAGGTAGAGCAGGGACGAGGCGAAGATGACCGGGATGACGCCGGCCTGGTTCACCTTGAGCGGCAGGTAGGTCGAGGTGCCGCCGTACATGCGCCGGCCGACCATCCGCTTGGCGTACTGCACCGGGATGCGCCGCTGCGCCTGCTCGACGTAGACGACCGCGCCGATGATCAGGACGGCGAAGGCGCAGACGACGGTGAAGACCAGCCCGCCGCGGGTCTGCAGGATCGAGCCGCCCTCGGCCGGGATGCGGGCGGCGATCGAGGTGAAGATCAGCACGGACATGCCGTTGCCGATCCCCTTCTCGGTCAGCAGCTCGCCGAGCCACATGATCAGCGCGGTGCCGGCGGTGAGCGCGATGACGAGCACGACCGTCGTCCAGACCGAGTCGGACGGGATGATCGGCTCGGAGCACCCGGGGAACAGCTGGCCGCTGCGGGCCAGCGCGATGATCCCGGTGCTCTGCAGGACCGCCAGGGCGATCGTCAGGTAGCGGGTGTACTGGGTCAGCTTGGCCTGACCCGACTGCCCTTCCTTCTTCAGCTGCTCGAAGCGCGGGATGACCACGACCAGCAGCTGGACGATGATGCTCGCGGTGATGTACGGCATGATGCCGAGCGCGAACACCGACAGGCGCAGCAGTGCGCCACCGGAGAAGAGGTTGACCAGCGAGTAGATGTCCCGCTGCGACCCGTTCTGGGCGATCTCGAGGCAATTGTTGATCGCCTCCACCGACACCCCGGGACCGGGGACCTGGGCGCCCAGCCGGTACACGGCGATGATCGCCAGGGAGAACAGCAGCTTGCGCCGGAGGTCTGGCGTCCGGAACGCCGCGGCGAACGCCTGCAGCACGTGCCCTCCCCTTCTCGGTCGGTCGAGGTTAGCAATCGGCCCGCCCCGCACTGGTGCAGGGGCGGGCCGAATGGTGGCACCCGGCAGGACCCGCCGCGAGCGCACTCGCGGCGGGTGCCGGGGACCGGTCAGATGCGGGTGGTGCTGCCCCCGGCCGCGCCGATCTTCTCGGCCGCGGCCGAGGAGAAGGCGTGGGCCTGGACGTCGACCTTGACACCGCCGAGCTCGCCGGTGCCGAGGACCTTCACCGGCTGGTTGCGGCGGACCGCACCCACCTCGGCGAGGGTCTCCGGGGTGACCGGGCCACCCTGCGGGAACAGCGCCGCGATCCGGTCGAGGTTGACGACCTGGAAGACGACCTTGTTCGGGGACTTGAAGCCCGAGAGCTTGGGCAGCCGCATGTGCAGCGGGGTCTGCCCACCCTCGAACCGGGCGGAGGTGTTGCCGCGCGCCCCGGTGCCCTTGGTGCCGCGACCGGCCGTCTTGCCCTTGGAGCCCTCACCGCGACCCACGCGGGTCTTGGCGGTGTGGGCGCCCGGGGCCGGACGCAGGTGGTGGACCTTCAGAGTCATAGCGAGTCTTTCCTCAGACCTCTTCGACGGTGACCAGGTGCGGCACCGTCGCGACCATCCCGCGGATCTCGGGACGGTCCTCCTGGACGACCGAGTCGTGGATCCGCTTGAGCCCCAGCGAACGCAGCGTCTGGCGCTGGTTCGGCTTGGTACCGATCGACGACTTGATCTGGGTGACCTTCAGCTGCGCCATCTCAGACTCCCTGGCCCGCACGGGCACGGAGCATGGCCGCCGGGGCGACGTCCTCCAGCGGCAGACCGCGGCGGGCCGCGATCTCCTCGGGACGGACGAGGTCCTTCAGCGCCTGCATCGTGGCGTGCACGATGTTGATCGGGTTCGAGGACCCGAGGCTCTTGGAGAGCACGTCGTGGATGCCGGCGCACTCGAGGACGGCGCGCACCGGACCACCGGCGATGACACCGGTACCGGGGCTGGCCGGCTTGAGCAGCACGACGCCGGCCGCCGCCTCACCCTGCACGGGGTGCGGGATGGTGCTGGCGATGCGAGGCACCTTGTAGAAGTGCTTCTTGGCCTCCTCGACGCCCTTGGCGATCGCCGCGGGCACCTCCTTGGCCTTGCCGTAGCCGACGCCCACGGTGCCGTCACCGTCGCCCACGATCACCAGGGCGGTGAAGCTGAAGCGCCGACCACCCTTGACGACCTTGGACACGCGGTTGATGGCGACCACGCGCTCGATGTAGTTGCTCTTCTCGGCGGGCGCGCCACCGGGGCCCCGGCCGCCGTCACGACGGTCACGGCGGTCGTTGCCACCGGCACCGCCGGCACCGCCGGCGCCGCCGCCGCGTCGCTGTGGTCCTGGCATCAGACGTCCCTCTCGATCTGCTCGCTCGTGCTGCTGGTGTGGGTGGTCATCAGAAGTCCAGCCCACCCTCGCGGGCACCCTCGGCCAGGGCGGCGATCCGCCCGGCGTACCGGTTGCCACCGCGGTCGAAGACGACCGCCGTGATGCCCGCGGTCTTCGCCCGCTCCGCCACCAGGGCGCCCACCTGACGGGCCAGGGCGGACTTGTCGCCCTCGGCACCGCGCAGGCCGGCGTCCATCGTGGAGGCGCTGACCAGCGTGCGGCCGACGGTGTCGTCGACCACCTGCACGTGGATGTGGCGCGAGCTGCGCTTGACCACCAGGCGCGGACGCTCGGCGGTGCCGGAGACGCGCTTGCGCAGCCGGTTGTGGCGACGCAGCCGCGAGACGCGGCGCGCCGTGCTGACGTCGGTTCCGACGGGCTTGTGGACCCGAGCGGCCTTCTCTGCCTGAGCCATCACTTACCCGTCTTCCCGACCTTGCGCTTGACGACCTCGCCCTGGTACCGCACGCCCTTGCCCTTGTACGGGTCGGGCTTGCGGATCTTGCGGATCTTGGCTGCGACCTCACCGACGAGCTGCTTGTCGATACCGCTGACCCGCAGGCGGGTCGGGGTCTCGACGGCGAAGGTGATGCCGTCCGGTGCCTTGACCGGCACCGGGTGGCTGAAGCCCAGGGCGAACTCGAGGTCCGAGCCGCGCGCCTGGACGCGGTAGCCGACGCCGACGATCTCGAGGGTCTTCGTGTAGCCCTCGGTGACGCCGGTGATCATGTTGGCGATGAGCGTCCGCGAGAGCCCGTGCAGGGCGCGGTTCTGCCGCTCGTCGTTGGGGCGCTGCACCCGCAGCGTGCCGTCCTCGTCGCGCTCGACGGTGATCGGCGCGGCGACCGTGTGGCGGAGTTCGCCCTTGGGCCCCTTCACGCTGACCGTCTGACCGTCGATGGCGACGTCCACGCCACCGGGCACGGCGATCGGGAGTCGTCCGATCCGTGACATCTTCGCTCGCTCCCTTACCAGACGTAGGCGAGGACTTCCCCACCCACGCCCTTCTTGTTCGCCTGCTTGTCGGTGAGCAGCCCGGTGGACGTGGAGATGATCGCCACGCCCAGGCCGCCGAGCACCTTGGGCAGCGCGGTCGACTTCGCGTAGACGCGGAGCCCCGGCTTCGAGACGCGACGGACACCGGCGATGCTGCGCTCGCGGTTCGGGCCGTACTTCAGGTCGACGACGAGCTGCTTGAAGGTGCTGCCGTCCTTCTCGACGTCGTCGACGCGCCAGCCGGCGATGTAGCCCTCCTGCTGGAGGATCTCCGCGATGTGCGTCTTCAGCTTCGACGACGGCATGGCCGCGCTGTCGTGGTACGCCTGGTTGGCGTTCCGCAGACGCGTCAGCATGTCCGCGATCGGGTCGGTCATGGTCATGACGTGTGGTGCCTCTCTCGCCGCGGTTCCTCATGCGCCGGGTCGCGATGACTTGGCGCGTGGGCCTTTCGGCGATCGGTGGTGCCTGGGTTGTCTGGCCCGGGTGGGCCGGTGGTGCGGCCTGCCGGCTAGCGGCGGGCGGGGGTGGAGCAGGTCACCAGCTGGACTTCTTCACGCCCGGGAGCTCCCCGGCGTGCGCCATCTCCCGCAGGCAGATCCGGCAGAGGCCGAACTTGCGGAAGACCGCGTGCGGACGACCGCACCGCTGGCAGCGGGTGTAGCCACGGACCGCGAACTTGGGCTTGCGGGCCGCCTTGTTGATCAGCGCCTTCTTGGCCATTGCTTCTCTCCTGCCCGACTCAGCGGACGGTCGTGACGACGGGCTGGCCGGCGAAGGGGAAGCCGAGCTGGCGGAGCAGCTCGCGGCCCTCCTCGTCGGTCGTGGCGGTGGTGACGAGCGTGATGTCCATGCCGCGCGGGCGGTCGATCTTGTCGACGTCGATCTCGCGGAACATGGACTGCTCGTTCAGCCCGAACGTGTAGTTGCCGTGGCCGTCGAACTGCTTGGCGTTCAGGCCGCGGAAGTCACGGATGCGGGGCAGGGCGAGCGAGAGCAGGCGGTCGAGGAACTCCCACATGCGGTCGCCGCGGAGGGTGACCTTCGCGCCGATCGGCATGCCCTCGCGCAGCTTGAACTGGGCGATGGACTTGCGGGCCCGGACGACGGCCGGCTTCTGGCCGGTGATGGCGGTGAGGTCGCGGACCGCGCCGTCCATCAGCTTGGCGTCGCGGGTGGCCTCGCCGACGCCCATGTTGACGACGATCTTCGTCAGGCGCGGGATCTGCATGACGTTGTCGTAGCCGAACTCGCTCTGGAGCGTCGGGGCGATGTTCTCGCGGTAGTTGGCGAGCATGCGGGGCAGCTCGCGGCTGGGTGCGCTCATGTTCAGAGGTCCTTACCGGTGCGCCGCGAGACCCGGATGTTGCGGCCTTCCTCGTCCTTGCGGTAACCGACCCGGGTCGGCTTGTCCTCGGAGTCGATCACCATCACGTTGCTCACGTGGATGGGAGCCTCCTGCGTGACGATCCCGCCCTGCTGGGCGCCGCGCTGGTTGGAGCTGATGCGGGTGTGCTTCTTGACCCGCCCCACGCCCTCGACCAGGACCTTCTGGAGCTTGGGGTAGGCGGCGATGACGCGGCCCTTGGCACCCTTGTCCCGGCCCGCGAGGACCAGGACGGTGTCGCCCTTCTTCACCTTCATCGACGGCGTCTTGCCGTTGTTGATGGCAGCCATGATCACAGCACCTCCGGGGCGAGCGAGATGATCCGCATGAAGCGCTTGTCGCGCAGCTCCCGGCCCACGGGCCCGAAGATGCGGGTTCCGCGCGGGTCGCCGCTGTCGCGGATGATGACCGCGGCGTTCTCGTCGAACCGGATGTAGGAACCGTCCGGACGACGGCGCTCCTTCACGGTGCGGACGATGACGGCCTTGACGACGTCACCCTTCTTCACACCGGCACCCGGCAGCGCGTCCTTCACGGTGGCGACGATGATGTCGCCGATGCCCGCGTAGCGTCGCCCCGAGCCGCCGAGCACCCGGATGCAGAGGATCTCCTTCGCACCGGTGTTGTCGGCGACGCGCAGTCGCGACTCCTGCTGGATCACGTGCTACTCCCAAACACTTGTGGTGACAGCCGGGCCGAGACGGTGAACCGGCTGTCCGATACCGCGTGCGGACGCACCGGCGGCGCGAGCCACCGGTGCGTCCGAACCACGGGTACCGGGATGCGGCGCGCGAGCCGCAGAGCGGTGAGATGCGCGCCGATGGTCCAGGGTACTCCTACCCGCTGCGGCCCCGGGGGGCCGCCTCTTACTTGGCCTTCTCGATGACCTGGACGACGCGCCACCGCTTGGTGGCCGACAGCGGCCGGGTCTCCATGATCTGCACGCGGTCGCCGATGCCGGCGAGGCCCTGCTCGTCGTGGACCTTGAGCTTGTTCGTGCGGCGGATGACCTTGCCGTAGAGGGCGTGCTTCACGCGGTCCTCCACCTCGACGACGATGGTCTTCTCCATCTTGTCGTCTCTGACCACCAGGCCCTCACGGACCTTGCGGTAGCCGCGGCCGGCCAGGCCGGGGCCCGACGCTCCCTGGGTCTCGCTCATGCCACACCCTCGTTCGGGGCGACCGAGAGACCCAGCTCGCGCTCGCGCATGATCGTGTAGATCCGGGCGATGTCGCGGCGGACGGTCTGCAGTCGCCGGTTGTTGTCCAGCTGGCCGGTGGCCACCTGGAACCGCAGGTTGAACAGTTCTTCCTTCGACTCACGCAGCCGCGAGGCGAGCTCGTCGGCGGAGAGCTCGCGCAGCTCGGGAGCGGTCAGACCGGCGGCCATCACACTTCTCCTTCTCGCGTGATGAAGCGGCACTTCATCGGCAGCTTGTGGATCGCGCGCCGCATGGCCTCGCGGGCCACGGGCTCGGCGACACCGGACAGCTCGAACAGGACGCGGCCGGGCTTGACGTTGGCCACCCACCACTCGGGCGAACCCTTACCGGAACCCATGCGGGTCTCGGCGGGCTTCTTGGTCAGCGGACGGTCCGGGTAGATCGAGATCCACACCTTTCCGCCACGCTTGATGTGCCGGGTCATCGCGATACGCGCGGACTCGATCTGGCGGTTGGTCACGTAGGCCGGCTCGAGAGCCTGGATCGCGAACTCACCGAAGTTGATCTCGGTGCCGCCCTTGGCCCGGCCGGAACGGCTCGGGTGGTGCTGCTTGCGGTGCTTGACGCGCCGTGGGATGAGCATGGCTCAGCTCTCCGTGTTCTCGGTCGCCTGGGCCGCGGTGGTCTCGGCGGCAGCGGTGGCCTCCGGGCCGGCGACCTCGGCGACGGTCGTCTCCGGAGCGACGTCCCCGGAGGTGACGGCGACGGTGCTCTCGGTGGTCTCGGGGGCGGGCCCGGTCGAGGACTCCACCGCGGCGCGGCCGGCCTCGGTGCCACCGGCGGTGGTGCCCGAGGAACCCGAGCGGCGCGGGCGCTGGGGGCGCTCGCGGCGCTGGCCCTGACGGGCGGCGAGGGCCTCGAGGGCCTCGCGCTCGGCACGCGAGCCGCTGACGTCACCCTTGTAGATCCACACCTTGACGCCGATGCGGCCGAAGGTGGTGCGGGCCTCGTAGATGCCGTAGTCGATGTTCGCGCGCAGCGTGTGCAGCGGGACGCGACCCTCGCGGTAGAACTCCGAGCGGCTCATCTCGGTGCCGCCGAGGCGACCCGAGCACTGCACGCGGATGCCCTTGACCTGCGGGCTGCGCTGCGCCGACTGCATCGCCTTGCGCATGGCGCGGCGGAAGCTGACCCGGCTGGAGAGCTGCTCGGCGACGCCCTGGGCGACCAGCTGCGCGTCCGACTCGGGGTTCTTGACCTCGAGGATGTTCAGCTGCACCTGCTTGCCGGTGAGCTTCTCGAGCTCGCCGCGGATGCGGTCGGCCTCGGCGCCGCGGCGGCCGATGACGATGCCCGGGCGGGCGGTGTGGATGTCGACGCGGACCCGGTCACGGGTGCGCTCGATCTCCACCTTGGAGATGCCGGCCCGCTCCATGCCCTTGGACATGAGCTTGCGGATCGCGACGTCTTCCTTGACGTAGTCCTTGTACAGCTTGTCCGCGTACCACCGGGACTTGTAGTCGGTGGTGATCCCGAGTCGGAACCCGTGCGGGTTGACCTTCTGACCCACTAGCGGGTCCCTCCCCTCGTGTTGCTGCCGGACTGCTGGGTCGCCGGGCCGACCATGCCGGTCTCCCGGCGGGCCTTGCGCGACTTCTGGGCCAGCTCGGCGCTGGTCGCGACCTCGCTCACCTCGATGGTGATGTGGCTGGTCCGCTTGTTGATGCGGAACGCCCGGCCCTGCGCACGCGGACGGATCCGCTTGAGCGTCGGGCCCTCGTCGACGTAGGCGGCGCTGACGACCAGCGCGGCCGGGTCGAGCTGCAGGTTGTGCTCCGCGTTGGCCACGGCGCTGGCGACCACCTTGGCCACCGTCTCACTGGCGCTCTGCGGGGCGTAGCGCAGCAGCGCCAGCGCCTCGTCGGTGGGCAGGTAGCGGACCATGTCCACCACCCGCCGGGCCTTCATGGGGGTCACGCGGACGAACCGGGCCGTAGCCCGGGCGACCGGCGCCTCCTGTCCCAACTGGGAAGTCATCTGAATCTCTCTCTACCTGGTCAGCCCCGCCGCGAGCGGCGGTCGTCCTTGATGTGCCCACGGAACGTGCGCGTGGGGGCGAACTCGCCGAGCTTGTGCCCGACCATCGCCTCGGTCACGAACACCGGGACGTGCTTGCGGCCGTCGTGCACCGCGAGGGTGTGACCCAGCATGTCGGGGATGATCGTCGAGCGGCGTGACCAGGTACGGATCACGTTCTTGGTGCCCTTCTCGTTCTGCGCGTCCACCTTCTTGAGGAGGTGGTCGTCGACGAACGGGCCCTTCTTCAGACTGCGAGGCATTCGGCTCTCCTTTACCGCCGGTTACCCGGGCTCAGCGCTTCTTGTTGGCGCGCCGGCGGCGCACGATCAGGGCGTCACTGGCCTTGCGCTTGCGCGTGCGGCCCTCCGGCTTGCCCTTGGGGTTCACCGGGTGACGACCACCGGAGGTCTTGCCCTCACCACCACCGTGCGGGTGGTCCACCGGGTTCATGGCGACACCGCGGACGGTCGGGCGCTTGCCCTTCCACCGCATGCGGCCGGCCTTGCCCCAGTTGATGTTCGACTGCTCGGCGTTGCCCACCTCGCCGACGGTGGCGCGGCAGCGCACGTCGACGTTGCGGATCTCGCCCGACGGCATGCGCAGCTGGGCGAACCGGCCCTCACGGGCGACCAGCTGGACGCTGGTACCCGCCGACCGGGCGATCTTCGCGCCGCCACCGGGGCGGAGCTCGATGGCGTGAACCACCGTGCCGACCGGGATGTTCCGCAGCGGCAGGTTGTTGCCCGGCTTGATGTCGGCCGCGGGGCCGCACTCGACCGTGTCGCCCTGCTTGAGCTTCGCCGGCGCGATGATGTAGCGCTTCTCGCCGTCCGCGAAGTGCAGCAGCGCGATGCGAGACGTGCGGTTCGGGTCGTACTCGATGTGCGCGACCTTGGCGGGCACGCCGTCCTTGTCCGCCCGGCGGAAGTCGATCAGCCGGTAGGCGCGCTTGTGCCCACCACCCTGGTGGCGCGCGGTGACCTTGCCGTGGACGTTGCGTCCACCGCGGCCGTGCAGCGGCCGGACCAGCGACTTCTCGGGATGGTCGCGGGTGACCTCGGCGAAGTCGGCGACGCTGGAGCCGCGGCGGCCCGGCGTCGTCGGCTTGTACTTACGGATAGCCATTGCTGACTCAGTCCCTGTCTCTATCTCTGGTCCGTGAGGGCCGGGGTGGTGGGGTGGGCGGGTCGCCTACCTCAGGCGCCCGGTCCCCCGAAGATCTCGATGCGGTCACCGGGAGCGACGGAGACGATGGCGCGCTTGGTGTCCTTGCGCTTCCCCATCTGCGTGCCACGGCTGCGCTTGCGCTTGCCCTGACGGTTGATCGTGTTCACGCCCAGGACCTTCACGTTGAAGATCTGCTCGACCGCGATCTTGATCTGCGTCTTGTTGGCCTCGGGCAGCACGATGAACGTGTACTGGTTGCTGTCGAGCAGCCCGTAGCTCTTCTCGGAGATGACCGGGGAGAGCAGGACGTCCCGGGGGTCGCGGACGCTCATGCCTTCTCCTCGGTGGTCTCTTCGACGGTGCCCGCGCCGGCGGCGGGGGCGATGGACGGGACGCCACCGGGGATCTCGCGGGTGGCGAGGTCGGGCAGGTCGGCGCCGGAGCGCTTCCCCTTGGTGGGCCCGGCGACGTACTCGGCCAGGGCGGTCTCGGTGAAGACCACCTCGTCGGCGACGAGCACGTCATAGGTGTTCAGCTGGCCGGCCTCGATGAGGTGCACCTGCGGCAGGTTGCGCAGGCTCACCCAGTTGAGGACGTCGTCGTGGTCGAGCACGACGAGGACCTTCTTGGCCGAGGTGATCGCGTTGAGCGTCGCCATGGCGGCCTTGGTCATTCGGGGCGTCGCCGTCGACGAACGCCGACACGACGTGGACCCGGCCCTCGCGCGCCCGGTCGGAGAGGGCACCGCGGAGAGCGGCGGCCTTCATCTTCTTGGGCGTCTTCTTGGTGTAGTCGCGCGGCACGGGGCCGTGGGCGATGCCACCACCGGAGAACTGCGGCGCGCGCAGCGAACCCTGACGGGCCCGACCGGTGCCCTTCTGGCGGTACGGCTTGGCGCCGGTGCCGCTGACCTGGGCGCGGGTCTTGGTCGAGTGGGTGCCCTGGCGGGCCGCGGCGAGCTGCGCCACGACGACCTGGTGCATCAGGGAGACGTTGGCGTCGGCGTCGAAGAGGGCGCCGGGCAGCGTGACGCTGCCCGAGGTCTCGCCGGCCGGCGTGCGGACGTCGACCTGGCGGTCGGTGCGCGTCTCGATGGACTGGCTCACTTGGTGTCACTCCCCACGGGACCGCCCTTGACGGCCGAACGAACGAGCACGAGCCCGCCCTTCGGGCCGGGGATGGCGCCCTTGATCAGCAGCAGACCGCGCTCGGCGTCCACCTTGTGCACGACCAGCGACAGCGTCGTCGTCTTCACGTGGCCCATGCGGCCGGCCATCTTCAGGCCCTTGAACACGCGACCGGGGGTCGACGCGCCACCGATGGAGCCCGGCGACCGGTGCTTGCGCTGCACGCCGTGCCCGGCGCCCAGTCCCTTGAAGCCGTGACGCTTCATGACACCGGCGGTGCCCTTGCCCTTGCTGGTGCCGATGACGTCGACCTTGGCCACGCCGTCGAAGACCTCGGTGGTCAGCTCCTGGCCGACCGTGTACTCACCGGCGTCCGCCGTGCGGAGTTCCACCAGGTGCCGCCGCGGCGTCACGCCCGCCTTGGTGAAGTGCCCGCCCTCGGGACGGTTCACCTTGCGCGGGTCGATCTCGCCGAACCCGAGCTGGAGGGCCGAGTAGCCGTCCACCTCGGGGGTGCGGACCTGGGTCACCACACAGGGGCCCGCCTTGACGACGGTCACCGGCACGAGGCGGTTGTTCTCGTCGAAGACCTGGGTCATCCCCAGCTTCTCGCCGAGGAGACCACGAAATGTGCTCGCCATGTCTGCTGACTGCCCTTACTGGATGTTGACGTCGACCGAGGCCGGCAGGTCGATGCGCATGAGCGCGTCCACCGTCTTCGGCGTCGGGTCGAGGATGTCGATGAGCCGCTTGTGCGTGCGCATCTCGAAGTGCTCGAACGAGTCCTTGTACTTGTGCGGCGAACGGATCACCGCGTACACGTTCTTCTCCGTCGGCAGCGGCACCGGGCCGACCACTCGCGCTCCGGTCTTGGTGACCGTCTCCACGATGCGTCGCGCCGAGGCATCGATCGCCTCGTGGTCGTAGGCCTTCAGCCGGATGCGGATCTTCTGTCCCGCCATCGCTGTCTTCTGCTCCTGCCGATCGGTTGTGAAAGTTCGAGTGGGTCTGCTGACCCGAGCTGGGTCGAAGCGACCCGGGGTGGTGCGCGGCGGCCGGTTGCCGGCCGCCGCGCACCGGGGGTGTTACTTGAGGATCTTGGTGACCCGGCCGGCGCCCACGGTCCGACCACCCTCACGGATGGCGAACTTGAGGCCCTCCTCCATGGCGATGGGCTGGATGAGCTCCACCGTCATCTCGGTGTTGTCGCCGGGCATGACCATCTCCGTGCCCGAGGGCAGGGTGACCACACCGGTGACGTCCGTCGTCCGGAAGTAGAACTGGGGACGGTAGTTGTTGAAGAACGGCGTGTGACGGCCACCCTCGTCCTTCGAGAGGATGTAGACCGAGCCCTCGAAGTTGGTGTGCGGGGTGATCGAGCCGGGCTTCACGACGACCTGGCCACGCTCCACGTCCTCGCGCTTGATGCCGCGGAGGAGCAGACCGACGTTGTCACCGGCCTGGCCCTGGTCGAGCAGCTTGCGGAACATCTCGACGCCGGTGACCGTGGTCTTGGTCGAGTTCTCGCGGATGCCGACGATCTCGATCTCCTCGGAGACCTTGACGATGCCACGCTCGACGCGGCCGGTGACGACCGTGCCACGACCGGTGATGGTGAAGACGTCCTCGACGGGCATGAGGAACGGCTTGTCGATGTCGCGCTCCGGCTCCGGGATCGCGGTGTCGACGGCGTTCATCAGCTCCATGAGCTTGTCGCCCCACTCGGCGTCGCCCTCGAGGGCCTTCAGCGCCGAGACGCGGACCACGGGGACGTCGTCGCCCGGGAACTCGTACTCGCTGAGGAGCTCGCGGACCTCGAGCTCGACGAGCTCCAGGATCTCCTCGTCGTCCACCATGTCGGCCTTGTTCAGGGCCACCACGATGTAGGGGACGCCGACCTGGCGGGCGAGGAGGACGTGCTCCTTGGTCTGCGGCATCGGGCCGTCGGTCGCCGCGACCACCAGGATCGCGCCGTCCATCTGGGCAGCGCCGGTGATCATGTTCTTGATGTAGTCGGCGTGACCGGGGCAGTCGACGTGCGCGTAGTGACGGTTCTCCGTCTGGTACTCGACGTGCGCGATCGAGATCGTGATGCCGCGGGCCTTCTCCTCGGGCGCCTTGTCGATCTGGTCGAAGGCGGACGCCTCGTTGAGGTCCGGGTACTTGTCGTGCAGGACCTTGGTGATCGCCGCGGTGAGCGTCGTCTTCCCGTGGTCGATGTGCCCGATGGTGCCGATGTTGACGTGCGGCTTGGTCCGCTCGAACTTGGCCTTGGCCACTGGGTTCCTCTCCTCGTGGTTACGCAGGTGGTGCGTGCTCTGGGGGTGGGGCTGTTGCTGGGGGGAGCGCGGGCCGGCCGGCCCGCATTCCGTTACTCGCCGGTCGCCTTGGCGATGATCTCCTTGGCGACGTTGGCCGGGACCTCGGCGTACGAGTCGAAGACCATCGAGTAGCTCGCCCGTCCCTGGGTGCGGCTGCGCAGGTCGCCCACGTAGCCGAACATCTCCGACAGCGGGACCAGGGCCCGGACGACGCGGGCGCCGGAGCGCTCCTCCATCGCCTGGATGGTGCCGCGGCGGGAGTTGAGGTCGCCGATGACGTCACCCATGTTGTCCTCGGGCGTGGTCACCTCGACCGCCATCAGCGGCTCCAGCAGGGCCGGGCTGGCCTTGCGCGCCGCCTCCTTGAAGGCGATCGAACCGGCGATCTTGAAGGCCATCTCCGAGGAGTCGACCTCGTGGTACTGGCCATCCAGCAGCAGCGCCTTGACGCCCACCATCGGGTAGCCGGCCAGCACGCCGTACTGCATGGCGTCCTGCATGCCCTGGTCGACCGAGGGGATGTACTCCTTCGGGATGCGACCACCGGTGACCTTGTTCTCGAACTCGTAGGTCGCCGAGTCGGCGCTCATCTCGAGCGGCTCGAGGGCGATCTGCACCTTCGCGAACTGGCCGGAACCACCGGTCTGCTTCTTGTGCGTGTAGTCGTAGCGCTCGACGCCCTTGCGGATCGTCTCGCGGTAGGCGACCTGCGGCTTGCCGACGTTGGCCTCGACGTTGAACTCGCGGCGCATGCGGTCGACGAGGATCTCCAGGTGGAGCTCGCCCATGCCGGAGATGACCGTCTGACCGGTCTCCTCGTCCAGCTTGACCTGGAAGGTCGGGTCCTCCTCGGCCAGCTTCTGGATGGCCGTGCCCAGCTTCTCCTGGTCGCTCTTGGTCTTCGGCTCGATGGCGACCGAGATGACCGGAGCGGGGAAGCTCATCGACTCCAGGATGACCGGCTTCTGCGGGTCGCAGAGGGTGTCACCCGTCGTCGTCTGCTTGAGGCCGTTGACCGCCACGATCTGGCCGGCGCCCACGCCCTCGCGCTCCTCGCGCTTGTTCGCGTGCATCTGGTAGATCTTGCCGATCCGCTCCTTGCGGTCCTTGGTGCTGTTGAGCACCGCGGTCCCCGCGTCGAGCCGGCCCGAGTACACGCGGACGTAGGTCAGCTTGCCCAGGTGCTGGTCGGTCTGGATCTTGAACGCCAGCGCGGAGAACGGCTCGTCCTCGTCGGCGTGGCGCAGGACCTCGGTCTCGCCGTCCAGCGCGGTGCCGACGATCGCCTCGATGTCCAGCGGGCTGGGCAGGTAGTCGACCACCGCGTCGAGCAGGGGCTGCACGCCCTTGTTCTTGAACGCGGTGCCGGTGAGGACCGGGTTGACCTGGCCGCCGATGGTGGCCTTGCGGATGGCCGCCTTGAGGCGGTCGACCGCGATCTCCTCGCCGCCGAGGTAGTCCTCCATCAGCGAGTCGTCGAAGTCGGCGATGTTCTCGAGCAGCTTCTCGCGGTACTCGGCGGCCTGGTCGGCGAGCTCGGCGGGGATCTCCTCGACGGCGTAGTCCTCGCCCATCTTGGTCTCACCGCGCCAGGTGAGCGCGCGCATCTCGACCAGGTCGACGACGCCGATGAAGTCCGACTCGGCACCGATCGGCAGCTGGAGCACCAGCGGGTTGGCGCCGAGGCGGTCGACCATCATGTCGACGCAGCGGAAGAAGTCCGCGCCGGTGCGGTCGAGCTTGTTGACGAAGCACATGCGCGGGACGCCGTACTTCTCGGCCTGCCGCCACACCTGCTCGGTCTGCGGCTCGACGCCGGCGACACCGTCGTAGACCGCGACCGCACCGTCGAGCACGCGGAGCGAGCGCTCCACCTCGACGGTGAAGTCGACGTGCCCGGGGGTGTCGATGATGTTGATGTCGTGGCCGTTCCAGGAGCACTTCGTCGCGGCGGACGTGATGGTGATGCCGCGCTCCTGCTCCTGCTCCATCCAGTCCATCGTGGCCGCGCCGTCGTGGACCTCACCGATCTTGTACGTGATACCGGTGTAGAAGAGGATGCGCTCGGTGGTGGTGGTCTTGCCGGCGTCGATGTGCGCCATGATCCCGATGTTGCGGGTCTTGCGGAGCTGGGCCTCGTTGCTGGCCATTTCTTCTCCTCGTGGTTCAGGTCCGTGTGCGGGTGCCGGGGCGACGACCTCGTGAGCGCGTCCCGGGAGTCCCGCCGACGGCGGGCGCTGGTGCGGTGGTTACCAGCGGTAGTGCGCGAAGGCCTTGTTCGCCTCGGCCATCTTGTGCGTGTCCTCGCGGCGCTTCACAGCGGCGCCGAGGCCGTTGCTGGCGTCGAGGATCTCGTTCATCAGGCGCTCGGTCATCGTCTTCTCGCGACGGGCCCGGCTGTACTGGATCAGCCAGCGGAGACCGAGGGTGGTGCTGCGCGAGGCGCGCACCTCGACCGGCACCTGGTAGGTCGCGCCACCGACACGGCGGCTGCGGACCTCGAGGCTCGGCTTTACGTTGTCCAGCGCGCGCTTGAGCGTGACGACCGGGTCGGTGTCGTTCTTGGCGCGGGCACCCTCGAGGGCGCCGTAGACGATCGCCTCGGCGATCGAGCGCTTGCCGTCGACGAGCACCTTGTTGACCAGCTGGGTGACCAGCTGCGACTGGTAGACCGGGTCGATGACCAGCGGTCGCTTCGGCGCGGGGCCCTTGCGAGGCATTAGCTCTTCTCCTTCTTGGCGCCGTAGCGGCTGCGGGCCTGCTTGCGGCCACGGACGGCCTGCGTGTCCAGCGAGCCGCGGATGATCTTGTAGCGCACGCCCGGCAGGTCCTTCACTCGGCCGCCGCGCACGAGCACCATCGAGTGCTCCTGCAGGTTGTGGCCGACGCCCGGGATGTAGGCGGTGACCTCGACCCCGCTGGTGAGCCGCACGCGGGCCACCTTGCGCAGCGCCGAGTTCGGCTTCTTCGGCGTCGTCGTGTAGACGCGCGTGCAGACTCCGCGGCGCTGGGGCGAACCCTTCAGCGCCGGAGTGCTGGTCTTGGTGACCTTGTCCTCGCGGCCCTTGCGGACCAGCTGGTTGATCGTGGGCATGGGTGGCCTGGATCTCCTACCTGCGCTGGGTCGTGCTCTGAAGTGTGGTGCGTGCTGTCGTGCTGGGTGCCGGGCCGCCCTGCGGTGACCCACCCGTTCCCGGCCGCCGGCCGCTGTCCGACCCCCGCGGTCGGGCGTGTCGCCCGATCCGGGACCGGTCCGCGGTCGGACCGAACTCGGTAGCCCCTCGCGACTCGGCGCCGCCACCCTCCGGCCGGGGGCCGGGAGGCGGTCCAGGCGACCAACGTACGTCGCCCAGGCGCACCGCGAACGGGAGCTGGCCCAGGGCACCCTGGGCACGGCTGACCACGATACCCGCGCCCGGAGGACCGGTCAAAGCCGGGTCCCTCACATGCACGGCCGATGGCCGACCACCACCCACCGGAGCGGGTGGCATCCGGGGCAACGGCACGTCGCCCCGTCCTCTTCCCCGGGGGGCGCAGCGGCGATCGCGGCGGCTCCCACGGGGCGATCGGCACGCTACCGGCTGCGCGGTGCCGACGGGGCCGGACCCGCTGCGCCGGGTCCGCGGAACGCCCGGGTTCGTCGGACCTCACCCCTAGCGTCCCGTGCGTCCCGCTCACCCGACCCCGGAGGGTTCCCGTGCACGCCGACTCCGCCCGCGAGCTTCAAGGCCCGCATCCTCGCGCAGCTGCCGTCGGCCTCGGCGGCCGCGGTGGAGGAACGCACCGGTGCCCCCTGGCCGTGGGTGGCGGTCGGGCTCACCCCTGCCGGTGCCGCCGGCGGACGGGTGGCGGTCCGGCTGCAGCGGGACAGCGACCGCGCCCTCCTGCCGGACCTCGGCCGGACTGCCGGGGCCGAGGTGGACGTGCGGGTGATCGGTCCGGTGCGCGCGCTGCCCTCCCCCGCACCCGGTGAGCTGCGGCAGCGCGTGCGCCCGCTCCGGCCCGGCCTCTCCGTGGCGCACGCCGCGGTCACCGCCGGCACCCTGGGCGGCTTCGTGCGCACCCCGGGCGGGCTGGCCGTCCTCTCGAACAACCACGTGCTGGCGGCGAGCGGTGCCGGCTCCCCCGGGGACGCCGTGCTGCAGCCCGGCCCGTCCGACGGCGGCGGCCCGGGCGACCGGGTCGGCTCGCTCGCGGCCGCGGAGCCGCTCGTGGCCGGCCGGGCCATTCTTGTCGACGCCGCCGTCGCCCTCCTGGACGCCGGGGTGGCGGCGCGGCCGGGCGAGCTCCCCGGCGGGGCGCTTGGCGCCCTCGTGCCCGACAGCCTGGACGTCGAACCGGACGAGCAGGTGGAGAAGGTCGGCCGGACCACGGGGCACACCCGCGGTGTGGTGACCGCGGTGGAGGTGGACGCCGTGGCGGTGCAGTACGACGGCGTGGTCCACCGCTTCGACGACCAGCTGGAGATCCAGGGCGCGGCCGGGGCCTTCAGCGCCGGGGGCGACAGCGGCTCGGTGATCTGGCGCAGCCGGGACCGCGCACCGCTCGCGCTGCTGTTCGCCGGGAGCACGACCGGCGGCCCGGGCGGCTCCGGGGTCACCTTCGCCAACCCGCTCGCCACCGTGCTCCGGGTCCTCGGCGCCGAGTGGGTGCACGACTGATCCGACGGCGGGGCACGCGGGTGTCCTGGCGCGCCGCGTGGGGGCACCATGGGGCGCATGACCGACCGCGCCACCGCACGCGCCGCGAAGCGCGTCCTCACCGCGCGCCTCGCCGACGACCCCGGCGTCGCCGCGGTCGGGCTGACGCGGCGGCCCGACGGCTACGTGGTGACCGTGGACCTCGTCGATCCCGACGCCGGCCCCCGGGTTCCCGGCCAGGTCGACGGCGTGCGGGTGGTGACCCAGGTCATCGGAGTGGTCCGGCCGTTGTAGCGGGCCGATAGCGTGCCCCCAGGGGCGCCGCACCGCCGCGGGCCCGGACACCTGAGGAGGGCACGTGCGCATCGGCACCCAAGCCAGTTACAGCGGTGGGTTCAAGCAGACAGCAGCCGAGATCCGCGACCTGGAGTCCGCCGGGCTCGACGTCGCCGCGGTCGCCGAGGTCTACACGTTCGACGCGGTGAGCCAGCTCGGCTACCTCGCCGCCGTGACCGAGCGCGTCGAGCTGCTCAGCGCGATCTTCCCGCTGTACAGCCGCACCCCGGCCCTCACCGCGATGACCGCGGCGGGCCTGGACTTCGTCTCCGACGGGCGCTTCACCCTGGGCCTGGGCGCCTCCGGCCCGCAGGTCATCGAGGGCTGGCACGGCGTCCCCTACGACGCTCCCCTGCAGCGCACCCGCGAGGTCGTCGAGATCTGCCGCAAGGTGTGGCGCCGCGAGCGCGTCGAGCACCACGGCAAGAAGTACGACATCCCGCTCGCGGAGGGCCAGGGCACCGGGCTGGGCAAGCCGCTGAAGCTGATCAACACCCCCGTGCGCGAGCGCATCCCGGTGATGCTGGCCGCCCTCGGTCCGAAGAACGTCGAGCTCGCCGCCGAGATCGCCGAGGCGTGGGAGCCGATCTTCTTCATGCCCGAGCGCGCACAGGCCGTCTGGGGCGACGCGCTGGCTGCCGGCAAGGCCAAGCGCGCCCCCGAGCTGGGCGACCTGCAGGTGGTCACCGGCGTGCCGGTCGCGATCGGCGACGACCTGGACGAGGCGCAGCTGCTCGACCGCGTGCGCCCGGGCCTGGCCCTCTACATCGGTGGCATGGGCGCCCGGGGCAAGAACTTCTACAACGACCTCGCCGTCCGCTACGGCTTCGAGGCCGAGGCCAAGGAGATCCAGGACCTGTACCTCACCGGCAAGAAGGACGAGGCCGCCGCCAAGGTGCCCGACGAGCTGGTGCGGGCGACGTCCCTCATCGGCCCGGAGTCCTACGTCGCGGAGCGGGTCGCCGCGTTCGCCGAGGCCGGCGTCACCACGCTCATGCTGCAGCCCCTCGACGGCAGCCCGGCCGGCCGGCTGAAGACGGTCGAGACCATGAAGAAGATCAGCGGCTGAGCCACCACCCAGGCGGTCCTCCCTCCTCGTAGCGCGTCCTCCCTCACCGCCCACCACGAGGGAGGACGCGCCACGATCAGGTCACCTGATCCCAGCGCGGGCAGACGACAGGGCCCCCGGATCCGAGGTCGGATCCGGGGGCCCTGTCGTCACTGCCTACCTGGCGTCACTGGCGCCAGTCGTACTCCTCGAGACGCACGGCCTCGCCGGTGCCCTGACCGAAGACGTCCGGGCTGTAGTACTGCCCGTCGTCGTAGCCGGCCATGGTGTAGACGGCGGCGCGCGCCTCCTCGGTCGGCTCGACCGTGATGTTCCGGTAGCGGCTGATGCCCGTACCCGCCGGGATCAGCTTTCCGATGATCACGTTCTCCTTGAGCCCGAGCAGGCTGTCGCTCTTGCCCTGGATCGCGGCGTCGGTGAGGACCTTGGTCGTCTCCTGGAAGGAGGCGGCCGACAGCCACGACTCGGTCGCGAGCGAGGCCTTCGTGATGCCCATGAGGACCGGACGGGCCGAGGCCGGCTCGCCGCCCTCGGCGACGACGCGGCGGTTCTCGGTCTCGAACAGCGTCCGCTCGACCAGCGCACCCGGCAGGAACTCCGTGGCGCCCGAGTCGATGATGGTCACCCGCTTCAGCATCTGGCGGATGATCACCTCGATGTGCTTGTCGTGGATCGACACGCCCTGCGAGCGGTAGACCTCCTGGACCTCGCGGACCAGGTGCAGCTGCACCTCGCGCGGGCCCATGATCCGCAGCACCTCGTGCGGGTCGACGGCGCCCTCGGTGAGCTGCTCGCCCACCTCGACGTGCGAGCCGTCCTCGACCCGCAGCCGCGAGCGACGCGACAGCTTCTCGTAGACGACCTCGTCCGAGCCGTCGTCCGGGGTGATGGTCAGCTTGCGGAACTGCTCGCTGTCCTCGATCCGGACGGTGCCGGCGAGCTCCGCGATCGGCGCCTTGCCCTTGGGGACACGGGCCTCGAAGAGCTCGACCACACGCGGCAGACCGTGCGTGATGTCGGCACCGGCCACACCACCGGTGTGGAAGGTGCGCATCGTCAGCTGCGTGCCGGGCTCGCCGATGGACTGTGCGGCGATGATGCCGACGGCCTCGCCGACGTCCACGAGCTTGCCCGAGGCCAGCGAGCGGCCGTAGCAGGTCGCGCAGGTGCCGAGCAGCGACTCGCAGGTGAGCACGCAGCGCACCTTGACCTCGGCCACACCGGCGTCGATCAGCGTCTGGATGAGCACGTCACCGAGGTCGGCGTTCGCCGGGGCGATGACCGTCCCGTCCTCGGCCACCACGTCGGCGGCCAGGGCGCGGGCGTAGACGCTGGTCTCGACGTGCGCGTCACGGGTGACGACGCCGTCGACCACGGTGCCGATCGGCATGAGGACGCCGCGCTCGGTGCCGCAGTCCTCCTCGCGGATGATGACGTCCTGCGAGACGTCCACCAGACGACGGGTGAGGTACCCGGAGTCGGCGGTCCGCAGGGCGGTGTCCGCGAGGCCCTTGCGGGCGCCGTGCGTGGAGATGAAGTACTCCAGCACGGACAGACCCTCCCGGAAGTTGGCCTTGATCGGCCGCGGGATGATCTCGCCCTTCGGGTTGGCGACCAGACCACGCATACCGGCGATCTGGCTGATCTGCATCATGTTGCCTCGGGCGCCCGAGTTGACCATGACCCAGACCGGGTTCGTGGTGGGGAAGTTGTCCACCATCGCCTGGGAGACCTCGGCCCGCGCGCGGGTCCAGATCTCGATCAGCTCGCCACGGCGCTCGGAGTCAGTGATGACACCGCGCTCGTACTGCTTCTCGATCTTGGCGGCCTCGGCCTCGTGCCGGTCCATGATCTCGCGCTTGGCCGGCGGGGTCACGACGTCGTCGATGGCGATCGTGACGCCCGAGCGGGTCGCCCAGCGGAAACCGGCCGACTTGAGGGCGTCCAGCGTCGCCGCCACCTGCACCTTGGGGTAGCGCTCGGCGAGGTCGTTGACGATCGCCCCGAGCTCCTTCTTCGGCACCTGGTAGTTGACAAAGCGGTAGTCCTCGGGCAGGGCCTCGTTGAACAGCACGCGGCCCAGGCTGGTCTCGACGACGGCGGGGGCGCCGGGCGTCCAGTCCTCGGGCTGCACCCAGGCCTCGTTGACCTTGCCGTTGTCCACGCCGAACACCTCGTCGAGGCGGATCAGCGCGCGCTCCTGCAGGCCCAGCGCGCCCTTGTCGTAGGCCATGAGGGCCTCGGACGCGGACGAGTACGCCGCCGGCTGGCCGCCGTCGGCCTCGTGCCGGCTCGGCACCACGGTGGTGACGTGGTACAGGCCCAGCACCATGTCCTGGGTCGGCGCGGTGATCGGACGACCGTCGGCCGGGCTCAGGATGTTGTTGCTGGACAGCATGAGGATGCGGGCCTCGGCCTGCGCCTCGGCCGACAGCGGCAGGTGCACGGCCATCTGGTCACCGTCGAAGTCCGCGTTGAACGCGGTGCAGACGAGCGGGTGGATCTGGATGGCCTTGCCCTCGACCAGCTGCGGCTCGAAGGCCTGGATGCCCAGGCGGTGCAGCGTGGGTGCGCGGTTGAGCAGCACCGGGTGCTCGGTGATGACCTCTTCCAGCACGTCCCACACGACCGGGCGCGCACGCTCGACCATCCGCTTGGCGGACTTGATGTTCTGGGCGTGGTTGAGGTCGACCAGCCGCTTCATGACGAAGGGCTTGAAGAGCTCCAGGGCCATCTGCTTGGGCAGGCCGCACTGGTGCAGCTTCAGCTGCGGGCCGACGACGATGACCGAACGGCCGGAGTAGTCGACGCGCTTGCCGAGCAGGTTCTGGCGGAACCGGCCCTGCTTGCCCTTGAGCAGGTCGCTCAGGGACTTCAGCGGACGGTTGCCCGGGCCGGTGACCGGACGGCCGCGACGGCCGTTGTCGAACAGCGCGTCCACGGACTCCTGGAGCATCCGCTTCTCGTTGTTCACGATGATCTCGGGGGCACCGAGGTCCAGCAGGCGCTTGAGCCGGTTGTTCCGGTTGATCACCCGGCGGTACAGGTCGTTCATGTCGCTGGTGGCGAAGCGGCCACCGTCGAGCTGCACCATCGGGCGCAGGTCCGGCGGGATGACCGGGACGCAGTCCAGCACCATGCCCATGGGCGAGTTGCGGGTCTGCTGGAACGCCGCGACGACCTTGAGCCGCTTGAGCGCGCGCAGCTTGCGCTGGCCCTTGCCGCTGCGGATGGTCTCGCGCAGCGAGGCGGCCTCGGCGTCGAGGTCGAAGCCGGCGAGCAGCTTCTGCAGCGCCGCGGCGCCCATGCCGCCCTCGAAGTACTCACCGAAGCGGTCGCGCAGCTCGCGGTAGAGGCCCTCGTCGGCGATGAGCTGCTTGACCTCGAGCTTGCGGAAGGTGTCCATCACCTCGTCGAGGCGGTCGATCTCCCGCTGGGAGCGGTCGCGCAGCTGGCGCATCTCGCGCTCGCCGCCCTCGCGCACCTTGCGGCGGACGTCGGACTTGGCGCCCTCCGCCTCGAGCTCGGCCAGGTCGGCCTCGAGCTTCTGCTGGCGGGCCTCGACGTTGGCGTCGCGCTGGCCCTCCAGGTTCGACTTCTCGGCGCTGATCTCGGCCTCGATGGTCGGGAGATCGCGGTGCCGCGCCTCGTCGTCGACCGAGGTGATCATATAGGCCGCGAAGTAGATGATCTTCTCGAGGTCCTTGGGCGCCAGGTCGAGCAGGTAGCCCAGGCGCGAGGGCACGCCCTTGAAGAACCAGATGTGGGTGACCGGGGCGGCCAGCTCGATGTGGCCCATCCGCTCACGGCGCACCTTGGCGCGGGTCACCTCGACGCCGCAGCGCTCGCAGATGATGCCCTTGAAGCGCACGCGCTTGTACTTGCCGCAGTAGCACTCCCAGTCCCGGGTGGGACCGAAGATCTTCTCGCAGAAGAGACCGTCCTTCTCCGGGCGGAGGGTGCGGTAGTTGATGGTCTCGGGCTTCTTTACCTCACCGTGGCTCCACTGGCGGATGTCGTCGCCGGTGGCCAGCCCGATGCGGAGCTCGTCGAAGAAGTTGACGTCGAGCAAGGTGTGACCCCTTTCAGGGGCTAGTGCTTCGCTTCTATGACTTGGAGGTGGTGGCCGGCCGGCCCTGGGTCAGTCAGGGCCG
This sequence comes from Blastococcus sp. TML/M2B, assembly GCF_016612865.1. Classification (GTDB taxonomy): domain Bacteria; phylum Actinomycetota; class Actinomycetes; order Mycobacteriales; family Geodermatophilaceae; genus Blastococcus. The sequence goes on from NZ_JAENZZ010000002.1 coordinate 1,617,978, forward strand.
GCCGACTGCCGATCAGACGTCTTCGACGGAGCTCGGCTCGCGGCGGGAGAGGTCGATGCCCAGCTCCTCGGCGGCCCGGAAGACCTCGTCGTCGGTGTCGCGCAGCTCGATCGCGTTGCCGTCGCTGGAGAGGACCTCCACGTTCAGGCAGAGCGACTGGAGCTCCTTGAGCAACACCTTGAAGGACTCGGGGATGCCCGGCTCGGGGATGTTCTCGCCCTTGACGATGGCCTCGTAGACCTTCACGCGGCCCAGGATGTCGTCGGACTTGATCGTGAGCAGCTCCTGCAGCGCGTACGCGGCGCCGTAGGCCTGCATCGCCCAGCACTCCATCTCGCCGAAGCGCTGACCACCGAACTGCGCCTTACCACCCAGCGGCTGCTGCGTGATCATCGAGTACGGGCCGGTCGACCGGGCGTGGATCTTGTCGTCCACCAGGTGCAGCAGCTTCAGGATGTAGACGTAGCCCACGGCGATCGGCTCCGGGAAGGGCTCCCCGGAACGACCGTCGAACAGCCGGGCCTTGCCGGTCTCCTTGACCATCCGGTTGCCGTCGCGGTTCGGCGTCGTCGAGCCGAGGAGGCCGATGAGCTCGTCCTCCTTGGCGCCGTCGAACACCGGGGTCGCGGTGCGGGTGCCCGGCGCGGCCGAGCGGGCCGGCTCGGGCAGGTTGGCCGCCCACTCCGGGGTGCCCTCGACGTTCCAGCCCTGCTTGGCGATCCACCCGAGGTGCATCTCCAGGACCTGGCCGACGTTCATCCGGCCGGGGACGCCGAGCGGGTTCAGGACGATGTCGACCGGGGTGCCGTCCTCGAGGAACGGCATGTCCTCCTGCGGCAGGATCTTCGAGATGACGCCCTTGTTGCCGTGGCGTCCGGCGAGCTTGTCGCCGTCGGAGATCTTGCGCATCTGGGCGACGTAGACCCGGATCAGCTCGTTGACGCCGGCGGGCAGCTCGTCGCCGTCCTCGCGCGAGAACACCCGGACGCCGATGACCTTGCCGGACTCACCGTGCTTGACCTTGAGCGACGTGTCGCGGACCTCGCGGGCCTTCTCGCCGAAGATCGCGCGCAGCAGCCGCTCCTCGGGGGTCAGCTCGGTCTCGCCCTTGGGCGTGACCTTGCCGACGAGGATGTCGCCGGGGACGACCTCGGCGCCGATGCGGATGATGCCGCGCTCGTCGAGGTCGGCGAGGACCTCCTCGGAGACGTTCGGGATGTCCCGGGTGATCTCCTCGGCACCGAGCTTGGTGTCGCGGGCGTCGACCTCGAACTCCTCGATGTGGATCGAGGACAGGACGTCGTCCTGCACGAGGCGCTGCGACAGGATGATCGCGTCCTCGTAGTTGTGGCCCTCCCACGGCATGAAGGCGACGAGCAGGTTCTTGCCCAGCGCCATCTCGCCCTGGTCGGTGCAGGGGCCGTCGGCGATGACCTGGCCGACCTCGACGCGCTGGCCCTCGTCCACGACGGGGGTCTGGTTGATCGAGGTGCCCTGGTTCGAGCGGCGGAACTTCAGCAGGCGGTAGGTCTGCCGGGTGCCGTCGTCGGCCATGACGGTGACGTAGTCGGCGGTCGAGTCCTCGACCACGCCGGCCTTCTCCGCGACGACGACGTCGCCGGCGTCGACGGCAGCCCGCAGCTCCATGCCGGTGCCGACCAGCGGGGCCTCGCTGCGGAGCAGCGGCACCGCCTGGCGCTGCATGTTGGCGCCCATGAGCGCGCGGTTGGCGTCGTCGTGCTCGAGGAACGGGATCATCGCGGTGGCGACCGAGGTCATCTGCCGCGGCGAGACGTCCATGTAGTCGACGTTCTCGGGGGCGACGTAGTCGACCTCGCCACCCTTGGTGCGGACCAGGACGCGGTCCTCGGTGAGCCGGTTGCCGTCGAGCACGGAGTTGGCCTGCGCGACGACGAAGCGGTCCTCCTCGTCGGCGGTCAGGTAGTCGATCTGCTCCGTGACGGTGCCGTTCTCGACCTTGCGGTACGGCGTCTCGATGAAGCCGAAGGCGTTGACCCGGCCAAACGAGGACAGCGAGCCGATCAGGCCGATGTTCGGGCCTTCCGGCGTCTCGATCGGGCACATCCGGCCGTAGTGGCTCGGGTGGACGTCGCGGACCTCCATGCCGGCGCGCTCACGCGACAGACCGCCCGGGCCCAGCGCCGACAGGCGGCGCTTGTGGGTCAGACCCGCGAGCGGGTTGGTCTGGTCCATGAACTGCGACAGCTGGCTGGTGCCGAAGAACTCCTTGATGGAGGCGACGACCGGCCGGATGTTGATCAGGGTCTGCGGCGTGATCGCCTCGACGTCCTGGGTGGTCATGCGCTCGCGGACCACGCGCTCCATGCGGGAGAGGCCGACCCGGATCTGGTTCTGGATCAGCTCGCCGACGGTGCGCAGGCGGCGGTTGCCGAAGTGGTCGATGTCGTCGACGCCGTGGTCGGGCTCGCCGGCGTGGAGGCGCACGACGTACTCGATGGTGGCGACGATGTCGTCCTCGGTCAGCGTGCTGGTGCCCTGCGGCACCGAGACGCCCAGCTTCTTGTTGACCTTGTACCGGCCGACCTTGGCCAGGTCGTAGCGCTTCGGGTTGAAGAACAGGTTCTCCAGCAGCGCCTGGGCCGACTCGCGCGTCGGCGGCTCGCCCGGACGCAGCTTGCGGTAGATGTCGAGGAGGGCCTCGTCCTGCCCGGCGATGTGGTCCTTCTCGAGCGTGGCCAGCACGGTGGGCGACCACTGGAAGTGCTCGCGGATGCGGTCCTCGCCCCAGCCGAGCGCCTTGAGCAGCACGGTGACCGGCTGACGGCGCTTGCGGTCGATGCGGACGCCGACGGTGTCGCGCTTGTCGACGTCGAACTCCAGCCACGCACCGCGGCTCGGGATGACCTTGGCGCTGAAGACGTCCTTGTCCGAGGTCTTGTCCAGCGACTTGTCGAAGTAGACGCCGGGGCTGCGGACGAGCTGGGAGACGACGACGCGCTCGGTGCCGTTGATGACGAACGTGCCCTTGTTCGTCATGATCGGGAAGTCGCCCATGAACACCGTCTGGCTCTTGATCTCGCCGGTGGTGTTGTTCATGAACTCGGCGGTGACGAACAGCGGCGCCGCGTAGGTCATGTCCTTGTCCTTGCACTCCTCGAGGGACGCCTTGACGTCCTCGAAGCGCGGGTTGGAGAAGGACAGCGACATCGAGCCGCTGAAGTCCTCGATCGGGGAGATCTCCTCGAGGATCTCGGCGAGGCCGCCGACGGCGGACTCCTGCTCCTCGGGGGAGAGCGTCGCGCGCCACTCGGGGCTGCCGATGAGCCAGTCGAACGAGGCGGTCTGCAGGGCCAGCAGGTCCGGGACCGCGAGCGGCTCGGAGATCTTGGCGAAGGAGACGCGCAGCGGGGCGCCGGGGATCTTCTGCTGGTCGGCCTCGCCGGTGCGGGGGCCGTCCTGCGGGGCGGTGCTGGTGGTGCCGGACTCGGTGGTGCTGGGGTTGATGCTGGTGGGGCGAGAGCCTGCCAAGATGCGTCCTTCCAAGGGACCTCACGACGTGCGGGCGGGGGTGCTGGTCGTCCTGGGTCGTCGTCGGTAATGGCGAGGCTGTCCGCGACGGCCGCGTACACCCGGATCGAGGGTCGGCGAGGGGTTCACCCGGAGGGTTCCCGGGCACCCGTCGTGACCCGTCTCAACGGGCAGGCAGTCAGAGGGCAGCGCAACAGGAGACCCTACCCCTGCTGTTGCGTGATGTCCACGCCAGGGGTACCGGTGCGACCGGTGCCACATCGGGCTCGACACGGTCCGCGCTCCGGGCGGTGCACCCATGATGCCAGGCGCGGCGGAGCGCTCCGACCGCCACGCCGGGGACCGGCGTCAGCTGGTCGTCAGCTGGGTGAGCTCGCTGATCTTCCAGTCGCCGGCGACCTGCACCATGCCGAGCCGGATGGTCTGCACGCAGGACTGGGCGCCCTCGGGCGTGACCTCGCACTCCGAGCCCTCCGGGGCCTGCCCGTTCCCGCTGGTCACCGACTGGGCGACGTACCGGCCGAACACGACCACCGTCGCGGTGTCCTGGGCGTCGTTGACCTGTTGCAACCCGATGTCGAGCACCTCGTAGCTGGTCGTCGCCGACACCTGCTCGTAGGTGTCGAGGATGCCGCCCTGCGAGAGCTCCTGCTCGTACTGCTCGCGGAGGTCCCCGGTGAGGACGGCGAGCTTGCGGTCCAGGCTGCCTTCGGAGTCCTGGTAGTCGTAGGCGTACAGGTCCTCGACCGAGCTGCGCGCGGCGGCGAAGATGCCGTCGTCGACCGAGCGCGGGTGCATCCGCTCCCAGACCAGGTAGCCGACACCGGCGGCGGCGAGCACGCACAGCGCGGTGAGGACGGCGGCCAGCGCGGGGAAGCCCCGCCGCCCGGTGCGGGCCTGCGCCGCGCGCCGGCGGGCGCCGCTGCGCCGGCCGGTGGCGGCGGCCAGCTCGGCGGTGACCGGCTCGCCGACCGCGGGGTCGGTGGTGGTGGTCGCCGCGGCGGCGGCCACCGCGGCCGGCCGCCTCCTCCCGCTCGCGCCGGGCGCCGGCCACCCGCGGCCGGGGGCTGGGCCGGGCTGCGGGTGCAGCGCGGGGCGCGGGCGACGGGCGCGTGCGCGGCGCGGGACGGGGACGGTCCTCCGGGGTGCCGGTCATGCCGTCACAGCCCCGAGATCCCGGACAGCAGCCACCGGTCGTCCACCTTCTGCAGCTCCACCTTGATCCGGTACTTCACGATCGACGGCCGGGGGTCGGCCGCGCTCTGCTGGGTCGACTGGATGACCAGCAGCACGGTGCCGGTCGTGTCGTCGGCCCGGGTGACGCCGGCGCCGATCACCTCCGTGTTCACCACCGCCTGCACCTCGGTGAACCGGTCGCGCTGCTGCTCGAGCTGCGCGACCGACTCCTCCAGCAGGTCACCGGTGGCGACGCGGCGGATCTGGGCGATGTCGTCGTCGAGGGTGAGGTGGTCGAAGGACGTCAGGTCGACGACGCCGGAGCGGGCCGCCTGCAGCACCTCGACGTAGTCCGCCGTCGTGACCGAGGAGGGCTCGGGGCGGCTGGTCCACAGCCACGCGCCGGCGGCGAGCAGGAGGACCAGCAGCACGCCGAGCACCGGCACGAGCGGCACGCCGATCCGGCCCCGACCGCCCGTCGTCGCGTCGTCGTCCCGGCCGGCGGGGTCGCCGGTGGGGTCGCCGCTGGGGTCGCCGGCGGGGCGCTCGTCCGGGCCGGCGGCCGGCGACGGCAGCGCGTCGTCGTCCTCCCGTGCGCGCGTGGGCGCGTCGCTGGTCAACCCTGGCCCTCCTCGTCGTCTCGCTCGTGCACCGGCGCCGTGCCGGGTCAGCCGGTGGTGCGTGCGAACGGGACCGCACCGCCGAGGAGGCCGGTGAGCACCTCGTCGAGCAGGCCGGTGACCCCGTCCACCAGGCCGCCGATCACGGTACCGAGCGGGGGCAGCCCCGCGAGGCCGGTCTGGGGGCCGGACCCGGCGACACCACCCGATCGGCCGATGTTACTGCTCGCCGCGGATGCTCGAACCGGTCTCGTCGACGCCGTCGGAGGGGTCCGGGTCGACGCCGTTCACGACCCCGCAGGAGACCTCGCCGGTGTCCAGGCCGGCCACCGCGCCCGGGCTGCGGGCCGCACCCGTGGAGAGGTAGCCGGTGGTGCAGGAGGCGGGATCGCCGACGTTGAGCACGAAGCCGAAGTGCGCGCGCATCACGCCGCCGTCGTTGCGGACCACGCTGAACCCGCCGGAGACGACGTCGGGGTAGGTGACCAGGAGCTGCTCGACGCCGTCCAGCCGCGGGGTCACCACCCCGTTGAGGATGTCGACGTTGCGGACCAGGGAGCCCAGGCCGGGGCCGGCCCGCTCCACCAGCTCCTGCAGCGCGCCGGCGCCCTCCGGCGCGTTGGCCAGCAGCGAGCGGATGTCCTCGTCGCTCTCGACCACGGTGTCCGCGACCAGCCGCAGGTCACCGGCCCACTGCTCGATCGCCGAGCGGCTGGCCACCTGCGTGTCGAGGACGGTCCGCCCCTCGGTGATCAGCGCCATGGTCGCGGGCAGGGACTCCTCGGCGCGGGCGAGCAGCAGGTCGCCGTTGTCGATCAACCGCCCGAGGTCGTCGCCCGCGCCGGCGAACGCCCGGCCCAGCTCGTCGACGACGATGCGGAGGTTCTCCTGGTCGATGGAGCCGACCAGCCGGTCCACGTTCAGCAGCAGCTCCTCCACCGGGACCGGGATGGAGGTCCGCTCCACCGGGATGACCGACCCGTCCTCCAGGAACGGGCCGTCGGGGCCGGCGGGCTCGAGGTTGACGTACTGCTCCCCCACCGCGCTGCGGTTGGCGACGGTGGCGGTGGCGTCCGCGGGGATCGGCTCGGCGTCGGGGTCGATGGTGAGGACGACGCGGACGCCGTCGTCGACGAGCTCCATGTCGCTCACCCGCCCGACCGCGACGCCGCGGTAGGTGACCTCGGCGTTGACGAAGATGCCGCCGGAGTCCTCGAAGTCCGCGGCCACGTCGTAGCCGCTGCCCAGGACGGCGCGGTCCAGCCCGACGTGGTTCCAGCCCAGGTAGGCCATGCCGAGGACGGCCACGGTCAGGAAGGCGAGCAGCTGCAGCCTGGTGGTCCGCGTGATCACGGCTGGCCTCCGGTGAACAGGGGGAAGCCGAGGAGGCCGCCCAGCGCCTCGGCCGTCGGCAGCTGACCGACGATCTCCCCGGGCAGGATGCTCAGCGGCGCCTGGGCCGGCGCGGTGCCGCCCGTGCCCCCGGTCCCGCCGGTGGCCACGCCCTGGTTCTGGTTCCCCGGCGGGGTGCCCGGCTGGCCGCAGGCGGTGCCGAGCAGCTGCTCGGGCGAGAGCGTCTCGAGCGCGCCGGTCAGCGGGTCGACGACGTACCGGCAGAGCACCTGGGTGAGGTCGAGGTCCAGCGTCGCGGTCATGTTGGCGAACAGGCCGTAGCCGCCGGTCCGCTGGTCGGGCCGGTAGTTCAGCGGGACGTCCCCGCCGCTGCCGTCGCCGACCACCGCGCTGGCCGGGAAGGGGTAGGTGAGCAGCAGGTCCAGCGAGCCGGCCAGGTCGGGCCCGGCGGCGGCCAGCTGGGTGAGGATCGGCTGGAGCAGCCGCAGGTCCTCGACGGTGTGCGCCGCGGCCTGGTCGATGATCCGGGTGCCGACGTCGCCGAGCCTGGACAGGCTCTCCAGCATCGAGACCAGCAGGCCCCGCTGCTCGTTGATGACGTCGAGGCCCGGGCCGATGGTGTCGAGCGCGGTCTCGATCGTGCCGGTGCGCTCGGCCAGCGTGGCCGCGAGCGCGTTCGCGCTGTCCAGCGCGCGGTTGATCTCGGTCTTCTGCTCGTCCAGCCCGCCGATGAGGACGTCGAGCTGGTCGAGGGTGTCGCGGATGGCGTCCTCGCGGCCCTCCAGCGCCTCGCCGACCTCGCGGGTGATCGTCGTGAGCTGGGTGAGCCCGCCACCGTTGAGCACCAGCGACAGCGCGCCGAGCAGCTCCTCGACCTCGACGTTGCGGTTGGTCCGCTCCAGCGGGATGAGGTCGCCGTCCCCGAGCCGTCCCCGCGGCTGCTCGATGCCGGGCGCGGCCAGCTCGACGTACTTCTCGCCGAGCAGCGAGCTCTGCTGGATCATCGCGACCGCGTTCTCCGGCAGCTCGACGTCGCCGTTGACCGAGAGGGTCACCTCGGCGGTCCAGTCCTCGTTCAGCTCGATCTCGTCGACCCGGCCCACGGGCACGTCGGCGACCCGGACGCCGGACTGCGGCACCAGGTCCAGGACGTCGAGGAACTGCACGGTCACCTGGTAGGGCTCCTCGCCGAGGTCCGCCCCGCCGGGGAGGTCGAGGGAGTAGGCCCCGCGGAACCCGCCGCAGCCGGCCAGCAGCAGCACCCCGGCGGCGGCCGCGGCCACCCGCGTCGTCCGGCGGGTCACCGCTGCGCCCCGGGGAGCGCGGGGAAGCCGATCAGCGGGCCGCCGGCCGGCGCCGTGGCGCCACCGAACAGCGCGGTGAGCAGCTCCTGCAGGTCGGGCACGCCGTTGCCGTTCAGGTCGTCGTAGGCGCCGTCGGCGTCCGCGTCGCCGGAGAGCAGCCGGCTGCACACCTGCTCGACGAAGGGCAGCTGGAGGCCGATGGCCGGCAGCACGTCGAGATCGAGCTGGAGCCGGCCGGTCGCCGACAGCAGCTGGCAGACGATGACCTCGGGAGCGGTCCCGCCGAGGGAGTTGTCCCGGGTGTCCAGCGTCCCGAAGTCCGGGTTGTAGGCGTGCGCGAGGTTCCCGAGCGCCGCCGGCGCGACGTCGAGCACCTCGGCCAGCGCGGAGCGCTGCTGCACCAGCGCCAGCGTGACGTCGGCCAGCCGGTCGACGTTGGTGCTCAGCAGGTCGGTGTTCGTCCGGACGAACCCGGCGACGTCGCCCAGGGCCGCCGACAGCAGCTCGACGGCGCGGGCGAGGTCGGCCCGCTCCTGCTCGAGCAGGTCCGCGACCGCGGCCATGTTGGTGTTGAACTGGCCGACGCTCGCGTCGATCGCGGCCAGGGCGCCGGTGAAGGTCTGCAGGTTCTCGATCGAGTCGAACAGCCCGTCCCGGTTCCGCGCGAGCGTCTCCACGGCCTGCGAGAAGCCGGTGAGCGTGCGGTTGAGCGCCTCGCCGTTGCCGTCGAGGTTGGCCGCGCCCACGTCCACGAGGTCGGAGAGCGCGCCGTCGGCGTTCGCGCCGGTCGGGCCGAGCGCGACCGACAGCTCGTCGAGCGCGCCGTACACCCGGTCCAGCTCCACCGGGGTCGCCGTCCGGTCCATCGGCACCTCGGCGCCGTCCTCCATGGTGGGCCCGCCGGCGTAGACCGGCGCGAACTGCACGTACCGGTCGGACACCAGCGACGGCGCCAGGACGACGGCCGCGGCGTCGGCGGGGATGTCGTAGTCGTCGTCGATCAGCATCGTCACGCGCACCCGGTCGCCCATCGGCAGGACCTCGGTGATCTCGCCGACGTCGCATGCCGAGGATGCGGACGTCGGAGCCGGCGTAGAGCCCCACGGTCTGGTCGAACCAGGCCGTGACCCGGTACTGCCCTGCCGGGCGCAGGACGGTCCAGCCGAGCGCGGCCACCAGGACGAGGGCGGCGGCCGCGGCCACCGCGCGCTGCAGGGAGCCGCTCATCAGTTGCCCTCCGCGCAGGTCAGCGGGAGCCCGACGACACCGGGGCCGCCGCAGATCGCGCTGCCGACGACGCCGGGGATGAGGTTGTCCACGAAGCTGTCGAACCACCGTCCGTTGCCGAGGGTGTTGGTGAAGACGCGGACGAAGGGCGCCAGCCGGTCCACCGTCTGCGAGATGTTGTCCCGGTTGCGGGCGAGGATGTCGGTCACCGTGGCCAGCTGCTGCAGCGCCGGGGTGAGCGCCTCGCGGTTGTCGGCCACCAGGCCCTGCAGCTGCAGGGACAGCTCCTGGGTGCTGGTGAGGATCGAGTCGATCAGCGCCCGGCGCTCCTGCACCTCGGTGAGCAGCGTGTTCGAGTCCAGGATCAGCTGGGTGAACTCGCCGTTCCGGTCGGCCAGGACGTCGGTGACCGTGCGGGTCGCGGTGAGCAGCTGCTCGAGCTGGGCGTCGCGCGAGGCGATGGTGTCCGACAGCCGGGCCAGGCCCTCGATCGAACTGCGCACCTCCTCCGGCGTCTCGGCGAAGGTCTCGGCCAGCACCTCGAAGGAGCTCGCCAGCTGGGTGGTGTCCAGGTCCTCGACCGTGGTCGACAGGTCGGCGAAGGCCTCGACGACGTCGTAGGGCGAGGCGGTGCGCTCCAGCGGGATCGGCTCGTCGGGGTCCAGCTCGCTCGATCCGCGCGGGACCAGCGCCACGTACTTGGCGCCCAGCACCGTCTCGATCTTGATGGCCGCCTCGGAGCGGTCGCCGACGAACGCGTCGGTCACCCGGAACTCGACCACCACCGCGCCGTCCTCGAGCGACATCTTCTCGACGTTGCCGACCTTGACGCCGGCCACCCGCACCGGGTCGTCGGGCCGCAACCCCGCGGCCTCGCTGAACTGGGCGCGGTAGACGGTGCCGCCACCGATGAGCGGCAGCGACTGCGTGTTGAAGGCGAGGAAGACCAGCGCGGCGATCACCGTCAGGCTGATCGCGCCGATGGTGACCGGGTTGCGGTCGCGGAAGGGCTTGGAGGTGCGGGCCATCAGCCGCCGCACCCCCGCTCGCCGTTGCCCAGACCGTCCGCCGGGACGTTGACCCCGGACAGCTCGCCGGTCAGCGGGTTGGTCACCGGCACGCGGATGAAGCCGCCGGCCCCGCAGACGAAGAAGTTGAACCAGCTGCCGTTGATCGCCGTCCGGGTGATCAGGTCGATCTTGGTCGGCGCGAGCTCGAGGAAGCCCTCGAGGACGTCGCCGGTGTCGGCGAGGTTGCCGGCCAGGTCGTCGAGCGCGCGGATGTCGGCGGCCAGCGGCGCCCGGGCCTCCTCCAGCAGGCCGGTGGTCGCGGTGGCGAGCTGGTCGATGGTCTGCAGCGAGTCGAAGATGACCTCGCGGTCGCCGGCCAGGCCGGTGACGAACTGCTGCAGGCTCACGATCAGGTCCGACAGCTCCTGGTCGCGCGCGGCGACCGACCCCATGACGGTGGTCAGGTTGTCGATGACGTCGCCGATGACGGCGTCCTTGTCCGCCAGCGAGGTGCTCAGCGAGGCGACGTGCGCCAGCAGCCCCTCGACCGTGCCGCCCTCGCCCTGGAAGACCTGGATGACCTCGTAGGAGAGCCGGTTCATGTCCGCCGGGGAGAGCGCCTGCAGCAGCGGCTGGAACCCGCCGAACAGCGTGGTCAGGTCCAGCGCCGGCCGGGTCTGCGCCACCGGGATCAGCCCGCCCTGCTCGAGGGTGCGGCCCGCGGCCCCCTCCCCCTCGGCGAGCGCGACGTAGCGCTGGCCGACCAGGTTGCGGTAGCGGATCGCGGCCTCGACCGTCGCCGGCAGCGGGACGTCGGCGTCCACCTCGAGCTCGACCTCGGCCAGCGGGCGGTCGCCGGCGCCCTCGACCAGGCCGATGCCCTTCACCTGGCCCACCCGCACGCCGGCGATGCGCACCTCGTCGCCCTCGACCAGCCCGGCGACGTCGGTGAACTCGGCCCGGTAGGCGACCTGCTCCCCGTACCCGGCGTTGGTGATCGTCGTGATCAGCACGTAGCTGGCCATCATGGTCACCAGCGCGAAGGCGACCAGCTTGACCAGCGGTGCGAGCAGCCCCCTCACGGTGCCCACCCCGCTCCGCGGCCGATCGCTCCGCTCCTCGCTCGTCCCTCGCTGCGATGCTCACTCATCGGAGTGCCACCCGGGTCCCTCTCAGCAGCGGCGCCATCTGCGACGCCCCGAGGTCGGAGACCGCCGACGGGTCGCTGCCGGTCTGGTAGGCGAGGATGTTGCGCACGAAATCGAGCTCCGCGGTGGATCCGGCCAGGCCGCTGGGCAGCGACGTCCCGGCCTGGGGGTTGGGTTCCGCCGGCGCCCGCCGGGATGTCGTCCGGGCCGCTGCCGCCCAGGCAGACCGGGTTGCCGGTGACCGGGTTGTCCCGCGACTGCACGCCGTCGACCGGCGGGTTCGGGCAGTAGAACTCGCCCTGCGCGGCCGCGGCGATCAGCCCGTCGATGTCCGACAGGCCCCGGCAGTCAGGACCCGACTGGTCCAGGTACGCCGGCTGGTCGCCGGGCAGGTAGGGGTTGCGCGGCGGCAGCGTCACGGTGAGGTTCAGATCCAGGTACGGGTCGCCGTCGCCACCGAGCACCTCGCTGTACAGCGGCACCGAGCGGGCCAGGCCGTTGAGCAGGCACGGGTAGACCGGCGAGTACTCGGCGAAGGTGCCCAGCACCGGCAGCGAGCTCTCGGCCAGCGAGATGAGGTTCCGCTCGTTGGTCTCCAGGAAGCCCGCGGTGACCGTGCCGGCCCGGTCGGCGACGGTGAACGTGCGGCGCAGCTGCTCCTGCTGGTCGACCAGCGTCCGGCTGGTGACCGCCAGGTCGTCCAGCACGCCGAGCAGGTCGTCGGCCGCGGACTCGTAGGTGTCGGCGAAGTCGGCCAGCCCGGAGATGTCGGCCTGCAGGTCGGGCAGCACGGTGTTCAGCTCGCCGGTGTAGCGGCCGACGGCGGCGAGGTTGGCGCCCAGCCGGTCGCCCCGGCCGCGCACCGCCTCGGCCACCGCGCCGAGGGTGTAGGAGAGCTTCTCCGGCTCCACCGCCTGGAGCAGGGGCAGCAGGTCGTCGACCACGCGCTGCAGCTCGATGGCGTTCTCGCTGCGGTCCTGGCCGATCACCGCGCCGTCGGCCAGCGTCTCCGCCGACGGGCTCTCCGGGATCTCCAGGGCGACGAACCGCTCGCCGAACAGCGTCTTGGGCAGCAGCCGCGCGGTCACGTCGGCCGGGATCTGGTCGAGGTACTCCGGCGCGATGGCCAGCTCGATGGTGGCGCCGTCCGCGGTCGCGTCGACCGCGCGGACGTCGCCCACGATGACGCCGCGCACCTTGACGTCGGACGCTTCCCGCAGCTGGTTGCCGATGGTGTCGGTCTCCAGGGTGACGCGGGCGACGTCGGAGAACACCTTGTTGTACTGCGCGACGGCGAGGCCGAGCAGCAGCGCGAGGGTCAGCAGGAACGCCAACCCCTGGATGCGCAGGCGGATCTTCGTCCTCATCGCACCGCTCACCCCGCGATCCGGACGGTCGTCGTCGAGCCCCAGATGGCGAGGGACAGGAACAGGTCGATGACCATCACCGCGACGATGGAGAAGCGCACCGCCTGGCCCACGGCCAGGCCGACGCCGGCCGGGCCACCGCTGGCGCGGTAGCCGTAGTAGCAGTGGCTCAGGATGATCACGACGGCGAAGACGAGCACCTTGAGGAAGGACCAGAAGACGTCCTGCGGGGGCAGGAACAGGTTGAAGTAGTGGTCGTAGGTGCCCGCCGACTGCCCGTAGGCCTGGGTGGTGATCAACCGGGTCGCGAAGTAGCTGCTCAGCAGGCCCAGCACGTAGAGCGGCATGACGGCGACGAAGCCGGCCACGATGCGCGTGGTGACGAGGAACGGCAGCGAGGGCACGCCCATGACCTCGAGGGCGTCGATCTCCTCGTTGATCCGCATGGCGCCGATCTGCGCGGTGAACCCGCAACCGACCGTGGCCGACAACGCCAGGCCCGCGACCAGGGGCGCGATCTCCCGGGTGTTGAAGTAGGCGGAGAGGAAGCCGGTGAACGCCGAGGTGCCGAGCTGGTCCAGGGCCGCGTAGCCCTGCAGCCCCACCTCGGTGCCGGTGAAGAAGGACAGCACCGCGATGACGCCGACGGTGCCGCCGATCACCGCGAGCGCGCCGCTGCCGAAGGTGACCTCGGCCAGCAGCCGCATGACCTCCTTCTTGTACCGGCGCAGCGTGCGCGGCGTCCACGCCAGCGCCCGGCCGTAGAAGCCGAGCTGGTCGCCGAGGTCCTCCAGCGCCCCCATGGGTCGGCCGTAGACCGTGCGCCCGAGGCGCCGGGCGCGCACGCGCAGCCGGTCGACCGGCGAGAGCAGCGCCATCACGAACCCTTCGGCGGGACGAGCTGGAAGTACAGCGCCGTCATGACGAAGTTGACCGCGAACAGCAGCAGGAAGGTGATGACGACGGACTGGTTCACCGCGTCGCCGACGCCCTTGGGCCCACCTCCGGCCCGCAACCCCTTGTAGGACGCCACGATCCCGGCGATCAGGCCGAAGACCAGCGCTTTCAGCTCGCCCGACCAGAAGTCCTCGACCTGCGCCAGCGCGCTGAACGAGGCCAGGTAGGCCCCCGGCGTCCCGCCCTGGAGGATGACGTTGAAGAAGTAGCCCCCGGCGACGCCGACCACGCTGACCAGGCCGTTGAGCAGCACCGCCACCACCATCGAGGCGAGCACCCGCGGCACGACCAGCCGCTGGATCGGGCTGATGCCCAGCACTTCCATCGCGTCGATCTCGTCGCGGATCTTGCGGGCGCCCAGGTCGGCGCAGATCGCCGAACCGCCCGCACCGGCGATCAGCAGCGCGGTCACGATCGGGCTCGCCTCGCGCAGCACCGCGAGCACCGCGGCCGAGCCGGTGAAGGACTCGGCCCCCAGCTGCCGGGTGAGGGAGCCCAGCTGCAGCGCGATGACCGCACCGAACGGGATGGCCACCAGCGCGGTGGGCATGATCGTCACGCTCGCGACGAACCACGTCTGCTGGATGAACTCGCGGATCTGGAAGGGCCGCTTGGGCAGCGCCCGCATGACGTCCAGGGCGAACGCGAACAGCTGGCCGCTGGCCGCGAGCGGCCGGGTGGGCGAGTACTTCCCGTCGAGCAGCCCCGGCGCCTTCGGCGTCTCGGAGGCGCTCACCCGTCGCCCTCCCGGCGGCGCGGCAGGACCGCGGTCGCGGTGGTGGCCGTCGCGCCGCTGTCGGCGTCCGCGGCCCAGTGCCGGCCGTTGGTGCCGGTGGTGGGCGCGTAGGCCCCCGCATCGGCGCGCGCGAGGAGGTCCTCGGGCAGCGAGCGGCGGATGGCGGCCGCCGTCGTCTCATCGAACTCGTGCAGCATCCGCGCCACCCGCTCCTGGCGGCGGCGGGCCCCCTGCCGCTCGGGCAACCCCTCGCTGGGCTCCAGCTGCGGCGGGACCGCCTCGCCGCCGGACGCGCCCTTCGGGCCGATGCCGTTGTGCGAGTCCCCGCCGCGGGCCTCCAGGGCGGCCATCTCGGCCTCGACCTGGGCGACGTCCTTCTCCTCGCTCATGCCGATCGGCCCCTCGCGCCGGCCGTTGAGGAACTGGCGGACGACGGGCTCCTGCGAGGTGAGCAGCTGCTCGCGGGGGCCGAACATCACCAGGTTGCGGCGGAACAGCAGGCCGAGGTTGTCCGGCACGGTGCGGGCGGTGCCGATGTCGTGCGTGACGATGAGGAAGGTGGCGTCGATCTGCGCGTTGAGGTCGACGATGAGCTGGTTGAGGTAGGCCACGCGGACCGGGTCCAGCCCCGAGTCGGGCTCGTCGAACAGGATGATCTCGGGGTCCAGCACCAGCGCGCGGGCGAGCCCCGCCCGCTTGCGCATGCCGCCGGAGATCTCCCCGGGCAGCTTCCCCTCGGCGCCCTGCAGGCCGACCATGTCCATCTTCTCGAGGACGATCCGCCGGACCTCAGACTCGCTCTTGCGCGTGTGCTCGCGCAACGGGAAGGCGATGTTGTCGAAGAGGTTCATCGAGCCGAACAGCGCGCCGTCCTGGAACAGCACGCCGAACAGCTTCCGGATCTCGTAGAGCCGGTGCTCGCTCGTGCGCACGATGTCGGTGTCGTTGATGACGATCGACCCGCGCTCGGGCTTGAGCAGCCCGACCAGCGACTTCAGGAAGACCGACTTGCCGGTGCCCGAGGGGCCGAGCAGGACCGAGATCTCACCGGGCGGCAGGGTCAGGGTGACGTCGCTCCAGATGTTCTGGCTCCCGAAGGACTTGGTCAGCCCGTCGACCTCGACTGCGACGCCCACGCTTCCGCCTTCCGCTCCCGCTCGACCTGCCGGTCCCCCGCTGCGTCGCATCGACGAGCCCGGGCAGTCTGCGGCTTCCCGACCCCGATCGCACGTCGACGGGGCCGGACCGCATCACTACTGGTCAGTAACGACCCAGCCACGGGGAGGTTACGTGCGTCACGGGATTTCCGTGACCCGGATCTCGGGTTTCCGCCGTCCGGGGGACGGCGGGCCCGGCACCCCCGGGAACGCAGCACGGGCCGCCCTCCCGGAGGAGGACGGCCCGTGCCGGCGGTGCGGTGGTGCGGTCGTGCTACCCGGCGATCAGGACCGCCGGGTGGGGGGTCACTTGACGGTGACGGTGGCGCCGGCGCCCTCGAGGGCAGCCTTGGCCTTGTCCGCGGCGTCCTTGGCGACCTTCTCCAGGACGGGCTTGGGCGCGTTGTCGACCAGGTCCTTGGCCTCCTTGAGGCCCAGGGAGGTGAGGCCGCGCACCTCCTTGATGACCTGGATCTTCTTGTCGCCGGCCGACTCGAGGATGACGTCGAACTCGTCCTGCTCGGCAGCGGCCTCGGCACCGCCACCGCCGCCACCGGCGGCCGGGGCGGCCGCGACAGCCACGGGGGCAGCAGCGGTGACGTCGAACGTCTCCTCGAACTGCTTCACGAAGTCGGACAGCTCGAGGAGGGTCATCTCCTTGAACGCGTCGAGCAGCTCGGTGCTGGAAAGCTTGGCCATGTCGATCTCCTTCTGGGTCAGTCGTCGCTGGCCGCGTCGGCGGCGGCAGCGTCGGTCTCGGGGGTGGTGTCAGCAGCAGGTGCGTCGTCAGCGGCAGGAGCCTCGGCAGCCGGGGCGTCGGCGGCCTTCTTCTCCTGCAGCGCGGCGGCGAGGCGGGCGACCTGCGACAGCGGGGCCTGGAACAGCCCGGCAGCCTTGGTCAGGTTGCCCTTCATCGCGCCGGCCAGCTTGGCCAGCAGGACCTCACGGGGCTCGACGTCGGCGAGGCGCGTGACCTCGGAGGCGTCGACCGTGCGGCCGTCGACCACGCCGCCCTTGACGACGAGCAGCGGGTTGGCCTTCGCGAAGTCGCGGATCGCCTTGGCGCCCTCGACCGGGTCGCCCTCGATGAAGGCGATCGCGGTCGGGCCGTTGAGCAGCGGGCCGAGGTCGGAGAAACCGACCGAGTCCGCCGCCCGCTTCGTCAGGGTGTTCTTGACGACGGCGTACGTGCTGCCCGCACCGAGGGAACGGCGCAGCTGGGTCAGCTGCGCCACGGTCAGCCCGCGGTACTCGGTGAGCACCGCCGCACTCGAGTTCTGGAACCGCTCGGTGATCTCGTCGATCACCGCGGCCTTCGCCTGCGTGGGCATGGGCCTCCTCTCGTCTGTCGGGCGACCACCGGCCATCGCGCGAACGCGGGCGATCGGGTGGCCCCGGAGACGAGGAACGCCCCGGCGCAGGCGCACGGGGCGAGGGGCGGGACGCGCTGACGTGCAGCGGCACCGCCGATCGAACCGTCCTCCTGCGCGGGTCGCCCGGAACTCCGGGACCTTCGATCGCACGCGGACGTGCGACGACCAACGGTCTTGGGGGGAACGCGGCCAAGAGTACGCGACGCCGCACGGGAGGCGGCGGCTGCCCCCGAGGACTGCCCCACACCGCCGATCTCGGCGGGAAGCGGGCCGGGTGGGGCCCACATCGCCGATGTGGGCCCCGGACGTGCGAGAGGCCCCGCAGCGACGAGCGCTGCGGGGCCTCCGGGAGGTGCGGTCGATCAGTTGGTGGGCTCGTCCACCAGCATGTTGCGGGTGCGGTTCGGGTCCACCGGGATGCCGGGGCCCATCGTCGTCGAGATGGTGACCTTCTTGACGTAGCGACCCTTGGCCGAGGACGGCTTGGCGCGCAGGACCTCGTCGAGGGCGGCCGCGTAGTTCTCGACCAGCTTCTCCTGGTCGAAGGACGTCTTGCCGATCACCAGGTGCAGGTTGGCCTGCTTGTCGACGCGGAAGTTGATCTTCCCGCCCTTGATGTCGTTGACGGCCTTGGTGACGTCGGGGGTCACGGTGCCGGTCTTCGGGTTCGGCATCAGGCCGCGGGGGCCGAGGATGCGCGCGATCCGGCCGACCTTGGCCATCTGGTCCGGGGTGGCGATCGCCGCGTCGAAGTCCAGGAAGCCGCCCTGGATGCGCTCGATCAGGTCGTCGGACCCGACGACGTCGGCGCCGGCGGCCTCGGCCTCGGCGGCCTTGTCACCGGTCGCGAAGACGATGACGCGGGCGGTCTTGCCGGTGCCGTGGGGCAGGTTGACCGTGCCGCGGACCATCTGGTCGGCCTTGCGCGGGTCGACGCCCAGGCGCAGAGCGACCTCGACGGTGGCGTCGTAGGACGTCGTCGACGTCTCCTTGGCCAGCGCAGCGGCCTGGAGCGGGGAGTACAGGGTGTCCCGGTCGACCTTCTCGGCCGCGGCCCGGAACTTCTTGCCGTGCTTCGCCATGGTGGTTCCTCTCCCCCGGACGGAGCCGGGGATGGTGTGGTTGCCGGGCCAGGCGTGGCCCTCCCACAGGTGCTAGGGGGTGGTGCTGGGTCAGACGACCGTGATGCCCATCGACCGCGCGGTGCCGGCGATGATCCGCTCGGCCTGGTCCAGGTCGTTGGCGTTGAGGTCGGCCATCTTGGTGGTGGCGATCTCGCGGACCTGGTCGCGGGTGACCGTGGCGACCTTGGTCTTGTGCGGCTCGCCCGACCCCTTCTCGACACCGGCGGCCTTGAGCAGCATGCGCGCGGCCGGCGGGGTCTTGGTGACGAACGTGAACGACCGGTCCTCGAAGACCGAGATCTCGACCGGGATCACGTTGCCCCGCTGCGACTCGGTCGCGGCGTTGTAGGCCTTGCAGAACTCCATGATGTTGACACCGTGCTGGCCCAGCGCCGGACCCA
This sequence comes from Blastococcus sp. TML/M2B, assembly GCF_016612865.1. Lineage (GTDB taxonomy): Bacteria > Actinomycetota > Actinomycetes > Mycobacteriales > Geodermatophilaceae > Blastococcus. The sequence continues at coordinate 1,636,441 of NZ_JAENZZ010000002.1, forward strand.
CGGGCGGCGCGGGGGTCGCCGCACCGGCGTTGATCTGGAGCTTGATGACCGCGGTCAACCGCTTCCTGGGGGGCATGACTTCCTTCTATCGGTGGTGGATCAGCTGGCGCCGTGCGACATCAGTCGAACGACGTCAGATCTTGCTGACCTGGTTGAACGACAGCTCGACGGGCGTCTCGCGGCCGAAGATGGAGACCAGCACCTGCAGCTTCTGCTGCTCGGCGTTGATCTCGTTGATCGTGGCGGGCAGGGTCGCGAACGGCCCGTCCATGACGGTGACGGACTCGCCGACCTCGAAGTCCACCAGGGCGGCCGGCGCGGCGGCGGCCGGGGCGGCTTCGCCGCCGGCGGTGCGCGCAGCCTGCGGGGCGGTGGCCGGGACCAGGATCTTGACGACCTCGTCGAGGGTCAGCGGCGAGGGCTTGGAGGTCGCGCCCACGAAGCCGGTGACGCCGGGGGTGTTGCGGACCGCGCCCCACGACTCGTCGTTGAGCTCCATGCGGACCAGCAGGTAGCCCGGCAGCACCTTGCGGTTGACCTGCGCGCGCTTGCCGTTCTTGATCTCGGTGACCTCCTCGGTGGGCACCTCGATCTGGTAGATGAAGTCCTCCACGTCGAGGGACTGGATGCGCGCCTCGAGGTTGGTCTTCACCTTGTTCTCGTACCCGGCGTAGCTGTGCACGACGTACCAGTCGCCGGGCGCGATCCGCAGCGCCTTCTTCATGGCCTCGGCCGGGTCCTCGTCCTCCGGCTCCGCGGCGACGGGCTCCTCGGCCTGCGCGGCCTCGTCGGCGGCGTCGGCGGCGTCGGCCTCGGGGGCCTCCCCGGTCCCGGCGTCCTCGACGTCGAGCTCGAGGTCGGCGGTGTCGCTGGAGCCCTCGGCCGCACCGGTCTCACCGACGCCGGTCTCGACGTCGGCGCTGCCGCGCTGCTCGAAGCGGGCGTCGTCCAGGTCGGTGCCTTCGACCGCGGTGTCGTGCTCGTTGGGCTCGCGGGGCTCGGTCACAGAAGTCTCTTCCTTGTCGGATGGCGTGCTGGGTGGGCGGGGATCAGCCGAAGACGGCGATCACGCCCCGGGAGAAGAGCAGGTCCATCCCGGCCACCAGCGCGACCATGAACGCCACGAAGACGATGACCACGGTCGTGTAGGTGATGAGTTCGCGGCGGCCCGGCCAGATGACCTTGCGCAGCTCGGCGACGACCTCGCGCAGGAAGCGCCCGATGGAGCGCTTCTGCCGGATCTCCTGGGCGCGGGCCCGCTCGGCCTCGGCGCGCGACCGGGTGCCCCCGCCCTCGCGGGCCGGCCGGTCGGCGGACCGGGCGGCGCGGCGCGACCCGGCGGCGACCGGCTCGTCGTCGTCCCCACCGGCCGTGATCCGCCCACCGCGGCGGCGGGCCGGGGCGACGACCTTGTCCTCCTCGACGGAGGCCTCGGCGGCGATCGCGTCCTCGGCCGCCTCGAGCTCGGTGGCGTCGTCGACGCCCGGAGCCTCGCGGTCGAGCTGCTCGTCGGTCAGCTCGGCGTCGGGGACGGCGGCGTCGTCCTCGCGTTCCGGCTTCTCGCTCACTGCGCCTCGCTCGCCTCGTGGTGGGTGCCGTCCCCGGCGGGGGCGGTCGGCCGTGCATCGATCGTGCTGCTGGCAGGGGTGACAGGACTTGAACCTGCAGCCTGCGGTTTTGGAGACCGCTGCTCTGCCAATTGAGCTACACCCCTAGGAACCCCGTCCGGGCCCTCCGGAACCGTCCACCACGCCACGGCAGCCCACGACCTCAGGAGGTTCCGGGGCACGCCGGTGGCGGGGTCGATAGCCCCAGGGACGCCAGTGTACGGGACCGCGGAGAGCCGAGGCCACCGTCCCCGCGACCAGCGCGGGCGGCCCGCTCGCGACGCCCCGACCTTTGACACGATAGGGGCATGACCGCCGTGTCTCCGGACTCGCCCATCCCGTCCTCCGCGCTGCCGCCCGCCGAGCGGCGCATCTCCCGCCGCATCGCCGGGATCGCCGAATCGGCGACCCTCGCCGTCGACGCGAAGGCCAAGGCGCTCAAGGCCGCGGGCAAGCCGGTGATCGGCTTCGGCGCCGGGGAGCCGGACTTCCCGACGCCGGACTACATCGTCGAGGCCGCCGTCGCGGCGGCGCGCCAGCCGGCGATGCACCGCTACACCCCCGCCGGCGGGCTGCCCGCGCTCAAGGACGCGATCGTCGCCAAGACCGCGCGCGACTCCGGCTTCCAGGTGACCCCCGCCCAGGTCCTGGTCACCAACGGCGGCAAGCAGGCGGTCTACGAGGCGCTGGCCACGATGCTCGACCCGGGCGACGAGGTGCTGCTGCCCGCGCCCTACTGGACCACCTACCCCGAGGCGATCCGGCTGGCCGGCGGCGTGCCGGTGCCGGTCGTGGCCGACGAGCAGAGCGGCTACCTCGTCTCGGCCGCGCAGCTGGAGGCGGCGCGCACCCCGCGCACGAAGGTGCTGCTGTTCTGCTTCCCCTCGAACCCGACCGGCGCGGTCTACCCCGTCGAGCAGGTCGAGGAGATCGGCCGCTGGGCGCTGGAGGCCGGGCTGTGGGTGCTCACCGACGAGATCTACGAGCACCTCACCTACGGCGGCGCGACCGCGCCCTCCCTGCCCGTCGTCGTCCCCGAGCTGGCCGACCGCTGCGTCGTCGTCAACGGCGTCGCCAAGACCTACGCGATGACCGGCTGGCGGGTGGGCTGGATCCTCGGCCCCGCCGACGTGGTCAAGGCCGCCACCAACCTGCAGTCGCACGCCACCTCGAACGTCGCGAACGTCTCGCAGGCCGCGGCGGTCGCCGCGCTCACCGGTGACCTCTCGGCCGTGGCGACGATGCGGGAGGCCTTCGACCGCCGCCGCAAGCTGATCGTGTCGATGCTCCGGGAGATCCCCGGCGTCGCCTGCCCCGAGCCGCAGGGCGCGTTCTACGTCTACCCCTCGGTGAAGGGGCTCCTCGGGCGCTCGATCGGCGGCCGCACCGCCGCCTCCAGCGTGGAGCTGGCCGAGCTGATCCTGGAGCAGGCCGAGGTGGCCGTCGTCCCGGGCGAGGCCTTCGGCACCCCGGGCTACCTGCGGATGTCGTACGCGCTGGGCGACGAGGACCTCGTCGAGGGCGTCACGCGGATGCAGCGGCTGCTGACCAGCGCCGACTAGCCCTACCCGGCGTCCAGCGCGCCGGCCTCCTCGAGCACCTCGAGCGCCCCGGGGAGGTCGGCGAGCGCGGCGGCGACGACGTCGGGGGTGGCGACGGTCCACGCCGCGGCGTCGACGTAGCAGCGGATCGCGGCGTCGAACGCGTCCTCACCGACGGCCTCGCGCGCCGCCAGCAGCGCGGCCCCGCCCTTGCCGTACACGCGGGCGGCGTACTGCTGCCAGGTGCGGAAGTCGTCCATGGCAGCGCCGACGTCACCCACGACGCCGAGGGCCCGGTCCAGGCCCTCGGCGGAGGTCGGGTGCACCACGGCCTCCGCCCACGTCGCGAAGGCCTCGTCCAGCCACGGGTCGCGGAACTGGGAGTTGCCGACCATCCCGTAGAACCACATGTGCGCGACCTCGTGCACGAGCACCTCCTCGCTCGGCGAGGCCTGCAGGATCGAGCTCGGGTACTCGATCCCGCCGCCGTAGTCGGGCAGCTGGGGCACGGTCAGCGTTCCGTAGGGGAACGGGCCGAGGAACGCCGTCAGGTCGTCGATGGCGGCCACGGTCGCGTCGGCCAGCTCGTCGGCGGCGGGCTCGGCCCCGGCGAGGGCCCCGGTGGTCACCCGGACGCCGTCGGGGGTGGTCCGCTCGGCGGTGGTGAACTGCCCGGCCGCGACGCTGACGTCGCGGGCCACCGGCTCGCGGGAGGTCCACGTCCGTCGCCCGTCGGCGTCCGCGGGGCCGGGCTCGGACTGGTCGCCGGTCATGAGGACGGTGAGCCCGGCGGGCGCGGACACGCGCACGGTGGTGTCCGCGGCGGGGCTGGTGGTCGTCTCGCCGGACACGGCCACGAACGGGTCGCGGGCCCAGCCGGTGCCCGGCTCCCACGCGAGCAGCGGGAAGCCGCCTGGCCCACCAGGAGACGCCGTCGGTCGCGCCCACCCGGTCGAAGCCGCCCGAACCGAGGGTGAGGGTGAAGTCCAGCGCCACCTCGGTGCTCTCCCCCGGCGCCAGCGGCCCGTCGAGGGTCACCACGTACGCACCCCCGGGCTCGGCCGCGGCGAGCGCCTCGTAGCCGGCACCGGCGACGTCGTCGCCCCGCACGGCGTCCACGACGAGCCGGGAGCCGGCCGCCGCGAGCTCCGGGGCGTTGGGCACGAGCCGGAACACCAGCTCGGTGACCGTGCGGTCCGGGGTGAAGCGGACGGTCTCGGTGCCGGTGACCGTCCGCAGGTCGTCGGCCAGCCGGAAGTCCAGCGAGGTCCGCGGCCGGTCGGGATCGGGCCGGGCCCGGTCGGCGCAGGGCTCCGCGGCCGCCTCGGGCCGGGCGGCCGGGTCGGGGGTGAGCGTGCTGACGAAGGAGGTGCAGCCGCTGAGCAGCAGGGCGGTGGCAGCGAGGACGGCGGGCCCGCCGCGCCCCGGTCATGCCAGGCGGACGACGGCGCGCGCCAGGGAGAGCACCTTCTCCCCCGCGCTGCCGACGGCGAGGTCCACCCGCACTCGGCCGTCCTCCAGCAGCGCCGCGACGGTGCCGCGGACGGTCAGCTCGGCGCCCTCGTCGTCGTCCGGGACGACGACCGGCCGGCCGAACCGCACCTGGTACTCGACGAGCGCGGCGGGATCGCCGGCCCAGTCGGTGACCGCGCGGCCGGCGAGGGCCATCGTGAACATGCCGTGGGCGATGACGCCGGGCAGCCCGACCTCGGTGGCCACCCGCTCGTTCCAGTGGATCGGGTTGAAGTCGCCGGAGGCGCCGGCGTAGCGCACCAGGTCGGCCCGGGTGATCCGGTACCGCTGCTCCGGGAGCTCGGTGCCGACCGCGACGTCGGCGAACCGGACGGCGGTCACGCGCGCGCCACCAGCATCGAGGTGGCGGTGCAGACGGGCTCGCCGTCCTCGGTGGCGAGGTCCACGCGGGCGGTGAGCAGGTCGTTGCCCGCCACGGTGCGGGCGGCGTCGATCGTCGTCGTCGCGACCAGCCGGTCGCCGGCGCGGATGGGCCGGTGGTGGGCGAAGCGCTGCTCGCCGTGGACCACCCGGCCGTAGTCGATCGCGACGTCGGGGTCGTCGAGGACGACCATCGCGGCCTCGAGGCTCACCGCGATCGCGAAGGTGGGCGGCGCGATGACGTCGGGGTGGCCGGCGGCGCGGGCGGCCTCCGGGTCGCGGTGGACCGGGGAGGGATCACCGATCGCGGTGGCGAACTCGGCGATCTTCGCGCGGCCGACCTCGTAGACGGCAGAGGGCGGGTAGCTGCGCCCGACCAGTTCCCGGTCCAGCGCCATGCTCCCGCCCTCTCGCTCAGCCTCGGACCGTCAGCGCGTCTCGCGGTGCAGCGTGTGCTTGCGCTCGCGCGGGCAGTACTTCATCAGCTCGAGCCGGTCGGGGTCGTTCCGCCGGTTCTTGCGGGGTGATGTAGTTGCGGTTCTTGCAGTCCTGGCAGGCCAGGGTGATCTTCGGGCGGATGTCGGTGGCTGCCATGGAGTGCTCCTAGCCTTGTGGGGCGGGATCCGGGTGCGGATCCCGTTGCCGTGCCGGCGGGGCCGACACGACGACGGACCCCGGGGTGCGGGGTCCGTCGGGAGTAGCGGTGACCGGACTTGAACCGGTGACACAGCGATTATGAGCCGCTTGCTCTACCAGGCTGAGCTACACCGCCGGGACGACCTGCGGCCCGGTCTCGCGACTGGACCGGTCGGTCAGCTTACTCGTTGTTCCAGAGCCCCTTTACGGAATCGAACCGTAGACCTTCTCCTTACCATGGAGACGCTCTGCCGACTGAGCTAAAGGGGCGTGCTCGGGAGCAGGAGAACTGTACCGCGCCCGCACGGGGGGTTCGCGAGGGGGGGTCCCGGCGCGTCAGCCGCGGACGAACAGCCGCCGGTGAGCGGCTCCCGGGGCCGCCGTCCGCACCCCGGTGCGGGCCAGCAGCCAGTTCTCCAATCGGTCGTCGGGCAGCGGCCGGCTGACCAGGAAGCCCTGGAGCTTGTCGCAGCCCATCTCGGTCAGCAGGTTGCGGGTCATGTCGTCCTCGACGCCCTCGGCGACCACGCGCAGGCCCAGGTTGTGGGCCAGCTCGATGATCGACCGGGCGATGAACGACTCGCCCTGGCTCGTGGACATCCCGAGCACGAAGGACTTGTCGATCTTGACCTCGTCGATCGGCAGCTGCCGGAGCTGGGACAGCGACGAGTAGCCGGTGCCGAAGTCGTCCATCGACAGCCGCAGCCCGAGGTCGTGCAGGTCGGCCAGCACGGTGCTGTCGCGCACCGAGTCGTCGACGACGCTGCCCTCGGTCAGCTCCAGGGTGAGCAGCTCGCCCGGGACGCCGTGGCGCTGGAGCGCGCCGCGCACGCGGGCGACCAGGTCTGGCTCGGTGAGGCAGTGCACCGAGAGGTTGACCGCGACCGAGAGCGCGATGTCCTGGTCGAGCCAGCGGCGGCAGCGGGCCAGCGCGAGGTCGAGCACGTGGTCGGTGACCGCGCCGATCCGGCCGATCTGCTCGGCGAGGTGGATGAAGTCGTCGGGTGAGATCGCGCCGTACCGCGGGTGGGCCCAGCGGACGAGGGTCTCCACCGACACGATGTCGGAGGTCTGCGCGTCGATGATCGGCTGGAAGACGACGCTGATCTGGCCGTCGGCCATCGCCTGCTCGATCTCGGTGCCCAGCTGCAGCCGGCGCAGGCTCTGCTGGTCGAGGACCGGGTGGTAGCTGGCCACGCCCCCGGAGTCCGCGGCGGCCAGCAGCGCGACGTCGGCCCGCTGCATGAGCGTGCCCGACTCGGTGCCGTGCACCGGGGCGGAGGCCACGCCGATGGTCAGCGTGACCTCGAGGTCCAGGCCCGCCACGCGGACGCGGGTGGCCGCCGCCTCGCGCAGCCGGCGCGCGGCGCGCTCGGTAGCGGCCAGGGACAGCCCGGGCAGGAGGACGGCGAACCGCTCGCTCTCCATCCGGGCCAGCAGCGCCTGCGGCGGCGCGTGCTCGCGCAGCAGCCCCGCGGTGACCTGCAGCAGCTCGTCGCTGGCGGCGTGCCCGAGGGTGTCGGTGACCTCCAGGTAGTTGCCGACCGCCGCGAGGATGAGCCCGGCCCGCCCGCCGGCCGGGTCGGCCGCGAGCAGCGCGTCGATCTCGGCGGCCAGCCGCTGCCGGTTGGGCAGCCCGGTCAGCCGGTCGTGGTCGGCGTCGTAGCGGATCTGGGTGAGCAGCTGCTGGTGGCGGATCGCGGCGTTGACGTGCGTGAGCATCGAGTCCAGCGCGGACCGGTCGCTGTCGGCGAAGGAGACGACGGTGCTGCGCCGGTCGCACACCTCCAGGTAGCCGGGCTCCCCGGCGGCGGTGGCCAGGGGTGCCGCCAGCAGCTCGGTGACGCCGCGGCGCGCCAGGCCCGCGGCCTGCTCCTCGTCCGCGTGCGCGAGGGTGATCAGCACCGGCCCGCCGGCGGCGGCCACCGCGCGGCGGAAGACGTCGTCCGGATCGCCCGGGCCGTCGTACCAGACCGCGTCGTCCTCGGCGGCGACGACCAGCTGCGGGGCCTCGTCCAGGTAGGGCGGCAGCCACAGGGCCACGCGCTCGGCGTTGAGCAGCTCCTGCACCGCGGCGACGATCTGGCGGGTGCCGGCCTCGTCCGGGGTGACCTGTTCGACCCGGCGGGCGAAGTCGTAGACCCGCTGGACGCTGTGCCCGCGGCGGGTGACCGCGCCGAACTGGCGGTAGAGCAGCGCGAGGACGACGAGCAGCGGCGCGAGCAGCAGCCAGGCCCAGCCGGTCACACCGATGAGCAGCAGAGCGGCGAGGCCGACGATGACCGCCACCGGGCCGATCACGAACACGGGGATGAGCAGGCTCGCCCACAGCGAGCGGCCCGGGTGTCCCTGGGTGGTGATGATGGCGCCGGCCACGAGCACCGCGCCGAGCACGTCGGCGACGAGGATCGCCACCACGTAGGAGATCCAGCTGCCGGGCGAGGTCAGCTCGCCGACGGGCAGCACCGAGAGGACGGCGACGGCAGCGCAGACCTCCAGCACGGCGACGGCGACGGTGTAGATGCCCTGCGGTCGGGGGAACCGCTGCACCAGCAGGACGGCGGCGACGGCCACCGCTCTGGCGATGACCGCCCAGGCGCCGCCGACCTCGACGAGGGCGACCACGATGGCCAGCTCGCTCGCGGAGACGGACACGGCCTGGCGGCGGAACTCGACGTGCAGGTGGATGGACTCGGCCGCGAGCATCGCGAGGAAGACGACCGCGAGCGCGGGCAGCGAGACCGCGAGGGGCTGGGTCAGGAGCACGACCAGCATCACCGGCGCAGCCAGCAGCACCCCGAGCACGGCCACGGTCGAGGGCGCCCGGAAGGCCGGCCGGGGCGTGGCTCGGACGTCCTGCTCTGGCATGCGACCTGCATTCCGTGCCGGGGTAGATGGGCGCGCAGAGGCTAGCAACGGAGACGCCCCTCACACCCCGCTTCGGGTCGCGCCGCGACCCGAAAGGGTCACAGTCCGCGCCCGCCCCCCGGAAACGCCGCAGGGCAGCCGGTCGGCGACCGGCTGCCCTGCGGGAAGGACGAGAGGGGAGGTATCAGGCCTCCCGGCTCCACTTCAGACCCCGGCTCCACTTGAGACCCCGGCTCCACTTGAGCCCGCGCTGCGTGTTGTTGCTCATGACGCCTCCTGTTGTGGCATGACCGACTGCGGAATGCGGCAGGACTTACGCGCGGGGGCAGAGCGTCGTTGGGTACGGACCGCGCTGCGGACATTGCTGCCCGTCACCCTTACGAGGCAAGCGTGGACGATCACGACAGGGTGACGATCTTGAGTGTCGTCACCCTGCGTGAACTTTGATCGACGCTTGGTCAACCAAACGGGGGACGGCGACCGATCAGCGCGGTTCGCGGACCGCCTCGTCGCGCAGCAGCTCGCCCACCAGGTCCACCGTGATGTCGAGGACCTGGCCGATGCGGCCCGGAGCGCCCGGGAGGAGCTCGGTCGCCAGCCCGACGACGTCCACCGGCGGCGACTCGGGGGGCTCCGGCGTCCCGAGCAGCCGCGTGACCTGCGCGTACGCCGCGCCTGCCGCGAGGGAGCCGCCCGCCGAGCGCACCGCCCGGTCGGCCGGGATGTGCCGGGCGCGGTCCGGCGGCTCGTCCCAGGTGCCGTCCAGGTCCAGTCCCACAGCGGCAAGCGCGGCGAGCGGGCCCACCACCCGGCCGCCCACCGCGTCCAGCAGGTCGCCGCCGTGTGCGCGCTGCCCGGCCCGCTCCTGCGCGGCGAACCCCTCCAGGGCGTGCGTGAGACGCCGGCCGTACTCGCGGACGGCGGCGTACCCCGCGCCCACGACGCCCGCCGGGTCCGCCCCGTCCTCCCGGGGTGCCGCGGCCAGCTCCGCGACGGCGTCGGCCACCGCGCGGTCCAGCAGGCCGGCGGCGGCCCGGTCGGTGCCCAGGTAACCCAGCCCGCGCAGCAGGGTGCGGTCGTCACCCCCGCAGTCGGGGACGGCGAGCAGCGGGCCGGTCAGCACCGCGGGCCGCGCGGCCACCGCCTCCGCCAGGGTGGGGGCGAGGAGGGCCGCGGTCGCCGGGTCGACGGTCCAGGCACCGGGGTCGCCGTCGTCCCCCAGGCCGGTGGCCAGCGCCCGGAGTCCCGCGCGGACGGCGGTCGCCCCCGGCGCCTCGACCGCACGTCCGACCACCGCCACGAGCGCGGCGCCGTCGTCGTCCCACGGCCGCGCGAGCAGGTGGGACCAGGCCGGGGTGCTGCGGAGCAGGCCGGCCGCCGGCGCGGGGTCGTCGACGGCCGCCAGGCGGGCCAGCACCTCCTGCAGCGGGTCGCCCGGCGGGGCCTCGCCCGGCTCGGGCCGGACGACGTCGACGATCCGCGCGCCACCCAGGGCCCGCTCGCGCGCGACGATCTGCCGCCCCCACTCGCGGACCGTGGCCGGCGGCGGGCCGGAGCGGGGGTCGCCGCGCCCGGCGGCCAGGACGACGCCCATGCCCAGGGCCACGAGGTCGCTGTCCAGCGTGTGGTGGTCACCGGGGTCGACGAGCCGGCGGTCGCGCACCTGCGCGACCGCGCGGGCATCGGCGGGCGAAACCGGGGCGCCCAGCGCCGCAGCCACCACGCGGGCCAGCGCGCTGCGGAAGGAGAGCCGCCCCTCCCCCAGCCGGCGGAGCACGTCGCGGAACCCGCCGGCGCCGAGCCCGACGAGCACCGCCGCGGCCACCGCGGGATCGCCCGCCCAGGGCAGCAGTTCCCGGGCGGCCGCCTCCCGCGCGGCGGGGTCCTCGTCCCCCAGCACGGCCGCCGCGAACGCGGCGCCGCGCTGCGCCAGCAGCAGCTCGTGCCAGCCGGGGAGGACCGCGGCGAGGTGCCGCCCGGCGTCCGCCGTGCCCCACCGCCCGCCGCCGCCGGTGACCGCGCTGCACCCGGCGAGCACGGCCGCGGTCGCCGCGGCGTCCCGCTCGGCCTCCTCCCGGATCGCCGCCGCCACCCGGCGGCGGGCGGCCTCCGCGCTGCGCAGCTCCTCGAGGGCGCCGGAGACGTCCGCGCCGGTCCCGACGTCCTGGACACCACCCAGGCGCGCGGCCGCGGCCCCGAAGTCCTCCTCCTGCGCGGCGCGCAGCCGGGCGAGGCGGCCGCGGGCATCGGCCAGCAGCTCCCCGTGCAGGGCGAGCCGCCGGCCCGCCTCGGCCAGCGCCGCGGCGGCCTCGCCTCCCAGGTCTCCCACCCGCAGCACGCGGGCGGTCGCCGCGTCGGCGTCCCGCCCGGTCCATCCCGGTACGCGTCCGGCGTCGTCCCGCACCCGGTCCCCGAGCCCCGCGAGCAGGGCTCCGGCCCGGTCCAGCCGCCCCGCCAGCTCGCCGAACGCCCGCGGGTCACCCGGCGGCGGGTCGAGGGGCACCGGGTCGGGGATCAGGGCGGTCACCGGGGCCCGCTCCCGTCGGTCGGGGGCACGAGCGCTGCGTCCAGTTGCACCCAGGAGTCGGCGATCCCGGTGACCGTGGCGCCGAGCCGGTCCAGCTCGCCGGCCAGCGCGGTCGCCAGGAGCGCGTGGCAGGCGAGGAACTCCTCGACCGGGGTGCGCAGCGGTCCGTCGACGTCGCCCTCCAGCCGGCCGTGGACCTCCTCCGCCGACCGGGCCCGCCCGCCCAGCGTGCGGCCCAGTGCCCGGACCTCCTCCGCCGGCATCTCGATGGTCACCGCGGCAGTGTTGCGCCGCGGACCGGATCCGCGGGGGCGTCGTCCACAGGGGGACCGGCGGCGGGGCGCGTCACCCGATCGGGCGTCCACAGCGTCCACAGGTGCTGTCCACAGGTCGTGGACAACCGCGCGGGCCCCCTACGCTGCCCGCCGTGCGCCACGACCGGGACGACGCCGAGCGGGGTTCCACGCTGCCGTTCGTGCTGGTCTGCTGGCTGGTCGCAGCACTCATGGTGTTCGGCGCGATCGCCGCCTCCGACGCCTTCCTGGAGCAGCAGGAGGTGCAGTCGGTGTGCGACGGCGCCGCGCTGGCCGCCGCCAACCGGGCCGACGAGGCCGCGATCTACGCCGGCGGGCTGGGCGCCGCGCTGCCCCTGACCTCCGCCACCGCGCAGGTGGCCGTCGCCGAGCAGCTCGGGGCGGGCGGCTCGGCGCTGGACGCTTGGTCGGCGGCCGCGGACGGCGCGGAGGTGACCGTGCGGTGCACCCGCTTCGTGGACATCGCGTTCGGCTGGCTGTTCCTCGGCGGGCAGCAGCTGGAGCGCACCGCCGTCGCCAGCGCGCGGGCCCCCACCTCCGGCTGAACCACCCGGAACGGCGAACGGCCCCCGACTCATGTCGGGGGCCGTTCGTACCGGAGCGTGGCGGGTGAAGGATTCGAACCTTCGAAGGCTAAGCCGACGGATTTACAGTCCGCTCCCATTGGCCACTCGGGCAACCCGCCGTGCGGTGGTACCGGAGCAGAGTACAAGACTGTGGTGGCGGAGCTCGGAGCCCCGGGCCGCCACCGTCCGACGAGGGGAGTTCCCATGGCCGACGCGTCCTTCGACGTGGTCAGCAAGGTCGACCGGCAGGAGGTCGACAACGCCCTGAACCAGGCCGCCAAGGAGCTGTCGCAGCGCTTCGACTTCCGGGGCACGAACGCGACGATCGCCTGGGCCGGCGAGGAGGGCGTCGCGCTGCAGGCCGACACCGAGGAGCGGGTCTCGGCCGCGCTCGAGGTGTTCAAGGAGAAGCTGATCAAGCGGAACATCTCGCTCAAGGTGCTCGACGCCGACGAGCCGCAGTCCTCCGGGAAGATCTACAAGATCTCCGCGCGGATCAAGCAGGGCATCGAGTCCGACGTCGCCAAGAAGATCTCCAAGCTGATCCGCGACGAGGGCCCCAAGGGCGTGCAGGCGCAGATCCAGGGCGACCAGCTCCGGGTGAGCGGCAAGAAGCGCGACGACCTGCAGGCGGTGCAGCAGCTGCTCCGCGGCGCCGACCTCGACGTCGCGCTGCAGTTCGACAACTACCGCTGATCGTCCGCGTTTCCGCTGCTCAGCGGGTCGTCACAGTCCCTTGGTCCGCAGAGAGTCCGCAGAATCGCCCAGCGCGGCGGCCATGAGGTCGCCCGCTGCGGCGCGCGTGCGATCCTCGGCGGTGGGCCAGAGGTGGGAGTAGACGCCGAGCGTGATCGTCGCCGAGGAGTGCCCGAGCGCCCGCTGCACGGTCACCACATCGCAGCCTGATGCGATGAGCCCGCTCGCGTAGAAGTGCCGCAGGTCGTGCAGCGTGTACCCGTCGAGCCCGGTCACCTTGCGGATTTGCCGCCACTGGTGCCCCGCGGAGTTGCGGTTCAGAGGTTGCCCGGCGTTCGTGAACAGCCAGTCGCCTCGCTGGACCCCTGCCCGCTCTACGTGCTTCGCCAGAAGCGCCATCAGGTCGGCTGGGGCGTAGACCACTCGCTCGGACCCGAACTTGGGCGCTACCGGCTGGGTCGTCGCGCTGTTCTCACCCTGCAGCTGGCGGCGAACGGAGATGGTCCGGCGCAGGAAATCGACGTCCTCCAGCCGCAGTCCGGCCGCCTCCCCCAGCCGTAGCCCGGCGAAGGCACACACCGCGATGAACGGCTGGAACCACTCCGGCGCGGCGCTGAGCGTGCGCCCCACGTCGTCGGCAGCGGGGATGGTCATCGACGCTGACGCCCTGCGTGTCCTCGGCAGGGGCACGCCGGCCGATGGGTCGGTCTTGATGATGCGGTCGACGACCGCGGCCCGCATCGCCATGTGGACGTAGTTGTAGCGCGTCCGGATGGTGCTGGGCGCGAGTCCGGTCTTGCGGCCACGTGCAGGTTGCGACATGGCCTTGACCCACTGCTGCACGTGGGACGGGCGGATCTGGCGCATCGGCACGTCGGCGAAGGTCACCGAGCTGGCCGCCTGCTGAGCGGCAAGCGTCGTCCCGCGCTCCCACACCTGCCTGGCCGACCACTGCGCGAACCAAGCCTTGAAGGTGATCTTCCCGGCGGCGGGGTCGACGTAGTCGCCGGTGACCATCGCCGCGGTGACCTCGTCCAGCCACCGCTGGGCGTCGACCTTCCTCTTGAAGTGCCGGGCGTGCTCCTTGCCGTTCTCGTCCCGGTACCGCGGCCGAAAGGTCCCGTCGGGTCTCTTCGCGATCGACGCCACCGTTCATCCCCTTCCATCTCGGTGAGCTCTTGGGACCTCGCCGCCCACCGCAGTGTGGGCTTTGCTACTGACTGGAGAACTGTCCTCCTGATCAAGGTCTTGCTGTCCGGCTTTCGCTGCGCCTGCCGGGCACAGCGCAGACGTCCGCGTCCCTGGCAGGGCGCCCGCGGGTAGGCCTTCATCGCCCTATGCCTGGACCAGCGGGGGTGCGCCGGGTGAGCGCCGCAAGGTCCTCGGGCCGCGGGAGGCGAACACCAGGTTCGGGGGCGGTCAGCAGAGTGGGGGCCGATCGGTGTGGGGTCGGGTCTGCGTGCTGGAGTGCGCGCCAAGTGTCCCGCTCGTGGACGAGGCGTTCGGCCGGCTGGGCGAGGAGAGCTGGCTCGGCCGTCAGTCGCGCGATGCGGCCGCGGACGACGGCCAGTTCTGCTCGGGCGGCGGTGATGGCCCGGTCGGTGTCGGCCAACCCCTCCGCCGGGTCGGGGGTCCAGGCGAGGGGTCCGAAGCGGGCGAGCCGGTCCTCGTGCTGACGGCGGGCGTCGGCGAGCGCGGCCGCGGCGTGCCGGTGGGTCTCCTGGGCGGTGGCTGCGGCCGCGCGCAACTGAGTGTGCTCCGGGTGGGCGTGTTCGGCGTGGTGGCGGGCGTAGGAGTCGAAGGCAGTCCACAGCCGCGGTCGGTCGTCGGCCCGGTCAGCCAGGCGCGCGATCTGCTGCGGGTCGGTGGGGATGGTCGGCAGGTAGGGGCGCCAGGCGTCCGCCCAGTCGACCAGCTGCTCGCCGGCCCGGTTCACCGCCGCCCGCCGCAGTCGGAGCCGGCCGGGACCGTCGAGGACGACCTGCGCGGCGTGACGGGCGGCGTCACGCCCGGTGTCCCAGCTGGCGAGCAGGGTGTCGCGGATCCGGTCGGTCTCGGCGGTGACGACCGCGCGGCTGGCGTCGGCCCGCGCCGTGGCGTGGCGGGCGTCGATTCCCGTCCGCTCGTACCGGGCTTCCAGCACGGTGAGCTGGTCGCCGTGGGCGGACTCGAGCGCGACGATCTCGCGCAGCGCGTCGCGGCGCGGCAGGTCGGAGGCGAGCCGATCCAGGCAGCGTCGCTCGGCCGTCCACGCCGAGTGCAGGTCGGCCAGCGCCTGCTCCAGCGGTCGGGGCGTGGCGTAGCGGGCGGCCTCGGCGGCGGCCAGCCGGGCTGCGTGCGCGGGACCGAGGTCGGCGCGGTCGCGGGCGAAGACCGCGAGCCACTGCTCCCGCGCCTGCGCGGGGTCGGCCGCGACGAGGTGGGCGGTGTTGGCCTCCCTACCGCGGGTCATCCCGACGTATGCCGCCGCCGCGCCGGTGTCCTCGCCGACCACCAGGTGCGCGGCGGTCACCGTGTCGCCTTGGGTGCCGTGCGCGGTGGTCGCGTAGGCCAGCTCCACGTGCGCGGTGACGTAGTCCGCGGGCAGCACCCGCGCCCCCGTCCCGGCCGGGGGAACGGCGGGGGTGACAGAGCCGGACACACCGCCGGCGGGGGTGACATGCGGTGTGCCGTCGGGTGTGACCAGCAGCCCGCCGCGCCGGCCGACCGCGGTGACGACCCAGAGGTCCCGGTTGGCCACGTCGAGGTCGCGGTCGTTGCGGCGGGTCGCGATCCGGTCCCCGACGCCGATCCGCTCCCCGGCCCCGGTGACCACAGCGCGTCGGTCGTCGACCCGGCCCTGGGTGACCAGTCGGTCCCGGACGGCGGCATTGAGGGAGGCGGCCTGCTCGCGCGTCTCGACCACCACGGCCACGCGCTCCCCGGCGGTGTAGCCGTCGGCCGCGGCGGCGGCGAGCGCATCCCGCAGCGCCTGCGCGTCAGGGTGCAGCCGGATCTGCCCGCGGCCCAGGAGCGCGTCGAACACCGTCCCGGGGTTGGTGCCGGCGCGCATCGCGAGGGTCAGCTCGGCGTAGTCGGTGTCCGGGATCGTGGCGCCTGTGGCGTCGGTGCGGCCGAAGCGGTGCACCCCGACCAGGGTCAGGTGTTCGGCCGGGTCCACCTGGGCCGCGGCGAGGTCGAGGACGCCACCGCGACCGACCGCCGGCAGCTGATGCCGGTCACCGAGCAGGGCCAGGTGCACCCGACACTCGTCGGCGATCGTCAGCAGGGCCCGGGCGGTGTCCTGATCCAGCATGCCCGCCTCGTCCACGACCAGGAGGTCGCCGGCCCGCAGCCGCGCCCCGTTCGTGGGCCCGGCGTAGACACCTCCCGTAGTCGGACAGAGATCCCCGATGCCGAGCCGGGCCCAGGCGCCGTCGTCATTCCAGCGCCAGCCGTACTCGAAGGCCAGCCGGGCCGCCGAGCCGGCGACCGCGCCGACCTCCGCGGCAACGACCTTGGCCGCCTTCAGTGTCGGGGTGACGACCACCAGCCTGCGCCCCTGCCCGGCGATCACATTCTTGGTGGCGGCGAGGGTGGTGGTCTTGCCGGCGCCGGCCGCGCCCTCGACCACGACCAGGCGCCGCCAGCCGGCCAGCGCGGCGACCGCCGTGGCCTGTCCGGGATCCAGCCGCGCGGCACCGGCTGCGAGGTCGACCGGCGGTGTCGGGTCGGGGCCAGGGGCGCCGGCCGGGCGCTCGGTGGCGCGGGCGGCGAGGCGGGCGGTGAGGTCGGCCTCGACGGCAAGCACCGGTCCTGAGGTCCAGGCCCGGATGTGCTCGGGCACCCCACCGCGGTCCAGCAGCGGCACGCAGCGGTCCATTGTGCGGGCGGTGAGGTCCTCGGCGAGCTCGATGCGCACCGCCGGGTCGGTGACGATCCCGGCGGCGGCGAGCAGCTGCTCGACCTCCCCGCGCACGTCGGCGGCGTTCCACGCCGAGCGGGCCGCGGCCAGCCGGGCCAGCACCCGCTGCGCCGCCTGCTCCCGGTCCAGGCCACCGACCGGGGTGGGGGTCAGGCCGACAGGAGCATTCCGGTCGCGGTAGCCCAGGGCGACCAGCTCGGCCGCCCACCGTGCCGTGAGGTCCTCCCCGGGCTGGGGCAGCACCTTGTCCGGGCGGCCCGCTGCCCACGCCCGCGCGTCCCAGGAGCGGCGCAACGCCGGGCCGGGGGATTCGCCAGGATGCGCCGCGGTCCATTCCCGTTCGTACCCATCGATGTTCCGGGCGATCTGCGCCGTCCGCACGCTGAAGGCGCCCACGAAATCCGCCAGCTGCCGTATCTCCCCATCACCATTCACCGCATATCCGTGAGCGGCGAGCGCAGCCCGGAATTGCGGGTCGCAGGCGACCGCAGCGTGCCCGATACCGTTGATCGCGGCGAGGGAATCGCGGACACCGACGGTGTGCAGGCCGCGCCATTTCCCGGCCGCGAACACCCGGGCGTTGATCTGCAGGTGCAGATGGCGGTGCGGATCCCCGGCCCGCGACGTGTAGTGCGCCACCGTCACCGCCTCGGCCACCTCGACCGGCACCTGCACCTGCCCGCCGCGCGGACCGACCCGGGTGGTGGCGTGCTGCCCCAGCCAGCCGATGATCTGCGCGGCCGCCCGAGCCTGGGCCGCGTCATACGCCGTCGCGATGTCCGGATGCAGCGCGGCCGCCAGCGACCACGTCTTCGGACCGTTGACCACCACCTCGACGAAACGAACCGCATGCCCGTCGCCGCGCAGCTGCCCCCGCGGCTCGCCGGTGCCCGGGTCACAGCCGGCCACCCACGTCTCGTAGGCGTCACCGGTTAACGGCGCCAGCTCGGCCACACGACCGCCGGTGACGCTGAACCGACGGGCGACGCCGGCGCCCTCGGTGAGGTAGTAGTCATCAGCCCGACCCCGGTCGGCCTCCACGTACTGTCGGGCAGCCGCCGGCGAGCCGGCGTAGATCTTCATCCCGCCATGCATTGTCAACGGCACCCGACAATGACCAACAAGTCACCCCTAGAAACGGCGATGGGCCCCGCGAAGCGGGGCCCGACCTACCTCCAAAGGTAGCATGCGTGCCGCATTTTGATAGCTCCATGGACGTCTGCCGTATTTTGCTAGCTCCTTGGACGTCTACTAAGCGTCGATGGCCGTCGCATGGCGAATCAAGTGTTGACGAGCAATATGCTTAATGGCTTCGTCCGTCACGGGCGCTGTGCTGTGCAGGACCGATTGCGGCGCAGCCAGGACCGACGTCGACTGGGCTGTCACCCCCCAGGCAGCGGCCGCCGTCGACGTGATCGGCGAGGGACGTGCGCAGTCCGCCGGTCCTGGCGTCGGGCAGCACGGCCAGCCGCCAGCGCCCCAGACCTGGGGACGGCAGGGGTCCGAAGCTGACCAGCCTTCTTCAACTCGAAGTAGGTAGCTTCGCCTGAGGGTGGAGCTGATCAGGGCGTGGCTTTTGCGTCCTCAGAGGGACGCCCCGTGCTGAGCTGAGCAGCCAGGGCAGCGTCTCGTCGACCGGAAGGGGACGGGCCAGCCCGTACCCCTGGACGGTCTCGCAGCAGAGGTCGGCGACCCGCGCCCAGGCATGCTGCGTCTCGATGCCCTCGGCCACCACCGCCATTCCGAGATCGTGCGCCAGTGCGACGGTGGCCCGGACCACGGTGGCGTCATCGAGGCCCTAGTCGAGCCCCTGGACGAAGGACCTGTCGATCTTCACCTCGTGCACGGGGAGGCGCTCCAGGTAGGCCAGTGAGGAGTAGCCCGTCCCGAAGTCGTCGACCGACAGGCGCACGCCGAGCGCGGCCAGACCGTCGAGGACGGTCAGGCAGCGGGCGGGGTCGCTCATTACCCCGGTAGCCTGCAGGAGCCGGGTCACGACTCCAGGCAACTGGTCGTCGTGCAGGTCGGCGGCGGTGACGTTCACCGACACCGAGAGCGCCAGGCCGGCAGCGGCCCAGGCGGCACGCTGCAGCAGGGCCGTCTCGAGGACGGCGTCGGTCAGCGGCCGGATGAGGCCGGTGCGCTCGGCCAGCGCGACGACATCGGGGGCGGTACCGAGCCGTACACCGGGTGGCGCCAGCGCAACAGCGCCTCCATGCCGGTCACGCGGCCGGTCCGGGCGTCCGCCTGGGGCTGATACCAGACCTCGAAGCGGTGCTCGTCGATGGCCGCGGGCAGGTCGGCGGCCAGCACCAGCTTGCGCTGCACGGCCTCGCCGTCCTCGGGGCGGTAGATCTCGACTCCGGTGCCGGCGCTCTTGGCCGCGTACATGGCCACGTCGGCGTGCCGGAGGATCTCCTCTGTCGTGTCCCCGTGCTCGGTGAGCAGGGCGATGCCGATGCTCACCCCGGTGCGCAGCGTGACCTGCTGGATCGACACCGGCCGGGTGAGCGCGTGGAGCACCTCCCGCCCCACGTCCACGGCGCCGGGAACGCCGGTGTCGGGCACAGCAACAATGCGAATTCGTCACCGCCCAGCCGTGCGACGACGCCGTCGGGAGCTCCTGCAGTCGGCGTCCGGTTTCCTGGAGCAGCAGGTCGCCCGCGCCGTGGCCCAGGGTGTCGTTGACGTCCTTGAAGTCGTCGAGGTCGAGGAAGAGGACAGCGCCGGTGCGATCGGCCGCGATGAGCTTGCTCACCGCCTCCTGTGAAGGCGCGCCGGTCGGTAGTCTGGTGAGCGGATCGTGGCAGCTTCGTGCTCGCGTTGCGCAGCGAGGCGGCGCAGCCGGTCGACGAGGCGAGCCTTGACGAGGGCCACGGCGGCGTGGGCGGCCCGTGTCTCGAGCAGCCGCAGGTCTTGGTTGGTGAACGTCTCCCCCTGGAAGGTTCGGTCGCGCACCAGGAGGACGGCGTACACGGAACCCTCGCTGCACAGTGGCGTCGCCATGCCGTCCCGTTGGCCGGACGGGTCGCCGCCGCGGGCGGTGGGTCGCGGCCGCAGTACCGACTCGCCGGTCATGGCGGGAGCCCACGACCACACCGGGGCCTATCGCCTCGCGGAGCACCTCGCGGTCGAACCGGCCCTCCATGGTGCTGATCACGGCGGTGACCGCCGCGGCCGAGAGCAGGTCGGTCAGCAGAACGGCTACGAAGGCCGCGAGCCAGCCTCTCGGGTCACCAGGGGAGGTGTCACCGAGAAGCGCCTCGTAGGCGATCAGGCCCAGGGCGGCCTCGAGGGCGAACATGGAGGCGTTGAACGCGAGCTTCTGGGTGATGTCGGGGGCGGAAGCTCGGAGGGGCGCAGGCCACCCGTACGAGTCAGTCGGCGAAGGCGCGCCATCCACCCCGCCGACGGACGGTGTGGGGTCCATACCGCGCACTGGTGCCGCCGGTGCCCTTGAGCGACTGGCGCGCCTGACGGGGTTCTTGAACCGCGGCGCGGTGTGCCCACATTCGATGTGGGCCAGCTCGTGGGCGAGGGTCTTGACCGCCTACGCATCGGCTACGTCCGGGCGGACCCGCACGGCGGGGCGACCGGGTCGGTGAAGCCGTTGGCCTGCCCGCACCTCCCGCGGGTGAGCGTGTAGCCCTGCGCGGCGACTCCGGTGGCCGGCGCCTCCCACTGGGCGGCGGTGGCGTCACCTGTCAGCAGCTCCGGCCGGACGTCGGGCAGCGGGTCGCCCTCGGTCTGGGAGACGTCGAAGACGTGGGCGACCCGGAACCCGCGCAGCACCCGCGCCCAGGCCGGCCGGTCGGCGTCCCCGCCAGACGGCTGCCCCGCCGTCCCGGCGGTCGGTACGGCCGGGTGTCCTGCGAAGACGGCACTGATCAGGGACGAGGTGACGGCGTCCTTGCGCGTGTAGGTGGCAGGGGGCCAGGACGGCGAGCCCGGTGGACCCCTTCACCACGCTGCGGCCCAACGCCTTCCAGGTGCCGAACCCGGCGACCCGGGTGGGGCTGATGCCCAGCCGCGCGGCCTGCAGCGCGATCAGC
Source organism: Blastococcus sp. TML/M2B (assembly GCF_016612865.1). Classification (GTDB taxonomy): domain Bacteria; phylum Actinomycetota; class Actinomycetes; order Mycobacteriales; family Geodermatophilaceae; genus Blastococcus. The sequence goes on from NZ_JAENZZ010000002.1 coordinate 1,657,045, forward strand.
AGCTGGTTGCCCAGGCTGTAGGTGTGGAACCTGGCGGCGGCGTCGAGCATCGCCCGCCACTACGGATCGGCGGTCAGCTGCTCGACGCGCTCGCCGACTGCTCGTGCAGGGCGGCGATCCTCGCCGCCCGGGCGGCGTCGGCCGCCTGCCGCTGCGCCGGACTAGGCTGGGGCCGCACACTCCGACTTCCCCTGCCGGTCCGACTGCTGCTCGTACCGCTGGCCGCGCTGCTGATCGTGGTGCTGGTGCTGGTCATCTGGACCCTCCCGGAACTGGAGCCCAAGCCGGTACGGGAGGAACTGCGGAACAGGTGTCCTGCCACCCATTCCCCCGGCCCGTCCGGCACAGAGCTCTGCTCAGGGGCCGGGACCGAGGGGCATCCTGTGGCGAACCGGAACCGGGTCGCCGTGGCGCGACGTGCCGTCCTGTCACGGGGACTTCCGGACCCTGCACGGTCGGCATCGCGGCTGGTCGTCACCCAAGAGCTCGTCCGGCTGAAGCCCGCGTTCGCCCAGCCCAGGGGACTGAAGCACTCGGGACAGGCGGGTCAATCTCGAGGAGCTGCTTCACGCTCTGGTCGACGGAGGGTCAGGTGTGGAGATGGGACTCCTGTCAGCCCCAGCACCCGCCCGTGCGGTTGGACGCGGGTGACTGGCCTGCGAGATGAGGCGATGCGGTCTCGCACTGCCCACACGTAGTCGACGCGCCACCGGACGGGTTGCCAGCGGAGCTGAACGGACAAGGCATCGGCTGTCCCCTCAACTGGTCCCGGCACCCCGAGCGTGACGCGAGGCGGCAGACGATCTACGAATCGCGCCTCCTCCGCGGGATCGACTCCGACCCTTTCCACGTGCTCGAAGACCTCCTCTTCGACATCATCCAGCACGTCAAAGATCCACGGGCGGGGCGTGAGGCGAAGAATTGCGTCGCTTCGAGGCGACATGTGGACCACCTCGTCAAACTCCGGGTGATCCGCTGTGCGGAAGGTACCTCGTCCATCTACCCACATCGCGGTTTCCTTTCCTATGAGGGTTGTTCAACTTGGCCGGCGTCGCGCCCGCGGATCAGCCCAATGGCCGAACGAGGCGATGGCTTTCCGCACTGCATCGCCTGGCTAGCAGCAGGATGCGACGCGCGTCAGCCGATAAAGGCGGCCTATGTGCCGCCCGCGAACAGATTTTGCATGCCAGAAGAACGGCAAGGACGCTAGCGACGGCCACGATGTCCACTTCCATGAACACCAGACCGCGCTGGACAGCAGCGTCATCCCTCAGACTCCTCGGGGTGCCCGGACGCACTGTGCGCCCAAGGAGACTTTCGACCAGATGTCGCTCGGCATTGACCGGGCCCTCACTCGTCCGAGTGATCCGCCGGGTGGTGTCGAAGCCGCTGCCGGACCGCTCGATGAAGCCGGTGACCGAGACCTCCATGCTGCTGGCCCAGCGGCCCACATCGCTGCGGCGGCCGCGGCCTCGCCGGGTAGGCAGTCGCCCCGGGGCCTGACGGCCGCTCCCGGCGATTCTATGCAGGGTGCGGGTCCCGTGCGGGGCGTCGAGCCCCTTCCCCCGGTACACGGCCTTGGCTGCTGGGCATGCCACGTTGGTCGGTGCGGCCCTGCGGGCCCTGCGCAGGCGATCGGAGCGTCGGCCCGTTCGCTCCAACGCCTCGCCGGGGTGTACGGAACACGTGCCCGCCACGATCTACATGAGGCCGCGCATACGCATTTCCCTCAGGTTCGCGAAGACGCGACGCCGAATGGCGTCTTCGAGGTGCACGGGGAGTCCGATGAATCGGACCGAGACCTCCTGGAGCTTGTCGTTGCGGGGGTGGCGGCGAACCACCTCACCGCGGCCCCGGAGTTCGTCGTCAGCCTCACCGATTGTCAGGTCGACGACCTGGCCCACCTCGAGTAGTCCCGATGCGCCGTCTCGTGCATCTTCCCTGGGCCCCTCGTTGGGCGGGGCGTCGACCGCGCTCGTGTGGTCCTCTGCGTTTGCGGGATGGAGGAGGCAGCGAAGACCGCCCTCGCTCAGGTCAAGGGTGTTCCCTCGGAGGCTATGCGTCGGCCGGCTGACCTGAATCGGCAAGACCAGGGGTGCCCGGACGGCGGCGCGCCGCTGCCCGCGCCCAGCCGGGCCGACAGCGCGCAGTCGCAAGCATGGTCCCGCTGCGCTTTGCGTATCGATCAATTCGACCGGCAGGGCCCGTAGCTCCTCGGGTCCCCGCCAGATGAGTTCGAGTCGTTCCCCGTTGTGCATGGGGACCCCGCGCTGTGCCCGGTCCTTCGGGATGCTGACGATCAACTCATCGTCGCGGACTTCCTCGACCCAGCTGACCAGAACATCGCCGCGGCTGGTCGCGACGACGTCGAGGACTGTCTTCTCCTCCGGAAAATCGACTCCGGGCTCGCCTAGCACTCGCTCTGCCTCCGTTGGTCGAGAAGCCGACGTGGGGCAGCGTAGCCTCCGCGCGTCACTGTGCTGCTGTCCTCGTCTGGCTGGGGCCATACATGGGGGGGTCTGCCGAGGTTCCGAGTGCCCAAGTCCGCTCGATCCGACGCCCAGGAAGCCCTAGCTAGCCGGGCATTGCTCCGATCGCGGCCATGGCCTGTGCGCATCCCCGGGGGCCGGTCGGCGCGGGCCGCGATGGGGTAGCCGCCGGGTCCGGTTCGGTCAGCGGCCTGTTCGCAGCCCTGCACCGGCGGCCGCGACGCGGGGGCGGGTCCGCGGACGGTCCCTGGATGCTTAATCTCGCCGCCCGGAGGGATCGGCGTGCCGAGGTGGCTTCCGCGTGATCGACGGGCCGGTCTGACGATGGCACTGCGCCATAGACGTCCGTGTGGTGGTCGCAGTCACTGGCGGCATGGGCGGTGACCGGTACGCCGGACGCCATGGCCGGCACGTCGCCTGGCCCCATCGCCCGGCGATCAGGCCCGCGTTCGCGGGATGGAGTCGGTGACGGCGTGTCCGCCTGCTCGCTCCTCCGACTGAAGCGCCACTTCGTGAGTCAAGCCGAGCACGCCCCGCGTCGATCATGCAGGTAGCCGCGCGGACGGCCGGGTTTCTCCCGGGCCGGCAGGTCGCTGCGGCGGATCAGGCTGTGGCAGCGGCCGTCGTCCGTCCGACGCACTCCCGAGGGGCGCCGTCGGAACCGGTCCACGCCGACGGTGCTGACCGGCAGGACCAGCAGGGTGACGTCGGGCAGCAGAGGGGGGCCCGCACTGGCATCGGCCATCTGCTCGGTGCCGCACGCGGCCGTCACGAAGCTATCCCCGCGGCAGCGCGGCGTCCTTCTGTCCGTCGGGCTGGCCGACGGACACGTCACCCCCCGCACTGACCACCTCGGAGTCGGATCATGGGGCCCGTGACTCGACGTCCCACCTCGTTCGCCGCTCTCGTCACTGCAGCCCCCCTGGAGTTCCGCTTTTCACCCTAGGCATCTGGGTACCGCTAGCTTGAGTCGCTAGACGAGATTCATCCCAGCCCTGCTCGCACCGATGGAGGCGCGTGGTGACAACTGCGCAGACCCCGCAGTTCGACCTCGACCTGGTGTTCGACGGAATCGACCAGCTGGCCGCGCAACGGCCGGTCTGCGCCCGGATCGTCGCCGCCGCCGACGCCGACGACACCGACGCGAAGACCCTTGCCGGCATCCTCGCCGGCGAGGTGGCGTTGACCGGCCGCGTGATGAAGCTGGCGAACTCCGCCTACTACGGCATGCGTGGGCGGGTCGCATCTCTGCAGCAGGCCGTCACCGTCGTCGGCTTTACGACCGTGCGGACGATGGCCACTGTCGCCCTGACCGACCTCGATGACGAATCCCGGCTCCCCGAGGAGTTCTGGACGGTGGGCACCGGCCTTGCCGCCGCCGCCGCCCGCCTTGCGCCGTTGTTCGACATGCGGCCCGCCGATGCCCTATGCCTGGGCGTCCTCGCCCAGCTCGGCTCGGCGCTGCTCTACCACCACGACCGCGACAACTACACCCTGGTGCTGGCGGCCAATCCCACGTTCGCCGGGCGTCGCCGCGCCGAGGCCGACCAGTACGGGATGTCGTCGGCCGTGCTGACCGCCGCCGCCCTGACCCGTTGGGAGTTCCCGCAATCGATCGTCGTGCCGCTCGAGCGCCTCGATGACCGCGGTTCCACAGCCGGGGGACTGCTGCGTGCCTGCTACGAGATCGTGTCCCGGCTGACCATGGACGGGCACCGGCCGGCACCGATTGGCCCGCTGACCCGAGGCCGGATCCGCGACGAGGAACTGGCCCCGATGATCTACGACGTCCGCAACGAAGCCGAGGGACTGCGCCGGCTCATGCTCGGCGACTGAGCTGAGACTGAGGCACGACCGACCGTGGCTTCGACCGGCAGGACTCCGTCCACCGGAAGAGCGTCCTTGCCGGGCGAGGTCTCGTGACGGGGGGCCGGCACCGCACGGTCGCCGTCCGCGGAAGGTCTGCTGGAGACAGCGCAGCTGCCACCCGGGAGCCGCACCGGGTGACCGGCGCCCTCGCCTCCGTCACCGCCGACCGGGCGCTCGGCTCGGCCGCCGGCACCGCGGTGCTGTCGTCGGCACTGGTCGGCGGGGCCGCTACATCGGTGGAGGCTGCTCATCGGTGATGACATCGAGGTGTATCTCGCTGCCGCCGACGGTGGTCAGGCGAAACTGGCGATCGGGGCGCCGCGACAGATGGAATCAGACGGAGGGAGTTTTCGTCCGTCGCCGGCGAGCCCGGGGTTGGCCCCGTGGCCAGCGGGCCCTGCACGTAGAGGAGGCCACCGGGTGATCTTCTGGACACCTTCCACAGCCCCAGGAGTTCAATGCGATGACCGCTGCGAGCAGTATCGACAGTGAGGATGGGGTCGGCTTCCCCGGCTGGGCCTGACTCAAGTATCGACAGACGCCCAACGGTTGTCCTCGTATGGGATCCGTCGGCCTGACCGGGGAAGCCGTTGCACGCGACCGAGTGGGCGTCCGTGACCTCAGGAGCCTGTGCGAGAGGCCCCATCACTGTCTCGTCCGTCTCGCCCGAGCGGGTGCGTGCCGAACCATCTGGCGAAGCCGGTACGGGAGGAACTGCGGAACAGGTGTCCTGCCACCCATTCCCCCGGCCCGTCCGGCACAGAGCTCTGCTCAGGGGCCGGGAGCGGCGGCGGGGGACGACCGGACCAAGACTGCTTCCGTAGCGGAGCGCCCGAAGGGCGGAAGGATCTTGGTCCGGTCGGGAGGAGGCGGCGCGGGAGGCCCCTACGCTGAGCTGCCGGACGGGTCGGGGGACCAGCAGGCACAGCCCGCCGCAGGCGGACGGTGACGACGGCGCAGCCGGCGCCACGCGCAGCGTGGCCCGTAGGGCGCTCCTGTCCTCCCCCACCGGCCCCTGCCTTGCGACGTCGGCGGCGCGCCCGCCACATCACGCGCCCCGGTCACCCGACACGTCGCGGGCGGCTGCGGCGAACCCGAACCTGGTCACGAACCGCGCAGTGTCGCCGTGCCCCGACTGCGTCGCGGAAGGCCATGGGTCGAGCGTGGCCAGGTCAGCGCCCGCCCGAGGGCGTTGGACCGGATGTGGTGGACAGAAGCCGTTGTCCACAGGGACCACTTGCGCGGGAGGGCCCCATGCTGGCGGCCCTGCCTCGGCGGACCGGAGGACAACAGGAGGACAACAGGAGGAACCGCCATTCCCCCGGGCAGCGGACCTCCAGCCTTGTGCGCCCGGATCGCCCGGCTGTCGACGGATCCCGGGAGAACTGCTTCGCAAGGGCGGGGCCGGCAGGTGAAGGGGCCTTCGTCGCTGGCCGGGTGACGCGTCGGCGGCGGCCGCTACAGGAGGAGAACCGGAGACGGTCAGAGAAAGCTGGCTGTGAGGTGTCACCAACGGGCCCGAAATGGCGCCTTCTGTGGTGAAGGCACCGCCCAGCACCGACGATCCTCCGGGAGCCAGCCATGCCCGACCCCACCGCCGACCGCGAGCCCGAGTTGCTCACCATCACCGAGGCCGCGGACGTGCTCCGCGCGCCCGTCGCCACCCTCCGGTACTGGCGACACCTCGGCACCGGCCCGAACAGCTTCCGACTCGGCCGGCGCGTCCTCTACCGCCGCGCCGACCTGCGCAGCTGGATCGACGCACAGGCAGACCAGTCCCCCCGCCGATAGCCCCGCACTCGTAGCACAGGGGCTGGAGCGGACACGGGACCGGTGCGTACTCCAGGCACACGGTGAGGCCCGGCGGCCGGCCCCGGCTGTGGACGACGGCGAGGCTCCCAGCACCGAGAGGAGCAAGCGATGGGATGGATGGGCCCGGTCGTGAACGGCCAGGCGCACGAGGGCTGGGTGGTTCCGCTGTTCGCCGACGGCGCGCAAGGCGCCGGCACCACCAGCGCCCGCGGGGTGCTGATAGCCCGCCGGCCCGACGAGGGGCCGCGCGATGGGGACCGGGTGCGGCTGGCCTACCGGGAGGGCTGCACCGTCGAGGGCATCTGGCAGAACGGAACGGTTCTCGGCGGTGACGGGATCATGCCCGCCGGCGCCGGCGGCCAGGTGCACTGCGAGGTGATCGAGGAGGCCGAGGAGTGGCGCCCGGACGCGGAGGTGGTCGGCTGGGTCGCCGGCTGCACCTGCGGCTGGCGCGGCGCCCCCTGGGTCCGCGCGACCGCATGGAAGCTGGCCGACCCGGCGGCGCGGCGGCTCGCCGTCCCGGGCCCGTGGGCCGATCTGGACACCGCCGACGAGCACCGGGTGATCACCGAATGGCGCCGCCACATCGCCGGATGGCAAGCCCTGGAAGACGTCGAGCAGACCGCAGCCCGGCACGCCGCCGCCGCCCGCGCGCTGGACCAGGCCGTACGCACCGCAGTCGCGGCCGGGGCCTCGTGGTCTGACATCGGCCGAGCCACCGGCATGTCCAGCCGGTCGGCCACCCAGCGGTGGTCCGCCCGTGACTGAGCAGGCGACCGGCCACCCCGGACCGAGCGGGGAAACCGGGCCAGGGCAGCGGACCGTGCTCGTCGTCGACCTCGACGGCGAGCCGCTGGCGCCACTGCGCGCCCTGGAAGAGATCCTGCTGTGCCCGCGCCGCCGCCCTCGGCCACCCCGGACTCGACCCGTCATCGCCGAGCTGGTCGCCACCTGCGCCGAGCAGGAACCACACATGGGCGCAGGGATCGGGGATCGACCGGTCCCTCTACTGAACCCGCGGCCGGCCCCGGCCACGCCGGGGCCCGCTTCCATGAGCATCCTCGGACGTCGCTCCCTACGGCAAGTCTGGTCAGCGCAGGAGACGGATGGTGCACCGAGGGCCAGGAGCGCCGACCAGCCGGCCGTCCGCGGTGACCAACTCGCAGTCCAACAGCTCGGCGAGGGCCACGTAACAGGCGTCGTAGGCGCTGACGTTGGCGCGCAACTCGAAGGCGCGCCGCATCATTCGCAGCGTAGGAACGCGCTCGAACTGCAGCTGCTGCAGATGCGCGACGGCGGCCTCGAAGCGTTGATCGGTCAGCGTGCGACTCAGCCAGCGTTTGCGCAGCACCGACACGGTCTCGACGTCGACCAGATCTGGGGCGGTGATCCGGTCGGCGGCGCGAAGCTCATGGCGGGCGGCGTCCCCATCGGCGTGATCGTCGGCAAGGGCGTTGGCCAGGATGGAGGCGTCGACGACGATCACCATGCGCTCACGGAAGCCGTCAGCGGTGCGAACGTTCGTCATCCAGGTCAGCCACTGCTGCCTGCAACCCGACCCGACCGCCGTGCTGGGCCTCCATCTCATCGAGGACTTCGCCGAGCGAACGCTGCTCGGCCAGGCGGCGCAGTTCGGCGGCGAGGTACTGCTGCAACGACTGATGAGCGCGCTCGGCCTTGCGCTGGAGAGCGGCATGAACGCCCTCGGGGACATCACGAACCAGAACGTGCGGCATGCTTACATAATGCTTACACCCGTTGATGCGCGCAAGGGGACGTCGGCGCGCTCCCAAGCGCGCCGCAGGGCCCTCGACCGGCCGGCGCGGTCCGCAGCCAGTCCGCAAAAGTCCGCAGAAAGTCCGCAAACCGGCCAACCACGAGCACCCTTGATCAACAACACTCGACCATAAAGCCGCAGGTCAGCCCCGAGTTTCATCGATCACCAGCGGTAGCCGACCGTCGCAGATCAGTACGACAACTACCGCTGACCCGGGCGGCCCGCAGCCCGCGACGGTGTGCGCGGGTCGGCAGTTCCGGGCGCCGGAACTGCCGGTCCGCGCACACCGTGCGCCGGGGCGGTCAGCCGCGGCCGAGGTCGCGGGCCATCTGCTCCAGGCGGGCGATCCGCTCGGGCATCGGCGGGTGCGAGGCGAACATCGACGCCATGCCCTGCCCGCGGAACGGGTTGGCGATCATCAGGTGGCTCTGGGTGACCAGCCGGTCGTCCTGCGGCAGCGGGAGCGCCGATGCGCCGCGCTCGATCTTGCGCAGCGCCGACGCCAGCGCCAGCGGGTCCTGCGAGAGCTGCGCGCCGGTCGCGTCGGCCTGGAACTCGCGGCTCCGGCTGACCGCCATCTGCACGAGCCCGGCGGCCAGCGGGCCGAGGACCACCAGCAGCAGCCCGCCGAGCGCGTTGCCACCGCCGCGGTCGTCGCCGCCCCGGCCGCCGAACAGCGACGCGAACATCGCCATGTGCGCCAGGTAGGTGATCACCGTGGCCATGGCGCCGGCGACCGAGCTGATCAGGATGTCGCGGTTGTAGACGTGCGAGAGCTCGTGGGCCAGGACGCCGCGCAGCTCGCGCCGGTCGAGCAGCTCGAGGATGCCCTGGGTGACGCACACGGCGGCGTTGCGCGGGTTGCGCCCGGTGGCGAACGCGTTGGGCTGGTCGGTAGGGCTCACGTAGAGCCGGGGCATGGGCTGGCGGGCCTCGGTGGCCAGCTCGCGGACCATCGCGTACAGCTGCGGCGCCTGCGTCTCGGTGACCGGGAAGGCGCGCATCGCCCGCAGCGCCAGCTTGTCCGAGTTGAAGTACGCGTAGCCGTTCACGCCGAGGGCGATCACCAAGGCGATGAGCAGCCCGCCGCGGCCACCGATGAGGGCGCCGGCGAGCAGGATGAGCCCGCCCATGAGACCGAGCAGGACGGCGGTCTTCAGTCCGTTGTTCCAGCGCTGCACGCCCTCCCCAACGGCGCTGCCGGGACCGCCGTTCCCGACCCCGACCGGTGGAATGCGCCGCCCGCCCGGGTGGTTCCCTGGAGTGAAACCAGAATGTGCTTCGGGTCTCAGTACCCGCGGGTCCCGCGCGCACGTAACCTCGGCCGGTGGAGGTACACCACTGATGACTGCCAGCACCCCGCCGACCAACGGCGCGCCCCTCGACGACGTCCACGCACCGGTCGCCAGCTCGGCCCCCGGCGGCCTGGTCAAGAGCGTGGTCGAACTCGACCGCGTCGTGATCCGGTTGGCGGGTGACTCGGGTGACGGCATGCAGCTCACCGGCAACCGCTTCACCAGCGAGACGGCGTCCTTCGGCAACGACCTGTCGACGCTGCCGAACTTCCCCGCCGAGATCCGGGCTCCTACGGGGACCCTGCCGGGCGTCTCCTCGTTCCAGCTGCACTTCGCCGACCACGACATCATGACGCCGGGCGACGCTCCCGACGTCCTCGTCGCGATGAACCCGGCGGCGCTGAAGTCGAACCTCTCCGACCTCCCCGGCGGCGGGCTGCTGATCCTGGACTCCGACGAGTTCACCCCGCGCAACCTGGCGAAGGTCGGCTACGCGACCAACCCGCTCGAGGACGGCTCGCTCGAGGGCTGGCAGACCGTGCCGGTCCCGCTGACCTCGATGACCCTCGACGCGCTCGCCGACTCCGGCCTCGGCAAGAAGGAGGCCGAGCGGAGCAAGAACATGTTCACCCTCGGCCTGCTGAGCTGGATGTACCACCGGCCCACCGAGGGCACCGTGCGCTTCCTCGAGCGGCAGTTCCGCCGCAAGCCCGAGATCGCCGCGGCCAACATCGCGGCGTTCCGCGCCGGCTACAACTACGGCGAGACCACCGAGGCCTTCGCGGTCTCGTACGAGATCAAGCCCGCTCCGATGGACGCCGGCCGGTACCGCAACATCTCCGGCAACCAGGCGCTCGCGCTGGGCATCGTGGCGGCCGGGCAGCGGTCGGGCCTGCCGATCTTCCTCGGCGCCTACCCGATCACCCCGGCCTCGGACATCCTCCACGAGCTGTCCAAGCACAAGTCCTTCGGCGTCCGCACCTTCCAGGCCGAGGACGAGATCGCCGGCATCGGCGCGGCGCTCGGCGCCTCGTTCGGCGGCGCGCTCGGCGTGACGACGACGTCGGGCCCCGGTGTGGCGCTCAAGGCCGAGACCATCGGCCTCGCGGTGATGACCGAGCTGCCGCTGCTCATCGTGGACGTGCAGCGCGGTGGCCCGTCCACCGGCCTGCCGACCAAGACCGAGCAGTCGGACCTGCTGCAGGCGATGTTCGGCCGCAACGGCGAGGCCCCGCTGCCGGTGATCGCGCCGCGCTCCCCGGGCGACTGCTTCGACGCCGCGATCGAGGCCGTCCGCATCGCGCTGACCTACCGCACCCCGGTGATGCTGCTGTCGGACGGCTACCTCGCCAACGGCGCCGAGCCGTGGGCGGTCCCCGAGACCGCCACGCTGCCGGACCTCACCGGTGCGGTCGGCTTCGCCACCGGCCCGAACGCCGCCTCGACCGACGGCACCCCGGAGTTCCACCCCTACCAGCGCGACCCGGAGACCCTGGCGCGCGCGTGGGCGGTGCCGGGCACCGCCGGGCTGCAGCACCGCATCGGCGGGCTGGAGAAGGCCGACGGCAACGGCAACATCTCCTACGACCCCGCGAACCACGACTTCATGGTCCGCACCCGCCAGGCAAAGATCGACGGCATCGCCGCCTCGATCGGCCCGACGGACGTCGAGGACCCCGACGGCGACGCCCGCGTGGCGGTCATCGGCTGGGGCTCCACCTACGGTCCGATCGGTGCGGCCTGCCGGCGGATCCGGGCCTCGGGCCGCTCGGTGGCGCAGATCCACCTGCGGCACATCAACCCGTTCCCCGCCGACCTCGGCGAGGTCCTGGCCCGGTACGACCGGGTCGTCTGCCCGGAGATGAACCTCGGGCAGCTGGCGCTCCTGCTGCGCGCGAAGTACCTGGTCGACGTGCAGAGCCACACGCAGGTGAGCGGGATGCCGTTCCGCTCGGCCGAGCTGGCCGCGGTCATCCAGGACGCCATCGACACCACCAGCACCCCCGCGGTTCCCGCCGGAGCCGCCGCGAACGGAGCCACGCTGTGACCACGCTGGACACGCACGTGCACGACCTGGGCATGCCCGGGAACCCGATCTCCGCGGCGGTGGCCGAGTCGGTCGCCCTCTCCGGTGAGAAGCGGACCGAGCTCAAGGCCAAGGACCTCAAGACCGACCAGGAGGTGCGCTGGTGCCCCGGGTGCGGTGACTACGTCATCCTCAACGCGGTCCAGAGCTTCCTGCCCAGCCTCGGCATCGCGCGCGAGGACATGGTGATCGTCTCGGGCATCGGGTGCTCGTCCCGCTTCCCGTACTACATGAACACCTACGGGATGCACTCGATCCACGGGCGTGCCCCGGCGATCGCGACCGGCCTGGCCGCCTCGCGCCCCGACCTGTCGGTGTGGGTCGTCACCGGGGACGGCGACTCGCTGTCCATCGGCGGCAACCACCTGATCCACGCGCTGCGCCGCAACGTGAACATGACGATCCTGCTGTTCAACAACCGGATCTACGGCCTCACGAAGGGCCAGTACTCCCCCACCTCCGAGGTCGGGAAGGTCACCAAGTCCACGCCCATGGGCTCCATCGACGCCCCGTTCAACCCGGTGTCGCTGGCGCTGGGCGCCGACGCCACCTTCGTCGGGCGGGCGATGGACTCCGACCGCAAGGGCCTCACCGACGTGCTGCGCCAGGCGGCGGAGCACCAGGGGACGTCGCTGGTGGAGATCTACCAGAACTGCAACATCTTCAACGACGGCGCGTTCGAGCTGCTCAAGGACCCGACCACGGGCACCCAGTGGTCGATCCCGCTGGAGCAGGGCAAGCCGCTGGTCTTCGGGCCCGACGGCGCCGCCTGCGTCGTGAAGGACGACTTCGGCGGGCTGCGCATCGCCGAGACCAACCAGGTGGACGCGGCCGACATCGTGGTCCACGACGCGACCCGGGAGAACCCGGCGTACGCGTTCGCACTGTCGCGGCTGTCCTCGCAGGACCTCCGCTACACGCCGATGGGCGTCTTCCGCTCGGTGCAGAAGCCGACCTACGACGGCCTCATGACCGAGCAGCTCGACACCGCCAAGGTGCAGGGCAACGCCGACCTCGACGCCCTGCTCTCCGGTGGCGAGACCTGGACCGTCGAGTAAGTGGTCGGAACCGCGGGCCCGTCTCCTACCCGGAGGCGGGCCCGCGGTGCGTCCGGAGCAGCTCGGTGAGCACCGGGAGCGCGCGGTCCAGCTCCGCGCGCGTGGGGGCGGCGTAGCCGAGGACGAGGCCGGCCCGGCGCCCGTCCACGTCCTGGAGGTGGTGCCGGCCGAGCCCGTCGAGCTCCAGCCCGCGTCCGGCGGCGGCGGCCCGCAGCGCCCGCTCGGTGGCGACGTCGGCAAGCGGCACGAGCAGGTGCGCGCCCGCGGGATCGCCCTCGGCGCGGTGCCCCGCGGCCGCGACGGCGGCCCGCACGTCCTCCCGCCGGGCGGCCATCTCCCGGCGCAGCCGGCGCAGGTGCCGGGCGAGGTCGCCCGATCCTGCCAGCGCGGCGAGCACCCGCTGACCGGCGCGGGCGGGGCGGGTGCCGGTCGCCGTCCGCCGCGCCACCAGCGCCTCGCGCAGCGGCTCCGGCGCCACCAGCCAGCCCACGCCCAGGGTGGGGGCGAGGATCTTGCTGGACGTGCCCAGGTGGACGACGACGTCGGGGCCCAGGGCGCCCAGCAGCGGCAGCGGCGCGACGTCGAAGCGCAGCTCGCCGTCGTAGTCGTCCTCCAGCACCCACCAGCCCTCGGCCCGCGCCCGCGCGACGAGCGCCACCCGGCGCGCGGCGGACATCCGCCGGCCGGTGGGGAACTGGTGCGCGGGCGTGCAGTAGACCGCGGCCAGACCTGCCGGCAGCGCCTCGACGACCAGGCCGTCGTCGTCGACCGGCGCGGGCACCACCTCGAGCCCCGCGTCGCGGAGTGCGCCGACCGCGCGCGCGTACCCCGGGTCCTCCACGGCGACCCGGCTGCCCGGTGGCAGCAGGCGGGCGACCTCCAGCACGGCGGCCGAGGTGCCCGCGGTGGCCAGGACGTCGTCGGGGCCGGCCACCAGGCCGCGGTGCCGCAGCAGGTGCTCGGCGACCGCGCCGCGGAAGGCGGGGTCCCCCGCGGGCTCGGGGTGCAGGTCGGGCGGCTGGTCCCCGGCCGCCCGCCAGGCCCGCCGCCAGGCCGCGCGGTCCAGCACCTCCAGGCACGGCGCGCCGGCCCGCAGCTCGACCAGCTGCGGCAGGGCTGGGCCGGCGCCGGCCCTCGGCCCGGGCAGCGCCCGCGCGGAGGGTGCCGCGCCGAGCACGAACGTCCCGATCCCCCGGCGGCCGCCGGCCCAGCCCTCGGCCAGCAGCTGGTCGTAGGCGGCGCTGGTGACCGTGCGGCTGACCCGCAGGGCCGCGGCGAGCTCGCGGGTGGAGGGCAACCGGTCCCCCGGGCGCAGGACGCCGTCGGCGGCCGCCGCGCGCAACGCATCGGCGAGCTGCGCGGCCAGCGGGGTGCGCGAGCCGCGGTCCAGCACGACGGGCGGCACCACGCTCACGGTCGGCTCCTCGGGTTTGCACGGCGGTGGCCTGCTGGAACGCTAGCCGATTGGCCGTTCCGGGAGACCACTGCCGACCGCAGGATCGGGGCATGACCGCCGCTCCCCCGCTCTCGCCGACCGACCGCAGCACCGTGCGCCGGGGCGCGCAGCGCGCCCGGCACCGACCGCGCCGACCTGCACGCCGTGCTCGACGCGGGTCTGGTCGGGCACCTCGCCGTCGTCCTGCACGGCGCCCCCGTCGTCCTGCCGACCGGCTACGGACGGCGCGGCGACACCCTGTACCTGCACGGCTCGACCGGCGCGGCGACGCTGCGCGCGGCGACCGCCGGGTCACCGGTGTGCTTCACCGTCACGCACCTGGACGGCGTCGTCTACGCGCGCTCGGCGTTCCACCACTCGGTGAACTACCGCTGCGCGGTGGTGCACGGGACGGCGCGGCGGGTCGAGGACCCCGCGGAGAAGGCGCTGGCCCTCGAGGCGCTCACCGAGCAGCTGGCACCCGGGTCGTGGGCGGCCACCCGGCTGCCCGACCGGCGCGAGCTGGCCGCCACCGCGGTGCTGGCGCTCGACCTCACCGAGGCCAGCGTCAAGATCCGCACCGGCCCGCCCGGGGACGACGAGGGCGACCTGCCCGCCCCCGGCGACCCGGACCCGGTGTGGGCCGGCGTCCTGCCGGTGACCACGGTGCTCGGCGTCCCGGAGCCGTGCCCGCTGCTGCCCGCGGGGACGCCGGTCCCGGCCCGGGTGGCCGATCGGCGGCCGCCGGGTCAGGAGTCCGGGCGTCAGGAGCCCGGGCGTCAGGAGCGGGGCGTCACCCGGAGCAGCTCGTCGTCGCCGTCCCCGTCGTCGGTGGTGGCGTAGAAGGCGCCGTCCTCCCCGGCGCGCAGCGACCGGATGCGGCCGTGCGTGCCGTCCAGCTCGGGGACGGCGAACTGCTGCCGCAGCGCACCGTCGTCCCCGAGCCGCAGGGCGAGCACGCCCCGGGCCTTGAGCAGGCCGATGACCAGCACGCCGTGGTAGTCCCCCCACGCGGCGCCGTCGAGGAAGGTGGCGCCGCTGGTCGCGAGCGTGGGCGCGCCCGAGGACCAGACCGCCGGGATGGCGCCGGGGATGCCCGGATCGGTCATGGGGACGCTCTCGTCGTAGGAGCCGTCGCCGTCGGGGTTCCAGCCGTAGTTGCCGCCCGCGCGCAGCAGGTTCACCTCGTCGTCGCGGTCGGGGCCGTGCTCGACGGAGAAGACCTGCCCGGTCCCCCGTCGCACGGCGAGGCCCTGCACGTTGCGGTGGCCGAGGGTCCACACCTCGACCTCGCCGGTGGCGGGGTCGACGCGCAGCACCTTGCCCCCGAGCGACCCCGGGTCCTGGGGCACCGCGCCGGCGGCGGTGTCGCCGGTGCCGACGAGCAGCGCGCCGTCCGGGGCGAACTCCAGCCGGCAGCCGCCGTGCCGCCCGGAGGCCGTGTTCAGCGGCAGCCCGCCGACCAGCGGGTCCGCGACGCGGGTGAGCGACGACCAGTCCGGCGCCGCCGTCCACGCGACCACCTGGATCTCGCCGTCGCGGTCGCCCTGGCAGCTGTAGAGCCGCGCGTTGCTCGTGAAGGCCGGGTCGAGCGCGAGCCCCATCAACCCGGTCTCGCCGAAGGCGTTCAGGTCGTCGAGGGTCGGCGGCCACCTCCCGGACCGTGCCGTCGGGCAGCACGGCGGTGAAGCCGCCGGCCCGCTCGTCGACCAGCAGGGTGCCGTCGGGCGCCCGGACGACGTCCCACGGGTGGTCCAGCCCCCCGAGGACGACCTCCACCGCGAGGGCCGTCGTCCCCTCCGGTGCCGGCGGGGACGCGCCGGGCCCGGGGGCCGCCGAGCAGGCGGCGAGCAGCAGGACCACCACGGGGAGCAGGGCGCGTCGCACCCGTCCAGCATGGGGTCAGCTGGTGCGGGTCACCACGTAGTCGCAGAGCGCGGACAGGGCGTCGCGCACCTCGCCCGCCGGGACGGCGGTGAGCCGGGCGCGGGCGCGCTCGGCGTACTCGCGGGTGACCTCGGTGGCACGCTGCAGCGAGCGGGACGCCCGGAGCAGCTCCAGCGCCTCGGCGTGCTCGGCGTCGTCGGTGACCGGGGCGGCGACCAGCTCGCGCAGCCGCGCCTCGGCCGGGTCGTCACCGGCGAGGGCGAACAGCGCCGGCAGGGTGGCGATGCCCTCGCGCAGGTCGGTGCCGGGCGACTTCCCCGAGGCGCCCTCGACGCCGACGATGTCGATCAGGTCGTCGGACAGCTGGAAGGCGACGCCGACCTCCTCGCCGAACGCGGTGAGCTCCTCGACCAGGGCGGCGTCGACGCCGGCGAACGAGGCGCCGAAGCGGGCGGAGGTGGCGACCAGCGAGCCGGTCTTGTCCGCGAGCACCTCGAGGTGGTGGCCGACCGGGTCATCGCCGGGCTGGGCGCCCACGGTCTCCCGGATCTGCCCGGTGACCAGCCGCTCGAAGGTGCGGGCCTGGACGCGGACGGCCTCGGGGCCGAGGTCGGCGAGCAGGTCCGACGCGCGGGCGAAGAGCAGGTCGCCGGTGAGGATGGCGATGCTGTTGCCCCACCGGCTGTTCGCGCTGGGAGCGCCGCGGCGCACGGACGCCTCGTCCATGACGTCGTCGTGGTACAGCGTCGCGAGGTGGGTGAGCTCGCAGACCACCGCCGCCGAGGTGACCTCCGGGCGGTGCGGATCGCCCAGCTGCGCGGCCAGCAGCGCCAGCATCGGGCGGAACCGCTTGCCACCCGCGGCCATGAGGTGGCCCGCGGCCTCGCGCACGAACGGGTGCTCGCTGCCGACCGCCTCGGCCAGGGCCTGCTCGACCCGGGCCAGCCCCGCGGCGAGGCCGTTCCCGAGCTCGCCCTCGGGCAGCCAGGGCCCCATGGTGGAGGCCGGCGTCGAGATCCGGTGCCGGACCTCGGTGGGGGTGCCGTCGGCTGCGGCACGGGCTCCGGTCATCAACCGACGAATCTAGCCGCCTCCTCGGCCAGGTCGAGCACCGCCCCGGGCACGATGCCCAGCGCGAGGGTGGCCGCGGCCGTCACGGCCAGCACCAGCGTCGTCGGGACTCCGGGGACGCCGACGGTCGGGCCGTCCGCGGCGGGGGGCGAGAAGTACATGAGCACGATGACCCGCAGGTAGAAGAACGCCGCGACGGCGCTGGCCAGCACCGCCACCAGCACCAGCGGCCAGGCGCCCTGCTCGATGGCCGCCCGGAACACCGCGAACTTGCCGGTGAAGCCGGCGGTGAGCGGGATGCCGGCCAGGGCCAGGAGGAACAGGCCCATCACCGCGGCGGTGAGCGGCGAGCGGGAGGCCAGCCCCGCCCACTGGGACAGGTGCCCGGCCTCGCCGTCGCCGTCGCGCACCAGCGTGAGGACGGCGAAGGCGCCGAGCGTGGTGAGCCCGTAGGTGAGCAGGTAGAACATCGTGGCCGCCAGCCCCGAGCCGTCGCCGGCGGCGCCCAGGCCGAGGACGCCGGTGAGCAGGAACCCGGCGTGCGCGATCGAGGAGTAGGCGAGCATCCGCTTGAGGTCGGTCTGGGTCAGCCCGAGGACGGCGCCGACCACCATCGACACGATCGCCACGCCGTAGATCAGCGGCCGCCAGGTCCACTCCTCGGTGCCGAAGCCGACGTAGAGCAGTCGCAGGATCGCCCCGAACGCGGCGACCTTGGTGCAGGCGGCCATGAACGCGGTGACCGGTGTGGGGGCGCCCTGGTAGACGTCCGGCGTCCAGCTGTGGAACGGCGCGACGCTGGCCTTGAACAGCAGGCCCACGATCAGCAGCGCCAGCCCGAGGACGACCAGCACGTCGTCGCCCTCCCCGGCCACGGCGGTGCGGATCTCGCCGAGCCGGACGGTGCCGGTCGCGCCGTAGACCAGCGCGAGGCCGTAGAGGAAGAACGCCGAGGCGAACGCCCCGAGCAGGAAGTACTTGACCGCCGCCTCCTGGGAGAGCAGCCGTCGGCGGCGGGCCAGGCCGCTGATCAGGTACAACGGCAGGCTGAGCACCTCGAGCGCGACGAACATGATGAGCAGGTCGTTCGCGGTGACGAAGAGCATCATGCCGCCGACGGCGAACAGGGCGAGCGGGTAGACCTCGGTCTGCACGCGCGTGGAGGTGACCAGCTCCCGGTCGCGCGGGCTGCCGGCGGGCACCGCGGCCGAGGCCACGAACGCCGAGCGGGCCGGGTCCAGCCCGCGCTCGGCGAAGAGCAGGACGGCGAGGGTCGCGAGCCCGGCGACGGTGGCCTGGAGGAAGAGCCCGGCGTCGTCGACGGCGAGCGCCCAGGCGGCGGTGACCTCGCCCCCGGCCTCCAGGTCGCGCGTGCCGGCGAGCACCAGGGTGGCGGCGAAGCCACCGACGGTGCCGACCAGGGCGACGGCGACCTGCACGGGGTGCCGCACCTCGCGCGGGGCGAACGCCTCGACCAGCACGCCGACGCAGGCGGCGCCGAAGACGAACAGCAGCGGCGCCAGGGCCGCCAGGGAGAGGTCGGGGGCCTCGATCATCGGGTCGCTCCGAGGTCGCTCAGGGTGGCGGTGACCGCCGGCTCGATGATGTCCAGCAGGAACTGGGGCTGGACGCCCAGGACCACGATCAGCACCGCCAGGGGCGCCACCACGGCGAGCTCGCGCGCGCTCAGGTCGGGGAACCGCCGCGCGGTCGCGGCCGGCGCGGTGAGGACCGCGGTGGCCCCGGCGCCCGCCACCTCCCCGGCGTCCGTCACCTCTCCGGCACCCTCGGCCTCCCCGGCGGTCGGCAGCCCGCCGTCCACCGGTCCACCGCCGCCGGCCGGCGGCGCGACGACGCCGCGCGCCGGGCCGTGCATGGTGCGCTGGTACATCAGCAGGATGTAGAGCGCGGCCAGGACGATGCCGGCGGTGGCGAGGATCGTGAACACGGGGCGCTCGGGGAACGCGCCGATGAGCACGAGGAACTCGCTGACGAAGCTGTTGGTGCCCGGCAGGGCCAGCGAGGCGAGCCCGGCGAGCAGGAACACCCCGGCGAGCTTCGGGGCCTGCGCGGCCACGCCGCCGTAGTCGCCGATCTGCCGGGAGCCGCCGCGGGCGATCAGCATGCCCACGACGACGAACAGCAGGCCGGTCGCCAGCCCGTGGTTGACCATGTAGAGCACCGCGCCGGTCGCGGCCTCGGTGGTGAACGCGAAGATGCCGAGCGCGATGAAGCCGAAGTGCGAGATCGACGTGTAGGCGACCAGCCGCTTCATGTCGCTCTGCCCCATCGCCAGCAGCGCCGCGTACAGCACCCCGATCACCGCGAGGGTGAGCACGAGCGGGGCGAAGAACCGCGACGCGTCGGGGAACAGCGGCAGGCAGTAGCGCAGGAACCCGAAGGTGCCGACCTTGTCGAGCACGCCGACCAGCAGCACCGCGCCGCCGATCGGCGCCTCGGCCGCGGAGTCGGGCAGCCAGGTGTGCAGCGGCACCAGCGGCGCCTTGATCGCGAAGGCCACGAAGAAGCCCAGGAAGAGGAGCTTCTGCACGCCGGGGTCGATGTCGAGCTGGCGCAGCGCGTCGAAGGCGAAGGTGCCCTCCCCCAGCTCGCTGCTGCTCACCACGTACAGCCCGATGACGGCGGCGAGCATGACCAGCCCGCCGACCAGGCTGTACAGGAAGAACTTCACCGCGGCGTACTGCCGTCGCGGCCCGCCGAAGCTGCCGATCAGGAAGTACATCGGGACGAGCATCGCCTCGAAGAAGACGTAGAACAGGAAGACGTCGGTGGCGGCGAAGACGCCGACCATGCACGCCTCGAGCAGCAGCAGCCAGGCGAAGAAGTAGCGCATCGGCCGCTCCTCGGCGCCCTCGCCGGGCCCGCGGGCGCCCTCCTCCCAGGAGGCGCCGATGACCACCGGCACGAGCACGCCGATGAGCAGCAGCATCACCAGCGCGATGCCGTCGACGCCCAGGGCGAAGTCCACGCCGAAGTCGGGGATCCAGGCCACCGACGTCGTCAGCTGGAAGCGCTCGCCGCCGGTGTCGAACGCGACCGCCGCCAGCACGGCGAGCAGCAGGACGAGGAGGCCCACACCCAGCGCGACCTGCCTGGCGAGCGCGTCCCGCGCCCTCGGCAGCGCGGCGACCACCGCCGCACCGACCGCCGGGACGGCGATCATGGCGACGAGGAACGGGAAATCACTCACCGGCGAGCACCTCTCGTGAGCTACGGGACGGCTGGAGCGCGAGCGGGCGGGGCGCGGTCATCCCGAGGTCACCGCCAGCAGCGCGCCGGCCACCAGCACGGCGCCGCCGAGCATGCCGAGCGCGTAGGTGCGCACGAAGCCGGTCTGCGTCCGGCCCAGCCGGGACGACGAACCGCCCAGGCCGGCGGCCAGGCCGTTGACCGCGCCGTCCACCCCGCGGTTGTCCACCCACACCAGCGCCCGGGTGAGCCACTGCCCGGGCCGCATGACCAGCGACTCGTTGATCGTGTCGGCGTAGAGGGCGTTGCGGGCCGCGCGGGTGACCGGCGAGACCCGCACCGGCGCGGGCACCGGCACCTCGCGTCGGCCGACGAACAGCCAGGCGGCCGCCACGCCGACCAGCATCACCGCGGTCACCACGAGGCCGACGGTCAGCGGGGCGACGACGTGCGCGGCCTCGTGCTCCTCGCCGAACACCGGCTCCAGCCAGTCGGCCAGCGGGAACGCCTCCACCAGCAGGAACCCGGCGCCGATGGAGCCCAGGGCCAGCACGACCATCGGCGCGGTCATCACCGACGGCGACTCGTGCGGGTGCACGCCCGGCTCCCACCGCGCCCGGCCGAAGAAGGTCATGAGCATCAGCCGGGTCATGTAGAACGCGGTCAGCCCGGCACCCAGGACCGCGACCCCGCCGAGGACCCAGCCCCAGACGTCGTCCCGGTCCAGCGCGGCCTCGATGATCGCGTCCTTGGTGAAGTAGCCGGAGAGGAACGGGAAGCCGATCAGCGCGAGGTAGCCCAGCCCGAAGGTGGCGAAGGTGATCGGCAGCCTCTTCCAGAGCCCGCCGAACCGGCGCATGTCCACGCCGTCGTCCATCGCGTGCATGACCGAGCCCGCGCCCAGGAACAGCCCCGCCTTGAAGAAGCCGTGGGTGAGCAGGTGCGCCAGCCCGGCGACGTAGCCGGCCGGGTCCCAGGCCGACGGCCAGGAACATGTAGCCGATCTGGCTGACCGTCGAGTAGGCCAGCACCTTCTTGATGTCGTCGAAGGCGCACCCGGCGATCGCGCCGATCAGCAGGGTCACCGCCCCGACGGCGAGGACGACGGTGCGGGCGGTCGGCGTCCCGTCGTAGATCGGCGCCGAGCGGGCGATCAGGTAGACCCCGGCGGTGACCATGGTCGCGGCGTGGATGAGCGCCGAGACCGGGGTCGGGCCCTCCATCGCGTCGGGCAGCCAGGCCTGGAGCGGGAACTGGCCGGACTTGCCGCACGCACCGAGCAGCAGGAGCAGGCCGATCGCGGTGAGCGTGCCGCCGGCCAGCGTGCCCACGGAGCCGAAGACGCCGGCGTAGGACGTCGTCCCGAGCTGGGCGAACATCACGAAGATCGCCAGCGCCAGCCCGACGTCGCCGACCCGGTTCATGATGAAGGCCTTCTTGGCCGCGGTCGCGGCGGCCGGGCGGGTGTACCAGAAGGCGATGAGCAGGTAGGACGCCAGCCCGACGCCCTCCCAGCCGACGTAGAGCGCGACGTAGCTGTTGCCCAGCACCAGCAGCAGCATCGCGGCGACGAACAGGTTGAGGTAGGCGAAGAACCGGCGGCGGGCGGGGTCGTGCGCCATGTAGCCGATCGAGTAGACGTGGATCAGCGAGCCGACCCCGGTGATCAGCAGGGCGAACACCGCGGACAGCGGGTCGTAGAGCAGCCCCGCGCGGACGTCGAGCTCACCGGTGGAGATGAAGGTGAACAGGTCGACGTCCACCGACCGCCCGTCGACGTCGGCCAGCTGCACGGTGCACAGCACCGCCAGCAGGAACGCGACGGCGACGGTCGCCGTCCCCAGCAGGTGGCCCCAGCGGTCGGTGCGCCGGCCACCCAGCAGCAGCACGGCGGCGCCGGCCAGCGGCAGCGCGATCAGCAGCCACGACCAGCCGAGCAGGCCCTCGGCGGGCAGCGCCTCAGTCATTCCCCGGGTCCCCGTCTCGCCGTCAGTACTTCAGCAGGTTGGCGTCGTCGACCGAGGCGGACCGCCGGGTCCGGTAGATCGACATGATGATGGCGAGGCCGACCACGACCTCGGCCGCGGCGACGACCATGACGAAGAAGGCCATGATCTGGCCGTCGACGGTGCCGGTCGCCCGGGCGAAGGTGACCAGCGTGAGGTTCACCGAGTTGAGCATCAGCTCGATGCACATGAACACGACGATCGCGTTGCGGCGGACCAGCACGCCGACGGCGCCGATGGTGAACAGGATCGCCGCGAGCACCAGGTAGTGGGTCAGCGTCATGCCGTCTCCTCGGGCGGACCCAGCTGCGGGCGACCGGTCGGGCGGGGCATCTGGTCGACCTCCTGGGGCTCGATGCCGGTCGCGAGGCTCTGGGCCGCGGTGCGGCCGTCGGGCAGCAGCCCCGGCGCGGCCACCGAGTTGGCCCGGGCGTACACGCCGGGGCCGGGCAGCGTCTGCGGCTGCTCGGTGAGGAACCGGGCCCGGGAGAGCTCCTTCTGCGTGCGCCGGCTGCCCGGCTCGCGCTCGATGTGCGCCAGCACCATCGCCCCGAGCGCGGCGGTGATCAGCAGCGCGCTGGTGACCTCGAAGGCCAGCAGGTAGTCGGTGAACAGGGACTCCGCGATCGCCGGGATGTTGCCCTCGGGCTGGGCCCCGCTCAGACCGGTGACCACCATGCCCTCGGTCGCGCGCGCCAGGCCGGCGCCCACCAGGCCCGCGAAGCCGACGCCCAGGACCGTGGCGGCCACCCGCTGGCCGCGCAGCGTCTCGACGACGGAGTCCGACGAGTCGCGGCCGACCATCATCAGCACGAACAGGAACAGGATCATGATCGCGCCGGTGTAGACGATGATCTGCACCGCGCCCAGGAACGGCGCCTCCTGGATCACGTAGAACACGCCCAGCGCCAGCATGGTGTTGACCAGCCAGAGCGCGGAGTGGACGGCGTTCCGGCTGAACACCATGCCTAGGGCGCCGGCCAGCGCGAGCGGCCCGAGGACCCAGAAGGCGACCGCCTCCCCGGTGCCGATGACGACCTCGTTCACGCCGTCTCCCCCGCGACCGGCTCGGCCGCGGACGAGCCCGGCACCCGCAGGTAGTAGTCCTTCTCGTCGTCCCCGAGCCGCATCGGGTGCGGCGGCTGCTCCATGCCGGGCAGCAGCGGCGCCATGAGCTGCTCCTTGGTGTAGATCAGGTCCTGCCGGTTGTCGTCGGCCAGCTCGAAGTCGTTGCTCATGGTCAGCGAGCGGGTGGGGCAGGCCTCGATGCACAGCCCGCAGAAGATGCAGCGCAGGTAGTTGATCTGGTACACCGCGCCGTACCGCTCGCCCGGGGAGTAGCGCGCCTCCTCGGTGTTGTCGCCGCCCTCGACGTAGATCGCGTCGGCGGGGCAGGCCCAGGCGCACAGCTCGCAGCCGACGCACTTCTCCAGCCCGTCCGGGTGCCGGTTGAGCACGTGCCGGCCGTGGTAGCGCGGCTTGGTCACCTTGGGCTCGAACGGGTACTGCTCGGTGGTCACCTTGCGGAACATCTGCGCGAAGGTGACCCCGAAACCCTGCACCGGGGCGGGCATGAGGCTGTCGCGGACCGCCGGCGCCGCGAGGTGCGCCGTCGAGGACCGCTCCACCGCACCGCCCCCGCGGGTCGCGGGCGTGCGTTCGGGCCGCTGCTCAGACAAGGCCGTCCTCCTCGACGGTGGGGGTGCCACGCCGGCCGGTCCCGACGACGGCGACGCCGCCGTCGTCGGAGGCGGCCTGCCGCCGCAGGCGTGGCGAGGGCGGCACCGCGAGGTCCATGGGCGGGATGGGGAAGCCGCCCTCGGCGCGGCTGGGCCCGCCGGTGGGCCGGCGGCGGGCGCCGACGGGGGGCAGCACGTCGGGCTCGGGGTCGACCGCGTGCACCCCGCCCGAGGCGGCCTCGGCCGCCATGAGCCGGGTGTCGCGGTTGGCCGCCCGGCTGGCGACCAGCAGGCCGGCGAGCACCAGCAGCGCGGCCGGGACGCCGACGAAGAGCGTGACCGCGCCGGTGGACAGGTCGGTCTCGCGGGAGACCGTCCGCATCGTGGCGACGACGAGGATCCACAGCAGGGCGGTCGGGACCAGCACCTTCCAGCCGAACCGCATGAACTGGTCGTAGCGCAGCCGGGGCAGCGTGCCGCGCAGCCAGATGAAGACGAACAGCGCGGCGACGACCTTGCCGAAGAACCACAGCAGCGGCCACCAGCCGGAGTTCGCGCCGTCCCAGAGCGACAGCGGCCAGGGCGCCCGCCACCCGCCGAGGAACAGGGTCGCGGCCAGGGCCGAGACGGTGACCATGTTGATGTACTCGGCGAGGAAGAACAGCGCGAACTTCAGCGACGAGTACTCGGTGTGGAAGCCGCCGACCAGCTCGCTCTCGGCCTCGGGGAGGTCGAAGGGCGCGCGGTTGGTCTCCCCCACCACGGCGACGACGTAGACGATGAAGGACACCGGCAGCAGGACGGCGAACCAGCTCGGCCCGGTGAAGTCCCACCCGAAGAAGGAGACGTCGTTGCCGTCGGCCTGCGCGGCGACGATCTCCGAGGTGGACATCGACCCGGCGTAGAGGAACACCGCGACGATCGACAGGCCCATCGCGATCTCGTAGCTGACCATCTGCGCCGCGCTGCGCAGCGAGCCCAGCAGCGGGTAGGTCGAGCCGGAGGCCCAGCCGCCGAGCACGATGCCGTAGATGCCCATCGCCGAGCAGGCGAGGACGACCAGCACGCCGATGGGGGCGTCGGTGAGCTGCAGCGGGGTGCGCTCGCCGAAGATGCTGACCGTCGGGCCCATCGGGATGACGGAGAAGGCCAGGAACGCGGGGACGGTGGCCAGCACCGGGGCCAGGAAGTAGACCGGCTTGTCGGCCAGCGCCGGCATGATGTCTTCCTTGAACGCCAGCTTCAGGCCGTCGGCAAGGCTCTGCAGGTAGCCGCGCGGGCCGACCCGGTTGGGGCCGATCCGCTGCTGCATGCGGGCGACGACCTTGCGCTCGAAGACGATCGCGAACAGCGTCATGAGGACCAGGACCACGAAGACGCCGAGCACCTTGATCAGCACGATCCACCAGACGTCGTTGCCGAAGTCCTCGAGGGTCGGCTGGTCGGCGCTCGCCAGGGGCATCACGCGGCACCTCCGGCGGGGGTGGTGACCGGCTCGTCCGCACCGGCGCTGAGCCGCACGACCGCGCCCGGCCCCGCGCCGAGATCGGTGCGCACGTGGCTGCCGGGTGAGCGCATGGGCAGCCAGACGACGTGGTCGGGCATCGGGGTGACCGCCAGCGGCAGGCGCACGGCACCGTTCGGGCCGGTCACCGTGACCACCTCGCCGTCGGCGGCGCCCAGCCGGGCGGCGGCCTCGGGGGCGAGGCGGACGACCGGCCGGCGGGCGGTGCCGGAGAGCTCCGGCTCGTCCCGCTGCAGCGTCCCGGCGTCGAGCAGCTGCCGCCAGGAGGCCAGCAGCGCCTCGCCGTCGCGCAGCTCCGGGGCGCCGGCCGGCTCGACGGCCGGGCCGGCGACGCCCTCGGGGGCGCGCGCGGTGCCGAGCGCGGCGAGCTCCGCGCGGGCCGCCTCGGGGGTGGGCAGCCGCAGGTCGACGTCCATCAGGTCGGCCAGGCCGTGCAGCACGCGGCCGTCGGGGAGCCGCCCGGCCTCGGGCAGCGCGGCGTCGAAGCGGCGGACGCGGCCCTCCCAGTCCAGGTAGCTGCCGGCCTTCTCGGCGGACGCCGCGACCGGGAGGACGACGTCGGCCCACTCGGTCACCGCCGACGGGAACATCTCGAGGCTGACGACGAAGCGGGCCTCGGCGAGAGCGGACTCGGCGAGCACGCAGTCGGGCAGGTCGGCGGGGTCCACGCCACCGACGAGCAGGCCGGCCAGCTGCCGGTCGCGCACCGCGGTGAGGATGCCGGTGGTGTCCCGGCCCGGGGCCGCGGGGATGGCCGCGGCGTCGACCCCCCAGTGGGCGGCCACCTCGGCGCGGGCGGCGGCGTCGGCGACGACCCGGCCCCCCGGCAGCAGGGCGGGCAGGGCGCCGGCCTCGACGGCGCCGCGCTCGCCGGCCCGGCGGGGCACCCAGGCGATCCGGGCGCCGGTGGCCCGGGCCAGCTCCAGCAGGGCGGTGAACGCGCCGGGCACCTCGGCCAGCCGCTCGCCCGCGAGGACGACGGCCCCGGGCGTCCGGAGCGCGTCGACGGCGGGGCCGCCCCAGGTGCCCTCCGCCAGCGCGTGCAGCGACCGGGCCTCCGCCCCTGGGAGCGTGGTGAGCACGGTGGCCTGCAGCTTCTGCGCGGCGCGGGTCGGGAAGGGAGCGAGGTCGAACACCCGCGCTCCCGCCCGGCGCACCGCGCGGCGCAGCCGCAGGAAGACGATCGGCGACTCCTCCTCGGGCTCGAGGCCGGCGAGCAGGACGACCGGCGCGTTGCCGAGCTCGTCGTAGGTGACCCCGCCGCTGCCGGGGCCGGTGCCGGCCACCGCCGTCGCCAGGAAGGCCAGCTCCTCGGCGGAGTGCGCCCGCGCCCGGGCGTCGACGTCGTTGGTGCCCAGCGCGACGCGGGCGAACTTGGCGTAGGCGTAGGCGTCCTCGACGGTCAGCCGGCCGCCGGGCAGCACGCCGACCCCGCCGGCGTCCCGCGCGGCGGCCAGGCCCGCGGCCGCCGCCGCCCACGCCTCCGGCCAGGACGCCGGGTGCAGGGCGCCGTCCTCACCCCGGACCAGGGGCGTGGTCAGCCGCTCGTTGGCGGTGACGTACCGGAACGCGTAGCGGCCCTTGTCGCAGGTCCACTCCTCGTTGACCGCCGGGTCCTCGCCGGCCTGCCGGCGGGTGACCTTGCCGCGCCGGTGGTCGGTGCGCATGGCGCAGCCCGACGCGCAGTGCTCGCAGACGCTGTCCTCGCTGCGCAGGTCGAAGGGGCGGGCGCGGAACCGGTACTGGGTGCTGGTGAGCGCGCCGACCGGGCAGATCTGGGTGGTGTTGCCGGAGAAGTAGGACTCGAACGGCTCGTCCTCGTAGATCGCCACCTGCTCCAGCGCGCCGCGCTCGAACAGCTCGATGAACGGGTCGCCGGCCACCTGCTGGGAGAACCGGGTGCACCGGGCGCACAGCACGCAGCGCTCGCGGTCCAGCAGGATCTCGGTGCTGATGGCCAGCGGCTTCGGGTAGGTCCGCTTCTCGTCGACGAACCGGCTCTCGGTGCGGCCGTGACCCATCGCCTGGTTCTGCAGCGGGCACTCGCCGCCCTTGTCGCAGGTCGGGCAGTCCAGCGGGTGGTTGATCAGCAGCAGCTCCATCGTGCCCTGCTGCGCCTTGTCGGCCACCGGGCTGGAGAGCTGGGTGCGCACCGCCATGCCCTCTGTGACCGGCATGGTGCAGGAGGCCACCGGCTTGCGCTGCCCCTCCACCTCGACCAGGCACTGGCGGCAGGCGCCGACCGGTTCGAGCAGCGGGTGGTCGCAGAACCGCGGGATGAAGACGCCCACCTGCTCGGCCGCGCGGATGATCAGGGTGTCCTTCGGCACCGCGACTTCGAAGCCGTCGATCGTGCAGTGCACGGCGTCCGGCGGGGTGTGCGGGCCGGGGGCGCCCGGCGGGACCGCGGGCGCGGGCGTCGGGTTCGTCAACGTCATGCCGTCGCTCCCACGGGCTCGAGGCGGAGGCTGCGGCCCAGCCGGGCCTGCTCCTCCGGGGGCAGCAGGGCGACGTAGTCGTCCTTGAAGTACTTCAGCGAGCTGGCGATGCAGCTGGTGGCGCCGTCGCCGAGGGCGCAGAACGAGCGGCCCAGGATGTTGTCGCAGGTGTCGACGAGCAGGTCGAGGTCCTGCGCGGTGCCGCGGCCGTGCGCGATCCGGTCGAGGATCTGCACCAGCCAGTAGGTGCCCTCCCGGCAGGGCGTGCACTTGCCGCAGCTCTCGTGCGCGTAGAACTCGGTGAACCGCAGGGTGGCCTCGACGATCGAGTCGGTCTCGTCGAAGACCATGAGCGCCGTCGTGCCGAGCATGGAGCCGGCCGCCGCCACCGAGTCGAAGTCCAGCGGGACGTCGAGGTGCTCCTCGGTGAAGTACGGCGTCGACGAGCCACCCGGCGTCCAGAACTTCAGCCGGTGCCCCGGTCGCACGCCGCCGGCCATCTCCAGCAGCTCGCGCATCGTCGTCCCCATGGGGGCCTCGTACTGGCCGGGGAGCACGACGCGGCCCGACAGCGAGTAGATCTTCGGCCCGGGCGACTTCTCCGGCCCGAACTCCTTGAACCACTCGGCTCCGCCGCGGACGACGAACGGCACGCTGGCCAGCGTCTCGACGTTGTTGATCACCGTCGGGGCACCGTAGAGGCCGGCGACGGCGGGGAACGGCGGCTTGAGCCGGGGCTGGCCGCGGTAGCCCTCGAGGGAGTCCAGCAGCGCCGTCTCCTCGCCGCAGATGTAGGCGCCGGCGCCGGCGTGCACCACGAGCTCGAGGTCGTAGCCCGAGCCGAGGATGTCGGTGCCGAGGTAGCCGGCGGCGTAGGCCTCCTCGACCGCGGCGACCAGCCGGCGGTGGGCGTGCACGGCCTCGCCGCGGACGTAGATGACGGCGAAGGCCGACCGGATCGCGTAGGCGGAGATGATCACGCCTTCGACCAGCGAGTGCGGGTCGGCCATCATCAGCGGCAGGTCCTTGCAGGTGCCCGGCTCGCCCTCGTCGGCGTTGACCACCAGGTACTTGGGCATCGCCGCGGGGCCGGTCGGGGTCTCCCCCGGCTTGGGCTGCGGGATGAAGCTCCACTTCATGCCGGTCGGGAAGCCGGCGCCGCCGCGGCCGCGCAGGCCGGAGTCCTTGACGAGGGTGACCAGCTCGTCGGGGGTCATGGACAGCGCGGTGCGGAGCGCGGCGTAGCCCTCCATCGACTCGTAGGTCGACAGCCGCCACGACTTCTCGGCGCCCCAGCGGGTGGTGAGGACGGGAGTGAGGGGCATGTCAGGCCTTCCCCGGACCTTGGCCGGTCGTGCCGGGCTCGGTCCCTGCAGGTGTCTCGGTGCCGTCGTTCTGGTCGGCCAGCGAGCGGCCGGAGGGTTCGGGAGCGCCGCGCTGGGCGGACTCGACGCCCGCCGCCTCGGCCGCGGGGTCCGGGGACGACGAGGCGGCGGTGGACCGGCTGCTCGGCATCTCCGGCGCCGACTCGCCGCGCTCCTCCGCCAGCCGCAACCCCACGAGCGTCGGCCCGAGCGCGCCCGGGGCGTCGATCGCGGCCTGCGCCGCAGCGGCGTCGCCGTGCTGGGAGAACCCGGCCAGCTGCCGGGAGATCCCCTTGAAGTCGGTCAGGGGAGCGCCGCGGGTGGGCGGCGGCTTCTCCCCGCGGCGCAGCGCCGCGACCAGCTCGCGGGCGCTGTCGACGTCCTGCTGGTCGTAGAACTCGTAGTCGACGGTGACCACCGGCGCGTAGTCGCAGGCGGCCAGGCACTCGGCGTGTTCGAGGGTGATCGAGCCATCGGCGGCGGTCTCGTCGTGGTGCACGCCGAGGTCCGCGGAGAGCGCGTCCATGATCCGCTGCCCGCCGAGCACGCTGCACAGCGTGTTCGTGCAGACGCTGACCAGGTGCCGGCCGGTCGGGCGGCGCTTGTACATCGTGTAGAACGTCGCGACCGCGCCGACCTCGGCCTTGGTCAGGCCCAGTTCCTCGGCGCACAGCGCGACGCCCTCGGGCGAGACGTAGCCCTGGTAGCTCTGCACCAAGTGCAGCATCGGGAGCAGGGCCGAGCGCGCCTTCGGGTAGCGGGCGATGATCTGCCGCGCCTCCAGGCGGGCCTGCTCGGTCAGCGGGGGCAGGTCCAGGGGCGCCGGCTCGACCGGGCTCGAGTCGAGCCCGGTGACGGCCGTTCCCTCGGCACTGCCGGGTAGTGCGCTCATCAGCGGTCCACTCCCCCCATGACGGGGTCGATCGACGCGATGGCAGCGATGACGTCGGCGATCATGCCGCCCTCGCTCATCGCCGCCGTGGCCTGCAGGTTCACGAAGCTGGGGTCGCGCACGTGGACGCGCCACGGGCGGGTGCCGCCGTCGCTGACGACGTGGAAGCCGAGCTCGCCGCGGGGCGACTCGATGGGCACGTACACCTGGCCGGCCGGCACCCGGAAGCCCTCGGTGACCAGCTTGAAGTGGTGGATCAGGGACTCCATCGACTGGCCCATGATGTGCCGGACGTGATCCAGGGAGTTGCCCATGCCGTCGGCGCCGAGGGAGAGCTGCGCGGGCCAGGCGATCTTGCGGTCCTCGACCATGACCGGCCCCGGCTCCAGCCGGTCCAGCGCCTGGGCGACGATCTTCAGCGACTCGTTCACCTCGGCCATGCGGACCAGGTAGCGGCCCCAGGCGTCGCTGGTGTCGGCGGTCGGCACCTCGAAGTCGTAGGTCTCGTAGCCCAGGTAGGGCTCCACCTTGCGCAGGTCCCAGGGCAGGCCGGCCGCGCGCAGCACGGGGCCGGTGACGCCGAGCGCCACGCAGCCGGTGACGTCGAGGTAGCCGGCGTCCTTGAGCCGGTTCTGCCAGATCGGCTGGCCGGTGAGCAGCCGGTGGAAGTCGGCGACCCGCTTCGGCAGGATCGCCAGCAGCTCGCGGACGCTCTCGACCGCGCCGTCCGGCAGGTCCTGCGCGAGGCCGCCGGGGCGGATGTAGGCGTGGTTCATCCGGAGGCCGGTGATCTCCTCGAGGACGTCGAGGACCATCTCCCGCTCGCGGAAGCCGTTGGTCATCCCGGTGAGCGCGCCCATCTCCATCCCGAAGGTGGCCAGCGCGACCAGGTGCGAGGCGATCCGGTTGAGCTCCATGACCAGCACGCGGATGGTCTGCGCCCGCGGGGGCGCCTCGATGCCGAGCAGCTTCTCCACGGCGAGGCAGTAGCCGGCCTCGTTGAACAGCGGGGACAGGTAGTCCATCCGGGTCACGAACGTCGTGCCCTGCACCCAGTTGCGGTACTCGGTGTTCTTCTCGATGCCGGTGTGCAGGTAGCCGATGACCACCCGGGCCTTGGTGACCGTCTCGCCCTCGAGGTCGAGCACCAGCCGGAGGACGCCGTGGGTCGAGGGGTGCTGCGGCCCCATGTTGACCACGAGCCGGTCCTCGCCCTGCTGGTCGGCGAAGGTGAGGTCCCAGTCGCCGCCGGTGACGGTGTAGACGCGGCCCTCGGTGGTCTCCCGGGAGCCGGCGTAGGGGTCGTAGGTGGTGCTCATCGATACGCCCTCCGCGTGTCCGGCGGCGGGATCGTGGCGCCGTGGTACTCCACCGGGACGCCGCCGAGCGGGTAGTCCTTGCGCTGCGGGTGCCCGTCCCAGTCGTCGGGCATGAGGATCCGGGTGAGCGCCGGGTGGCCGTCGAAGACGATCCCGAACATGTCGAACGTCTCCCGCTCGTGCCAGTCCGCGGTCGGGTAGATGCCGGTGAGCGAGGGGACGTGCGGGTCCTCGGCGGTGACCGCCACCTCGAGCCGGATCCGCCGCCGGTAGGTCATCGAGGTCAGGTGCAGGACGGCGTGCAGCCGGGGCCGGCCGGGGCCCGCCGCCGGGCCGCCGCTGTCGAGGTAGTCCACCCCGGAGACGCCGCTGAGCAGCTCGAACCGCAGCGCCTCGTCGTCGCGCAGCGCCCGCGCCAGCGTCAGCAGGTGCTCCCGGGCGACGAAGTAGGTGATCTCGCCGCGGTCGACGAGCACCCGCTGCACCGCGGCGTCGTAGGTGGCCTGGCCGACGGCGTCGATCAGCGCGTCGGTGACCTCGTCGAACCAGCCGCCGTAGGGGCGCTCGGTGGAGTGCAGCGCCACCGCGCCGCCCGGCTCGACGCGGACCAGGCCGCCGAAACCGGAGGTGTCACCGCTGCCGCTGACCCCGAAGGCGCCCTTCCGGAAGCCGCCCGAGGGCGCGGTCGCGTCGTCGAAGCCCGCCTCGCCGTCGCCGGGCACCAGCTCGCTCCCGCCGGTCCCACCTGGAGTCGTCATCGCCATGCCTTCCCCTGGCCCGTGGGCCGCTCGTCGGGCAGCAGCACGGCGTTGCCGTTGCGCTGCTCGATCGCGAACTGCCCCGTGCGCCCCTCGGCGGCCGCCGCCTCGTAGGCCCGGCGCGCGGCCTTGTCGACCCGCACGGTCGACGGCATCTCGACGTGCAGGTCCTTGGCCGTGCCGTCCGCCCGGGCCTGGGCGAGCTCGCGTGCCCGCTTGGGCCCCAGCGGCTCGTTCATGATCTTGTGGTGCAGCTTGAGGATCGCGTCGGTGAGCATTTCCGGCCGCGGCGGGCAGCCGGGCAGGTACATGTCCACCGGCACGATGTGGTCCACGCCCTGGACGACGGCGTAGTTGTTGAACATGCCGCCGGAGCTGGCGCAGACGCCCATGGCGAGCACCCAGCGCGGCTCGGGCATCTGGTCGTAGATCTGCCGCAGGACCGGCGCCATCTTCTGGCTCACCCGCCCGGCGACGATCATCAGGTCGGCCTGCCGCGGCGAGGCGCGGAAGACCTCCATGCCGAACCGGGCGAGGTCGTAGCGCCCCGCGCCGGTGGCCATCATCTCGATCGCGCAGCACGCGAGGCCGAACGTCGCCGGCCACAGCGAGGACTTGCGCGTCCAGTTGACGAGCTTCTCCACGCTGGTCAGCAGCACGCCGCTGGGCAGCTTCTCCTCGAGACCCATTACGAAACCGCCAGTCCCACGACTAGTCCCATTCCAATCCGCCGCGGCGCCACACGTAGGCGTAGGCGATGAAGACCGTGACGATGAAGACGACCATCTCGACCAGGCCGAAGACGCCCAGCGCCTCGTTGTGCACGGCCCACGGGTAGAGGAAGACGATCTCGATGTCGAAGATGATGAACAACATCGCGGTCAGGTAGTACTTCACCGGGAACCGGCCGCCGGTCAGCGGCTGGTCGACCGGTTCGATCCCGCACTCGTAGGCGTCGTACTTCGCCCGGTTGAACCGGCGCGGCCCCACGTAGGGCGCGGCCGTGACGGAGAACAGCGCGAACGCCGCGGCCAGCGCGAAGAGCCCCAGGATCGGGACGTAGGTCGACAGCATCAGCGCCACCCTAGAGTGAGGTCGATCACGTTCTGCGCAGATCCAGGACGCGCTGCCGCCGTGTCGACCCGGAGCGTCATCGTTCGCGCGTCCACGTCAGACCGCCGGCGCCAGGCGCGTCAGGACGGCGACGGCGCGGTCCACCGCGTCGCCGTCCCGGCCGTCGGTGAGGTTGCCCATGAGCCGGAGCGCGGCGCCGACCAGCGCGGGACGACGCAGGCCGTGCGCCGTCGTGAACCGGACGACCCCCGGGTGGGCCAGCAGCGCGAGGAACCCCGCGCCGAGCCGGTGGTGCCGGCCGTAGGTGGCGCGCAGCCGCTCGGGGTAGCCGCGGAGCAGCCGTTCCCGGACCGGCCCCTCCGGCGCGGCGAGCGCCTCGTCGGCGGTCGCGCCGGCCATGCGCCCGGTCTCCATCGCGTAGCTGATGCCCTCGCCGTTGAACGGGTTGACCGTGCCCGCCGCGTCCCCGGCCAGCAGCAGCCCGCGGGTGTAGGCCGGGCCGCGGTGGAGCGCCATCGGCAGGCCGGCACCGCGCAGGGGCGTGACGGCGTCGTCCTCCCCCAGGCCGTCCTCGGCCGGGAAGGTGTCCAGCCAGGTGCGCAGGACGGCGCGGTGGTCGGCGCCGGTGCCGCGACGGGTGTCGAGCAGGCCGAAGCCGACGTTCGCGGTGCCGTCGCCCATGCCGAAGATCCAGCCGTAGCCGGGCATCGAGTCGCGGGAAGGTCCGGCCGCCGTCAGGTCGAAGGAGATGTCGAGGTAGTCGTCGGCGGTGCGGCGGGAGCGCACGTAGCGGCGGACGGCGACGCCGAGCGGCCGGTCCTCGCGCCGGACCAGGCCCAGCGACTTCGCCAGCCGGCCCGAGGAGCCCTCCGCCGAGACGACCAGCGGAGCGCGCCAGACCTGCGGCTCGTCGTCCGGGCCGGTGGCGTGCACGCCCGCGACGCGGCCGGCGTCGTCCAGCAGCGGCTCGGTGACGGTGATCCCGGTGTGCAGCCGGGCACCGGCCTCCTCCGCGTGGGCGGCCAGCCGGGCGTCGAGCTCGCTGCGCCGGAGGACGAGCGAGAAGTCCGGCCAGGAGTTCAGCCGCGGCCAGTCCACCTCGGTGACGACGCCACCGCCGTGCACCCGCAGCCCCTTGTGCCGGACCCAGCCGGCCTCCGGTGAGAGGTCCAGGCCCAGCTCCTGCAGCACCTTGACGCCGCGCGGGGTGAGGCCGTCGCCGCAGACCTTCTCGCGCGGGAAGCGGGCCTTCTCGAGGACGACGACGTCGCGACCGGACTGCCGGAGCTGCCAGGCCGCCGCGGACCCGGCCGGACCCGCGCCGACGACGATCACGTCGGCGCTGCGGTCGGTCGTCCCGGGCACGCGGACCCCATCCTCTCCTCGCGACTTTGTGAATTGCTTCACAAGCAGGCGTGGTCCCCACTCTAGGCACAGGTGTGACGAACACGACACCTCCCCCCGGAAGAGGGATGCGTCACAGTTCGGTCGCGGCCCGCGGCGCCCCACCGCTGCGGGACGCCGGGGCCCTGACCGGCGTGAGAACGGCGGCGGATCGGCAGCGTCCGCGACCGGGCGCGCGGATGCGTCGTTCCGGGCTGCTGGATGACGCATCCGTGCGCCGGGTCGGTGCCGGGGAGGGCGGGGTCGGGTTCAGAAGGGCGGGGTGTCCTGGTCGGCGGGGCTGGGTCGGGGTGGGGGCAGGGCTCGTTGCTGCTGGGGGTGTCGCAGTCCGGCTGGTCGGGTGGTGCGGGTGACGCCGGTGGCGGTGGTGACGGTGAGGGTGCCGTCGGGGTGCAGGCGGTAGCGCCAGCCGCGGGCGAAGGTCTTGAGGCGGTGGTGGGTGCGGCACAGGCAGCAGAGGTTGTGGCAGGTCGTGCGGCCGCCGCAGTCGTAGGGCAGGACGTGGTCGGCGTCGGTGCGGCCGGCGGGTTGTCCGCAGCCGGGGTGGCGGCAGGTGCGGTCACGCAGTCGTAGGAAGCGTTCCTGGGCGGCGGTGTGGGCGTAGCCGGGCACTGCGGGTGGTGGGCCGAGGGCGGGGCAGCCGCAGTCGGCGTTCCTGCCGTGAGTGGTGCAGCCGCGGGCGGCGAGGCGGGCCAGTTCGGCGGGGGTGGTGGTGGCCAGCAGCGCGCCGTCGTCGTCGGTGAGGGCGAGTGCGAGGGTGCCGCCGGCCGGGGCCTGGACGCCGAGCGCGCCGAGCTGGGCGAGCAGTTCGCGCAGGTGTGCGGTGGTGATCGGGGTGCTGCCGAGCTGCGGCATCCCCTGGCCCAGATGTCGTGGGTCGGTGCCCGCCCCGGTGGTGCCCGCCCCGTACGCGTGTGGCGCTCCCGCCTCTCCTGCGTAGTCGGCGGCGCCCATGCCGAGCGCGGATCCTGGCGGGCGCAGGGCGGACAGCGGTGCGGTGATGGTCAGGTGCCCGGTCATCGCCGGGTGGCCGTCATCCCCGGTGCGCAGCACCAGCGCGGCGTGCGCCTCGGCGCGCAGCACCCCGATCGGCCGGTCGTCCCCGGCGGTGCGCGCGAGCTGGGCGGCCTGGTCGATGACCGACCACATCGCCGCGGCCACCGCCGAGGGGGCCTCGGTGGTCAACGCCGACATGCCGTCCCCGGTCGGGTGGACCCGGACGGCGGCGCGGCGTTCGGCCTCGATCCGGCGGCGTTCGGCGAACTCCTCGTCCGCGGCGACCGCGGCGGCGACCAGCCGGGTGCGCAGCTTCCCCGACGACAGGCCGGCCGCCTCCGGCAGCACCGCCGCCACCACCGCGGCAGCGACCTCGTCGGTGGCGCCGGCCAGCACGTCGGCGAACACCCGAGCCCGGAACCAGTCCAACCGCCCCGCGGCGCACGCGGCGTGCACCGCCGGCATCCGCTCCACCACCTGGAACGCGTCGGCGAGCAGCCCGACGGCGTACGGGCGGCCGCAGTTGAGCACCAGCGCCACCTCATCGGGCAGGAACTCCGACGTGCCCGGCACCGGTGACCCGCCACCGCGGCGCCGCGCACCCGGATGCCCGGGCGGCGGATCGTCGGTGTCCGGCCGATCGCCGGCCAGCGACATCAGCAGCTCGGCCTCGTAGGCGTCGTCCATCCCCTTGCGCGCCCGCACCCGCTGCAACTCGGTGACCTTCTGCTCGGCGGTCAACCGCGCCACCGGCAACCGCTCGACCGACGGCTCCCGCCACAGCAACCACTCGATCAACCCACCCTGGGGCTGCTCCGCGGTCACCGTCATGCACCCAAGCTACGGATGGGGTCTGACAGTTTCCGCTGCTCAGCGGCCTGCCGGCCGGAGGTTCTCGAGAGTTCAGCGGCGCTCCCCGAGGAGATCCCGCACCTCGTCGTCGGAGGTCTGCGCGAAGGTCCCGTAGGCGCCGCCGACGGCGCGGAACGACGAGGGCACGAGCAGGCACACGACGTCGTCGGCGAGCGCCCGCACCTCGGCCAGCGCGCCCGCGGAGGCCACCGGGACCGCGACGACGGTGCGCGCGGGCCGCTGCCCGGCGAGCGCCAGCAGCGCGGCGCGCATGGTCGAGCCGGTGGCGAGGCCGTCGTCCACGAGGACGACGCTGCGGCCGGTCAGCGCCACGGGGGCGGCGTCGCCCCGGTAGGCGGCTTCCCGGCGGCGCAGCTCCGCCAGCTCCTCGGCGCGGACCGCGGCGAAGACGGCCTCGTCGACGTCGGCGCTGCGCAGCACCCGTTCGGTGCGCACGGTCTCGACCGCGTCTCCTACGGCGGCGAGGGCACCCATGGCGAGCTCGGGCTGCCCCGGCAGCCCGAGCTTGCGCACCAGCAGGACGTCCAGCGGAGCGCCGAGCGCGGCGGCGACCTCCGCGGCGACCACCACGCCGCCGCGGGGCAGGCCCAGCACCACGACGTCCCCGGGCACCGTCCCGGCCAGGCGGGCGCCGAGCGCCCGGCCCGCGTCGCGGCGGTCGGCGAACCGGGTCACGGTCAGACCGGCTGCGGCCCCGTCGGCGGCGGCACGATCGGATCGCCCGGGCCGGGCACCGGGTAGGGCGCGGGCTCCGGCGGCGGGATCGGATCGGTCGGGGACGGCGTGGGCGACGGCGGCTGCGGGGTCGGCGGGCTCGTCATGGACCGACGCTAGACCCGGAACCGCGTCCGCAGAACCGTCCAGCGGTCGCAGATCTCCGTTGCTCCGTCCGCCGCGACCACCCAACCTGGGTCGATGCCGAGCACCCTCGTCGCGCTCACCGTCGCCGCGCACGACCCGGCCGCCCTGGCCCGGTTCTGGTCCGGGCTGCTGGGTTGGGCGGAGACCGACGACCCCCGCGGCGGCGTCGCCCTGCTGCCCTCGGACGACACCGGCTTCGGCCTCCGCTTCACCCCCACGTCGGAGCCGAAGGTGCAGCCCAACCAGATGCACGTCGACCTGACCAGCGGCTCGCCGGAGGAGCAGCAGCAGACCGTCGCGCTGGCGCTGGAACTCGGCGGCCGGCACATCGACATCGGCCAGCGCCCGGAGGAGGGGCACGTCGTGCTCGCCGATCCGGAGGGCAACGAGTTCTGCGTGATCGGGGCGGGCAACGCCTTCCTCGCCGAGTGCGGATTCCTCGGCGCGGTGGCCTCCGACGGCTCGCGGGAGGTGGGCCTGTTTTGGAGCGCGGCCCTGGACTGGCCGCTGGTCTGGGACCAGGACCAGGAGACGGCGATCCGCTCCCCGCACGGCGGCCCGAAGATCACCTGGGGCGGGCCCCCGGTCCGCCCGAAGGCGCCGCGCAACCGGCTGCACCTCGACCTGCAGGCCACCGATGACCGCGACGCGGAGGTCGAGCGGCTGGTCGCCCTGGGCGCGACCCGGCTGGACGGCGGGCACGAGGACGGCGGGGTGCTCCTGGCCGACCCCGACGGCAACGAGTTCTGCCTCCTGGCTCCGGCCTGACGGGGCGGCTCAGGCGGGCCGGCGGGCCCGGTGCAGCGCGACGATGCCGCCGGTCAGGTTCTGCCAGGCGACGTCCTCCCACCCGGCGTCCTGCAGCCGCCCGGCGAGCTCGGCCTGGCCGGGCCAGACCTGGATCGACTCGGCGAGGTAGACGTAGGCGTCGGGGTTGCTGCTGACCGCGCGGGCGATGCGCGGCAGCGCCTTCATCAGGTACTCGAGGTAGACCGTGCGGAACGGGCCCCAGGTCGGCCGGGAGAACTCGCAGACCACCAGCGTGCCGCCGGGGCGGGTCACCCGGCGGAACTCGCGCAGCGCCGCGTCGGGGTCGGCCACGTTGCGCAGCCCGAAGGAGATGACGACGCCGTCCACGCTCGCGTCGGCCAGCGGCAGCGCCATCGCGTCACCGGCCACCTTGGGCACCGGCCGCGCGGCGCCGGCGCGCAGCATCCCCTGGGAGAAGTCGCAGGCGATGGCGCGCACCCCGCCGGAGGCCAGCTCCACCGTGGAGACCGCCGTGCCCGCGGCGACGTCCAGCACCGTCTGCCCCGGCTTCGCGCCCAGGGCCTGGCGGGTGGCGCGGCGCCACGAGGCGTCCAGCCCGCCGGAGAGCACGGTGTTGGTGACGTCGTAGCGCTTCGCGACGCCGTCGAACATGGCCGCGACTTCGGCCGGGCGCTTGTCCAGATCGGCCCTGCGTCCGGCGGTGTGCGGGTTGTCTCGCCGGTCTGCCACGGCGTCGACTCTACGAGGCCTCCTAGTCTGGAGACGTGCCCGCGCCCGCCCTGACCTCCCGCCCCGCGGCGGCGCGCACCGTCACGACCGTGCGCACGGACGCCGCGGAGCTGCTGGAGCTGGTCCCGGCGCGCGCCGGGCTCTCCTGGGTACGCCGCGGCGAGGGCCTCGTGGGGTGGGGCGAGGCCGCCCGCCTGGAGGTGTCCGGGCCCACCGCGCTGGCCGACGCCGCCGCGTGGTGGGAGGGCTTCACCGCCGGGCTGGACGTCGACGACGACCTCGCCGTCCCCGGCAGCGGCCCGGTCCTGTTCGGCAGCATCGCCTTCGACCCGGCCGCCGGGACGTCGGTGTTCGTCGTCCCCGAGGTCGTCGTGGGCCTGCGGGACGGCGTCGGCTGGCTGACCACCGTCGGGACGGCGCCCGCCGAGCTGCCCGTGCCGGTACCGCTGGACGGCCCCGGGCCCCGGCTGCGCTACGCCGACGGCGCGCTGGACCCGGCCACCTGGTGCGCCGCCGTCGACGCCGCCGTGGCCCGCATCGACGCCGGGGAGCTGGAGAAGGTGGTGCTCGCCCGCGACCTGCTGGTCTCCGCCGAGCCCGCGCTCGACCCGCGGCGGCTGCTGCGCCGGCTGGCCGCCCGCTTCCCCGACTGCTGGACCTTCGCCGTCGACGGCCTGCTCGGCGCCACCCCGGAGCTGCTGCTGCGCCGCACCGGGCGGCAGCTGTCGTCGCGGGTGCTCGCCGGAACGGCGGCCCGCGGGGCCGGCGCCGAGGACGACCGCCTGGCCGCGGCGCTGCTCGGCTCGACCAAGGACCGCGCCGAGCACGCCCTCGCCGTCGACTCGCTGGTGCGCGCGCTCGAGCCCTACTGCGACCGGCTCACCGCCCCCGCCGAGCCCGCGCTGCTCACGCTGGCCAACGTGCGGCACCTGGCCACCGATGTCGTCGGCACCCAGCGGGGGACGGCGGGGCTGCTCGAGCTCGTCGGCGCCGTGCACCCCACGGCCGCCGTCTGCGGCACCCCCACCCCCGACGCCGCCGCGCTGATCCGCGAGCTCGAGGGCATGGACCGCGGCCGGTACGCGGGCCCGGTCGGCTGGCTGGACGCCCGCGGCGACGGCGAGTTCGGCCTGGCGCTGCGCTGCGCTGAGCTCACCCCGGACGGCGGCGCGCGGCTGTTCGCCGGCTGCGGCATCGTCGCCGGGTCCGAGCCGGCCGCCGAGCTGGCCGAGACCCAAGCGAAGTTCGCCGCCTTCCAGAACGCGCTCGAGGGCTAGTTCCCCCGCAGCGCCTCCGACGCGGCGGCGCGCAGGTCCTTCGCGAGCGCGGCTTCCGCCCGCTGGTCGGTGCGGACGACGACCACCCGCGGCCCGCCCAGCCGCAGCGCGGCGGGAAGCTCCTCGGGGGTGCCGACCCGCGTCGCGGCCCAGCCCAGCGCGCCGGCCACGGCGACCAGGTCGCGGCCGTGCGGCGTCCCGAACACCCGCCGGTAGCCCTCCGCGTAGCGCTCCTCCCCCGGCTCGAGCTGGGCGAAGATGCCGCCGCCGTCGTTGTCCGGCACGACCACGGTGAGGTCGGGGACCGGCTCGCCCTCGCCGGTGAGCAGGCCGGTCAGGTCGTGCAGGAACGTCAGGTCGCCCATGAGCGCGAACGCCGGCCCGCCGTGCACGGTGGCCGCGCCGATGGCGGTGGAGATCGTGCCGTCGATGCCGGCGACGCCGCGGTTGGCCAGCACGGTGAGGTCCGCGCGCGGCACCGCCAGCCGGTCGACGTCGCGCACCGGCGTCGACGAGCCGAGCACCAGCAGCGCCCCGGACGGCAGCGCGGCGACGACGTCGCGG
This sequence comes from Blastococcus sp. TML/M2B, assembly GCF_016612865.1. GTDB lineage: Bacteria > Actinomycetota > Actinomycetes > Mycobacteriales > Geodermatophilaceae > Blastococcus. The sequence continues at coordinate 1,697,564 of NZ_JAENZZ010000002.1, forward strand.
GCCAGCCGGGCGGCGGTCAGCTCGGGTGCCGCGTCGAGCGCGGCGTCGACGGCCGCGCCCGCCCGCTCGGCGGCGTCGGACCAGGCCCGCGCCCAGGTGTCGTCCACGTCGTCGTTGCCCGCCGCGACGGCCAGGGACGGGCTCACCCGGGTGCTGCTCCGCACCGCGTCGGCCCAGCGCGGCGCGGCGCTGACCGTCTCCACGGTGACCGCCGGGTCGGCGAGCAGCGCGTTCACCGGCCTGGAGAGGGTCGGCCGGCCCAGCACCACCACGTGGTCCGGGCGATGCACGGCCAGCCAGTCCGCGTCGCCCAGCAGGAAGACGCCGCCCCGCAGGCTGCGCGCCCAGGACGCGCTGCTGGGCTCGGCCACGACCGGCCGGCCGAGGTCGGCGTCCGCGGCGCCGTCGCCACCGATCACCAGCGTGCGGGGCGGCAGACGGCGGGCGCCGGCCACGGCGCCCGGCGTCACCGCGGCCGTCCACGGGGCGCCGCCGGGGCGGCCTGCCCACGGGCCGGCCAGCTCCGCGACGCCCTCGTCGGCGGGCATGAGCGGATCGCGCAGGGCGAGGTTCAGGTGCACCGGGCCCGGGTCTCCGGAGAGCACGCCCGCGGCCGTGACCAGCGCCTTGGCCACGACCGACCGCCAGTAGCGGTTCTGCGCCGCCTCGCGCCCGACCTCGGGCACGCCGACGTCGACTGCCCAGCGCACCGCACCGCCGTACAGCTGCGCCTGCTCGATGGTCTGGTTGGCGCCGGTGGAACGCAGCTCCGGCGGCCGGTCGGCGGTGAGCGCCAGCAGCGGGACACCCGCCGCGTCGGCCTCCAGCACCGCGGCGTGCAGGTGCGCCGCCGCCGTCCCCGAGGTGGTGAGGACCGGCACCGGCCGGCCCGACGCCTTCGCCAGGCCGAGGGCCAGGAACGCCGCCGACCGCTCGTCGATGCGCACGTGCAGCCGCAGCCGGCCGTCCCGCTCGGCCGCGGCCAGGGCGAGCGCCACCGGCGCCGACCGGGAGCCCGGCGCGAGCACCGCGTCGGTCACCCCGCCGCGCAGCAGCTCGTCGACCAGGACGCGGGCGAACGCGGTCGAGGGGTTCACGCCGCGCTCACGGCCGCCACGCGGGCCGCCCAGCGCTGCGCCACCTCCGGATCGGCGGCCACCGCCTCGCGGCGGTCGGGCTCGGGCCGCACGACCGGCAGCTCGCCGTCGACGGGGAGCAGCGGGGTGCTGCTGACGTCGTCGGTGAACAGCGCGATCGTGGCCAGCCCGCAGGCGAACGGCAGCTCGGGGAGGGCGGCGGCGAGCGCCACGCCCGCCGCGATGCCCACCGAGCTCTCCAGCGCCGAGGAGACGACGCAGGGCAGGCCGTGCGCCTCGGCCACGCGCAGCGCCGCCCGCACCCCGCCCAGCGGCTGCACCTTGAGGACGACGACGTCGTCCGGCCTCGCGCAGGTCGACCGCGAGCGGGTCGTCCGAGCGGCGCACCCCCTCGTCGACGGCGACGCGGACGTCGATCCGGCGGCGCAGCGCGGCCAGTTCGGGCAGCGTCGCGCAGGGCTGCTCCACGTACTCCAGGCCCACGGCGGCGTCCAGCGCGCGGATCCGGGCGACGGCGGTGTCGACGTCCCAGGCGGCATTGGCGTCCACGCGCACCGCGCCCGACGGGCCGAGCGCGTCGCGCACCGCCTCGACGCGGGCGAGGTCGTCGGCCTCGGTCTGGCCCGGCTCGGCGATCTTCACCTTCGCGGTGCGGCAGCCCGAGGCGGTGACGATGGCGTGCGCCCGCTCCGCGTCGACGGCGGGCACGGTGACGTTCACCGGCACCGAGGAGCGCACCGGCGCCGGCCAGCCCACCGTGGCCGCCTCCACCGCGGCGGCCCACCAGCGCCGGCTCTCCGCGACGTCGTAGTCCCAGAACGGCGAGAACTCGCCCCAGCCGGCCGGCCCGCGCAGCAGCACGCCGTCGCGCACGTCGATGCCGCGGAAGCGGTTGCGCATCGGGAACGAGTAGACCCACGCCTCCAGCGCCGGTCCACCGCCGACCGCGGGGTTCGGGATCATGGCCGACAGCCTAGGAGGGCCGGCACCGCGGCCACCGTTCCCGCCCACATCGGCGATGTGGGCGCCAAGGAGCGCTCGTGGCGGCGAGATCGGCGATGTGGGCGTCGTGGCGGGGGGTGCGGCCCCCGGCCGTACGCTGGCTCCTCGTGGCCCGGCACCTGTCCCTCGTCCCCGCGGCCGAGCTGACGCAGGCCGCGGTGCGCGCGGCGCTGTCCGGTGAGCGGCCGCTGGCCGTCCTCCCCGCCGGGCCTCCCGCCGCCGTCGACGCCGCCCGCGCGGTGCTGCGCCCCGACGAGCCGCTCGAGGACGGCGCGGACCTCGTCGTCGTCACGTCCGGCTCCACCGGCTCCGGCCGCGGCGTGCTGCTGTCCGCCGCCGCCGTGCGCGCGTCGGCGACCGCCACCCTCGACCGGCTCGGCGGCCCCGGCAGCTGGCTGCTCGCCCTCCCGGTGTCGGCCATCGCCGGCCTGCAGGTGCTCTGCCGCAGCGAGCTGGCCGGCCGCGAGCCCGTCGCCCTCGACCGGCACGAGGGGCTGGCCGCAGCGCTCGCCCGGATGCCGGCCGGCGACCGCCGGTACACCGCGCTGGTGCCCACGCAGCTCGTCCGCTTCCTCGACGCCGAGCCCGACGCGCTGCGCGCCTTCGACGCCGTCCTGGTCGGCGGGGCCGCGACGGATCCCGCGCTGCTGGCCCGCGCCCGCGCCGCCGACGTCCGGGTGGTCACCACCTACGGCATGACCGAGACCGCCGGCGGCTGCGTCTACGACGGCGTCCCGCTCGACGGCGTGCAGGTGCGCGTCGCCGGGGAGGGCATCGAGCTCGCCGGGCCGGTGCTGGCCTCGGGCTACCGGCTCGACCCCGAGGGGACGGCGGCCGCGTTCGCCGGCGGCTGGTTCCGCACCCGCGACGCCGGCGAGCTGGCCGAGGCCAGCTCCGACGGCACCGCCCGGCTCACCGTCCTCGGCCGGCTCGACGACGTCGTCATCACCGGCGGGGTGAACGTGGCGCCGGCGGCGGTCGAGGCGGCGCTGCGCGAGCACCCCGGGATCGCCGACGCCGTCGTCGTGGGCCGGCCCGACCCCGAATGGGGGCAGCGCGTGGTCGCCGCCGTCGTCCTCGCCGGGGAGGACGCGCCCGAGCCGGCCGAGCTGCGCCGGTGGGTCGCCGACCGGCTCGGCGCCCCGGCCGCCCCCAAGCAGGTGCACGTCGTCCCCGCCGTCCCCACGCTGCACACCGGCAAGCCCGACCGCCGCGCGGTCGCTGCCCTGATCCCGGAGGTCTGAGTTGGCCACCCCCGCCCAGTGGCTGGCCGGCGCCCGCCCCCGCACGCTCCCCGCCGCGCTCGCGCCGGTGCTCGTCGGCACCGGCGCCGCCGCCGCGCTCGACGGCTTCCGCCCGCTGACCGCGCTGCTGGCGCTGGTCGTCGCGCTCGCCCTCCAGGTGGCGGTCAACTACGCCAACGACTACTCCGACGGCACCCGCGGCACCGACGCCGACCGGGTCGGGCCGATGCGGCTCGTCGGCTCCGGCGCGGCCACGCCCCGGGCCGTGCTGGTCGCCGCGGTGCTCTCCTTCGCCGTCGCGGCCGTGGCCGGCCTGGCGCTGGCCGCGCTCACGAGCTGGTGGCTCGTCGCCGTCGGGGCGGTGTGCATCCTCGCCGCCTGGACCTACACCGGCGGGCCGATCCCCTACGGCTACCGGGCGCTGGGCGAGGTGTTCGTCTTCGTCTTCTTCGGGCTGGTCGCCGTCGTCGGCACCACCTACGTGCAGACCGGCACGCGGCCAGGGCTCGCCTACGCCGTGGCGGTGCCGATCGGGCTGCTCACCGTGGCGATCCTGGTGGTCAACAACCTGCGCGACATCCACGGCGACGCCGCCGTCGGCAAGCGCACGCTCGCCGTGCTGCTGGGCGAGCGGGGCACCCGGCTCGCGTTCGCCGGGCTGTTCGTGGCGGCGCTGGCCGTCGTCGTCGCGGTGGGCGTCGTCCGGCCGTGGGTGCTGATCACCCTGCTGGCCGTGCCGCTCGGCGTCCCGCCGGTGCGCACGGTGCTCACCGGAGGACGCGGCCCGGCGCTGATCGGCGCGCTCGCCGGCACCGGCCGGCTCACCCTGGTCACCGGCGTGCTGCTCGGCGCCGGCCTGGCACTGAGCGGCTGAGCACTCCGCAGCCGAGCCCGGCCCCGCTGAGCGCCGGGCGGCTGATCAGCCCTCGGTGCCGTCGCCGCTGAGCCGCGCCCGGAACTGCTCCTTCTCGGCCCGCTTGGCCACGCTGCGGGCCATCAGGGCCTCGCTGAGCCGCTCCCGCGAGGGCCGCAGCGCCAGGTAGGCGATCGGCATCGACAGCAGCAGGCCGAAGAGCATCCCGGAGAAGAAGTCCAGGCCGACCATCCAGAGGATGAGCGTCAGCAGGGCGAAGATGCCGAGCCGGCCGACGGTGTGCAGCAGCAGCCAGGGCAGCACCTTCGGCGGCGTCGCCGGCCCGCCCGCCGGACCGGCCGGGGGCACCGGCGCCCCCTCGGTTGCGCTCTCAGCCATGCCGGCCCTCCCACTTCGTCGACAGCACCACGGTGGTGCGGGTGCGTGCCACACCCCTGATCCGGTTCAACGCGTTGACGGTGGCCTCCAGTGCCGGGATGTCCGCCACACGCACCTTGAGCACGTAGCCCTCGCTGCCGGCCACCCGCCAGCAGTCCTCGATGCCCGGCACCTCGCGCATGGCCACCTCGAGGCCGGTGTCGTCCACCGAGTCGCTCTCGATGACGCCGATGAGCGCGGTCACGTCCAGCCCCACCGCGGCGGGCTCGATGACCGCCCGGTAGCCGGAGATCACGCCGGCCGCCTCGAGCTTGCCCACGCGCTCGTGCACCGCGGGCGAGGCAGAGCCCGACCTGTCGGGCGAGCTCGGCGTAGCTGGCCCGGCCGTTGGCGCGCAGCAGCTCGATCAGGTGCCGGTCCACGGCGTCGATGGCGGTCGCTCCGTCCTCGCGGGGCCCGCTACCGGGTCGCCCGCGATCTCATGGTCTGCACCGAGTATCGCGGCGGTCGTACGCTGGTCGTGGACGAGGGGGTGGGGACGTGGTCCTTCTGGTGGTGCTCGTGATGGCGGTCGTGGTGATCGCCCTGGTCATGCGTGCGGCGGCCAATCCGGGCGGTGGCGGTCTCCGCGCGCCCCGGCCGCCCCGCCGTCCCCGGCCCCAGCGGCCCACGCGGCCGCTCGCACCCGACGACGACCCGGAGTTCCTCCGCGAGCTCGAGCGCCGCGCCCGCCGGGACGACGGCACCCCCGCCTGAGCTGATCCCCGAGCCAGACCCGTCCGGGCCAGGCCGCTCGAGCTAGGCCGCGGGGTTCGCCCCGAACAGCCGCCGCCAGCCGCGCCGCTGCGGGAGCCGGAGCGCCGTCCCGTCCCGGTCCGCTCCGCCGTCCCCCTCGTCGGGCACCTCACGGCCGCCCGGATCCTCGGGCCAGCCCACCGGCTCCCCGCCGGGCGGCGGCGGATCCGGCCACCCGGTGCTGCCGCCGCGCCCGGGTGCGTCCGCGCCGTGCGCGGTGCCGGGAGCACCGGAGCGCCGGGCGAGGGCGTCGGCCACGAGCGGGTGCACCGTCGCGTCGTCCCCTGCCGTGTGCTTACCCACGGTGACCTCCACCGGACTGCGGACTCCACGTCATCCCTGCATCGAAGCACGGAGGTCCGACATCGTGACGGATCCCCGGCCCCTCGGCCGGGACGTCCCTCACTCCGGGTGACAGCGCGGGCGGCCCCGCGCAGGGATCACTCGACGCCGGCGTAGCTGTGCAGGCCGCTGGAGACCAGGTTGACGAAGGTCAGGTTGAAGACCATGACCACCAGGCCGACGACGTTGACCCACGCGGCCGGGCGCCCCCGCCAGCCGGCGGTCGTGCGGGCGTGCAGGTAGGCGGCGTAGACGACCCAGGCGATGAACGACCAGGTCTCCTTCGGGTCCCAGCCCCAGAACCGGCCCCAGGCGCTCTCCGCCCAGATCGCGCCGGCGATGACGGCGAACGTCCAGATCGGGAAACCGAAGACGGCGGTCCGGTGGGCCAGCCGGTCCAGCACGGACGACTCGGGCAGCCGCGCCACGAAGCCGGTGCCGCGCTCCTCGGCCGGCTTCTGCTCGGCCTTCGTGCGGACCAGGTACAGCACGCTGGCGATCCCGCTGACCAGGAAGATGCCGAAACCGACGATCGCGGCGGTCACGTGGATGGCCAGCCAGCTCGACCGCAGCGCGGCCACCAGCGGCCCGCCCTCGACGTAGAGGAACAGGCCGATCGCGACCATGCCGAGGACGACGGGCGCGAGCACGAAGACGCCGATGTGCCGCAGCGCCGGCGAGCGGACCGCCAGGACGACGTAGGCGAGGCACCGCCACGAGGACGACCGCGGTCGCGAACTCGTACATGTTGCCCCAGGGCAGCCGGTCGAGGGCGAACCCGCGGCAGACGAGGACGGCGGCGTGGGTGAGCGCCCCGAGCACGGTGAGGCCGATGGCGATCGCACCCCAGCGCTGCGCCCTGCCGGATGCCTCCGGGCCGTCCGCCGGCGCCTCGGGGGCCGGCCCGCCGCCGGCGGCGACGAGCTCGCGGGCCGCGGCCGGCCGCCGGCCGAAGGCCAGCTCGGCGCAGAACGCGACCAGGGCCACGGAGTACAGGGCGACGCTGATCGAGAAGAAGGTGTCCGACAGGTCGAGGAGCGACTGGTCAGGAGTCACGCGGGGAGACCTCCGGTTGCGGTGCGGTGCGGGCGGCGAGCGCGGCCCTCAGGTCGTCGGTGAGGGCGGCGAACCGTGGCGCGCTCTCGCCGCTGCCCCGCGTGAGCGAGGCCAGCGTCAGCACGGTACCGCCGCCCGCGGGGTCGGGGGCGGGGCCGGGCGAAGGCCCGCTCCCGCCGCAGCAGCAGCAGTCCGAGCAGCCCGGTCAGCAGGGAGATCGCCGACACCAGCACCCAGATCTGGCCGGGGTCGTGCGAGTACTGCAGGGCGGCGAACTCCTTGACGCCGCTGAAGGTGATGACCGTGCCGTCCTCGAGGGTCATCGAGTCGCCCAGCGAGAGGTTGGCCGCGCCCGCCTCGGAGAGCCGGCCGCGCTCGATCTGGCTGGCGTCCAGCGAGTACACCGACTGCGGCAGCCCGGAGTCCAGGCCCAGGTAGCCCTGGTAGGCGACGACGGCGACCTGCGGGTCCAGCGGGCGCGGGTCGATCGAGGTGAGGACGCCGCCCTGCACGATGCCCGTCGGCGCGAAGAAGCCCTCCAGCGCGAGCTGCCCGTCGCTGCCGCCACCCACGTCGGGGAGCTTCAGCGCGCCCTCGCTGGCCATGGTCGTCGGGTCCGAGGGCAGGAACGGCACGGTGATGTCGGTGAACGCCTGCCCGTCGGGCAGCGTCACGCTGAACGTGGGGCTGAACCCGTGCCCGGTGAGGTAGAGCCGGTCGCCCTCCGAGCGCAGCGGGCTGTTGACGCCGATCGTCGTCGGCCGGCCCTCGGCCCCGGGTTCGCCGTACCGGATGTCGGCGGTGAACGACGACGCGGTCAGGTCCGGCTCGTACTCGGCCTCGAAGCGCTCGAGGTCCACGCAGGTCGGCGAGAGGTCGCCGCTGTCGACCAGCGGGCCCGACGAGTAGGTGTCGTACTGCTGGAAGGAGTTGCAGAACCCGTCGCCCTCGGTGACCAGGATGCTGCCCTCGTAGCCCCAGAGCTTGCCGCCGGCCAGGCCGAGCAGCAGCGCGATGAGGGACAGGTGGAACAGCAGGTTGCCGGTCTCCTTGAGGTAGCCCTTCTCGGCCGACAGCTCGGGGCCGTGCGCACCGTCCCGGCGGACGACGCGGTACCGCCGGACCCGCAGCTCCTCCTCGACGACGTCGAGCGCGGCGTCGGCCGGCAGCGGCGTCCCCAGCGAGCCCGAGTCGGGCAGCCGCAGCAGGTTCCGCGGGGCCGGCGGCGGAGCCGAGCGCAGCGCCCGCGCGTGCTCGAGCGCCCGCGGCAGCACGCAGCCGATCAGCGAGATGAACAGCAACAGGTAGACCGCGGCGAACCACGGCGAGCTGAAGACGTCGAACAGGTACAGCCGGTCCAGCACCGGCGCGAGGTCCGGGTGGTCGGCGAAGTACCGGCGCACGTTGGTCTGCGAGAGCGAGCGCTGCGGCAGCAGCGAGCCCGGGACCGCGGCGAGCGCGAGCAGGAACAGCAGCACGATGGCGGTGCGCATCGCCGTGAGCCGGTGCCACCAGAGCAGCAACCGGGCGGCGATCCGGCGGCCGGGCGAGGGGCGAGCGGGCGGCGGCGGAGCGGCGGCCTCCCGCCGCGGGGCGGTGGTGGTCACAGCGACGTCTCCGCGAACCCGCGCGTGGCCAGCCACGACCGCAGCCACTCCATCATCTCGGTCCAGGCGCCCGTGAGCAGGAGCAGCCCGACCAGCACGAGCACCGCCCCGCCGATGCGGGTGACCGCCTGCGCGTGCACGCGCAGGAAGGTGGTGGCGCCGACGGCCCAGCGGGCGCCGAGCGCCACGAGCACGAACGGCACGCCCAGGCCCAGGCAGTAGGCCAGCCCGAGCAGCGCCCCGCGCCCGGCGGTCGCCTCGGCGAAGGCCAGGTTCTGGACGGCGGCCAGCGTCGGACCCAGGCACGGCGTCCAGCCCAGGCCGAAGACGACGCCGAGCAACGGGGCGCCGGCCAGCCCGACGGTGGGCCGCACGGTCATCCGCTTGGTGCGCTGCAGGAGCGGCAGCCAGCCGAGGAAGCCCAGCCCCACCAGGACGGTGACCCCGCCCATGACCTGGGTGATGACCTCGTTGTGCACCAGCAGCAGCCGGCCCAGCCCGCCGAACGCGGTGGTGATGGCCACGAAGACGGCGGTGAAGCCGAGGACGAACAGCACCGCGCCGAGCACCATGCGCCCGCGGGGGGCGCGGTCGTCGGCGCGCACCGCCGTCGCCGTCGCCGTGCCGCCGGAGGCCGTGCCGCCGGAGGCCGTCCCGCCGGCCGCCGCCGTCGTCGTCCCTGCACCCGTCGTCCCGGCGGGACCGGGACGGGCACCGGAGCCGACCAGGCCGGTGACGTAGGACAGGTAGCCGGGCACCAGCGGCAGCACGCAGGGCGAGGCGAAGCTGATCAGCCCCACAAGCGCCGCGACCACGGCGGCGACCAGCAGCGGGCCGTCGGTGACGAGGTCGGCGAAGGTCTCCCCCACGTCAGCCCTCCTCGGCGAGCAGTCGGTCGAGCACGGCGCGCAGGTCGTCCTGCCGCACCGCACCGGTGTACACAGCGGCGACCTGGCCCTCCCGGTCGAGCACGATGGTCGAGGGGATGGCGCTGGCCGGGTAGTCCCGGAACGCCAGCGCGACCTCGCCGCGCGGGTCGTCCAGCGAGGGGAACTCGATGCCGAAGTTCCGCTCGAACGCCCGGGCCAGCTGGCCGGTGTCCTTCACGTTGATGCCGAGGAACCGCACACCCCGGTCGCGGACGTCGGCGTAGACCTCCTGGAACTCCGGCGACTCCACCCGGCAGGGCGCGCACCACGAGCCCCAGAAGTTGATCACCGCGACGTCGCCGGCCAGCTCGGTGGAGGAGAAGTCCTCGCCGTCCAGCAGCGTGCCCGCGAACTCGGGCGCGGTCGCGCGCTCCTCCGGGGGGATCACCTCGCCGCGCGGGGTGCCCTCGACGAAGCGGAACTCGCCGCCGTTGTTCACCGACACCGCGTCGTCGCCGGTGGTGCAGCCGGAGAGGGCGAGCACGCCCGCGGTCAGGGCCAGGAGGAGCCGTCTCATGCGCCGGGCACCGCATCCGGGTCGGTGGCGCCCGCCGGCTCGGCGTAGGTGACGCCGGCGAGGCGGTCGCCGTCGTAGGTCACCGACGTGACGCTGGCCCAGCGCGCACTGGCGGCGGCGCGGGTCGTGCACGTAGCTGCGGCTCTCGAGGTGCAGCCGGAGGGTCCAGATGGGCAGTTGGTGGCTGACCAGGACGGCCTCGTGCCCGCGGGCGGCGTCGCGCGCCGCCTCGACCGCGGCGAGCATCCGGGCGGCGATCTCCACGTAGGGCTCGCCCCACGAGGGCTGGAACGGGTTGCGCAGCTTCCACCAGTTGCGCGGGGCGCGGAAGACGCCGCCGGCCCCGCCCACGACCATGCCCTCGAAGGCGTTGCCGGCCTCGATCAGCCGGTCGTCGGTCGCGACCTCCAGCCCGGTGGCGTCGGCCAGCGGGCGCGCGGTCTGCTGCGCGCGCTCGAGCGGGCTCGAGACCAGGTGCGCGACGTCGTGCCCGGCGAACCACTCGGCGGCGGCGACGGCCATCGCCTCACCGGTCGTCGACAGCCGGAAGCCGGGCAGCCGCCCGTAGAGGACCTTGCCCGGGTTGTGCACCTCGCCGTGGCGCAGCAGGTGCACCGTCGTCGTCTCGCTCACGCCTCCCCCTCCAGGGCAGAAATGGCCATTTCTGCCCTCACGGGGTGGCCTCGGCGGCGGCACGGGCGGCGGCGGGCAGCGCCTCGAGCACGCGGTCCAGCGCCTCCCCGGACAGCTGCGCGTTGACGAACCACGACTCGAACGCCGACGGCGGCAGGTACACCCCGCGGGCCAGCATCGCGTGGAAGAAGGCGGTGTAGCGGAACGCCTCCTGCGAGCGGGCGTCGTCGTAGTTCCGCACCTGGCGCTCGTCGGGCACGAAGAAGATCGAGAACATGTTGCCGGCCTGCTGCACCCGGTGCGGCACGCCGGCGGAGAACAGCGCGGCGCTGGCGGCGCCGCGGAGCACCGCGGCGACCTCGTCGCAGTGCGCGTAGACCTCGTCGGTGCAGTGCCGCAGCGTGGTCAGCCCGGCGGCGACGGCGACGGGGTTCCCCGACAGCGTGCCCGCCTGGTAGACCGGCCCGGCCGGGGCGAGGTGGTCCATCAGGTCCGCGCGGCCGCCGAACGCCGCGGCGGGCAGCCCGCCGCCCATGACCTTGCCGAAGGTGAACAGGTCGGCGTCGACGGGGTCCAGGCCGTACCAGCCCGACCGCGAGACGCGGAAGCCGGTCATGACCTCGTCGAGGACCAGGAGCGCGCCGTGCGCGGCGGTGATCCGGCGGAGTGCTGCGTTGAAGCCCGGCTCCGGCGGGACGACGCCCATGTTGCCGGCCGCGGCCTCGCTGATCACGCAGGCGATCTGCGGGCCGCGCTCGGCGAAGACCGCCTCGACCGCGGCGACGTCGTTGTAGGGCAGCACCACGGTGTCGGCGGCCGCGCCGGTGGTGACGCCGGGGGTGTCGGGCAGGCCCAGGGTGGCGACGCCGGAGCCGGCCGAGGCCAGCAGCGAGTCGACGTGTCCGTGGTAGTTGCCGGCGAACTTCACGACCAGCGGGCGGCCGGTGACGCCGCGGGCCAGCCGGACCGCCGAGAGCACCGCCTCGGTGCCCGAGTTGACCAGGCGGACGCGCTCCACCGGCGCGACCCGCGCGCGGATCTCCTCGGCGAGGTCCAGCTCGCCCTCGGTGGGCGCCCCGAAGGTCAGCCCCCGGCGGGCGGCGGCGGTGACCGCCTCGACGACGGCGGGGTGCGCGTGCCCGAGCAGCAGCGGCCCCCACGAGGCGACCAGGTCGACGTAGCGGCGGCCGTCGGCGTCGGTGAGCCACGGGCCGGCGCCCTCCACCATGAACCGCGGGGTCCCGCCGACGGCCTGGAAGGCGCGGACCGGCGAGTTCACGCCACCGGGGGTGACGGCGCGGCCGCGGGCGAAGAGCGACGCCGAGACCGGGGCCTCGTACGGGTAGGGCGAGCTGTCCGGCGAGGTCACGACCCCAGTGTCCCTTCTCTTCCTGTGCGCCCGTCGGAGGCGTCGGACACAGCGGCCAGCAGGGCGCCGCGCAGCGCCGCCGGGTCCCGGGTCGGCACCAGCACGGTGCGGCCGTCGCGCAGCCGCAACGGCAGCCCCGACCGGCCCGGCGGCAGCGTCCAGCCGCCGCCCAGCACCGGCGCCCCGGCGTCCACCCCGCCCTCGACGGCGGCCAGGTGCGCGGCGTCGACGTCGGCCAGCCGGACGACCTCGGGGCCGACCGACAGCTCGCCGTCCTCGACCGCGACCGTCCAGACCCGGCGGGCCGAGAGGCAGCCCACCCCCACCGCGCCGAGCACGGTGACCACGGTGAGCGCCCAGAGCCAGGGCGGGACGTCCGGACCGGGCAGCACCAGGTCCAGGACGGCGAAGAGCCCGAGGGCCCCGGCGACCACCCAGAACGGCCGCCAGGAGCCCCCGGGCTCGACGTAGCTCATGTCAGCCGCGGGCCAGCCAGCGCGCGGCCTCGACCGCCCAGTAGGTGAGGACCTGGCCGGCGCCCGCGCGGCGGATGGCGACCAGCGTCTCGAGGATCGCCCGCTCGCGGTCCACCCAGCCGTTCGCCGCGGCCGCCTCGAGCATCGCGTACTCGCCGCTGACCTGGTAGGCGCTGACCGGCACCTGCACCGCGTCGGCGACCTGGCGGACGATGTCCAGGTAGGGCAGCGCCGGCTTCACCATGACGGCATCGGCGCCCTCGGCGAGGTCCTGCGCCACCTCGCGCAGCGCCTCGGCCGCGTTCGGCGGGTCCATCTGGTAGGTCGAGCGGTCGCCGAACTGCGGCGCGCCCTCGGCGGCCTCGCGGAACGGCCCGTAGAAGCCCGACGCGTACTTGGCGGCGTAGGCGAGGATCGGCACCTCGGTGAACGCGGCGCTGTCCAGACCGGCGCGGATCGCGGCGACCTGCCCGTCCATCATCCCGCTGGGGGCGACCAGGTGGGCCCCGGCCTGCGCCTGGGCGATGGCGACGGCGGCGTACCGGTCCAGCGTCGGGTCGTTGTCGACGACCCCTGCCGGCGTGACGACGCCGCAGTGCCCGTGGTCGGTGTACTCGCACAGGCAGAGGTCGGCCATGAGCACCAGCTCGTCGCCCAGGTCGGCGCGCAGCTGCTGCAGCGCCACGTTGACGATGCCGTCGGCGGCGTCGGCCTGCGAGCCGACCGCGTCCTTCTCGGCGGGGATGCCGAAGAGCATCAGCCCGCCGATGCCGGCCTCGGCCGCCTCGTGCGCGGCCGTGCGCAGCGAGTCGATCGAGTGCTGGACGACGCCGGGCATGGAGCCGATCGGCACCGGCTCGGCGATGCCCTGCTTGACGAACACCGGCAGCACCAGGTCGGCCGGGGCCACCCGGGTCTGCGCGGTGAGGCGCCGCAGCGCGGGCGTCGACCGGAGCCGGCGCCCGCGCGCGAAGCCGGGGTTCGTCCCGCCCAGCGCCTCGCTCACTTGCCCTCGCCGTCCTCCGCCTCGCGCAGCGACAGCGCGTACTCCGCCAGGGCGTCGACCAGCGGGGCGACGGCGGCCGTCTCGGGCTGCACGTCGACGCGCAGGCCGAACTCCTGGGCGCTGGCCGCGGTGGCGGGGCCGATCACCGCGACGACGGTCTTGGCGTGCGGCTTGCCGGCGATGCCGACCAGGTTGCGCACGGTGCTCGACGAGGTGAAGCAGACGGCGTCGAAGCCGCCGCCCTTGATCGCCTCGCGGACCGACGCGGCCGGCGGGGCGGCGCGCACGGTGCGGTAGGCGGTGACGTCGTCGACCTCCCAGCCGCGCTCCACCAGACCGGCGGCGAGCACCTCGGTGGCGATGTCGGCGTGCGGCAGGAGCACGCGGTCGATCGGGTCGAGGACGTCGTCGTAGTCCGGGAACTCGGCCAGCAGGCCCTGGCTGGACTGCTCGCCGACCGGGACCAGCTCGGGCACGATGCCGAAGGCGCGGACCGCGTCGGCGGTCTGCTCGCCGACGCAGCCGACCTTGACGCCGGCGAACGCGCGGGCGTCGAGGCCGAGCTCGGCGAACTTCTCGCGCACGGCCTTCACCGCGTTCACCGAGGTGAAGACGATCCAGCCGTAGCGGCCGGTGACCAGGCCCTTGACCGCGCGGTCCATCTGCGCGGGGCTGCGCGGCGGCTCGACGGCGATCGTCGGCACCTCGACCGGGACGGCGCCGTAGGCGCGCAGCCGGTCGCTCATCTCGCCGGCCTGGTCCTTGGTGCGGGGCACCAGCACGCGCCAGCCGAACAGCGGGCGGCTCTCCCACCAGGACATGCGGGCGCGCTTGTCGACGGCGGTGCCGACGGTGACGACGACCGGGCCGTTGAGGGAGTCCAGCCCGGCGGCCTTCTCGGCGACCGCGGTCAGCTTCGTCACGACGCTCTTCTGCGCCGTCGACGAGCCCCCGGTGGTGACGACGACGGGCGTGCTGCCCGACAGGCCGCCCTCGACGAGCCGGGCGGCCGCGTCGGGGAGCTCCTCGGCGGTGGCCCGCAGCACCAGGGTGCCGCTGGTCGACGCCGTGGCCGCGGCCAGCGCGGTCAGGTCCACGCCGCTGCGCAGGTCGGCGGTGAGCGCCGTGCTGCCCGGGGCGACACCGGCGAACGCGGGGACGGCGGTGGCCGGCGCCACGCCGGGCACCACGTCGAAGCCGATCGAGGTGCGGCCGACGGCCAGCACCTCCTTGACGGCGGCGTCGTCGGTGTAGGGGTCGCCGGCGACGAGCCGGACGACCACCGCGCCGCCCTTGGCCGCCGTGACGGCGGTCTTGGCGATCTCGGCGGGCTCGCCGCTGACCGGGACGAGCTCCGCGCCGGGGTTGATCCCCTGGACGGCGTCCTGGACGGCGGTCGGCACGTCGGCGTCGACGAGGACCTGGGCGGCCTCGGCGATCGCCGCGGTGGCGCGGGCGGTCAGCATGCCGGGGTCGCCCGGTCCGGCGCCGACGAAGACGACCCGGCCGGTGCTTCCGACGGTCTTGCGGAAGCGCGTCATCGCGTGCTCCTGATCCTGGCCCTGGGGGCCTTTGTTGCTGGGTTCTGGGCGTTCTGGGGGGTGTGGCTGGTCGGGCCCGCGGTCACCTGCTGGCTGCCATGAGCTCGACCGCGCCGCGGTCGAGCAGCTCCTCGGCGAGCGCGCGGCCGAGGGCCGCGGCGTCGGCGAGGACGCCGGTCCGGGAGCCGCGGACGCCGTCGCTGCCGTCGAGCGCGGTGACGGAGGCGCGCAGGAACAGCTCGGGACCGTCCTCGCCCTCGGCGATCTCGGCGTAGGCGGCCACCGGGGCGCTGCAGCCGGCCTCGAGGGTGGACAGCGTGCTGCGCTCGGCGAGGGCGCAGGCGCGGGTGCGCGAGTCCTCGAGCCGGCCGAGCAGCTCGCGGGTGCGGGCGTCGCTGGTGCGGCACTCGACGGCCAGCGCGCCCTGCGCCGGCGCGGGCAGCACCTGCAGCGGGTCGAGCGTCTCGGTGATCACGTCGAGGCGGCCCAGCCGAGAGAGCCCGGCGCGGGCGAGGACGACGGCGTCCAGGTCGCCCGGGCCGTGACCCATGCCGGCCACCCGGCCCAGCCGGGTGTCGACGTTGCCGCGGATCGGCACGATCTCCAGCCCGAGGCCGAGGGCGCGCAGCTGGGCGACCCGGCGGGGCGCGCCGGTGCCGATCCGGGAGCCCGGAGGCAGCTCGCCGAGGGTGAGCCCGTCGCGGGCGACCAGGGCGTCGCGCGGGTCCTCCCGCGGCGGCACGGCGGCGAGGCTCAGGCCGGGCTCGGGCGCGGTGGGCAGGTCCTTGTAGCTGTGCACGGCGAGGTCGATGTCGCCGGCGAGCAGCGCGTCGCGCAGCGCGGTGACGAAGACGCCGGTGCCGCCGAGCTGCGCGATCGCCGCCTGCGAGCGGTCGCCCTCGGTGGTGATGTGCACCAGCTCGACCGGGTGGCCGGTGGCGGCGGTGATCGCGTCGGCCACGCCCTGCGACTGGGTGTGCGCCAGCGCGCTGGCGCGGGTGCCGAGCCGCAGGACGGCGGTCCCCGCCTCGGCGGGGGTCCCGGCGCCGGTGGTGCTCGTGGCAGGGGTGCTGGTGGCGGTCATGCGGCGCCTCCGGCGCGCTCGGGGTCGACGGTGACGGCCTCGGCCAGGCTCGCGGCCTCGCGCGCGACGTCGGTGTCGATGCCCAGGCCGAACAGGGCGCGCAGCGCCCCGGCGTAGTCGGTGCCGCCGGGGACGGCGGAGAGCTGCTTCACCCGCACGGTGGGCTCGTGCAGCAGCTTGTCCACGACGCGCCGGACGGTGCGGGCGATCTCCTGGCGGGAGCGCGGGTCGAGGTCGGGCAGCCGGGTGGACAGCCGCAGCAGCTCGGCGTCGACGACCTCGGCGGCCTGGCTGCGCAGCGCGGAGACCGTCGGCGCGACCGCGGCGGCCTGCTGCTCGGCGCGCAGCAGGGCGGCCTCGGCCTCGATCATCGCGTGCGCGGTGGAGATGTCGTGAGCGGCCACCGGGCCGGGGGCCGGCTCGCCGGAGTCGTCGGCGGCGACCCGCTCGCCCTGGAGCAGGGCCAGGTCGACGACGTGCACGCCCGGGAGCGCGGCAACGCCCGGGTCGACGTCGCGGGGCAGCGCCAGGTCGATGACGGCCAGCGGCCGGCCGGCGCGCCGCTGCATGGCGGTGGCGACGGTGTCGGTGTGCACGACGATGCCCGAGGCGCCGGTGCAGGAGACGAGCACGTCGGCGTCCACCAGCTCGTCGGCCGTGTCGGCGAGCTCGATCGCCCGGCCGCCGAGGGTGGTGGCCAGCCGCTGCGCGGAGGTGCGCGTGCGGCTGCCGACGACGACGTCGGCACCGCGGCGGGCCAGCGTGGTGGCGGCCAGCGCGCCCATGGAGCCGGCCCCGACGACGAGCGCGCGGCGGCCGGCGAGGTCGCCGATGCGCACCTCGGCGCGGTCCAGCGCCACCGACACCAGCGAGGCACCGGCCCGGTCGATGCCCGTCTCGGAGTGCACCCGCTTGCCGACCCGCAGCGCGCGCTGGGCGATCGGGTGCAGGGCGCGCCCGACGGTGCCCTCCTCGCGGGCCAGGGCGTAGGCGGCGCGCAGCTGCCCGAGCACCTGCGTCTCGCCGACGACCATCGAGTCCAGCCCGGCGGCGACGGTGAACAGGTGCGTGACGGCCTGGTCCTCGTAGTGGACCGTCACGTAGGGCGAGAGCTCCTCGACCGTGGCGCCGGCCTGGCGGGCGAGCACGCGGCTGACGTCGGTGACGCCGCCGTGGAACCGCTCGACCTCGGCGAAGACCTCGACCCGGTTGCAGGTCGCGAGGACCAGCGCCTCCTGGATGTGGTCGCCGCCGACCAGCTCGTGCAGGGCCTTGACCCGGTCGTCGTCGCCCATCGCGAACTGCTCGAGCAGCGCGACCGGCGCCGTCCGGTGGCTGATCCCGACTGCGAGGAGGCTCATGCCGTCTCCCCCACTCCCGCGGGCACCCGCTGCTGGCCGAGGAAGGCCAGCACCTGGAGCTCCACGGACAGGTCGACCTTGCGGACGTCGACCCCGGCGGGGGCCGCGAGCGTCACCGGCGCGAAGTTCAAGATGCTCCTCACCCCGGCCGCGGCGAGCCGGTCGCAGACCGGCTGGGCCACCTCGGCCGGTGTCGTGATGACCCCGATGGAGGCACCGGTCGCCGCGACCACGTCCTCGAGCTCGTCGAGGGGGCGGACCTGCAGCGCGCCGACGCGCTGGCCGATGCGGGCCGGCGAGGCGTCGAAGAGCCCGACGAACTCGAACCCGCGGGTGCCGAAGCCGGCGTAGTCGGCCAGCGCGGAGCCCAGGTTGCCGATGCCGACCAGCACGCAGGCCCGGGCGCTCTCCACGCCGAGGACGCGGGTCAGCCGGTCGCGCAGCGCGCCGACGTCGTAGCCCACGCCCCGGACGCCGCAGGGGCCCAGGTGGGAGAGGTCCTTGCGCAGCCCGGCGGGGTTGACGCCCGCGGCGGAGGCGAGCTCACCGGAGGAGACGGTGCTCCGGCCGCCGTCGGCCAGCGTGGTCAGCACCCGGAGGTACACGGCCAAGCGGGCGACGGTGGCCTCCGGGATGGTCCGGGGCCGCGGCTGCATCAACGGGCTCTCCACAGCGGCCGCGCCCGGGACCCCGGTGGCTACCGGGCGGGGCGGGGCACGCAGAATGACGACGACGGCGACGGGATCGGTGGTTCTGCTGCGCAGGCACCGGGGTGCCCGCGCAGCCACGGTAGCCGCTTGTGAACGCCGGAACAAAGTCCCGGACGGCGCGACGACGCCCTGACCGGCCCGAACGGGTGGCGCTGTGGCGGAGACCACGTCGGTGGCGTCGGTCCAGCCACACCCGCCCCGCCGCCGACCGCCCGGTCAGCCGCCCCCGAGGCCCAGGTCGCGGCGCAGCCGGGGGACGTCGACGGTGAAGTAGGAGTGCTCGCGCCCGTCGAGCAGCACGACCGGCACCCGGTCGCCGAACTCGGCCTGCAGCTCGGGGTCGGCGTCGACGTCGACCACCTCCGCGCGCACGCCCGCCTCGCCGGCGATCCGCTCGAGCGTCTCCTCCGCCACCTCGCAGAGGTGGCAGCCGGCCCGGGTGAGCAGCCGGAGCCGGCCGGCGGGCTCAGCCGTCACCGCCGACCTCCTCGTCGTCGTCGGTCACGGCGCCCGTGAGCCCCAGCTCGCGCAACCGGGCGCGGCTGACCTTGCCGGTCAGCGAGTGCGGCAGGTGGGCCAGGAACTGCACCGACGTGGGCACCTTGTAGCGGGCCAGCGAGGCGGCGGCGTGCTCGCGCAGCTCCCCGACGGTCACGGTCTGCCCCGCCGCCAGCGCCACCACCGCGCGCACCGCGGCGCCGGTGCGCGGGTCGGGGACGCCGATCACCGCGCTCTCCGCGACCGCCGGGTGGGCGTCGAGCACCCGCTCCACCTCCGCGGGGTAGACGTTGAAGCCGCTCACCAGGATCAGGTCGCTGCGCCGGTCGACCAGGTGCAGGTCGCCGTCGGCGTCCCGGTAGGCGAGGTCGCCGGTGCCCAGCCAGCCGTCGGCGTCCGGGCCGTCGGCGCCGTCGGGCCAGTAGCCGGAGAACAGGTTCGCGCCGCGGATCCACAGCTCGCCGGGGCCCTCGCCCGGCCCGTCGTCGGGGCCCTCCTCCTCGGTGCCCTCCCGCGGCTGGTCGTCCTCGGCCGGGGCGTCGACGTCGGTGGGGTCGGCGGTGTCGGCGGTGTCGCGCAGCGCCACCTCGATGCCGGGCAGGGGGCCGCCGATGCAGTCGGGCTTGGGCCGGCCGGTGGCCAGGGTGCTGGCGACGACGGGTGCGGCCTCGGTGAGGCCGTAGCCCTCCCAGACGGTGATCGCGGCCCGCTCGCGCATCGCCGTCCACACCTCCTCCGGCAGCGGCGCCGCACCCGAGGAGGCCACCCGGACGGCGGCGAACGCGCGGCGGAGGTCGGTGTCGCTGCCGGCGGCGTCGGCCACGGCCAGCCACGCCTGGTACATCGGCGGCGCGCCGGGCACCGCGGAGACGTGCTCCTCGGCCATGACGGCGAGCGTGGCGCGCGGGTCGAAGGTCTCCTCGAGCACCGCGCACGCCCCGGTGGCGGCGACCATCCCGAAGCCGGCGTTGAGGCCGTAGACGTGGAACAGCGGCAGCACCAGCAGGACGACGTCGTCCTCGCGCACCGGCGGCGGGTCCATCGCCAGGCACTGCTCCTGGTTGGCCCGCAGCGCGCCGGAGGTGAGCATCGCGCCGCGCGGGCGGCCGGTCGTGCCGCTGGTGTAGCAGAGGAAGGCCAGCGCGTCGGGGTCGTCGGCGACCGCGGGCGGCGGCCCCTCCCCCTCGGGGGCGCCCGGGCAGACCGGGACCCCGCCGATCCCGTCGCGCGCACCGGGAGCGACCAGCAGCGCGGCCCCCGAGTCGGCGAGCACGTACTCGAGCTCGGGCTCGGTGTAGGCGGTGTTGACCGGCACCACGACCAGCCCGGCGCGCAGCGCCCCCAGGACGGCACGCAGCCAGGGCAGCCCGTTGGGCAGCTGGACGGCGACCCGGTCGCCCGGCGCGAGATCGCGCGCGGCGAACCCCGCGGCGGCGACGTCGACAGCCGCATCGAGCTCCGCCCAGGTCAGCCGCTCGTCCCGCGTGACGACGGCGGGCGCGTCGGGGCGCCGCCGGGCCGCGGCGCGCACGAGCGCGGCCAGCGACCTCCCTGCCTCCAGGTCCTGCACATCTCCTCCGGTCGCGCCGGCCGCGCGCGCCCGCGGATCCCGGTGTGCGTCCGCGGGCTGACGTGGACGGGCTGGGGCGATGTTGTCACCATGAGAGGAACCCCGCAGCTCACGCGCCGGTGCGCGCGTGCCCGACGGGGAGGAGACGGTCCATGCCCCGCGGGCCGACGAGGAGGTTCCGCCCGGCATGCAACCGCCCCTGGACGCCGAGCAGCCCGCCGCTGCCCGGCGTCCGTCGCCCCGGCCGCGGCCCTCGCCGCGCCCCCGGCCGACGCCGTATCCGCGGGCGAGCAGCGAGGCCCTCGAGCCGGCCGTCCTGGCGGCGGAGATCGCACCGCCGCAGATCGCCCCGCCGCAGACCGCCCCGCCGGACATCGCTGCCGAGCCACCCGCAGAGCTGCCGGCCGACGTCGCGGCCCCACCGCCGCCGGCCGACGGGCCGGACGTGTGGGACTGGGTGCGGCGCACCCAGGAGGGCGACGCCGAGGCCTTCGGGTTGCTCTACGACCACTACGTGACGCTGGTCTTCCGGTACGTCCACAACCGGGTCGGCGACCGGGCGACGGCCGAGGACGTCACCAGCGAGACCTTCGTGCGCGCACTGCGGCGCATCGACTCGCTGAGCTTCCAGGGCCGCGACGTCGGCGCCTGGCTGGTGACGATCGCCCGCAACATCGTGCTCGACCACGTGAAGAGCAGCCGCTACCGGCTCGAGGTGGCGACGGCGGACATGCGCGACGCCGACCGGGCCACCGACGGCCCCGAGGACGCCGTCGTCGCCCATCTGACCAACCGCGAGCTGCTGGCCTGCGTCCAGCAGCTGGGCAGCGAGCAGCAGGAGTGCATCGTGCTGCGGTTCATCCACGGCCTGTCGGTGGCGGAGACCGCCGAGATCATGGGCAAGAAGGACGGCGCGATCAAGGCGCTCCAGCACCGCGCCGTGCGCCGGCTGGCCGGCCTCCTGCCCGACGGGTTGCGGTGACCACGATTCACATGTATAGCGCCGTATCCTCCCCGCATCCGACCTCGTTGAGGTGTGTGCGAGGCAGTGCGCCGATCCCCGGCCCCCTCGCGCGGACGACCGGAGGAACCCCGTGAACAGGCACGAGAGCGACGCGGCAGCGGCCCGTCGCGCCGCCGGCACGGGCGAGGACCCGGCCGCGGGGGTCGTCGCGATGCTGCAGGAGCTCGCGCCGCAGCTGGAGGTCGACCCGGACCCGGCGTTCCGCGCGGCCACCCGGCAGCGGCTGGTCGCGATGGCCGCCGTCCGCACCCCCGAGCCGGCCCGGCCCTCCCTCACCCGCCGGCTGCTGGCCGCGCGCGCCTCCGACGCCCCCGCGCGCTGGCGCACCCGGGCCACCGCCGGCCTGGCCGGCGCGGCGCTGACGGTGACCTCCCTCGCGACGCTGGTCGCGCTGTCCACCGGCGCCCGCCCCGGCGACGTCCTCTACGGCCTCAAGCGCGGCACCGAGCAGACCCAGCTGGCGCTGGCCGGCGACTCCCGCGGCCAGGTGCTGCTGGACCTCGCCCGCACCCGGCTCGACGAGCTCCGCGCGCTCGGCGGCGACGCCGGGCGGGCCGAGGCCACCCTGGCGACGATGGACCAGCAGACCCGGGAGGGTGCCGCCTGGCTCGCCGCGCGCGCCCTCGGCACGTCCGACGCCGCGCCCCTGGACGACCTGTCCGGCTGGGCCGTCGAGCAGTCCGCGCAGCTGGGCGCCGTGCGCACCGGGCTGCCGGCCCCCGCCGCCGACGACGTCGACGGCTCGCTGGCGCTGCTCGGGGAGATCAGCGCGCGGGCGGACGGCCTCCGGCTGGTCCTCGCCTGCCCGGCCGGTCCGGCTCCCACCGCGACCGACGGGCTCGGTCCCGTGCCGAACGGGTGCCTGCCCGAGACGCCGGCCCCCAAGGAGCCGGGCACCGGCGGGTCGCCGTCCGCGCCGTCGGCCGGCTCCGGCGTCGTGACCGCGCCGGCCCCGTCGAGCCCCGCGCAGCAGCCGGCGGTGCCCGCGGGCCCCGGCGGCGCGCAGCCCGCACATACAACCGCCCCGCAGCCGCCGGGGTCGTCGTCCTCGCCGGTGCCGAGCACCGCACCGGTCCCGGGCCCGGACGTGCCCGGTCTGCTGCCGCTGCCCGCGCCGCCGCCGGCGACGTCCGCACCGTCGCCGTTGGTCGACGTGCCGCTGCCGCTGCCGTGCCTGGACCTGCCGGTGCTGCTCCGCGTGGGCCGCTGCTGACGCTCCGGATCGGCCGATCGGCGCGGGAACGCTAGGGTCGTCCCCATCGGAGACCCGCCTCCCCGGGCGGGTCGGATCCAGGGAGGACGCCCGTGCCGCGACTGCCTTTCCGCAGCCGCAAGGACCTCCTCGTGGTGCCCGCCGACGCGAGCCCGGACGACACCCGGGCGCACGTGGCCGGTGCCGCGTCCGCCGCGGCCGCGGACGTCGAGCCGCCGGCCGCCGTCGAGCCGGACCCCACCGCGGCGGCGTTCTTCGACGTCGACAACACGATGATGATGGGCGCCTCGCTCTTCTGGTTCGCCCGTGGGCTGGCCGCCCGCAAGTACTTCACGACCCGCGACATGCTCGGCTTCGTCTGGCAGCAGGCCAAGTTCCGCATCGGCGGCAACGAGGGCAACCCGGACGACATCCTGACCATCCGGGAGAACGCGCTGGCGTTCGTCGCGGGCCGCCCGGTCTCGGAGATCGTGCAGGCCAGCGAGGAGATCTACGACGAGCTCATGGCCGACCGGATCTGGGCCGGCACGCGGGCGCTCGCGCAGCAGCACCTCGACAACGGCCAGCGCGTCTGGCTGGTCACCGCGACCCCGGTCGAGCTGGCCTCGATCATCGCGCACCGGCTCGGCCTGACCGGCGCGCTCGGGACGGTCGCCGAGGTCGTGGACGGGCAGTACACCGGCCGGCTCGTGGGCGAGCTGATGCACGGGCCGGCGAAGGCCGAGGCGGTGCTGGCGCTGGCCGAGCGCGAGGGCCTGGACCTCACCCGCTGCACGGCCTACAGCGACTCGGCCAACGACCTGCCGATGCTCTCGCTGGTGGGCACCGCCGTCGCGGTCAACCCCGACACCGAGCTGCGTGCCGTCGCCAGGACCCGCGGCTGGACGATCCGCGACTTCCGCACCGGCCGGAAGGCGGCGAAGATCGGCGTCCCCACCGTCGCGGCGGCCGCGCTCTCCGGCGGCCTGGTCGGCGGCGCCGTCGCCCTGCGGAGGCGCAACAAGCTCCCCTGGTGAGCGCACCCGCGCCGACGTGGCGCGCAGATGCCGCATTCGGCGCGTCTGGATGACGCATCGGCGCGCCCGGTTGACCGCCGTCCACAGATCCTGCGCGCGCCGGCCACCGGCCCCGGTCCTCCGCGAGGCTGGACGGCGTGGTCTGCGACGCAGCAGCGCTGGTGGGCGCGGCCGGGTGGACCACCCGGGACGCGCTGCTCGACGCGGTCAGCCGCAGCACCCTCGAGCGCTGGGTGACGGCGGGGCGGCTCGTCCGGCTCGCACCGGCGGTGTTCGCGCTGCCGTCGTCCGCGCGGGACTGGCGGGTCCGCGCCGCCGCTGCGCTGCATGGGCGGGACGCCGTCGCCAGCCACGTCACCGCACTGGCGCTGTGGGGCCTGGTCGAGCACCCGCCCGGTCCCGTGCACCTCACCGTGACGCGCGGCTCGAGCAACCGGGGCCCGGCCGGCGTCGTGGTCCACCGCGCGCCGGGGCGGCTCGAGAGCATGCGAGCCGGTGGCCTCGACGTCGTCCCGCCCGCCCGGGCCGTCGTTGCGAGCTGGGCGTCGACCCCGGACCGCCCCGTCGTGCGGGCCGCCGCGATCGAGGCGGTGCGCCGCCGGCTGTGCCGCCCCGCGGAGCTCCGGCGCGAGCTGGCCCGGCAGCCCCGCCTGCCCGGCCGCGCCGAGCTGGGGCGCCTGGTCGACCTGCTCGCCGACGGATGCCGCAGCGAGCTGGAGATCTGGGGGTGCCTGCACGTCCTGCGCGGCCCGGGCATGCCCGTCTTCGAGCAGCAGCGGCGGCTGGTCGTGGCCGGGACGACGGTCCTGCTCGACGCCGCCGTCGAGGAGTCCATGCTGGCGGTCGAACTGGACGGCGCCGCCTGGCACGGCTCGCAGCAGCAGCGGGAGGCCGACCTCCGGCGGGACGCACTGGTCGCGACCGCCGGGTGGCAGACACTGCGCTTCAGCTACCGGCGGCTGACGGGGTCGCCCGAGGCCTGCCGTCGCGAGATCCTCGCCGTCCACACCGCCCGCAGGCGGCTGCTGGCCGCCGACGAGGCGCACTGATGCGCCATCCGGACGGTCGGGATGACGCACTTGCGCGCCAGGTCGACCCCGCGGGATCAGCCGAAGACGCCCTTGCGCTGCATGAGCAGGCGGTACAGCGACTGCTGGATGGTCTCGCGCACCTGGTCGGTCAGGTTGAACACCAGCATCGGGTCCTCGGCGGCGTCGGGGCCGTAGGACGCGGTCTCGATCGGCTCGCCGAACGCGATCAGCCACTTCGACGGCAGCGGGACGGCGCCCAGCGGGCCGAGCAGCGGGAACGTCGGCGTGATCGGGAAGTAGGGCAGCCCCAGCAGGCGGGCGGCGACCCGGGCGTTGCCGAGCATCGGGTAGATCTCCTCGGCGCCCACGATCGCGCACGGGATGATCGGCACCCCGGTGCGCAATGCGGCACTGACGAAACCGCCCCGGCCGAACCGCTGCAGCGTGTACCGCTCGGAGAACGGCTTGCCGATCCCCTTGAAGCCCTCCGGGAAGACGCCGACCAGCTCGCCCTCGGTCAGCAGCCGCTCGGCGTCCTCGTTGCAGGCCAGCGTCGTGCCGAGCTTGCGCGACAGCGAGCCGAAGAACGGCAGCTCGAACACCAGGTCCGCGCCCAGCAGCCGCAGCCGGCGCCGTGCGGGGTGCTCGTCGTGCAACGCGACCGTCGTCATGAGCGCGTCGACGGGGATGGTGCCGGAGTGGTTGGCGACGACGAGCGCCCCGCCGGTGTCCGGCACGTTCTCCAGGCCGAGCGTGTCGACGCGGAACCACTTCTCGAAGAACGGCCGCAGGATCGGCAGCAGCACGTGGTCGGTGAGGTCCGGGTCGAAGCCGAACTCGTCGGTCTCGTACTCGCCGGTGACGCGGCGGCGCAGGAAGTCCAGCCCGCCGGCCAGCTGGTCCTCCCAGCTCGGGGACGCGGCAGGCGGCACGAACGGCTCGTCGTCGTCCGGCCGCAGCGGGATCACCCGGGCCTCAGGCATCCTGCACCGCCCGCAGGCCGGGTGCGGGCGGAGCGGGGCGCAGCCGCTCCCCGACCGCAGCGGCGGTGTCGCCCACCCGGCCGAGCGCGGCGCGCAGCCGCGAGGACGTCGACTCGACCAGGCCCGGGGAGACCACCGGCGGCACCGTCGTCGCGTAGTCGGCCAGCGCCTCGGTCGTCGAGTAGCGCGGGGTGAAGCCGAAGTCGGTGCGCAGCACCGTGGTGTCGACGACGCGGCCGAAGTTGAGGAAGCGCATCTGCTCGGGCGAGTAGTCGACGAACCCGAAGCGGCGCGAGATCCGGCCCACCGAGCCCAGCGCGGGCGTCGGGATCGGCACCTCGACGCGGCCCAGCCGGCGGATCGCCTGGGAGAGCAGCAGCGTGCCCTCGCCGCCGACGTTCACGGTGCCGACGAAGTCGCCGGTGGTCGCGCGGGTGAGGACCGACAGCGCATCGTCCTCGTGCAGCAGCTGGACGCGCGCGTCGTAGCCCAGCGCCGTCGGGACGACGGGCATGCGCAGGAAGCCGGTCAGCAGCGAGTCGATCCGCGGCCCGATGAAGTTGGTGAACCGGAGCACGGCGATGTCGACGTCGGGCCGGCGCCGCCCGAAGGAGCGGACGTAGCCCTCGATGTCGACGCTGTCCTTGGCGAAGCCGCCCGAGGGCACCTGGCGGGCGTGCATCTTCTCGGTGAAGACGGCGGGATCGCGCGAGGAGGCGCCGTAGACGGCGCTCGTCGACTTGAGCACGAACCGCTGCACCGAGGGTGCGGCCTGGCACGCGGCGAGCAGCTGCATCGTGCCGATGACGTTGAGTTCCTTCATCGGCGTGCGCCCGCCGCTCCCGGCCGGGGTCGAGCTGATGTTCATGTGCACGACGGTGTCGACCGACGCCGCCGCGATGACCTTGCCGATCAGCGGGTTGCGGATGTCGGCCCGCACGAACTCGGTGCGCCCGAGCCGCCGCAGCACGGCCGGCGAGGGTGGCACGGTGTCCACCCCGATGACCCGCTCGATGGTGGGGTCGGCCGCGAGCTCGGCCGCCAGCGCTCCACCCAGCCACCGGCTCACACCGGTGACGAAGGACGACCGCGGGCGGCACGAGCGTCAGCTCACTTCTTGTTGCGTCGCTGGACGCGCGTCTTCTTCAGCAGCTTGCGGTGCTTCTTCTTGGCCATCCGCTTGCGCCGCTTCTTGATGACAGAACCCACGTGGTGCTCCCGACTTCGTCGCAGATGATCAGCTCGTTCGCGACTCCGGGGCCGTACCCCGGTGTCGCCCGGCGACCGAGCGTACCGGCCGGATCCCCGACGGCGCTGTCGGGGAGGCCGGGATCTCGCGGAGCGGTGTCGTGCCGAGTGGGCCCCGGAGGGGTCCGCGCAGGCGCGACGGTGCGGCTCAGCCGTCCCGGGGGACGGCTCGTGGCCGCGGTCGTCGTCCGGAGGACGACAGTGTCATCGCTCAGGCGATGTCGGTGTAGGCGTCGCGCAGGTAGTCCTGCACGGCGCGCTCCGGGACGCGGAAGGAGCGGCCGACGCGCACGGCGGAGAGGTCGCCGGCGTGGACGAGGCGGTACACGGTCATCTTGGAGACGCGCATCATCGCGGCGACCTCGGCGACGGTCAGGAACGTGACGGCGGCGCGGGGGGCCGGGACGCTCGGGCGACCGAGGGGCATGGCGGCCGGGTGGGCGGCGGGCACGGGGCGGGCGACGGCCGAGGCCTGCATCGGACGGCCCATCGGACGCTGACCGGGGACACCCGGACGGACGACGGTGGCGGCGTGGCGCTGGGGCATGGTCATTGTTCGTCTCCGGTACCTGGTCCACGTCGTGGCGCCGGCTTCCCCACCGGCAACTGAACACGCATGAACTGACACCGAGCGTAAGGGGCGTGCGTGACTGGAGCGATGGATGAATCGAACAGACGGACCGATCCGTCCTGGGCAGATGTGCACCTATGTCGCCGGATCGACAAGTAGCTCGGCGCGTCACGCGACCGTGTGACGACGACACGACGCAGAGTGCTCGATTTGTCGACACCGACACGTTAATGTGCTCGGCCGCTCGCTCGGAGTGAGTACGACGAGGCGACAGGCGGAACACCGGTCACCGTCGTCCCGGCCCGGTCACCGGACCCGCACGCCTCAGCCGCGCGGGGCGCCCAGCTCCACCGAGCGGGCGTGCGCCGCCGCCACCGCCGCCGCCATGGCCGCCCGCACGTCGTGCCGGTCGAACTGCTCGATCGCGGCGACCGTCGTCCCGTTCGGGCTGCTGACCGCGGCGCGCAGGGCGACCGCGTCCTGGCCCGAGTCGCGCAGCATCACCGACGCGCCCAGCGCCGTCTGCACGACGAGGTCGGTCGCCAGCTCGCGCGGCACGCCCAGGGCCACACCGGCGTCGACCATGGCCTCGACCAGGTAGTAGAAGTAGGCCGGCCCGCTGCCGGAGAGCGCGGTGACCGCGTCCTGCTGCGCCTCCGGGACCCGCCGCACCTGGCCGACCGCGGACAGCAGCCCCTCCGCCTCGTCCAAGTGGGCGTCGGTCGCGTGCGCGCCCGCGGAGAGCACGCTCATGCCCTCCTCGACCAGCGCGGGGGTGTTCGGCATGACCCGCACGACCGGCACACCGGGGGCCAGCGCCGCCTCGATCCGGGCCGTGGTCACACCGGCGGCGACCGACACGACGAGGTGGTCGGCATCCACGTGCCCGGCCAGCAGCCCGAGCGGGACCTCGATGTCCTGCGGCTTGACCGCGAGCAGCAGCACCCGCGCGCGGTCGGCCGCCCCGGCCAGGTCGACGACGTCGACGCCGTAGCGCCCGGCCAGCTCGGCCGCCCGGTTCTCGTCGCGCTCGCAGACGACGACGTCGGCGGGGCCGCTGCGCCGGACCAGCCCCGCGAGCAGCGCCTCCCCCATCCGCCCGCCGCCGATGACGGCCAGGCCGCGCCGTGCGGGGGCGCTCACCGCAGGCCCCCGGCGGTGGCGGCGAGGCCGGCGACGGCGCCGCGGCCCGAGGGCACGGCGATCCGCAGGGCGGCGCCGGAGGCGGCGATCCGCTGCTGCTCGGCCGGTCGGATCCTCCAGGGCATGACGTGCTCCCAAGTGTCGTAGGTGCGGCCGTGCCAGGCCGCCCGTTCCCCGGCCACGGCGATCAACCGGGGGTCGCTCGTGGCGACGGCGGGTGCGCCGTCGCCGGCCATCAGGACGTCGAGGCAGCGCACGAAGGCCCGGCGTGCGGCCGCCCCCCGCCCCGCTCGCAGGCGGACCCGCCCCCCGGCGAGCGCGCGGCACCGCCCCACGGCGTCCGCCTCCCCGCTGCTGACGACGGCCCGCGCGGCGGGCAGCTCGACGAGCAGGGCGTCGACGCGCGCGCTGGAGCCCTCGAGCGCCACGCCGAGCCCGGCCCGGGCGGCGTCGGCGGCCAGCGCCGGCACCTCGGTCAGCCGGTCGACCGGGAGGGTGACCTCGCAGTCCCCGACCGCGGCCGCCCGTGCGCCGGCGACGAGCGCGCCCAGCTCCCCGGCGACGTCGTCCGCCGCACCCGGGCGGTGCTCCAGCGCGACCGCGCGACCCTCGGCCGCCAGGCCGGTGGCCACCCGGAGCGCGTCGCCGACCCCGGGGCCGGCGACCAGCCGGCCGGTCAGCAGGCGGCCGAGCACCGGCGCCTCGACCGGTCGCGGCACGGCGCGGCGCGTGGTCAGGGACACGGTCGAACCGTAGTGCGCGGGGGTGTGTGACGTCGGGGCCCCGGGTAGCGGCGGCTGCATGGCAGGAGAACTGGACGGGATGAGGGTGGCGGTCCTGGCGACCGACGGCGTCGAGCAGGTCGAGCTCGACCGGCCGTGGCAGGCGCTGGAGGAGGCCGGTGCGCAGCCGGAGCTGGTCTCGCTGGAGGCGGGCACGATCACCGCCTACGAGCACATCGACAAGGGCGACACCAAGAAGGTGGACATCACCGTGGCCGACGCCGATCCCGACGGCTACGCGGCCCTGGTGCTCCCGGGTGGGGTCATCAACGGCGACTTCGTCCGCGCCGACGCCGACGCGGTGGCCTTCGTGAAGGCGTTCTTCGACGCGGGCAAGCCGGTCGCGGCGATCTGCCACGCGCCGTGGGTGCTCGCGGAGGCCGATGTCGTCCGCGGCCGGCGGATGACCTCCTGGCCCTCGCTGCAGACCGACCTGCGCAACGCGGGCGCGACCTGGGTGGACGAGGAGGTCGTCGTCGACGGCAACCTGATCACCAGCCGCAACCCCGACGACCTGGACGCCTTCGGCGCGGCCATCGTCGAGGAGTTCGCTGCCGCCGGGGACGATGCGGAGGACGACGCGGAGGCCGACGCCACCGCCTGAGCGGGCACGCCGGCGGTCTCGCCGCGCGCGCTCAGCGCGCGGCGAGCAGCTGGGCCGCGGGGACGATCGTGAGCAACGTGCCCGCGAGCACGAGCAGCGCCAGCAGTCGCGGCCCCACCGGTTCCTCGCCCTGCCGCTGCCGCCACAGGCCGACGCCCGCGACCAGGGCGGTCACCGCGATCGGCACGAGCAGCAGCGCGACGTAGGGGGCCATCTCCCACAGCAGCGTGGCGGCGAAGAAGACGCCGACGCCGGCGGCGAGGGCGATGACGAGCTCGCCGGCGAACCGCAGCCAGGCCAGCGGGCCGGCCTCCCCGGGCAGGTCGTCGACGTCGCCGGTGCGCACGGCCGGGATCGGCCCGGTCGAGGTGTGCTCCTCGCGCCCGGTGGCGCGCTGGCCGGGGCGGAGCCCGCGGACGCCGGTGCGCCCGGTGTCGCGGGCGCCGTCACGGGTGCTGTCGCGCTCGACCGCGCGGCCGGAGACCCGGCCCGTGTCCCGGCCGGTCACCCGGCCCGTGTCCCGGTCGGAGCTGCGCTCGGCGACGCGGTCGCCGCGCAGGGCGCCCAGCGGGATGTCGGGCAGCGGGGCCGACGGGTGCGGAACGGCCGGCGAGCGGTCGGCGCGCAAGCCCTGGATGGCGGCGGTCGAGGGGCCGGCCACCGCGCGCCGGTCCTCGGAGGGGCGGACGGGCGGGAAGCCGGCGCCCGCCCCGGAGCGCGACGGGCTGGGCTGGAGCGCACCGGCGCGTGCGGAGCCGGCCCGGGCGGAGGAGGCGGGAGCACCTGTCGCGGTCGTGTCGGCGTCGCTGCGCCGACGACCCAGGCTCGGGCGCTCCGCCGCCGGCTCGGCGTCCGGACGGCGCTGGCGGACGACGGGCGGCTCGTCGGGTTCGTCCCAGCGGCGCCGGCGGGCGGCGCGGGAGGTGTCGATGCCCGCCTCGCGGAGGATCTCCGCGAGCGGCCGACCCCCCGTGTCGGGGTTCCAGTCCGTTCCGGCCATCACGCCCCTTCCAACGCGTCCAGCCTGCGCAGGATGACTCCCTCACGCAGCGCCCACGGGCAGATACGGACGAACGGTACGTCCAGGAGGCGCAGAGCGGCGGCAGCGACAGTCGCTCCCGCGGGAACCTGGTGCGCGCGGTTCGCCGACACGCCGGGCAGCTCCGCCAGCGCGCCGGACTCGATCCGCGACACGAAGCCCAGCACCTGGTCCAGCCCGGTCCGCGAGAGCTCCCGCGGCGCCCGGATGCCGGCCGCCGAGGGTGCGGCCCCGCTGAGCCGGGCCAGCGTGCGGAAGGTCTTGCTGGTCGCCACCACGAGGTCGGGCGGGCCGGCCTCCTGCAGCGTCGCCACCGCCGGCTCGAGCAGCGCGGTGGCGTGCGCGTCGAGGGCGGCGAGCGCGGCGAGGTCGGGTCGGTCGCCGGCCAGCGCATCGGGGAGGAACCGCCGGGTCATCCGCGCGGCGCCCAGGGGCAGGGAGAGCGCGACCTCGGGCAGCTCGTCGATGCCGACGGCCATCTCCAGCGAGCCGCCGCCGATGTCCAGCACGAGCAGCTGCCCCGCGCTCCAGCCGAACCAGCGGCGCACCGCCAGGAAGGTCAGCCGGGCCTCGTCCTCGCCGGTCAGCACCTGCAGCTCGACGCCGGTCTCCCGGCGGATCCGGTCGAGCACCTCCTCGCCGTTGCGCGCCTCGCGGATGGCCGAGGTGGCCAGCGCCATGAAGTCGTCGCAGCCCTGCTTCTGCGCCTGCTCGCAGGCCTCCTCGACCGACCGGAGCAGCGCCTCCTCACCCGCCCGCGAGAGGACGTCGTCCGGGCCGACGTGCTCGGCGAGCCGCACCGGCCAGCGGTCGTCGTGCATCGGCGTCGGGTGCGCGCCGCTGTGCGCGTCGACGACGAGCAGGTGGACGGTGTTGGAACCGACGTCGAGCACACCCAGCCGCATCCGCCCAGTCTGCCGGGGATGCCCGTCCTAGGCTGAACGGGTGCCGGACGACCCTCCCCCCGAGGTGGACCTCGACTTCGCCCGGGAGTGGGTGGAGTTCGCCGACCCGGCCGATTCCGGCCACGTGGTGCGCGCCGACCTCACCTGGCTGACCTCCGCCTGGACCTGCGTGTTCGGCCGCGGGTGCGCCGGGGTGGTCGAGGGCCGGCCGGACGACGGCTGCTGCAGCCACGGGGCGTTCTTCACCGACGAGGACGACCTCGCGCGGGTCACCGCCGCCGTCGCCGACCTGGCCGACGAGGACTGGCAGCTGGCCCCCGTGGGCCGCGGCGCCTGGACCGAGGTGGACACCGCCGAGGAACCGGAGGCATCCGGTGGGGCGGACGACGCCGAGGACGGCGTCCGCTCGCTGCGCACCCGCGTCGTCGACGGCGCCTGCGTCTTCCTCAACCGCCCAGGCTTCCCGGGCGGCGGCGGCTGCGCGCTGCACCGGATGGCGCAGCGCGAGGGCCTGCACCCGCTGACCACCAAGCCCGACGTCTGCTGGCAGCTGCCGGTGCGCCGCGAGCAGGAGCACGTCGACCGGCCGGACGGCACCCGCGTGCTGGTGGACTCCATCGGCGAGTTCGACCGCCGCGGCTGGGGTCCGGGCGGGCGGGACCTGCACTGGTGGTGCACCGGCGCCCCCGCGGCGCACGTCTCCCCCGAGCCGCTGGTCGAGACCTACGCCGCCGAGCTCACCGCGCTGCTGGGCGCGCCCGCGTACGCGGAGCTACGCCGGCTGGCCGAGGCGGCGCCTCGACCAGGGGCTGATCGCCCCCCACCCCGCCTCTCCCGTGCCCGTCGAGCTGCACCGGCGCCGCCCCACCTGACCGGAAGGTCTGCCGGTAGGCGCGCGGCGAGACCCCGCGGCGGCGGGCGAACTGCTCGCGCAGCCCCGCCGCGGTGCCGAAGCCCACGAGCCGGGCGATCTCCTCGACCGGGGCGTCGGTCCCCTCCAGCAGCGTCTCGGCCGCCGAGAGCCGCTGCCCCAGCAACCAGGCGTGCGGCGTCGTCCCGGTCGTCGCCTTGAACCGGCGGGCGAACGTGCGCGGGCTCATCAACGCCCGCCGCGCCAGGATCTCCACGCTCAGGTCCTCGGCCAGGTGCGCGCCCGCCCACTCCAGGACGACGCCGAGCAGGTCGTCCTCGCACCGGGCCACCGGGGCGTCGATGAACTGCGCCTGCCCGCCGTCCCGGTGCGGGGGCACGACCATCTCGCGGGCCAGGGCGTTCGAGGCGGCCGCGCCCCACTCGCGGCGCACGAGGTGCAGCAGGGTGTCCACCCCGGCGGCGGTCCCGGCGCCGGTGAGGATCGTGCCGTTGTCCACGTAGAGCACGCCGGGGTCGACGTCGAGGTCGGGGAAGCGGGCGGCCAGCTCGCCGGCCCAGCGCCAGTGCGTGGTCACCCGCAGCCCCTCGAGCAGTCCCGCGGCGGCCAGGACGAAGACGCCGGTGCAGTGGCTGATGATCATCGCGCCGCGGGCGTGCGCCGCGCGGAGCGCGTCGAGCAGCGCCTCCGACGGCACGTGGTCGAACAGCTCCCACGCGGTGATCAGCACGATGTCGGACCGATCCAGCCGCGACAGGTCGTGCTCGACCAGGACGCCGAGCCCGGTGTCGGTGCGCAGGATGCCCGGCGCCTCGGCGACCACCGCGAAGTCGAAGCGGGGCAGCCCCAGGTGGCGGCGGTCGTAGCCGAACACCTCGTGGCAGACGCCGAGGCCGAAGCTGCCGATCAGCCCGTCGGCGAGGACGGTGCTGACGACGAGAGGGCGGTCGGGCAGCGGCATGCGCGGCATCATGGCAGAAGACCTGCGGCGGCGGTCAGTCCTGCCACTCGTCGGGGACGGGCGTCCGCAGCAGGCTGCTCGCATGTTGATGATCACCTGCACCGTCACCGGGAACCGCGAGTTCGTCGGCCTCGACGCCGTCCGTTCGGTGACCAACCACCCCGACCACATCGCCGTCGCCGTCACCTGCCCCGCGTGCGGCGGGGAGCACGTGCACCGCACCGGCCGCCGGCTCGACGAGGCCCGCCGGGCCGCCCGTCTCGAGGCCGCCGTCCGCCGTGCGGCGGAGCTCGCCCCGGCCTAGAGTCGAACACATGAGCGAATCGCAGCAGCAGTCCGACCCGACCGCCGAGAAGGACCCGTCGACCTGGGTGACCGGCGACGAGCCCGCCACCGGGGCCCAGAAGAGCTACCTGGAGACCCTCTCCCGGAGCACCGACGAGGACGTCGAGACCGAGAACCTCACCAAGGCCGAGGCCTCGGAGAAGATCGACGAGCTGAAGAACTGAGACCCGCCGGTCGGCGCGGTCAGGCCTCGAACTTGTAGCCCAGGCCGCGCACGGTCAGCAGGTGCTCGGGGTTGGCCGGGTCCGGCTCGAGCTTCGCCCGCAGGCGCTTGACGTGGACGTCGAGGGTCTTGGTGTCGCCCACGTAGTCCGCCCCCCACACCCGGTCGATCAGCGTGCCGCGGGTCAGCACCCGGCCGGCGTTGCGCAGCAGCAGCTCGAGCAGGTCGAACTCCTTGAGCGGGAGGGCGACCGGTGCGCCGTCGAGGGTGACGACGTGCCGCTCGACGTCCATCCGCACCGGTCCCGCCTCGAGCACCGAGTCCGCGGCGGCCACCTCACCGGGCTCCCCGCGGCGGCGGAGCACGGCGCGGATGCGGGCGACCAGCTCGCGGGCGGAGTAGGGCTTGGTGACGTAGTCGTCGGCGCCCAGCTCCAGGCCGACGACCTTGTCGATCTCACCGTCCTTGGCCGTGAGCATGATGATCGGCACCGTGCTGCGGGTGCGCAGCTGGCGGCAGACCTCGGTGCCGGGCAGGCCCGGCAGCATGAGGTCCAGCAGCACGATGTCGGCGCCGCCGCGGTCGAACTCGGCGAGCGCGTCCGGGCCGGTCGCGGCGACGACGGCGTCGAACCCCTCCCGGCGCAGCATGTAGGACAGCGCGTCGGAGAACGACTCCTCGTCCTCGACGACGAGCACGCGGGTCATGCGGTCCCCTTTCCGGGGTCGGCGGCGACGGTCCCGCCGCGCGGGAGGGTGGTGTCGCCGCCGGGGAGGGTGGCCTCGCCGCCGGCGGGGGTGGGCGCGGCGGCGAGCGGGATGCGGAGCGTGAACGTCGAGCCCAGCCCCTCCTCGCTCCACACGGTGACCGAGCCGCCGTGGTTGCTCGCGACGTGCTTGACGATGGCCAGCCCCAGCCCGGTGCCGCCGGTGCCGCTCGCCCGGGACTGGTCGACCCGGTAGAACCGCTCGAACACCCGCTGCCGGTCCTGGCGCGGGATGCCGATGCCGCTGTCGGTCACCGCGATCTCGGCGAAGCCGGACCGGGCGCGGGCGGCCACGGCGATGCGCGACTCCCCCGTGCTGTAGGCGACGGCGTTGGCCAGCAGGTTGGTGACCGCGGTGACCAGCTGGCTCTCCACACCGCGGACCACCAGGCCCGGCTGCCCACCGACGGCGACGTCGAGCCGCTTGGCCCGGGCCGCGGTGCGGGTGCGGTCCACCGCCTCGGCCAGCACCCGGTCGACCGGCACCGGCGCGAGGTCGGGCAGCGGGTCACCGCCCTGCAGCCGGGAGAGGTCGATGAGCTCGCGGACCAGCCGGCCCAGCCGGTCGGCCTCGATCGCGATCCGGGCGGCGAAGCGCTGGACGGCCTCGGGGTCGTCGGCCGCGCCCTCGATCGCCTCGGCGAGCAGCGAGAGCGCGCCGACCGGCGTCTTCAGCTCGTGGCCGACGTTGGCGACGAAGTCGCGGCGCACCGCCTCGGTGCGGCGGGCCTCCGTGACGTCGGCCAGGACCAGCGCCACCGGCCCCGGCGTCGGCGGGGCGCCGCTGTCCAGCCGCACGCCGTGCACGCCCATCATCCGCGGGCCGGTTCCGGCCAGGTTGCCCGGCAGCCGGACGTCGGTGCGCCGCGCGCCACCGCCGCGGACGGCGTGCGCCAGGTCCAGCAGCTCGGGGACCAGCAGCCGGGAGCCGCGCACGATGCCGAGCGCCCGCGCGGCCGGGTTGGCCAGCAGCACCGCGTCGTCGGCGTCGACGACCAGCACCGCCGGGTCCATGAGGTCCAGCAGCCGGCGCGCCATGGCGGCCTCGGGCAGGGCCCCCGCCTGCGCATCGCGACCCGGACCGGCCGCGGCGCGCCGGGTGACGAGCACGGGGACGAGGACCACGGCCCCACCCAGGGCCAGGCCCACCACGAGAGCGACCAGCGGACTCACGATGCCGATGCTAGGTGCGCCGGAGCACCGTCCCGCCCCGAACACCTGATCGGGCGGCCGGCGCGAGGGAGTGTTCACGCGGGCGTGGGCCCACGTTCACCTGCCGGCGACCGAACGCCCCCGGGACCGGCCTAACGTCGCTCCCGACCGGTGCGGCGAGGTGCCGCGCCACCCAGGAGGACGACGTGCGCGACAGCTACCACGAGGAACTCGACGACATCCGCGGGTGCCTCGTCGAGATGGCGAACACGGTGGGCTCGCAGATGAGCACCGCCACCACCGCGCTGCTCGACGCCGACGTCGCGCTCGCCGACCTCGTCATCGCCGGCGACGCGCACATCGACGACACCCGCGAGAGCATCGACCAGCGTTGCTTCACCCTGCTGGCCCGCCAGCAGCCGGTCGCCACCGACCTGCGCACGATCGTCGTCGCCACCCGGATCGCCAGCGACCTCGAGCGCATGGGCGACCTCGCCGAGCACATCGCCAAGGTGGCGCGGATGCGGTTCCCCGACCACGCCGTCCCGCAGGAGGTGCGCCCGGCGTTCCTCGAGGCCGGGCACGTCGCGGAGATGCTGGTCGCCAAGGCCGGCACCGTCATCGCCACCCGCAACGTGGACAAGGCCCGGGAGCTCGAGACCGACGACGACGCCATGGACCGCATCCACCGCGGCCTGTTCCGCGAGCTGCTCGCCGACAGCTGGCCGCACGGCGTCGAGACGGCGATCGACGTGACGCTGCTCGGCCGCTATTACGAGCGCTTCGCCGACCACGCGGTCAGCGTCGCCCGCCGGGTCGTCTACCTGGTGACCGGCGAGCGGCATGTCCCACTGTCGCCCTCCGGGCTCTGACCGCGGCCAGGAGCCGTCCCGACCTGCGATGAGCCCAGCCCGCTCGCTCGTCGGGGACCCTCCGGGCCCCACTCCTCACGGCGCCTCGCGGGGCGGCTCCAAGCGATTCCTCGGCGACCCTCCGGGCCGCCTCGTCACCGCTTACTTGCCCTGGTTCTTGACCGCCTCGATCGCGGCGGCGGCGGCCTCGGGGTCGAGGTACTGGCCGCCGGGCTGGACCGGGCGCAGGTCGGCGTCCAGGTCGTAGCGCAGCGGGACGCCGGTGGGGATGTTGAGGCCGACGACCTCGTCGTCGCCCAGCCCGTCGAGGTGCTTCACCAGCGCGCGCAGGCTGTTGCCGTGGGCGGCGACCAGCACCGTCTTCCCGGCACGCAGGTCCGGCACGATCGCGTCGTACCAGTACGGCAGCATCCGGACGACGACGTCGGCCAGGCACTCGGTGGCCGGGCGGGCCTCCGGCGGCAGGAACGAGTAGCGGGCGTCGCCGTCCTGGCTGAACTCGCTGCCGGGCTCGATCGGCGGCGGCGGGGTGTCGTAGGAGCGGCGCCAGGTCATGAACTGCTCCTCGCCGAACTCCGCGAGGGTCTGCGCCTTGTCCTTGCCCTGGAGCGCGCCGTAGTGCCGCTCGTTGAGCCGCCACGAGCGCTTCACCGGGATCCACTGCCGGTCGGCCTCGTGCAGCGCCAGCTCGGCGGTCATGATCGCGCGCCGCAGCAGCGACGTGTGCGAGACGTCGGGGAGCAGGTCGTGCTCGGCGAGCAGCCGGCCACCGCGGGCGGCCTCGCCGCGCCCCTTCTCCGACAGCGGGACGTCGACCCAGCCGGTGAACAGGTTGGCCTTGTTCCACTCGCTCTCGCCGTGGCGGAGCAGCACGAGGGTTCCCGTAGAAGTCACGCCCACATCCTGCCCGAACGCCGTCCGGCCGCAGCCCGGGCCCGCATCAGGCCACGCTCCGCGCGGCCGGCAGCCCCTCGCCGTGGGTCTCCCGGGCGGCGTGCACCGCGGCGGCCACCACCTCGCCGGCGGTGCGCAGCTGCGCCTCGGTGTGCGTCGCCATGACGGTCAGCCGCAGCACGCCCCGGCCGCGCGGGACGGCCGGGTAGGCGACGGCGTTGGTGTAGACGCCGGCGTCGAACGCGGTGCGCCAGGCGGCACCGGTATGGCCTCCTCGGACCCGGTGGGGACGGCGACCACCGCGCCGCGGCCCTGGATCGGCCCGGCTCCCGCGTCGGCGAGCACCCGGCGCAGCAGCGCGCAGTTCTGCTGCAGCCGGACCACCCGCTCGGGCTCGGCGCGCAGGATCCGCAGCGCGGTCAGGGCGGCCGCGACCGACGCCGGGTCGTTGGCGGCGCTGAACACGTAGGGCATGCCGGACGCGCGGATGCCGTCGGCGGCGGCGCGGCTGGTCATGATCGCCCCGCCGACGCTGGCGAGGGACTTGCTCAGCGCGACGGTGACGGCGTCCACGTCGGTCAGGACGCCGAGCTCCTCACCGGCACCGCGGCCGCCCGCGCCCAGCACACCGAGGCCGTGCGCCTCGTCGACCACGAGCCGGGCACCGTGCTGCGCGCACAGCGCGGTGATGCCACGCAGCGGGGCGATCTCGCCGGTCATCGAGTAGACGCCGTCCACCACGACGACGGCGCCGGCGCGCGGGTCCAGCCGCTCCAGGCGAGCGGCCAGCGAGTCCAGGTCGTTGTGCTGCCAGCGCACGACCTTGCCCCGGCTGGCCGCGGCGGCGGCGTGCAGGCTGGCGTGCACGTGCGCATCGACGAGCAGCACGTCGTCGGGCGTGCAGACGGTGGACAGCAGCGCGAGGTTGGCGTTCACCCCGGAGGATGTGAGCACCGCCGCCTCGGTGCCGTAGAGGTCGGCCAGCTCCTCCTCGAGCTGCAGGTGCAGGCCGGTGGTGCCGTTGAGGACCCGGCTGCCCGAGGTGCTGGTGCCGTACCGGCGCAGCGCCGCGGCCGCGGACTCGATCAGCCGCGGATCACCGGCCAGGCCCAGGTAGTTGCCGGTGCCCAGGTTGATCCGGTCCCGCCCGTCGGCGTACCGGGTGACCGGCAGCGGTGCGCCCCCGGTGGGCACGGCGACCGATGCCGACCCGGGGTGGGCCGGGTCGCGGAGCAGCGCGGCGAGCGCGTTCTCGTGCAGCGGCGCGAACGGGTCGCGCCGGTCCCGCGCGGCGGCGGGCAGCTCGGGGCGGGCGGCGGTGAGGCCGTCGGTCACAGGTGCGTCTCCCCCACGTACGTCCGTGCGGGCTCCGTGCACCGCGCGCGACGCGGCCAGCCTGTGCGTTCGGTGACGGAGCGTCAACGATCGGCGCGCGCGTCACCGTCCCGGGTGGACGCCGTCACCCGATCGCGCCGTCCCGGCAGCCAGACGAGCACGACGACGACGGCGATCGCGCCCGCCGCCGCCGTCCCCACCGCGGTGACGTGCATGGCGTCGACGAAGGCCTGGCGGGCCGGCTCGACCAGCTCCCCGGCCGCCGCGGCGGCCTCCTCGTCGCCCCCGGCCTGCACCGCCCCGATCACCGACAGCGTGCTGACGATCGACTCGTCGGCCTGGTCCCGGAGCCCGGCCGGCAGCACGTCGGTGGCGTCGCCGAGGTGGGCCGCGTACGAAGCGGCGAGCAGCGAGCCGAGGATCGCCACGCCGCAGCGCGCCACCGACCTGGCGGACGGAGTTGTTCACCGCCGCGCCCGCGCCGGCCTTCTCGCGCGGGACCACCGACATGATCGACTCGGTGGCCGGCGCCATGACCGCGCCCATGCCGACGCCCTGCACCGACAGGATCGCGAGCAGCACCCAGACCGAGGAGTCGACGCCCAGCAGCTGGAAGCCGAGGAACGACGTCGTGATCATCGCGAAACCGGTCGCGCACACCGCCTTGGCGCCGAACCGCTCGACGAGGCCCGAGGTCCGCGGCGCCGTGACGGCCATGCCGACGGCCACCGGGATGAGGGTCGCGCCGGCCTGCAGCGGGGTGTAGCCGAGCACGCCCTGCAGGTAGAAGACGACGTAGAAGGTCGCGCCGAGGAGCGCGAAGAAGTTGAGCCCCAGGGCGCCGGCGGCGGCGGAGAAGGCCGGGTTGCGGAACAGCGAGACGTCCAGCGCCGGGTGCGTGGAGCGGCGCTGGAGCTGGATGAACAGCACCAGCAGCGCCAGCCCGCCGACCAGCGGGACGAGCACCCCCGGCGTCGTCCAGCCCGCGCCCTCGCCGCCCCGGATGATGCCGTAGACGATCCCGGCCAGGGCGACGATCGACAGCAGCACGCCGGGGACGTCGAGCCGGCCGGGCGAGGGGTCCTTGGACTCCGGGACGACGGCGAGCACCGCGACGATGCCGACGACCGCGACCGGCACGCCGACGAGGAAGACCGCGCCCCACCAGAAGTGCGCCAGCACCGCGCCCCCGGCCAGCGGGCCTCCGGCGACGGCGATGCCCGCGGTGCCGGCCCACACGCCGATGGCCCGGCCCCGCTCGGGGCCGGGGAAGACGTTGGTGATGACGGCGAGGGTCGTGGGCTGCACGGCGGCGCCGCCGACGCCCATCACCGCGCGCCAGACGATGAGCTCGGCCGGGCTGTCGCTCAGCGAGGCCAGCACCGAGCCGACCGCGAAGATCGACAGCCCGATGACCAGGACCCGCCGGCGCCCGATGCGGTCACCGATGACGCCCCAGGAGAACAGCAGCCCGGCGAACACGAGGATGTAGGCGTCCACGGCCCACTGGAGCTCGGCCTGGCTGGCGCCGAGGTCGCGCTGCAGCGTCGGCAGGGCCACGTTGAGGATCGTGTTGCCCATGATCACCACGAGCAGGCACACCGTCATGGTGGCCAGCACCCACCAGCGGCGGGCGTAGCCGGGAGGGGCCTCCTCGACCTCGGTGCGGTCCGTCGTCACTCCCCGCGGGTCGGGCCGCCGTCGGTGTCCGGGCGGCGGGAGGGGGTTGCGTCGGCGCGGCGGGAGGGGGTTGCGTCAGCGCGGCGGGAGGGATCGGCGAAGGCGGCGAACGCCTCGAGGTTGCGCAGCGACTCGCCGCGCTTGACCCGCCAGTCCCACTCGCGGCGGATCGACGTCCCGAAGCCGATCTCCAGCATCGTGTTGAAGTGGTCGTCGGCGTAGCTGAGCACCGAGCCGAGGATGCGGTCGAGCATCCTCGGGGGTGACCGCGGCGTGCGGCAGCCGGCC
The DNA here is from genome assembly GCF_016612865.1 of Blastococcus sp. TML/M2B. Classification (GTDB taxonomy): domain Bacteria; phylum Actinomycetota; class Actinomycetes; order Mycobacteriales; family Geodermatophilaceae; genus Blastococcus. The sequence continues at coordinate 1,738,539 of NZ_JAENZZ010000002.1, forward strand.
GGTCAGGTAGACGTCACCGACGTTGTCGATGGAGTACGAGACGCCGTACATGCGGGCGTTGTGCTGCAGCAGGAAGGTCCACAGCTGCTCGCGGTTCTCGTCGGGCTGGCGGCAGACGAAGGCCTCCACCCGCAGCGCGTGCTCGCCGACGCTGAGCCCGCAGACCGTCTTGAGCTTCTTGGTGCCCGGGAGGTCGACCAGCCAGGTGCCGGGGGCGGGGTGCTCGTGCACCAGCTCGCCGTCGCGGAGCACCTGCTCGATGACGGCGTCCAGCTCCGCTGTGGTCCTGCTCATCTGGCCACCTGCACTCCGGGGAGGACGCGCAGCGGACCGAGCCGCCGCTCGCGCGCGGGACGGATGGGCGCCGCGGCCATGTCGCGCGCCGCCGAGGCGTAGGCCTGGACGAGGGCGTCGGCGGTGCGGTCCCAGGAGAAGAGGCCGGCGTGCCGCCGCGCGCCGGCGGCGAGCAGCTCGCGACGGGCCAGCACGGCGCGCACCGCGACCGCGTAGTCGGCCGGGTCGTGCCCGGCCACGAGGACGCCGGAGACGCCGTCGCGGACCGCCGTCGGCAGCCCGCCGACCTCGGCGGCGACCACCGGCGTGCCGCAGGCCTGCGACTCCAGGGCGACCAGGCCGAAGGACTCGTTGTGGCTGGGGACGACAGTGACGTCGGCGGCGCGGTAGTGCAGGGCGAGCCGCTCGGGCGGCTGCGGCGGGAAGAACGTGACGACGTCGGCGATCCCGAGCGAGCCGGCGAGCTCCTTGAGCTGCTCGGGGGCGTCGAGGCCGGAGCCGCTGGGCGCGCCCACGACGTGCACGCGCAACCGGTCGCGCAGGCCCGGGTCGTCGGCGAGCAGCCGGGCGGCGGTGTGCAGCAGCACGTCGGGTGCCTTGAGCGGCTGGATGCGCCCGACGAACAGCAGCACGACGGCGTCCTGCGGCATGCCCACCGCCCGGCGGGCGGCGGCGCGGTCGCCCGGTGAGAAACGCTCGAGGTCGACGCCGGGCGGGACGACGAGGGTGCGGGCCGGGTCGGCGCCGTAGAGGCGCACCAGCTGGCGGGCCTCCTCGTCGGTGTTGGCGATCAGCCGGTCGGCCTCGGCCACGACCTGCTCCTCGCCGATGACGCGGGAGCGCGGCTCGGGCCGGTCGCCGACGGCGAGCGCCTCGTTCTTGACCTTGGCGAGGGTGTGCGCGGTGTGGATCAGCGGCACGCTCCACCGGTCGCGGGCCAGGTACCCGACCTGCCCGGAGAGCCAGTAGTGCGAGTGGACGACGTCGTAGTAGCCCGGCTCGTGCTGGGCCTCCTCGCGCAGCACGGCCGCGGTGAACGCGCACAGCTGGGCGGGCAGCTCCTCCTTGCCCAGGCCCTCGAACGGGCCGGCGACGACGTGCCGCACCGTGACGCCGGGGCACATCTCCACGACCGGCGGCAGGTCGCTGGAGGTGGCGCGGGTGAAGATGTCGACGGCGATGCCGCGGGCGGCCAGCCGACGGGACGCCTCGACGATGTAGACGTTCATGCCGCCCGCGTCGCCGGCGCCGGGCTGGTCGAGCGGGCTGGTGTGCACCGAGAGGGTCGCGACCCGCCGGGGCGTGCCGGAGCGGATCGGGCGGCGAGCGGGCACGTGCGTTCCTCCCGCTCGGCAGTTGTGGTGGTCCGGACCGTCACGGGGGCCAACGCGGCGACCCCTGTTGGTCTTCCATCCTGCAACAGCGCGAGGATGAGCACATGTCAGGTGCCTCACCTCTCACCCGGTCCGGTAGCTCCGAGCGGCCCGGCGCCGGGCGCACCGCCGTCGTCACCGGAGCGTCCAGCGGGATCGGCGCGGCCACGGCGGCACGCCTGGCCGCGGACGGGTTCGACGTCGTCCTCGGGGCGCGGCGGATGGACCGGCTGACCGAGCTGGCCGAGGCCATCGGGGGCCGGGCCCTGCCGCTGGACGTGACCGACCCCGCGTCGGTCGAGGCGTTCGCCGCCGCGCTGGACCGGGTCGACGTGCTGGTGAACAACGCCGGTGGGGCGTTCGACGCCAACCCCGTCGCGGACGCCGACCTCGACTCGTGGGCGCGGACCTACGAGGTGAACGTGCTCGGGACGGTGCGGCTCACCAAGGCGCTGCTGCCGGCGCTGATCGCCTCCGGCGCCGGCGACGTGCTGTTCGTCGGCTCGACCGCGGGGCTGACCACCTACGAGAACGGCAGCTCGTACACGGCGGCCAAGCACGGCGAGCACGCGCTGGCCGGGGCGCTGCGGCTGGAGCTGGTCGGGCAACCGGTGCGGGTCATGGAGATCGCGCCCGGGATGGTGCACACCGAGGAGTTCTCGCTCAACCGGCTGGGTTCGGCCGAGCGCGCCGACGCCGTCTACCGCGGGGTGCGCGAGCCGCTGGTCGCCGACGACGTCGCCGACTGCATCGCGTGGGCGCTCACCCGCCCGCACCACGTGAACGTCGACCTGCTCGTCGTCCGCCCCCGCGCCCAGGCCGCCCAGCACAAGGTGCACCGCGAGACCGACTGACCCGAACCCCTGTTGATCATCGTCATCCGGCTGGCTCCACCGGCGTGGCGGGCAGCCAGATGACGATGATCAACTCGGTCTGACGGCGGTCGGTTCGCGTTCGAGGGTGACGCCGAAGCGCTCCTGCACCGTGGCGATGATCCGGTCGGCGAAGGCGAGCAGCTCGGCAGCGGTGGCGCCGTCCTCGGTGGTGAGGGCCAGGCTGTGCTTGGACGACGTCCCCACGTGTCCCTCGCGGGTGCCGCGGCCGAAGCCGGCGTGCTGCACCAGCCAGGCGGCGCTGAGCTTGACCGCGTCGCCGCGGGCCGGCCAGCTCGGGCAGCCCTCGACGGCCTGCTGCGCCGGGACGATCGGGTTGGTGAAGAACGAGCCGGCGCTGCGGGAGTCGGGGTCGGCCGGGTCCCAGACCATGCCCTTGCCGCGGCGCAGCCGCAGGACCGCCTCGCGGACGTCGGCCAGCGGTGCGGGCTCGCCGACCTCGACGCCGAGCGTGCGCGCCAGCTCGGCGTAGCCGACCGGGCGGGACAGCGGGCCGGGGTGCAGGTCGAAGGCGACCTCGAGGACGACGAAGCGGCCGGGCTCGCGCTTGAGGCGGCTGTCGCGGTAGGCGAACCCGCACTCGGCCGGGGTCAGCGAGCGCTCGGACTTCTCGGCGCGGTCGTACACGCGGACGCCGGTGATCGTCTGCGCGACCTCCTGGCCGTACGCGCCCACGTTCTGCACGGGGGTGGCGCCGGTGGAGCCGGGGATGCCCGACAGCGCCTCCACGCCGGCGAGCGACTCGGTGACGGTGCGCGCGACGAGCCCGTCCCAGTCCTCGCCGGCCTGCACGGTGAGCCGGTCGCCGTCCCGGGCGATGCCACGGGTGCGGACCGCGACGACGTCGCCGGGCCAGCCCTCGTCGGGCGCGACCAGGTTCGAGCCGCCGCCGACGAGCAGCAACGGGCGGCCGGCCTCGTCGGCGTCGCGGACGGCGTCGACCAGCTCGGCGGCGGTCTCCACCTCGAGCAACCGCTCGACGGGGCCGCCCACGGCCAGGGTGGTGAGGTCCGCCAGCCGGACGTCGCGTCGAACCTGCACGCCGCAACGCTAGCCCGGACTACCCTCCGGACCGGTGACCGAGGGCAGCAGCGAGCACAAGAAGCGGGCCTCGCTGTCGCCGCAGCGGCAGCGCAGGGCGCCCCGGCTGGCGGCGGGGCGGGCCCGCGCGCTCGGGCTGCCCACGCGCGGGACGACGAACGCCAACCGGCTGCGCCGCGTGGACCGCTGGCTGCTGGCCACCCAGGTGCCGCGGCTGCGCGACTCGGCCCGGCCGCTGGTGGTGGATCTCGGCTACGGCGCGTCCGCCGTCACCACGTTGGAGCTCGTGGAGCGCCTCGCGCCCGAGGTGCCGGGGCTGGAGGTCGTCGGGCTGGAGATCGACCCGGCGCGGGTGACCGCCGTCGCCGACGACCGGGACCCGCCGCGGGTGGACTTCCGGGTCGGTGGCTTCGAGCTGGCCGGGCTGCGGCCGGTGGTCGTCCGCGCCTTCAACGTGCTGCGCCAGTACGACGAGGAGTCCGCGGCGCGGGCCTGGGACACCATGCGCGCGGGGCTGGCGCCGGGCGGGCTCGTCGTCGAGGGGACCTGCGACGAGTGGGGACGGCGCTCCGCCTGGGTGGCCCTGGACGCCGACGGGCCGCTCACCCTGACGCTGTCCGTCCGGGTCTCCGACATCGAACGCCCGTCGGACCTCGCCGAGCGCCTACCCAAGGCGCTGATCCACCACAACGTCCCGGGCGAGCCGGTGCACGAGTTCCTGCGCGCCTTCGACGCCGCCTGGGCGGGCGCGGCCGGGCTGTCCACCTTCGGCCCGCGGCAGCGCTGGGTGGGCGCAGTCGAGGCGCTGGCCGAGCAGGGCTGGCCGCTGGTCGGGTCGTCCCGGCGGTGGCGGCACGGCGAGGTCACCGTCCGCTGGTCCGCCGTCGCCCCCGCCTGACGCCGCTCGGGACTTTCGGTGCAGAAAGTCCCGACGGAGAAGGTGACGGGGCTCCCCACCTCGGGACTTTCGGTACAGAAAGTCCCGACGGCGAAGGTGAGGGACTCCCCACCTCGGGGACTTTCGGTACAGAAAGTCTCGACGGCGTTCCCGCGGGAACGTCCCACCCTGCTTCACCGCGAAAGCGCAGACGTCGGATCAGCGCCAGGCGTCGGCCCACTCGGCGGGCGCGGTCGAGCAGCGTTCGTCGCGGAACTCGCCGGGCACCATCCACCACTGCTCGTCCGGCCCGCTCTCCAGCACCAGACCACCGCCGAGCCCGGGCACCTCGATGGACCACTGCTCCCAGGACGTGTTCATGTCGAAATCGGGATACGAGCAGGGCCGGCCGACGGCGGGGTGCACCTCGCCCTCACGACTGCACCCCTGCGTGGTGACGAGGTCGAGCGGGACGTCGTCGAGGGCGCAGTCGACCGCGTCGATCCCGTCCGCCGGTGGCAGCGAGCGCAGCTCGTCGCAGCGGTAGTGCGCGGACATCGCGAAGGGCGTCCGGAGGAATGCGGCCTGCGCCGACCGCGCCTCGACCCAGGGCTGCCCCTCGGCGGCCATCAGACCGACGTCGGGCAGGAACACGACGGCGGACTCGTCCGCCAGTTCCCGCTCGACCCTCGGGACGAGCGACTCCCGGAGCGAGGAGCACTCATAGCGGTACGACTGCACGGCCGCGCCGTCGCCGGTCAGGCAGCCGTTCCACGCCGGGTCCTCGCCGAGCGCACCCAGCTCGACCCCGGCCATCTCGTCGCATGCCGGGAGGGCCGCCGCGACGTCCGCGCTCCGGTCCCGGACCACCAGCCAGGTGAGCAGCCCCCCGACCAGCAGCCCGGCGACCACCGCCACCACCAGCCGACGAGCGGGCATCAGTCCTCCAGCGTCTCGAACGGCACGGTCCGGGCAGGCTGCCGCGCAGCCTCGCGCAGGCTGTCGAGCGTCGGCGTTCCCGCCAGCCACCGCTCCGCGACGTACGACTCCGCCGCCGGCAGGGACAGCCGGCCGTCGTCGCCCACCTCGGCCAGCACCTCGCCGTCGAAGGCGATGCTCCAGATGCCGGGGTCGTCGTCGAAGACCCCGGCGTCCGCGTCCAGGAACAGGACCAGGTCGCCGAGGGCGGGCAGGCCGTCGGCCACGACCTCGACGGGCGTCCGCGGGTTCAGCGCCAGCCCGACGACGAGGGGATCCGGCGGGACCTGGCCGGCCAGGACCTCGGTGACGGCGACCTCGGCGTGCACGGTCCGCCACTGGGCCCGGGGGTCGTCGAAGGGCACCTCGGTGCTCGCGGTGTCGTCGTCCTCCGGGACGTAGAACGCGCGGCCCGGGCGGACGTCCGTCACGTGCCCGACGACGACCGAGTCGGACAGGGTGGTCGTGTTCCCGTTGCGGACGGCGTAGGTGATGGTGGGCAGGAACTCGACCAGGGACGCCGGGCCGATCGCACGCGAGGCCGCGGAGCCGGTGGTTCCGAGCAGCTCGCGGTACTGCTGCGCAGCGGCCTCCGGGTCGACGACCGCCTGGGCCGCCCCCGAACCGTCCGCGACCGTGTCGTCGCCGCGGTCCTGCTCCCGCGCGCCGTCGAGGACGGCGACGCCGGCCACCCCCACGGCGATCGCGACCACACCGGCCAGCACCGAGGCCCGCCGGCGCCGGCTGCGCCGCCGCAGGCCCGCGACCCGGTGCACCAGGTCGGTGGGCGGCAGCCCGGCCAGCTCGGCGTCGCGGTGCAGCGCCTCCCTCAGCTCGCTGGTGTTCACGGCACGTCCTCTCCCTGCAGCACGAGGTCGTCGGAGGGGGACAGCAGGGCCCGCAGCCGCGCCAGCCCGCGCGAGGCCTGGCTCTTCACCGAGCCGACCGAGCACCCCAGCGCCGCGGCCGTAGCGGCCTCGGAGAGGTCCTCGTGGTAGCGGAGCACGACCACGGCCCGCATCCGCGGGGGCAGTGTCGCCAGCGCCGCCACGGCCCGGCCCGGCTCCACCGGCCCGGCCTCGGACGCCGCGCGTTCCGGCAGCCGGTCGGTGAGCACCTCGCCCACCCGGCGACGGCGCCGCCAGCCGGCGTGCGTGGTCACCAGCACCCGGCGCACGTACGGGTAGGCGGCCTGCGGGTCGGCCAGCCGCGACCACCGGCGCGACGTCTTCAGCAGCGACGTCTGCAGCAGGTCCTCGGCCAGCCACCGGTCCCCGGTGAGCAGGAAGGCCACCCGCAGCAGCGCGGGTGACCACTGCTCGACGAAGTCGGCGAACTCCGCCTCGCTGCTCACGGCACCTCCGGTCCGGCGGCCTCCGCGGCCGCCCACCCCTGAACACGCCCGCAGACCCCGCCGGGGTTGAGAGCCGGACGGAAGAAGTCAGACGGCGACGGCGGCGCCGATGATCGCGCGGGCGTCGGAGGCCCCGCGGGGAGGCCCGTCGACCGGGAAGTCGATGAGGTGCGCGTGCCCGAAGCCGGCCGGGTCGGGGCGCACCACCTCGACCTCGTGCCCGCGGTCGGCCAGCCCCGGCGCCCAGGACGCCGGCGCGTGCGACTCGATCCGCACCCGGTGGGTCTCGGGCCGCTCCCAGATGTTGAACCCGGTGCCGCCCTCGACTCCGAGCACCCACCGCGGGGCACCGATCACCTCGGCCGGGTCCGCGCCGGTGTTCAGCAGCCGGGCCAGCAGCTGCGTCACCAGCTGGGTCTGGGAGTCCCCGCCCATCGTCCCGAGGACGGCGCGCAGCGAGCCGTCGGGCCGGGTGACGACAGTCGGCGCCAGCGTGTGCGGCGGCCGCCGGCCGGGCCGGTACTCCGCCGGGTGGCCGGGCTGCAGGCTGAAGCTGATGCCGCGGTTGTGCAGCAGGATCCCGGCTCCGGGCACCGCGACGTGGCAGCCGAACTCCTTGGCGTTGGACTGGATGAGGCTCACCGCCATCCCGTCCCGGTCGGCGACCGCGAGGTGGATCGTGCCGCCGTCGCGGTAGCTGTCGTCGAGCGCCAGCCGCCGGTCCGGGTCGAGCAGAGCGGCCCGGGCGTCCAGCCGGCCGGGCGCGAGCAGCGCGGCGCCGTCGGCGTCCTCCGACAGCTGCGCGACCCGGTCGAACCCGGCCAGCCGCGCCGACTCCACCGCGAGGTGCGCCCAGTCCGCGCCCTCGGTGGCCGCCGGCAGCCCGACCCGCGCGGCGATCGCCGCCCCCGCGAGCGCCACGTAGCCCGCCGAGTTCGGCGGGACGGTCCACACGCGGTGGCCCCACACCTCCAGCGACAGGCCGTCCACCCAGTCCGCGAGCGGGGTGGTGAGGTCCTCGGGCCGGTACTCCCCCGCGCCCGCCTCGAGCAGCCGCTCGCCGAACTCCCCGCCGTAGAAGCCCTCCCGGCCCTCGGCGACGATCGCCCGCAGCACGCGGGCCGGCCCGGGCCGCTCCAGGTGGTCGCCGGCGCGCACCCCGGACAGCACCAGCTCGTCGCAGCCGGTGACGCCGGCCAGCTTCGGCAGCATGAACGCCAGCAGCGGGGACGCCGGGAAGCCCGTCTCGGCCAGCTCGATCGCCGGCCCCAGGACGTCGGCCATCGGCAGCCGGCCGAGGCGGGCGTGCAGCGCCAGCCAGCCGTCCACGCACCCCGGCACCGGCGCGCTGCGGACGTCGCCCAGCACCGGCATGCTGCGGTGGCCCTCGGCGCGCAGCCGGTCCGGGTCCGCGCCGCTGCCGGCCCGCCCGGTGGCGTTGAGCACCAGCGGCTCCGCCGATCCGGTGCCGGGGCCGGCGACCAGCGCCATGAGGTCGCCGCCCATCCCGCACATGTGCGGCGTGGTCACCGTCAGCGCGGCGCTGGTGGCGATCGCGGCGTCCACCGCGTTCCCGCCGGCCCGCAGGACCGCGACGCCGACGTCGGAGGCCAGCCGGTCGACGCTGCACACCAGGCCGTCGGGGCCCTCGACGGTCGTCGTCCCCCAGGTCACGCGCCGGTTCCGGGCCGGGCCGCGCCGTAGGTCGCCGGGCCGGCGTCCGAGGTGCGCCCGCTGCGGGCCACCTCGACGGCGGTGCCCAGCGCGGCCAGGAACTCGTCGGCCACGCGGTCGTGCACCGGCGACACCATCACGTGCAGCCCGCCGGGCTGCCGGTTCGGGAACCAGCCCTGCTCGGCCAGGGAGTCGGCCACGACCCGCATGTCCAGCACGTCGCTGCCGAACTGGAAGACGCACAGGTCGGGGGTGGAGGTCAGCGACAGCTCGTCGATGGCCTCGATCCCGGCCTGGAGCCGGCGGGTCGCGTCGCGCACCTTGCGCGCCTGGCGCAGGAAGCCCTCCTCGCCGAGGTGCTTCAGCGCCGCCCAGGCCCCGGCGATCGGCGGCGCCGGGCGGGTGCCGGCCGTGGTGGGCGAGCCGTACATGCCACCGCCCCAGGCGCCGTCGTCGAACCACCACTGCGTCCGGTACTGGGCGACGTCCCGGTGCAGCAGCACGCTGGCGCCCTTGAACGCGTACCCGTACTTGTGCAGGTCGGCGCTGATGCTCGTGACGCCCTCGACCCGGAAGTCCCACGGGGGCACCGGCTCGCCCAGCCGCTCCCAGAACGGCAGCATCATCCCGCCCAGGCAGGCGTCGACGTGGCAGAGCACGCCGGCTTCCCGGGCCAGCGCCGCCACCTCCTCGACCGGGTCGATGACGCCGTACGGGTAGCAGGGCGCGCTGGCCACGACCATGGCGGTGTCCGGCCCGATCGCCGCCTTCATCGCCACGACGTCCAGCCGGTAGCCCTCGTCGACCGGCACCCGGACCTGCCTCATGTCGAGCAGGTGGCAGGCCTTCGCGAACGCCGGGTGCGCGGTGATGGCGGTGACGAGCACCGGGTCCGCGATGCCCTTCTTGCGCGCGGTCTCCCGCGCCACCAGCACCGACATGAAGATCGACTCGGTGCCACCGCTGGTCAGCCCGCCCGCCCCCGGGGTGCCGTGCAGCAGGCCGGCGACCATGTCCGCGGTCTCCCGCTCCAGCCGGGCCAGGCTCGGGAAGCGCACCGGGTTGAGCGCGTTCTCCGCCAGGTACTCGCGGCTCACGTCGGCGAGCAGCTCCTCCAGCCCGTCGTCGTCCGGGTGGAAGATCAGCCCGAAGATGCGGCCGCTGCGCCAGTCGGCGTCGTCGTGCCGGTTCGCCCGCAGCTGCGCGAGGACGTCGTCGCCACCGGACCCGGTGGCGGGCAGGGCGGCTGCGGGCTGAGCGTCGGACACGGTGCCTCCAGAGGTGTGCCGGCGGTCACGCCCGCCGTCCCGGTCGCGGACACTAGCCGCGCCGCCCTGGCTAAGGTCGGACCGGTGAAGATCCTGGTCCTGGGTGGGACGTCGTTCGTCGGGCGCGCGATCGTCGAGGAGGCGCTCTCCCGCGGGGACGAGCTGACGCTGTTCAGCCGCGGGCGCACCGGCACCGAGCTGTTCCCGGACGTCGCCCGGCTCGTCGGCGACCGGTCGAGCGGCGACTACGCGGCGCTGGCCGGCACCGACTGGGACGCCGTCGTCGACGTGAGCGGCTACGTGCCCCGCCACGTGGCGCAGGCCGCCGGCGCGCTGGCCGGCTCCACCGGCCGGTACCTGTTCATCTCCACCGGCTCGGTCTACGACTGGTCGAGCCCCGTCGACGTCGCGGACGAGTCCGCGCCCCGGCTCGCGCCCGAGCTCGGCACCGAGGAGGTCACCCCGCGCAGCTACGGCCCGCTCAAGGTGGCCTGCGAGGACGAGGCGCTGGCCCGCTTCGGCGACCGGGCGACGCTGGTCCGGCCCGGCATCGTCGCCGGGCCGCACGACCAGACCGACCGCTTCACCTGGTGGGCGCGGAAGGCCGCGCAGGGCGGGATCGTCCCGCTGGCCGCCCGCCCGGACCAGCCGGTGCAGGTCGTGGACAGCCGCGACCTCGCCCACCTCGTGGTCCAGCTGCTGCACGACGACCGCGACGGCACGTACAACGCCGTGGGCCCCGCCGAGCCGGTCACGCTGGCCGGGCTGGTCGAGGCCTGCGCCCGCGGCACCGGCGCGACGGTCCAGGTCGTGCCGGTCGACCCCGCCCTCGCCGGCGCCCCCCTGCCGCTCACCGTCGCCGATCCGCGGTTCGACATCGGCATGCGGCGCAGCGCCGCGCTCGCCCGCGGCGTCGGCCTGACCGCCACCCCGCTCGAGCAGACGGCAGCCGACGTCGTCGCCTGGGACCGGGAGCGCGGCGTGCCGGCGCTGGCCGTCGACCTGCCGGCCGAGCGCGAGGCGGCGCTGCGGGCGGCCGCGGGGGCGTGAGGACGCCGCCCGGCCCCACGCCCGTCCTCGGCGGCACCGCCGAGCTGCTCGCCGACGCCGACCGCGACGGCTCGTGGGTGCTCATGGTCGAGGGCACGCCGCAGTCGCACGTCGACCTCGAGGACCCGACCCACCTGGAGTTCGAGTACGTCCGCCGGATGGGCCCACGTGCTGGACCTCGCGGCACCGGAGGGGCAGCCGCTGGACGCCGTCCACCTCGGGGGCGGCGCGCTGACCCTGCCCCGCTACCTGGCGGTCACCCGGCCCGGCAGCCGACAGCGGGTCGTGGAGATCGACGCGGCGCTCACCGACCTGGTGCGCGAGCACCTGCCCCTGCCGCGCGGCGCGCGCGTGCGGGTGCGCGCCGGCGACGCCCGCGAGGCGCTGGAGAGCCTGCGGCCGGCCTCCGCCGACGTCGTCGTCACCGACGTGTTCGCCGGCGCGCGGACGCCGGCGCACTTCACCACCGTGGAGTTCGCCGCCGCGGTCGCGCGGGTGCTGCGCCCCGGCGGGGTGGCGGTGGCCAACGTGGCCGACGGGCCGCCGCTGCGCTTCGCGCGCAGCCAGGTGGCGACCCTCCGGCAGGTCTTCGCGCACGTCTGCCTGCTCGCCGAGCCCGGCACGATGCGCGGCCGGCGCTTCGGCAACCTGGTCGCCGTCGCCTCGGACACCGAGCTACCGCTGGCCGACCTGAGCCGCGCCTGCGCGCGCGACCCGATGCCCGCGCGGGTGGTCGACGGCGCGGACCTCGACCGGTTCGCCGGGAAGGCCGCACCGGTCACCGACGACGGGGCGCAGCCCTCCCCCGAGCCGCCGGCGGGCGTCTTCGGGCGCTGACCGGCGCTCAGGCGGGCCGGGTCACCAGGAGTTGCCGCGGCGCAGGCCGCGCACGGCCGGGCGCACGTCGACCAGGTAGACCGCAGCGGCGATGACCGCCGGCAGGCCCAGGAAGCTCATCGCCCCGAACAGGTAGACGAAGACGGCCGCCAGGCCGGTGATCCCCGCCCACGCGGGCTTGGTCAGCTTCCCCATCGCGACGAAGGCCGGCGCGGGCCGGATCAGCGCGTCGACGAACGCCCACAGGGTCAGGACCTGGGCCGCCACGTAGAGGGCGCCGAAGAGCAGCCCGTCGAACTCCGCCATGACCGCGAGGGTACCCGGACGCGACAGGGCCCCGGAGCGCTCGCGCAGCTCCGGGGCCCTGGTTCGTGGGGTGGTGCGTCAGCCGTTGCGCTTGGCCGGCACGGCCGCCGGGTCGGTCCGCTTCGCGGTCCGGGCGCGGGTCACGCGGGCCGAGGCGGCCTTCGTGCCCGAGGTGGCGGGGCTGCTCTTCTTGGCCGGCTTCTTGGCGGCCTTGGGCGCCTCGACGGCGTCCTCGAGCTCGCTCTTGGCGGCCTCGGCGGAGGCCTCGACCGACGACTCGGCCTTGGCGGCGACCTTGGTGGCCTTGGCGGCGGTCTTCTGCGCGACCGAGGTCACCTCGTTCGAGGCGTCGGCGACGGCCTCGGCGGTCTCCTCGAGCACGTCCTCCAGGGCGTCCTCGACGACGTCGACGGCGCGCTCGGCGCGGGCCACGACGCGGCGGAAGGCGGGCTGGCGGCGCAGGTCCTCGACGACGACGGCGCCGCGGCCGGCGAGCGTCTCGACGGTGGCGACCGCCTGGGTGCGGGCGGTCTCGACCAGGCCGGTGACGGTGCTGCGCAGGGTCTCGACGCGGACGGCCTCGGCCAGCTGCTGCGCCGTGGTGCGGGCGGTGCCGGCGACCTCGGTGGCGCGGGCACGGGCGGTGCCGGCGGCCTCGGTGGCGCGGGTGCGGGCCTCGCGGACGGCGAGGTCGGCCTGGACCTGGGCCTCGCCCGGCAGGGCCTCGGCGCGGGTGCGGAACTGGTCGAGGACGGTGCGGGCGCCCTGGACGGCCAGGTCACCGGCGCCGACGACGGCGAGGATCGGGGTGCGGGCCTGCTCGGCCAGCGTGCGGCCCTGGGCCACGGCGAGCTCGCCGTACTGCTTCACGGTCTGGGTGGGGGTCATGCCGACTCCTTCGAGTTGTCAGGGGAGGTGGTCTGGGTGGTGGCGCGGTGCTCGCGGACGTAGGTCTCGTAGAGCTCCAGCAGCACGGCCTTGTGCCGCTCGGACAGCGCCTCGTCCGATCGGATCGCCGCCACGGTGTCCGGGTTGCCGGACCGCCGGTCGAGGATCCCGGCCTGCTCGTAGAGCGACTCGGCCGAGATCTTCAGGCCCCGGGCGATCGACGCGAGGATCTCCGCTGACGGCTTGCGGAGGCCCCGCTCCACCTGGGACAGGTAGGGGTTGCTGACGCCGGCCGTGCGGGCCAGCTCCCGCAGGGACACCTGGGCGGCACTGCGCTGCTCGCGGATGTAGTTGCCCACCTGCGAGCCGACGGCGGTGACGTTGCTCGCCGAGGCGGTCGTGGCCTCGGCGACGGACTCCGCCACGCTGCCGGCGACGCGGTCCACCAACTCGTGGACCGTGGTCACCTGCTCGCGGACGAACTCTCCCGGTGTCTGCACGGCTACGACGCTACCCCCGGGTGCTAGCTCCTGCAAGCGGAGCTGCTAGCACCCGGCTGTCTGCCGCGTCACACCCGGAGAGGGCCGCTCAGACCGCCAGAGCCGGGGCGGCGCGAACCGCGCCGACGGTCCCCTCACCCCCGGCGAGCGGGGTCCGCGCCCACGGTGCGAGCACCTCGGCGGGCACGCCGAGCCGGCGCAGCCCCGCGGCGAGAGCCGGTCCCCGCCCGCGGTCGCCGCCGTCGTCCAGCTTGAGGGCCACGGCGCCGGCGCCGGGCAGCGCGGCGACGTGCACGCCGTCGGCCCCGCCCTTGACCAGCAGGCCGGCGACGGCGCGCATCAGGTCGGTGTCCTCGCGGCCGGTGCCCGCGACGAACCACGGCTGGGCGCGCATCGCGTCGGCGACGGCCCGCGCGTGCGTGCCGGGGTCGGCCTGCACCAGGGAGAGGACGCCGCGGGCCAGGCCCGCCGGCGAGAGCGCGTGCTGGGGCGCACCGCAGCCGTCGACGACGACGGCGGTCACCGGTTCGCCGGCCGCTTCGCCCAGCCGCGCCTCGATCGCCTGCTGCAGCGGGTGCTCGCGGCTCAGGTAGCCCTCGACCGGCCAGCCCGCCGCCACGCAGGCCGCCAGCATCGCGGCGTGCTTGCCCGAGCAGTTCATCGCCAGCCGGTCGGGGGCCCGGCCCTCGACCAGCCAGGCCGCCCGGGTCGCCTCGTGCGAGGGCAGGGCCGGCGGGCAACCGAGGTGCTCCGGCCCGAGGCCCGCGCCCGCCAGGACCGCCGCCGCGAGCTCGCGGTGCGCGTCCTCGCCGCTGTGCGAGCCGGCGCCGATGGCCAGCTCCGCCTCGTCCCGGGGCATCCAGCCGGCGGCCAGCAGCGCGGTCGCCTGCACGGGCTTGTTCGACGAGCGCGGCAGCACCGGCCGGTCGACGGCGCCGAGCGCGAACCGCACGTCCCCGTCAGGGCCGAGGACGACCAGCGAGCCACGGTGCACCGACTCGACGAAGCCGGAGCGCTCGACCTCGACCAGGACCGGGTTGTCCGGCCAGGAGGAGGAGCTCATCGACCTTCGTCGGCCAGCAGGGCGGCGACGTCGGCCTCGCCGTCGCGGTAGCGCCGGCCGAGCTCGCCGGCGAGGGCGTCCATGACCTGCTGGACGCCGCGCCGCCGCTCCGAGAGCCCGACCTCGGCCTCGGCGAGCGCCCGGGCGCCCCGCTCCAGCTCCTCGTCGGTGAGCTGGGTGATCGAGGAGAGGTCGACCCCCGGCGTCAGCGCGTTCACCCACGACTCGTAGGCGTCCGGGTTGGCCGGCTGCACGGTCTGGTGGCGACCCAAGCCGTGCGCGGGGCCGCGGCCCTTCTCGGCCAGGATCTCGGGCAGCAGCTCGACCAGCGAGCGGCCGTCGTGCTCGGCCCGCCGCTGGAGCTCGCGGCGGACGATGTCGAGGCGGCCCTGCAGCAGCCGGCGCGTGTACGAGAGGTTGACCTCCTCCTGCTCGGCCTGGCGGCGCAGCGTGCGGACCTCGGCCATCGACCGGCGGGTCGCGTCCTCGAGGAACGCGGGGTCCAGCAGCGCGTCGACGGCGGCGCCCCCGGCGGGACTGGTCTTCGTACTCACGGTGCGGCCTCCATCCGGTCAGCTTCTCGTCACGCACGCGGCATGGTCGCAGACCGGACCGCCCGGATGCGCTCGCGCGCCGCCGCCCGGGTGTCGTCCACCTCGGCGACGGCGTCGTCCGGGTCGATCGCGGCCGCCGATCCGCCCACGGTCAGCGCGGCGTCGGGGGCCACGGACTGCTTCACCAGCGCCAGGGCGATCACGCCGAGCTCGTGGTGGCGCACCACGGTGCCCACGCGGCCGACCTCGCGCGCGCCGGCCAGCACCGGGGCACCGGGGCCGGCGAGGTCCTCGCTGACGCCGTCGAGGTGCAGCAGCACCAGCCGGCGCGGCGGCCGGCCCAGGTTGTGCACCCGGGCGACGGTCTCCTGCCCGCGGTAGCAGCCCTTGTCGAGGTGGACGGCGCTGGTCAGCCACTCGAGCTCGTTGGGGATGGTGCGGTGGTCGCTGTCCAGGCCCAGCCGCGGCCGGCGGGCCTCCACGCGCAGCGCCTCGTAGGCCTGCACCCCCGCGAGGCGTGCCCCGGCGGCGAGCAGCCGGTCGGCGACGCCGTCCACGGCCGCCCGGGGCACGACCAGGTCGACGACGACGGCCGAGCCGTCCCCGACCGGGCGCATCCGGCGGGCGAACCCACCCCCGGCAAGCGGCTCGACGGCGTGCTCGGTCGCGGGCGCCGGCAGGCCGGCGGCGGCGAGGACGTCGAGCGCCCGCGGCCCGACCAGCGACAGGACCGCCCACTGCGCCGTGCGCAGCTGCGGCTCCACGCGCAGCAGAAAGCGCATCTTCTCCAGGAAGGCGTGCAGTGCGGCGCCGGTGCCCGGCTCGACGTCGGCCCAGGTCGTGCCGGCCAGCTCGGCAAGCACGAGGTGGTGCTCGACGTGCCCCTGCGGCGAGAGGATCAACGCCTCGCGGCCGGTGCCGTCGCCGAGCCGGTCGAGGTGTTGACTGGTGAGGCTGTGCAGCCAGGAGAGCCGGTCGGCACCGGGGACGGCGAGCACGTCGCGGTCGCTGCGGTCCACCAGCCCGGCGCCCTCGGCCAGCAGCCGCTGCTCGCGCAGCGGGTCGCCGTAGTGGGCGGCGACGGCGAGCGCGGCGTCGGCCGGGTCCTCGACGGCGACGGCCCCCGGGCGGGACAGCAGGGTGGAACTCATGGGTTCTCCGATCGGGCTCGTTCGCGGCACGCGGCGCACGTCCCCGACAGCGCGACGTGCCCCACGTCCACGGTGAAACCCAGCTCGGCCGCCAGACGTTCCGCGGCGCTGTCGAGGAGGTCCGGGGCGACCTGCGCGATCCCGCCGCAGGAGGCGCACACGACGTGCAGGTGGGGGTGCTCGGAGGCGTGGTAGATCGGCGCGCCCTTGCCCAGGTGGGTGTGCCACACCAGGCCGAGCCGCTCCAGCAGCTCCAGGTTGCGGTAGACCGTGGAGCTGTCCGGCGCCGAGCCGTCGGGCCCGGCCTCCTCGCGCAGCCGCGCGCCGATCGCCTCGGGGGTGGCGTGCTCCAGCGCCTCCACGGCGGCCAGCACCCGCTGGCGCTGCGCCGTCAGCCGCAGGCCCTGGGAGCGCAGCCGCTCGGCAAGCGGCGCGGCCGCGTCGCCGGTCGGACCCTCGGAACCCATGCCGCGACCCTATGCCCGGCGTCGGGCAGGCTGGTGCCGTGACCGATCAGCGCAGCGTCGCGATCTGGCGGGACGGCGCGGCCGTCGCCGTGCCGCCGGACGAGCCCGTGGTGACCGCCTGGGACCAGGGCCTGGTCCGCGGGGACGGCGCCTTCGAGTCGGTGGCGGTGCTCGACGGCACGACGCCGCACCTCCCGGCGCACCTGGCCCGGCTGGCCCGGTCCGCCGTGCTGCTGGAGATCCCGCAGCCCGGCGACCACGTGTGGTCCGCGCTGGTCGGCGCGGTGCTGCGCGGCTGGCCGGCCGGCACCGAGGGCGTCATGCGGCTGCTGCTCACCCGCGGCCCCGGGGAGGACGCGCCACCCACCGCCGTGGCCCTGCTGGCCCCCGTGCCGGCGGAGACGATCCGGCAGCGCGACGAGGGCATCTCGGTCGTCAGCCTCTGCCTCGGCGTCCCCGCCGACTTCCGCGCGCAGGCGCCGTGGCTGCTGGGCGGGGCCAAGACGTTGTCCTACGCGGTGAACATGGCCGCCTACCGGCACGCGCACCGGCTCGGCGCCGACGACGTCGTCCTCACGTCCCTGGAGGGGCTGCTGCTCGAGGGGCCGACGTCGACGGTCGCGTGGGCGGCCGGCGGCACGCTGCACACCCCTCCCGCGGAGACCGGCATCCTGGCCGGGACGACGGTGGCCCGGCTGTTCGAGCGCGCCGAGGCCGACGGGTGGCCGACGGCGCGGACGCGCGGCACGGTCGACGACCTGCAGGCCGCCGACGCCGTGTGGCTGCTGTCGGGCGTGCGGGGCGCGGCGCCGGTGCACGCGCTGGACGGCGTGCGGCGCGGCGACGCTGGCCTCACCGCGCGGGTGCGGGCGCTGCTCGGCCGGTAACCTGGCCAGCGGTGCGCCGGGAAGTCTGGTCGGCAACGTCCTTCCCGACCCCTCCCCCTGGAGCCGCCCCCGTGCCCAGCACCAGTTCGACCCGCCTCTTCGACCGGGGCTCCTGGCCCGAGGCGCAACGCGTCGCGTCGGTCCTGCGCAAGGAGACCGTCGGCGGCGCCCTCCTGCTCGTCGGCGCCGCGATCGCCCTCGTGTGGGCCAACTCCCCCTGGGCGGCGACCTACGAGACGCTCCGGGACACCCGCGTCGGACCGTCGGCGCTGCACCTGGACCTGACGCTGGGCACCTGGGCGGCCGACGGGCTGCTGGCGCTCTTCTTCTTCGTGGCCGGGCTGGAGCTCAAGCGCGAGTTCGTCGCCGGCGACCTCCGCGAGCCCCGGCGGGCGGCGCTGCCGATCGCCGCGGCCGTCGGCGGCATGGCCGTGCCGGCCCTGCTGTTCGTCCTGTTCAACCTGGGCGGCCCCGACGGCGCGCTGCGCGGCTGGGCCATCCCGTCGGCCACCCGACATCGCCTTCGCCCTCGCCGTCCTGGCGGTCATCAGCACGCACCTGCCGACAGCCCTGCGCACCTTCCTGCTCACCCTCGCCGTGGTCGACGACCTGCTGGCGATCATGGTCATCGCGGTCTTCTACACCGCCGCGCTGAACGTGCCGGCCCTGCTGCTCTCGCTGCTGCCGCTGGCCGTCTTCGGCTTCCTGGTCCAGAAGCGGATCCGCTCCTGGTGGCTGCTGCTGCCGCTGGCGGCGCTCACCTGGGTGCTCATGCACGAGTCCGGCGTGCACGCCACCGTCGCCGGCGTGCTGCTGGCCTTCACCGTGCCCGTCGTCCGCAGCTCGGCGGCCGGGGGCCCGGAGGCCGGACCCGGGCTCGCCGAGCACTTCGAGCACCGGCTCCGCCCCCTGTCGGCCGGGTTCGCCGTCCCGGTCTTCGCCTTCTTCTCGGCGGGGGTCGCGATCGGCGGCGTCTCGGGCCTGGGCGAATCGCTGGGCGACAGCATCGCGATCGGCATCGTGGTCGGCCTGGTCGCCGGCAAGGCGATCGGCATCACCGGCGCCACCTGGCTGGTCTCCCGGTTCACCCGCGCCCAGCTCGACGAGAACCTGAGCTGGACCGACGTCATCGGGCTCGCCCTGCTGGGCGGGATGGGCTTCACCGTCTCGCTGCTGATCACCGAGCTCGCCTACGGCGCCGAGAGCGAGAGCTACGACCACGCGAAGGTCGGCATCCTGGCCGGCACGGTGCTCGCGGCCCTGATCGCCACGGTCGTGCTGCGGATCCGCAACCGCAAGTACCGGGAGATCGCCGCCCTGGAGCGGGTCGACGTCGACGCCGACGGCATCCCCGACGTCTACGAAGCACCCGAGGACATCGGCCCGCCTCCGGCGCGTCGGCGGACGGTGGACGACGACGCCGACCACGACCCGGACTGGCGGGGCGCACCGCCGCCCGGGCGGCCCGCGAAGCCGTTCGCCGACAGCTGACTTTTTCGGTTGCCGACGCTCTCGACGCGGACGTACCGTCGTCGCACACGAGAGAGGAGGTGGTCCGTAACTTTGCTGAGCTACAGGACTCGTGAGGTGGCTGTCCGCTAGCCGCCGTCCAGATGGGCCGCCCGTTCAGACGACAGTTCTGAACGACGGCAGATCGCCCGTCCGTCGTACGGCGGCGAGCGAGAACCGGACAGTCACCCGACCCCCGGGCCGCCGACCGTTGTCCAGTCGGCCCGCTCGCAGCTCCCTCAGGGGAGCGCGGCGGAACAGCCCGGGGGTTGTCCGTTCCCCGGTATAGGTTGCGCACCGTGGAGCTGGGCGGCCTGCCGGTCGAGACCGATGTGTGGCACGGCGTGTGGATCTCCGTCGCGCGCCGCCTCGGCACGCCCGGCACCGTCTCCGCCCTGCTGCCGGCCTTCGAGGCCCACGCACGGGTCTTCCACCCGGCGATCCGCTACGACGGGGACGACGACGTCGAGGTGAGCTGGGCCGAGATCGCCGGGCACACCGGCACCCGCGCCCACCGGCTCATGCAGTGGCACACGGTCACCGGCAGCTGGGGCGCGCAGCCCTCCGAGCTCCTGGCTGCGGTGTGGGACGACGGCCCGGCCGAGGGTCACCTGCCCGTCCCGGTCGCCGCCCGCCTCGCCGACGTCCTCGCCCGGCACACGACGACACCGCGGGACTGCTTCTTCGGGCGCTGGGACGGCTACGGCTTCGACCTGCCGGATCCCGAGTCGCCGCCGCGGCTCCTCCTGCGCGGCAACCACGACATGGTGCTCGTCCGGGGCGAGGTCGCGGACGCCGTCCGCAACCTCGCCCCCGAGCCGCACGAGCAGAGCGCCAACCTGTGGTGGCCGGCCGACCAGGCGTGGTGCGTGGTCACCGACATCGACCTGACCAGCACCTACGTCGGGGGCAGCGCCGCCTGCATCGACGAGCTGCTCCGGACGCCGGGGCTCGAGGTGCACCCCGCCCACCCCGGGGACTCGGTCGCCTTCGCGGCGGACACCCCTCAACCCGCTGCCCGGGAACCGCTGACCGGGCCGGCGGGCACTGCGGCGGTCAGAGCTGGGCGAGCTCGGCCTCGAGGTCGTCGAGGCCCAGCGAGCCCTGGGACAGCGCGGCCATGTGCCAGGCCTTGAGGTCGAACGCCTCGCCGCGTGCCTGCCGGGCCTTCTCCCTGCCGGCCAGCCACGCGCGCTCCCCCAGCTTGTAGCCGATCGCCTGCCCGGGGATGCCGAGGTAGCGCACCAGCTCGCTGTCCAGGAAGGCCAGCGCGGCCCCGGAGTTCTCGCCCAGGAAGGCCCGAGCGAGGTCGGGCGTCCACGGCTGCCCGCGGTGCTCGGCCAGCACGCCCTCGGCGTCGTCGGGGATCGGCAGCTCCAGGTGCATGCCGATGTCGATCACCACGCGCACCGAGCGCAGCTGCTGGGCGTCGAGGAAGCCCAGCCGGGTGCCCGGGTCGCGGAAGTAGCCCAGCTCGTCCATGAACCGCTCGGCGTAGAGCGCCCCAGCCCTCGACGTTCGCGCTGACCGAGCCCACCGAGGTCTGGTAGGTCGACAGCTGCTGGGCGACGTGCGCCCACTGCGCCAGCTGCAGGTGGTGGCCGGGAACGCCCTCGTGGTACCAGATCGAGACCAGGTCCCACAGCGGGAAGCGGGTGCGGCCCAGCGTCGGCAGCCAGGTGCGGCCCGGGCGGGAGAAGTCCTGCGAGGGGCGGGTGTAGTACGGCGCGGCGGCGCTGCCCGGGGGCGCGATCATCGCCTCGACCCGGCGCAGCGGCTCGGCGAGGTCGAAGTGCGTGCCGTCGAGCTCGGCGATCGCCTCGTCCATCATCTCCTGCAGCCGGGCGCGGATCTCCTCCACGCCCTCGACGGCGGGGCCGCTGGTGGCCAGCACCCGCATGGCCTCCATCGGCGTCGCGCCGGCCTGCACGCGGTCGGCCTCGACGCGCTGCTCCGCGAGGATCCGCTTGTGCTCGGCCCAGCCCCACGCGTAGGCCTCCTCGAGGCCGCGGTCCGGCCCGAGGTCCGAGCCGGTCCAGCGGCGCACGGCCATGGCGTACCGGTCGCGGCCGACGGCGTCGGGCACGCCCTCGGTGGCCGGGCCGTACACGTCCCGCAGGTGGTCGCGGATCTCCGCGACCGCGGCGTCGGCCTCGGCCGCTGCCGCGAGCAGCGCCGGCTGCAGCGCCTCGGGCCCCGAGGCCACGAACGAGGTGAAGAACGGGCCGGCCATCCACTCGTCGAGCTGCTCGACGACGGTGCGCACCTGGCGCGGGGCGACCAGCAGGTCGCGGCGCACCGCCTCCTCCAGGGTCTCCCGGTAACCGCGGTAGGCCTCGGGCACGCGGGCGATCCGGCGGGCGATCACCGCCCAGTCCTCGTCGGTCGCCGTCGGCATGAGGGTGAAGACCTGGCGCACCGAGTGCACGGGCGAGAACAGGATGTTCAGCGAGCGGAAGCCCTCACCGGCCCAGTGCGCGTCCAGCTCCGCGCCGAGCCGCTCGCGCAGCAGCCGGGCGCAGCGCCGCTCGACCGGGTCGTCGGCGAGCGCCGGGTCGTCGGCCAGCACGCGGTCCAGCTCGGTCAGGGTGGCCCGGAGCAGCGCGACCTCGGCCTCGAGCCCTTCCGGGGAGAGGTCGGGCAGCCGGTCGTCGCCGGGGCGGACGCCGAGCGAGGTGGCGAGGATCGGGTCCAGCTCGCAGGCGGCCTCGACGTAGGCGTCGGCCACCTGCCTCGGGGTGGCGGGGAGCGTCGCGTCGGTCATCGGATCCTCTCCAGCCGGGCGGACATCGTGGGACGGAGCGGTCCGTCGCCCACGGCGCGGTCGACGGCGTACATGAGCGCGCCCTCGACGATGCCGTAGAGGCGCACCGCGCGGGTCACCTCCGGCGCGTCCGGGGTGCGGGCCACGACGTCGGTCGCCAGCTCCCAGCTGGTCGTGGTCCGTGCCGCGCCCACGTAGATCTCCAGGAGGCCGTCCGCGCCGGCGACCAGCAGCTCGACGTCGTCACCCTCGCCCCGGGGCCGCCAGAAGCCGGTCTCCCGCAGGTCGGGGCCGACGATCCGGCCGTCATCGGTGAGCCGCCAGGTGCGCGACTCGTAGGCGAGGAACCCACGGCCGTCGTGGCTGAACCGGACCCACTGGCCGAACCGGTGATCGCCCCCGGTGCCCGCGGCCTGCCCTTCTCCGTGCCACTCGCCCAGCAGCGGCAGCACCGACAGGAGCTGGTCGGACACCTCCGGGCCGCTGCGGACGTCGACGGTGTCGGGCACCGGCAGCTCGGTCGGCGCGCTCACCGCCGGACCCCCGTCGGGCGACGCGAGAGGCGCACGGCGCCGTAGCCGCAGGACAGCGCGGCCAGCGCCGCCAGGGTGGCCAGGACCCAGGCAGAAACCATGCCCGCCACGGTAGTGACGACGGCGCCCCTCGGCTCAGGCGGTCACCGGCGTCCCGGCGGCGACCGCGGCCACGACGTCGTCCCACGGGGTGGGCTCGAGGCCGAAGGTCGCGGTGGTGGCGCTCGCGTCGATCACGAACTCCTGGTCGAACTGGTGCCGGATGGCCACGACCTCGCGCATCACCGGCACGGCGAGCCCCACCGCGCGCAGCACCGGCCACGGGACCGACGACACGGGGACCGGTGGGACGCCCATGGCCGCGGCGAGGTCGGTGAGCGCCTGCCGCTGCGACCGGGGCGGCGCGCTGGGCACGTGCCAGGCCCGCCCGAGGGCCCGCTCGTCGGTGCCCAGGGTGGCGAGGGTGGCCGCGACATCGGGGAGGTAGGCCCAGCTCCGGAGGGCGTCGGGGTCGCCGACGACCCAGGCGCGGCGGCCGGCCCGCAGCGCGGGCAGCTGCCGGGCCAGGTGCGAGTGCTCGGCGGAGACCTGCGGACCGACGAAGTCCGCAGCGCGGGCCTCGGTCACCCGCACCCGGCCGGCCTCGTGCGCGGCCAGGGCGTCGGCCCACATCCGGGCGCGCACCCGACCCTTGACGTCGGTGGCGTCCAGCGGCGTCTCCGGCGTCATCGGGCCGGACGGCCGTCCGTAGCCGTACAGGTTGCCCATGGTCACCAGGACCGCGCCGGTGCGCTCGGCGGCGCTCAGCAGCGCGGCGGCGACCGGCGGCCAGTCGGTGGCCCACCGCGGATACGCCGGGTTGACGGCGTTGTAGAGGGCATCGGCCCCGGCCGCGGCTGCGGCCAGGGCGTCGGCGTCCGTGGCGTCGACCTGCCGGTGCTCGACCGCGTCGGTCGAGCTGCCCCCGCTGCGGGAGAGCACCCGCACCGCGTGCCCGCGGGCGACCAGCTGCTCAGCGGTGGTGGTGCCGACCGGCCCCTTGCCGACGACGACGTGCAGTCCCATGACGATCTCCTCGCTGGACGAGAGCGGTGCTCTCTGATGCGAACGATGCTCTACCGCCGTCGCCGCCCGTGTCAAGAGCAGTGCTCTCCATTGCGATCGGTGATCTCGCCGGGCATCATCGAAGCCGTGCCCACAGCCCGCGAGCGCGTCCGCGCCGAGGTGACCGCCGAGATCACCGCCGCTGCCCGTCGCCAGCTCGCCGAGGTCGGGGCGGCCGCGCTGTCGCTGCGCGCGGTGGCCCGGGAGGTGGGGATGGTGTCGTCCGCGGTGTACCGGTACTTCCCCAGCCGTGACGACCTGCTGACCCGGCTGATCCTCGAGGGCTACGACGCCCTGGGCGAGGCCGCGGAGGCGGCCGACGCCCCCGCCGACCCGCCCCGGGAGCGCTGGCTGGCCGTCTGCCGGGCCGTGCGGGCGTGGGCCCTGGCGCACCCGCACGAGTACGCGCTGCTCTACGGCTCCCCCGTGCCCGGCTACTCCGCACCGCCGGACACCGTCCCGGCCGCGGCGCGGGTCGGCATCGCACTCGGCGGGATCCTGCGCGCCGCCGCCTTCTCCGGCGCCCTGCCCCCCGGCACCGGCGGCCGCGACCCCGCGCTGGTGAGCGATGAGACGGCGGCCGTCCTCGGTGGCGACCACCCGTCGATCGACGACGCCGTCCGCGTGCGCGCCCTGCTCGCGTGGAGCTCGCTGTTCGGCACGATCAGCTTCGAGCTGTTCGGCCACCTGGTCGGCTCGGTCCAGGACGGCGACCGCTACTTCGACCGCGCCATGACCGAGCTCGCCGCGCTCCTCGGACTCTGAGTGCCGTTCACCCCCAGCCACGCGGCGGCCGCGCTGCCGTTCCTGCGCACGCCGCTGCCCGTCTCCGCGCTCGTCGCGGGCACGGTGGCACCCGACCTGCCCTTCTACCTGCCGTTCGCGCTGCCCTGGCCGACGCACACCGCGACCGCCGTCGTCACCACGGACGTGCTCATCGGGCTGGCCGCGTGGGCGCTGTGGCACGGGCTGCTGGCCGCACCCGCGGTGCGCGCCGCGCCGGCCGCGCTGCGCGCCCGGGTGGCCGGCGTCCCCGTCGGGCTGCGCAGCCGGCTCGCGTCACCGTCGCGCGGCGCCTGGACGCTGCTCGCACTCGCCGTCGGCGCCGCCACCCACGTGCTGTGGGACGAGTTCACCCATGCCCGGCGCTGGGGTCCGGAGACGTTCCCCGTGCTCGCCGAGCAGTGGGGGGCGATGCCCGGCTACCGGTGGCTGCAGTACGCGACGAGCGTGCTGGGCGGGCTGGTGCTGCTCGCCTGGGCAGTGCGCTGGTGGCGCCGGACGCCGGCCCGGACGACCCCTCCGCCCGGACGCCGGTGGCCCTGGGTGCTGCTGGGCACGGTCGGCGTCGTCGTCGGCGCGGTGGCCGCGGTGCCGGCCGGCGATCTCGGCGAGGCGATCTACGACGCCGCGACGTGGGGCGGCGGCACCGCCCTGGCCGCCGCCGCCGTGCTCGCCGCCGTCTGGCAGGTGCGGCACCGCACCCGGTGACCGGGGGTGAGCTGCCGGGCGGCCACCTAGACTGCGTGCGAGCGGACCAGCGATCGCCGGGCACCGCTGTGGCACGGCCCGGACGACGGAGGTGCGCGTGCGATCGCCCGAGGAGGAGCTCGCACGCGCGCTCGCCCGGTACGAATGGGTGCTGGCCAACGTCGCCGACGGCATCTACGGCCTCGACGTCGAGGGGCGGGTCGAGTTCGTCAACCCCGCCGCGGTGCGCCTCACCGGCTACCCGTCCGCCGAGCAGCGCGGCCTCGACCAGCACGCCCTGCTGCACCACTCCCGTCCCGACGGCTCCGCGTACGCGCGCGAGGAGTGCCCCGTCTGGCAGGCCATGCGCAGCGGCCGCACCGTGCTGGCCGACGACGAGGTGTTCTGGCGCAAGGACGGCGTCCCGGTGCCCGTCGAGCTGATCGCCGTCCCGACGGTGGAGGACGGCGAGGTCACCGGCGTCATCGTGTCCTTCCGCGACCTCAGCGAGCGGCGGGCGGCCGAGGCGCAGGCCGCCGAGCTGGACCGGCTGGCCCGCGAGGCGGCGTCGTCCCGGGCGCTCGCCGACCGGCTGCAGCAGGCGCTGCTCACCCCGCCGCCCGAGCCCGACCACCTGCACGTCGTCGTCCGCTACCTGCCGGCCGGCCTCCAGTCGCAGGTCGGCGGCGACTGGTACGACGCCTTCCTCCAGCCCGACGGCGCCACGATGCTCGCGATCGGCGACGTCGTGGGGCACGGGAGCAGCGCCGCGGCCGCGATGGGCCAGCTCCGCGGCACCCTGCGCGCGCTGGCCTACGACAACGAGGAGACCCCGGCCGCGACGCTGCAGCGCACGGACCGGACCGCGACCGGGCTGGCGGTCTCGACCGTGGCGACGGCGATCCTCGCCCGCATCGAGCGGCACCCCGACGTGCCGGTGACCGGACGCCGGGTGGTGCGCTGGAGCAACGCCGGGCACGTCCCGCCGCTGCTGCTCGCTCCCGACGGCAGCTCGCGGGTGCTGGAGACGCCTCCGGACCTGATGCTGGGCGTCGAGCCGTCCGTCCCACGGCACGACCACACCGTCGAGCTCGACTCCGACCACACGCTGCTGCTGGTCACCGACGGCCTGGTCGAGCGGCGCGGCTCCGACCTCGACGAGGGCATGGCCCGCCTGCAGGACGCACTGCACGACCTGGGCCGGACGCCGCTGCCCGAGCTGCTGGACACGGTCCTCGACCGGCTCGTTCCCCGGGCCGGCGAGGACGACGTCGCCGTGGTGGCCGTGCGGGCCTACCCCGAGGACCGGCCGCGGCCGGCCGAGGCGGGCCCGACGGTGCTACCGCCCGGCCTCGCCTGAACGCGGCAGCGCCCGCCCCGGCCGGAGCCGGAACGGGCGCACCGCCGCCCGAGCGGGCGGCCCCCTTCAGGGCCCCGCCCTGAGCGTGCGAAGGGCGGGGGGAAGGGGGTCCTTCTACTACTCGATGACGATCGTCGTCTCGTTCAGGCCGACCTCGGCGTCGATGGTCCGCTCACCCTTGCCGACGGCGGCGAGGGAGCGGACCTTCCAGGTGCCGGGGGCGGCGAAGAACCGGAACTCGCCCTCGGGGCTGGTCACCACCTCGGCGGTGAACTCGTCGGTGCCGTCCAGCAGCCGGACGTAGGCGCCGGCGACGGGCGCGCCGTCGTGCCAGACCTGGCCCTGGATGACGGTCTGCGTGCTCAGGTCGATGCCGGCGAGGGCACCACCCTGCTTCGGGGCTCCGCACATGGGTCAGCTCACTTCTCGATCGGGACGCCGACGAGCGAGCCGTACTCGACCCAGCTGCCGTCGTAGTTCTTGACGTTCTTCTTGCCGAGCAGCTCGCTGAGCACGAACCAGGTGTGGCTCGAGCGCTCGCCGATCCGGCAGTAGGCGATGGTCTCGCGGCTGTCGTCGAAGCCCTGCTCGCCGTAGAGGGCGGCCAGCTGCTCGTCGGACTTGAAGGTGCCGTCCTCGTTCGCGGCCTTGCTCCACGGGATGTTGATCGCCGTCGGCACGTGGCCGGCGCGCTGCGACTGCTCCTGCGGCAGGTGCGCGGGGGCGAGGATCTTGCCGGAGAACTCGTCGGGCGAGCGCACGTCGACCAGGTTCTTGCTGCCGATCGCGGCGACGACCTCGTCGCGGAACGCGCGGATGGAGAGGTCGGGCTCGCTCGCCACGTACTGCGTGGCGGGGCGCGAGACGGCGTCCTTGGACAGCGGGCGGCCGTCCAGCTCCCACTTCTTGCGGCCACCGTCCATGAGCTTGACGTCGCGGTGGCCGTAGATCTTGAAGTACCAGTAGGCGTAGGCGGCGAACCAGTTGTTGTTGCCGCCGTAGAGCACCACGGTGTCGTCGTTGCCGATGCCGCGGGAGGACAGCAGCGCCTCGAAGGCGGTCTTGTCGAGGTAGTCGCGGCGCAGCGGGTCCTGCAGGTCCTGCTTCCAGTCCAGCTTGACGGCGCCCTCGAGGTGGCCGCCGTCGTAGGCGCTGGTGTCCTCGTCGACCTCGACGAAGACGATGCCGGGGGTGCCCAGGTTCTCCTGGGCCCAGTCGACGGAGACGAGCACGTCGGTACGGCTCATGGTGTAGCTCCCTGTGGTCGGTCGTGCATGGTCTGGATGTCGTGCATGGTCTGGATCAGGTCGGTCAGGCGGTGCGGGCGGGCAGCACCCGCCGGGCGGTGAGGTACAGCTCGCAGCCCAGGCAGAACCCGGTGGCCGCGTTGAGCAGGGCCGCCACGAGCGCGACGCCGGTGGCGACGGCGCCGAGCACGGGGACGCCGGCGAGGTAGCCGGCGGCGCCGACGACGGTGAACAGCAGGCCGACGAGCTGGGCGAAGCGCGGCGGCGCCTCGGGCTCGCGCTCCCGCACCGGCCCCAGCCGCGGGGCGACGAGGGTGCGGAAGAGCAGGCCGTAGGGGGAGAACCGCAGGCCGGCCAGCGCACCGGCGGCGAAGACCAGCGCCTGGACGGCGACCAGCCAGCCGCTGCCGGTGAGCAGCGCGACGGCGAGGACGACCGAGGTGAGCGCCGCGGCGAAGCGGGGCGCGCGCACGTCGATCAGCGCGGAGGGTGCAGTCATTGCGGGAGAGGACCTCAGAACGGCGGACAGGGCGCGTCTGGTCGGTCGGGTGCCGACCTCAGGAGGTCGGACAGAGGCAGCTGCCCAGGCGGCACAGGTCCACTGTGCGGCGCGAGGTCAGCAGGATGCCCACGGCGCGAGGGTAGCGGATCACCGCGACACCCCCGCGTGCGCGTCCACGAGGGCGGTCAGCTCCTCGGCGCGCGGGGCGCCGCTGCTGCGCCCGACGAGGGCCCCGGAGCGGTCGAGGTAGAACAGCGTCGGCGTGCGCCGGACGTCGAGCGCGCGCACCTCGTCGAGGTGGCTCTCGGCGTCGACCTGGACCACGGCCAGGCCCGGCCGGGTGGTCTGCAGCTGGGCCAGCCGTGCCTTGGTCGCCCGGCACGGGCCGCAGAACGCGGTCGAGAACTGGACGACGGTGAGGTCGGCGTCCCCGGGGCGCACCCCGAGCCGCTCGAACGCCGCGGTTCCCGCGTCCACCTCGTCCTCCTCCCGGACCGGCCGGAGCGCGCCGTCGCGCGTGCGCTGCCACCACGCCGCGAGCGCCGCCGCGGCCAGCGCGACGGCGAGGACGACGATCCCGATCGTGCTCATCGACGGGCGTAACCCGATCGATCCGGTCGGCTATTCCGCCCGCAGCACGGCGTCGTCGGCCTCGACGCGCACCTGGACCCCGTCCGCTCCCGGCGCGACACCGGTCAGCCGCAGGCCGAAGGGCAGCTCGGGCAGGGTGTAGCGCAGGTCCAGCAGGTCGCTCACCCGCCCGACGAGGAAGGACGGGATCTCGACGCCGGCCCCCGCCGCCCGCTCGACGTCGACGACGAGCTCGTCACCCTCGAGCGTCACGGTGCCGGCGGCGCTGACCGGCAGCGTGTAGCCCAGCAGCTCCACGGTGCGGCTGATCCGCAGGCCGTCGCCCTCCGGGCTGAGCGTGGCGTCGCCGCCGAGCTCCTGGGCCAGCAGGTCGTAGGCGAGCGTCGCGCGGCCGTCGATGCGGTCCACCGGCAACTCGCTCACGTCACCGGACAGCGCGTCGGACAGCGGGACGCGGATCCCGCGCAGGACGGTGTCGACCGGGACCTCGCCGGCCTGCCCGGGCTGGGCGGCGGTCAGCGAGATGCGCACGTCGTGGTACCGCCCGCCGGCGGCCTGGGTCAGGAACGGGAACCCCCGGATGTCGACCTCCGGCTCGCCGGTCACCTGCTCCTGGGCGGCCAGCTCGTCGGCGACCGTGCCCTCGGCGACCCGTACCGCGACCCGGTCGGCCACCAGCGCGATGCCGGCCAGCAGCAGCAGCCCCACGAGCAGCGCCCTCACCGGCGCCCGCTCACAGCGCGGCCTGCAGCGCCAGCGCGACCGGCGCGCAGGCGGCGACGGGGAGGGCCACCTGCACGACCGGGAGCAGCCAGGGGGAGAACTGCTGCACCTGGGCGTCGGGGGCCTCGTCGTCGGTCCCGCCGTCGGTCCCGGCGTCCGCCTCGTCGGTGGCGTCGGAGGTCGGCCCGGGCGCGGCCCGGGGCATGGGCTCGGGAGTCGCCTCGACCACGAGGTAGCTGGCGACCAGCGCGGTCAGCGCCGCGACGCCGCCGATCACCACGCCGTGCACCAGCGCGCGCTCGACGTCCAGCGCCTCGCCCGTGCCGGCCGCGAGGACCGCGACCAGGGTGCCCGCGGCGACCGCGAGCACGAGGCCCAGCAGCCCGCGCGGCACGCCGTCGGCCAGCTGCGGCCGCGGCAGCGCCGCGTCGACGAGGTGGCCGACGACCAGCGCCGCGCCCACGGCCAGCAGTGCGACCAGCGCCCGCTCGGAGCCGGCGTCGGTGCGGCCCAGCAGGAGCAGCGCGGCCAGCGCGGCGACGGCGACCATCAGCAGCACCGCCCCGGCGAGCGAGGCGACCAGGTCGCTGCGGCGCCGGCGCAGCATCTGCTGGACGACGACGGCCAGGAAGCCGACGCCGATCACCGCGAGCAGCTCGCCGAGCTCGGGGTCGTCGGGCAGCACGAGGGCGAGGTCGGCGGCGACCGCGACCCCCGCGCCCACTGCCAGCGAGCCCGCGAAACCCTGGATGCCGGTGACCAGCACCCAGCACAGCACCAGGCCGAGCTGCAGCACCAGGACGGCGGCGAGGCGGCCGGTCTGGCCGAGCACCGCGGGCAGCCCCACGAGGAGGGCGACGGCGACCGCCGCGAACGCCGCCGCGGGCAGGTGGTGCCCCCGCGCGGTCAGGCGGGACGGCGGGGCGGCGGTGCTCACGCCGTCGATGGTGGCACGCAGCCGGCCCCGGACCGGGTACCGCCGCGGGTGACGTCCCGGCCAGGCGCTGCCCGCGCCCGGCCGTGTCGGCTATCCTGCGTCCTCACCTCGACAGCGTCGTCGACGGCCGCCACGGCTGCGCGTCGTGGGAACCCTCGAGGAGACGACATGCGACTGGTCCTCATGACCTCCGCGCGACAGGCCACGACCGAGGTGCTGCCCGCCCTCGGGCTCCTGGGTCACCAGGTCCACGTGGTCGCCCCCGAGCTGTCGAGCCTGCTGGACGGCGACTCCGGCGACGTGGTCCTCGTCGACGCGCGTCACGACCTGATCCAGGCCCGCACGCTCTGCGGGCTGCTCTCCTCCACCGGCGTGGCCGGCGCGCTGGTCGCCGTCCTCTCCGAGGGCGGCCTGGTGGCGCTCTCCGCCGACTGGGGTGTGGACGACGTCCTGCTCGACACCGCCGGCCCGGCCGAGGTCGACGCGCGGCTGAAGTGGGCGACCGCCCGCCGGCTCGCCGCCACGACCCCCGCCGACGGCGCCGACAAGGGCGTCACCCAGGCCGGCGAGCTGGTCATCGACGAGCACAGCTACTCGGCCAAGCTGCGCGGCCGCCCGCTCGACCTGACCTACAAGGAGTTCGAGCTGCTCAAGTACCTGGCGCAGCACCCGGGCCGGGTCTTCTCCCGCGCCCAGCTGCTCCAGGAGATCTGGGGCTACGACTACTTCGGGGGCACGCGCACCGTCGACGTCCACGTCCGCCGGCTGCGCGCCAAGCTCGGCACGGAGCACGAGGCGCTGATCGGCACCGTCCGCAACGTCGGCTACAAGCTCGACCAGCAGGTCGCCGACGCCACCGCCCGCGCGACGCAGGCGGAGTCCGACGCCGAGCTGGTCTGACCGCCCGATGAGCTCCGGGCGAGGCGTCGACGTCGACGCCGTCCTCGCGCTGCTGCGTGCCGCCGCCGCGGCCGACGGCGTCCGGCCGCTGTCGGAGGAGGCCGAGCTGCGGCTCCAGCACGGCACCCCGGGCGGGTCGGACCTGGTGGTGCACGACGACGGCGCCCTCGCCGGCTACGCCCGCTACGACGACGGAAGCGCCGAGCTGGTGGTGCACCCGGAGCTGCGGCGCCGGGGCCACGGCCGCGCCCTGCTGGGCGAGCTGCTGGAGCTGGCCGGCGACCGCCCGCTGGACGTCTGGGCGCACGGCGACCTGCCGGGTTCGGCCGAGCTGCTCAGCGCCCACGGGTTCGAGCGCGCCCGCGTGCTGCTGCAGATGCGCCGCGACCTGGCCGGCACCGACCCCGATCCGCAGCCACGCCTCCCCGGCGACGTCCGCGTGCTGCCCTTCCGCCCCGGCGTCGACGAGGAGGCGTGGCTGCGGGTCAACGCCCGCGCCTTCGACTGGCACCCCGAGCAGGGCCGGATGACCCGTGCCGACCTCGAGCTGCGGGAGGCCGAGCCGTGGTTCGACCCCGCCGGCTTCCTCATGGCCTGGCGCGGCGACCCCGACGACGGCGGCACGCTGCTCGGCTCGCACTGGACGAAGGTGCACCCGGCCGGTGACGCCGGGCCCGATCCGGTCGGCGAGATCTACGTGCTCGGGGTCGACCCCGACGCACAGGGGCTGCGGCTCGGGGGCGCGCTCACCGATCTCGGGCTGGCGCACCTGCACCGGCAGGGCCTGGGCTCGGTGCTCCTCTACGTCGAGGAGGACAACACCGCGGCCGTGCGGCTGTACGAGCGGCGCGGTTTCACCCGCTACGCCGTCGACGTCTCCTGGCGGCGCACCCCCGCCTGACGGGCCCGTTCACGGCCCGGTGGTGACCTGTCGCACGTGCCGTCGGCAACACCTCCGCGGCCGTTCACCTCCCGTTCACCCGGGTCCGGGCCACCGGCCACCTCGGCTTCCTAGCGTCCTCCTCGACGGTCCCAGTGCTGCCCGGAAGACGTCCGGGCCATGTCGAGAGGTTCTTCGTTGAAGCTCAGCACCACGGCGCGCGCCACCACCCTGGCGATGGCGCTCACCGGCACCCTCGCGCTCAGCGCGTGCGGCGCCGCCAACGAGTCCGGCTCCGGGGACACCGGCGGCGGCAGCGACGCCGCCGAGCTCAGCGGCGACCTGGTCGGCGCGGGCGCCAGCAGCCAGCAGGCCGCCATGGAGGCCTGGCAGGCCGGGTTCCAGGGCGAGTACCCGGATGTGGACTTCAGCTACGACCCGGTCGGCTCGGGCGGCGGGCGCGAGCAGTTCATCGCCGGCGCCACCGACTTCGCCGGCTCCGACGCCGCGCTGGACGACGAGGAGCTCGCCGCGGCGCAGGAGCGCTGCGCGGGGGGCGAGATCTTCGAGCTGCCCAACTACATCTCGCCGATCGCGGTCATCTTCAACCTCGAGGGCGTCGAGGAGCTCGACCTCTCGCCGGCCACCATCGCGGGCATCTTCACCGGCGCCATCACCACGTGGAACGACCCGGCCATCGCGGCGGACAACCCCGACGCGACCCTGCCGGCCACGGCCATCACCCCCGTGCACCGCGGGGACGACTCCGGGACGACGGACAACTTCACCGACTACCTGTTCCAGACCGCCGGTGACGTGTGGACCTCCGAGCCCGACGGCGAGTGGCCGCTGGGCGGCGGTGAGGCCGCCAACGGCACCTCCGGCGTCGTCGGCGTCGTCGAGAGCACCCCCGGCGCGATTACCTACGCCGACGCCAGCCGGGCCGGCGACCTCGGCGTCGTCAACGTGCAGGTCGGCGAGGAGTTCGTCGCCCCGACGCCCGAGTCCGCCGCCGCGGTGGTGGAGAACTCCCCGGCGGTCGAGGGCCGGGGTGAGTACGACTTCGCGATCGAGGTCGACCGGAAGACCGAGGGCTCGGGCGAGTACCCGATCGTCCTGGTCAGCTACCACGTCGGCTGCATCTCCTACGACGACCAGGAGACCGCGGACAACGTCACGGCCTTCCTGGAGTACGTGATCAGCGAGGACGGCCAGCAGGTCGCGGCCGACAACGCGGGCAACGCGCCGCTGTCCGACGCGCTCCGCGAGCAGGCGCAGACCGCGGTCGAGGCGATCACCACCGCCGGCTGATCGCACCCCGCACCGCGGTGGCCCGGGACGTCGCACCGACGTCCCGGGCCTTCGCACCACCCGGACCGCGCACCCGCACCCCCACGACCGAGCCCACGGAGCACCGGTGACCACCACGAAGGCCCCGCCCGAGACGCCGCCGCAGCAGCGCGCCGTCCGCCGGCCGGGCGACCGCATCTTCGCGCCGGGAGCGCCAAGGGCTCCGGCATCTTCATCCTGCTCGTCCTCGCCGGCGTCGCGGCGTTCCTCATCAGCGAGGCCGTCCCGGCGCTCACCGCCCCCGCCGAGGACATCCCCGGCGGCGAGGGCCTGGCGTCCTACGTCGGCCCGCTCGTGCTCGGCACCCTGCTGGGAGCGGTCCTCGCGCTGCTGATCGCGACCCCGCTCGCCGTCGCCATCGCGCTGTACGTGACCTTCTACGCGCCGCGCCGGCTCGCGGCCGCCATGGGCTACGTCATCGACCTGCTGGCCGCCATCCCCAGCGTCGTCTACGGCTTCTGGGGCCTGGCCGTCCTCGCCCCGGCCCTTGATGACCTGGGCTTCCTGCCGTTCTTCCTCGGCCAGCGGCCGCACGATGTTCACCGTCGGCCTGGTGCTGGCGGTGATGATCCTGCCGATCATCTCGGCCATCTCCCGCGAGGTGTTCAGCCAGGCGCCGGCCCTCCACCGCGAGGCGGCGCTGGCGCTGGGCGCGACCCGCTGGGAGATGATCCGCATGGCGGTCCTCCCCTACGGCAAGTCCGGGATCATCGGCGGGGCGATGCTGGGCCTGGGCCGGGCGCTCGGCGAGACGATGGCCGTGGCGATCGTGCTCTCCGGTGGTGCCGGCGCCACGCTGAACCTGATCAGCAGCTCCAACCCCTCGACGATCGCGTCGAACATCGCCCTGCGGTTCCCGGAGGCCACCGGCCTGGGGGTCAACACGCTGATCGCCAGCGGCCTCGTGCTGTTCGTGATCACGCTGGTGGTCAACATGCTCGCCCGCTGGGTCGTCAACCGGCGGGCCGACTTCTCCGGAGCCAACTGATGAGCACCGCCGTGCAGTCCGCCCCGGAGCGCCCCGCGCCGCAGTCCGCCGTGCGCTCCCGTCGTCGGCTCCCCCGCCTCGCGCCGCTCGGTCTGTACCTGGCCGGCATCGCCCTCGGCGCCGGGCTCTCCGCGCTGACCGGCTTCGGCGTCGTCTCCACCGTGATCTACGGCGTGCTGCTCGGCACGCTCGCGGTCTACGTCGTCACCCGTGCCGTCGAGGGCCCGCGCAAGGCGACCGACCGACTGGTCACCTGCCTGGTGACGACGGCGTTCGGCCTGGCGATGGTCCCGCTGGTGTCGCTGGTCTGGACCGTCCTGGACAACGGCCTGCCGCGCCTGGACGGCCAGTTCTTCACCAACTCGATGTTCCGGGTCGTCGGCGAGGGCGGCGGGGCGTACCACGCGATCCTGGGCACGCTGATCATCACGGCGCTGGCGACGCTGATCTCGGTGCCGATCGGCCTGATGACGGCGATCTACCTGGTCGAGTACGCGACCGGGCGGCTGAAGCGGTCGATCACCTTCTTCGTCGACGTCATGACCGGCATCCCCTCGATCGTGGCCGGCCTGTTCGCCTTCGCGCTGTTCACGCTGCTGTTCGGCAACGACGTCCGGATGGGGGTGATGGGCGCGGTCGCGCTGTCGGTGCTGATGATCCCGGTCGTCGTCCGGTCCTGCGAGGAGGTGCTCAAGCTCGTCCCCAACGAGCTGCGGGAGGCCAGCTACGCGCTCGGCGTCCCGAAGTGGCGGACGGTCGTCAAGGTCGTGCTGCCCACCGCGATCGCCGGGCTGGGCACGGGCATCACCCTGTCGGTCGCCCGCGTCGTCGGCGAGACCGCCCCGCTGCTGGTGACCGTCGGCCTGATCACCGGCACGAACCTCAACCCGTTCGACGGGCGCATGGCGACGCTGCCGGTGTTCGCCTACTACCAGCTCACCCAGCCCGGCACGGCCACCCAGGCCTTCCTCGACCGGGCCTGGACCGCTGCCCTCGTGCTGATCATCCTGGTGATGGCGCTCAACGTCGTCGCCCGCCTGATCAGTCGCTTCTTCGCCCCCTCGACCGGTCGCTGACCGGCTCCGACGCTTCGACCGACCGACCCAGAGGACACTTCCGTGGCCAAGCGCATCGAGGTCTCCGACCTCAACATCTACTACGGCAACTTCCTGGCCGTGGAGGGCGTCACCATCTCCATCGAGCCGCGCAGCATCACCGCGCTGATCGGCCCGTCGGGCTGCGGGAAGTCCACCTTCCTGCGCTCGCTGAACCGGATGCACGAGGTGCTGCCCGGCGCCCGGGTGGAGGGCAAGGTCGTCATGGACGGCCACGACCTCTACGGCGCCGACGTCGACCCGGTCGACGTGCGCCGCCAGATCGGCATGGTGTTCCAGCGGCCCAACCCGTTCCCGACGATGTCCATCTACGACAACGTCGTCGCCGGCAACCGGCTGAACAACCGGCGGATGAAGAAGTCCGAGGCCGACGAGTTGGTCGAGAAGTCACTGCGCGGCGCCAACCTCTGGAACGAGGTCAAGGACCGGCTCGACCGGCCCGGCTCCAGCCTCTCGGGAGGTCAGCAGCAGCGGCTGTGCATCGCCCGCGCCATCGCGGTCGAGCCGGACGTGCTGCTCATGGACGAGCCGTGCTCCGCGCTGGACCCGATCTCCACGCTGGCGATCGAGGACCTGATGGCGGAGCTGAAGGACCGGTTCACCATCGTGATCGTCACGCACAACATGCAGCAGGCGGCGCGGGTGAGCGAGTCCACCGGCTTCTTCAACCTCAGCGGGGTCGGGCAGCCCGGCCGGCTGATCGAGTTCAACCCGACGGAGAAGATCTTCAGCAACCCCGACCAGAAGGCCACCGAGGACTACATCTCCGGTCGCTTCGGCTGAGCCGGCGCGTTCCCGCGCGAACGTGGCCGAGCCAGGTGCCTGACGGCGTTCCCGCGGGAACGCCGCCCGCGATCAGCACGCATCGATGGTCGTCCCGCCAGCCCCCCGCAGCGCCGTGGCTGCGAGGTGATCACGCCGGTCAGCCGCAGCTGACGGGGGCGGGCTGCTCCGCCGCAGCCGGGGCCTCGGCGGTGTCGTCCGGGACCGGCTGCGGCTCCGCCACCGGGGCGGGCAGCGGCTCGACGCCCGCGTAGCCGGGGCCGATGATCAGCTGCACGGTCTCGCCGATGTCGTCGCTGGCCTGCAGCACCGAGCCCGGGACGGCGGCAGCGACCGTGCGCGCCTGGGCGACCATGCCCGGCCCGTGACGGACGACGGACTGGCTGACGGTCCCGTCGGCGTTCCCCACCTCACCGACGACGAAGCCCTGGGCGCGCAGGTCGTCGGCGGAGGTGCTCGCCAGCCCCCGCGTGCCGGTCCCGTTGAGGACGTCGAGCTGCACCTCGGCCGGGCTGAGGAGCGCGGTGCCCGGATCGGCCGGCACGGCCACCGGCTGCTCCTCGGGGCCCTCCCCCGGCTGCGCGACGGCATCGGTCTCGGTGACGAAGCCCTCGGGCACGCGGCTGCCGTCGATCACCGCGTCGAAGAGGCTGCGCGTGCCGGCGCCGTCGAGCAGCACGAACGCCTCGTCGGAGCCTGCCGGCACGTGGCCCACCTGGGCGACCGGGAGGCCGGTGCGCGCCACGGCGTCGCCGGAGACGTCGCCGAGGGAGGAGGCCAGCGAGCGCAGGTCGCCGAGGGTGGTCTGCTCGTCGACGGTGAGCGCGTCGGCGGCCCGGGTGAGGAACCGGGTGAGGGTGACCGGGTCGAGGACGTTCGACCGGGACATCGCGGCGCGCAGCGTGGAGGTCAGCAGCCGCTGGGCCCGCTCGGCGACCGCCGTCCCGGTGGCGTCCGAGCCGTCGCCGGCCGGGCGCAGGTAGCCGGTGGCCGTCTCGCCGGTGAGCTCGGAGGCGCCGGCGGGCGGGGGCACCGCGGCGGCCGCCGTCGCCCGCGACGGCACGATGCACACCGGCACCCCGCCGAGCGCGTCGACCAGCCCGGGCAGGCGGGCGAGGTCGACGCCGAGGTAGTGGTCGATCTGCACGCCGGAGAGCTGCTGGACCGCGCGGACCATGCAGGAGGGCCCGCCGTCGAGCAGCGACCGGGCGAACGCCTCGGTGCGGGGTGTGCGCAGCCCGCCGTCGGCGGTGCGGCAGGTGGGGGTGTCGACCAGCGCGGTGGGCGGGATGCCGACCAGCACCGCGCGCTCGCCGTCACCGGACACCGAGGCCAGCAACGTGGCGACCGAGGCGGGGCCCTCCTGGCCCGGCACCCCGGTGCCGACGACGAGGTAGGTGTCCGAGGCCTCCTGCAGCTGCGCGGCGAGGATCTCCGGCCCGTCGGTGGCCAGCGCGTCGACCCGGCCGATCTTCTGGTCGACGTAGAAGTAGAGACCCAGGTGGTAGAGCAGCACCACGCCGACGACGCCGGCCAGCGCGATCCCGGCCCGGATCAGCCGGCGCCGTCCCGGGGTCGTGGCCGGGGCGGGGCGCCGCGGGTGCCGGGGACCGGCCGGCGTCGTCCCGGGCAGGGGCGGGCGGGTGCCGGGCAGCGGCGGGACCGGGCCGCTGCGCCGGACCACGGGGCGCGCGGCCGGCGGCGCGGCCGGCACGGCGTCGCGCAGCGGGGGGCGGGGCGGGCGCGGCGCCGCACCGGGCACGGGCGGGAGCCCAGCCTGCGGCACCGGCGGCAGGCCGGCCTGCGGCGAGGGCGGAGGTGCCGTCGCGCCCTCGGGCACCGGCGGCAGGCCGTTGCGGACGCCCGGCGGCGGTCCGGCCGGCGCGACGGGGCCGGTGCGGCGGTGTCGCGAGCCGTCAGCGCCGACGCGGCTGCGCGCGTCGTCGGCCGTCGGCTCGTCCCCCACCGGTGTCGACACCCTCTGTTCGGAGTTGCTCTGGTCCCGCGCCCGGGGGGCGGGAGGTCACCACGATACGGCGGTCCGGCGTCCCGATCCGCCGACGCGCGCAAGCCGCCGGCGCCCGCGGCGTCACCCGGTGGTGCCCGATCGGGATGTGGGCGACCGGGCACCTGCGTAGCGTGCGCGAGGTGAGACTGCCGTCGCTGCCCGGTCCGTCGGACGTCGTCGCCGCCGTGACGGGCGCGCGGGACGGGGTGGCCGACGCGCTCGCCCTGGTGCCGCGCGCGGCGGCCGTGCTCGGTCGCGTGGAGGAGCTGCTCGACCAGGTCTCCGGGCTGCTGGCCCGGGTGGACGGCGTGGTGGACCGCGCCGACGGGCTGATCGCGGGCGTCGAGCGGACGAACGCCGAGGCCGACGCCGCCATCGAGGCGGTCGACCGCACCAATACGAAGGCCGACCGGGCCATCGAGGCCGTCGGCGCCACCAACACCAAAGCCGACGCCGCCATCGAGGCCGTCGGCGCCACCAACACCAAAGCCGACGCCGCCATCGAGGCCGTCGGCGCCACGAACGACAAGGCCGACCGGACGATCGACGCCGTCGGCGGCACCTCCGACCGCGCCGACGCGCTGGTCGGCCGGGCGGAGGGGATGGTCGGCCGGGTCGAGCCGATGCTGGACGACTACGTGCCGGCACTGACCGCGCTGGCGCCGTCGGTCCGCCGGCTGGCCGCGAGCCTGGAGCCCGACGAGGTCCAGGCGATGGTGACGCTGATCGACCGGCTGCCGCAGCTGATCGTGCACCTGGACGAGGACGTCCTGCCGATCGTCGAGTCGATGGGCGACGTCGCCCCCAACCTGCGGGACCTGCTCGACACCGTGCAGGACATGCGCCAGGTCGTGAAGGGCTTCCCGGGCTCGCGCCTGTTCCGCCGCCGCGGCGCGGAGGAGATCGCCGAGGAGGAGGCCCGCGACGCGGAGGCCTGAGCGCGCGACGCGCTGACCAGGGCCGTTGCGGGGAGACCGCTGCTAGCGTCCGGCCATGCCAGCCCTCAGCAGGACTGCCACCGGGATGCTCCCGTGACGATCGGCCGCACGATCGCCGACTCCGTGCCGCACTGGCCGGACCCGGTCCGGCCGCCGGGGCCGCGCACCAACGTGCTCATCGTGCTGCTGGACGACGTCGGTTTCGGGGACTTCGGCTGCTTCGGCTCGGAGATCGCCACCCCGGTCATCGACCGGTTCGCCGCGGCCGGCGTGCGGTACACGGGCTTCCACACCACCGCCATGTGCTCGACCACCCGCTCGGCGCTGCTGACCGGCCGCAACCACCACGACGTGGGCATGGGCTGCCTGGCGAACTTCGACTCCGGCTTCCCGGGCTACCGCGGCAAGATCGCCGCGGAGATCCCCACCCTCGCCGAGCGGCTGCGCGACGTCGGCTACCGCAACTACATGGTCGGGAAGTGGCACTGCACGCCGCTGACCGAGACCGGGCCGACGGGCCCGTTCGACGGCTGGCCGCTGGGCCGCGGGTTCGACCGCTTCTACGGCTTCCTCGACGCCGAGACCGACCAGTACTCACCGGAGCTGGTGCAGGACAACAGCCACGTCGCCGCACCCGGCACCTACGAGACCGGCTACCACCTGACCGAGGACCTGATCGACCACGCGATCACCTTCGTCACCAGCCACGAGGCGGCGACGCCGGACGTGCCGTGGCACGTCCTCCTCGCCCCCGGCGCCTGCCACGCACCCCACCAGGCGCCCCGGGAGCTGATCGACCACTACGCGCAAGCGTTCGCCAAGGGCTGGGACCGCACCCGCGACGACCGGCTGGCCGAGCAGATCCGGCGGGGCATCGTGCCGGCCGGCACCGTGCTGCCCCCGCGCAACGACGGCGTCCGGCCGTGGGACGAGCACACCGCCGACGAGCAGCGGCTCTTCGCCCGTTTGGCCGGGGCCTACGGGGCGATGCTGGCGCACTTCGACCAGCACCTGGGCCGGCTGATCGACACGCTCGAGGCGACCGGGCAGCTCGCGGACACGCTCGTGCTGATCACGTCGGACAACGGGGCCAGCCAGGAGGGCGGCCCGCTCGGGTTCGTCAACGCGATGGGCCCGTTCAACATGATCGCCGAGACCCTCGAGCAGAAGCTGGCGCGGCTCGACGACATCGGCGGCCCGGACACCCACTCGAACTTCCCGCACGGCTGGGCGATGGCGGCCAACACGCCGCTCAAGCGCTACAAGCAGAACACCCACGGCGGAGGCGTCCGCGATGCGCTGATCGTCGCCGGGCCCGACCGGCTGGTCGGCGCCGAGCACGCCGGGAGCCTGCGGCACCAGTTCTGCCACGTGGCCGACCTCGCGCCGACCGTCCTGGACCTGCTCGGCATCGAGGCCGACGGGATGACCGGGGTCAGCTTCGCGCCGACCCTGGCCGAGCCGGACGCCGTCACCGGGAAGACCACGCAGTACTTCGAGATGTTCGGCCACCGCGGCATCTGGCACGAGGGCTGGAAGGCCGTCGCCTACCACTGGCCCGGCACCCCGTTCGAGAACGACCGGTGGGAGCTCTACGACCTCTCGACCGACGTGAACGAGGTGCACGACCTGGCCGACGAGCAGCCCGAGCGGCTCGCCGCACTGCAGGAGCGCTGGTGGGAGGAGGCCGCGGCCAACAAGGTCCTGCCGCTGGACGACCGCTTCGGGGA
Organism: Blastococcus sp. TML/M2B; assembly: GCF_016612865.1. Taxonomy (GTDB): domain Bacteria; phylum Actinomycetota; class Actinomycetes; order Mycobacteriales; family Geodermatophilaceae; genus Blastococcus. The sequence continues at coordinate 1,779,426 of NZ_JAENZZ010000002.1, forward strand.
GCGCTTCGCCGAGAACGCCGCCCGGCACGCCGGCGCCCGCACCCGGTTCTCCTTCTGGTCGGGCATGGGGCACGTGCCCAGCGACGTCGCGCCGGACCTGCGCAGCCGCAGCTACCGGATCACCGCGCACGTCAACCCGTCGGGCGCCCGCGGCGCCGCCGACGGCGTGCTGATCGCGCACGGTGACGCGACGTCGGGCTACTCCCTCTTCGTGCGGGACGGGCACCTGGTGCACGACCTCAACATCGGCGGCACGCACCAGCTGGTCACCTCCGACCGGCCGATCCCGCCGGAGGCGACCACCCTGGGCTTCGCGATGGAGCGGCGAGGCGAGGGCACCTTCCCGCACGGCACCGGGACGCTGCTGATCGACGGCGAACCGGCCGGCTCGATGGAGACCGACCAGATCTTCTGGCTGATGATCTCCTGGTCCGGCCTGGACATCGGCCTGGACCGCGGCACGACGGTGGCCGACTACGACGGGACGGGCCGGCACATGGGGCCCTTCGCCTACACCGGCGACCTCGTCCGCGTCACCGTGGACCTGGTGACCGACCAGGAGGTCGACCACGAGGGCGCCGGCGCCGCCGATCTCGCGCGCGAGTGACGACGCCGGCGGCGGCTCAGGCCTGCGGCTCGGTCCCGCCCGGCCCGGGTCCGGTCTCGGTCGGGTACCCGAGCGCGCGGACGACGTCGCCGATCCGCTCGTAGGTCTCCCCCGCCGGCAACCGCTCCAGCTCGGCGGCGACCGCGTCGGGCGCGCGGTGGTCGCGGGCGGCCTCGACGAGCTCGGGCCCGGTGCTCGGGAAGTCCGCGCGGTCCAGCCAGCGGGCCAGCTCGGCACGCGCGACGACGGCGTCGGCGTCCATGCCGACCGGCGTCCCGCCGACCAGGCTGCCGGTCGGGTCGGCGGTCAGGTCGGGGTCACCCTCGGCGACCGGCTCGGCCTCGCGCCACTCCTCGGACCGGGTGGCCCGCTCGGCCTTGAGCATCCCCTGGATCTCGTGCTCCAGCTCCTCGTCGACCCGTGGGCTGTGCTTGGTGCTCCGCGCGCTCACGCCGGCGAAGTCGCCCCCGGTCTCGGTCACGTCGTCCCCGGTCTCGGTCACGTCGTCTCCTGTCCTCGTCTCCGGCGGGTGCCGGGTGGATCAGTCCTTGTCGAGCGCGGAGGGCTTGTGCACCGCGGTGCCGCCGCTCTTCTCGCTCCTGACCTCGTACTGCGGGTCGTCCTTGCTCGCCCGCACCGTCCGGCCGGAGGCCTCGGTGTCGGAGGTGATCTTCCGTTCGACGGTGCCCTCGGCGGTGCCGCCGTGGCTCTTCCAGGTGACGTGGTCACCCTTCTCCAACTCGTCGGCCATGACCGGCTCCTCGCGCTCGTGGACGGTGTGGGCTCCCGGTGCCCGCCGCGGCCGGGCGGCACACATCGGCACGGTGGGTTCACGCGATCACCCGTTCGGGACGGGGCACTCACCCGTGCGGGCGCTGGCAGGAGCCGTTTGCTCACCTAGCGTGGTTTTCGCCGGCCCGGTCGACCCCATTCCCCCGGGGACGGCCGGGTCGGCCCCGTTCCGCCGCGGTTAGCCTCCGAGCGTGTCCTCCCCCCTCGATCCCGCGGACGACGGCCTGCGGCCGGTCGACGTCCTCACCGTCGTCGCCGTCACCGACGTCACCCCGTCGGTGCGCCGGGTGCTGCTGAGCGGCAGCCCGGAGGCGGTCGCCGCCGCCGGGCCGACGGTGAACCTGCTGGTGCCGCGGGTCGGGGACGCCGAGCCGCGCTGGCCGCGGATCCAGCGGGACGGCCGGATCGTCTGGCCGCAGGGCAGCCACGGCGTCGCGCTGCGCAGCTACACCGCCCGCCGGCAGGACTCCGCCGCCGGCGAGCTCGAGATCGACTTCGTGCTGCACGGGGACGGGCCGGCCGCCGCCTGGGCCGGCGCCGCGCGACCCGGGTCGCTGCTCGCCGTCGCCGGTGCGGCGTCGCTGGCCGAGCGCCCGGCCTCCTGGGTGCTGCTCGCCGGCGACGAGACCGCGCTTCCGGCGATCAGCCGGCTGCTCGCCGCCGCCGACCCCGGGACGACGGGCGTCGCGCTGCTCGAGGTGGCCGGGCCCGAGGAGGAGCAGCCGCTCGCCGCTCCCCCCGGCGTCGAGGTGCGCTGGCTGCACCGGAAGGGCACGCCGCCGGGCGAGAGCACGCTGCTGGTCGACGCCGTCGCCGCCCTCGACCGGCCGGGCACGGACGACGTCTTCGCCTGGGTCGGCGCCGAGTCGGCCGCCGTCCGCGCGATCCGCGCCGACCTGCGCGGCCGCTGGGGCCTGGGCCGGGCCCAGCACCACGCGATCGGCTACTGGCGCCGCGGCCGCGCGATGGCTCCCCCCGGCTGACCCCCTCCACGAGATCTGCACGCTCGGGGCTCTCCCCGGCCTGAAAGGCCCGAGTGTGCAGATCTCGCGGCGTCCAGGCAGTTCACAGGTAGCGTCCAGCGCGGCGGCAGCCCCGGGCAGGACGCTCGGGGTCATGACGACGGCACCCGCTCGCGCGACCGGAGGAACCGTGACCGGCAGCCCGCAGAACCGGACCCCCGAGGCCCGGCTGCTCGTGGTGGACGACGAGCCGAACATCCGTGAGCTGCTCTCGGCCAGCCTGCGGTACGCGGGCTTCGAGGTCGCCACCGCCGCCGACGGCCAGCAGGCGCTCGCGCTCGCCGAGACGTTCCGCCCCGACCTGCTGGTGCTCGACGTGATGATGCCCGGCCTCGACGGGTTCGGCGTGGTCCGCAGGATGCGGGAGTCCGGCCGGCGCACGCCGGTGCTCTTCCTGACCGCCCGCGACGCCGCGGAGGACAAGGTCTCGGGCCTGACCCTGGGCGGGGACGACTACGTGACCAAGCCGTTCAGCCTCGACGAGGTCATCGCCCGCATCCGGGCGGTGCTGCGGCGGACCACCGGCGCCCAGCAGGCGGCCGAGGCGCCGCGGCTCACCTTCGCCGACATCGAGCTGGACGAGGAGACCCACGAGGTCATCAAGGCCGGCACGGTCATCGGGCTGTCGCCGACGGAGTTCAAGCTGCTCCGCTACCTGATGGCCAACGCCGGGCGGGTGCTGTCGAAGGCGCAGATCCTGGACCACGTCTGGAACTACGACTTCAACGGCGAGGCCAACGTCGTGGAGTCCTACATCTCCTACCTGCGCCGCAAGATCGACACCACCGAGCCCCGGCTGCTGCACACCATCCGGGGGGTCGGCTACACGTTGCGGCTGCCGCGCGGCGCATGACCGAACCCGCGCCGACGACGGCGCGCCGGGGCCCGCGGGTGCCGCTGCGGGTCACCCTCGTCGCGCTGCTCGTGGCGCTGCTCGCCGTCGGACTGGTCACCACCGGTCTGGCGTCCACCTCGTTGCTGCGCGGTTACCTGACCGACCAGAGCGACACCCAGCTGCGCTCGGCCGCCGAGCGGTACTCGCACAACCGGCAGGTGCTGCGTGCCTGCGTCCAGGGAGCGCAGGCCTATCCGGCCACCGACGTCCTCATCTGCCTCCGCGACGAGGCGGACCCGGTCGTCATGTGGGGGCCGGTGCAGGATCCCGGGCGGATGCCGGACCTCGACCCGGTGGACGGCGACCGGCGCGGCCTGTTCACGCTGCCGTCCGACGACCGCAGCACGACGTGGCGGGCGGCGACCGTGGAGGTCGGGGCCGGCTACCAGCTGCTCGTCGCCACCGACCTGGACGACGACGAAGCAGCCATCACCCGGCTCGTGCGCATCGAGGCCGTCGTCGGGCTCGTCGTCCTGACGCTGCTCGGCGTGGCCGGCTACCTGCTCGTGCGCAACAGCCTGCGCCCGCTGGCCGAGGTCGAGCGCACCGCGCAGGCCATCGCCGCCGGCGACCTCTCCCAGCGCGTGCCCGAGGGCGACCAGCGCACCGAGGTCGGCCGGCTCGCCACCGCGCTCAACGGGATGCTGGCGCGCATCGAGAGCGCCTTCCGCGCGCAGCAGGCCTCCGAGGCCGAGGCCCGCGGCTCGGAGGAGAAGATGCGCCGGTTCGTCGCCGACGCCAGCCACGAGCTGCGCACCCCGCTCACCTCCATCCGCGGCTTCGCCGAGCTGTACCGGCAGGGTGCCGTCGGCTCCGACGAGGAGGTGGCCCGCCTGATGACGCGGATCGAGGCGGAGGGCGGGCGGATGGGGCTGCTCGTCGAGGACCTGCTGCTGCTGGCCCGCCTCGACCAGCGCCGGCCGCTGACGCTCACCCCGGTCGACCTCGCCGCCATCGCCGGCGACGCCGTGCACGACGCCCGCGCCGTGCAGCCCGACCGGCCGATCGCGCTGCACCTGGACGAGACGCTCACCGACGTCCCGGTCGTGCTGGGCGACGAGGGCCGGCTGCGCCAGGTCGTGGGCAACCTCGTCACCAACGCGCTCACCCACACCCCGCCGGGCACCCGGGTCACCGTCTCGGTCGGGCAGGACGGCGACGACGTCCTGCTGCTGCGGGTCGCCGACGAGGGGCCGGGCATGGCCGACGCCGACGCCGCCCGCGCCTTCGAGCGGTTCTACCGGGCCGACACCTCCCGCACCCGCAACGGCGGCGCCGAGGCGGGCGGCACCGGCCTGGGGCTGGCGATCGTGTCCTCCCTGGTCCAGGCGCACGGCGGCACCATCGAGCTGGCCACCGCACCCGGCCGCGGCGCGGCGTTCACCGTGCGGCTGCGGCGCTCCGGGCCGCCCCAGGACCCGGGAGGGCCCCCGCCCCAGCACCCGCCCGCGGCCCCGCTGTCCGGGACCGCCGACCAGCCGGGCTGAGGCCGCCTGTCACCATTCGAACGTGACTTCGAACGACGGCGGCGCCGCGCCCGACGCCGAACTGCTGACCGCGACGACCGCGCTGGGCGACGCCCTCCGCGAGCTGATCGAGACCTCGGTGACCACCACCGCCGACGCCGCGGAGGTCGCCGCGGCCGCCGAGCTGGTGCGCACCGCGACCGCCCGGATCGGCGGCCGGCCGCGCCCGGTCTCCCAGCTGCCCCGCCTGGACGACCCGTCCGTGGGCCGCCGCGTCTTCAACCCGGTCACCGGCATCGCCAACCCCCTGGCGCCCCCGCTCGTGGTCCGCCAGGACGGCGACGGCGTGGTCGCCGCGGCCACCCTGGGCCTGGCCTACGAGGGCCCGCCGAGCTTCGTGCACGGCGGCATGAGCGCGCTGTTCATGGACCAGATGCTGGGCAGCGCGGCGGGCGCCGCCGGCCTGTGGGGCATGACCGCCCACCTGGAACTGGACTACCGCGGCCCGCTGCCGCTGCAGACGCCGCTGGTGCTGCGCGCCCGCGTCGAGTCCTCCGAGGGGCGCAAGGCGCACATCACCGGCACCATCGCGCGGGCCGCCGAGCCGGAGAAGGTCCTGGTCGAGGCCCGCGGGCTGTTCGTCATGCCGCGCCCCGAGAAGCAGGCCGCCTACTTCGGCGCGATCACCGATGCCTCCGGCAAGCCGTCCCCGCCGCGCCGCCCCGGCGACGCCACCGCGCTCCGCCTGGCCTGACCGTGGACGACGTCGCCGTCGCCGTCCTGGCCGCCCGCGCGGCGGCCGACGTGCTGCTGGCGCTGCGCGCCGACGGCGCGCTGTCCGGCCGGGCCCTCGGGGACGCCGGTGACGCCGCCGCGCAGCAGGCGATCAGCGCCGTGCTGGCGGCCGAGCGCCCCGGCGACGCCGTCCTGAGCGAGGAGGCCGCCGACGACCCGCGGCGGCTGACCGCCGACCGGGTGTGGATCGTCGACCCGCTCGACGGCACCCGCGAGTACGGCGAGGACGGCCGCACCGACTGGGCGGTGCACGTGGCGCTGTGGGCCGACGGCGAGCTCGCGTCGTCCGCCGTCGCCCTGCCGGGGCTCGGCGAGGTGCACGTCACCGACCCCCCGCCGGCCCTCCCGGCTCGGGCGGACGGACCGGTCCGGATCGCGGTGAGCCGCACCCGCCCGCCGGCGGAGGCCGACGCCGTGGCGGCCGCGCTGGGCGGCGAGCTGGTGCCGATGGGGTCGGCCGGCTACAAGGTGCTCGCCGTCGTCCGCGGCGAGGTCGACGCCTACGTCCACTCGGGCGGGATGTACCAGTGGGACTCCGCCGCGCCGGTCGCCGTCGCCCGCGCCGCCGGGCTGGCCACCAGCCGGATCGACGGCTCGCCCCTGGCCTACAACGCAGCCGAGCTCTCCCTGCCCGACCTGGTCGTCTGCCGTCCGGAGCTCGCCGGGCCCATCCTGGCTGCCGTGCGCTCCGGGCGATAGCGGACACTGGGAGGGAATCCGCACCGATCCGATGGGGTTGGTGCTGTGACGAGCCAGCCCCGAAACCCCCCGGAGTTCCGCGACGTGACCACGCCCGACTACCGGCTCAGCCAGCTCGAGACGCTGGAGGCCGAGTCCATCCACGTGATCCGCGAGGTGGTCGCCGAGCTCGAACGTCCCGTGCTGCTGTTCTCCGGCGGCAAGGACTCGATCGTGATGCTGGAGCTCGCCCGCAAGGCGTTCGCGCCGGCGCGCATCCCGTTCCCGGTGATGCACGTGAACACCGGGCTGAACTTCCCCGAGGTGCTCGAGTTCCGCGACAAGCGGGTCGCCGAGCTCGGCGTGCAGCTGGTCGTGGCCTCGGTGCCCGACGCGATCGCCGCCGGCACGGTCAAGGAGGAGCCCAACGGCTCCCGCAACCGGATCCAGACCCCGGTGCTGCTCGACGCGGTCGAGGAGCACGGCTTCACCGCGCTGTTCGGCGGCGCCCGGCGCGACGAGGACAAGGCCCGCGCGAAGGAGCGGATGTTCTCCTTCCGCGACGAGTTCGGCCAGTGGGACCCGAAGAACCAGCGCCCCGAGCTGTGGGACCTCTACAACGGCCGGATCCACCTGGGCGAGTCGATCCGCGTCTTCCCGCTGTCGAACTGGACCGAGCTCGACATCTGGCAGTACATCCTCCGCGAGGAGATCGCGATCCCGCCGCTGTACCTGGCCGAGGAGCGCGAGGTCGTCGAGCGCCAGGGGATGCTCTACGCGGTCAACGAGTTCATCCGGCCGCGCGACGGCGAGCAGACCCGTCGCGAGAGCGTGCGCTACCGCACCGTCGGCGACGCCAACCTGACCGCGGCGGTCCCCTCCGTGGCGACCACCGTCGAGGAGGTCATCGCCGAGATCGCGGTGACCCGGATGACCGAGCGCGGCGCCACCCGCGGCGACGACAAGGTCAGCGACGCCGCCATGGAGGACCGCAAGAAGGAGGGCTACTTCTGATGGCCCTCCCGACGCGTGCGCCGGCGCCGCAGGTGCAGCACGACGCGCACGACGACGGCCAGCAGCAGCAGCCCGGTGCCCCAGCCCACCCGCTCCGCCACCACCGGGGACGACGTCCCCAGCAGGTCGGTGACCCAGGCGCCCGCCGCGTAGCCCACGGCGTAGCCCAGGACGACGACCAGCAGCGCGGGCGTGGCCACCGCGAACACGAACATGCGCACCTCTCCCGGGCCCCGCGCCCCAGGGTGCGCCGCCCCGCCGTCCCCCGCCAGGAGAGCGACCGATGACCGCCGCAGCAGAGCCCGGCCTCCACCCGGAGCCCCCCGTCGACCTGCACTCCGCCGCCGCGGAGCAGGCCCACGACATCGCCCTGGCCCGCAAGGACATCCTGCGGATCGCCACCGCCGGCTCGGTCGACGACGGCAAGAGCACGCTGATCGGCCGGCTGCTCTACGACAGCAAGGCCGTCTTCGAGGACCAGTACGAGGCGGTCGAGCGGGCCAGCAAGGGCGACTACGTCGACCTGGCGCTGCTCACCGACGGTCTGCGGGCCGAGCGCGAGCAGGGCATCACCATCGACGTCGCCTACCGCTACTTCTCGACGCCGCGGCGCACCTTCATCCTGGCCGACACCCCGGGGCACGTGCAGTACACGCGCAACATGGTCACCGGCGCCTCGACCGCCGACCTCGCGATCGTGCTGGTCGACGCCCGCAAGGGGATGCTCGAGCAGAGCCGGCGGCACGCCTTCCTCGCCTCGCTGCTGCGGGTGCCGCACCTCGTCGTCGCCGTGAACAAGATGGACCTCGTCGACTGGTCGGAAGCCGCCTACGAGGCGATCCGCGACGAGTTCACCGCCTTCGCCGCGAAGCTGAACATCCCGGACCTGACCGTCGTCCCGATCTCGGCGCTCCAGGGCGACAACGTGGTCACCCGCTCGGCGAACACGCCCTGGTACGAGGGCCCGTCGCTGCTGCACCACCTCGAGCACGTGCACGTGGCCAGCGACCGGAACCTGGTCGACACCCGCTTCCCGGTGCAGTACGTGATCCGCCCGCAGTCCGACGCCCACCACGACTACCGGGGGTACGCCGGCCGGGTCGCCAGCGGCGTGCTGCGCACCGGCGACGAGGTGCAGGTGCTGCCCAGCGGCCTGACGACGACGATCGCCGGCATCGACGGCCCCCGCGGCCCGGTGGACGAGGCGTTCCCGCCGATGTCGGTGACCGTGCGGCTGGCCGACGACCTCGACGTCTCCCGCGGGGACCTCATCTGCCGGCCGGCGAACGCCCCGCACGCCACCCAGGACCTCGACGCGCTGATCTGCTGGATGACCGACGAGCCGCTGCGCCCGCGCCAGCGGCTGGCGGTCAAGCACACGACCCGCTCGGTGCGCGCCATGGTCAAGGACGTCGGCTACCGGCTCGACGTGAACACGCTGCACCGCGACACCGACGCCGTCGAGCTGGGGCTCAACGACATCGGCCGGGTCACGCTGCGCACCACGCAGCCGCTGTTCGTCGACGACTACGCCCGTAACCGGGCGACCGGCCGGTTCATCCTCGTCGACGAGGCCACCAACGCCACCGTCGGCGCGGGGATGCTCGTCGCCCCCTGACCCGTCAGGGCAGAAATGGCCATTTCTGCCCCGGGACGCGACCGGGCCCGGCTCCCCGAGGGGGAGCCGGGCCCGGTGCGTCTGGTCTCAGGCCTGGTCGGTCGGGGCCGGGGCCTCGTCCTTGCCGTTCCAGTCCTTGCCGGCGACGTCGGCGTTCTCCGAAGCGCTGTCGGTCTGCCCGGCGACGGTCTCGATCATCTCCTCGTCGGAGACGCCCTCACCCGCGGCAGAAGTGTTGTTCGACTCGCTCATCGCCGTCCTCCCTCTCGGATCGTGTTCCCCCGGACCCTCCCCGATCACGGACGGCGGCAAACCAGCGCGCCGGTGCCACTCCGCCGTGGAGGTCAGAGCAGGGCGTCGATGGCCTTGTAGACCCGCTGCTCCGAGATCGGCCGCGGGGTGCCGATGCCCTGGGCGAACAGGCCGACGCGGAGCTCCTCGACCATCCAGCGCACCCGCACCACCGGGTCGTCGGGCGCACCGGTGGCCGGCACCTGGGCGCGCAGCTGCTCGTACTCGGCGGTGACCGCCTCGATCTGCGCGGTCCACAGCTGGTCGCGGACGGCGTTGGCCGGCAGCTTCTCCAGCCGGTACGCCATGGCCCGCAGGTACCGGACCAGGTCGGGCAGCCGACGACGGCCGGCCGCGGCGACGAACCCGCGGTGCAGCAGACCGGTCATCTGGCGGCGCAGGTCGGCGACCGCGGCCTCGGGCACCCGCCGGCCGGGCGCGGCCCCGATGGCGACGGCCACCTCGCGCGCCTGGGTCAGCACCGCCTCCACCTTCTGGACGGCGTCGGCGGTCAGCGACGGCAGCTCGCGCTTCGCCGTCGCCACCAGGGCGGCGAACGCCGCCTCGTCCCGCGGCGGCCCGCCGGCGGCGGCGATCAGCTCGTCGGCGGCGGCGTCCACGCAGTCGTCGACCAGCGCGGGGATCTCGCCGTCCGGGTTGAACTGCAGCGCCAGCCGGGTGCGCGGGCCCAGCGTCTTCACCACCTGCTTGGTGGGCGAGCCGGCGACCAGCACCAGCAGCCGCCGCGCCCCGCGCCAGGTGAGCCGGGTGGCCTCGACCTCGGTGGGGACGACGCGGACGCCGACGGTCCCGCCCTCCTCCTCGACCAGCGCCGGGTGGGCGGTCACCAGGTGGTCGCCGCGGCGGACCTCCACGGTCCGCGGCAAGGTGCCGACGTCCCACGTGGTCATCCGGCTGCGCTCGACCGAGGCCGCGGCGGCGGCCAGCGTGGCCCGCGCCTGCGGGGCGACCCGCGCCTTGAGCGCGGCGAGGTCCTTGCCGGTGGCCAGCGGGCGCTGCTGGTCGTCGAGCACGCGGAAGGTCGCCCGCAGGTGGTCGGGCACCTGCTGGGGCTGCCACGCGTCCGGTGGGACGACGACGCCGGCCGCGCGCCGCAGCTCCCGCTCGAGCGCCGGCAGCAGCGGCTCGCCCGGGTCGATGTGCGGCAGGACCGCGCGCACCCGGTCGGGGATCGGCACCAGCGAGCGGCGGGTCTGCTTGGGCAGCGTGCGCAGCAGCGCGGTGACCAGCTCCTCGCGCACGCCCGGCACGGTGAACGCCAGCGACTCCCCCGACGTCCGCTGGGCCACGGCGTCCAGCACACCCAGCGGCACGTCGACGGTGACGCCGTCCTGCGGCGCGCCGGGCGCGAACGCGTACGACAGCGGCAGGGTCAGCCCCTGGGACAACTCCACGGCGTCGGGATAGTCGGTCGGGTCCACCTGCCCGGCGGCCGCGGCGTCGGTGAGCATCGCCGGCGTGAAGGTGAGCAGGTCCGGCGTCCGGTGCCGGGCCTGCTTCCACCACTTGTCGAAGTGCCGGGTGGAGACGACGTCGGCCGGGACGCGCGCGTCGTACAGCTCGAACAGCGTCTCGTCGTCGACGGCGATGTCCCGCCGGCGCGCCCGCTCCTCCAGCTGCGCGACCTGCTCGATCGCGCGCGCGTTCTCCGCCCAGAACCGGTGGTGCGTCGTCCACTCCCCCTGCACCAGCGCGTGCCGGATGAACAGCTCGCGGCTGACTCCCGGGTCGATCGAGCCGTACTGGACCCGCCGGCCGACGACGAGCGGCAGCCCGTAGAGCGTGACCCGCTCGGTGGCGACGACGGAGCCGCGCTTCGCGTCCCAGCGCGGCTCGGAGTACTGCCGCTTCACCAGGTGGTGGGCGAGCTTCTCCACGGTCTCGGGGTCGATCCGCGCGACGGTGCGGGCGAACAGCCGGCTGGTCTCCACCAGCTCGGCGGCGACCACCCAGCGCGGCGGCTTCTTCGCCAGCGGCGTGCCCGGTGCCAGCACGAAGCGGGTGCCCCGGGTGCCCAGGTACTCGCGGCCCGGCCGTCCCGGCTTGCCGTCCCTGGTCTTGGCCGGCTCCGCCTGCATCCCGACGTGCGAGAGCAGCCCGGCCAGCAGCGCGGCGGTGATGCCGCGCTCGTCCGGCTCCGCCGCCGGCTCCCCCAGGGTCATCCCGAGCCGCCGGGCGGTGCCGCGGAGCTGGCCGTGCAGGTCCTGCCACTCGCGGATCCGCAGGTAGTGCAGGAACTCGCGCTTCACCGTCCGCCGGAACTGGTTGCCGCTGAGCTGGTCCTGCTGCTCCTGCAGGTGGCGCCACAGGTTGAGCAGCGCCAGGAAGTCGGAGTTCTCGTCGGCGAAGCGGCGGTGCAGCTCGTCGGCGGCCTGCTGGTGCTCGGTCGGCCGCTCGCGCGGGTCCTGGATGGTGAGGCCGGCCGCGATGACCAGCACCTCCTCCAGCACGCCGCGCCGGTCGGCCTCCACCACCATCCGCGCGATGCGGGGGTCCAGCGGGAGCGCGGCCAGCGAACGGCCGGTCGGCGTCAGCGTGCCGTGCTCGTCGAGCGCCCCGAGCTCCTCGAGCAGGGCCAGGCCGTCGGCGACGGCGCGGCGGTCCGGCGGGTCGACGAACGGGAACTCCTCGACCGCGCCGAGGTCGAGGGCGGCCATCTGCAGCAGCACCGACGCCAGGTTGGTGCGCAGGATCTCCGGGTCGGTGAACTCCGGGCGCGCGTCGAAGTCGTCCTCGCTGTAGAGCCGGATCGCGATGCCCGGGCCCAGCCGACCGCAGCGCCCGGAGCGCTGCCGGGCCGAGGCCTGGCTGACCGCCTCGATCGGCAGCCGCTGCACCTTGGTCCGATGGCTGTACCGCGAGATGCGCGCGGTGCCCGGGTCGATGACGTACCGGATGCCCGGCACGGTCAGCGAGGTCTCGGCGACGTTGGTGGCCAGCACGATCCGCCGTCCCGTGTGCGGGGCGAAGACCTTGTGCTGGTCGGCGGCCGACAGCCGCGAGTACAGCGGGACGATCTCGGTGTACGGCAGCGCCCGCTCGGCCAGCGCGTCCTGGGTGTCCCGGATCTCCCGCTCGCCGGCGAGGAACACCAGGATGTCCCCCGGCCCCTCGGCCACGAGCTCGTCGACGGCGTCGACGATCGCGGTGACCTGGTCGCGCTCGTCGTCGGAGTCCGGGTCGTCCGGGTCGACGACGGGGCGGTAGCGCACCTCGACGGGGTAGGTGCGGCCGCTGACCTCGACGATCGGGGCGCCCTCGAAGTGCGCGGCCACCCGCTCGACGTCGATGGTCGCCGAGGTGATGACCAGCTTCAGGTCCGGGCGCCGCGGCAGGATCTGCGCGAGGTACCCGAGCAGGAAGTCGATGTTGAGGCTCCGCTCGTGGGCCTCGTCCAGGATGATCGTGTCGTATTGGCGCAGCAGCCGGTCGCGCTGGATCTCGGCCAGCAGCACGCCGTCGGTCATGAGCTTGACCAGGGTGTCGTCGGAGACCTGGTCGTTGAAGCGCATCTTGTAGCCGACGGCCTCGCCCAGGGGTGTGCCCAGCTCCTCGGCGATCCGCTCGGCGACGCTGCGCGCGGCGATCCGGCGCGGCTGGGTGTGCCCGATCCGGCCCCGGACGCCGCGGCCGAGCTCGAGGGCGATCTTGGGGAGCTGCGTGGTCTTGCCCGAGCCGGTCTCGCCCGCGACGACGACGACCTGCGCGTCCCACAGCGCCGCGGCGATGTCCTCGCGGCGCGCGCTGACCGGCAGGTCCTCGGGATAGCTGATCACCGGGACGGCGGCCCGGCGCCGCGCGATCCGCTCCTCCGCGGCAACGACGTCGGCGGCGATGCGCGCGCGCTGCTCCTCGCGCCGGGCGGGGTCGCGGGTGGTGCGCAGCCCGTCGAGGCGCCGGCGCAGCCGGTGCTCGTCGGCGAGCGTGAGGCCGGGGAGGCGCGCGCGGAGGTCGTCCTGGGCAGAACTCACCGGGCGCTCGCGTTCCTCTCGGGGGTGTCAGGGGTACCGGCGGCTCGCGCCACCCGAACCCAGGATCCCACTGCCGGGGCGCAGCACCCGTCGTGTCACCAGGATCACCGTGGATGCACCCTGCAACTGGATGCTTGCATCCAACAACTGCTCGTACGCTGGTCGCCGTTCCCCCTCCTGCCGAAGGGCCGCCATGACCAGCGCTGCCGACACCGCCGCGGTGCCGCGCGACCGCACCCTGGACCAGCTCTCCGAGCAGCTGCCCCGTTTCCTGCGGCTGATCTCCGCGGCGAAGGTGCACCTCTCCACCGATCCGCGCGACCGGGCCGCCCTCGTGCTGCTGACCCCGCTGGCCCGCCTCGGCCCGCTGCGCCAGGGCGCGCTCGCCGAGCACGTGCGGGCCGACCCCTCGACGGTCAGCCGGCACGTCGCCGCGCTCGTGGACGAGGGCCTGGTGCGCCGGGTGGCCGACGAGTCCGACGGCCGGGCGACGCAGCTGGTCGTCACCGACGCCGGCACCAGCGCCCTCGAGCAGCTGGGGCGCGACCGCGCCGCCGTCGTCCGGCGGATCACCGCCGGCTGGGCCCCCGACGACCTCGCCACCTTCTCGGCCCTCCTGGGCCGCTTCCTCGACGACCTCGCCGCCGCCCTGCCGGGTGACGCCATCACCCCCGCACCGGGAGACCTGCGATGAGCACCACCTCCGCGACCGACCGGGAGGCCCGCCGCGCCGCCGCGGCCCCCGGCGCCGACGGCTCGTTCAGCCACCGCCAGATCGTCACGATCCTCGTCGGACTCATGGTCGCGATGTTCCTGGCCGCGCTGGACCAGACCGTCGTCTCGACCGCCATCCGCACGATCGCCGACGACCTGCAGGGCTACGACCTGCAGGCCTGGGCGACGACGGCGTTCCTCATCACCTCGACGATCGCCACCCCGCTGTACGGGAAGCTCTCCGACATCTACGGGCCGCGGCCGTTCTACCTGTTCGCGATCGGCATCTTCGTCGTCGGCTCGGTGCTGTGCGGCATGGCCGACACGATGTACCAGCTGGCCGTCTTCCGGGCCGTGCAGGGCATCGGCGCCGGCGGCCTGATGTCGCTGGCCTTCGTCATCATCGGCAGCATCGTCGCGCCGCGGGAGCGCTCGCGGTACCAGGGCTACTTCATGGCCGTCTTCGGCTCCTCGAGCGTGCTCGGGCCGGTCATCGGCGGCTTCTTCGCCGGGCAGGGCACCCTCCTCGGCCTGGACGGCTGGCGCTGGATCTTCTACGTCAACGTCCCCCTGGGCGCGATCGCGTTCGTCACCGTCTGGCGGGTGCTGCACCTGCCGCACCAGCGCCGCGAGCACCGCATCGACTGGCCCGGGGCGCTGGCGCTGATCACCTTCCTGGTGCCGCTGCTCGTCATCGCCGAGCAGGGCCGCACCTGGGGCTGGGTCTCCGGCCGGGCGCTGACCTGCTACGCCATCGGCGCCGTCGGCTTCCTGCTGTTCATGGCCGCCGAGCGCGCCTACCGGGACGACGCCCTGCTGCCGCTGCGCTTGTTCCGCAACCGCACCTTCACCGTGAGCGGGATCGGCTCGGTCGTCATGGGCGCCGGCATGTTCGGCGGGCTGCTGCTGCTCCCCCAGTACCTGCAGATCGTGCACGGCTCCAGCCCCACCGTCGCCGGCCTGCAGATGACGCCGCTGGTCCTGGGCATCATGAGCGGCGGCATCATCTCCGGGATCACGATCTCCAAGACCGGCCGGTACAAGGCGTTCCCGCTGGTCGGCGTCGCGCTGATGGTGGTCGCGCTGCTGTCGCTGTCGGTCGTCGTCGAGGCAGACACCTCGATCTGGCAGATGGTCCCGTTCATGCTGATGATGGGCCTGGGCCTGGGCTTCAACTTCCAGCCGGTCATCCTCGCCGTCCAGAACGCCGTCTCCCCGCGGGAGATCGGGGTGGCCACCTCGTCGGTGACCTTCTTCCGCCAGATCGGCGGCACCATCGGCACCGCGGCCTTCCTGTCGGTCCTGTTCACCCGGCTGCCCACCGACGTCGGCGAGCGGATCGGCGAGGTGGCCCGGGCGAACCCCGACGCCGCCGCGCAGGCGGGTCAGCTCCAGCAGGGCGGGATGGACGGCCTGCTGGCCGACACCACCCGGATCGCCGAGTTCCCGCTGCTGGTGAACCCCTTCCGCGAGGGCTTCACCGACACCATCGACCTGGTGTTCCTCATCGCCGCGGGCGTGGTCGCGATCGGCTTCTTCGTCTTCCTGTTCCTGCCGCAGCTGAAGCTGGCCGACAAGGCCGGGTTCCAGGCCGCCCGGGAGTCCGCCGGGCAGGCGCCCACGGACGAGGACGACGCCGGCGAGCAGGCCGTCGAGGCCGTCGGCGCCGCCGCCCCGACGTCCACCCCGCCGCCGGCCGGCCGCCCCGGGGGCAGCTCCTCCACCTGACCGACGCCGCCACGAGGGCGGGGTATCCGGGCATCCGACGTCACCGCGGAGCCCCGGTACCCCGCCCTTGCGCTTCCGTCGCACACTGACCTCATGGCCGCTTCGTCGCTCATCCTGTCCCGGCGGGACCTCGAGTTCCTGCTGCACGAGTGGCTGGACGTCGAGGGGCTGACGAAGCGGGAGCGGTTCGCCGAGCACTCGCGCGAGACGTTCGACGCCGTCCTGGAGCTCGCGGAGCGGATCGCCACCGAGCACTTCGCGCCGCACAACCGGCTGGCCGACGAGAACGAGCCGCACGTCGTCGACGGCCGGGTCGTGCTGGTGCCGGAGGTCGCGCGGGCACTGGCGGTGTTCGGCGAGGCCGGGCTGATGGCCGGCACGTTCGACGAGGAGTTCGGCGGCATGCAGCTGCCGCAGACCGTCGGGCAGGCCGTGCTCGCCTGGTTCCTGGCCGCGAACGTCGGCACGTCGGGCTACCCGTTCCTCACGATGGCCAACGCGCGGCTGCTGCTCGCGCACGGCAGCCGGGAGCAGATCGACACCTTCGTCGGGCCCATGGTCGAGGGCCGCTGGTTCGGCACGATGGCCCTGTCGGAGCCGCAGGCCGGCTCCTCGCTGGCCGACATCACCACCCGCGCCGAGCGGCAGGACGACGGCACGTACCGGCTGACCGGCAACAAGATGTGGATCTCCGGCGGCGACCACGAGCTGACCGAGAACATCGTCCACCTGGTGCTGGCCAAGGTCCCGGGCGGCCCGGCCGGCGTGAAGGGCATCTCGCTGTTCGTCGTCCCCAAGTTCCTGGTCGGGGACGACGGGTCGCTCGGCGAGCGCAACGACGTCGTCCTGGCCGGGCTCAACCACAAGATGGGCTACCGCGGGACGACGAACACGCTGCTGAACTTCGGCGAGGGCGTGCACACCCCGGGCGGGCGGCCCGGCGCGGTCGGCTACCTCGTGGGCGAGGAGAACCGCGGCCTGGCCGCCATGTTCCACATGATGAACGAGGCGCGGATCGGGGTCGGGATGGGCGCGAGCGCCCTCGGCTGCACCGGCTACCTGCACGCGCTCGAGTACGCCCGCACCCGCACCCAGGGCCGGCCCCCGGCGGCGAAGGACCCGGCCTCGCCGATGGTGCCGATCATCGAGCACCCCGACGTCCGCCGGATGCTGCTGGCCGCCAAGAGCTACGCCGAGGGCGGCCTGGCGCTGGGCCTCTACTGCGCCCGCCTGGTCGACGAGGAGCAGACCGCCGGCAGCCCCGAGGAGCGCGACCGCGCCCACCTGCTGCTGGACACGCTCACCCCGATCGCCAAGGCGTGGCCCTCGCAGTGGGGCCCGGTCGCCAACGACCTCGCCATCCAGGTGCACGGCGGCTACGGCTACACCCGCGACTACCCGGTCGAGCAGTTCTACCGGGACAACCGGCTCAACCCCATCCACGAGGGCACGCAGGGCATCCAGGCCCTGGACCTGCTCGGCCGCAAGGTCGTGCTCCAGGGCGGTGCCGGGCTGCGGCTGCTCGCGGAGTCGATCACGGCG
The DNA here is from genome assembly GCF_016612865.1 of Blastococcus sp. TML/M2B. GTDB lineage: Bacteria > Actinomycetota > Actinomycetes > Mycobacteriales > Geodermatophilaceae > Blastococcus. The sequence continues at coordinate 1,796,580 of NZ_JAENZZ010000002.1, forward strand.
ACGACGGCGCGCGCCGCCGGCACCGAGTGGGCGGGCTTCGCCGCGGACCTCGACGCCGCGGTCGCCCGGCTGGGCGCGGTCACCGCGACGCTCTGGGGCACCGGGGACCCGGACCTCGCCCTGGCCAACGCGCACGTCTACCTCGAGGCGGCCGGGCACGTCGTCGTCGCCTGGCTGTGGCTCGAGCAGGCACTGGCCACGGGCGACGGCACCGACGCCTTCTACGACGGCAAGCGGGCCGCGGCCCGCTACTTCTGGCGCTGGGAGCTCCCGAAGACCGGCCCGCAATTCGACCTGCTGGAGTCGCTGGACCGCACCGTCCTGGACGTCGACCCCGCCGTCCTCTGACCCCACCCGGACTTTATGTACCGAAAGTCCGGAAGGGCCCGGGACTTTCGGTACCGAAAGTCCCCCCGGGCAGCAGAACGCCCCGCCGGCTCCGGGGGAGCGGGCGGGGCGCCGGGCGTTCGGGTGTCAGGCGGCTCGCGCCGCGCCGACCGGCTCGGGAGCGGCGTGCCGGGCACCGGAGGTGCGCTCGTCGCGCTCCCGCTCGTAGCGGGCGGTGGACTGGGTGCCCATCGCGATCACCAGGGCCGTCAGCACCAGGAAACCGATCAGCGTCACGGCCGGCCACATCACCATGTTTGTTGTTCTCCCCCAAGTTCCAGCCGCCGTCGGGACAGGGACGGCGGCACGTCGTCGGAGCCCTCTGTCCCCCGTCCCGACCGATTCCAATCCTCGAGTTGTGCACCTCACCTGACGGAGTGTGACCAGGGTCATCCCGGGGCCTCCCGCCACGGGCGGACGACGGCGCTGGGGTGCGTGGTCTGATCGGGAGGTGTCCGACGTCGCGCCGCCCCGCCCCCGCGCGGGTTCGGCCGCCACCGTCGCCCTGGTGCTCGGCCTCTCCCTGGTCGTCACCGTGCTGTCGCTGCTGCAGAGCCTCGTCGTGCCCGTGCTCGACCGGATCGGCGAGCAGCTCGACGTCTCCCCGGGCGCCGCGGGCTGGGTGCTGACCGCCAACCTGCTGGCGGCGGCCGTCCTCACGCCGGTGCTGGGCCGGCTCGGCGACCTCAGGGGCGAGCGGCCGGTGATCATCGGCATCCTCGTCACGGTCGCCGCGGGCACGGTGCTGGCGATCGCCACCGAGTCGCTGCCGCTGCTGCTCCTGGCCCGCGTGCTGCAGGGCGCCTCGTACGGGCTGTTCCCCCTGTCGATCAGCGTGCTGCGCCGCGAGCTGCCCGAGCGCCGGCTGGGGACGGCGATGTCCGTGGTGAGCAGCACCCTCGGCGTCGGCGGCGTGGCCGGGCTGGTCGCGACCGGCCTGCTCGCCGGCGACGGCACCGACTACCGCCGCCCGTTCTGGATCGGGCTGGTCATCACGCTGGCCGCCCTCGTCCTGGCGGTGCGGCTGCTGCCCCGCCGGACCGCCACCGCCTCCGGGGGCGTCGACTGGTGGGGTGCCGCCGTCCTGGGCGCGGGGCTGTCGCTGCTGCTGCTGTTCGTCTCGCAGGGCAACGCGTGGGGCTGGTCATCGGCCGCCACGCTGGGCTGCCTGGCGGGCTCGGTCGTCGTCCTGAGCGGGTGGGCGGTGCTGCAGCGGCGGCTGGCCGAGCCGCTGGTCCGCCCCGCCATGCTGGCCGACCGGCGCACGATCGTGCCGAACGTCGTCGGCATGCTCACCGGCGTCGCGATGTTCGCCTCGTTCCTCGCCGTCCTCCAGTACGTGCAGAGCCCGACGGCGGTCACCGGCTACGGCTTCGACGCCTCGGTGCTCGAGGCGACGGTGGTCTACCTGCTGCCCGGCGGGATCGTCGGCGTGCTGCTCGCGCCGTTCGCCGGCTCCGTGGTGACCCGCTTCGGCGGCCTGCCGACGCTCGTCGTCGGGTGGACGGTCGGGCTGGCCGGGTTCGTGCTGCTCACCTGGTTCCGCAGCCAGTCGTGGGCGGTCATCGCCGCGGGCCTGCTCACGCAGGTGGCGGTCACCGTCGCCTACGCCGCCCTCCCCTCGCTCGTCGTGCAGGCCGTGCACGAGGACGAGACGGGCGTGGCCAACGCGATCAACTCGATCGCCCGCTCGGTCGGGCAGGCGCTCGGCAGCGCCCTGGCGGTCACGATCATCGCCGCCCACCTCGACGCCGCCACCGGCCTCCCCCGCGACGTCGCCTTCACCCTCGTGGGCGCCATCGGCATGGGCGCCGCCGTCGCGATCCTGGTCGCCGCCCTGCTGGGCCTGCGGGCCGACCGCCGCGCCGCCCGGCCGCGGCGCCCCGACCCGCTCGCCGCGGTCGAGGAGGCCACCGCCGGGGCGGGCGAGTGGTCGCCGGTGTCCGGCCTGCGCTGATCTCCGTTCGGCAACGGCGCGCGGGCCGGTGGCATGGAACCGGACGGTCCGGGGCACCTCCCTCCCTGATCGAGGGCTCCGCGCCTTCCCCGTCCCGGAGGACTCCATGACCCGACCCACCGGCTCGTCGAGCAACACGAGCAACTCCACCAGCGAGGCCCGCTTCGAGGGCAACACCGCCTCGGCCGACCCCGCGCCGGACAACGACAGGATCAGCGGGACACGGGCCGACTACGCCCCCGTCGGCGCCGATCCGAAGCCGACCACCGGCGGCACCCTCAAGCGGACCGCCAAGGAGTTCAGCGAGGACAACCTCACCGACTGGGCCGCCGCGCTCACCTACTACGGCGTCCTGGCGATGTTCCCCGCGCTGATCGCGCTGGTCTCGATCGTCGGCCTGCTCACCGACCCGCAGCAGCTCACCGACGCGCTCACCGAGGTCGTCCCCGCGGACGCCGCGGACACCCTCGACCCGGCCATCCAGCAGATCGCGGGCAACTCCGGCACCGCCGGGTTCGCGCTGGTGTTCGGTCTCGCCGCCGCCGTCTGGTCGGCGTCGGGCTACGTCGGCGCGTTCACCCGCGCCGCGAACGTCGTCTACGAGACGCCCGAGGGGCGCAAGGTCTGGAAGCTCAAGCCGCTCCAGCTGCTCATCACGCTCGTCGGCATCCTGTTCGCCGCCGTCATCCTGGCGCTGCTGGTGCTCAGCGGCCCCGTCGTCGACGCGATCGGCGAGGCCATCGGGGTCGGCGAGACCGGGCAGACGATCTGGAACATCGCGAAGTGGCCGGTCGTGCTGGTCGTGCTCGCGCTGATGATCGCCGTCCTCTACTACTCGACGCCGAACGTGAAGCTGCGCGGCTTCAAGTGGGTCAGCCCCGGCGCCGGCGTGGCGATCCTGGTCGCGATCGTGGCCTCGGCCGCGTTCGCGTTCTACGTCGCCAACTTCGGCAGCTACAACAAGACCTACGGCGCCCTCGCCGGCGTCGTGATCTTCCTGATCTGGTTCTGGCTGATCAACGTGTCGCTGCTGTTCGGCATCGAGCTCGACGCGGAGATCGAGCGGACCAAGGAGCTGAAGGAGGGCGTCCCGAGGGCCGAGAAGGAGATCCAGCTCGACGCCCGCGCCAACCCGAAGGACAAGCAGACGACCTGACGGACGTCGTCACCCCCCGTCGAGGGCGGGGAATCGGGGCTCCCGGCAGCGGTCCGGAGCCCCGGTTCCCCGCCCTCGCGCGTTCGAGACGTTGATCTTGGGTAGGGGGCAGCGACGACCCACGACTGCAGGAGGCACGACCCCCATGAGCGACGCCCCGCCGGTGACCTCGGACTTCTACGACCTCGAGGCGCTGCTGACCGACGACGAGCGGGCGCTGCTGCACCGCGTGCGGGCCTTCATGGACGAGCAGGTCGAGCCGATCATCAACGGGTACTGGACCCGCGGCGAGTTCCCGCACGAGCTCGTCCCGGGCCTGGCCGAGCTGGGCATCGCCGGCAACCCGTACACCGGCTACGGCTGCCCGGGCCGCTCGTCGCTGTTCGACGGCATGGTCGCGATGGAGCTCTCCCGGGGCGACGCCTCCATCTCCACCTTCATGGGCGTGCACGGCGGGCTGGCCATGGGCTCGATCTACCTGTGCGGCTCCGAGGAGCAGAAGGAGCGCTGGCTACCGGCGATGGCGCGCATGGAGCTCATCGGCGCCTTCGGCCTCACCGAGCCCGAGGCCGGCTCCGACATCGCCCGCGGCGCGCAGACCACCTGCCGGCGCGAGGGCGACACCTGGGTGCTCAACGGCCAGAAGAAGTGGATCGGCAACGCCAGCTTCGCCGACCTGATCATCATCTGGGCCAAGGACGAGGAGTCCGAGCAGGTGCTCGGCTTCGTCGTCGAGAAGGGGACGCCGGGCTTCACCGCCGTCGACCTCGAGGACAAGATCGCGCTGCGGGTGGTGCAGAACGCGCTGATCACCCTCGAGGACGTGCGGGTGCCGGAGGAGAACCGGCTGCAGGAGGCGAACAGCTTCCGCGACACCGCCAAGGTGCTGAAGATGACCCGCGCCGGCGTCGCGTGGTCCTCGGTCGGCTGCTCGCGGGGCGCCTACGAGCACGCGCTGCGGTACGCCACCGAGCGCGAGCAGTTCGGCCAGCCGATCGCGGAGTTCCAGCTGGTGCAGGACCTGCTGGTGCGGATGCTCGGCAACATCACCGCCTCGGCGGCCATGTGCGCCCGGCTCTCCCAGCTCCAGGACGACGACACGATGACCGACGAGCAGGCGTCGCTGGCCAAGGCGTTCTGCACGATGCGGATGCGCGAGACGGTCGGCTACGCCCGGGAGCTGATGGGCGGCAACGGCATCCTGCTGGAGAACCACGTGGGCCGGTTCGCCGCCGACGCCGAGGCGATCTACTCCTACGAGGGCACCCGCGAGGTGAACACGCTGATCGTCGGACGGGCGGTCACGGGGACCAGCGCGATCGTCTGACCTGCGTCCCCTGCCCCGCGCCGGGAGGTGTGCTTCAGTGAACTGGATCACACCCCCGGCGCAGAGGAGCGAGCATGGCGACGACGGCGCAGTCCGAGGTCCCCGAGGGGGCGGCCGATGCCGCGATGGGCCTGGACATGGTGCTGGTGGACGCCGCCCGCGGGCCGCTGCGCCGGCTCGTCCCGCCCGCCGGGACGGCGCTGCGCTTCGGCGCCGCCCTCGCCCGCCAGCCCGGCAGCGTGGCCCGCCGCAGCGCCGAGCTGGCCCGCGAGCTGGGCCTGATCACCCTCGGCCGCTCGGAGCTCGCGCCCGGGCGCAAGGACAAGCGGTTCGCCGACCCCGCCTGGTCGGGCAACCCGCTGCTGCGCCGGGCGATGCAGACCCACCTGGCCACGGCGCGGGCGACCTGGGAGCTGATCGAGGACGCCGACCTGGACTGGCAGGACGACGAGCGGATCCGCTTCACCGCCACCAACCTGGTCGACGCCCTCGCGCCGTCCAACGTGCCGGTGCTCAACCCGCTGGGCTGGAAGGCGCTGATCGACACCGGCGGCAAGAACGTCGTCCGCGGCCTGCGGCGGATGGCCACCGACCTCGCCGCCCCGCCGCGGGTGCCCTCCATGGTGGAGCCCGACGCGTTCACCGTCGGCGAGGACCTCGCGGTGACGCCGGGCGTCGTCGTCTTCCGCACCGACGTCTTCGAGCTGATCCGCTACCGGCCGACGACGGAGACCGTGCGCGAGGTGCCGCTGCTCATGGTGCCGCCGACGATCAACAAGTACTACATCGCCGACCTCGCGCCCGGCCGGAGCATCGTCGAGCACTACGTGGCCGCCGGCCACCAGGTGTTCATGATCTCCTGGCGGAACCCGGACGAGCGGCACGCCGACTGGGGCCTGGACACCTACGGGCAGGCGCTGCTCGACGCCATGGACGCCGTCGAGCAGGCCTCGGGCAACGGGCGGGTGGCCCTCCAGGCGTTCTGCTCCGGCGGCATCATCACCGCGATGGTGCTGGCCCACCTGGCGGCCACCGGCCGGCAGGACCGGGTGAGCGCGGCCAGCTTCGCCGTCACCGTGCTGGACTGGGCGCGGGCGGGCACGGTCTCGGCGCTCATGGACGAGGAGTCGGTGCGGGCGGCGACCGAGCGCTCGCAGCAGAAGGGCTACCTCGACGGGGCGCAGCTGGCCGAGGTGTTCGCCTGGCTGCGCCCCAACGACCTGATCTGGAACTACTGGGTCAACAACTACCTGCAGGGCAAGCCGCCGCCGAACTTCGACATCCTGTTCTGGAACGCCGACACGACCCGCATGAGCGCGGGGCTGCACCGCGACTTCATCGACGTCGCGCTGGGCAACTCCCTCACCGATCCGGGGACGGCGACGATGCTCGGCAGCCCCGTCGACCTGTCCTCGGTCACCGTCGACACCTACGTCACGGCGGGCATCGCCGACCACCTGTGCCCGTGGCAGGCCTGCTACCGCAGCACCCAGCTGCTGGGCGGGGAGAGCCGGTTCATCCTCTCGACCAGCGGGCACATCGCCTCGCTGGTGAACCCGCCGGGCAACCCGAAGTCCACCTTCCAGGTCGCCGACGAGACCCCGCCGGACCCCGAGAAGTGGCTGGCCTCCGCCCGTACGGAGAAGGGCTCGTGGTGGCCGGACTTCACCGCCTGGCTGGACGAGCGGACCGGGAAGCAGGTGCCGGCGCCGACCGACCTGGCCGGCGGCCTGCAGGTGCTCGGCGAGGCGCCCGGGACCTATGTCTTCGACAAGTAGCCGCGAGCGGGTCCGGTCGGTCACCGTCGGCGGCCGGACGCTGCGCACGGCGGTGCGACCCGGCACCGACGACGACGTCCCGCCGCTGCTGCTGATGAACGGGATCGGCGCGAGCCTCGAGGTGCTGCAGCCTTTCGTCGACGCGCTGGACCCGCGGCGCACGGTGATCCGGTTCGACGTGCCGGGCGTCGGCGGGTCGCCGCCCCCGGTCGTGCCGTACACACTGGCCACCTTCGGCCCGGTCGTGGGCGGGATGCTGACCCGGCTCGGGTTCCCCGGCGCCGTCGACGTCCTCGGGCTCTCCTGGGGCGGCGGCCTGGCCCAGCACTTCGCCGCCCAGCACCGGCGCCGGTGCCGACGGCTCGTCCTCACCGCCACGGGGACCGGCTCGCTCATGGTGCCGGCCCACCCGCGGGTGCTCGGCCGGATGCTCACCCCGCGCCGGCACCGCGACCCCGGCTACGCCCGACGCATCGCCGGGGACATCTACGGCGGCACCATGCGGGCCGATCCGGAGCGCGCCGCCGTCGCGCTGCACGCCGCCACCCGGCTGGGGCCGCGGCGCGGCTACTACTTCCAGCTGGCCGCCAGCACCGGCTGGAGCAGCCTGCCGTTCCTCCAGCTCATCCGGCAGCCGACCCTCGTGCTGGCCGGCGACGACGACCCGATCGTGCCGGTGGTCAACGCGCGCATCATGGCCCGCCTGCTGCCGCGCGCCCGGCTGCACGTCTACCGCGGCGGGCACATCGCGCTGGTCACCGAGGCAGGCGAGCTCGCGCCCGTGGTGGAGGAGTTCCTGGACGCCTGACGCGGGGCCCTCAGTGGGTGTCCCACCAGGCGGCCGCCGCCTCCGCCGGGCTGGCGCCGTCCAGCTCCACCGCCCGGTTGAGCTCGACGAGCTGGTCGGTGGTGAGCCGCGCGCTGGTCTCCTCCAGCGCCGCGCGCAGCGGCTCACCCCAGCGCCGCGCCACGTCGGCACGCACCATCGGGACGACGTTCTCCCGGGGCTGGAGCGCGCGGTCGTCGGCGAGCAGCGTGACCGGGGCGACGGCGAGCCGGGCGTCGGTCGTCTCCAGCATCCCCACCTGGACCTGCCCGGACAGCAGCGCCTCCAGCGTCGCCCCGCGGGTCGGCATGGTGAGCACGGTGCCGAACCGCAGGCCGTAGACCCGTTCCAGGCCGAGCAGGCAGAACGGCCGGTCGGGGCACTCGGGCGGGCCGCCGAAGGCCAGCTCGGGCGCCAGCGGCAGGAGGTCGGACAGCCGCCGCACGCCGTGCTGGGCGGCGAAGGCGCGGGTGACGACGAAGCCGTTCTGGTCCTCCGCCGCCGACGGCGTGAGCACCTGGACGCCGCGGCCGCCCATCGTGCGGGCGAGCACCGCGTGCATCTCCTCGGGGCCCACCGGCGGGTCGGTGAACTCCGGCCGGGCGAACGCCAGCGCCGTCCCCAGGTAGTCGACGACGACGTCGACGACGCCCTGCTGCAGCGCGGGTGAGACCACCTCGCGGGTGCCGATGCCGTGCGTGACGGAGACCGGCAGCCCCTGCCGGCGGACCGCCTCGGCGTAGACCTCGACGAGGATCTGGTTCTCGGCGAAGTCGTAGGAGGCGAACCGGACCGTGCCGTCGTCCGCAGCGGGCTCGGCGACCGGCCCACCGCAGCCGGCGGCCACCAGCAGCAGCGCGGCGAGCAGCGACCGCAGCACCGCCGTCCCTGCCCGCACCGCGTCACCTCCGCCCGGGGTGGGACCACCGTAGGACGACCGCGGGACGAAAGGGGATGGTCGCGGCGCGGCTCGGGGGGCACCATTCCCCGGCATGGCGTCCGTGCCCCAGGCGCTGCCTCCGAGGGCCACGGCGGGTCCGGCCGTGCGGCCGGGACCGCCGGCCATCGCGCGCGTCCGCCGCCGGCGCCGGCCCTCGGGTGAGCCGCCCGCGCTGCCCCGGCAGCTGCGCGCCTCGGGCAAGTGGTGGCTCGGCCTCAGCGCGGCGGTCGTGGTCGCCTGGGCGGTCGTCGTCCTGACCGGGACGATCCGCTACTTCGACGTCGCCGACACCCGCGTGCTCCAGGCGTTCGCCGAGCTGCGCACCCCGGTGCTCACCGACGTCGCGGAGGTGGCCGGGCTGCTGGCCACCGAGCGGGCCCTGCACGCCATGTGGCTGGGCAACCTCGTCCTGCTCGTGGCGTTCCGCCGCTGGCGGCACCTGTTCGTCTGGTTCGGCGTCGTCCTCGTCGTGGTCAACGTCGCCGCCGTCATGGCGACGACGCTGCAGCGGCCGCGTCCCTTCGAGGTGGAGCTGCTCGGCTCCTGGTCGGGCTTCTCGATGCCGTCGCTGCCGGTGACCGTGCTGGCGGCGTTCCTAGTGAGCACCGTCTACGCGCTGGTCCCGCCCGGCCGCCTGCGCACGATCGGCAAGTGGGTGGTCTGCGGGCTGCTGGTGCTCACCGCGCTGTCCCGGCTGTACCTCGCCCAGGACCACCCCTCCGGGATCGTGGCCGGCGCGGTGCTGGGGGTCGCCGCGCCCCTGGCCGCGTTCCGGCTGCTCACGCCGAACTCGGTCTACCCGGTGCGCTACAGCCGCGGCCGCCCGGCGCACCTGGACGTGAGCGGCGAGCGGGGCGACGCGATCGTCCGCGCGCTGCAGGACCAGCTGGGTCTGCTGGCCACCCACGTGACGCCGTTCGGGCTGGCCGGCTCGGGCGGCTCGACGCCGCTGCGGATCACCGTGAAGACGCACTCCAGCTCACCGGCCGGGGAGAGCTACGTCTTCGGCAAGCTCTACGCGATCACGCACGTGCGCTCGGACCGCTGGTACAAGCTCGGCCGCACGCTGCTCTACGGCCGGCTCGAGGACGAGAAGCCGTTCCACAGCGTCCGCCGGCTGGTGCAGTACGAGGACTACATCCTGCGGCTGTTCTGGGAGGCCTCGCTGCCGGTGCCGCACCCGCTGGGCATCGTGGAGATCACCCCGGAACGCGAGTACCTGCTGGTCACCGAGTTCATCAACGGCGCGCAGGAGGCCGGCGAGGCGGAGATCGACGAGTCGGTCATCGACCAGGGGCTGGCCGCGGTCCGCCGGATGTGGGACATCGGCATGGCCCACCGCGACATCAAGCCGGCCAACCTGCTGGTGCGCGACGGCGACCTGTTCCTCATCGACTCGGCCTTCGCCGAGGTGCGGCCCAGCCCGTGGCGGCAGGCGGTCGACCTGGCCAACATGATGCTGGTCCTGGCGCTGCGCACCGACGCGGAGCGGGTCTACGCCCGTGCCCGGCGGCAGTTCAGCGACGAGGAGATCGCCGAGGCCTTCGCCGCCACCCGCGGCCTGACCATGCCCACCCAGCTGCGCCGGATGCTGCGCCAGCAGGGCCGCGACCTGCACGGCGACTTCCTGCGGCTGCTGCCCTTCCGGCTGCCCCCGGTGCACATCCAGCGGTGGACCTGGCGGCGGTTCGGTCTCACCGTCGTCACCGTCGCCGCGGCCGGGGTCGCCGCCGTCGTCACCGTCGGTCTGCTCGGGTCCCCGCTGTGACCCGCCGCCGGGCCCTGCTCGCCGGGCTGCTGCTCGCCCCGGCGCTGCTGTCCGGCTGCGTGCGCCCGGTGGTGCTGGACTCCGAGGTGGTCGCCTGCCGCGAGGGCGAGGAGGGCAACCCGGCCAACGGCGTGGTCCTGCTGGCCCAGTCGGTGCCGACGGCGACCTGGGTGCCGTGCCTGGAGGTCATCCCCCTCGGCTGGGGCGTCTCCGGCCTGGAGGCGACCGACGAGCAGGCGCGGTTCTGGCTCGACTCGGACCGCGACGGCAACCGCGCGGTGGAGATCCGGCTCGACGAGAGCTGCGACACCACGGGCGCGACCCGCATCCCCAGCGACCGCGAGGCGATGCAGCGCTGGGAGCGCGTCGTCCAGGTGACGCCGCGGTACGAGGGCACCCGCTTCTACACGTTCGACGGCGGCTGCATCAGCGTGCTGTTCCGGCTCTCCGGGGACAACCGCGCCGAGCCGCTCGGGTTCGCCACCTCGGGCCTGGGCGCCGTCCCGCGGGACGCCGTCCGCGAGGCCGTGCGCGAGCAGACCGACGGCCGGCTGGAGCTCGACCCGTGACCGGCGTCGGGCGGGTACCGCGCCCGAGCGGCCGCCGGGTGCTGGGCGGGGTGCTCTCCCTGGCCCTCGTCGGCGGCGTCTTCGTCTGGTTCCTGCCCCAGTTCACCAGCATCTCCGCCGTCTGGACGTCCGTGCGGGACATGACCTGGGTGGAGCTGACCGTGCTCTGCCTGGCCGCGGCCTGGAACCTCGCGACCTACCAGTTCGTCATGGTCGCGACCACGCCCGGGCTGCGGCTGCGGCAGTCGCTGGTCTCGACCCAGACGACGACGGCGGTCTCGAACACCGTCATCGGGGGCGCGGCGATAGCGCTGGGCCTGACCTACGCGATGAACACGTCGTGGGGGTTCTCCCGCTCCCGCACGTCGGTCTCGCTGCTGGTCTCGGGGCTGTGGAACAACTTCGTCAAGCTCGGCCTGCCGGTGCTGGCCCTGGCGCTGCTGGCGCTGAGCTCGCCGCCCTCGGCCGGGCGGATCACCGCCGGCCTGCTCGGCCTGGCCGGGCTGGCCGTCGCCGTCGTCCTGCTGGGGGCGCTGCTGCGCAGCCGCGAGGGCGCCGAGCGGATCGGCCTCGCCGCCGGGCGGATCGCCTCGGCGCTGCGCCGCCCGTTCGGCCGGAGCCCGGTCACCGGCTGGGAGCGGGCGACGACGAAGTTCCGGGCCCGGACGGCGCTGCTGCTGCGGGCCCGCTGGCACTGGATCACGCTGGCGACGCTGGTCAGCCACCTGTCGCTCTACCTGGTGCTGCTGCTGGCGCTGCGCTTCGTGGGGGTGACCGGCGACGAGGTGAGCGCGGTCGAGGTGCTGGCGGTGTTCGCCTTCGCGCGGCTGCTGACCGCCGTCCCGTTCACCCCCGGCGGGCTGGGCGTCATCGAGCTGGCGCTGATCACCGGCCTGTCCGCCGCCGGCGGGCCGCGGGCGCTGGTCGCCGCCGCCGTGCTGGTGTTCCGCGCCCTGACCTACGTGCTGCCCATCCCCGTGGGCCTGGGCACCTACCTGTTCTGGCGGCACAACCGCTCCTGGCGGCGGGAACCCAACAGCGCGCCGCGCACCGAGCTGGTGCCGGAATCGGTGTGAGCCGGCCGGTCACTCCTCCCGGCGGACGACGACGGCGGCGCCCCACGCCTCGGGCTCGAGGCCGCGGGCGGCGAGGACGTCGGCCAGCGCCCGGTTCATCGCCATCTGGACAGCGGCGTCCGCGGCCGTGCCGTGCACCTGGTCCACGCTCATCCGGTCGTGCTGGCGCCAGGCGACGACGACGCCGTCGAGGTCCGGGGTCGGGGTGAGGCAGGCGCCGCCGAGCGTCCCGCCCGCGCCGGTGGCGTCGTGCAGCGGCAGACCGGCCTCGGCCAGCGCCGCGGTCACCTCGACCAGGAGGGTGGTGAGCGGGTCCTCCTCGGTGAGCAGGGGACGCCAGTCGTCGGGCAGCCGGTCGAGCTGCGCGGTCAGGTGGTCCAGCCAGGCCCACTCCTGCGGGGAGGGGCGGCGGCGCAGCGACCCGTCGGCGCGGCGGATGCCGTAGGCCGGGCGCGCGGCGGCGCCGTCGGCCAGGGCCGCGGCCGACCAGCCCGCCTCGGCGCGCTCGGGGAAGGGGCCCGCGACCACCCGTCCCGGCGCGTCGTCCGGTCCGCTGACCAGCCACCACGCCTCGACGCCGGTGTCCTCGACGACTCCGCTGCCCGGCAGCCCACCCAGAACGCTCATCGTTGTCCATCCATCCATGGCAGACCCGCCCCGGGGGAAGAGGGACGGGCACCGCGTCGCCGGCCGTGGCGTCGCGATGGCAGAACGGTAGGTGCCGGAACCGGTCCGCGGGGGCCGCGCCGACGCGCGTGGGGAGCCGTGTGGCCGGATCGTTGCGCGAGCCGCCGCGGCGGCCGGTGACCCGCCGTCCGGAGCGGCCACTTGTCGACAGCGACACGCTCGTCCGAGCGTGGCGCGGGCCTGATGACCTGCGGTGACCCCGGGAGGAGGGCTCCGCGGCGGCGCGTCCCCGCGGGTCAGGTGGTGGCGGTCCCGGCGGTCTCGGCGGTCTCGGCGCGGCGCAGCAGGGCACCGGCCTCGGGCGCCCGCAGCGGGCGGTGGAGCAGGTAGCCCTGCGCCTGGTCGCAGTTCTGCTCCCGGAGCCGCGCCAGCTGGTCGGGCTCCTCCACGCCCTCGGCGACGACGGTCAGCCCGAAGGTGTGCGCCGCGCGGATCATCAGCGCCACGAGGTCCCGCTGGGCGGGGTCGGTGGACGCCACGAAGCTGCGGTCGATCTTGAGCGTGTCGACCGGCATGTCCCGGAGCTGGCCGATCGAGGTGTAGCCGGTGCCGAAGTCGTCGATGGCGATGCGGACGCCCATGGCGCGGAGCGCGCCGAGGTGGTCGTAGGCGAGCGGGTCGTCGACCAGCACGGTCTCGGTGACCTCGACCGTGAGCAGCTCGGCGGGCAACCCGGAGGCGGCCAGCGCGTCGGCGACGTCGGTGAGCACGCGGGGGTCGGCGAGGTGCCGGCCGGAGATGTTGACCGCCACCGTCGGGGCGGGCTCGCCGGAGGCGGTCGGGAACTGCGCGCGCCACTGCGCGAGCTGGCGGGTGGCCTCGTGCAGCATCCAGCGGTCGACGTCGCCGATGAGCCGGGAGCTCTCGGCGACCGGGATGAACTCGTCCGGCGGGACGGGGCCGACGCCCGGCCGCTCCCAGCGGATGAGCGCCTCGTAGCCGGTGAGCCGGCCGGTCGCGACGTGGACGACCGGCTGGTAGGCCACCTGCATCTCGCCCTCGACGAGGGCGGAGGCGATCGCCGCCTCGAGCTCGGCACGGGCCTTGAGCTGCAGGCGCAGGGTCTCGTCGAACACCTCGGCACGGCCGCGGCCCGATGCCTTGGCGCGGTAGGCGGCGGTGTCGGCCTCGGCGAACAGCGCGTCGGCGTCGGTGCCGCCGTCCCGGCTGACGGCGACGCCGACGCTGGCACCGATCCGGACCCGCGCGCGGTCGACCGCGACCTTCTCGCTGACCGCCGCGATGAGGCGGTGGGCCAGCTCGACCAGGTCGTGCTCGCTGCGGACGGGCTCCACGAGGACGACGAACTCGTCGCCACCGAGGCGGCAGACGACGTCGCCGGGGCGGACGGCCGCGCCGAGCCGGCGGGCGACGGCGCGCAGCACCTCGTCGCCGGCCGCGTGGCCGTGGCCGTCGTTGACCGCCTTGAAGCCGTCCAGGTCGACGAAGAGCAGGCCGGTCATCTCGCCGGAGCGCCGGCCGCGGTGCAGGGCGGCGGTCACGAGGGTGACGGCCTGGGCGCGGTTGGGCAGCCCGGTGAGCGCGTCGTGGGTCGCCTGGTGGGCGAGGGCGAACTGCAGCTCCTCGCGCTGGCGGACCGCGTGCACGATCTGCTGCACGGACGCGTGCACGACCTCGCCGAGCGGGCCGGGGAGCGACTGCTCGAGCAAGGCGTTGTCCAGGTCACCACGGGCCACGGCCTGCGCCTGGTCCTGGATGCGGCGGAGCCCGGCGACGGCGGAGCCGAGGGCGGCGGAGACGGTGCGCACCTCGCGCGGGCCGTCGACCTCGACCTCGACCAGCGAGCCCTCGCTGATCTCGGTCGCCTGCCCGGCCAGCAGCCGGAGGGCGCGGGCCACGCTGCGGCCGAGGACCAGCGCGCCGACCAGGGAGCCGACGAGCACCACCGCCCCGAGGACGACGATGAGGTGCAGCGCGTCGCCGGCGCGCTCGCGGTCGGCGGCCACCAGGCTCCGGGCCTCGACGACGGCGGAGTCCACGAGGTCGGCGAGCAGGGCGCTGCGCTCCGCCGTGCCCGACAGCAGCGCCAGGATGTCCTGGACGCGGACCTCGAGCGGGGTCGCGCTCCCCGGGGTGACGCCGAGGGGGCTGCCGCCCGCGAAGACCGTCCCGACCCGGGTGACGGCCTCCACCGACTGCAGCTCCTGCCACTGGTCGCGGAGCTCCTCCTGCGAGAGCAGCTCCATCTCCCGCTCCGCGTCGGTATAGTCCAGCCAGGCCGTCTGCCAGGCGGTGCGCGAGCCGATCAGGCTGCTGTCGCCGGTGGTGAACACCGACCCGAGGTAGAGCGCTACCTGCCGGCTCGCCACCTGGGTCAGGTTCGAGATGGTCTGGACGTCGCGGATGGCGCGCGTGGTGGCGGCCGGCACCCCTTCGGACGTGGCGAGCTGCGCCGTGGCGCGCTGGGCGTTCATGAGGTCGTTGGACACCGTGAGGAAGCGGAAGTACTCCTCCTCGACGCCCATCCCGCCGGCGTCGGCATCGGCCCGCAGCGCCGCGAGGTCGGCCGCCGAACGGCGCGCCGCGGCAGCAGCCGACGAGCCCGCCGGGATCCGGGCGAGGGCGTCGTCGGTCTGCCGGCGGAGCTGCGCGGTCTGCGCGGTGGCGACGGTGCGCTGGGTCTCGAGCAGCGACTCCGGGATGCTCAGGCCGAGGAGGATCTCCGGGCTCTGGATCACCAGGAGCGACAGCGCGGGGACGAGCTCCAGCTCGGCGCTGCGGCGGGCCTCGTCGAGCAGGGCGAGGGTCCGCACGGCGTCCTCGGCGCGTCGCGCGCTGGAGGCCTCGGCGGCGCGGGCCTGCGCCGCGGCCGTGGCCAGGACGACGACGCCGATCAGGGGGAGCACGACGAGGGCCGTCAGGTAACGCCGCAGTGGCGCGCCACGACGGCGGGCCCGCTTCGTCGCCCGGAGGATTCGCACACTTCCGTATCGGCTCCGTCCGGAAACCCTTGAGCACCGATCCCACCCCGTCGAGGGGGCCGGCGGGCCGACGGACAGGCAACTCCCAGGTCGGGAGGTGGGAACTGTCAGACCCGTCCGGGACGGTGTCGGCATACCGCAGGACCGAGGAGAGTTGAGACCGACATGCCCGATCGCTCAGGCGCCGTCCACCCGACCGTCCCCGGCCCCCGGCTGCCCGGGCGGCTGCGCATCCGCCGCGAGCTCGTGCTGCCGCCGGAGCCGCGCCGCCCCCGCGACTGATCGACGGTCGGCGGCTACCGCTGGTTCTGCCGCCGGGCGACCACGACGAGGCCGACCAGCACGAGGGCAAGCGGCGCCCAGCCCGGCAGCCCGAACGGCCCGAGGACGAGCTCGGCGACGAAGATCAGCAGCTGGAACGCGAGGAAGATGCCGACGAACAGCACCACCAGGAACAGGATGGGGCTCTCGGACTGCAGCCGGCGCATGAAGTCCATCGGTTCTCCTCGGTCGTCCTGTCGCGGTGCGGGCAGCACCCACTCTCCCAGCATCGGCCGCCGGCAGCCGACGTGAACCCGGGAGCCCGCGCCGATCCCGGGCGCCTGGCCGGCCTGCGGCCCAGCACGTCCGGTGCGGCACGACCTACGTTGGGCGGATGCCGGCCCAGCACGAGAACTCGATGACCCACCGCACCGCACCCCCGGGCACCACCACCTCGTGACCGAGCCGACCGAGATCAGCGTCCTGGAAGCCGCTGCGCTGCTCGACGTGTCGAAGGGCTCCGCGGCCAAGCTGCTCAGCACCGGCCTGCTGGGTGGTTCGCCGGCACGCGGGAGCCGACGCATGGCCTCGCTCGATGCCGTCCGGGAGCTGCAGCAGCGGCCCGAGGTCGCGCCCGGAGCTCCCCCGGCCTTCGTCGTGCGCATCGGCGAGCCGAAGTACACCTCGGAGACGTGGCGCGAAGGGGCGGGCTGGGCGGTCGCCTGGTCCCCGACCGCGCAGGCCTAACGGTGTGCGCGGCGACTGGGTCGTCGACCCCGCGCCCGTCCTGGAGGCGGGGATCCTCGTCGCCGTGGTCGGCAACTTCGTGGCCGCGGCCTACGCCGTCACCGGTCTGGAGACCCGGTACCCGGACCCGGTCAGCGGACGGACGCGAGCGCGCTTCCTCGTCGCCGAGGACGAGGAGCTCACGGCGCCCTTCGCCGGCCACCGCTGGACGCTGGGGCCGGGCTGGACGACCGCGGTCATCGGAGCCGACAGCTAGTTCGAGACGTGGGCCCCGTGGGGATCGAACCCACAACCCGCGGATTAAAAGTCCGCTGCTCTGCCAGTTGAGCTAGAGGCCCGAGGCGCGGCGACGACGTCCTGGGGGACTCGCCGCGCCTCGTCGATCGAGGCCCCGTGCGCCTGGATCGAGCTCATCCTGCCATCGGCCGCGTCGCCGGACGGGGTGGCCGGAGTTCCGCCGCGGCGCGAACCGGGAACTAGCGTTCGCGGCATGGTCCTCGGACTGATCGAGCTGGCGCTGGTCCTCGGCGTGCTCGCCCTCCTCGGGACCGTCGGCTGGTCGCTCTGGACCGCCTCCGGCAGAACGCCGGGGCCACCGCGCTGCCCGCCCGGCAGCGCGCCCAGCTCGCCGCCGCCGTCGCCGAGGCGCGCTGGGTGCCCGCCCACGACGAGGTCGACGGCACGACCCGCGTCCTCGTCCGGCGCACCTACACGGGGCTGGACGGACTCCCGGCGGTCCTCGACGAGCGCGTGCTGGAGACCTTCCCGGCGCAGGACCCCGCCTGGGAGGCCCGGTTCACCGAGGCGATGTCGAAGGCACGGTTCCGCTGCGCCTACCTGAACGCCGAGGAGGCGCCGTGACGCTCTCCGGCCGGGAGCGGCGGGCCACGTGCTCGCGCACCTGCGGGGCGGATCGGGAGCGCGAACCGGCTCCCCTACCGGGTTCCGGAAGGGCACGTGCCGGCATCACAGGACGTCGAAGGCGACGAGCAGGACCAGCGTGAGCAGCGCGGACAGTGCCAGGGAACCGAGGCAGCCCAGCCGGCTGGAGAAGAGGAGGAACATCCCCGACCCGTGCCCGACCGGGCGGTCGGCGAACCTCCTCACCCGTCGACGGTGAGCTTTCCGTCACCATGGCGTCCGCTATTGCACCCGTTCAGGGGATGCCGGAGCGCGGCGCCGGTTACGTAGGGTCATCACTGCCCCGCCTGGTGCCTGCGCCCGGGTGGCCGATGACCCCGGCCCGGCCGACCCGTTCCCCCCGGGCCGGCCGGGCCGGCTCTCGTTCCGGCGCCCCTGCCCGGTTCAGCGGTGCCGGTTCAGCGGTTGCGGCCGTGCACCCGGGCCATCACGCGCCCGGCCTGCATGCGCACCTCGAGCTTCTCCTGCGGGTTGGCCGCCGGCCCGCGTCGCGGCTCGCCGTTGTCCAGGTCGAAGGCCGAGCCGTGCCACGGGCAGACCAGGCACTGCGACCCGCCCACCTCCTCGACCGTCCCCTCCTGCAGGGGGCCGGCCGAGTGGGAGCAGGCACCGACGAAGACGTCGACCGTGGTGCCCCGGCGCACCACGGCCAGGGGCACGTCCGCCGCGCCGCCGCTGCCCGTGCGCAGTGCCGGACGACCCTCGGGGAAGTCGTCGAGGGGACCGAGGTCCAGCCAGTCCTTCGACAGGGCGCGCACCGCCGTCGCCGCGTGCGAGGCCCCCGAGGACTGCGCGTAGGACATGTGCCCGCCGATCGCCGCCGATCCGCCGGCGATCGCCAGCCCGCTGTAGGAGAGCACCCGCCCGAGGACGCCGCGGTCGCTCCGCCGCGCCGCCAGCGACCCCACGTAGAGGCCGAGCGCGACGCTGTTGAGGACGGCGTGCAGCGCGCCCAGCCGGCGCACGCCGGTGTCCTGCTCCGCCCAGTCCGCCGCACCGGACGCCGCCGCCGGGACCGCCGCGGCCACCCCGGCACCGATGAGCACCGTGGCCGCCGGCCGCAGCCGGGGGACGGCGTCGAGCAGCCCCGCGGAGATCCAGCTGCCCACGGGCACCTGCACGAGGATCGGGTGCACCGGGTGCCCGATCCACGTGCCGTGGAGGGCGTCCTTGAGCGCCGCCGGCCGGAGCGCACCCTGCACCGCGCGGCGGGCCGGCTCGATCGCCTTGTCGAACGTCGCGACGTCGGCGACCCGGTCCAGGAACCCCAGAAGACTCATGTGAGGGCTGCTACCCGGACCGATCGGCGTCGACTCCCCGGTCACGAGCCGGTCTCTTCCGGGTGCATCGCGGGGAATGCGGCAGCTTCTGCCACCTGTTACCGGCATGCTGACCTGTGACAACGAGCGGCGCGAGGAGGATCGTCGGTCGCACCGCCCGAACGAGCCCTGGAAGGATCCCCGTGACCCGCCCGTCCCTGCTGCGCCGCCGCGTCCCCGGACGCGACGACGCCGGGAGCCAGGTCACGCAGCAGGTTCCGGAGCAGGTCGCAGCGCCGGCCCCCTGGACCGTCCGGCTCGCCGAGCGGCTGCGGCAGGACGACACCCTCGCCCAGTTCGCCCGGTTCGTGCTCGTCGGCGGCTCGACGACGCTGGTCTACGCGCTGCTGTTCATCCCGTTCCAGGGCCTGGGCTACCTGGCCGCGCACCTCATCGCCACCGTCGCCTCCACGGTGCTGGCCAACGAGATGCACCGTCGGCTCACCTTCCACGCCGAGGACCGGGTGGGCTGGTTCACCGCCCAGTGGGAGGCCAGCACCGTGGCCGCGCTCGGATTGCTCGCCACCAGCGCCACGCTCGGCTGGATCGACACCACGACCGCCGAGGGCGACGTCTGGCTGCAGATCACCGCCGTGGTCACCGTGACGGCGCTGATCGGCCTCATGCGGTTCATCGCGCTGGGCTGGATCTTCCGCTCCCCCGCACCCGACCGGGTCTGAGCTCCACCGCCGACCCGTCGCGCGGGCCCGTTCCTCACTAGCCTGGTCGGGGTGACCGAGGCCGAGTCCGCTCCCTCCCCGTGGCGCCGCCGCGGGCGCCGGGCCGGGCTGTGGCTCGCACGGATCGGCCTGGCCCTCGTCGGCGCGCTCGTCGCCGTCCTGCTGTTCGCCCGCATCTCGGCCCCCATCGGCCCGTTCGACGCCACGCTGGCCGTGCGCCCGGGCTCCGGTGGCGCCGAGGTCGCCGTCCCGCCGCTGGGCTCGCTCGCCGTCGACGTCTTCGACGGCCCGCTGCGCCTGGACGTCCAGCTGCAGAGCGTCGATCAGGTCCGCGCGCAGGAGCTGGCGAACGACCCCGTGCGGCTGGCCGGCGTCGTCGACCGGGTCACCGCCGACCTGCAGGGCGCGGTCGTGAAGCTGCTCGTCATCACCGTCGTCGTGGCGCTGCTCGGCGCCGCCCTGGTCTCCTGGCTCGTGCTGCGGCGCCGCCGCGAGCCGCTGATCGCCGCCGGGCTCACCGGCGCGCTGCTGCTGGGCATCGGCGGGGTCGGCGCGACCACGTGGCGGCCGGAGGCCGATGTCCGCCCCGACCTACACCGGGCTGCTGGTCAACGCGAACAGCCTGATCGGCAACGCGCAGGACATCGTGGCCCGCTTCGACGCCTACCGCGCCTCGCTCGAGGACCTCGTCGCCAACGTCGGCTCGCTGTACAGCACGCTGTCGTCCCTGCCGCCGCCCGGCGCGGCCGACGAGACCGTCGCCCTGCTGCACGTCTCCGACCTGCACCTCAACCCCGCCGGCTTCGACCTCGTGGCGCAGGTCGTCAGCCAGTTCCAGGTCGACGGCGTCCTCGACACCGGTGACATCACCGACTGGGGCAGCCCGCCGGAGAACCAGCTCATCTCCTCCGTCGGCACCCTCGGCGTGCCCTACGTGTTCATCCGCGGCAACCACGACTCCGCCACCACCGCGGAACTGATCGCCGCGCAGCCGAACACCACGGTCCTCGACGACTCCGCCACCGAGATCGACGGCATCTCGATCGTCGGGGCAAAGGACCCGCGGTTCACCCCCGACAAGAGCACCGGTGACGACGACGCCCCGCTCGAGGTGCTGACCCGCTCCGGCGAGCGGCTGGCCGAGCTGGTCGACTCGCTCGACGAGGCCCCCGACGTGGCGCTCGTGCACGACCCCAAGCAGGCCCCGCCCCTGGAGGGTCTCGTGCCGCTCGTCCTCGCGGGCCACACGCACGACCGGAAGGTCACCGAGCTCGACGACGGCGGCCTGCTCATGGTGCAGGGCTCCACCGGCGGCTCGGGGCTGCGGGCGCTGCAGGGCGAGTACCCGGAGCCCCTCACCTGCACGGTCCTCTACTTCGCCGCGGGCACCGGGCGGCTCCAGGCCTACGACGAGATCACCCTGGGCGGGCTGGGCGAGTCCGAGGTGACCATCCAGCGCACCGTCGTCCCCCTGCCGACCCCCGCCGACGGCGCGGACGACGGCGCCGACGACGCCGGGTCCGTCGGTCCCGGTGGCTCCGACGGCAGCCCGGCGTCCCCGCCCGGATGACCGCGCGGCCCTACCCTTCCCCCATGCCCGCGACGACGACGCCCCGTGCCCGCCTGGCCGCCGGCCTGCTCGCCGGAGGCCTGGGCCTCGGCGCCCTGGCCGGCTGCACGTTCGGCTCGGAGAACGTGTCGTGCTCGCCGCGCTCGTGCACGGTCACCCTCGAGGGCACCGACGCGGAGGTGAACATCCTCGGCACCACGCTGCGGTTCGGCGGAACCGAGGGCGGCCGCGCCTCGCTGGGCGTCGGCTCGGCCAGCGTCTCCTGCGCCGAGGGCGAGAGCGTCTCGGCCGGGAGTCTGGTCCTCGAGTGCTCGTCGGTGGGCGAGGACCGCGTCGAGCTGACCGCCTCCCTGGGCTGACCGGGCCGCCGGATGCACCCCTCCGCCGACCCTGTGCAGGAGCGCCCGATGCGGCATGTATTGTTTCGTCTGCCCCCGGCAGAACGAGCCCTCATCGTCTAGTGGTCCAGGACGCCGCCCTTTCAAGGCGGTAGCACGGGTTCGAACCCCGTTGGGGGCACCGCACGACAGCAGTACACGCAAGGCCCTGTAGCGCAGTTGGTTAGCGCGCCGCCCTGTCACGGCGGAGGTCGCGGGTTCGAGTCCCGTCAGGGTCGCCACCCGGTGCGCGAGCACCGGGAGGGGCAGGTAGCTCAGTTGGTACGAGCGCTCGCCTGAAAAGTGAGAGGTCGGCGGTTCGACCCCGCCCCTGCCCACCCTCTTCTCTTCCCCCGCCGCCACGTCATCGGCCGCGGGACCTCACACCCAGCTGCGGTCCGCCGCCACCTGGGCGTACACCTCCGCGTGCACCCGCCGGACGGCGTCGCGCTGCTCCTCCCGCCACGCCCGGTCCGCCGGCCGCGGCATCGGCCGGGTCAGCGCGGCGGAGACCGCGGCGGTCAGCGACACCGGGTCCAGCCCGTCGATCTCGTCATTGGCGTAGGTGACGACCTCCGACCACTGGTCGGCGAAGAAGCCGCAGCTCGGCGCCACCACGCGGGTGCCGACGTCGCGGCACACCTCGAGGTCGCGCGAGTGCGTGCCGCAGCGCTCCGGCAGCACCGCCACGTGCAGCTCCTGCAACCGGGCGGCCAGCTCCTCGGGACCGAACTCGACGAGCTCCAGCTCGCCGCCCCCCGCCATCGCGCGCACGCCCTCGTCGACCTCCGAGCCGGCCGGCACGAGCACCCGCAGCCGGCCACCGCCGGACACCGCGCCCGACCCGGCGGCGCGGGCCACCGCGGCCGGGTCCGGGACGGCCGTGGACGCCGCCCCCAGCCGCACGCCGACCAGCCCCCGCTCCGAGCCGAGCTCAGGGTCGTGGACCGCCAGCGACGGGTGCGCGAGCACGATCGAGGTCCGCCCGTAGCGGTCGGCGATCTCGTCGGCCGCCGACGGCGTGAGCGTCAGCACCACCTCCGCCGTCCCCAGGACCGCGGCCAGGTGCGCGTCGTGCCGCGCGCGGACGCCCTGGGTGGCGTCGCGCAGCTGGTGCACGGTGACGACGAGCGGAACGCCCAGCCGCTGCACTGTCTCCGCCCAGTGCTCGAGCTCGCGGACGCCGAGGTGGCCGTACCCGGTGTGCAGGTGCAGGACGTCGACGTCACCGGCGTGGTCGGTCAGGTAGGCCTCGTCCAGCCAGCGGCTCGGCTCGCCCGGTTCCCCCACGCGCACGGCTCCGTCCGGCAGCACGGCGTCGACGTACCGGTCGCGGAACGGCACGCTGGCGACGCGGAGCACGGTCGACGGGCCACCGGGCGGCGCGCCCGGGGCGGGTTCTGCGGACATCACGGGCGGGGATCTGCTCCTCGGGCGGTCGAGCGCTGCGTCGACCGGTGGGCTCGACGGCAGGGCCCCTGCCAGGGTCTCCGGCGGGGCGGCTTCTCCCCCTACCCTGCCACCCCGGTACCAATCCGTGACCAACTCCATCGGGTGAGCGGACGGATCCGTCCCGTCAGGGCCCCTGGCGGGCGGCCTGGGCGGCGGCGTACGCCGGCGCGCGGAAGCGGGCCAGCGGGCCGTCGGGCACCAGCCCCGGCGGCGGGTGGCGGACGGCGTCGAACCGCAGCTCGGGGTCCAGCGGGCGGACCGGCTCGCCGAGGGCGAGCCGGGCGAACGGGCGCCAGGCCTCCCGGCCCCGCGCCGCGGCGAGCACGAAGGCCAGCGGCTCCCGGCGGACGGCCGCGGCGACCGGTCCGGGATCGGAGGGCACCCCGCGGGTGGTGGGCAGCGCCGCGAGGCGCAGGGGCCCGGCGGGCGAGCGGTAGGCCATGATCGAGCAGTAGGCCGCGGCGGCGTCCCGGCGCAGCGCCGGCACCACCCGGGTCAGCCGGCCGCTCCCGGTGCTCGACAGCAGCAGGTCGACCGGCGGCCCGCCCTCGCCCCCGAGGCGGACGGCGAGACCGAGGAGGTCCGGCCACGGCTCGGGGAGCCCGGCGCCGCGGGAGAGCCGGACGACGACGTCATCCCGCCCCGGGGTGTCGAGGAACGGCACGCCCCACGGGGGCTCGCCGCCCTGCCGCTCCAGGACGGCGTCGAACACCGCACCCCGCGGGTGCATGGGCTTGCCGGAGCGCCACCGCGCCACCGCGGCGAGCGGCACGGCCACCAGCCGACCCGCTCCGCGCGACAGGTCCGCCACGTCCCCTCCTCCCGCCGGGCGCTCCCTACCCGCCCGCGGCCGGACCACGCAGCGCGGCGTTCCCCGGCCGCGGTGCACCCGCTACGGTGGCCCGGCGGTGCTCCGGCAGCCGTTGTGCACACCTGTGTGACGGGCGGGACGACGACCGAGGTCGCGGGGCGAATAGTGCGCAACGAGGGACTCATCTTCGGCGGAAAGTGACCGCCGTTCTCCGGTGACACGGACCGATCCGCACCACTACTTTCTGTTCATGCTCTCGACGCTCCTGGTTCTCGGCGGTGTCCTCGTGGGGCTGCTCGTGCTGCTCGCGGTCATCGTCAGCCTCAGCGCCCGCCCGGCCACCGTCGTGCGCCCCGCCGCGCCCAGCCGCGGCGAGAGCTGGGTCGCCCAGGCCGGGCGGCCGCACCCCGATGCGTGGACGCCCATGGCCGGCGCCTCGACCAGCGAGCTGCCCGCCGCCCGCTGATCCCCCTCGACTCCGGCGTCCCGGCGGCTGCGGTCAGCGCGCCGCCGGGACGATCCGGTCAGCCGGCGGCGCCCTCGAAGTAGCGCCGCGGGTTGGTCACCAGCATCGCCTCGATCTGCGCGTCGGTGACCCCGTGCTCGCGCAGGTACGGCAGCACCTCCTCGTGGATGTGCGTGTAGTGCCACTGCGGCATCAGCGCCAGGACACCCGGGTCGATCCAGTCGATGTAGCAGGACGCGTCCTGGGAGAGCACCATCCGCTCGGCGTAGCCCCGGCGGCACATCTCCACCACGGTGTCCGCCCGCGCCTCGAACGTCGTGGCCAGGTTGATCCCGAACCGGTCCATGCCGAGCACGAAGCCGGCGTCGGCCAGTGCGCTCAGGTGGTCGACGTCGGTGCTGTCCCCGCTGTGCCCGAGCACGACGTTCCCCGGGTCCACGCCCTCCTCGCCGAACACCCGCTGGACGTCCAGCCCGGTGCGGGTGCCCGGGTGGGTGTGCACCGTGATCGGCGCGCCGGTGCGGAGGTGCGCCTTCGCGACCGCCCGCATCACCCGCTCGACCCCGCGGGTGAGGCCCGGCTCGTCGATCGCGCACTTGAGGAACGCCGCGCGCACCCCCGTGCCGGCGATCCCCTCCTCGATGTCACGCACGAACATGTCGACCATCGGGTCGGGCACCTCGGCGCCGACCGCCGCGTTCAGGGCCGGCCCGCGGTGGTGGAAGAAGAACGGCACGTCGTCGTAGGTGTAGCAACCGGTGGCCACGACGATGTTCACGTCCACCTGCTCGGCGACCCGCTGGATGCGCGGGATGTAGCGGCCCAGCCCGATCACCGTCGGATCGACGATGGTCCGCACGCCGAGGGCGGGCAGCGCCTGCAGCTTCGCGACGGCGTCGGCGACCCGCTCCTCCTCGCTGCCCCACTCCTCGGGGTAGTTCTGCTGCACGTCGGCGGTGAGGGTGAAGACGTGCTCGTGCATCAGCGTCTGGCCGAGCTCGGCGGTGTCGACGGGGCCTCGGACGGTCTGGACCTGCGGCACGGGTTCCTCCTGGGGGCGAGCGGTGACGGCGCTCACACTGCCCCACCGGCCCGGCGCCCCGCCCACCGGCTCAGCCCGAGGTCAGCAGCTCGGCGGCCCGCTCGCCGATCATGACCGCGGTGGCCGCCGTCCCCCGGCTGGGCACCGACGGGAGCACCGAGGTGTCGACGACGCGCAGCCCCGCGACACCGCGCACCCGCAGGTGCTCGTCGACGACGGCGCCCGCCTCGTCGTCGGGACCCATCGGCGCGGTGCCCGAGAGGTGCACCGCGGTGCCGACGCCGGCGGCGATCCAGGCGTCCAGGGCGGCGTCGTCGTCCAGCACCGCGTCGGGCACCGCCGCCGACGGCCCGAGCGTGCCCGCCACCGCGGCGGTGCGGAGCAGCGCGGCGGCGGTCCGGACCCCCTCGCGCAGGCCGCCGCGGTCGGCCTCCTCGGCGAGGTAGCGGTAGTCCAGGAGCGGCGGCCCCGCGGGATCCCGGGGATCGAGGGTCAGCCGGCCCCGGGCGACCGGGTGCTGGAGCCCGATCCCGAGCAGCGGCTCCGGGTCGGCGCCGAAGCGCCGCAGCCACGGCAGCACCTCGACCTCCCCGCCGGGCACCGGGGCGTGCAGGACGCCGTGCAGGGGCAGCGCGGGCTCGGTCAGGCCCGGGGCGGTCCGGTAGGGCAGGTAGACCAGCGGGTGGTCGCTGGAGGCGGCGCCCACGGGCAGGTCGGCCAGCACGTCGATGCCCAGGGCCGCGAGGTCGGCCGCGGGGCCGAGACCGGACACGAGGAGCAGGTGCGCCGAGCCGACGGCGCCCGCGCTGAGCACGACCTGGCCCGCCCGGACCGGCCCGCGGTCGGTCAGCACCCCCACCGCCCGCCCCCGCTCGACGAGGACCCGGCGGACGTCGACGCCCCCGCGCACGGCGAGGTACGGATGCGTGCGGCGCGGCTCGAGGTAGGCCATCGCGGCGTTGACCCGGACGCCGCCGTCGACGTTGAACGGGATCGGCCCGTAGCCGGTGCCGGCGCCGTCGTTCTTGTCAGCGACGACCGCGAAGCCGAGCTCGGCGGCGGCCGCGGCGAAGGCTGCGGCCGCGGGTCCGGCGGGCAGCCGGCGGACCGGCACCGGCCCGTCGGCCCCGTGCCCGGGCGCGCTGCCGAAGTCGGCGTCGGCCTCCGAGCGACGGAAGGCGGGCAGCACCGCCGCGTGCGACCACAGCGGGGTGCCGGCGGCGGCCCAGCCGTCGAGGTCGGCCGGGGTGGCACGCAGCCACACCGCCGCGTTGAGGGCGCTGGAGCCGCCGGCGATCCGGCCGCGGGGCACCCGCACCGCCCGGCCGGGCACCACCTGGCCCGGGAGGTCCCAGTTGAGCGGGTGGCCGCTCGCGGTGGCGGCCAGGCTGGCCGGGTCGCGGACCTCCGCGGGCCACTCGTCGGGCCCGCGGGGCACCGGGCCGGCCTCGAGCAGCAGCACCCGCTGCCCGGCATCGGCGAGCCGGGCGGCCAGCGCGCAGCCCGCCGTCCCCGCGCCGACGACGACGACGTCCGGCCCGCCCCCAGGGGCGGAAATGGCCATGTCTGCCCTACCGGGGGTCAGGCACCGTCGAGGCCCAGCACGCCGGGCAGGTCCAGCCGGCGCACCTTGCCCGTGGACGTGCGGGGCAGCTCGGGAACGGGGTGCAGCGCCTTGGGCCGCTTGGCGGCCGCCAGCCGCTCCCGCGCCCAGCCGGCCAGCTCGGCGGGGTCGGCGTCGCCGACGTAGGCGCCGACCACGCGCTGGCCCCAGTCCGGGTCCGGCACACCGAAGACCGCGCTCTCCACGACGCCGGGGTGCGCGTCGAGCACCGCCTCCACCTCGGCGGGGTAGACGTTCACCCCGCCGGAGATGACCAGGTCCTCGCGGCGGCCGTCGAGCCACACCACGCCGTCGTCGTCCACCCGGCCGAGGTCGCCGACGGTCACCCGGTCGCCGCGCCAGGCCGCCGCCGTCTTCTCCGGCGCGCGCCAGTACTCGAAGCGCGCCCAGCGGGGCACCGCGCACCACAGCTGGCCGCGCTCGTCGGTCTCCAGCCGCCGGCCGGGGCGGGCGCGCCCGACGCTGCCGGGGTGGGCCAGCCAGTCCTCGGGCGAGCAGACGGTGAACTGCGCCTCGGTCGAGCCGTAGAACTCCCACACGCTGCCCTCGGGGAGCGCCGCGAGCACTGCCCGCTTGAGCGGCTCGGGGCAGGGCGCGCCGGCGTGCACGAGCCGCCGGAAGGAGGTCCAGTCGACGTCGTCGCGCGCCAGCAGGCGCTGCAGGTGGGTCGGCACGCAGAACGTGGTGGTCGGCCGCAGCTCGGTGATCGTGCGGGCCGCGCGCTCGACGTCGAACGGGCCGGGCAGCAGCACCTCGCCGCCGGCGAGCAGCGTGTGGATCGCGAACCGCAGCGGCGCGCTGTGGTGCAGCGGCGAGAGCACCAGGTGCCGGTCGGCCGCGGCGAAGCCCCAGAGCTCGATCTCCTCGGCCGCGAGCGCCCGCGCGTCGTCGTCGGCGAGCACGCCGGACCACACGCCCTTGCGCCGGCCGGTGGTGCCCGACGTGTAGTGCATCGGCCGGGCCAGGGGCACGTCGGCGAGCTCGGCCTCGTCCGTCCCGCTCAGCAGCGCGGCCGGGTCGTCGCCGGCGTCGAGCGCCGGATCGGCGTCCTCGGCCAGGACGGCGCGCTCCGCGGCCGGCAGGCCGGGATCGAGGACGACGGGCACGATGCCGGTCCGCAGCGCCCCGAGGACGACGGCGAGCAGCGCCGGGGAGGCCGCCGCCGAGACGAGCAGCCGGTCGCCGCGGCGCACCCCGGCCGCCGCCAGCGCCGCGGCCGCGCGCCGCTGGTCCCGCTCGCTGTCCGCGCTGCGGATCACCGGCACCGTCATGCCGGGCGGACCGTGCCGTCGGCGGCCTGCTCGATCCGGCCCTCGGCGCGCAGCTTGTCCAGGGTCGCCCGCGTCGACTGCGCCGCGGCGAACCACACCTCGCGCGGCACCTCGGCGTAGATGGTCGCCACGAGCTCGTCGACGGTCGTCGCCCCGCCCTGCAGCGCGGCGACCACCTGCGCCTCGCGGTAGGCCCGGTGCGCCAGGTAGTAGTCCAGAACCGCGCCGGGGTCCTCGGTCAGCTCGGGGCCGTGCCCGCAGTACAGGGCGCTGGGCCCGAGGTCACGCACCGTGCGCAGCGACTCCAGGTAGGCGACGACGTCGCCCTCGGGGTGCGTGACCACCGAGGTGCCGCGGCCCAGCACGTGGTCGCCGACGAGGACGGCGCCGGACTCGACGCGGAACGCCAGGTGGTCCGAGCAGTGCCCGGGCGTGGGGACGACGTCCACCGTGGTGCCGGCCGAGCCGCAGCCGGTCGCCGCCGGTGAGCACCCGCCCCTCGGGGCCGGCGACGTCGCCGCTGCCGGCCATGACCTGGGCGCCGAACCGGGCGCCCCAGGGCAGCGCCGCCTCGGCGTGGTCGCCGTGGTGGTGGGTGACCAGCACGGCCGCGACGCGGGCGCCGCGGGCGGCCAGCGCCGCCTCCACCGCCGCGAGGTGCGCCGGGTCGTCGGGGCCCGGGTCGACCAGCACCGCCGCGCCGCTGCCCGGCGCGCCGACCACGTAGGTGTTGGTGCCGTCGAGCGTCATGCGGTCCGGGTTGGGCGCCAGCACGCGGGTGACCAGGGGTTCCAGGTCGGCGGTGATCGGCATCCCGCCGAACGCCGGGAGCTGCCAGCTGGTGCGCGGATCGACCGGAGCGTTCACGCGAGGCACGCTAGCCCCGCCGCCGCGTCCGCGTGCAGCCGCGTGCGGAGCACTGCGGCCCGCCGCCCATCCCCGGAGCGGCGGACCGCAGTCGTCCCCCACGGCGGTCAGCAGCCGCCGAGCTCGATGCCGCGGGCGCGCAGCCACGGGACCGGGTCGGCGTGCCCGCCGTACATGACGCCCCGCGGGTGCACCTCGAAGTGCAGGTGCGGCCCGGTGGACTCGCCCCGGTTGCCCACCTCGGCGATCTCCTCACCGGCCCGGACCCGGTCCCCGGCGCGCACGAAGTACTGGTTCACGTGGCCGTAGACGGTGACGTAGCCGTCGTCGCCCAGGATCCACACCGCGTAGCCGAAGCCGCTGGCGGTCCCGGCCCGCTGCACCACACCGGAGTGGGCCGCGTAGATGGGAGTGCCGATCGGGGCCGCGATGTCCACGCCACCGTGCAGCGCGCCCCAGCGGGTGCCGAAGCAGCTGGACACCCGGCCGGAGGTCGGCTTCACGTACGGGCCGGCGGACGACCCACCGCTGCCCGCGCTCGCGCCGCCGCCGCCGCGGCTGGGTGCGTTCCGGGCCGCGGCCGCCGCGGCGGCCGCCTCGGCCGCCGCGCGCTCGGCCGCCGCCCGCTGCGCGGCCTCCTCGGCCGCCTTCTGCTGCTGCCACTGCTGGTAGGCGTTGCGGGCGCCCTGCAGCTCGAGCAGCGCGATGTTCGCCGCGTCGAGCTGGGCCTGGTAGACGTCCTTCTGCGCCTCGATCTCGGCATAGGCGCCGCGCTGGACGGCGACCTGCGAGTCCGCCTGCGCCTTGGCCGCCGCCGCCGACTCCTCGGCCGCGGCCATCTCGTCGCGGGCGGCCCGGGCACCGGCCTCGGCCTCGGCCTGCGCGATGCGCGCGACCTCCATCTCCCCGAGGACGTCGACCTTGTTGGCGCCGACGTAGTCCAGCATCGCGGCCCGCTGGATCAGCTCGTCGGGGCCGGTGGCGCTCAGCAGCACCGCCGAGGTGCTCATCGACGCGCCCTGCATGTAGCTGTCCCGGGAGAACACCGCGATCCGCGCCTGCGCCGCGGCGACCGCGTCGGCGGCCACCTGCAGCTGCGCGGCTGCCTCGTCGGCCTTGCCCTGCGCGACCTGGAGGGCCTCGTTCGCCGCCTCGTAGGCGGTGCCGGCCGCCTCGGCCTGCACGCCGAGGCGCTCGAGCTCGGCCTCGGCGGTCGCGACCAGCCCGGCGATGCGGCCCACCTCGGCGGCGGCGGCGTCCTGCTGCGACCTGGCGGCGCCGATCTCGCCGTCGGTCGGGTTGGGCGGCGGCGGGGGGACGGCGAGGGCGGGCGTGGCGGTGACCACGAGCACCGTCCCCGCCGCGAGCGCCACCAGCGTGGCGCGGAGGCGCGCGGACGCCGGGTGCGGCGGACGGCGGTGGAACATGACTGGCTCCCGGGGAAGGGGAAAGGGCGACGTGCCCGAGGAGAGTCGCAGCGTCACCGCCAGTCACAAAGGCAACACGCGCACCATCTGACGCGCCGCGGGAAGTTCGGTCAGCGACCGTTCCGCAGCCGTCGGTATGTCGACTCGATCAGGTCGACGGGCGCTCGAGCATCGTGCGCCAGCTGGTCCAGCTCCGCCCCGCCGGCCATCAGCCGGGTCAGCTCCTCGCGGCTCACGTCGGCCTTGGCGAACTCGCCCAGGCTGCGCCCGCGGTTGAGCACGAGGAAGCGGTCCCCCACCGGGTGGGCGTGGTGCGGGTTGTGGGTGATCAGCACGACGCCCACGCCGCGGTCGCGCGCCTGGGCGACGTACCGCAGCACGACACCGGCCTGCTTGACGCCGAGGGCGGACGTCGGCTCGTCGAGGATCAGCACCCGCGCCCCGAAGTGCACCGCCCGGGCGATCGCCACCGACTGCCGCTCGCCGCCGGACAGCGTGCCGACCGGCTGGTCGGGGTCGCGGATGTCGATGCCCATCGCCGCCAGCTCGCGACGGGTGGTCTCCTTCGCCCGCGCGGCGTCGAACCGCCGGAACGGGCCCCACCCGCGGGTGGGCTCGGCGCCGAGGAAGAAGTTCCGCCAGATCGCCATCAGCGGGATCATCGCCAGGTCCTGGTAGACCGTCGCGATCCCGGCGTCCAGCGCCTCGCGCGGCGACCCGAACGCCGTCGGCTGCCCGTCCAGCAGCAGCTGCCCGCGGTCCGCCCGGTGCACGCCCGACAGGATCTTGATCAGCGTGGACTTGCCGGCGCCGTTGTCGCCCAGCACACAGGTGACCTCGCCGGCGCGCACCGTGGTGCTGATGCCGTCCAGGGCGATGACCGAGCCGTAGTCCTTGCCGACGTCGCGGAGTTCCAGCAGGGGGGCGGTCATCTGCGCGCCGCCTCGGCGTACCGCCGGACCAGCCGGTTGGCCAGCACCGCGAGCAGCAACATGGCCCCCAGGAAGAAGTAGAACCAGTCGGCGTTCCAGCGCAGGTACGGGATGCCCAGCTGGGTCATGCCGAAGATCAGCGCCCCGAGCGAGGCGCCGATGGCCGA
The DNA here is from genome assembly GCF_016612865.1 of Blastococcus sp. TML/M2B. Classification (GTDB taxonomy): domain Bacteria; phylum Actinomycetota; class Actinomycetes; order Mycobacteriales; family Geodermatophilaceae; genus Blastococcus. The sequence continues at coordinate 1,827,927 of NZ_JAENZZ010000002.1, forward strand.
GCCGAAGCCGCCGGTGAGTAGGCAGCCGCCGATGACCGCGGCGACGATGTAGATCAGCTCCTGGCCGGTGCCGGTGTTGGCCTGCACCGAGGTGAGCCGCACGGCCAGCGTCGTCCCGACGAACCAGGCCGCCGTCGCCGTCGTCATGAACAGCGTGATCGTCGTGCGCCGGGCCGGGACGCCGACGTTGCGCGCGGCGACCTCGTCGCCGCCGGTGGCGAACACCCAGTTGCCGAAGCGGGTGCGCAGCAGGACCCAGCTGGCCAGGGCGGTGAACAGCAGCCACCACAGCACGGCGACGCGGACCTCGGCGCCGAAGATCGTCATGCGCGAGGCGAAGACCCACTCGGCGCTCCCGTACCCGGGGGCCGCGGCGAGCCCGCTGGCGGTGACCGTGCCGGTGAGGAACTTCGTCAGGCCCAGGTTCAGGCCCTGGAGCATGAGGAAGGTGCCCAGCGTGATGATGAAGCTGGGCAGGCCGGTGCGGGTGACCAGCCAGCCGTTGAAGAAGCCCAGCAGCAGGGCGACGACGAGCGAGACGCCGATCGCCACCCAGATGTTCTGCTCGAACTCGACGGCGACGATCGCGACGGTGAGCGCCGTCGTCCCGGTCATGACGCCGGCCGAGAGGTCGAAGTGCCCGCCGATCATCAGCAGGGCGACCGCCACCGCCATGATGCCCAGCGTCGAGGCCGGGTCGAGCCAGTTGGCGATGCCGCGGGCCGAGCGGAAGACCTCGGACTGGACGGCGAAGAACGCGAACACCGCGACAGCGCCGACCAGCGCGCCGAGCTCGGGCTTGACCAGCAGCCGGCGCAGCGGGCCGACGGCGCTCAGCCGCTCGTCGGCCCGCCGCGTCGACGGCTCGCCCGCGTCCCCGGTGCCCACCGGGAGCGGTGCTCCCGCGGTGCTCAGCGCGTGCCGGCCGAGGCCAGGTCGGCGATCTCGTCGACGTTCGTGGCGTCGACGATCCCGGGACCGGTGAGCACCGGCTGACCGCCGCCGACGGTGTTGAGGTTCTCGGCGTAGAGCTTGAGCATCACGATCGGCAGGTAGCCCTGTTCGAACTGCTGCTGGTCGACGGCGAAGGCGATCGAGCCGTCCTGGATGCCGGTGATGACGTCCTGGTTGAGGTCGAAGGTGGCGATGCTGGCGTCGGAACCGGCGTCCTGCGCCGACTCGACGGCCACCGCGGCGACGGCGGAGTTCAGCGCCAGCACCGCGTCGATCGTGGGGTCGCTCTGCAGCTGCGAGGTGATCGTCGACTGCGCGCCGGTGAGGTCGTTGATGTCCACCTGCAGCGGGGTGACCGTGGCGCCCAGGCCGGTGGCCGCACCGGCGCAGCGCTGCTCGTGGCCGATGTTGCCCGCCTCGTGGATGACGCACAGCACGTTGCGCGCGCCGTCGGCGGCGAGCTCGCGGCCGGCGCCCTCGCCGGCGATCGTCTCGTCCTGGCCGACGTGGCCGATGGCGCCGAACTCGGCCGAGCGGTCCCCGCCCGAGTTGATGGTGACCACCGGGATGCCGGCGGAGACCGCGGCCTCGACCGACTCCTGGAGGGCGTCCGGGTTGGCCATCGAGACCACGATGCCGTCGACGCCCTGGTTCACGGCGGCGTCGATGAGCTGCGCCTGGCGCTGCGGGTCGCCGTCGCTCTGGTAGTCGACGTCCACGCCGAGGTCCTCGCCCGCGGCCTCGGCGCCGTTCTGCACGACGTCCCAGAAGGCGTCACCGGCCGAGCCGTGCGTGACCACGGTGATGGTGAGGTCGCCGTCCCCGCCCCCGCCGCCGGCGTCCGCGGACCCGCCGCCCCCGTTGTCGCCGCCGTCCGTCGTGCACGACGCGAGCAGCAGCGGTGCGGCCAGCGCGAACGCGAGCAGTCGCCTGGGTGCGGGCATGGGAGTCCTCCTGTGTGCCACGGTGCGGCTCGGGGGCGCAGCGCTGACCTCCGCCGGGTGTCCAACGGGACATGATGCCTGCCCGTACGCCGCCGGTGCTGCCCGGCCGGTGCGACGCCCCGGGGCCGGGTGCAGGGGTTCTACCCTCGCGCCGTGGACATTCTGGGCTCCGGCCACGAGCAGGTCGTCTTCTGCAGCGACCGGGAGTCCGGCCTGCGGGCCGTCATCGCGATCCACTCGACCGCGCTGGGCCCCGCGCTGGGCGGCACCCGCTTCTACCCGTACGCGAGCGAGGACGACGCCGTCGCCGACGCGCTGCGGCTGTCGCGGGCCATGTCCTACAAGAACAGCCTGGCGGGCCTGGACCTCGGCGGCGGCAAGGCGGTGATCATCGGCAATCCCCGGACGGACAAGAGCGAGGCGCTGCTGCGCGCCTACGGCCGCCGGTACCTCACCGCCGGACGTCGCGTTTCGACGTCGACCCGGTTCGCCCTCGGCGGCCGGTACCTCACCGCCTGCGACGTCGGCACGTTCAACGCCGACCTCGACGTCGTGGCTGGTCGACCTGCTGGTGGCCGACGGCGCCGGTTCGCCCGACCCGGCGGCGGTCCGGTCGCTGGCCGGTGCGGGTGGTCGCCGACACCGCCGCGCTCATCGGCACGCCGCACGACGTCTACGCGCCGTGCGCGCTGGGCGGGGCGCTGGACGCCGCGACCGTGGCCACGGCGTCTTCTGGCCCGCGGATCGCCGACGACCTGGTCGCCCGCGGCATCCTCTACGCCCCTGACTACCTGGTGAACGCCGGCGGCGTCATCCAGGTCGAGGACGAGCCCGGGCGCGGGCCGCCGGCATCTTCGACGTCGCCGCCCGGGTGTTCCGCACCGCCGACGCCGACGGCGTCTCCCCCGCCGTGGCGGCCGACCGGCTGGTGGCCGACGGCGCCGAGCTCGTGGTCACCGACGTTCGACGGTCCGGCGGATCCGGTCGTAATGTTGGCCCAGGGTCAGCCGGGGTCGCCACCGCCCGGGCTGGACGCCCGCCCGCGGTGTCGAGGTGGTCGCCGAGCGAAGGCCAAGCAGACACGCGTGGCCCGTGAGCTCAAGTACAGCTCACCGAACACCGACCTCACCGCTCTCCAGCGGGAGTTGGCCGGTTCTGGTTCGTCGTCCACCTACACCGCGCCCAGCGCGGCGGCGGACGACGACGACGAGGACGACGACGAGTACGCCGACCGCTGGGCGGACGACGACTCGGGCGACGACTGGGCAGCCACCCGCTGACGCGGCGACGCTGACCCGACCGTCCGGCACGGGGCACCGTCTCACCCCCGGGTGAGGCGGTGCCTTCGCGCGCGCCGCCGTCCAGGGGACTTTCGGTACCGAAAGTCCCCCGCCTGACCGGACTTTCGGTACAGAAAGTCCCCGGGGGCTCAGCGGTAGGTGCCCACCAGGCGCGCGGCCGGGGCGCTCTCGTCGGCCCGCTCCTGCAGGCTGCCGGCCACCCACGCCGGCACACCCGCTGCGGTGAGCCGGGCGACGACGTCGTCGGCGATCTCGGGGGCGACGGCGGCGACCATGCCGACGCCGCAGTTGAAGGCGCGCTCGGACTCGGTGCGCGGGACGCCGTGCTCCTCCATCAGCCGCACCGCGGCGGGCAGCGCCCAGGTGCCCCGGTCGAGCACCGCCTCCAGGCCGTCGGGCACGACGCGGGCGGTGTTGCCCGCCAGCCCGCCGCCGGTGATGTGCGCGTAGGCGTGCACGTTCTCGACGCCGTGCGCGGCGACCAGGGCGAGGCAGTCGAGGGCGTAGATGCGGGTCGGCTCGAGCAGCTCCTCGCCCAGCGGGCGGGCCAGCCCGGCGGGGGTGGCGTGCAGGTCCAGCCCGGCGGCGCTCACCACGCGGCGGACCAGCGAGTAGCCGTTGGAGTGGAAGCCCGACGAGGCCATGGCGACGACGGCGTCACCGGCGCGGACCCGCTCCGGCCCGAGGACGGCGTCGGCCTCGACCACGCCCACCGCGGTGGCGGCGAGGTCGTACTCGTCGGCGTCCATCAGGTCGCCGTGCTCGGCGGTCTCCCCGCCGACCAGCGCGGCGCCGGCCAGCGTGCAGCCGGCCGCGATGCCGGTGACGATCGCGGCGATCCGCTCGGGGACGACCTTGCCGCAGGCCACGTAGTCCTGGAGGAACAGCGGCTCGGCGCCGCAGGCGACCAGGTCGTCGACGACCATGGCGACCAGGTCGATGCCCACGGTGTCGTGCCGGTCCAGCTGGCGGGCGAGGGCGATCTTCGTGCCGACGCCGTCGGTGGAGGACGCCAGCAGGGGCCTGCGGTACTTCGCGGTGTCCAGCGCGAACAGCCCGGCGAAGCCGCCCAGGCCGCCGACCACCTCGGGCCGGTTCGTGCGGGCGACCGCGGACTTCATCAGCGTGACCGCGCGCTCGCCGGCGTCGATGTCGACGCCGGACGCGGCGTAGGTGAACTCCTCGGCTGAGCTCACGGCCGCAGCAGAGCGTCCTCGGCGCCGCCCGGCACCGTCGCGCTGCCGGCCTGCTGCCCCGTCCAGCCGGTCAGCGCGCGGTTCTCCAGGCCCTCGAGCACGTGCTTGCCCAGCACCTCGGGCTGCTCCAGCGGGATCGGGTACTTCCCGGTGAAGCAGGCGGTGCACAGCCGGTTCGCGGGCTGCTCGGTGGCGGCGATGAGGCCCTGCTCGGAGACGTAGCCCAGCGAGTCGGCGTTGATCGAGGCGCGCACGCCGTCGAGGTCCAAACCGTTGGCGACCAGCTCGGCGGGGCTGGCGAAGTCGATGCCGTAGAAGCACGGCCACTTGACCGGCGGCGAGGCGATGCGGACGTGCACCTCGACCGCGCCGGCCTCGCGCAGCATGCGGACCAGCGCCCGCTGGGTGTTGCCGCGGACGATCGAGTCGTCCACGACGACCAGCCGCTTGCCGCGGATGACGTCGCGCAGCGGGTTGAGCTTCAGCCGGATGCCCAGCTGCCGGATCGTCTGGGACGGCTGGATGAAGGTGCGCCCGACGTAGGAGTTCTTGACCAGCCCGAGGCCGTAGGGGATGCCCGAGGCCTGCGCGTAGCCGACGGCGGCCGGCGTCCCCGACTCCGGGACGGGGATGACCAGGTCGGCCTCGACCGGGTGCTCCTTGGCCAGCCGGCGGCCTGATCTCGACGCGGGCGGCGTGCACGCCGCGGCCGGAGATCGTGGTGTCCGGGCGCGCCAGGTAGACGTACTCGAAGACGCAGCCCTTGGGCTGGGCCGGCGCGAAGTGCTGGCTGCGCAGCCCGTTCTCGTCGATCGCGATGAGCTCGCCGGGCTCGACCTCGCGGACCACCGAGGCGCCCACGATGTCCAGCGCCGCGGTCTCGCTGGCGACCACCCAGCCGCGCTCGAGCCGGCCCAGCACCAGCGGGCGGACGCCCTGCGGGTCGCGGGCGGCGTAGAGCGTGTCCTCGTCCATGAAGGTGAGGCTGAAGGCGCCGCGCAGCTGGGGCAGCACCTCCATCGCGGCGGCCTCGACCGAGAGGTCGGGCCGGGCGGCGATGAGCGCGGTGACCAGGTCGGAGTCGTTCGTGGCGACGAACGCCCCGGGCACACCGGCGTCGGCCGCCTTGACGGCGAGCTCGGCGGTGTTCACCAGGTTGCCGTTGTGGCACAGCGCCAGGCCGGTGCCGGCCTCGGTGGTGCGGAACGTCGGCTGGGCGTTCTCCCAGGTGGAGGCGCCGGTCGTCGAGTACCGGGTGTGGCCGACCGCCTGGTGGCCGCGCAGGCTGCCCAGGGTGGCCTCGTCGAAGACCTGGCTGACCAGCCCGAGGTCCTTATAGACGACGACGGACGTGCCGTCGGACACCGCGATGCCGGCCGCCTCCTGACCGCGGTGCTGGAGGGCGTACAGGCCGAAATAGGTCAGCTTCGCGACCTCTTCACCCGGCGCCCAGACGCCGAAGACGCCGCAGGCGTCCTGGGGTCCGGGAGAGTGGGGGTCGAGGTCGTGCGTGAGCCGTCCATCACCGCGAGGCACGGGGTCCACCGTACCGGCGCGCGCGCCGATGCCCAGCCCGGGAGCAGTGCAACCAGTCACCCTCCGGCGTGTTCGGCCAGCTCATCGCCCGCGTCGCAGGCCGGGAACCCGTCGCGGGATGTGCGCGTTGACCGGAGTCCGCAGTCGCCGTCCGGAGGTCTGCCGTGCCCGCCGCCGCCCCTGTCTCTCCCGTCGCCCGGACCCTGCCCTCCCCCGCTCACCAGGCCGAGCGGCTGGTCGCCCTCGGCGTGCACGAGCGCGCCGGGCTGCCCGCCGCCGCGCTGCAGGACGCCGCCCGCGCCGCCGACGACGGCGCGCTGCTCGTCGTCTCGCCCGCGCTGGCGCCGGCCTCGGCCCTGGCCCCGCTGCTCGAGCGGGACGGCAAGCCGGGGTTCGTCGTCGAGGACATGACCGACGTCGACGCCTTCGCGCCGATCCCCGGCGTCGTCGTCCCGGACGGGCCGGTCTACGCCGTGACCGGGCTCGACCGCGGGGACGCGCTGGCCAACCGCAGCCCCGACGAGGCGCTGCCCGTGCTCCTCGACGCCGGGCGCACGCCGCTCACGCTGGGCGAGGGCATCGCCTGGCTGCTCCAGTGCCCGGACGTGCTGGAGCCGAACAACTGCTTCATGACGATCGGCTCCCGGATGCGGCGGCCCAGCGGGCGGCCGGACTCCCGGACGCCGGCGCTGTGGATCAGCGGCGGCACCGGCCGGGACGGGCGGGCCCGCCGCGGGGCGCCGAAGGTGGGCTGGTGCTGGGCGGGCAACCGGCACACCTGGCTCGGCTTCGCCTCCGCCGCCACGCGGACGCCCCTCCCCTAGGGGCAGACATGGCTATGTCTGCCCCTCGGGGAGGTCAGCCGATGGTGCGGAGCTCCGCGGCGATGGTGGTGTCGTCGCCGTGGCCGGTCCTGACCACCGTGTCGCCGTGCAGGCTGAACAGCTGCGAGCGGATGGAGTCCAGGATCGTCGGGTGGTCGCTGAACGAGCGGCCCGTGGCGCCCGGCCCGCCGCAGAACAGCGTGTCGCCGGTGAACACCGTGGCCAGGTCCGGAGCGTGCAGGCAGGTGCTGCCCGGCGAGTGACCCGGCGTGTGCAGGGCGGTCAGCGTCGTCTCGGCGACGGTGAACCGGGTGCCGGCGACCAGCTCCCGGTCGGGGGCCGTGTCGGCGTGGGTCATGTCCCAGAGCATCCGGTCGGCCGGGTTGAACCAGATCTCCGCGCCCGTGGCCTCGCGGAGCGCGGGCGCGGCGGTGATGTGGTCGTTGTGCCCGTGGGTCAGCACGATCGCGGTGACCCGGCGGCCCGCGATCGCCTCGACGATCGGGGCGGCGTCGTGCGGGGCGTCGATCACCAGCACCTCGGCGTCGTCCCCGACCAGCCAGACGTTGTTGTCGACGTCGAAGTCCTGGCCGTCGAGGCTGAAGACGCCGCTGACGACGACCTTCTCGATCCGCGCGGTCACTTGCCGAACACCACGACGCTGCGCAGGACCTCGCCCTTGTGCATCTTCTCGAACGCCTCCTCGACGTCCTCCAGCCCGATCGTCTCCGAGACGAAGGCGTCGAGGTCGAAGCGGCCCTGCAGGTAGAGGTCGACCAGCATCGGGAAGTCGCGGCTGGGGAGGCAGTCGCCGTACCAGGAGGACTTGATCGCCCCACCCCGGCCGAAGATCTCGATCGCCGGGAGCGTGATCTCCATGTCCGGCGTGGGGACGCCGACCATCACGACCCGTCCGGCCAGGTCGCGGGCGTAGAAGGCCTGCTCGAAGACGGCGGGGTGGCCGACCGCGTCGATCGCGACGTCGACCCCGAACCCGCCGGTGAGGGCCTTGATCGCCTCGACCGCGTCGGTCTCCTTGGAGTTGACCGTGTGGGTGGCGCCGAACGTCGTCGCCCACTCGAGCTTGGTGTCGGAGATGTCGACGGCGATGATCGTCGTCGCCCCGGCCAGCTTGGCGCCGGCGATCGCGGCGTCACCGACGCCGCCGCAGCCGAAGACGGCCACGCTCTCGCCGCGCTGCACCGCGCCGGTGTTGATCGCCGCACCGACGCCGGCCATGACGCCGCAGCCGAGCAGGCCCGCGGCCTCCGGCTTCGCGGCCGGGTCGACCTTCGTGCACTGCCCGGAGTGGACCAGGGTCTTCTCGGCGAAGGCGCCGATGCCCAGTGCCGGGGAGAGCTCGGTGCCGTCGGCCAGCGTCATCTTCTGCGCGGCGTTGTGGGTGGCGAAGCAGTACTTCGGCTCGCCCTTGAGGCAGGCGCGGCACTGCCCGCAGACCGCGCGCCAATTGAGGACGACGTAGTCGCCGACGGCCACGTTCGTGACGCCCTCGCCGACCGCGGCGACCGTGCCGGCCGCCTCGTGACCGAGCAGGAACGGGTAGTCGTCGTTGATGCCGCCCTCGCGATAGTGCAGGTCGGTGTGGCAGACCCCGCACGCCTGGATGTCGACGACGGCCTCGCCCGGGCCCGGGTCGGGGACCAGGATCGTCTCGATCGTGACCGGTGCACCCTTGCTGCGGGCGACGACGCCCTTCACCTCGTAACCCATGCCCCGAGCCTAGGCCGGGGGCCCGCCCACCACCGGCCGGGTCGGCGGTCACGCCGGCGTCACGATCGCGGCTTGAACGGGCGGGGCTCCCGCAGCCGTCGTACGTTCCCCCCGGCTGTGGCACACACGACAGGGCGCGGCCGGGTCGCGTCCGACCGGACGCGCCGCGTCCCACGCCCCCGGAGGTCCCGTCCGTGGCCGTTCCCAGTTTCCTGGCCCGCGAGCGCATCGTCGCCGGCCCGGGCTTCAACCGGTGGCTGATCCCGCCGGCCGCCCTCGCCGTGCACCTGTGCATCGGCCAGGCGTACGCCACCAGCGTCTACAAGACCGCCCTCGTCGAGCACTTCGACGCCAGCCTCACCTCGATCGGGATCATCTTCTCGATCGCGATCGTCATGCTCGGCCTGTCCGCGGCGGTCTTCGGCACCTGGGTGGACCGCAACGGCCCCCGGGCCGCGATGTTCACCTCCGCGGTGTTCTGGGTGTCCGGCTTCCTCGTCGGTGCGCTCGGCATCTACACCGAGCAGCTGTGGCTGCTGTACTTCGGCTACGGCTTCCTGGGCGGCATCGGCCTGGGCATCGGCTACATCTCGCCGGTCTCCACGCTGATCAAGTGGTTCCCCGACCGCCCGGGCCTGGCCACCGGCATGGCGATCATGGGCTTCGGCGGTGGCGCGCTGGTCGCCTCGCCGCTGTCCCGCCAGCTGATGAACTTCTACGACGCCGACTACGACGGCACGGCCGGCACGGTCCCGGACGGCACCTCGGTGGCGCTGCTCTTCCTCACCCTCGCCGCGGTCTACGCCGTCTTCATGCTCTTCGGGGCGCTGATCGTGCGGGTGCCGGCCGAGGGCTGGAAGCCCGCGGGCTTCGACCCGTCCACGGTGAAGCAGAAGGCGCTGGTCACCACCGAGAGCGTCTCGGCGAACAACGCGATCAAGACGCCGCAGTTCTGGCTGCTGTGGGTGGTGCTGTTCTGCAACGTGACCGCCGGCATCGGCATCCTCGAGCAGGCCAGCCCGATGATCCAGGACTTCTTCCGCGACGGGGAGACCTCCGCCGTCACGGTGACCGCCGCGGCCGGTTTCGTCGGGCTGCTCTCGCTGTTCAACATGGGCGGCCGGTTCGCCTGGTCGACGACGTCGGACTACATCGGCCGCAAGCCGATCTACATGATCTACCTGGGCGTCGGCATCGTCCTGTACCTCGTGCTGGCCACCTTGGGCAGCAGCGCGACCTGGATCTTCGTGATCACCGCCGCGATCATCATCTCGTTCTACGGCGGCGGCTTCGCCACGATCCCGGCCTACCTCCGCGACCTGTTCGGCACCTTCCAGGTCGGCGCCATCCACGGCCGGCTGCTGACCGCGTGGTCGGCCGCCGGCATCGCCGGGCCGCTGATCATCAACGGCGTGCTCGACATGGCCGAGGGCGAGCCGGGTGAGCTCGTGGCCGGCGACTACCGTCCGGCGCTGTTCATCATGGTCGGCCTGCTGGCGGTCGGCTTCGTCGCGAACCTGCTGGTCAAGCCGGTGGCCGCGAAGTTCCACGAGCCGAAGTCCGAGACCACCCCGACCCCGGAAGCGAGCGCCGTCCGATGAGCTCCGCCACCTCGACCCCCGACCGGCGACAGCCGACCCGCACGCCGGCCGGGCTGATCGCCCTGGCGTGGACCCTCGTCGGCGTCCCGCTGGCCTACGGGCTGTACCAGACCGTCAAGACCGCGGCCGACCTGTTCGGCGGCTGATCCCCCTCGTCCGGCTCCGGCGCCCTCGCCCGCATCCCGCGGGCGGGGGCGTCGCTACGAGCGCTGGCGGGCCTGGATCCGCGGGTCGGGCAGCGTCCCGGCGACGCAGTGCCCGATGAGCCCGTCCTGGTCGTACATCCAGGTCGTGCCGAACGCGACGCCCTCGTGCCCGAGGTGGCCGGCGCTCTCCATCCCGATCCACTCGCCGCGCGGGTCGCGGGCCAGGTACATCGTGACGTCGGTGTTGATGAACGCCAGCCCGTCGGGGCCGGAGTTCGACAGCGGGTTGGTGAAGTCGGCCATCAGGGCGGCGCGCACCAGCGGGGTGAGCTCCTCCCCCTCGACGAACGCGGCGGTCTCGCGCATCCACACCCGGCCGGGCCCGGCCGAACCCCACGGGTTGATCCGGCGGATCTCCCACGACATCGGCCCGGTCGGCCCGCCCTCGATCTGCTCCGGCGACGGCACGTCCCACGGGGTCGGTGCGTACGGCTCGGAGTCGGGGTGCTCGGAGCGGCGCAGCAGCACAGCCGACCCGCGCAGCACCTCGAGGTCACCGGCCAGCACGCTGACGTCGACGGCGCGCAGCCGCCGGCCGTCGCGGCCGCGCCGGGTCTCCACCCGCAGCGGCACCATCGGCACCGCCCGGACCATGTCCACCGTCATCCGGGAGAGCTGGAACTCCGGGTCCGGGCTGTCCCGCTGGACACCCCAGCCGATGAGCCCGCCCATGTGGTGGCCGTTGAGCATCTCGTCCGACCACGGGCTGGCCGCCGTCGGCGACGGCACCAGCAACTCCCCGTCGGGCGTGAACGACGCCTGCATGACACCTCCGTGCGCGGCGGCCCGTCCGCCCGGGGGTCGAGCATGCCCGACGCTCCGTCAGGGGCGGCTCAGGGGGCGCAGCGGCAGCAGCCCGGAGAGGTCGGCGCGGTTGCCGCTGGCGGTCACCGCACCCTCGGCGACCGCCTCGGCCCACGTCGTCATCCCGCTGGCCAGCCGCAGCCACGTGGCGGCATCGGTCTCGATCACGTTCGGCGGCGTCCCCCGGGTGTGCCGCGGCCCCTCGATGCACTGGACGGCGACGTGCGGCGGCACCCGCACCTCCACAGAGCGGCCCGGCACCTGCTGCGCCAGCCAGCGCGCGCTGGTCTTCACCGCCGCGCCCACGACCGCGCGCGGCGGTCGCTCCGCCTCCCCGGCCAGCCACGCGCGCACCGGGTCGACGGCGGCCCGCAGCTCGTCGGCCGGGATCGGGGCTGCACCAGCCATGAGCAGCCGGCCCTAGCTGGTCGGGACGGTGCCCGCCGGGACGGTGAGCGCCGTGCCGTGCTCCGGGCCGCCGAACAACGCCGGCAGGGTGGCGCTCCACGCGGCGCGCAGCTCGGCCAGCGGCAGCTCGAGCACGCCGTCGACGACCAGCGACCCGCCGCCCGTCGTCCCCAGTTCGGTGACGGGGACGCCCGCCGCGCGGGCGATGTTGCGCACCCGATCGGGCTCGGTGGTGGTGACGACGACACGCGCCGCGGACTCGCTGAACAGCGCGGTGAACGCATCGCCGTGCAGCGCGAGCCGGGCGCCGACGCCGTAGCGCAGCGCGGACTCGGTGAGCGCCTGCGCCAGCCCGCCGTCGGCGAGGTCGTGCGCGGAGCCGGCCAGCCCGTCGCGGCCGAGCGCGGCCAGCAGCTCGGCCAGGGCGCGTTCGGCGGCGAGGTCGACCGCCGGGGGCTGCCCGCCGAGGTGGCCGTGGACGACGCCCGCCCAGGCGGAACCGCCGAACTCGGGCCTCGTCTCGCCGAGCAGGAGGACCGTCTCGCCGGCGGTGCGCCAGCCGCTGGGGATGCGGGCGCGGACGTCCTCGTGCACACCGAGCACGCCGATGACCGGGGTCGGGTTGATCGCGACGTCGCCGGTCTGGTTGTAGAGGCTCACGTTGCCGCCGGTGACCGGCAGGCCGAGCGCGCGGCAGCCGTCGGCCAGGCCGCGCACGGCCTCGGCGAACTGCCACATGACCTCGGGGTTCTCCGGCGAGCCGAAGTTGAGGCAGTTGGTGACCGCCAGCGGCGTCGCGCCGGTGGCGGCGACGTTGCGGTAGGCCTCGGCGAGGTTGAGCTGCGCGCCGGTGTAGGGGTCGAGGCGGGCGAACCGGGCGTTGCCGTCCAGCGACAGGGCGATGCCGCGGTGCGAGTCCTCGTCGATCCGGATGACGCCGGCGTCCTCGGGCTGCGCGAGCACCGTGTTGCCGCGGACGTAGCGGTCGTACTGCTCGGTGACCCAGCTCTTGTCCGCGCCGTCCGGGCTGCTGACGACGGCCAGCCAGTGCGCCTGGATCTCGGCCGGCGTGCCGGGGCGCGGGAGCTTCCCGGCGTCGTCGGCCCGGAGGGCGTCGAGGTCGGCCGGGCGCTGCATCGGGCGCTCGTAGACCGGCCCCTCGTGGGCGACGGTCCGCGGCGGGACGTCGACGATCCGCTCGCCGTGCCAGTCGACGGTGAGCCGGTCGCCGTCGGTGACCTCACCGATGACGGCGGCGCGGACGTCCCACTTGCGGCAGACGGCCAGGAACTGCTCGACCTTGCCCGGCTCGACGATCGCGCACATGCGCTCCTGCGACTCGCTCATCAGGATCTCGGCGGGCGTCAGGGTGCTGTCGCGCAGCGGGACGGTCTCGAGGTCGACGTGCATGCCGCCGGTGCCGGCGCTGGCCAGTTCGCTCGTGGCGCAGGACAGGCCGGCGCCGCCGAGGTCCTGGATGCCGGTGACGAGGTCCTGGGCGAACAGCTCCAGGCAGGCCTCGATGAGCAGCTTCTCGGTGAACGGGTCGCCGACCTGCACCGCCGGCGCGCGCTTGGCCGGGCCTTCGGCGTCGAACGTCTCGCTGGCGAGCACGCTGACCCCGCCGATGCCGTCGCCCCCGGTGCGGGCGCCGAACAGGATCACCTTGTTGCCGACGCCCTCGGCCTTGGCCAGGTGCACGTCGTCGTGCTTCATGACGCCGACGCACAGCGCGTTGACCAGGGGGTTCCCGGTGTAGCACTCGTCGAAGAGCAGCTCGCCGCCGATGTTGGGCAGGCCCAGGCAGTTCCCGTAGCCGCCCACCCCGGCGACGACGCCGGGTAGCACCCGGGCGGTGTCGGGGGCGTCGGCCCGGCCGAAGCGCAGCGAGTCCATGACCGCGATCGGGCGGGCGCCCATGGTGAGGATGTCGCGGACGATGCCACCGACCCCGGTCGCCGCGCCCTGGTAGGGCTCGACGTAGCTGGGGTGGTTGTGGCTCTCCACCTTGAAGGTGACCGCGTAGCCCTCGCCCACGTCGACCACGCCGGCGTTCTCGCCGATGCCGACGAGCAGGGCGTCGCTCTTCGGGAGGTCGCCGAACTGCCGCAGGTGCACCTTGGAGCTCTTGTAGGAGCAGTGCTCGCTCCACATGACGCTGTACATCGCCAGCTCGGCCGTCGTCGGGCGGCGGCCGAGGATCTCCCTGATGCGGGCGTACTCGTCGGCCTTGAGACCGAGCTCGGCCCAGGGCTGCTCGTCGTCCGGGTGCTGGGCGGCGTTCTGGACGGTGTCCACGCTGGTCACGCTGCGACGACCGCCTTCAGGATGCTGGTGAAGAAGCCGAGCCCGTCGGTGCTCGGGCCGGTGAGGTCCTCGACCGCGTGCTCCGGGTGCGGCATGAGGCCCACGACCCGGCCGTTCTCGCTGGTCACGCCCGCGATGTCGCGGCTGGAGCCGTTCGGGTTGCCGCCGACGTAGCGGAACACGACGCGGCCCTCCCCCTCGAGGCGGTCCAGGTCGGCCTCGGAGCCCACGTAGCGGCCCTCGCCGTTCTTGACCGGGACGAGGATCTCCTGGCCGTCGGCGTAGTCGCCGGTCCAGGCGGTGTCGGCGCGCTCGACGCGGAGCAGCTGGTCGCGGTTGCGGAAGTGCAGGTGGCTGTTGCGGGTCAGCGCCCCGGGCAGCAGCCCCGCCTCGCAGAGCACCTGGAAGCCGTTGCAGATGCCGAGCACCGGCAGGCCCCCCTTCGCGGCGGCGACGACGTCCTGCATGAGCGGCGAGCGGGCGGCGATGGCCCCGGCCCGCAGGTAGTCGCCGTACGAGAAGCCCCCGGGGAGGACGACGGCGTCGACGTCCTTGAGGTCGTGCTCGCCGTGCCAGAGGGAGACCGGGTCCCCACCGGCCAGTCGCACCGCGCGGGCGGCGTCGACGTCGTCCAGGGAGCCCGGGAAGGTGATGACACCGATGCGCACGGCGGGGTCTCTCTCAGTCGGTGGTGAGGTGCAGTTCGACGTCCTCGATGACCGGGTTGGCCAGCAGCGTCTCGGCGATCTGCCGCAGCTCGGCCTCGTCGGGCGTCCCGTCGACCTCGAGCACGAAGTGCTTGCCCTGGCGGACGCTGCGCACGCTGTCGTGGCCGAGGCGGCCCAGCGCACCCAGGACCGCCTGCCCCTGGGGGTCGGAGATCTCCGGCTTGAGCACGACGTCGACGACCACCCGGGACACGCCGACGAGCCTACCGGGGCCGCCGCCCCCGCCCCGGTGACCCTCGTCTCGCCCACCCCTGCCGCCCACATCGGCGATGTGGGGCCCACCGGTCCTCCATGAGCGCCAGATCGCCGATCTCGTCAGGCCCGCAGCGCCCGCCGGATCTCCGCGAGCACGTCGTCCGGGCGTCCGAGCACGTCCGCGGACGTGAAGCGGAGGACCGTCCAGCCGGCCGCGACGAGCCGGTTCTGCCGCCGCAGGTCGCGCACGAAGACGTCGCGCTCCCGGTGCACGTCGCCATCGAACTCCACGATCACCCGGCTCTCCGGCCATGCCAGGTCGGCGCGGGCGAGGAAGGCCCGGGCTGGGTCGCGGACGTCGTACTGGACGTCCGGAGCCGGCAGTCCCGCGTGCAGGACCAGCCAGCGGACGACCGACTCCATCGGCGACTCGGCCCGGGCGTCCCCGAGCGGCAGCACGGCCCTCGCTCGGGCACACCCACGACCGGTGGGGCGACGAGCCAGCTGCTCACCGAGCTCCGCGCGGCTCGCCAAGCCGTTCAGCACCTGATCGGTGGCTGCGAGCAGGGCCTGCGGTTCGAGGATGGCGGCCAGGTCCCGCCACGTCCTGGCCGGGGACGTCACGGGCAGCGACGCCCGCCGGAGGACGTCGTCCCCCGCCACGTCCGACCGGTACAGGCGACGGTCCACCCTGCTCTCCGCGCGGGACGTCCCGGGTATCGAGAGGTGGATGCGCTCGTCCGACCGGTCGCGGAGAGGGATCTGCAACCCCCAGAGGTCCGCCGCGGACAGGTGGCTGACGACGGCACCCGGCGGGGCGGTCAGCAGCACCGCAGCGAGGCGGCTGACCAGCTGCCCGCTCAGCGCCCTCGGGAGGTAGGTGTCCCGGGACAGCCGCACGACCTGCGGGTGCCTCAGCTCCTCGACGCTGAGACCCGCCTCGAGCACGGCACCCCTCGTCGTCGGGCCGGTGATCCGCGACCGCGGCCTTCGCTTCGGCATCCCGGCAGCATCGACGATCCAGCGCCGCCGCCCGGGCGTCGTCCACAGCCACCCGCCCACATCGGCGATGTGGGCGCATAGCGGCGTTCTTGAGCCCCACATCGCCGATGTGGGCGTCACTGAGCGGGGAGGCGTGGAGTCAGAAGGGGGTGCCGGTGAGGCGTTCGTAGGCGGCGACGTAGCGCTCGCGGGTGGCGGCAACGACGTCGGCGGGCAGCTCGGGCGGCTCGGAGACGCGGTCCCAGCCGGACGACGTCAGCCAGTCGCGGACGAACTGCTTGTCGTAGGAGGGCTGCACCGATCCCGGCGCCCACGACGAGGCCGGCCAGAAGCGGGACGAGTCCGGGGTGAGCACCTCGTCGCCCAGCACCAGCTGCCCGCCGGAGAGCCCGAACTCGAACTTGGTGTCGGCCAGCACGATCCCGGCGTCGCGGGCGATCTCCGCGCCCCGCCGGTACAGCGCCAGGGTCAGCTCGCGCAGCTCCTCGGCCCGCTCGGCCCCGACCAGCGCGACCACCCGCGGGAAGTCGATCGGCTCGTCGTGCTCGCCGATCTCCGCCTTGGTGGACGGCGTGAACACCGGCGCGGGCAGCTGCGAGCCCTCGACCAGCCCGGCCGGGAGGACGACGTCGCGGATCGAGCCGGTCCGCCGGTACTCGGCCGTGCCTCCGCCGGAGAGGTAACCGCGGGCCACGCACTCGACCGGCAGCATCTCCAGCCGGCGCACGAGCATCGCGCGGCCGGCGACGGCGTCCGGCACGTCGGTCGCCGACACCAGGTGGTGGGTCGCGCCGAAGGAGTCCAGCACCGGCGCGAGCTGCTCGAACCACCACACCGACAGCCGGGTCAGCACGACCCCTTTGTCCGGGATCGGCGTCGGCAGCACCCAGTCGTAGGCGGAGATGCGGTCCGACGCCACCAGCAGCAGCCGGTCGTCGCCGGCGTCGTAGACCTCCCGCACCTTTCCGCGGGCGACCAGGGGGAGGTCCACGGCCGGGCCCGGGCTCACGACAGCGCCGCGAGCCGGTCGAACAGCGGGCCGAGGTTGGCCACGTACCGCTCGGGGCGGCAGATCTCGTCCAGCCGCGCCTCGTCCAGCGCGACACCGGAGGCGGCCGCGCGCTCGCGCAGGGTCGAGCGGAACGGGGTGCCGCTGTTCCACGTCTCCATCGCCGCGGTCTGCACCAGCGCGTAGGCGTCCTCGCGGGAGAGCCCGCCCTCCACCAGCTCCAGCAGCACCGACGAGGTGTAGATCAGCCCGCCGGTGGACTCCAGGTTGGCCCGCATCCGGTCGGCGTCGACGACGAGGTTCTCGACCAGGCCGGTGGTGAGGTGCAGCAGGTAGTCGGTGGTGATCGCGGCGTCGGGCAGGAACACGCGCTCGGTGGAGGAGTGCGAGATGTCCCGCTCGTGCCAGAGCGGGATGCCCTCCATGACCGGCACGATCGCCGCCCGCACGACCCGCGCCAGCCCGGCGATGCGCTCCGAGCGGATCGGGTTCTTCTTGTGCGGCATCGCGCTCGAGCCCTTCTGGCCCGACCCGAACGCCTCCGACAGCTCGCGCACCTCGGTGCGCTGACCGTGCCGGACCTCCAGGGCGACGGTCTCGCACACGGTGGCGAGCACGGCCAGCGCCGAGACCCACTCCGAGATCGAGTCGCGCAGCACGACCTGCGTCGAGGCGTCGGCGGGCCGCAGGCCCAGGGCCTCGGCCACGGTGACCTCGACGGAGGGGTCGATGAGCGAGTAGGTGCCGACGGCGCCGGAGATGGCGACGACGCCGACGCGCTCGCGCGCCGCCTTCAGCCGGTCGCGGGAGCGGGCGGCGGCGAAGGCGAGGTCGGCGACGCGGTGGCCCCAGACGACGGGCTCGGCGTGCACGCCGTGGGTGCGGCCCACGCGGATCGTCGAGCGGTGCGCCAGGCCGTGGTCGCGCAGCGCGGCGACCAGCCGGTCGGCCTTGGCCAGCAGGACGTCGGTGGCGTCGGTGAGCTGGACGGCCAGCGCGGTGTCCAGCAGGTCCGACGACGTCATGCCGTGGTGCACGTAGGCGGCGGCCGAGCGCGGCTCGGTGTTGTCGGCCCAGGCGGTGAGGAAGGCGATGACGTCGTGCTGCGTCGTCTCCTCGATCTCCGCGACCCGCTCCGGGGTCGGCGGGGGCGCGTTCCGCACCGGCTCGACGACGTCGGCGGGCACCCGGCCGGCGGCGGCGTGCGCCTCGAGGACGAGCGTCTCGACGCGGCACCACAGCTCGTACTTGTGCTGGTCGCTCCAGACCTCCCCCATCTCGGGGAGCGTGTACCGCTCGATCACCGGGACCACCTCGTCGCCATCAGCACGGGACCAGTCTCCCGCAGGCCGGTCAGGGCAGGACGATCCGCCCCTCGACGGCGCCCAGCGCGATGTCGGTGCGCCAGTGCGCGCCGGTCAGCCGGACGCCGGCGACCCGCTCGTAGGCGGTCTGCCGCGCGGCGGCGAGGTCCTCGCCCACGGCGGTCACCGCGAGCACCCGGCCCCCCGCCGAGACCACGGTGCCGTCGTCGGCCAGCGCCGTCCCGGCGTGCAGCACGCCCTCGCCGTCGGCGCCGGTGATCGGGTCGCCGGTGCGCGGCGCCTCGGGATAGCCGGAGGCCGCGACCACCACGGTCACCGCGGCACCGGGCCGCCACTCCAGCGGCGGGTGGTCGGCCAGCGTGCCGGTGGCCGCGGCGTGCAGCAGCCCGGCGAGCGGGGTGGCCAGCAGCGGGAGCACGACCTCGGTCTCCGGGTCGCCGAAGCGGGCGTTGAACTCGACCACCCGCACGCCGCGGGAAGTCAGCGCCAGCCCGGCGTAGAGCAGGCCGCTGAACGGCTCCCCGCGGCGGGCCATCTCGTCGACGGTCGGCTGCAGCACGGTGGCCAGCACCTCCTCGACCAGCCCGGCCGGCGCCCAGGGCAGCGGTGCGTAGGCGCCCATCCCGCCGGTGTTGGGGCCGCCGTCGCCGTCGTCGCGCCGCTTGAAGTCCTGGGCCGGCACCAGCGGCAGCACCGTCGTCCCGTCGGTGACGGCGAACAGCGAGACCTCGGGGCCGTCCAGGAACTCCTCGACCAGCACCGCTCCCCCGGCGTCGAGGACGGCGCGCCCGTGGGCGACGGCGGCGTCGCGGTCCGGTGTCACCAGCACGCCCTTGCCGGCGGCCAGGCCGTCGTCCTTGACCACGTAGGGCGCGCCGCCGGTGAGCGCGGCGACCTCGTCGAGCGCCGTCTCCAGCTCGGCCGGCCCACCGACCGGCCAGGCCTGCGCGGTCGGCACACCCGCGGCGGTCATCACGTGCTTGGCGAAGGACTTGCTGCCCTCCAGCTGGGCGGCCTGCTCCGACGGGCCGAAGCAGGCGATGCCGGCGTCGCGGACGGCGTCGGCCGCCCCGGCCACCAGCGGCACCTCCGGCCCGACGACGACGAGATCGGCGCTCCAGGAGCGGGCCAGCGCCGCGATCGCGTCGGGGTCGCGCACGTCCAGCGGGAACGGCTCCGCCAGCGCCCGGGTGCCGGCGTTCCCCGGCGCGCAGGCCAGGGCCTCGACGGCGGGGTCGGAGGTCAGAGCCACGCACAGGGCGTGCTCCCGGGCACCGGAGCCGATCACGAGCACGCGCACGGGGCGAACGCTACCGACGCCGCCTCACCGCGACCGGATCGGCTGGTCGCGCATCGAGCGGTGCAGCGCCCGCACCCGGGCACGCTCCTCGGCCCGCGCCCGCGCGTCGACCCGCAGCAGCTGGCGGTGCGCCTCGGCCCGGAGCTTGCGCCAGCCCGCGAACCGCGCCGGGTCGAGCCGCCCGTCGGCGATCGCCGCGGCCACCGCGCAGCCGGGCTCGGTGCGGTGCGCGCAGTCGCGGAAGCGGCACTCCGCGGCCAGCTCGGCCACGTCGGCGTAGGCCGCCGCCACGCCGTCGGCGTCGTCGTAGAGCCCCAGCTCGCGCATGCCGGGGGTGTCGACGAGCAGCCCCCCGCCGGGGAGGAGGTGCAGCTCGCGGGCGGTCGTCGTGTGCCGGCCCCGGCCGTCGTCGCGGATCTCCCTCGTGGCGGCCAGCTCCCGCCCGGCCAGCGCGTTCGCCAGGCTGGACTTCCCGACGCCGGACGGCCCGGCCATCGCCGCGGTGACGCCCGGGCCGAGCAGCGCGCCGAGGGCGTCGAGCCCCTCCCCCGTCAGCGCGCTCACCGCCAGGACGTCCACGCCGAGGGCGTCCTCGGACACCTCCGCGACCGCGGCCGCGACGTCGTCGCTCAGGTCGGCCTTGGTGAGGACGACGACCGGCGTCGCCCCGCTGCTCCAGGCGACCGCGAGGTAGCGCTCCACCCGGCGCAGCCGCGACGGGCCGGCCAGCGCGTCGACGACCAGCACGAGGTCGAGGTTCGCCGCCACCACCTGCGCGGCGGAGGTGCGGCCGGCCACCGTGCGGGTGAACGCGCTGCGGCGCGGCAGGACCGCGACGGCGAGGTCGTCGCGCAGCGCGACCCAGTCCCCCACGGCGGGACCGCCGAGGGCGGCGTCGGCGTACAGGCCCGAGCCGGGGTGCACGCGCCGCTCGCCGTCCGCGGTCAGGACGGCGAGCAGGCTCCGGTCGACGCGCGCCACGCGGCCGGGCGCCGTGCCGGCGGGCAGCTGCGCGGCGAGCTCCGCGCGCCAGCCCAGGGTCGGGAGGAGGGTCACGCCGGTCAGGGTGGGCGCGGGCCGGGCGCCGTGTCACCCGGATTTCCGGCCGCCCGACGCGGGGCGGCGTGGCATCCCTGCGCCGGGCGGTGCGGGTGGGACGACGACGCCGCGCGCGACTCGCGTCGCAACCGGATCGCAACGACGAGAGATGCGTCACTGGCCGCATGCACAACCGCAGGTCAACGCCCTGTGTGCGCGAGCGTGCGCAACACGTTGCGCGGAGTTCGCCTCCCGGCCACGTCGGTGCGATGGCATGGCAGCCATGCACGCGACCGAGTCGCTGGCCATGCCGCCCGTGACCCGCCTTCCCCGTCCCGCCGTGATCGGGCACCGTGGCGCCCCGTCGTACCGGCCCGAGCACACGACCGCCGGCTACGAGCTCGCGATCGACCAGGGTGCCGACCTCATCGAGCCCGACGTCGTGGTCAGCCGCGACGGCGTCCTCGTCGTCCGGCACGAGAGCGAGCTGTCGCTGTCGACCGACGTCGCCGACCACGCCGAGTTCGCCGACCGCCGCACCACCCGCGAGGTGCACGGCCGGCCGGTGACCGGCTGGTTCACCGAGGACTTCACCCTCGCCGAGCTGCGCACGCTGCGGGCCGTCGAGCGGATGCCCGCCCTCCGCCCGTTGAACACCGCCTTCGACGGCCGGTTCGGCATCCTCACCCTCGCCGAGGTGATCGAGCTGGCCCGCCGCCGCTCGACGCCGGAGCGCACCGTCCAGGTGCTCGTGGAGCTCAAGACGCTCACCTGGCCCGACGACGACGGGCCCTCGCTGGCCGAGCTGACCGCCGGCGAGCTGCGCCGGCTGGGCGTCGCGGACCCCGAGGGCCCGGTGCTCGTGCAGACCTTCGACCCCCGGCTCCTGCGGGAGCTCCGCACGCGGCTGGGCGAGCAGTGCCCGCGGCTGATCCAGCTGATCGCGGACCTCCCCGGCTTCGACCCGATGGTCACCCGCGCCGGCCTGCGCGAGATCTCCACCTACGCCCAGGGCATCGCGCCGAGCCGGGAGCGGATCCTCGCCGACGCCGGGACCACCGGCGGCGTCCGGTCCCCGCTGGTCGACGACGCGCACCGGGCCGCGCTGTCGGTCTTCTGCTGGACCCTGCGCGCCGAGAACGCCTTCCTGCCGGAGGAGCTGCGCCGCGGCAGCGAGCCCGGCGCCCTCGGCGATGCGTTCGCGGAGGCCCGGCAGCTGCTCGACCTCGGGCTCGACGGCCTGATCACCGATTCGCCCGACCACGCCGTCACCGCGCTGCGCACCCGCGCCCGGGTCCGCACCCGCCAGGCCGCCGTCGCCTGACGGCGCCGTCGCCAGGCACCACCGGATCGCGGCGACCGGGACGACGCGACGGCCGGGGGAGCGGGTGCTCCCCCGGCCGTCGCCGTTCCGCGCCGAGGATCAGCGCTGCGCGGTGCGCCTCCGGACGCCGAGGAGGACGGCCCCGCCGGCGGCCACGAGCGCGGCACCGACGCCCAGCCAGGGGGCGGCCTCGAAGCCGGTGTTCGCCAGCGCCGGCCCGGTGCCGGTCGCCGCGACCGGCTGGGCCGCCGCGCCGGCGGGAGCGGTCGGCGCGACCGGGATCTCCTCACCGGCGAGCGAGACGTAGCCGACGGTGCCGGCGGCGGTCACGGTGATCCAGGCGGTGCTGGACACCGCCGAGCCGTCGGGGGCGGTGCCGCTCAGGATGATCCGGTGCTTGCCCGGCTCCACGGACGCCGGCAGGTTGCTCAGGAGCCAGAAGTTGCCGGAGGAGTCGGTGACGCCGGTGGCCAGGGTGACCGGGGTCGAGTGCAGCTCGGCGATCCACGGGGAGTTCGGCTTCAGGCCGCCACCGGTCAGCTGGACCGGCGCCGACGCGACGGTGTCACCGGTGCCGAAGAGCGGCTCGACCTGGATGCCGGTGCCGGTGATCGTCGGCGTCGCGCGGATGTTGTCGACGTACAGGCGGGCTCCGGCGGCCCCGCCCCACGACTGGTCGTAGGTGCCGGCCACGAAGACGAAGCGGTAGGTGCCCGCGCGGGGGAGCTGCACGGAGACGGTCTGCCAGGGGCTCTCGTAGCCCGTCGCGTCGAGGACCTCGACCTGCTCGCAGGTGTTCACGTCCAGGACGTAGCCGAGGACGTGGTAGTCGTCGGACGTCGGCGGCCGCCGCCCAGTCGAGCGAGACGGTGCGCGCGCCCGCGGTGGTGAAGGGGTCGCTGACGGCGGCCGGGCCGTGGGCGACGTACCCATAGGCCGAGCCGTCCATGTCGCTGGAGAGCAGCAGCGCCTGGGACGTCGGGGTCAGGTCGCTCCCGTCCATGCCCCACGCGATCCCCTCGATGTCCTCGTCCTCCTCGGCCCCCGGGGCGACCAGCTGCGACGAGAACTCCGTATAGTTGAAGAAGTCCGCGCCGGGGACGTCGTCGGCGCGCTCGGTCGGGTCCGGCACCGAGAGGTACAGGGGGTGGACCGAGTCGTAGAAGCCGTTCGAGAAGTTCCCGTCCCCCACCGACGACCCGACGTCGCCGACGAGGACGGGCGCGCCCTCGATGAGCACGAAGAAGTCCGTGTACGTCCAGGTGTCGCCGTCCTCAGAGAACTCCACCGGGCCGTAGTGGAGCTGCAGCGCGCCGGGGGCGCCGGCGTCGGCCAGCAGGCCGTTCTCGTCGAGCCACACCGGGGTGCTGGTGCCGGGCAGGAAGACCTCGCCGTCCCCGCCGACCGGGACGGTGCCCAGCACCGGCTCGACGTCGTCGTACCCGCGCAGGGTGGTGTAGGTGCTCGTGTCCTTCGAGACGCATCCCCCGAGACTGGTGACACCCAGGTCGACCACCTGGTCGGCGAAGCTCCAGCCGGTCACGACGGTGTCGCCGGGGGCCCCGGTCTCGAAGTCGCCGTTGACGATGGCGCCTCCGGCGGCACCTGCCACGGACAGCGGGAGCGCGACGGACACGACCGCCGCCACCCCCAGCACGGCCGTCATGGACTGACGACGATTCACAGCGCACGCTCCTCTGCAGACGTGCACGGGGTGCGCACGAGAGAGCAGGAACGTAGAGCGACTACACGAGCACGGCCTGCAAGGACGCCGCGCTCTGTGAGTCGAGGGACGGATGTGCCGAGTGGTCCGCGCCGCCGATGGGACCATCCGGAGCCGGAACCGGGCCAGCCGGTGAGGTCGTGGACCACGACGTCCTCGAGGCCCGGGCCGGATCAGCGGGTTGCCGTGCGGCGCCGTGCCGCGACGAGGGCGAGGCCACCGGTCGCCACCAGGCCGGTGGCGAGCCCCAGCAGAGCCACGGGTTCGGCACCGGTGCGGGCCAGCGCCGGCCGGGCCCCGCGGGCTGCTGCGGCGTCTTGCGGAATCGTCCCGGTCGGGCCGGCCGGTGCAGCCGCGATCTCCTCACCGGCGAGCGAGACGTAGCCGACGGTGCCGGCGGCGGTCACGGTGATCCACGCGGTGCTGGACACGGGCGAGCCGTCGGGGGCGGTGCCGCTCAGGATGATCCGGTGCTTGCCCGGCTCCACGGACGCCGGCAGGTTGCTCAGGAGCCAGAAGTTGCCGGAGGAGTCGGTGACGCCGGTGGCCAGGGTCACCGGGGTCGAGTGCAGCTCGGCGATCCACGGGGAGTTCGGCTTCAGGCCGCCACCGGCCATCCGGACGGGCGCGCCGGCCACCCTGTCCCCCTGCCCGAACAACGGTTCCACGACGACGCCGCTACCGGTGATCGTCGGCACGACCCGGACGTCGTCGACGAGGAGCAGCGACGACGCGGAGCCACTCCAGTCGTGGTCGTACGCGCCCGCGACCACCACCACGCGGTAGGTGCCGCCGGGCGGCAGCGCCGCCGCGGCGCTCCGCCAGCCCGTGGTGCTCCCGGTGGAGTCGAGCAGTTCGTACTGGTGGCACGAGTCCACGTCGAGGGCGTAGGCCAGCACGTGGTGGTCCTGCACGCTGGACTCGCCGAACCCGCCCGTGCTGCTGGGAGCGGCCCAGTCCAGGGCGACGGAACGGCCGCTGCCGACGGTGAACGGGTCGCTGACCGCCGCCGGGCCGTGGACGACCACGCCCGGCTCCCAGGTCATGGCCCAGGTGGACAGCGCCAGCGCGCGGGACCGGGGCAGCGGGTCGATCGCGTACCAGGCGTCGGGGTCCTCGGTGCCGTCCACGACGGAGCCGAGGAGCTCGGGGTCGGCCCGGTAGAACCAGCCCTGGTCGACCGGCGGCACGTCGTCGGCGCGGAGCACCGGGTCGGGGATGCCGGCGTACCAGGGTTCGACGGCCTCCCAGAAGGTCCGGCCCGCCTCCCCCCAGGAACTCCGCCAGTCGACGGCGCCGTCCTCGCGGAGGTAGAAGTTGCGGTACGACGGCCCCTCACCGGCGAAGCCGTGGAACACCTGACGGGCACCGGGGGCGTCCGCGGTCGTGGGCTGCCCCGCCTCGTCGATCCAGACCGGCTGCCGTGTCTCCGGGTGCAGCAGCTCCTCGTCCGGTCCGACCGGCAGATCCCGTGGGAAGACCGGCTGCGCACTGCCGTCCCAGTCCCGGAGGCCGGCGTAGGAGCTGGTGTCCCGGGAGACGCAGCCGCCGAGCGTGGTGACGCCCAGGTCGACGAGACCGCTCGTGACCGTCCACCCGGTGATCTCGGTGGCACCGACCGGGTCGGCCTCGAGGTCGCCGTTGCCGAGCCCCCACGGAGCGGCGCCCGCGGCCGCCCACGGCAGCGCCACGGTCACCGCCGCGGCCACCCCCAGCACGGTGGTCAGACGGCGACGGATCACGGGGCGCTCCTCGGGCTCGCCGTGCACCCGGTGCGCACGTGCGGGAGCCGAACGCTAGAGCCGCACCAGCCCCCTGACCTGCACACGCACCCGAGGCGCGGGGCTCGTGGGACGCACGGGCCGGACGAGGCGGCGGGACCCCGCGGCCTCAGCCGATGAGGTCGTGGATCACGACGTTCTCGTCGCGGCCGGGGCCGACGCCGATGACGCTGATCCGCGCGCCGGAGAGCTCCTCGAGCCGCCGCACGTAGGCCTGCGCGTTCGCGGGCAGCTCGTCGAAGGTCCGGCAGTGCCGGATGTCCTCGAACCAGCCGGGCATCTCCTCGTAGACCGGCTTCGCGTGGTGGAAGTCGGTCTGCGTCATCGGCATCTCGTCGTGCCGGACGCCGTCGACCTCGTAGGCGACGCAGATCGGCACCGTCTCCAGGCCCGACAGCACGTCGAGCTTGGTGAGGAAGTAGTCGGTGATGCCGTTCACCCGGCTGGCGTACCGGGCGACGACGGCGTCGAACCAGCCGCAGCGCCGGTCGCGACCGGTCGTGACGCCGACCTCGCCGCCCTGCTTGCGCAGGTACTCGCCCCACTGGTCGAACAGCTCGGTGGGGAAGGGGCCGGAGCCCACGCGGGTCGTGTAGGCCTTGAGGATGCCGACCACCCGGTCGATCCGGGTGGGGCCGATCCCCGCGCCCACCGCCGCGCCGCCCGCCGTCGGGTTGGACGACGTGACGAAGGGATAGGTGCCGTGGTCGACGTCGAGCAGCGTGCCCTGCGAACCCTCGAGCAGCACCCACTCGCCGGCGTCCAGGGCCGTGCCCAGCATCAGCCGGGTGTCGGCGATCCGGTGCTTGAGCTGCTCGGCGTAGCCGGCGTACTCCTCCACGACCTCGTCGACGTCGATGGCCTTGCGGTTGTAGACCTTGACCAGGATCTGGTTCTTCTCCTGCAGCGTGCCCTCGAGCTTCTGCCGCAGGATCGAGAGGTCCAGCAGGTCCTGGACGCGGATGCCGGTGCGGGCCACCTTGTCGCCGTAGGCGGGGCCGATGCCGCGGCCGGTGGTGCCGATCTTGCGCTTGCCCAGGAACCGCTCGGTGACTTTGTCGAGGGCCCGGTGGTGCGGCATGATCAGGTGCGCGTCCGAGGAGATGGTGAGGCGCGAGGTGTCCACGCCCCGCTCCTCGAGGCCGGCCAGCTCGCCGATGAGCACCTCGGGGTCGATGACCACCCCGTTGCCGATGACCGGCGTGCAGCCCGGCGTGAGGATCCCCGACGGGATCAGGTGCAGCGCGTACTTCTCGCCGTCCGGGGTGATCACCGTGTGGCCGGCGTTGTTGCCGCCCTGGTAGCGGACGACGTAGGGGACGCGCCCACCGAGCAGGTCGGTGGCCTTGCCCTTGCCCTCGTCGCCCCACTGGGCGCCGATCAGCACGACAGCGGGCATCGGGGCAGGTTCTCCTTCGTGCGTCGGGTGGGGCGCGGGCCGGTCGCCGGGCGTCCGGCGCGCGCCACCTGTCGGATGGCAGGGTATCCGCATGGCTTCGGTCGAGCTGGATCTGCGGCGTCTGGCCGCCGGGGAGGCCCCGCGCGCGGCGTCGGTCGCCGGCGCCGCGGAGGCGGACTCCGTGCTGGTCCGCGGCCCGGTCGCCGGGCTGTCCGCCGTCCTCGCGGTGCTGCTCAAGGCCGGGCGGACGGCGGAGGTCCCGGTGTCCTGGGAGCCCGCCGCCGACAAGGACTCCGCCGGCCTCGCGCGCGACCTCGGCATCGGCAGCGGCGGCCCGCGCGCGCTCACCCTGGTCCGCGACGACCACGGCGGCGTGCTGCTGCACCACGGGCGGATCGAGGCCGACGGGGACGGCCGCCGCTCGCTGAGCCGGCGGTTCGGCCTGCAGGCGCACCACGACGACATCCGCGTCGCCGACGGCGAGATCACCCGCATCGACGTGCGCCCGGACTGGACGGCGGTGGACACCCTCGCCGTCACCGTCATGACCCTCCCGCTGCGCCCCACGCGCCGGACCAGCGGCCGGGCGCTCCAGGTGGCCTCGGACCCGGCGCGGATCGTGCGCGACGGCGTCCGGTACCCCCGCGCCGTGCAGCGCTGGACCTGGTTCGCCGACGACCGGGTGCGCTGGCTGCTGCACCCCTGACGGGCGGGCGCACCACCCTGGGGGACACTGTGCGGCACGCTCGTCGAGGAGGCTCCGCTGCCGTCGTCCCCCCGCCCCGCCGGCTGCCGCCGGTGATGGCCGGCCGCCTGCCCGCGCCCGGGGCCGCCCGGGGCCGCTGGGTGCTCGAGCGCGCGGTGGCCCGGCCGAGCCTGCCGGCCCTGGTCGCGCTCGGCCTGGTCCTGGTGCTCTTCGCGCTGCAGGCGCACGAGCTGCTCAGCGCCCGCGGTCTCGCCGGCGTCCTCGACGTCGCCGCGACGCTCGGCATCGGGGGCGTCGCCGTCGCGCTGCTGCTCATCGCCGGCCAGTTCGACCTGTCGGTGGGGGTGCTCGCCATCTCCAGCGCCGCCGGCACGGCCCTGCTCGTGGAGCACGCCGGCTGGGGCATCTGGCCGGCGCTGCTCGCCTCGCTGGCCGGGGCCCTGCTGGTCGGCGTCGTCAACGGGGTGCTGGTGGTCAACACCGGGCTGCCGAGCTTCCTGGTCACGCTCGCGACGTTCCTCGTCCTCCAGGGGACGACGCTGGCCGGCGTGCGGGCCATCGCCGGCTCCGGCCGGATCGCCGGCCTGTCGGACGCCCCCGGCTGGTCGTCGGCCGAGGCCCTGTTCGGCGCCACCGCGCAGCTGGGCGACGGCCGGTTCCGCGTCTCGCTGCTGTGGTGGCTCGGCGTCACCGCGGTGGCCACCTGGGTGCTGTGGCGGACCAAGTTCGGCAACGCCGTCTTCGCCAGCGGTGGGGCCAGGACGGCCGCGCGCGAGCTCGGGGTACCGGTCCGCCGCACGACGGTCGCGCTGTTCTGCCTGAGCGCCACCGCCGGCTGGCTGATCGGCACGCTGGGCCTGGTCCGCTTCGGCAGCGTGCAGGTCGGCACCGCCGGGCTCGGCAGCAGCATCGACTTCATCGTGGTCGCCGTCCTGGGCGGCTGCCTGCTCGCCGGCGGCTACGGCTCGGCGCTGGGCGCCTCCATCGGCGCGCTGCTCTACGCCGTCACCCGGCAGGGGATCACGCTGGCCGGCTGGGACCCGCCGTGGTTCCAGGCCCTGCTCGGCGTCCTGCTGGTGGTCGCCCTGGTCGCCAACGCGGTGGTCGGCCACCGGCTCAAGGGGGTGCCGCGCTCGTGACCGAGGAGCTCCCCGCCGACGACGGCGCCCGCGGGCTGGCCCTGCGCCGGGTGACCGTGCGGCACGGCGCCGTGCCGGCGCTCTCCCGCGTGAGCACGACCTTCCCCGCGGGGCAGATCAGCTGCGTGCTGGGCGAGAACGGCTCGGGCAAGTCGACGCTGGTGGCGCTGCTGTCCGGGCTGTGCCGGCACGACGAGGGCGAGCTGCTCGTGGACGGGACGGCGGTCCGGTTCCGCTCCCCCCGAGCGGCACGCGGGGCGGGCATCGCGACGGTCTGGGAGGACCTCGCCGTCGCCCCGCTGCTGTCGGTGTGGCGGAACTTCTTCCTCGGCGCCGAGCCGACCCGCGGGGTGTGGCCGCTGCGCCGGCTGGACCTGGACGCGGCGCGGGAGACGACCGTCCGGGCCATGGCCCGGGTCGGGATCGCCGACCTGGACCCCGACCAGCCGGCCAGCCGGCTGCAGGCCGGCGAGCGGCAGAGCCTGGCGGTGGCGCGGGCGGTGCACTTCGGCGCCCGCGCGCTGGTGATCGACGAACCGACGACGCCGGTGACCGTGGCCCGTCAGACCCTGTTCGGGCAGACGATCCTCGACGCCCGGTCGCAGGGCCTCGCCGTCGTCGTCATCACGAACAACCCCCGGTACGCCCACCTCCTGGGCGACCGGTTCCTGCTGCTGGCCGGCGGTCAGGTCGCCGGCGAACTCACGCGGGAGGACGTCGACGCCGACGGGCTCACCGCGCTCATGGCCGGCGGCGACCAGCTGGCCGTGCTGACCGCCGCGCTCACCGAGCTCCACCCGGAGCTCGGCGAGCGGTAGCGCTGAGCGAGCGGGAGCCCGCCGGAGGCACGCCGCCGGGACGCGGGGCCGGAGGCTCCCGACCCGGTGGCGTGGACTCGCTCAGCTCGGCAGGGGTACGGCACGTGGCCGCGGTGTGATCCGCAG
Source organism: Blastococcus sp. TML/M2B (assembly GCF_016612865.1). Lineage (GTDB taxonomy): Bacteria > Actinomycetota > Actinomycetes > Mycobacteriales > Geodermatophilaceae > Blastococcus. Next base: position 1,857,352 of record NZ_JAENZZ010000002.1, read on the forward strand.
GATCACGCGAAGTGCACAGCGTCGCAGTCGCGCAGCAGCTGGACGCAGCGCTCCTGCTCGTCGTGCTCCCCGATCGCGCCCGCGGCCGCGGCCAGCACCGTGACGCAGCGCAGGAACCCGCGGTTGGGCTCGTGCGCCCACGGCACCGGGCCGAAGCCCTTCCAGCCGTTGCGGCGCAGCGCGTCCAGCCCGCGGTGGTAGCCGGTGCGCGCGTAGGCGTAGGCCTCGATGGTGTCGGGCAGCTGCCGCTCGGTCCGGTTCAGCGCCTCCTCGGCCAGCGCGGCCCAGGCCGCGCTCACCGTGGGGTGGTGGGCGGCCACCTCGGCCGCCGGGGTGCCGGCCGCGAGCTCGCCGTCGGCCTCCGGGTTGGCGGGGAGCAGCGTCGGGTCGGGCTCACCGAGCAGGTTGTGCGAGTGCGTCATGATCAGGCGCCCTGCGACTGACCGGCCGACAGCAGGTGCTCGCACGCCTCGACGACGCGCGCGGCCATGCCGGCCTCGGCGGCCTTGAGGTAGCTGCGCGGGTCGTAGGCCTTCTTGTCGCCGACCTCGCCGTCGATCTTCAGCACGCCGTCGTACTTGCTGAACATGTGCGCGGCCACCGGGCGGGTGAAGGCGTACTGGGTGTCGGTGTCGACGTTCATCTTCACGACGCCGTAGGAGATCGCCTCGCGGATCTCGGACTCCGCGGAGCCCGAGCCACCGTGGAAGACCAGGTTGAACGGCTTGGCGCCTTCGCCGAGGCCGAACTCGTCGGCGACGACGTCCTGCCCCTGCTTGAGGATCTCGGGCCGCAGCTTCACGTTGCCGGGCTTGTAGACGCCGTGCACGTTGCCGAAGGTGGCGGCGAGCAGGTAGACGCCGCGCTCCCCCAGGCCGAGCTTCTGCGCGGTGCGCAGGAAGTCGCCGTCGGCGGTGTAGAGCTTCTCGTTGATCTCGGCGACGACGCCGTCCTCCTCGCCGCCGACGATGCCGATCTCCAGCTCGAGGACCAGCTTGGCCGCGGCGGAGGCCTCCATGAGCTCCTCGGCGATGTCGAGGTTCTCGCCGAGCTCGATGGCCGAGCCGTCCCACATGTGCGACTGGAACAGCGGCTCCTGGCCGGCGTCGACGCGGTCCTTGGACAGCGCGATGAGCGGGCGGACGTAGCCGTCCAGCTTGTCCTTGGGGCAGTGGTCGGTGTGCAGCGCGACGTTGACCGGGTACTTCTCGGCGACGACGTGCGCGAACTCGGCCAGGGCGACCGCCCCGGTGACCATGTCCTTTACCTTCGTGCCCGAGCCGAACTCGGCGCCGCCGGTCGAGAACTGGATGATGCCGTCGCTGCCGGCGTCCGCGAAGCCGCGCAGGGCCGCGTTGATCGTCTCCGAGGAGGTGCAGTTGATCGCCGGGTAGGCGAACCCGCCCTCCTTGGCCCGACTGATCATGTCGGCGTAGACCTCGGGGGTCGCGATGGGCATGCGGGGCGCTCCTGTCGTCGGCGATCTGCACTGATCGGCGCCCAGTATCCCGCCGACCCGGCTAGTCCGGGGGATCGGGGGCGACGACCAACCCCAGGGTGGTGACGAGCTCGACCGCCTGGGTGACGTCGATCCGGGCCCCGGCCAGCTCGGCGTCCCGCGGGTCGAGGGCGCTCAGGTCGCTGCACGCGCAGGTCCGCGCCGCGCAGGTCGATCCCCGAGAGCTCGGCGGCGGAGAGGTCCAGCCCCCGGAGCGTCGCTCCCGCGGCGCGCGCCCCGGTGAGGTCGGCCTCGCGCATGCGGGTGCCCGCGACCGTGACCCGGGAGAGGTCGGCGCCGGGCATCAGGACGAACGACCAGTCCCCGCCGTCGACGTCCAGCAGGTCGAAGGTGCACCGCGAGAACCGGCTGCCGACGACCTTGCAGGCGGTGAACCGCGCCTGGGAGAACGAGCACCCCGTGAACGAGCAGTTCAGGAAGGCGGCGTCGGTGAAGGTGGCGGCGGTGAACCGGCAGTCGACGAAGACGCAGTCGGTGAAGACGACGCCCTCGCCGGTGGCCTCGGTCAGGTCGACCGCGGCGAACCGCACCGCGGTGTGCTCCCGGCCGGAGAGGTCCTCCCCGTACCAGTCCACGTCGCGGATCTCGGACTCCGGCTGCGCTCCGGACACGGCTCAGCCCGTCTCGATCCGGCTGGCGACGCGGGCGGCGACGATCACCGGGTCGTACGTGGGCGAGAGCGGCGGGGCGTAGGAGAGGTCCGAGCCGGCCAGCTCCTCGGCGGTCATCCCTGCCCAGATGGCGGTGGCCAGCGTGTCGATCCGCTTGCCGCTGCCCGGCCCGCCGACGATCTGCGCGCCCAGCAGCAGCCCCGACCCGCGCTCGGTGATGATCTTGACCGCGATCGGCTCGGCGCCGGGGTAGTAGCCCGCCCGCGTCGTCGCCTCGATCGTCTCGGTGCGGTGGTCGAAGCCGGCCTCCTCCGCCTGAGTGGTGCACAGGCCGGTGCGGGCCACCTCCAGGTCGCCCACCTTCGTCGCCGCCGTCCCGAGGACGCCGGCGAAGCGCGCCGCCCGCCCGCCGACCACCGAGCCCGCGACCCGCCCCTGCTTGTTGGCGTGGGTGCCCAGCGCGACGTGGATCGCCTCGCCGGTGAGCCGGTGGAAGGTCTGCGCGCAGTCGCCGGCGGCGAGCACCTCGGGGTGCGAGCGGCTGCGCTGGGTGTGCGCGACGTCGATGCCGCCGGTGACGCCGATCGCCAGGCCCGCCTCGCGCGCGAGCGACGCCTCCGGGCCCATGCCCAGCCCGAGGACGACGAGGTCGGCGTCGTAGCTGCCGACGTCGGTGCGCACCGCGCGCGCCTGGCCGTCGGGGCCGACCTCGATCTCGCGCACCGGCTGGTTGCTCTGCACGTCGATGCCCATCGCGGTCATGGCCGCGCAGATCCGCTCGCCCATGTCGTCGTCGAGCTGCGCCATCGGCAGCGGATCGGCGAGGACGACGGTCACCGACAGCCCGCGGGCCAGCAGCACCTCGGCCATCTCCAGCCCGATGTAGCCGCCGCCGAGGACGACGGCCCGCCTCGCGCCGGCGCCGATCGCGGCCCGGATCTCGGCGCCGTCGGCCAGCCGGTGCACGCCGAAGACGCCGTCGGCGTCCAGCCCGGGCACCGGGGGGCGGGACGGTCGGCCTCCGGTGGCCACCAGCAGGTTGTCGTAGCCGTAGGTCTGGCCGTCGGAGGCGCGCACCTTGCCGGCGTCGAGGTCGATCTCCTCGGCGCGGACGTGCGTGCGCACCGCGATGCCGTCGGCCTCGAACTGCGCCGACGTGCGGGCGATGAGCGCGTCCCGGTCGGGCACCTGCCCACCGATCCAGTAGGGGATGCCGCAGGCGGAGTAGGAGACGTCCGGGCCCTGCTCGAGGACCACGATGTCCAGGTCCGACGCGGGTCGCAGCCGGCGCGCCTGCGCGGCCGCCGACATCCCCGCGGCGTCCCCGCCGATGACGACCAGCCGATCGGTGCTCACCGCCACAGCGTGTCACCTCCCGCCGACGTCCGGCGTCCCGGACCCGTCGCCTCCCCTCACCCCGGAGCCGGCCCGCAGCCGAACCGCCGGGAGCGGCTCAGCGGCCGGTGAGCTCCTGCACCGCGGCCAGGTCGCGCACGCCCGCGCGGCGGATGACCTTGGGCCCGGGTTGAGCAGGCCGTCGGGGTCGAGGGCGTCCTTGATGGCGCGGTGCACGTCGAGGGCGACGGGGCCGATCTCGCGCTCCAGCCAGTCGACCTTGATCGCGCCGACGCCGTGCTCGCCCGTGATCGTGCCGCCCATGGAGAGGCCCAGCTCGAGGATGTCGTCGAAGGCGGCGTAGGCGCGGTCCCGCTCGTCGGCGTCGGCCGCGTCGAAGGAGATGCAGGGGTGCATGTTGCCGTCGCCGGCGTGCCCGGTGACGCCGATGACCACCGCGCGCTCGCGGGCGATGGCGTCGCAGCCGTCGAGGAAGCTGGCGATCCGCGAGCGGGGCACGGCGACGTCGTCGACGAGCATGCCGCTGCGCAGCGCGGCCAGGGCCGGGAGCGCCATGCGGCGGGCCTGCAGCAGCAGGTCGCCCTCGGCGGGGTCGTCGGTGCTGTGCACGAAGTCAGCGCCCGCCTCGCGGCAGATCTGCGCCAGCGCCTCGATCTCGGCGGTCCGCGGCCTCTCCCCCGGCGTCGGACTGCGCCACGAGCAGCGAGTGGGCGCCCCGGTCCAGCTCGGCCCGGAGCAGGTCGTCGACGGCGACGATGCAGGTGTTGTCCATGACCTCCAGCAGGCTCGGGACCAGCCCGCTGGTCACCACGCGCTCGACGACCTGGCCGGTCTGCGCCGTCGTCCCGAACGAGGCGGCCAGCGTGACCGGGCGGTGCGGTGCCGGGCGCAGCGCCAGCGTCGCCTCGGTGATGACGCCGAGCGTGCCCTCCGAGCCGACGAACAGCCGCGCCAGGTCGTAGCCCGCGACGCCCTTGACCGTGCGCCGCCCGGTGCGCAGCACCCGCCCGTCGGCCAGGACCACCTCGAGGCCCAGGACGTAGTCGGTGGTGACGCCGTACTTCACGCAGCAGAGGCCACCGGAGTTGGTGGAGAGGTTGCCGCCGATCGTGCACCAGTCGTAGCTGGAGGGGTCCGGTGGGTAGAACAGCCCGTGCCCGGCGACGGCGTCGCGCAGCGTCTTGTTGACGACGCCGGGCTGCACGACCGCGAGCCGGTCCTCCGGCGACACCTCGAGGACGGCGTCCATGCGGTTCATGACCAGCGTGATCGCGCCGTCGACGGCGTTGCTGGCGCCGGCCAGACCGGAGCCGGCGCCCCGCGGCACGACCGGGATCCCGTGCCGGGTCGCGACCTGCATCACCGCGACGACGTCCGCGGTGGTCCGCGGCAGGACGACGGCGGCGGGCGTGCCCGCGGGCGCCATCATCGCCATGTCGCGGGCGTACCCGGCGGTGACGTCGGGGTCGGTGAGGACGCCGTCGGCACCGAGCGCGTCCTGGAGGTCGGCGAGCCAGGCAGTGGTCACGGTCACACCGTAGGCCGTCCTCCCTCAGCTCCCGGCGTCCTCCCTCGTGGTGCGCGGTGAGGGAGGAAGCGCTGGGATCAGGTCACCTGATCCCAGCGCGGGAGCTCAGGCCAGGCCGAGGTCGGAGAGCTCGAAGGCTGCGCGGTACTCGAAGCCGGCCGCCTCGACGGCCGCGCGGGCGCCGCGGTCGACGATCACCGCGACGCCGATGACCTCGGCACCGGCCTCCTGCAGCGCCTCGGCGGCGGTGAGCGGGCTGCCGCCGGTGGTGGAGACGTCCTCGACGACGAGGACGGCGCGGCCCTCCACCTCGGGGCCCTCGATCCGGCGCTGCAAGCCGTGCGCCTTGCCCGCCTTGCGGACGACGCAGGCGTCCAGGAAGCCCTCGCCGGCGGCCGCGGCGTGCAGCATCGCCGTCGCCACCGGGTCCGCGCCGAGGGTCAGCCCGCCGACGACGTCGTAGCGCAGGTCGCCGGTCAGCTGCCGCATCACGCGGCCCACCAGCGGGGCGCCCTCGTGGTGCAGCGTGAGCCGGCGCATGTCGATGTACCAGTCGGCCTCGCGCCCCGAGGAGAGCGTCACCTTCCCGTGCACCACCGCGAGGTCGACGATGAGCTCGAGCAGCCGGTCGCGGTCGGGGATCGTGGGGGCAGCCGTCATGCGCTCGACCCTAGCCAGGGCCAGGATCGGTGCATGTCGACGTCGCGCACCCGCCTGGGCGCCCTGGCCGGGCCGCTCGCCGCCGCCGTCGTGGGCGGCGCGGCCACCGATCCCGGCAGCGCCTGGTTCCGGAGCCTGGACAAGCCCTCCTGGTACCCGCCACCGCAGGCCTTCGGCATCGTCTGGACCGGCCTCTACGCGGCGCTGGGCTGGGCCGCCGGCGAGGTGCGCGCCTCGGCCGGGCCCGAGAGCCGCCGGTCGTTCGACCGCGCCCACCGGGTCAACCTGGCGCTCAACGCCGCCTGGACGCCGGTGTTCTTCCGCGCGCACCGGCCGTGGCTGGCCGCGGCGGAGAGCGCCGCCCTCACCGTCTCCACCGTCGACCTCGCGCGGCGGGCCGGCCGGGTCCGCCCCGCGGCCGGCGCGGCGCTGCTGCCCTACGCCGCGTGGACCGCCTTCGCGACGGCGCTGACCGCGGCCATCGCGCGCCGCAACTGAGCGCCGCTCAGCCGGCGAGCACCTCGACGGAGTGCCAGCCGCTCGCTCCGGCCGGGAACGGGGCGGCGCGCTCGTCGGTCTGCACCTCGCCGTCGGTGCTCGTGGCCCGGACCGTGACCACGTGCCGCCCGGGCGCGAAGTCGTGCACCAGCACCCACTGCCGCCAGACGTCGGCGTCCAGCGCCGGGGAGAGCCGCGCCTCCACCCAGTCCCCGTCATCCACGCGGACCTCGACGCGGGCGATGCCGCGGGTCTGCGCCCACGCGACACCGGCGACCGCGCGGGGGCCGGCCGGGAACTCGCGCAGCATCTCAGGGGTGTCGATGCGCGAGGCGATCGTGATCGGCCCCTCGACCGCCCAGTCCCGCTTCACCCAGAAGGCGTCGACGGCGTCGAACGTCGTCGCCTCGATGCGGGTCAGCCACTTGCAGGCCGACACGTAGCCGTAGAGGCCGGGGATGACCATCCGCACCGGGAAGCCGTGGACGACGGGCAGCGGCTCGCCGTTCATCCCGAAGGCCAGCATCGCGTCCTCGACCTCGAGGGCGCTGCGCGTGGGGGTGCCGATGGTCATGCCGTCCTGGGAGCGGCACAGCAGCTGGTCGCTGGCGGGGCGGATGCCGTTCTCCCGCAGCAGCGCGGCCAGCGGGACGCCGAGCCAGCGGGCGCTGCCCGCGAGCGCGCCGCCGACCTCGTTGGAGACGCAGGTGAGCGTGATGTCGCGCTCGATGACGTCGGGCCGGCCGAGCAGGTCGTCGAGGGTGTAGCTGCGCGGCGCGTCGAACATCCCGGTCATCTCCAGCCGGTAGTCGGCCGGCCGGATGCGCGGGGCGACGAGCGCGGTGTCGATCCGGTAGAAGGCGCCGTTGCGGGTGACCAGCGGGGTGAGGCCCTCCACCTCGGCGGCGAGGTCGGCACCGGCGGGCAGCGGCGGGGCCGGCGAGGCGGGTACGGGCAGTTCCACGCCGGCGCGCAGGCTGGTGACCTCGGTGCGCCGCTGGAGCAGCCGGCCACCGCCCCCGGCGACGGCCGCGGCGCCCACGGCGACCGCACCGGTGACGACGAACCGGCGGCGGTCCAGCGCCCCGCCGTCCGGGTCGCCGTCCACCACCGCGCGGGACCGCCCCAGCGGGGCGAGCAGCGCCAGCAGCACGAGCACCCCGGCCACCGCGGCGGCGAGGGAGGGCAGCGCGTCCACGGCCTCGCCGGCCGGCCGGGTGACCGCGGCCAGCGCCCCGACCGCGCCGAGGACCAGGACGCCGAGGACGCCGAGCCGCCGGTCCCGCAGGCCCAGCACGCCCACGAGCAGCGCGTACGCACCCACGAGCAGCAGCGTCCCGACGACCAGGGCCACCTTGTCGGCCCGGCCGAACGTCTCGATGGCGAACGCCGTGACCGGCTCGGGCGTCAGCGCGATGACCGCGTCGCCGACGGCCACCACCGGCGACGACGCCGGCCCGACGAGGCCCGCGACCAGCTCCCCGGCGCCGAGCGCGACGAGCGCGGCGAGCAGGCCGGCGAGCGCGGCCAGGGGCGCCCGCCCGCGGGGCCGGTCCGGGCTCGCGAGGGGGTCCGGGATGGGCAGCGTCGTCGTCACACCCGTTGTTCGGGCCGGACGCCGATCGGGATGCATGCGGCGCATCATCGTCCGCCGCCCGACCGGGTGGATCTCCCCGGCCGGGCCCGCGGCGTCTGCCAGGCTGGGCGGGTGACGAAGCCCACTCCCACCGGCGGCACCGCGCCCGCTCCGGTGACACCGCCGTCGGTCCGGGTCGCCGTGGGCGTGATGGCGGTGCTCGCCGTCCTGCTGCTGGCCAACGCGGCGCTGCTCGGCTTCGGCTTCGACGTCGCGGTCGACCGGATCGTCGAGGACGCCGACGACGTCACCCGCGCCGAGGCCGAGCAGTTCGTGCTGCTCTCGCTCGTGCCGTACGCCGTCCTGGGCGTGGTGCTGGCGGTCGCCGCCGTCTTCGTGCCGCGCCGGCAGGGCTGGGCCCGGTGGGCCGGCGTGAGCGCCACCGGGCTGCTGGCCCTGCTGACCGTGGTCAGCGTGCTGGCGACCGGCGGGGTGAGCATCGCCTCGCTGCTGCTGCTCGTGCTCTCCGTCGCGGGCGTCACCAGCCTGCTGGCCGGCACCACCCGCGAGTGGATGGCGGGCGCGCCGGGCTGATCAGCGCCGCGGCCCGTACCGCCGCTGCCAGCCCGTGTAGCGGTACCAGGCGTTGCTCGGCTGGAGAGCCAGCAGCACGACGCCGGCCAGCGTGAGCAGCCAGCTGAACACGTTGAGCCCGTCGACGTAGCCGACGCCGGTCCCGCCGCCGAGCCCGGCGGTGCCGCTGAGGATCGACAGCCCGCCGAGCACCCAGAGCACCACGCGCGCCCAGTTGCGCCCGCGCCAGGCGAACCAGATGACGAGCAGGTAGACCGCGGTGAAGACGACGCCGATGACGAGGCTGAACTGCACGACGATCTCGGCGACGTCCTGCGCGGTCTCCCGCTCGCTGCCGCTGAGCCCCGCCCCGGCCCGGGCGATCGCCTCGTCGAGGATCTGGTCCCAGTTCGCGTACATGACCGCGGCCGCCACCAGCCCGAGGACGACGGTCGCGACGAACGCGCCGATCCCGGCGCGCACGGTCAGGGGCGGCTCGGGCGTACCCGGCGGGGGCGGGGGCACGTAGCCGCCGGAGCCGGGCCACTGCTGCCCCGGCTGCTGCCAGCCCTGCGGCGGGGGCGGCGCGTTCCAGCCCGGGGGCGGCGCGTTCCAGCCCTGCGGTGGCGCGTTCCAGCCCTGCGGTGGCGGCGGGGGTGCGTTCCAGCCGCCCGGCTCAGGTGCGCCGGAGCCGCCCTCGGGCTCGCCGTACCGGCCGCCCTGGTCGGACGTCATGCGCTGCCTCCCCGCCTCGGTGTGCGTACCGATCATGGCGGAGCGGGCGCCCGCCGGACCACACGGGACCCGGCGGGCCGCCCGGCTCAGCCGCGCGTGACGCTCAGCCCGGCGTCGCCGTCGGCGACGTCGGCCGGCCAGTCGACGACGACGTCGTCGCCGTCCCGGATCTCGCCGGCCAGCAGCGCCCGGGCGAGCTGGTCGCCGATGGCCGACTGCACCAGCCGGCGCAGCGGGCGTGCGCCGTACACCGGGTCGAAGCCGTTGAGCGCCAGCCACTCCCGAGCCGCGTCGGTGACCCGCAGCGTGAGCCGGCGGGCGGCCAGCCGCCGGGCGAGCACGCCGACCTGGATGTCGACGATCCCGGCCAGCTCCTCGGTGCCGAGCGCCCGGAAGACGACGACGTCGTCGAGCCGGTTGAGGAACTCCGGCTTGAAGTGCCCCCGGACGACCTCCTGCACCGCCTCGCGACGCCGCTCCTCGGGCACCGACTGGTCCGCGATGATCTGCGAGCCCAGGTTCGAGGTGAGGATCAGGAGGGTGTTGCGGAAGTCGACGGTGCGGCCCTGCCCGTCGGTGAGCCGGCCGTCGTCCAGCACCTGGAGCAGGACGTCGAAGACGTCGGGGTGCGCCTTCTCCACCTCGTCGAGCAGCACGACGGTGTACGGACGGCGGCGCACCGCCTCGGTGAGCTGGCCGCCGGCCTCATAGCCGACGTAGCCGGGGGGTGCCCCGACCAGCCGGGCCACCGAGTGCTTCTCCGAGTACTCGCTCATGTCGACGCGGACCATCGCCCGCTCGTCGTCGAACAGGAACTCGGCCAGCGCCTTGGCCAGCTCGGTCTTGCCGACGCCTGTGGGGCCGAGGAACAGGAACGAGCCCGTGGGCCGGTCCGGGTCGGAGACGCCGGAGCGGGCGCGGCGGACGGCGTCGGCGACGGCGCGGACGGCGTCGGGCTGGCCGACGACGCGGGCGCGCAGGCCCTCCTCCATCCGCAGCAGCTTGTGCGTCTCGCCCTCGAGCAGCCGCCCGGCGGGGATGCCGGTCCAGGCCTGCACGACCTCGGCGATGTCGTCGGGGCCGACCTCCTCCTTGAGCATGGAGTCGCCGGTCTCCACCGAGGTCTCCGCCTCGGCGAGGGACTTCTCCAGCTCCGGCAGCCGGCCGTAGCGCAGCTCGGCCACGCGGGCCAGCTCGCCGTCCCGCTCGGCCCGCTCGGCCTCCAGCCGCAGCCGCTCCAGCTCCTCCTTGATGGCCTGGATGCGGCCGATGGCGCTCTTGTCCTGCTGCCAGCGGGCGGTCAGCTCGGCGAGCTCCTGGCGCTTGTCGGCCAGGTCGGCGCGCAGCGCGGCCAGCCGCTCGATGGAGGAGGCGTCGTCCTCCTTGGACAGCGCCATCTCCTCGATCTCCAGGCGGCGGACGGCGCGCTCCACCTCGTCGACCTCCACCGGGCGGCTGTCGATCTCCATGCGCAGCCGGCTGGCGGCCTCGTCGACCAGGTCGATGGCCTTGTCCGGGAGGAACCGGGCCGTGACGTACCGGTCCGACAAGGTGGCGGCGGCGACGATCGCGGCGTCGGTGATCCGGACGCCGTGGTGCACCTCGTAGCGCTCCTTGAGCCCGCGCAGGATGCCGATGGTGTCCTCGACGCTGGGCTCGCCCACCAGCACCTGCTGGAAGCGGCGTTCGAGGGCGGCGTCCTTCTCGATGTGCTCGCGGTACTCGTCCAGCGTCGTGGCGCCGACCATCCGCAGCTCGCCGCGGGCGAGCATCGGCTTGATCATGTTGCCGGCGTCCATGGCCGACTCGCCGGTCGCGCCGGCGCCGACCAGCGTGTGCAGCTCGTCGATGAAGGTGACGACCTGCCCCTCGGCGTCGGTGATCTCCTGCAGGACGGCCTTGAGCCGCTCCTCGAACTCGCCGCGGTACTTGGCGCCGGCCACCATCGCGCCCAGGTCGAGCGACATGAGCCGCTTGCCCTTGAGGCTCTCGGGGACGTCGCCGGCGACCATGCGCTGGGCCAGGCCCTCGACGATCGCGGTCTTGCCGACACCGGGCTCGCCGATCAGGACCGGGTTGTTCTTGGTGCGCCGGGAGAGCACCTGCACGACGCGGCGGATCTCGGTGTCCCGGCCGATGACCGGGTCCATCTTGCCCTCGCGGGCGCGGGCGGTGAGGTCGACGGCGTACTTCTCCAGCGCCTGGAAGGTGCCCTCGGGATCCGGGGTGGTGACCTTCCGCGACCCGCGGACGGTGCGGAACGCCGCGAGCAGCGCGTCCCGGGTGGCGCCGGCGGCGGTGAGCACCGCGGCCGCCTCGCCGGTGGAGCCGGCCAGGCCGACCAGCAGGTGCTCGGTGGAGATGTACTCGTCGCCGAGGGCGCCGGCCTGCTCGCCGGCGTCGTTCATGACCCGCAGGAACTCCCGCGTCGGCGCGGGCGCGGGGACCGTCGCCCCGGTGACGCTGGGCAGCCGGCGCACGGCCGCGTCAGCCTTGCCGCGGACGTCGGCGGCGTCGGCCCCGACGGCCTCGAGCAGGGGCCCGGCGATGCCGTCGTCCTGTTCGAGCAGCGCGGCCAGCAGGTGCAGCGGCTTCAGCTCGGCCTGGCCACGTGCGACCGCGAGCCGCTGGGCGGCGGCGATGGCCTCCTGCGAACGGGTGGTCAGCTTGCTCTCCATGGCGCGGCGGTGCCTTTCTCGTCGTCGTGCACGGGCCGCCGCAGGCGCAGCGACCTCGTGATCGCCCGGTGCAACGACCGTGAAGTTGAGTCTGTTCCACTCAACCCTGTCGCGTCCACCCGCCGCCCCGGACGGTGGGCCCGTCCGCGCAGGCCCCTGGCCTCTGGACCGGCGCGCTCTAGACTCGCCGCATGACCGCCCTGCCGGCGCCGAGCGTGGCGCTCGACGACCAGCTCTGCTTCGCGCTCTACGCGGCCTCGCGGGCGGTGACCGCCCGGTACCGCCCGATGCTCGAGGCCATCGGGCTGACCTATCCGCAGTACCTCGTCATGATGCTGCTCTGGGAAGAGGACCACCAGACCGTCGGCCAGCTGGGCTCCCGCCTGGCGCTGGACAGCGGCACCCTCTCCCCGCTGCTCAAGCGGCTCACCGCGGCCGGGCTGGTCACCCGCCACCGCCGCGTCGAGGACGAGCGCTCGGTCGCCATCGCGCTCACCGACGCCGGCCGCGCGCTGCAGGACGAGGCCGTGGCCATCTCCGGGGAGATGATCGGCGCGATCGGCTTCGACAGCGGCGAGTTCGCCGAGCTCAAGGCGCGGCTCCAGGTGCTCATCGAGCGGGTGAACGGCGGAGAAGCCGTCTGCTGAGTGCGTGGACCGCGCGCGTGCCGGGGTAAGGCCCGGGGCGACGCGCCGTCCAGGAGCGGGTGGCGCCCGGCACGGGAGAAGTGACATGCCCACTCGGACCGCACGCACCGCCTGGAACGGCACCCTGCAGGAGGGCTCGGGTCAGGTCGAGCTCTCCAGCTCGAAGATCGGCACCTACGAGGTGTCGTTCCCGAAGCGGGCCGCCGACGAGGCCGGGGGCACCACCAGCCCCGAGGAGCTCATCGCGGCGGCGCACTCGTCCTGCTTCGCCATGGCGCTGTCGAACGAGATCGGCAAGGCCGGGGGCACCCCGACGGCGCTCGAGGTGACCGCCGAGGTCACCCTCGGCCAGAAGGACGGCGCCTCGGCCATCACCGGCATCGCGCTGACCGTCCGCGGCGAGGTCGACGGGCTCGACGCCGACGCCTTCCAGACCGCGGCCCAGGCGGCGAAGGTCGGCTGCCCGGTGAGCAAGGCGCTCGCCGGCACCGAAATCACCCTCGACGCGGCACTGGACTGATCCGACGACGACGGCGGCCCGCCTCCCTCCCGGGGAGACGGGCCGCCGTCGCGTCCGGGGCGGTCAGCCCCGGATGTCCGCGCGCTCCCGCTTCAGCCGCTCCTCGCCGCTCTCGGTGCCGAGCGCGATCTCGCGGATGAGCAGGATGGCGCCGACGGCGACCACCGCGACGATCGCCGAGATCAGGAAGATCCGGCCCGTCGCGTCGCCGTAGGAGACGCGGATCAGCGTCTGGATCGGCCCGGGTGCCGTCGGCCAGGTCGGCCAGCCCGACGTCCTTCGAGCCGGCGGCCTCGGCGGCGCCGGGCGGCAGGCCCTCGCGGATGATCGTCCCGACCCGCGAGGTCAGGACGGCGCCGAGCACCGAGACGCCGATCGTGCCGCCCAGGCTGCGGAAGAAGGCCACGGCCGAGCTCGCGGCACCCAGGTCCGCGGCGGCCACCGTGTTCTGCACCGCGAGCACCAGGTTCTGCATCGTGGCGCCGATGCCGACGCCCAGCACGAACAGGAAGCTGCACAGCAGCACCATGTCCGTCTCGTGGTCGACCATCGAGAGCAGGCCGAAGGCGATGACGACCAGGATCGAGCCGCCGACCAGGAAGCGCTTCCAGCGGCCGGTGCGGGTGATCAGCAGGCCGGACACCGTCGAGGACAGCAGCAGGCCGCCGACCATCGGGACGGTGAGCAGACCGGCCGCCGTCGGCGAGTAGCCGCGGGAGATCTGCAGGTACTGACCGAGGAAGACCGAGGACCCGAACATCGCGATGCCGATCGCGATGCTGGCCATGATCGCCAGCGTCGTGGTGCGCTCGCGGAACAACCGCAGCGGGACGATCGGCTCCTTGGCGCGCGTCTCGGTGATCAGGAAGGCGACGATCGCGACCACGCCGCCGCCGACGAACAGCGCCGACTCCGTCGAGGCCCAGGCGAAGCTCCCACCGGCCAGGGTCACCCAGATCAGCAGCGCGGAGACGCCGGCGGTGAGGAAGGCCGCACCCATGTAGTCGATGTGCACGGTCCGCTTGGTGACCGGCAGGTGCAGCGTGCGCTGCAGCAGCACCAGCGCCGCCGCGGCGAAGGGGACGCCGACGAAGAAGCACCAGCGCCAGCCCAGCCAGCTGGTGTCGACCAGCAGGCCGCCGAGCAGCGGGCCGCCCACGGTGGCCACGGCCATGACGCTGCCGAGGAAGCCGGAGTACCGGCCGCGCTCGCGGGGGCTGATCATCGCCGCCATCGCGATCTGCACCAGCGCCTGCAGGCCGCCCAGGCCCAGGCCCTGGAGCACGCGCCAGGCGATGAGGGTCTCCACCGACTGGGACAGCCCGGCGGCCATCGAGCCGACGATGAAGATGACGATCGAGAGCTGGATCAGCAGCTTCTTGCTGAACAGGTCGGAGAGCTTGCCCCAGATCGGCGTCGAGGCGGTCGACGACAGCAGGGTCGCGGTGACCACCCAGGTGTACTGACCCTGGGAGCCGCGCAGGTCGGTGATGATCGTGGGGAGCGCGTTCGAGACGACGGTCGAGGACAGGAACGCCACGAACATCGCCAGCATCATCCCGGACAGCGCCGAGAGGATCTGCCGGTGCGTCATCTGGCCCTGCTGCTCGGCGGGCGCGGGGGCGGCCGGCCGGTCGACGGTGCTGGTCATGGATCTCCTGGACTGCTGGGACGAGCGTTCGTGGACGGCGGGGCGGGTGCGGGTCACCGGTCGGCCCCGATGGGCTGCCGGGCGCCGGGGTGCACGGGCCAGGGCGACCTCGATGTCGGTCCGCAGCCGGTCGAGCAGGTCGGTGAGCAGGCGGGCGTCGCGCTCGTCCCAGCCGGAGAGCGCGGTCAGCGCCCAGTCGGCGCGCACGGCCCGCGTGCCGGCGAGCGCCGCAGCACCCTGCGGCGTGAGGCGGAGCAGAGAGGCCCGCCCGTCGCGCGGGTCGGGGTGGCGCTCGACGTAACCGGAGCGCTCGAGGACGGCGAGCTGCCGGCTGGCGACGGAGACGTCGATGCCGGCGCGGGCGGCGAGGGCGCTGCAGCGCTGGTCGCCGTCCTGCTCGAGGGGCAGGAGCAGCGTCCAGCCGTAGGAGGGCAGCTCGCCGTAGAGCTGGGCGGCGGCGCGCGTGCTGACGTGCCGGCCCGTGCGGATGAGCTGGGCGATGCTGGCGGTCAGCCGGTCCCGCGTGTCGGGACTGATGGGCATGAGCGGGGTTCCTGACGGTCGAGACGTGTGCAGAGTGCAACCATAAACCCGTTGGTTGTGGTCTGCAACGAATCGCGCGTCACACGGCGGCCGCCGTCACCCGGTCACGTCGTGGGCTCGTCCCCGTCCTCGCGCTCGCGGGCCTCGCCCAGCCGGTTCAGCCGGTGCAGCAGCTCGGCCAGGGTGGCGACGTCGGTCGTCGGCCAGTGGCCGAGGTCGGACTCCCAGCGCTCGCGCCGGGCGGTGCGGATCAGCGCCAGCCGGGCCGCCCCCTCCGCGGACGGCGTCAGCACCTGGGCGCGGCCGTCGTCGGGGTCCGGGCTGCGGTCGACCAGGCCGAGGGCGACGAGGCTGGACACCTGCCGGCTCACCGTGCTCTTGTCCAGGCCCAGCCGGGCGACCAGGTCGCTGGCGCGCAGCGGGCCGGCGTCCTGCAGCAGCGCCAGCAGGCCGAAGGCCGCGCCGTCCAGGTCGGGGTGCAGCTGGCCGGCCAGCCGGGCGGACATGGCCCGCGAGCGGCGCAGCAGCAGGCCGATCTCCCGCTCCAGGGCGACGAACGCCTCGTGCGCGTCGGCCTCGGTCACCGGCTGCTCCTCGGGCGCCACACGACCAGGGCAGAGCTCGGCCGGCGCTGCGGCACCAGGTCGGCCCGGTAGGCCGCGGAGATCGCGGCCTCGGCGGCGATCCGGCCGCGCTCGCTGTGCTCGAGCTCGTCGAGCAGCTCGTGGACGCGCGCCTGGAGCGCCTCGACCTGCGACTCCAGCTCGATGATCCGCTTGATCCCGGCGAGGTTGACGCCGTCCTCCTGCGAGAGGCGCTGCACCTCGCGGAGCAGCGCCACGTCCCGCGGCGAGTAGCGCCGCCCGCCACCCGCGGTGCGCCCCGGGCTGACCAGCCCCAGTCGGTCGTACTGGCGCAGCGTCTGGGCGTGCATGCCGGCGAGCTCGGCCGCCACCGAGATGACGAACACGGGCGCGTCCTCGGCGACGGACCGCGCCGCCCCCTGGGTGGGGTCGACGGCTCCGGTCACCGCTCGGCTCCCGCCTGGAGGGCCGCGGTGATCTGCGGCCGCGGGTCCTCGTCCATCTCCGCGGCCAGGTTCTCGATCAGCGCCCGCTGGGCCGGGGTGAGGCGCACCGGCACCGCGACGTCGAGGGTCACCAGCAGGTCGCCGGCGCGGCCCTTGCCCGGGACGCCCCGCCCGCGCACCCGCAGCGTGCGGCCGCTGGCGGTGCCGGCGGGCACCTTGAGCGAGACCGTCCCGTCGAGGGTGGGCACGGTGAGCGTCGTCCCCAGCGCCGCCTCGGCGAAGGTGATCGGCACGGTGAGCGTGAGGTCGGCGTCCTTGCGGCCGAACAGCGCGTGCTCGGCGACGTGGACGACGACGAACAGGTCACCGGCCGGCCCCCCGCGCCGACCCGGGGCGCCCTTGCCGGCCAGCCGGATGCGCTGGCCGTCCTTGACGCCGGACGGGATGCGGACGGTGATCGTCCGGGTCTGGCTGGTGATGCCGCTGCCCGAGCAGGTCGGGCAGGGGTCGTCGACGACGGAGCCGGTGCCGCGGCAGGTGCGGCACGGCTCGGAGAACGCGAACGCCCCCTGGCTGCGGCTGGTCACGCCGGCGCCCTGGCACACCGGGCAGGTGTGCGGGCTGGTGCCGGGCTTCGCGCCGCTGCCCGCGCAGGTCGGGCAGCTGCCCGGGCTCTGCATGCGCAGCGGCACGGTGACGCCGAGGACCGCCTCCTCGAAGGAGAGCGTCGCCTCGGTCTCGACGTCCTGACCGCGGGCCGGGCCGGAGGCGGCCTGACTGCGCGCCCGGGCCCCGCCCGCCGCCCCGCCGAACAGCCCGCCGAGCAGGTCGCCCAGCCCGGCGCCGCGCGCGCCGGCGGCACCCGCGCCGCCGGCCGCGCCGCCGTTGAACAGGTCGCCGAAGTCGAAGGTCTGCCCACCGCCGGGGAAGCCGCCCCCGCCGGGGAACCCGGCGCGAGCGCCGGCCCCGCCGGCGCCGAACAGCCGCCGCGCCTCGTCGTACTCGCCGCGCCGCTTCGGGTCGGAGAGCACGTCGTAGGCCTCGGAGACCTCCTTGAACCGGGTCTCGGCCTCGGCGTTGCCCGGGTTCTTGTCCGGGTGCAGCTCCTGCGCCAGCTTGCGGTAGGCCTTCTTGATCTCCGCCGCGTCGGCGCTCTGGGAGACGCCCAGTGCGCCGTAGTAGTCCTTCTCGATGAAGTCCCGTGTGCTCATCGGGTGCCCCCCTCCCTGTCGATCAGCCGGACGCCGCGGCGTCCGGGTCGGCCGGGGCCGCGCCGTCGCCGGCGGGCACCGGGTTCTCCGGGTCGGTCACCGCGACCATCGCCGTCCGCAGCACGCGCTCACCGCGGCGGAAACCCTGCCGCAGCACCGTCGTCGCCGTCGGCACCGCCACGTCGGGGGACGTGTCGTGCATGACCGCCTCGTGCAGCGACGGGTCGAACGCGTCGCCGGCCACGCCGAACGCCTCGACGCCCAGGCCGTCGAGCAGGCCCAGGACGCGGTCGGCGACCAACTTGAACGCGCCGGTCAGGTCGCCGTGGTCCCGCGCCCGCTCGATGTCGTCGACGATCGGGAACAGGCCGGCGGCGAACCGCTCGGCCGCCTGGTCGACGACCACGGTGCGGTCGCGGTCCACCCGGCGCCGGTAGTTGGCGTACTCGGCGGTGACCCGCTGGAGGTCCTCGGTGCGCTCGGCCAGCTGCTGGGCGAGGTCGTCCCCGCCCCCTGCGGCCACCGGCTCCGGCGCCTGGTCCTCCACGGGCATGTCGTGCTCGCTCATCTGCTCCCCTGCGACGGTCGGGCCGGGCGGCGTGGCGGGGCCGGCGCCGGCCGGCTGCTCGCCGGCCGGCGCCCGCACCTCACCGCTGATCGGGTCGATGCGCCGCTTGTCGCGGATGACGACCCGCGGCTGCTCTTCCCCGGAGGTCATCGCTTGTCGGTGTCCTCGTCCACGATCTCGGCGTCGACGACGTCGTCGTCGTCACCCGCCGGGGCACCGGCCTGCTCGCCCGCCTCGGCGCCGGGGTGCACCGGCCGCGCCGGCCTCGCCCGCCTGGGCGTAGAGCGCGCCGCCGACCTCCTGGGAGACCCGGGCGACCTTCTCCTGCGCGGTCTTGATCGCCTCGATGTCCGAGCCGCCGAGCGCGCTGCGCAGGTCGGTGAGGGCCTCGCCGAGCTCGTCCTTCTTGTCGGCCGGGATCTTGTCGCCGTTCTCGGCCAGGAACTTCTCGGTCTGGTACTGCAGCGACTCCGCCAGGTTGCGGGTCTCCGCCTCCTCGCGGCGCTTCTTGTCCTCCTCGGCGTGCGCCTCGGCGTCCTTCATCATCCGCTCGATGTCGTCCTTGGGCAGGGCCGAGCCGCCGGTGATGGTCATCGACTGCTCCTTGCCGGTGCCCAGGTCCTTCGCGGTGACGTGGACGATGCCGTTGGCGTCGATGTCGAAGGCGACCTCGATCTGCGGGACGCCGCGGGGCGCCGGCGGCAGACCGGTGAGCTCGAACATGCCGAGCTTCTTGTTGTACATCGCCATCTCGCGCTCGCCCTGGAACACCTGGATCTGCACCGACGGCTGGTTGTCGTCCGCCGTCGTGAAGATCTCGGAGCGCTTCGTCGGGATCGTGGTGTTGCGCTCGATCAGCTTGGTCATGATCCCGCCCTTGGTCTCGATGCCCAGGGAGAGCGGGGTGACGTCGAGGAGCAGCACGTCCTTGACCTCGCCGCGGAGGACACCGGCCTGCAGCGCGGCGCCGATGGCCACGACCTCGTCCGGGTTGACGCCCTTGTTGGGCTCCTTGCCGCCGGTCAGCTCCTTGACCAGGTCGCTGACGGCCGGCATGCGGGTCGAGCCACCGACGAGGACGACGTGGTCGATCTGGCCGACCGAGATGCCGGCGTCGCGGACCACCTGGTTGAACGGCGCGCGGGCCCGGTCGAGCAGGTCCTGCGTCATGCGCTGGAACTCGGCGCGGGTGATCGTGACGTCGAGGTGCAGCGGGCCCTCGGCACCGGCGGTGATGTACGGCAGGTTTGATGTTCGTCGACTGCGCGCCGGAGAGCTCGATCTTCGCCTTCTCCGCGGCCTCGCGGATCCGCTGCATCGCCAGCTTGTCCTTGGACAGGTCGATGCCGTTCGAGGCGTTGAAGGTCTTGACCAGGTGGTCCATGACCTTCTGGTCCCAGTCGTCGCCACCGAGGTGGTTGTCACCGGCGGTCGCCTTGACCTCGATGACGCCGTCGCCGATCTCGAGCAGCGAGACGTCGAAGGTGCCACCACCGAGGTCGAACACGAGGATCGTCTGCTCGGTCTCGCCCTTGTCCAGGCCGTAGGCCAGCGCGGCCGCGGTCGGCTCGTTGACGATGCGCAGGACGTTGAGGCCCGCGATCTCACCGGCCTCCTTGGTGGCCTGGCGCTGCGCGTCCTCGAAGTAGGCCGGCACGGTGATGACGGCGTCGGTCACCGGCTCGCCCAGGTAGGTCTCGGCGTCCCGCTTGAGCTTCTGCAGCGTGCGGGCGCTGATCTCCTGCGCGGTGTACTTCTTGCCGTCGATCTCGTCGGTGGTCCACGTCGTGCCCATGTGGCGCTTGACGGACCGGATCGTGCGGTCGACGTTCGTGACCGCCTGGTTCTTGGCCGACTGGCCGACGAGGACCTCGCCGTTCTTGGCGAAGGCG
Organism: Blastococcus sp. TML/M2B; assembly: GCF_016612865.1. Classification (GTDB taxonomy): domain Bacteria; phylum Actinomycetota; class Actinomycetes; order Mycobacteriales; family Geodermatophilaceae; genus Blastococcus. The sequence continues at coordinate 1,877,148 of NZ_JAENZZ010000002.1, forward strand.
ACGACCGACGGGGTCGTGCGCGAGCCCTCGGAGTTGGCGATGACCGTGGGCTCGCCGCCCTCGAGGACCGTGACGACGGAGTTCGTGGTGCCGAGGTCGATACCGACAGCTCGTGCCATGGGGATGGCCTCTCTTCCGTGTGCTGTGGAGGGTGGTGCTGGTCCGGTAGCTGAGGGCTCTCACCAGCTTGCGCGTGGTCCGCTCAACTTTCCTGCCCACCATAACGGCAGGGTGCCGCGACGTGTTCCCGGGGCGTCGTACGACTCCTGACGCCCGATGACTACCGCCGGACCGCCTCGGTACCGCACTGCACGGCGGTACCCGAGGGCACACGGCGGTACCCGGGCGGTTGTCCACAGGGCCTCCCTCGAGGCCGCCCCGTGCGCCGCACACTCCACCGGTGCATCCGCTCCTCCGCGCAGCCGCCGAACGGCAGAGCGGTGTCGTCACGGCGTCGGACGCCCGTCGTGCGGGCTACGGGGCCGACGAGGTGCAGCGGATGTGCACGTCCGGCCGGTGGGTCCGGCTCCGCCGCGGTGTCTACACCACGCCGGCCGTGCTGGGGCGCGCCGAGGAGGAGGGGTGGCGGCACGAACTCGACTGCCTCGCCGTCCTCCTCGACCTCGACCGCCCCGGTGCCGCGATCAGCCACGGCTCCGCGGTCCACCTGCACGGCCTGCCCTCGCGCACTCCCGCCGCCGGGGTCGTCCGGCTCACCGATCCCGCACACAACCGGCGCGGCCGCGGTTTCCACATGACCCGGTCACCGCTCGACCCCGACGAGGTCGGCGCGCGCGGTCCGCTCCGTGTCGCGACGCCGCCGCGCGCTCTCGTCGACCACGCACGGGAGACCTCGCTCGAGGACGCCGTCATCGCGATGGACCAGGCGCTGCTGGTCGGCAAGACCACGGCGGCCGACCTGGCACGGGCGGCCGAGCGGGCACGCACGTGGCCGGGCGGTCCAGCCGCCCGCCGAGCCATCTCACTGGCCGACGGGCGGGCGGAGTCGGTTCTGGAGACCCGGGGACGGCTGCGCATCGTGGGCGCCGGGCTGCCCACGCCGGAGCTGCAGGTCGAGATCCGGGTGGCCGGGCGGCTCGTCGCCGTCGTCGACGGGTGGTTCGACGACGCCGCCGTCGCGGTCGAGTTCGACGGCCGGGTGAAGTACACCGATCCGTGGCGGGACCGCAGCCCGGGACAGGTGCTCTGGGAGGAGAAGCGCCGCGAGGACGAGCTGCGGGCGCTCGGCATCCGCGTCGTCCGCGTCATCGACGCCGACGTCGGGCCCGGGTGGCCGGCGATGGAGCAGCGCCTGCGCGCGCTACTGGCGACGCCCGGGCCGGCGGAGCGGCGCTTCACCGCGACCGTCCGCGAGCGCGGCGTCCGCCGGCTACCGCGATGAGCGGCCGAGTACCGCCCTGCGAGGCGGTACCGGCACCGACGAGGCGGTAGCGGGAGCGGCGGCGATCCACCCCACCGCGGGCGCGCGAGGGCGGTGGCCGGATCGTGATCGCAGGAGTGCTCTCGGCCACGAGTAGCCTGCGTGCGCGCCAGCTATCGTGCGAAGCGTGCGGGCACGCCGTGCCCGCATGCGTACCGCGCGCCGGTCCCCGACCGGCGACGATGACGGCGCGTGCACCACAGCTTCGCCGTCGCGCAACGGCGCACGGGAGTCAACCGACGCCGCCAGGCGTGCGGGGGAGGAAAACATGACGGGCCCGCTGCAGATCGTCCTGGGGACGATCAGCGTCCTGTTCCTGATCGTCGCGTCCGTGATGGCCTACCGGGCCGTCCGGGCGATGGTGCGGATCATCCGCACCGGCCAGCCGGACGGCACCCGCTGGGGGCCGGTCAAGACCCGCCTGAAGACGACGCTGGTCGAGTCCCTGGGCCACACCCGGATGCTCAAGTGGTCGTCCATCGGCGTCGCCCACTGGTTCGTCTTCGTCGGCTTCTACGGGCTGTTCCTGGCCCTCGTCGAGGCGTTCGGCGAGGTCTTCAACCCCGAGTTCCACCTGCCGATCATCGGCAACTGGGGCATCTGGAACCTGTTCGCCGACATCATCGGCACCGGCACGATCCTCGGCATCATCTACCTGATCTACCGGCGCCAGAAGGACCACCCGCGCCGGCAGGGCCGGAAGAGCCGCTTCGCCGGCAGCAACGAGGGCCGCGGCTACTTCGTCGAGTTCATCGTCGCCACCGTCGGCGTCTGCATCCTGCTGATCCGCGCGCTCAAGGTCTCCTCCGACCTCACCGACGCCCCCGGCTGGTCGCACCCGGTCTCCGGCCTGGTCGCCGAGGTCCTGCCGGACAGCCCGGACCTGCTGACCGTCGTCGCCTTCGTGAAGATCGTCGTCAGCCTCACCTGGCTGGTGGTCATCAGCCGGATCCTGAACATGGGTGTCGCCTGGCACCGGTTCAGCGCGTTCCTGAACATCTACGCGAAGCGCAACGCCGACGGCGCCCCCGCGCTCGGCCCGCTGCTGCCGATGACCTCGGGCGGCAAGCCGATCGACTTCGAGGACCCGGGCGAGGACGACGTCTTCGGCCGCGGGAAGATCGAGGACTTCACGTGGAAGGGCATGCTCGACTTCACCTCCTGCACGGAGTGCGGTCGGTGCCAGAGCCAGTGCCCGGCGTGGAACACGGGCAAGCCGCTCAGCCCGAAGATGGTGATCATGGATCTCCGCGATCACCTCTACGCGAAGGCCCCGTACCTCCTCGGCGAGAAGACGGCGAGCGAGACCGCGCCGGACTACGACATCCTCAAGCCCAGCGACGAGCAGGTCTGGGCCAGCGGCTACGCCCGCATCGAGGGCACCAACGACGCGCAGGCGCACCGCCCGCTCGTCGGTGCACCCTCGAGGAGGGCGGGGTCATCGACCCCGACGTCCTGTGGAGCTGCACCAACTGCGGTGCCTGCGTCGAGCAGTGCCCGGTGGACATCGAGCACATCGACCACATCGACGACATGCGCCGCTACCAGGTGCTCATCGAGTCGAACTTCCCCTCCGAGGCCGGCGTGATGCTGACCAACCTGGAGAAGCGCGGCAACCCGTGGGGCATGGGCGGCAACGTCCGCGAGGACTGGATCAAGGAGCTCGACTTCGAGGTGCGCATGGCCGACGGCCCGCTGCCCCACGAGGTGGAGTACCTGTTCTGGGTCGGCTGCGCCGGCGCCGTCGACGACCGCGCCAAGAAGGTCACCAAGGCCGTCGCGGAGCTGCTGCACACCGCGGGCGTCGAGTTCGCCGTCCTCGGCAACGGGGAGACCTGCTCCGGTGACCCGGCCCGCCGCCTGGGCAACGAGTTCGTCTTCCAGCAGCTGGCCATGGAGAACGTCGAGACCCTCAACTGGCGTCTTCGAGGGCCGCGTGCCCGGCACCCGCAAGATCGTGGCCACCTGCCCGCACTGCTTCAACTCGCTGGGCAAGGAGTACCCGCAGGTCGGTGGCGAGTACGAGGTCATCCACCACACGCAGCTGCTCGGCCAGCTGATCGAGGAGGGCCGGCTCGTCCCGGTCACCCCGATCGACCGCAAGGTGACCTACCACGACCCGTGCTTCCTGGGCCGGCACAACAAGGTCTACACGCCTCCGCGCGAGATCCTCGAGTCCGTCCAGGGCCTGTCCACGCAGGAGATGCACCGCTGCAAGGACCGCGGCTTCTGCTGCGGCGCCGGCGGCGCGCGCATGTGGATGGAGGAGAAGATCGGCAAGCGCATCAACATGGAGCGCACCGAGGAGGCGCTCGAGCTCGACCCGGACGTCATCTCCACCGCGTGCCCGTTCTGCATCACGATGCTCTCCGACGCCCTCACGTCGAAGAAGCAGAACGGCGAGGCCGGCGAGCACGTCCGAGGTCCTCGACGTCAGCCAGATCCTGCTGCGCTCGATGCAGCCGGTTGCCGCGGGCGTCCAGGGCGCGGCGTCCGGTCCCGACGTCGGCACCGCGGCCGGCGACGTCGTCGGCCTGGACTCCGCCGCGACGGAGCACGACCCGAAGTAGCAGCACCCGCCCGACGACGACGGCGCGCGTCCCCCGCGGAGGGGGGCGCGCGCCGTCGCCGTTCCGGCACCCGGCCGACCCCCGGCGGACGGCGGGGCCGCGGGCGGAGGACCATTCCCCGGTGACCCGCACCGCTGCCCCACCCGCGACGAGCTCCCGGCGGGGCGGCGTGCTCATCGCGGTCGCGATCGTCCTGACCGCCCTCAACCTGCGGACGGCGATCACCAGCGTCGGCCCGGTGCTCGAGGAGATCGAGCGCGGGCTGGACATCTCCAGCTCCCTGGCCGGCGTGATCACCACCCTGCCGGTGCTCTGCTTCGCGCTGATCGGCTTCTCCGGGCCGGCGCTGTCGGCGCGCTACCGCGACGCGCACGTGCTGGCCGGCGCCCTGGTCGCGATGGCCGCGGGCCTGGCCCTGCGCAGCGCCGCCCCCGGCTTCCCGCTGTTCCTCGCCGGCACCGCGCTGGCCATGGTCGGCGGCGCCCTGGGCAACGTGCTGCTGCCCAGCCTGGTGAAGCGGCACTTCCCGACCCGCACCGGCGCGCTCGTCGGCGCGTACAGCACCGCCATGGGCCTGGGCGCCACCCTCGGCGCCGTCGGCTCCCAGCCGGTGGCCGACGCGACCGGCAGCTGGCGGTGGGCGCTCGTCGTGTGGGCGGTGCCGGCGGTCGTGGCGGCGGGGGTGTGGCTGCGCGTCCCGGCCGCGCCCGGCGTCTCGCGGGCGGGCCACTCCGCCGTCCGCATGCGCTCCCTGGTGCACAGCCCCACGGCCGTGGCGCTGACCCTCTTCTTCGGCGTCCAGGCGCTGCAGGCCTACGTCGTCATCGGTTGGTCGGCCCAGTACCTGCGCCGACTCGGGGCTCCCCGCCGGCACGGCCGGGCTGCTGCTCGGCCTGAACTCCCTCGTCGGGCTGCCGCTGAGCGCGGTCATCCCGTCCCTCACCGTGCGCCCGCGGCTGCAGCGGCCGCTGCTGGCCGTGTTCGTGACCGCCTACGTCGTCGGCTGGACCGGGCTCTGGAAGGCGCCGACCACGGCGCCCTGGCTCTGGATGACGCTGATCGCCGTCGGCATGGGCACCTTCTCGATGGTGCTGGCGCTGATCGGCCTGCGCGCCCGCACGCCGGAGACGGTCGCGGCGCTGTCCACGGTGACCCAGTCGTGGGGCTACGTGATCGCCGGCAGCGGGCCGCTGCTCGTCGGGGTGCTGCGCGGGATCACCGGCGGCTACACCGGGATGTTCGTGACGGTGCTGGTCGCGGTCGCCGTGCTCGCCGTCGCCGGCTGGATCTCCACCCGGCAGGTGTTCGTCGACGACGAGGTGGACCGGTCCGTCCCGGGCTGGTCACCCGCCTCCCGGTCCGGCGACGTGGTGGGGACGGCGGGGGCCGAGCCGCCCGTCGTCGTCCGGCCGGACGCCGCCGGTTAGGGGCGGCGGGTCTCGGCGCGGGTGAAGTTGCGGTAGGACCGCGACGGCGTGGGGCCGCGCTGGTCCTGGTAGCGGGAGCCGTAGACCGCCGAGCCGTACGGGTGCTCCGACGGACTGGTCAGCCGGAACATGCAGAGCTGGCCGATCTTCATGCCCGGCCACAGCGTGATCGGCAGGTTGGCCACGTTGGAGAGCTCCAGCGTGATGTGGCCGGAGAAGCCGGGGTCGACGAAGCCCGCCGTCGAATGGGTGAGCAGCCCCAGCCGGCCCAGCGAGGACTTGCCCTCCAGCCGCGCGGCGAGGTCGTCGGGGAGGCTGATCACCTCGAGCGTGGAGCCGAGCACGAACTCGCCCGGGTGCAGCACGAACGGCTCGTCCCCCTCGGGCTCGACCGGCGTGGTCAGGTCGTCCTGCTGCTCCGCCGGGTCGATGTGGGTGTACCGCGAGTTGTTGAACACGCGGAAGTACCGGTCCAGCCGGACGTCGATGCTCGAGGGCTGCACGAGGCCCTTGTCGTAGGGCTCGATGCCGAGGCGTCCCTCGGCGATCGCGGCCGTGATGTCGCGGTCGCTCAGAAGCATGGCGCGGAGTCTAGGCACCGCGCCGGTACCCACCGTCCGGGTGAACCCGCTCAAGGCCGGGCCGGGGCGCGCCGTTGCGAGCCCGATGACGTCTGCCGCCGGCCCCTCGGTGCCGGTGGCTGCGCCCGGACGGTCCGGGAGCGGGGCGTGCGGGGGACGATCGATGAGGAGCACACCGCTCCAGGCGCTGCTGCTGGTCGCGGCGCTGGCGCTCGGCTACGGCGGCGCGGCGACGTACAGCGCGCTGGCCGGGCCCTCGGTGCCGGTGGTCGAGGACCACGGGCCCGGCGACGGGCTGACCCGCCTAGTCGTCACCGCGGCCGGCGGCACCGCCGACGACGCGCTGCTCACCGCGCTCACCGCGGTCGACGGGGTGGTCAGCGCGCAGCCGCTCAGCGACGGGCGGGCGCTGGTCGCCACCCGGGCGCTGGTCCCGGCGGACCTGGCGGCCGTCCCGGGCGTCGGTGCGGTCGAGCCGTCGACGTCGGTGCCGCTGCTGGGCGACGTGACCGACCCGTACTTCCGCTCCTACGGCTGGCACCTGGAGAACACCGGCAGCAACGCGGCCAACCAGAGCCCGGTGGTCCCCGACGCCGACATCGACGTCACCGACGGCTGGGAGCTCACCCGCGGCGAAGGCATCGTCGTGGCGGTCGTCGACTCCGGCTTCGACTCCGACCACCCCGACCTCGCCGGCTCGCTGTGGGTGAACCCCGCGGAGCCCTGCGGCGCGGCCGACACCGACGGCAACGGCAAGCGCGGCGACTGCCACGGCTGGAACTGGTACACGAACAGCCCGGACGTGGACAACGGCTCCTACGGCAGCCACGGCGCGATGGTCTCGGGCACGGTCGGGGCCCGGGCCGGCAACGGCATCGGCCTGGCCGGTGTCGCCCCCGGGATCACGATCATGCCGCTGGTCATCGGCGGCGGCAGCACCGTCGACGTCTTCGCCGGTGCGGAGGCGATCCGGTACGCCGTCGACCACGGCGCCGACGTCATCAACGCCTCCTGGGGCGGCAGCGTCGGCGGCACCGCGCTGACCGCGCTGCAGTCGGCGGTCGCCTACGCCGCCGCGCACGACGTCCTCGTCGTGGCCGCGGCCGGCAACGACGCCCTCGACCGCGACCGCTACCCGATGTACCCGGCGAGCCTGACCGACTGGAACGTCGTCAGCGTCGGCGCCTCGACGGCGGCGGACACCGTCAGCGGTTTCTCCGCCTACGGCGCGACCGGGGTGGACCTCTTCGCCCCGGGCACCCAGGTGCTGGTCACCTCGAACACCGGCGGCTACGCGCTGGCCAACGGCACGTCGTTCTCCTCACCGATCGTCGCGGGCGCGGTCGCCCTCTACCGGGCCGCGATGCCCGCGGCCACCGGCGCGCAGATCAAGCAGTCGCTGCTCGACGACGTCGACCCGGTGCCGGCCTTCCGCGGCCGCTCGGTCACCGGCGGGCGGCTCTCGGTCGCCGCGCTCACCGGGACGCCGACGGAATCGGTGCAGTACGCGTTCACCTCGATGCGGGCGACGGCGGGCACGGTCACCCCGCGGATCGGCGTCAGCAGCAGCACCGCCGCGGGCGGCGCCTACTCGATCGCCCTCGGCCTCGGCATGGAGTTCGAGGGCGAGATCTGGGCGCTGGCCGACGAGCCGGTCACGCTCGCCGGGGCCACCGTCGCGACCGACGACACCGGCACGGCGGTCTTCGACCTCGGCACCCTGCCGCGCCTCGACGGCCTCGGCCTCTCCCCCTCCGCCGAGCTCGCGGACGGCCGCTACGTGCTGACCGTGCAGCTGCTGCGCGACGGCGCCGCGGTCGGCCGCACGACGGCCGCGCCGCTGCTGGTCGGCGTTCAGAGCGCGCCCACCCCGGGCGGCGGCACCCCCGGCATCCCCGGCAGCCCCGGCACGTCACCCGGCGCGGGCACGAACCCCGGGACGACGACGCCCGGCACCACCCCGGGCGGATCGGGCGGCTCCGGCGGCGGGAGGACCCCGGCACCGACCACCCCGGGCACCGGCACCGCGCCGACCACCCCGGGCACGCCCACGACCCCGGCCGCGCCGGGCACCGGCACGAACCCCGGCACGGGCACCGGCCCCGGGACGAGCCCCGGCCCGGGCACGGGCACGAACCCGGGCACGAACCCGGGCTCGGGGACGACCCCCGGAACCACCCCGGGCGGGTCCCCGACCACGCCGGCGGCGCCGACCACCCCTGCGTCACCGACCACCCCTGCCTCGCCCGCGCCCCCCGGGGCCGGCACCACCCCGGGCACCGGCGGCGGGAGCACGCCGGGCGGGAGCACCACCCCGTCCACCCCGCCCGCCGAGGACCGCGCGACCTACCCGGCGATCGGGCCGTTCGGCATCACGTCGCTCAGCCCGACCGTGGTGTCCGTCGAGGGCGGCACGCTGGTCACGCTGACCGGCACCGCGCTGCCCTCCCGCTCGCAGGTGCTCATCGGCGCCAGCGCGCGGGCGGCGGTCGTCACCGAGTCGGCCAGCCGGATCCAGTTCCGGGTGCCCGCCCGCGTGGCCGGCAGCTACGACGTCACGGTCTTCGCCCCCGACGGCCGCTCCTCGGTCCTGCCGGCGGCCCTGACCTACCGGTCCAGTGCCTCCTCCCCCGGCTCGGGCACCGACCCGGGCAGCGGCACCGACCCGGGCACCGGCACGAACCCGGGCACGGGCACGAACCCGGGCACGACGCCGGGGACCGGTCCCGGCACAGGCCCCGGGTCCGGCGGCCCGGTCGAGCGCACCGGCCCGCACGGTCAGCGCCTCGTCCGGTCGACGACGTTCGCCGCGCTGACCTGGATCTGGTCGACGAACTGCGCCTCGTCCTGCACGGGCGTGGCGATCTGACCGCCGCGCGCGCCTGAGGGCGCACCCGGGAGCCACCGCGCCCCGTCCGACTTCCCCGTGCGGACGGGGCGCGGTGTCGTCCGACACATGCCCGGCTCGGGTGCCGACCGCGCCCCGGGGTGCCGATGGAGAGATGAGGAACCGGATCGGACACGGAGGAGGCGAGCGCGTGCTGGACACCCAGGCGGCGCCCGACGGCACACGGGGCGCCCGGCGGCGCGTGCTGCCGACGGGGGTGGAGCGCGCCTTCGCCGAGGACGACCTCATCGTCTCCAAGACCGACCGGCGCGGCGTCATCACCTACGCCAACGACGTCTTCCTGCGCGTCAGCGGCTACCCGCTGGACCAGGTGCTCGGGCAGCCGCACAACCTGATCCGCCACCCCGAGATGCCGCGCGCGGTGTTCGCGCTGCTCTGGGAGGACATCGCCGCGGGCCGCGAGGTGTTCGCCTACATCAACAACCTGGCGGCCGACGGCGGACACTACTGGGTGCTCGCCCACGTCACGCCGTCCTACGACGACCGCGGCCGGATCGTCGGTTACCACTCCAACCGGCGCCGGCCCTCGCCGTCGGCCGTGGCCCGGGTGGTCCCGCTCTACCGGCACCTCCTGGACGAGGAGCAGCGCCACCCCACCGCCCGGGCGGCCGTCGAGGCGTCGTCCCGGCTCCTGGAGCAGCTGGTCGCCGCGGAGGCGGACTCCTACGAGGACTTCGTCTGGTCGATCATCAACCGCGAGGAGAGCTGAGATGGCCGGCCGCTTCCCGCGCCGCACCGAGGCCGCCCGCCGCACCGACGCCGAGGAGCTCGCGGTCTACCGCGCCTTCGTGCGCGAGCTGACCGCGACCTGCGACGCCGCCGCCCGCGGGGACCTCGAGGCCCGCAGCCTCCCCGTGCCCGGCGCCGACGAGATCCCGGAGCTGACCGCGCTGCGCGACGGCGTCAACCGGGCGCTCGACGTCTCCGACGCCTACGTCCGGGAGGCCTCCGCAGCGCTCAGCGCGGCCGCCGAGGGGCGCTTCCACCGGCGGCTGCTGCTCACCGGGCTGCGCGGGGCGTTCCGCAAGGGCGCCACCGACATCAACGCCGCGCGCGACGCGATGCAGCAGACCGCAGGCCGGGTCACCGAGGCGCAGACCTCCCGGCTGTCGCTGGCCGACGAGTTCGAGTCCGTCGTGCTGGCGATGTCCGAGCAGGTGGCGACCGCCGCCACGGAGATGAGCGCCTCGGCGGCCAGCCTGACGCAGGCGGCGTCGGCAGCGCGCACCGAGGTGGGCACCGCGGGCGCGACGATCACCTCGCTGACCCGCTCCTCCGCCGAGATCAAGGAGATCATCGCGCTGATCGACTCGGTGGCCGCCCAGACCCGGCTCCTGGCGCTGAACGCCACGATCGAGGCAGCCCGCGCGGGCGAGGCCGGCAAGGGCTTCGCCGTCGTCGCCTCCGAGGTCAAGGACCTCGCCGACCAGACCGGCCGGGCGACCGAGCGGGTGACCGCGCAGGTCGAGCAGATCCGGCAGGCCTGCGAGGACGTCGCCGGCGGCATGAGCACGGTCGGGACGACGGTCGACGACATGAACGGGCTGGTCGACGGGATCGCCACTGCCGTCGACGGCTCCTCCCTGGCCGGCGGCACCGAGCCGATGGGGCTGTCGCAGATGGCCGAGCGGCTGCGCACCGAGGCGATCGCGTTCCTGGCGGAGATGCGCCGGTAGGGCGTGGCCGCGGCTCTAGCGTGACCGCCGTGCACCTCCCGCCCCCGCTCGAGCCCGTGGCTCCCCCGGCCCGCAGGCGGAGCTGGCCACCGGCGTTGCGGCTGCTGCTGGGCGAACCGGCCGGTGCGCTGTGCGCGGCCGCCCTGGCCCCGGCCGGTGGCCGGCCGATCCGGTTGCGGGCCACCGGCACGACCGTGCGGGCCGGGGGCGGGGCGACGGTCCGGTACGTCGCCGAGGTCACCTGGGCCGACGGACGGCGCAGCCGCGAGCGGCTCGCCGCGACGACGGGCGGGACGATCCCGCACGGCGCGACCCTCCTCGAGGGCACGGTCGACGGCGCGCGGACCGCGGCCGGCGCGTGGCGCTGGCCGTGGGACCCCGCCCTGCCGGCGCTGGCCTGGGCGGCCCGCCCTGGCGCGGCGGCCGCCCGGCTGGCCGAGCTGGGCGTCGCCGACGGCGGGGTCCGCGTGCGGGCACGCTCCTACCGGCCCGGGCGGCGGGCCGTCCTCGAGGTGCAGACCGGCGCCGGCCCGCTGTTCCTCAAGGTCGTCCGGCCGTCCGCCGCCGACGGTCTGGCGCTGCGGCATGCGCTGCTCGGCGGCGCGGTCCCGGTGCCGCCGGTGCTCGCCCGCACCCCGGACGGCGCCCTCGTGCTGCGCGGGCTGGCCGGGACCCCGCTGCGGGTGCTGCTCGCCGGGGAGGCCGCCGCCCTGCCCGGGCCGGAGGCCATCGACGCCCTGCTGGACGCCCTCCCCGCGACCGTGCCCGGCCCGCAACGCCCCGGCCCGCTGGCGCGGGTCCTCGAGCACGCCGCCGTGCTGGGCCAGGTCGCCCCGCAGCTGCGGCCCCGGCTGGCCCGGCTCGCGGCCGCCCTCGACGCCGCGGATCCGGGCGAGCACCCCGAGGTGCCGGTGCACGGCGACTTCCACGAGGCCCAGCTCCTGGTCGACGACGGCGCCGTGGTCGGGCTGCTCGACGTCGACACCGCGGGGCGCGGGCACCGGATCGACGACTGGGCGACCCTCCTGGCACCCCTCGCCCTGCAGGCCACGTCCGCCCCCGCCGCCCGGTACCGCGACGAGCTGGTGGAGGCGGCGCTGCGCCGCTGGCCGGCCGCGCAGCTGCGGGCCCGGGTGGCCGCCGCGCTGCTCGGGCTGGCCACCGGCCCGTTCCGCGTCCTGGAGCCCGCGTGGATGGTGCGGACCGAGGAGCGGGTCGCGCTGGCCGAGCGCTGGGCACCGGGTTCCCGCCGCCGGGGGCGCAGCGTGTAGTCTCGCCCCGATCGCTCGACCGGCTGCGCGCCGGCGGATCTGCGGGGTGAAAGCCCAGGCCAGAGCGGTACGCGGGTGTAGTTCAATGGTAGAACATCAGCTTCCCAAGCTGACAGTGCGAGTTCGATTCTCGTCACCCGCTCTCCTCTCCACCTCCTCCATCCCCGGACGTCGGGCGCCGGGATGTGAGAGCGCCGTCACCCAGCGAACAGGCTCGCCGTGGCTGGACGGTCCGAACGGTCGATTCGGTTCTCGAATCCGAGCGCCGGGCCCTTGGTCCCTGGGGCCGCTCGCTCCGCCCCGCCACGATCGCCGCATGAGCCAGTACCGCTCCGCGGGAGTCGCCGACCAGCGCTCCGCGGACCAGGACCCCGACTCCGCTCCCGCCGGCACCACCCCGCGCAGCAGCACCCGCACGGACATCGACCAGTCCGCGGTCGAGCACCTCCAGCTCATCCCGCTCCGCCCCCGCCGGCAGAACCCCTGGCTCCTCGTCGAGGTCGACGGCACCGCCGCCGGCCACCGCGCCCTGCTGTGGGCGCTCCGCGAAGCCGCCCGCCGCGAGGCGACCGTCGTCGCCGTCAGCGTCCTCGACGGCCCGGACGGCGATCCGCTGGAGGGCACCGCCCGGCTGACGAAGCGCACCCAGGACGCCGCCCGCGACCACCTGGAGGCGCAGGTCCTCCGCGCCGTCGCCGAGACCGGCATCAGCGGCCGCACCCGCACCGCCTTCCTCGAGCGGGCGGTGTTCGAGGCCCTGGACGCCGCCATGCACGGCGCCGACCTGGTCATGGTCGGCGCCGACGGCAAACGGCTGCTGCGCCCCGCCGTCCCCAGGCAGCCGCTCCGTCGGCTGGCCCGTGGCGCCTGACCGGGAGCCGCACCCCCTACCCGCCGCGAGCGGGCCCCCTACAGTCGGGCCGTGACCCCGCCCGACGGGGCGGTGGGCCGGTGAGCGACCCGCCGCACGACGCCCCGGAGCTGGCCGTCGCCGTCCGCGCGGCGGCCTCCGGCGGCCACCTGGAGACCACCCTGCGCGAGGTGCTCCGGGCGGCCGTCCGGCAGGTCGACGCGACCTACGGCGCGCTCGGCGTGCTCAGCCCGGGCGGCGAGCGGCTCGACCGGTTCGTCGTCGAGGGGCTGGACGAGGAGACGCAGCGGCGGATCGGTGCGCCGCGCCGTGGCGAGGGGCTGCTCGGGCTGCTGCTCGCCGAGCCGGTCGCGCTCCGGCTGGACGACCTGGCCGATCACCCGGCTTTCCAGGGCTTCCCGGACGGGCACCCGCCGATGCGCTCGTTCGTCGGCGTCCCGGTCTGCGTCGGCGACGCCGTCCTCGGCAACCTGCACCTGGCCGAGAAGCGCTCCGGCGGTCCCTTCACCGACGCCGACGCCGAGATGACCCGGTCCCCGGCCGCTGTGGCCGGGCTCGCCATCGAGAACGCCTGCCTGCTGGAACGCGCCGAGCTGCGCCGGGCGTGGGCGCAGGCCGGTGTGGACTTCGCCGCCACGGTGCTGGCCGGCGCCGTCCCGGACGACGTGCTGCGCACCGGCGCGGCCCGCATCTCTGAGCTGTCGGGCGCGGACGCCATCGGTGTCCTGGTCCCCGAGCCGAACGCCCCGGGGGACATGCGCGTCATCGCCGCCGTGGGGCGGCGGGGTCCGGACTCCGAGGGCATGTGCGTACCGGTCCAGGGCGGCGTCCTGGGCGAGGTGCGGACCACCGGCGCCGTCCGGGCCCTCCCCGACGTCGGGGACGCACAGCTCACCTCCGTCGTACCCGAGGTGGCGGGCGAGTTCTCCGGGGAGTACGGCCCGGCGCTGTTCATCCCGGTCGGCGGGCCTCCCGCCCTCGGCATCCTGGCGATGATGCGCGAGCGGCACCGCGAGCCGTTCGACCCGGAGCTGCTCACCCTTGCAGGAGAGTTCGCCGCCCAGGCCACCGTGGCTATGGAGCTGGTCCGCAGCCAGCGCCGCGAGCGCCGCCTCCAGGTGCAGGCCGACCGGGACCGCATCGCCCGCGACCTGCACGACCACGTGGTGCAGCGGATCTTCGCCACCGCCCTGGCGCTGGACCGGATCGGCCGCTCGGTGGAGGCGGACTCGCCCGAGCTGGCGGCCCGGCTCGCCGAGCGGGTGGACGAGCTCGACGGCACCATCTCCCGCATCCGCTCCTCGATCTTCGAGCTGCAGCACCAGGACGCCTCCCCCGACGGGGTGCGGCACCGGCTGGTCGACGTCGTCCGCTCCGTGGTGGACGGCCACGGCCTGCGGCCGGACCTGCGCATGCACGGCGAGGTCGAGGACCTGCCCGCCGGGCTGGTGCACGACGTCGTCGCCGCGGTGCGGGAACTGGTGACCAACGTCGTGCGGCACGCCCGAGCGCAGCGGGTGACGGTGACCGTCACGGTCACCGACGAGGTCCGCGTGCAGGTCGCCGACGACGGCCGCGGGCTGCCCGAGGTCACCGTGCGCAGCGGGCTGGCCAACCTGGCCGACCGCGCCGAGCGGCGCGGCGGGCGGCTCACCACCAGCGCCGGCCCGTCGGGCAGCGAGGTGCGGTGGACCGTGCCCCTGGCCGGGGGCACCGCCTAGTCGGGAAACGCCTGGTCGGGGGCGCCGTCCCGCAGCTCGGTGGCGAGGATCGCCGCCTGGGTGCGCCGCTCGAGCCCGAGCTTGGCCAGCAGGTGGCTGGTGTAGTTCTTCACGGTCTTCTCGGCCAGGCCCATGCGGTCGCCGATCTGCCGGTTGGTCAGGCCCTCGCCGATCAGCCGCAGCACGATCCGCTCCTGGTCGGTGAGCAGCGGGAGCCGGTCGGCCCCCGCGACCGTCGGCGGGCGCGGGCGCGGGAGCGGCCGGGAGGACGGGATCTCCTCCAGCAGCGTCCCGCCGGCGGCCACCGTGTGGACGGCGGAGACGAGCGCGGGGCCGCGCACCTGCTTGAGCAGGAAGCCGGTCGCCCCGGCCCGCACCGCCGCCTCGCGCGCCTCGTGCTCGGAGAAGCTGGTGAGGACCAGGCAGGGCAGGCCCGGGACGCGCTGGCGCAGCGAGCGGCACAGGTCCGCGCCGCTGCCGTCCGGGAGCCGCATGTCCAGGACGACGACGTCGGGGCGGACGGCGGGCACGCGGGCCAGCGCCTCCGCGACCGAGCCCGCCTCACCGGCGACGACGAGGTGCGGATCGTCCTCCAGCACCTCGGCGACACCCCGGCGGACGACCTCGTGGTCGTCGACCAGGAAGACGCGCACGCTGGCCTTCTGCTCGGGCACGACCGCCTCCCCCACCCGTCTGTGACCCGGGGCACAGACAGTAGGCGGTATCAGGCGGGGAGCAACAGCGCTGCGTACAGCGTGAGCCCGGGACCGAAGGCCATGGCCACCACCGGGCCCTCGACGTCGGCCATCTCCTGGAGCACGAGCAGCACCGTCGCCGACGAGCAGTTCCCGTGCTCGGCGAGCACCCGGCGGGAGGCCGCCACGTGCTCCTCGGCCAGCCCCAGCTCGTCGCGCACGACGTCGATGATCTTCGGGCCACCGGGGTGCACGGCCCACCCGGCGACGTCCTCGACGCGCAGGCCCGCGCCGGTGAGCAGCTCGTCGACGACGTCGCCCACGTGCCGGGACAGCACGCCGGGCACCTTCGGGGACAGCCCCATCCGGAAGCCGAGGTCGGTGACGTCCCAGGTCATGAGGTCGGAGGTCGAGGCGTCGGTGCGGGCCACGACGCCCGCCAGCCGGCGGCCCCGTCCCGCGCCGGGCTCGACGACGACGGCGGCTGCCGCGTCGGAGAACAGCGCGTGCGCCACGACCTGCTCGAGGTCCCGCTCGGCCGGCTGCACGTGCAGGCTGGTCAGCTCGCAGCAGAGCAGCACCGCGGGCCGGGACCGCGCGGCCACGAAGTCCCCCACCGCGGCCAGCCCCGGGATGGCCGCGTAGCAGCCCATGTGCCCGATCAGCAGCCGCTGGAGGCCGGGCGGCATGCCCAGGTCGGCGGCCAGCCGGATGTCCAGGCCGGGCGTGGCGTACCCCGTGCAGGTGGCGACGGCGAACAGCCCGACGTCGCCGGGCGCCAGGCCTGCGGCGTCCAGCGCACCGGCCACGGCCTGCTTGCCCAGCGGCATGGCCTCCTGGACGTAGCGCTGCATGCGGGCGGCGGTGCCCCAGCTGCTCAGGTCCTCGTCCAGCGGGTTGGCCACCGCGTGCCGCCGGCGCACCCCGGCGCCCAGGAAGATCCGCTCCGCGGCGCGGACGTCGGCGTAGTGGTCGGCGAAGAAGCCGTCCCACGCCGCCTCCTGCTCCAGCGCGGCGGGCAGGGCCGATCCGGCCCCGGTGAGGACGGCGTCGCTCACGACTCGGCCTGGGGAGCGCGCGTGCTGGGCATGCTCCCGACGGTACGTGCGGCGCGGGCCCCGTGCCCGTCCTGCGCCGCGCCGTCCGCCGGGCGCTTGCGGCCGTACCCGGCGAAGACGACGGCGGTGGAGCGGATCGGCTTCATCCGCACCAGCTCCCGGCGGCCCAGCACCCAGGCGACCGCGTCGCGCAGCGACGGCCGGAGCCCGACCAGCCGCAGGTCCAGCCCGAGCCGGTCCGCGGCCGCCAGCAGGCGGTCCCGGTCGACGAACAGCGCCGGGTCGTGGATGCCGCGCGGCGGTCCGCCGGGCAGCCGCTCGGCGAGGGTGACCATCAGCAGCCGGCCGATCCGGGTGGCGGCCAGGGCGTCGAGGACCAGCGTGCCGCCGGGCCGCAGCAGCCGCGCGCACTCGGCGAGCACGGCGACGTCGTCCTCGACGTGCTCGAGGATCTCACCGGCCACGACCACGTCGGCGCAGCCGTCGGCGAGCGGCACGGCCAGCACCGAGCCGCGCACCGGGCGCACCCCGTGCCGGGCCGCCAGCCGCAGGCCCGGCTCCCCCAGGTCCACGCCGACGTGCCGGTAGCCCAGCCGGGCGACGTGCGGCGCCATCAGCCCACCGCCGCAGGCCAGGTCGACCAGCACCGCCCCGGGCCGCGGGGCGGGGGCGAGGTGCTCGGCCCGCGAGGCGGCCAGCCAGTGGAGGGCGGCGAACCCGCCGGAGGTCTCCCACCACTGGTCGGCGAGGTCGTCGTACTGGGCGGGGTCGTTCCGGGCGCGGCTCACGGAGGCGGGGTCACCCCTTCTTCAGCGGATCGTGCCCCCAGTTCATCAGGGAGTAGCGCCACCGGGAGGCCTCGATCTCCTCCCGCGCCGGTTCCTGGGCGAGGTGGCGCTGCACGTAGCCGTGCACCTTCCGCATGTGCGCGAGGTCGTCGTCGGTCAGATCGGCCTTCTTCGTGCGCAGCAGGGCGACGATCCGACGGCCCGAGGCGTGCCCGGTGGACTCGCCGTCGCCGTCCTTCTGCCCGACGGCGCGCGACTCGTCGCTGTCCAGCCAGGTCTCCAGCTCACCGGCGGTCATGTTCACCGCCTCGCCGAACTCGCGCCGGATCGTGTCGGGGTCCTCGGTCGCCATTCGGTCCTCCGCTCGGGTCGTCCTCCGGTACCGCTGCCCCTCCGGTACCGCTGGCGGGGAGCGCGGAAACCGCCGTCTGGTACTGCTGGTCCTCCGCCCGCCGGACCCAGGACCACCAGCGGGACCACCCCAGCCCGGACCACCCAGGAGGCCCCGTGTCCGTCACCGTCGTCGGCAGCGTCAACGAGGACGTGCTCGTCGCGGTCGACCGCCTGCCGGGCCGCGGCGAGACCGTCGTCGGCCGCTCGGCCACCCGCGCCCCGGGTGGCAAGGGCGCCAACCAGGCCGCGGCCGCGGGGCTGCTCGGGCCCGGGGTGCACATGGTCGGGCGGGTCGGCGAGGACGCGGCGGGCGACCGGCAGCTCGCGGCGCTGGCCGGCTCGCGGGTCAACGTCAGCCGGGTGCACCGGACGCCGGGGCTGCCCACCGGCACCGCCACGATCCCGGTCGAGGAGGGCACCGGGGAGAACCTCATCGTCGTGGCGCCCGGCGCCAACGACGCGCTGGTGCCGGCCGACGTCGACGTCGAGCCGGTGCACCGCGCCGACGTGCTGCTGCTCCAGCTCGAGGTGCCCCTGGAGACGGTGCTGGCCGCGGCCACCTCCGCGCGCGGCACCGTCGTCCTCACCCCGGCGCCGCCGCGCGCCCTCCCGCAGGCGCTGCTCGAGGCGGTCGACGTCCTGGTCCCCAACGAGCACGAGCTGCTCCAGCTGGCCGGCACCGAGCCGGGTGAGCGGACGCCGGCGGAGCTCGCCGCGCTGGCCCGCGGCCTCGGCGCCGGTGCCGTCGTGGTGACGCTGGGCGCGCGCGGCGCCCTCGTGGTGCCCGCGGACGGTCCCGCGCTGCTCCAGGAGCCGCTGGTCGTCGACCCCGTCGACACGACCGGGGCCGGCGACTGCTTCACCGGCGCCCTGGGGCAGGCATTGGCCCGCGGCGAGGAGCTGGCCGGCGCGGTGCGCTACGCCGTCGCCGCCGCGGCGCTGTCCACCACCGGCGCCGGTGCGCGCGGCGCCCTGCCGGGGGACGACGACGTCCAGGACGTGCTCGCGCGGGTGCCGGCCGCCACCGAGGTCCGCTGACCGCTCCCGGCGGGGCGGTTTCCCCCGCCGGACCCCGGGCACTCCGGCTGTCGACGACCACCCCGGTTCCGAGGAGGACCTGCGATGACCGAGCCCGAACGCGCCCCCGACGTCGACCAGCCCGACGGCGGCGCCCCCTCCCGCGAGGCCGACGGCACCGGCACCACACCGCACCCGGACCAGCCGGCGGAGGGCCAGGAGCTCGACGGGGTCGCCGACACCCCGGACGTCTGACCGCCCGGCCGACCGGACGGCCCGGTCGGCCATACTCGCGGACGGTTCGGTCGACGGCGATGGAGGATGCGTGCGGCACGGCACCCTCCGCGCGGGGCTGACGGCGCTCGCCCTGCTGGTGCTCGCCGGCTGCGGCGACGACGCCCCCGGCAGCGACGCGGCCGTGACCCCCGGCGACGCCGCGGACTGCCCCGGCGAGGTCCTCGACGTCGTCGTCTCCGTCGGCGCGTGGAGCGACGTCGTCCGGCAGGTGGCTGGGGACTGCGCGACGGTCACCACCATCGCCCCCGATGCCGGCACCCCCGAGCTCGCACCCGATGACCGGGCCGCCTTCGGCGCGGCCGACCTCGTCGTCCTCGACGGCGGCGGCCCGGACGCGTGGGCCGCCGGCGCGCTGGACGGTCGGCCCGGCCCGCAGGTCGTGGTGCGCGCGGGCGGGCTGGCCGGCGGGCCGGAGCGGGAGGGCGGCCTCCTCTGGTACGACCCCGCCGTCGTGCCGGAGGTGGCCTCGGCCGTCGCGCGCGAGCTGGCCCGGCTCTCCCCCGACGCCGCGCCGTACTTCGCCGCGCAGCACACCGCCTGGACCACGGCGCTCCAGCCCTACCTCCAGGCGGTCGCCGATCTGCGCGAGGACGCGGACGGCGCGACGTTCGCCGCGACCGGCGCCGGCTTCGGGCCGATGGCCGCGGCGCTCGGTCTCGCCGACGCCACCCCGGCGGGCTACGCGCGGGCCGCGCGCAGCGGCGGGGCACCCGGGGCGGAGGACGTGACCGCCCTCGGGACGGCGCTGGCCGAGGGGTCGGTGGACGTCCTCGTGCAGGTGGGCGGCGACCTGCCCGACGCGGTGCGCGACGCCGCCGACGCCGCGGACGTGCCGGTCGTCGAGATCACCGCGGTGCCGGACGAGGGCACGCCGTTCCTGGAGTGGCAGCTGGGCCAGCTCGGCGCGCTGGCCGAGGCGCTGGACCCGGACGCCTGAGCCCGGTGCCGTGACCCAGATCTCTCCTCCGACCTGGTGATTCACGGCCCCCGGCCGGTTCCGGGCAGCCGGATGGGGGCAGGCTGGCAGGCATGGACGACGAGCGCGAGACCCGGCCGGCAGACCCCACCCCGCAGACGACGGCCGACGAGCCGGCCACCGGGACCGCGACGGCGGCCGCCGTCTCCCGCATGCTGGCCAACCCGCGGCGCGTGCGCCGGGCCTGAGCCCGTTCCGGGGGGATCAGGGGTCGCTGATCACCGTCGGTGATCACACCGGTCCCAGTCGTCCATCGCGCCACGCGCAACCCGTTGTCCCCTCGTCACTCAGAGCGACCATCGTCGGCGTGCCGCGAACTGCTCCGTCACGGGCTGGTGCACCATCCGTGACGTGACCGCCGCCATGCACCTCACCGCCGTCGACGACATCGCGACCCCGGTCCGCCGGAGCCGCGCGGAGCGTCAGGCGATCGTGCTCGACACCGCGGAGCGGCTGTTCTCCAGCCGCAGCTCGCGCAGCGTCGGCATGGACGAGCTCGTCCGCGAGACCGGCCTGGGCAAGATGACGGTCTACCGCCTCTTCAAGAGCAAGGACGACCTGGTCGGGGCCTACCTGACCCGCAAGGCCGCGACCGTCCTCGGGTTCATCGACGCCGAGCTGATCCGCCTCGAGGGCGACCCGCGGGCCGCGCTGCTCTCGGTGGTCGACGCCGTCGAGCGCGACGTCACCCGCACCGGGTTCCGCGGCTGCCCGTTCACCAACGTCAGCAGCGAGTACGACGACCCGCAGCACCCGGCCCGCAGCGCCGCGGCCGACTACAAGTTCGAGCTGCACACCCGGCTGGAGCGGCTCACCGACCAGATCGTGCCGGGCGACGGCGAGGACCTCGCCGCGCAGCTGCACCTGATCATCGACGGGATGTACCTGTCCGGCGGCCTGCTCGGCCCCGACGGCCCGGCCTCGCACGGCCGCCGGCTCGCCGAGAAGCTCATCGACGCCGCGACCGCCCGCGCCTGACCGGGGGCACCCGGGCGCGGGAACCGCTCCCGGCCCGCACGATGGTCCGGTGACGGACTCCTCCAGCGCCCCCGACCGCACCCGGCCCGACCTCGACGACACCACCGTCGAGGCACTGGGCAAGCTCTCCGAGGCCCTGGAGACCGTCGACCAGGCCCGCGGTTTCCTCTACGCCTTCCACCAGCTGACCGGCAAGGCCGACCGGCTGCTGCAGGAGTCGGTCGAGCTGTTCGAGCAGGCCGGCGCGACGGGTCTGGCCGCGGATCTCGACCGCGACCTGGTCGGCCGCAACGTCATCGCCGACCGGTGGACCTTCCAGATCGTCGAGGACTTCGACGAGGGCTACTGGGGTGCGTTCCGCGCGTACGACGCCCGCGCCCGGGACGAGCTGTCCGGCGGCGACCGGCACGTCTTCGAGGCACGCATGAAGCAGCGCGAGCGCACGGCCGGCCACCCCCGGCACGAGGCCGGCCCGTCCCTGGCCGACGAGGGCTGATCCGTTTCCCCGCCCGCCCCGGCGGGCAGGACGGGGCGGTGACGATGCCCGACGAGAACGACGCAGGCTCCGACCGCGAGGCCCAGCCCCTGGGGGCCGAGAAGGCTCCCGGGGAGGACCGGGAGTCGCTCGGGGACGTGAGGGGTCCCGCCGACGGGATCGCCGGTCCCGCCTGGCCGCCGGCGGACACCGAGCCGGACGCGCGGTGACCGGCGCCGGCCCCACCTCCGGGACCAGCGGGGACCCGCTGAGCGTCGGCCTCCCCGACGCGGCGGGCGCTCCTCCGACGGCACCCCCGGGCTCGGCGCCGTCGTCGTCCCCGGCCGGGACGGGCCGCACCCGCCGGACCGGTCGGACCATCGGCCGGTCCCTGGCCCTCGGCCTGCTGCTGTTCGTGACGGTCGTGCTGGTCCTGTTCGTGGTCTTCAACGGCCAGAGCGTGCAGATCAGCCTGGTCTTCACCGACGTCGAGGCCCCGCTGGTGCTCGCGCTGCTGATCGCGGCGGTGCTCGGCGCCCTCGTGGGGTGGTTGTCCAGCCTCGTGCTGCGCACCCGCCGGAGGCACCGCACCTGACCGACCGCGGCTGATCACGCCGAGCGCGGGACACCCCTCCGGGGCGTGTCCCGCGCTCAGCCGCGCCCGCTCCCTGCTACCGGCCGGTAACATCTGTTGTTACCGGCGAGTAGGACCGCCCGGTCCACCGGCTCGGAGCACGGGAGCAGCAGCACCATGACGCACTACACCGCCAACCTGCGGGACCTCGAGTTCAACCTCTTCGAGTTCCTCGACACCAAGGACCGGTTCGGCACCGGACCCTTCGCGCAGATGGACACCGAGACCGCGCGCGGGGTGCTGGCCGAGATCCGCAAGCTCGCCGAGGGCCCCATCGCGGCGTCCTTCACCGACGCCGACCGCAACCCGCCGGTGTTCGACCCGGCCACCCACTCGGTGACGCTGCCCGAGTCGTTCAAGAAGTCGGTCCAGGCGCTCAACGCCGGCGAGTGGTTCCGCCTCGACCTCTCCGAGGAGCTCGGCGGCTTCGGCGCGCCCGCCGTCCTGACCTGGGGCGCCTTCGAGATGGTGCTCGGCGCCAACCCCGCCGTCTTCATGTACGGCTCCGGCCCGGCCTTCGCGCAGACGCTGCACGACCTGGGCACCGAGGACCAGAAGAAGCTCGCCCGCATCATGATCGACAAGGGCTGGGGCGCCACGATGGTGCTGACCGAGCCCGACGCGGGCTCCGACGTCGGCGCGGGCCGCACCAAGGCGGTGCAGCAGCCCGACGGCTCGTGGCACATCTCCGGCGTGAAGCGGTTCATCACCTCCGCCGAGCACGACCTCAGCGACAACATCATCCACCTCGTGCTGGCCCGCCCCGAGGGCGCGAAGGCCGGCACCAAGGGCCTGTCGCTCTTCGTCGTCCCCAAGTTCCACGTGGACCTGGAGACCGGTGAGCTCGGCGAGCGCAACGGCGCCTACGTCACCAACGTCGAGAAGAAGATGGGCCTCAAGGTCTCCACGACCTGCGAGGTCACCTTCGGCGACGGCCCGGTGCCGGCGCAGGGCTGGCTGGTCGGCGAGGTGCACGACGGCATCGCCCAGATGTTCAAGATCATCGAATACGCCCGCATGTTCGTCGGCACCAAGGCGATCGCCACGCTCTCGGCCGGCTACCAGGTGGCGCTGGACTACGCGAAGACCCGTGTCCAGGGAGCGGACCTGACGGCGACGTCGAAGGACGCCCCGCGGGTCACCATCACCCACCACCCCGACGTCCGCCGCTCGCTGATGCTGCAGAAGTCCTACGCCGAGGGCATGCGCGCGCTGTACCTGTACGCCGCGAGCTTCCGCGACCAGGTGACCGCCGCCGAGGCCGAGGGCACCGCGGACAGCGAGGAGGCCCAGCTCGCCGCGCGCCTCAACGACCTGCTGCTGCCGGTCGTGAAGGGCTTCGGCTGCGAGCGCGCCACGCAGCTGCTCACCCAGGAGTCGCTGCAGACCCTGGGCGGCTCGGGCTTCCTGCAGGACTACCCGATCGAGCAGTACATCCGGGACTCCAAGATCGACACCCTCTACGAGGGCACCACGGCGATCCAGGGCCAGGACTTCTTCTTCCGGAAGATCGTCAAGGACGGCGGGGTCGCGCTGACCTGGCTGGCCGGCCAGATCCAGGCCACGATCGACAACGAGGCGGGCAACGGCCGGCTCAAGGAGGAGCGCGCCGCGCTGGCGGCCGCCCTGGGCGAGGTCCAGGGCATGCTCACCGCCATGTTCGGCCACCTCACCGAGGCCCAGCAGGACATGAAGGCCCTGTACAAGGTCGGCCAGAACAGCAGCCGCCTGCTGCTCGCCGTCGGCGACCTGGTCACCGCCTGGCTGCTGGTCCGCCAGTCCGAGGTCGCCCTGGCCGCGCTTGCCGGCGACGTCAGCGGGAAGGACCGGTTCTTCTACGAGGGCAAGCTCGCCGCCACCCGCTTCTTCACCGGCCAGGTGCTGCCGCGGCTGGCCTCCGAGCGGATCATCGTCGAGAACACCGACAACTCCCTCATGGAGGTCGACGAGGAGTGCTTCTGAGCACCTCGTCGTCCTCCGGCCGACACCGCGGCCAGGAGCCGTCCCCCGTCTGAGCTGAGCCGTTGCCCATGTCCCGGCCGGGAACCCTCCGGGCCCCGCGACCGGTCCACTCCAGCTCCCAGCCGTTCCCGGCCGGCGCCGTTCCCCTCCTGGGGGACGGCGCCGGGCTCGTTTCAGGCTCGGAGCGGCGGGCATGGGCCGGGGATGAGCGACCCCGAAGGCACCGGCTACCGCGACTCCCCCGACACCACCGATGGCACCGCCCCGCCCCCCGGCGACGCCCCCGAGGGCTCGGCGACGCTCACCACCGACGACGACGCCCAGCGCGACGACGGCGTCGCCCGCCCGGGCAACGAAGCGGATTGAGGGAGGGCACGACCTAGGCTGGCCGCGTGACCGCCGCCGTCCTCACCGTGCTGCCGGCGGCGGAGTGGCAGGCGCGGACGGCGGCGCACGAGGAGCGCATCGACCGCTGGGCGGTGCCGCACCGCGACCGCCGCTCGCGCGGCGAGACCCACCCGGTGCACGACTTCCTCTTCACCTACTACTCCGAGACGCCGGGCCGGGTGCGCCGCTGGCACCCCGGCGTCGGCGCCGCGCTCGCCCCGGCGGACGACGGCCTCCGCCCCGCACGCGGCGTGGCGCTGGTACCGCACCGGCGACGACGGCGTCGTCGCCCTGGACGCGGCCGCCTACCTGGCCGACCGCGGGACGACGGTCGGGTTCGTCCGCGGCCTGCTGGCCGCCACCGCCTCCCGGCCGGTCTTCGCCGGCTGCTTCGGCCTGCACGAGTGGGCGATGGTCTACCGGGCCGACGAGCGGCGGCACGCCCTGCCGCTGCGGCTCGGCCGCGCCGGCACGGACGCCGTCGTCGAGGGGCACCAGATCCGCTGCAGCCACTACGACGCGTTCCGCTTCTTCACCCCCGAGGCGGTCGGCCGGAACCGGCTGCAGCCCACGCGGGAGGCACAGCCCGCGATGGAGCAGCCCGGCTGCCTGCACGCCACGATGGACCTCTACAAGTGGGCCTACAAGCTCGGTCCCGCCGTGCCCGGTGAGCTGCTGGCCGACTGCTTCGCGCTGGCCGCCGACGTGCGGGAGCTGGACATGCGCGCATCCCCGTACGACCTCGCCGACGCCGGCTACGCCGCCGTCCGGATCGAGACGCCGGAGGGCAAGGCGGAGTACGCCGCGGCCCAGCGCGGGTTCGCCGCCCGGGGCGCGGAGCTGCGCCGGCGGCTCCTGGCCGTCTGCGACGCCCTGACCCCCGCCTGAGGGAGCGGGTGCCGCGCCGTACGGTCAGGGACGTGAGCTCCCTCTCCGACGGCCGCTGGATCCACCTCGAAGGCACCGCGAACACCCGGGACCTGGGTGGGCTGCCCACCCACGACGGTGGTCGCACCGTGCCGCACCGCATCCTGCGCAGCGACAACCTGCAGACCCTGACCGACGCGGACGTGCAGCGCCTCGTCGGCCAGATCGGGGTGCGGGAGGTCATCGACCTCCGGACCAGCGCCGAGGTGCTGCTCGAGGGCCGCGGGCCGCTGCGGAGCCGGCCGGAGGTCACCCACCGGCACTTCACGCTGCTGCCCGAGCGCGGCCGGTACACCGACGTCTTCGCGGTCGAGGAGCCCGAGGTCCCGGATCTGCCGTCGGGCTGGCTGGAGTCGATCCTGCCGCGTCAGGTGGCCGAGCACGACCAGGCCGAGCCGCCGCCGGTCCGCAGCTACCTCGGCTACCTGTCGCAGCGCGGCGACGCCGTCGTCCAGGCGCTGCGCGCCCTGGCGGCGCCCGTCCCCGGCGCATCGGTCGTGCACTGCGCCGCCGGCAAGGACCGCACGGGTGTCGTCGTGGCCCTGTCCCTCGCGGTGGCCGGCGTGCCGCACGAGGAGATCGCCATCGACTACGGCCTCAGCGGCGAGGTGATCGACGCGATCATGGAGCGGCTGGCCGCGACGCGCACCTACGGCGGCGACACGGAGAAGCGCGAGACGGCGACCCACGCGCCGCGGCGCGAGACCATGGACCGGGTGCTGCAGCTGCTCGACGAGCGGTACGACGGGCCGATCGGCTGGCTGGAGCAACACGGGTTCGGCGCCGATGAGCAGGCCGCCCTGCGGGCCCGGCTGCGCGGCTGACCGGGGGATCAGCCGGCCGGGCGCGCTGAGCCCTGCCCCTGCTTGTGCCGGTACATGGCGGCGTCGGCGCGGCGCAGCAGCTCCTCGGCGTCCCCACCGGGGTGGTGGACGGCGACGCCCACGCTGGTGCCGACCGCCACCTCCCGGCCCTCGAGCCGGAACGGCTCGGCGAAGCAGTCCACGACGCGGGCGGCCAGGCCGTGCGCGTCGGCCTCGTCGTCCAGGCCGGGCAGGATGATCGCGAACTCGTCGCCGCTGAGCCGGCCGACGGTGTCGCAGGGGCGGATCGCGGCCCGCAGCCGGGCGGCGACCTGGCGGAGCAGCTCGTCCCCGGCCGCGTGCCCGAGGGCGTCGTTGACCTGCTTGAAGCGGTCGAGGTCGCAGAAGAGCACGCCCAGCTGAGCCCCCGGCCCGGCCGACGGCAGCTCGGCGAGCAGCCGCTCCAGGAACAGCACCCGGTTGGGCAGGCCGGTCAGGGCGTCGTGGTGGGCCTGGTGGCGCACGGTCTCCAGCAGCTGCGCCCGCTGCAGGGCGGAGACCGCCTGGTCGCCGACACCGCGGAGCCGGACCAGCACGTCGTCGGTGAGCTCCTCCGGGGCGGCCGCCGACGTCCAGCTGGCCGTGGCGATGCCGAGGAAGTTGCCGTCGGCGACCAGCGGGAGCGCGATGACGTCGGCGACGCCGATCTGCGCGAGCAGGGCGCGCAGGACGGGGCTGCTCTCGCTGCCGCGGATGAGGCGCGGCTCGCGGTTGCTGAGCAGCTCCAGGACCTCGGGGCTGTCCTCCGGGCTGAGGGGCGTCTCGAAGAAGGCCGCCTGCTTGGGCTTGCCCACGTTCGCCGAGGCGCGGGCCCGCAGCTGCCCCGCCGACGGGTCCCACAGCATGACCGAGGCGCCCTCGGAGCCGACGACCCGCGGCAGCGCGTTGGCGACGACCTGGCAGATCCCGTCCACGGCGTCGGCAGCGGCGAGCTCGTGCGCGAGGTGGAGCAGAGCACCGGCCCGATCGGCCTCGAGCCGGGCGTCGTCGAGGGCGAAGAGCAGTTCCAGGGCGGCGGCCGCGTGCGCGGCGTACGCGGCCAGCATCGCCTGCTCGTCGGCCATCGACCCGTCACCGGAGGGGTAGACGGCCGCCAGCCGGCCGTGCCGGCGCCGCGCGGACGCGACGTCGACGACGACGGCGCGCGGGCCGAGGTCCTCGCCGGCCAGCAGCCGGCGGGCGAGCTCCTGCGCCTCGTCGTCGGGGAGCCCGGCGCTGTGCACCAGGGGCGCACCCCCACCGGGGGCGGCGACGGCGAGCAGGTGGGCGGGGGCCAGGACCGCCTGGCCGGCCCGCGCGACGATCAGCCGCAGGACGGTGTCGAGGTCGTCGCTGCCGGCCAGCTCGGTGGCGGTGTCCTGGAGGGTGCGCAGCTGGCCGCGCAGCGCCGCGAGCTCGCGGTGGACCTCCGCGCGGGAGCCGCGCCGTCGCAGCCGGGACCGGCGCTCCCAGGTGACCTCGCAGACGCAGGTGCGCCCGTCCCCGGTCCGGCACTCCGCCGCGGTGATGACCCCGGTGGGCAGCCCGAACAGCTCGGGGACGGTGGTGGCCAGGCCGCGGGAGAAGTCGCAGTCCAGGGCGGAGTGCTCGTAGCCCTCGTGCAGGTGCAGGGCCAACCGGGCCGAGGTGGCGGTGATCTCGAGGATCTCCATAGAGGAGACGGTCGTGAACTTGGCGACGGCGCGCGGGAGGCGGCGGAAGACCTGGCGGGGCGATCCGAGCGCCCGCAGCACCAGCTCGAGGGAGTGCGCCATGCCGCTGCGCAGCGCCGCCTGACCCACGTGGAACATCACGTCCGGGTCACCGAGGACCTCGGTCGCCGCCGAGAACAGCCGCACGCGGGTGGCGTAGCTGAACCAGCGGGACTGGTCGCAGAGCTCCTCGGCGGTCTCGGAGACGCCGGCCAGCTCGAGCAGGCGGGCGACGGCGTCGGGCTCGCCGTGCACGGCGACGTATGTCAGCAGGCCGGCGGTCGTGACGCCGGAGGTCTCGCGCGCGGTGGCGACGGACGACCGAGCCGCGGTCACCGCGGACTCCTCAGCGCATCGGCCCACGTCAGAGGCGCGGCCGAGGCCCGATCGAGGGGCCGGGCCGGGGCACTCTCCGTCCGCACGCGCATCACGGATGAGGTTTCGGCACGCACCGGTCCCATCATGAGCGGAACCACCCGTACGGGTGGGAGGCCCGGCCCGGACAGCATTCGACCCCGGCCTCGCGAGAGGTCCGGGGTCGGGAGTGCGGCGCCGCCGCGAGGCGGCGCGGCCGCCTCAGCGGCGGGTGTACGAGGTGGCGCTCGCCATGGTGAGGAGCTCGTCACGCATCGCCGGGCTGCTGCTGCGGGCCAGCGCCTGGTCGATCGCGCGGCGGGTGCGCGCCGCCTGACGCCGCTGCCGCCAGGAAGACGTCACGCTGTTCATCGTCGGTGCCTCTTTCATCGGTCGTGGTGTGCCTGCACCTATGACAGTGCGGGCGATGCCCTCATTATTCCGATGGATCGTAGGTCAGTCACCAGCGACACCGACGATCTGTCATCCCGCCGGGTGAGTCCGCTCACGTCCGGCCCCGGAACGACGACGGCGCCCGCCCTCCGGGAGGAGGACGGGCGCCGTCGAGGCGTGCGCGGAGAGGTCAGCTGGGGCGCTGGACGTCTCCGCGCCAGGCACCGGTCTCGGTGCCGCGGCTCTCGATGAACTCCTTGAACTTCTTCGCGTCGGCCTTCACCTGGCGGTCGTCGAAGCCCAGGGCGGCGCCGGCCTTCTCGACCAGGCCCTCGGGCTCCCAGTCGATCTGGATCATCACCCGCGTCTTGGTGTCGTCCAGCCGGTGGAAAGTGACCACCCCGGCGTGCTTGGCCTCACCGGAGGTGCTGGTCCAGGCCACCCGCTCCTCGGGGTGCTGCTCGGTGATCTCGGCGTCGAACTCGCGCTTCACGCCGTCGATGTTGGTGACCCAGTGGGTGTGCGTGTCATCGATCTGCGTGATCTTCTCGACTCCGCCCATGAAGTGGGGGAAGGACTCGAACTGCGTCCACTGGTCGTACACGGCCCGGATCGGGACGTCGACGTCGACGGATTCCTGCACGCTGGCCACGGTCTCGCTCCTCGTGTCGTCTGATCGGTCGCGCACGACCTACCCCGGGCACCCGGCTCCGACACGTCCCACCACGTCGACCCCCCGACCGGGGGATCCGGGGCCCGGGGACCAGGACCCGGGGACCAGGACCCGGGGACCCCGAGCCCGCCGGCCGCGTCAGAACGCCAGCGCGGTTCCGGGGTCGGCGAGCAGCGCCCCGACGTCGGCGAGGAACCGCGACCCCAGCTCGCCGTCGACGATCCGGTGGTCGAACGAGAGCGCGAGGGTCGTGACCTGCCGCGGGCGCACCTCCCCCTTGTGCACCCACGGCCGTTCGGCGATCGCGCCGAACGCCAGGATGGCCGCCTCGCCGGGGTTGAGGATCGGCGTCCCGGTGTCCACGCCGAAGACGCCCACGTTCGTGATCGTGAGCGTGCCGCCGGTGAGGTCGGCCGGCGCGGTTCGGCCGGCGCGTGCGGTATCGGTGAGCTCGGCCAGCGCGCCGGCCAGCTCGGCGAGCGAGAGCCGCCCGGCGTCCTTCACGTTGGGGACGACGAGACCGCGCGGGGTGGCCGCGGCGATGCCCAGGTTCACCTGCCCGTGGACGACGATCTCCTGCGCCGCCTCGTCCCAGGAGCTGTTGACCAGCAGGTGCCGCGCCGCCGCCAGCAGCACCGCCTTGGCCACGAGCAGCAGGGGGCTGATCCGGACGCCGGCCAGCTCCGGCCGCTCGGCCAGCCGCCGGCGCAGCTTCATCATCCGCGTGACGTCGACGGTGAGGAACTCGGTGACGTGCGGGGCGGTGAACGCGCTGGCCACCATCGCCGCGGCGGTGTGCTTGCGCACCCCCTTGACGGGGATCCGCTCCTCCCCCCGCGGGGCAGAAATGGCCATGTCTGCCCGGGGAGCGGGAGCCGTCCGGGCGGCGTCGACGTCGGCGCGGGTGATGACCCCGCCCGGGCCGGTGCCGGTCAGCTGCGCGAGGTCGACGCCGAGGTCCTTCGCGTACTTGCGCACCGGCGGCTTGGCCAGGGGCCGCGGGCCACGGCGGCCGGGTGCGACGGCGGCCGAGGAGGCGGCGTCCTCGCGGATCGCGGCGGCTTCGGCCTGCCGGCCGACCTCCAGCCCGCCGTGGCGCACCGGCTTGCTGCGGGCGTCCGGGGCGGTGGCCAGCAGCGGCGGTCCGGCGGCTTCGGGAACGGCGGTCCGGCGGGGGCGGCGGCGCGCCTCGGTGCTGCGCGGGCCGTAGCCGACGAGCACCGCCGTCCGGCCGTTCGCGGTGGTCTCGCCGATCAGCCCGCCGGGCTGCGGCGCCTCTGGCGGCTCCGCCGCCGTCCCGCCGCCGGTGTCGACGGTGATGATCGGCGTGCCGACGTCGACCGTCGCGCCGGCCTCGACCAGCAGCTCGACGACCACGCCGGCGTACGGCGAGGGCAGCTCCACCGCGGCCTTCGCCGTCTCCACCTCGCACAGCGGCTGGTTGACGGTGACGGTGTCGCCGACGGCGACCAGCCACTGGAGCAGCTCGGCCTCGGTCAGCCCCTCGCCGACGTCGGGCAGGGCGAACCGGCGCAGCGTCGCGTGCGTCATCTCAGAACTCCATCGCGCGGTCGATGCCGTCCAGGACCCGGTCGAGGTCGGGGAGGTAGTCCTCCTCGAGCTTGGACGGCGGGTAGGGCACGTCGTAGCCGCCGACGCGCAGCACCGGGGCCTCCAGGGAGTGGAAGCAGGCCTCGGTCACGCGGGCGGCGATCTCCGCGCCGAGACCGAGGGTCACCGGCGCCTCGTGCACGACGACGCAGCGGCCGGTACGGCGCACCGAGGCGATCACCGGGTCGAGGTCCAGCGGCGAGAGGGTGCGCAGGTCGACGAGCCTCCAGCGAGCGCCCCTCCTCCGCGGCCGCCTCGGCCGCCTGCAGCGCCGTCTTCACCATCGGGCCGTAGGCGAGCACGGTGACGTCGTCGCCACCGCGGACCACCCGCGCGCGGAACAGCGGCTCGGGGTCGGCGGCGGTGTCGACCGGCGCCTTGTCCCAGTAGCGCCGCTTCGGCTCCAGGAAGACCACGGGGTCGGGGCAGGCGATCGCCTGCTGGATGCCCCAGTAGGCGTCGACCGGATTGCTGACCGCGACCACCTTGAGCCCGGGGGTGTGCGCGAAGTAGGCCTCGGGGCTCTCGCTGTGGTGCTCGACGGCGCCGATCCCGCCGCCGAAGGGGATGCGGATAACGATCGGCATCGGCACCGTCCCGCGGGAGCGGGCGTGCAGCTTGGCGACCTGGGTGACGATCTGGTTGTAGGCGGGGAAGACGAAGCCGTCGAACTGGATCTCGACGACCGGCCGGTAGCCGCGCATCGCCAGGCCCACCGCGGTGCCGACGATGCCGGCCTCGGCCAGCGGGGTGTCGACGACGCGGGCCTCGCCGAAGTCCTTCTGCAGGCCGTCGGTGATGCGGAAGACGCCGCCGAGCCGGCCGATGTCCTCGCCCATGAGCACGACCGTCGGGTCGTCCTCCATCGCGCGTCGCAGGCCCTCGTTGAGGGCCTTGCCGATCGTCAGCGTCCGGGTCGGGGAGGCCTCGAGCAGCTCGGCGGTCATGCCGCACCGCCCTCGAAGGAGGCCTGGTAGGCCTCGAACGCGGCGCGCTGGGCGGCCAGCGGCGGCGTCATCTCGGCGTGGACGCCGTCGAACATGGCCGTCGGCGGCGGATCGGGCATCTCGACGGTGCCGCGGCGGATCCGCCCGGCGAGCTCGTCGGCCTCGGCCTCGACACCGTCGAAGAAGGCGGCGTCGGCCAGGCCGCTCCGGGAGAGGTAGGCCTTGAGCCGGGCGATCGGGTCGCGCAGCTTCCACTCCTCCACCTCGTGGGCCAGCCGGTAGCGGGTGGGGTCGTCGGAGGTGGTGTGCGCGCCCATCCGGTAGGTGAACGCCTCGATGAACGTCGGGCCCTGGCCCTCGCGCGCGGCCCGCAGCGCCGCGCGGGTGACGGCCAGGACCGCGAGGACGTCGTTGCCGTCGACCCGGACGCCGGGGAAGCCGAAGCCCGCGGCCCGCCGGTAGAGGGGCACCTTGGACTGCCGCTCCAGCGGGACGCTGATGGCGTACTGGTTGTTCTGGCAGAAGAAGACGACGGGGGCGGCGAAGCTGGCGGCGAACACCATCGCCTCGTTGACCTCGCCCTGGCTGGTGGCGCCGTCGCCGAGGAAGGCCAGGACGGCGGACTCCGCGCCGTCGCGCTGCACGCCCATCGCGTAGCCGGTGGCGTGCAGGCACTGGGCACCGATGACGATCGTGTACAGCGCGAAGCCCCGCTCGCGGGGGTGCCAGCCGCCGTTGTCGACGCCGCGGAACAGGCTCATGACGTGCAGCGGGTCGACCCCGCGGGCCCAGGCGACGCCGTGCTCGCGGTAGGTCGGGAAGGCCATGTCGCCGTCCTGCAGGGCGCGGCCGGCGCCGAGCTGGGCCGCCTCCTGGCCGAGCAGCGAGGCCCAGATGCCCAGCTCGCCCTGCCGCTGCAGCGCGGTCGCCTCGGCGTCCCACCGGCGGACCAGCACCATGTCGCGGTAGAAGCCGCGCAGCTCCGCGTCGGAGACCTCCAGCGGGTACTCCGGGTGCTCCAGCCGTTCGCCCTCGGGCGTCAGCAACTGCACGAGGTCCGGCTGCTGCGGGAGGTGCGGCGCGCCCGCCCCGGGGAGGGGGCCGGGGTCGTCCCCGGCCCGGTCGGTCTCGGCCTCGATCTCGTTGCGCACAGCGGTCACCGCTCGCTCCTCGCCGTTCGCCGCCCTGGCCGGGGTCACCGGAACCGTGCGGACGCCTGCCGGCGCCGGGGTGTGGCGCCGCTCACACATCCTGCCACGGCCCGCGCGCGAGCCCTACGAACTCGTGGCCATCAGCGGCCGATCACCACGAGTTCGCATGGTTCGCGCCGTCCGGACCGCCCTGATCAGCGCTCCGGGCGGCGGATGCGGACCGGCCCGCGGGCGGTGCCGACGTCGACGACCTGCCCGCCCTGGGTCACCTCGACCTCGCCCGCCGCGGCCAGCCGCCCGGCCGCGGCGCGGGCCGCCGGCATGAGGTCCCGCCACGCCTCCGGCTCCACCCGGCGGGCGGCCTCCGAGGGGCAGATCGTGGCGCCCGCGCGGCGCAGGTCGAGCAGCTCGCCGATCGCCTGCTCGAGCCGCGCGTCGTCGTCCACGCCCCGAGCGTGCGCGGCTCGTGGCCGCACCGCCAGCGCAGGGGCGGGCCGCACACCCCGGCGAGATCGCCGATCTCGCACGCTGCGGACCCCCGGGACGTGCGAGATCGGCGATGTCGCCCGGAGGAGGCGGCAGGATGCCGGCATGGAGGAGATCACCACCGAGGAGCAGCTGCGCGCCCTGCTCGGCGAGCCGGTGCCCGCGGCGCTGGCCAAGGAGCGGACGGCGCTGGCCGACGTCGACCGGGAGTGGCTGACGGCGTCCCCGTTCTGCCTGATCGCCACGAGCGGCGCGGACGGCAGCTGCGACGTCTCCCCCAAGGGCGATCCGCCGGGGTTCGTGCGCGTCCTGGACGACCGCACCGTCGCGGTGCCCGAGCGCGCGGGCAACCGCCGCGCCGACGGCTACCGCAACATCCTGGCCAACCCGCACGTCGGGCTGATCTCGCTGCTGCCCGGCCGCACCGACACGCTGCGCATCAACGGCCGCGCCCGCCTGGTCACCGACGCGGAGCTCCTCGACACCATGGTCGTGAAGGGGCACCGGCCGGTGCTGGCGGTGGTCGTCGAGATCGAGCAGGTGTTCCACCACTGCGGCAAGGCGTTCCTGCGCTCGCAGCTGTGGGAGCCGGAGAGCTGGGCGCCCGACGCCGTCCCCTCCCGGGCGCGGATCGCGCACCGCGCTCGAGCGGAAGGACGAGCCGCTGGAGGAGCTGGAGCGCTACTACTCCTCCGACGCCTACGCCGCGGGCCTCTACCCGACCCGGTGACCCGCGATGATCAGCCCACCTGATCGTCGAGCGTCCTCCCTCACCTCCCACGCTGAGGGAGGACGCGCCACGATCAGGTTCCCTGATCGTGGCGCGGCCCGGGGGGTCAGGCCGTCCAGCCGGCCTCGTCGACGCCGCCGGGCACGGGCGCGGCCGGGTCGTAGGGCGTCCGGGTGAAGATGAACGTGCCCAGGTCGAGGTGGTCCGCGGCGATCCGCAGCGTCTCGCCGGCGTAGTAGCCGTCCAGGCCGACCCAGCGGCCGTCGCGCTGCTGGAACCGGCTCGCCCGCCCGCCGCGGCCGGGGAGCGGGCCCAGGTGCAGCAGGCCGCCGGGCACGGCGCGCAGCGCCACGGGCGTCACGCCCCAGAACCAGACGCCGAGGACCTCCAGCGGCACCGGCGACGACGCGGGGCTCCAGGGCTCGACGACCCGCGGCTCGGCGGCGCGCAGGTCGGCCAGCAGCCCGAAGACGACCGGCTCCACCCCCGCGGTGGCGTTGGCCAGGGAGACCGCGCCGATCTGCT
This sequence comes from Blastococcus sp. TML/M2B, assembly GCF_016612865.1. GTDB lineage: Bacteria > Actinomycetota > Actinomycetes > Mycobacteriales > Geodermatophilaceae > Blastococcus. Next base: position 1,911,625 of record NZ_JAENZZ010000002.1, read on the forward strand.
CGTCCCGGTCGACGAAGACGCCGGCCAGGAAGCCGGGCATCGAGCCGCCGTGGCCGACCAGCGTCCGCCCGTCCACGCGCAGGACCTGCAGGCCCAGCCCGTACGCCGACCAACCGGGCGCCGAGGAGTCGACGCCCGCGGGCTCGGTCATCTCCTCGAGCGTCGCCGGGTCGAGGACGTCGGCGGTGTCGCCGAGCAGGAAGGCGGCGAACCGGCCGAGGTCGGCCAGCGTCGACCACAGCTGGCCGGCGGCGGCCATGACGCCCGCGTGGTGCTCCGGCTCCGGCAGGACGACGTCGGCCCACGGGTGCACGGCCTGCCCGCGGGCGGCGGCACCGGACGGGCGCGGCGTGGTCCGGGACATCCCGAGCGGCGCCAGCACCTCGGCCCGCACCGCGTCGTCCCAGGACGTCCCCCGCGCCCGGGCGACCAGCTCACCCAGCAGCCCGAACCCCAGGTTGGAGTAGTGGAACCGGCGTGCGGCGCCGAGGACGACGTCGTCGTCGGCCAGTCCGAGGTCCGCCAGCGAGCCGCCGGGCACCCGCTCCCACCAGCCGCCGGGGCTCTCCGCCGAGGCGCCGGCCAGGTGCGAGAGCAGCTGCCCGACGGTGCGCTCCCCGAACGGCGTGCCGGGCAGGTGCCGATCCAGCGGGTCGTCGAGGGCGAGCCGGCCCTCGTCGCGCAGCCGCATCACCAGGACGGCGGTGACGGTCTTGCTGATCGAGCCGAGCCGGTACTGGACGTCGTCGTGCGGCTCGGGCACGTCGCCGCGGCCGGCCGACCAGGCCAGCCCACCGTCGCGGACGACGCCGGCGACCAGGCTGGGGGCGCGCCCGTCGCGCTGCGTGCGGGCCACGCGGGCGAGCAGGGTGCGGGCGGTCGCGGGCAGCACGGGATCGGGCATGCCGGCGACGGTAGCGCCGCCGGCGTCCGTGCAGGTCAGCTGGTGCGGACGGCGTCCCCGGACGGCAGCGCGCCGGTGCGGGTGGCCCAGCGCTCGAACCAGATCGTCACCAGCGGCGGCACGGAGGCGGCCAGCGCCAGCAGCGCGGTGACCGGCGACCAGCGCAGGACCCGGGCCGCCACCAGGGTGACCAGCACGTAGGCCACGAAGATCCCGCCGTGGATCGGCCCGAAGACCTGGACGCCGACCTCGGAGGTCTCCAGCACCCACTTCACGAACATCCCGATCAGCAGGCCGACCCAGGAAAAGGCCTCGGCGACGGCGACGACGCGGAACGCGGTGGCGACGGTGCGGGGGTTCATCGGGAGGTGTCCTCGGGGATCGGCGGGAGCGGTGCTCGTCGGTCGACGGCTCAACGGGCGGCCGCGGCGGTGCGTCCCCGGCCGGGGTGTGATCCTCGCGGCAGTGCCCGGTGGATCAGGCCGAGATGCGGCGGGCGCCGGCGTAGCCGCCCATGACGTCGACCGGGGCGACCTTGACGACGTCGCCCGACGTGGGCGCGTGCACCATCTGGCCGTTGCCGATGTAGATGCCCACGTGGCTCACCGGGCTGTAGAAGAACACCAGGTCGCCGGGGCGCAGGTCGGCGCGGGCGACGGCCTGGCCCATCTGCGCCTGGAGCCGGCTGGAGTGCGGCAGGGAGATGCCGGCGGCCCTGAACGCGTACTGGGTGAGGCCGGAGCAGTCGAACGAGCCCGGCCCGCCGGCGGCCCAGACGTAGGGCTTGCCGCGCTGTGCCATGGCGGTGGTGATGGCGACCTGCGCGGCGGCCCCGTCGGCCACCACCGGCGCCGACGCGGCGGCGATCGGCTCGGTGCGCTCGCTGCGGCTGGCCCGGTGGGCCTCCTGCGCGGCGGCCAGCACGGCCCGGCGCTCCTCGGCACCGAGCCGGTCGTGGATCGCGCGGTACTCGCCGATCTGCCGCTCGAGCTCGGTCTTCTGCCCGGAGACCGCGTCGTACTGGCGCTGCGCCTCGGCGGCGGAGGCCTGGAGCTCCGCCTGGGCCCGGGCGGCGGCGGCGTTGGCCTCGGCCGCGACGTCGAGCAGCTGGTTCTGGTGCCCGGCGACCATCTGCAGCGTGGACATCCGGTTGACGAACTCGTCGGCCGAGCCGCTCACCATGAGCGCCTGGAAGGAGTTGAGCCCCGAGCCGGTGTAGGCGCTGCGGGCGACGCCGCGGACGCTCCGCTGCGCCTCGGTCAGGACGGCGGTGGCCCGCTCCAGCTCGGCCTGCGCGGCCTGGGCGGCGGCCTGCTGGGCGGCCAGGTTCTCCCGCGCCTCGTTGAACTGCTCGGAGAGCACCTCGAGCTCGTGGCCCCGGGCGGCGACCAGTTCGGCGGCCTCGGCGGCGGTCGTCGGGTTCGCGGGAGCAGCCGACGCGGGCACGGTCGCGAACAGGATCCCGGCGGCGCCGGCGAGTGGCCACGAGGGCCCGGCGGGCGGTGCGTCCGCGGGCGGGAAGCAGAGGGGTCGCCATGAGCGGGCGGCTCTCCGATCGATCGGTGGTCCGGCGGGCTGGCACCCAGGCGGTGACGGAACGCCCCGGCGGGCACACAGACCGTAAAGCTGTTACCGGGCCGTGACAATGGGCGAAATACAACTGTGTGGTTTGCCGTCCGAGGGGCGGGGGTACGGCAGGGCGCTGGCCTGCGCGGATGCGTGACGGACCCGTCCACCCTCGCGGAACGTGTGAGGACCGACACGCCGCGGCAGATCCGGTCCGGAGCCGTTTCGGACGGCCCGCCGACGCGCACTACCGGGGGCATGGATCTGCGCCGCCCCCTCGTCCTCCTCGCCATCGCCGGATCGCTGGTCGCCTGCGGCGACAACACCGACGTGCAGCGCGGCGAGACCAACTGCGACTCCACCAGCCAGGACGCGAGCAACCCGCACGACGCGAGCTGCGAGGAGACCGGCAGCAACGACGACGTCGGGTGACCGCGGAGCCGCCTGGCACCCTCTAGCGGTGCGCCCCTGGATCCGGTCCCTGCTCAGCGGGGTGCGACGGCGGCTCCAGGGCCGCGACCTGGCGCTGATCGCGGCGGGCCTGACCTTCTACGCGGGCATCGCCGTCGTCCCGCTGCTCGTGCTGGCGTTCTCGCTCACCGCCCGGCTCACCTCCGCCGAGCGCGTCCGCGAGCTCGGCGGCCGGCTGTCGGACCTGCTGCCCCCGGAGCTCGGCGCACCCGACGCCGTCGCGCGGCTGGTCGAGGCCGGCGTCGGCCTGGGCCCGCTGCAGGGGTTGCTCGCACTGCTGCCCATGTCGCTCTACGGCGAGGGGCTCCGCCGCGCGCTGCTGCGCTTCAGCCGCCGCGAGGAGGGGATGACCGCCTGGCGCGGCCGGCTGTACGCCCTGCCGCTGCTGCTCGTCACGCCCTTCCTGCTCTACCCGCTGCTGCTGGCCGCCGGCGCCATGGCCGACCTCGCCGACGACGGCGGCGCCTGGGCGACGGTCGGCCGGACCGCCGTCGGCTTCTACGCCTGCCTGGGTGCCCTCACCCTGCCGCTGGCCTGGGGCTTCCGGGTCGTCGGTGGCGGGCAGGTGCGCTGGCCCGCGCTGGTCTGCGGCGCGCTGTTCACCGCGGCCTGCGTGTCGGGTTTCCTCCAGGGGTTCGTGCTCTTCCTGTCGCTGCCCCTGGACCTCGGCGCCCCGTTCGGCGGGCTCACCGTCGTCGGCGGTGTCGTCGCGCTCGGGTTCTGGCTGTGGCTGCTGCACCTGGTCGTGCTCTCCGGCTGGCTGCTCACCGGCTCGCTGGACGACCTGCTCGCCCGCCGCTCCGGCGTCGTCGCGGGCTGAGGGGCTCCGCTCAGCCCGCGACGTCCGCGAGCTCGGCGGGCAGGTCCCCGCGGTGCAGCACGACCAGCGTGCTCACCGCCCGGGTGAGGACGACGTAGAGCCGGTGCAGCCCCCGCGGCTCGGCCGGCCACGATGGCCGCGGGGTCGGCGACGACGACCGCGTCGAACTCCAGCCCCTTGGCCAGGGTCGCCGGCACGACCGCGAGCCGGGCAGGGGGTTCGCCGTCGTCGCCGAGCGCGGCGGCGGGCAGACCGGCGGCGACGAGCAGCGCGACGACGTCCGCGACGTCGTCGTCGGCGCAGACGACGCCGACGGAGCCGGGCTGGTCGGCCAGCTCCGCCACCACGCCGGTCAGCGGGCCGGCGAGGTCGGTCACCGGGTGCACGCGCAGCGAGCCGGGCTCCCCGCGGACGGCGGTCGCCGCCGGCAGCCCCGGCGCGATGACCGGCAGCAGCCGGTTGGCGTAGTCGAGCACCTCGGCCGGCACCCGGTAGCCGCGGGTCAGCGGGCGGACGACGGTGCCGGGGCGGCCCAGCCCGCTGAGCGTCTGCTCCCAGTCGGGCGCCGACCACGGGCTGGTCGCCTGGGCGAGGTCACCGAGCACGGTCAGCGATCCGGCGGCGAGCCGGCGGGCGACGGCCCGGCACTGCATCGGGGACAGGTCCTGCGCCTCGTCGACGACGACGTGGCCGAAGCCCGGCGTCCGCTCGAGCAGGCCGGCGGCCTCGTCGACGAGCACCGCGTCGGCCGCCGTCCAGGGCGCCGTGCGGACCGACCGCGGCGGCGCGGGCCAGGCGAGCAGCGCCTGCTCCTCCTCGTCGAGGACGCCGCGCGCGGCGCGGGCGAGCAGCGCGGGGTCGCCGAGCAGCGCCGCCACCAGCCCCGCGGCGTCCCGCGCCGGCCAGACCGCGTCGCAGAAGGCCCGCACCTCGGCGCTGCGGGCGGCCCGCCGGGTCTCGGCGTCGGTCGGGCTGCCGCCGGCCTCCTCCTTCTGCCGGCGGGCGTCGCCGGCCAGGAGCATCGCCAGCCGCTCGCGGGCGGCCGCGTAGTGCAGCAGCTGCTGGTCGTCGCTGCCGCGCGCCCGGCGGCGCAGGTCGTCGACGTAGCGCTTGAGCCGCTCGACGGTCACCCGGTAGCGCCGGCCGGCCAGCGGCACGAGCACGTCGTCGACCGGCTTGCGGATCTCGCCCCAGAGCGCCCGCCGCAGGACCTCGGCCATGCGCACGTCGCCCTTGAGGACGCCGGCCGCCGAGCCGTCGACGGCGCGCACCGGCACCCGGGCGGTGAGGTCGGCGACGGTGGACTGGGCGACGTCCACCTCGCCGAGGGTCGGCAGCACCTGCTCGATGTAGCGGAGGAAGGCCCGGTTGGGGCCGACGACGAGGACGCCGGTGCGGGCCAGCTGGCCGCCGTGCGTGTAGAGCAGGTAGGCCGCGCGGTGCAGCCCGACGGCGGTCTTGCCGGTGCCCGGGGCGCCCTGCACGCAGATCGACTCGGCCAGCGGTGCCCGCACGATGTCGTCCTGGTCGGGCTGGATCGTGGCGACGATGTCGCGCATGGGCCCGCTGCGCGGCCGCTCGATCTCCGCGCGGAGGAACTCGCCGGGGCCGGCGTCGCCGGTGTCGAGGCGCTCGTCCTCGTAGCCGGTGAGCTCGCCCTCGGCGAAGCCGAACCGGCGTCGGCGGGCCACGCCCTGGGGATCGGCGGGGGTCGCCTGGTAGAACGGCCGGCTCATCGGCGCGCGCCAGTCGATGACGACCGGGTCGCCGGCGTCGTCGCGCACGTGCCGGCGGCCGATGTGGAAGGTCTCGGGCGCCGGGCCCTGGCCGTCCGTGCGGCCGAAGAAGGGCGGGACGCCGGGGTCGGCGGCCAGCAGCCGGAGCCGCTCGGCGCGGGCCGCGCCGAGGCGCTCGGAGGCCCAGGCGTCGACGCCGGCGTCGGTCACGGCGGTGGTGGCCTCCCGCATGAGCGCGAGGCACTCCTCGGCGCGCGCGAGGTGGGCGCGCTCGGCGGCGAGGACGGGGTCGGGGGCGGGATGGGTCTCGGGACGTGCGACGGGAGACACGGTCGGAGGACGCTACGCCGCGCGGCACAGGTGGTCGAGGGCCTTTCGGCCCGCGGCCCGTCGTTCGAGCGATCCGGAACCGGTTGTGCCCGCACCCTCGCCGAAATGGCCCGGGAACGACAGCGACGCGAGACCCGCTCCTCGGAGCAGTTCTCGCGTCGTCGCGTTCCCGGCCCCATTCCGGGGCGGGGGAGAATGGTTCAGCTGTGCGCGCGGAGGATCCGGCCGAGCTTGGCGATGAAGCGCACGCCCTCACCCTGGTAGGAGGCACCAGGGGCGCGGTCCGCCTGGAAGTACGACGGGTCGGCGTACAGCATCGGCGCGAAGCTCATCGGGATGTTGCCGAGCGTGCTGGGCTTGTAAGCGGTGTGCGTTCCCATGACTCTCTCCTGACGGATGTCGGTGGTCGTGATTCGCATCGGCCACGCTTGGTCGTTCCTTTACCAGTTAACGGCAGATTTCCCGAATGGATGCCACGCTCTCCTGCGATGCTGGTCACGTCACGCGGGCGAGAGTGGCCCACGACACTTCTCGGCTGTGGCACAGCGCACGTTTCGCCATTCTTCGACCATTACCGCACCATTCCGGCACGAAATGCGGACCCTCAGGAGCGGTCGTCGGGCTCCACGATCGTGACCTCGACGGCGCGGAACAGCCCGGGCGTCGTCAGCAGGACGGCCTTGGTCGGCTCGCCGACGTCGAGCGCGGGCTCGCGGCGGAGCGCGGCGAGGACGGCCAGCCGGCGATCGGCGAGCACCTCGTCGACCAGCCCCCTGTCCCCGCCGGTGAACAGCGCGGCCACCTCGGCGGCGTGCGGCAGCAGCACCCGGGCCGCGGTGTCCGCGGCCGCGCCCACGACGGCGTCGGTCTGGTTCCCGCGGCGGCGTGCGAACCGCTGCTGCGACCAGCCGCCGGCCGCCGTCCGGCCCTGCACCTGGCGGGCGTCGACCTTGGAGACCACCAGGCGCTCGCCGTCGAAGACGCCGACGGCCCACCGGCCCCGCCGCACGAGCAGCACGGCCGCGACGCGGTCGGCGCGCGCGGCAGCGGTGAAGCTCGCCAGCGCCGGCGTGCCCGGCGTCCAGCCGAACGGCGCCCGGAGCGCGACCGACGTGGTGTCCGCGCAGGTGAGCCGGAGCATGCCGTGCTCACCGACGACGACGTCGGCGAAGGTCCCGTGCCGCTCGGCGACGCCGTCGAGCCACCGGCCCAGCCGCTCGGGGGCGACGCCCAGCCGCCGTCCGCCACCCGGGGCCGGCCGGGGACGGGTCACCGCGCGCGCAGGCCGAGCAGCCGGTCGAGCACGTCGCCGGTGCGCAGCCCGTCGTGCTCGAACTCGTTGGTGACCCAGGTGCGCACGTTGCCCACGGCCGCCGCCGTCTCCAGCGAGAGGTCGGCGTCGACGTACATGTCGTCGAAGTAGACGGCGGCGTCGACCGGGACCTCGTTCGCCGCCAGCCGCGCCGGGTCGTAGAGGGGCGGGAGGTCCGCCCGGTCCGCGAGCGCGTGCGCGGCGGCCGCGAAGGGCCTCAGCGCGGCGATCTCGTCGAACATCCAGGGGTAGATCATCTCGCCGGTGAACGGCAGCGGACGGCGGTCGCCGTCGAACTCCGGCGTCCGCTCGGCCTCCGCCGCCCACCCGGTGGCGCCCGGCCCGGCGTAGATGCTCTCGTGGAGGGCGGCGTAGAGCGGGTTGTCCCAGAACGCGGTCCGGCGGGCGACCTGGTCGAGGAAGGTGTCGGACAGCCCGCCCGGGGCGCCGTCGTCCAGCGCCTCCTCGAGCAGCCAGTGCAGCTCCTCCGCGCCGGCCTGGGTGCCCAGCACCTGGCCGACGGTCTGCAGCCGGCGCACCGACAGCACGTCGCCGTCCGGCAGCCGGACCGGAGCGGCGGCGAGCCGGTCGGCGACCGCTCCGGCCCGCGCGACGTCGGCGGGGTAGCGGGCGTAGAAGCGGGCCACCTTGGCGGCGACGCGCGGGTAGGTCCGGCGGTACAGCGCGCGGGCGTCGGGCTGCAGGGCCGGCAACCCGCCGGTGACCAGGCAGCGGTCCAGCGCCTGCGGGGCGGTGGAGAGGTAGGTGAGTGTGACGAACCCGCCGTAGCTCTGGCCGAGGGTGGTCCACCGGCGCCCGCCGTAGAGGGTGGCGCGGACGAGTTCGGCGTCAGCGACGATCGCGTCGGCCCGGAAGGCCGCCAGGTGGTCGGCGGCGGTCTCCGCGTCCGGGAACCGCTGCACGGTCGCGCCGGTGATCCGCGTGCTGCGCCCGGTGCCGCGCTGGTCGAGCAGCACCACGCGGAAGTCGCGCAGCGCCCGGGCGATCCAGCCGCCGCGGGTGGGCCGGGGCGACTTCCCGCCCGGACCGCCCTGCAGGAACAGCAGCAGCGGCAGGTCGGCGTCCCGCTTCTCCGGGTGCACCAGCTCGCGGACGAAGACCTCGATCGCCGCGCCGTCGTCGGTGCCGTGGTGCAGGGGCGCGCGCACCGTCCGGTCGCGCACCAGCGCACCGGCGATTTCGTACCGCTCGTCCATCAGCGGGCCAGCGCGGGCGTGGGGGCGTGCTCGGCGGGCACGTGCAGCGCCCGCTGGCCCAGTGCGACGACGAGGGCGGCCACCGCCGCCGCGAGCGTCGCCACCGACAGGGCGGCGTTCGCACCGGACACGTCGACGATCTTGCCGGACACGGAGGCGCCGACGGCCACGCCCAGCGCGAGCGCCGTGCCGATCCAGGTGAACGCCTCGGTGACCGACGCCCGGGGGACGAGCAGCTCGGCGAGGGTGAAGGCGCTGATGAGCGACGGCGAGACCGCGATCCCGGCGAGCACCACGAACGGCAGCATCAGCCACACGTCGCGGACCAGCACCAGCGGGGCGCTGAGCAGCGTCAGCAGCACCAGCACGGCCGCCAGGCGGTGGCGCAGCGGCAGCCGCCAGTGCACCGTGCCCCAGCCGATGCCGCTGATCATCGACCCGACCGCGAGCCCGGCGATGAGGACGCCGGTCATCGGCTCGGCGTCCAGCTCGTCGGCGAAGGCGACGAGGCAGACCTGCAGGGTGCCGAGGACCGTCCCCACCCCGGCGGCGACGACGAACAGCACCTTGAGGCCGTCGGACCGCATCGCCGAGGAGCTGCTGCGGTGCTCGTGGGCCGTGGGCTGCGGCTCGGTGCGCCGCTGCCCCGCGAACAGCAGGCTGCCCACGGTCGCCAGCACGAACGCGGTGACCAGGCCCGAGGTCGCGTGCCCCGTCGTCGACAGGATCGCCACCAGCACGGGGCCGAGGACGAAGACCATCTCGTCGACGACGGACTCCATGGCCAGTGCGGTCGGCAGCCGGTGGCTGCCGCGCAGCAGGTGGGTCCAGCGCACCCGGATCATCGAGGAGACCGGCGGCAGGCAGGCGCCGGCCAGCCCGGCGGAGGCGAAGACGAGCAGCAGCGGCCAGTCCCGCCGGACGGCGAGCAGGAACAGCGTGCCCGAGGCGACGAAGACCGTCACCACGGGCAGCAGCACCCGGCGCTGGCCGTGGGCGTCGGAGAGCCGGCCGATGAACGGGCCGGACACCGCCGTCGTCACCGCGCCGACCGCGGCGACCGCGCCACCGAGGCCGTAGGAACCGGTCTCGGCAGCCACCAGCAGCACGCAGCCCAGCCCCACCATCGACAGCGGCAAGCGGCCCAGGAAGGCAGCCAGCACCATGGGCAGGGCGTGCGGCGTGCGCAGCACCTGCAGGTAGGGATTCGCCACGTGGGGAAGAGCCTCCGTCGAACCGGTTGCGGCTCTTCCACGCTAACCGACCCCCGGCGGGGTCACCGATCGAGCGCGGCGGTGCGCGGAGCGGTCGATCCGGCCGCCGACGCCGTTGTCGGCGGACGGATCCCCGGCACGCTATCGCGCACGTCACACCGCGTCACGGACGGCGCGGGGCGTGCCTCCCCGGAGGGGTCAGGCGCGGCCGTAGGCGGGGCCGGTCGCGGCGAGGAAGGTGTCCCAGTCCCCCGGCCCGGACGTGCCCTCCACCTCGGCGCCGAACTTGTCCAGGTACCAGTGCCAGCCCATGGCGTAGTCCACGACGTCGGCGTCGGGGCCGAAGACCTGCACGAAGCGCAGCACGGTGCGGTCGCCCTCCCGCGTGAGGTCCAGGTCCACCCGCCACGCGTCGCTGTCCTGCTGCACCCACTCGACCACCAGGCGGCGGGGCGGGTCGCACTCGAGGATCCGCATCGGCTCGCCGGCCGGCTCGGCCTCGTGGGTCATCGTGAAGGTGCCGGTGGCGCCGACGGCCCGCTCCCCCTCGAAGGTGCCGATCCAGCGCACCAGCCGGTCGGGTTCGGTGAGCGCGGCCCACACGTCCTCGATCGGATCGGGCCACTCGCGGCGGAACTCCAGCCGCTGCCGTCCGTCGTCCAGGCGGGTGACGGTCCCCCGTCGCCGGTCCGCGCTCATGCCGGTCCTCCGTCCCTCCGTGCCCGCCGACCGCGGGCGATCTCGGTGTCCAGTGCGTCCAGCCGCTGCGCCCACAGGTCGCGGTAGGCCGCCAGCCAGTCGTCGAGCTCGCGCAGCGGCCGCGGGTCGAGGGCGTAGAGCCGCCGCTTCCCCTCGGCCCGCACCGTGACCAGGCCGGCCTCCCGCAGCACGCGCAGGTGCCGGCTGACCGCCGGCCGGCTGACCGGGAAGCGCTCGGCGAGCTCCCCCGCGGGCACCTCGCCGTGGGCGAGCAGCCGCACGAGCTCCCGGCGGACCGGGTCGGCCAGCGCGGCGAGGGCGTCCACGGGTGCATGCGTAACACATGGGTTACGCGAAGGGGAGGGGTTCCACCGTCCGCCGTCGGGGCATGCGCCGGGCATGACCGTCACCGATCCCGACACCCCGGATCCGCTCAACGACCCCCGCACGCTGCAGGCCGATCCCGGCGCGATGGGCCAGGGCGAGGACCTCGCCTCGGCCGGGGACGACCCGCTCGTGGCCGGCGAGGACGAGATCGCCGCCGACGAGGAGGAGCAGGCGGCCGGCGGCCCGTACGCCGACCCGGCGGTGTGACGGATCGGTCCACCCCCGCGCGCCGGTGCCGGGGGGCGCCATCGCTGCGCTGCGGCACGATGGGCCGGTGATCCAGACCCCGCTGACCCGCCGCTTCGACCTCGCGACGCCGGTCGTCGGTGCGCCGATGGCCGGCGTCTCCGGCGGCGCCCTCGCCGCGGCCGTCTCCCGGGCCGGCGGGCTCGGCATGGTCGGCGTCAGCGGCCGGCACAGCGCCGAGTTCGTGACGGCGGAGAGCGCCCGCGCCGCCGAGGGCGGCCCCTTCGGCGTCGGGCTGATGATCTGGACGCTCGCGGACCGGCCGGAGCTCTTCGACGCCACGCTGGCCGCACGCCCGGCACTGGTGTCGATGTCCTTCGGCGACCCGGCGCCCTACGTCGCGCCGCTGCACGACGCGGGCATCGCCGTCGTCGCGCAGGTGAACACCGTCGCCGATGCGCACCGCGCCCTGGAGGCGGGTGTCGACGTCCTGGTCGCGCAGGGCACGGAGGCCGGTGGGCACACCGGGCAGCGCGCGCTCCTTGCCGCTGCTGCAGGAGGTGCTCGCGCTCACCGACCTGCCGGTCCTCGCCGCCGGCGGGATCGCGACGGGCCGCGCGATGGCCGGGATGCTGGTCGCCGGCGCGGCCGGGGTGTGGATCGGGACGGCGCTGCTGTCGTGCACGGAGGGGCTCAACGGCGCGGCCGCCCGCCTGCGGATCCGGGAGGCCGACGGCGACGGCACGGTGCTGACCCGCGCCTTCGACGTCGCCGAGGGCATCGCCTGGCCGGAGCGCTGGCCCGGCCGGGCGCTGGTCAACGACTTCTCCCGCGCCTGGCACGGGCGGGAGGCCGAGCTGGTGTCCGACGACGCCGCCCGGCAGCTCGTCGTCGACGGCCGGCGCACCGGGGACCCCGCGCACGCCCCGCTCTACGCGGGCGAGGCGGTGGGGATGGTGCGCGCGGAGCGGTCGGCGACCGACGTCGTCCGCGAGCTGACCGCGGACGCCGAGACGGCCCTGCGCGCCGTCCCGGGCCTGCTCGGCTAGCGCCCGAGCCGCCGGATGTGCACGAACCGGGGTCTTGCGCCGCCGGAGAGGCCGTTATGCGCACATCCGCCGGTCAGACGGCGCAGGTGCCGTCCTCGCAGCCCTCGGCGGCGGGGACGGTGATCAACGGGTTGGCGTCGGCCCAGGCGCGCTCGAGGATCTGCAGCAGCTGCTCGGCGGGCTGGGCGCCGGCGGCGCCGTACTTCCGGTCGACGACGAAGAACGGGACGCCGCGCGCGCCGAGCTCGACCGCCGTCGCGCTGTCCTCGATGACCGCGTGCCGGTAGCGGCGGTCGGCCAGCGCCTCGCGGACCTCGGCCTCGTCCAGCCCCACCTCCACGGCGAGCGGCACGAGCGAGTCGACGTCGAAGACCGAGCGCTGCTCCTCGAAGTAGGCGTGCAGCAGGCGCTCCTTGAGCTCGTTGCGCTTCTCGTTGCCGTGCTCGGCGGCCAGGTGCAGCAGCTCGTGGGCGAGCAGCGTGTTGCCGCTGATGCCGTCGGCCAGGTGGTACTCGAGCCCCTCGGCGGCGGCGAGCTCCTCGAGACCGCGCATGTTCTCGCGCATCTGCTCCGCGGGGACGCCGTACTTGGCGGCCAGCGCGGGCAGCGTCGGGTGCGTCTCGCCCTCGGGGACCGTCGGGTCCAGCTGGAAGGAGCGCCACACGACCTCGACCTGGTCACGGTGCGGGAACCGCTCCAGGGCGGTCTCCAGCCGGCGCTTGCCGACGTAGCACCACGGGCAGACGACGTCGGACCACACCTCTACGCGCATGCCCGACCCAACGCCGTTGCACGGCGGAACTATTTCCCGCGGGCGGAGGGCGCGCCGGGTGGGGCCCGGGGGGGGTCCCACCCGGCGCGACGGACCCGCTCGGCGCCAGGCGGGAACGTCTCCTGGACGCGCTGTGATCCGGGGGGGGGTCGCGGGGTCAGCGCACGCCGACGAGGTCGACGACGAAGACGAGGGTGGCGCCGGGCTTGATGACGCCGCCCGCGCCGCGCTCGCCGTAGGCCTTGTGCGCCGGGATGGTCAGCCGGCGGCGGCCGCCGACCTTCATTCCGAGCATGCCCTCGTCCCAGCCCTGGATGACCATGCCGACGCCGAGGCGGAACTCCAGCGGGTCGCCGCGGTCCCAGGAGGCGTCGAACTGCTCGCCGCCGTCGTGGGTGACGCCGACGTAGTGGGCGCTGATCAGGTCGCCGGCCTTGGCCTCGGGGCCGTCACCGACGACGAGGTCCTCGATCACCAGGTCGTCGGGGGCGGGCCCGGTGGGGGGCTCGACGTCCGGACGGGTCAACTCGGCCACGATGCCTCCTCGCTGGCGCCGGGGCCGTCCCGGTGCCGCGACCATCCAAGCAGCGGGGACGCCGGCCCGCCCGGGCGGTCACTGCACGGCAGAAGGATCCATCCAGATGGTCTCCCAGACGTGCCCGTCCGGGTCGGTGAAGCTGGTGCCGTACATGAACCCGTGGTCCTGCGCCGGCTGCAACGGCTTGCCGCCCGAGGCCAGGGCACGGGCGAGCATGTCGTCGGCCTCCTCCCGCGAGTCCACGGACAGGCCGTTGAGCTGCGTCGTTGCCGCGGCCGGGTCGCCGACCGCTCCCGGCACGAAGTCGGCGAACCGGTCGCGGGTGAGCAGCATGACCACGATCTGCTCGCTGATGACGACCGACGCCGTCCGCTCGTCGCTGAACTGCTCGTCGAACTCGAGGCCGAGCCCACCGTAGAAGGCCTTGGCCCGGGCCAGATCGGCGACGGGGAGGTTCACGAAGATCATGCGCACGGGGGTCTCCTCGGTCCGCGGGGCGGCGCGCCCACGCGCGCCGTCAGCAGTACGACGACCGACGACGACGGTTCTCATCGGCGGGGCGCCGGGGGGTGCCGGATGCCGGGCCCCGCCGCTACCGTCCGGCCATGATCGACCACCTGGGTCTGCAGTGCGCCGACGCCGCCGCTGCAGCGGCCTTCTACGAGCAGGTCTTCGCCTCCTGCGGCGTGCGGGAGGCCATGCGCTTCGACACCCCGCACGGCCCGGTGATCGGCCTGGCCGGCCCGGGCGGCCAGCCGCAGCTGTGGACGTCGCCGCTGGCGGAGGGTGACAACCGCCCCGTGCACCTCGCGCTGGCGGCCCCGTCGCGCGAGGCCGTCGACGCCGTCTATGCGGCAGCACGGGAGGCGGGCGCGGAGATCCTGCACGAGCCGCGGGAGTGGCCCGAGTACCACCCGGGCTACTACGGCGTCTTCCTGCGCGATCCCGACGGCAACAACGTCGAGGCCGTGCACCACGGGTTCCCGGCGTCCTGATCGGGGCAGACGGTCGCATGGACTCCGCACCCTCGCCCTTCCCGACGGGCGCCGAGCCCGCGCCGTGGTGGACCCGCGCCGTCGTCTACCAGGTCTACCCGCGCTCGTTCATGGACTCCGACGGCGACGGCGTCGGCGACCTGGGCGGCATCCTCCAGCGGCTGGACCACCTGACCGACCTCGGCGTCGACGTCCTGTGGCTCTCGCCGGTCTACCCCTCGCCGCAGGCCGACAACGGCTACGACATCAGCGACTACCGCGACATCGACCCGCTCTTCGGCAGCCTGGCGCAGCTGGACGAGCTGATCGCCGCCCTGCACGCGCGCGGGATGAAGCTGGTGATGGACCTGGTGGTCAACCACACCAGCGACGCGCACCCGTGGTTCGAAGAGAGCAGGGCATCGAGGACGTCACCGAAGCGGGACTGGTACTGGTGGCGGCCGCCGCGGCCGGGATTCGCGGCGGGTGACCCGGGGGCGGAGCCGACGAACTGGCAGTCGTTCTTCTCCGGGCCGACATGGACCCTCGACGAGGCCAGCGGCGAGTACTACCTGCACCTGTTCGACCGCCGCCAGCCCGACCTCAACTGGGAGAACCCCGAGGTCAGGCACGCGGTCTACGACATGATGCGGTGGTGGCTCGACCGCGGGGTCGACGGTTTCCGCATGGACGTCATCAACATGATCAGCAAGGACGTCGCCCCGGACGGCTCGCTGCACGACGGGCCGCCGATCCCCGGCTCGGCGCTGGGCAGCGGGTACGCCTCGTTCATCTGCGGGCCGCGGATCCACGAGTTCCTCCAGGAGATGCACCGCGAGGTCTTCGCGGGGCGCCCGGAGGCGTTGCTGACCGTCGGCGAGATGCCCGGCGTCACCGTCGAGCAGGCCCGGCTGTTCACCGATCCGGCCCGCGCCGAGGTGGACATGGTGTTCCAGTTCGAGCACGTCGGCCTGGACCACGGGACCTCGAAGTGGGAGGTCCACCCGCTGCGGATGCGCGACCTCAAGGCCTCGTTCGGCCGCTGGCAGACGGGGCTGGCCGAGGTGGGGTGGAACTCGCTCTACTGGGACAACCACGACCAGCCGCGCGCGGTCTCCCGCTTCGGGGACGACTCCCCCGAGTTCCGCCGCGACTCGGCCACCTGCCTGGCCACGCTGCTGCACCTGCACCGCGGGACGCCGTACGTCTACCAGGGCCAGGAGCTCGGGATGGCGAACTACCCGTTCCGCTCGCTGGAGGAGTTCGCCGACGTCGAGTCGCTCAACCACCACGTGCACGCCGTCTCCGCGGGGCACGACCCGGCCGACGTCCTGGCCGCGCTGCGGACGTCGAGCCGCGACAACGCCCGCACCCCGGTCCAGTGGGACGACTCGCCCCACGCCGGCTTCACCACCGGCCGGCCGTGGCTCGCGGTCAACCCCGACCACGTCGAGTGGAACGCGGCGGCGCAGCGGGACGACCCGACGTCGGTGCTCGCCCACTACCGGCGGCTGATCGCGCTGCGGCACGAGGACCCGGTGGTGGCCCTCGGCGACTTCCACCTGCTGCTGCCGGAGCACGACGAGGTGTACGCCTTCACCCGCTCCCGGGACGGCGGAACGCTGCTCGTCGTCTGCAACGTGGGCCGGACCACCTACCGGCTGTCGTCGCTGCTGCCCGAGGTGGTCGACGCGGAGCTGGTGCTCGGCAACCTGCCCGAGGACGACCCCGCCGTGCTGCGCCCCTGGGAGGCGCGCGTGCTCCGGCTGCCCTGACCCCGCGTCTTGTGCACGAACCGTCGTCTCCGGTGGCCCGGGACGACGGTTCGTGCACGAACGGTCGCGTCGCCGCCGCTCAGCCCGACCGGTGCGCCCTGTTCCACGTCTCACCGCGCGCGGAGAGGTGGAACAGGGCGCAATCGCGACTCAGCTCAGCGGCGAGCGCGGCAGCAGGCGGTCGCTGATGATCCGCTTCTGGATCTCGCTGGTGCCCTCGAAGATCGTGGTCAGCCGGGCGTCGCGCCAGTGCCGCTCGACCTGCCGCTCGGTGGTGTAGCCGTTGCCGCCGTGCAGCTGCATCGCCTGGTTGGTCACCCGCACCGACATCTCGGTGGCCTCGAGCTTGACCATCGAGGCCTCCTTGGCCACCGGCAGCCCCAGGTCGATCAGGTGCGCGACCTGCCGGTAGAAGCTGCGCGCCTGCTCGATCTGCGCGGCCATCTCGGCGACGGCGAACCGCAGCGCCTGGAAGTCGCCGATCGGGTGGCCGAACTGCTCGCGCTCCTGCAGGTAGAGGATCGAGTCCTCCAGCGCGGCGCGGGCGAGGCCGACGGCACGGGCGGCGGTGTGCACGCGCGCGGTGTTGAGGAACTTCTGCGCCTCGGCGAAGCCAGCCTGCTTGGCCGCCTCCCCCTCCTCGCCGCTGTCCTCCCGGGCCGCCTTGGCCTCGTCGATGATGTTGTCCTTCGGGATGCGGACGCCGTCGAAGGTGAGGTCCCAGGTCAGGAAGCCGTGGTAGCCGATCTTGTCGATCGGGTGCCCTGTGAGCCCCTCCGGGAACTCGCCGCGCTTCTTCTCCAGCAGCAGGTTGATCAGCCCGGCCGAGCGGGACTCCCCCTCCTCCGGGTCCCGCTCGCGCACCAGCACCTGGATGAAGTCGGCCGCCTCGGCGTTGCCGCACCAGCGCTTGCGGCCGGTCACCACCCACTCGGTCGCCCTCGAGGACGGCGCGGGTGGAGACGCCGGCGAGGTCGGACCCGGCGTCGGGCTCGGACAGCGCGATGGCGCCGATCCACTCGCCGCGGGCGCTGCGCCGGCTGAGCTCCTCGCGCCGGTCGGCGTCGGGCACCGCCGTCCCCAGGCCCTGGGAGCGGGCCAGGATGCTGGCCGACGACATCCAGGCGCGGGCCAGCTCCTCGCTGACCATGCAGTACTCGAAGACGCCCAGGCCCAGGCCGCCCTGCTCGGCCGGCACGGTGATGCCGAAGTAGCCCAGCTCGGCCAGCCGGCCCAGCAGCGAGGCCGGGATCAGGCCCTTCTGCGGGTCGAGCTCGTTCGCGACCGGCAGCACCTCGTCCATCGCGAACCGGCGGGCCTGCAACTGCAGCTCCTCGCGCTCGGGCGTGTGCCACGGGGGCAGCAGCGCCGGCGGCGGGGGCAGCAGGGTCTCGGTCTCGCTCGACGTCATCGTCGGTCTCCACTCGGTCCGGGCGGATGATCAGGTCCACCTTGGGGGCTGGTCCTATCCGCCGCAGTCCGAGCTCATCCGCGCAGGTGACCAGCCTCACCAGCGCCGACCCCGGAGGGACTTTCGGTACCGAAAGTCCCTCAGGGGGTGCGGCGCTGCCGGGCGAGCGCGACGTAGTGCTCGACGGCGGCGGGGTCGTCGACGGTGCCGACGTTGACCGCCTTGGCCGGGTCGACGCCCTGGAACAACCGCTTGAGCGGCACCTCCAGGCGCTTGCCGGTGCGCGTGTGCGGCACCGCGGGGACGGCGAGGACCTCGTCGGGCACGTGCCGCGGCGAGGCCTGCTCCCGGATGACGGCGCGCAGCCGGGCAACCAGCGCGTCGTCCAGGGAGACCCCCGGCGCCAGCTGCACGAACAAGGGCATCCAGTAGCCGCCGTCGGGCTGCTCCACCCCGAGGACGACGCAGTCGACCACCTCGGGCACCGACTCGACGGCGGCGTAGATGTCGGCGGTGCCCATGCGGACGCCGCCGCGGTTGAGGGTGGAGTCCGAACGCCCGGTGATCACGCAGGTGCCGCGCTCGGTGACCTCCATCCAGTCGCCGTGCCGCCACACCCCGGGCCACGGCTCGAAGTAGGCGGCCCGGTAGCGGGCGTCGCCGGGGTCGTTCCAGAACCGCAGCGGCATCGACGGCATCGGCTCGGTGATCACCAGCTCGCCGAGCTCCCCGGTCACCGGCTCGCCGTCGGCCGACCACGCCGCCGCGGCGACGCCGAGCAGCGGGCGCTGCAGCTCCCCGGCGGTCACCGGCAGCAGCGGCGAGCTGCCGATGAACCCGGTCGCGACGTCGGTGCCGCCCGACAGCGAGCCGAGCAGCACGTCGTCGGCCACGGCGTCGTAGACCCAGCGGAAGGCGGCGGCCGGCAGCGGCGAGCCGGTCGAGCCGACGCCGCGCAGCGCGGAGAGGTCGTGGTCCCGGCCCGGCCGCAGCCCCGCCTTCTCGCACGCGGAGAGGTAGCCGGCGCTGGTGCCCAGGTACGTCATCCCGGTCCGCGCGGCCAGGGCGAACTGCGCGTCGGGGCCCGGGTAGGCCGGCGCGCCGTCGTGGACGACGAGCGTGCAGCCGCTCAGCAGCGTCGACGTCGCGATGTTCCACATGATCCAGGCGGTCGAGGCGTACCAGAAGAACCGGTCGCCCACGCCGACGTCCATGTGCAGCTCGGCGGCCTTGCGCTGCTCGAGCACGACGCCGCCGTGCCCGTGCACGATGCCCTTCGGCAACCCGGTCGTGCCGGACGAGTAGACGATCCACAGCGGGTGGTCGAAGGCGGTCGGCTCGAACCGGGGCTCCTGCGTGTCCGCGACGGCGTCCGCCCAGCTCAGCGCTCCGTCGGGCGGCTCGGACGGGAACAGCCGAGGGACGGCGATCGTCGTCCGCACGCTCGGCAGCGCGGCGCGCAGCTCCGCGACGACCTCCCGCCGGTCGAACGGCCGCCCGTTGAACCGGTAGCCGTCGACGGCCACGAGCACGGTGGGCTCGATCTGCGCGAACCGGTCCAGGACGGCGCGGGTGCCGAAGTCCGGCGCGCACGCCGACCACACCGCGCCCACGGCGGCGGCGCCGAGGAACGCGACCACCGCCTCCGGGACGTTCGGCAGGTAGCCGGCCACGCGGTCCCCCGGACCGACGCCGAGCCGGCGCAGGGTCGCGGCGAACGCGCCGACCTGCCCGCGCAGCTCGGCCCACGAGATCTCGGCCGGCTCGGTGTCCTCGGCGGTCGCGATGATCGCCGGGTGGTCGGGCGTGCTCTGCCGGAAGACCTGCTCGGCGTAGTTCACGGTCGTGCCCGGGAACCAGACCGCCCCGGGCATCCCCGGGTCGGGCAGCACGGCGGCGTCCGGGACGTCGAGCACGCCGGTCCACCGCGCGAGGTCGCCCCAGAACTGGTCCAGGTGCTCCACCGACCAGCGCCACAGCGCGTCGTAGTCCACCGGGTCGCCGAAGGAGAGCCCGCGGCGCTGCTCGACCCAGCGCGCGAACGCCGCGATCCGCGTTCCCCGCATCGTCTCCGGAGTGGGCTGCCACAGGACGTCGCTCACGCCCGCACCCTGCCACTGCCACGCCGCGCTCCGCCACGGCTCACTAGCTTGCGTCGCTGACTAGTAGGTCTTACCGTCTAGCCGTGCCCTCCGAGACCCCCTGGCCCTCCGACTGGCTGCGCGCGGCATTGCCGCTGTGCGTCCTCGCCGTCGTGGCCGAGGAGGAGACCTACGGGTACGCCATCGCCCAGCAGCTCCGCGAGGCCGGCCTGGGTCCGGTCAAGGGCGGCACGCTGTATCCCCTCCTCAACCGGATGGAGCAGGACGGGCTGCTGCGGTCCTCCTGGCGGGAAGGCGCCGCCGGGCCCGGGCGGAAGTTCTTCGCGGCCACCGAGGCAGGCCGGGCGGAGCTCGCCGGGCGCACCGCCGCATGGCGGCTGTTCACCGAGCAGGCCACGGCCCTGCTCCCGTCCCTGGAGGAGGCCCGATGAGTTCCGACGCCGGCACGTACCGCGGCGATCTGATCCTGGCGCTGCGCATGCGGGACATCCCCGGCGACCGGATCGGCGAGATCGTGGCGGAGGTCGAGAGCCACGTCGCCGACAGCGGGGAGGATCCGCGCGAGGCCTTCGGACCGCCGCAGGAGTACGCGGCGAGCGTCTCCGGCCGGGCCCGTACGCGCTGGAGCCGCGCCGACGTCCTCGTCGCCGTCGGCAGCCTCGTCGGTGGGTGGTCGCTCGCCACGGGCCTGCTCGGGCTGATGGGCGGCGACCCGGTCGGGCCGCTCCCCACCTGGGCTCTGCTCGGCGTCGCGGTCGTCGTCCTCGCCCCTACCCTCGGCCACCTGCGCCGTTCGGCGTCGCCCGCGCGCGATCCCCGCACCGGGCAGGACCTCGCACCGCTGCCCCGCTGGGTGCCCTGGGCCATGGGCGCCTCGCTCGCGCTCCCGGTGGTGCTCGCGGCGGTGGTCATCGCCGCGGCCTCCTGACCGGCGGGCCGGGCACCCGTCGGCCATCCTGACCGGAGACGTGCCACCGGAGACAGGAGCCACCGTGCCCGCAGACGAGAAGAACGTGCTCGGGGGCCTGCTGGAACCGTGTGGCACCGAGCCGCTCACCGGTTTCTACCGCGACGGCTGCTGCAGCACCGGCCCGGAGGACCTCGGCTCGCACACCGTCTGCGTCGTCGTCTCCGCCGAGTTCCTGGAGATGCAGCGCTCGCTCGGCAACGACCTGTCCACCCCGCGCCCCGAGTACGGCTTCCCGGGCCTGCGCCCCGGCGACCGGTGGTGCGTCGTCGCCGTCCGGTGGCTGCAGGCCTACCAGGCGGGCGCCGCCGCGGGCGTGGTCCTGGCCGCGACCAACCAGCGGGCGCTCGAGGTGGTGCCGATCGAGGCGCTGCGGCAGCACGCCGTCGACGTCCCCGACGACATCAGCGCCCTGGAATGACGGAATGAACGCCGTCCCGGCGGTGCTGCGGCGGTCATGAGCGACCTCCTCGACGTGCCGCTGACCACCCTCGCAGGCGAGGCGACCACGCTGCGCGAGCTGACCGGTGGGACGCCGGCGCTGCTCGTGAACGTGGCCAGCAAGTGCGGGCTGACCCCGCAGTACGCCGCACTGGAGGCGCTGCACGAGGAGCTCGCGCCGCGCGGCTTCACCGTCGTCGGCGTGCCGTGCAACCAGTTCATGGGCCAGGAGCCGGGCACCGCCGAGGAGATCGCCGAGTTCTGCTCCAGCACCTACGGCGTCACCTTCCCGATGACGGAGAAGGTCGAGGTCAACGGCGAGGGGGCGCACCCGCTGTTCCAGCAGCTCACCGCCGTCCCCGACGCCGAGGGCACGGCCGGCGAGGTCGCCTGGAACTTCGAGAAGTGGCTGATCTCGGGCACGGGCGACGTCGTCGCCCGGTTCCGCCCGATGACGACGCCGGACGCCCCCGAGGTGCGCGCCGCGATCGAGTCGGTCCTCCCCGGCTGACGCGCCGCTCCCGGCCGGACAGCGGGGCAGTGAGGTTAGCCTTACTGCAGATCTCGCCGTCCGTCCCTGGGAGCTCGTGTGACCGCCACGGCCGACGCTCCCGCGCGGAGCGGCGCCGCCCGCACCTCGGTGCGCACCCAGCGCGCCCGGCGGACGCTGGTGCTGCTCGGCCTGGTCGGGCTCGTGCTGGCCGCGGCGCTGGCCAGCATCGCGGTCGGCACCCGCTCGCTCGCCCCGGGCGAGGTCTGGCGCGCGCTGTTCGAGACCGACCCGACGAACGAGGCCGCGGTCATCGTCCGGCAGCTGCGGGTGCCGCGCACCGTGCTCGGCCTGCTGGTCGGCGCCGCGCTGGGCATGTCCGGCGCGCTCATGCAGGGCCACACCCGCAACCCGCTCGGTGACCCGGGGCTGCTCGGCGTCACCGCCGGCGCCTCGCTGGCCGTCGTCCTCGCCATCGCGGTGTTCGGCGTCGCCTCGCCCGCCGGGTACGTCTGGTTCGCCTTCGCCGGCGCGCTGATCGGCACCGTCCTCGTCTACGCGATCGGCTCGGCCGGCCGCGGCGGCGCGACGCCGGTGACGCTCGCGCTGGCCGGCGCGGCCCTCTCGGCGCTGCTGTACGCGATCGTCCGGGCGTTCGTGGTCAGTGATTCCCGCACCCTGGACAACTTCCGCTTCTGGCAGGTGGGCGCGCTGGCCGGCCGCGGCGAGGAGGTCGCCTGGCAGGTCGGGCCGTTCATCGCCGTCGGCGTCGTGCTGGCGCTGGTCAACGCCCCCGCGCTCAACCTGCTCGGCCTCGGCGAGGACGTCGCCCGCGGGCTCGGCCAGCGCATCTGGCTGGCCCGGGCGGTCGGCCTGGCCGCCATCACGCTGCTCTGCGGCGCGGCGACGGCGGCCTGCGGGCCGATCGCCTTCGTCGGCCTGGTCGTGCCGCACGTCGTCCGCGCGCTCACCGGCCCCGACCACCGCTGGCTGGTCCCCTGCTCTGCCCTCGCCGGCGCCGCGCTGCTGCTGGCCGCCGACGTGCTGGGCCGCGTGCTGGCCCGCCCCGGCGAGCTCCAGGTCGGCATCGTGCTCGCGCTGGTCGGCGCCCCGTTCTTCATCGCGCTCGTGCGCCGTCGCCGGACGATGGCCCTGTGAGCGCCACGCTGGAGCGCCCGGTCAGCGGGCCGCGCGGCCGCACGGCGGTGCGGATCGGGCCGGTCTCGACCGTGCTGCGCTGGCGGCAGGTGCTCGTCCCGCTCGTGGCGCTGGTCGTCCTGCTGCTCGTCTCGGCGGTGAGCATCGGCCGCGGCGACTTCCCGATCGGGGTCACCGACGTCGTCCGCACGCTGCTGGGCCTGGACGAGGGCCCGCAGGAGTTCATCGTGCGGCAGCTGCGCGCGCCGCGGGTGGTCGTCGGGCTGCTGGTCGGGCTGGCGCTCGGCATCGCAGGCGCGCTGTTCCAGACCTTCGCCCGCAACCCGCTGGCCTCCCCCGACACCCTGGGCATCACCGTCGGCGCCTCCGTCGGCGCCGTGGCGGCCATCGTGCTCAGCGGCACCAGCTCGGCCGGCGCCGTGCTGGGCGGCTTCGGCGTCCCGATCGCCGCGCTGATCGGCGGGCTGGTCACCGGGCTGCTGCTGTTCGTGCTGGCCTGGCGGGCGGGCCTCGACGGGTACCGGCTGGTCCTCGTCGGCATCGCGCTGTGGTCGGTCGGCAGCGCGCTGGTCGACTGGCTGCTCACCAACGCGCAGATCTACGACGCCGCCGCGGCGTACGTGTGGGTCACCGGCTCGCTCAACGCGCGCACCTGGGACCAGGCGGTGCCCCTCGCCCTGGCCCTCGCCGTGCTCCTGCCGCTCGCGCTGGCGACCGGCCGGGCGCTGAGCGTCCTCCAGTTCGGCGACGACACCGCCCGCGGCCTGGGCCTGCGCCTCCCGATCGCCCAGACGGCGGTGGTCCTGCTCGCCGTCGCGCTCACCGCGGCGGCCGTCTCCGCCGCGGGCCCGATCACCTTCGTCGCGCTCGTCGTCCCCCAGGTGGCGGTGCGCCTGACCGGCGGCTCGCGCCCGCCGCTGCTGGCGTCGGGCCTGCTGGGCGCCGTCCTCGTCGTCGGCGCGGACCTGGTCACCCGCACCGTGCTCCCCGAGGCGCTGCCGGTCGGCATCCTCACCGCCGTCATCGGCGCGCCCTACCTGCTCTGGCTCCTGGTCCGCGGAAGGCGGCGATCCACCCTATGACGGCGCACACCGTGACCCCGGCAGCGCAGGGGGCCCCCGCCCCGGAGGCGGCGCGCGTGCGGCTGGCCGCCGACCACGTGCGGCTGGCCTACGACGACACCGTCGTCGTCCACGACCTGGACCTCGAGCTCACCGACGGCTCGTTCACCGCGATCGTCGGGCCCAACGGCTGCGGCAAGTCCACCCTGCTGCGTGCACTGGGCCGGCTGCTGCGCCCCACCGGCGGCCAGGTGCTGCTCGACGGCCGGTCGATCGCCCGGACGCCGACCCGCGAGGTCGCCAAGGTCCTGGGTCTGCTCCCGCAGTCGCCGATCGCGCCGGAGGGGCTGACCGTCGCCGACCTGGTCGCCCGCGGCCGGCACCCGCACCAGAGCTGGGTGCGGCAGTGGTCCCGGGACGACGAGGCGGTCGTCGCCGAGGCGCTGGAGTGGACCGACATGGCCGAGCTGGCCGGCCGCGCGGTCGACGAGCTCTCCGGCGGGCAGCGGCAGCGCGCCTGGATCTCGATGGCGCTGGCGCAGGGCACCGACCTGCTGCTGCTGGACGAGCCGACCACCTACCTCGACCTCGCCCACCAGATCGACGTCCTCGAGCTGGTCGGGCGGCTGCACGCCGAGCGGGGCCGCACGGTCGCCGTCGTCCTGCACGACCTGAACCTCGCCGCCCGCTACGCCGAGCGGCTCGTGGCCATGAAGGACGGCGTGCTGGTCGCCTCCGGCACGCCGGCCGAGGTGCTCACCGAGCAGCTGCTGGCC
This sequence comes from Blastococcus sp. TML/M2B, assembly GCF_016612865.1. Lineage (GTDB taxonomy): Bacteria > Actinomycetota > Actinomycetes > Mycobacteriales > Geodermatophilaceae > Blastococcus. Next base: position 1,935,981 of record NZ_JAENZZ010000002.1, read on the forward strand.
GACGTGTTCGACCTCGAGGCGCGGATCGTGCCCGACCCGGTGACCGGCACGCCGATGGTCGTCCCGGTGCGCCGGCTGCGCTGAGCCGGCCGCTCACGCCGCGGCGAGCACCTCGTCGAGGTGCTGCAGCGGATCGCCGCCCTCGCCGCTGCGGACGTCGTCCAGCCACACCCGGAACGCGGTGACGGCGCGCCCCACCAGGAGGCGGGTGCGCCAGTCCGCCACCCCGCCGCTGCGGGCCACGAGCCGCTCGGTGAGCCGCCGCTCCTGGTCCGAGAGGCGGGAGACCGGTGAGGCGCCGCGCTCGCGGGCGACCTGCGCCAGCGTGCGCAGGTGCGCGTCCAGCCGGCCGTCGTCGGCGGTCACGGACTCGCCGAGCCGCCGCAGCGCCCAGTGCAGCACCCCCGCCTGGTCCAGGTCGTCGGGGGCGGTGGCGATGTCGTCGGCCACCCGGTCGGCCATGACGCGGCTGGGTTCGGCCAGGACGTCGTCCTTGGTCGGGAAGTAGCGGAAGAAGGTCCGCGGCGCGATGTCGGCCGCCGCGCAGATGTCGGCCACGGTGACCTTGTCGAAGCCGTGCTCGGCGAACAGCCGCATCGCGGCGTCGACGGTCTGGGCGCGGCTGGCCGCCCGCTTGCGCTCGCGCAGCCCGTCCACGGACCACCTCCTCCCCGTCCCCGGTTGGACGCGTGACGAGCTCCACAGGTTCCGCCAGGACGACGGGGCCCTCGCGGCATAGCATGCCGCGTGGCAGTTTGTGCCACGAAACCCGTCCTGCTTGGAGCCTGCATGTCCCACGCCCCCACGACCTCCCCGGCGGCCGCCGCCGAACCCGGGGCCGACGACGCCTGGCACCCCCAGCAGGTGGCCGCGCTCGCGGTCGTCGCCGTGTGCGGCGTGCTGGTCTCGCTGACCCAGTCGATCCTCATCCCGGTGCTGGGTGCCATCCAGCGCGACCTGCAGAGCAGCACCACCGGCACCGAGTGGCTGCTCACCTCGACGCTGCTGGTCGCCGCGGTGGCGGTGCCCGTGTTCGGCCGGCTCGGTGACCTCTACGGCAAGCGCCGCATGCTGCTCGTCGCCACCCTGGCCCTCGTCGTCGGCTCGGTGATCTGCGCGCTGGCCGACTCGATCGAGGTCATGATCGTGGGCCGCCTCGTCACCGGCCTCTCCTCGGCCGCCATCCCGCTGGGCATCAGCCTGATCGGGCAGGTGCTCCCGGCCGCGCGCGCCGGTTCGGGCATCGCGCTGGTCAGCGCCACGCTGGGCATCGGCGGCGCCCTGGGTCTGCCGCTCGCCGCGCTCGTCGCCGAGCACTCCGACTACCACGTGCTGTTCTGGATCTGCGCCGTCGGCGGCGCCGCCGGCTTCACCGGCATCTGGTTCGCGCTCACCGAGGTGGCCCGCAACGGACGCGGCCGGATGGATTTCCCGGGCGCCCTGCTGCTCGCCGCCGCGCTGGTCAGCCTGCTGCTCCCGCTGGCCGAGGCGACCACCTGGGGCTGGGCCGACGGCCGGACGATCGGCCTGCTGGTCCTCGCCGCCGTCCTGCTCGCCGTCTTCGTCGTCGTCGAGCGGCGGGTCGCCTCGCCGCTGGTGGACCTCGTGGTCAACGCCCGGCCCTCGCTGCTGCTGACCAACATCGCCTCGCTGTGCATCGGCTTCGCCCTGTTCGCCTCCTTCATCGGGACGGCGACCTACGTGCAGGCGCCGCCCTCGACCGGGTACGGCTTCGGCTCCTCGGTGCTCGCCAGCGGGCTGGCCATGCTGCCCAGCGGTCTGGCCATGCTGGCGCTGTCCCCGGTCTCGGCGATGCTCTCGGCCCGCTTCGGCCCGAAGATCACGCTGGCGATCGGCGGCGCCGTCGTGGCGCTGGGCTTCCTCGGCCGGATCGTGTTCACCGGCTCGTTCACCGAGATCGTCATCTGGACGACGGTCGCCGGCGCCGGAACCGGCATCGCCTACGCCGCCATGCCGAGCCTGATCCTGCGGGCCGCACCGTCGCACGAGCTCGCCGCGGCCAACGGGCTCAACACGCTGGCCCGCAGCGTCGGCAGCTCGCTGGCCAGCGCCATCGGCGGCACCCTGCTGGCCGCGCAGACCATCTCGCTCGGCGGGTTCGACCTGCCCTCGCTGAGCGCCTACCGCACGCTGTTCGGCATCTGCGCCGGCGCCGCGCTGCTCGGGGCGCTGGTCGCGCTGGTCATCCCGGCCGCGACGGCGGAGGCCGGGCAGGAGCAGCGGGCCGTCCCCGTCCGCGCCTGAGACGCCGGTGCGGGGCGGCGCCCGGGCCCGCCCCGCACCGGACCCCCTCCCACGGGCGACTTAGGCCAGGCTAACCTTCGCGGCGCAGAGGGATGATCACGCATCCCCGAACCCGAGGAGAACCCGTTGGCCCGCACATCCCGCCGCCTGCTCGGTGGCCTGCTCGCGCTCGCCGTCGTCGGCCTGAGCGCCTGTTCCTCCGACGACGAGGGCGCGGACGGCGCGTCCTCCGGCGCGGGATGGTCGTTCACCGACGACCTGGGGAACACCGTCGAGCTCGACGAGGCCCCCGAGCGCGTCGCCGGCCTCAACGACGTCGTGTCCTCGCTGTGGAACTACGGCATCGCGCCGGTCGCCACCTTCGGCCAGACCTCCACGGCCGACGACGTCGCCTTCGAGGGCCGCGACCTCTCCGACGTCGAGATCCTCGGCGAGAGCTACGGCGACATCGACCTCGAACAGCTCGCCGCGGCGGCGCCGGACGTCATCGTCACCACCGTCTACCCGACCGACTCCGAGGGCACGCTCGACGAGAGCCAGCCGCTGTACGGCTTCGAGTCGGTGGAGCAGCAGGAGCAGGTCGCGGAGATCGCGCCGATCATCGCCATCGCCTGGCGCGGCTCGGCCGCGGACGTCATCGAGCGCACCGCCGAGCTGGCCGAGGCCCTCGGCGCGGACATGGGCAGCGACGAGGTCACCGCGGCGCGCGCGGACTTCGAGGCCGCGAGCGCGGCGCTGACCGAGGCCGCCGCGGGCGGGCTCACCGTGCTGCCCGTCGCCGCCTACGCCGACGAGGGCTTCTACATGGCCAAGGCGCCCGACGAGCCGTCGCTGCGCATGTACGGCGAGCTCGGCGTCCAGTTCGTCGACCCGGGCGGCGAGGACTACTACTGGCAGACCGCCGGCTGGGAGACCGTGACCCAGTACCCGAGCGACCTGATCCTGTACTCGCTGCGCGGGGCGCTCCCGCCGGAGCAGATGGCCGAGCAGCCCACCTACAACCTGCTGCCCGCGGCCCAGGCCGGCCAGGTCCACCCGTGGAAGTACATCGGGATGGACTACGCCGCCCAGGCCGCCTACATGGACGAGCTCGCCGGCTGGCTGGCCGGCGCGCAGGACGTCACGCCCTGACCCACCGACGGGGCCGCCGGGATCGTGCGATCCCGGCGGCCCCGTGCGGTCAGGAGGGTCGTGCGGTCAGGAGGGTCGCTCCGCGCCGTCCGGGGCCGGCTTCACGGAGAGCACGAAGTCGTCGCCGTGGTGCCGGATGCCGTGCACGACGGCCTGCTCGACGGCCTCGACCGCCGCCGTCCGGCGCAGCACCATCGGGTCGCTGCGCAGGTCCTTGGCCAGCGAGACGGCCAGCCCCACCATCACCAGCGCGAACGGCAGCGCCGCGATGATCGTGAGGTTCTGCAGCCCGGTCAGGGCCTCGTCCCCCCCGACCAGCAGCATGATCGCGGCCACGGCGCCCATGACGACGCCCCAGAAGACGACCGTCTTCCGCGAGGGCTCCAGCGTTCCGCGCTCCGACAGCGAGCCCATGACGATCGAGGCGGCGTCGGCCCCGGAGACGAAGAAGATCGCCACCAGCACCATGACCAGGATCGTCATGGCGGTCGCCAGCGGATAGGTGTCGAGGACGCCGAACAGCTGCCCCTCGGACGTCGACTGGCCGGCGACGTCCGCGCCGTCCCGCTGGGCCGCGATGCCGGCGCCGCCGAAGATCGCGAACCAGACCAGGCTGACCGTGCTGGGCACGAGCAGCACGCCGGTGACGAACTGGCGGATGGTGCGACCGCGGCTGATCCGCGCGATGAACAGCCCGACGAACGGCGTCCAGCTGATCCACCAGGCCCAGTAGAAGACCGTCCAGCCGCGCAGCCACTCGGCCATCGGGTCGCCGCCGCTGGCCTCGGTGCGGCCGGCCATCTGGGCCAGGTCGGAGAAGTAGGCGCCGATCGCGCCGGGCACGAGGTTGAGGATCAGCACCGTCGGGCCGACGACGAACACGAACAGCGCGAGCACCCCGGCCAGCACCATGTTGATGTTGGACAGCCACTGGATGCCCTTGGCCACCCCGGAGACCGCCGAGGCGACGAACGCGCAGGTCAGGATGGCGATGATGGCGACCAGCGCGCCGTTGCCGACGTCCCCGAACCAGCCGATGATCTCCGCGCCGCTGCCGATCTGCAGGGCGCCCAGGCCGAGCGAGGCCGCCGAGCCGAACAGCGTCGCGAAGATCGCCAGGACGTCGATGAGCTTGCCCGCCGGGCCCTCGGTCCTGCGCCGGCCGAACAGCGGGGCGAACGCCGAGCTGATCAGCTGCGGGCGGCCGCGGCGGAAGGTGCCGTAGGCGATGGCCAGGCCCACGACGGCGTAGATCGCCCACGGGTGCAGCGTCCAGTGGAACAGCGTCGTGGCCATCGCGGTCGAGATCGCCTCGGGCGTCTCGGCGTCGACCGTGCGCGGCGGGGGCGAGACGTAGTGCGTCAGCGGCTCGCTGACGCCGAAGAACATCAGCCCGATGCCCATCCCGGCGCTGAACATCATCGCGATCCACGAGGTGGTGCGGAACTCGGGCTGCTCGTCGTCCCGGCCCAGCGGGATCCGGCCGTACCGGCTCGCGGCCAGCCACAGCACGAAGACGACGAAACCCGAGGCCAGGACGACGAAGAGCCAGCCGAGGTTCTCCTCGACCCAGGTCAGCGCGGAGCCGCTGGCCGACCCCAGCCCCGAGGGCGTCAGGAACCCCCAGGCCACGAAGGCCAGGGCGAGGGCGGCGGAGATCCCGAAGACGACGGTGTCCAGCCGGCCGCCGCGGTCGGCGGCGACCGCGGGTGGCTGGGCCAGGGCGGGGTGCACGGCGGAGGCCCCGCTCGGGGCATCCGGCAGGTCGTCCGCCCCCTGAGCGGGTGGGGACGTGGTCGGGTTCTGGGTCACTGTGGTGTTCGGCGCCGGTCGGCGCCCCTCCGTTCCTCGGTTCGTGGGCGCTGCCCGGCGGGAGCCGGGGCACCTTTCCCCCTACGGTTCGCGCACGCGGCGGCGCTCGCAAACCGACTGGTCGCGCGGGGGGCCCGGGCTCCCCCGACCGGGTGGTCCCCGGCGGTGCCGGACCGGCACGGGAGACTGGTGGCATGGAGCTGCCCGGCGCCCTGTACGAGCCCACCGCCGACGGGTTCGAGGCCACCGCCCTCACCATCGGGCCGTGGGACCCCGGCCTGCAGCACGCGGGCCCGCCGGCCGCGCTGCTCGCGCGGGCCGCGGAGCGGGCGAGCGGGATCGCCGAGGGCCAGACGGTGCGGCTGACCTACGACATCTTCGGCCCGGTGCCGGTCGGCCCGGTGCGGATCAGCACCTCGGTCGTGCGGCCGGGCCGCCGGGTGGAGCTCGTCGAGGCGGTGCTCGACGCCGGTGACGGCCGCCCTCTCATGCGGCTGTCGGCCTGGCGGATGCGCACCCGCAGCGACGACCTGCCGGCCGCCGTCCCGGGCTCGGCGCCGGAGGTGCCGCATCCCGCACCCGCCGGCCCGGACGCCGCCGCCGGCGAGGAGGCCGCGTTCTTCCGCAGCGACGTCGCCTACCACAAGGCGCTGAGCTGGCGGTTCGCCCGCGGCAGCTTCAACTCCCCGGGGCCGGCCACCGCGTGGACGCGGCCGCAGTGCACCCTGGTGGAGGGCGAACCGATCACCCCGCTGCAGCACCTGCTGGTCATGACCGACGCGGCCAGCGGCATCTCCGCGGTGCTCGACTGGAGCAGCGCCACCTTCGCCAACGTGGACCTGGGCGTGGCCCTGCACCGGCCGCCGCGCGGGGAGTGGCTGGGCATGGCGGCGACCACGGTGCTGGGCGACTCCGGCGCCGCGCAGTGCTCGGCGGTCCTCTTCGACGCCGAGGGGGCGGTCGGCCGCTCCACCCAGTCGCTGTTCGTGGAGCCGCGCTGACGGCTCCCGGTCGGGCACGACCGCTGGCCACCGTCCCCCGGGCGCACCAGGGTGGACGACGACGAGATCGACGAGGAGGACCTGTAGGTGGGCGACGCGCTGAGGGACGTCCTGGACTGGCTGTCCGGGCGAGGGCTCGAGGTGGTGCTGATCGTCCTCGGGTCGGTGCTGCTGGCCCGGTTCGTGGGCTGGGTCGGCAGCCGGGTCACCCAGGGGATCGACGAGCGCTCCACCGGCGGTGACGCGCTCGTCCGCTCCGAGGCGGCCAAGCACCGGCACTCGCTCACCCAGGTCGTCACCTGGACCGCCGTCGTGCTCATCTACGCCGTCGCCGTCTTCTTCGTGCTCGACCGGCTCGGCGTGCCGGTCACCGGCCTCGTGGCCCCCGCGACCGTGCTGGGCGTGGGGCTCGGCTTCGGCGCGCAGCGCGTCGTCGGCGACGTCCTGGCCGGCTTCTTCATCATCACCGAGCGCCAGTACGGCTTCGGTGACGTCGTCTCCATCCAGGTGGTCGGCGGCGGCGACCCGGCCACCGGCACCGTCGAGGACGTCACCCTGCGCGTGACCCGGGTGCGCTCGGCCAACGGCGAGGTCGTGACCGTGCCCAACGGCCAGATCGTCAAGGTCGTCAACCTGTCCCGCGACTGGGCCCGAGCGGTCATCGACGTGCCCGTGCCGTCGGACGCCGACGTCAACCGGGTCAACGAGATCCTCCGCGAGGTCGGCAGGGACGCCTTCCGCGACCCGGCGATGCGCCCGCTGCTGCTGGACCCGCCGACCGTCATGGGCGTGGAGAGCCTCGGCCTGGACGAGGTCAACGTCCGCGTCGTGGCGCGCACCCTGCCGGGCAAGCAGTTCGAGGTCGGCCGCGACCTGCGGGTGCGGATCGTGCTGGCCTTCCGCGACCAGGGCATGCAGGTGGTACCGCCGCCTGCCGCCGGGGACGCACCGACCGCGCAGCTCGTGCGCGAGGGGGAGGACGCGTGAGCGGGCAGGACCAGACCACGCCGGACCAGGTCCCGACGCCGACGGTCAGCACCGCCCCCACCGGCGGGGAGACCCCGCCCGCGGCCGCCCGCTGGTGGCAGCCCGGCGGCGCGCTCCCCGACCACCTCGGCCGCGCCCGGACCTCCACGGTGGTCCTGTCGGTGCTGTTCGTCCTGGTCTTCGCCCTCTACCTCACCGTGCGGCCGGACGAGACGACGACCGGCACCGCGCCGGCCGGCGGCAGCAGCGACGTCGAGGCCCCGGTGGTCCCGGTCGTGCCGCAGGAGCCGACCTCGCCCGAGCCCACCGAGGAGCCGGCCCCGACGACCGGTCCGGGGGAGACCGACGAGCCCGGGGAGGGCACCGGCACGCCGACGACGAGCAGCGCACCGACGTCCTCGAGCCCCGGCACGACGACGCCGGGCAGCGACTCGAGCACCGCTCCGGGGACCCCGCAGCCGACGGGGACCACCGGCGGGACGACCGAGCCGGCCACCCCGACGACGACGTCCCCGCCAGGACCGTGACCGAAGCGGTACGGACCTCGCGCGACGGGGAGGCGCAGCGCAGGGCAAGATCTAGCCCCTGCCCCGCCCGAAGGAGACCCTGCCCGTGTCCGCTCGTTCCCTGACCCGCCGCGCCGCGACCGCCGTCGCCGCCGCCACCACCGCCGCGCTGATCCTCAGCGGCTGCGGTGACGACTCCGACGACTCGTCGTCGTCCGGCTCGCCGGCCGACGAGAGCACCCCCGCCGTCGAGGTCGACGACGACCTGGCTTCGCGCGTCCCGGCCGAGATCAGCGAGGACGGGACGATCACCGTCGGCAGCGACACCAGCTACGCGCCGAGCGAGTTCATCGACGAGGACGGCGAGACGATCGTCGGCTTCGACGTCGACCTGTTCTCCGCCGTCGCCCAGAAGCTCGGCCTGGAGGCGGAGTTCGAGTCGGCCTCGTTCGACTCGATCATCGCCGGCGTCGGCTCGGGCCGGTACGAGACGGGCGTCTCCTCGTTCACGATCAACCCCGACCGCCTGGCCGAGGCCACGATGGTCAGCTACTTCTCCGCCGGCACCCAGTGGGCCGTGCAGGAGGGCAACCCGGAGGGCGTCGACGCCGACGACGCCTGCGGGGCGTCCGTCGCCGTGCAGCGCGGCACCGTCCAGGTCGACGACATCACCGCCCGCTCCGCCGACTGCGAGGCCGCCGGCAAGGACGCGATCGACATCCAGCAGTTCGAGGGCCAGGACGAGGCCACCGCGGCGCTCGTCTCCGGTCGCGTCGACGCCAGCCTGGCCGACTCCCCCGTCATGGCCTACGCCGTCCAGCAGACCAACGGCAAGCTCGAGCTGCTCGGCGACATCTACGACTCCGCCCCCTACGGCTACGTCGTGCCGAAGGCCCAGACCGAGTTCGCCCAGGTCCTGGCCGACGCGCTCGCCGCGCTGATCGAGGACGGCACCTACGCCGAGATCCTGGAGAAGTGGGGCGTCGAGGCCGGCGCCATCGACACCCCGGCCGTCAACCCGGCCGGCTGATCCCCCTCCCCCGACCGATGCCCGACACGAGCACGACACCGGCACCGCCCGAGGCCATCCGGGCGGTGCCGGTGCGGCACCCCGGCCGCTGGATCGCCACCGCCGTCATCGCGGTGCTCGCCGCCATGTTCGTCAACATGCTGGTCACCAACGAGGTGTTCCAGTGGGACTTCATGGTCGAGAACATGTTCAGCGACGCCGTCCTCCGGGGCGCGCGGACGACGCTGATCATGACCGTGCTGGCCATGGTCATCGGCATCGCGCTGGGCATCGTGCTGGCGGTCATGCGGCTGTCGGCCAACCCGGTCGTGTCGGGGGCGGCCTGGGTCTACATCTGGTTCTTCCGCGCCATCCCGCGCATCGTCCTGCTGTTCTTCTCGGCCAGCCTCGGGGCGCTGTACTCGACGTACGACATCGGCATCCCCTTCGACCAGCAGATCATGGACCTGTTCGGCTTCGAGGGGGACTGGCGCTTCCTGAGCCTGGACGGCAACGACATCTTCCGGGGTTTCATCGCCGGGCTGCTGGGCCTGGCGCTCTCCGAGGGCGCCTACGCGGCCGAGATCGTCCGCGCCGGCATCCAGTCGGTCGACCCCGGGCAGACCGAGGCCGCCGCCGCCCTGGGCATGAGCCGCGCCCAGACGATGCGTCGGATCGTGCTCCCCCAGGCGATGCGGGTGATCATCCCGCCGATGGGCAACGAGACGATCGCGATGCTCAAGGACACCTCGCTGCTCATCGCGGTGCCGGTGACCAACGAGCTCAACTTCCAGCTGCGCGCCATCGGCAGCCGGACCTTCCAGGTCATCCCGATGGCCGTGGCCTCGATCCTCTGGTACCTGGCGCTGGCCAGCCTGCTGATGATCGGCCAGTACTTCCTCGAGAAGCGGTTCAGCCGCGGCTTCGGGGTGCGCGAGACGCGGCAGCAGCGGGCCGCCCGCCGGGCCACCGAGATCGGGAGCACGCATTGAGCAGCGCCGTGAGCAGCCCGTCGCCCGCAGCTCCACCGATGGTGCGCGCAGAACAGGTGCACAAGCGCTTCGGGCACGTCGAGGTGCTCAAGGGCATCGACCTCGAGGTCGCCCCGCGCGAGGTCATGTGCGTCGTCGGCCCGTCCGGGTCGGGCAAGTCGACGTTCCTGCGCTGCATCAACCACCTGGAGCGGATCGACGCCGGCCGGCTGTGGGTGGACGGCCACCTGGTCGGCTACCGCGAGAAGGGCGGCCGGCTGCACGAGCTGCGCGACTCCGAGGTGGCCGCCCAGCGCCGCGACATCGGCATGGTCTTCCAGCGCTTCAACCTGTTCCCGCACAAGACCGCGCTGGAGAACGTGACCGAGGCGCCGGTGCAGGTGAAGGGCGTGGGCCGGGCCGAGGCCCGCGAGCGCGGCGCCGCCCTGCTGGAGCGCGTCGGGCTCGGCGACCGGGTGCACAACTACCCGAACCAGCTCTCCGGCGGCCAGCAGCAGCGGGTCGCGATCGCCCGCGCGCTGGCGATGCAGCCCAAGCTGATGCTGTTCGACGAGCCCACGTCGGCGCTGGACCCCGAGCTGGTCGGCGAGGTCCTCGACGTCATGCGCGGCCTGGCCGAGGACGGCATGACGATGGTCGTGGTCACGCACGAGATGGGCTTCGCCCGCGAGGTCGGCGACAGCCTGGTCTTCATGGACGACGGCGTCGTCGTCGAGGCCGGCGACCCGCGGCAGGTGCTCACCGACCCGCAGCACGAGCGCACCCGCTCGTTCCTCTCCAAGGTGCTCTGAGCCCCTGCAGCCACCCGTCGACGATCAGGTGACCTGATCATCGGGCGTCCTCCCTCACGGTCTGCGCTGAGGGAGGACGCAGCACGATCAGGTCACCTGATCCTGGCGTCACCGGCGCGGGGCGGGCGTGGGGCCGGTGTTTCACGTGGGACAACGGGATGCCTAAGATCACGTCGGCTCACGAGAGGCAGTGCGAAGCACCTGGCTGACTGCCCGGCAACCTCCTACTCCGTCTGAGGTGCTCCAGGGGAAGAGCCGGCTCGCGCGGCGCCCGCCGCGGGGGCAAGGACGGAGCTCCCGTGCGCCGCGGGATCTCCTGAGCGAGAGGAGACGGCGCACATGAGCGACCCGCAGAACTGGAGCTTCGAGACCCGGCAGATCCACGCCGGAGCCAGCCCCGACCCGACGACCGGCGCCCGCGCGCTGCCGATCTACGCGACCACGAGCTACCAGTTCCGCGACAGCCAGCACGCCGCGGACCTGTTCGCGCTGGCCGAGATGGGCAACATCTACACGCGGATCATGAACCCGACGCAGGACGCGCTGGAGCAGCGCGTCGCCTCGCTCGAGGGCGGCGTCGCCGCGCTCGCGGTCTCCTCCGGCCAGGCCGCGGAGACCCTCGCCATCCTCAACCTGGCCGAGGCCGGCGACCACGTCGTCGCCTCCGCCTCGCTGTACGGCGGCACGTACAACCTGCTGCACCACTCGCTGCCCAAGCTCGGCATCACGGTCTCCTTCGTCGAGGACCCCGACGACCCGGAGGCCTGGCAGGCCCTGGTCCGGGAGAACACCCGCGCCTTCTACGCCGAGACGATCGGCAACCCGAAGGGCGACATCCTCGACATCGAGGCCGTGGCCGGCGTCGCGCACCGCAACGGCGTGCCGCTGATCGTCGACAACACGATCGCCACCCCGTACCTGATCCGCCCGTTCGAGTTCGGCGCCGACATCGTCGTCCACTCGGCCACGAAGTACCTCGGCGGCCACGGCACCGCGATCGCCGGCCTCATCGTCGACGGCGGCACCTTCGACTGGCGCGGCGGCAAGCACCCCATGTTCACCACGGCCGACCCGACTTACCACGGCGTCGTCTACGCCGACCTGGGTGCGCCGGCCTACGCCCTCAAGGCGCGCGTGCAGCTGCTGCGCGACCTGGGCCCGGCCATCTCCCCGTTCAACGCCTTCCTGGTGGTGCAGGGCATCGAGACGCTGTCGCTGCGCATGGAGCGGCACGTGTCGAACGGGCAGAAGGTGGCCGAGTTCCTCGAGGCGCACGACGCCGTCGACCGGGTCAACTACGCGGGCCTGCCCACCAACCAGTGGCACGCCGCGCAGCAGAAGTACGCGCCCAAGGGCGCGGGCGCCGTCCTCACCTTCGAGCTGCACGGCGGCAAGGAGGCGGGCCAGAAGTTCGTCGAGGCCCTCGAGCTGCACAGCCACGTCGCGAACATCGGTGACGTGCGCTCGCTGGTCATCCACCCGGCGTCGACCACCCACTCGCAGCTGACCCCGGAGGAGCAGCTGACCACGGGCGTCACCCCCGGCCTGGTGCGCCTGGCCGTGGGCCTGGAGGGCATCGAGGACATCCTCGCCGACCTCGAGGCCGGGTTCCGGGCCGCGAAGTCGGCCTGACGGGTCCGGACGTAGCATGGGCGGGTGGGTCGAGGGGGATCCGGTCGGGAACCGGCTCTTCCTCGACCTGCCCGCCGTCGTCTTGGAGCGCGGCGGTGAGCTCTCGGCCGTGCGGGTCGCCTACGAGACGTGGGGGACCCTCGCGCCCGACGGCGGCAACGCGGTCCTGATCGAGCACGCGCTCACCGGCGACAGCCACGTCGTCGGCCCCGCCGGGCCGGGGCACCCGACCGGGGGCTGGTGGGAGGGGCTGGTCGGCCCCGGCCGCCCGCTGGACACCGACCGGTGGTTCGTCGTCTGCGCCAACGTCCTCGGCGGCTGCCAGGGGACGACGGGACCGGGCTCGCTCGCACCGGACGGCGCCCGCTGGGGCTCGCGCTTCCCCGAGGTGACCGTCGCCGACCAGGTGCAGGTCGAGGTGGCGCTGGCCGACGCGCTCGGCGTGGGCCGCTGGACGTGCGTCGTCGGCGGCTCGATGGGCGGCATGCGCGCCCTGGAGTGGGCCGTCGCCCTGCCCGAGCGCGTGGGCGGGTTGTTCTTCCTCGCCTCGGGGGCGGCGGCCACCGGCGACCAGATCGGCACGCAGACCACGCAGCAGGCGGCGGTGCGCACCGATCCGCGGTGGCGCGGCGGGGACTACGACGCCGCCGAGCCGCCGGTCGACGGGCTGGGCATCGCCCGGCGGATCGCGCACCTCACCTACCGCAGCGCGCTCGAGCTGGACGCCCGCTTCGGCACGCGGGTGCAGGAGGACGGCCGCTACGCCGTCGGCTCCTACCTCGACCACCACGCCGACAAGCTGGTCGGCCGGTTCGACGCCGGCAGCTACGTGGTGCTCACCGAGGCGATGAACTCCTGGGACGTCGGCCGCGGCCGCGGCGGCGTCGAGGCGGCGCTGTCCCGGGTCACCGCGCGCACCGTCGTCGCCGGGATCGACACCGACCGGCTGTACCCGCCGGCCCTGCAGCAGCGGGTGGCCGATGCCCTCGGCGTCCCGCTGCGGCTGATCCCGTCCCCCTACGGGCACGACGGCTTCCTCGTGGAGGTCGAGGCCGTCGGCGCCCTCCTGGGCGAGCTGCTGGCCGGCTGATCAGCCCAGCGGCCGACGCCGGCAGCTGCGCCGAGTCATGCGAACTCGTGGCGATCGGCGGCCGATGACCACGAGTTCGCAGGTCTCGGCGTCGGGTCAGCGCTCGAGGCGCCGCACCCGGCGGGCGCCGTCGAGCCGCTCGCTGTAGGCCTTCGCGTTGTAGGCGATGTGCAGCTGGTCGTCGTCGGTCGCCTCGCGCATGACCTTCGCGGGGACGCCGGCGATGAGCGAGCGCGGCGGGAAGACCTTGCCCTGGGTGACGACGGCGCCGGCGGCGACGATCGAGCCCGAACCGATGTGCGCGCCGTTCATGATCACGCTGCCCATGCCCACGAGGACGTCGTCGTCGATGCGGGCGCCGTGCAGCACCACCCGGTGGCCCACCGACACCCGGTCGCCCACGACGAGGGGGAACCCGGGGTCGGAGTGCAGGGTGCAGCCGTCCTGGATGTTCGAGTCGGCGCCGATCTCGATGACCTCGGCGTCGGCCCGGGCGACCGCGCCGTACCAGATGCTCGACCGCGGGCCCATCGTCACCGCGCCCACCACCACCGCCGTCGGGGCGACGAACGCCTCGTCGTCGATGGCGGGCGAGCCGAAGTCCAGGGCGCCGATGAAGTTCTCCACCCGGCGAACCTAGATCAGGCCGTGCGCGTGCACCGCCTCGGCCACCTGGAGGAAGCCGGCCACGTTGGCGCCGAGCACCAGGTCGCCGGGCGCGCCGTACTCCTCGGCGGTCTCGTGGCAGCGCGCGTGGATGCCGCGCATGATCTCCTCGAGCCGCTGCTCGCTGTGCTCGAAGGTCCAGCGGTCCCGCGAGGCGTTCTGCTGCATCTCCAGCGCGGAGGTGGCCACCCCGCCGGCGTTGGCCGCCTTGCCCGGGGCGAAGCCGATGCCCGCGGCGCGGAACAGCGAGACCGCATCCGGGGTGGTGGGCATGTTGGCGCCCTCCACGACGTACTGGCAGCCGTTGCGCGCCAGCGTGCGGGCGGCCTTCCCGTCGAGCTCGTTCTGCGTGGCGCTGGGCATCGCCACCTCGCAGGGGACGTCCCAGATGCTGCCCTGGGCGACGTAGTGCGCGCTGTCGACCCGGTCGGCGTACTCGCTGATGCGGGCCCGCTCGACCTCCTTGACCTGCTTGAGCACCTCGAGGTCGATGCCCTTCTCGTCGACGACGTACCCGCCGGAGTCCGAGCAGGCGATGACCGTGCCGCCGAGCTGGTGGACCTTCTCGATGCCGTAGACGGCGACGTTGCCCGAGCCGCTGATCACCACGCGGCGGCCGTCGAAGGACTCCCCGCGGGCGCGCATCATCGCGTCGGCGAAGAACGCCGCGCCGTAGCCGGTGGCCTCGGTGCGCACCAGCGCACCGCCCCAGCCCAGGCCCTTGCCGGTGATCACGCCGGACTCGTAGCGGTTGGTGATCCGCTTGTACTGCCCGAACAGGTAGCCGATCTCGCGGGCGCCGACGCCGATGTCGCCCGCCGGCACGTCGGTGTACTCGCCCAGGTGCCGGTAGAGCTCGGTCATGAACGACTGGCAGAACCGCATCACCTCGGCGTCCGACCGGCCCTTGGGGTCGAAGTCGGAGCCGCCCTTGCCGCCGCCGATCGGCATGCCGGTGAGCGCGTTCTTGAACACCTGCTCGAAGCCCAGGAACTTGACGATGCCCAGGTTCACCGAGGGGTGGAAGCGCAGGCCGCCCTTGTACGGGCCGAGCGCGGAGTTGAACTCGACGCGGAAGCCCCGGTTGATCTGCACCTCGCCGCGGTCGTCCTGCCACGGCACGCGGAAGATGATCTGCCGCTCGGGCTCGCAGATCCGCTCGATCGTCTTCATCTCGGCGTACTCGCTGTGCCGCCCCAGGACGACGGCCAGCGACTCGAGCACCTCGTGGACGGCCTGGTGGAACTCCGCCTCGCCGGGGTTGCGCCGGAGCACCTCGGCGTAGATCTCCTGCACCTTCGCAGGGACGTCCACGTGCACTGGGGCCTCCGACCGCTGATCCGACGACGGGACCAACCTACGCGCGGGCGTCCGCGGCTCCGGGCGCGACCTCCGCCAGGGCCCGCGGCACCTCCCCCGGCAGCTCGCGGGCGAGGAAGCCCAGCCGGCCCACGGACGACGCCAGCCGCTCCCCGCAGCGACCGTGCAGCCAGGCGGCCCACACCGCCGCCTGCTCGGGGGTGGCGCCGCGGGCGAGCAGGCCCCCGGTGATGCCGGCCCGCACGTCGCCGGAGCCGGAGACCCCCAGCCCGTCGTTGCCGCTGTCGTCCCGCCACAGCCGCCCGTCGGGGGCGGCGATCCAGGAGGTCGCCCCGCCCAGCCCCACGACGGCCTTCGTCCGGGCGGCGAGCGCGGCCGCGGACCCGGCCGGGTCGCCGTCGATCTCCTCCTCCTCGACGTGCAGCGAGTAGGCCGCCTCGGTCGGGTTGGGGGTGAGCACGACCCGGCCCTCGAGGTGGTGCACGCAGCCGTCGTCGGCGGTCACCACCGCCAGGCCGAGCGCGTCGAGCGCCAGCGGGCCGCGCAGGTGCGGCAGCAGCCGCTCGCCGAAGGCCTGGGTCGCCTCCGTGTCGGCCATGCCCGGCCCGATGAGGACGGCGTCGGCGCCCTCGGCCAGGTCGCGGACGACGTCGGCCGCCTCCGGGCCGATCGCCCCGCCGTCGGTCTCCGGGAGCGCGCGGACCAGCGCCTCGGGCAGCGCGGTGGCCACGTGCGGCGCCATGGAGGCGACGGTGGCCACCTGCAGCTTGCCGGCGCCGGCGCGCATCGACGCCTCGGCGGCCAGCAGGACCGCGCCGAGGGTCTCGGTGCTGCCGCCGATGACCAGGATCGAGCCGCGGGCGTTCTTGCCGCCGGTCGGCTCGGGCAGCGGCCACCCGCGCAGCACCTCGGGCGTGACGGTGGTCGGGTCAGGGCTGCGGGGCGGCATCGGGCTCCTCCGTGACGTCCTCGTCCTCGGCGACCAGGTGGTCGACCTCGTTGAAGGCGACCAGCGCGAAGCCGCCGTCGTCGGTGCGCTCGTAGCGGGTGAGGGAGGCGTTGGCGACCTGCTCCTCGCGGTCCACCTCGAGCAGCTCCCCCTCGGTGAGCTCCTCGAGGACGTACCGGAACACCATGATCACCGCCTGGTGGGCGACGATCACCAGCCGCTCGCAGTCGTGCCGCAGCCCCTCGGTGGCCAGCAGGCTGCGGATCCGCAGCGCCACGTCGGCCCAGCTCTCGCCGCCCGGCGGCCGGTAGTAGAACTTGCCGAGCAGGTCGCGCCGGGCCGCCTCGTCGGGGAACCGGTCGCGGATGCCGGCACCGGTCATGCCGTCGAAGGCGCCGAAGTCGCGCTCGCGCAGCCGCTCGTCGGTGCGCACCCGCAGGCCGAGCTCCGCCGTCGCCAGCCGCGCGGTGGTCAGGGCCCGCTCGAAGGGGGAGCTGAGCACCGCCGTCGGCCGCTGGTCCTCCAGCAGCGCCGCCAGCCAGCCGCCGAGCGCCTCGGCCTGGCCGCGGCCGGTGTCGGAGAGGGGGACGTCGGGGTCGCGGACGTCGAGGTCCAGCCGGCCGGCCCCCGCGCGCTGGGCGTGCGCGTCGGCGACGTTGCCCATGCTCTCGCCGTGCCGCACGAGCCACAGCACCGACGGCCCCGGTTCCCGGCTCGCCACCCGCCACCCCCGTCTCCGCGCCGCACCGTGCGGGCACCCGATCGCCGGTAGCCGCGCGCGGGGCTCCCGAAACCGTCGGACCCGGCGGGCAGGATGACCGCGTGACGTCGCCGACGGACCTCCCGGTGCACGCGTTCGCCGACAAGGCCGAGCTCGAGGCCTGGCTGGAGGAGCACGCCGCCTCCGCGCCCGGCATGTACGTGAAGATCGCGAAGAAGGGCAGCGGCATCCCGTCGGTGGACTGGGAGCAGATGGTCGAGGTGCTGCTCTGCTTCGGCTGGATCGACGGTCGCGCCAACCGGCTGGACGACCGGTTCTACCTGCAGCGGGTCACCCCGCGGCGGGCCCGGAGCATCTGGTCGGCGAAGAACGTCGCGACCGTCGAGCGGCTGACCGCCGAGGGGCGGATGCGGCCGGCGGGGCTGGCCGTCGTCGAGGCGGCGAAGGCCGACGGCCGGTGGGCGCGGGCCTACTCCGGGCCGGCCACCATCACCGTGCCCGACGACCTGGCCGCCGCTCTCGACGCCGAGCCCGCCGCGCGGGCGGCGTTCGACGCGCTGAGCGGGCAGGACCGGTACTCGGTCCTGCACCGGGTGCACACCGCGGCGACGGACGCGACCCGCGCGAAGCGGATCGCGGCCGCCGTGCAGCTGCTGGCCGGGGGCCCGCCGGGCTGAGCCCGCTCAGCCCGGGAAGGTGCTGCGTCGCTCGCGCCAGAAGATCGTGTCCCGCCGGCGCCACCACAGCATCAGCGCCACCCCGGTCGCCATCACGCCGACGCCGATGACCAGCGGCGGGCCGACGCCCAGCCACGCCTGCCCGGTGTAGCTGTTCTCCGCGTCGGCGAGGTCGCGGACCGAGAGCACCAGCAGCCAGCCGAGCATCGCCGCGCCGGTGAGCGGGCCGACGCCCAGCAGCAGGAAGTTCCGCACGCTCGCCAGCAGCTGCCGGCGGAAGTAGACGGCGCAGGCCAGGCCGGTGAGCGCGTAGTAGAGCGCGATGAGCAGCGAGAGCCCGGTGATCGAGTCGAACAGCGCGTTCTCGCTGATCAGGCCGACCCCGAGGTACCAGACCACCCCGACGCCGGCGACCCACCAGGTGGAGACGTCGGGCGTGCGGTGCGCGGGCGAGATCGAGGCGAAGCGGCGCGGCAGCGCGGCCCGGCGCGCCATGGACAGGCCGGTGCGCGACGCGGGGATGATCGTCGTCTGGGTCGAGGCGATCGCCGACGTCGCCACCGCCAGCAGCACCACCCAGTCCCAGCCGCCCAGCACCCGGCCGGAGAGCAGCGCGAAGACCGCCTCCTCCTCGTCGGCCTTGCCGGCCAGCCAGCCGGTGCCGGCGAAGGCGAGGATCGCCGTCGCCACCCCGAGGTAGGTGACCAGCAGGACGACGGTCGACCAGATGCCGGCCCGGCCGGGCGCGCGCAGCGGGTCGCGGGTCTCCTCGGTGAGGTTGACCGCCGACTCCCAGCCCCAGTAGGCGAAGACGCCGAGCAGCAGGCCGCCCGTGAGCGCCGCCCCGCCGGAGCCGAAGGGGTCCAGCCACGACCACTGCGGGGTGAGCCCGCCGAACGGGCTGTCCCCGGACAGGCCGCGTGCCAGCGCCACGACGGCGAAGACGGCCAGCGCCACCGTCTGCGCCACGATCAGCCCGTTCTGCAGCCGGGCGGAGAGCTCCGTGCCGCGGACGCAGATCGCCGCCATGACGACGACGAGCAGCGCGGACAGCGCCATGACCACGGGCGTCGACTCCGCCCAGCCGTCCAGCCCGACGGCCAGCAGCGTGAACCGCACGCCCACCTCGGCCAGCGAGCCCAGCACGAGGACGCCGGTCATCGCGATCGCCCAGCCGCCGATCCACCCGGTCCACGGGCCCAGCGCCCGGGTGACCCAGGAGAACGTCGTCCCGCAGTCGGGGTCGACCCGGTTGAGCGCGGCGAACGCCCCGGCGATGAGCAGCATCGGCAGGAACGAGATCAGCAGGACGCCGGGTGCGTGCACCCCGACCAGGGCCACGATCGGCCCGAGGACGGCGGCCAGCGAGTAGGCCGGCGAGGTGGCCGCGAGGCCGATGACGAGGGTGTCGAGGAAGCCGACGGCGTCGGGACGGAGGGTCGCCGTCGCGCGGGGGTCGGTCGCGGTGGCGGTCACCCGCGGGCGCTGGTCGAGGCGGTCACCGCACGATTGTGCGTCAGCCGCCGAGCCGCACGCCGAACCGGTAGCCGCGCTGGTCGACGCTGGTCACCGCGACCGGCGAGCCGTAGGTGCGGGCGTGCACCACCATGCCGTTGCCGATGTAGAGCGCCACGTGGCTGATCGGCGTGTAGTAGAAGACGAGGTCGCCGGGCTGGAGCTCCTGGCGGGAGACCTGCCGGCCGAGGGTGGACTGCGCCCGGCTCGAGTGCGGCAGCGTGATGCCGGCGGCGGCGTAGGCGTACGAGGTGAGGCCCGAGCAGTCGAAGGCGTCGGGCCCGGTGCCGCCGCTGGCGTAGCGGTCGCCGACCTGCGCCAGCGCCGTCTGGATGGCCACGGCGGCGGCCGAGCCCGGGACGACGGGGAGCTCGTCGGCCGCGGGGGCCTCGATCGCGCGGCCGGCGACGGCGGTGGTGACCCGAGCCTGCTCGGCAGCCGAGAGCCGGTCGAAGTCCGCGCGGTAGGCGGCCGCGCGCCGCTCGACCTCGGCCTTCTGGGCCCGCAGCTGCTCGGCGCCGGCCTCCGCGGTGGCGGCGGCCTCGTCGGCGGCGGCCTGCGCGGCCCGGGCGGCGTTCTGCGCGGCGGCGGCCTGGGCGATGACGGCGTTGGTGCGCGCGGCGATCAGGTCGAGCGTGGTCATCTGCTGGACCACGACGTCGACGGAGCTGCCGGTGAGGAAGGCGGCCATGCGCGACTGCGTCTTGCCGGTGTAGCCGCTCTGGGCGATGGCGCGCAGCTGCGGCTCGAAGACGGCGAGGGCCTCGTGCGCGACGGCGGCCTGCTCGGCGGCGGCCGTGGCGGCCTGCTGCTGGGCGGCCACGGCGAGCTCGGCCTCGTGCAGCTGCTCGTCGAGGGCGGTGAGCTCCTGGGCGGTCGTGCGCATCAGCTCGCCGGCCTCGGCGGCGGTGCTCGGCGCCGCACCCGCAGGGGTGGGCGCGAGCACGCCGGTGGCGGCGGCGAGGAGCGCGGCCCCGAGGGCCAGGGCGACCCGGGGACGGCGTCGGGGGGTCGTGCGGGCGGACTGCACCGTCGGCCTCCGATCAGCTGATGCGCCGGTGCCGGGGAAGGGCACTCTCCGTTGCGCGTCAGTACGCACCGTAGGGAGACGGTCTCCGCTCGTAGCCGACGGCGCGCTGGACGGGAAGGGGTGCGCTCGCCTCGTCCGCCCCACGCTCCTCATCCGTCCCCGCGACCCCTCCCGCGCCACCCGCGGACCGTCCGGACCCGGAGAAGCGAACGGACCCGGAGAAGCGAACGGACCCCGGGGCAGAAATGGCCATTTCTGCCCCGGGGTCCGCGTCGGACGGGGTGGTGCTCAGCCGGCGAGCGGCTCCTGCACCTGCTGGAGGCCGGCGACGGTCCGGAAGTCGCGGAGGATCGCGGACAGCTCGTCGGCGGTCCACGCCTCGCAGCAGTCGCAGCCGCCCTCGGCGAAGCTGACCAGGCCCAGCCGGCCACCGGCCTGGTCCTCGTCGATGGCGAGGTTGCCGGCCGACGGGTGCCGGTGGCACGCGCAGGCGGAGGCGCACAGGCCCAGACCCCAGCCGGAGATGACGACGGTGTGCCCGTCGTCGCGGACCTTGCCGACCTGGAAGACGGACGGCTTGTGACTCCTGCTCATGGGAGTCCTCCCCTCGACAGCCCGTTCCGCAGAGCCGGGCCCGTGTGCCTGACAAGAAAACGAGCTACGAGAGGTTTCGGCAGGGTGACCCCTGCGGTAAAGCACTTCGTTGGCTCGGCTTTCGACACCCACGGTAATCCCACCCCTACGGGCCGTCCCCGACATTTCTCCCCACGTCTCGCCCGGCCGGTTGGCGGATCTGCACCGGCCCGAAGGCTCCCGGTGACAGGTGTGACGGATGGGGTCCCGCTCAGCTCGCGGGCGAGACCGAGCTCATGTTGAAGTCCGGCACCCGGAGCACCGGCATGGCCGTGCGGGTGAACCAGTCGTTCCACTCCCGCGGGAGCGTCCGTTCGGTCCGGCCGGCCTGGACCGCCCGGCCGAGCAGGTCGACCGGCGACTCGTTGAACCGGAAGTTGTTCACCGCGCCGGTGACTTCGCCGTTCTCGACGAGGAAGACGCCGTCGCGGGTGAGCCCGGTGAGCAGCAGCGTCTGCGGGTCGACCTCGCGGATGTACCAGAGCGTGGTCAGCAGCAGGCCGCGCTCGGTGGCCGCCACCATCTCCTCCGCGGTGGCCGTGGCCGAGCGGTCCTCGAGCACGAGGTTGTCGACGGCGACCGTGGCGGGTGCGGTCTGCTTCAGCGCCCAGGCCCGCGGCCGGACCAGGTTGGTGAGGACGCCGTCGGTGATCCAGTCGATCGCCGGCGAGGCCAGGCCGTTGTCGAACACCGACGCCGCCCCCGAGGACGCGGAGACCACCTGGAAGGGCGCGGCCTCCAGCCCGGGGTAGTCGGGGTCGCTGCGCAGGGTGAGCGGCAGCTCGGACAGGCGGTCGCCGATCCGGTTGCCGCCGCCGGTGCGGGCGAAGACGTTGCGCCCCTCGTCGGCGTCCCGGGCCTCCATCGTCCAGTAGAGGTAGATCATCAGGTCGGCGACCGCCGAGGGCGGCAGCAACGTCTCGTAGCGGCCGGCCGGCAGGTCGACGCGCCGCTGCGACCAGCCCATCTTCTTCTCGACGTCGGCGGCCAGCGCCGCCACCGAGACGTCGCGGAAGTCGCGGGTGCTCGCGCCGGACCACACCGACCGGGCGAAGTCGGGGCTCTTGCCGTTGAGCTCCACCCGGCCGGTGGGCTGGTCGGTGCGCAGCCGCAGCCCGGTGGAGCTGCCCAGGTACGTGGTGCTCATCGAGTGCTCGGCGAAGCCGAAGAGCAGTTCGCCGCGGTCGCGCGCCTCGCCGAACGCCTGGCCCAGCGCCGGCGCGAAGTCGGCGAACACCTCGATCGAGGTCTCCGCGGGGTCGCCCGCCCAGTCGCCGGCACCCGGCGGCGCCTCGGCGACCAGCGGGACGGCGTCCTCGGCCGGGCCGGCGTCGCGGGCCGCGCGCTCGCTGGCCGCGACCAGCGCGGCGACGTCCGGCGTCCCGGTGCGGGCGACCGAGCCGGCCGCCATCCCGGCGCCGCCGTCGACGAACGAGACGAC
Organism: Blastococcus sp. TML/M2B; assembly: GCF_016612865.1. GTDB lineage: Bacteria > Actinomycetota > Actinomycetes > Mycobacteriales > Geodermatophilaceae > Blastococcus. The sequence continues at coordinate 1,958,149 of NZ_JAENZZ010000002.1, forward strand.
GACGACCGACCGCGAGCGCATCGCCCCGTTGGTGGTCAGGCTGTTGGCGGCCCACCGCAGGTTGGCCTCGGAGTGCTCGGTGACGAAGGTGATCTGGCCGTCGGCGGTCGACGCCGCGAGGCACCGCTCGACCAGCTCCTGCGCGCTGAGGGCGCTCATCGTCCTGCCTCCTGGACCGTGTTGAGCACCGACACCTGGTCGAAGCGGGCGGTCGGGCAGCCGTGGCTCACCGGCGCCGCCTGCCCGGGTTGGGCCTTGCCGCAGTTGAAGGCGCCGCCGAGGACGTAGGTCTGCGGCCCGCCGACGACCGACATCGAGCCCCAGAAGTCCGTCGTCGTCGCCTGGTAGGCGACGTCGCGCAGCTGGCCGGCCAGCCGGCCGTCCTCGATCCGGTAGAAGCGCTGACCGGTGAACTGGAAGTTGTAGCGCTGCATGTCGATCGACCAGCTCTTGTCGCCGACGACGTAGATCCCGCGCTCCACCCCGCCGATGATCTCCTCGGTGGAGGGGCCGTCGGGCGCGGGGCGCAGCGAGACGTTGGCCATCCGCTGCACCGGCACGTGGCCGGGCGAGTCGGCGAAGGCGCAGCCGTTCGAGCGGTCCAGCCCGCGCAGCCGGGCCATGTTGCGGTCGACCTGGTAGCCGACGAGCACGCCGTCCCGGACGATGTCCCACTCCTGGCCGGCGACGCCCTCGTCGTCCCAGCCGACCGTGGACAGGCCGTGCGGGGTGGTGCGGTCGCCGGTGATCTGCAGCAGCGGCGAGCCGTACTGCAGCGTCCCGAGCTTGTCCACGGTCGCGAACGAGGTGCCGGCGTAGGCCGCCTCGTAGCCCAGCGCCCGGTCCAGCTCGGTGGCGTGCCCGATCGACTCGTGGATGGTCAGCCACAGGTTGGACGGGTCGATGACCAGGTCGTAGCGGCCGGCTTCCACCGAGGGCGCCTTGGTCTTCTCGCGCAGCAGCTCGGGGATCTCGGCGAGCTCGCCGGCCCAGTCCCAACTGCTGCCGGTGAGGTACTCCCAGCCGCGGCCGACCGGCGGGGCGAGGGTGCGCATGCTCTCGAACGAACCCGTGGCCCGGTCGACCGTGAGCGCGGTGAGGTCGGGGTGGATGCGCACGCGCTGCTGGCGGGTGCGGGTGCCGGCGGTGTCGGCGTAGTACTTCTGCTCCTTGACGTGCATGCAGCTCGCCTGCACGTGCTCGACGCCGTCGGCGGCCAGCAGCCGCTCGGAGAACTCGGCCAGCAGCCCGGTCTTCTCGGCGTCCGGGACGTCGAACGGGTCGATCTCGTAGTCCGAGACGTACGTGGCGTCGGGGTGCACGGGCTCGGGAGCCAGCTCGACGCGGTCGGTGTTGATCGCCGCGGAGACCCGGGCGACGGCGACGGCCTGCTCGGCCAGCCGCACCGCCTCGGCCGCGGTGAGGACGACGCCGGCCGCGAACCCCCAGGTGCCCTCGTGCACGACCCGCACGGCCAGGCCGAGGTCCTCGCCGTCGGTCACCGCCTCCGGGCGGGCGTCGCGCAGGCTGATCGTCTGCGTGCGGATCCGCTCGACCCGGATGTCGGCGTGCTCGCAGCCCAGGTCCACCGCGCGGGTGAGCGCGGCGTCGGTGAGCGCGGACAGCGGGAGGGCGAGGAAGGTCTCGTCGACGGAGCGCGGCACCGCCCCTGTCTACCAGCGCGGGTGCCGGGGTAGGGCGTCGTCCATGGCCGAGCCCGCAGCACCGCCCGCCGACGTCACCATGACCTTCGGCGGCACCGCGACGATGCTGCTGCGGATCGGCGGGTTCACGCTGCTCACCGATCCGAACTTCCTGCACCGCGGCCAGCGGGCGCGGCTCGGCTACGGACTGCGGGCTAAGCGGCTGACGGAGCCCGCGCTGCAGCCCACCCAGCTGCCGGAGCTCGACGGGATCCTGCTCTCGCACATGCACGGCGACCACTGGGACCGCATCGCCACGCGCTCGCTGCCCAAGGAGACCCCGGTGGTGACCACGCCCGAGGCCGCGACGTGCCTCGCCGACCGCGGGTTCACCGGCACGGCGGACCTGCGGGCGTGGCAGACCCACGCGTTCACCCGCGGCGAGGAGACGCTGCGGGTCACCTCGGTGCCCGGCGTCCACGGCCCCGGCCCGCTCGCGCGGGTGCTGCCGCAGGTCATGGGCAGCGTGCTCGAGCTGGCCGGGGCCGACGGCGCGGTCTCCTGGCGCGGCTACATCAGCGGCGACACCCTCTACCGGCCGTTCCTCGGCGAGGTGCTGGAGCGGTGCGGGCCGCTCGACGTCCTCATCCCGCACCTGGGCGGCACCAGGGCGCTCGGGCTGACCGTCACCATGGACGCCCGGCAGGGTAGCCGACCTCGTCGAGCTGCTGAGGCCCCCGGTCACCGTCCCGGTCCACTACGACGACTACGACAGGTTCCGGAGCCCGCTCGGGGACTTCGTCGCCGAGGTCGCCCGCCGCGAGCTGCCCGGCGCGGTCCGCACCGTGCAGCGCGGCGACACGATCAGCCTGCGGGCCTGATCCGCGGTCAGCCGGCGGCCAGGAGGTCGTCCAGCTTCTCGTACCCCTCGTTCACGCCGACCTCCATGCCGCTGGCCACGAACGCGTCGCGCCCCTCGAAGGAGTCGACCAGCGAGGTCGAGGTGAGCCGGCAGCGCCCGTTCCCGAGGTCCTCGAGCACCAGCCGCTCCAGGGCGACGTCGTCCGGCATGCCCTCGAAGGCGAACGTCTGGACGATCAGCTCGTCCTCGCGCACCTCGTGGAAGGCGCCGTTGAACGCGTACTCCTCGCCGTCCTGCGACATCACGTAGCGGTAGGAGCCGCCCGTGCGGCAGTCGTGGTGGTCGATCCGCATCTCCATGCCCTTCGGGCCGGTCCACCGGGCGAACAGCTCCGGGTCGACGTGCGCTCGGAACACCTTCGCGGGCGGCGCGTCGAACTCGCGGATGATCCGGACGAGCGGGACGTCGGGGTCGACGACGATCTGGGTCTCGTGCTGCGTGGTGCTGGTCATGACGCGGTTCCTTCCTGGGGGAGGACGGCATCCGGCATGTCGCGCAGGACGTCGTCCAGACGGCGGTAGCGCTCCTCGGCCTGGCGCCGGTAGCGCTCGATCCACTTCGTCATCAGGTCGAACACCTCGGCCTCGAGGTGCACCGGGCGGCGCTGGGCCTCCCGGCTCCGGCTCACCAGACCGGCGTCCTCCAGCACCTTGAGGTGCTTGGAGACGGCCTGGACGGTCACGTCGTAGGGCGCGGCGAGCTCGTTGACCGTGGCGTCGGCGACCGCGAGCCGCGCCACGATGTCCCGCCGGGTGGGGTCGGCCAGGGCCGAGAACACCCGGGAGAGCGGATCCGCCACCAGGTCCTCCTCCTTGCTCAACCTTTCGGTTGAGGACGACGGTAGACCCGTCGAGGCGCCGTGGTCAACCGTCCGGTTGAACAATCCGGTCGTCAGCCGGCGGCGAGACGGGCGGCCCGGGTGACGACGTCGGCGCGCAGCGCGTCGGCGTCCACGCGGGTGGCGCGGCCGTCGGCCACGACCCGGCTGCCCCCGACCCACACGTCGCGCACGTGCCGGCCGTCGGCTGACCACACCAGGTGCGCCAGCAGGTCCTCCGGGTCGCCGACCGGCTCGAAGACCAGGTCGCGGGTGTCCACGTGCACCAGGTCGGCGCGCCGGCCGGCCTCGAGCACGCCGAGGTCGGCGCGGCCGATCGCGTCGGCGGCCGCGCCGGTCACCAGCCAGAGCGCCTCGGCGGCGGTCAGCGCGGTCGCCGACCGCTCGCGCAGCCGGGCCATCGCCGCGGCCAGGCGGGCGTCGGCGAGCAGGTCGAGGGAGTCGTTGGACGCCGGCCCGTCGGTGCCCAGGCCCACCCGCAGACCGCGGTCGAGCATGTCGCGCAGCCGGATCACGCCGCTGGCCAGCTTGGCGTTGCTCGCCGGGCAGTGCGCGACGGCGACGTCGTACTCCTGCCACAGGTCGAGGTCGCCGTCGTCCATGTGCACGCAGTGCGCGGCCAGCACCCGGCCGCCGAGGACGTCGTGCGCGGCCAGCAGGGAGGGCACCGACAGCCCGTGCGCGGCCAGCAGGTCGTCGCCCTCGGTGGCGGTCTCGGCGACGTGCAGGTGCAGGAGCATGCCGTGCTCGCGGGTGAGCCGGGCCGCCTCGCGCAGCACCGGCAGCGGCACGGTGTAGGCGGCGTGCGGCCCGATCCCGTACTCGACGCTGCCGTCGTCCGGGGCGCACTCGTTCAGCCGCACGGCGTCGGCCAGCTGCTCCTCGACCGGCGGCAGGCCCGGCATCGGGATCAGCGTCGCGAGGACCAGCGCGCGGGCGCCCGTGGCGCCGACGGCCGCGGCGATCCGCTCCGCCTCGAAGTACATCTCGACGCTGGTCGTGATCCCGTTGGTCAGCATCTCCGCCGACGCCGCGGTCATCGCGACCTCGACGTCCTCGGGGGTGAGCCGCGCCTCGCGCGGCCACATCACCTCCTGCAGCCACCGGTCCAGCGGCAGCCCCTCGCCCTGGCCGCGGAACAGCACCATCGGCGCGTGCGAGTGGGTGTTGACCATGCCCGGCATGAGCAGGCCGGGGAGCTCGACCGGTTCGGCGTCGCCCCGGGCGGGGGCCTCGGCGGCCGGCCCGACCCACTCGATCCAGCCGTCCCGGACGTCGACGACGGCATCGGGGACGACGGTGCCGGCGCGGTCCCCGACCACGACCGCCCGGGCGGTGAAGCGCTGACGCATAGCTGGCGACGCTAGCCGCGCGGGCCCTCGGCGTCGCGGCAGCGCCCCGGGGCCGCCGATACCGTGGGCGTCATGGACTTCCTCACCGCCGCCGCCTCCGACGAGGGTGGGATCACCGGGTTCCTGCTGGACCTGGTGAACTCGCTGGGCCCGGTGGGGGTGGGGCTGGCCATCCTGGCCGAGACGGTCATCCCGCCCATCCCGAGCGAGGCCGTGCTCGGGCTGGCCGGCGTGCTGATCAACGACGGCGAGATGAACATCGTCCCGGTCGTGCTCTTCGCCACCCTCGGCTCGATCCTGGGCGCGATCTTCTTCTACTACGTCGGCCGCGCCCTGGGCCCGCGCCGCTCGCACGCCTTCCTCGACCGGCTGCCGCTGGTCGAGACCGAGGACGTCGACAAGACCTTCGCCTGGTTCGAGCGGCACGGCCGCTCGGCGGTCTTCTTCGGCCGCATGGTGCCGATCGTGCGCAGCTTCATCTCGGTGCCGGCCGGTGTCGTCCGCATGCCGATCGGCCAGTTCCTGCTCTTCACCGCCGCCGGCAGCCTGATCTGGAACAGCGTGCTCATCGGGCTGGGCGTCGCGGCCGGCGACTTCGTGCGGGACAACCTGCACTTCCTGGACTACGCGGTGGTCGTGGCCGTCGTGGTCGCGGTGGTGTGGTTCGTCTACAAGAAGGCCAGCGGCGGGCTGCGCCGTCCGCCGTCCGCGGGCTCGCACCTGCCGGCCGACGAGCGCGACTCGGCATGAGCCGCCGGCGCCCCGCCGTCGTCGCCTTCGACGTCAACGAGACGCTGCTCGACCTCGCGCCCGTGCGGGCCGCCCTGGTGGAGGCCGGGCAGCCCGCGTCGCTGCTGGGCGCGGTGTTCGCGCGCACGCTGCTGACCGGCGCGGCCGCGACCGTGGTCGGCGACTGGTGCTCCTTCCGGGAGGCGTTCGCGTCGGCGCTGGAGCAGGAGGCCGCGCTGGGGCCGGACGCCCGCGCCGGGGTGCTGGAGGCCTTCGGGGAGCTCTCGCCGCACCCCGACGTGGAGCCGGCGCTGCGGCGGCTGACCGAGGCGGGCGTGCGCGTGGTGACGCTGACCCACGGCTCCCCCGGCGTGGCCGAGGCGGGGCTCGCCCGCGGCGGGGTCACGCCGCTGGTCGAGGCGTCGTTGAGCAGCGAGTCGATCCGCGCCTGGAAGCCCGCCCGCGAGGTCTACCTGTGGGCCGCCGGCCGGTGCCGGGTCGCCCCCGACCGGCTGGCGCTGGTCGCCGCGCACGGCTGGGACGTGCTGGGCGCGCAGCGGGCCGGGCTGACCGGGGCGTGGTTCCCGCGCAGCGAGCGGGTGTACCCGCCGGTCTACGAGCCGCCGCACGTGCAGGCCGCCGACCTCGCCGGCGCGGTCGAGGCGCTGCTGGCGCTGCCGGCATGAGCGAGCTGGTCGACACCCCGCACGGGCCCGCGCGGGTGGTGAGCTCCGGCGACGGCGGCGCGGGCACGCTGGTGCTGGGCCACGGGGCCGGCGGCAGCTCGGAGGCGCCCGATCTCGCGGCGCTCGCCGCGGAGGCGGCCGACGCGGGCTGGCTGGTGCACCGGGTGGACCAGCCCTGGCGGGGTGGCCGGCAAGCGGATCGCCCCCGCCCCGCCACGGCTCGACGAGGCGTGGGGTGCGGTGCTGGACCGGCTGCGGCTGACCGACCGGCTGCCCGGGCGGCTGGTGCTCGGCGGCCGCAGCGCCGGAGCGCGGGTGGCCTGCCGGACGGCGGCGGCCGAGGGCGCGGCCGGCGTGCTCGCGCTGGCCTTCCCGCTGCACCCGCCGGGCAGGCCGGAGAAGAGCCGCGCCCCGGAGCTGACCGGAGTCGCGGTGCCGATCGTCGTCGTCCAGGGCGAGACCGACGCGATGGGCCGGCCCGAGCACATCGCCGCCGCGCTGGCCGGCTCCGGGCTGGCCTCGGTCTACGCGGTGCCCGGCGACCACTCGCTGAAGAAGAACCCGGGCCTGGTCGCGGCCGCGGCGATGTCGTGGCTGACCGAGGTGCTCCCGGCCTGACCGGGATCGTGCGTGATCACCACGCTTTGAGGGTCGCTCCGACGCACCTCGGGGCAGCCCTCAGCGCGCGCTGATCATGAGCGGCGGCGCCGGCGGCGGACCAGCAGGACGACGGCGACGAGCGCGGCTGCGGCGCCCGCCACCCGCGCGTAGCGGGCGACCGGGCCGGAGCCGGAGATCTCCAGCAGGTCGATGGGCTCCGGCTTCGCGACCGGGGCGACCGGGGCCGTCGCGGCCGGGGGAACGGGCCGCGGCCCGGCCGACGGCACGCTGCGGACGGGGGCTCCGGTGGCGGGCCGGGCCGGCGGCGCGGAGGGGCCGGACGGCGGGCTGCTCGGCCGGGGGGCCGGGGCCTTCTTCGCCGCCAGGGCCGCCGGGGCCGACTTCGTGGAGGGAACGGCCTTCTTCGCAGGGGCCGCCTTCTTCGCCGGGGCCGCCTTCTTCGCCGCCGCCTTCTTGGCGGGCTCCGCCTTCGTGGCGGGCTCCGCCTTCGTGGCGGGCTCCGCCTTCGTGGCGGGCTCGGCCTTCGTCGCGGGCTCGGTGACCTTCTCGGTGGCGCTCGCGGGCTGCCTTCTTCGTGGCCGCCGCGGCCTTCTTCACAGCCTTCGCGGGCGCGCTCTCCGCGGGCAGCTGCTCCACGGAGGCGGCGATCTCCTCGACCGCGCCGGTCGCCGTCGCGGCGACCGCGGCCACCGGGCCGGGCTCGGCAGCGGGAGCAGCGGCGGGGGCCTCCAGCCGGGCGGCCAGCTTCTCGGCGAACTGCGCGAGCATCTTGTCCCCGACGTCGGTCATCACGCCGCGGCCGAACTGGGCCGGGCGCCCGGTGACGGTCAGGTCGGTGACCACGTCCACGCGGGTCCCCGGGCCCTCGGCCACCAGGGTCGCGGTGATCGTCGCCGTCGCCGTGCCGTTGCCGCGCTGGTCCTTGCCGCGCGCGTCGATGACCGCCCGGTGGGCCGCCGCGTCCCGCTCGGTGAACGACGCCTTGCCCTGGTAGGTCAGGTTGATCGGCCCCAGCTTGACCTTGAGCGAGCCGCTGACGTCGTCGCCGGTGACCGAGTCCAGGGTGGCGCCGGGCATGCACGGCGCGGTCCGCTCGAGGTCGAGCAGCACCCGCCACGCCTCCTCGACGGGCAGCGGCACGCTGAACGAGTTCTCCAGTTGCACGTCGGGACCCTCCTGGGGGCTGCGAACCGCCGGCCCCCGGGCGGGACGGACGGGTACGGACCGGCGGCTGCCGACGCTACCGCCCGACCTGCTCCGGCACCGGCGCGCCGTGAGCGGCCTGCGCCGCGTGGGACGGGAGGGCACGGGCGAGCTCGCGGCGACGCAGGACGGCCGACACGGCGAGCGCCATCAGCCCGGCCGCCGCCAGCGCGGCACCGACCAGCCCCGGCGCCGTGTAGCCGGCGCCGGCCGCGATCACCAGCCCGCCGAGCCACGCGCCGAGGGCGTTGGCGGCGTTCAGCGACGAGTGGTTCAGCGCCGCGCCCAGCATCTGGGCGTCGCCCGCCACCTCCATGAGCCGCAGCTGCAGGCAGACCACGAGCACCGAGGCGACGGCGCCGATCAGGAACATCGCCGCGACGACGGTGACCGGCGTCCGGGCGGCCAGCGGGACGAGCACCAGCACCACGCCGATGGCGACGTTCGCGCCGACCAGCGACCGGAACAGCGCCAGGTCGGCCAGCCGCCCGCCGACCGCCGTCCCGACGACCATGCCGGTCCCGTACACCAGCAGCACCAGCGGGATGGAGCCGCGGGACATGCCCGTCACCTCGGTGACCAGCGGCGCGACGTAGCTGTAGACGGCGAACATGCCGCCGAACCCGACGACGCCCACGAGCAGGGTGAGCAGCACCTGCGGACGGCGCAGCGCGCCCAGCTCCGTGCGGACCGTGGCACCGGGGTTCCGCGGCGACGCCGGGACCACCGCGGCGACGGAGACGATCGTCAGGACGCCGATGACGACGACCGCCCAGTAGGCGCTGCGCCAGCCGAGCTGCTGCCCGAGCCAGGTGGCCGCCGGCACGCCGACGACGTTGGAGACGGCCAGGCCCAGCATCACCGAGCTCACCGCCCGCCCGCGCAGGCGCGGGGCCACGAGCGAGGCGGCGACCAGCGAGGCAACGCCGAAGTACGCGCCGTGCGGCAGCCCGGCGAGGAAGCGGGCGCCCAGCAGCGCGCCGTAGCCCGGGGCGAGGGCGGTCAGCACGTTGCCCGCGACGAACAGCACCATCAGGCCGATGAGCAGGCCGCGCCGCGGCAGCCGGGTGCCGAGCGCGGCGATCACCGGCGCTCCGACGACGACGCCCAGCGCGTAGAGCGAGACGACGTGACCGGCCGTGGGGATGTCGATGCCGACGCCCTCGGCCACGTCGGGCAGCAGCCCCATGGTGACGAACTCGGTGGTGCCGATGGCGAAGCCGCCGAGCGCGAGGGCCACGATCGCGGCGGCCACGCGCCCGGTGGAGAGGGTCGGAGCGGTCACTCAGTGCACCGCGACCGGCTCGGCGTCGGAGTCGACGGGCAGCTCCCAGGGGCGGACGACGAGCAGCAGCAGGGCGATCGCCAGCGCCAGGGCCGTCACCACCACCGTGCCGATGGCGGCGGCGTCGTTGCCGAGCAGGCCGACGACGGGGGAGACCAGGGCGCCCACGCCGAACTGGACGGCGCCGAGCAGGGCCGCGGCCGTGCCGGCTGCCTCGCCGTGCCGGGAGAGCGCCAGCGCCGGCGCGTTGGGCAGCGCCAGCCCGCAGGCGAAGAGCACCGCCCACAGGCTCAGCGCCACGCCCCACAGCCCGCCGGTGCTCGTCAGGGCGAGGACCAGCAGCAAGGCGCCGGCCAGCGCTCCGGCCACGGTGCCGGCGACCAGGATCTGCGCCGGCGACCAGCGGCCGAGCAGGACCGGGTTGAGCTGGGTGGCGGCGATCAGCCAGACGGCCCCGGCGCCGAAGAGCAGGCCGAACTGCTGCTCGTCGAGGCCGAACTCGCCCTGGTAGACGAAGGCAGAGCCCGAGACGTAGCTGAACAGGCCGGCCATCGTCAGCCCGGCGACGAGCACCCAGCCCCACGTAGGGGCGGTCGCGCAGCAGCTCGCGGTAGCCCCTCAGCGTGCCTCCGATCCCGCTGGACCGGCGGCGCTCGGCGGGCAGGGTCTCGGGCAGCAGCCGCGCGCCGACGACGACCAGCACGACGCCGTAGACCGCCAGCAGCGCGAAGATCCCGCGCCACGAGGTGAAGCGGAGCATCTCGCCGCCGATGGTGGGCGCGAGCACCGGTGCGGCGCCCAGCACGAGGAACAGCCGGGAGAGCATCCGCGCGGCCGCCCGGCCGTCGAAGAGGTCGCGCACGATCGCGAGGGCGATCACCGCACCGGCCGCCGTCCCCACGCCCTGCAGCACGCGCAGGGCGCCGAGCACGGCCAGGTTCGGGGCGACGATCACCAGCAGGGACGCCAGCACGTGCAGCGCGGTGCCCGCGAGCAGCGGGCGGCGCCGGCCGTAGGCGTCCGACAGCGGGCCGAGCACCAGCTGCCCGAGCGCGAGCCCGACGAGCGTGCCGGTGAGGGTCAGCTGCACCGCGGCCGACGTCGTCTCCAGCTCGCGGGTGATCGTCGGCAGGGCCGGCAGGTACATGTCGATGGTCAGCGGCCCGATGGCCACGAACGCGCCCAGCAGGAGCGCGGTGCGGGCGGCGCCGGGCACCGGCGCCGTGGGCGCGGAGGCCGGTCGTTCCTGCAGCGTGGTCACAGGTGGGCGCAAGGCGGCGCGGCCGCCGGGCATTCCGGTTCGGCGGGATCGCGGCGTGTCACGGGCGCGGCGGCCGGGTCGGCAGCAGCGCCGCGGCCGACCGCGCGCGGAGCGCCCCGGTCCACAGCCCGGCGCCGTAGGCGAGGTCGTCCAGTCGGCGCGCGGCGAGGTGACGGACCGGTCCGATCCGCCGCCGGTGCGGCCACCAGGCGAGCAGCCCCTCGACGACGGCGACGGCCACCAGCCGGCGCCGCACGGGCCGGGACACCGCGGCCGCGGCGACCGCCAGCGGCCAGTGGTGGCGGGTGACGGCGCGCGCCGTCGCGCGGGCCGAGACGCCGGTCGCCCGCGCGGTGAGCAGCGCCGCGAGCGCGACCGGCGGCCGCTCCCCGGCCGCGCCAGCCGGCGGGCCAGCCGCACCGCCCGGGCGGCGAGCAGCCCGCCGGCCACGACCCGGCCGGCCCGCGGGCCGGTGAGCGCCAGCACCGTCGCGGCGGCGACGTCGGGGGCGACGACGAGCGGGGAGACCAGGCCCTCGTGCCGGGCGGCCAGCAGGGCCGCGCCCGTGCCGTAGAACGCGCGGCGGCGCAGCCACTCCGCCGTCCCGACCGGGTGCTGGTGGGCGACCTCGGCGGCCGGCTCGTAGCGCACCCGCCAGCCGGCCGAGGCGAGCCGCCACACCAGGTCGACGTCCTCGGCGACCCGCATCGCCTCGTCGAAGCCGCCGTCCCCGAGCGCCGCCCGCCGGGCCAGCAGCGCCGCGCTCGGCACGTAGGACACCCCGGTCAGCGGCCGGACCGGCGCCGGCCGCGGCCCCATGTCCAGCACGCCCTCGACCTGCTCGTAGCCGTGCAGCCAGCCGCTCCCGGGCAGCGGGACGATCCGCGGGGCTACCAGCGCCAGCCGGGGATCGGCCAGGTGCGGCAGCAGCACCGCCAACCAGCCCGGCCGCGGCACGCAGTCGGAGTCCAGGAAGGCGACCAGCGGTGTCCGCGCCGCCCGCAGCCCGGCGTTGCGCGCGGCGGCGGGCCCGCGCGCGGTCGCGTGCCGGACGACGACGGCGTCCCCGGCCTGCACCGGGTCGGCCGAGCCGTCGTCGACCACGACGAGCGGGAGGCCCGCGGTGACCGGGTCCGCGCGCAGCGCGGCGAGCAGCCGGGCCAGCTCGACCGGCCGGTCCTTGACCGGGACCACCACGGTCACGTCGGCTGCCTGGGTCGAGGGCGTGAGGTCGGGGTGCGCCAGCCCGGCGTCGAGCAGCTGAGCGGCGAGACCCGCGGTCGAGGCGTCGCGGACGACGAGCCGGTCACCGGCCAGCAGCGCGCGGGCCCGCGGCGCGAGCCGCAGCAGCCGGAGCGGAGATCCGCCCAGCAGCGTCGCCCCGCCGTCGCGGCGGGTGACCCGCGGATCGAGGCGGACGGCGAAGCCGTCGGGCAGCCGGGCGCCCGGCGCCCCGGGGAGCGCTGCCGGTGCGGTCACCGGGGCAGTCTCCCCCGCCGCCCGCGCGGCTCCGGAGGACGGCCGCCGCACACGGCTCGACCACGATGTGTTTAGGTCAGCCTTACCTGATCCTCCGAAGGAGCCCCGCATGACCCCCCGCCCCCTCTTCCGCGGCGCCGCCCTGCTGGCCGCCGCCGCGCTCGTCGTCACCGGCTGCGGTTCCGACGACGACTCCGACTCCGGCAGCAGCGGCGGGGGCAGCTCCTCCGGCGCCTTCCCGGTGACCGTCGAGACCGCCTTCGGGGACGTGGAGATCGAGGAGGAGCCCCTCCGCGTCGTCGCCCTCGGCTGGGGGGACGCCGAGACCGCGCTGGCCCTGGGCGTGCAGCCGGTGGGCGCCAGCGACTGGCTGGCCTTCGGCGGCGAGGGCGTCGGCCCGTGGTCGGAGGGCCTGTACGACGAGGCCCCGGAGATCATCGAGACGCTGGAGCCCAGCCTCGAGGCGATCGCGGCCCTGGAACCCGACCTGATCCTGGACACCAAGTCCGACGGCACGCAGGACCGCTACGACCTGCTGAGCCAGATCGCGCCCACCGTCGGCATGCCGAAGGGCGTCGAGGCCTACCAGACCACCTGGCAGCAGCAGCTCGAGATCGTCGGCCAGGCCCTGGGCAAGTCCGACGAGGCCGAGGAGCTCGCCGCGGAGGTGGCCGACGCCTTCACCGAGGCCGCCGACGCGCACCCGGAGTTCGAGGGCACCGAGGTCGCCGTCGCCGCCTTCACCTCCGAGGGTTTCGGCGCCTACGTGCAGGGCGATGCCCGCGTCGACTTCATGGAGGAGCTGGGCTTCGTCAACAAGCCGGCCATCCAGGAGCAGGCCACGGACAACTTCTTCGTGCCCGTGAGCGAGGAGCAGGTCTCGCTCCTGGACGCCGGGCTGACCGTCGCCTTCCCGATCTACGTGGAGGCCTCGGAGTTCACCTCCAACCCCCTGTGGCAGGCGCTGCCGTCGGTCCGCGACGGCCACGTCGTGGTCCTCGAGGACGAGACCCTGGCCAACGCGTTCTCCATCGGCACGGCACCGGGCATCCTCTACGCCCTGGAGAAGACGGTTCCCCTCTTCGCCGACGCCCTGGCCTGACCGTCCTCCCCCGCCGGGCGGCTCAGCCCCCGAGCCGCCCGGCGGGGTCCACGGTCCAGCCGCGCACCGCCTCGACCAGCCGCCGGCCCATGGCGGCCAGCAGCTCCGCACCCTCCGGCGCCGACGCGCCCGCCGGGTCGCCCAGCACGCCCGTGGGGCTCACCGCCCGCACGCCCCCGGCCCGCAGCCGCGGCAGCAGCTCCGCCACCGGCGCGGTCTCCCCGGCCACCGCGTCCGCCTCGCGCACCCCGTCCGGTTCCACGTGCAACATCAGCGACGTCTCGGTCCGCCCGGCGTGCGCGTCCCCGCCCGGCACCCCGCAGGGGAACCACGCGACGTCCCGGCCCTCCGACCGCAGCAGCGGCACCGCGGCCCGCAGCGCGTCCAGATTGCCGCCGTGCCCGTTCACCACCAGCAGCCGCGGCGCCCACCGGCAGGCCGAGCGGCCCAGCTCCACCAGCAGCGCCGTCAGCGCCTCGGTGCCGATCGACACCGTCCCGGGGAACCCCTCGTGCTCGCCGCTGGCGCCGTAGGGCACCGCGGGGGCGAGCAGCGCACCGTCCAGCCCGGGCAGCGCCTGCCGGGCGACGGCGGTCGCGACCGAGGTGTCGGTGGCCAGCGGCAGGTGGTGCCCGTGCTGCTCGACCGAGCCCAGCGGGACGACGAGCAGTGCCGACGAGGGGATCCGCGGCCACACGGCACGGGCGAGGTCAGTCACGCCGGCAGCCTAGGGACCGCCCCCGGGGCAGAATGCCGGCATGGCGAACCGGCGCTGCCCCTGCGGATCGGGCCTGCCCTACGACGAGTGCTGCGGCCCCCTCCACGCGGGCACCACGCCGGCGCCCACCGCCGAGCGGCTCATGCGCTCGCGGTACAGCGCCTTCGTCGTCGGCGACGCCGCGTACCTGCGCGCCACCTGGCACCCGCGCACCCGTCCGGCGGAGCTGGAGCTGGACGACGGCGTCCGCTGGCTGGGCCTGGACGTGCTCGCCGTCGACGGCGGCGGGCTGCTCGCCACCGAGGGCACCGTCGAGTTCCGCGCGCACTGGTCGGCCGGCGGGGAACGCGGCGCGCAGCACGAGGTCAGCCGCTTCGTGCGCGAGGACGGCGCCTGGCGCTACCTGGACGCCGTCTGACGGTGCCGCCGTCCGGGGTGTCGCCCGGCGCGAGCCTGGGCACGGTGCCTGCCATGAGCGCAGAGGACACCCGCAAGGTCGCCGAGCTGATCCAGGGTCAGCGGTTCGGCTTCCTCACCACCACCACGCCCGAGGGCAAGCTGACCAGCCGGCCGATGACGCTGCAGGAGGTGGAGTTCGACGGCGACCTGTGGTTCTTCGCCGAGCGCGACTCGCACCCGGTGCAGCACATCCGGGCCACCCCGCAGGTCAACGTCGGCGTCGGCTCCGGCGGGACGTGGGTCTCGCTGACCGGCTCCGCCACCGTCGTCGACGACCCGGCGAAGAAGAAGGAACTCTGGAACGGCGCCGTCGAGGCCTGGTTCCCGCAGGGCCCGGAGGACCCGTCGGTCGTCCTGCTGAAGGTCGAGGGCGACTCCGCCGAGTACTGGGACAGCCCCGGCGGCCGACTGGCCACCGCCTTCAGCTTCGTCAAGGCCAAGGCGACCGGCGAGCGGATCGACGGCGGCGAGAACGAGAAGGTCGACCTCTAGGTCAGCTCCGGACGGGCACGCCGGCGGCGAGGGCTGCGCCCGCGCGGTCGGCGGGCTCGGGCCGGGCGAACAGGTAGCCCTGGGCCGAGCCGCAGTCCAGGTCGGCCAGCGCCCGGCGCTGGTCCTCGGTCTCCACGCCCTCGGCGACGATGTCCAGGCCCAGCGTGCGGGCCAGCTCGACGATCGAGGTGATCAGGGTGACCGCCGACCGGCCGCGCGGCAGGTCGGTGACGAAGCTCCGGTCGATCTTGAGGATGTCGGCCGGCAGGTGCCGCAGGTAGGACAGCCCCGAGAAGCCGGTGCCGAAGTCGTCGATGGCGATGCGGATGCCCAGGGCCCGCAGCGCCTGGAGCTGGGCGACCACGGCGTCGCCGTCGCGGACGAGCACGCCCTCGGTCACCTCCAGGGTCAGCTGCTCGGCGGGGAAGCCGGTCTCCTCCAGCGCCGCGACGACCAGCGCGATCACGTCGCTGCCGTCGTGGAACTGGCGGGGGGAGAGGTTCACGGCCATGCGCACCGGGTCGCCGGTCTCCGCCGTCCAGGCAGCGCCCTGACGTAGCGGCCTGGCGGAGCACCCAGGCGCCGATGCCGTCGATGGCGCCGGTCTCCTCGGCGAGCGGGATGAACTCGACCGGCGGGATCAGACCGCGCTCGGGGTGGTTCCAGCGCACCAGGGCCTCGAAGCCGGTGGTGCGGCCGTCGCGGAGGCGGATGGTCGGCTGGTAGTGGACCTCCAGCTGGCCGGCGCCGGCCGCGACGGCGAGGTCCTGGGCGAGGTCCGCGCGGCGGCGGGCGGCCTCGGCCATCCCGTCGGCGTAGACGACCAGGCGGTTCTTGCCCTGGGCCTTGGCCAGGTACATGGCGAGGTCGGCGTTGCGCAGCAGCGCGCCGGCCGTGCGCTCGGTGACGTCGGACGAGGCGGCGACCCCGATGCTGCAGTGCACGGTGAGCAGGCCGTCGTCCAGCGGCACGGGCACCGACAGCGCCACCAGGGCCCGCTCGCCGACGGCGCGGGCGACCTCCGGGCCGCCGTCCACGACGACGGCGAACTCGTCACCACCGATGCGGGCGACGACGTCGCCCGGGCGGACGCAGCTGCGCAGCCGCTCGGCGAGCACGAGCAGCAGCTCGTCGCCGGTGGCGTGCCCGCGGCCGTCGTTGACGGCCTTGAAGTCGTCGACGTCGATGAACAGCAGGCTCACGGCGCCGCCGCGGGCGAGCAGCCGGTGGGTGAACTCCTCGAGCAGCGTGCGGTTGGCCAGGCCGGTCAGCGGGTCGCTGAGCACCTGCTCCTCGTTGAGCCGCCACGAGGAGAGGTGCGCCAGGCTCGCGGCGAGGACGAAGGCGGCGTGGATGCCGGCCCACAGCCAGGGGTTCGCGTTGCCGCCGTGCCCGAAGACCGCGTGCGGGAAGAGCGTGCCGACCACCCCGTGGTGGGCGGCGACGACGACGATCGCGATGCCGAACGGCACCCACGCCTGGTAGAGCGCGACGACGCCGATCATGACGAAGAACGAGAAGTGCGCCTCGGTGACCCCGCCCCACAGGTGGACCAGCGCGCCGCACGCCGCCATGAGGCTGACGGTGGTCGCGGCCGAGCGGGTGGCCCGGCCGAAGCGGGGCAGCGCGAACAGCAGGGGTCCGGCGACGGCGGCGAGGACGGCGACGGCCGCCGGCTGCCCGAACCCCCACACCCACGCCAGCAGGACCAGGCAGAACGCGGAGCCGATCGCCAGTCGCACGATGGCGCGGTGGCGGCTCTGCCAGACCTCCTCGGGCAGGCGGCGGCCCGACGGGAGGAGGCGGGCGGCCCGGGCGGGGAGTTCGAGGATCACCTCGTCCTGATCGGCGGGGCCGATCCGGTTCCGCAGCCCACCGGCCGCCCCTCCCCCTACGGGGTGGGAGCGGCCGGTGGTCGCGCGGGCGGGGTCAGCGCAGGTCGAGGCCGGCCAGGGGGGACTCGTCGCAGATCTTCGCGGGGATCGACGGGATGCCGAGCAGGGTGGGCTGGCCGCGCACCGGACCGCTGTGCGAGTGGTCGATGTGGCTGCGCGGGGTGACCAGCTCGAGGTCGCGGGCGGCCAGCGCCGTCTCGCCGTAGCCCTGCACGCACTCCGGGTCGGGGCCGTCGAGGGGCAGGCCGGTGAAGAACTTGGCCGCCATGCACCCGCCGCGGCAGGCGTCGAAGTGGGCGCACTTGGTGCAGGCGCCGCCGGTCTGCGGGTTGCGCAGGTCGGCGAACAGCTCGCTCTGCTGCCAGACCCGCTGGAAGCCACCCTCGTCGCGGACGTTGCCGGCGAGGAAGTTCTCGTGGATGGCGAACGGGCAGGCGTAGACGTCGCCGACCGGGTCGATCAGGCAGACCACGCGGCCGGCGCCGCACAGGTTCAGCCCGGGCAGGGCCTCGCCGAAGGCCGACAGGTGGAAGAACGAGTCGCCGGTGAGGACGCCGTCGCCGTTGGCGAGCAGCCAGTTGTAGAGCTCGCGCTGCTGCGCCATCGTCGGGTGCAGGTCGTCCCACACGTCGGCGCCGCGGCCCGAGGGCCGCAGCCGGGTGATCCGCAGCTGCGCGCCGAAGGAGTCGGTCAGCGCCTTGAACTCGTCGAGCTGCCCGGCGTTCTCCCGGGTGACGACGACGGAGACCTTGAAGTCCTTCATCCCGGCCTCGGCCAGGTTCTCCAGCGCGCGGATGGCGGTCGCGTAGGAGCCGGTGCCGCGGACGCGGTCGTTCACCTCGGCGGTGGCGCCGTCCAGGGAGATCTGCACGTCGACGTAGTCGGTGCGGGCCAGCTGGGCGGCGCGGGTCTTGTCGAGCTTGATGCCGTTGGTGGAGAACTTGACGCCGACGTCGTGGCCGATGGCGTAGTCGAGCAGGTGCCAGAAGTCCGGCCGCACGGTCGGCTCGCCGCCGCCGACGTTGACGTAGAAGACCTGCATCCGCTGCAGCTCGTCGATGACCGCCTCGGCCTCGGCGGTCGACAGCTCGCGCGGGTCGCGCCGTCCCGAGGAGGACAGGCAGTGCGCGCACGCCAGGTTGCAGGCGTAGGTGAGCTCCCACGTCAGGCAGATGGGGGCGTCCAGGCCGTACTCGAACTGGTCGATCAGACGACCGCCGGTCGGCCGAGGAGGCGCGGCGGGGCGGGGCGGCAGGAGGGCGGTCACGGGGTCCCCTCGGGGTTCGGTTCGATCATCTGCGAGCGGGCGAGATCGGCCAGCGCCTTCTCGTAGGCGGGGCGCTGGGCCTCGGTCACGCCGCAGGCGGTGAGCGCGGCGGTCGCGCTCGGGTGGTCGGCGAGCGCCTCGACGACGGACACCAGGGTCTTCGACTTCAGGAAGGAGAGCTTCCGGTTGCCGAAGTGGTAGACCAGCGCGCCGAAGGGCTCGGGCCGCAGCGCGACCGAGCGGGCGCGCCGCCAGGGCCCGGCCGGGTCGAACGCGACCTCGGCAGAGGACACCGCCGCGGTCACAGGGGTGCCGACGCGATCAGTAGACGCCGCACATGCCGTCGATGGAGACCTCTTCCACCAGCGACTCCTCGACGAGGGCCTCGTCCGCGGCGGGCGGCGGTGGTCTCGACGTCGGTGCTCGTCGTCTCGGGCATGGGGACCTCCGGGGGATCGCTGAACGGGCAGGTGAGGGGCACACTAATGACACTGAGTGCCACCGATCAAGGGGGGCACCCGACTGCCCGCCCAGCATCCACCCCGCCTCCCGGAACGGCATGATCAGATCGTGATGCAGCCCGAGGTCGTGCCCGCCGGGACGCCGGGGGAGGCCACCCGCGCCCGGGTCGAGCGGGCCGCGCTGGACCTGTTCGCCTCGCGCGGGTTCGAGAACGTCACCAGCGACGAGGTGGCCGACGCCGCGGGCATCAGCCGGCGCACGTTCTTCCGCTACTTCGCGACGAAGGCCGACGCGGTGTGGGGTGACTTCGCCGGCCACGTCGCCCGCCTCGAGGCGCTGCTGGCTGCCGGCGACCCGGGGCAGCCGGTGCTCGCCTCGGTCTGCGCGGCCTACGTCGAGGTGAACGCCTACCCCGACTCCCAGCTGCACCTCCTGCGCGAGCGGATGCAGCTGATCCTCACCGAGCCGGCGCTGCTGGCCCACTCGCAGCTGCGGTTCGCCGAGGTCGACCGCGCGGTGGCCCGCTACGTCGCCGTCCGCACCGGGGAGTCACCCGACCGGCTGGTGCCCCGGCTGGTCGCGGCCAGCACCCGGGCCGCGGCGACGACGGCGTTCGAGGCCTGGCTCGCCGACGAGGCGAGCTCGCTCGTGGACCAGCTCCGGGTCGCGCTGGAGGAGATGGCCGGCGGCTTCCTCGCACTGCGCCGCTGACCCCGCTGACCCTCCGGGATGAGCCCGCTCGCGGGATCCGGGCGTGACGGGGCTCTCACCGGGGTACTGTGGCACTCAGTGCCACCGGTGACGCCGTCGCCGGACCGACGAGCCGACAACGAGGAGTGCACGATGGCGAACCCCTGGTTCGAATCAGTGGCCGAGGCGCAGCGACGCGCCAAGAAGCGGCTGCCCAAGGGGGTCTACGGCGCGCTGGTCGCCGGCTCCGAGCGCGGCCTGACCGCCGAGGACAACCTCGCCGCCTTCGCCGAGATCGGCTTCGCCCCGCACACCGCCGGCCTGGCGAACGAGAAGAACATGGCCGTCACCGTCATGGGCCAGGAGCTCGCGCTGCCGGTGATGATCAGCCCGACCGGCGTCCAGGCCGTCACCCCCGGCGGCGAGGTCGACGTCGCCCGGGCCGCCGCGTCGCGCGGCACCGCCATGGGCCTGTCCTCCATGGCGAGCAAGCCGATGGAGGAGGTCATCGCGGCCAACCCGAAGACCTTCTTCCAGCTCTACTGGGTGGGCGACCGGGACGTCATGGCCGCCAAGGTCGAGCGCGCCCGCAAGGCCGGCGCCGCCGGGCTCATCGCCACGCTGGACTGGTCGTTCTCCTACGGCCGCGACTGGGGCAGCCCGTTCATCCCCGAGAAGATCAACTTCGAGGCGATGCGCCGGTACGCCCCGCAGGTCATCACCAAGCCGCGCTGGGCCTGGCAGTTCGCCAAGACCATGCGCATCCCGGACCTCACCGTGCCGAACATGGTCGCCACCCCCGGCGACCCGGCGCCGACGTTCTTCGAGGCCTACGGCCAGTGGATGCAGTCCCCCATGCCGACCTGGGAGGACGTCGCCTGGCTGCGCGAGCTGTGGGGCGCCGACAAGCCGTTCATGCTCAAGGGCGTCATGCGGGTCGACGACGCCAAGCGCGCCGTCGACGCCGGCGTCACGGCGATCTCGGTCTCCAACCACGGCGGCAACAACCTCGACGGGACCCCGGCCTCGATCCGCGCGCTGCCCTCGGTCGCGGCGGCCGTGGGCGACCAGGTCGAGGTCCTGCTCGACGGCGGCATCCGCCGCGGTGGCGACGTCGCCAAGGCCCTCGCCCTGGGCGCCAAGGCCGTCATGATCGGCCGCGCCTACCTCTGGGGCCTCGGCGCCAACGGCGAGGCCGGCGTCGGCAACGTGCTGGACCTGCTCCGCGACGGTCTCGGCTCGGCCATGATCGGCCTGGGCAAGTCGAACGTCGCCGACCTCAGCAGCGAGGACCTGGTCATCCCGGCCGGCTTCGAGCGCCAGCTCGGCGACTCCGCCGTCGCCAACGCGACGCTGAGCACCTCGCCGGCCGCCGCCCGCCGGGACGCCTGACCGCTCCCGCCTCCCCCACTGCGGGGAAGGCGGCCTCCGGGCGACGTCCCGAGGGCCGCTTTCCCCGCAGTCGGCGTGTCAGGACACCTCGGACAGCAGCGCGGCCCGGCGGCGCAGGTGGGCGCGCATCCAGAGGTGGCCGGCGGCCGCGAGCGCCCACGCGGGGACGGCGGCCCACCACCACGGGCTGCCGGTGATCGCCAGGAACGCCGAGAGCACCCCCATCAGGACGAAGAAGGCCGGGGCCCACCGCCGTTGGCGGTCGAGGTGGACCAGCTGGGCGCCGATCAGACCGCTGGCCGCCTGGCGCACCGCCGGCTCGGCGGGCACCGGTCCGCGCAGCGCGGCCCGGCGGAACCCGCCGCGACAGGCCCTCGGGCGACCGCGCGGCGACATCCCGGACACCTCGCTGCTGGCGGTGCTGGAGCGGGCCCATCACGACGCCGAAGACCAGACCCATGACAGCGCCCTGGACGAGGGCAGAGGTCCAGCTGTCACCGTCCGACCAGCGGGTGAACGCGGTCCAGAACAGGCCGAAGAGCGCCCCGTTGAGCAGACCGAGCCCCCAGGCCGGGGCGTTCAGGAGCCGATCGCGCATGCGGCGATCGTGCAGGTCGGCGGCACCGGCGGCGACCGCGCCGCCCGGATCGGGTGACGCGAGGGCGAGCCCCGGCGGACCCCGCAGCGGGCACCCGGCAGGACAGACTGGGCGCGTGGATGTGAGTCGTGCAGGAGCGCAGGACGTTCCGCAGCTGGCGCGCCTGCTCTGGCTGAACGCGGCACCCGAGGAGCAGGCACGTCAGTCGGTCGAGGCCTTCGCCTTCGACCTGGGTGCCTGGTGGGCCGACCACGCCGGCTCGCACGTCGCCTTCGTCGCGCGCCCCGGCGGCTCGGAGGTCGCCGGGATGGCATGGCTGGCGCTCGTCCCGAGGGTGCCGCGGCCGGGCACGACGACGCGGCTCTCGGCCGACGTCCAGAGCGTGTTCGTCCTGCCGGCACGGCGCGGGCAGGGCATCGGGACGGCGCTCGTGCGGGCCGCGAGGGACCACGCCGTCCGGCTCGGGGCGGCGCACGTGTCGGTGCACTCGAGCACGCGGGCCGTGCCCGTCTACGAGCGGCTGGGCTTCGCGTCGTCGCGGCTGTTCCTGACGTCCACCGGGGGCGAGCCCGGCTGACGGGTCACCCCAGGAGGCCGCCGAGCTTGCCGCCGCCGAACTTCTTGATCAGGTCCATCGGGTCGATGCCGAACTTCTGGAGCAGCCCGGCGTCCTTGTCGGTGTCCACCTGGTCGGGGAGCTCGGAGTCGGCCTGCTGGGCCTTGGCGTCGTCGCCCTGAGACTTCAGCAGCTGCAGGATCTGGTCCTTGTCGATGTTCATGGCGGTTCCGGTACCCCGCCGCGCCACGAGCTACCGGCATCCGCGGAATCCGTCCGGATCAGTCCCGCCCGGGCGCTCCGGGAGCGAGGAGCGCGACGCGGCGGTGCACGCGGGCGCGCAGGTAGGAGTGCCCGACAGCCGCCGCCAGCCACACCGGGACCGTTCCCCACACCCACGCGGGCCCGGTGAGCGCCACACCCACGGCGAGGACGGCGCACAGCACGAACAGGGCCGGCGCCCAGTAGCGCTGCCGGTCGAGCACCCGGAGGTGGTCCTCGGCGAGCTCGAGGGCGGCCTCGCGCTCGTCCGGGTCGTCGGGCACCGGACCGCTCCCCGACGCGGCGCGACGCACGCGCCGCCCCACTGCCCTGGGGGACTGGTCCTCCGGATCGTCGAGTCGCGCGCGCATCCCCCGATGGTGCCTCGTACGTGCGGTGGCGCGCGGCCACCCCTGCCGCGCGGCGCAGCTCAGCGCGCCGCGGTGACGATCCGATCAGGGCGGATCTGCGCCGCGGTCGCGCCGCCCAGCCAGCGCCGCAGCGTGCCCGACGGGTCCTGCACCTGCACCTCGCTGCCGTCCGCCCGCCGCACGCACAGCTCCGCGGTCAGCGTCGCCGCCCCGACACCGAGGACGTCGTCCAGCCGGCACCGGCGCCCGTCGACCTCCACCCAGGGCTGCGGCGCCAGCGAGCCCGCCAGCCGTCGTCCCGCCCGGCCGCGCCGGTCCACCAGCGGCCCGCGCAGCGGCGGCGTCCTGCTGTCGGTGGCCAGCCGGGCCACCGCCGGGATCCTGCGGACGACGGCGAGCACGGCCCGCCGCAGCACCGCCGCGCCCCGGCCGCCCCCGGTCATCAGCCGGCCGAGCAGCAGCGCCAGCCGGATCAGCGCGCGGGCGTGCGGCTCGCGCTCGGCCCGGTGGCTGTCCAGCAGCGCGTCGTCGGCCTCCCCGGCGAGGACGGCGGCGAGCTTCCAGCTCAGCTGGTGCACGTCCCGCAGGCCCAGCCCCAGGCCCTGCCCGACGAACGGCGGCGTGAGGTGGGCGGCGTCGCCGGCCAGCAGCACCCGCCCGGCCCGCCAGCGGTCGGCCAGCTGCGCCCGGAAGGTGTACTCGACCGCCCGCACCACCTCCACCGCCGCGAGGTCGACCGGCGCGAGCAGCCCGGCGAGGCGGGCGGGCTCCACCAGCTCGGCGGCGGTCTCCCCCGGCAGCAGGCGGAACTCCCAGCGGTACCGGTCGCCGGTCACCGGCATGGACGTCGCGGCACGCGCCGGGTCGCAGACCTGGGTGACCCCCGGCCACAGCGGCAACGGCGCGGGCGACCGGACGTCGAGCACCAGCCAGCGGTCGGCCGGCCCCAGGTCGCGCATGCGCGCGCCGATCAGGTCGCGGACGGTGCTGTTGGCGCCGTCGCACCCCAGCACCGCCGCCGCGCGGACGGACCGGTCCGCACCGCCGTCCCGGTCCCGCACGGCCAGCGTGACGCCGTCGTCGTCCCCGGACAGGCCCGTGACCTCGCAGCCGCGGCGCAGCTCGACGCCGGGCGTGCGCGCGACGGCGGCCGCCAGCAGCGCCTCCAGGTCGGGCTGGTGCACCAGCGAGCCGGGCGGCCAGCCGTTCGCCCCGGCACCCGGCTGCCGGCGGAACTCGGCCAGCACCGCGCGCGCGGCGTCGACCAGCCGCAACCCGGCCATCGGACGGGTCAGCGGCGCCAGGTCGTCGGCGACGCCGGCGTCCTGCAGCACGCGGAACACCTCGTCGTCCAGGTGCACCGCGCGGGGCAGGGCGTAGGGGGTGCGGTGCCGCTCGAGCACCAGCACCGGCAGGCCGCGGCGGGCGAGCAGCAGCGCCGCCGTCAACCCCACGGGCCCGGCGCCGACCACGACCACGGGCTCGCCGGACACGCGCCCAGTGTCACCGGGTCCCCGGTGAGTCGTCATCCGGGCGCGGGGACGGGCCCCCCGACCTTGACGGGTGGGGCCGAGGTGCTAAGAGTGACCCGGAGCACTGTCGTGCTGCGAACCCGCCACCTCTGGTGGGTCTCGGATCGAAGGGACATCTGTTGAAGACCAAGGGCGCGATTCTGTGGGGCGTGGGCGAGAAGTGGTCGGTCGAGGAGATCGAGGTCGCTGACCCCGTCGCCGGTGAGGTCATGGTCGAGCTGGCCGCCTCCGGCCTGTGCCACTCCGACGAGCACCTCGTCACCGGCGCCACCCCGGTCGGCTTCCCCAGCCTCGGCGGCCACGAGGGCTCCGGCCGGGTCGTCAAGGTCGGCCCCGGCGTGACCGACCTGAAGGAGGGCGACCACGTCGTCACCGCCTTCATCCCCGCCTGCGGCAAGTGCCCGCCGTGTTCGCGCGGGCAGCAGAACCTCTGCGACCTCGGCGCCCACCTGCTCGGCGGCAAGGCGATCTCCGACGGCACCCACCGGGTCACCGCCAAGGGCCAGGGTGTCTCGCCGATGTGCCTGCTCGGCACCTTCTCCCCCTACATCACCGTGAACCAGGCCTCGGTCGTGCGCATCGAGCCGGACATCCCGCTCGAGATCGCCGCCCTCGTGGGCTGCGGCGTCACCACCGGCTGGGGCTCCGCGACCAAGGTCGCCGACGTCCGCCCCGGTGAGAACGTCGTCGTCATGGGCGCCGGCGGCGTCGGCATGAACGCCGTGCAGGGCGCTGCGGCGGCCGGCGCGAAGCGCGTCATCGTCATCGACCCGGTCGCGCAGAAGCGCGAGTGGGCCATGGAGATGGGCGCCACCCACACCTACGCGAGCATCGAGGAGGCCACCCCCCAGATCAACGAGCTGACCTGGGGCCGGATGGCCGAGAAGGTGATCATCACCGTCGGTGACATCCAGGGCGAGGACGTCGCCGCCGCCATGAGCATCACCGGCAAGGGCGGGCGCGCGGTCGTCACCGGCATGGGCAGCTTCGACAAGGTCGACGTCAAGCTCAGCCTGTTCGACCTCACCCTCATGCAGAAGGACCTGCAGGGCGCCATCTTCGGTGGCATGGCCCCGCGCAACGCCATCCCCGAGCTGCTCTCGCTCTACCAGGCCGGGCAGCTCAAGCTCGAGGAGCTGGTGACCACGAAGTACAAGCTCGAGGACATCAACCAGGGCTACCAGGACATGCGCGACGGCAAGAACATCCGCGGCATGATCGTCTACACGGACGCCGACCGGAACCTGTAGGTCGCAGCCCTCGGGCCCGTCCTCACCCCAGCAAGCGGGTGAGGGCGGGCCCGAGGTCGTTCAGCGACCGGACCGGCTCCATCCGCCCGTTCCCGCGCGCGGCCAGCAGGCGGGCGGCGTCCAGCGCCTCGCCGCTGGGCAGCGGACAGAGCACGTGCAACCGGTCGATGCCGGCCAGCGCCGTCTCGGCCGGCTCCCCCGCCGTCGACAGGCAGTCCGACAGCAGGACGACGACCCGCTCGTCCGCCGTCGCCGGGGACAGCTGACGCCGGGCGCCGCGCAGCGCCACGGCGAGGTCGGTCTTCCCGTGCCCGCGCAGCCCCACCAGGTCGAGGACGACGTCCTCCGCGGCCCGGTGCCGGCCCAGCGCCTGCAGCACGGTCAGGTCGTCGGCGAAGGTCAGCACGCTGGTCTGCAGCCGCTCGTCCGCGGCCAGCACGACCCCGGCGGCCGCGACCGCGGCGATCGCCACGCCGAGCCCCTGCATCGAGCCCGAGCGGTCGACCACGAGGCAGACCGCGCGCCGGGAACCGGTCCAGTTGCGGGTGACCAGGTCCTCGGCGGCCGGCGGCCAGATGCCCGACCAGCGGTCCAGCGTGCGGTCCAGGTCGAGGTCGCCCTCGGGACGGCGGGTCGGCACCAGCCGCCGGGTGCCGCGCGCCCGGGTGGTGCCCACCCGACCCACCTGCACGAACACCCGGGCGGCCAGCCGGCGGGCGGCCGAGCGCAGCTCGCGGTCGGTTGCGGTGGCCAGATCGGCCAGCAGGGCGGCCGCGGCGTCGGGGTCGGCCCCCATCAGCCCGGCGAAGGCGTCCTCGTCGAGCTCGCCCACCTCGGGGCTGACCTCGGAGAAGGCCTGGTGCCGCAGCTGCATCTCCCGGCGGCCGGTGGACGACGGGCCGCGCCGGGACGCGGCGTCGCGCCGCGGGATGCTGGGCTGCTCGGTGCCCGTCTCAGCCGACGGGCCCGGCGCTTTTCCCTGACCACCACCCGCGAGATCGGGGGCCTCGCCGGGGCTGCCCCCACCGGGCTCCGGTGGCACCGAACCCACCGGCCACACGTCGTCCAGGATCTCGTCGAGCACGGCCTCCGGCGTCCGCTCGACGCCCTCGGTGACCCGGATCCGGCCGGACAGCGCGGCGTGCGTGGCATCGCGGGCGGTCTCGCGGCCGCCGGCGAGCTGCTCGCCGCGCATCCGCAGCAGGCCGTCGAGCAGCAGCACCAGGTCGATGGCGCCGCGCACCGATGAGCCGGTGCGCAGGTCGCGGTGCGCGCGGGTGGCCCGCACCAGGCCGACGGCCAGCGCGATCTGCGGCTCCGCGGCGCCCGTGACGCCGGCGACGATGGCCCGCTCGGCCTCCTCGGGCTGGTAGTCGAGGACCACGCGGCACATGCGGTCGGCGATCGCCTGCCCGACGCGGGCGGTGCCGATCGCGTCGAACGGGTTCATGGCGGCGATCAGCCGGAAGCCCGACGTGGCGTGCACCGTGCCCAGCCGCGGCACGGCGATCTCGCCCTCGGTGAGCACCGTGATGAGGACGTTGAGCGTCTCCTCGGGGATCCGGTTGAGCTCCTCGAGGTAGAGCAGGCCCGCGCCGCGCATGGCGGTGAGCAGCGGGCCGTCGGTGAAGTTCTCCGGCAGGTACCCGCCGGCCAGGACCGCGGAGGGGTCGTACTGGCCGATCAGCCGGGCGGGGGTGAGCTCGGCGTTGCCCTCGACGAAGACGACGTCCTGACCGGTCTCGGCGGCCACGGCGCGCAGCAGGGTGGACTTGCCGGTGCCCGGCGGGCCCTCCAGGACGACGTGCCGGTGCGTGGCGAGCGCGACGGAGAGCACCTCGCGCTCGCGCCGCAGCCCGACGACGGGGCCGGGGACCGGGGGCTCGGTCGGGCGTTCGACGGTCATGGGGCCTTCCTGGGGGCGCGGCTCGACGGCCGCCGGGGATGCGGGGCGACGGGACCGGCCGGGACCCGAGGGGCCCCGGCCGGTCCGGCTGAGCGGCTGGTCAGCCGCCCATGACGCTCTCGAGGTCGAGGACGTCCTTGGGCGCGGAGATGTCCTTCTTCTCGCCGTGGTCGCTGAAGGTCACCGTGCCCTCGGAGTCGTCGCCGCCCTTCATCTGCAGAGGGTAGGCCGGGTCGTCGTCGGCGACGGTCAGCTGGCTGCCGTCCTCCTGCTCGACGATGACGACGTCGTCGCCGTCCAGCTCGTCCTTGCGGGTCTCGTCCTTGACGTCCTCCCCCGAGCGCAGCTCGTCGGCGATGCCGGCCAGGGAGAAGTCGGCTGAAGCCCTCGGCGGCGTCGCCGGGGACGGCCACCCACTTGCCGTCGAACTCCGCGGCGGCCTCCTCGGGCATGCCGAAGGACGCCCAGAACTCCGGCGCGGCCTTCATGTAGACGTCGCCGTCGACGCTGATCAGCTCGATCTCGACCCCGCCGAGGGTGATCGTGCCGGAGGCGTCGTCGTCCTGGAGCTGGAGGTCGACCTCGCCCTCCTCGCCGTCGGTGGTCATCGTGCCGGCCATGTGCACCGCGCCGGACTCCTCGAGCGCGTCCGCGGCGAGCTCGGCCACCTCGGAGCCGGTCTTCCCCTCCAGCGGGCTGTCACCGCCGCACGCGGTGAGCAGGAGCGCGCCGGTGACCAGCACGGCGGGGGCGGTGAGCGAACGGATGCGCATGGGACTCCTCGAGACGCGGACCTGGTGATCCGGGGCGCCCAGGATCCTGCCAGGAAGCAGTGACGCAGCGCTCACCCGCGGTCCGCGAGGCGCCGGACAGCTGCGCGTTCGCCCTCGCCCAGGTTGCGGTCGGCCAGCCGGCGGGCGGCCGCCACCGGCAGCGCGGCGGCGAGGTCCAGGCCCGCGGCGCGGCGGAAGAGCCGGGCGAACGTGCCCTGCGCGGCCCCGACGACGGCGGCCTGCAGGCGGCCGCCGGGCACGCTGCCCACGGACATCGCCAGCCAGGCGTCGGCGACGTCCACCTCCGGCCGGCCACGCGCGGCGTTGGTCCAGTCGATGACCACCGGCCCGTCGGCGGTGAGCAGCACGTTGTCCGGGTGCAGGTCCAGGTGCAGCAGGGCGTCACCTTCCCCCACCGGGCCCTCCCACCGGCCGGTCGAGCCAGTCCGGCGCCGGCACCGCGTGCACCAGCCGGTGCACCCGGGCCAGCGCGCGGGCCTGCGCCGGCAGCGTCCAGGGCCGGCGCGCCAGGGCGGCGGTCATCGTCGGCCCGGTCGCCCGCGCCATGACCAGGTCGGGGCCGTCGACGTCGAACACCTCCGGCACCGGGAGGCCGTGACTGCGCGCGTGTGCCATGACGGCGGCCTCCCGGTCGGCCGTCTTCCCCGGGTCGCGGTAGCGACGCAGCACCCGGCCGCCGTCGAGGGCGAAGACGTCCGCGTCCCGGCCGGCGCCCAGCAGCTGCACGGCCGGGAGTCTGGCAGAGCGCCGTCCTCAGCGGGGGCGCGCCGGGCGCACCGCCCGGCCCGCCGCCGCGGGGTCCAGCGGCACGGCCGAGCGGAGGACGGCGGGGCCCAGCCGCAGCACGCCGTCGCGGAGCGCCGCGCAGCGGATCCCGGCCCGGCCGCGCAGCCCGCGGTGGGCGCCGGGCGCGAGCGCGGTGTCCAGCCAGGCGCAGGGGTTGGCCGGACGTCCGCCGCGGAGCCGCACCTCGCCGGCGCCGCAGTCGAGCGAGAACTCCTGCCCCCGCAGGGCCTCGACCTCCGCGCCCCGTAGGACGACGGTGCGCCGGGCGAGCAGTGGATCCAACGGGCCCGCGCCCAGCTCCGCGGCGAGCGCGTCCACCGCCTCGGCGGCCAGCACGGTGACCTGGGCGTCGCGGTGCGCCGGGCGGCCCGCGTAGCGGTCGCCGACGACGCCGTGGCCGGCCCGCACCTCGACCTCCGTCCGCCGGTCGCCGTCCTGCTGGGGGAGGGCCGGCCCCGGGCGGCCGTCGTAGCGGTGCGCGGGCGAGGCCACCAGCCCGACGATCTCGACGTCGTAGACGTGCGGAAGGGCAGAAATGGCCATCTCTGCCCCGGTGGGCGGGGACACGACCGGGAGCATCCCACCGGCGGCCGGGGCCGTGCCGGCCGGCGTCGGGCACGATGGCGGGCATGCCGACGCCGGACGCCCCCACCCCCGACTCCGCCGCTCGCGACGAGCTGGCCCTGGGCGACGACCTGCGGGCGTTCGTGGACGTCTCGCCCTCCCCCGGCCACGCGGTCGCCGAGCTGGCCCGCCGGCTGACCGCCGCCGGCTTCACCGAGCTGGCCGAGGCCGAGCGGTGGCGGGTGAGCGCCGGCGGCCGGCACTTCGTCGTCCGAGCCGGCAGCCTGATCGCCTTCCGGCTCGGCAGCGGCGCCCTCGGCGACACCGGGATGCGGCTCGTCGGCGCGCACACCGACAGCCCGACGTTCAAGGTCCGCCCGCACGCCGACGTCCGGCAGGCCGGGTACCGGCTGGTGGGCGTCGAGCCCTACGGCGGCGGCCTGTGGCACACCTGGCTGGACCGCGAGCTGACCGTCGCCGGCCGGGTGGTCCTCCGCGGCGGGGGAACGGAGCTGGTTCGGCTGCCCGGGGCGCCGCTGCGCTTCCCGTCGCTGGCCATCCACCTGGACCGCTCGGTGCGCGAGGGCCTCACCCTCGACCCCCAGCGGCACCTGGTGCCGGTGTGGGACGGCGACCTCGGCGAGGAGCCCGGCCTGCTCGAGGCGGTCGCCGCCGCGGCGGGAGCGACCCCCGGCGACGTCGTCGGGCACGACCTGGTGCTCGCCGACACCCAGCTCCGCCGCGCGGGCCGGCGCCGACGGCAGCTGGATCGCCGCCCCGCGCCTGGACAACCTGACCTCCTGCCACGCCGGCCTGCTCGCCCTGCTGGCGGCGCCCGCCGGCGAGCGGACCCAGCTGCTCGTGTGCAACGACCACGAGGAGGTCGGCAGCGGCTCGATGGCAGGAGCGCGGGGCAGCTTCCTCGAGGACGTCGTCCGCCGGTTGGCCACCGCCACCGACCCGGGCGACGCCGAGGCGGTGCACCGGGCGATCGCCCGCTCGGTGCTGGTCTCGGCCGACATGGCGCACGGCGTGCACCCGACCCGCGCCGAGCGCCACGAGCCGGCCCACCAGCCGCGGCTGGGCGGTGGGCCGGTCGTGAAGCTCAACGCGAACCAGGCCTACGCGACGGACGCCGCGACCGGCGGCTGGTTCCGCGAGCGCTGCGCGGAGGCCGGCGTCCCGTCGCAGTCCTTCGTCATGCGCGCCGACCTCCCGTGCGGCAGCACGATCGGCCCGCTGACCGCGACCCGGCTGGGGATCGCGACCGTCGACGTCGGCATGGCCCAGCTGGCCATGCACTCCTGCCGCGAGGTCGCCTCGGCGCTCGACGTCCCGCTCATGGTGGACGCGCTCACCGCCTGCCTCGCGGACTGAGCACGGCGACCGGCCGGGGCTGATCGTCCGGCCGGCCGCCGCAGGTCAGGGTCGCTCAGCGGCGTCGCTCGTCGTCCCGGAAGCCCTCCCGGGCGTCGTCGCGGACGCCCTCCCGGACGCCGTCGACCTCGATCTCCTCCTTGCGGAGGTCGGCCGAGACCTGCTCCTGCTCGGTGACGGTCTCCTTGTCCAGGCGGACGCGCTCGACCGGCACGGCCTCCTTCTCGACGACGGCCCGCTCGGCGTGCAGCGTGACCTCGTGCTCCTCCTCGCTGATCGCCGGGCCGTCCATCGCCCGGCCCGCGTTGGCGTCGGTGATCGGCTCGCGCTCGACGCGGACCTCCTCGCGGGTGACCGGCACGCTCTCGGTCACGTTCTCGGTGACCACGTACTTGCGCAGCCGCGCCCGGCCCACCTCTTCACGGGTGGTGCCGACGGTCATGCGCTCCTCGGAGCGGGTCATGGCGTCGTCGGTCGTCGGGCCGGAGGTGTCGTGCCCGACCGTGCCGTGCCGGTTGGTGTCGCGGTCGGTGCCCACGGTGCCGGTGCCGGCCATGTGCCGGCCGGAGGTGTCCTCCATGGCCATGCCGGTGGTGGACTCGGTGCCGGCCAGGTGCTCACGGCCGGTCGTCTCGGTTCCCGTGCCGCCGGCGCCCATGCCGTAGTAGCGGTAGAGCTCCTGCTCCTCCTGCGGCGAGAGGTGACCGTCCGTGTCGATCTTCGGGGCGTCCTTCACGCGGTCCTTGCTCACCGGGACGCGCAGGCCCTGGTCGGTGAGGTCGGCGTCGCGGATGGGGACGAAGGACTCCTTGGTCCCGAACAGGCCGGTGCGCACGGTGACCCACTCGGGGCGGCCGGTCTCGTCGTCCAGGTACACCTCCCCGGCGGAGCCGATCTTCTGGCCGGACTCGTCGTAGACGTCCTTGCCGATCACGCGGTCGAGGGTCTCGGTACCGATCATCGCGGGTGCGCTCCCATCAGGATGCGGGTGTTCCGGTCACCCGTCTGGGTGACCGGGAGGTGCCGGGCGAAACGATCGCGCCCCATCCGGTGTCCCGAGCCGTACCGGAACGCCACCGGGATACCCGTGACGCGGAGTGACGATCGCAGCGGCATCGGGGGTATCCGTGCTGCTGAGCGGCGCGCGGGGGTCGCGCGAGATCGTTCGGTTGCGAGACGCAACCGACTCGATCGGTCGTTCACGCTGAGCAACCGGGGCCCAGTCGGGCGTGTCCGCCCGAGCGCGGCAGCGCACCCGCCCGGCGCGTCGTCCCGGGCGCGGCGCGCGGGTCTGCCTAGCGTCGTCGAGTGCCTCCCCGTTCGCCGTACGACAACCTCGTCCACCCGCGCACGCAGAAGAAGCCCGTGCCCACCGTCGAGGCCGAGAAGGACCTCGTCGTCGAAGACCCGAGCTCGGGCTTCGTGGGCGCCGTCGTGCGCTGCGAGAAGGACGTCGTCCACCTCGAGGACCGCTTCGGCCGCGTGAAGGGCTACCCGCTGGGGCCGGGCTTCTGGGTCGACGGCCGGCCGGTCGTGCTGGTGCGGCCGAAGCAGGCGGCGGCGACCGGGCCCGCGCGCAGCGCCTCGGGCTCCACCTACGTCGCCGGTGCGCGGGCGCGGGTCGCGCGCGAGGGCCGCATCTACGTCGAGGGCAAGCACGACGCCGAGCTGGTCGAGAAGGTCTGGGGCCACGACCTGCGGATCGAGGGCGTCGTCGTCGAGCCGCTGCACGGCGTCGACGACCTGCCGGGGATCGTGCGGGAGTTCCGCCCCTCGTCGGGACGGCGCCTCGGCGTGCTGGTCGACCACCTGGTGCGCGGGTCGAAGGAGTCGCGGATCGCCGAGCAGGTCACCGGCGCCCACGCGCTCGTCGTCGGCCACCCGTACATCGACATCTGGCAGGCCGTGAAGCCGTCCGTCGTCGGCATCGAGGCGTGGCCGACCGTGCCCAAGGGCGAGGACTGGAAGACCGGCGTCTGCCGGCGGCTGGGCTGGGAGGACGACACCGGCTACGTCTGGGCGCAGCGCATCCTCGCCCGCGTGCGCACCTGGACCGACCTGGAGCCGCAGCTGATCGGCCGGGTCGAGGAGCTGATCGACTTCGTCACGACCGACTGAGACCCCGCCGAGACCTGTCGCGGGCACGATGCGCCCGTGACCTCGCGGATCAGGGTGCGGACGGCGGTGCTGGCCGCCCTCGTGGTGGCGGGCGTGAGCGGGTGCGCGGACACGGGTGACGACGCCGGCGCGCCCGGGTCCGTGGCGGGCGAGGGCCCCGCGCGTCCGGGGGCAGGGGGTGACGAACTGGTCGTCGACGCGCTCCCGCTGGAGGCGCCGGTGATCATCGACGCCGTTCCCGAGGGGCTGCTGCTCACCGGTCTCAGCTACCGGCCACCGGAGGACGACCTCTGGTTCAACGACGCCGCAGGCGACTACCTGCCGGCCCGCGCGACGCTCTACGGCGATCCGGCGCTGGCCGACACCCTGGACGGGCCGGTCGTGCTGGTCGGGACGAGCACGGGGTCGGCCACCATCGCCGGCCCGGGCTACGAGGCGCCGGGCGAGGAGGTCGACCTGGGCAGCGACCTCCCCGGTCGGGTGGTGCCCGACTCCGACCGGACCTGGGTGGTGCTCGAGGGCAACGACTACACCGAGTTCGTCGTCGGCCGGGGGATCGACGACGACGAGCTCGTCGCGGCCGCGCGCGGCGCGGACTTCGCATCGGCCACCACCGCGCTCGCCGCGGACGCCGTGCCCGCCGGGCTGGAGCCGCTCATCGCCGGGAGCGCGCAGGACCGGCCCGGATCCGGGGCGGGGGTGCACATGTTCCTCCGGGGCGACGGGACCCAGGTCACCGTGGAACGCCGTGCGGGCCGATCCGCGCCTCGCGGCGCTGTGGGGCTTCTGGCTCGAGGACGCCAGCGGGACCACGGTCCGTGGCAACCCGGGTTCTGCCGGCGACCTGCAAGGCGCCAACGTGGGCGACCCCGACGCACGGGGGCGGGTCTGGGCGGAGGACGGCCTGGTCATCTCCGTCGTCGTGACCATGGGCGCGGACAGGGACCGGGCCGGGGACCGGGAGCAGGTCCTCGACCAGGTCGTCGAGGCCCTCCGCGTCGGGACGTGGGAGGAGTTCGAGGCGCTGGACGGGGAGATCCAGAGCCGCCCGCCGACCGCGGTGGAGTCGCCCTGCCCGTCGGACAGCGGCTACACGAGCGGGGTGGAGGGGAACTCCCGCTGGGTGTTCCAGCTGGCACCGAACCCCTACTCCAGCTGGGGCGAGTGGAGCACCTGCTCCTTCGATCTCACCTCCGGCGGCGGCAACGGCGGGTCGGTGCTGCCACCGCCGCTGGGCGAGCTGGGCCGTCAGCGGCTTCGGTTCCGGGATCGTGGGCGGCGTGGCCCCACCGGGGACGACGCGGGTCACGGTGACCGCCGTCGACGGGAGCACGCGGGACGCCGTGCTCGCCGCCGACGGGCCGCGCCCCGGTGAGCGGGTCTGGGGCACCTACCTGCCGGTGTTCCCACCGCCGGGTGGCACGGCGCCGTTCACCGTGACGGCCTACGACGCGGCCGGCGCCGTCCTGGCCACCTCCGGCTAGGTGCTCCTCCCCTCCCGAACCGGCGAGATCGCCGATCTCGCACGCCCGGAGGCCCGGGAACGTGCGAGATCGGCGATCTCGCCGGGGTGGGGTGGATCAGGTCAGCGGGGGATGTAGTTGAACGTGTCCGGGTCGGGGCCGGTGCGCTCGCCGCGGTCCAGCCCGGTCAGCGCCGCCATGTCCGACGTCGACAGCTCGAAGTCGAACAGCGCGAAGTTCTCCTCCATGCGCGTGCGTGACACCGACTTCGGGAAGACGACGTCGCCGCGCTGCACGTGCCAGCGCAGCACGACCTGCGCCGGCGTGCGCTCCAGGCGCTCGGCGATCGCGGTGATGGCCGGGTCGTCGAGCACCTTGCCCTGCGCGATCGGCGACCACGCCTCGGTGACGATCTCGTGCTCGGCGTCGAAGGCCCGCAGCTCGTCCTGCGCGAGGTAGGGGTGCACCTCGATCTGGTTCACCGCCGGCCGCACCTCGGTCTCGTCGAAGAGCCGGCGCAGGTGGTGCGCCTGGAAGTTGGAGACGCCGACGGCCCTGGCGCGGCCCCCGGCGTAGATCTCCTCCATGGCCTTCCAGGTCTCGACGAAGTCGACGTCGATGCCGGGCAGCGGCCAGTGGATGAGGAACAGGTCCAGGTGGTCGGTGCCGAGGTCGGCCAGGGTCCGGTCGAAGGCGCGCAGCGCGTCGTCGCGGCGGTGGAAGCCGTTGTTCAGCTTGCTGGTCACGAAGATCTCGCCGCGGTCGATGCCGGAGCGGGCGATGGCCTCGCCGACGCCCTTCTCGTTGCCGTACATCTCCGCGGTGTCGATGTGCCGGTAGCCGACCTCGAGCGCCTGGGCGACGACGTCGGCGGTGTCCTCCGGCGGGACCTGGTAGACGCCGAACCCCAGCTGGGGGATCTCGACGCCGTTGTTCAGAGCGATGGTGGGCACGGCCACAGGAAAGGTCCTCTCGACGGGAAACGGCCCCCGCGCGACGGGTCGTGCGCGATCGGGCCGTCCACCGCCTACCCCTGCGTCGCGGCGTTCACCCGTTCCACCGGGGTCGCGGCCGACACAGCCGCCCGCTCCCGCAGCAGCGGCGCCCCGACGAGCGCGAGCACGCCGGCGAGCGCGGCGGCGAGGGCCGGCACGGCGAACGCCCGCTCCGCGCCCCACGCGTCGACGGCGGCGCCCGCCAGCGCCGAGCCCGCGGTGACGCCGAGCGTGAGGCCGGTGATCGTCCAGGCCAGCGACTCGGTGAGCACGCCCCGACCCACCCGGGACTCGACCAGCGAGGTGCCCGACACCAGGACCGGCGCGATGGTCAGCCCGGCGAGGAAGCCGCAGAGGGCGAGCAGCAGCAGCGAGCCCACGGCCCACAGCAGCTGGGCGGCCAGGGCGAAGGCCACCGCCGTCGCCACGAACCGTCCGGCCAGCGACGCGGCCGGGCGGGCCAGCCCGTAGACCAGGCCCGCGACCAGGCTGCCGAGGGCGAACACCGCCAGCGCCAGACCGGAGAACGCCTTGGCGCCCTCGGCCTCGGCGAACCCGATGACGACGACGTCGATCGCGCCGAACACCGCCCCCACGGCCAGGTAGGTGAGCGCGACGACCAGGAGCGCCGGGGTGAGCACGGAGCGGTGCCGGCCCGAGGACGGCGTCTCGCGCGGGTGCAGCGGCGGCTCGCTGGCGCGCAGCGAGGCCAGGGCCAGGCCACCGGCCACGCCCAGCAGGATGCCGGTGAGGAAGCCGACCTCCGGCGCGACCAGGGTGGCCAGCAGCGTCACCAGCGGCGGGCCGACGATGAACACCACCTCGTCGACGACAGCCTCGAAGGCGAACGCCGTCTGCCGGCCCGCGGGGTCCAGCGCCGCCGACCACCGGGCGCGCACCATCGAGCCGACGTTGGGCGCCGAGGCGCCGGTCAACGCGGCCAGCAGGAACCAGCTCCACCGCGGGGCGCCGGTCTGCACCGCCACGGCGAAGGCGACGCCGGTGAGCAGCATCGCCGCCATCGCGACCCGCAGCACGACGCCCTGCCCGCGGCGGTCCATGGCCCGGGCCCACTGCGGGCCGGCCAGGGCGAAGCTCAGCGCCAGCGTGCCGGAGACGGCGCCCGCGAGGCCGTAGCTGCCGGACGCCTCCTGGACCAGGAGGACCGCGCCCAGCCCCAGCATCGGGGCGGGCAGCCGGGCGACCCAGCCGGCGAGGGCGAACGCCCGCGCGCCGGGCACGGCGAACAGGCGGCGGTAGGGATCGAAGACGGTGCGGGGTGACACGGGCTGCTCGCGCTTCCTGGCCACGGGCGAGTGCGGGCCCAGAGCTCCGCCGGTCCCTCGGGTGGCAGCCGGGAGCCTAGCTCCGGGACGGCTCCGGGCACCGCCGCATTTCCGGCCCCGGCATCCGTCGTCCCACAGGGATACATTCGCCCCATGACCGGCGCCGAGCTCCCCGACCCGGTGGTCCGGCGCGCCGTGCCGCCCCCGGCGCCGGGCTCCGGCGGGCTGGTCGACCGGCACGGCCGGGTGGCCACGGACCTCCGGGTGTCGCTGACCGACCGCTGCAACCTGCGCTGCACCTACTGCATGCCGCCCGAGGGCCTGGACTGGCTGCCCAAGGTCGAGGTGCTCACCGACGAGGAGATCGTCCGGCTGGTGCGCATCGGCGTGGAGCACCTCGGCATCGAGGAGGTCCGGTTCACCGGCGGCGAGCCGCTGCTGCGCCCGGGCCTGGTCGGCATCGTCGCCGGCGCGACCGCGCTCACGCCGCGGCCCGAGGTCAGCCTGACCACGAACGCGATCGGCCTGGCCCGGGTCGCGCCGGCACTGGCCGCGGCGGGGCTGGACCGGATCAACGTCAGCCTGGACACCGTCGACCGCGACCGGTTCAAGCAGCTCACCCACCGAGACCGGTTCGACGACGTCCTGGCCGGGCTGGCCGCCGCGCAGCGCGCCGGGCTCACGCCGGTCAAGGTCAACGCCGTCCTGCTGCGCGGCATGAACGAGGACGACGCCGTCCCGCTGCTCGACTTCTGCCTGGAGCACGGCTACCAGCTGCGGTTCATCGAGCAGATGCCGCTGGACGCCCACCACGCCTGGACCCGCGGCGAGATGGTCACCGCCGAGGACATCCTCGAGCGGCTGTCCGCGGCCCACACGCTCACGCCGGACACCGAGGCCCGCGGCTCCGCGCCCGCCGAGCGCTGGCTCGTCGACGGCGGGCCGGCCACCGTCGGCGTCATCGCGTCGGTGACCCGGTCGTTCTGCGGCAGCTGCGACCGCACCCGGCTCACCGCCGACGGCCAGATCCGCAACTGCCTGTTCGCCCGCGAGGAGTCCGACCTGCGGACGCCGCTGCGCGAGGGGGCCACCGACCAGGAGATCGCCGACCGCTGGCGGATCGCCACCCTCGGCAAGCTGCCCGGGCACGGCATCGACGACCCGTCGTTCCTGCAGCCGACCCGGCCCATGTCCGCGATCGGGGGGTGAGGATGCCCGTCACCGTGCGCTACTTCGCCGGCGCCCGCGCGGCCTCCGGCGTGGACACCGAGATCCGCGAGGCCGCCTCGCTGGACCAGCTGGTCGGCCAGATCGTCGACACCCACGGCGCCCGGATGGCCAAGGTCCTCACCGCCTGCTCGTTCCTGGTGGACGGAACGCAGACCCGGGACCGGTCGTTGGAGCTCTCACCGGGCGCCGTCGTGGACGTACTGCCCCCGTTCGCCGGAGGGTGACAGGCCCGGGAGCATCGCAGCGAGGAACGAGCGAGGAGCGGATCGGGCCGCGGAGCCCGACCAGTGCTACAGCGGGTGACGGGCGGGAGGATGGGCGCATGAGCATCTTCGAGAAGGCCAAGGCCAAGGCCGAGGAACTGCTGGGCCGCGCCGAGCAGGTGTACGGCGAGTCCCACGGGGATGCGGCGGCCACCGTCGCCGGCGAGGCGCACCTCATGGAGGCGCAGGCCGAGGAGGAGACCCTCGAGCGCGCCGACCGGCCGGAGGACCCGGACGACGACGGGCTCGCCGGCGTCCGCTGACCGGCGTCCGCTGACCGGCGCACGCTCCGGTTGACGCCGGGGGCGCGGAGGCGGAATGTGCCGACATGGTTCCGGATCACCTCGGCGACGTCGCCCCGTGGCGTGACTGGTGCTCGGCCGCGGAGGGGGCGCTGCGCTTCCTCGCCGGGTACGTGGGCTGGGACGTCTGGCTGGTCACCCAGGTCGTCGACGAGCGCCAGGTGATCCTGCTGGCCCACCCCGAGGGTGCCGCCGCACCGGGCATGGAGCTGCCCTGGGAGCGCAGCTTCTGCCGCCAGATGACGGAGGGACGCGCGCCGCGGCTGGCCACCGTCACCGCGGCCGTCCCCGCGTACGCCTCCCGCACGACCGGCTCGATCGCCGACGTAGCGGCCTACGTGGGCGTGCCGCTGGTGCGTGCCGACGGCGCCCTGTTCGGCACGCTGTGCGGGGTGGCGTTCCGCGCCAAACCGCGCAGCGCGGTGCGCGAGCTGCGGGTGGTCGAGGCCGCCGCCCGCATGCTCAGCACGCTCATGGCGGCCGGGATGGACCCGCCGCCGCTGCCCGAGCGCCCGGTCGGCGGCTCCGGCGTCGGCTAGCAGCGTCCAGTGATGTCTAGTCGCGTCGGACCCGCAGCCGGATCGCGACGAGGGCGACGTCGTCCTCGGCGCGGCCGTCCACCATGCGCTCGATGATCTCGTCGCAGAGCTCGGCCAGGGGCCGGTCGGCCAGCTCGCCGGCGATCCTGCGCAGCCGCGCCATCCACGGTGTCCAGGTCGCGGGTCCGGCGCTCGATCAGCCCGTCGGTGAACATCAGCACCGTCGTCCCCTCGGCCAGCCGCACCTCGCTGTCCCGCCGGAGCGCACCGGGGTCGACCCCGAGCATCAGGTCGCCCTGCCACTCCCCCAGCTCGGCGAGCGTCCCGTCGGGGTGGATCACGAGCATCGGCAGGTGCCCGGCGTTGGACCAGCGCATGCGGACCGCACCCGGTGCCGCGCCGTCGCCGTCGGCGGGCTCGAAGCTGGCGACGGCGGCCGTCGCGTAGGTGTCCGCCCGCAACTGGTCCATGGCGCCGTCCAGGCCGCGGAGCACCTCGGCCGGGGAGCCGTCGCTGTAGCTGGCGATGCCCCGCAGCAGCGAGCGCAGCTGGCCCATCGACGCGGCCGCCTCGGTGTCGTGGCCGACGACGTCGCCGATGACCAGCACCGACCGCCCCGAGGGCTGGACGAACGCGTCGTACCAGTCGCCGCCGACGCGGGCGGCCTCGGCGGCCGGGGTGTACCGCACCACGATCTCCGCGTGCGGCGGCTGCACCGGGGCGGTGAGCAGGCTGCGCTGCAGGCCCTCGGCGAGCTGCCGCTGCTGGTCGTACATGCGGGCGTTGTCCAGCGCCAGCCCGATGCGGTCGGCGACCTGCCGGGCGGTGGCGACGTGCCGCTCCTCCGGCGGCTCGGTGCCGGGCAGCATGAGGGTGAGCGCCCCGACCACGCGGGCGTGCCCGCGCAGCGGCAGCGTCATCCCGTACCCGATGCCGAACGACGCCAGCAGCGGCCGCGCCTCACCCTCCGGCAGGCTCGCCCGGGCCTCGGCCGCGGTGAGGAGCACCGTCTCGCCGCCGCGCAGGGCCCGCAGGATCGGGGCGTCGGCGGGCAGGTCGGCCAGCCGGACCTCGGCGTACCGCTCGACCGCGCCGCGCGCGGCCGGGTCGACGTGCCACGAGCCGACGCTGCGCGGGCGGCCGTCCTCGTCCAGAAGCGTGACCAGGGCGCCGTGCCCGAGGACGGGGACGACGAGCTCCGGGATGCGGGCCGCCGCCGCCCGGATGTCGAGCGTGCCAGCCAGCTCGGCGCCCACGCGGTCCAGCAGCGCCAGCCGGTCCTGCGCCACCCGCCGGTCGGTGACGTCGGAGAAGTAGAAGTACAGCCCGCCGTCGTCCACCGGCTGGGCTTCGACGTCGTACCAGCGGTTGAGCGGCTCCGGGTAGAAGGACTCGATGGTCCGCACCACGCGGTCGATCATCGTCGCCCGGTAGGTGCGGCCGAACTCGTTGTCCAGGTTGGCCGGGTAGGCCTCCCAGTAGTCGCGGCCGACCAGGTCGCTCGCCGCCAGCCGCAGGGACTGCTCGGCAGCCGGGTTGATGTGCGTGATCACCCAGTCGGCGCTGACGGACATGAAGCCGACCGGCATCGAGGAGAGCACGCGGTCGCCGTCGGGTCGGCTCATCTCCGGCTCCCTCCGGTCGCGCGATCACCGCGCGGATGCCCGGAGAGGTGCGGCGGCGGAGACCGTCGCGGTTCAGTTATGCCACGCCGGGTCGTGCACACTCAAGTCCCCACAGCGCGAATTCCGCGCACCGCCGCTCCTCCCGGGGTGTCAGCGGCGGCGCCGGCCGAGCAGGTAACCCAGCAGCAGCAGGGCGAGGCCCAGGGCCGCAGGCCCGGCGAACCGGGCGGCCGCGGCCCCGCCGGCGACCTCGAGCAGGTTGATCGCCTCCGGCTCCGCCTGCCGCGCGGCCGGCGCGGGTGCCGGGGCAGGCGC
Organism: Blastococcus sp. TML/M2B; assembly: GCF_016612865.1. GTDB lineage: Bacteria > Actinomycetota > Actinomycetes > Mycobacteriales > Geodermatophilaceae > Blastococcus. The sequence continues at coordinate 1,998,776 of NZ_JAENZZ010000002.1, forward strand.
CGCCGCCGGCTCGTCGATCGGCCGGGCGATCGAGGGGACCGACCGCACCGCCTCGGCGACCGGTTCCTCGACGGCGGGCTCGGTGGTGGCCGCCTCGGACGCAGGTGCCGCGACCGCCGCCACGGGCGCCGGCGCCTCCACCCGGTCGCCCTCGCCGAGCTGCGCGGCGAGCTTGTCGGCGAACTGGCCGAGCAGCTTGTTGCCGACGTCGGTCATGACGCCCCGTCGCCGAACTGGGCGGGGCGGCCGGTGATGTTCAGGTCGGTGAGGACGTCGACCCGCGTGTGGTCGCCCTCCTCGGCCAGCGTCGCGGTGACGACGGCGGCCGCGGTGCCGTTGCCCCGCTGGTCCTTGCCGCGGGCGTCGATGACGGCGCGGTGCGCGGCCTCGTCCTTCTCCACGAACGAGGCCTTGCCCTGGTAGGTCATCGTGATGACGCCGAGCTTCACCTTGACCCGGCCGGTGAAGTCGTCACCGGTGACCGAGTCCAGGACGGCGCCGGGCATGCAGGGGGCGATCCGCTCGATGTCGAGCAGCACCCGCCACGCCTCGTCGACGGGAACCGGGACGGTGAACGAGTTCTCGAGTTGCACGTGACACCCCTACGTCTGGAGACCGGCCGCTGCGCTGACCGCCCGGCGGGTGAGCACCTGGGCGAGATGCGCACGGTAGTCGGCCTTGGCGTTGAGGTCGTCGCTGGGCGAGGTTCCCTCGGCGGCGTGCCGGGCCAGCCTCGGCCACGGCGTCGGCCCCGGCGACCGCGCCGGCCAGCGCCTGCTCGGACGCCGTCGCCCGCAGCGGGGTCGGGCCCATGTTGGTGAGCCCGATCCGCGCCTCGGCGATGTGCCCGTCCTCCCGCCGCACCGCCGCCGCGACGGCGACGATCGACCACGCCTGGGCGACGCGGTTGAACTTCTCGTAGTGCATGCCCCACTGGCCGGCCAGCTTCGGCACCCGCACCTCGACCAGCAGCTCGTCCTCGGCCAGCGCCGTCGTCAGGTAGTCGACGAAGAACTCCCGCGCCGGCACGGTGCGCCGCCCGCCCGGCCCGGCGAGGACGAACTCGGCGTCCAGGGCCAGCGCGACCGCCGGCAGGTCGCCGGCGGGGTCGGCGTGCGCCAGCGCCCCGCCGAAGGTGCCGCGGTGCCGGACCTGCCGGTCCGCGACGGTCTCGGTCGCCTGGGCGATCAGCGGCGCGTGCTGCGCGATGAGCGGGTCGGAGACGACGTCGGAGTGCGTGGTCATCGCGCCGATCACCAGTGCCCCGTCGTCACCGCCCTCCTCCCGCACGCCGCGCAGCTCGGTCACCCGGGTGAGGTCCACGACCATGGACGGCGCCGCGAGGCGCAGCCGCATGACCGGGATGAGCGACTGCCCGCCGGCGAGGACCTTGGCGTCCTCGCCCCCCGCGGCCAGCGCCTGCAGCGCCTCGTCCACCGTGGTGGGCCGGGCGTAGTCGAAGGCCGCGGGGATCACTGCTCGTCTCCTTCGTCGACTCGGCGGATCATCGGTCGCCTCCCAGGCGGGACTCCGGCGTCGAGACGCCGGCGGTGGTCTCGGTCTGCGCGCCGCCGTAGGCGTTGGTGCCCGCGGGAGCGCGATCCCCGCCGTCCCCGCCCTGGTGGAGAGCCCGCCAGACGCGTTCGGGGGTGAGCGGCATGAGGATGTCGGACACCCCGAGGTGCCGGACGGCGTCGAGCGCGGCGTTGACGACGGCGGGCGTGGAGGCGATGCAGCCGGCCTCGCCCACCCCCTTGGCGCCGATCGGGTTGCCGGGTGCCGCGTGCACCGTGTTGCCGGTGTCGAAGTGCGGCAGGTCGGCGGCCGAGGGCACGAGGTAGTCGACGAAGGTGCCGGTGGTGAGGTTGCCGTCGTCGTCGTAGACGGCCTCCTCGTAGAGCGCCTGCGCGATTCCCTGGGCCAGGCCCCCGTGGATCTGCCCCTCCACGATGAGCGGGTTGACGATCGTCCCGACGTCGTCCACGCAGGCGTACTTGCGGATCGTCACCATCCCGGTCTCGGTGTCGACCTCCATCGCGCAGACGTGCGTGCCGTGCGGGAAGGAGAAGTTGACCGGGTCGAAGGTGGCGTCGGCGTCGATCGACGGCTCCACGCCGTCGGGGAAGTTGTGCGCGGCGAAGGTGGCCAGCGCGATCTCCTGGATGGAGACGCCGCTGCCCGGCGTGCCGCGCACGGAGAACGTGCCGCCCTCGAACTGGAGGTCGTCCTCGCTGGCCTCCAGCAGGTGGGCGGCGACGGTGCGGGCCTTGGCGACCACCTTCTGCGCGGCGTTGACCACCGCGGCGCCACCGACCACCAGGGACCGGGAGCCGTAGGTGTCCATGCCGCGGGGGGAGATCGCGGTGTCGCCGTGCAGCACCTCGACGTCCTCGAACGGCACGCCCAGCTCGTCGGCGACCAGCTGGCTCCACGCCGTCTCGTGCCCCTGCCCGTGCGGGGTGGAGCCGGTGACCACCTCGACCTTGCCGGTGGGCAGCATGCGGATCGAGGCGTGCTCCCAGCCGCCGGCACCGTAGGAGAGCGAGCCGAGCACCCGCGAGGGCGCCAGGCCGCACATCTCGGTGAAGGTGGAGAACCCGATGCCGAGCTGGACCGGGTCGCCGGACTCCCGGCGGCGGCGCTGCTCCTCGCGCAGCTCGTCGTAGCCGAGCAGCTCCAGCGCCTGCCGGGTGGCCTGCTCGTAGTCGCCGCTGTCGTACTCCAGGCCGGCGACCGTAGTGAACGGGAACTCCTCGGCCCGGATCCAGTTCTTCCGGCGCAGCTCCAGCGGGTCCATGCCCAGCTCGACGGCGAGCTCGTCCATGATCCGCTCGATCGCGAACGTCGCCTCGGGCCGGCCGGCGCCGCGGTAGGCGTCGGTGGGCGTCTTGTTGGTGAAGACGCCCTGGCAGTCGAACCGGTAGGCCGGGAACTTGTAGATCGCCGGGAACATGAACGCGCCCAGGATCGGCACGCCCGGGGTGACCAGCCGCAGGTAGGCACCCATGTCGGCGAGGAGGTGGACCTTCAGGCCCCGCACGGTGCCGTCGCGGTCGGCAGCGATGTCGATGAACTGGACCTGGTCGCGGCCGTGGTGGGCGCTCATCAGCGACTCGCTGCGGGTCTCGGTCCACTTGACCGGCTTGCCGAGCCGCTTGGCCACCAGGAGCGTGAGCACCTCTTCCGGGGTGACCTGCAGCTTGCCGCCGAAGCCGCCGCCGACGTCCGGGGCGATGACCCGCAGCTTGTGCTCCGGGATGCCGGTGGTCATCGCCAGCATGATCCGCAGGATGTGCGGCACCTGGGTCGAGGACCACATGGTGAAGTTGTCGCCCTGCGGCTGGACGACGGTGGAGCGCGGCTCCATGAACGCCGGGATCAGCCGCTGCTGGACGAACCGCCGGCTGACGACGACCTCGGCGCCCGCGAACGCCTCGTCGGTGCTCCCGCCGGTGCCCGCCTCGCCGGACTCGAAGATCCACCGGAAGCTCTCGTTGGTCGAGACGTGGTCGTGGGTGAGAGCGGCGCCGTCGGCCAGCGCCTGCTCCATGTCAAGGACGACCGGTAGCGGGTCGTAGTCGACGTCGACCAGCTCGACGGCGTCCTGGGCGGCGGTCTTGCTGCGCGCCACGATGACCGCGACCGCCTCGCCCACGTGGTTGACCTCGTCGACGGCGACCGAGGGGTGCCCGGGGTTCACCATCGTGTCGGTGACCGGCCAGGCGCACGGGATCGAGCCCTGCTCCTCGGCCAGGTCGCGGCCGGTGAACACGGCGACGACGTTCGGCGCCGAGCGGGCCGCCTCGACGTCGACCGACAGGAGCTTGGCGTGCGCGACCGGGCTGCGGACGACGGCGAGGTGCAGCATCCCGGGCAGCACCATGTTGTCGGTCCAGGCCGTCCGGCCGGTGATCAGCCGGGCGTCCTCCTTGCGCGCGCGGGCCTGCCCGACCTCCTTCGCCGGTCCGGCGGTCGCCGGCCGGTCCTCGACGGCCGTCACTGCTGCGCTCCGCGCATCTCGGCCGCGCCCTGCTGCACGGCGCGGACGATGTTCTGGTAGCCGGTGCAGCGGCAGAGGTTGCCCTCGATGCCCTCGCGCACCTCGTGCTCGCTGGGGTCGGGGTTGTCGCCGACCAGGTCGATCGAGGCCATGATCATGCCCGGCGTGCAGTAGCCGCACTGGAGGCCGTGCAGCTCGTGGAACGCCTTCTGCATCGGGTGCAGCCCGCCGTTCTGCGCGATCCCCTCGATGGTGGTGACCTCGCTGCCGTCGGCCTGGACGGCCAGCACCGTGCAGCTCTTCACCGCCTCGCCGTCGAGGTGCACCGTGCAGGCGCCGCAGTTGCTGGTGTCGCAGCCGACGACGGTCCCGACCTTGCCGAGCTGCTCCCTCAGGTAGTGGACGAGCAACGTGCGCGGTTCGACCTCGTCCGTGTAGGACGCCCCGTCGACGCGTACCGAAATCTGGGTCACGAGTCCTCCGCTCGGATCGCTGCTGCGGCGTGACCGCCGGGTCCCGGCCGGGTCACGTGCCCCGAGTCTTACCCGAGGGACGTGATCTGGGCCACACCTACCGGCGCGTCCTCCCGCAGGTCAGCGGTCGGCGGTGCGGTGGATCGGGCCGGCGGTCCCGGTGAGCCGCTCTCCCGAGCCGCCCCAGCGGCCCGCGATGATCTCCGCCGCGATCGAGACGGCGGTCTCCTCGGGCGTGCGCGCGCCGAGGTCCAGCCCGATCGGCGAGGAGAGCCGGGCCAGCTCCGACGCGCTCAGGCCGGCGTCGGTGAGCCGCTCGAGCCGCTCCTCGTGCGTGCGCCGCGACCCCATCGCCCCGACGTAGGCGACCGGCAGCCGCAGCGCGACCTCCAGCAGCGGGACGTCGAACTTCGGGTCGTGGGTGAGCACGCACAGCACGGTGCGCTCGTCGATCCGCCCGGCGTCCACCTCGCCCTGCAGGTAGCGGTGCGGCCACTCCACGACCACCTCGTCGGCGTCCGGGAAGCGCTTGGGGGTGGCGAACACCGGCCGGGCGTCGCACACCGTCACCCGGTAGCCGAGGAAGGCGCCGACCCGCGCGACGGCGGCGGCGAAGTCGATCGCGCCGAACACGACCATCCTGGCCGGCGGCGCGAAGGAGTTCACGAACAGCTCGAGGTCGTCGCCGCGGCGCTCGCCGTCGTGGCCGAAGTGCAGCATCCCGGTGCGGCCGGCGACGAGCATGCCGCGGGCGTCGGCGGCCACGGCGTCGTCCAGGCGCTGCAGCCCGAAGCTGCCCGACGCCCGGTCGGGCCAGAGCACCATGCGCCGGCCCACCCGGTCGTCGCCGCCCTTCACGCAGGTGACGACGGCGACCGGCTCGTGCCGGTCGACGGACTCCTTGATCTCACCGAGCTCGGGGAAGGACTCGCGGGAGACCGGCTCGACGAAGACGTCGAGGATGCCGCCGCAGGTCAGGCCGACCGCGAAGGCGTCGTCGTCGCTCACGCCGTAGCGGCGCAGCGCCACCTCCCCCGTCTCGACGACGTCGGTCGCCTCCTCGTAGACCGCGCCCTCGACGCAGCCGCCGGAGACGCTGCCCACCGCCGTCCCGTCCGGGCCGACGAGCATCGACGCGCCGGCCGGGCGCGGGGCCGAGCGCCAGGTGGCGACGACGGTGCCCATGCCGACGGTCTGCCCCGCCTGCCACCACCCCACCAGGTCGTCGAGGACGTCACGCATCGCCGTCCACCTCAGGCACGTTGGATCACTCCCGTCAGCTCCTCGAACGCGGCCATGCTGTGCCCGGCGACGAACGCGTCGACCGAGGGCAGCGCCGCCCGGATGCCGCCGGCGAGGGGCTCGTACCCCGGGCGGCCCTTGTGCGGGTTCACCCACACCACGGCGTGCGCCAGGCGCTGGAGCCGCGCCATCTGCTCGCCGAGCAGATCCGTGCCGCCGCGCTCCCAGCCGTCGCTGCACACGACCACGACGGCGCCGCGGGCCGTGCCGCGCTGGCCCCACCGGTCCAGGAACGCCTTGAGCACCTCGCCGAGCCGCGTCCCGCCGGACCAGTCCGGGATCGCCGAGCCGGTGGCGGCCAGGGCGCGGTCCGGGTCGCGCAGCCGCAGCTCGCGGGTGACCCGGGTCAGCCGGGTGCCCACCGTGAACACCTCGGTGGACGCCGGCCGCGCCCGCACCGCGACGTGCGCGAAGCGCAGCAGCGCGTCGGCGTAGGGGCTCATCGAGCCGGAGACGTCGATGAGCAGCACCACCCGGCGGGGCCGCGGCGCGGCGTGCCGGTGCAGCAGGCGGGTCACCTCGCCGCCGTCCCGGAGCGCGCGGCGCACGGTGCGCGCGGCGTGGACGGAGCCGGCCGGGCTCGGCCGGCGGCGGCGCGAGGGCCGCATCGGCGCGGCCGGCCGCAGCACGGTGAACAGCCGGCGCAGGTGCGCCCGCTCGGCCGCGGTCAGCTCGCCGACGTCCCGGTGCCGCAGCACCTCGGCGGCGCTGGCCCGCACGGCCAGCTCGTCTCTCCCCGGGGACTCCTCGCCCCCGCCCGGGCCGACGTCGAGCGGGGCCATCGCGGAGACGACGCGCACCTCGGGCGCGGCGGTGCGCGGCGCCCGGGCCCGCTCGCCGCCGAACCACGCGGAGAAGGCGGCGTCGTAGCGGTCCAGGTCGTCCGGGCCGGAGCACAGGGTCAGCCGGCCGGCCCAGTAGACGTCGCCGGCGTCCAGGACGTCGAGGTGCCCGACCGCGGCCAGCATCGCCTCCACGCGGTCGGGGGAGGCCGCCACCCCGGCCGCGCGCAGGGTGCGGGCGAAGCCGAGGACGGTGTCGACGACGTCCCGCGTGCGCGTCCCGGCCGGCGTCCCAGTTCGCGTGTCAGCCCGCACCGCCCGCGTGTCAGCCACCGGCCAGCACCTCCCGCACCTGCTGCTGCACCCGCTCGGTGTCCTCCCGGTACTTGAGCACCGCGCCGAGCGTGCGGGCCGCGGTGTCGGGGTCCAGCTCGCGGGCGCCGAGGGTGTGCAGCGCGGTGGCCCAGTCCATCGCCTCGGCGATGCCCGGCGGCTTGAGCAGGTCCAGCGTGCGCAGCCGCGCCGTCGCCCGGGCCACCTCGCGGGCCAGTTGCTCGGTCACCGCGGGCAGCCGGCGACGCAGGATCGCCACCTCGCGGTCGAAGTCGGGGTGCTGGAGCCAGTGGTAGAGGCAGCGCCGCTTGAGCGCGTCGTGCACCTCGCGGGTGCGATTGGAGGTGAGCACCACGAGCGGCGGCGTCGTCGCCCGGACGGTGCCGAGCTCGGGGATGGAGATGGTGAAGTCCGACAGCACCTCGAGCAGGAACGCCTCGAACTCGTCGTCGGCGCGGTCGATCTCGTCGATGAGCAGCACCGACGGCGAGTCCTCCAGCGCCTGCAGCAGCGGGCGGGCCAGCAGGAACCGCCGGTCGTAGAGGGAGGCCTCCAGCGCGTCGGGGTTGTCGGCGGCGTGCGCGGCCTCGGCGGCGCGCAGGTGCAGCAGCTGGCGGCCGAAGTCCCAGTCGTACAGCGCTTGGCTGGCCTCCAGCCCCTCGTAGCACTGCAGCCGGTAGATGGGCCGGCCGGTGACCTCGGCCAGCGCGTGGGCCAGGGCCGTCTTGCCGACGCCGGCCTCCCCCTCCAGGAACAGCGGCCGGTGCATCGCCAGCGCCAGGTAGGCCGCCGTCGCCAGGCCCTCGTCGGGCAGGTAGCCGGTGCCCTCGAGCGCGGCCGCGAGCTCGTCCGGACTGGTGAGGGAGGTCACGCCGCGAGCATCCCACCGATCCCCCTCAGGGGCAGGCGACCCACTCCTCCTCGCCGTCGGTGAAGACCTGGCGCTTCCAGATGGGCAGCCGTTCCTTCACCACGTCGACCAGCTCGGCGCAGGCGGCGAACGCCGTGCCCCGGTGCGAGGCGCTGACCGCGCACGCCAGCGCGACGTCGCCGATGCCCAGCAGCCCGACGCGGTGGCTGACCGCCACGGCGTGCAGGCCCTCGCGGGCGGCGAACTCGTCGGCGATCTCGCGGATGACCTGCCCGGCGGTCGGGTGGCCGACGTACTCGAGCTCGGTCACCGACCGGCCGCCGTCGTGGTCGCGGACGACCCCGCAGAAGCTGACGACGGCGCCCGCGGCCTTGTCGGCCACGGCGTCCTCGTGCTCGGCGACGGACAGCGGCGCGTCGACGACTCTCGCTATCCGCCCGGCGGTCACGGCGCCGAAGGTACCCCGGGCGGGGGCACGTCGAGGTCGGCCGGATCGGCCAGGCCGGTGCAGTCGACCTCGATCACCCCGCCGTCGGGACCCGAGTGCGCGCCCAGGTAGCGGCGGGCGCCTTCGTCGCCGGTCGCGGACTCCGCTACGCCGGCCCAGTGCTCGCGGCCGAGCAGCACCGGGTGGCCGCGGACGCCGTCGTAGGTGGCGACGGCGAGCGCGTCGGGGGCTGCGTGCGCGGCGACGGCCCGCAGCGCCTCCGGGGTCATGCCCGGCATGTCGACCAGCGTGATCAGCGCGGCGTCGACCGTGCCCGGGAAGCCGCGCAGCCCGTCCAGGCCGGTGCGCAGCGAGGAGGCCATGCCGGTCTCCCAGTCCTTGTTGGCGACGACGGTGGCGCCCTCGAGGTCCGCAGCCCGCCACACGTCGACCGCCTGCGCGCCGAGGACGACGAGCACCACGTCGCAGGCCGCCCGCGCCGTCCGCACCGCCCGCTCGACCAGCAGGCTGCCCTCGTACTCGACCAGCGCCTTCGGCATCCCGTAGCGGCGGCCGCCCCCGGCGGCGAGGACGACGGCGGCGCAGGTCATGCCCGCCACTCTCCCAGAGGGCAGACATGGCCATCTCTGCCCTCTCAGCGGGCGTAGACGGCGACCTCGGAGGCCTTGACCGACGCCCAGACCTGCGCGCCCGGGGTCAGGCCGAGCTCGGCGAAGGCGGTCGCGGTGACGTCGGCGACCAGCGGCACGGCGCCCTCGAGCTCGCAGCGGACCGTCGTCCCGTGCGGCACGGCGCCGGCCAGCCGCAGCGGCCAGACGTTGCGCGGGCTGCCCTCGGGCCGGGCGAGGTGGAGGGCGACCGATTCCGGGCGGACGGCGGCGAACACCGGCCCGGTCACCTCCTCGGCGACGGCGACCTCCCCGCCGCCGTCCAGCAAGACCGCGGTGCCGCGCCCCGTGCCCGGCAGCAGCGAGAGCCCGACCAGCCGGGCGACGTAGTCGGTGCGCGGGTGCCGGGCCACCTCGGCGGGCCGGCCGGCCTGCACCACCCGCCCGTCCTCGACGACGACGACCCGGTCGGCCAGCGCCATGGCGTCGACCGGGTCGTGGGTGACCAGGACGGTGCTGCCGCCGAACTCGGCCAGGTGGCGGCGCAGCTCGGCGCGGACGGTGAGCCGGGTGCGGGCGTCCAGCGCGGAGAGCGGCTCGTCGAGCAGGAGCAGCGCGGGGTCCGGTGCCAGCGCGCGGGCCAGCGCCACCCGCTGCGCCTGGCCGCCGGACAGCTGCGCGGGCCTCGAGCGGGCGAACTCCGCCAGGCCGACCCGCTGCAGCCAGGCGGTGGCGGTGCGGCGTGCCTCGGAGCGGGTGACGCCGCGGGTGCGCAGGCCGAAGGCGACGTTGTCGGCGACGGTCAGGTGCGGGAACAGCAGGTGGTCCTGGAAGACCATGCCGAGGCGCCGGCGGTGCGGGGGCAGGTGCGTGCCGGCGGCGACGTCGTCCCAGATCGCGCCGTCGACCGCGGTCCGGCCGCCGTCCGGGGGCAGCAGGCCGGCCAACACCCGCAGCAGCGTGGACTTGCCGGCCCCGTTCGGGCCGAGGACGGCGAGCACCTCGCCGTCGTCGACCGCGACGTCGAGTTCCACGTGCAACATCCCGCGTCGCACGCGCACCTCGGCAGCGAGCGTCACGGCGCGGCCTCCGCGCGGCCCAGCCAGCGGTCGCGGAGCACGAGCAGCGTGGCGAGGGAGACGGCGAGCAGGACCAGCGACAGCACGATGGCGGCCTCCGGATCGCTCTGCAGCGCCAGGTAGACCGACAGCGGCATCGTCTGCGTCGTCCCGGGGAAGTTGCCGGCGAAGGTGATCGTGGCGCCGAACTCGCCCAGGGCCCGCGCCCAGCAGAGGACGGCGCCGGCAGCCACCCCGGGCGCGACGAGCGGCAGCGTGACGCGGCGGAAGGTGGTCCAGCGGTCGGCGCCGAGGGTGGCGGCGGCGTCCTCGAAGCGCGCGTCGGCAGCGCGGCAGCGCGCCCTCCACGCTGATGACGAGGAAGGGCATCGCCACGAACGTCTCGGCGATCACCACCGCGGTCGTGGTGAACGGGATGGTGAGGCCGAACCACTGGTCGAGCCAGGTGCCGACGATGCCGTTGCGGCCCAGCACCAGGAACAGCGCGACGCCGCCGACGACCGGCGGGAGCACGAGCGGCACGGTGACCAGCGCCCGGAGGACGCTGCGCCCGCGGATGCGCGAGCGGGCCAGCACCCAGGCGAGCGGGACGCCGAGGACGAGCGAGACGGCGGTGGCGAGCGTCGCGCTGACCAGGGAGAGCCGCAGCGCCTGCCCGACGGCGGGGTCGGTCAGCCGGGTGCCGAGGTCGGACCACGGCGTCCGGACCAGCAGGCCGAGCAGCGGCAGGACGAGGAAGAGCGTGCCGAGGGCCGCGGGGACGAGGAGGGGCAGCGGGACGCCGCCGTCGCGCCTGCTCACGGGCCGGGTCGCCGGAAACCGGCCGCCGCCAGCGGCGCGCTGCCCCTCGTCGGAGGCGACCAGGTCGACGAAGGCCCGCGCCGCCGCGGGGTTGGGCGCGTCGCGCAGCACGCACACCGGGTAGGCGTTGACCGCCCACTCGGCCGCGGGGAACGGCAGGCCCTCGACCGCGTCACCCGCGGCGAGGACGTCGGTGGCGTAGACCAGCGCGGCGTCGACCTCGCCGAGCTGCACCTTGGTGAGCGCGGCCTTCACGTCCTCCTCGAGGGTGTCCGGCCGCGGGGTGATGCCCGCCGCGTCGAAGACCGCCGTGGCCGCGGCGCCGCACGGCACGGTGGGCGCGCAGACGGCTAGGGCGAGCTCGGCGCGGGCGAAGTCGGCCAGGCCGGTGATCCCCGCCGGGTTGCCCTCGGGGACGACGATCTCCAGCACGTTCTCCGCGACGACCTGCGGTTCGCCGTCTGTCAGGCCGGCGTCGGTGACGACGGCCATCTGCGGCTCGTTCGCGCTGGCGAAGACGTCGGCCGGTGCGCCCTGGGTGAGCTGGGTGGCCAGCTGGGCGCTGCCGGCGAAGTTGAACTGGACCGCCAGACCCGGGTGCTCCGCCTCGAGCCGGTCGCCCAGGTCGGTGAAGACGTCGGTGAGCGAGGCGGCGGCGAAGACGGTCAGCGTGCCGCCGATCCCGCCGTCGTCCCTGGTGGACGACCCGCCGCTGCCGGCGCAGCCGGCGAGCACCGCCAGCGCGAGCGCGGCACCGGCCGCGCGTCCGATCCGCATGCGCGGAACCCTAGCGGCTCACCGCTTCCGCGCGTGCGGTTCCCGCCCGCTCAGGGGACGTCGACGCTCACCTGGGTGGCCTTGACCGTCGCGACGGCCCGGACGCCCACCTCGAGGCCGAGCTCGTCGGCCGCCTCGCGGGACATGAGGGAGACGACGCGGAACGGGCCGGCCTGGATCTCGACCTGCGCCATGACGGTGTCGCGGACGACGCGGGTGACGATGCCGGTCAGCCGGTTGCGGGCGGAGGAGGAGCGGGTGACGCCGGGCTCCGGCGGCTCGTGCATCTCGGCGGCGACGCGGGCGAGGTCGGCGCCCTCCACCACGGCCGGGCCGCCGTCGCGTGCGGCCGGGAGCCGGCCGCTGTCGATCCAGCGGCGCACCGTGTCGTCGCTGACGCCGAGCAGGGCGGCCGCCTCGGCGATCCGGTAGGTGGCGGCCACGTGCCGACCCTAGACGTGCCTGTGGACGGGACGCCGCCGTCCACAGCCGCCCGGGCCGGACGTCGGCCGGGCGGGCAGCATGCCCGACGTGATGGACGACGCCTGGCTCGCCGACCTGCTCCGGCACCGCGCCCCGCTGCTCGCCGACCCCGGGAGCGCGACCGAGCTGGCCGGCGCGCTGGCGGCGCGGGGGGTCGCGCTGGACGGCGACGGCTCGGTCACGGCCGCCCTGGTCGAGGCCGGGCTGCTCGAGGCGCTGGACGGGACGTGGGAGCGCGGGTGGCAGCCGGCCGACGTCGCGCACGCGGCCCGCCGGAAGGCGACGGCCGGGTCGGTGCCGCTGGTCGTGGCGCTGATCGGTGCGCACGCGCGGCGGACTGCGGCGGCGGAGCGGGCCCCGGAGGCCTGGGTGGAGCAGCTGCGCGAGCTGGGCGCCCTCGACGGCGGTGCCGCTGCCGGGGATCCGACCGCCGACGGGGCCGGTGCCGTGGTGGCCGGGTGGCAGCGCTCCGAGCGCCGGTCGGCGGCCGAGGCCTGGCGGATCGCGCTCCAGCTGCTCGGGGTGCTGCGCGGCTCGCCGCGGATCGAGCTGCTGGTGCCGCCGCCGTCGCGGTGGGGTGACGCTCGGCGCCGGGCATCCCCTCCCGGCGCGAGGCCAGGGCCGACCGCTGCGGCCGGCGAGGAGCGCGCCCTGCGCGTCATCCGCGGGCTGCTGGCCAAGGCGGAGGCGACCGACTTCGCCGAGGAGGCCGAGGCGCTGACCGCCAAGGCGCAGGAGCTCATGACCCGGCACGCCGTGGATGCCGCGGTGCTGCAGGGTGAGCTGCCGGCGGGCGAGGTGGGCACCCGGCGGGTGCACGTCGCCGACCCGTACGTGCGGGCGAAGGTGCAGCTGCTGGGCGCGGTCGCGGAGGCGAACGACGCGCGGATGGTCTGGTACCAGGGGTTGGGCATCGCGACGGTGGTGGGCGCGCGGGCCGACCTGGACGCCGTCGAGCTGCTGTTCACCTCGCTGCTGCTGCAGGTCGCGCAGGGGCTGGCCGCCGCCGAGCGGACCCGAGGGCCCTCCGCCTCGCCGCGCGCGTTCCGCCGGGCGTTCCTCCTCGGCTACGCGCACCGGGTGGGCGAGCGGCTGCAGGAGGCCCGTCGCCGCGCCACCGCCGAGGCCACCGCTGCGGCGGCGGAGCGCGAGGTGGACCTGCTGCCGGTGCTCCGTTCGCGCACGGAGGCCGTCGACACCGCGCTCGCCCAGCTCTTCCCGAAGCTGCGCACCAGCCGCAGCCGGGCGTCGGTCGACGCCGGCGGGTGGCTCGCCGGGCAGTCCGCGGCCGAACGCGCCGACGTCGGCTCCCGCCGCCCGCCCCTCGGCTGACCCGCCCGCCCGCGCCGCCACCGAGCCCCGCTGCGTGGCCGGACGTTCCCGCGGGAACGTCCGGCCACCGCTCGTCGCCTCGTCGCCGGACATCGGGCCGCCGCCGACCAGCGGAAACTGTCGGACCACACCCCTACCGTTCGAACATGCGATCGAATGATCAGGCAGACGAGACGCCGCTGGCGGAGCTGGCCGCGGCGATCACCACCGGCGCGGTGCGGCTGGCGGCGGCCACCGCGACCTGGCTGCGACTGGTGGCGGAGTTCGACCGCCGCGGGGGCTGGCACGGCGTCGGCATCCTGTCCTGCGCCCACTGGCTCGCCTGGCAGTGCGGCCTCGGGCCCGGCGCGGCCCGCGAGCACGTCCGGGTCGCGCGAGCGCTGGGCGGGCTCCCGCTGATCGAGGAGGAGTTCGCGGCCGGGCGGCTGTCGTACTCGAAGGTCCGCGCGCTCACCCGCATCGCGGCGCCGGACTGCGAGGCCTCGCTGGTCGAGTTCGCGCTCTGCGCCACCGCCTCGCAGACCGAGCGCTTCTGCCGCCAGTGGCGCCGCGCCGACGCCGCCGCAGCCGGCGACCCCGGGACGGGCTCCCGGGGGGTCGGCGCCGAGGACCTGCAGTCCTTCGAGCACTGGTACGACGACGACGGCTTCCTGACGCTCGAGGTCCGCATGCCCGGGCCGGCCGGAGCAGCCCTGATGACCCGGATCGAGGCCCGCGCGGAGCGGGACGCCCGGCGCGAACGGGCCCAGGCGACGAAGGCGACCGCCCGCCACGAGGCGATCCGGGCGGCCGGGGGCACCGTCGACCGCGAGATCGAGAAGCGCTGCGCCGAGGATGCCGCGGTGGGCCGCGTTCGCGAGCGCACCACGGCCCGCCGCATCGCCGCCCTGGCCGAGCTCGTCGAGGCCGGCGCCGCACGCGGCCACCGCCGGCCCGGCGACCCGCCACGGCGCGAGGTGGTGGTGCACGTCGACGCCGCGGTCATCGCCGACGACGCCGCGGCCGGCCGGGCGTACGTCGAGGGCGGGCCGGCCATCACGGGCGCTGATGTCCGCCGCCTGCTCTGCGAGGCGACCGTCGTGACGATGCTGGAACGCGGCCGGGAACCGCTCGCGGTCGGACGCCGGCAGCGCCGCGCGACGAAGGCCCAGCGGCGCGCCCTGTACCGCCGCGACGGCGGCTGCGCCCGCCCCGGCTGCCCCGAGACCCGCATCGAGCGACTGCACGCCCACCACATGCGGCACTGGATCTTCGGCGGCCGGACCGACATCGACAACATGGTGCTGCTGTGCGACGTCGACCACGGCCTGGTCCACGACCACGGCCTCGTGGTCAGCCGGCGCGACGGACGGCTCGTCGTGCTGACCCCTGACGGCCGGCGCGTGTGGGGCGGCCCCGACGCCGCCTTCGTCGGCGGCCTGGCAGGTGCTCAGAGCTCGGACGCGGACGGCGCCGCCGGCAGCTCGCCCGACCGGGCGGAGGTCTTCGCCGGCGTGCACCCCCTCGACACGACCGTCGGTCCCCGCCCCTCGGACACCGCACCCCCGACCACACCCGTGGACGCGGACCTCGACCAGCTCCTCGGCGGTGCCCCCGCCGCGACCGGTGCTGCCACCGATGCCTACGGCGAACCGCTCGGCAGGCGGGCCGGGCGCGCGGCGGGCCGCCGACGCACCGATCACCGCCGCGGCCGACCGGTGCCCACGCACCCCGGCGCTCCCGGCCGGGCGGGTCGCCCACCCGCCGGGCCCGGCGGCCCGCGGCACGCCTGGCGCATCCGTGGTGCCACCGGCCCTGCGTCCCCCGGCGCGGACAGGCGGGACGGGCTGAACGGGCGGGACGGGCTGGACGGGCTGGACGGGCTGGACGGGCTGGACGGGCTGGACCGGATCCTCTTCCCGGACGGCGCGCCGGCACGCCCGATGCCCGGCGACGCCCACTACGAGCGACTCGACATGGCCTGGGCGATCAGCGTCCTGATGGGGCACCGCGAGGTGGTCCGCCGACGGGATGCCGAGCGCGGGCCGGCGGCCGGGTGATCCGGACGTTCCCGCGGGAACGTCCACACGGCGCCCCCCGCCCGACCGCGGCGCGCCGGTGGTGAGACCCCGCACGGTTTGCCGAGCCCGGGCGACGGGGAGGGGGAGCCGGTGCCGACCGCCTCTCCCGAGACCACCCCCGCCGAAGACCTCCCCGGCGATCCCGACGACACCGCAGGCGCAGGCAACCCAGCGGGTGCAGACAACCCGGTAGGCGCAGACAACCCGGCAGGTGCCACGGCATCCGTGCGCACCCGGCGGATCCGGCAGTTCGCCCGCGACGTGCTGGGCTACGACTCCTTCCGCCCCGGCCAGGAAGAGGCGATGCAGGCGGTCGTCGGCGGGCGGGACACCCTCGCCGTCCTGCCCTCGGGTGCCGGCAAGACCGCCGTCTACCAGGTGGACGGGGCAGCTCCTCGACGGACCGGTCGTCGTCGTCTCGCCGCTCATCGCCCTGCAGCGCGACCAGGTCGAGCGGCTCACCGAGCTCCAGGAGCAGGCCGGGCGCCCCGCGCAGCTCAACTCCACGATGTCCGTCGGCGACCAGCGCGCGGCCCTCGCGGACCTCGGTGACGGAACGGTCCGCTTCCTCTTCCTCGCCCCCGAGCAGCTCGCCAAGCCCGACGTCGTCGAGGCGCTCGCCGCGGCCAAGCCCGCGCTCTTCGTCGTCGACGAGGCGCACTGCGTCTCCGCCTGGGGCCACGACTTCCGCCCCGACTACCTGCGCCTCGGCACCGCCGTCGAGCAGCTCGGCTCCCCCACCGTCCTGGCGCTCACCGCCACCGCCGCCCCGCCGGTCCGCGCGGAGATCGTCGAGCGGCTCGGCATGACCGACCCCGCCGTCGTCGTCGCGGGCTTCGACCGCCCCGAGATCCGGCTCGAGGTCGACCACCACGCCGACGCGCACGGCAAGGAGCAGGGCGTCCTGGACCGCGTGCTCGCCGAGATCGGCGAGGGCCGTGGCCCCGGCATCGTCTACAGCGCCACCCGCAAGGGCACCGAGACCATCGCCGACGCGCTGCGCGACCGCGGCCTGCGCGCCCGGCACTACCACGCGGGCCTGAACAAGGGCGACCGCGAGGAGACCCAGCGCGCCTGGATGGACGACGAGCTGGACGTCGTCGTCGCCACCACCGCCTTCGGCATGGGCATCGACAAGCCCGGCACCCGCTTCGTCATCCACTCCGAGCCGGCCGACTCGGTCGACAGCTACTACCAGGAGATCGGTCGCGCCGGCCGCGACGGCGACCCCGCCCTGGCCGTGCTCGTCTACCGCCAGGAGGACCTCGGCCTGCGCCGCTTCTTCGCCGCCGGCACCCCCGCCGAGGAAGAGCTCCAGCAGGTCGCCGGCCTGGTCTCCGCCGCCCCCGCCGCGGGCCTGCAGGACGGCGTCGACGTCAAGACCCTCCGCGAGGAGACCGGCCGTGCCGCCAGCCCGCTGGTCCGCGACCTCAACCTGCTCGAAGCCGTCGAGGCCGTCGTCATCGACGAGGAGGGCGCGGCCCACCCCGCGCCGGACGCCCCCAGCCCCGGGGAGGCCGCCGCGGCCGCCCGCGAGCTCGCCGAGCACCACGAGAAGGTCGACCAGAGCCGCGTCGAGATGATGCGCGGCTACGCCGAGACCACCGAGTGCCGGCGCCAGTTCCTGCTCGGCTACTTCGGCGAGCAGCTCGACGAGCCCTGCGGCAACTGCGACAACTGCTCCTCCGGCGTCGCGCAGGAGCACCCCGGTCCCGACGACCACGACACCCCGTTCCCCGTCGAGACCCCGGTCGAGCACACCGAGTGGGGCAACGGCGTGGTCATGCGCGTCGAGGACGACCGGATCACCGTGCTGTTCGACGACGTCGGCTACAAGACCCTCGGCCTCGCCGCCGTCGTCGACAACGAGCTGCTCCGCGTCCTGGCCCCTGAGGCGAACCGGGCGGTACCGCTTCGACCTGCGGGTCAGGGCGTCCGACGCCATCATCAGCGCAGGCGGCGGAGAGGAGCCCCAGCGTGAAGGTCCTCGGCATCAACGCGATCTACCACGACCCCGCGGCGGCGCTCGTCGTCGACGGGGAGGTCGTGGCCGCCGCGGAGGAGGAGCGGTTCAGCCGGCGCAAGCACGGCAAGCGCCCCCTGCCGTGGAGCGCGTGGGAGCTGCCCGAGTTGTCGGCCGCCTGGTGCTTGAAGGAGGCCGGCATCCGGCCGGAGGAGCTCGACGCGGTCGCCTACTCCTTCGACCCCGGCCTGATGACGACGCCGGAGGACACCGGCCTGTTCGACGACGGCGACACCATGCGCAAGCGGTACGCCGAGATGGCGCCGGACTTCCTGGCGCACGCGCTGCCCGGGCTGGACCCCGCGAAGGTCCGCTACGTCAAGCACCACGTCGCGCACGCGGCGTCGGCCGGGCTCGCCGCTCCGGGCCGGGCGGGCAGCCGGGACAACGCCGTCCTCGTCCTCGACGGCCGCGGCGAGGCGCACAGCCACCTCGCCGGGCGCTACGTGGACGGGCAGCTGGAGGTCCTCGCCGGGCAGGCGCTCCCCCACTCCCTGGGCCTGATGTACGAGGAGCTCACCGACCACCTGGGCTTCCTGCGCAGCTCCGACGAGTTCAAGGTCATGGCGATGGCCTCCTACGGCAAGCCCCGCTTCCTCGGCGACCTCGCGGAGCTCATCCGCGCCACCGACGACGGCGGCTTCCGCACGGAGAAGATCGACTTCTCGGAGTTCGCGCCGCGCCTGGCCGCGGGCGACCGGTGGACCGAGGCACACGCCGACCTCGCCGCCAGCGTGCAGACCCGCCTCGAGGAGGTGCTGGTCGACCTGGCCCGCTGGGTGCACGAGCAGACCGGCGAGAAGACCCTGACCCTCGCCGGCGGCACCGCGCTCAACTGCGTGGCCAACACCCGCATCCTCGCCGAGAGCCCGTTCGAGCAGGTCTGGGTGCAGCCGGCCGCCGGCGACGCCGGCACCGCCCTGGGCGCCGCGCTGCACGTGGCCCGCGAGCTCGGCGAGGACACCCGGCCGATGCCGGGCGCGGCGCTGGGCCGGGGCTGGAGCGACGAGCAGATCGAGCAGGTGCTGCGGACGGCGGCGATCGACTACGAGCGGCCGGACGACGTCGCCGAGGCCGTCGCGGAGGTGCTCGCGGACAACGGCATCGTCGCCTGGTTCCAGGGCCGCAGCGAGTACGGCCCCCGCGCACTGGGGCACCGCTCGCTGCTCGCGCACCCCGGGCACGAGGCCAACCTCGAGCGGATGAACGACGTGAAGGGCCGCGAGCAGTTCCGCCCGGTCGCCCCCATGGTGCTGCTGGAGCGGGCGCCGGAGATCTTCAGCCGCGGCCCGATCCCCTCGCCGTACATGCTCTTCGTGCACGACGTCGCCGAGGAGTGGCGCGAGCGCATCCCCACGGTCACCCACGTCGACGGGACGGCGCGGATCCAGACCATCGACCCGGAGCGGCAGCCGCTCGTGCACCGGATGATCTCCGCCTTCGAGCGGCGCACCGGCATCCCCGTCGTCGTCAACACCAGCCTGAACACCGCCGGGCGGCCGATGGTCGACGACCCGCGGGACGCCCTGGAGTGCTTCGGCTCCGCGCCGGTGGACCTGCTGGCGATCGGCCCGTTCGTCGTCCGCCGGCCGAAGCCGACATCTCGCACCGGCGGCTGAGGGGCCCGGCGACCCGGGAACCGGTCACGATCGGGTGACGCGTACCGGCGATCGGCGTTCCCGCGTCGGGTTGGGGTACCGGGAGGTTCCGTCGCGATCGCGGCGGGACACCGACTGCCCCTGGAGATCAGCATGTCCGCTTCGCACACCCCCCGGGCCGACCGGGGCCTGACGTGGCCGCAGATCCTGGGCCTGGCCTTCGGCGCCGTCTACCTGCTCATCGGCGTCATCGGCTTCTTCATCACCGGGTTCGACAACTTCTTCGGCAACGAGAACGGTGCCGACGTCCACCACATGGACGAGAACCTGCTCGGGTTCATGATCAACCCGATGCACAACGTGGTGCACATCCTCATCGGCGCCGTGGGTCTGGCGCTGTCCCGCACGCTCGCCGGCGCACGCACCTACGGCTGGCTGCTGGCCATCGGGTACGGGGCGGCCTTCATCTACGGCCTGTTCGCCGTCGGCGAGGACTGGGACTTCCTCAACCTCAACGCCGCCGACAACGTGCTGCACCTCCTGACCGCGCTGGTCGGTCTGGTCATCGCACTGGGCCCGGTCCGGACCGCCGTCGACAACCGGCGCACGGTCTGACCTGATCCGCTCCGGAGCCGGATCCCCGCCGGGGGTCCGGCTCCGCTGCGTTCCGGCTGGTGTCGCACGACACCCCGCCCCAAGGGTCTTTCCCGACACGACGTCGGTAAAGTTCCCGATGCGCCGTCGGCAAATCGCCTCCCCGATGCGGCGCAGGGGGTTCCCATGTTCCTCGGCGCCCGCGAACTGCTGTTCGCCCGCGGCCGTTTCAGCCTCATGGGCGCCGTCGTGGCGCTCATCGCCCTGCTGGTCGTCCTGCTCTCCGGCCTCTCCACGGGGCTGGTCAACGACGGCGTCTCGGGCCTGCAGCGGTTGCCGGTCACGGCCTTCGCCTTCGCGGCGGACAGCAAGACCGACTCCGCCTTCTCTCGCAGCGTCGTCACCCTCGACCAGGTCGACGTCTGGGCGGAGCAGCCCGGGGTCGCCGAGGCGGCGCCGTTCGGCAACGCCCTGGTCAACGGCAGCGCGGTCGCACCGGACGGCGTGGGAACCCCCGTCGACCTCGCTCTCTTCGGCGTGGAGACGGACTCCTTCCTCGCCCCCACCCCCGCCGACGGCGCCGACCTGGGCGACGACCCGACCGGCATCGTGATCAGCGGCACGCTCGTCGACGACGGCGTGACCATCGGCGACACGATCGTGCTCGTACCGCCTCGGCACCGAGCTCACCGTCGTCGGCGCCCTCGGGGAGCAGCACACCTACGGCCACGTCGACGTCGCGTACGTCCCGCTGCGCACCTGGCAGGAGGTGCAGGCCGGCGCGCGTCCCGGCGAGGAGCCCCGCGAGGGCGCCTACACCGAGGCGACCGCGGTGGCGCTGGCCGCCGAGGACGGCACCGACCTGGACGTGGCGGCCGGCGACGAGGCCGCCGACACCCGGACCCTGACGCTCGAGGAGTCGTTCGGCGGCTCCCCCGGCTACACGGCCGAGACCTCGACGCTCAGCCTGATCGAGGGGTTCCTGTTCGTCATCTCCGCGCTGGTCATCGGCGCGTTCTTCACCGTCTGGACCATCAACCGCCGGCACGAGCTCGCGGTGATCCGGGCGATGGGCGCCACGTCGGGCTACCTCGTCCGCGACACCGTGGCGCAGGCCGCCGTCGTGCTGGTCGTGTCCACGGGTGTCGGGGTGCTCGTCGGCCTCGGCGTCGGCGCCCTGCTCTCCGGCAGCGCCATGCCCTTCGCCCTGGAGGCCGGCCCGATCACCGGTGCCGCGCTCGCCCTCGTCGTCCTCGGCCTCCTCGGCGCGGCCGCGGCCGCGACCCGCATCTCCCGCATCGACCCGCTCACCGCCCTCGGAGGACAGCGATGACCGTCGGCCAGACCACCGCCGGCCGGACCACCACCGGATTGACCCTCGCCGGCGTGACCCTGCGCCTCGGCGACGGTGACGCGGAGGTGACCGCGCTGGACGACGTCTCGTTCTCCGCGGCGCCCGGCGAGCTCGTCGCGGTGGTCGGCCCCTCCGGGTCGGGCAAGTCCAGCCTGCTCGCCGTCGCCGGCGGGCTGATCAGCCCGGACAGCGGCGAGGTGCGCATCGACGGCACCGACCTGACGACCGCCTCCCGGCGGGACCTCGCGCGCTACCGCCGGGAGCAGGTGGGCTTCGTCTTCCAGTCCGGCAACCTGATCCCGGCGCTGACGGCCGATCGACCAGCTGCGCTTCGCGCTGAAGGTGGCCGGGCGCCCGGCGGTCGCGGGGCGCACCCCCGAGCAGCTGCTGGACCGGGTCGGCATGGGCGCCCGGGCCCGGCACCGGCCGCACCAGCTCTCCGGCGGCGAGCGGCAGCGCGTGGGCATCGCCCGGGCGCTGGTGAGCCGGCCGTCGGTGCTGCTGGTCGACGAGCCGACGGCGGCCCTCGACCGTGCCCGCAGCCGCGAGATCGTCGCGCTGCTCGCCGAGGAGACGCACGAGCACGGTGTCGCCACGGTCATGGTCACCCACGACCACGACGTCCTGGGTGCCTGCGACCGCGTGCTCGAGATGGTGGATGGGAAGCTGTCGGAGGTATCCGCCGTCAGCTGAGGAGGCACGTGCCCCGCATCCGGGCGGCCACCGTCGCCGAGCACCGGGCCGCGCAGCTGCGCGCCCTGCTCGACGCCGGCCGGGCGGTCATCACCGAGACCGGGCGGCCCCCGACGCTCAGCGGGGGTCGCCGCCGGGGCCGGGCTGGCGCGGTCCAGCGTCTACGAGTACTTCACGTCGGCCGACGACCTGCTCGGCGCGCTGGTCGAGGACATCACCCCGCGCTGGCTGGCCCGGCTGCGGTCCGAGATGGACGCCGCGGCCTCGCCCGCCGCCGCGGTCCTCGCCTACGCCCGCGCCAGCCTCGCCCAGGTCGCCGAGGGCGAGCACACCGTCATCGCGGCGCTGGCGTCGATCGCGCCGGGGCACGTCACCGGCGAGCGGGCGCGCGCCATGCACGAGGAGCTGCTCGATCCCCTGGTCGAGGCGCTGACCGCCCTCGGCGTGCCCGACGTGCACCTGGTGGCCGAGCAGGTGGACGCCATGGTGCGCACCGCGTCCCGGCAGATCGAGGACGGCGCCGGGCTGGAGCGGGTGTGGGCGACGACCTCCGCGCTGCTGGAGCCGTTCGTCGCCTCGAGCGCCCGGGCGCCCGCGAGCGGCTAGCGCGCCCGGCCGCCTCCGGCCCGCCGGTACATCACCGCGCCGGCGGCCCCCACCAGCACGGCGACGACGAGCTGCGCGATCCCCCATCCGGCGCGGTCGCTGCCGAACCAGGTGACCGACGAGACCAGCAGGACGACGGCGACGCCGACGACGAACAAGGCGATCTGGCGGGCGCGGTCAGGGGTGCCGGCGGTCATGCCCCCGGTCTACCAGAGGCCCCGGACGGCGCGCGCAGGTCGGTCGGCCCGCGCAGATCGGTCGGCCCGCGCAGATCGGTCAGAGGGCCCGGGCGAGCAGGATCTCGTCGCGGTCGTCACCGGGCGCCACGCGGACCGCGCCGGGCACCCGGCCCACCTCGGCGTAGCCGAGCCCCTTGTAGAACGCCTCGACGCCGGTGCCGCCGCGGGCGCCGAGGGTGACGAACTCCCACCCGCGGTCGGCGGCGATGCGGTGCACGCCCTCCATGAGCGCCCGGCCCAGGCCGCGGCCCTGCAACGACGGGTGCACCTGCACCCGCAGGACGGTGCCCCAGTGCCGGCGCAGCGGCGACGACGAGCCGACCAGCGCCGCGAAGCCCGCCGTCCCCCCGCCGGCGGTGAGGACGCACAGCACGTCCCGCCCCGACCCGACGCCCTCGAGCAGCCGGTCGAGCACCGGCGCGACGTCGGCCGGGGTCACCGGGGCGACGAACCCGACCGCGCCCCCGGCGTTGGTGACGTCGACCCAGCAGGCGAGGAGCTCGGCCCGCAGGGCGTCGTCCACGGTGGTCACGGCACGGACGTCGGCGGCGGGCACGCCCCCCATCCTCCCGCGCCGCTCCGGACCCGGCGTCGGGGGCTTGTCAGGCAAGCAGACGCTTGCCTATGGTGGCGCCCGTGGGCGATGTATTCCGGGCGCTCGCCGACCCCACCCGGCGCGCCATCCTCGACGAGCTCCAGGAGCGCTCCGGCCAGACGCTGTTCGAGCTGGTCAACCGGCTCGTCACGCGGCACGGCCTCTCCTCCACCCGCCAGGCGATCTCGCAGCACCTGGCCGTGCTCGAGGACGCCGGGCTGGTGCGGACCCGGCGCGAGGGCCGCTACAAGTTCCACGACCTGGACACCGCACCGCTGCGCGCCATCACCGACCGGTGGCGCCCACCCCGTGAGCACCCCGACCCCGAGGAGGACCCGTGCGCATCACCCTGACCAGCGTGTTCGTCGACGACCAGGAGAAGGCGCTGCGGTTCTACACCGACGTCCTCGGCTTCGTGGTGAAGAACGACGTCCCGATGGGCGTCCACCGCTGGCTCACCGTCGTCTCCCCCGAGCAGCCCGACGGCGTCGAGCTGGTCCTCGAGCCCGACGAGCACCCCGCGGCGCAGGCCTTCAAGCAGGGGCTGGTCGCCGACGGCATCCCCTACAACTCGTTCACCGTCCCCGACGTGCAGGCCGAGTTCGACCGGCTGACCGCGCTCGGCGTCCGCTTCACCCAGCCGCCCACCGAGATGGGGCCGGTCACCACCGCCGTCCTCGACGACACCTGCGGCAACCTGCTCCAGATCGCGGCGATGCAGGGCTAGCTAGCCGTTGCGGGTCGGCGGCTCTCCGGCCAGCAGCGCCAGCTCGGCCGCCTCGCGGTCGTAGGCGCAGGCGTCGCGGACGTCGCTGAGGACGACGTCGGCGTCGTCGTCGCCGGCCGTCGGCGGTGCGGACGGCGACGACGGCGGGGACGGCGCGGGCGAGGACGGGGTGGGCGCCGAGGTGGGGCCGTCGGGCGCGTCATCCCCGGCCGCACCGCCCTGGAGCGCCAGGAAGACCGTGCCGCGGATCCTGTCGTAGTCGGGGTAGGCCGGGCTGATCACCGAGTCGTCGAAGACCACGCTGCGGATGTCGGCGTCCTTCACCCGGAACGCCAGGTCCACGAAGTCGCCCAGCGCCGAGCGCGGGATGTCGGTGAAGACGACGTCCTTCGTGGTGCGCGCCAGCTGCTGGTACTTGCGCAGCAGGGTGATCGGGTCGGCGGCGTCGATGATCGCGTCGATCGTGCAGCGCTGCCGGTCCATCCGGTCGTAGTCGGTGAGGCCGAACCGGCCGCGCGCGAACGCCAGCGCGGTGGCGCCGTCCATGAACCGGTTCGGGCCGGGCGCGATGTAGTCGTCGGGCAGCGTGCCCAGCGTGGGCTCGCCGCCGATCGGCACCCAGTAGTTGACGTCGACGGTGATCCCGCCGAGCGCGTCGACCAGCCGGCTGAAGCCGTCGAGGTTGATCAGCACGTAGTAGTCGATGTCCAGGCCGAGCGCCTCGCCGACGCCGAGCTTCAGCCAGTCCGCACCCGGGTTGTCCGTCGGGCCCAGGACGTCGGGGTGCATGGCCGGGCCGTTGCGGTAGACGGCGTTGAGCAGGCTCTCGCTCTCGCTGCCGGCGTCGAAGCCGTCGGGGTAGAGGTCTGCCAGCGGGCTGCTCTCCGGGAACGGCAGGTCCTCCAGGTTGCGCGGCAGGCTGAACAGCGTCGTCTCGCCGTCGTCGGTGTCGATGCTCGCGACGATGACGGTGTCGGTGCGGACGCCGTCGCGGCCCTCGCCGCCGTCCCCACCGAGCAGCAGGACGTTGATCCGCTCCTTGTCGCCGAACGGGTCGGAGTCGTCCTGGTCGACCGTCGCGGAGCGGCCGTCGTCGGTGAAGACGTCGCTGATCAGGTCGCGCTGGGTCAGGGCGACCTGCCCGGCCAGCGCCGCCGGCGCCAGCACCGCGGCGGCCAGCAGCAGCACCAGCCCGCCGCCGACGACCCGGCGCCCCCGCGAGGTGCCGCGCGGCAGCACGGCCAGGTAGCCCGTGACGACCACGGCGCTCCAGAGCAGCGCGCCGAGCGCGACGCCGCCCACGATCCACAGCAGGGACGACGTGTCGACGGCGGCCCGCAGCGCGGAGCGCTGCCCCCCGGTCGCGACCCACACCCCGCCCGCGGCGAGCAGCAGGAACACGCCGAGGACGACGCCGCCGAGCACGCGCCGGCCGGCGGCGAGGAAGGCGGTGCCCGGGCAGGAGGGCGTTGAGCGCGGTCCAGCCGAGGGCGGCGCGGAAGCTGCCGGCCCGGTGCACCCCGCCATGGTCCCACCGATGCGGGCCCCCGGCCCGGGATCGGGGCGATCACCTGCCGGGTACCCCCGACCGGGCGACACGCCGGGAGCAGGCCCGGGCGCGTGCCCGGGCCGCGGGGTGGGCACCCCCCGGGTACGTGACCCGATGGTTACGGCCGCGTAGGTTACGACGGCGTAGGTCGAATCGACCCGGAGGTCCTCATGCCCCAGACATCCCCGCAGGCAGCGGTGCTGACCGAGCTCGAGCCGGTGGTCGCCGAGAACCTGGACCGGCACATCCGGATGGCCAAGGAGTGGCACCCGCACGACTACGTGCCGTGGGACGAGGGCCGCAACTTCGCCTTCCTCGGCGGCGAGGAATGGTCGCCCGAGCAGTCCCGGCTGGACCAGACCGCCAAGGCCGCGATGTTCGTCAACCTGCTGACCGAGGACAACCTGCCCAGCTACCACCGGGAGATCGCCACCCGCTTCGGCCGGGACGGCGCCTGGGGCCAGTGGGTCGGCCGCTGGACGGCCGAGGAGGGGCGGCACGGCGTCGCCCTGCGCGACTACCTCGTCGTCACCCGCGGCGTCGACCCGGTCGAGCTCGAGCGGGCCCGGATGGACTACATGACCACCGGCTACGACTCCGGCGACAAGAGCCCGCTGGAGGCGGTCGCCTACGTCTCGTTCCAGGAGCTGGCGACCCGCGTCTCGCACCGCAACACCGGCAAGGCCACCGGCGACCCGATCGCGGACAAGCTGCTGGCCCGCATCGCCACCGACGAGAACCTGCACATGATCTTCTACCGGAACCTGGTCACCGCGGCGTTCGACATCGACCCCGACGAGACGATGAAGGCCGTCGCCACCGAGGTGATGAACTTCGAGATGCCCGGCGCGAACATGGCGAACTTCCGGAAGAACTCCACGATCATCGCCAAGGCCGGCATCTACGAGCCTGCGCCTGCACCACGACGAGGTCGTCGCGCCGATCCTGCGCACCTGGAAGGTCTTCGAGCGCAGCGACCTCGGCCCCGAGGGCGAGCAGGCCCGCGAGCAGCTCGCCGAGTTCATGGCCGGTCTGGACGCCCAGGCGGACAAGTTCGTGGAGAGCCGCGAGCGGATGCGCGCCCGCATGGCCGCCAAGGGCGAGGTGCCCGTCCAGGTGTGAGGAGCGGGGGCTATGACATCGTCGGCCTCCGGCCGACACCGCGGCCACGAGCCGTCCCCCCGCTGAGCTGAGCGCCTCCGTCGCGCCTGCGCGGGGACCCTCCGGGCCCCCACTCGGCACGACCAGACACCATGGCCCCATGCGGATGGCGACCTGGAACGTGAACTCCATCCGGACGCGAGCGGACCGGGTGGCCGCGTTCCTGCAGCGGCACGACGTCGACGTGCTGGCGCTGCAGGAGACCAAGTGCCGGGACGACCAGTTCCCCGAGATGGTGTTCAGCGCGCTCGGCTACGAGGTCGCGCACGTCGGCCACTCGCAGTGGAACGGCGTCGCGGTGCTGTCCCGGATCGGGCTCGAGGACGTCGAGGTCGGCTTCCCCGGCATGCCGTCGTGGTCGTCCAAGGAGGGCGTGGACCCCGCGCCCGAGGCACGGGCGCTGGCCGCCACGTGCGGCGGCGTCCGGATCTGGAGCCTCTACGTGCCGAACGGCCGCACGCTGGCCGATCCGCACCTGCAGTACAAGCTCGAGTGGCTCGAGGCGCTCCGGGTCGCCGCGGGCGGCTGGGTGAAGGACGACCCCGAGGCGCCGATCGCGCTCGTCGGCGACTGGAACATCGCCCCGCAGGACGACGACGTCTGGGACATGTCGGTCTTCGCCCACTCCACGCACGTCTCCCCGCCCGAGCGCGCCGCCTTCCAGGCCGTCGTCGACGCCGGGTACGCCGACGTCGTCCGCCCGCTGGCGCCGGGTCCCGGCGTCTACACCTACTGGGACTACACGCAGCTGCGCTTCCCGCGACGCGAGGGCATGCGGATCGACTTCGTGCTGGGCTCCCCCGCGCTGGCCGGCCGGGTGACCGGCGCGCTCATCGACCGCGAGGAGCGCAAGGGCAAGGGCGCCAGCGACCACGCTCCCGTGCTCGTCGACCTGCGGGACTAATCGGTGCTCGTCCTCCTCCCGCCGTCGGAGACCAAGCACCCCGGTGGGGACGGCGCACCGCTCGACCTCGCCGCGCTGACCGCGCCGGAGCTCACCGGCGTCCGCACCGAGCTCGCCGAGGCGCTGGTGAAGCTGGCCGACGACGTCCCGGCGTCCCGCGCCGCGCTCGGCGTCTCGGCGAAGCAGGACGACGAGATCGCCCGCAACGCCGCGCTGTGGACCAGCCCCACGCTGCCGGCCCTGACGCGGTACACCGGCGTCCTCTACGACGCCCTCGACGTCGGCTCGCTCACCCGCGCGCAGCGGGCCCGCGCCAACGCGCGGCTGGCGGTCGGCTCGGCGCTGTTCGGGGTGGTCCGGGGCGGTGACCGCATCCCGGCGTACCGGCTCTCGGCGGGCTCCGCGCTCCCCGGCCTGCCCACCCTGCGCGCGCTGTGGCGGCCGGTCCTCGGCCCCGCGCTCGCCGCCGAGACCGGTCTCGTCGTCGACCTGCGCAGCGGCGCCTACGCCGCGCTGGCACCGGTCGAGGGCGCGGTCGCCGTCCAGGTGCTGAGCGAGCGCCCCGACGGCACCCGGGCCGTGGTCTCGCACTTCAACAAGGCCCACAAGGGAAGGCTGGCCCGCCTGCTCGCGACGACGACGGCCGAGCTCTCCGACGTGACCGGCCTGCGCCGGCTGCTCCGGCGCGCAGGGTTGCACGTGGAACACGACGGCGGGACGGCGCTCTCGCTGGTCGTCCCGACCACCTGATGCCACCCCCGGATCCGGCCGACTGATCCCGGCCACCGGACACGCCTCCCCGGTGGCTGTTTCACCGCGCCCCACCCCGTGGCATACCGTTCGCGGTACGGCGGGGGCTCCAGCACCGGGTTCCCTCCCCACCGGACCGGGTCGCCCCGGGCGAAAGGGCTCCTCGTGGACGCATCCCCCGACCGGACGACCGCCGCCGGCGCTCGTCCGGCAGCCGGGTCGTCCCTGGCGGAGGTGCGCGCGGAGCTCGCGGCCCTGCAGCGCCGCTACGAGAACGAGCGGCTGCGCTGGGAGCTGGCCAAGGAGGCCGG
The DNA here is from genome assembly GCF_016612865.1 of Blastococcus sp. TML/M2B. Classification (GTDB taxonomy): domain Bacteria; phylum Actinomycetota; class Actinomycetes; order Mycobacteriales; family Geodermatophilaceae; genus Blastococcus. The sequence continues at coordinate 2,027,229 of NZ_JAENZZ010000002.1, forward strand.
CGAGGTCGGCACCTTCGACTTCGCGCCGGCCACCGGCAAGCTGCTGTGGGACGAGCAGCTGCAGCGGATGTTCGGCTACGACCCGTCGACCTTCACGGAGTCGCTGGAAGCCTTCACCGCCCGCGTCCACCCCGACGACGAGCAGTGGCACGCCGACGCGCTGCAGGCCGCCGTCGACACCGTCGGCGAGTACGACGTCGAGTACCGGATCGTGCTGCCCGACGGCGAGACGCGCTGGATCCACGCCCGCGGCCGCCACCTCCCCGGTCCGGACGGCCGCACCGACCACCTCATCGGCGCCGCCTACGACACCACCGGCGAGCGCGAGGTCGCCACCCGCGTGACCCGGCTGCTCGAGGCCATGCCGGCCGGCTTCTACTCGCTGGACCCCGAGTGGCGGTTCACCCACGTGAACGCCCAGGCCGAGCGGCTCCTGGGGCAGAGCCGCGACGAACTGCTGGGTCAGATCATCTGGGAGGCCTTCCCGGCGACGGTCGGCGGCGTCTTCGAGGAGAGCTACCGGAAGGCCGTCAGCAGCGGTGAGCCCGTCGCCTTCGACGCCTACTACCCGGCGCCGCTGGACGGCTGGTTCGAGGTGCGGGCCTGGCCGACGCCCGACGGCCTCTCCGTCTACTTCCTGGAGGTCACCGAGCGCCGGCAGGCGCAGGAGCGCGCCGAGCGGTCGGCCCGGCAGCTCGCCATCCTCGCCCAGGTCAGCGCCGAGCTGGCGTCCACGCTGGACACCGTGGTCGCCGCCGCCCGGATCCCCCGGCTCGTGGTCCCGGCGCTGGCGGACTTCTGCCTGCTGACCGTGATCGGCGAGGACGGCGCCCCCCGCGACGTCGGCAGCTGGCACGTCGACCCCCGGGCGCGGCCCCTGCTGGAGCGGTACCGCGAGGTGCGGCTGGCTGCGATGCCGATGACCGCTCCCGTGGCCCGCGCTCTCCACACCGGTGAGGCGGCGACCTTCCGCGGCCGCGACGTCCTCACGGTGCTGGCCGATGGGCCCGCGCGCGAGCTGCTGACCCTGCTGGCGCCCAGCAGCGAGGTGGCGCTGCCGCTGCGGGCCCGGGGCCGCACGGTCGGTCTGCTCACGCTCTTCTACGCCGAGGGGAACTCCCCCAGCGCCGACGACGTCACCGTGGCCCAGGAGGTCGCCGACCGCGCCGGCCTGGCCCTGGACAACGCCCGGCTGTTCAGCGCGCAGCAGCAGCTGGCCGAGGGCCTGCAACGCAGCATGCTCACCGAGCCCCCCGAGCCCGACCACGCCGAGATCGCCGTGCGCTACCTGCCGGCGGCCGAGGCCGCTCGCGTCGGGGGCGACTGGTACGACGCGTTCCTGCAGCCCTGCGGGACGACGATGCTGGTCATCGGCGACGTCGTCGGGCACGACACCGAGGCGGCCGCGGCCATGGGCCAGCTGCGCTCGCTGCTGCGGGGCATCGCGACCTACAGCGACGCCGCCCCCGTCGAGGTGCTGCGCGGGCTGGACGCCGCGATGGCGACCCTCCAGGTGGACACGTTGGCCACCGCCGCCGTCGCCCGCTTCGAGCAGACGCCCGAGGAGGTCGAGCGCGGCATCACCCGCATGCGGTGGGCCAACGCCGGGCACCTGCCGCCGCTGGTCGCGAACCCCGACGGCAGCGTCGCGGAGCTGGCCCCCTGGGTGGGCGACCTCATGCTCGGCGTCGACGCCACCACCGATCGGCACGAGTCGGTGGTCGCCCTCGACCGCGGCTCCACCGTGCTGCTCTACACCGACGGGCTGGTCGAGCGCCGCGACGCCGACCTCGACCAGGGCCTGCTCCGGCTGCGGGACGAGCTCGCCCAGCTGGCCGACCGTCCTCTCGGCGAGCTGCTCGACGAGCTCATCGAGCGCCTGGTGCAGGGCAGGCCCGAGGACGACGTCGCACTGGTGGCCGTGCGGCTGCACCCGCAGGACCGGCCCCGTCCGGCCGTGGCGGGTCCCAACCGCGTGCCGCCGACCGTTCCCCCGGATCCCGCCGAGGCCTAGGCCCGGTCGCGCCGGACGGTCGCCTTGCGGCCCTTGATCATCGTGGCCCGCAGGGCCTGCACGACCTCGTCGGCCGCGGGCTCGGGGATCTCCACCAGGGCGAACCGCTGGTGGATCTCGATCGAGCCGATGTCCTTGCCGCGCAGCCCCGACTCGCCGGTGATGGCGCCGACCAGGTCGCCGGGCCGGATGCCGGCCTCGCGGCCCAGGCCCACGAAGAGCTTCGCCGTCGGGCCGGCCGGTCCGCGGCGGGCCGGCCGCTCGCCGCGGGCGCCGCTGCCACCGGCGCCGCGGGCGTTGTCGCGCTCGGGCCGGAAGCCGACCTGCGGGATCTCCTCGTCGTCGTCGGCGCCACCGACGGCCTCGTGCGCCAGCTTGACCGCGGCCAGCGCCACCTCCATGAGGTCGAACTCGTCCGCCAGCGTCTCGACGACGACGCGGAAGCGGTCCAGCTCGTCGCCGAGCAGGCTCTCCCGCAGCGCGGCGCGGGTGAGGTCCAGCCGGCGGGCGCGCAGGTCGGCGACGGTCGGGACGGTCTGCACCGAGATGGTCGCGCCGGCGACCTTCTCGATCGTCTTGAGCATCCGGTGCTCGCGCGGCTCGGCCAGCGTGATGGCCACGCCCTCGCGCCCGGCCCGGCCCACGCGGCCGATCCGGTGCACGTAGGACTCCGGCGCCGAGGGGACGTCGTAGTTGACGACGTGGGTGAGCTGCTCGATGTCCAGGCCGCGGGCGGCGACGTCGGTGGCGACCAGCAGGTCCGCCGTCCCGCTGCGCAGCCGGCCCATCACCTTGTCCCGCTGCTCCTGGCTCATGCCGCCGTGCAGCGGCTCGGCGCGGTAGCCGCGGCCGTTGAGCGTCTCGGTGAGGGTGTCGACCTCCTCGCGGGTGCGGCAGAAGACGATCGCCGCCGTCGGCGCCTCGATGTCGAGGATCCGGCCGAGCGCGGCAGGCTTCGCCCCGCGGGGGACGACGTAGGCGGTCTGCCGCACGCGCGGCGCCTCGCCGGCCGCCGCCCGCTCCTTGGCGATGGTGATGCGGGCGGGGTCGCGGAGGTGGCGGCGGGCCAGCGCGTCCAGCCGGCGCGGCATCGTGGCGGAGAAGAGCACGGTCTGCCGCTGCTCCGGGGTGGCGTCGAGGATCGCGTCGAGGTCCTCGGCGAAGCCCATGTCGAGCATCTCGTCGGCCTCGTCGAGCACGACGGTGGCGATCTCGTCCAGCCGCAGGCTGCCGCGGTTGAGCAGGTCCAGCGCACGTCCGGGCGTGGCGACGACGACGTCGACGCCCGCCTCGAGCGAGCGCAGCTGGCGGACGATCGGCGCACCGCCGTAGACCGGCAGCACGCGGGCGCCGAGGTCCTTGCCGTAGCGGTGGAAGGCCTCCGACACCTGGACGGCGAGCTCACGGGTGGGCACCAGCACGAGCGCCACCGGGGCGCGGCCGCCGCGGTGCGCCTCGAGGCGCTGGAGCACCGGCAGCGAGAAAGCGGCCGTCTTGCCGGTGCCGGTGGCGGCCTGGCCCAGCAGATCGCGCCCCTCCGCGACCAGCGGGATCGCCTCCAGCTGGATCGGCGTGGGCTCCTCGTAGCCGAGGGCGGTGAGCGCCTGGAGCAGCTCGGGGCGCAGGCCGAGGTCGGCGAAGGTGGGGCCGTCCTGGGAGCCGTCGTCCTGCGGGTCGGTCGTCGGTGCGTCGGTGTTCATCGCCGTCCATGGTCCCCTGCCCGGGGCCCGGGATCCCCTCTGACCCCTTCTACCGATCTCTAGCTGCACCGCTAGACGACCCGAGACGCCCCGATAGCGTCACGGGCGGGGCAGCCGGCGGGCCTCGCGGCGGCGACGCAGGCCGCGCAGGGTGCGCACCGCGACGAGCAGCTCGGCCAGCTCCTGCCGCTCGCCGCCGGCGATGTCGGCCAGCTGGGCGGCCGCGCGCTCCTGCGCGGCGTCCCAGCCCTCCACCCACCCCGCGACCAGCGCCCGCGGGTCGTCGTCGTCCCCGGCGCGCAGGGTGAGCACGTCCTCGGTGAGCGAGGCCTGCTCCAGCGCCAGGTCGTCGCGCAGGGTGGCCCGCGCCATCGAGGGCCAGCGCCGGTCGCGCGGCAGCGCGGTGATCAGCTCGCGCAGCGGCACCAGGCCCAGGCGCTCGGCCAGGCAGGCCATGACCCGGCCCGCGAGGTCGACCGGCGCCCCGGTGCGCTCGGCGACGACGGCGAGGTCGAGGGCTGCGGGCAGCAGCGGCGCGGCGGCGATCGGCGGCCAGCTCCGCGGGCACCCCGGCCTCCTGCAGCTGCGCGGTCCGGGCGGCGTGCGCCTCGGCCTCCGCGCCCAGCAGCCAGCCGGGCAGGCCCGCGCGCACCGCGGCCACCGGGGCTGCGAACCGGTCCGTCACGGCTCCCAGGGGCAGCGGCGGCTCGGCGGTCACGTCGCGCTGCCGCAGCAGCCAGCGGGCACCCCGTTCGGCCAGCCGGCCGACCTCGGCCCGCAGCTCCACCTGGACGGCGGCGGGCACCGCGTTGTCCAGCGGGCGGGCGGCGTCCCACAGCCGGTCGACGTCGAACACGGCGCGGGCGATCGCGTGCGCCCGGACGGCGGTGGCCGCCGGCACGCCGGTCTCCTCCGCGAGCCGGTAGAGCCCGGTGACGCCGGCGACGTCGACGGCGCGGTTGGTCAGCGCGGTGGCGACGATCTCGCGGCGCAGCGGGTGCCCGGCGATCGCGTCGGGGAAGCGCTCGCGCAGCGGCCGGGGGAAGTAGCCGGCCAGCAGGTGCCCGAACGCGGGGTCGTCCGGCAGGGTCGAGTCGAGCACGGCCGCACCGGTGTCGAGCTTGGCGTAGGCGAGCAGCACCGACAGCTCGGGGCCGGTCAGGCCGTGCCCGTCGCGGCGGCGCTCGGCGAGCTGCCGGTCGTCGGGCAGCGCCTCGACCGCACGCTGCAGCCGGCCGGAGCGCTCCAGGGCCCGCAGGAACCGCTCGTGCGCGTCGAGCATCTGCCGCGCGGTCGCCGTCTCCCCCGCCAGCACCGCGTTCTGCGCGTGGTTGTGGGTGAGGACGGCGGCGGCCACCTCGTCGGTCATCTCCAGCAGCAGCGCCGCCCTGCCCTCGGCGTCCAGCGCGCCCGCGTCCACCGCGGCGTTCAGCGCGATCTTGATGTTGACCTCGTGGTCGGAGGTGTCGACGCCGGCGGAGTTGTCGATCGCGTCGGTGTTCACCCGCCCACCGGCCAGGGCGTACTCGATCCGGCCGCGCTGGGTGAGCCCGAGGTTGCCGCCCTCCCCCACCACCCGTGCGCGCAGCTGCCGGCCGTCGACCCGCACGGCGTCGTTGGCCTTGTCGCCCACGTCGGCGGCGCTCTCGCCGGCGGCCTTCACGTAGGTGCCGATGCCGCCGTTGAACAGCAGGTCGACGGGCGCCAGCAGCACCGCGCGGATCAGCTCCTCGGGGCTGAGCGCCGTCACGTCGTCGGCCAGGCCGAGGGCGCCGCGCATCTCCGGCGACACCGGCACCGACTTCGCCGTCCGCGGCCACACCCCGCCACCGGCGCTGATCAGCCCGGCGTCGTAGTCCGCCCACGACGAGCGGGGCAGCGCGAACAGCCGCCGCCGCTCGGCGTAGGACGGCGCGGCGTCCGGCGTGGGGTCGACGAACACGTGCCGGTGGTCGAACGCGGCGACCAGCCGGATGTGCTCGGAGAGCAGCATCCCGTTGCCGAAGACGTCGCCGGACATGTCGCCGATGCCGACGACGGTGAACTCCTCGCGCTGCACGTCCAGGTCCAGCTCTCGGAAGTGCCGCGTGACCGACTCCCAGGCGCCGCGGGCGGTGATGCCCATGGCCTTGTGGTCGTAGCCGACCGAGCCCCCGGACGCGAAGGCGTCGCCCAGCCAGTAACCGCGCTCGAGGGCGATCGAGTTGGCCAGGTCGGAGAAGGTCGCCGTCCCCTTGTCGGCGGCGACGACGAGGTAGGTGTCGTCGCCGTCGTGCCGGACCACCCGCTCGGCGGGGACGACGCTGCCCTCGGAGAGGTTGTCGGTGAGCGCGAGCAGCGCGCCGATGAAGATGCGGTAGCAGGCCTGGCCCTCGGCGAGCTGCGCCTCGCGGGAGGGATCGGCGGGCGGGCGCTTCACCACGAACCCGCCCTTGGCGCCCGTCGGCACGATGACGGTGTTCTTCACCCATCTGCGCCTTGACCAGGCCGAGGATCTCGGTGCGCAGGTCCTCCCGGCGGTCGGACCAGCGCAGCCCGCCGCGGGCGACCGCGCCGAACCGCAGGTGGACGCCCATCACCCGCGGCGAGCTGACCCACACCTCGCGGGCCGGGCGCGGTTCGGGCAGGTCGGGCACCGACGCCGGGTCCAGCTTGAGCGCCAGCACGGGATGCGGCGGGGCGGACATCGCGTAGTACGTCGTCCGCTGGGTGGCGGTGATCGCGGCGAGCAGGGCGGAGAGCACGCGGTCGGCGTCGAGCGAGGCGACCTCGCCGATCGACTGCCGCAGCGAGTCGGCGAGCACCGCCTGCCGCTCCTCGCGGCCCCCGGCCACCCGCGGCGAGAACCGGGCCTCGAACAGCGCCACCAGCCGCGCCACGACGTCGGGGTGGGCGGCCAGCGTCGACTCGACGTAGGCCTGGCTGAACGGCAGCCCCGCCTGGCGCAGCCACTGCACGTAGGCACGCAGGACGCCGACCTGCCGCCAGTTCAGCCCGGCCAGCAGCACCAGCGCCCCGAGGCCGTCGTCCTCGGCGTCGCCGCGCCAGACGGCGTCCAGGGCGTCGGTGAACCGCTCGGGAAGCGAGCGCAGCAGCGGCAGCTCCCCGTCGCGCTCCCCGCCGGGACGGCGACCCCGAAGTCGTAGATCCAGGACAGCCGGCTGCCGATCCGGTCGATCTCGTAGGGCCGCTCGTCGACGACGGAGACGCCCATGTGCTGGAGCAGCGGCAGCACGTCGGAGAGCAGCAGCCGCTCCCCCGCGCGGTAGATCGTCAGCCGGCGCTCCCCCGGGGCGGCGCCGGCCGGCACCCAGAGTCGCAGCGACAGCTCCCCCGCGGCCAGCCCGTCGAGCACCTCGAGGTCGGCGACGGCGCGGTCGGCCGGGAAGTCCTCCTGGTAGGCGGCGGGGAAGGCGTCCGCCACCCGCGCGAACAGCCGCTCCCCCTCGGCGCCGTGGCGGGCGGTGACCGGTCCGGCCGACCGGCAGCCGGACGACGAAGTGCAGCCGGGCCAGCACCGACTCGGTGGACCGCGCGGTGAACTCGACGCTGGTGCCCCCCAGCCGCTCCAGCAGCAGCTGCTGCATCGCCAGCCGGACCTCGGTCGTGTACCGGTCGCGGGGCAGGTAGACGACCGCCGACCAGAAGCGGCCGGCGGCGTCCTGCCGCAGGAACAGCCGGGTCTGCCGGCGTTCCTGGAGGTGGAGGACGGCGTCGGCGACCGGCAGCAGCTCGTCGGCGCCCAGCTGGAGCAGCTCGTCGCGCGGGTAGGTCTCCAGGACCTCCAGCAGCTCCTTGCCGGTGTGGCTGTCCGCGGGCACCCCGGCGCGGGCGATCACCTCGGCGACGCGGCGGCGCAGGAGCGGGACGTCGAGCACGCCGGCGGAGTACGCGGTGGAGGTGAACAGCCCGACGAAGGGGTGCTGCCGGCTGCCGCCGGCGCGGTCACCGCCGCTGTCCCCGGCGGGCAGGGTGACCGCGATCAGGTCCAGCCAGGTGCGGCGGTGCACCGTCGAGCGCGCGTCGGCCTTGGTCACCGTCAGCAGGTGCCGGCCGGGCACCGAGGCGGCCTCCGGGGTGGTGCCGGTGCGGCCGGGGGCGGGGTCGCTGCGCAGCACGCCCAGCCCGCTGCCGGCCACGGGCCGGGCCGGGCGGCGCTCCTCCCCCGCCGGGCCCAGGTCGACGTCCCGGGCGCCGAGCAGGACGACGTTGCCCTCGGCCGCCCAGCGCAACAGCGCAGCCGCCTCGGCCGGGTCGTCGGCGGGATCGGGAGCGTCCGCGGGGTCGGCCGCCGCCGGGACGGCCGGGAGACCGTCGAGGGCGCTCGCGAGCTCCAGCAGCCGGGCGCGCAGCCGCGGGCCGTCCTCGAACACCGCGCGCACGTCGTCGAGCACCGTGCGCAGGCCGGCCACGAGGTCGCCCTCCGCCTCGTCGTCCAGCGGCCCGTCGAGCACCACCGCCATCCACGACTCGGCGACGGCGTCGGCGCCGCAGCCCTCCGGGGTGGCGCTGTCGCAGAAGGCCAGCAGCCGGCCGCGGACGTCGCGGCGCACCACGAGCACCGGGTGGACGACGTGCGCGATCTCCACGCCCTGCCGGACCACCTCGGCGGTGACCGAGTCGACCAGGAACGGCATGTCGTCGGTGACCAGCCGGAGGACGGCGACGCCCTCGGACGAGCGGACGACGTCGACCAGCACGCCACCGGACGGGCGGGTCCGCGCCGCCGTCACGTGCCCCAGGGCCAGCGCGGCCAGCTCGCGGGGTGCCCGGCCGAGGACCTCGGCCGAGGGCTCGCTCCAGTAGTAGCGGCGCAGCAGCGCCGGGACGTCGTCGGCGGTGCAGCCCGCGGGGACTCGGCGGCCGTGCCGAGCCCGCCCACCGCCGCCCGGGCGGCCTCCTCCAGCAGGCGCCGCTTCTGCTCGCGGGCCGCCTCCAGGGCGGCCAGCTCGGTCAGGGAGCCGGGGTGCTCGCCATGGTCCGGACGCTACTGCGCCGGAACGGGGTCAGCAGGTCAGCGGCCGGGGCTCAGCGGCCGGGGCTCAGCGGTCGAGGCTCAGCGGTCGAGGACCTGGTCGGCCGCCCAGCCGGCGACGGCCAGGATCAGGCCGCCGATGATCGCCGTCCCGAAGCCGTCGATGCTGAGCCGGTCGGTGATCGCCGCCGTGAGCCCGAGCAGCGCCGCGTTGATGACCAGCAGGAACAGGCCCAGGGTCAGCAGCACGAACGGCAGCGAGAGCAGCCGCAGCACCGGCCCGACGATCGCGTTGACGACGCCGAAGATCAGCCCGATCCACAGGTAGGTGCCGTACTCGCCGAGCGGGCCGTCCGGGTTCGGGTCGACGTGGAGGCCGGGGAGCACCTCGAAGTAGGTCAGCCCGTAGAAGACCGCGCCGAGGATGACCACCTTGAGGAAGAACTTGATCACGACGGCGACGCTAGCGCTCGCCGGCGTCCAGTACGGGGATCTGCGCCCGTCTCGGGCTCTCTAGAGTCGTGTCTAGACGGCCGCAGACGGACCTCGACGGCTCCCGGTCGGCGTCCGCGACACGCGCTAGGTCGTTCTACCGATGTCTAGGGCGATCGCTAGACGACGGCATACCGTGCTCGACATGGATCCCGTGCGGAACCCCTACGCCCCCGGCGCCGGGCAGCGCCCCGGAGCTGGCCGGCCGCGACACCGAGCTCTCCGCCTTCGACGTGGTGCTCGAGCGGATTGCGCACGGCCGCCCCGAGCGCTCGCTGGTGCTCACCGGGCTGCGCGGCGTCGGCAAGACCGTGCTGCTCAACCAGCTGCGGTCGGCGGCGATCTCGCGCGGCTGGGGCACCGGCAAGATCGAGGCCCGGCCGGAACAGTCGCTGCTGGTCAAGGCGTTCGCGCAACGGGTCACGCCGGCCGACGCCAAAGTCCGCGACCGCTGGCAGCCCGGCATCGACGTTCCCGCCGCGACCGGGCGGGCCGACTCCGGCGACATGGAGATCGACCTGGTCGAGCTGCTCAGCGACGCGGCCGGCGTCGCCGCCGACATCGGCAGCGGGATCGCGCTGTTCATCGACGAGATGCAGGACGTGCAGCCCGACGACGTCTCCGCCATCTGCGCCGCCTGCCACGAGCTCTCCCAGCAGGGGGCGCCGCTGATCGTCGTCGGCGCGGGCCTCCCCCACCTGCCGGCCGTGCTGAGCGCCTCGAAGAGCTACTCCGAGCGGCTGTTCCGGTACCTGCGCATCGACCGGCTTGAGCGGGACGCTGCCGACCGCGCCCTGATCGCCCCCGCCGAGCGCGAGGGCGTCGAGTTCGCCGGGCGCGCTGGACGCCCTCTACGAGGCCGCCGACGGCTACCCCTACTTCGTCCAGGCATACGGCAAGGTCACCTGGGACGTCGCGGCCGCCTCCCCCATCACCACCGACGACGTCGCCATGGCCGCGCCGGTCGCCGAGGCGGAGCTCGCGGTGGGCTTCTTCGGCTCCCGCTACGACCGGGCCACCCCCGCCGAGCGCGAGTACATGCACGCCATGGCCGAGCTCGGCGGCCCGGGGGCCCCGGTGGCGACGTCCGAGGTCGCGGTCTCCCTCGGCCGCAAACCCGCGTCCCTCTCCCCCGCGCGCGACTCGCTGATCAAGAAGGGCCTCGTGTGCTCCGCCGAGCGCGGCCAGATCGCGTTCACCGTGCCTTCGGCCGCGCTACCGCCGTACTGACGAAGCCCCCGACCGAAATGTAGGGCAGAGTCGGCCTTCTGCCTCATTATGGCGCTGCGATGACCGGGAGCGACGACGTGGTCAGAACGGTGGCGGGTCGTCGGCGGGAGTTGGGTGGTGAGGGTGGTGGTTCGGTGGGCGCAGGGCCCGGGTCAGTGGGCGGCGGGTGATGCCCGAGGGCTGGTCATGTTTAAGCGTGCCGTCGGGGTCCATGCCGGAACGCCAGCCGCGGGCGAAGGTCTTCAGCCGGTGGTGGGAGCGGCAGGCGCAGCACAGGTTCGCGACGTCGCCCCGACCTTCGGCGTGCGCGACACGTGGTCCAGGTCGGCCCAGCCGACCCGCTGCCCGCAGTTCGGCATCCGGCAGCGCCGGTCCAGGTGGCGACGAACCGCCGCCCCGCCCGCGGCTCAGCCGGCGGTGTCCTCCGGCACCCCAGCACGGCGCAGCCATAGCCATCGTGCATCGTCGTGAGTCGGCGTCGGCGTCGGCATCGGTTCTCTGGGCGGCCGCTAAGCGCTGGCCTGCCCGGGCAGGTCCCAGCGGTCACCGCGGCCGCTAACCAGCCTTCACGCTGATCAGTGAGCCGCGAACGCGGCCAGCGACCCTTCCCAGCCCCCCGGCCGGCGTGGTCAACCCAGCCTCCGCGGGCCAATGGCGCCTTCTCGCGCAGCGCTGCGGCGATTGCGGGCCGCGACCTCACCGCCCGCAGCGGTGTCCATCAGACCGTCAAAGCGGCGGTCACGGATCGCTTCGCCGACACCACGGCTTGTGATCGGCCGGACGCAGGATCAGCATCGCCATCACCGCCAGCAGGATCGATGTTGCGTGATGGAGTGACTGGCCATCGCCGCCAACTGGTCGATCACCGCGTAGCGCGAGCCGCCGCCTCCTCGACGGTGTTTCTCTGGTCGCGTGGCCATGCCATTCCGGTGGGCGCCGCTTACATCGGCAGCCACCTGCCTCGCCATCGCTCATCTACCTGCCGCCGTCCAGCTCGCCGGCAGCTCCTTCTGCTCTACCCGCAGCCGCGCCAGCGGCGCTCCACCGCCCCCGGCTTGTAGCGCGGCCTCACCGCCTGCGCCAGCACCGCGGCGATGCGTGGCAAGCCTGGCGCCATATCGGCCAGCACCGGCCCGCCATCGTCGATCTCCCCGCCTGCCTGCTGCCTGAAGGTGGCCGGCCAGGTTGTCCCGCCAGGTGAACGCCCGCCGCGCCGAACTCATACCGCCTGGGTTCGGCGCGTGCGCCGCCTCCTCGGCGAGAACTCATCCGCCGGCGGACTCCCGGATCGGTCTTCCTGCTCACCGCCGCCCACGCGTCCCCGGTGCCGGGTCGTCGATATCGGTTGCCGACTCCGCCAACCGCAGGATCAACGAAAACTACGCGGTGATCTGCCGCGCCCGGTCCCCGCTCGATCCGGCCCGGCTCCCCGGCCACCTGCGTCGTCAGCCGCTCGCTGCGGCTTCAGGTTGCGCCTCGGCCGAGCCTTCACCAGTCATTGACATCCCCTCCACCACGGAGGTCCCGCCATCTGCACACGAAGCTACGGGCCGAGGGTCGGCGAGGTTCCTGCCTGCCGGTCGGCGGGCGCCCCGAGTTGGTCCGGCCACCGCCCGCGGAGGCGCGGCTCGTGCTGCCGCGATGCGTGTCGATGACGTGGCCGGAGAGAGAAGCGAAGACTGAGGCTGGGCGGTGCTCGGTCACTCGGCGCGCTGATCGCCTAGTTCGTGCGGAGCCACGCCGAAGGTGTCCTCGTGATGGCCATCGTCTCCTGTGCGTTGGTCGTCTGGAGGAGGCTGGCGCGGCCACCGAAGAAGCTCACCGCCGCCATCGGCTTCTGACGGCGGTCGTCCTACGCAACCTCTCTGCCGACTTGCGGGTGCCGCGCGCCGCTACAGCGGTCGGGGCCCAGCAGCCGTCAGGTCCGAGCGGTCCGGCAGCTGAGCGGCGATCGCCATCGGCGCGCTGCTCGACAGCATCCGATCGTTGGGTCTGAAGTTCGTCGGTGGCGGGTCGGTGAGCCTGTCGATGCTGGCCGCCGTCTTCATCTCCAACATGCTGGGGCTATCGCTGCCGGGCATGAAGAACAGCGGGCGCTCCGCGCCGCTGTCTTGGCGTGTGGGCGCATCGCGCTGGATGGTGGCGATGATCAGCGCGCTGGCAGCGCGCTGCCAGCTACGTATATCAGGGCTGCTGAGCCGTCGCCGTCCTGTCCGCTCGTCAGCGATCGGCCAACGCCTCACCGTTCAGCAGAGCGGTAGTCTGGCGTTCGAGGACACCCGCCTGATTGGGCGCCAGTCACCACGGTCGGCTCCTCACGGCCTTCGCGATCGAAATGGCCGCCACCGCTCCGCCTCGCCGCGCCCAAGGCGTAGCGCCACCAGGGCGCGCCGGACCGGCCTCCGCCGCTGGTCGCTCGACCAGCAGGTGCCCCGGACGGACGTGACGTCGTCATCGTTAGCAGGCGACGTCGCCAGGGTGGTCGCGCTCGTCCAGCAGCGTTGCGCAGCAGCGGCCGCCGAGCGGGCGGCGGTCCTGGCACGCGTCTCGCCCTCGTCCAGCAGCATACGCCGCCATCAGCCATCGTGTTTCTTAACTTGGCGATGCTGCCGTCGGGCAGCGGGCAGGTCGCGTCGGTGCGCGGACCCAGCCAGCCAGTGTAATGCGGCATTCTGGCGCCGAGGAGGTCAACTTCATTCGTCGTCGAGCAGCAGGAGTGGATCGGGTGCGGCGGTCGCCGCGGCGGGCGAGGCGTACCCATCGCGTCGTCAGGCACATCAGCTCGATCGAAGGGCGACCAACGCCGTCGCCATCGCCGACGTCAGCCGACCATCGTGTTCAGCGTGGCCACGCCAGCAGCCGGCCTGGCGGGGGCGTCCCGGCGGTCGTAGCCGATGCCGCGCACCAGGGTCTTGACTGGCTACGTGCAGCCGCGGCGATCGTCGTCGTCGCCCCGCCGGCGCTTCGCCGATGACCAGCACCGTGTCGCCGTCGGGCTGCAGGAACGCGTCGTACCAGTCGCCGCCGATCGCGATGCCCTGCGTCGCCGGCCGGTAGCGCACGGAGAGCTCGAGGGCGTCGGGCTGCACAGGCGGTCGATCGGCTACAGCCGTTCGGCCTACCTACCTGCTGCTGGGCGGCGGCGGGCCGGGCGTTGTCAACGCGCGAGCGCCGCGCGGCGGCAGGCGATGCCGTCCGCAGCTCGGCGGGGTGTGCGCGCCGCGGTCGCGGCCGTTGACCAGCGTGATGCCACCGATCACCTCACCCGCGCGCCACGAGGGGGAACGCCGCAGCCGCGGCCGGGGCGAGCAGCTCCAGCGCGGTCGCGCCTCCTCGAGCAGGACCATCGCGTGCACCGAACTCGGGGGTGAGCTCGGGCAGCACGATCAGCTTCAGGTCGCGCAGCAAGGCCTGCACGACCATCGCGCCTGCCCGTTGCCGATCACTGAGTCCTGTAGCGATCTCATCGCCAGCGCCAGCTCGGTCCTTCGATGCGCGCGGCGGCGATCCCCGGCGCCGTCCGTCGAGGTCAGGAACCGACCGACCGCAGTCGGCCAGCTGCCCGGGACGATGAGCTCGGCAAGCGCCTGGACGGCCTCGTCGGTATGTCGATCAGCCAGGTCTCAACCAGGTGTCGCGCTGTGGTCTTCGGCCGGCCCGCTCGCCTCGCGCAGCGGGGCGCGCCGACCGCGGCCGCCTCGCTCGCGAATAGGCCCTGCGGCGCTCGCTCTCGGCGTGCGGCGCTGCTCGACGTCGTCGTAGGTGACGATGTTGGCCCCGGCCGAAGGGCGTGGCGCGGTTACGCTGCCCAGCGGGCCGAACCACGCCTCGGTGCGCGGTGCCCCCGGTCGCCCGCACCTCCCGGTAGGCGCCTGGAACGGCCTTCCCACGGCCTCGGGGAACTCGGCCGATCGCCGGCGACAGCCCTGTTCGTCGGTCGAGCGCCGGGCCGCCAGGCCGGTTCGTCTCGGAACCGCCACTCCTCGTCCAGGACTGAAGACATCGGCCGCGCCGCGGCAGCTATGGCGCAGCAGATCGCCAGCCATCAAGACCGATTCGTCCGGGATCTATCCTTTATGCCAGGAGTCGCCGCTTACTCACGAGCGACGGCCGGGGCCGCGATCCTCGGTGAGCGGGACCTGACCCCCGGACGGCCGCGACCGCCCTCGCCGCGGTTTCCGGCGCCTCGGGCGCCAGGCGTCCGGCACAGGGCGATCAAGGAGGCATGGCGATAAACTGGCCTGGCCGTTACAGCCACAACTGGACGTGGCGTGGTGGCGCTCTGGCGCGCCTGCGCTCAGCGAGCGCCCCGCTGAGCTGCGGTCTCCGCCGCCTCGGCGCCGGGTTTACGCACGACGACGACGGTTTGCTCCGGCAGCGGCAGCTGATACCGGCTTCGACGAGCTGGCCTCGACGCTGCGGCTTCGGCGAAGGCCGTCTCTTGTGATCACCGTCCCGGCGGCGGTTGCTGGACGTGAGCGACCGGGCGCCCAGATCGTCCAGCGCCGACGGTGGACCGCGACCCATGCAGGGCGGCATGGGGCTGCAGCTGGTGGCGCTGACTGGCGGTCGCGCCTGGCTGGTACGTCGACCGGCCAAGCACGTGGTGCCTTCGCCCGGTCGCTGACGGTCATTGCCTGGGGAGGACATGCGCCCGGGGCGGCGGGGCGAGTTCCGGCGCCAGCCTGGGGCGTCCATCTGCGGCAGACCCAATGACGAAGGCTCCTTGCCGTAGGTGGGGACCTCGATGGCCAGGTCCACCCGGTTGAAGGCGGCGAGCATGCCGGCCAGGTCGCCGGGCAGCTCATAAGCGGGGCGTAGGCTTGTGCAGCCCGGAGTGCGGCGCCCGCGCGTATTGAACAGCGCGGCGAGCACGTTGACGACCTCGTGCAGCGCTTGCTCGACCTGCATGCCGG
>NZ_JAENZZ010000003.1 GCF_016612865.1 Blastococcus sp. TML/M2B
GCTGGTGCGCGCCAGCATTCGACGCCTGGCTTCCAGTCGTCAACAACACGCGGCGCTGGCAGGCGCCTGTGCACAACCGGGTGCGGATGATCGTGCCTGTTCTGTTCAAGGACTGCGCAGGAGGTGGACGCTCAACGCCCGGCGCTGCCGCAACTTCCTGCAGTTCGACGGTGACCTCTCTCGCAGCAACCTGGCTGGCAGGTGGAGTCATGGCACCGGCGCGCGCTCTCGCCTGCGTCCTGGCTTCGATCTGCCCTGAAGGTAAGAGGGACCTGACCAAACGGCGGCTACGTGAGGCTGGTGGTGCCGAAGCTCGCGGCTCATCGAGCGAAGGCGTCCTGACCGTGGGTGGCGCCAGCGGCGCATCCCGGCCGCTATCCAGCCGGTGGTCAGGCTACGCACGCTGGGCGGCGGTCGCCTCGACCGCTGCGCGCCGTCGCGCCGGCTGATCAACCACCTGCGGCGGGCGCGGCGACGCCGTGCACCGAGATCAGCAGCTGCCTCACCGACCCGCTGACCCTCCCGGCGGGCGCCTACGACCTGGCCCTGTTCCCGGCCGACGCCCCCGACGGCTCCGGCGAGCCGCTGCTCAAGGCCGACGACGTCGCCGTCCCGGCCGGTGCGAACGCCACCGTGGTCGCCCACCTCAAGGAGGACGGCAGCCCGACGCTGACGCCGTTCGTCAACGACACCTCCGCCGTCCCGGCCGGCCAGGCCCGCGTGACCGTGCGGCACACCGCCGCCGCGCCCGCCGTCGACGTGCGCGCCGGTGGCACCGCCCCCCTGCCCGCGCCGGCCAGCACGATCACCGCCGATGTCGTGCTCGCGGGCACCGACACCGTCGCCATCGGCCCGGCCGACCTGACCCTGGCCGAGGGCACCTCGACCATCGTGTACGCCTGGGGCAACGGTGAGGCCGGCTACGACCTCGCCGTCCAGACCATCGACGGCATGCACTCGATGCCCGCCGGTGTCCCCGGTGGCTCGGCCGGCCTGGCCGACCAGGACAGCTCGCTGCCGGCGGTCGCCGCGCTCTCGGTGGCCGGCCTCGCCGTCGCCGGCGCCGGTGCCCTCCGCGTCGCCCGCAACCGCGGCTGACCGGGTAGATCCGATGCGACCCGCCGCCGCCTCCGCCGTCCTGGGCCTCGCCCTGGCCGTCGGCGCCCCCACCGCCTGGGCGCTGACCCGGCCGGAGGCGGCGGCGGGCATCCCCGTGGAGCAGGCCCTCCCCGCGCCGGCCGCCCCCGCCGGCGCGGGGGCCTGCCCGCCCTCCCGACGGTCACCGCCCGGGACGCCGCCCCCGCCGCGGCCCGCACCGCCCCCGCACCGGTCCGCGTCAGCGCGCCGGCGTGGGGCGTGGACGCCCCCGTCGACGCCGTCGGCATCGCCGCCGACGGCCAGATGGAGCTCCCCGAGGACGTCGCGCGGGTCGGCTGGTACCGGTTCGGACCGGAGCCCGGTGCCGAGGGCTCCGCGGTGATCGCCGGCCACGTCGACGACCGGGAGCAGGGCGCGGGAGCGCTGTACCCGCTCCAGGACGCCGCGGTCGGCGACGAGGTCGCCGTCACCGACGCCGCCGGCGCGGTGACCCGCTGGCGGGTCGTCTCCCGCGAGGTCATCACCAAGCAGGCGCTGCCGCTGGACCGGCTGTTCGCCCGCGAGGGCGCGCCGCGGCTCACCCTGATCACCTGCGGCGGGCCGTTCCTGCCGGAGTTCCGCAGCTACCGCGACAACGTCGTCGTGGTGGCGGAGCCGATCCCGTGAGCGGGGCGCTGGCCCTGCGGGAGCCGATCATGGGTAGCGTTCAGGCCGTGGGACACGTACCGGGGACGCGCAGCGTCGTCGACCCGGACGACGCGGAGATCGGCCGCCGCTTCGCCGCGGGTGAGGAGCAGGCGCTGGCCTGGGCCTACGAGCAGTGGGCCGGGCAGGTGCACGGCATGGCCGTGCGCGCCTTCGGCCCCGGCCCGGACGCCGAGGACGTGACCCAGCAGGTGTTCAGTCGCCGCCTGGACCGGCCGCGCCCGCTACCGCCCGGACGACTCGCCCCTGCCGGCCTGGCTCGTGGGCATCTGCCGGCACAAGATCGCCGACGCCTGGGCCAAGCGGGACAAGCAGCGCCGCGAGGCCGAGGCCGCCATGACCGAGGCGCAGGCCCGGCCCGGCGGCCCGGTGACCGCCGGCGTCGACGCCGCCGCCACCGACCGCGTGCTGCTGCTCGACGAGCTGGACCACCTCGGCCAGCCGCAGCGCGGCATCATCGAGCTCGCGTTCTTCGAGGACCTCACCCACGCGCAGATCGCCGAACGGACCGGCCTGCCGCTGGGCACGATCAAGAGCCACATCCGGCGCACACTGGAGCGCCTGCGGACCCGGTTGGAGGTGGACGGTGCAGCACTGCACGCCTGAGCAGCTGGCCCTCGCTGCCCTCCGGGAGACCCTGCCGGCCAACGAGGACGCCCATCTCGCCTCCTGCGGCTCCTGCCGCGCCGAGGTGACCGCGCTGCGTCGCGCCCCCGAGCTGCTCGCCGTCCCGCACCTCGCCGCTCCGGTCGACGACGTCCCGCCACCCCCGCAGGTCTGGCAGGCCATCGCCGCCGCGACCGGCGTGACCGCCACCCCCGCGGACCACTCGCCCGTCCGGGCCGCGCCGGCGACCCCGGCCGCGGACCCGGGGGGCACCGTGGTGCCGTTCCGCTCCCGCCGGCGACCGGTCCTGCTGACGGCGGCCGCCGTCGTCGCGGGTGCCGTGGTCGGTGCCGGTGCCGTCACCGCTGTGCAGTCGACGGGGGAGGACGGCGACTCCGTCACCAGCGTGGCGCTGGACCTGCTGCCCGAGGCCTCCGGCACCGCGGACGTCGTCGTCCGGGGCGACGGGTCGCGCGTGCTCCAGGTGGACCTGGACGCCCCGGCCCTCGAGGACGCGTACTACGAGGTGTGGGTGATCGACCGGTCCGTGCAGGGCATGCTCCCGCTCGGCGTCGTCACCCCGGGCACGCAGACGGTGGAGCTGCCCGACGGCCTCGACCTGTCCGAGTACCCGCTGGTCGACGTCTCGGTGGAGCCGCTGGACGGCGACCCCACCCACTCGGGCGTCTCGGTGGCTCGAGGGGATCTCGACGCCTGACCGGGCGGCTCGCCTAGCGTTGCCCCCGTGATGTCCTCGCCCGCCGGCTCCCTCCCGCACGACGACCTCGCCGCCGGCTGGCGGAAGGCGCGCCCGCGCCCCGCCGGACGGCACCTGGACAGCGCCGCCAGCGGCCGGCAGGGCTCCCGGGCGCTGGAGGCCGCGGCGCACCACGCGCGGCACGAGGCCGAGCTGGGCGGGTACGTCGCCCAGGCGGCCGCGGAGAACCTGCTGCAGCAGGGCCGCTCGGTGCTGGGCGGGCTGGTCGGCATGGCCGCCGCCGACGTCGCCTTCGTGGAGTCCGCGCGCGGGGCGCTCGCCGCCCTCCTCACCGGCTGGCGGCTGCCCGCCGGCACCAGGGTCGCCTGCCTGCCCGGGGAGTACGCGCCGAACATCGGGCTGCTGGGCGCTTACGCGCTGCGGCCCGAGCCGCTGCCGGTCGACGACCTCGGCCGCGCCGACCTCGAGGCCCTGGAGCGGCAGCTGGGCGCCGACCCGCCCCGCTTCGTGCACCTGGACCACGTCCCCAGCCACCGCGGGGTCCGGCAGCCGGCCGCGGAGATCGCCGCGCTGTGCCGCGCCGCGGGGGTGCCGCTGGTGCTCGACGCCGCGCAGGCGCTCGGCCACGTGGACACCGACGTGGGCGCCGACGTCGTCTACGGGACGTCGCGGAAGTGGCTGGCCGGCCCCCGCGGCGTCGGCGTGCTCGCCGCCCGGCCCGCGATCGCCGCGCAGCTGACGCCGGTGATGCCCGGCGCCGACGACCTGCCGCCGATGCGCGCCTTCGAGAGCGGCGAGGGGCACATCGCCGGGCGGATCGGGCTGATCGTCGCCGTCGGCGAGCACCTGGCCGCCGGCCCGGACCGGGTCCGCGAACGGCTGGCCGGGATCGGCCGGCACACCCGCGAGCTGCTCGACGGCCGGGGTGGCTGGACGGTGGTCGAGCCGGTGGACGAGCCGACGGCCACCACCACGCTGCGCCCGCCGGACGGGGTCGACGTCGTCGCCACCCGGGCACGCCTGCTGGCCGACCACGGGATCGTGGTCAGCGCCCTGGGCCGCGAGCGCGCACCGGGGGAGATGACCGGCCCCGTGCTCCGCGTCTCCCCGCACCTGGACGTCACGGTCGAGGACCTCGAGGCCCTGGCCGCCGCTCTCCCCGGCTAGGCCTCCCCGGGCCGGGCGGCCCCGGCTGGTCCTGGGCTAGTCGTCCTGGGGCTCGTCGTCCACCGTGACGCCGAGCTTCGTGTCGCCGTCGGTCGAGGTGACGGTGACCGTGACGCCGTACGTGGTGGGGTCGTCGCCGGCGGTCAGGGTGCACCGCGTCGACGCGCCCTCCTCCTTGTCGAGGGCGTCCGGGCACTCGATGTCCGGGCGGGTCCCGACCTCCCCCTCGAGCGCATCCTCGGCCGTCTCGGCGACCTGGTCCGAGGAGAGCGTCCCGACCCCGCAGGCGGACAGCACTGCCAGCGTCCCGCCCGCCACGAGGGTGAACAGCAGGCGACGGGCCACGGGGTCCTCCAGGGGTGTGCACGGGTGTTGCGGCGACCCTAGTGCGCGCCCGCCCCGACCCCTCCGGAGCCACCTACCTTGCGGAACCGCTCCCATCGCTTCTATGGTTTTACATGAGTAATGAACCCAGGGACCAGGCGTCCCGCGGGGTCGGCTCGTGAACGAGGAGGCCGGACCCATCTTCCGGCAGGTCGCGGCCGAGATCGAGAACGCGATCGTCGACGGCTCCCTCGCCGAGGAGAGCCAGGCCCCCTCGTCCAACGAGCTGGCCGCCTTCCACCGGATCAACCCCGCGACGGCGGCCAAGGGCCTGAACCAGCTGGTCGCCGACGGGGTCCTCTCCAAGAGACGAGGAGTCGGGATGTTCGTCGCCCCGGGCGCACGCGAGCAGCTGCTCAAGCGCCGGCGGACCGAGTTCGCCGACCAGTACGTCCGCCCGCTGCTGACCGAGGCGCAGAAGCTCGGCATCAGCACCGCGGAGCTCACCGCCATGCTGACCACCCCGGAGGACCCGCGATGACCGCGCCCCGCACCACGGCGGTGGCCACCGTCGACGACGTCACCATGCGCTTCCGCGGGCACACCGCCCTGGACGCCGTCACGACCGCCGTCGAGCAGGACTCGATCACCGGCCTGCTCGGCCGCAACGGCGCCGGCAAGACCACGATGATGCAGCTGCTCACCGGCCACCGCGTGCCGACGTCGGGCCGCATCGAGGTCTTCGGCGCGCAGCCGTACGAGAACGACGACGTCCTGCGCCGCACCTGCTTCATCAAGGAGGGGCAGCGCTACCCCGACCACTTCCGGGTCCAGGACGCCCTCGGCGCCGCGGCGATGGTCTTCCCCGAGTGGGACGACGACCTCGCAGCCTCGCTGCTGCGCGACTTCGACCTGCCCGTCAAGCGGCCGGTGAAGAAGCTCTCCCGGGGGATGACCTCGGCGGTCGGCATCATCATCGGGCTGGCCTCGCGCGCCCCGTTCACCCTCTTCGACGAGCCCTACCTGGGGCTGGACGCCGTCGCCCGGCAGCTGTTCTACGACCGACTGCTCGCCGACTACGCGGAGCACCCGCGCACGATCATGCTCTCGACGCACCTCATCGAGGAGATCGCGCCGCTGCTCGAGCGGGTGCTGCTCATCGACCGCGGCAGGGTCCTGCTCGACGCCGACACCGAGTCGCTCCGGGGCAGCGCCGTCACGGTCACCGGCCCGGTGGGCGCGGTGCAGGCCTTCGCCCGGCAGCACGACCCGCTGCACACGGAGACCCTGGCCGGCTCCAGCCGGGCGGTCGTCCGGATCGGCGGAGCCGCCGACCGCCGCGCGGCCGCCGAGCAGGGACTCACCGTCGAGCCCACCAGCCTGCAGCAGCTCGTGGTCGCGATGAGCCTGCAGACGCCCGCCACGCGCGCACCCATCCACCCCGTCGACCTCGAGGAGGTCTCCTCGTGAACCGCGTCCTCCGCGCCGGCCGCATGCACCTCGTCCACCCCCTGGTGATCCTCGGGATCCCCTGGCTGGTCGTGGGGATCAGCTTCGCGATCAACGTGGCGGTCTGGCACCTGACGCCAGCCGGCGAGGACGACGGCGGCTTCTCCGGCGGCATCCTGGCGCTCTACATCACCGTGCTGGTGGTCTACGTCCAGGCGGTGACCCAGCTGCTCCCCTTCTCGATGGGCATCAGCCTGAGCCGGCGCACGTTCTACCTCGGGACGGCGCTCGTGGCCGCGGCCCAGGCCCTGCTCTACGGCCTGTCGATCGCCGTCCTCGTGGCGATCGAGAACGCGACCGACGGCTGGGGCGCAGGACTGAGCTTCTGGGCACCGGGGGTCTTCGAGGTGGACGACGTGTTCCTGCAGATCCTCGCGTCGGGGGCTCCGATGCTGGCGTTCATGTCCGTGGGCATCGGGATCGGCATCGTGCACCAGCGGTGGGGTCAGACCGGCACCTGGGGCTTGATGATCGGCACGCTCGTCTTCTTCGGCGGCCTGGCGATCCTGATCAGCCTCCTAGAGGCGTGGCGGACGGTCGGCGACTGGTTCGCCGACCAGTCGACGCTCGCGCTCACCGCCGGCCTGCCGCTCGCCATCGCCGCCGTCGTGGCGCTGATCTCCTACCCCGGCATCCGCCGCGTCGTGCCGTAGCCGGACGTCACCGCACTCTCGAGCCCTCGTTCCGTCACCGTGACGGAACGAGGGCTCGCCACTGCGCCACGCGCGCAGCACGCGAGCAACGCCCGGCACCGGGGGAGCGCTCACCACTCTCTCGGAGCGGTGCTCCCCGCTCCCGACCCGCCCGTACTTTCGGTACCGAAAGTCCCCTCCCAGCCGGGACTTTATGTACCGAAAGTCCCCTCCCGGCCGGGACTTTCTGTACCGAAAGCCCCCTCCCAGCCGGGACTTCATGTACCGAAAGCCCCCTGGCGGCCGGGACTTTCTGTACCGAAAGTCCGCTGGCGGCCGGGACTTTCTGTACCGAAAGTCCCCTTCCGGCCCGAACGTGGTGCAGGGGTTTCCGGGGGACGACGAAGGGGCCCCAGCACGGATGCTGGGGCCCCTTCGGGAATGGTTGTCCGGCGGCGTCCTACTCTCCCACCCCGTCTCCAGGGCAGTACCATCGGCGCTGAGAGGCTTAGCTTCCGGGTTCGGAATGTTGCCGGGCGTTTCCCTCTCGCCATGGCCGCCGTAACTCTGTGAACTTGAACCATGCCTGGTTCGTGCGTTCAGAACCGCACAGTGGACGCGAAGCAATCTTGTTATCCGGCTCTTACTCACACAGGCCCGAGTGGGTGTGTGTGGTCAAGCCCTCGGCCTATTAGTACCGGTCAGCTCCACACCTTGCGGTGCTTCCACTTCCGGCCTATCAACCCGCTGGTCTGGGCGGGGGCCTTACCCGGTTGACCCGGTGAGAGACCTCATCTTGAAGCGAGCTTCCCGCTTAGATGCTTTCAGCGGTTATCCCTGCCGAACGTAGCTAACCAGCAGTGCACCTGGCGGTACAACTGGCACACCAGAGGTTCGTCCGTCCCGGTCCTCTCGTACTAGGGACAGCTCTTCTCAAGTCTCTTACGCGCACGGCGGATAGGGACCGAACTGTCTCACGACGTTCTAAACCCAGCTCGCGTACCGCTTTAATGGGCGAACAGCCCAACCCTTGGGACCTACTCCAGCCCCAGGATGCGACGAGCCGACATCGAGGTGCCAAACCATCCCGTCGATATGGACTCTTGGGGAAGATCAGCCTGTTATCCCCGGGGTACCTTTTATCCGTTGAGCGACACCGCTTCCACATGCCGGTGCCGGGTCACTAGTCCCAGCTTTCGCTCCTGCTCGACCCGTCGGTCTCACAGTCAAGCTCCCTTGTGCACTTGCACTCGACACCTGATTGCCAACCAGGCTGAGGGAACCTTTGGGCGCCTCCGTTACATTTTGGGAGGCAACCGCCCCAGTTAAACTACCCACCTGACACTGTCCCTGATCCGGATCACGGACCGAAGTTAGACATCCAATTCGACCAGAGTGGTATTTCAACGATGACTCCACGAACACTGGCGTGCCCGCTTCACAGTCTCCCACCTATCCTACACAAGCCGAACCGAACACCAATATCAAGCTATAGTAAAGGTCCCGGGGTCTTTCCGTCCTGCCGCGCGTAACGAGCATCTTTACTCGTAGTGCAATTTCGCCGAGCCTGTGGTTGAGACAGCTGAGAAGTCGTTACGCCATTCGTGCAGGTCGGAACTTACCCGACAAGGAATTTCGCTACCTTAGGATGGTTATAGTTACCACCGCCGTTTACTGGCGCTTGAGTTCTGAGCTTCGCCTTACGGCTAACCCGTCCCCTTAACGTTCCAGCACCGGGCAGGCGTCAGTCCGTATACATCGTCTTACGACTTCGCACGGACCTGTGTTTTTAGTAAACAGTCGCTTCTCACTGGTCTCTGCGGCCACCCACCGCTGCCCCGCGCAAGGCGGTTGACAGTAGATGGCCCCCCTTCTCCCGAAGTTACGGGGGCATTTTGCCGAGTTCCTTAACCACAGTTCGCTCGATCGCCTTGGTATTCTCTACCTGACCACCTGAGTTGGTTTGGGGTACGGGCCGCTCGGAACTCGCTAGAGGCTTTTCTCGGCAGCATAGGATCATCCAATTCGCCTCATTCGGCTATGCGTCAGGTCTCACCCTGTATGCGGGACGGATTTGCCTACCCCGCGGGCCACACCCTTGCACCGGTACTACCACTCACCGGTAGGACTACCTTCCTGCGTCACCCCATCGCTTGCCTACTACCAGTCCGGGTCCCAGCCTCCCCACACTCGCCTCACAAGTGAGGACCGGTGGATCGGGTGGTTAGCATCGCTGGGTTCAGCATGGGCGTTCCTTCGCGGGTACGGGAATATCAACCCGTTGTCCATCGACTACGCCTGTCGGCCTCGCCTTAGGTCCCGACTCACCCTGGGCGGATTAGCCTGGCCCAGGAACCCTTGGTCTTCCGGCGGGGGAGTTTCTCACTCCCCTCTCGCTACTCATGCCTGCATTCTCACTCGCGTGGCGTCCACGGCTGGATCACTCCGCCGCTTCGACCGCCACACGACGCTCCCCTACCCATCCACACACCTGGCCGGCCCACACAAGGACCGACAGGAAAAGCATGAATGCCACGGCTTCGGCGGTGTGCTTGAGCCCCGCTACATTGTCGGCGCGGAATCACTTGACCAGTGAGCTATTACGCACTCTTTCAAGGGTGGCTGCTTCTAAGCCAACCTCCTGGTTGTCTCTGCGACTCCACATCCTTTTCCACTTAGCACACGCTTAGGGGCCTTAGCCGATGATCTGGGCTGTTTCCCTCTCGACTACGAACCTTATCGCCCGCAGTCTCACTGCCACGCTCTCACTTACCGGCATTCGGAGTTTGGTTGACGTCAGTAACCTTGTGGGGCCCATTAGCCATCCAGTGCTCTACCTCCGGCAAGAAACACGTGACGCTGCACCTAAATGCATTTCGGGGAGAACCAGCTATCACCGAGTTTGATTGGCCTTTCACCCCTACCCACAGCTCATCCCCTCAGTTTTCAACCTAAGTGGGTTCGGTCCTCCACGCGGTCTTACCCGCGCTTCAACCTGGCCATGGGTAGATCACTCGGCTTCGGGTCTAGGGCACGCGACTGAATCGCCCTGTTCGGACTCGCTTTCGCTACGGCTACCCCCCACGGGTTAACCTCGCCACGTACCACTAACTCGCAGGCTCATTCTTCAAAAGGCACGCAATCACCCCGGACCGAAATCCTAAGGCTCTCACGGCTTGTAGGCACACGGTTTCAGGTACTATTTCACTCCCCTCCCGGGGTACTTTTCACCTTTCCCTCACGGTACTTGTCCGCTATCGGTCACCAGGGAGTATTCAGGCTTAGCGGGTGGTCCCGCCAGATTCACACCGAATTTCACGGGCTCGGTGCTACTTGGGATGACGCTCGGGAGAGCACATGTTTTCGTGTACGGGGCTCTCACCCTCTACGGCGACCCCTTCCAGAGGCCTTCCACTAACACGTGCTTTTCTCACTCCCTGAGTGCTCGGCAGAACACTCGGAACGGTCCCACGACCCCGACCACACAACGCCTGCCGGCTATCACATGCGATCGGTTTAGCCTCATCCGCTTTCGCTCGCCACTACTCACGGAATCACGGTTGTTTTCTCTTCCTGTGGGTACTGAGATGTTTCACTTCCCCACGTTCCCTCCACACGCCCTATGTGTTCAGGCGCGGGTCACACCACATGACTGGTGCGGGGTTCCCCCATTCGGAAATCCTCGGATCAACGCTCGGTTGACAGCTCCCCGAGGCTTATCGCAGCCTCCTACGTCCTTCATCGGCTCCCTGGTGCCCAGGCATCCACCGTGTGCCCTTAACAACTTGGCCACACAAAAATCCCACACAACAGCGCCCGGAAGGACACCCGTCGTGCGGGCCTACAAGAACTCTCATGCAAATAAGAGTCAAAAAGATGCTCGCGTCCACTGTGCAGTTCTCAACGTACGACCAGACACCCTCCACACGACCCCGCCAGACCCGGCACCCCCACGAGGGGCCGGCGGTACGAGAAATAGGAAGGCCCTGACACGAAGAACCCGATCACCCCCGCGCACGGGGATGGTCCGCTCCCTCAGGACCCAACAGCGTGCCTACGACCAACCCACCACCACCACCCCGTTCCCCACACCCCTACCCGTCCCGAAGAACACGAAGAGATGCCGTACTAGGAGCAGCACCAGCTGCCGGCCGAACTGGTCAGCGTTCCACCCTCGAGCACCACCCAGGCACCCCGCGCACCCCCCGAAACTGGAGGGCACATCCTGGCCTGGCATGGCTCTGCACCGACAAGCTGATGCTTGCCGGCGAGTTGCTCCTTAGAAAGGAGGTGATCCAGCCGCACCTTCCGGTACGGCTACCTTGTTACGACTTCGTCCCAATCGCCGATCCCGCCTTCGACGGCTCCCTCCACAAGGGTTGGGCCACCGGCTTCGGGCGTTACCGACTTTCGTGACGTGACGGGCGGTGTGTACAAGGCCCGGGAACGTATTCACCGCAGCATTGCTGATCTGCGATTACTAGCGACTCCAACTTCATGGGGTCGAGTTGCAGACCCCAATCCGAACTGAGACCGGCTTTTTGGGATTCGCTCCACCTCGCGGTATCGCAGCCCTTTGTACCGGCCATTGTAGCATGTTTGCAGCCCTAGACATAAGGGGCATGATGATTTGACGTCATCCCCACCTTCCTCCGAGTTGACCCCGGCAGTCTCCTATGAGTCCCCACCATGACGTGCTGGCAACATAGAACGAGGGTTGCGCTCGTTGCGGGACTTAACCCAACATCTCACGACACGAGCTGACGACAACCATGCACCACCTGTGCACGGCCCTTACGGACCCACCATCTCTGGAGGATTTCCGTGCATGTCAAGCCTAGGTAAGGTTCTTCGCGTTGCATCGAATTAAGCAACATGCTCCGCCGCTTGTGCGGGCCCCCGTCAATTCCTTTGAGTTTTAGCCTTGCGGCCGTACTCCCCAGGCGGGGCGCTTAATGCGTTAGCTGCGGCACGGAACTCGTGGAATGAGCCCCACACCTAGCGCCCAACGTTTACGGCGTGGACTACCAGGGTATCTAATCCTGTTCGCTCCCCACGCTTTCGCTCCTCAGCGTCAGTTGTTGCCCAGAGACCCGCCTTCGCCACCGGTGTTCCTCCTGATATCTGCGCATTTCACCGCTACACCAGGAATTCCAGTCTCCCCTGCAACACTCTAGTCTGCTCGTATCGACTGCAGGCCTGAGGTTGAGCCTCAGGTTTTCACAGCCGACGCAACAAACCGCCTACGAGCTCTTTACGCCCAATAATTCCGGACAACGCTTGCACCCTACGTATTACCGCGGCTGCTGGCACGTAGTTGGCCGGTGCTTCTTCTGCAGGTACCGTCACTTTCGCTTCGTCCCTGCTGAAAGAGGTTTACAACCCGAAGGCCGTCATCCCCCACGCGGCGTCGCTGCGTCAGGCTTTCGCCCATTGCGCAATATTCCCCACTGCTGCCTCCCGTAGGAGTCTGGGCCGTGTCTCAGTCCCAGTGTGGCCGGTCACCCTCTCAGGCCGGCTACCCGTCGTCGCCTTGGTAGGCCACTACCCCACCAACAAGCTGATAGGCCGCGGGCCCATCCTCAGCCGATAAATCTTTCCACCACCAGACCATGCGGTCAGCAGTCACATCCGGTATTAGCCCCAATTTCTTGGAGTTATCCCAGAGCTGAGGGCAGGTTGCCCACGTGTTACTCACCCGTTCGCCACTGATCCCCCACCGAAGCGGGTTCACCGTTCGACTTGCATGTGTTAAGCACGCCGCCAGCGTTCGTCCTGAGCCAGGATCAAACTCTCCGTAGATGAATTTGAACCGGCTGAGAACCGAGAGCTAGCACTCTCGATATCAATCAACCAAAGGAATCCCAGCCGGAAACACAAAGCCCCCGGCACGGGGTATTACTTGGCACTGACTTTCGGCACGCTGTTGAGTTCTCAAAGAGCGGACGCGCACAAACTCGACCCTTCCGGGCTCCGTCTGCGGCTGGATGTCCAACACTACGCCGGTTTCCGTTGCCCCCGCCAGCGGCGGGTCCCGGTCCGGCGGAGCCTCAGCTCCGCGCGGCGCATGGAGAACACTACACGCCCTCCAGGGGGCCCTGCAGGGGGGGTCCCCCGGGGGTCCGTGGCGAGCCTCCGGGGACACCGGATCCCCGGGATTCCGGGCTTTCTGCCGTGCACGGACGTCGCGGAACGTGCTGGCGGAGGCGTCAGGCGACCCCTCGCGGGCGGAACTGGACGCTGACCCGCGGGCCCACCGGCTTGGCCGTCTTGGGGATGCAGTGCTCCCACGTGCGCTGGCAGGTACCGCCCATGACCACGAGATCGCCATGACCGAGGGGGAACCGGAGGCTCGGGCCGCCGGCGACCGGGCGCAGGAGCAACGGGCGCGGGGAACCGAAGGACACGATCGCGACCATCGTGCTGCCCGAGCGGCCGCGGCCCAGGCGGTCGCCGTGCCAGGCGACGCTGTCCCGGCCGTCCCGGTACAGGCACATGCCGGCACTGACGAACGGCTCGCCGAGCTCGGGTCCGTAGTGGACGTCCAGCGCCGTGCGGGCCGTGGTGAGCAGCGGGTGGGGCAGTACCTCGCCGGCGCCGTACCAGCGGAGCAGCCGCGGCACCGCCACCTCGCGCTCGTACATCTGGCGCCGGTCCTCGCGCCAGCCGATGTCCCCCAGCAGCACCTCGAGGACCTCGTCCGAGCCGGACACCCAGCCGGGCAGGTGGTCCACCCAGGCGCCGGCGCTCAGCTCGTGCCGCTGCACGCGGCCGGCCAGGGGTGTCAGCGTGGCCTCCTCGGCCACGTCCCACATCGACGGCTGATGGGCGAGCGTCATGCCCGGGACGCTACTCCGACTTTTCGCACATGTGTGCGAAAAGCTGTGGACGGACGTCCGGTCAGGCGGTGAGCGCGAGGGCGAAGGGCAGGACGGCCGACGCCCCGGCCCGGCGCAGCTCCCGGCCGGCCACGGTCATCGTCCAGCGGGAGTCGGCGAGGTCGTCCACGAGCAGCACCGGTCCGGAGAGCTCGGCCAGCCGGTCGCGGAGCTCGGGGCCGACGACGATCCGGTCCCACACGGCGGCCAGCCGGAAGGCGCTGTTCCCGCCGGGCTGGCCGGTCGGACCGCCGTGCGCCAGGGACAGCTCACCCAGGTAGTCCAGCCGGCCCATGCGGGCCAGCCCCTGCGCGACGCCGGTGACCAGCCGGGGCCGGCGGCGCGAGGGCACCGCGACGACGGCGACGGGGCGCTGCGCCCAGTCCCAGGCGGCGAGCACACGGGCGCAGGCGCGGAGCAGCTCCTCGTCCGGAGGGACGTCGGCGAGGTTGTGCTGCAGAGGCACGTCGAAGGCGGCGTCCGGGTCCTCCTCGATGCCCGGGGCCTCCAGGTCCACCACGCCGCCCACGCCGTCGTCACCGAGGAGGGTGCGCAGCCGCTGCCCCCAGCCCAGGTCGGTCAGCCGGGCCACGGCCCGGCCGGGCTCGAGCTGCTCGCCGGCGGCGATCTTGCCCTTGACGTCCACGCCCAGGCGGTCCGCGCCGGTGGGCCACTGGGCCCGCGGCGCGAGCTCCACGCCGGGCCGGTCGAGCGCCGCGGAGGCGGCCTCCGCGGCGGCCTCGGGCACGTCGGTCGAGTACCAGGGGCCGGCGCAGACGTCGCAGCGCCCGCAGGGGGCGGCCGTCGGGTCGTCCAGGGCGGACTGGAGGAAGGCCATCCGGCACTCGGCCTCGTCGACGGGCTTGGCGTAGGCGAGCATCGCCCGCTGCTCGGCCTCGCGCGTGCGCGTGACGCGGGAGTAGCGGTCGGCGTCGTACACCCACGGCCGCCCGGTGGAACGCCACCCGCCCTGCACCCGCTCGACCGCCCCGTCGACGGCCAGCACCTTGAGCAGCAGCTCCAGCCGGGAGCGGCGCACGTCCGCGACGGTCTCCAGCCGGGCCACCGACCAGGCCTTGCCGTCGGCCATCGCGCCGAGCACGGCGGCGGCGTGGTCCTCCCGCGGCATGGAGGACGTGGCGAACCACTGCCAGATCGCGATGTCCTCGGGCCCGGGGAGGAGCAGCACGTCGGCGTGTTCGACGGCGCGGCCGGCACGGCCCACCTGCTGGTAGTAGCTGACCGGCGAGGACGGCGCCCCCAGGTGGACGACGAAACCGAGGTCCGGCTTGTCGAAGCCCATGCCCAGCGCGGAGGTGGCGACCAGCGCCTTGACCCGGTTCTCGCGCAGCGCCTCCTCGGCGTCCTTGCGGTCGGCGTCGTCCAGCCGGCCGGTGTAGGCGCGCACCTCGTGGCCCGCGTCCCGCAGCAGGGCGGCGGTCTCCTCTGCCGCGGCCACGGTGAGCGTGTAGACGATCCCGCTGCCCGGGAGGTCGCCGATCCGGGCGGCCAGCCAGGCGAGGCGGGCGCGGTCCGAGGGCAGCCGCAGCACGCCCAGCCGCAGCGAGTCGCGGGAGAGCGGCCCGCGCACCGTCGTCACCTCGACCCCGCCGGCGCCCAGCTGCTCGGCGACGTCGTCCACCACGCGCTCGTTGGCGGTGGCGGTGGTCGCGAGCACCGGCGTCCCGGACGGCAGGGTGCCGAGCAGGTCGCGGATGCGGCGGTAGTCGGGCCGGAAGTCGTGGCCCCAGTCGGAGACGCAGTGCGCCTCGTCGACCACGACCAGACCGCAGCGGGCGACCAGCCCGGGCAGCTGCTCCTCGCGGAACCGCGGGTTCGTGAGCCGCTCGGGGGAGACGAGCAGGACGTCGACGTCGTCGGCGGCGAGGCGGGCGGCGATGTCGTCCCACTCGGTCATGTTGGCGCTGGAGATCTCCACCGCGCGGATGCCTGCACGCGCAGCGGCGGCCACCTGGTCGCGCATGAGCGCCAGCAGCGGGCTGACCAGCAGCGTCGGCCCCTTGCCGCGGCGGCGCAGCAGCGCGGTGGAGACGAAGTAGACGGCGGACTTGCCCCAGCCCGTGCGCTGCACGACCAGCGCCCGCTGCGAGCGCTCGACCAGCGCCGACACCGCGGCGTCCTGGCCCTCGCGGAAGACGGCGTCGGGGCGGCCGGTGAGCTCGCGGAGGACGGCCAGCGCCTCGTCGGCGATCTCGGACGTGGGCGCTGCGGTCGTCATGCCCCGACAGTAGGCACCGGGGACAACAGGACGGGCCCGCGAGCGGAACCGGTGGACAGCGGTGGAGAATCCACAGGCGATGGCACACCAGGGGCAGCGACCGCCGGACAACCACGTCCACACGCACTGGTCCTGGGACACCGCCGA
The DNA here is from genome assembly GCF_016612865.1 of Blastococcus sp. TML/M2B. Classification (GTDB taxonomy): domain Bacteria; phylum Actinomycetota; class Actinomycetes; order Mycobacteriales; family Geodermatophilaceae; genus Blastococcus. Next base: position 16,024 of record NZ_JAENZZ010000003.1, read on the forward strand.
CTCCTCCACGATGCGCAAGGCCTGCGAGCGGGCCGTGCAGCTGGGCCTGCCGGCGATCGCGTTCACCGAGCACCTCGACTTCACCGTGTGGGACCCCGACGACCGGGCCACCGACGAGGGCCTGGTCGAGCGGCACGCCTCCCGGCACGCGGAGATCGACGTCGAGGGGTACTTCGCCGAGCTCGAGGACGTCCGCGGTCGGTTCCCCGAGCTGCGCATCCTGTCCGGCGTCGAGACCGGCGAGCCGCACCTGTTCGGCAGCAGCGTCGCCTCCTACCTGCGGCAGGCGCCGGTCGACCGCATCCTCGGCTCGCTGCACTCCCTCTCCCAGGGCGGCCGGCTGTACGGCGTCGGGCACCTGCTCTGGCAGGACGACGACGGCACGATGCGCCGCTACCTGGCCGAGCTGGTGGACATGGTGGAGAGCAGCGCCGTCTTCCAGGTGCTCGCGCACGTCGACTTCCCGCGCCGCTACTGGCCCGGCGGCACGCACCGGTACGTGGAGAAGGAGTTCGAGGAGGAGTACCGGGCCGTCTTCCGCGCGCTGGCCCGCTCCGGCCGGGCGCTGGAGATCAACACCAGCAGCCCGCTGGCCTCGGCCGACCAGATGCGCTGGTTCCACGAGGAGGGCGGCGAGGCGGTCAGCTTCGGCAGCGACGCGCACAGCCCGGCCGCCGTGGGGCAGAAGTTCGACCTGGCGGTCGACGTCGTGGAGGCGGCGGGCTTCCGTCCCGGTCGCGACCGGTTCGACTTCTGGCGGCGCTGAGCCTCAGGCGACGCGGGGCAGCGGCACCGTCATGGGCGCTGCCGCCCGGACCGGAGGGGGCGGCGGGGGCGGCGTCCGGGTGATCGCGGTGTCGGGAAAGACGAAGCGGTAGGTCGTCTCGTTGTCCTGGACGGCGAACACCTGGCCGTCGGGGCCCGCGTGGTGCAGCACGAGCCCGTCGACCCGCTCGGCGACGCGGCGCAGGGCGCGGGCGTCGGCGACGTCCACGACGCTGCGGCCGGCGCTGAGCCCGGTCACCGGCAGGATCCGCCCGGCGTTGCGGACGGCGAACTCGTCGGCGGCGTCGCCGGCGCGGGGCCGGCCGATCCAGCCGGCGACGGCGGTGACGACCACCGCGAGGACCAGGACGATGACGGCGATGAGTCGGGCGGCGCCGATGGGCAGGTCGACGCCGAGCAGGCCGAACGAGCGGGCGACCTCCGTGTCGACGGACACCGCGACGGTGCCGGTCGGGGCGAAGGAGCCCTCGGACGGCGGCCGCAGCGCCACGGTGTCCATGGCGAAGGTGAGCGGCGCCAGCTCGCCCGCGGTGAACTGCTCACCCTGCACCGTGCCGGTCACGTCGAGGACCGGGGTGACGAGGATGCTCGCGGAGCCGGCGGTGGCCCCGATCTCCGCGTTGTGCCGGCCGACGAGGGCGGCGGCGAGCGTGGGGTCCAGCTCGGCCGACGCGGTGGCCGTGCCGTCCACGACCGGGGCCGGGCGGCCGCTGGCGAGGGGGGCGCTCCAGCCGTCGGAGGTCGCGACGGAGAGGTCCAGCCGCACGCTGCCGTCGACGGTGTCGAGGCCGGGGGCGTCGACGGTGTGCGCGAAGGACACCGTCAGCGCGTCGACCAGCTTGGTGTAGACCGGATCGCCCGTGGTGACGGCGCCGGTCGGGTAGGTGGTCCCGACCTCGGCCGGCCCGGCGTAGGTGAAGGTGCCCTGCTGGGTGACCGGCTGGCTGCGGGCCTCCGTCTCCGTGGACGGGAGGCCGAGCAGCAGCACGCCGGAGCCCGCGGCGAGCAGGGCGACGGCGCCCGCGCCCACGGCGACCTGGCGGGCCTGGGCGCGCGTCGGCATGGAGAAGGACGCCGGCAGGGCCGGCGACGCGGGGCGCGGGAGGGACGGTCGCGCGAGGGACGGCAGGGAGGGGAAGGACGGGAGGGCGACAGCAGGCAGGGCCCGGGCGGCGCGGTGCCGTGGGGCCTTGCGGCCCGGGCGCTTGCGTCGGTGGTTGCCGAACACCCCGAAGATGCCGGCGAGGACGAGGGCGAGGGACCACGGCGAGGCGATCGCGGCCAGGACCTTCCCGCCCTGGGGCACCTGGCGGAACAGCGTGCCGAGGAGCTCGTCGGCGGTCGGCCGGTCCTGGTCGAGCCAGTCGTTGTTGTCGCCCTGGAAGACGAACCGGTCCCCCTCGACGGCGACGATCCGGTGCATGACGACGGTGTCGAGGGTCTCCGAGTAGTAGGCCGCGACGTCGCCGACCTCGTAGGAGTCGGCCGGCCGGAGCACGGCGAGGTCACCGGTGGAGAAGCCCGGTTCCATGCTGACGCCGTGGGTGGTGACGTACGTGGTGGAGCCGCCGAGCTGTGCGGGCCAGAACAACCAGGCAGCCGCCAGCACCAGCGCGGCGATCGCGCTGGTGCTGGCGGCTCTGGTTGCGGCGTTCATGCTCGCTTCCGGCTCAGGGGACGTGCGGACGGCGTCGAGCCGCCCGGCCGGGCCGATCAGGGGTTACTTCGCGACCACGGTCAGGGCGACCTTCGTGATCTCCTCGACGACGACGTCGCCGGCCTCGCAGGTGACCAGGTAAGGCGCGGCGCCGCCGGCGGACGGGGTGCAGTCGAACGGCGTGGTGGCGATGCCGTCGCCGGTGATCGTCAGGTACGAGTTCGTGTCCTCGACGTCGGTGGTCACGGTGAAGACGACCTCGTGGAGCTTGGTCGCGTCCGTGGACAGCACGTTGTAGGCGACGTTGCTGACGGTCACACCGCTGACCGCGAGCTCGCCGTAACCGACCTGGTCGTCAGCCGTCGCGTCCGGGTTGAACGTGTTGCTGTTCGTGAAGGCGGAGGTGGCGATGCCGGCGGTGGCGACCGCGACGCCGGCGAGCAGAACGCGCGACATGCGCATGGGGAGTGTCCGTTCTCTCAATGGCGCAGATCCCCGCGCGGGTTCTCACCCGGTGTGGCGGTGCCTGTGCCCGTCATCCTTGACAGGGCACCTTTCGGCACGGGGTCGGTCCGTGTTAACTCCTGTCCCACAAGAAATCCGGAGTTCCCACGTCGACCCGACGGGGCGCTGACCAGCGCACGACGACAGGGGCCCGGGACCGATCGGTCCGGGGCCCCTGTCGTGCGGGAGAGCGGTGCCGCGTGGCGGTCAGGCGACGGTCGTCTCCAGGGTCACCGGGACGTTGCCGCGCGTGGCGTTGGAGTACGGGCACACCTGGTGGGCGGCCGCCACGAGCTGCTCCGCGGCGTCCTGGTCCAGGCCGCCGAGCTCGACGGAGAGCGTGATCTCGAGGCCGAACCCGCCGGCCTCGTTCGCGCCGATGCCGACGTCGGCCGTGACCGCCGAGTCGGTGAAGGCCACCCTCTTCTCGCGGGCGACCGCCTTCAGCGCGGAGTGGAAGCAGGCCGCGTAGCCGGCGGCGAACAGCTGCTCGGGGTTGGTCGCCCCGCCCGGGCCGCCCATCTCCTTCGGGATCGCCAGGTCGAGGTCGATCAGCCCGTCCGAGGAGCGGGTGTGGCCGTTGCGGCCCTCGCCGGTGGCGGTCGCGGTGGCGGTGTAGATGGCGGGCACGGGTCCTCCAGGACGTCGACGGGGCAGAACGGTCGTTCTGCCTCGGCTCCACCTGATCACGATGACGTCCAACCCGCAAGACAGAACGTTCGTTCTGCTAGCCTGGCCCCGTGACAGCCCCGGTCCGCAGCTCCGCCGCGCGCGACCGCCTGCTCGCGACCGCGTCCCGCACCTTCTACGGCGAGGGCATCCGCGGGGTCGGCGTCGACCGCATCGTCACCGAGGCCGGCGTCACGCGGGCCACCTTCTACCGGCACTTCCCCGGCAAGGACGACCTCGTCGTGGCCTACCTCGAAGCCGTCGACGTCGCCGTCCGCGGGCGGGTGGGCGAGGTCCCGGACACCACCGAGGGCGCCGCGGACCTGGTCCGGGCCCTCGCCGGCGGGATCGGGGACGAGCTCTGCGCGCGCGGCTTCCGCGGTTGCCCCTTCATCAACGCGGCGGCCGAGTTCCCCGATCCGGAGAGCCCCGTGCACCGCGCCGTCGTCGTCCACCGGGAGTGGCTGGCGGGGACGGTCACCCGCGCCTTCGCGACCGCCGGTCACCCCGACCCGGCCGAGGCGACGCGGCGCTTCGTCATGCTCCGGGACGGCGCGATGGTCGCGGGCTACCTGGCGGACCCGGAGGCGGCGCGGGCGACGCTGCTCGCCGCCGTCGAGGACCTGCTGCCCGCCTGAGCCGCCACGAGATCTGCACACTCGGGGCTTTCCCCTCGGCCGGGACCCCGAGTGTGCAGATCTCGCGGAAGGGTCAGCGGGAGTAGTACTCCACGACCAGCTGCTCCTCGCAGATCACCGGGACCTCGTCGCGGCTCGGCGTCCGCTCGTAGCGGGCGACGAGGTCGGCGAGCGTGACGGTGAGGTACGCCGGCGGCTCGGCGTGCGCGCCGGAGGCGGCGACGACGAAGGGCTCCTTCGCCCGCGAGCGCTCGGCGATCTGCACGAAGTCGCCCGGCCGGAGGCGGTAGGAGGGCCGGTCCACCCTCGTCCCGTTGACCAGCACGTGCTGGTGGGTGACGAACTGGCGCGCCTGGTAGATCGTGCGGGCGAAGCCGGCGCGCAGGACGGTGGCGTCCAGCCGCGACTCGAGGTCCTGGATCAGCGCCTCGCCCGTCTTGCCACCCGACCGCTTGGCCCGGTCGAACGCCGCGCGGAGCTGGCTCTCGCTGATGTCGTACTGCGCGCGCAGCCGCTGCTTCTCCTTGAGCCGGGTGGAGTAGTCGCTGTCCTTGCGGCGCTTGCGGCCGTGCTCGCCCGGCGGGTACGGACGGCGCTCGAAGTAGGCGACCGCCTTGGGCGTGAGCGCGATGCCGAGGGCTCGGCTGATCCGGATCTTGGGCCGGGGAGTGTTCACGGGTACCTCCGTCTTTGGTTAGGCTAACCTTACTCACGTTCCCGAGAGTCATCGAGGTGCTCCCATGACGGCTGGTCCCAGGCCGAGCCGGTTCGCCGCCGGCACCCCCGCCCCGGTCACCGCCCCGCCCGGCGCCGGCGGGCAGCCCTCGCCGGCGGAGCGGGCGCGCACCGTCGCCGCCCGGTCCGCGGCCGCGCTGCACGTCCTCGGCACGGGGACGACGCCCGCCCTGGCCGCCACCACGACCGGGGACGGGCGCACGTTCGTCGTCGTCCCGACGTCGGGGCCGCTGGTGCGTGCGCTGGCCGGCTCCCCCGTCGGCGACCTCCCCGCCCGGTTGACCGTCACCGACCGGGCCCCGGCGGCGCTGCGCCGGCCGGTGCGGGCACTCGTGGAGCTGGCCGGGTGGCTCACGCCCGTCCCGGACCGCGACGTCGCCGCCGCCGTCCTCGCCTTCGCCGACAGCTGCCCGTGCGAGGCGCTGTTCGAGGTCGGGCTCACCGCGACGCTGCTGCAGCTGGACGTCGCCGACGTCGTCCTGCACGAGGCGCACGCCGTCGACCACGTCGAGCCCGAGGACTTCGCGGCGGCCGCGGTCGACCCGGTCACCGCGGCCGAGGCCGACCTGCTGACCGGGCAGGCGGCGGCACTGGCGCGGCTGCGTGCGCGGGTGCAGGCCTGGGCCGGGCGGCGGGACGACGTCGCCCTGCTCGGGCTGGACCGCTTCGGCGTCCGCTTCCGCGTGGAGTCGCTGCGCGGCGGCTACGACGTGCGGGTGGCCTTCCCCGAGCCGCTGACCAGCAGCGACGGGTTCGCCGACGCCGTCGGCGGGTTGCTGTGCTGCGCGCTGGACTGACCGCCCGCCCGCGCTGGTCGGGACGGCCCCGCTGTGCGACGGTCCTCCGATGACCTCCTCCGACGGCGGCCGCCGAGGCCTGCAGATCACCCTGAGCGCCCTCGCGGCCATCCCCCTCGCCTCCGGGCTCGCCGGCGCGCTGGTCGGGCCCTCCTCGATGCCGGGCGCCGCGGGCCCGGCGACGCCGGACGTCGAGAGCGAGTACCGCTACGCGCACGCCATCTACGCCGCCGCCGCGCCGCTGATCTGGTCGGCGGTGCCGCAGGTCGAGCGCCGGGGCGCGCTGGTGCGCGGCGTCTCCGGCGCCCTCTTCGCCGGCGGGGTGGTGCGGCTGCTCGCCTGGCGCCGCACCGGCCGGCCCTCCCCCGCCCTGGTCGGCGCGGCCGCCCTCGAGCTGCTCGGGACCCCGGTGCTGGTCGCCTGGCAGCACCGCGTGGCACGACGCGCCGGGCGCTGACCGACCGCGCGGAGGCCGCGGCCGGGGTGGTGCGACGATGCGCGTCGCCCGCACCGGTCGCGGGCGTCCGTGCAGGTCGAGGAGGCACCGATGGCGTTCGGCTGGAAGCTCTACGGGGACGGCAAGACCCTGCCGCTGGGTGAGGCGGTGGCCCCCGACGAGCGGTTGACCTGGCCGCGCACGGTGGGCATCGGCGCGCAGCACGTCGTCGCCATGTTCGGGGCGACGTTCGTCTTCCCGCTGCTCATGGGCCTGGACCCCAACCTGGCGATCATGATGAGCGGGGTCGCGACGATCCTGTTCCTGCTCGTCGTGCAGGGGAAGGTGCCCAGCTACCTGGGCAGCTCCGCCTCCTTCGTCGGCGGGGTGGTCGCGGTGCGCGCCGCGGGCGGCTCGGACTCCGACGTCCTGGGGGCGCTGCTGGTCTCCGGCGTCGTCCTCGCCCTGGTCGGCCTGGTCATCCACCTCGCCGGCGTGCGCGTGATCAACAAGGTGCTGCCGCCGGCGGTGACCGGCGCGGTCGTGCTGCTCATCGGGTTCAACCTGGCCCCGGTGGCGACGTCGACCTACTGGCCGCAGGACCAGTGGGTGGCGCTGGCGACCATGGCGTTCGTCGTCGTCGCCTCGCTGCTGCTGCGCGGCTTCCTGGCCCGGATCTCGATCCTGCTCGGCCTGGTCTTCGGCTACCTGCTGTCGATCCTGCTCGACTGGGCGGCCGGCCCGCTGAGCTCCACCGATGCCGACCGGGTGGACTTCACCGCGGTCGGTGACGCCTCGTGGTTCGGGCTCCCGGACTTCACCGCGCCGTCGTTCTCGGTGAACTACTCGCTGCTGGTGCTGCCCGCGGTGATCGCGCTCGTGGCCGAGAACGCCGGGCACGTGAAGGCGGTCGCCGAGATGACCCGCCGCGACCTGGACCCGGTCATCGGCCGCGCCGTCGCCGCCGACGGCCTCACCACGGTGCTGGCGACGGCGGTCGGCGGCTCCCCCACCACCACGTACGCGGAGAACATCGGCGTCATGGCCGCGACCCGCGTCTACTCGACGGCCGCGTACTACGTGGCGGCCGTCGTCGCGATCGGCCTGGGCCTGGTGCCGAAGTTCGGCGCGCTCATCAACGCGATCCCCGGGGGCGTGCTCGGCGGGATCACCGTCGTCCTCTACGGGATGATCGGCCTGCTCGGCGCGAAGATCTGGAAGGAGAACCGGGTCGACTTCGCCAACCCGATCAACCTCGTGCCGCTGGCCGCGGGCATCGTGATCGCCGTCGGCAACTCCGGCAACGCCGCTCCGCTGCTGCAGATCACCGACGACTTCTCCCTGGGTGGCATCGCGCTCGGCACGCTCGTCGCCGTCGTCGGCTGGCACCTGGCCCGCGCGCTGGCGCCCGCGGAGATGCGCGAGTCGCTCACCCTCGAGGGCCCGCACCCCGCCGCCGGATCGACCTTCGGGCACGTGCACGGCGCCGAGGACGACGGCGTCCGGCCGGCCGGTGGGGCCGGTCGCACGACCACCTGAGCGGCATCGCGTTGCGCGCCATGAACTAGCGCCCCGTCATTGGTACGACTCCACCCCCCGCCCGCCGATACCCGCTACGGCGGCGGGGGGCCCGGTCGCCTCCCGAGCCGAGAAGGACCGATGAGCCGACGCACGCGCACAGCCAGCCCCGCCGCGGCACCCGTGCCCGTCCCCCGCGACGTGGAGGCGGTCGAGGCGGTCATCGACGCCCTGGAGGCGGGTGCTGCCGACAGCGCCGACGCGCACCGCACGATCGTGACCACGCTGGCCCGCGAGCTCGACCTGGACTACGGCGCCGCCTGGCTGGTCGACCCCGACCGGGGCTTCAGCCTGGTCGCCGAATCCGGGCGCTCGGCGCAGACGATGCGCGCCGCCCGGATCGAGCGGCTGATGCCCGGCGAGGGCCTGGCCGGCGCGGCCATCCGCACGCAGGACCCGGTGCTGGCGAACGAGACGACCGACCCGGCGCTGTGCGGGCGGTGGAAGGCGGCGCAGTCCGCCGGCGCGACGCGCGGCTGCGTCCTGCCGATCGCCGACGAGACCGGCCGGATCGTCAGCCTCTACGAGTTCTACAACGACCAGGAGCTGCCGTTCTTCGGCGGCCGGCAGTCGAAGTGGCGGGCCCTGCGCGGCCTGCTCGTGCACGCGCACCGGGCGGCGCTGGCCAAGGCCCACCTGCAGGAGACGCTGCACGACCGGCAGGCGGTGACGACCCGTCGTCACCGAGATCGGCGCGGCCACGAGCCAGGAGCAGGCGCTCCGGGTCGCCCTGGACACCGTGCGCAGCGCCTTCGGCTGGGCCTACGGCTCGTTCTGGGCGCTGGACGAGGAGTCCGGCGTCCTGCGCTTCCAGCAGGAGTCCGGCTCGGCCGGCGAGGAGTTCCGCGCCGTCACGCTGAGCGCCAGCTTCGCCGAGGGCGTGGGCCTGTCCGGTCGCGCCTGGCGGGCCCGCGAGCTGGTCTTCGTGCCCGACATCGGGCAGGTCACCGACTGCGTGCGCGCGCCCGCCGCGCAGCGCGCGGGCGTGAAGTCCGGCGTCTGCTTCCCCCTGATCGTCAACGGCCGCGTCATCGGCACCATGGACTTCTTCGTCACCGAGACCATCGAGCTGTCGGACTCGCGGCGGGCCTCGCTGCGCAACGTGCAGCAGCTGGTGTCGCAGCGGCTGGACGTGCTGCGCCGCAACGAGGAGAGCGCGGAGAACGCCCGCGAGCTGCTGGTCACCGTCGCGCGGCTGCGCGAGGCGGCGAACGAGGCCGGCCGGGTGGCGGAGAGCGCGGTCAGCCAGGCCTCGGCCATGACCGGCGACGTCGTCGCGCTGGACGAGGCGTCGGCCGCCGTCGGCGAGGTCATCCGGATCATCTCCGGCATCGCCGACCAGACCAACCTGCTCGCGCTCAACGCCACCATCGAGGCGGCGCGCGCCGGCGAGGTGGGCAAGGGCTTCGCCGTCGTGGCCAGCGAGGTCAAGGACCTGGCCCGGGAGACGGCGAAGGCCACCCAGCGGGTGGCCGACCAGATCGCCGGCATCCAGTCCAGCTCGAAGGCCGTCGCCGAGGGCATCCACACGACCGGCGAGATCATCGGCCGGCTGGACGAGGTGCAGCACCGGATCGGCGAGGTGCTCGGCGAGCAGGAGCGCATGGCGCAGCTGATCGAGGCCGCGGGCTGAACCGAGCCGGCGTCAGCCGCGGCGGGACGTCCAGCCCTGCTCGCGCAGCCGCTCGAAGCCGTCGAGCAGGACGTCGAGGGCGAACTCGAACTCGAACTGCTCGTCACAGCCGCCGTGCTGTTCGGCCTGTACGCGCAGACGTCCGCCGTCGCCCTGGTGGCCGCGATCCCCGTCGCGGCCTGGGAGCTGTGCCTGGCCGTCCGGCTGATCGTCACCGGCCTCGCGCCGACGGCGGAGCCTGCCCGGGAGCCGGCGCTGCCGGTTCCGGTGCCCGCATGAGCCCGGCGCCCATGGCCGGGGAGGAACCCCGGCCATGGGCGCGGTCGCTCACTGAACGGGCCGACGGGAGGTGAGCACCCAGCCGGCGACGGAGGCGACGACGACCCAGCCGGCGAGCACCGCGATCGAGCGCGCCTCGGCGTCCCCCTGCGCCAGCACCGTCGTCGCCTCGGCGGGGTCCAGCCACTGCGCCAGGTCCGGGTTCCAGATCCGCACCAGCGGCAGCACGCCCATGATCAGCAGGTACAGCGACGTGAGGGCGGCCGGCGTGTTCGCCGTCGCCGCCCCGGCACCCGCGCCGATCACCGCGAAGGCCGCGCCGGCCCCGACCGCCGTCACCAGCGCCTGACCGGTCCCGTCCCAGTTCAGGTCGTCCACGCCCACGGCGGCGATGACCGCCAGCGAGGACCCGGCGGACACCGCGGCGAGGGTGGCACCCAGCACGGCGACCGCGGCCGTCTTGGCCGCCAGCACCCGTCCGCGCTGCGGGACCAGCAGGAACGTCGTCTGCACGGTGCGGTGGGTCCACTCTCCCGCTGTCGAGATCACGCCGAGCGCCAGCAGCACCAGCCCGGTCATCGAGCCGACGATGCCGATCGGGCCGGCCGCCCAGCCGAACTCCGCATCCGTCGCGGCCAGCGCCACGCCGACCGGTCCGAGCAGGGCAGCGGACGCCGCGAACGCCCGGCCCGAGCGGTGCGACAACGATTTGCGCATCTCCAGGCCGACCAGGGTGGGCAGGGACGGACCGGTCCGGCGCGCCTCGACGGAGCTGCCGAGCGAGGGCGCGGGGGAGGTCAGGACGGTGGTCACGAGAGAGTCCCTTCGGGCCAGGTGAGCTGGAAGAACAGGTCCTCGAGGCCGCGCTGCACGGGGCGCAGGTCGAGGAGGACGTGGCCCCCGGCAGCAGCCACCGCGCCGATGTCGCCGGGCCGGGCGCCCGGGACGACGAGCGCGCCGTCGTCCCCCGGTTCCACGTGGAACCCGGCCGCCTCGAGGGCCGCACGGAGGGCGGCGGTGTCCCCGGCCCGGACGACCGCGCCGTCCGGGCCGAGCAGGGAGGCGACCGATCCGTCGGCGACGACGCGCCCCCCGCCGATCACCAGCAACCGGTCGACGGTGTGCTCGACCTCGCCGAGCAGGTGGGACGAGAGCAATACCGTGCCGCCGCGCGCCGCGTGCCCGCGGAGCAGGTCGCGCATCCAGCGGATGCCCTCCGGGTCCAGGCCGTTGACCGGCTCGTCGAACACCAGCACCGGCGGATCGGCCAGAAGCGCCCCCGCGATCCCGAGCCGCTGCCGCATGCCCAGCGAATAGCCGCCGACCCGCCGGCGGGCGGCGTCGGCGAGGCCGACCTGCGCCAGCACCTCCTCCGCGCGCTCCGCAGGCACGCCGAGGGCGGCGGCCAGGAGCCGCAGGTGCGTCCGCCCGGTGCGCCCCGGGTGGACGGCGGAGGCGTCGAGCAGCGTGCCGACGACGGCCCCCGGGTTGGGCAGCTCGCCGTACGGCCGGCCGTCGACGGTCGCCGAGCCGGCCGACGCCGGCACGAGGCCGGTCATCATCCGCATCGTCGTGGTCTTGCCGGCGCCGTTCGGGCCGAGGAAGCCGGTGACGGTCCCCGGTTCGAGGGTGAACGAGACGTCGTCGACGACCGTCCGGTCGCCGTACCTCTTGGTCAGTCCGCTGACCGTGATCATGGATTCCTCCGCAGCTCGTCGAGGTGAGGACGACGAATCTGCCGAGCCGGCGCCGTCTCCCGCGGTCGGCCGCGGGCCGCGACCCCGGGTCCCCGGACGGCGCGACGCGGTCATCCGAAAGTCGACCGGGCCGGGGACTCGCGGGCGACCCGCCACGATCCGACCCGGATCTACGCTCCGCCGCATGAGCCTCCGCGACCGCCTGTGGCCGGGCCTCGGCGCGCGCGGGATCTGGCTCGAGGTGCACGTCGCGGCGACGTGCGCGGCGGTGGTGGCCTTCGAGGTCGCCGCCCTGGACCCCGGCCCGGTGGGAGCGCTCCTGCTGATCGTGATCGGCGTCGCCCTCGGCCTGCTGCTCCTCTTCCTGCGCCGGAGGGCACCGCTGGTCCCGTTCGCCGTCGGCGCCGCGCTGAGCACGATCGGCATCGCCACCGGACTGCTGATCTCGGCCTACGCCGTCGCGCGGTACGTCGCCTCGTGGCGCACCCGGGCGATCGCGGGCACGCTCGCGGCCGTCGCAGCCGCCCGGCCGTGGGAGGTCGACAGCGCGAACCAGGCCGTCGGCGCCGTGGGGACGGCCGCGCTGCTCGTCCTCCTCCCCGGCGCGCTCGGCATCTGGCAGCGCACCCGCGCGCAGCTGCTGGCCGCCCTGCGCGAGCGGGCGGAGCGCGCCGAGGCCGAGCGGGAGCTGCTGGCGCGCGACGCCGTCCTCACCGAGCGGACCCGCATCGCGCGCGAGATGCACGATGCCGTCGGGCACCGGGTCAGCCTCATGGTGCTGCAGGCCGGCGCGATCGAGATGGCGGCACGGGACCCCGACCGCGTCGGGCAGCTCGCCGGGCAGGTGCAGACCGCCGGACGCCGGGCGCTGGACGAGCTGCGGCAGATGGTGGGGGTGCTGCGCGCCGGCGACGTCGACGAGGAGGCGCCGCTGGGCCCCCAGCCCGGGCTGGAGGACCTGCCCCGGCTGGTCGCGCAGGCGCAGGAGGCGGGCATGGCGGTCGAGCTCGCGCTGCCCGACACCGATGTCGGCCCGCTCGCCGGCCGCGCCGCTTACCGGATCGTGCAGGAGTCGCTCACGAACGCCGGCCGGCACGCCCCCGGCGCCGCCGTCCACGTGACCGTGACGCGGACGGGATCCGAGCTCGCCGTCCGCGTGGTCAACGGACCGCCGGACGCTCCCGCGGCAGCGTCCGGCGACCACGGGAGGACGTCGGGCGGCGGCTTCGGGCTCGTGGGGCTGGGCGAGCGGGTGCGCACCCTGGGCGGCCGGCTGACGGCGGGGCCGCGGCTGGACGGCGGGTTCTGCGTCGAGGCGGTGCTGCCCGCGTGATCCGCGTCCTGCTGGTCGACGACGAGGAACTGGTGCGGTTCGGGCTGCGCACGGTGCTGGAGTCCGTCGGAGGCTTCGAGGTGGTCGGCGAGGCAGGCGACGGCGTCGACGGTGTGCGGGCCGCCCGCGAGCTGGCTCCCGACGTCGTCCTCATGGACATCCGCATGCCGCGGATGGACGGGCTCGCCGCGACCGAGCGGATCCTGGCGCTGCCGAGGCCGCCGCAGGTCGCCGTCCTGACGACCTTCTACCTGGACGAGTACGTGTACGCGGCCCTCGCGGCCGGTGCCGCCGGCTTCCTGCTCAAGGACACCCCGCCGCGGGAGATAGCCGCGGCGGTACGCGCCGTCGCCGACGGGACGGCCACGCTGTCGCCCCAGGTGACGGCGGCGCTGATCGAGTCCTACGTCCATCGCCGGGCCGCGCCGCGGCGGGCCGAGGCGTTGCGCCGGGTCGCCGAGCTGTCCGACCGCGAGCGGGAGGTGCTGGCGCTGCTGGGCACCGGCGACTCGAACGCCGAGCTCGGCCGGCGGATGTTCGTCAGCGAGGCGACGGTGAAGACCTACGTCTCGCGGCTGCTCACGAAGCTGGACCTGACCAACCGCACCCAGGCCGCGATCCTCGCCCACGAGGCCGGGTTGCTGGAGGGCTGAACCGGCGCGCGGCCTTGCCCCCCGCCCCCGGGAGCCCGACCATTCCCGGCAGGGGACGGGGGACGGCGATGAGGTGGGTGGAGCGGGTCGCGGACGGGCAGACACCCGGGCCGCCCCCGGCGCTGGCCGCTGTGAAGACCTACCGCTACCTGCGGCTGGCGATGGTCGCCGTCGTCGTCGGCCTGGGCGTCGCCGTCGTCCACGAGGTGCTCCGGGTCGAGGGCACCTGCTGGCAGACCTCGCTGAGCGGCTACTACTACACGCCGGTCCAGAACGTCCTGGTCGGAGCGCTCGTCGCCATCGGGCTGTGCCTGGTCGCGCTCAAGGGCAGCACCGACGTGGAGGACGTGCTGCTGAACGTCGCGGGCGTCTGCGCCCCGTTCGTCGCCGTGGTGCCGATCGCCGAGCCCGGATCGTGCGGGGTCGTCACGGACGGTCTGAACAGGAACCTGAACGTCGCGAACAACGTCACGGCGGTGCTCGCCGTCGTCGGCATCGCGCTGGCGACGCTCGCCGTCCTCTGGATGCGCAACCGGAGCCGGACGACGGAGGAGCCGCCCCCGACCCGGATCGAGCTGCTCGGCTACGCGGGGTCGGTGCTGCTGTTCGGCGCGGCCGCCGGTGTCTTCGCGCTGCGAGCGGAGGCGTTCGACCGCTACGGGCACGCCGTCGCCGCGATCACGATGTTCGTGCTCGTCGTCGCCGACGTCGCCGTCAACGCGGTGAACCTGCACCGCGGGCGCCGGGGCACGCACGCGCCGGTCCGGCGGATGAACCGCTACGCCTGGATCGTGCTGGGCATGGTCGGCTTCGCGGCTGCCAGCGGAGTGCTGGGCCTGCTCGGCGTCGAGCACTGGCTGCTGGTCCTCGAGGCCGGCCTGATCGGCTGCTTCGGGGTCTTCTGGGGCCTCCAGACCGTCGAGCTCTGGAACCAGGGGTTGCGCCCCGCGCCGCCCGCCGCGCCGCCGGCGGAGGCTCCGACCGAGGCGAGCACGCACTGAGGGCGGTCCCGACCCGGTCGGGAACCGCCCTCAGTGCGTGCTGATCGAGGAACTGGCGGGTCAGCCGACCTGCTGGAGCGTCGGGTAGTCGTTGTAGCCCTCGGCGCCGTCGGCGTAGAAGAGGTGCGGCTGGGGCGCGTTCTCCGGGTGCTCGCCGGCCCAGCGCTCGACCAGGTCGGGGTTGGCGATGACCGGGCGGCCGACGGCGACGGCCTCGGCGTGCGCCTCCTCGATCAGGCCGATCGCCTCCTCGCGGGTGGTCACCGTGCCGAAGCCGCTGTTGGCGACGAGCGGCCCGCCGAAGCGCCGCCGCAGCTCCTGGACCAGGTCACCACCGGGCTCGGCGTGCAGCACCGACAGGTAGGCCAGGCCCAGCGGGCGGAGCTGGTCGAGCAGCGCGCCGTAGGTGAGCAGCACGTCGGCGGCGTCGGTCTCGAAGGCGCCCTGGATGTTGTGCTGGGGGGAGATCCGCAGGCCGACCCGGCCGGCCCCGATCGCCTCGGCCACCGCCGTCACCACCTCGACGACGAAGCGCGCACGGTTCTCGGGCGTCCCGCCGTAGGCGTCGGTGCGCTCGTTGGACGCCGGCGACAGGAACTCGTGCAGCAGGTAGCCGTTGGCGCCGTGCAGCTCCACGCCGTCCAGCCCGGCGGCGATCGCGTTGCGGGCGGCCTGCACGAACTCGTCGCGGAGCCGGCCCAGCTCGTCGCCGGTCAGCGCGTGCGGCACCGGGTAGGGCTGCTTGCCCGACGGCGTCCGGACCTCGCCCTCGATGGCGATCGCCGACGGCGCCTCGGCCTCGCGACCGCCGATCACGTCGGGGTGGGTCACCCGGCCGGCGTGCATGAGCTGCATGACGATCGTGCCGCCGCGCTCGTGCACCGCGTCGGCGACCGCGCGCCAGCCGGCGATCTGCTCGTCGGTGACGATGCCGGGCTGCCCCGGGTAGCCCTGCGACTGCGGGTTCGGCCAGGTGCCCTCGGTGATGATCATGCCCAGGCCCGCGCGCTGCCGGTAGTGCTCGGCGATCAGCTCCCCGGGCACGCCGGTCGCGCTCGCACGCAGACGGGTGAGGGGCGCCATGACGACGCGGTTGGCCAGCGAGAGGTCGCCGAGGGCGACGGGTGAGAACAGGTCCACACGGGGTCGAAGGCGGGTCCGCACGGAGCGCATTCCGTCGTGCGACCTTCGTCACCATCTGCCCTAGGGTGCAGCGCATGATCCACATCGCGGGCCGTCGCCCGCTGCTGGCCGTCGTCCTCGCGGCCGCCGTCGCGCTGACCGGCTGCTCGTCGGACGACGACGGCGGCGCGTCCCCGGCCGCCGGGTCCGAGCCGGCGCCCGAGGTGGTCGAGGGCACCGACCCGCTGCCGCCGCTGCCCGACGACGTCGCCCTGCCGATCGTGTTCGTGCACGGCTTCGCCGGCTCCGCGCAGCAGATCGAGTCCAACGCGATGCGGTTCGTGGCCAACGGCTACCCCGAGGACCGGATCGTCGCCTACGACCACGACGGCGCCGGGCTGGACATCCCCGCCTACGCCGCCGGCCTCGCCGAGGTCGTCGACGACACCCTCGCCGAGTTCGGCGTCGAGAAGGTCTACCTGATCGGCCACTCCCGGGGCACCTTCGTGTCGAACCTCTTCCTCGGCGATCCCGCGCAGGTGGCGAAGGTGGCCAAGTACGTCGCCATCGACGGCCGGCCCTGCCCCGAGCCGCAGCCCGTCCCCTGCATCGCGCCGGTGCAGCCCCAGTTCCCGGGGCAGTCGCACGTGGAGGTGGCGACGTCGAAGGAGTCCTTCGCCGTCCAGTACGAGTTCCTCGTCGGCGAGGCCCCCGAGGTGGTCGACATCGTGCCGCAGCGCGCGCCGGTGGAGATCTCCGGCCGGGCGGTCAACTTCCCGGCGAACACCGGCCGTGACGCGACGCTCGACATCTGGGCGATCGACCCCGGCACCGGCGCCCGCACCGGGGACGAGCCGCACGCCAGCACCGAGCTGGGTCCCGACGGCGAGTTCGGCCCGATCGAGCTCGAGAACGGCGCCCACTACGAGTACGCGCTGAGCTCCGGCAGCTCCCCCGTCGTCCACCACCTGTACCTGCAGCCCTACGTGCGGAGCAGCGCCTTCGTGCGGCTGCTCTCGTCCGAGCCCGACGGCCCGGTGCGGCAGAACACCAACGTCGGCGAGGACCACGTGGCGCTGGTGATCATGCGGATGCGCGAGTGGCACGCGGAGGGCGACGCCGACGTCCTCGAGCTGAGCGTCGACGGCGGCGAGCCGGTGGACGTGATCACCGACTACGTGGGCAACGCCGCGATCGGGCTGCACGTGCACGACGACGCCGCGACCCCCGGCGAGACGACGCTGGCGAAACTGCCCTACTTCGGCGAGCAGCCGTTCCAGAGCGGCATCGACGTCTTCCTGCCGGCCGCGCCCGACGCGTCCGGGACGGTGACCGCCCGCAACCTGCCCCGCGGCGACGCCGCCCGGCCGCAGACGCTCAACGTGCCGAACTGGCCCTCGTCCGGGCACACGGTGAGCCTCGTGTTCGCCGACTGGGCGGTCGACGGCGCGGCCTGACCGGAGCCGCCCCGGGCACGTCCTCCCTCAGCTCCGAGCGTCCTCCCTCGTGGTGCGCGGTGAGGGAGGAAGCGCTGGGATCAGGTTCCCTGATCCCAGCGCGGGCCCGGGACCCCGTCGGCCGGGGCGGGCGTGGGCGCGGGCACCGCGACCGGGGCGGGCACCTGCAGGTCGGCGTGGTGCCCGCGGCCGACGGCGAGCGCCAGCAGGCTGGAGACGAGGGCGAGACCGACGGTGAGCGCCCACCCGCGCTGGGCGCCGGCGAGCTCCCCAGCGCCCCCGGCCACCGCCGCGAGCAGGATCGAGACGCCCAGCGTGGCGCCGATCTGCCGGAACGCGCCGAAGGTCGCCGTCCCGGTCGCCAGGGACGCCGGCGGCAGCGACGACGACGCCGCGGCGGAGAAGTTGGTGAGCGTCAACCCGACGCCGATGCCGGTGAACACCTGCCCGGGCAGGAAGTCGGCGACGAACCCGCTCTCCGGGCCGACCTGGAGGATCCAGTACAGCGCGCCCATGGCGAAGATCGCCGTCCCCGCGGCGGCGACCGGCCCGCAGCCGATGCGCGCGCCGAGCCGGCCGGCGGGGATCGCGGTGATGGCGGCCAGGGCCGGGCCCGGGATCAGCGCGAAGCCCGCCTCGATCGAGGAGAAGCCCCAGCCCTCGGTCAGCCACAGCACGTTGCCCAGCAGCATCCCGCCGAAGCCGGCCATGAAGAACGCCATCGCCAGGTTGGCGAGGGTGTAGGAGCGGACCCGGAACAGCGCCAGCGGCAGCACGGGGACGACGCCGCGCGGCGCCCGGGCGGCACGCAGCGCGACCAGCGCCCCGGCGACGGCGGCCCCGGCGAACGCGCCGACGACGACGCGGCTGCCCCAGCCGCGGTCGGGCGCGTCGACCAGCGCGTAGGCGAGCAGGCCCACCGAGGCGACCAGCAGCACCGCGCCCACGAAGTCGGGTCGGCGGGTCTCGGTCTCGTCCTTCGACTCCGGGAGCACGCGCAGGCCCACGACCAGCGCGGCGATGCCGATCGGGATGTTGACCAGGAAGATCCAGCGCCACGAGAGCTCCAGCAGCAGCCCGCCGATCGGCGGCCCCAGCGCGGCGGCCACCCCGCCGACCATCGACCACACCGCGATCGCCGTCGCCCGCCGGGCCGGGGGGAAGGCGTGCAGGAGCAGCGCCAGCGACGTCGCCGTCACCATCGCCCCGCCGACGGACTGCACCACCCGGAACGCGACCAGGCTGGGCACGCCCCAGGCGAACGCGCAGCCCAGCGAGCCGGCCAGGAAGGTGGCCAGGCCGGTGAGGAAGACGCGACGCCGGCCGATCCGGTCGGCGATCCGGCCGGCCGGGGCGAGCAGCGCGGCGAACACGATCGTGTAGCCGTTGAGCACCCAGGACAGCGCGCCGGTCGAGCTCTCGAAGGTCTCCCCGAGCACCGGGAACGCGATGTTGACGATGAACAGGTCGAGCGAGGAGAGGAAGACCGCCGCCGAGACCACGAGCAGCACCAGCCCCGGGCTGCGCACGAGGGCTGCGCCCGCCGGCCCGGTCGTCGTCGGCTCGGTCGTCGCGCTCATGGCACCGCCCCGTCCTCGGTTCGCCAGCCGAACCGACTGCGCCGGACCGTACACGAGTCGGTTCGGTATGCGAACCTTGGAACTGTGACGAGCCGACTGGACGAGCTGCCGGGACGACGGTGCTCGATCGCGGGCGCCCTCGACGTCGTGGGCGACCGGTGGGCGCTGCTCGTCGTCCGCGAGGTGGCGCTGGGCGTGCACCGGTTCAGCGAGATCCGGCAGGGCACCGGCGCGCCGCGCGAGCAGCTCACCGCCCGGTTGAACGGCCTGGTCGAGGCCGGGGTGCTGGAGCGCAGGCAGTACTGCGACGCCCCACCGCGCTGGGACTACCACCTGACGACGGCCGGCCGGGACCTGTGGCCGGTGCTCCAGGGGCTCATGCAGTGGGGCGACCGCTACGTCGCCGACGAGCCGCCGGTCGAGCTGCGGCACGCCGGGCACCGCATCACCGCGTCGTGGGTCTGCGACGTCTGCGGTGAGCGGATCGGCCGGGACACCGAGCGGCACGTCCGGACGGCGCACGAGCCCGGCTGACGCCGTCCCCAGTACCTGACGCCGTCCCGCACGTGCGGGGAAACAGGCCCTCCCCGGGCCCCGCCAGGGCCAGGTTCCCCGCAGCTGGCCCCGGGCCGCCGGTCAGGCGGGCGGCACCTCCAGCGGGATCCCCGTCTCGCGCTCGGAGACCGCCCAGAGGACGTCGATCTGCTTCGCCAGGTCGAACCGGCGCAGGACCGGACGGCGGACCGGGGCCCCGTGCGAGCCGAACCGCGGGGCGTAGAGCTCTCCGCCGGCCGCCGCGGGGTCGGTGGCCGCCCGCAGCTGCGGCCGGGCGCCCTCGAGCGGCGTCATGCCCGAGCGCGCCGTGACCGCGTGCCCGAACGCGCCCGCCCAGCCCCCGCCGCCCTCGCGCACCGTGCGCGCCTGCAGGTCGGTGTTCGACAGCCCCGGGTGCGCGATCAGCGAGGCCGCCGCGACACCCGCCCGCGCGAAGCGCTGCTGCAGGCCCAGCCCGAAGTGGTAGTTGGCCATCTTGGCCCGCGCGTAGGAGCCCCAGGCCCGGTACCGCCGCGTCATGTGCGGGTCCGCCGGGTCCAGCGGGCCGCCCATGAACCGCGCGGTGCTGGTCACCGTCACCACCCGGGCCGCCGGCGCACGCAGCAGCGCCGGCAGCAGGTGCGCGGTGAGCGCCCAGTGCCCCAGGTGGTCGACGCCGAGCTGCATCTCGAAGCCGTCGGCGGTGGTGCGCTGCGGCATCGCCATGACGCCGGCGTTGTTCACGAGCAGGTCGACCCGCTCGTGCGCGTCGAGCACCGCCCGCGCCGCCGTCGCAACGACCGACAGGTCGCCCAGGTCCAGCGGCACCACCTCGAGCGAGGCCTCCGGGACGCGCTCGCGGATCCGCGCGGTCGCCGTCGCGGTCTTCTCCGGGTCCCGGGCGGCGACGACGACGTGCGCCCCCGCGCCGGCCAGCGCCAGCGCCGTCTGGAAGCCCAGGCCGCCGTTGCCGCCGGTCACGACCGCGGTGCGTCCGTGCAGGTCGGGGATGTCCTTCTCGGTCCAGGCCACGCGCCGATCCTTCCCCAGGTCAGCGCAGCCGGCCGGTCGCGCGCAGCTCGACGGCGGTGAGCACCTCCCAGCGCACCGCGGAGCTGCCCGGCCGGATCAGCCGCCAGTAGCGGGCGAACGCCCTCCGGCTGGCGTCGTCGGTGGCCCGCACGCGGGTCTCCGAGGCGAGCTCGGTGCCGTTGCCGCGGGGCGTGAGCCGGAAGTCCACGGCCGCGACCACCCAGCCGGGCTCGTCCCACGCCCGCAGCTGCGCGGCGTCGAGCGCGGGACCGGACTCCCCGCCGGTGAGGTGCCAGGGCTGCAGCAGCCCGCCGGCGACCACCGACGTCGGGGGCTCGGACGCGAGCAGCGGCACCGGCAGCGCGTCCAGGAAGGGCCGGTCGTGCAGCTGGCCCAGCCCGCGCCCGGAGAGCACCACCGGCAGGAACCGGGCGGCCGACAGCACGAGGGTCACCGGCAGCCCGGAGAGCCGGACGGCGTGCAGCGCGTCCCAGACCACCTCGGGCGGCGCGGCGATCCACCGCGCCTGCCGGGTGACGTGCTGCGGCCGCGGGACGACGTCGTCGAGCCGCACCGGTCAGGCCAGTGCGGCGTAGACGGCGCGCACGTAGGCCTCGCTGCGCGGCGAGCCGATCAACCCGCCGCCCATCCTGTTCATCATGTAGCTGATCGTGAGCCGGCGGTCGAGGTCCATGATCACCAGCGACCCGCCCCAGCCGCCCCAGAAGAAGGTGCGTCCCTCGGGCAGGTAGGGCACCGCTGGGGAGCCGAGGCAGAAGCCGGTGCCCCACCGGAAGGGGGCGCCGAGCACGAGGTCGACGCCGTCGGCCTGCTCGTCGAAGATCCGCTCGATGGTCGCCGGTGAGAGCAGCCGGACGCCGTCGGCCTCCCCGCCCAGGCTCAGCACCCGGAGCGCCTTCATCACGCCGCGGGCGTTGGAGTGCCCGTTGAGCGCGCCCAGGTCGGCGGCCCGCCACTCCGGCGAGTTCGCCGCGGCGGCCGAGGCCTTGGGCCCGGTGAACGTCTTCACGGCGACCGACTCCGGGTCCGGCGCAGCGCCGCCCCCCTCGGGCCGCGGCGGCGCGACGACGGGGGCGATGCGGGAGACCTCGGACTCGCGGGCGCCGATCTGGAAGTCCGCGCCCAGCGGGTCGGCGATCCGGTCGGCGACGAACTTCTTGAACGTGGTGCCGGTGATCCGGCGGATGACCTCGCCGACGAGGTGGCCCTGGTTGTTCGCGTGGTAGCCCGAGGCGGTGCCCGGCTCCCACCACGGCCGCTGCTGCGCCAGCCGCTCGGTGGCCGACGTCCAGTCGTACATGTCGCGGATCGAGAAGGGGCGCTCCCAGCCGGAGACGCCGGAGGTGTGCGAGAGCAGGTGCCGGACCAGCACGCCCTTCTTGCCCTTGGCCGCGAACTCCGGCCAGTAGTCGGCGACCGGCGCGTCCAGGTCCAGCTCGCCGCGGTCGGCCAGCATCAGCGCGGAGAGCGCGAGCACGCACTTCGTCGTCGACCAGACGTTGACGATCGTGTGCTCGGACCACTCCTGGGTGCGCTCGGCGTCGCGGTGCCCGCCCCAGACGTCGACGACGGTCTTCCCGTCCAGGTCGACGGCGATCGACGCGCCGAGCTCCTCGCCCGCGTCGAGCTGCTGGGCCAGCGCGTCCCGCACGCCGGCGAACCGCTCGTCCCACCGGCCGTGGACCTCGGCCATGCCACCTCCCGGTTCCCGGGACGGCGCCGCTGCCGTCCGCTGACCCATCCGACCACGGCACCCCCGGCACCGCGAGGCGCCCGCTCCCGGCCGACCGGGCGCACGGATGCGTCGTTCCCGGGGGCCGGATGACGCATCCCCGCGCCTGGAGGCGGTCAGTCGCGGGGGGTGCGGCGGCGGTGGTGGCTCTTGGCGCCGTACATCGCGCGGTCGGCGCGGGCGATCACCTCGTCGGGCGCCTCTCCCGGCCGGCCCACGGCGATGCCCACGCTCACCCCGACCGATTGCTGGGGCAGCCCGCGGAAGGGGGTCGGCACGGTGACCGCCACGTGCCGGGCCAGCTCGGTGAGGGCGTCCTCGTCGGCGGCGGGCCGGAGCAGCACGAACTCGTCCCCGCCGAAGCGGGCCACGAGGTCACCGGGCGAGGAGAGCTCCACCAGCCGGCCGGCCACCTCGGCGAGCACGCGGTCACCGACCTGGTGGCCGTGCTCGTCGTTGACCTGCTTGAACCGGTCGAGGTCGCAGAACAGCACGCCCACGTCGGGTCCGTCCGGGGTGTCCAGGGCGGCCTGCAGCGCGTCGAACAGCGCGGCCCGGTTCGGGATGCCGGTCAGCAGGTCGGTCTGCGCCCGGTGGTGCAGCCGCTCCTCCCGCTCCCGGTCCACGGTGACGTCGATGCCGATGGTGCCGATCGCGTAGGGGCGGCCGTCGTCGTCGAGGAGCACGGTGTTCCGCATCGCCACCCGCCGGCGCCCGCCCTCGCCGGTGATCCAGTCGGCCTCCTGCGGGTGCGCCTGCCCGGTCGCGATCGCGCGGGCGACGGCGTCCTGCGCGAGCTCCAGGTGCTCCGGGGCGACGTAGACCTCCCAGAAGCGCTGCCCGAGCAGCTGCTCGGGCGTGCGCCCGGTGAACCGCTGCAGCGCCGGGTTGGCGAACAGGATGCGGGTGTCGGCGCCGATGACGCAGACCAGCGCCTCGGTGGCGTCGATGAACGCCGCCACCAGCGCCGGCGCGCCGGCGCTCGCCCGCTCGTGCTCCTGCCCGGTCACCAGGCAATTCTTCCCTGGCGGACGCGCCCCGACACCCGGTTCCGGAACCGGGCACCCGTTCGGGGGCACCGGCCGTCGTCCTCAGCCGGCGAGGACGGCCTCCGCGCGGGCCAGGCCGGCCAGCCGGGCGTACCGCCCGCCGAGCGCCAGGAGCTCCTCGTGCGTGCCCTGCTCGACCACCCGCCCGGCGTCCAGGACGACGATCCGGTCGGCGTCGCGCACGGTCGAGAGGCGGTGGGCGATCGTGATCGTCGTCCGGCCGCGGCTGGCCTCGTCGAGCGCGGCCTGCACGGCCCGCTCGGTCTCGTTGTCCAGCGCGCTCGTGGCCTCGTCGAGCACCAGCACCGCGGGGTCGCGCAGCAGGGTGCGAGCGATGGCCAGGCGCTGCTTCTCCCCACCGGAGAACCGGTGGCCGCGGGCGCCGACGACGGTGTCGTAGCCGTCGGGCAGCGCGGCGATGACGTCGTGCACCTGCGCCCGGCGGGCCGCGGCGACCATCTCGTCGTCCGTGGCGTCCGGCTTGGCGTGCCGCAGGTTCTCCCGCACCGTGCCGTGCAGCAGGTAGGTCTCCTGGGAGACGACGCCGACGATGCGGGCGAGGTCGGCCAGCGCCAGGTCCCGCACGTCGACGCCGTCGACCAGCACGCGGCCGGTCGTCGGGTCGTTCAGCCGGGCGACGAGGGAGGCCAGCGTGCTCTTGCCCGAGCCGGTCTCGCCGACCAGCGCCAGCGAGGAGCCGGCAGGGACCACGAGGTCGACGTCGGCCAGCGCCGGGCGGAGCGCGTCGGGGTAGCGGAACCCGACGTGGTCGAACCGCACCTCGCCGCGGACGGCGGCGGGCTCGACGGCGACCGGCTCGTCGGGGTCGTCGATGTCGACGGGCAGTTCGAGGTACTCGAACACCCGGCTGAACAGCGCCATCGAGGCGGTGAGGGAGACGCCGATGTCGAGCAGCTGCATGAGCGGGCGGAACAGCGCGCCCTGCAGCGTCGTGAACGCGACCAGGGTGCCGATGGTCATGCCGCCCGACGTCGCCGGCAGCCCCGCCGCCAGGTAGATCAGCGCCGGGATGCCGGCGAACACGATGCTCATCGTGGCCATCCGCCAGCGCCCGGCCAGCTGGGAGCGCACCTCGAGGTCGACGAGGAACGCCGAGGTGCCGGCGAAGCGCTGCGACTGGGCCGGGCCCGCGCCCAGCGTCTTGCCGAGCAGCACGCCGCTCACCGACAGCCCCTCCTCGACCTGCGAGTGCAGGTCGGCGAGGTGCCGCTGGCGCTGGGCGGTGATCTCCCGGCGCATGCGGGCGACCCGGCGGGTGAGCCAGACGGCCGGCGGCAGGACGACGAGGGAGAGCAGCGACAGCCGCCAGCTCAGCACCGCCATGGCGACGGCGGTACCGATCACCGTGGTGGCGCTGGAGGCGAACGACGTCGCGGTCGAGGTGACGACGGACTGCATGCCGCCGATGTCGTTCATCAGCCGCGACTGGACCTCGCCGCCCTTGGTACGGGTGAAGAAGCCCAGCGACTGGCGCTGCAGGTGGGTGAAGACCGCCGTCCGCAGACCGTGCATGACCCGCTGGCCGACGGTGGCGGACAGCCAGGTCTGGACGACGCCGAACACCGCCGTGAGCACGGTGACCGCGAGCATCCCGCCGACCGCCCACAGCAGCAGCGGCACGTCCTGCCGGGGGATGGCCTCGTCGATGACCAGCCGGATCAGGAACGGGGTGCCCAGCGCGACCACCGAGGAGGCGACGATCAGCGCCACCACGACGGCGAGCTGGGCGCGGTAGGGCCGGAAGAGCGCGGCCACCCGGCTCCACCGGACCGGCGAGCGCGCCAGCTGGGCGCGGTCGGCCGGGTCGGGCTTGCGGCCTCCGGGGCCGCCTCCGCCGGGGCCGCTCCCGCGGCCGCCGGTCATCATCATCGTCTCGCTGATGGCGACACCTCCTGAACAGTTGCTGAGGTTACCTCATGGTCTGGTAACCGCCGCACCTCCGCTACTGTTCCCCCGTGGCCGAGGACGCGACGGGCGAGCTGCTCCTGCAGGTGGCCCGCGCCCAGCGCCGGCGCTGGCGGGAGGCGCTGGCGCCCTGGGACCTCTCGCCGCACCAGGCCCGCGCGCTGGGCGTCGTCGTCGAGCGGGGCGGCGTCCGGCCCTCCGACCTCGCCGAGGCGCTGCACATCGCCCCCCGCTCGGCGACCGAGGTGGCCGACGGGCTGCAGGAGCGCGGGCTGGTCGAGCGCACCCGCGACCCCGGCGACCGGCGGGCGGTCGTCCTCCGCCCCACCGACGAGGGCCGCCGGATCCGCGCCGAGGTCGCTCGCGCCCGGGCCGCCGACACCGAGGCGCTGCTCTCCCGGCTCACCCCCGACGAGCGCGCCACCCTCACCCGCCTGCTGACCGCGCTGCTCGACTGATCCGCCGCCCCCCGACGTCGCCGTCCAGGGTTCCGGCCCCCGGGTGGTCGCGATCAGCGGCTGAGCGCCGCGGCGGTCGCGTCGTCGGCCGGGAGGAACGCCTCGACGCTGAGCTCGGCGGCGGTGAGGTCGACGGCGGTGCCGAACGTGGTGACCGTGCTGAGGAAGCTGAGCACGGCGCCGTCGTCGCCGGTGCGGAGGCGCAGCGGGACGGCGATGCCGTCGGGCGGGCTGCGGTCCAGGCCGCCGGGGAGGGTCAGCAGCTCGCGGTGCAGCGCGGCCAGCGCGAGGTCACCGGCGAGGTGCGCCTCGCGGCCCAGCCGGTGCAGCACGTGCCGCCGCCACTGCGGCAGGTTGAGGATCCGCGGCGCCAGCCCCTCGGGGTGCAGGCTCAGCCGCAGCACGTTGACCGGCGGCTCCAGCAGGTGCGGCGCGACGCCGTCGAGGAGCGCCGACAGGGCGCCGTTGGCGGCGACCAGGTGCCAGCCGCGGTCGACGGCGAGCGCCGGGAACGGCTCGTAGGCGGCGAGCACGCGGTCCAGCGCCTCGCGGACGACGGCCATGTCGGGATCGCCCAGGTCGCGGCGGCGGTAGGCGGGCGCGAACCCGGCGGCGGCGAGCAGCTCGTTGCGCGCGCCCAGCGGCACCTCGAGCTGCTCGGCCAGGTGCAGCACCATCTCGCGGCTGGGGCGGGCCCGCCCGGTCTCGACGAAGCTGAGGTGCCGGGCCGAGACGCCCGCCTCCACGGCCAGGTCGAGCTGGCTGAGCCGGCGGCGACGGCGCCAGGAGCGCAGCAGCTCGCCGACGGGGACCTCTCCTGCGACGGCGGTGGTCACGGCGCCGACGCTAGCGACGACGGCTGCGCGGTGTCCCTTACCTGGGAGGTAATCGCAGCACCTACCGCGGCGCGGCCACGGTGGTCCCGTTCCTGAACACCACCGCCCCGAGGAGCTGTTCTGCCATGACCGCCATGACCGTCACCACCGCCCACGCCGACCGCTACCTGGCCGCCTGGAACGAGACCGACCCGGCCGCCCGCCGGGCCATCGTCGCCGAGGTGTTCAGCGCCGACGTCCGCTACACCGACCCGCTGGCCGACGTCCGCGGCACCGAGGCCCTCGCCGCGACCATCGGCGCCGTCCAGCAGCAGTTCCCCGGCTTCGTGTTCCGGCTGCTCGGGCCGGTCGACCCCCACCACGACCAGCTGCGCTTCACCTGGGAGCTCGGGCCCGAGGGCGCGGAGGCGCCGGTTGTCGGGTCCGACGTCGCCGTGCTGGACGCCGAGGGCCGGATCAGCGCGGTGCTCGGGTTCCTCGACCGGGTGCCCGCCGCCGCCTGACGCCGTCCTCCCTGCCCGTAGCGCGTCCTCCCTCACCGCCCACCGCGAGGGAGGACGCGCTGGGATCAGGTTCCCTGATCCCAGCGGGCCGAGCGGGATGCCGGGCGGGGCGGCAGGATCGACGGCGTGACCGAGCCGCGTGAGGACGACGAGACCAACAACCTGCACCCGGGCCAGCACGACGAGGGCGGGCACGGGGGCATGGCCACCCGCGAGCACGACGCCAAGAAGGACGACGCCGACCAGGACTGACTGCGCCGGCACGTCCTCCCTCGCCGTAGCGCGTCCTCCCTCACCGCGCACCACGAGGGAGGACGCTCGACGATCAGGTCACCTGATCCCAGCGGGGATCAGCGGCGCCACCAGCGGCGGCGGGCCGGGGGCGGGGGTGGTGCGGCGACGGGCGGGGGCGGCGGCGGGCGGTCGCGGTGCCAGCCCGCGACCAGCGCCTCGACGTCGGCCAGCCCGGGGACGGCGGCCCAGCGGCTCTCCGCGGGCAGCCGCCAGAAGGCCTCGACGCGGGCGTTGTAGTCCTCGGCGACCGCCCGGACCTCCGCCTCGGTGGCCAGGCCGGCCACCCGCGCGGGCAGGTCGTCGCGCTCGCGCCGCAGCCGGAGCCCGGCCGGCAGCATCGCGCCGGTGTCCACGCCCTCGCGGCGGGCCTTGGCCAGGGCCCAGTCGTAGGCGGTCTCCTCGCGGTCGAGGTTCTGCAGCGGCCGGCCGGCGCCCGGCAGCCCGGTGAAGTCGCCGCGCTCCTGCGCCTGGGCGATCTGCCGGTCCACCCACGTCTCGAACGACATCCCCGGCGGCTTGCGCTCGGGTCACGCCGACCATCGTCCCCGCGGCCGGGCCGGTCCCGCCACCGCCGGCGGTCAGGCGGTGCGCAGTGCCCGGAGCCCGGCCGTCACCCGCAGCAGCTCGTCCAGCATCGCCTTGCCACCGGCCTCCAGCTCGACGTTGGGCACGAAGACGTCCTCCTCGTCGATGAAGCGCGCGAAGAACGGCACCGAGACCGCCTCGACGACCGGCACCATCCGCAGCGCGCCCAGCACCGGCTTGAGCGCGGCCGAGGCCCGGAGCCCGGCCGAGGCGCCGCCGTAGGTGACCAGCCCCGCGGCCTTGTCGGCCCACTCGGCGGACAGGAAGTCGAGAGCGTTCTTGAGCGCTCCGGGGAAGGAGTGGTTGTACTCGGGCGTGACGAACGCGAACGCGTCCGCGCGGTCCACCGTCTCGCTCCAGGCGCGGGTGTGCGGCTGCTCGTAGCGGCGCAGGCGCGGGTGGTGCGGCTCGTCGAACAACGGGAGCCCGACCTCGGCGAGGTCGACGAGCTCGACGTCGAAGCCGCCGTGCTCCGCGGCCAGCTGCTCGATCCAGCGGGCGACGGCGATGCCGCGCCGGCCGGGACGGGTGCTGGCGGCGACGACCTGCAGGACGGGACGGCTCACGGGTGCTCCTCGCGGGGGACGGCGGTGACTCCGGGGGGAACGGCCGGGCGGCCAGACGGCTTCCCGGACCGTGCGTGACCCGTGACGCACCGTGCGCCCCGGCCGGGAGGCCCCTCCGGCGGGCAGGATGGGCGCACCATGCCGCTGCCCGCCCTCCGCGCCACCCGACCCGCCTGGCTCACCCCGCGGGTGGCCCGCACCGAGATCCTGGCCGGGCTGGTGGTCGCCCTCGCGCTCATCCCCGAGGTCATCAGCTTCTCCGTCCTGGCCGGGGTCGATCCCCGCGTCGGGCTGTTCGCCTCGTTCACGACGGCGGTCGTCATCGCGTTCACCGGCGGCCGGCCTGCGATGATCAGCGCGGCGGCCGGGGCGATCGCCCTGGTCATCGCCCCGCTGGTCGCCTCGCACGGGGTGGAGCACCTCATCGCGGCGGTCATCCTCGGCGGCGTCGTCCAGATCCTGCTGGGCCTGGCCGGCTTCGCCCGGCTCATGCGGTTCATCCCGCGCAGCGTGATGGTGGGGTTCGTCAACTCGCTGGCGATCCTGATCCTCAGCGCCCAGCTGACCCACCTGGTCGACGTGCCGTGGCTGGTCTACCCGATGGTCGCCGCCGGGCTGGCGATCATCTACCTGTTCCCCCGGCTGACCACCGCCGTCCCGGCTCCCCTGGTGGCGATCGTCGCCCTGACCGGCCTCGCCGTCGCCGCCGGGCTGGACCTGCCCGGCGTCGGGGACGAGGGCCGGCTGCCCGACGGCCTGCCGTCTCTCGTCCTCCCTGACGTCCCGCTGACCTGGGAGACGCTGCGGATCATCACCCCTTACGCCTTGGCGATCGCGTTCGTGGGGCTGATGGAGTGGCTGATGACGGCGAAGCTCGTCGACGACATCACCGACAGCCACTCCGACAAGACCCGGGAGACGTGGGGCCAGGGCGTGGCCAACGTGGTCACCGGCTTCTTCGGCGGCATGGGTGGCTGCGCCATGATCGGCCAGACGATGATCAACGTGAAGACGGCGGGCGCCCGGACCCGGCTGTCGACGTTCCTCGCGGGCGTCTTCCTGCTCGTCCTCGTCGTCGCCCTGGGCGACGTCGTCGCGGCCATCCCGATGGCGGCGCTGGTCGCGGTGATGATCTTCGTGTCGCTCACCACCTTCGACTGGCACAGCCTGCGGACGCTGCCCCGGATGCCGCGCAGCGAGACCGCGGTCATGGTCTCGACCGTGGCCGTCGTCGTCGCCACCTCGAACCTGGCCGTCGGCGTCGGCGTCGGCGTCCTCGTCGCCTGCGTGCTCTTCGCCCGACGGGTGGCCCACCTGGTCGAGGTCACCGCCACCACCGACGGGCGCGGCCGGCGGGTCTACGCCGTGCGCGGGGCGCTGTTCTTCGCCTCGAGCAACGACCTCGTCTACCAGTTCGACTACGCCGGCGACCCGGCCGAGGTCGTCGTCGACCTCTCCGGGGCGCAGGTGTGGGACGCCTCGACGGTCGCCGCGCTGGACGCCGTCACGCACAGGTACGCCACCCGGGGCAAGCAGGTGCAGATCGTCGGCCTCGACGAGCAGTCCGCCGTCCGCTTCGCGCGGCACACCGGCCGGCTGGGCTGAACCCCGCGCCCGATCGGGTGTGACCTCGCCCGGAGGGGATGCGCGCGGAAGGGCCGGAGGCCAGGCTGGTCCGGTGCCGCAGACCGCCCCCGGCCTCCCGGGCCTCCCGCCCGGGCTGACCGGGCCGGTGGGCGTGCAGCTGGCCAAGCCGGTGCGGGCGATCCCGCCGGTCAACGCGCTGCCCGGCGGCTGCCGGTACGAGCCCAAGTGGGACGGCTACCGGCTCGTGGTCGTGCGGACCGGGAGCGGCACGCGGCTGTGGTCCAAGCAGGGCCGCGACCTCACCGACCGGTTCCCCGACGTCGCGGCCGCCGCGCTCGCCCAGGTGCCGGCCGGCACGGTGCTCGACGGCGAGGTCGTCATCTGGCACGCCGACCGGCTGGACTTCGGCCTGCTCCAGCAGCGCATGGTGACCTCGGCCGGCCGGCTCGCCGCGCAGGTCGCCGCGCACCCGGCCTCCTACGTCGCCTTCGACGTACTCGCCCTGGGCGGCACCGACCTGCGCGAGCAGACCCTGGGCCGCCGGCGGGCCGAGCTGGAGACGCTGTCCGCGCGCTGGGCGCCGCCGATGCAGCTCTCCCCCAGCACCGCCGACCCGGTGCTGGCCCGCGAGTGGTTCGACGACTTCCGCGCCGCCGGCGTCGAGGGCCTGGTCGCGAAGGGAGCCGGCACGCGGTACGCCCCCGGCCGCCGGGAGTGGCTCAAGGTCAAGAGCTGGGAGAGCACCGAGGTGGTGGCCGGTGGCGTCATCGGCCCGCTGGACCGGCCGAGCCAGCTGGTCGCCGGCCGCTACCGGGACGGCGAGCTCGTGGTCGTCGGCCGGACCGTGCCGCTGGACCCCCGGCAGAGCGCAGAGCTCGCCGCCGTCCTCCGGCCCGCGGACGACGACCACCCGTGGCCCGACCGCGTCGGCACCGGCCGCTTCGGCGGAGGCCGGCTGTCGGTGCCGCTGACCCGCGTGCGCCCCGACGTCGTCGTCGAGGTGAGCGCCGACGCCGCCCTGCAGGCAGGGGTCTTCCGGCACCCGTTGCGGTACCTCCGCGTCCGCGCCGACCTCCGGGTCGAGGACCTGCCGCCGCTGGCCTGAGCCGCCCGGCGGCCCTCCTCCCCCTCGCGGGTGAAGCCGCACAAGATCATCTACCGGCG
The DNA here is from genome assembly GCF_016612865.1 of Blastococcus sp. TML/M2B. Classification (GTDB taxonomy): domain Bacteria; phylum Actinomycetota; class Actinomycetes; order Mycobacteriales; family Geodermatophilaceae; genus Blastococcus. Next base: position 46,866 of record NZ_JAENZZ010000003.1, read on the forward strand.
GGTCGATGGGATCGGCGTGAGGAACTCCGCCGACCCCGTCGCGCGCTCCGCCTGGCGGCACGCCGGTCTTGTCGCGATCGCCGTGGTCGTCATGATGGTCGTCGACCCCCGGGGGGCCTGGCGGGCGGCCGCCGAGGCCGCGTTCTTCGCCGTCGGCCTGACCGCCGTCCCGGTGGCCCTGCGCGTGCACCGCACCGGGGCCGTCGCCGCCTGGCTCGGCCTGGCCAGCTGCATGCTGCTCTTCGGGGTCAGCAGCCTCGTCGACATCCCCGTGTTCCTCGGCGGCCCCCCGTTCCTGGGCGTGATCGAGGTGTCCCTCGACGTCATCGCGTACGGCTGCCTGCTGGTGGCCGCGGTGGCCCAGCTCGTCGCCGGCCGGCCGTGGCGCCGCCTGGAGACCTGGGCGGACGCCCTCGGCCTGCTGCTCGGCGGGGCGCTCGGCGTGCTGGCGTTCGCCGGGACGACCGGGATCGACGGCGTCGGCGCCGGCCTCCCGCTGCTCACCGCCGTCGTCCTGCTGGTCGGCGTGCCGCTGGCCTTCTCGGGCTCCAGCCGCTCGACCAGCGCCCGGGCGCTGCTCACCGGCGGGCTGTGCATCGTCGTCGGGTTCGCCGTGCAGCTGGGCACCGGCGTCCCGGACGAGGCCACCGTCTTCGACGACGTGACCCTGTTCGCCATCGCCACGATCGTGCTGGCCGGCCGGCACCCGTCGGTCGCCCGGCTGGGCCAGCGGGCCGAGGTGGATGACGTCGTCACCACCGGCCGGGTCGTCAGCCTCGGCGCGACCCTGCTGGTCAGCCCGGCCCTGCTGCTCATGCTGGGCATCCACCACGGCGGGCAGGCCTACCTGCTCAGCGTGGGGAGCGCGGCGCTCACCGGGCTGGCGCTCTGGCGGGTCGCCGGGCTCACCCGGGAGCGCGAGCTCACCCGGGCCGCGCTCGCCGAGAGCGAGGCCCGCCTGCAGCTGCTGCTGGAGAACTCGGCCGACGTGATCGCGATCGTCGACGCCACCGGCGTGGTCACCTACATGAGCCCCGCCGTCCAGACGCTGCTCGGCCGGCCGCCGGCGCACTACGTGGGCCGCACCGCCGTCGAGCTGGCGCACCCCCGCGACCGGGCGCGGCTGCGCGACGCGGTGGCCACCGCCGGCCGGGCCGGATCCCCCGGCGCCGGCGCCGTGGACGCCGACCTGCGCCTGGAGCACAGCGCCGGCGGCACCCGCTGGGTGGAGATGCGGCTCAGCGGCCGGGTGGACGCCGTGAACATCAGCGGCTGGGTGGTGAACCTCCGCGAGGTGACCGACCGGAAGCTGTTCGAGGAGGAGCTCCGGCGCCAGGCGCAGACCGACCCGCTGACCGGGGTGCTCAACCGGGGGGCGTTCTCCGAGCGGCTGGCCGCCGCCACCGCCGCCATCGACCCGGCCGCGCCGCCGGCGGTGCTCTTCGTCGACCTCGACGACTTCAAGGCCGTGAACGACACCCTGGGTCACGCGGCCGGCGACGACCTGCTGCTCACCGTCGCCGCCCGGCTGGCCGGCGACGTGCGCGCCGAGGACGTCGTCGCCCGGCTGGGCGGGGACGAGTTCGCCGTGCTGCTGGTGGACGCCGACGACGCGCGCCTGGCCGAGGTGGCGCAGCGGCTGCTGGACTCGCTGCGCGCGCCCATGGCGCTGGGCGGCACCACGCTGACGGTCACCGCGAGCATCGGCGGCGCGCTCGGCAGGCCCGGCGACACCCCGGATCGGTTGCTGCACCGGGCCGACACCGCCATGTACGACGCGAAGCGCGCGGGCAAGGACTCCGCGGCGCTGCTCGGCGGCGAGGCGGCCCAGCCGGTCTGAGCCGGCCGGGCGCGTGCGGGATCAGCGCACGCGGGCTCAGCGCAAGCGGGAGGCCAGCCGCACCGTCAGGCCGGTCGGGCCGGGCAGCAGGTCGACGTGGTCGAAGAGCTTGCGGGCCAGCCACAGGCCCATGCCCCCGCGGCCGAGGTCCGGCCCGTGCGCGGGCCGGAAACCCGCGAGCAGGTCGGCGAAACCGGAGCCGTGGTCGGTGATCGTGACCACGAGGTCGCGGTCGTCGGCCCACACCCGGGCCGACACCGGGGGCCGGCCGTGCCGGAACGCGTTCGCCGCGATCTCGGCGGCGGCCAGCAGCGCGTCCTCCCGCTGGTCCCGGTCGCGCACCACCCGCGCGAGGACCGCGCCGATGTCGTGCCGCAGGCCGGCCAGGGTGGGGGCGTCCTCGATGACGAGGACCGGCGGCACGTCCTCGACCGGCTCCCTCGGGAGCGGTAGCGCCGGCACGTACTCGGCGGGGTCCTGGAACCGCGGGTTGGCCACCCACGCAGCGCCGTCGACGAGCAGCGGGTGGGTGGCGGCGGCGCTCTCCACGACGGCCGCCGGCAGGTACCGGCGGTCGTACAGGCAGAGCGACGCGAGCGGGGCGTCGGACCCCAGGACCCGGTTGGCGACGGACTCGAAGCGCTGCCCCTCGCGCCAGCCGGCCGGGTCGTCCCCGAAGTCGATCCCCGACAGCACCCGGAGCCGCCCGCTGCGGCTCGCGCTCGCGCGCTCCAGGTAGCTGATGCCGGTGCTGAACGCATCAGGGGCGCGGTTGCCCAGCAGCGTCAGCCGCGGGTCGTTCTCGACGTCCCGCAGCCGCTCGTCCAGTGCGCCGGCCACCACCTCGGCCATCTCCGGGCGGCAGCTCAGCACGACCAGGTCGCCCGCGCGCAGGCCGTTCTCCAGATAGGGGACGGCGACGGCGAGCAGGTCCGCGTCGGACCCGACGACGGCCGCCGCGTGCGTCACGGTCGTCGACGGCGGCGTGCGGGGGCCGGGCACCACGGGGTGCCGCGTCACCTCGCCCGCAGTGGAATCCACCGACCCTCACCCTGTCCGGGGCCGGATGTCGCCGGCCGCATCCGCCCAGTCTCGGCCATGCCCGCCGCCCGTGCGGACCCGGGGCACCCTAACCGCTCCGGCGCCCGCGCGCCGGGTGGTCGGACGACGGGGGGCAGCAGGTCAGCCCGGCACCAGCCGGTAGAACCGGAAGAAGTCGTGCTCGACGGGCAGCACCTCCACGTCGGCGAACCCGGTCTGCCGGGCGTAGCCGCGCGGGGTGGCCCGGCCGCACCACGGTGGAGGTCTCAGCGACCCGCTCGTCGACCACCAGCACCGTCCCGTCCGGCCGCACCATGGTCCGCATCGCGGCGAGCACCGCGACCGGGTCGGCCAGGTCGTGCACGCACTCGAACGCCGTCACCAGGTCGTAGCTGCCGTCGCCGGTGCGCTCGCCCGCATCGGCGAGGGAGAAGGTGACGCGGTCGGCCACCCCGGCGGCGAGGGCGTTGCGCTGCGCCTGCTCCAGGGAGGGTGCGTCGACGTCGAAGCCGTCGACCCGCACCGCCGGACAGCCCCCTGCGATCCCGATCGAGGACCAGCCCAGCCCGCACCCGACGTCGGCGACCCGGCCGCCTCCGCGCAGCACGGCGTCGACCTCCGGCAGCACTTCGGCGACCAGGGGCCCGACGAAGAACGGCCGGTTCGCCGCCGCCTGGCCCTCGCGCGCCTCCGGGCCCTCTGGGCCCAGCTCAGCCCACCGCCGGTGCGGTAGACCTCGGCCAGGGCCGCGGCAGGTTGCGGGTGAAGGCCATGGCCAGCCTGGCCAGCGGCGCGGCGTACCCGGGGTCGTCGTCGTCCACCAGGACCGCGCGGTGCTCCTCCGGCAGCGCGTAGCAGCGGTCGTCCGGCGGCGCCGCGACGTGGTCCACCATCAGGTAGCCGGCGACGGCCTGCTGCTCCAGCCACTCGCGCGCGTAGCGCGGATCGGTGCCGGTGCGGGCGGCGAGCTACGCGGCGGTCGCCGGGTCGTCGGCGAGCGCGCCGTACCAGCCCAGCCGGCAGCCGAGGTCGACCGCGGCCGCCTCGAACGCACCGATCACCGCCGCGAGCAGCCGGTCGCCCAGCGCGGAGGGCGCGCTCAGCTCCGCCATGTCCGTCATGCCCCCACACCGTGCCTCGGGCACCCGCCGCCGACAAGGGGTCCGGCGGCGTGGGGTCAGCGCCGGGTGGACACCGTGACGGTGAACTTCGGCGTCTGCTCGGCGACCCGGGTGGGGCCGACGACGCGGGTCAGCGCCGGCTTGTAGCGCAGCGCGCTGTTGTAGACAGTCCACAGCTCCCCGCCCGGCCGCAGCACCCGCGCCGCGGCGGCGAACAGCCGGTCCGCGGCGGTCGTGACGACGGCCGCGCCCACGTGGAACGGCGGGTTGCAGACGATGAGGTCGACGCTGCCGGCGGGCACGGTCTCGGCCGCGTCGTCGCGGACCACCCGGATGCGGTCGCCGAGGCCGTTGGCGGCGGCGGTGGCACGGGCGGAGGCGACCGCGGCGGCGGACTGGTCGGCGGCGAGCACCCGCAGCGCGGGCCGGGCGGTGGCGAGCGCGGCGGCGAGCACCCCGGTGCCGCAGCCCAGGTCGAGGGCGACGTCGGCGCCGGGCGCCATGGCGTCGAGCCGGCCCAGCAGCGCCCGCGTGCCGATGTCCACGCGCGTCCCGGCGAAGGCGGCGCCGTGCGCGCACACGGTGAGCCCCAGGTCGGGGTGCTCCTGGCGGCGGGGGAAGGACGCCGTCCCGGGGCGCGGGCCGCGGGCGACGAGCACCCGCGACTTCTGCCGGGCGAGCGTCGCGGAGACCTCGGTGAACGAGTCGCCGAGGACGTCGTTCATCGCGCGGGTCATGTGCTTGACCCGGCCGCCGACGAGCACCGTCACGTCGGGGGCGGCGACGTCGGCGATCCGCTCGGCGATCTCGCGCAGCGCGTCCAGCGCCTTCGGGGCCTGCACCAGCACCACGCGGGCGCCGGCGGCGACCTCCTCGAGCGGCAGCGAGCGGTAGGTGCCGGCCAGGCCGGTGCGCTCGGCGTTGCGGGCCAGCGCCCGCTCCCCCACGAGCAGGTCCTGCGCCACCCGGACGTCGCGGGCGCCGTGCAGCGCCACCGCGCCGAGGGTGAGCGCCCCGTAGGCGTCGTCGACGACGGCGACCTCGCCCGGCCCGCAGAGCGCGAGCGCGGCCGCGCCCTCGTCCAGCAGCAGCCGGTCGGTCGCGTCGACGGCGACCAGCTCCGGCGCCTCGACGTCGGGCGCCCGCCGCAGCGCGGCGAACAGCTCGGGGGCGGACATGGCCACTACTGCCCCTCGGGGAGCGGGGTGGCGGCGATCAGGTCGGCGACGACGCGGGCGAGCTCCGGCCCGACGTCCTCCTGCAGGAAGTGGCCGCCACCGACCAGGGTCGGGTGGGTCCGCCCCTGGGCGCCCGGGACCAGCTTCTGGAACACCCGCTCGCCGCCGCGGGTGATCGCGTCGCCGTCGGAGAAGGCGGTGAGGAAGGGCTTGTCCCAGCGGGAGAGCACCTCCCACGCCGCGCGGTTGTCGGCGGCGGCCGGGTCGTCGGCGTCGGCCGGGACGAGGGCCGGCAGCACCCGCGGGCCGGCGGTGTACCGCTCGTCGGGGAAGGGCGCGTCGTAGGCGGCGACCACGTCGGCCGGCAGGTCGCTGGTGCAGCCGTTGCTCACCACCCGGCCGACCTGGAACTGCGGCGACTCCTGCGAGAACCGGCGCCACGCGAGGAACGCCTCGGTGACCGGGCGGTCGCCGGTGGGCAGCCCACCGTTGGCGATCACCACACGGGCGAAGCGCTCCGGGTTCTCGGCCACCAGCCGGAGGCCGATGAGCGCGCCCCAGTCCTGCCCGACGAACGTCACGTCGCGCAGGTCCAGCTCGTCGAGCAGCGCCTGCCGCATCCACGCCACGTGCCGGGCGTAGGTGTGGTCGGTGCGCTGCGCCGGCTTGTCCGAGCGGCCGAAGCCGACCAGGTCGGGGGCGACGACGCGCAGCCCGGCGTCGACCAGCACCGGGATCATCCGCCGGTACAGGAAGGACCACGACGGCTCCCCGTGCAGCAGGAGGACGGTCTCGCCGTCCGCCGGCCCCTCGTCGACGACGGCGACCCGCAGCCGGCCGCCCTCGCCGTCGTCGACCTCGACGTAGCGGGGCGCGTAAGGGAACTCCGGGAGGTCGGTGAACCGCTCCTCGGGCGTGCGCAGCGTCTCCATGCATCTCACCCTGCCAGGCGCCCCGGCTCGCGCGGGGTCCCGCTCGAGCGGTCGCCCCCCGCGCGAGGCCGCGGGGCGGGCGCAGGCATGATCGCGGGTGTGTCCCTAACCACACGCGAGTGGCAGCTGGCGGCCCGTCCGCACGGTGAGCCGAAGCCCGAGGACTTCCGCCTGGTCGAGCTCGAGCGGCCCGACCCCACGGACGGCCAGGTCGTCGTCCGGATGCTGGCGATGTCCGTCGACCCGTACATGCGCGGCCGGATGAACGCGGGCAAGTCCTACGCCGCCGCGTGGGAGGTCGGCGAGACCATGCAGGGCGGCGCGATCGGCCGCGTCGTCGACAGCCGCTCCGCCGACGTCCCCGAGGGCGCGCTGGTCTCCACCAACGCCGGCTGGCGCGACATCGCCGTCCTGGACGCCCGTGCGGTCCAGGTCCTCCCCGAGCTCCCCGGCATCCCGCCGAGCTACCACCTCGGCGTCCTGGGCATGCCCGGGCTGACCGCGTGGGCCGGCCTCTCTTCCGGCTCGCCGAGTTCAAGGCCGGCGACGTCGTCTTCGTCTCCGGTGCCGCCGGCGCCGTCGGCAGCATCGTGGGCCAGCTCGCCCGCCTGCACGGCGCCGCCGCCGTCATCGGCAGCGCCGGCACCCCGGACAAGGTGCGCTGGCTGACCGAGGAGCTCGGCTTCACCTCGGCGTTCGACTACCACGACGGCCCGGTCGCCAAGCAGCTCGCGCAGGCCGCGCCCGACGGCATCGACGTCTACTTCGACAACGTCGGCGGCGAGCACCTCGAGGCCGCGATCGGCGCCTTCAACGAGTTCGGCCGGGGCGCGCTGTGCGGGGCCATCTCCGCCTACAACGCCACCGAGCCGCCGCCCGGGCCGCGCAACATGAGCCTGATGGTCGGCCGCAAGCTGAGCCTGCGCGGGTTCATCGTCGGCGACCACTACGACATGCGCGACGAGTTCATCGAGAAGGTCACGCCACTGGTGACCTCCGGCGAGCTGGTGGTCCGCGAGACCGTCCGCGAGGGCCTGGACCAGGCCGCGGCGACCTTCATCGACCTCCTGCGCGGCGGCAACACCGGCAAGATGGTCGTCAAGCTGGCCGACGACGTCTGACCTGCTCGCCGGTCGCCCGCTCTGCGGGCCGGTTCCGGACGTTGCGGTCGCGATCGCGGCGGCAACGTCCGGAACCCACCGGCAGAGCGAGGCAGCATCGTTGCGGTCCTCGCATCCGGCGACCCCGGCTTCGTGCTGCCGGACAGCCGCGGCGCGCAGGCCTGGGCGCAGGGCCACGTGCCCGGCGCGGAGATCCCCCGCCGGGCCGCCACCGAGCTCGACCCGGCGGTGCCGGTCGTCGCCTACTGCTGGGGACCCGGCTGCAACGGCGCCACCCGGGCCGGCCTCGCGCTGGCCCGGCTCGGGTTCCGGGTGCGGGAGATGATCGGCGGCTTCGAGTACTGGGCCCGGGAGGGCCTGCCGGTGGCGACGGCGGACGGCGTGTCCGCGCGCCCGGCCGACCCGCTCACCGCCCCGGCCGGGGTCAGCTGCGGCTGCTGAGCCCGGGTGCGGGGTCGTCGGCCAGCCGTGACCACAGCAGCTCGTCATGCGTCGCGCCGTCGCCGTACCGGTAGGAACGCCGCAGCCGGCCCTCGCGGGTGAAGCCGGCCTTCTCGGCGACCCGCCCCGAGGCGGTGTTCTCGACGGCGTGGCAGAGCTCGACCCGCTCGATCGGCAGCGTGGCGAACGCCCACCGGCACACGGCGTCGACGGCGACCGCCGCCAGGCCCCGCCCCCGCGCCGCCGGCGCCGTCCAGTAGCCGACCGAGGCGCCGCCGTGGAAGCGGTCGATCGAGTGAAGCGACACCGACCCGAGGACGACGTCGTCCCGGCCGGGCTCGACGAGCGCCCACGAGGCGTGGTCGCCGGAGCTCCAGTCCAGCCGGCGGCCCAGCAGCACGAGGGCGTCGGTGCGCGAGGCGACGCCGCCGCCGTTCCACAGCCGGATGTCGGGGTCCTGGAACGCCGTCCACACCTCGTCGACGTCGTCCTCCCGCCAGGGGCGCAGCCGCACCGGGCCGGCGGGGAGGACGACGGGCTCCAGGGGCTCGGGGAGCGGGGCTGCGGACACCTCCCGATCGTCGCCGCACCCCCCGCCCCGCAGCGACCCGGGGGACTTTCGGTACCGAAAGTCCGGGGAGGGAAGGGACTTTCGGTACCGAAAGTCCGGGGGGGAGGGACCTTCGGTACAGAAAGTCCGGGGAGGGGAGGGACTTTCGGTACAGAAAGTCCTGGTGGGGACGGCGCGCACGGGCTGGTCTACGCTCGGCGGCACAACTGAACACACACATTCACAGCAGGGGAGCGCTTCGGCGCTGAGAGTGCGGGATCCCGCAGACCCTCGAACCTGATCCGGGTCATGCCGGCGCAGGGAGTCTGGAGGAACACATGGCCGATCAGGCCGTCCACCCGTCGTCCACCGGTGCCGCCGATGGGCGGGGCACCAGTCGCTGGCGCACCGTCGACATCGTCGTCACCGCCGTCCTCGGCGTCGCCTTCGGCGTCGTCTTCTGGGCGTGGGGCCTGCTCTGGGCGGCGCTCGACGCGCCGTTCACCGCGTTCCCGCCCGGCCAGGCCGTCATGTACGGCGTCTGGCTGATCCCGGCGGTGCTCGCGCCGCTGGTCGTCCGCAAGGCCGGCGCGGGGCTCTTCGCCGAGTTCCTCGCCGCCGTCGTCTCCGCGCTGCTCGGCTCCGCGTGGGGCACGCTCGTGCTGCTCCAGGGCCTGGTGCAGGGCGTGGGCGGCGAGGTCGGGTTCGCCGCGTTCGGCTACCGCCGCTGGGGCTGGCCGCAGGCGCTGCTCGCCGCGCTCGGCGCGGGCGTGGCGGCGGCGCTGTTCGACCTCGTCAACTACTACGCCGACTGGTCGGCGACCTGGCAGCTGAGCTACGTGGCGCTGGTCGCGGCCAGCACCGTGCTCATCGCCGGCGTCGGCGGCACCTGGCTGCGGCGCTCGTTGGCCGCGACCGGCGCGCTCTCGGCCTTCCCGGCCGGCCGCACACGGGTCTGACCACGGACGGCAGCACGGCGGCCGCCGGGCCGGCCGCCGTGCGGCTGACCGGCTGGGGGTTCCGCTACGCCAGCCGGCACGCCTGGGCCGCGCGCGCGGTCGACCTGCGCGTGCAGCCCGGGGAGCGGGTGCTGCTCACCGGCGCCTCGGGCGCGGGCAAGTCCACCCTGCTGCACGCGCTCGCCGGGCTGCTCGGCGAGGAGCAGGGCGAGCAGGCCGGCGAGCTGGCCGTCGCCGGGCGGACGGCGTCCGAGGCCCGCTCGGGGACGGCGATCGTCTTCCAGGACCCCGACGCGCAGCTGGTCATGACCCGGGCCGGGGACGACGTCGCCTTCGGGCTGGAGAACGCCGGCCTCCCCGCCGACCGGATCTGGCCGGCCGTCGACGCCGCGCTGGCCGCCGTCGGCTTCCCGTACGGCCGCGACCGGGCCACCGCCGCGCTCTCCGGCGGGCAGAAGCAGCGGCTGGTGCTCGCCGGCGCGCTCGCCGGGCGGCCGGGCCTGCTGCTGCTCGACGAGCCGACGGCGCAGCTCGACCCGGACGGCGCGGCGATCGTGCGGGCGGCCGTGGACCGGGCGGTCGCCGACCGCGCCACCACGCTGCTCGTCGTCGACCACGACGCCGGGGCCTGGCTGCCGCTGGTCGACCGCGTCGTCGAGCTGCTGCCCGGCGGTGGCGCCGTCGAGCACGGGCCGGGCTGGGCGCCGGCCCCGCTGCGGGTGCCGGTCCGGACGTCCCGGGCGGCCGGGGAGGTGCTGCTGCGCGCCGAGGCCGCCGGCTTCACCCACCGCGGCGGCACCGCCCCCGCGCTCCCGCCCACCGACGTCGCGGTGCCCGCCGGCCGGACGCTGGCCGTCACCGGACCCAACGGCGCGGGCAAGTCCACCCTCGCGCTGCTGCTCGCCGCGCTGCGCGGCCCCACCACCGGGCGGGTGACCGCGGGGCCGTCCCTGACCGCGGGCCTGCCCCGGCCCGCCCGGCCGCCGCACCGCTGGCGGGCCGACCACCTCGTGCGGCGCATCGGCACGGTCTTCCAGCACCCGGAGCACCAGTTCCTCACCGGCCGGGTGCGGGCCGAGCTCGCGCTGGGCCCGCTGCGCAGCGGCGCCGGCGACGACGCCGCGCACCGCCGGGCCGACGAGCTGATGGAGCGGCTCGGCCTGGCCGCGCTCGCCGACGCCAACCCGTTCACCCTCTCCGGCGGCCAGCAGCGCCGGCTGTCGGTGGCGACGGCGCTGGCCACCGCGCCGTCGGTGCTGGTGCTCGACGAGCCCACGTTCGGGCAGGACCGGGACACCTGGAGCGAGCTGGTCACCCTGCTCGCCGAGCAGCAGGAGGCCGGCCGGGCCCTGGTGCTGGTCACCCACGACGCCGCGGTCGTCTCGGCCCTGGCCGACGACGTCCTCCGGCTGGGCCCGGCGGCGCAGGAGGTGGTGACCGCGTGAGCTCGCCGCTGGCTCTCGGCCCGGTGCGTCCGGTGCCGCTGTCCGCGATCAACCCGGTCGCCCAGCTGGGCGCGCTCGGCGTCGTCCTGCCCGTGCTCCTGGTGAGCGGGGACCTGCTCACCCCGCTGGTCCTGCTCGCCGCCGAGGTCTGCCTGCTGCCCGCGGCCGGCCTGGGCCGGCCCCGCGCCCTGCTCGCCCGCACCTGGCCGCTGCTCCTCGGCGCTGCGGGCGTCGCCTGGGTGAACGTGCTGTTCGGCGACGCGGACGCCGGCGGGTGGTCCTCGGCGGTCGCGCTGGCGGTGCGGGTGCTCGCCCTCGCGCTGCCCGGCGTCCTGCTGGTCGCCTCCACCGATCCGGTGCGGCTGGCCGACGCCCTCACCCTGCACTGGCGGGTCTCCACCCGGTTCGCCTACGGCGCGCTGGCCGCCCTCCGCCTGGTGCCGCTGCTGGCGACCGAGTGGCAGACGATCCGGCAGGCCCGCCGGGCACGGGGCATCGAGCCCGGGCGCAACCCCGTCGCGCACGCGCGGCTGTTCGCGGGGACGGCGTTCGGGCTGCTCGTCGGGGCGGTCCGGCGCGGCACGCGGCTGGCCACGGCCATGGATGCGCGTGGCTTCGACTCGGGGGTGCCGCGGAGCAACGCCCGCGGCTCGCGGCTGCGCGCCCGGGACGCGGCCTACCTGGTCGGCGCCGTCGTCGTCTGCCTGGTCGCCGTGCTGGTCAGCGTCCGGGCGGGCAGCTGGCACCCCGTGCTCGGCTGACCGGCCGACCCCTCGGGGTGACGTACGTCGCATCCAGGTTTGGCGGCGGACTGCCGAGCCCATACACAGGTGTTCGGCGAGCCATGTCCACGGCGGCCGAGGATGCGAGGGGTCAGCACGTGACGGGGCAAGCGGCAGATCGCGTGTGGCCGTCCGCTGCCCCTCCGGCAGCCGAACCCCTCCTGCACTGGCAGCTCGGCGAGGTCGCCGAGCTGCCCCGGATGCGGGCCGACGTCCGCGCCACCGTGGCCGACCAGGTCGAGCCGGACGTGCTGGACCAGCTCATCCTGGCGCTGGACGAGATGGCCTCGAACGCCCTGCGGCACGGCGGTGGCCGGGTCGAGGCGGCCGTCCGGCTCACCGACACCGGGTACCTCATCGAGGTGTCCGACTCCGCTCCCGCGCAGCCGCCCACCCCGGCGGTGGACCGCGACCCCAGCCAGGGCGGCCTCGGGCTGTACCTGATCGCCCGCATGGCGCTGCGCCACGGCTGGTACGCCGGCCGCAGCGCCAAGCACGTCTGGGCGCTGCTCCCCCGCGGCTGACCCGCGGTCAGCCGATGCCGGGCGGCAGCTGCTGCGGCCCGGCCTCCCGGGGACGCGGCCGGTCCTCCGGGTGCAGCCGGATCGCCACCAGCGCGACGTCGTCCTGCAGGCCCTCCGGGCGCAGCCGGCGGATCACCTCGTCGCACAGCTCGGCGAGCGGGCGGTCGGCGAGCTGCGCGAACGCCTCCCGCAGCCGGGCGATGCCCTCGTCCAGCGGCAGGTCCCGGCCCTCGACCAGGCCGTCGGTGTAGAGCAGGATCGTCGCCCCCCGCCGGACGGTGAGCACGGACTCGGTCCGGCGCGCGGTCGGGTCGACGCCGAGCATCAGCTCCGCCCGCTCGGTGGCGAGCTCCTCGATCCGACCGTCGGGGTGCAGCACCAGGGGCGGCGGGTGCCCGGCGTTCGACCAGCGCAGCCGGGTGAGGCCCTGCGCGCGCTCCTCGGGGGTCTGCTCCGCCCGGGCGATCGCGGCGGTCGCCATCGTCCCCATGCCGAGCCCCTGGATGGCGGCATCCAGACCGGTGAGGACGGCGGCGGGGCCGATGCCGTCCCGGTAGGCGATGCCGCGCAGCATGCCGCGGAGCTGGCCCATCGCCGCCGCGGCCGCGGTGTCGTGGCCGACGACGTCCCCGATGACCAGCACGGTGCTGCCGTTCGGCTGCAGGAAGGCGTCGTACCAGTCGCCGCCCACCTCGGCCGCCTCCACGGCGGGCAGGTACCGCACGACGATCTCGGCGTGGTCCGGCTCCGGCGGGTCGGTCAGCATGCTGCGCTGCAGGCCCTCGGCGAGCCGGCGCTGCTGCTCGTAGAGGCGGGAGTTGTCCAGCGCCAGTGCGACGCGGTCGGCGATGTCGCGCAGCGTGGCGACGTCGTCGGCGTCGGCCCGCTCGCGATCGGCCGACCGGTAGACGCTCAACGCGCCCAGGGTGCGCCCACGGGCGACGAGCGGCAGCGTGACGGCGGTCTTCGGGGCGAGCGCGTCCAGCACGTCCTTGACCTCGCCGGGCGGCAGGAAGCGGCCGACCGCCTGCTGGACGTCGGGCACCTCGCGCAGCTGCCCGGAGGCCAGCGCGCGGAGGATCGGGGCGTCGGGCGGCAGGGCGGCCAGCCGCAGCGCGGCGTACCTGCGGACGGCGCCCCGGAGCTCCGGGTCGCGGTGCCAGCCTGCGACGTCGCGCATCCGCCCGTCTGCATCGACCAAGCTGGCGATCACCCAGTCCCCGCTGATCGGGACGAGCGCCTCGGCCACCCGCTGGACCGCCTGCTCCTCACCGGCCCCGCTGGCCAGCCGCTCGGCCATCGCGCCGGTGGTCTCGGCGACCAGCCGCAGCCGCTCCGCGCCCCGACGCGCCCGTTCCTGCGCGGCCCGTCGGTCGGACACGTCGAGGAAGGAGACCGACAGCCCGTCCGGGCCGGGCCACGCGCGCACCTCGAACCACGCGTCGAGCGGTGCCGGGTAGTAGGCCTCGAAGACCTGCTCCCGGCCGGTGGACACGGCCTCGCGGTAGCGGCGGCCGAACTCCGCCTCTGAGGCGTCCGGGAAGGCGTCCCAGACGACGGCGCCCAGCAGCTCCTCGCGGGTCGTCTGCAGGACCCGCTCGGACTCGGCGTTGAGGTAGGTGAACCGCCACGCGCGGTCGAGGGTGAAGAACGCCGACTTCACCGACTCCATGACGCGGGCGACCCGCGCGTCCGCGGTCCGCTGCGCCGTCGTGTCGTACCCCGCCCCCACCACGCGGACGGCGATCCCGGCGTCGTCGGCCAGCGCCCGGCCGCGGCCCTGGATCCAGCGGGTCTCCCCGGAGGGCAGCACGACGCGGAACTCGGCGTCGTACTCCCCGACGCCGTCGATGGCCTCCTGCAGCGCCTCCATCGTCCGCTCGCGGTCGTCGGGGTGGCAGCGCTGGGCGAAGGCGTCGATCGTCTCGTCGAAGGAGTCGCGGTCGAAGCCCATCAGCTCCTTGAGCCGGTCGTCCCACACCAGCCGCCCGCTGACCAGGTCCCAGTCGAAGCTGCCGATGCCCGCGGCGTCGATGGCCAGCTCGAACGCCAGCCGGCTGGACTCCATCTCGCGCACCTCGGCGGCCAGCTGCAGCTCGATCGCCACCGAGTCACCGAGCTGGCGGAGCAGCGCGACGTCGGCGTCGCCCCACGGCCGCGGCTCGCGGCCGAAGGCGGACAGGGCACCCACCACCTGGCCCTCGAAGACCGTGAGCGGGATGCCCAGGTAGGCGCCCACCTCCCCGGAGGCCACCGGCGGCAGGGCGGCCAGCCGCGGGTCGCGGTGCGCGTCCGGGGCCACGACCGGGTCCGGCGAGGCGGCCGCGGTCACGCCGCAGAGGGACTCGGTCAGGGGCACGCGGATGCCCACGGTGCCCTGCGGGAGGCCGGTGCCGCCGAGGACCAGCTCGTCGTCACCGAAGAGCGACACCTGGGCGGCGTCGGCACCCAGCAGCTGCACGGCCAGCGCGGTGAGCCGCTGCAGCGCGGCAGAGCCCACGGCCGTCGCCTCGAGCCGGCGGACGGCGGACACCCGGTTCACGGCGGTGGTATCGACCGTGGGATCGACCGAGGTCACGTTCGTCGTCCCCCCTCGCCGGCATCCGTCCACGGCGCCGGAAGCGGCCCGCCGGGGGCCATTCTCCCCGGCGGGGCCGAACGGCGCGGACCCGGGACGCAGCAGAGCGGCGGGCACCGCCCCGGAGGCGTTCCGGGAGGTGCCCGCCGCTCGGCGGATCGTGCGGGTGGTGCGAGCTCGTCGTCCTCCGCGGCGCCCGGGCCGGCTGCTCCCGGACCGCGCCGGTCGTGGTGCGGGGCCGGACCCGGGGCTGCATCGGCGCCGCCCGGCCAGGTGCTGCCGGTCAGAGACCCGTGCGGCTCACGCAGGCGGACGTGAGCGCACCGGGTACCGGCAGGGCCTGTTGGTCTCACCGCGGCGGATCCGGATCCGGCAGCCGGCCCCTCGTCGGTGCGCGCCTCCGGGGAGGGTCCGCGCGCTGCGTGCTGCAGTCGGCGGGGGATCGAGGCGCGGAACGTCGGGCGGAGCAGCGGCCGGCGCCCGGAGGGGCACCGTCGGGGTGGGCCAGGAGTGCGCCGAGGACGGCCCGGGAGGGTCGCACTCGGACGACCGAGGCGCGGTCGCGGTCCCCGGCATGAGGGGGACGGTCGCGGCGTGCTCGGGTGGAGCGGAGGACGGCGTCCACGGCCGGTTCTCCGTGGATCGCGCGGGGTCAGCCGGTCGCGGGAGGCGTCCGGCGGGGTTCGGCGCGGGAGGACGGGTCCCCCCGGGCGCGGGCCGGCCCGGCGCGCGCCCCACCCGCGGGCGAGCGGGCGGCGGGAACGGTCCGTCCCGCACCGGGTGTCGCGGTCCGGGCCACGGGCACCGGCCGGGCGACGGCGGCGGAGCGGGCAGGGGCGGGGGTGCGCCACGCCGGGGGCTGCGGCCAGCCGGGGGGCGGCGGTGCCCACCCGGGCCGGACGGGGCCCACCGGTGCGGGAAGCAGCGCCACGGCGGGGGAAGGCGCCGCGGGCCGGATCGTGGGGGTGCTGGGCAGCTCGCGCAGGACGACCGGGGCGTCGACCCGGGTCGGCGCGGGAACCTCCACGGGGGCCGGGCGGCCCCACGCGAGGTGCTCGCCGTGCGGGCCGGCACCCCAGTGGGCGGCCCGCCGGGTGAGGGCGTGCAGCCGCCGACGCAGGGACACCGACGGCGCGGGCTCGGGCGTGCGCCAGGCCAGGTGCTCGCCGTTCGCCCCGCCGCCCCACAGCGCGATCCGGCGGGTGAGGTCGCGCAGCCCCGCGACGGGGCGGCGCACGCGGTCGGGCACGACGGTCACGGTCGGCGTGCGCGGCGCGGGGACGACGGGCAGCCGGGCGGGCCGGGCCGAGGGGGCCAGCTGCATCGTGCGCAGCGGCACCGGGCGCACCGTCGCGCGGAAGGCGGCCGTGTGCACCGGCCGGGACCGCCGGCCCGCGTCGGCGCGGTCCAGCACGGCGACGAGGCCGGACAGGGAGCCGCCCGCGTCGGGAGGGAGCGCGCCCCGGCGTGCCAGCGCCATCGCGCTCGCCTCGCTGCTGCTCATGTCGCCTCCAGGTCGTCGTCCGCGACCGGGGAAGGTGTCGCGGACAAGGAGAAAGCTAGGCAGTCGGGCCGCGCGCGACGGCCGTCCGGGACACGTCCTGGAGGGCGCGTGACCGAATAGTTGCGCGGGGGTCCCGCGGCGGCCGGTGACCCGTCCCCCGGGCCGTGCCCTTGTCGACAAGCAGGCGGGTTCCGAGCGTGGAACGGCACACCGACCCCACCGGTCACTCCGGCGCGGGCCGCGCCGCGCCCGCGTGTCGCGGTACCGGGGCGGGCCGGTACCGGTGCCGCCACACCGCGCGGACGACGCCGCTCCCCCGATCGGGCCACCCGCCGAATTGCCGCCCGCGCGGCACGCTCCGAGACTCGGCCCGTGCATGATCACGAGCAGGGCGCCACGGCCACCTCCACCGAACCAGGGCCAGCGGGCGACGACACCCGCCTCAAGCGGTCGGTGACGGGGAAGCTGCTGTTCCTGTTCATCCTCGGCGACGTCCTGGGCGCGGGCATCTACGCCCTGTTCGGCGTGATGGCCGGCGAGGTCGGCGGCGCGGTCTGGGCCCCGATGCTGGTCGCCCTCGTGCTCGCCATGCTCACCGCGGCCTCCTACGCGGAGCTGGTCACGAAGTACCCCAGGGCCGGCGGCTCGTCGGTGTTCGCCGAGCGGGCCTTCGGCAGCCCGCTCGTCTCCTTCCTCGTCGGCTACTGCATGCTCGCCGCCGGCGTCACCAGCGCGGCCGGCCTCTCGCTGGCCTTCGGCGGTGACTACCTGGGCGTCTTCCTCGACGTGCCGGCCGTCCCCGCCGCCGTCGTCTTCCTCGTGGTCGTCGCGCTGGTCAA
This sequence comes from Blastococcus sp. TML/M2B, assembly GCF_016612865.1. Classification (GTDB taxonomy): domain Bacteria; phylum Actinomycetota; class Actinomycetes; order Mycobacteriales; family Geodermatophilaceae; genus Blastococcus. The sequence continues at coordinate 63,721 of NZ_JAENZZ010000003.1, forward strand.
CGCCCGCGGCATCAAGGAGTCCGTGCGGGCCAACGTGGTCATGACCGTCATCGAGGTGTCCGGCCTGGTCCTGGTGGTCATCCTCGGCGCCCTGGTGCTCGGTCGCGGCGACGGCGACGTCGGCCGGGTCACCGAGTTCCCCGACGGCGTCGGGGTCGCCTCCGGCGTGCTGGCCGCGGCGCTGATCGCCTACTACTCCTTCGTCGGCTTCGAGACCTCCGCCAACGTGGCGGAGGAGGTCCGCGACGTGCGGCGGGTCTACCCGATGGCGCTCTTCGGCGCCCTGCTGGTGGCCGGCGTCGTCTACGTGCTGGTCGGGCTCGCCGCGGCGGTCGTGCTGCCGGCCGACCAGCTGGCCGACTCCTCCGGCCCGCTGCTCGAGGTCGTGCGCGCAGCCGACGTCGGCGTCCCCGACGAGCTGTTCAGCGCGATCGCGCTGATCGCCGTCGCCAACGGCGCCCTGCTCACCATGATCATGGCCAGCCGCCTGGTGTTCGGGATGGCCGAGCAGGGGCTGCTCCCCCGGCCGCTGGCCCGGGTGCTGCCCGGCCGCCGGACGCCGTGGGTGTCGATCCTGGTGACGACGCTGGTGGCGATCGCGCTCACGCTCACCGGCGACCTGGGCGAGCTGGCCAACACCGTCGTCCTGCTGCTGCTGTTCGTCTTCCTCAGCACCAACACCGCCGTCCTCGTGCTGCGCAAGGACCGGGTGGAGGCCGACCACTTCCGGGTGTGGCCCGTCGTCCCGGTGCTCGCCGTCGCCTCCTGCCTGCTGCTGCTGTGGAAGCAGGAGGCCGGGACCTGGCTCCGCGCGGCGATCCTGCTCGCGGTCGGCGTCGTCCTGTACCTGCTGGCCCAGGCCCCGTGGTGGAAGGCGACGCACGAGCCGCTGCGCGACGAGAGCTGACGCGAGAGCGGGGTTCCCGGGGTCCGGCGAGCCGCGCGAAGCCCCGCGACCCCGCCCTCGGGGGAGGAGGCGCGGCCACTGGCAGGATGCGTCGGTGACCGCCCGCATCCCCCTGGTGATCGACACCGACCCCGGCATCGACGACGCGCTGGCGATCCTGCTCGCACTGGCCAGCCCGGAGGTCGACCTCCGGCTGGTCACCACCGTGCACGGCAACGTCGACCTGGCGCTGACGACGGAGAACGCGCTGCGGGTGCTGCACCTCGCCGGACGTTCCGACGTGCCGGTGGCCGCCGGGGCGCAGGCCGCGCTCATCCACCCGCAGCCGGAACGGGCGGGCCACGTGCACGGCGCCGAGGGCCCTGGGCGGGGTGCAGCTGCCGCCGTCCCCCGCCCGCGTCGACCCGCGTCCCGCCGTCGTCGCGCTGGCCGAGCTGCTGATGAGCTCGCCGGAACCGGTGACCGTCGCGCCCATCGGGCCGCTCACCAACATCGCGCTGCTGCTGGCCGTCTACCCGGAGGCCGCCGCCCGCATCGGCCGGCTGGTCGTCATGGGCGGCTCGGCCGCGCGCGGCGGCAACGTCACCGCCGCGGCGGAGTTCAACATCTGGTCCGACCCCGAGGCGGCCGCCGCCGTGCTCGGCTCGAGCCTGCCCACGGTCATGGTCGGGCTGGACGTCACCCTGCCCACGGTGCTGACCGAGGAGGGCATCGCCCGGTTCGCCGCGGCCGGCCCGATCGGCGCCACGGCGGCCGCGATCCTGCAGCAGTACCTGGACCACGCGCGGGGCGCCTACGGCACCGCCGGGGTGGTCGTGCACGACGCGCTGGCGCTCACCGAGGCGATCGTCCCGGGCACGGTCGGCACCGTCCGCCGGGACGTCGTCGTCGACACCACCCTGGGCGCCGGTCGCGGGCAGACCCTCGTGGACCGGCGGGCGGTCGCGACCTCGCCGTCGGCGGTCGAGGTGGCCGAGACCGTCGACAGCGCGGCCGCCGTCGAGTTCCTCGTGTCGCGGCTGGCCCGCCTGGACGCGGGGGCCTAGCCCGCCCGGGTCGACGCCACGATGCCGACGGCGATCTCCCGCAGCTTGCGGTTGTAGCGCTGGGAGGCGTCGCGCAGGATCTCGAACGCCGCGTCGCCGTCGACGCCCCGCTGCGCCATGAGCACGCCCTTCGCCTGCTCGATGACCGCGCGCGACTCCATCGCGATCTGCAGGTTCCGGCTCTGCTCGGACAGCCGGTGGTGGGCGGTGGCGTTGACCACCGCCACCGCGATCGCCTCCGCGACCTCCCGGGCGGTGCGCAGCGATTCGTCCGGGAGGAAGGCCTCCGGCCGCGAGGAGTACACGTTCAGCGCGCCGATGACGGTGCCCTGGTAGGGCAGCGGGACCGACAGCGAGCTGCGGACGCCCTGCTCGCGCACGCGCGCGACGTAGCTGGGCCAGCGCTGCTCGGTGTGCGTGTCGTCGATCCGCAGCACCACCCCGCCGCGGCCGGCGTCCATGCAGGGCCCATAGCCCTCTTCGTACTGCAGCTCGTCGGCGGCCAGGGCCATCTCGCCGGAGTGGGCAGCGGTGAACGGCTTGTCGCCGCGGAGCAGCGTCGTGGAGACCGACTCCGCACCGGGTACGCCACGGGCTGCGATGACCGTGATCTCGCCGAGGGTCTCCTCGAGGGAGCGGTCGGCCAGCACCACCCGGCTCAGGTCGCGCATGAGGTCGTCCACCCCGGCATTGTGCCCCGGACCGCCCGGTGTTCCCCGCCCCCCTTCGCGCGTGGGGGCGTGATCGGTCAGGATGGTGGCGCTGCCGGGGGACCTCCCCGCGGCGCGTGCGCAGCAGACGCGAGGAGATGGCATGGGCGACGAGCCGGTCCGGGAGGCGTGGCCCACGGCGCCCGTCCCCTCCGTCCCCGGCGACGTCTGGCACTGGCAGCTCGAGGCGATGCACGTCGTCTCCCGCGTCCGCTCGGACCTCCGCGCCCGCATCGCCCACCCCTCGGTGGCCTCCGCGTCGACCGAGGACGCCCGCGACGGGCTGCTGCTGGTCTTCGAGGAGCTCGCCTCCAACGCCCTCCGCCACGGGGGCGGGGACGTCCGCGCCCTCGTCGTCGCCGGCGCGGAGGGCTGGCTGCTCGACCTGAGCGACGAGGCCCCCGAGAAGCCGCCCGTCCCGGCCATCGACCGCGACCCCGCCCTGGGCGGGATGGGGCTGCACCTGGTCACCCAGCTGTCCTCCAGCTTCGGCTGGGAGCAGCGGCCCGGGCGCAAGCACGTCTGGGCCCGGCTGCCGTCGGGTCGCGCCGCGGCCCCCGAGCAGGCGCAGCGCGACCGGCTCCCCGAGCCGCGCTCGGGTGACTCCCGCCGGGACTGAGCTCGAGCGGCGACCCCTCCGGGGCCACCTCCGCACGGCCTCACTCCACGGAGCGGGCGCGCTCCTCCCGCAGCACCTGGAACACGCGGCGGCGCACCCGGTCCTGGTCCTTCTCCTGGATGCCGACGAACCGGAGCGACATCATCCAGCGGGCACCCCGGGCCTGGGCGCGCACGACCTCGGCCTTGGTGCTGATCGCGCCGTCCTCCAGCTCGAACGCGAGGGTCAGCGTGGCGCCGGCCTCGGGGAGCATGCCGAAGCCCTCGAACCGCGCGCGCATGCCGTTCTCGCTGAGGTCCAGGGTCTCGCCGGTCAGGTCCAGCCCGCCGATGCCGGCGGTGACCTCGAGGCCCACCCGGCCGCGGACGGCGGTGCGGCGCTGGCTCTCCTCGGCCGGGCCGGTCACCCGGAGGCGCCAGCGCACCACCGTGCCGGTCTCGACCTCGATCACCTCGGCCGGCAGCGCGCGCCGGGTGGCGCCGGTCCTCCAGAAGACCTCGACGGAGTCACCCGGGCGGACGACGGACTGCTCCACGTACTCGCCCGCGGAGGGGCGGACGGTGACCACGCCGTCGCTCACGTGCTCCACCCGGGAGCTGATCGAGATGCCGTGTGCGGCGAGCGTGACGTCCGCCTCGGACTGCTCCTCGGAATGGTCGACACCGGGAACGCGCGCCATGGAAGTCTCCGTTCGTCAGTTGCGGACCCTGCGGACCCTCAACCGTGGACCGGACCCTTTCGCGAGAACGGTAACTGCCGTTCTCCGTACCCTCGGGCTCAGGGGCGGCGCGCCGCGTAGGAGCTGACGAACTCGCGCAGGCTGCGGGTGGGGCGCAGCCAGGCGCCGTCGGCGGGCAGCGCGTCCAGGCGCACCCGGTCCAGCGGCTCGACGAACGCGCCGGGGACGTCCTCGATGTCGATGAACTCCAGGACGTCGGAGCTGATCGCGTAGCCGGCCACCTCGCTGAACGCGACGACGACGACGTGGGTGCCCTGCCGCGCCAGCTGCTCCAGCGGCTCGGCGAAGTTCCGCCCGTCGCCGGAGAAGACGATCAGCCGGCGCAGCTGGTGGCTGTGCTCGCGGACCGCGATGTGGTCGAGCATGTCCTGGTCGATGTCGTCGTTCGGCTGGAGCTTGGGCCGGGCGAACACCGCGTACCCGAACCCGCGCAGCGCCTCGACGAACCCGCGCAAGGACCCGGGCTGCGGCGGGATGTTGGCGAAGACGCACGCCTCGACCTCGGGCACGGGGCCCGCGCCGTCCTCCGCGCCCGCGACGAACCAGGCGGCGATCGCGTCGAACCGGGGTCGCGAGTCCTTCGTGGGGCGCGCGCCGATGACCGTCGACAGGGTCATGTCGATGTTCGGGGCGTCCCAGATGAGCAGGTCCAGCGGCGGGCGGCGGCGACCGTCGTCGCTCGCGGCGCCCTCGGCGGGCAGCGGGGTGGCGACGACGTCGGCGGGGGCGGAAGGGCTGTCCGGCACGGGGAGCAGTCTGCCCTTGCGGAGCTCGACCCGTCGCGGACGGCCCCGGCGACGGCGTTCCGGCGGGCGGGCGGCCGGGCGGGACGGACGGCGGGCCGGCCGGCGCCGTGGCCCGGCGGATGGTGCGGCGCACGTTCACGGGGCGGTCGGCACCGAGGTCGCGGCGGCGGCGATCGCGCAGGCGTCGCCCCCGGCCTCCTGCACCGACCGGACCCAGCGCGGGACGTCGTCCCCGGGCATGGCGTGCCCGAGCAGCCAGCCCTGGACCAGGTCGCAGCCGGCCTCGCGGACCATCCGCAGGTGCTCGACGGTCTCCACGCCCTCGGCCACCGACCGGATGCCCAGCGTGCGGGTGAGCGCGACGATCGCCGCGAGCACCGCGCCGCCCTCGCCGCCGGTGACCCGCTCGGCGGCGACCAGCAGCGAGCGGTCGATCTTCAGCGTGCCGATCGGCAGGGAGAACAGCTGGGCCAGCGACGACCAGCCGGTGCCGAAGTCGTCGATGGCGACCCGCACCCCGGCACGGCGGAGGACGGTGAGCTGGTCCTCGGCGCGGGTGGGGTCCTCGGCGATGCTGGTCTCGGTGAGCTCGAGGACGAGCTGGTCGGCCGCCAGGCCGGACTCGCGCAGCGCCAGGCGGACGTCGCGGACCAGGGTCTCGGCCGAGAAGTGCCGGGCGCTGATGTTGACCGCCATGCGCAGCGGCAGGCCTTCGGCGGCCCAGGCGGCGGCCCGCCGCGTCGTCTCCCGCAGCAGCCAGCGGGTGATCGGGATGATCTGCCCGGTCTCCTCGGCGACGGCGAGGAAGGTGTCCGGGGCGAGCAGGCCGCGCTCGGGGTGCTGCCACCGCACCAGCGCCTCGACGCCCTCCACCTCGCCGGTGTCGAGCCGGACCACCGGTTGGTAGTGGACGACGAGCTGGTCGATCGCCTCGTCCCGCAGGCGGGTGGCGACCTCCAGCCGCCAGCGCGCGGCCTCCCGCAGCCCGGGCGAGAACAGCCAGCACCCGGTCGCGGCCCATGCTCTTGGCCGCGAACATCGCCGCGTCGGCGTCGCTGAGCAGCTGGTGGGGGTCGCGGGCGTCGGGCTGGGCGACGGCGACCCCGACGCTGGCCGAGAGCGGGACCGAGATGCCCGAGGCCGGGAAGGGCCGGGTGAAGGTGCCCTGGAGCCGGAAGGCGAGGTCCGCGGCATCGGAGGTGTGGCAGCGGTGCGCCAGCACGACGAACTGGTCGCTGCCCAGCCGCCCGACGGCGTCACCGGGCCGCAGCGCGCCGGCCAGCCGGTGGCCGACCTGCCGGAGCAGCTGGTCGCCGATGCCGTGGCCCAGTGAGTCGTTGATCGTCTTGAAGCCGTCGAGGTCGAGGACGATGAGCGCGGCCCCCGCGCCGTCGTCGTCCGGCCCGGCGGCCAGGGCCTCGGCGGTGAGGTCGAGCAGGGTGCTGCGGTTGGGCAGGCCGGTCAGGTCGTCGTGGCGGGCCCGCCAGGCGAGCGCCTGCTCGCCGCGCACCCGCTCGGTGACGTCGGTGTGCGTGACCACGACCCGCGTCGAGTGCTCGACCCGCGAGGCCTGCATGCGGAACCAGCCGGTGGTGGTCGGGGTCGACCGCGCGTACTCGTGCTCGAAGGTGTCCGCCCTCTCGGCCGGCGCGGCGACGAGCGCGCGGATGCCTGCGGCGATCGCCTCGGCGTCCGCGGGTGCCAGCCCGCGCTGCACGGCCGCGAGGTAGTCCGAGCCCGGGACGCCGAGGCCGAGCTCGGGCCGGGCGCGGCTGTCCATCCAGGCGCGGTTGCCGGTGACGATGCGCCCGCGCTCGTCGACCAGCACCGTCGCCGACGGCAGCGCCTCGAGCACGGAGGTGAGCCGGCCGAGCTCGGCCTCGCGCTCGGCGTCGGCGCGGTGCCGGGAGTCCACGTCCCGGAAGAAGACCGAGATGCCGGGTGGGTCCGGGAAGACGCGGATCTCGTACCAGCGGCCCTGCGGCTCGTAGAAGTAGTCGAACTCGCGGGCGACGCCGTCGCCGAGGGTCTGCTGGTACCGCTCCTCGGCGATGGTGTTCACCGTGGCCGGGAAGCAGTTCCGCGCCCGGCGCCCCAGCAGCTGGTCGGCACGCCGTTCCAGCAGCAGCTCGGCGGCCGCGTTGACGTAGGTGAAGCGGCCCCCGGCGTCGAGCCGGAAGACGGCGTCCGGCACCGCGGCGAGATCCGGCCGCGACCCGTCGTCTGAAGCCACGCTCCCCGCACTCCGTCCGCTGGCGCTCGATGGTCCGCGTATGCGGAGGTTACGGCACAGAACCGTCCCGGGCCGGGCCCAGGAGGCCGGGGTCCGACCCCCCGAGCCTACTGCCCCGAGCGCCTCAGCCGGGCGTTCCGATCGCCGCGCGGCTGACCAGCGCAGCGACGTCCGCGGACGCGGGGAGGGTGCCCAGCACCGCGCCCCAGTCGCCGCCGAGCCGGGACGCGCAGAAGGCGTCGGACACCGCTGCCGGGGCGTGCCGGAGGAGCAGCGAACCCTGGAGGCAGAGCGCGAGCAGGCCGGCGATCCGGCGGGCCCGCAGCGGCAGCCGCTCGGGGTCCCCGAGCTCCGCTGCGAGTCGCTTCACCGCGTCGTCGAAGCGCGGGTCCACCCCCCGGGCGAGGTCGATCTCCTCGATCACCGCGGCGAGCGACTCCGAGGAGCGGCCCACGGCCCGGAGGACGTCCAGGGCGATGACGTTGCCCGAGCCCTCCCAGATGGAGTTCAGCGGCGCCTGCCGGTAGAGCCGCGGCAGCCCGGAGTCCTCGACGTAGCCGTTGCCGCCCAGGACCTCCATCGCCTCCGCGACGACGCCGGGCGTGCGCTTGCAGACCCAGAACTTCGCCGCCGCGCCCGCCAGCCGCAGGAAGGCCGACTCCCCGGCGTCGACGGCGGCGGCGAGCCGGACGGCGAGCGCAGTCGCGGCCTCGCTCTCGACCGCGAGGTCGGCGAGCACGTTCTGCATGAGCGGCTGGTCGACCAGGAGTCGCGCCGAAGGCGGCGCGGTGCCGGGCGTGGTAGCCGGCCTGGGTCAGGGCGGCGCGCACCGTGGCCGCCGAGCCGAGCACGCAGTCCAGCCGGGTCATGTTGACCATCTCGATGATGGCCGGGACGCCGCGGCCCGGTTCGCCGACGAGCCAGCCCGTCGTGCCGTCGAACTCGACCTCGCTGGAGGCGTTGGACCGGTCGCCGAGCTTGTCCTTGAGACGTTGCACGTGGAACACGTTCCGCGATCCGTCGGGGAGCACCCGCGGGACGAGGAAGCAGGAGACGCCCTCGTCGAGCTGGGCCAGCACGAGGAACAGGTCGCTCATCGGTGCGGACGTGAACCACTTGTGGCCGGTCAGCCGGTGGGTGCCGTCCGGCTGGGGCACCGCCCGGGTGGTGCCGGCCCGCACGTCGGAGCCGCCCTGCTTCTCGGTCATGCCCATGCCGGCGATCAGCCCGCGCTTGCCGGTGGGCTCGGCCAGCCCGAAGTCGTACTCCGTCGCCGTGAGCCCCGGCTCGAGCCGCGCGGCGAGCTCGGGCGCCCGGCGCAGGGCGGGGACGACGGCGTAGGTCATCGTCGTGGGACAGGCGTGGCCCATCTCCACCTGCGTCCAGCCCACGTAGCCGACCGCCCGGCGGACGTGGGCGTGCGCGTCCCCCTCGGCCGCGGCCCGCCACGGCGCCCCGGCGAGCCCGTTGCCGACCGCCGTGCGCATCAGCTCGTGCCAGGCCGGGTGGAACTCCACCTCGTCGATCCGGTGGCCGTAGCGGTCGTGCGTGCGCAGCCGCGGCGGGTTCTCGTTCGCCAGCCGCCCCCATTCCTGCGCCTGCTCGCTCCCGGCGAGCCGGCCCAGCCCGGCGAGGGAGTCCAGGGTGGCCCGGTCGGCGTGCCGCACGCAGGCCTCGGCCAGGGCGGCATCCCCCGCGATCGGGTCGTGCCCGACCAGCGGGGGCACCTGGTTGGTCACCTCGTGGGTGGCGGGCATGCCCGCACCGTAATTCCAGCGGGCCGTCCGGCGGCGGCCCCCGACCGCTCGCCCGCGGGGGGTCAGGCGCGGACGAGGCGCCCGAGGGCCAGGCGGGCGGCCGGGGCGTACCCCAGGACCAGCGGAGCCGGCCCGGACAGCCGCAGCCCGGTCGTCGTCCCGCCGCCGGGGCCCTCGGCGACCCAGTGCAGCAGCCGCACGTGCAGCGGCCCGACGGCGACCCGCCACGACCACCGGCTGGCGGCCTCGTCGACGTCCTCGACTGCGAAGGGCGCCGACACCCCCAGGGGGCCGCGCACCCGGCCGGCGAGACCGGGGGCCAGCCGGCCGGCCGGGAACTCCACGCCGGTGATCTGCGGCGACCAGCCCGGCCAGCGGGCCGGGACGGCGTACCGCTCCCAGACCTCGGCGGGCGGGGCGGTGCCGGTCGCGTGCAGGGTCAGCGTCGTCACCGCCGGGATGTGCCCCGCGGGGGCGCGCCGGACACCCGCACCGTCAGGCCGGGGGACCGCCGACCAGCAGTTCGCGCAGCAGGTGCAGCGCCATCGTGACGGAGCGTTCCCGCACCGCCGTCCGCGAGCCGCGCAACCGCAGGGCGCGGGCGACCTGCCCGTCCGGGCCGACGACGCACACGTGCACGGTGCCGACCGGCTTGTCCGCGGTGCCGCCACCGGGGCCGGCGACTCCGGTGATCCCGACGCCGACGTCGGCACCGAAGCGGGCCCGGGCGCCCTCGGCCAGGGCCGCGGCCACCTCCGCGCTGACCGCACCGTGCGCCTCGATCAGCGCGGCAGGCACGTCGAGCAGGGCCTCCTTGGCGCTGTTCGCGTAGGCGGCGACCCCGCCGAGCAGGAACGCCGACGAGCCGGCGCGGGCGCTCAGCCGCCCGGCGAGCAGCCCCCCGGTGCAGGACTCCGCGGTGGCGACGGTGAGCCCCCGCTCGACCAGCGCGCCGGCCACGACCTCGTCGAGGTCCGGCCCGGTGGAGAAGATCGTGTCGCCGTGCCGCTCGGAGAGCACCGCGAGCAACCGGTCGTAGGCGGGCTGCGCGTCCGGGCCGAAGCGGGTGACGATCTCCAGCTCGCCCTCCCGCAGGCACGTGGTGATCTCCAGCCCGCCGAGCTCGTCGTCCGCGTCGCGCAGCGTGGCGGCCAGCTGGGCCTCGAGCGTGCCCCACAGCCGCACCGTCTCCTGGCGCAGCTCCGGCGCCCCGGTGAGCAGGGCGGCGACCGGCGCGGCGGCGAGCGCGGCGGGCCACATGCCGCGCAGCTCGCCCGGCGGGCCGGGGAGCACGACGACGACCGGGCCGGTCCGCCCCTCCGCGGGCGGGACGACGAGACCGGGCGCGGTGCCGACCGGGTCCAGGACCGTGGCGCCCGCGGGCACCCGCGCCTGCTTCCGGACGCCCTCGGCGGTCGACACCGGGTCGGCCCGCCAGCCGCGCAACGCCATGAGCCGGTCGACGACGGCGGCGATCCGCTGCTCGAGCTCGGGGTCCACGTCCGAGGGGCACCCCTGGTACGCGCCGACCACCTCGGCGGTCAGGTCGTCGGCGGTCGGCCCGAGCCCGCCGGTGGTGAGGAGGAGGGGGACGCCGGTGCCGGCGAGGAAGGCGAGGGCGTCGCGCAGGTCGTCGGGCCGGTCGCCCACCACGACGACGTGCCCGACGTCGACGCCGAGCTCCCGCAGCCGCTCGGCGAGCCACGGCCCGTTGGCGTCGGCGACGCGGCCGGTGAGGACCTCGGTCCCGGTGACGACGATGCCGGCGCGGATGCTCACCCGACCGACCCTAGGGCGCCGCCCTCCGGTGCGCCCGGGGCGCCGGGCGCCGGGCCCCGGTTACGGTGCGGGGGCGGCCGGCCCGACGGCCGACCGACGCCAGCGAGGAGGATCCGTGAGTTCGCCGACCGACCCCCAGCCGCCCGCCGAGCCCGCGGTCCCGGCCCCGCCGAGCACGCAGGAGATCCCGGTCGCGGCACCACCGGTCAGCGCGCAGACGCTGCCCCCGCACCCCGGCGCCACGACGCCCTCGCCGGTGCAGACGGTGCAGCCGACCGGCCCGGTCGGCCTCGTGCCCGGCCTGCCCGGGGCGCTGCCCCCGATCCCGCCGCCGGCTCCGGTCCCCGCCGCGACCGGCCCGGTGCCGCCCGTGGCGGAGGACCCCGCGGTCGAGGAGCTCCCGAGCGCGGTGACGCGGGAGGCGCCGGCCTCCGAGGCGCCGACCGAGGTCGTCGCCGACGCCCCGGCGACCCCGCGGGACCGGTCGGCGCTGATCGGGCTCGGCCTGGTGGCCGCCTCGCTCCTCGCGCTGGAGCTCGGCCTCGGGCTGCGCTTCGGCGGCGAGTCGTTCTGGTCGGACATCCCGCTGTGGTCGGCGTTCGCGACGGTCTGCGCGGTCCTCGGCCTGGCGGTGTCGGCCGCGCTGCTCCCGGGCAGCCGGCGGCCGAGTGCGGCGAGCAGCTGGCGGATCGCCGCCGGTGGCGTGGTCGGCCTCGCCGTCTTCTGGGTGCTGGTCGTGCTGCCCGTCGTCGCCACCGACCGCGGCTTCCTGCTCACCGCCGCCCTCGGCCTGCTGGGCGCGGCGGTCTGGACCGGGCCCGCCCGCACGGGCTGACCCCGCGGGCGGTCGCGCTCAGCCCTTGCCGCGCCCGGCGTTCCCGGGGCCGTCGCTGCCGTTGCCGTTGCCGTTGCCGTTGCCGTTGTTCTTCCCCGGGCCGCTCGGTGGCGAGCCCTGGGGACCGCCGCCGGACGCCGGCCCGCCCCCGGGCGCCTGGACGGCCGGGCCGGGCTCCGGCGCGGGCGGACCCGGGGCCGACGGCGGCGGAGCCGGGGTCGTCGCGCCGCCGGGGGCGGCCTCGGCGACCGGGCTCTGGGCACTCGCGGGCGCAGGCGCGGGACTGCTCGCCGCCACCTCCGTGACGACGGCGTCGTCAGGCAGCTGCTCCCGCCCCTCCGCGTAGGCCAGCGCCACGAGCGTGCCCCGCTCCACCGCACCGGTCGGGGAGACGCGGCTGACCGTGCCCGCCGCACCCGGCGCGAGCGGGTCGGCGGTCCGCTCCACCCGCAGCCCGAGCCGGCCGAGCTCGGCCTCGACGTCCTCGACCGGCCGGCCCAGGAGGTCGGCGGCGGCCAGCAGCACCGTGTCCGCGCTCTCCGCGGCCGCCGGTGCCGGCGGCACCCCGCGGTCGCCGGCCACCTGCAGGGCCGCGATCCCGATGCCCGCGCCGACCAGCAGCGTGGCCAGCGGGGCCAGCACGCGGGCCCGGCCCCGGGCGGCCCCGGCCGGCGCGACCGCCGCCAGCGGCGCGGTGACCGGGGGCGGGGGCGGCAGCGGGCGGCCCGCGAGCACGTCGTCGATCGCGGCCCGGAACGCGGCGCCGTCCCGCAGCCGCCGCTGGGGGTCCTTCACCGTGGCGTGCCCGATCAGCGCGCGGACCTGCTCGGGGACGTCGTCGGGCAGCGGCTCGGGCTCGTCCCGCAGCTGGCTGAGCGCGATCTGCACGGAGTTGTCCCCGTCGAAGGCGCGCCGCCCGGCCAGGCACTCGTAGCCGATCAGGCCGAGGGCGTAGACGTCGCTGGCCGCGCCCGCCCGGCTGCCGGCGGCCTGCTCCGGTGAGAGGTAGTGCGCGGTGCCGACGACCTGGCCGGTCTGGGTGAGCGGCACGCTGGACGCCGAGACCGCGATGCCGAAGTCGGTGATCTTGACCGTCCCGTCGCGTGCCACCAGGACGTTGCCCGGCTTGACGTCGCGGTGCACCAGCCCGGCGGCGTGCGCCGCCGCCAGCGCGTCCGCGGCCTGGCGCAGCACCGCGAGGGTGCGCGGCACGTCCAGCCGCTCCTCGCGGGCGAGGAGCTCGGCCAGGGACTCGCCCTCCACCAGCTCCATGACGAGGAACGCCATCCGCTCGCCGGTGAGGCCGTCGTCCAGCTCGCCGTAGTCGTGGAGGGCGGCGATGTGCCGGTGCGCGACCAGGGCGGCGTGCTGGGCCTCCGCCCGGAAGCGGGCGAGGAAGGTCGGGTCGCCGGTGAACTCGCTGCGCAGCACCTTGACCGCGACGGCCCGCGACAGCACGGTGTCGCGGGCCCGCCACACCTGGCCCTGCCCGCCGGTGGCCAGCAGGACGTCCAGCTCGTAGCGGCCGCCGAGCAACCGCCGTCCGGGCTCCGCCACCGATGTCACCTCGCGTTCCGTCGTCCTCCTGTCGTACCCGGCCTCCGGGGACCCCGCGACCGGGGTACGTCTACGGGGTGACGGGATCCGTCGCGCCGGTCGTGGTGGGCGGCGCGGAGGTCGTCGTCGTCGGGGGCGGTGTCGACGACGACGGCGGCGTGTCCGACGTCGTCGGGGGCGTCGTCGGCGTCGTCGGCGTGGTCGTGGCGGTACCGCTCGTGCTGCCCGGACCGGAGGTCCCGGTCGTCGGCGCGGACGGCGCGGTCGTCAGCCCCGCCTGCAGCGTGGGCTCCGGGTCGCCGGTGCCGGCGACCGTGCCGACCTCGGTCACCTCGGCCGGAGCCGGTGCGTCGTCGGTCGGGTAGGCGTCGTCGGGGGTGGCCGGGCCGCCGACACCGGTGCTCGACCGCGGCGGCGGGACGGCGTAGCGGACGACGACGACGTCTCCGGCCCGCAGCTGCCGGCCGGTCGGGGACAGGCCGGTGACCTGGTCGCGCGCCACGGCGGCCGTGATCTCGGCCTTGAGCTCGACCACGAGGCCGAGCGCGGTCAGCTCCTCGGCCACCTCGCCGACCGGGCGGCCCACGTGGTCGGCCGCGGTGAGCAGCAGGCTGCCGCTGTCCCGGGTCTGCGCCGCCTCCGCGGTGCCGGAGGGCGGCCCGTCGGAGAACCCGCGCAGCACCCCGGTGGCGATGCCGGCGCCGGCGACGAGGGCGACCAGCGGGGCCAGCGCCATCGCCACCCGCCGGCCACGGCGGGGGGCCGGCGGACGCCGCACGCTCGCCTGCGTCGGTGGGCCGGCGAGCGCGCCCGGCGCGGGCGGCAGCGCGGCGAGGCCGGTCGTCGGCGGCGGCGGCAGGTCGGTCGGCTCGCCACCGGCCAGGACGTCGTCGACCGCGGCACCGAACGCGGCGCCGTCCGGGAAGCGGACGGCCGGGTCCTTGACCAGGGCGCGGGTGATCAGCGTTCGCAGACCGGGCGGCAGGTCGGCGGGCAGCGGCTCGGGGTCCTGCTGCACCTGCTTGAGCGCGATGGTGACCGCGTTGTCGCCGTCGAAGGCCGGGCGGCCGGTGAGGCACTCGTAGCCGATCAGCCCGAGCGCGTAGACGTCGCTGGCCGGGGAGGGGTGCCGGCCCTCGGCCTGCTCGGGCGAGAGGTACTGCGGGGTGCCGATCACCTGACCGGTGCGGGTGAGCGCGACGCTGCGGGCCGACCAGGCGATGCCGAAGTCGGTGATCTTCACGCTGCCGTCGGGGCGGACCAGGATGTTGCCGGGCTTCACGTCCCGGTGCACCAGGCCGGCGCGGTGCGCCTCGGCCAGGGCGAAGGCCGTCTGCTGCAGCAGCCGCAGCGTCGGCTCGGTGCCCAGGGCGCCCTCGCGGGCGAGCAGCGCCGAGAGGGGCTCGCCCTCGACGAGCTCCATGACCAGGTAGGCCAGCGTCTCGCCCGTGCCGTCCTGGGCGGTCTCCTCGCCGTAGTCGAAGACCGCGGCGACGTTCGGGTGGCTCAGCGAGGCCGCGTGCTGCGCCTCGGCCCGGAAGCGGGCCAGGAAGCTGGGGTCGCCGGTGTACTCGCTGCGCAGCACCTTGACCGCGACCGAGCGGTGCAGGGCGGTGTCGACGCCGCGCCAGACCTGACCCATCCCGCCCGCGGCGATCAGCCCGAGGAGTTCGTAGCGGTCACCCAGGCACCGTCGTCCTGGTTCGACCACGGGGGGTCACTCCTGTCCACGTTCCGCCGGCTGGTGCGGGGACACCGCACCACCGGACGGTTCGTCCGGGCACAGCTCCCCCGACCCTCCGGTGTCCAGACCGGGTCCGGTCTACACATGCGGAGGGGCGGACCCCATGATCGCCCGGGTGGAGAGCCGTTCCCCAGCACCGCCGAGGTGACCCGGACGACTCCCCCGGCGCGCCCGGCGTGCCCGTTGCTGCCCGTAGCCGGTGGATGACCGGTGTCGGTTCAGCCCTCGAAGAGCGCGCGCCCCCACCAGTCGTCGTCGCCCTGCACGCCCGGCGGGCAGGCGAAGACCGCCGACGACGTGTGCCGGATGTACTCGTTCATCGCGTCGAGCCGCAGGTTGCGCTGCACCTGGACGAAGCCGGTGGCGGGATCGCGCTGGTAGGCGATGAAGAACAGCCCGGCGTCGAGCCGGCCCAGCCCGTCCGAGCCGTCGACGAAGCTGTACCCGCGCCGCAGGATCGCCGTCCCCGAGTTCGTGGGGTGGGCGAGGAAGACGTGCGAGGTCTCCGGGATCGCGAACTCGCCGTCGACCTGCTTCGTGAAGTCGACCGGGTCGAACTCCGCCTGCTGGCCCAGCGGCGCGCCGCTGCCCTTGGTCCGCCCGATGGTCCGGTGCTGCTCGTCCAGCGACGAGGTGTCCCAGGGCTCGATGAGCATGCGGATCCGGCGGGTGACCAGGTAGGAGCCACCGGCGAGCCAGTCCGCGCCGCTGTCGCCGTCGGCCACCCACACGAAGCGGTCCAGCCCGGCCGACGCCTCGGCCTTGAGGTTGTTCGTGCCGTCCTTGAAGCCGAAGAGGTTGCGCGGGGTGTCCTGCCCGGTGCTGGTGGACGACGTCCGCCCGAAGCCGAGCTGGGACCAGCGCACGCTCACCACGCCGGCACCCAGGCGCACCAGGTTGCGGACGGCGTGCACCGCGACCTGCGGATCGTTCGCGCAGGCCTGGATGCAGAGGTCGCCGCCGCTGATCTCGGGCCGCAGCTGGTCGCCGGGGAAGGCGGGCAGCTCGGTCAGGGGGGCGGGGCGGCGGGCGGCCAGCCCGAACCGGTCGGTGCCGTCGGCCGCGGTGAACAGCGTCGGGCCGAACCCGATGGTCAGCGTCAGGCCCGAGGGCGGCAGCCCGATCGCCTCGCCGGTGTCGTCCGGGGGCGCGTACCGCTCGCCGTCCACCGCCCCGACCGGGCCGGCGTCCCGGCCCGCGGTCATGCGGCGGGCCGCGTCGGTCCAGGCCTTCAGCACCGCGACGAGCTCGTCGCGGTCGTCGGTGGTGACGTCGAGGGCGACGAAGTGCAGCCGGTCCTGCGCGGGGGTGACGATGCCGGCCTGGTGCGGGCCGGTGAAGGGGACGGCGTCGTCCGCGCGGGGGCCGCCCGGTGCCGGCTCCTGCGCCGTCGACCGGCCGATCAGCCCGCCGGTCGCCCCGGCCGCCACCACGCCGGCGGTGCCCGCCCCCAGCCAGCCGAAGAGCCGCCGCCGGGAGACCCCCGCCGGCTGCTCCTCCGGTCCCTGCTGCTCGGTCATCGCATCACCTGCGGGCGACGACCGCCGCGACCTGGCTGACCGACTCGGTCAGGGCGGTGATGCGGTCGCTGAGGCCCTTGAGCTGGTCCTGGGTGAGCTGGTCGTGCAGCATCCAGCCGTCGCCGGCGCGGTACTGCCCGAGCTCGGCCTCGGTCTCGGCGAACCGCTCGTCGATCTCGGCGACCAGCTCGGGGTCGGCCTCCTCGAGGAACGGCCGCAGCGCCTGCACGGCGGCCTGCGAGCCCTCGACGTTGGCCGCGAAGTCCCACAGGTCGGTGCGCGAGTAGCGCTCCTCCTCGCCGGTGATCTTGCCGGTGGCGACCTCGTCGAGGAGCGCCTTCGCGCCGTTGGCCAGCTGCAGGGGCTCCAGCGTCGTCTCGTCCGCCAGCTCCACGACCCGCCGGACGTCGGCCAGGAGGTTGTCGGCGTAGGGGCCCATGGCGGAGACGTCGCCGGTCACCCACAGCGCCTGCTCGATGCGGTGGAAGCCGGTGAAGTCCTGGCCCTCCTCCTGGTCGCCCTCGCGGCCGTCGATCAGCGGGTCGAGGTCGCCGAAGATCTCCGCCACCGGCTCGATCCGCTCCCAGTAGGTGCGCGCCACGGGGTACAGCGCCTTCGCGCCCTCGACGTCGCCGGCCTTCACGGCGTCCACGAAGGCGGTGGTCTGCTCGATGAGCGCGCCGGTCTGGCTCTGCACGTAGCGCTGGTAGTCGACGCCGGCCTGGGCGAGGGACTCGTCCTCGGACAGCTGGGCCGCCTCGCCGGTGACGGTGAGCGGGTTGCGGATGCCGTCGCCGATCATCCCCGGCTTGCAGACGGTCTCGTACTCACCGGCCGGCAGCTCCACGAGCAGCGGCCGGCTCAGGCCGGGCGCGATGTTCTCGATCTCGGCCATCACGCGGTCGCCCTCGGCGTACACGTAGAACTCGGTGACCTTGCTGCCCTCGTTCGTGATCTCGAACTCGTGCGTCCCCGCGGGCAGCTCGTCGGCCTCGACGTCGCACGCGTCGTCGGACGCGGCGACGGGGATGGTGTCGGCCGGCGTGCCGCCGCCGCCGTCGCCGCCGTCGTCGGACCCGCCGCAGGCGGCGGTGAGGACGACGAGGGCCAGGGCCGGCAGGAGGGCGAGCCGGCGGTCACGCAGGGACATGCGGGGAGGTCTCCGAGTTCGTGGGGGTCGTTGCCGAGGAGGAGCCGGGGGCCGCACCGCCGCGGGGAGCGGCGGGCGTGCGCGCGGGCCAGAGGAAGAGGACCAGCACCGGCACGAGGTAGACCACGTAGGCGATCGTCTCGAGCACGGTCGGGGCCGCGGTGATGTTGAACATCCCGGCGAGGGCCGCGCCGTACCAGCTGCCGGGGTCCAGGACGCCGGAGATGTCGAACGCGATCACGTCCAGGCCCGGGAGGACGCCGGCCTCCTGGAAGTCGTGGATGCCGTACTTGAGGATGCCGGCCGCGACGAAGACCAGGAGCACCCCGCTGACGGTGAAGAACCGCTGCAGGTTCACCCGGATCGCGCCGGCGTAGAGCCCCGCGCCGAGGAGGATCGCGGTGAGGACGCCGAGGGAGATCGCGACCAGCGGGGTCGCGGTCGAGGAGGCCCCCTGGGCGGCCGCGTAGAACAGCAGCGCCGTCTCCAGGCCCTCGCGGATGACCGAGACGAACGCGATGCCGGCCACCGCCAGGGCGCCGGCGCCGACCGCCGTCTCGAGCCGGCCGGTGAGCTCGCCCTTGAGCCGGCGCGCCGTGCGGCGCATCCAGAAGATCATCCAGGTGACCAGGACGACGGCCAGCACCGAGGCCACCGCCTCGAACAGCTCGCGCGAGCGGTAGTCGGCCAGCAGCGAGGTCTCGGTGTAGGTCAGCAGGCCGCCGAAGATCACCGACAGCGCCACGGCGACGGCGACGCCGCCCCAGAGCGGCAGCAGCTCGCGGCGGCGACCGGACTTCACGAGGTAGGCCACGAGGATGCTGACGACGAGCGTCGCCTCGAGGCCCTCGCGCAGGCCGATCAGGAAGCTGGCGAGGAACGCCTGATCCATGCGGGAACCGATCGTCGACGGGCCGGCCCCGTCCGGACGGACGAAGGGCAGGCATACCTTAGTCCCGCCGGTTCCGTCGTGCACCACCCTGTGCCGGATCGGCCGAGGGCCGGGTGCGGTCGTGACAAGGTGGGCGGCGAGGGGCGCCCGGCCGCCCGACCACTGCGCGCGAGAGGCGGACGACGATGCCCGAGACTGTGACCAGGGAGGACTCCGCGGGAGTCGCCACGATCACCATGCTGCGCCCGGGGTTGTCCACCACGATGCGCCGGGAGCTGCTGGAGGTCGTCCGCGCCGTCGAGGCCGACGAGTCGGTGCGGGCGGTGCTGTTCACCGGGACCGGCCGCGCGTTCTGCGTGGGCCAGGACCTCCACGAGTCGCGCGCGCGCCGGGCGGGCGAGGAGCCCGAGGGCGATCCCGACGCCCCCCTGCCGGTGCTCGTCGAGGAGTACAACCCCCTGGTGCTGGCGCTCTCCGGGCTGCGGGTGCCGCTCGTCGTCGGCATGAACGGGGCGTGCGCGGGCGCGGGCCTCGGCCTGGCGCTGACCGGTGACCTCCGGGTGGCCGCCGCCGGCGCGAAGATCACCACGGCGTTCGCCGGCGTCGCGCTGTCCAGCGACTCCGGGGTGGCCTCACGGCTGGTGCACTGCGTGGGCGGGGCGCGCGCCGCCGAGCTGCTGCTCCTCCCCGAGCCGTTCCTCGCCGAGACGGCACTGCAGTGGGGGCTGGTGCACCGCGTCGTCCCGCCGGAGCAGGTGCACGCCGAGGCGTGGGCGCTGGCCGCGCGGCTCGCGGCCGGCCCGACGGTGGCTTACCGGGCGATCAAGACCGTCCTGGCGACGGCGGCGACCGACTCGCTCGAGGAGACGCTCGCGCTGGAGGCGCGGCTGCAGACCGGCGCCGGCCGGGCCGCCGACCACCGGGAGGCGGTCGAGGCGTTCCTGGCCAAGCGGCCGCCGGTCTTCACCGGCCGCTGATCAGCGGGCGAGGACGGCGCACACCGGGCACACGTCGGCGCCCGTGCGGGGCCAGTCCTGCGACCGGTCCACGCGCGCCAGCGACCCGCAGAGGGTGAGCTCGCAGGCCTCGTCGAGCTCGGCCACCGGCCGGTGCAGCTCGACGGCGTGCCAGAGCGCGGCGGTGGCGCCGTGGGCGCGGCTCTGGGCAGCGGCGTGCGCGGTGGTCTGCAGCATCATGCGGAGGACGTCGGCACCCGCGCGGGGCGGGGTGACGGCCCGGTGCGGCGCGCTCACCCGGAAGGGGGAGGGCGCCAGGGCACGCGCCGGAGCCCCGGCCGGGGCAGGATGCGGGCATGGAGCTGACCAAGCACGGCCACGCGTGCGTCGTCCTCGACGACGGCGAGCGTCGGCTGGTGATCGACCCGGGGGCCTTCACCGAGGACGCCGCGCTGGAGGGCGCCTCGGCCGTGCTCGTGACGCACGAGCACACCGACCACTTCGTCCCCGACCGGTTGCGGGCCGCGCTGGAGGCGGACCCCGCGCTGGAGATCTGGACCAACAAGTCGGTGGCCGCCCAGCTCGACGGGCCGGCCGGGCGGGTGCACGTCGTGGGCCACGGCGACGCCGTCACGGTGGCCGGCGTCGAGGTGCGGGTGCACGGGGAGCTGCACGCGGAGATCCACCCGGACATCCCGCGGATCGCCAACATCGGGTTCCTGGTCGGCGGGCTGGTCTTCCACCCCGGTGACGCGCTGACCGTCCCGGACGAGCCGGTGGCGACCCTCCTGCTGCCGATGCACGCTCCGTGGTCGCGCACGGCCGACCTCATCGACTACGTGCGGGCGGTGCACGCCGACCAGGCGTTCGCGGTGCACGACGGGCTGCTCAACGACACCGGCCTGGGTGTGGTGACCGGGTTGCTGGGAGAACGGGGGCCGGGGACGCCCACGCCGTTCAGCCGGCTGGCCCCGGGGGACACCGTCGAGCTCTGAGCCCGCCGGCGCCCCCCGGGTGCGCGTCAGCGGACGGCGCCGCGCTTCGAGCCGGCGGAGATGCGCTCAGCCACGCCGATGAGCAGCACGGCGGCGATGACCGCGAGCACGAAGCCCGTGACGTTGAGCTCCCAGATGTCGCCCTTGTTGAAGGCCTGGGCGATGAGGCCACCGATCAGCGAGCCGACCAGGCCCAGGGCGAGGGTCGCCAGGATCCCGAGGTGCTGCTTGCCCGGGACGATGAGGCGGGCCAGGGCGCCGATGATGAGCCCGGCGACGAGAAAGCCGATCATTCTTGTCTCCTCCAGATGCTGTCGGTTGGGCGCGGTGTCAGCGAACGGCGCGGTTCCTGTTCGACAGGGCCTCGGCCACACCCACTAGCAGGACCGCAGCAATGACGGCGATGATGAAGCCGACGACGTTGAGCTCGAAGATGCCGGTCTCGTCGTTGAAAAGACCGCCAATCGCTCCACCGATGAATGCGCCGACCACACCCAGCAGCAGAGTGGCGACGATGCTCATCCGCTGCTTGCCCGGCTTGATGAGGCGAGCGAGCGCTCCGATGACCAGGCCCACGACGAGCAAACCCAGAATGTCAACCAGCACGGCGATGTCTCCCTTGTTCGACCGTCCACGCGGTCCCGGCACGACGCCAGGTGCGGCTCCGGTGCACGGAGGAGCCGGTACCCCCGGAGTCGATCACTGATGCACCGTTCGCCCGATCGGGCGCCGATCGTGATCTGCCCGTGTCGCGGGCCGGGCCCGTCAGGAGCCGCGGGCGACCAGGGCCACGTGCGCCGGCACCTTGTCCAGCTCGGACTCCACCGTGCGGCGCACCATCGAGCGCGCCGCCCTGCCGAGCAGCCAGCGGGCCGGCCGGCTGCCCCGCCGGGGCCGGTGGGTGACGGTCATGGTCACCCGCGTGCCACCGGTCGCGGTGTCGGCCAGCTCGATCCGCGTCGTCCAGGTCTCGGGCGTCAGCTCCAGCTCGGTCCCGACCTGCCGGCCGGGCACCCACTCGACGATCCGGCCCCGGGGAGCCCCGGCGGGCGGCTCCCCCTCCAGCCGGCCGGCGACGGCGACGAACGTCGTCCGCCGGCCGCTGCCCTCGACCACGTAGGAGACGTCGCAGACCGGGCAGTAGGGCTGGAGGACCGCCAGCGCGCGCCAGACGTCGGCCCGCGGCTCGGGCACCTCGCGCGTACCGGTCGCCGTGCTCATGCGCCCGACCGTACCCGCCGGTAGCCCTGTGCCCCCTCGAGCACGGATCCGCAGGTCAGACGGCGGAGCGGCGGCTGGCAGATCCGTTCCCCAACCCGCACCATCGAACGATGACCGGGACAGAGGACTGGCGGGTACGCCGGTGGGCGGCCACCCACCGGCGCATCTTCACCGCTGCCCTCGCCCTGTTCGAGGACTTCGGCTTCGAGCAGGTCAGCGTCGGGCAGATCGCGACGGCGGCGTCGGTGTCCGTGCCGACGTTCTACGCGCACTACCCGAGCAAGGAGCACCTGATCATGGCGCTCCCCACCGCCGAGCAGGTGGAGGCGTTGCTCGCGAGCCAGCCGGGCGAGCTGTCGGTGGGGGCGAGAAGATCCGCCGGGCCGCGCCGCTGTGGTTCGCCTCGATGCCGCCGGACGAGTACGAGGAGACGCTGCTGCGGTGGCGGATCATCGCCGGCACCCCCTCGTTGCGACGCCGCGCCGCGGAGTTCGAGCGCGAGACGGCCGGCATGATCGTGGGCGCCCTGCCGACGTCGGGCACCGCGGAGGTCGTGCAGGCCGGCGCCTACCTGGCCGCCTTCACCACGGCCCTGCTGGCCTGGGCCGACAGCGGTGGCGAGCGGAAGCTGGACGAGGTCTTCGACGAGGCGTTCGGAGCGCTCGGCGGCTGACCCGGGCCCGATCGGGCGCGGGTCCGGCTGCCGGGGTCAGCCGCCCAGGCGTTCGGCGAGGGCCGGCCAGCGCTCGGCGAACACCCGCTCGGCGTCGCGGGCGCGCTCCTCCGCGCGGCCCAGCAGCAGGCCGTAGGTGAAACCGGGCTCACCGGCGGCGTGCGCGCTCACGGCCAGCTGCCGCGCGTGCGACGCGACGACGACGAGGTCCTGGAGGGCGCCGAGCAGCCGCTGGGTCCGCTTGGCCGTCCGCGCGACGTCGCGGGCCGGATCGCCGAGCACGGGCGCGAGGGCCTGCGCGGTGAACCGGGCCCGGCGGGCCCGGCGGCGGACGGCGTGCAGCTCCTCGGTGCGCTCCGCATCGGTCAGCGTCGTCGCGTGCGCCGCGGCCGAGCGCACCCGCCGGGTCTCCCGCCGCAGCACGGCGGGCAGCACCTCCACGGCGGGCCCCGAGGCCCGGGCCGTGAGCGGCGGCGCGGCGAGCAGGGCGTCCAGCGCGTCGAGCAGCTCGAGGTGCCGCCGCTCGGCCACGAGGTCCGCGGCCCGGGCGCGACCGCGCTCCGCGGCGGCGATCTCGCTCGCCTGCAGCCGGGCGGCCACCGGACCCAGCACCAGCTCCGGGGGCAGCTCCGCCACGGAAGCGCGCAGCCCGGCGAAGGCCACCTGCTCGTCCCGCGCCTCCGACAGCCGGGCGGCGAGCCAGCGGAGCTCCTCCCGCAGCGGGTCGGTGGCGGTGCGGTCGACCAGCGGGCGGAAGGCGGCGAGCAGCCCGCGCAGCCGGCGGCAGGCGATCCGCATGCGGCGCAGGCCGTCGTCGGCACCGGTGCGCAGCCCGACGTCCGCCAGCTGGAGCGCGCGCACCTCGTCGGCCAGCGCGGTCAGCGCCACCTCGCCGGCGGACGGTCCGGCGGGCCGGGCCGCCTTCCCCTTCTTCTTCCGCTTCGCCGGCCGCTCGTCCGCCGGCGGCTCGGGCTCGTCGTGCTGCCCGAGGGCCCGGGCCAGCTTGGAGGCCCGATCGGTGGTCGCGGCACCCGCGGCGACGAGGCGCTCCCCCACCCGCCCGAGCAGCGCGCGGTCCCCCTCGATCAGCTCGACCTCGACCTCCCGCCAGCTGCGCACCTCGGCCGTGCCGTCGGGGCCGCTGAGCCGGGTGGCGCTCACCGTGTCGTCGGCGACCTCGGCGAGGGGGCGGCCGTCGGCGTCCCGCAGCACGGTGACCACCCGGCGGGTGCGGAGCTGGGCCACCGGGCCCGGGACCGCCGAGCGGAGGACGCCGGCCAACGGCGCGGTCACCGCCTTGGGCGGGCGCCGGGTCGCCCGGCCGAGGGGCTGGTGCAGCTCCCTGCGGGCGCCCTCGGTCGCGGGCAGCTTCACGTGCCAGCCGGCGTCGGTCCCCCCGGTGCGCCGGCGCAGGGTGATCCGGGCCCGGGCCAGCCGCAGGTCGGCGGTGTCGAAGTACCGGGCCTCGAGCCGGTGCTCGACCGGCGCGTCCGCCGAGGCCACGCCCTCGACCCCGGCGAGCTCGGGGACGACGTAGGTCAGCGGGACGTCGAACTTCGTCTCGATCTCGAGCTGCTCGGCGGCCACCCGAGCACCGTACGGCGGGCGGGGAGGGCGCCGGAGACCGTCCTCCCCCGCATGTTCACCGGCCCGGTGCGCTGGGCACGCCTCCGGGACGCAGGCGCCCGCGAGGGGACGCCGCGCCCCGGGAGGTCGGCCATGGTCAGCGAACGAGACGTGTCGGCGGCGATCGGCAGCACCGCCTACGGCAGCGACGGCGAGCCGGTCGGCACCGTGGAGACCTTCTACGACGACGACCGCACCGGTGCGCCCAGCTGGGTGTCGATCGCCAGCGGACTGCTGGGCACCCGGCGGGCGCTGGCGCCGGCCGGGGACGCCACCTTCGCCGACGGTCGGCTGCAGCTGGGCGTGCCGGCGGACGCGGTGTCCCGCGCGCCGCGGCTGGGCGGCGAGCACCTCTCCCTCGAGGAGGAGGCCGAGCTGCGCGCCCACTACGCCCGGGCGCTCGCGGAGAGCACCGGCGCCGACGGGGCGGAGCCGGACGACGAGGCGCCCCGGCCGGACGAGGGCGGGATGGTGCGCGTCGAGGAGCAGCTCCGGGTGGGCACCGAGCGGACGGCGGCCCGCCGCGTGCGGGTCGTGAAGTACGTGATCACCGAGGAGGTGCAGGTGACCGTGCCGATCCGCCGCGAGGAGATCCGGATCGAGGAGCTGCCCCTGGACGCCGGCGGAGACGACGAGCTGGTGACCGAGGGCGAGTCCCTCGACGGCGGGGCCCCCGACGGGGGGCGCACGGCGCCGGCGGGCCTGCCCGACGAGCTGGTGCTGCACGCGGAGCGGCCCGTCGTCGGCGTCGAGGTGGTGCCGGTCGAGCGGGTGCGGCTGCGCACCGAGCTGGTCGAGGGGCAGGAGACGGTCTCCGGCACCGTCCAGCGCGAGCGCATCGCCGTCGACGAGGAGCGGACCCCGCGCGCCGGCCGCTGACCTCAGCCGGGGGGCCGGCCGCCCGCCACCCGCAGCAGCTCGTCGCCGCTCGGGTCGACGAGCACCCGGCCGTCGGGGGCGAGCACGACCGGGACGCCGTCCGGCGGCTCGAGCTCGTCGAGCATCGCCCGGGCCGCGGCGTCCTCCGCCGGGTCCAGCCAGGTGTGCCCGATGCCGTGGTCGGCCAGGACGTCGCGGAGCCGGTCGCTGGCCGGCCAGCGGCGGTCGCCGAGCACCCGCATGCCGGTAGCCCGGCCGATGAGCATGGCCCGCCGGATGAGCAGGGCGCGGGTGATCAGCTGGGAGAGCTCCCGGTCGCCGGCCATCGCGGCGCGCAGCCGGTCCACCGTCAGGGTCAGCACCTCACCGGGCGCCGCGCCGACGACCGAGCGGACGGCGGGCTGCCCGGCGAGCATGTTGAGCCCGCCGAGGAAGCGGTGCGGGCCGACGACCGAGACCACGCGCGGCCCCTCGTCGGCGCCGTCGGCGTCCTCGACGACGGCGACCGTCCCCGACAGGACGACGACGAAGTCCCACTCGGCGCTGCCGCCGCGCACCAGCACGTCCCCGGTCGCCGTGGGCCGGCGCCGCCCGTAGCGGCGCAGCACCGCCAGCTGCCGGTCGGTCAGCCGCGGCGAGGAGCCGTCGACGTCCGGGGTCTCCGCGGCACCGTCCAGCCGGGCCACCTCGGCGACGGCGTCCATCCGTACCGGCGGCGACCACGGCGGCGGGCCGGCCGGCGCCGGCGGGAGGGGCCGGCGCTCGGCCGGAGCGCCGCGCGGATCGGTCTCGAGCAGGGCGGCGGCCAGCGCGTCGGTGGTGGTCGGCCCGTCGTGCCGGACGCCGTTGACGAAGAACGTCGGGGTGCCGCGGACGCCGCTGGCCTCGGCGCTGGCGACGTCGTCGCGGATGCGCGCGGCGTGCGTCGCCTCGCCCAGCTCGCGGGTGAAGCGCTCCAGGTCCAGGCCGAGCGCGGCGGCGTGCTCGAGCAGGTCGGCCGCCTCCAGCCGGTCCTGGTGGGCGTACAGCCGGTCGTGCATCGCCCAGAACGCGCCCTGGGCGCCGGCGGCCTCGGCCGCCTCGGCGGCGAGCTCGGCGTGCGGGTGCACGTCGACCAGCGGGAGGTGGCGGAACACGTACTGCAGCTCGTCGGCGAAGCGCTGCCGCAGCTCGCCGACCACACCCGTGGCCCGGCCGCAGAACGGGCACTCCACGTCGCCGTACTCGACGAGGACGAGCGGCGCGTCGACCGGGCCGCGGACGTGGTCGACGGCGGGGTCGAGCAGCGTCGGCCGCGCCGGTCCGTCCGGGGAGGTCCGGCGGCCCAGCAGCCGGAAGACCAGAGCGCCCAGGAGGGTGGAGACCACCGCGGCGGCGAGGATGCCGATGGTCGCCTCCTCGCGCATCGCCTCGTCGTCGAAGGCCAGGTCGGTGACGAACAGCGAGACGGTGAACCCGAGGCCGGTGAGCGCGGCGCCGCCCCACACCGCGCCGAGGGTGACGCCGCGGGGCAGCGGGCCGAGCTTCAGCTTCACGGCCAGCGTGGCCGCCAGCCCCACACCCAGCAGCTTGCCGACGACGAGGCCGGTGAAGACGCCGAGCGTGACCGGCGAGGTCACCGCCCGCTCCAGCAGCTCGGCGTCCACCCGCACCCCGGCGTTGGCCAGCGCGAACACCGGGACGACGAGGTAGGTGGTCCACGGGACGAGGACCGCGCCGATCCGCTCGTTGGGCGAGACGGCGCGCTCGACCGACAGCTTCGCCTGCCGCGCGATGCCCGGGTCGGGCGACTGCCGGAAGGCGCGGGTGAGGACGCCGGCCTGCTCCACCTCGTCCCGACGCGGCGGGTAGGCGCTGACCAGCAGGCCGAGGACGACGCCGCCGATGGTCGCGTGCACGCCGGACTCGTGCATCGCCACCCACATGACGACGCCGACGGCGAAGTAGGCCGGCCCGCGCCAGACCTGCAGCTTGGACAGCCCGATGAACACCAGCACGCACAGCCCGGCCACGGCGAGGGCACCGAGGTCCAGGTCGTCGGTGTAGAAGACCGCGATCACCGACAGCGCGCCGATGTCGTCGACGACGGACAGCGAGAGCAGGAAGACACGCAATTGGATGGGGAAGTGCCGGCCGAAGACGGCCAGCGCGCCCAGCACGAACGCGGTGTCCGTCGCGATCGGGATGACCCCAGCCGTGCGCGCCCGGGCCCCCGGCGTTGAACGCGTAGAAGATCAGCGCCGGGACGGCGAGCCCGCCGACGGCGGCCAGCGCGGGCACGGTGAGCCGGCTGCGCTGGGCCAGCTCGCCCATCGACAGCTCGCGGCGGACCTCCATGCCGATGAGGAAGAAGAAGAACACCATCAGGCCGTCGTTCACCCAGTGCCGCAGGTCCTGGGTGATGCCGGCGTCCCCGAGCCGGACGGCGAACTCGGTGTCCCACAGCCGGTCGTAGGAGCCGCCCCACGGCGAGTTCGCCCAGAGCAGCGCGAGGACCGTGGCGAGGACGAGCAGGGCCGCGCCGGCCAGACCGGAGGAGATCAGCCGCCGCACGGAGCCGGACAGCTGGCCGCCGAGGTGGACGCTGCGGGACCGGCTGGCGCCGTCGGCGGGGGTGCTCACGACGCGGGCAGCGCGCCGGACCCGCCGTCCTGTTCCCGCCGGTCCGGCAGGAACCTGAACCGCTCGCGGGTGGCGGCGACCTCGGCGGCGTCGACGTCGGCGAGCACGAGGGTTTCGACGCCGGCCGCCGTCGCCAGCAGCTCACCGGTCGGTCCGATGATGCGGCTGTCGCCGGCATGCTCGGTGCCGTCCCCGGCAGTGCCGACCCGGTTGCAGCCGACGACGTAGGCCTGGTTCTCGATGGCGCGGGCCTGGAGCAGCGCCGTCCAGTGCAGCCGCCGGGCCGCCGGCCAGTTGGCGGTGACCAGGTAGACGTCGGTCTCCGGCGCCGCGCGCCAGAACACGTCGGCGAAGCGCAGGTCGTAGCAGACGAAGGGGGTGATGCGCAGGCCGCCGATGGTCACGGTCAGCGGGCCCTCGCCGGCGCGGAAGCGCTCGTGCTCGCCGCCGTGGGTGAACGGGTGCAGCTTGCGGTACCGGTGCACCGTGCCGTCCGGGCCGGCCAGCACGAAGGAGTTGTAGGGGAGCGGGTGGTCCTCGGCGATCTCCGGGCAGCTGCCGCCGACCCAGATGCCGTGGGCAGCCGCCTGCTCGGCCAGGAACGTGGCCGACGGGCCACCCTCGGGCTCACCGATGCCCGGGGTCATGGAGAAGCCGGTCGAGAAGGTCTCCGACAGCACCACCAGCTCGGCGCCGGCCGCCGCCGCGCGGGCGACCTGCGGCGTCAGCCGGGCGACGTTCGCCGCCCGGTCCTCCCAGACGATGTCGTGCTGCACCGCCGCGATCCTCACGCCCACCCTCCCCCGGGGCAGAAATGGCCATTTATGCCCCTCATGCCGGCCTCCCCATCGCGGCGAGCCGCTCGACCGCCTCGCCGAGCACGGCATCGGCCTTGCAGAACGCGAACCGGACCAGGTGCCGGCCCAGGTGCGCGTGCTCCGCGGTGTAGAACACCCCGGACGGCACGGCCACGACCCCGGCGCGGGCGGGCAGCGCCCGGCAGAACGCCAGGCCGTCGCCGTCGGGCTGCACGCCGCGGACGTCGACCGTCGCGAAGTAGGTCGCCTCCGGGCTGATCACCGGCAGGCCGGCCGCGCGCAGCCCGGCCACCAGCACGTCCCGGCGGTACTGCAGGTCGCGGGCCGCGCCCGCGAAGTACGCGTCGGGCAGCCGCAGCCCGGCCGCCACCGCCGGCTGGAACGGCCCGGCGTTGACGTAGGTGAGGAACTGCTTCGCGGTGCGGACGGCGGTGACCAGCGGCGCGGGCCCGCAGATCCAGCCCACCTTCCAGCCGGTCACGTTGAACGTCTTCCCCGCGCTGCTCACCACGAGCGTGCGCTCGCGCATGCCCGGCAGGGTGGCCGGCGAGATGTGCCGGGCACCGTCGAACACCAGGTGCTCGTAGACCTCGTCAGTGAGCACCAGCAGGTCGTGCTCGACCGCCAGTTCGGCGAGGAACGCCGACTCCTCGCCGGTCAGCACCGTGCCGGTGGGGTTGTGCGGGGTGTTGAGCAGCAGCAGGCGGGTGCGCGGGGTGATCGCCGCCCGCACGTCGGCGGGGTCGAACGCCCAGTGCCCGCCACCGGCGGCGGGCGCGGTGAGCGGCACCGGGCGCAGCACGCCGCCGGCCATCGCGATCGACGCCGAGTAGCTGTCGTAGACCGGCTCCAGCAGCACCACCTCGTCGCCGGGCTCGACCAGCGCCAGCATGGCCGCGGCCAGCGCCTCGGTGGCGCCCACGGTGACCAGCACCTCGGTGTCCGGGTCGTAGGCCGTGCCGGTGAACCGCTGCCGGTGCTCGCTGATCGCCGTCCGCAGCTCCGGGGTGCCGGGGCCCGGCGGGTACTGGTCGGCGGCGGTGCCGATGGCGGCCCGGGCGACCTCGAGCACCTCCGGCGGGCCGGGGTAGTCGGGGAAGCCCTGGCCCAGGTTGATCGAGCCGGTGGCCACGGCGAGCGCGCTCATCTCGGCGAAGACCGTCGTCCCGAAGCCCTGGAGGCGGTCGGCGAGGTACGGGGTGCGGGTCACGGCGCGCCCACCGCGGTGAACCGGACGGTGCGCCCGGTGACGTCGGCCTGCTCCAGCCGGACGCGGATCCGAGTGCCGGGCCGCAGGCCCTCCCCGGTGCAGCGGCCGCGGATCGCCAGGTCGTCGAGGACCACCGTGCCCCGGCCGTCCTCGGCGTCGACGACGACGGCGGTGAAGGTCGCGCCCTCCCGGCCGCGCAGCAGCCACGCCTCGGTGGCGTCGATGACCGCGCGCTCGACGTCGCGGGTCCGCCGGTCCGAGGCAGCCATGAGCGCGGGGAGCTCGGGCAGCGCCGCGCGCAGCTCGTCCGACGGCGGGAGCCCGGCCGCCAGCGCGAGGCAGACCTCCGTGCCGAACCGGTCGACCAGCCGGCGCAGCGGTGCGGTGACGTGCGCGTAGGGGGCGCCGACACCGCCGTGGCCGGGCTGATCGGGCGCTGCGCCGCCGTCGAACGCCGTGTAGGCCGCGCCCCGCAGCAGGGTGACCGCCTCCTCCAGGAACGCCGCGTGCCCGGGGCGCGCGGCGTCCAGGCCGCCGATGACCTCCCCGGGCAGCGCACCCGCCGGCCAGTCGACGCCGAGCGCCGGCGCGAGCCGCCGGAGCCGCTCGACGTCCGCCGGCTGCGCCGGTGGGAGGGTCCGCAGCAGCCCGACGCCGCCCTCGAGCATTAGCGTCGCGGCGCAGCGGCCGGTGAGCAGCGAGATCTCGGCGTTCCAGCCCTCGACCGGCAGCTCGCCGCGCAGCGCCAGCGTCCAGCCGCCGCCCGCCGCCGCCTCGACCTCCTGGTCGGGGGTGCCGAGCTCGATCGCGCCGCGCTCGACGGCCCGCCGCTGCAGCAGCGCGCCGACGGCCGGCAGCAGGGCCAGCGGCTCGGGCAGGGTGCCGGCGTCGGCCTGCGCCTGCACGGCCGGGTAGTCCAGCTGCGCCCGGCTGCGGACGCGGGCGCGGCGCAGGTCCACCCGCACCGGCTCGCCGTCGGCGTCCAGGTCCATCGTCCACAGCGCGGCCGCGCGGAGCTCACCGGGCAGCAGGCTGGCCGCGCCCTCGCTCAGCACCGGCGGGTGCAGCGGCGTCCGGCGGTCGGGGCTGTACAGCGTCTGGCCGCGGCGGCGGGCCTCGCCGTCCAGGGCGCCACCGAGGTCGACCACCGCGCCGACGTCGGCGATCGCGTAGCTGACCCGGTAGCCGTCGCCGCGCGCCGCCAGGTGGACGGCCTGGTCGAGGTCGCGGCTGCCGACCGGGTCGAGGGTGACCAGCGGGACGTCGGTCGCGTCCAGCTCGGGCAGCCGGGGCTGTGCCGCCCGCCGCCCGGCCTCGGCCAGGACCGCCGCGGGGAACTCCTCGGGCACCTCGAACTCGGCCCGGATCGCCGCGAAGTCCGGGCACTCCGGTGCCGCGGCCGGCCAGCGGGGGACGCGGAGCGGGGCGCGGACCATGCGCTCAGCCTGGCAGAGCGGCCGCGACCGCGGGAGGTTCCACGTGGAACCGGTCAGCGGACGCGGACGTCCCCGAAGCCCTCGATGGAGACGACGTCGCCCGCGCGCAGCTGCCGGCCGCGCCGGTCCTCGGCCTCGCCGTTGACCCGGATGTCGGTCGTGGCGAGCACGTCCTTGACCTGCGCGCCGGTCGGGACGGCGTCGACGAGCTTGAGCAGCTGCCCGAGCCGGATGGTGTCCTCACCGGGTCGCAGGTCGACGGTCCGCATGCCGGTCAGTCTGCCGCCGGCCCCAGGACGTCGCCGACCCGGACCCGGCCCGGCTGCGTGATCGCCGCGCGGACGGCCAGCATCCCGTCCCGCTCGCGGTGGATCGTCTTGAGCACCGAGGTGTCCCGCTCCAGCCCGCCGGGCTGCGGGCGGGTGGTCATCACGCAGCGGGCGATGGGGGCGCCGATGCGCAGGCCCAGCTCGCCGAGGGAGAGCTCCTCCCCGCGCAGGTCGTCCTCCCCCGCGCCGTCGAGCAGCACGTTGGCCCGGAACCGCCGCCGGTCCCAGCCGCCCAGGGTGCCGGTCGAGACCAGGGAGAGGCGGATCCGCGGGCTGTCGTGGAACGGGCCGGTGGCGCCCTGCCACTGCGCCCACTCGACCGGGCCGTCCGGGGTCTCGTCGCCCGGGTCCTCGTAGGTGGGCGCGGCGCCGTCGTTCTCGGTCGCCGCGCGCAGCTCGACCCTTCGGCCCAGCCAGTCCGACAGCACCCGCTCGTCGGCGGTGACCGTGCCGTCGGGCAGCACGACCTCCACCCCGCCGTCAGCGGTGACGCGGGCCGCGCCGAACAGCAGCTCGGGCACCCGGCGCGCGGTCAGCCCGAGGCCGGTGTCGCGGTCGAACAGCGCCCAGCCGCGGTCCCGCGGGATGCCCAGCGGGCCCACGTGCGTCTCGCCGAGCAGCTCGCCCTGCAGCGACTTGACCGGGTAGCGCCAGAGCTCGAGGACGCGCACCTCAGCCCGCCGGGGTCCAGGCCACCGTCCACGTGCCGGCCCAGGTCTCCCCCGGCTCGAGGACGACGACGTCCACGCCGTCGGCCAGCGCGTTCGCCGGGCGAGCTCATCGGCTCCAGCGCCAGGCTGCGCCGCCGCTGACCGTCCGGCAGCGTGTCGCCGCTGTAGACCAGCAGCCACGGCCACGCCTCGTCGACGGCGAGCTCCAGCTCCCCCTCGGCGCCGCGCAGGCGGGTGCGCGCCCAGCCGTCGGCGTCCCGGTCCAGGTCGGTGAGCGGGGTGTCGAACGCGCGCTCGCCGATCCGGCCGACCGCGCCGTCGAACGCGCGGCGCTCCCCCGTCGGCAGGCCGCCGTCGACGACCAGCTCGGTGCGGCCCGGCAGCTCGACCTCGGCGTCGGCGATGCCGCCGTCCTCGGTGGCGCCCACGGAGAAGTAGGGGTGGAAGCCGGCGCCGAAGGGGGCGCGGCGGTCGCCGTCGTTGCGCACCCGCAGGGTCACCGCGAGCCGGTCCGCGGTCAGCGCGACGTCCACCGCGGCGGCCAGCCGGAACGGGTAGCCGGGGCGCGGCAGCACCGTCGTCCCGACCGTGGCGGTGTCCGCCGTGCTCGCCAGCACGTCCCACGGCTGCCAGGTGACCAGGCCGTGCTGGGCGTTCGGCGTCTCCGGCGAGGCGACCTCGAGCTGCAGCTCCTCACCCTCCCACGTCCAGCGACCGTCGCGGATCCGGTTCGGCCACGGCAGCAGGACCCCGCCGCGGCGGCCCGGGAGCGTGCCGCCGGCCGGATAGCCGTCGAACACCTCCCAGCCGCCCACGGCCAGCCGGCGCAGCGTGCCGCCCCGGAGATCGATCGCGAGGGTGGCGTCCCCCGCCGTCAGCTCCACCTCGCGCGGCTCGGACGCGGGCCAGATGTCGGGCATGCGGTCACCTCACCACAGAACCGGTGCCGAGAGGGCGTCGGTCGTGGTGGTTGGTGACGGCAACTCCGCGCCGTGAGAGTGTTCGGGCGAGTGTGGTGCGGCGCACAGCAGGGCCGCGCCGGTCGCCCGGGCCGCGGGGCCCGTTCGCGGAGGGAACGCCTGGATGACGACGTCGACCCGAGGGCCGGTGCGCCCGGACGGAACGCCGATCGACAAGGAGGCGGTCCGCCGCAAGTACCTCGAGGAGCGCGACAAGCGGCTGCGGGCCGACGGCAACGACCAGTACCTGCGGCTCACCGGCGAGCTCGCCGGGTACCTCACCGACCCGTACACCCCGCGGACGGAGCGCGCGCCGAAGACCGACCACGTGACCGTCGCCTTCATCGGCGGCGGCTTCGCCGGGCTGGTCACCGGCGCGCGGCTGGCCGAGGCCGGCGTCCCGGTGCGGATCGTCGAGAAGGGCGGGGACTTCGGCGGCACCTGGTACTGGAACCGCTACCCCGGCGCCCAGTGCGACACCGCGTCGCTGATCTACATGCCGCTGCTCGAGGAGACCGGCCACGTGCCGACCGAGAAGTACGCGCACGCGCCGGAGATCCTCGAGCACTGCCAGCGCATCGGGAAGCACTACGGCCTGTACGACGACGCGCTGTTCCACACCGAGGTCACCGACCTCGAGTGGGACGCCGCGGCCGCCCGCTGGATCGTGCGCACCGACCGCGGTGACGCCTTCACCGCGCAGTTCCTCGCCATGGGCACCGGCCCGCTGCACGTGCCGAAGCTCCCCGGCATCCCGGGCATCACCACGTTCGGTGGCCACAGCTTCCACACCAGCCGGTGGGACTACGCCTACACCGGCGGCGACGCCTCCGGTGCGCCGCTGGACCGCCTGGCCGACAAGCGGGTCGCGCTCATCGGCACCGGCGCGACCGCCGTGCAGGCGGTGCCGCACCTGGCCGGCGCCTGCGCCGAGCTCTACGTCTTCCAGCGCACGCCGTCGTCGGTCGACGTGCGCGGCAACGGGCCGATCGACCCCGAGTGGTTCGCCTCCATCGCCACACCGGGCTGGCAGCGGCGCTGGCTGGAGAACTTCACCGCCACCCAGACCGGCGCCGGCGACGGCGAGGACCTGGTGATGGACGGCTGGACCGACCTGGCCCGGCGCATGCGCGAGCGCGTGCTCTCGCTGCCGCCCGAGGAGCAGACCCTGGCCGGCATGCAGGCGGCCATGGAGGACGCGGACGTCGAGAAGATGGAGGAGATCCGCGCCCGCGTCGACGCCGTCGTCGCCGATCCGGAGACCGCCGAGGGGCTCAAGGCCTGGTACCGGCAGCTGTGCAAGCGGCCCTGCTTCCACGACGAGTACCTCGACGCCTACAACCGCCCGGGCACCCACCTCGTGCACACCGACGGCAAGGGCGTCGAGCGGATCACCGAGGACGGCGTGGTCGCGAACGGCCGCGAGTACGAGGTCGACTGCATCATCTACGCCTCGGGCTTCGAGGTGGGCACCGACTACACGCAGCGGGCGGGTTACGACGTCACCGGGCGGGACGGCGCCCGGCTGTCCGAGCGCTGGGCCGACGGCATGCGCACGCTGCACGGCACCCACGTGCACGGGTTCCCGAACCTGTTCGTCGTCCAGCCCACCCAGGGCGCCAACCTGATCAGCAACGTCCCGCACAACCTGACCGAGTCCGGGCGCACCATCGCGGCGATCGTGCGGCACGCCCTGGACACCGGCGCGCGCGAGGTCGAGGTGACCGCCGAGGCCGAGCAGGCGTGGGTCGAGCTGCTGCTCACGCACCCCGGGCGGGGCGTGATCGGCTCGCCCGACTGCACGCCGGGCTACTACAACAACGAGGGCCGGGACGCCGGCCTGCGCGCCAAGCTCAACGTCGGCTACCCCGCCGGGGCGGCCGCCTACTTCACCTACCTGGAGGGCTGGCGCTCCTCCGGCGACTTCGAGGGGCTGATGTTCCGGTGACGGATCTGGAGAACCTGGTCCGCGGCATCGACGTCGCGGACCCGTACCCGCTCTGGCAGCAGCTGCTCGACGGCGGCCCGCTGGTGGCTCCCGACGGCTCCATGGCGCTGCTCACCCAGCACGCCCACTGCGACGCCGTCCTGCGCTCGCCCGTGGTCAGCGTCGACCGGAAGAACAGCCGCCAGTGGCAGGAGGTCGCCGCCACCCTGCCGCCCGAGGAGCTCGCCCGCCTGGACCGGCAGCGCAGCTTCCTCTTCCTCGACCCGCCGGACCACACCCGGCTGCGGCGGCTGGTCAGCAAGGCGTTCACCCCGCGGACCGTCGCCGAGCTGACCCCGATGGTCGAGAAGCTCGCCGAGGACCTGCTCGACGCCGCGGTCGCGGACGACCGGTTCGAGGTCGTCGGGGCGATCGCCTACCCGCTGCCGGTCACCGTGATCAGC
Source organism: Blastococcus sp. TML/M2B (assembly GCF_016612865.1). Lineage (GTDB taxonomy): Bacteria > Actinomycetota > Actinomycetes > Mycobacteriales > Geodermatophilaceae > Blastococcus. The sequence continues at coordinate 98,741 of NZ_JAENZZ010000003.1, forward strand.
CGGATGCTCGGCGTCCCCGAGGCCGACCACGTGCGGTTCGCCGGCTGGTCGGACGTGCTGGCCAAGAGCCTGGACGACGGGCCGATGACCGAGCACCCCGACGACGCCCGGGAGCGGCGGCACGCCGGGGACGAGTTCCGCGCGTACTTCACCGCCCTGTGCGCCGAGCGGCGGGCCGATCCGCGGGACGACCTGCTCAGCGCGCTGGTGCAGATCGAGCACGAGGGCGACCGGCTGACCACCGACGAGCTGCTCAACACCGCCCAGCTGCTGCTGGTCGCCGGGCACGAGACGACCGTCAACCTGATCGCCAACGGCACCCTCGCGCTGCTCCGGGACGACGAGCTGCGCGCGCAGGTGGCCGCCGACGAGAAGACCGCCGCGGGCTTCGTCGAGGAGGTGCTGCGGCTGGACCCGCCGGTGCAGATGACCGGCCGCACCGTGCTCGAGGACCTCGAGGTGCCCGGAGGCGTGGTCCGCGCCGGCGGCCGGGTGGTGCTGCTCATCGCCGCCGCGGGCCGGGACCCGCGTCAGCACCCCGACCCGCTGCGCATGGACCCGACCCGCACCAGCCCGCACCTGGCGTTCAGCATCGGCGCCCACTACTGCCTGGGCGCGCCGCTGGCCCGGCTGGAGGGCCGGGTCGCGCTGCAGGCGCTGGCCCGCCGGATGGACGGCGCCCGCCTGGGCGAGCTCACCTACAAGCCGAACCGCATCCTGCGCGGCCCGGCCACGGTCGAGGTCCTCCTCCCCTGACCTCCGCGAGATCTGCACACTCGGGGCTTTCGGGCGCCTGAATGCCCCGAGTGCGCAGGGCTCGGTCAGGGCAGGGTGCGCTCGAAGAACAGCGAGTGCTCGGCGTCCGGGTCGTCGACGTACACCCCGAACGCCCCGATCGGCCGGTAGCCGGCGCCGCTGTAGAGCGCGACCGCCTCGGGCTGCCGCGGGCCGGTCTCCAGCCGCAGCGTCGCCCAGCCGTGCGCCCGGGCGGCGTCCTCGAGCCCGGTCAGCACCGCCCGGCCCACGCCACGGCCGCGCGCCGTCGGCACCACGTACATCCGCTTGACCTCGGCCGCGCCGTCGCCGAGCGGGCGCAGCGCGCCGCAGCCCACCGGCGTCCCGTCGTCGTCGGAGGCCAGCAGGACGACGGCGACGTCGGCCGACGACGGCGGTGACCCCGGCTCGAGCTTGCCGCCGTAGCGGGCCCGGATCTCGGTCTGCTGGTCACCGGCCAGCCGCTGCACCACGGCGTCGTCCCAGGGCCGCTCCTCGATGCGCACCCGCCCATCCTGGCCAGCGCCCGGCCGCGCGTCCGCAGGTACCGTCCGGGCACGCCGTCCAGGAGGAGAACCGTGCCCGTCGAGCGCGACCTGCCCACCCCCGAGGCCGAGGACCTGATCGCCCTCACCCGCGAGATCGCCGACGCCGAGCTCGCGCCGCACGCCGCGGCGCACGAGCGCGAGGAGGTGTTCCCCCGCGCGGTGTTCCGCCTGCTGGGCGAGGCCGGCCTGATGGGGCTGCCCTTCGGTGAGGACGTCGGCGGCGGGGGCCAGCCCTACGAGGTCTACCTGCAGGTCGTCGAGGAGCTCGCCGCCCGCTGGGCCAGCGTGGCGCTGGGCGTCAGCGTGCACACGCTGTCCTGCTTCCCGATCGACCGCTTCGGCACCGAGGCCCAGCGTCGCGAGCTGCTGCCGGACATGGTGGGCGGGCAGCTGCTCGGCGCCTACTGCCTCTCCGAGGCGCACGCCGGCTCGGACGCCTCGGCGCTGCGGGCCAGCGCCCGGGTGGCCGGCGAGGGCTGGACGGCGTCCGGCGAGAAGGCGTGGGTCACCCACGGCGGGCAGGCGGACTTCTACTCGACGTTCCTGCACACGCCGGACGACGGCGGATCGCGGGAGGGAGGCGGGCGAGGGCAGAGCATCTCCTGCTTCCACCTGACCCCCGACCTGCCCGGCTTCGGCGCCGCGCCGCCCGAGCAGAAGATGGGGCTGACCGGCTCCACCACCGCCGCGATCCGGCTGGACGACGTCCCGGTGCCCGCCGACCGGCTCGTCGGCGAGCGCGGCCGCGGCATGGGCATCGCCCTCGCGGCGCTGGACTCCGGGCGCCTGGGCATCAGCGCCGTCGCCGTCGGGCTGGCCCAGTCCGCCCTCGACGTCGCCGTCCGGTACGCCGTGGAGCGCGAGGCGTTCGGCCGCCCGATCGCCCAGCACCAGGGCGTGCAGTTCCTGCTGGCCGACATGGCGGCCGCCGTGGAGTCCGCACGGGCCACCTACCTGGCCGCGGCGCGGCGCAAGGACGCCGGCAAGCCGTACTCCCGGCAGGCGAGCATCGCCAAGCTCATCGCCACCGACGCGGCCATGAAGGTGACCACCGACGCCGTCCAGGTGCTCGGCGGCGCCGGCTACACCCGCGACCACCCGGCCGAGCGCTACATGCGCGAGGCGAAGGTCATGCAGATCTTCGAGGGCACCAACCAGATCCAGCGGATGGTCATCGGCCGGCACCTCACGAACGCCGTCGTCCCGCCGGCCGGGTGAGCCGGTCGTTCCACGTGGAACCCACCGGCAGGTGGACGACGCCGCCGCACGGTGCGCCGATACTGGAGGCCACCGCCCCAGGGAGTGCTCGATGCCCGAACCGCACCTGCGCGCCGCCGATGCCGACCGCGCCGCCGTCGCCGCCACCCTGGGCGAGCACATGGCCGCGGGCCGGCTCACCGTCGCCGAGTACGAGGACCGGCTGGCCCGGGCCTACGCCGCGCGGACCTACGGCGAGCTCGCCGAGCTGACCACCGACCTGCCCGGCGCCGTCCCGGCGCCCCGGTCGGGCGCGAGCGCGTCGCCGTCGCCCGACCGGGGCGCCGTGCACGGCTGGGCCGGCGATCCGCACTCCTGGCGCTCGTGGGCGAGCACGACGGCGCTCGTGGTGGCCATCTGGGCGATCACCTCACTGGCCAGCGGCTCGTTCCTCTATTTCTGGCCGATCTGGGTGGCCGGCCCGTGGGGCGCGGTGCTGCTCGTGCAGTCCCTCGGCGGGTGGGGCGACGACGGGCGGGAGCGGCGGCGGCGCTGAGCGGATCGTGCCCGGCGTCACAGCCGGGTCCCGGCCGCCGCTAGCGTGGGGCGGCCCGATCCGATCCCCACCCCGGGAGGCACCCGCGTGGAAGATGGCCCCACCGTCCAGGAGCGCACCGGCGAGGTGCTGTGGGCACCGACGCCGGAACGGCAGGAGGCCTCGCGGCTGACCGCGTTCGCCCGCCGGCTCGAGGCCGAGCACGGCGTCCGGTTCGAGGACTACGACGCGCTGTGGCGCTGGTCGGTGGAGAACCTCGAGGAGTACTGGGCCGCCGTCTGGGACTTCTTCGACGTGGCGCCCGGGACCACCTACGACGCGGTGCTCGCCGACCGGTCGATGCCCGGCGCCGTCTGGTTCCCCGGCGCCCGGCTCAACTACGCCGAGCACGTGCTGCGGCGCGGCGAGGGCCGCGGCGGGGAGACCGCGCTGGTGGCGGTCGCCGAGGACGGCACGGTCGCGGAGACCACGTGGGCCGAGCTGATCGAGCAGGTCGGGGCGGTGGCCACCGCGCTGCGCAGCCGCGGCATCGGCCCGGGCGACCGCGTCGTCGGCTACCTGCCCAACATCCCGCAGGCCGTCGTCGCCTTCCTCGCCGCCGCCAGCGTGGGCGCCATCTGGTCGGCGTGCGGGCCGGAGATCGGGCTGCAGAGCGCGATCGACCGCTTCGCCCAGCTGGAGCCGGCGCTGCTGATCGCCGTCGACGGCTACCGCTTCGGCGGGCGGGAGCACGACCGCCGCGAGCTGGTGGACGGCCTGGCCGCCGCGATGCCCTCGCTGCGCGAGGTGGTGCACGTGCCCGTGCTCGGCACGCGGGAGGACGGCGACGGCTCGCGCTGGGCGGACCTGCTCACCGAGCCCGGTGAGGCCGCGCCGGCCCAGCTGCCCTTCGACCACCCGCTGTGGGTCGTCTACTCCTCGGGCACGACCGGGCTGCCCAAGGGCCTGGTGCACGGGCACGGCGGGATCCTGCTCATGGCGCTGGCGCAGAGCGGGCTGCAGAACGACCCGCAGCCCGGCGACCGCGGCATGTCCTACACCTCCACGACCTGGATCATGTGGAACAGCATGGTCAGCGGGCTGCTGACCGGCAGCACGGCGGTGCTCTACGACGGCAATCCGATGTACCCGTCGGTCGACCGGCTGTGGCAGCTGGCCGAGGAGCACCGGCTGACCAGCCTGGGCGTGAGCCCCGGCTACCTCCAGGCCTGCGAGAAGGCCGGGCTGCACCCGGGGCGCGACCACGACCTCTCCGCGCTGCGCAGCCTCGGCGTCACCGGCTCGCCGCTGCCGGCGGCCTCGTTCCGCTGGGTCTACGACGAGCTGGGCCCGGACTTCGTGCTGCGGGTGTTCAGCGGCGGCACCGACTTCGCCGCGACGCTGGTGGGTGGCTCGCCGTGGCTGCCGGTCCACCTGGGCGAGATGTCCGGGCGGGCGCTGGGCTGCCACGTCGAGTCGTGGGACGACGAGGGCCGGCCCCTGGTCGACGAGGTGGGCGAGCTGGTGATCCTCTCCCCGATGCCCTCGATGCCGCTGAAGATCTGGGGTGACGACGACGGGCAGCGCTACCACGACGCCTACTTCGACACCTATCCCGGCGTGTGGCGGCACGGCGACTGGCTGACCGTCACCAGCCGCGGCACCTGCCTCATCCACGGCCGGTCGGACTCCACGCTGAACCGGCACGGGGTCCGCATGGGCAGCTCCGACATCTACCAGGCCGTGGAGGCGCTGCCCGAGGTCGCCGAGGCGCTGGTGCTCGGCGTCGAGCAGCCCGACGGCGGCTACTGGCTGCCGCTGTTCGTCCGGCTGGCCGAGGGCGCCGTCCTGGACGACGAGCTGGTCGACCGGATCCGCTCCGCCGTCCGCACCCAGGCCTCGCCGCGGCACGTGCCCGACGAGGTGATCGAGGTGCCGGCGATCCCGCACACCACGACCGGCAAGAAGCTCGAGGTGCCGATCAAGCGGATCGTCCAGGGCGTGCCGGTGGAGAAGGCCTGCAACCTCGGCGCCGTCGACGACCCGGCCGCGGTCACCTGGTTCGCCGACCTGGCCGCCCGCCGCCGCGCGGAGGCCTGACCGCCCGACGGTGTGCACGAGGCGGCAGTTCCGGGCCCGGGAACTGCCGAGCAGCGCACACCGTCGCCGGCGGGGCCCCCCGGGAACGACGAAGGCCGGCCCCTCTCGGGACCGGCCTCCGTGCTGGTGGGCAAGGGGGGAGTTGAACCCCCACGTCCTTTCGGACACACGGACCTGAACCGTGCGCGTCTGCCATTCCGCCACTTGCCCTGGCGAGCGCAGACATTAGCAGCCCCTCCGGGCGCAACCTCGGCAGGGGGGCCGTCGTTCCCAGGCAGCCACCACAAACGTGTCGGCGACGCGCGTTGGCCGGTCCGGGGTGCGCCGCCCGGCTACGATCACGGCGAGCACAGGAATGTCCGGCCGACCGCGAGGGAGCGACTGTGGGTGTGCTGCAGCGCTTCGAGCGGCGGCTCGAAGGCATGGTCGGCCTGGCGTTCGCCCGCCTGTTCAAGGGCAAGGTGCACCCGGCCGAGATCGCCAAGGCCCTGCAGCGCGAGGCCGACGAGCAGCGCTCCGTCCTCGCCGAGGGCCGCGTCCTCGCCCCGAACGTCTACGTCGTCCGCCTCGGCGACACCGACTACGACCACCTCGCGCAGTGGTCCGACCAGCTGGCCGGCGAGCTCGCCGACATGGTCTCCGAGCACATCGACGACGAGGGCTACTCGATCTTCGACGCCGTGCGGGTGCACCTCGAGCTGGACAGCGACCTGCCGACCGGCGTCTTCGAGGTCTCCTCCGAGGTCGCCGACCCCGCTGCGCACGACGCCCGCGGGAGCCTGTCGCCCGCCCCGCCCGCGCCCGGCCACCCCCCGCTCCCGCCGCTGCCCCCGCTGCCGCCGCTGCGCGGCCACGTCGGCGACACCGGCCGCGGCGCGCCGCCCGCCGGCCGCCCGGGTCGCGGGCTCGTCACGCACGCGCTCGTCGTCGACGGGCCCGGCACCCGGCACGAGCTGTCCACCGGGCGCAACGTCATCGGCCGCGGCACCGAGGCCGACATCCGCCTCCCCGACACCGGCGTCAGCCGCAAGCACGTCGACGTCGTGCTGGACGGCGACGTCGCCACCGTCGAGGACCTCGGCTCCACCAACGGCACCCTCGTCAACGGCCGCCGGGTCACCCGCCAGCCGCTGTCCGACGGTGACGTCATCCGGATCGGCCACTCGGTGCTGGTGTACCGCCGGGACGGCGCGTGACGAGGTCGCCGAGGTCACGCATGAGCACCGCGGTACCGGGCACGGACTCGCCGATGGCGAGCGAGGTGACCGGCTGATGGCCGAGATCGTGGTGCAGGCGTTCCGGTTCGGCTTCCTGCTGCTGCTGTGGCTGTTCATCTTCGCCGCGTTCCGCGTCGTCCGCGCCGACCTGTTCGGCGGCCGCGTCGGCCGGGTGGCCTCCGTGCCGCCCCGGGCCGCCGCCCCCGCCAGGAAGCGCGGCGGCAAGGGCCCGCGCACGCTGGTCGTCACCGCCGGCCCGCTGACCGGCACCAAGATCACCCTCGGGGAGCAGCCCATCCTGATCGGCCGCGCGGACGACTCCACGCTCGTCCTCACCGACGACTTCGCCAGCTCCCGGCACGCCCGCCTGACCAACCGCGGTGGCCAGTGGTATGTCGAGGACCTCGGCTCCACCAACGGCACCTATCTCGACCAGCAGCGGGTCCAGGGCCCGCTGCTGATCAGCCCCGGCCAGCCGATCCGCATCGGCCAGACGGCGCTGGAGCTGCGCTCATGAGTCTCGTCCTGCGCTACGCGGCGCGTTCCGACCGCGGGCTGATCCGCGGCAACAACCAGGACTCGGTCTACGCCGGCCCCCGGCTGCTCGCCGTCGCCGACGGCATGGGCGGGCACGCGGCCGGCGACGTCGCCAGCAAGGTGGTCATCGCCGCCCTGCAGCACCTCGACGACGACACCCCGTCCGGCGACATGCTGCAGGCGCTGCGCCAGGGCGTCTTCGACGGCAGCGAGCACCTCCGCGAGGTCATCCGCGACTCCCCGCAGCTCGAGGGCATGGGGACGACGCTGACGGCGATCCTGTTCGCCGGCGGGCGGCTGGCGCTGTGCCACGTGGGCGACTCGCGCGCCTACCTGCTGCGCGGACGGCGAGTTCTCGCAGATCACGCACGACGACACGTTCGTCCAGACGCTGATCGACGACGGCCGGATCACCGCCGAGGAGGCCAACAGCCACCCGCAGCGCTCGCTGCTGCTGCGCGCGCTCAACGGCCAGGAGGTCGAGCCCGACCTCTCCATGCGCGAGGCGCGCGCCGGTGACCGCTACCTGCTGTGCTCCGACGGCCTCTCCGGCGTCGTCAGCGAGGAGACCCTCGCGCAGGCGCTGACCGACCCCGACCCGCAGACCACGGCCGACCGGCTGATCGAGCTGGCGCTGCGCAGCGGCGGGCCGGACAACATCACCGTGATCGTCGCCGACGTCGTCGACGACGACGGCCGCGGCGTGCTCATGGAGCCGGTCGTCGACGGCGCCGCCGGTGACTACATCGGGCAGCGCCAGGTCGACCCGACGTCGGCCGCCGGCCGGGCCGCGCTGGCCGATCCCGCACCGCCGCCCTCGCCCCCACCCGCACCGCCGACGGGCGGTGGCCCCTCCGCCCGCCGCCGCCCGCTGCGACTACTCCTCGGGGCGGGGATCCTCCTGGCCGTGCTGGTCGCCGGGGCGATCGGTACCTACGTGTGGGCGCTGCAGCACTGGTTCGTCGGCGTCGACGAGCAGGAGGGGACCGAGCAGGTCGCGGTGTTCCGCGGCCTGGACGTCTCGCTGCTCGGCCTGGACCTCTACCGGGTCGACCGGGACGCCGACCTGCCGGTCACGGACCTGACCCCGGCCGCCCGCAACCGCGTGCAGGGCGGCATCACCGCCGACGACGCCGCGGACGCCGACCGCATCGTGGCCGCGCTCCGCGACCAGCGGCTGCCGGCCTGCCGGACCGCCGAGGACGAGGAGGCCGCGGAGTCGACCGAGGCCGCCCCGACCGGAGCACCGCAGCCCGAGGCACCGCAGCCCGAGGCGCCGCAGCCCACCGACGGCGCGCCCGTGCCCGGCGAGACGCCCGCGCCGGCGGTGCCCGGCGTCGAGCCCACCGCGCCCGAGAGCACCTCCGATGCCGGCACGTCGGCCGCGACGACGCCGTCGTCCCGGCCGGGGGTGGACTGCCGGGAGGCGAAGTGATGGCCGGACCGACGACCGATCCCCGGGCCGCCGCCCCCGGCACACCGGTGCCGACCCGTCGCGGCACCGAGGCCCTGCTGCTGGCCTTCGCCGTCGCGATCACCCTCGCCGCGCAGTGCATCGTCGACCTGACCGTCACCGGCTCGCTGCGCCCGGAGCTGGCCACCTTCGGCCTCTGGTTCACCGCGCTGTGGACCGCCGCGCACCTCGTCGTCCGCAGGTTCGCGACCTACGCCGACCCGCTGCTGCTGCCCTGCGTCGCCGTCCTCACCGGGCTCGGCCTGGTGATGATCCACCGGCTGGACATCGCCGACGCCGACGCCGGCGCGGACGCCCCCGTGCAGCTGCTGTGGGCCACGATCGGGATGCTGCTGTTCGTCGGCGTGCTGCTCGGCGTCCGCGACCCGCGGCTGCTGGCCCGCTACGCCTACATCCTCATGCTGCTGGGCCTGGTGCTCCTGGCCATCCCCGCCGTGCTGCCGTCGTCGATCTCCGAGGTCTACGGCGCCAAGCTGTGGATCCGGGTGGCCGGCTTCTCCATCCAGCCCGGTGAGTTCGCCAAGATCTGCCTGGTCGTCTTCTTCGCCGCCTACCTGGTGGACAAGCGCGACGTGCTGGCCCTGGCCAGCCGCAAGGTGATGGGCCTGGAGCTGCCGCGCGGCCGCGACCTCGGCCCGGTCATCGTCGTGTGGGTCGTGTCGATCCTCGTGCTGGTCTTCGAGCGCGACCTGGGCAGCTCGCTGCTGCTGTTCGGCATCTTCGTCGTGATGCTCTACGTGGCCACCGAGCGCGCCAGCTGGCTGGTCATCGGCCTGGTGCTGTTCGCCGGCGGCGCCACCATCGCCTACAAGGCCTTCGGCCACGTGCAGGCCCGCGTGGACACCTGGCTGGACCCGTTCGCCTACTACGACGGCTCCGGATACCAAGTGGCGCAGTCGCTGTTCGGGCTGGGCACCGGCGGGCTGTTCGGCGCCGGGCTGGGCGGCGGGCGCCCCGACGAGGTGCCGATCGCGAAGAGCGACTTCATCGCCTCGGCCATCGGCGAGGAGCTCGGGCTGTTCGGCCTGGCCGCGGTGATCATGGTCTACCTGATCCTGGTCGAGCGCGGCCTGCGCACCTCGCTGATCGTCCGCGACCCGTTCGGCAAGCTGCTCGCCGCGGGCCTGTCCTTCGCCGTCGCCTGGCAGCTGTTCGTCGTCCTCGGCGGGGTCACCGGCCTGCTGCCGCTCACCGGCTTGACGACGCCGTTCCTCGCCTACGGCGGCTCCTCGCTGGTGGCCAACTTCGGCCTGGTGGCGCTGCTGGTGCGGATCAGCGACACCGCGCGCCGCCCGGCCGCACCGCACGTGGCCCCCCAGCGGCTCACCGACGCCCCGACCGAGGTGGTCCAGCCGTGAACGCCCCGCTGCGCCGGGTGGCGATCAGCGTGCTGGTGCTGTTCACCCTGCTGATCGTCAACATCAACTACATCCAGGTCGTGCGCTCGGAGGAGCTGCGCGAGGACGGCCGCAACACCCGGGTGCTCGCCGACGAGTACTCGCGGGAGCGCGGCGCGATCATCGTGGACGGCGAGCCGATCGCGATGTCCACGCCGACCGACGACCGGCTCAAGTACCTGCGCCAGTACCCGCAGGGCGGGCTGTACGCCGCCGTCACCGGCTTCTACTCGGTCATCTACGGCGCCACCGGCATGGAGCGGGCCGAGAACGCGCTGCTGGCCGGCACCGACGACCGGCTGTTCGTGCGGCGCCTCTCCGACCTGTTCACCGGCCGCGACCCCTCGGGCGGCGACGTCGTCCTGACCCTGGACCCGGCCGTGCAGGAGGCCGCGATGGCCGGCCTCGAGGGCCAGGTCGGGGCGGTCGTCGCGCTGGACCCCGCGACCGGCGCGATCCTAGGGCTGGCCAGCACGCCCACGTTCGACCCCAACCTGCTGTCCAGCCACGACCCGGCCGGGATCCGCGACGCCGCCGCCCAGCTCGAGGCGGCGGACCCCGACCCGCGCGGCAACCAGGCCATCGCCCGGCGCTACGCCCCGGGATCGATCTTCAAGGTGGTCGTGTCGGCCGCGGCGCTGGAGCAGGGCTACACGCCGGAGACCGTCGTCCCGGCGCCGCAGACGCTGCGGCTGCCCGGCACCAGCACCGATCTGGAGAACTACAACGGCTCGGCCTGCAGCGAGAGCGGCGAGCAGCCGCTCATCGACGCGCTCACCATCTCCTGCAACACCGCCTTCGCCCAGCTCGGCATCGACCTCGGCGAGGACGCCGTCCGCGAGATGGCCGAGGCGTTCGGCATGACCGGCGAGCGTTTCGAGGTGCCGCTGCGCGTCGAGGGGAGCACCGTCGGGGACATCGAGAACGACGCCGCCCTGGGCATCAGCTCGATCGGTCAGCAGGACGTGCAGATGACCCCGATGCAGGCCGCGATGATCGCTGCCGCCGTCGCCAACGACGGCACGCTCATGAAGCCCTACCTGGTCGACCAGCTGCTCGCCCCCGACCTGACCGTCATCGACGAGACCGGCCCCGAGGAGCTCTCCGAGCCGGTCTCGGGCGCGGTCGCCGACCAGCTCACCGAGATGATGCTCAGCGTCGTCGACAACGGCTCGGGCCGCGGCGCCCGGATCCCCGGCGTGCGGATCGCCGGGAAGACCGGGACGGCGGAGAACCAGGGCCCCGACCACAACTGGTTCATCGGTTTCACCGCCGGCGACGAGCCCCGGATCGCCGTCGCCGTGTTCGTGCGCAACGGTGGGGGCACGGGCGGGGACACGTCCGCGCCGATCGCCCGCCAGGTGATCCAGGCCTACCTCGACGGGCAGGAGGGTCGATGACGCTGGCCACCGGCAGCCTGCTCGCCGGCCGCTACGAGATCACCGCCCCGATCGCCGTCGGCGGCATGGGTGAGGTGTGGAAGGCCCGCGACCGCGTGCTCGACCGCACCGTCGCGGCCAAGGTGCTCAAGAGCGAGTACACCGACGACCCGAGCTTCCTGGCCCGCTTCCGCAACGAGGCGCGGCACACCGCGGCGCTGTCGCACCCGAACATCGCCTCGGTCTACGACTACGGCGAGACCGTCGACGACACCGGCACCAAGAAGCTGGCCTTCCTCGTCATGGAGTTCGTCGAGGGCCAGCCGCTGGTGCAGATCCTGCACGACGAGGGCAAGCTGCCGGTCGACTGGACGCTGCACGTGCTCGAGCAGTCGGCCGAGGGGCTGTCGGCCGCGCACCGGGCCGGCGTCGTCCACCGCGACATCAAGCCGGGCAACCTCATGGTGCGGCCCGACGGCGTCGTCAAGCTGACCGACTTCGGCATCGCCCAGGCCCGCGACGCCACCCCGCTCACCCGCACCGGCATGGTCGTGGGCACCGCCCAGTACCTCTCCCCCGAGCAGGCGCAGGGCATGGAGGTCAACGCGGCCTCCGACGTGTACTCGCTGGGCGTCGTCGCCTACGAGTGCCTGACCGGCGGCCGGCCGTTCGACGGCACCTCGCAGGTCGCGATCGCGCTCGCGCACATCAACCGGCCCCCGCCGCCGCTGCCCGCCTCGGTGCCGCCGGCGGTGCGGCTGCTCGTGGAGCGCGCGCTGGCCAAGGACCCGGCCGACCGGTTCCCCGACGGCGGCGCCTTCGCCGAGGCGATCCGGCGGGTCGCCGCCGGCGGCACGCCGGCGCCCGTCCCGTTCAACCCGCCGACGGCGCCGACCCAGGTCGTCGACGCCGGGTTCCCAGAAGGTCGGACCACCGTGCTCGCCGCCCAGACCGGCGCGCTGACCGGCACCCGCGCGCTCCCCCCCACGACCGGCCCGGTGCCGCCCATGCCACCGCTGCACGGCACGGTCGACGACGACGACGACTGGCCGGTGCACGACGCTCCCCCGCCCGCCGGCGGCCGCCGCCGCTGGCTGTGGGCCGTCGCCGCGCTCGTCGTCCTCCTGCTCGTGGTCGGCGGCGGGCTGCTGCTGACCCGGGGCCTCGGTGACGACGGCGACCGCTCGGCCGCACCGACCGGCACCCCGACCGGGTCCGCGCAGCCCGGCGAGGGCGTCGCGCTGGCCCCGGCGTCGGCCTACGTGGGCCGGGACGCCGACGAGGTCGCCGACGAGCTGGAGGCCCTGGGCCTGACGGTGACGCAGGAGAGCGCGCCCGACTCGCTCCTCGCCGGGCTCGGCCTCGAGCTCGACGAGGGTGCCGTCGCCGCCATCACGCCGTCCGGGCAGACAGTGCCGCCGGAGACCGAGGTGACGCTGCGCGTCGCCGAGGACGGCTGGACGGTCGAGGACGACGAGCCGGGCGAGCAGCCCGCGCCGGCGCCCGAGCCGGAGGAGCCGAGCACCGCACCGACCACGACGGCGGCGCCCACGACGACCACCGCACCCACGTCGTCGGCACCCACCACGAGCACTGCGCCGACCACCACGCCCCCGACGACCACCCTGCCCGGCCAGCCCGGCGAGGAGCCCCCGCCGAGCCCGCCCGCTGACGGCGGCGGAGGCGGGGGAGGGGGCACCGGCGCACCGGGCCCGGGGACCGGTGGGACCCAGCCTGGTGCCGCTGCTGCGGGAGTGGCGGAGTGACCTGGTCGAACCCTCCCGGTTCCCCGGGATCGCGCCGCCGCGCCACTAGGCTCGCCGTCGGCATCCTGCCCGCAGCGCGCCCCGGCCGTTGCCCGCGTGCCTCGGACCGTCCCCGGACGGCGCACGCTCCCGTTCGAGAGGACCTCCGATGACGACGCCGCAGGTGCTCGGCGAGCGCTACGAGATCGGCGAGGTGCTCGGCCGCGGCGGCATGGCCGAGGTGCACCACGGCCGCGACCTGCGGCTGGGCCGCGAGGTGGCGGTCAAGGTCCTGCGCAACGACCTCGCCCGCGACCCCTCGTTCCAGGTGCGCTTCCGCCGTGAGGCGCAGGCGTCGGCCTCGCTCAACCACCCGGCCATCGTCGCGGTCTACGACACCGGCGAGGACCGCACCGCGCTGGGCGCCACCCCGTACATCGTCATGGAGTACGTCGAGGGCGAGACGCTGCGCGACGTCATCCGCCGCGAGGGGCACCTGGACCCCGAGCGGGCCATGACGCTGGCCGCCGACATCTGCGGCGCCCTGGACTTCAGCCACCGCAACGGCATCGTGCACCGCGACGTGAAGCCCGGCAACGTGATGATCACGCCCCAGGGCACCGTCAAGGTGATGGACTTCGGCATCGCCCGCGCCGTCTCGGACTCCGCGGCGACGATGACCTCGACGGCCGCCGTCATAGGGACCGCCCAGTACCTCTCCCCCGAGCAGGCGCGCGGCGAGAGCGTGGACGCCCGCTCCGACGTCTACTCGCTGGGCTGCCTGCTCTACGAGCTGGTCACCGGCGCCCCGCCGTTCACCGGGGACTCCCCCGTGGCGGTCGCCTACCAGCACGTCCGCGAGGACCCCCGGCTGCCGTCGTCGATCAACCCGGCGATCCCCGCCGACCTCGACGCCATCCTGCTCAAGTCGATGAGCAAGAACCCGGCCAACCGGTACCAGTCGGCCGCCGAGATGCGCAACGACCTGCTCCGGTCGCTGGCCGGCCAGCGGGTCGAGGCGACGCCGGTCATGGGCGACGCCGAGAAGACCGCGATCATCGGCGCGGCCCCGGCCGGGTACGGCGGCTACGACGAGTGGGACGACGAGGACGAGCAGGCCCGTCGCCGCAAGCGCCGGATCATCATCGCCGTCGTCTCCGCGCTGGCCGTGCTGCTGCTCGGCGGCGCCATCGCCGCGGCGCTCGCGATGGGCGGCGACGACCCGGAGCCGCCGGCCGTGGCGCAGGTGCAGGTCCCGCCGCTGCAGAACCTGCCCGAGGCCGACGCCGTCGCGGCGCTCACCGAGGCCGGCCTGGAGGTCGGCACCCGCACCCCGCGCGAGGTCACCGACTCGGCGCAGGTCGGCCTGGTGCTCGACAGCGACCCCGGCAGCGGCGCCCAGGTCGCCGAGGGCTCCGAGGTGGATCTCGTCATCGGCACCGCCCCGGACACCCTGCTGGTGCCCAGCCTCATCGGCCTGGACGAGGAGCGGGCACGCGCCACGCTCGAGGACCGCGGCTTCACGGGGACCGTCAACGTCCGGGACGAGGAGTCGCTCGAGACCGCCGGCTCGGTCGTCTCGGTGAGCCCCGACGAGGGCCAGCCGGTGTCGCCCGAGGGCACGATCACCCTGGGCATCTCGACCGGCAGCCTCGACCTGCCCGACGTGCTGGGCCGCAGCGAGGCCGACGCCCGCAAGGCGCTGACCGACGCCGGGTTCCGCGAGGCGCAGATCAGCACCGAGCAGGTCGACTCGCCGCAGCCCCCGGGCACCGTCGTCGCCACCACCCCGGGCGGCGGGAGCACGGCGTCGGCGGACACGCGCATCGTCCTGCAGGTCTCCGGCGGGCGCGGGAACATCGTCGTCCTCAACGTCGCGGGGCAGTCGCCGTCCACGGCCGAGACGAACCTGCGGGCCGTGGGCTTCACCAGCTTCCAGCGCGAGTCCGCCCCCAACGACGGGTCCGTGGACGCCGGTGAGGTGCTGACCACCGAGCCGCCGCCCGGCACCGCCGTCCCGGCGGACACGGTGATCATCCTGCTGATCGCCGAGGCCGCTGCCCCCGGCACCGGCGGTGGCGGTGGCGGTGGCGGCGGCGGTGGTGGCGGCGCCGGAACGGGCGGCGCCGGCAACTGAGCGACCGGATGACGAAGGGCTCCTCCCAGCCGGGAGGAGCCCTTCGCCGTTCCCGGGCCCCCGCGCTGGGATCAGGGAACCTGATCGTGGCGCGTCCTCCCTCACCGCCCACGCTGAGGGAGGACGCTCGATGATCAGGGACCCTGATCGTCGAACGGGTGCGGGAGGGTCAGGCGGTGGCGGCGTTCAACCGGTCCGCGGCGGCCGACGCGGCGGCCAGGGCGTCCGGGTCCGGGGCCAGGCCGCAGGTGGTCAGCCAGGTCGCGAGCATCCGGTGACCGCCCTCGGTGAGCACCGACTCGGGGTGGAACTGGACGCCCTCGATGGGCAGCTCGCGGTGCCGCAGCGCCATGACGATGCCCGAGGGCGTCGACCCGGTGACCTCGAGCTCCGCGGGCACCGTGGCGGCGTCGACGGCCAGCGAGTGGTACCGGGTGGCGGTGAACGGCGAGGGCAGGCCGGCGAGGACGCCCACGCCGTCGTGGACCACCTGGCTGGTCTTGCCGTGCAGCAGTTCCGGCGCACGGACGACGTCGCCGCCGAACGCCTCGGCGATCGCCTGGTGACCGAGGCAGACGCCCAGCACGGGCACGCCCTGCTCGGCGGCGGCGTGCACCATCGGCACGGTCACGCCGGCATCGGCAGGGGTCCCGGGCCCGGGGGAGAGCAGCACGCCGGCGACGTCGAGGTCGGCCAGCTCGTCCACGGGTGACGGCGTCGTTCCGCCGCACGATGCAGCGCACGCCCAGCTGCCCCAGGTACTGGACCAGGTTGTAGACGAAGCTGTCGAAGTTGTCGACGACGAGGACCGGGCGCTCGGTGGCGGTCCCGGTGGGGCGGCTCTCGGCGGGCACGGATCTCCCGGGGTGGGCTCGGTCGGGCGCTGGATCAGCCCGCGGCGGCGTACTGCAGCGCCAGGGGCCCATCGTAGGCGGGCAGCTCCACCGAGGGCCGGTCGCGCACCTCGAAGGTGAGCCCGAAGGCGTCCGCGGCCTCCTGGAACACCCTGACCTGCGGAGAGGCGGCCAGCCGCTGGCGCACGGCGGGAGCGTCGACGACGGCGCTGATGACGAACGGCGGCGAGTAGGTGCGGCCCTGCAGCAGCAGGGTGTTGCCGACGCACCGGACGGCGCTGGTGGCGATCAGCCGCTGGTCCATCACCGAGACGCCGGTGGCGCCGGCGGACCACATGGCGTTCACGACCGCCTGCACGTCGGACTGGTGGATGACCAGGTCGTCGGGCCGGACGCCGGCGGGGAGGGTGCCGTCGGCGCGCCGGGGGGCGTCGTCGAGCGTGACGACCATCCCCGGGCCGCTCACGGCGGCGAGCCCGGCCGCGGGGATCACGGCCTCACCGGCGGCGCGGGCGTCGGCGACGGCGCCGTCGCGGGCGGCCGCCTGCTCGGTGAGCCGCTCCGAGCGGCGCTGCAGCTCGGCCAGGCGCTGCTCCTGGACGGCGATGGCGTCGTCCCGCTCGCGGATCAGGGCGGCGAGCTCGGTGACCTCCCCGGCGCGCAGGTCGGTGCCCTGGGCGGTGCTGCCCGAGGTGGCGAACAGCAGGCCGGCGGCGAGGGCCACGACCGGCACCAGGGCGCCCCACGGCGACAGACGGGCCACGGGCACCTCCTGCGTCGCTCCCGGCGCGCTCCGCCCCTCGGAGGAGGGTCTCCGCCACCGTGGCGGCGTCGTCGCGCTCCTCCCACACCTTAGGCTGGACGGCGACACGGCCGGTGAGGACGCACCCGGCCTTCCGGAGGGAGCAGCACGTGCCCAAGTCCAAGGTGCGCAAGAAGTCCGTCTACACCCCGCCCGAGGGCGTGCTGCAGGCGCGCTCGGCGGAGAAGGCCCGCCTCGCCCAGCCGAGCCCGCGCTGGTACGTGGGGCTCATGGTCGGGCTGATGCTCGTCGGCCTGCTGTGGATCGTCGTGTACTACGTCGCCGGCGACGAGATCCCGTTCATGGTGTCGCTGTCGGCCTGGAACTTCGCCATCGGTTTCGGCGCGATGGTGGCCGGGCTGATCATGTCGATGCGCTGGCGCTGACCCCGGCAGGCCCCTCGGCGGCCCTCGTCCCACCCGGGACGGGGGCCGTCGTCGTTCCTGGGGACATGTGCACAGCCGATCACCGCCGTCCACAGGTCGACATGGCGGCCCACCCCCAGGGTTGTCCACCGGATGTGGAGGGACGGGACCGGCCCGTACCGCGCTGACCTGCGACGATGTCCGGCGTGGGACGGGTGTGACGGATCGTCCATGCGCGTAACTACACCACTGTGAGTCTGTCCCCAGCTGTGCACGCAGCTGTGGACGAGTCGACTTGTCCGCCGCTCCGAGGCGGTGGTGTCGCTGCCCTCTACCCGCTCTGACCTGCGATGACACCCTAAAATCGGCCGATCACAGCAGCCTGGGGACGACGACAGCCCCCGGAGCCTGGGGCTCCGGGGGCTGTCGGGTGCGGTCCTCAGGACCGCGGGGTGCGGATCAGGCGTCGATGAGCTCGAGGATGGTGGCGTTGGCCATGCCGCCGCCCTCGCACATCGTCTGCAGGCCGTAGCGGCTGCCGGTGTTGCGCATCCGGTGGATGAGCGTGGTCATCAGCCGGGCGCCGGAGCCACCGAGGGGGTGGCCCAGGGCGATCGCGCCGCCCATCGGGTTGAGCCGGCTCGTGTCGGCTCCGGTCTCGACGGCCCAGGCCATCGGCACGGGCGCGAACGCCTCGTTGACCTCGTAGACGCCGATGTCGTCGATCGACAGGCCCGAGCGGTCCAGGACCTTCTTGGTGGCCGGGATCGGGGCGGTCAGCATGATGACCGGGTCGTCGCCGGCCATGACCGTGGTGTGGATGCGCACCAGCGGGGTGAGGCCCAGCTCGCGGGCCTTCTCGCTGGTGGTGATCAGCAGGGCGGCCGAACCGTCGGAGATCTGGCTGGCGTTGCCCGCGCTGATGACGCCGTCCTCCTTGAACGGGGTCTTCAGCGAGCCGAGCTTCTCCAGGGTGCCGCCGGGGCGGATGCCCTCGTCGGCGCTCACGATGCCCTCGGCGGTGGTGACCGGGGAGATCTCCTCCTCGAAGGCGCCGTCGGCCTGGGCCTTGGCGGCCTTCTCGTGCGAGGCCAGGGAGAACTCGTCGAGCTGCGTGCGGGAGAAGCCCCAGCGCTCGGCGATCATCTCGGCGCCGATGCCCTGGTTGATCGGCTGGCCGGCGTAGCGCTCCATGAACTTCGGGCCCATCGGGCGGCCGGCCCCGGTGGCCGGGTTGCTGGCCGAGCCCATGGGGACGCGGCTCATCATCTCCACGCCACCGGCGACGACGACGTCGGCCTGGCCGCTGATGACCGTGGCGGCGCCGAAGGCGACGGCCTGCTGCGACGAGCCGCAC
The DNA here is from genome assembly GCF_016612865.1 of Blastococcus sp. TML/M2B. Taxonomy (GTDB): domain Bacteria; phylum Actinomycetota; class Actinomycetes; order Mycobacteriales; family Geodermatophilaceae; genus Blastococcus. Next base: position 117,159 of record NZ_JAENZZ010000003.1, read on the forward strand.
TGGCGGTCGACGGTGGTGCCGGGGACGGCCTCGGGCCAGCCGGCGGCCAGCGCCGCGCTGCGGGCGATGTTGAAGGTCTGCTCGCCGACCTGGCTCACGCAGCCCCAGATGACGTCCTCGATGACGGCCGGGTCGATGCCGGCGCGCTCGACGAGGGACTCCAGCACGTGGGCCGACAGGTCGACGGCGTGCACCCCGGACAGCCCTCCGCCCCGCTTGCCCACCGGCGTGCGAACGGCGGCACAGATGACGGCATCCCGCATGGACCTACTCCTCAGACGACGATTCGGGCGCGCCCGAACGGTCGGCCCTGACCGTCATCGTATGACGTGGGCCTCTCCTGGCAAGGTCCCCTCGTGACCTGGACCACCCGGACGGTAGAGACGGTGACCGCCGCGGCCCTCGGCGCGGCCCTCGCGGCCGGAGCGCTGCTCGTCGGCGACGCCCCCGGCCGGCTGCTGCTGCTCCTCGCCGCGACCCTGCTCCTGGCGCTCGCCGTCCGCGACCTGCTGCAGCGCCCGCGGCTGGCGGCGGGGCCCGACGGCGTGGCCGTGCGACGGCTCTCCGGCCGCCTGCACCTGCCGTGGGGCCGGCTGCGCGTGCGGGTGCGGGAGACGCGCCGCCTGGGGCTGCGGACGGTCACCCTCGAGCTGGACACCGCCTCGGGCCCGGACGACGACGGCGTCCTCGTCGTGCTGGGCCGGCGCGACCTGGGCGCCGACCCGGCCGCGGTCGCCGCGCGGCTGCACGAGCTGGACCCCAGCCGCTAGAAGTTCAGCACCGTCAGGGTCGGCACGGTCAGCGACACCACGAGCAGCACCGCCGCGAGCAGCGCCACCCCGGGGATCTGCAGCTGGGGCCGCCGGCGCAGCACCCAGAGGATCCCGCCGGCGAGCGCGCCGGCGACCAGCCCGCCCAGGTGCCCGAGCAGGGAGATGCCGGGCAGGAAGCTGATGAACACGTTGATGGCCAGGAGGGTGAGCAGGCCGCGGACGTCCTGCCGGCCGGCCAGCATGAGCACGCCGAGCGCGCCCAGCAGGCCGTAGATGGCGGCCGAGGCACCGGCGACGACGACCCGCGGGTCACCCAGCAGCTGGATGGCGACCGCCCCGCCGAGCGCGGAGGCGACGTAGAGGGCGAGGTAGCGGGCCCGGCCGATCTGCCGTTCCAGCTCGGAGCCGAAGACGAGCAGCGCGAGCATGTTCACGGCCAGGTGCACCGGTCCGATGTGCAGGAAGGCTGCGGTGATCACCCGCCACCACTCGTCCAGGTAGTGGACGCCGGCCGGCCACTGCGCGAGGTCGACGAAGACCGGGGAGCGCTGGTTGTCCGCGGGCGAGTTGCCGACGGAGGCGGCCGACACCGCGGTCACGACGAACATCGCCACGTTGACGGCGATGAGCGCGAGGGTGACGACACCCCAGCGGCGACCGGCGGCGCGCAGGCCACCGCTGCGCGCGGTGCGGACCGAGGCGTTGCCGGCGGCCACGCACTCGGGGCACTGGAAGCCGACCGAGGCCGGGATCATGCACTCCGGGCAGATGGGCCGGCTGCACCGCGTGCAGGCGATGCCGGTGGGCCGGTCCGGGTGCCGGTAGCAGGTGGCGGGCGGGGGCACCGGCCGGTCGAGCCGGCCGGCACCCCCGTCGTCCGGGGTGGTGGTCAGCTGCGCTGCACCTCGACGGACTGGATCACCACGTCCTCGAGGGGCTTGTCGCCCCGGGCGGTCGGCACGGCGGCGATCTTCTCGACGACGTCGCGGCTGGCCTGGTCGGCCACCTCGCCGAAGATCGTGTGCTTGCGGTTCAGGTGCGGGGTCGGGCCGACGGTGATGAAGAACTGCGAACCGTTGGTGCCGGGACCCGCGTTGGCCATGGCCAGCAGGTAGGGGCGGTCGAAGGAGAGCTCGGGGTGGAACTCGTCGCCGAACTGGTAGCCGGGGCCACCGAAGCCCTGACCGAGCGGGTCGCCGCCCTGGATCATGAAGCCGGAGATGACGCGGTGGAAGATCGTGCCGTCGTAGAGCTTGTCGGTGGTCTTCTGCCGGGTCTCGGGGTGCGTCCACTCGCGGGCGCCCTCGGCGAGGTCGGCGAAGTTCGCCACCGTCTTCGGGGCGTGGTCGGGGAACAGGTCCACGGTGATGTCGCCGTGGTTGGTGTGCAGGACCGCGCGGCGGGCGGGAGTCGATTCAGTCACCCCTCCACTCTCCCACCGCGCGGCCCGGCGCGGCCTCCCGGGCCGGGAACCGTCACATCGTGAGGACCATGGCGACGTCGAGGTTGCGGAAACCCGTCTCGCCCTCGGTGACCTCCTGCATCTGCTTGGCGAAGTCGGAGGTCACCGGGTGCTCGGAGTTCCGCATCGCCGCGGCGTGGTCCGGGAAGGCGACCACCTCGACGTAGGTGTCGGGGCGGTCGCGGTCGGCGGCGACGATGCCCCAGCGGGCGGTCGTCTCCCCGCCCATGCGCTCCCGCCACAGCTCGACGAGGTTCCGGAAGCCCCCGAGGTCACGGGCGTGGAACTCGACGAACTGGAGGAAGGCGCCGTCGTCGACGGTCAGGGCGTTATCCGGCCGCATGGCCTCCCGCAGGTCGCGGCGCAGCTCGTCGCCGTCGGTGTGCCCGTGGGTGGCGACGGCGTGCGCGGCGGCGAGCTCCAGGAGCTCGTCCTCCTCGGCGCTGATCGTCACCGTGCAGTCGGTGTCGCTGGGAATCGACCGGCAGTCGATCGTCTTGCGTGCCACAGCTCCTCCTCGGTGCCGGGCCGGCCCACGGCGCGCGGGCCGGGTGCCGCTCACCGTGGCGCGAGCAGAGGCCAGACGACAGGGGCCGAGGGCCCGGCGGCTCCACGTGAAACGTGCCCACCAGGGGCGCGGGAGGCGGATCAGAGGGTGGAGACGAGGGGAATCGAACCCCTAACCCCCGCCTTGCAAAGGCGGTGCTCTGCCAATTGAGCTACGTCCCCGGCGGGGCCGGAGCCCCGGGGTTGATCAGCGTGCGGTGGGGGTGCTGACGGCCTGGGGGCCGCTGGTGGCCTCGCGCCAGAGGTCGGCCTCGACCTTGCCGCTCGACCGCTTGCGGAGGGCGGCGACGGCACCGACGGCCGCCGCGACCAGCGCCAGCTTCTTCAGCACGCGACGACCTCCTCGGGCGCGGGAGCGCCGACTCGATGCGGGCCCTGCGGCGCCCGAGGACGCCGGCACACGGGTGGGCCTGGGAGGACTTGAACCTCCGGCCTCATCCTTATCAGGGATGCGCTCTAACCGCCTGAGCTACAGGCCCGTGAACCTCCGAAAGCGTACCTGGCCCGGATCGAGGCCCCGACGCGGGGTCTAGTCGCGCTCGGAGAGGGTCAGCTCCAGGCCGCCGACGAGGTCGGAGCACATGTTGTAGATGAACGTCCCGACGGTGCACAGCGCGGTGAGCAGCACGACGTTGATCGCGCCGATGACGGCCGCCCCACCGAAGACGACGCCGGGGGTGAGCACCTCGCTGCTGCCCTCGGACCCGCTGTCGGTGCCGAGCTGGCCGAAGAGCTCGTTGAGGGTGTCGAACACCCCGAGGGCGTTGAGGACGCCGTAGAGCACGCCGACGGCGACCATCCAGATGAAGAACAGCGCAATCGACAGGACCAGCGAGATCTTCAGCGCCGACCAGGTGTCGATGTGACGCAGCTGGAGCCGGGCCCGGCGGGGGCCGCGGGCGGTGGTCCGCCCGGTCTTGCCCTTCGCGGGGCCGGTCGTGGAGGTGCCCGTCGCGCCGGGCGCGCCGGCACCGGCGGGCTGCACCGGGGGGACGCCGGGGCGCGCTGCGCGCCGGTGGCCGGGCCGGTCGGTGCGCCGGCGGGGGGCACCGGGGGTGCGGCCGGAGCCGAGGCCGCCGGAGCCGAGGGCGCCGAGGGCGCCGAGGAGCTGCTACCCCTCGCCGGGCCGGCCGGTGAGGACGCGGTGCGGGCTCCGGCGGCCCGCGCGGCCTGCTGCGTCCCCGTCGTCGGGATGGCCTGCGTCCCGGTGGTCGGGACGGCCTGGGTGCCCGCGCCGGCGGCGGGCTGAGCGCCGGTCGCCGGCTGGGCCACCTGGGCGCCGGTGGCCGGCTGGGCGACCTGGGTGCCGGTGGCCGGCTGGGCGGCAGCGGCGCTGCCGGACTGCTTCCCGGCGCCGGGGATCGCGTGCGTCCCGGTGTCGGTGGGTGCCGGCGCCGAGCCGTCGACCGGGGTCTCGGCCGCCGACCCGCCGGCCGTCTCGCCGCTGCGGGATCCGGTGCGCACCGAACCGTCGGGTCGGTCGCTCATGCCAGTCTCCCCATCGCCTGCGGCACGGACCGCTCCCTCCGCGACCGGCTCCCGGGCGACGCTCGCGCGCGCCCGGGACCCGATCAGTTCAACGCCTGAGGTCACCCTAGGCCGACGGCTCGTCGTTGTCCGTCGTACGGGCGATTGCCACGATGGACACGTCCTCCGGCAAGTTCATGAGCTTGACGCCCATGGTGGCGCGGTCCTTGTTGTGCCGCACCCCGTTGACCGGCGTCCGGATGACGCCGCCCCCGGAGGTGATGGCGTACAGCTCGTCCCCGAGGGTGACCGCGAGCGCACCGACGAGCGCGCCCTTGCGGGCCTTCGGGTCGGCGGTGAGCACGCCCTTCCCGCCGCGGCCCTGGTTCGGGTAGTTCTCGATGCCGGTGCGCTTGGCGAAGCCGCGCTCGGTGGCGACGAGGACGTCGACACCCTCCTGGACGACCATCATCGACAGCAGCCGGTCGTCCTCGGCCAGCGAGATGCCGCGCACGCCCTCGGTGGCACGCCCCATCGGCCGCAGCGCGGTGTCGTCGGCGGTGAACCGGATCGACATCGCCTTGCGGGTCACCAGCAGCAGGTCGGACTCGCTGTCGATCAGCGCGGCGCCGACCAGCTCGTCGCCGTCCCGCAGGTTGATGGCGATGACGCCGCCCTGGCGCGGGGAGTCGAAGTCGGTGAGCCGGGTCTTCTTCACCTGCCCGCGGGCCGTGGCCAGGACCAGGAACGGGGCGACCGTGTAGTCCTTGATCTGCATGACCTGGGCGATCTTCTCGTCCGGCTGGAACGCCAGGATGTTCGCCACGTGCTGGCCGCGGGCCGTGCGGTTGGCCTCGGGCAGCTCGTAGGCCTTCGACCGGTAGACCCGGCCCTTGTTCGTGAAGAACAGGATCCAGTCGTGGGTGGAGCCCACGAAGAAGTGGTCGACGATGTCGTCCTGCTTGAGCGCGGCCCCCATCACGCCCTTGCCGCCGCGGCGCTGCGAGCGGTAGAGGTCGCTCTTCGTCCGCTTGGCGTACCCGGTGCGGGTGATGGTGACGACGACCTCCTCCTCCGCGATGAGGTCCTCCATCGAGACGTCGCCCTCGTTCGCCACGAACTGGCTGCGGCGGTCGTCGCCGTACTTCGCGACGATCTCGGCCAGCTCGTCTCGGACGATCTGCCGCTGCCGCTCGGGGGAGTCGAGGATGGCCTGCAGGTCGGCGATGCGGGCCTCGATCTCGGCCAGCTCGTCCATGATCCGCTGGCGCTCCAGCGCGGCCAGGCGGCGCAGCTGCAGGTCCAGGATCGCGACGGCCTGGATCTCGTCGACGTCGAGCAGCTCCATCAGGCCGGAGCGCGCCTCCTCCGCCGACGGGCTGCGGCGGATGAGGGCGATGACCTCGTCGAGCAGGTCGAGGGCCTTGGCGTAACCGCGCAGGATGTGCGCGCGCTCCTCGGCCTTGCGCAGCCGGTACCGGGTGCGCCGCTGGATGACCTCGATCTGGTGGTTGACCCAGTTCCGCACCAGCTCGTCCAGCCGCAGCGTGCGCGGCACGCCATCGACGATGGAGAGCATGTTGCAGCCGAACGACGTCTGCAGCTGGGTGTGCTTGTAGAGGTTGTTGAGCACGACCTTGGCGACGGCGTCGCGGCGCAGGGTGATGACCAGCCGGCGGCCGACGCGGTCGGAGGACTCGTCGGCGATCTCGCTGATGCCCTGGAGCCGGCCCTCCTTCACCAGTTCGGCGATGTTCTCGGCCAGGTTGTCGGGGTTCACCTGGTAGGGCAGCTCGGTGACGACGAGCTGCACCCGGCCCCGGGAGTCCTCCTCCACGGTGACGACGGCGCGCATCTTCACCGAGCCGCGGCCGGTGCGGTAGGCGTCCTCGATGCCCTCGCGGCCCACGATCAGGCCGTAGGTCGGGAAGTCCGGGCCCTTGACCCGCTCCATGCAGGCGGTGAGCGCTTCCTCGGCCTCGGCGTCGGGGTGGTCGAGGATCCAGTAGGCGGCCTCGGCGACCTCGCGCAGGTTGTGCGGCGGCATGTTGGTCGCCATGCCGACGGCGATGCCGGCCGACCCGTTGATCAGCAGGTTCGGGATCCGGGCCGGGAGCACGACCGGCTCCTGGGTGCGCCCGTCGTAGTTGCCCTGGAAGTCGACGGTCTCCTCGTCGATGCCGGCGAGCATCTCCATGGCCAGCGGGGTCAGCCGGCACTCGGTGTACCGCATGGCGGCCGCCGGGTCGTTGCCCGGGGAGCCGAAGTTGCCCTGCCCGTCGATGAGCGGGTAGCGCATCGACCACGGCTGGGCGAGCCGGACGAGGGCGTCGTAGATCGCCGAGTCACCGTGGGGGTGGTAGTTGCCCATGACCTCGGCGACCGGGCGGGCGCACTTGACGTAGCCGCGGTCGGGCCGGAAGCCCTGGTCGTACATGGCGAACAGCACCCGCCGGTGCACCGGCTTCAGGCCGTCGCGCACCTCGGGCAGCGCGCGCCCGACGATGACCGACATCGCGTAGTCGATGTAGCTGCGCTGCATCTCCTGCTGGAGGTCGACCGCTTCGATGCGGTCGCGGGGAGGGGTCTCTGTCACGGTTCAGGTCTCCACAGGTGGGTGCACAGAGGTGGACAACGTCGCTGCTCGACGGGCGGTCCCCGCCAGGTGCGGGGACCGGCCGGTCACACGTCGAGGAAGCGGACGTCCTTGGCATTGCGGGTGATGAAGCTGCGGCGGGCCTCGACGTCCTCGCCCATGAGGATGCTGAAGATCTCGTCGGCGGCCGCGGCGTCCTCGAGGGTCACCTGGCGCAGGATCCGCGTCTCGGGGTTCATCGTGGTCTCCCAGAGCTCGCTGGCGTTCATCTCGCCGAGCCCCTTGAACCGCTGGATCATCTCGTCCTTGACCTTGCGGCCGCTCTCGGCGCCGGCCTTGACGACGGCGTCGCGCTCCTTGTCGCTGTAGGCGTACTCGTCGCCCACCTTGCCGCCCCACTTGATCTTGTACAGCGGGGGCTTGGCGAGGTAGACGTACTGCCCCTCGACCAGCGGGCGCATGAAGCGGAACAGCAGCGTCAGCAGCAGCGTGCTGATGTGCTGGCCGTCGACGTCGGCGTCGGCCATCAGCACGATCTTGTGGTAGCGCAGCTTGGTGATGTCGAACTCGTCGTGGATGCCGGTCCCGAAGGCGGTGATCATCGACTGGACCTCGGTGTTCTTGAGGACCCGGTCGATGCGCGCCTTCTCGACGTTGATGATCTTCCCGCGGATGGGCAGGATCGCCTGGTACATCGAGTCGCGGCCGGACTTGGCCGAGCCACCGGCCGAGTCGCCCTCGACGATGTAGACCTCGGAGTTGCTCGGGTCGGTGGAGCGGCAGTCGGCGAGCTTGCCGGGCAGGCCGCTGACCGAGAGCAGGCTCTTGCGGGCCAGCTTGCGGGCGTCCTGCGCGGCGCGGCGGGCGCGGGCGGCCGACGACGCCTTGTTGATGATCGTCTTGGCCTCGGTCGGGTTCGCCTCGAACCAGTGGCCGATCTGCTCGTTGCAGATCTTCTGCACGAAGCCCTTGACCTCGGTGTTGCCCAGCTTGGTCTTGGTCTGGCCCTCGAACTGCGGGTCCCCGAGCTTGACCGAGATGATCGCGGCGAGGCCCTCGCGGATGTCCTCACCCGTGAGCTTCTCGTCCTTGCCCTTGAAGAGCTTCTTCTCCTCGGCGTACCGGTTGACGATCGAGGTGAGCGCCGTCCGGAAGCCCTCCTCGTGCGTGCCGCCCTCGTGGGTGTTGATCACGTTGGCGAAGGAGTAGACCGACTCCGAGTAGGCCTCCGACCACTGCATCGCGACGTCGACCGACATGGGCATGTCGTTCTTGCCGGTGCCCTCGGCGGCGAAGCTGATGACCGACTTGTGGATCGGCGACTTCTTGGCGTTGATGTGGCCGACGTAGTCGATCAGGCCGCCGTCGTAGCGGTAGGTGATCTCGGTGGGCTCGAAGGCCTCGACCTCGGCAGCCGGGTCGGGGGCGATCTCGGCGACCGAGACCTCGTCGGCCAGGCCGGTCTCGACCTTGCTGTGGCCCGGGCGCTCGTCGCGCAGGACGATCGTGATGCCCTTGTTGAGGAAGGCCATCTCCTGCAGCCGGCGGCTGATCGTGTCGAACGAGTAGGTCGTCGTCTCGAAGATGTCGCCGTCGGCCCAGAAGGTGACCGCCGAGCCGCGCTTCTTCGTGCTGCCGACCTGCTCCAGCGGACCGGGCTTGGCCATGTCGTAGCGCTGGAACCACTCGCCGCCGTCGCGCCAGACGTTCACCTCGAGCCGGGTGGACAGCGCGTTGACGACGGTGACGCCGACGCCGTGCAGACCGCCCGAGACGCCGTAGCTCTTGCCGTCGAACTTCCCGCCCGCGTGCAGGACGGTCATGATCACCTCGAGGGTGGGCCGCTTCTCGACCGGGTGCATGTCCACCGGGAAGCCACGGCCGTTGTCCTCGACCCGCACGCCGCCGTCGGCCAGCAGGGTCACCCGGACGGTGTCGCAGTAGCCGGCCAGCGCCTCGTCCACCGCGTTGTCGACGACCTCCCACACCATGTGGTGCAGGCCGCGCTCGCCGGTGGAACCGATGTACATGCCGGGGCGCTTCCGGACCGCCTCGAGACCCTCGAGGACGGTGATGGAGCTGCCGGAGTAGGCGTTCTCGGTCTGCGGTGCTGCGACCACGGGGGGCCTTCCTTTCGCGCAACCGGCACGCGTTCCCCCGGGTGCGGGTGGGGGGTGACGCGCAGAACGGCTCTGGCCCTCAGGGGCGCAGGACGACGCTGGGCCGGTTGCTGGCGGTTTCTGCTCCCGAGGATACCGGGTCCACCGACAGGAATGCCGCCGTCCACGCCCTCACGTCGTGTCTGCGGCCCTTCGGACCCGTCTCCCACCACAGATGCTGCCCCCGGTATCGACACGCCGTCCTCGGGGGCCTCACCCGGTCGGGCTCAGTTCTTGGGGCCCGCGGGGCGGTCGCCGCTGAGATTGCTCGGGTCGAAGGAGGCCCGCTCGGCCCCGGTCCGGCGGTTCACCAGGACGGTCACGAACCACAGGACGACGCCGATCGCCAGCAGGATCCCGGCGATCCGGTACTGCTCCGCGGGACGGCCGGCCCACGGCGTCGCGAGATACCCGCAGGCCAGCGCGCCGATGACCGGCAGCACCGTCGGCGTGCGGAAGTGGTCGGCGTCCACGGGGTCGCGGCGCAGCACCAGCACCGCGACGTTGACCACCGTGAAGACCAGCAGCAGGAGCAGCGCCGTGGTGCCGCCGAGCGCGGGGACCGCCCCCACGAAGGTGATCAGGCCGAAGGCCAGCGCGGTGGTGAACAGGATCGCCGTCGTCGGCGTCCGGCGGCGGGCGTGCACCCGGCCGAGCAGCGGCGGCAGCACCCGCTCCCGGCTCAGCCCGTAGACCAGCCGGCTGGCCATGAGCATGTTGATCAGCGCCGAGTTGGCGACGGCGAACATGGTGATGACGCCGAAGAGCCCGATCGGGAAGCCCGGCGCGCCGGCCTCGACCACCTGGAGCAGCGGGGTCTCGCCCTCGCTGAGCCGGTCCGGCGGCACGAGCGCGATCGCCGAGATCGACACCAGCACGTAGATGACGCCGGTCGCGACCAGCCCGCCGAGCAGCACCTTCGGGAAGATCCGCCGCGGCTCCTTGCACTCCTCGGCCATGTTCACCGAGTCCTCGAAGCCGACCATGGCGAAGAAGGCCAGGCCGGTCGCGGCGATGACGCCGCCGAGCACCGACCGCTCGCCGGTGTCGAACTCCGTCACCCGCGAGAAGTCGCCCTCCCCGCCGCCGAGGGCCCAGACGCCGACGCCGATGACGATCAGCAGGCCGGTGAGCTCCACGCAGGTGAGGACGACGTTGGCCTTGACGCTCTCGCCGACGCCCCGGTGGTTGACCAGCGCGACCAGACCCATGAAGCCCAGGCCGATGAGCGTGATCCCGAAGCCGTCACCGAGGTCGAGGTCGAACACGCTGGCGAAGTTGGCGCTGAAGGCCCGGGCCGCGGTCGAGGCCGAGGTGATGCCCGAGCTCATGACCGCGAAGGCGACCAGGAACGTCAGGAAGTGCACCCCGAACGCCTTGTGCGTGTACAGCGCGGCGCCGGCGGCCTGCGGGTACTTCGTCACCAGCTCCAGGTAGCTGAACGCGGTGACCAGGGCGACGAGGAAGGCCACCAGGAACGGCAGCCAGACCACCCCGCCCACCTCGGCGGCGACCTGCCCGGTGAGCGCGTAGATCCCGGTGCCCAGGACGTCGCCGATGATGAACAGCAGCAGCAGGCCCGGGCCCATCACGCGCTTGAGCGCGGGCTGGCCGTCGGTGGTGCGTTCGTCGGTGGCGGCGTCGGCCATCGGGCCCTCCTGGGACGTCGTGCTGCGCCGGCGGGCGCCGTCGAGCGCGTCGATCGTCCGCCCTGTCCGCCGGCTCCGCGATCCGGGGGATCACCCGATCGGAGCGGCCCCCCGACCCCGCGCCCGTTCCACGTGGAACACGGCGCCCGCGGCGTCCCGTCGTCCTCCCCCGGCGCCCGTCGTCCTCCCTCCCCGTAGCGCGTCCTCCCTCCCCGCGCACCGCGAGGGAGGACGCGCTGGGATCAGGTCACCTGATCCCAGCGGGGGGCGTCAGTAGCCGGCGGCGAGGGCGGTGACCAGCGCGGTGAGCAGCCGGGCGTGGTGCTCGATCAGCTCGGGGCGGTGGCCGTCGGGGCGGATCGCGGCGAGGTGGCCCGCCGCCGTCCAGAACTCGTCGCCGTCGTCGGTGCCCAGGAGCAGCCCGTGGACCGCCGGGTCCGCGGCGAGCCGGCGCACCTGCGGGCCGTCCTCGGCGGCGAGCAGGGTCCAGCGGCGGTCGAAGTCGGGGTTCTCGATGGGGATCTGCACCATCCCGCCGACGCGGTGCTTCCACAGCCGCGCCGGGGAGAGCCGCAGCGCCTGCGGTGCGCCGAGCAGCGGCGCGGCGGTGATCGCGTACTCCGGCACCAGGTGCCGGCCGGAGGCGTAGACGGCGTCGAACGCGACCAGCTCCAGCGATCCCGCGCGCCCGCGCAGCACGCTGCCCGGGCGGTGGTCCTTGGTCAGCCGGACCGGCGCGGAGGTGATCAGCTCCTGGAGGGCGGCGTCCTCGGGAGCGCTGCCGTCGGAGATCGTCCAGCCGCGCTGCAGCGCCCAGCCCTGCGCGCCGACGACGTCGCCCTGGTAGGTGAACGCCCGCTCCATCTCCGGATCGCTGCGCCGGCGGCCGCCGAACAGGCCGCGCCTCGGGGGCTCCGGCTGCGCGGGGGCCTGCTGCGGCGGCGCCCACGAGGGTCGACGCCGGCCGCGCCGCGCGCCGGGTCGGGTGCGGGCCGGTCGGGCTCGGCCGCGGGCAGGTCCCACCCGGCGGGCTGCCAGGTCGCGGGGTCGACGGGCGCCTCGTCGCGCGGCTGCCGGCGGCGGTCGGCGAAGTTCGGCTCGTCCGCGGCGGGCTCGTCCGGGGCGGGCGACGGCCGGTCCTGCGCGGGGTCCTCTCCGCCGAGGTGGGCCGGCTCCTGCCAGTGGCGGCCGGTGTCGTCGTCGAACCCGTCGCGGTCCCGGGGCGTGCTCATCGCTGACCTTCCGTCGTGGTGCGGCTATCCGTACGTGTCGCGGGGCCCCCGGCCGCGCACGGAGCGCGGGCCCTTCTTCCAGCTGGGGGCCGTCGGTCCGACAACGCGCAACCGGGTCACGACGTCCCCGCCGACCCCGGCGCGCAGCTTGCCGAGGATGGTCGGGGCGAGCAGCCGCAGCTGGGTGGCCCAGGCGGTGGACTCCGCCACGATCAGCAGCTCGCCCTCCGTCAGCGTCTGCGGCGCGCAGTGGGCGGCGATCTCCGGGCCGACCAGCGCCTCCCACCGGCCGAAGACGGCGCCGGTGCGCGTGCGCTCGGACCAGTCCTGCTGGCTGACCAGCGAGTCGACCAGCCGGCCCAGCGGCTGCGGGTCGTCGGCACCGGGACCGGGGCCGCTCCAGCTGCGCCGCGGCCCGGCGATCCGCCGCCGGGTCGGCCGCGGGCGGGAGGCGGACGCCGCGCGGGCCGCCTCGAGCGCGGCGCGGGCGATGTCGCTCGGCCGGGCCGGCTTCTCGTCGCTCATGGCTCGACTCCGCGCTCGTTCCGCTCCTCGCTCGCCGGCGCTCGCTGCGATGCTCGCTCGCCCGTCGTCCTCGCGTCGCTCATGACGCCACCTCCCCGGGGTCGAGCACGCGCACGGTACCGGCGCCGACCTCCACCCGGCCGCCGCGCAGCTCCGGCGGGACGTCCTCCAGCACCGCGGCGGTGATCAGCGTCTGCTCCGCGGAGCGGGCCACCTCGGCCAGGGCGGCGCGGCGCTCGGCGTCGAGGGTGGCGAAGACGTCGTCGAGGATCAGGATCGGGTCCTCGCCGTCGGCGCGCAGCAGCGCGAAGGTGGCCAGCTTGAGCCCGAGCGCCAGCGACCAGGACTCCCCGTGGCTGGCGAACCCCTTCGCCGGTGCCGGCCCCAGGTGGATGACCAGGTCGTCGCGGTGCGGGCCGACCAGCGTCATGCCGCGGTCCAGCTCGTCGCCGCGGCGCTCGGCCACCCGCTCGCGCATCGACGCGGTCAGCTCGGCCGCCGTGGGCAGCACGCCGTCCGGTCGCATCGCCGCACCGTCACCGGCCAGCGGGGTCGTCGACGAGTAGCCCAGGCCCGCGGCCAGCGCGCCGTCCCCGGCGACCTCCGCGTAGGCGCGGGCGAGCTGCGGGGCGAGGTCGGCGATCAGCCCGAGGCGGGCGGCCAGCAGCTGGCCGCCGAGGTCGGTGAGGTGGCCGTCCCACACGTCGAGGGTCTCGATCGCCTTGCCGCGGGGCAGCCGCGCGGTCTTGAGCAGCGCGTTGCGCTGCTTGAGCACCCGGTCGTAGTCGGCGCGCACCCCGGCCAGCCGCGGCGTGCGGCTGACCAGCAGCTCGTCGAGGAACCGGCGCCGCTCGGTCGGGTCGCCGCGGACCAGCGCGAGGTCCTCGGGGGCGAAGAGCGCACGGTGCGCACCATGCCGAGGAGGTCCCGCGGGCGCTGCATGGGCGCCCGGTTCACCCGCACCCGGTTGGCCCGGCCCGGGTTGATCTCGATCTCGACCAGCAGCTCGCGGTCCCCGCGGCGCAGCGCGGCGCGCACCACCGCCTGGCCGGCGCCGTGCCGCACCAGCGGGGCGTCGGACGAGACCCGGTGGCTGCTCATCGTCGCCAGGTAGCCCACGGCCTCGACCAGGTTGGTCTTGCCCTCGCCGTTGCGGCCGACGAACACCGTCGGCCCCGGGGCCAGCGGCAGGTCGACGGCGTCCCAGCTGCGGAAGGAACCGAGTTGCAGGTGGCGGACGTACACCTCGGCCCTTCGGCTCGCGGGGGTGGTCGGACGGGGGACGTGCGGGGGGGTCAGGCGGGGCGCTCGGCCTCGGCCTGCTGCACCGCGCGGACGGCGTGGCCGCCGAACTGGTTGCGCAGCGCCGCGACCGCCTTCATCGTCGGCGAGTCCTCCTGGCGGGAGGAGAAACGGGCGAACAGCGACGCCGCGATCGTCGGCATCGGGACGGCGTTCTCGATCGCCTGCTCCACCGTCCAGCGGCCCTCGCCGGAGTCCTCGGCGTAGCCGCGCACCCGCTCGAGCGAGGGGTCCTCCTCCAGGGCGCGCACCAGGAGGTCCAGCAGCCAGGAGCGGATGACGGTGCCCTGCGTCCAGGACTTGATGACGCCGGGCACGTCCTCGATGAGGTCGACGGCCTCGAGCAGCTCGTAGCCCTCGCCGTAGGCCTGCATCAGCGCGTACTCGATGCCGTTGTGGACCATCTTGCTGAAGTGGCCCGCACCGACCGGGCCGGCGTGCACGAAGCCGGCGTCGCCGGGCACCTCCTGACCGGACTCGTCGGTGGGCGCCGGCGGCTTGAGCGCGTCGAAGACCGGCTGGACCTTGGCGACGTCCTCGGCGGTGCCGCCGACCATCAGGGCGTAGCCGTTCTCCAGGCCCCACACGCCGCCGGAGCACGCCGGCGTCGACGTAGCCGATGCCCTTGTCGCGGCACAGCACGTCGTGCACCTGGTCGTCGGTGTACTTGGAGTTGCCACCGTCGACGATGACGTCACCCGGCTCGAGCAGCTCGGCGAGCTCCTTGACGGTGGCCCGGGTGGGCTCCCCCGAGGGCACCATCACCCAGACCACGCGCGGGGCGGACAGCGCCTCCACCAGCGCCGGCAGGCTGTCGACGTCCCGCTTGCCCGGCGCGTGGTCGTACCCGACGACCTCGTGGCCGGCGCGGCGGATCCGCTCGGCCATGTTGCCACCCATCTTGCCCAGCCCGATCAGCCCCAGCTGCACGTCTGCTCCCTCGGTGACATGGCTCCGTGGCCTCGGTTGGAAGGCCCCGTCGCAGGGTCCCACGCCGAGCGGAGCGAGGCATGGGGGGCGACGGGGTCCTCCATCAGCCCGGCAGGCGCACCGGCATGATCAGGTACCGGTAGCTGCCCGGCCGCGGCGCGGGGGCGTCGTCGCCTTCGGCGGGCTCCTCGACGCCGGACAGGACGGCGGGCTTGAGCGGGCTGGTGAAGTCCATCCGCGCCCGCGGGGTGTGGACGGCGGCCAGCCCGTCGAGCAGGAACGTCGGGTTGAAGCCGATGGTCAGCGGCTCGCCGTCGAACTCGACGTCGCAGCGCTCCTCGGCCTGGCCCTCGTCGTCGGTGCCGCCGGCCCGCAGCGTGACCTGGCCCGGGGTGAACTCGCAGCGCAGCGGGGTGCCGCGCTCGGCGACCAGGGCCACGCGCTTGGCGGCGTCGGTGAACAGGCCGACCGGCAGCGTGGCGCTCGAGGCGGACTCGCTGGGCATGATCGCCCGGTACTTGACGAACTCGGCGTCGAGCAGCCGGGTCGTGGTCTGCCGGTCCTTGCCCGACAGGCCCAGGATCCCCTCGCCGGAGCTCCCCGAGGAGAGCGAGACGGTGATCTCCGGTCCGCTGGTCAGCGTCTTCGCGGCGTCGGCGAGCGTGCGGGCCGGCACGAGGACGGCGGCGGAGAGACCCGGGGTGTCCGGGCGCCAGGCGAACTCGCGGACCGCGAGCCGGTAGCGGTCGGTGGCCGCGAGGGTGATCTGGTCGCCCTCGATCTCCAGCCGGACGCCGGTGAGCATGGGCAGCGTGTCGTCCCGCCCGGCGGCCACGGCCACCTGGCCCACGGCCTCGGCGAAGACGTCGCTGTCGACGGTGCCGGCCGACGAGGGCATGGACGGCAGCGACGGGTAGTCCTCGACCGGCAGGGTCGGCAGGCTGAACCGGGCGTTGCCGCAGGTGATGGCCAGGCGCGGGCCGTCGGCGGTCACGTCCACCGGGTGCGGCGGCAGCGCGCGGGTGATCTCGGCGAGCAGCCGGCCGGGCACCAGGACCCGGCCGCTCTCGGTGGACTGGACGTCGGCCTCGGCGCGCGCGGACACCTCGTAGTCGAAGCCGGACACCGACAGCTGGTTGCCGTCGACCTCCAGCAGGATGCCGGCGAGGACGGGCACCGAGGGGCGCGGCGGCAGGCTGCGCGCCGTCCACGCGACGGTGTCGGCGAGCACCTCTCGTGCCACCCGGAACTTCATCTGTCCATCCACCCGATCTCTTCTGCGTCCACGGTGCGCCGGGCGGGGAGGGCAGGCCTCCGCGCCGGTGCGCTGCTCATGGTGCCTGCTGGGGTGCCCCGGGGGGAAACCCTGTCCCTCGATGAGTGCCCGTGCAGCTCTGCTCGTTCCTGCTGAGAGCTCCGCGGGGCCTGCCCGAGCGGAGCGTCCCCACCCTGAATGTGGTTCGAGAAATCCTGGTTGAAATACCTCATCCTCGTCATCACAGGTGTGGAAGCTGGGGATCCGACCCGTTTGCGCAGGTCACGGCCCGGATGGCCCTGTTGGCCCGATGTGGGCGGTGACCGTGCAGCTGTTGTCGACACGTGGACAAGACGACGCCCGTGCACAGCGACCGCTCCCCGTCCACCTGCACTCCCCTGGTTGCCCCCTGTCCGTCCCCATCCCCTGTGCATCGCGGTCGATGACGCCTCCCGAGGGGCCGGCGAGCGCCTGCGACCGGGTCCGGTGCCGCTCTCGTGCTCGCGCGGCCCGCTGCGCCCGGCTGAGGGGATACGTGCAGGTCAGCGACGTGCCAGCAGGTGCGGGTGGGTCGCCGTCCGTTCCGGGCCGGCGTGGTCCGGTCGACATGGCGGACCGGCATCGGGACGGATCTCCCCAGCCTGTGCACATGTCTGGGGACAACTTCTCGACGTGTCGACGCGATCGCCGGTGACCGACCGCCGTCCGTCGCTCCGTACCTGGGATTTCTCCGTCCACCGGGATCCGCACAACTGTGGACAGCGACTTGTCGACCCCGAGCGACGAGGGGGCCCGGAGGGTCCCCGAGGAGCGAAGGACCGCGCGGCAGAGAACCCGACCCCACGACGCAACTCGCGGTCCGGAACGCACGCCGCCCCGCGAGGCGGCCTCGCCGAGGCGGGCCCGGAGGGTCCCCGAGGAACCGCAGAGCAGGGCTCATCGGCACAGGGGAACGGCACGTGGCCGCGGTGCGGTCCGGAGGACCGCGATCGTCAGGGCCGCGGTGCGGTCCGGAGGACCGCAGACATCACTGCCGGGCGCGGCTCTTGATCCGCGCGGTCAGCTCGGTGACCTGGGTGTAGGTGGCCCGCCGCTCGCTCATCAGGTTGGTGATCTTCTTGACGGCGTGCATGACGGTGGTGTGGTCCTTGCCGCCGAAGGAGGCACCGATGCGCGGGAGGGAGAGCTCGGTCAGCTCGCGGCACAGGTACATGGCGATCTGACGGGCGTTGACCAGCGTGCGGCTGCGGTTGGAGCCCTGCAGCTCCTCCATCGTCACGGAGAAGTACTCGGCGGTGGCGGCCATGATGATCGCCGCGGTGATCTGCGGGCCCTGCTCGTCGCTGATCAGGTCCTTGAGGACGAGCTCGGCCAGGGGCAGGTCGACCTGCTGCTTGTTGAGAGAGGCGAACGCGGTGACGCGGATGAGGGCGCCCTCGAGTTCGCGGATGTTGGTCTGCACCTTGCTGGCGATGAACTCGAGCACGGCGTCGGGCACCTGGAGCCGCTCGCCCCACGCCTTCTTGCGCAGGATGGCGATGCGGGTCTCGAGGTCGGGCGCCTGGACGTCGGTGATCAGGCCCCACTCGAACCGGGTGCGCAGCCGGTCCTCCAGCGTCGTCAGCTTCTTCGGCGCGCGGTCGGAGGTGATGACGATCTGCTTGCTGGCGTTGTGCAGCGTGTTGAAGGTGTGGAAGAACTCCTCCTGCGTGCGCTCGGCGCGCTCGAGGAACTGGATGTCGTCGATCAGCAGGAAGTCGATGTCCCGGTAGCGCCGGCGGAAGTCCTCGGCCCGGCCGGAGTGCACCAGGTTGATGAACTCGTTGGTGAACTCCTCGGTGCTGACGTACCGCACCTTGACGTTGGGGAACATCCGCGCGGCGTAGTGGCCGATCGCGTGCAGCAGGTGGGTCTTGCCCAGCCCGGACTCCCCGTAGATGAACAGCGGGTTGTAGGCGCGGGCGGGGGCCTCGGCGACGGCGACCGCCGCGGCGTGGGCGAAGCGGTTGCTGTTGCCGATGACGAAGCTGTCGAAGACGTACTTGGGGTTCATGCCCGGGTCCAGGCCGGCGGGCCGGCTGGTCTCCGGGCGCCGGCCGCGGCCGGATGCCGAGCGACCGCCGCGCTGGTCGCCGTCGGCGGAGGCGAACGGGAGGACGTCGGCGGACTCGCCACCCCGGTCGTGGGTGCTCGAGCCGGGGTCGGTCGGCCCCCAGGGGGTGGTGCTCCAGTCCTCGGGTGCGCCGCGGTCGACCGGCGGGCGGCCCCCGTCGAGCGGGCGCAGCTCGCGCACCTCGGGGGCCCGGCCGGCGGTCTCCTCGGAGGAGTCGCGGTCCCAGGGGGCGGTGCCGACGACGTCGGTGCGGACGCCGAACGCGCTTCGCCCGTCGTCGGCGCGGTCGCGGGTGGCCTGGTCCTCGGCGGCGCGACGGGCCTCGAGCTCGGCGGCGGACCACGGACGGCGGGTCGGCTCGGGGTCGTCCTGCTCGTCGGCCTGCGGCGGCGCGTCCTCGAGCTGGATGGCGACGCGGATGTCGCGGCCGAACTGCTCGGACAGCGCCTCGGCGAGCACCCGGCGCATGCGCGACTCGAGCACGGTCTGGGTGAACTCGTTCGGTGCGGCGAGCACCGCGGTGTCCTCGACCAGCCCCAGCGGGCGGGTGAGGTTCAGCATGGCGTTCTGCTGCGGGGAGAGGCTGGTGGCCAGCCGCTCCCGGATCTGGTCCCAGACCGTCGCCAGGTCCAGCGTGGCGTCCGCCATGCCGTCGTCCTCCCCATGGTGTCGACCCCGGTGGCCCGAGCCCCTCGCTGCCACTCCCGTCAGCGTGCCGCCTGCCGGGTGTGGATGGTGCGTTCCCCGGCGGGCAGTGCGGACGCTCGTGTTCCACACGAGTGTCCACAGGCTGTGCACGAGCGGGGGCACCGGCTCCGGGGCCGGTGAGGGCCCCGGCAACCGACCAGCGTTTCCGCTGGTCAACGCCCCGTCGTCGGAGCTACGGGCGCAGAGGGGGCTGGGATGACCTTCGGGTCGGCCCGCGCGCCGTGACCCTGTCGTCCGGTGCGGGGCGACGGCGACGCTAACAGCCCCGTCCACAGCCCGGCAACGACGCGGTCGCCGCTCCGGGCGCGTCGCGACGGCGCGTCGTTCCCCCGCCGGGGCATCATGGGCGGTCCGGATCGCTCCCGGCCACCGTCGGGCGGGATTCCTCGGTTATGCTGTCCGGAGTCCGTGACGGCTCCTGCTGCCATGCCCGCCCTCGCGCGCGGCTGGTGGGCGGTGGGCCCGTTCCGGAAGACCAGCTTCCGGGGTCCGGAGCGGTGCGGCTCTCGCCGTCCCGCCCGCCCCCTGCGCGTCCGCCCACCGGTGGCGCGCACCGCCGAACGTGATTGTGGGAGTACCTCGTGAGCAAGCGCACCTTCCAGCCGAACAACCGTCGCCGGTCCAAGACCCACGGCTTCCGGCTGCGGATGCGCACCCGCGCCGGCCGGGCGATCCTCGCCGGCCGCCGGCGCAAGGGTCGCGAGAAGCTCTCCGCCTGACGTGCTGCCCGCGCAGGCACGCCTGCGCCGGCGCCCGGAGTTCACCGCGGTCGTCCGGTCCGGTCGACGTGCCGGGCGGCCGACCATGGTGCTCCACCTCCTCCCCGAGCGGCCCACCGCGGCCGCTCCCCCGTCGCCGTCCCGACCCGTGCACCCCGCCGGTGCACGGGCCGGTTTCGTCGTGGGCAAGTCGGTGGGCAACTCCGTGGTGCGCCACCGCGTGACCCGCCAGCTGCGGGCCGTCGTCCGCGCCGAGCTCGACCGGCTGCCCGCCTCGGCCGACCTCGTCGTCCGGGCCCGCCCGGAGGCCGCGACCGCCGGCTCCGCGGTGCTGCAGCGCGACCTCCGCAGCGGACTGGACCGGCTCCTCGGCCGCCGGGACGGCCGGTGAGCGGCCGCGCGCCGGTGCGCCGCGCCCTGCTGGCCGCGATCGGCTTCTACTCGCGGGCGATCAGCCCCGCCCTGCCGCCGCGCTGCCGCTTCTACCCGACGTGCAGCGCATACGCCGCCGAGGCGGTCGAGCGCCACGGCGCCGCCCGCGGGAGCTGGCTGGCGCTGCGCCGGGTCCTCAAGTGCGCCCCCTGGCATCCCGGCGGCGTGGACCCGGTGCCGACCGCCCCCGGAACCAGCGAGCCCGCCCGGGCGTCGAGCACTGCGGTGCCCGCGTCGGCGGGAGCCGCCCCCGACCGTGCCACCCCGCCGGCCCTGTGCCGGGCGAACGAGGAGATCTCCGTTGCTTGACTGGCTGTACACCGCCATCTCCTGGGTGATGGCCCGGTGGCACGACCTGCTCTCCACCTTCCTGGACCCCGCGGGCGGCCTCACCTGGGCGCTGTCGATCATGCTGCTGGTCGTCACCGTCCGGCTGCTGCTGTTCCCGCTGTTCGTCAAGCAGGTGAAGTCGCAGCGGGCGATGCAGGAGCTGCAGCCGGAGATCGCGAAGCTGCGCAAGCAGTACGGCAGTGACCGCCAGGGCATGAGCCAGGCGATCATGGCGCTGCAGAAGGAGCGCGGGGTCAACCCGCTGGCCGGCTGCCTGCCGATCCTGCCGCAGATCCCGATCTTCATCGCGCTCTTCCACGTGCTGCGCCGGCTCGCGCCGGGCGCCGACGGCCTCTACAGCTGGTCGGACGAGCTCACCGACCAGGCGGCCAGCGCCGACCTGTTCGGGGCGCCGATCTCCGCGTCGTTCAACATGGACGGCGCCAAGGAGGCGGCCATCCTGGCGCTGCCCGGGGTCACCTACGGCAGCATCCGCACCGTCGCCCTGATCCTCATCCCGATCATGTGCATCACGACCTTCTTCACGCAGAAGCAGATCATGAAGCGCTCCGGCCCGGTCGAGGGCCAGGCCGCCACCGTGCAGAAGCTGCTGCTCTACGGCATGCCGCTGAGCCTCTTCGTCACCGGCTTCTTCTTCCCCATCGGCGTGCTCATCTACTGGGTCGTCAACAACTCCTGGACCTTCGGCCAGCAGTTCTTCATCCTGCGCAAGATGCCGCCGCCCGGATCCCCCGCCGCGAAGGCCAAGGCCGCCGCCGACAAGCCCGCCATCGACCCGAAGGCCCTCGCCCCGAAGCCGGGCGCCAAGCCGGTCCGCCCGAAGCAGGGCCGGCCCGCGACGATCGCCCCGGAGAGCACGGTCGACACCGGCGCCGCTGACGGCGACGGCGTCCCCGGCGCGAACGGCGCGACCGCGTCGGGTGCCGCCGACGGCCGCCCGGCCGGAGCGGCGGGCAACGGCCCGCGCGGCGGCGCCGGCCGCGCCGGCCAGGGCCCCGCGAACCGGGGCAAGCGCAAGCGCCGCTGACGGCGCACCCCGGACCGACGGTCCGGACACCGACCACCGGGCCCGCCCCGGATGCCCGAACCCACAGTGGAGGAACCTCCGTGAGTGCCCCGCAGCAGCCCACCACCGACAGCGCCCCCGCGCTCCCAGACGCGGACGCGGCCAGCGACGACGCGCTCGTCGGGCCCGTCGACGTCGAGACCGGCGGGGCGGGTGAGGCCCCCGGGTCCACCGCGCCGCGTGGGGAGGCCCTGCTCGTCCAGGAGGGCGACGTCGCCGGCGACTACCTCGAGCGGCTGCTCGACATCCTCGACGTGGACGGCGACATCGACCTCGACGTGGAGGGCGACCGCGCCTCGGTGGCGATCGTCGGCGGCCGGCTGAACGACCTGATCGGCCCGGACGGCGCCACCCTGGAGGCGCTCCAGGAGCTCACCCGGCTGGCCGTCGCCCAGTCGACCGGCGTCCGCAGCCGGCTGATGCTGGACGTCGGCGGGTTCCGCGCCAAGCGGCGCACCGACCTCACCGCTCTGGCGGGCGAGACGGCCCGCCGGGTCGCCACCAGCGGCCAGCCGGAGCGGCTGAGCCCGATGAACCCGTTCGAGCGCAAGGTCGTCCACGACGTCATCGCCGGGGTCGCCGGCGTGCACAGCGAGTCGGAGGGCGAGGAGCCCAACCGCCGCGTCGTGGTCCTGCCGGACGCGTGAGCGACCCCGCCGTCGGCACACCCGCTCCCCCACCCCCGCCCGGGGTGGCCGGGGAGGTCTTCGGGGACGCCCTGCCGGGGGCCCGTGCCTTCGTCGCGAAGCTCGCCTCCGACGGGGTCACCCGGGGCCTGATCGGGCCCCGGGAGGTGCCGCGGCTGTGGGAGCGGCACGTCCTGAACAGCGCGGCGGTCGCCGAGGCCGTCGCCGAGGGCGCCCGCGTCGTCGACGTGGGCAGCGGAGCCGGCCTGCCGGGCATCCCGCTCGGCCTGGCCCGCCCCGACGTGACGCTCACCCTGGTCGAGCCGATGGCGCGTCGGGTGGAGTTCCTGCAGGAGGCCGTCGCCGAGCTCGCCGAGCACCAGCGCTCACCCTGGCGGGTGCTCCGCGGCCGCGCGGAGGAGCGCTCGATCGCCCAGGCCGTGGGGCCGGTCGACGTCGTCACCGCCCGGGCGGTCGCCCCACTCCCCCGCCTCGTGGGGTGGTGCCGTGGACTGCTGCGCCCGGGCACACAGCTGGTCGCCCTCGTCGGCGCCCGGGCGCTCGAGGAGCTGCCCTCGCTCGTCCCCGAACTCGAAGCGGCGGGCATGCGCGACATCCACCCGCGGGCGGTCGGTGCGTCCCTGGGGTCGGCTGCCACTACCGTGGTGGTCATGACGCGTGGGGCGCGGTGACCGTCTCTCCCCCGAGAGGTCGGAGAGCGTTGCCACCGTCGTCCTGTTCCACGTGGAACAGGTGCAGTAACCCGACCCGTTCCACGTGAAACGCCACCAGGAAGGACTGCGATGACCGACCCGGGCGAGCGGCTGCGGAGCAGTCTCGCCGCAGACCAGTCCTCCTCCGGTTCCGCGACGGACTTCGACAGCCCCATCGCCATGCGAGGCGCTCCGGGCGACGCGCGTCCTGCACGCCGCCGACCAGGACCCGTTCCCGGCGCCGTCGCGGATCCGCGTCATCACGATCGCCAACCAGAAGGGCGGCGTCGGCAAGACCACCTCGACGGTGAACCTGGGCGTCGCGCTCGCGCTGTACGGGCTGCGGACGCTGGTCATCGACCTGGACCCGCAGGGCAACGCGAGCACCGCCCTCGGCGTGGACCACACCGTCGGGACGCCGTCGATCTACGACGCCCTGGTCGGCGACAGCACGCTCACCGAGGTCGTGCACCCGACGACGGCCAGCCCGCACCTGCTCTGCGTGCCGGCCACGATCGACCTCGCGGGTGCCGAGATCGAACTCGTCTCCGTCGTCGCGCGCGAGCACCGGCTGAGGCGGGCGATCGAGGGCTACATCGCCGCGCTCCCCCCGGAGAAGCGCCCGCACTACGTCCTGATCGACTGCCCGCCGTCCCTGGGGCTGCTCACGCTGAACGCGCTCGTGGCCGGCGACGAGGTGCTCATCCCGATCCAGTGCGAGTACTACGCGCTCGAGGGCCTGGGCCAGCTGCTCAACAACATCGACCTGGTCCGGCAGCACCTGAACCCGGGCATCTCCGTGCGCACCATCCTGCTGACCATGTACGACGGGCGGACCAAGCTCGCCGATCAGGTGGCCGACGAGGTGCGCAACCACTTCGGCGACGTCGTGCTGGACGCCGTCATCCCGCGGAACGTGCGGGTGTCCGAGGCGCCGGGCTACGGGCAGTCCGTGCTGACCTACGACCCGGGCTCGCGCGGCTCGACGAGCTACGTCGAGGCGGCCCGCGAGCTGGCGCACCGCGGGTTGGACCTCCCCCCGGTTGACCGCTCGGGCACCCCCGCCGCGGCGACGGCGTTCGCCGTCGCCGATGCCCCCGCAGCAGGCACGCAGGACGGCCAGTGAGTGCGAACGTGAGCGAGGAGCAGCGATGAGCAAGCGCGGTGGACTGGGTCGCGGGCTGGCCGCCCTCATCCCGACGGGCCCGCCGCCGTCGGCGCCGGTCCCGGCGGTCGAGCCGCAGCCCACGGCGGCTCCCGCCGGCGAGCAGGGTGAGGCCGGCGAGGGGCACCCCGCCGAGCAGCGGCCCAGCTCGCCCGTCAGCCTCGTGCCGCCGCCGGCCGAGCCGGCTCCTGCCGCGACGCCCGCGCCCGCAGCTGTCGACGACGGGGCGCTCGGCGTCCCCGGCGCGCAGCTGCGCGAGGTCGCGGTGGAGGACGTCGTCCCCAACCCGAAGCAGCCGCGGCAGGTCTTCGACGACGAGGCGCTGGAGGAGCTCAGCCACAGCGTCAAGGAGTTCGGGCTGCTCCAGCCGATCGTCGTCCGCGAGAACCCCGCGACCGACGGTGCCGGTGTCACCTACGAGCTCATCATGGGCGAGCGCCGGCTCCGCGCCGCCCGCGCCGCCGGCCTGGAGAGCGTGCCGGCGATCGTCCGGGACACCACCGACGACGCCATGCTGCGGGACGCGCTGCTGGAGAACATCCACCGCGTCCAGCTCAACCCGCTCGAGGAGGCGGCCGCCTACCAGCAGCTGCTGGAGGAGTTCGGCGCCACCCACGAGGAGCTGGCCAGCAAGATCGGGCGCAGCCGCTCGCAGGTCACCAACACCATCCGGCTCATGAAGCTGCCGGTGAAGGTGCAGACCCGGGTCGCCGCCGGCGTCATCTCCGCCGGCCACGCCCGGGCGCTGCTCGGCCTGCCGGACGCCGACGCGCAGGACGCCCTCGCCACCCGCATCGTCGCCGAGGGCATGTCGGTGCGGGCCACCGAGGAGGCCGTCGCGATGGCCGCCGCGGAACGGCCCACCGCCAAGCGCCGGGCCCGCAACATCTCCGCCCCCGGGGTGGAGGAGCTGGGCTCGCGGCTCTCCGACCGGTTCGAGACGAAGGTCAAGATCCAGATCGGCCGGTCCAAGGGGAAGATCGTCGTCGAGTTCGGCTCGGTCGACGACCTCCAGCGGATCATCGGCGTGATGGCCCCGGAGATCACCGGGCGCCGTACGGAGCCCTGACCAGGCCTGTCATGGAGAACGCCCCCATAACGTCACAGACGTTATGGGGGCGTTGTCGTCGAGCGGGTGATCAGCGGGCGCGGCCCGCCCGCGCCGAGAGCAGCCGGGCGATGACGTCGCCGAGCTCGTAGCCGGCCGCCTCGACGGCCATCGGGAACATCGACGTCTCGGTCAGCCCCGGGGAGACGTTCACCTCGAGGAAGTGCACCTCGCCGTCCGGGGTGATGATCGCGTCGGTGCGGGACAGGTCGGCGAGCCCGAGGACCTCGTGCACCCGGACCGCCACCTCCGCGGCGCGCGCGGCGACGTCGTCGTCGAGTCGGGCGGGCGCGTGGTACTCGGTGAGGCCGGGGGTGTAGCGGGCGGTGTAGTCGAAGACGCCGGACTCCGGCTCGATCTCCACCGCGGGCAGCGCCTGCGGGCCGTCGCCGAGGTCGATGACGGCCAGCGCCACCTCCACGCCCTCGACGTAGCGCTCCACCATGACGGTGTCGCCGTAGGCGAAGCAGCTCACCATGGCCGCGGGCAGGTCCTCGACCCGGTTGATCCGCTGCACACCGAGCGCCGAGCCACCCGAGGCGGGCTTGACCATGAGCGGCAGGCCCAGGCGGGCGACCATCAGGTCGAGCACGGTGCCCGCGCCCAGCTCGCGGAAGGTGCTGTGCGGCAGCGCCACCCAGTCCGGGGTCGTGAGCCCGGCGGAACGGACGACGGACTTCGCGGCCGGCTTGTCCCACGCCAGCCGGCAGGCGGCGGCCGGCGAGCCGACGTAGGGCACCCCCGCGAGGTCGAGCACCGCGCGCAGGGCGCCGTCCTCACCGGTCGCGCCGTGCAGCGCGATGAACACCGCGTCCGCGGGCGCGGCGGCGAGACCCGGCAGCAGCTCGGCGTCGGCGTCCCGCAGCTCGGCGTCCAGACCGGCGCGGGTGAGCTCCTCGACCACCTGGGTGCCCGAGGAGAGCGACACCTCGCGCTCGAAGGTCAGCCCACCGGCCAGGACGACGGCGCGCAACGGGTGCGCCTCCTCGGCCGGAGCGGGCGCCGGGGCGGGTGCGGACTCGGTCATCGGCCGTCCTCGTAGGCGTTGCTGTTGGCGGGCCCGACGATCGTGCCCGAGCCGGTGAACGGGGCGTCACCCGCCGGCCGGACCGCCCGGAACGAGCCGGTGTCCACGGCGTCGAAGGTGCTGTGCAGGTCGAGCTCGGCCTCGATGACGCGGGCCAGCCGGCGCACGCCCTCGCGGATCTGGTCGGGCTCGGGGTAGCAGTAGGAGAGCCGCATGAACTCCTGGCCGCTGCCGTCGGCGTAGAAGCCGATGCCCGGCACGTAGGCGACCAGCGCGTTCACCGCGCGCGGCTGCATGAGCTTGGCGTCCAGGCCGCGGGGCAGCTTCAGCCACACGTAGAAGCCGCCGTCGGGCCTGGTCCAGGTGGTGCCGGCCGGCATGAGCGCCTCGAGGGAATCCAGGCAGGCGTCCCGCCGCTCGCGGTACAGCTCGGTGAACAGCTTGATCTGCTCGCGCCACGGCTGGGTGTCCAGGTAGCGCGCGACCGCGTACTGGGTCAGCGACGGCGGGCAGAGCACCTGCGCCTCGGTGGCCAGGACCAGCTTCTCGCGGACGGCGAGCGGCGCCAGCACCCAGCCGACCCGCAGGCCCGGGGAGAAGGTCTTGGAGAACGACCCCAGGTAGATGACCCGCTCGGCGTTGCGGGCGCGCAGCGCGCGCATCGGCTCGTGCTCGAAGCCGAGCAGGCCGTAGGGGTTGTCCTCGATGATCAGCAGGTCGTACTTCTCGGCCAGCGCGACGATCGCCTCGCGGCGCGGCTCGGTCAGCGTGACGCCGGCCGGGTTGTGGAAGTTCGGCACCGTGTAGAGGAACTTGACCCGGTCGCCGCGGGCGCGGCAGTCGATCAGCGCCTCCTCCAGCGCCTCGGGGATCAGCCCGTCGTCGTCCATCGCGACGTGCCGGACGGTCGCCTGCGCGGACTGGAACACCCCGAGCGCCCCGACGTAGGACGGCGCCTCGGCGAGGATGACGTCACCGGGGTCGACGAAGACGCGGGTGACGAGGTCCAGACCCTGCTGCGAGCCGACGGTGACGACGACCTCGCTGGCCGACGCGTCGTGGATGCCCTCCAGGGCCATGACGTCGCAGATCCGCTCGCGCAGCCGCGGATCGCCCTGCCCCGAGCCGTACTGCAGCGTCTGGGCGCCCATGCCGGAGACCAGGTCGCCGATCATCGAGCCGACGGCGTCGAGCGGGAGGGCGGTGACCGCGGGCATGCCGCCGGCCAGGGACACCACCTCGGGCCGGCTGACCACGGAGAACAGCGCCCGGATCTCCGAGCTCTTCATCCCGTGGGTGCGTGCTGCGTAGCGGTCGGCCAGCGGGTCCAGCCGCGGATGCCGCGGTGAGGGGTGGGCGGCACCGCGGTGCGCGCCCTGCTGTCCGGAACCGGCCGACGAGCCGGGCGGGAGAGTGGCCACCCCCGGAGTCTAGGCCCGCCCTCCACCGAGTTCCGGGAGGCGATGAGACCGACCCGTCACAGTGACATCGTCGTCCTCCGGACGACACCGCGGCCACGTGCCGTCCCCCTGCGGCGGCGAGCGCGTCGGTCATCCCTGCGCGGGACCCTCCGGGCCCCACTCGGGCTGCGCACTGCCGACTGCGCCCGCCGTCGTCGTCCTCCCTCAGCTCCGAGCGTCCTCCCTCACCGCGCACCACGAGGGAGGACGCTCGACGATCAGGTGACCTGATCGTGGCGGGGGTCAGAGGTCGCCGGGGAGGGCGAAGGTGCCCGTGGGAGGGTCGGCCTCGGCGGGCAGGAAGAGCCGCTGGACGGCGGCGAGCACGCCCTGGGCGATCGAGCCGCGCAGGCGGGCGTCGAGCAGCAGCAGCCGGTCCACCGGGTGGGAGAGGTAGCCGACGTCGAGGCGGACGGCCGGCATCCGGCTCATCCGGAGCAGGTCCCAGGTCTTGGCGTGCGAGTCCAGGTCGAGCAGGCCGGTGCGGGCGACCACCTCGCGGCGGGCGAGGTTGGCGAACTGCTCGCCGACGGTGGACGACGCCCCGGAGCCGGTGCCGTAGTAGAAGCTGGCGACCCCGCGGGCGTGCTCGGACTCGTGCGCGTCCACGTGCAGGGAGAGGAAGAGGTCGGCCCGCGCGTCGTTGGCGAAGGCGGTGCGCTCGGTGGCCGTCGGGTTCTGGTGCCGGCCGCGGGTCAGGTAGACCGTGGCGCCGGCGGCCGCCAGCCGGCCCTCGATCCGCGAGGCGAGGTCGAAGACGAGGTCGGCCTCGGTCGTCTCGCCGTGCGTGTGGCCGGGGTCCTCGCCGCCGTGGCCGGGGTCGATGACGATCCGGCGGCGGATGAGGTGCGGCCCGCTGTCGACGAACGACGCGCTCTGCCGCAGCAGCTGGGGGCGGCCACCGGTGACCTTGCGGCCGAGCTGGCGCAGCGCGCGCAGGGTGGCCGGGCCGCAGGTGCCGTCGGAGGTCAGGCCGTAGTCGCGCTGGAAGGCCCGCAGCCCGGTCTCGGTGTCGACGCCGAAGACGCCGTCCACCGGGCCCGCGTCGTAGCCGAGCTCGTGCAGCCGCTCCTGCAGGTTGATGACGTCGTCACCGCGGACGGCGCGCTCGGGGTCGTAGCGCAGCAGCCGGTCACCGAGGGACCAGCGGGCCTCGTTGAGTGCGCGGTAGGTCTCCTCGCCCACCCGGCCGTCCACCGACAGCCCGCGGTTCTGCTGGAAGTGCCGGACGGCGAGCTCGGTCGCGGCGTCGTAGACGGCGGCGTCGAGCGCGACGTCGGGGAGGGTGGCCGTGGCCTGCGGTGGGTGGGGCGCGGCGCTGCCGTCGCCGTCGGGCAGCAGCCCCAGGCTGCGCAGCGCCGTCTGCACGTCGGCCACCGCGGCTCCACGATCGCCGAGCCTCAGGATCTGCATACCGGTGTTGGCTCCCATCGTGCCCACGATTGTCGTCCCCGGCCCCCGTCCCGGCCCAGCGGGGGTACCCCGGAACGGCCACGGGTCCACCTGCCCGGGTGGGCGGGTGGACCCGTTGGGTTCCGCGGAGTCGTTCCCCTGCGCCGCAGGGGTCCGGCTCAGATGTAGTCGGCGAGGTCGCTGAGGATCGCGCCCTTGGGCTTGGCGCCGATGATGCTCTTCACCGGCTTGCCGCCCTGGAACACCGTCATCGTCGGGATCGACATGACCTGGTAGTCGCGCGCGATCTGCGGGTTCTCGTCGATGTTGAGCTTGGCGATCGTCAGCTTGTCGCCGTGCTCGGCGGCGATCTCCTCCAGCACGGGGGCGACCATCTTGCAGGGGCCGCACCACTCCGCCCAGAAGTCGACCAGGACGGGCTTGTCGCTGCCCAGCACGTCGCTGGCGAAGCTGGTGTCGGTGACCGTCACGGTGTTGCCTGCCATCGGTCGTTCTCCCTCTCGGTCGCTTGCTCGAAGTCCTGCGGGAAGAACCCGCGGGACGGTGGTTCTATGCCCGGTCGGCCGGGCGCTCAGCGCTCGTCGAAGGTGTCGGCGAGCCAGCGCTCGGCGTCGATCGCTGCGGCGGCACCGGTGCCGGCCGAGGTGATCGCCTGTCGGTAGATACGGTCGACGACGTCGCCGCAGGCGAAGACGCCGTCGATGTTGGTGCGGGTGGTCGGGTGCTCGACCTGGATGTAGCCCTCGTCGTCGAGCTTGAGCTGCCCGACGAACAGCTCGGTGCGCGGGTCGTGGCCGATGGCCACGAACAGGCCGCTCACCGGCAGGGTCTCGGTGGCGCCGGTGGTGGCGTCGGTGAGCTCGACCGAGGAGACGGTGCTGTCGCCGTGCACCTCGGTGACCTGCTTGCCCAGCGCCCAGCGGATCTTCTCGTTGTCCTGCGCGCGCTTCTGCATGATCTTGGAGGCGCGCAGCTCGTCCCGCCGGTGGACGACGGTGACGCTCTTGGCGAAGCGGGTGAGGAAGGTCGCCTCCTCCATCGCCGAGTCACCACCGCCGACGACGGCGATGTCCTGGTCGCGGAAGAAGAACCCGTCGCAGGTGGCGCAGGCGGAGACGCCGCGGCCCAGCAGGCGCTGCTCGTTCTCCAGGCCCAGGTACCGGTACTTGGAGCCGGTGGCCACGATGACCGCGTGCGCGCGGTGCACCTCGTCGCCCACCTTCACGATCTTCGGGGTGGCGGTGAGGTCGACCTCGGTGACGTCCCTCGGGACCAGCTCGGCGCCGAACTTCTCGGCCTGCGTGCGCATGTCGTCCATGAGCTGCGGGCCCTGGATCCCCGCGGGGAAACCGGGGAAGTTCTCGACCTCGGTGGTCGTCATCAGCGCGCCGCCGAACTGCGAGCCCTCGAACACCAGCGGGTGGAGGTTGGCGCGCGCGGCGTAGGTGGCGGCGGTGTAGCCCGCGGGGCCGGACCCGATGATGATCAGGTCGCGGATGCCGTCGTGCTCGGCCGGCGGGATGACGGGGTCGACGATCTCTTCCGTCGTCACGGCGGGACCGGGGGTGGGGGAGTCACTCACAGGCGGCACAACGACGATCGTAGGTGCGGCATTCCGGGCCGCACCCCGACGGGTCAGCCCGCTGCCTGGACGGTGACCTCGCCGATCTCGCCGGTGAACCCGTCGCCGCTCTCGACCAGCCCGGTGATCCACAGCAGCACGTACCGGGCCTGGACCGGCTCGTCGAACCGCAGGTCGCTGGACTCCTGGAGCGTGCCGGAGGCGACCTGCTCGTAGCCGTCGAGGTCGTCGGCCCGGGTGTCCGCGGTGCGGATCTCGACGGTCGCGCCGGGACGGGGGGTGGTGACGGTGACGCCGGCGAGCGGCTGCGAGGAGCCCAGGTCGTAGACGATGCCCATGCCGGACTTGAGGTTGCCGAAGGCCGCCGAGCCCCGGTAGGTCACGGTGGACCAGGTGGTGCCCGGGTCGCCGTCGTAGGTCAGCGGGACGTCGCCGTCGTTCTCCGGCTCGCCGTCGCCCTCGGGGTCGAAGACCTCCGCGCCCTGCACCGTGGCGGCGGGGCCGGCCGGAGCGGCGTCGTCGCTCCCGGAGGCGCCGGCGGTGGGCACGCTGATCGAGGGCGTCGAGCCCTCGTCGACCGAGCCCGCGACCGACAGCAGGCTCGTGCCGACCCACCAGGCGAGCCCGATGACGACCAGCAGGGCGAGCAGGGGCAGGCCGACGACGAGCAGGCGGCGCCGGCCGCGGCCCTCGTCGTCGTCCTCGTCGTCGTACCCGGAGCCGGTGGGCGGACCGGTGTAGAGGTCCTCGCCCAGCGGGGGGAGGGCGCGGTCGTCGGACCGGGTGCCCGCGTAGGCGCCGGCGACGGGCGGGACCGAGCGGGCGTCGACGGTGTCGCCGTGCACGGCCGCGGCGACGACGGTGTCGCCCGCGCCGGGCGGGCGGACCGGCGGGACGGTGCCGGGGGCCGAGGGCCCGACCGGGTCGGGACGCTGCTCCTCGGCCGGCCGCTGCCGGTCGCCCCACGGCTGCTCGGAGCGCACGCCGGCGCCGGGGCGGGTGCGCGGCCGGTCGGCGAGGATCGCGGCCATCGCGGCGACGCTGGACAGCGCCTGGCCGGGCTCGGTGGAGCGCGCCCGCCGGGCCAGCGCCACCAGGTCGGAGGGGCCGCGCAGGGGCCGGGGCTCGGCCTCGCCGGGCCGCAGGCCGGTCAGGCACACCTCGAGCAGCGCGCCGAGGGCGGCGACGTCGCCGTCGATGCTGCCGCTCGCGGCGGGTACGCCGCGCAGGCCGACCAGGCCGTTGGGCCGCAGCACCACGTTGTCCGGCGTCAGCCCGCCGACCGCCAGGCCGACGCGGTGCGCCTCGGCGACGCCGTCGGCCAGCCGGCGCAGGACGGTGCGGATCTCCCGCTCGGGCAGCGGGCCCTCGGCCAGCCGCTCGGCCAGCGGGACGCCGTCGATCCACTCGTTGACGACGTAGGCGGCGCCGCCGGGGGCCTGCGGATCGCCGCTGCCCTCCGAGGCGTCGTAGACCATCGCCAGCGCGGGGGTGGCCAGGCCGCCGGCGGTCAGCGCGCGGGTGATCCACGCGTGCGCGGCGGGGCCGGCGGGGGTGTGCACGCGGACGGCGACGTCGCGGTTCAGGATCCGGTCCTTGGCCCGCCAGGTCTGGATGACGCCGGTCTCGGTCTGCTCGTCGGGACCCACCTGGTCCAGCGGCCGGTAGCGATCCGGGAGGCCGGTGACCGTGGACGTCATCGACACTCCGACCCCCTGTCCTGCTGCGGCGGCCGGTGCGGCCCACCGGCATCGGCGCCGCCTCCCTGCGAGGACGTGCGGGTCATCCGCGTCCGATGCGGGCCCTGACGGCTGCCAGGGGTCCGCGGAGCTCCGGTACGCGGGCGACCACGAGACCTGCGAGAGCCGCGGCGCCGATGACCACGGTACCGACCGCCACCCGGCCGAGCGACCCTGCGGTGGACGATCCGAACAGGTCGTCGGTCACGATCAGGACAAGGAGGCCGAGCAGGGCCGCGGCCAACGACGCCGCGGCGACCCGGGCGACCTGGAGCAGGGTCGCGCGGGTGCGCAGCGCCCCGAGCCGCCGGCGCAGCGCGAGGTCCCCGAGGACCCAGCCGGCGAGGTAGGTGATGCTGGTCGCGAGCATCAGCCCGGCCACCACGTGCTCCGGCCCGACGACGGCCGGCACGAGCAGCAGCAGCGGCACCCGGACGGCGACCATGCCCAGCTGGATCAGCGTGGGCGTGCGGGCGTCCTTCATCGCGTAGAAGACGCGCAGCTGGAGCAGGGTGACCGCCATGGGCAGCAGCCCGAAGGCGCCCAGGGCCAGTGCGGTGCCGATCGCCTCGGCGTCGGCGACCGAGGTGTTGCCGCGGGCGAAGGCGACGACGCCGAGAGCCGGGCCGAGCACGGTGAGCAGGGCGGTCACCGGGAGCAGCCCGAGCGCGGAGAGCCGGGTGCCGAGGGAGAGGTCGGAGACGACGCCGGGAACGTCGTGCCGGGAGGCCGCCCGGCTCATGCGCGGCACGAGCGCGGTGAGCAGCGCGACGCCGATGATCCCGTAGGGCATCTGGAACAGCAGGCTGGCGTTGGCGAAGCCGTAGGAGCCCAGGCCGCCCTCCCGGCCGGCGGCGTTGGCCACCCGGGTGGCGACGACGACGCCCACCTGGCTGATCGCCACGTAGCCGATCACCCACAGGCCGAGCGAGCCGGCCTCCCTGAGCCCGGTGTCGCGCAGCCCCCAGCGGGGTCGCAGCGGGACGCCGGCCCGCGACAGGAGCGGCAGCAGCACCAGCGCCTGGACGGCGATGCCCAAGGTGGTGCCGATGCCCAGCAGCCACACCTGCCCGGAGGTGATGGTCACCGGCGTGAGCTCGCCGGGCCCGCTCGCCGCGATGAGCAGGCCCCCGGTGGCGATGACCACCAGGTTGTTGAGGACCGGCGCCCACGCGGGCGGGCCGAAGACCCCCCGGGAGTTGAGGATCGCCTGCGCCAGGGCGCCCACGCCGTAGAAGACGATCTCCAGCAGCAGGATGCGGGCCAGCCAGTTGGCCAGGCTCACCTGGTCCGGGTCGTCGCTGATCCCGTAGAGCCGGGTCAGGAGCGGCGCAGCCAGCACCGCCAGCGCGGTGACGACGACGAGCCCGGCGGTGGCGATGGTGGCCAGCCGCTGGGCATAGCCGACGCCGCCGTCGCGGTCCCGCTCCTGGGCGTGCACCAGCAGCGGGACGACCACGGAGGTCAGCACCCCGCCGAGGAGCAGCTCGTAGACGATGTTCGGCAGCGTGTTGGCGGTGTTGTAGGCGTCGCCGACCAGCGCGATACCCAGGGCCGCGGTGAGCACCATCGTGCGGGCCAGGCCGGTGATGCGGGAGACCAGCGTGGCCACGGCCATGGTGCCCGCGGCGCGCAGGATGCCCCCGCTGGCGCCGGGCGCGCCCTCGCGCTGCTCGACGTCGTCGTCGGTCTCCTGCTCCGCGCGGGGCACCGGCGGCAGCACCGGCATCGGGAAGACCTGGGTCTCGTCCGCGGCCGGCACCCAGCGGTGCCGCAGCGGCGGCAGCGGGGGGACCGGCGTCCCCTCGGCGCGCGGGCGCCGGCCCGGCTGCAGCGGCGGCTGGCCACGGCGCACCGGCGGGGGCACCGGCGGCAGTGCGTGCCGGCCGTCGTCGGGGACGGCGAAAGGGGCGCCCTCGGGCGGGGTGGCGCGGTAGGGCGCGGGCGGCAGCGGCCGCCCCACCGGCGGCCGGGCCCGGTCGGGCACCTGCTGCTCGTCGTCGGGAGGGGTGCTCACACGGGGCTCCGCGTCGGGATGCCGTCGGGGCCCAGCGGCGGCCCGCCGGCCTCGGCGCCGGCGGCGCGGGCCCGGCGGCGCAGCACGAACACCACCAGCCGGCGGAGGAACAGCAGCCCGAGCAGGGCGGCGGCCCCGATGGTGATGATCAGCGAGATCGGCCCGTAGGCGGTGCTGCGCACCTGGAGCTGCACGCGCTCGCCGAGCGGGGCGCCGCCGGGGGTGGTCAGCGTGGCCGTGACCGCGAAGCCGCCGGACTGGCCCACCGAGGTCGGCACCTGCAGCACCGCGCGCTCACCCGGCGCGAGCACCCGGACGCCGATGTCGCCGATGGACAGCGCCCGGTTGCCGCGGGCCCGCACCTCGGGCAGCACCCGCACGGCGAAGGGCAGGTCGTTGCGGACGGTGAGTACTAGGGGCGCGTCGCTGGAGGCCAGCGTGTACGTGCCGTCGGCCGGCGCCAGCAGGGTCACCTGGCCACGCATCCGCTGCATCGTGGCCGCCAGGTCGACGGCGGCGTCCCGGAAGCCGCCGGGGTCGGTCCGCCAGGCCACCGAGGTGCCGCGGGCGGTCGCGGCGTCGAACGCCTGCAGCGCGGTGCCGGCGTCGCCCTCGACGGCGCGCGCCAGGTCGTCCCGCGAGGCGGTGGCGTCGCGGACGGTCAGCAGCCCGGCCGGGTCGAGGCGGGCGGCGTCGTCGCCCGGCTCGACCAGCTCGCCGTCCTCGGTGGGGGTGCCGGCGGTGAGCGACTCGAGGGTCGTGGCGCGCAGCCAGGGCAGCGTGGCGGTGTCGGCCATCATCGCGCCGGCGCTGTCGGGCCCGGCGTCGACGTCGCGCGGCGCGGCGACCAGCACGGTCTGCTCCGTCCCGGGCGGCGCCTGCGCGGTGAGGACGCCGAGCTCGGCGAGGTAGCGCTGCTCGGCCAGCCGCGGGCCGCCCTCGGCCACCTCGCCGAGGCCGACGACGTGCCCGAGCCGGGCGTCGGCGACCAGGCCGCCGACCGGGCCGGACGGGGAGCCGACGGTGACGGCGGCCGCGGCGGTGGGGTCGCCCAGGCCGATGGCGGAGTTCCCGGTGCTGACGGCGTCGGGGCCGAGCACCACCTGCTCGATCCCGCCCTCCTGGAGGCGGGCCAGCGTGCCTGGGAGCAGGGTGCCGCCCGGCGCCCAGGCGAGGTCGGTGCGCGGCTCGACGTCGAGCGCCTCGGCGAGGATGCGTGCCCCGGCCCCCTCGTCGGGGGCGGTGGGCCCGGCGGGGGCCTCGGACTCCGCCGCGGGTGCCGTCGGGGTGCCGGTCGGGGTCCCGTCCGCAGCGGCGGGCGGGTCCTGGGCGGTGCCCGCCCCGGTGCCGGGCAGGCTGCGGGTGACGACCTCGCCGAGGCCGGCCCGCTCGAGGGCGTCGGCGTCGACGTCGCCGTAGGGCAGGGCGACGACGGCGTGCACCGCGGCCACGGTGCGCAGCCGGGCCAGGAACTCCCTCGCGGCGTCGGTGCCGGCGCCCTGCCCGCCGGGGACCTCGTAGGGGCCGGCGGCCATGACCTCGAGCTCCTCGATCAGCGCCGGGTCGATCGCGAGGGTCACCGGCACGTCCGGGACGGGGGTGGCCGAGCCCGGCGGCGTCGGCGTGGGCAGCCGCTCGACGACGCTGAGCGCGCGGTCGAGCCGGCCCTCCGGGGAGACCGACTCGGCCAGGTCGTCGTCGGCGAACCGGCCCGACGCGGTCCGGTGCGTGCGCTCGGTGAGCGGCCACAGCCAGGCGACGGCGGTGCGCGCCACCGGCTGGAGCGGCTGCTGCACGACGAAGGTGGACAGCTCGCCGACGCGGCGGACGTCGCCGTCCACGCTGCCGTTGACGTTGAGCAGCACGGGGTAGACGCCGTCGCGGTCCAGGCGCAGCTCGGCGGAGTCGACGGTGTAGCTGAAGGAGACGGTCTCGCCGGCGGGGACGAGCTCCGGGCCGTCCTGGAAGGGCGCGACGACGGCCGAGGGCTCGTCCCCGTCGGCGTCCGCGTCGGCCAGGTCGGCCCGGCTGAGCAGGACGTCGCCGCGCTGGAGGCGGATGGTGACGCCCTCGATCGGCGTCGTCCCGGTGTTGGTCAGGAAGCCGCGGACGGTCACCAGGGACCCGGGGGTGACGGTCCGCGGCTCGAAGCCCTTGACGTCGACGCGGATCGGGCGGTCGGGATCGCTGTCGTCGTCGTCGCTGGGCGCCGCGGCGAGCACCGGCGGGGCCGTGGCGGGGGCGGGTGCCGCCGACGCGGGCGGGGCCAGCGCGCACACGGTGCTGAGCAGGACGGGCAGGAGGGCGGCGCGCAGCAGCGCCCCGCGCCGGGCGCCGGGGCGGTCGGGACCGGGGGCGACGGCAGGGCGGCCACCGGTGCCGCCGGCGGCCGGCCGGATCACGCGGTGTCGGCCAGCAGACCGGGCGCACGCTCGACGAGGGCGCGCTCGTCGGCGTAGGCGAGCCGGCCGCTCAGCTCGTCCAGCGGCACCCAGGCCACCTCGGTCACCTCGACGTCGGCGTCGGAGAGCGCGCCCCCGACGGCCCGGAGGAGGAAGTGGTGCACCGTCTTGTGCACGCGGCGGCCGTCGGCGACGAACCAGAAGTCGATGATCCCGAGCGGGGCGACGACCTCGCCGATGATCCCGGTCTCCTCCTCGACCTCGCGGACGGCGGTGTCCTCGGGGGTCTCGCCGGCCTCGATGTGACCCTTGGGGAGGGACCACAGCAGGCGGCCGCGGCGGTCGGTGCGGCCGATGAGGGCGGCACGGGGCCCGTGCACGCCGTCGTCGGAGACCACCAGGCCCCCGGCGGAGGTCTCGTCGACCCGACGCAGCCGGCGGCCGGGGCGCCCTCGTCCGCCGGTCCCAGCCATGCCAGGAGGGTAGCGCGACAACTCGCACTACTCTGGTCGGTCGTGTCCGTCCCACCCGTGAGTCGTCCGGACGGGACCGGTGGGTCGCGTCCCGCCGCCGAGCCCGTGCCGCCCGCCGTCCAGCAGACCGTGCGCGACCTCGTGGACCTCTCCCCCGTCCTGGACGAGGTGGGGCGGCGCTTCGCCGCGGCCGGTTTCCAGGTCCACCTGGTCGGCGGTTCGGTGCGCGACGCGCTGCTGGCGGCGGCGTCCGGGCGGCCGGGGCTGCCGGGCGACCTGGACCTGACGACCGACGCCCGGCCGGAGCAGACGCTGGAGGTGCTGCGCGGCTGGGCCGGTTCCACGTGGAACACCGGCATCGCCTTCGGCACGGTGGGCGCGGAGGTCCGCGGCGAGCGGCTGGAGATCACCACCTTCCGGGCCGACCGCTACGACCGCGAGTCCCGCAACCCCGAGGTCGCCTGGGGTGACTCGCTCGAGGACGACCTGGCCCGCCGCGACTTCACCGTCAACGCGATGGCCGTCTCCCTGGGCCCGGACCGCACGGTGACCGACCCCTTCGGCGGGCTGGGCGACCTGATCCGCCGCCGGCTGCGCACCCCGGCGGCGGCCGAGGAGTCCTTCGCCGACGACCCGCTGCGGATGCTGCGCGCCGTCCGCTTCGTCGCCCAGCTCGGCCTCACCCCCGAGGACGACGTCGTCGTCGCCATGACGGCGATGTCGGCGGAGCTGGGCCGGATCACCGCCGAGCGGGTGCAGGCGGAGCTGTCCAAGACCCTGCTCCAGGACTCCCCGCGGGGCGCGCTGGAGCTGTTCGTCGCCACCGGGCTGGCCGACGTCGTGCTGCCGGAGCTGTCCGCGCTGCGGATGGAGATCGACGAGCACCACCAGCACAAGGACGTCTACTCCCACTCCCTGACCGTGCTGGACCAGGCGATCGCGCTGGAGAAGGCGGACCCGGACGCCCCCTCCCCCGACCTGGTGCTCCGACTGGCCGCGCTGCTGCACGACATCGGCAAGCCGGCCACGCGGCGGCACGAGGAGCGCGGCCGGGTCTCCTTCCACCACCACGAGGTGGTCGGCGCCAAGCTGGTGCGCAAGCGGTTGGTCGCGCTCAAGTACCCGAAGGAGGTCGTGGAGCAGGTCTCCCGGCTGACCTTCCTGCACCTGCGCTTCCACGGCTACGGCCGCGGCGAGTGGACCGACTCCGCGGTGCGCCGCTACGTCACCGACGCCGGCCCCCTGCTCCCCCGGCTGCACAAGCTGGTGCGCTCGGACTGCACGACCCGCAACCGCCGGCGGGCGGCCGCGCTGGCCGAGACCTACGACTCGCTGGAGCTCCGCATCGCCGAGCTGTCGGCGGCCGAGGACCTCGCGCGGGTGCGGCCCGACCTCGACGGCAACGCGATCATGGAGCTGCTGGGCGTGCCGCCCGGCCCGGAGGTCGGCCGGGCGTGGCGCTTCCTCAAGGAGCTGCGGCTCGAGCGCGGCCCGCTGGACCGGGACGAGGCCGAGGCGGCGTTGCGCGAGTGGTGGGCGGGCCAGCAGGGCTGAGGTCCTGACGCCCCCGGCGTGCCGGGTGCGCGAGGGGCGCCGCAGCGCCGACAGTGCTGGTGTGAGGGCTTTCCGTCGGCTGCTGCGCGGGGCCGGCGTCGTGCTGGTCCTGCTGGTGATCGTGCTCGGCGCCGGCGTGCTGAGCGGCCCGGGCGGGCTGCCGTGGGCGGTGCGGGTGACCGCGCTTCCGGCGCCCGCGCCGCCGTCCCCGCCCCCACCCCCGGAGCCGGAGAAGCCCCGGGACCGGCCGCCGGCCGGGCTCGAGGTCGCTGAGTTCCCGCGGGGGGTGCCCCAGCCGCCGCCGGCCGGCGGCGGCACGTACGCCTTCACCGGCCTGCAGGGGGACGGCGTCACCCCGGTGGCCTACGACCCCTGCCGGCCGATCCACTACGTGCTGAACGGGCTGGGTGCACCGCCCGGCGGCGAGCCGATCGTGCACGCGGCCGTGGCGCGGATCAGCGAGATCACCGGCCTGGTCTTCGTGCACGACGGCGCCAGCGACGAGCCGATCGCCGTCGACCGCCCGGTCTACCAGCCTGAGCGGTACGGCGACCGCTGGGCGCCGGTGCTCATCGGCTGGCAGTCGGAGCAGGAGGAGCCCGCGCTCGCCGGCGACGTCGTCGGCCAGGCCGGCAGCGCCGCGGTCTCGCTGGGCCGCAGCCCGAGCATCTACGTCACCGGCACCCTCGTCCTGGACGCCCCGCAGATCGCGCCGGTGCTGGAACGCCGGGGCGGCCGCGCGGTCGTGGAGGCGATCGTGCTGCACGAGCTGGGCCACCTGGTCGGCCTGGCGCACGTCGACGACGCCACCGAGCTCATGTACCCGCAGGTGCAGCAGCAGGTCACCGACCTCGGCGCCGGCGACCGCACCGGGCTGGCCCGGCTGGGCGCGGGAGCGTGCGTGCCGCAGCTCTGAAGGGGGTCAGCCGCG
Source organism: Blastococcus sp. TML/M2B (assembly GCF_016612865.1). Classification (GTDB taxonomy): domain Bacteria; phylum Actinomycetota; class Actinomycetes; order Mycobacteriales; family Geodermatophilaceae; genus Blastococcus. Next base: position 156,675 of record NZ_JAENZZ010000003.1, read on the forward strand.
GACGGGGGCGGGGGTGCGGCGGCGCAGGCCCAGGAACGCCACGACGGCGAGCAGGTACCCGGCGCCGATCGCCAGCAGCACCGGCACCGAGCGGCCCGACTCGGGCAGCACGAACGCGGCGGCCACGACGGCCCCGACGAAGGCGACGTTGAACAGGGTGTCGTAGACGGAGAACACCCGGCCGCGGACGTCGTCCTCGACGTCCTCCTGCAGGGTCGCGTCCACGCAGATCTTCACGCCCTGGCCGACCAGGCCCAGGACGAAGCCCCCGGCGAGGACCGCCGGCGGTGAGAACGGCAGCCCGAGCAGCACCTGGGCCACCCCGCCGACCAACAGCAGCCCGACGGTCCAGCGGACCCGCCCGGCGCGGCGCACGGCCGCCGGGGTGACGAACGCGGCCAGCAGCGAGCCGGCCGCGATCGCTGCCACCAGCTGGCCCAGCCCGGCCAGCCCGCCCCGGACGAGGCCGGTGGCGTCCTCGAACGGGCCGCGGTGCAGCAGCAGCGTCATGAGGGTGAACAGGCCGAAGCAGACCCGGTGCAGCCCGATCGCGGCCAGCGCCGCGGCGACGCGGGGCAGCCCCCAGGCGTACCGGGCGCCGGCGACCATGCCGGCGACGACGTGCCGGGCCGCCGGCTGCTCGGCACCCGCGTCCGGCCCCAGGTAGCGGCGGTCGAAGCCCGAGACGACGGCGGAGGCGGCGAGGTAGGGCAGCGCCGCGGCCAGCGCGATCGCGGCGTACCCGGCGTCGCCCGAGCCGGTGAGCGGCAGCAGGAGCAGCGCCGTGCCGCCACCGGCCACGGTGGCGATCGACCCCGCCGTCGTCGACAGCGCGTTCGCCGGCACGAGGGCGTCGGTCGTGTGCGGCAGCCCGGCCGACAGCGCGGCCAGCACGAACCGGTTGACCGAGAAGACCGCCAGCCCCGCGAGGTAGAACGGGACGCCGTCGACCCCGCCGAGGATGACCGCCGCGACGACCGCGACCAGGGCGGCGCGCAGCACGTTGGCCCGCAGCAGCACCGCCCGCCGGCTCCAGCGGTCCAGCCACACGCCGGCGAACGGGCCGAGCAGCGACCAGGGCAGCAGCAGGACGGCGAACCCCGCGGCGACCTCCAGCGGGTCCGCGGCGCGCTGCGGGTTGAACAGCACCGTGCCCGCCAGCGCGGCCTGGAAGACGCCGTCCCCGAACTGGGCCAGCAGGCGGGTCGCGAACAGCCGGCGGAAGTCGCGCCGGGCGAGCAGGGAGCGCACCGTGGCCCCCTCCTCCCGCACCCGGCCAGCGTAGGAGGACGGCGGGACGACGACGACGCCGGCGGCCCGGAGGTGGGGCACACTGGGGACGATGACGCCGGTGCCCGATCCCGAGTCCGGCCCGCCCGCGCGGCCCGGGACCGGTCGTCGGCGCGCGCCGGTGCCGGCGCTGTCCATCGGCGACCTCGACGACGTGCGCCCCGGCTCGTTGCTCGTGGCCATGCCCGGGCTCTCCGACCCCACCTTCGCGGGCTCGGTGGTCTACGTCCTCGACCACTCGGAGACCGGCACGCTCGGCGTCGTCCTGGGCAGCCCGAGCCAGGTGGAGATCCGGGACGTGCTGCCCGGCTGGCGCGACCTGGCGGTCGAGCCCGGCGTGTTCCACGTGGGCGGGCCGTGCGAGACCGACACCGCGCTGTGCCTCGCCCGCTGCCCCGCGCCGGGGCCGCCGGCCGGCCTCGGGCTGCGCCCGGTCGCCGACGGGATCCACCTGATCGACCTCGACGTCGACCCCGAGCCGCTGACCGGCTGCGTGGCCGGGCTGCGGGTCTTCGCCGGTTGACGCGGGCTGGTCGCCCGGGCAGCTGGCCGGCGAGCTCACCGAGGGCGCCTGGGCCGTGGTGCCGGGCTCGCCGGACGACGTCCTGGCCGATATCTCGGGCCCGGAGCTGTGGCGCGCGGTCGTGCGGCGGCAGCGCGGGCGGCTCGCCGTGCTGAGCACCGCGCCGGCCGACCCGACGGTGAACTGAGGGTGGCTGCCGGAACGCCGCGCATCTGGTAGGAAGTACCCGGGAAGGGGCGGTCTGGGGAAGAGGCCGCCCCTTCCCACTTGTCTGCCCGGGCCCGGATGGGCCCTATAGGCGCCCTACAGGCCCTAGAGGCCGATGGCCCCGGCGAGCTCCGGGTGCTCGGCCAGCGGTGCCGACTGCGCCTCCCCCGGCAGGTCCAGCGCGCGGGGGCCGTGCTCGGCCAGCGTCGTCATCGCCTCCAGCTCGCCGTCGGCGGCCGGCAGCGGCGTCGCGAACTGCACGAGCAGGTCCTCGGTCGAGGAGACCGCCACCGTGCGCTCGCCGGGCAGGCCGAACAGGTCGGTCGGGCGGCCGTCGATCGAGCGCCGCCCCTCCCAGCTGTAACCGCCGGCCAGGAAGCCGGCCGGGTCGTCGCCGTCGTCGGCGGCGAGGCCCAGCACGATGCCCACCAGGACGTCGACCAGCGGGGGCTCGGCCTCGCCGGCCTCCACGGGGCGGGTCAGGAAGGTCGCGCCCGAGCCGCCCAGCGCCTCGGTCGCGCCCGGGACGTCGCCGAACCACAGCTGATCGCGGGAGAAGAAGACCGTGCGCACGAGGTCCACGCCGTCGGCGCTGGTCACCGCCGTCGCCCGACCCGTCCCGGCGCGGAAGTCGACCTCGCCGGTGAGCGTCAGGACGGCGCCGTCGCCGAAGGGCGCGGTCACCACGAAGTCGGCGCCGCCCTCGGCGCGGTTGCGCTCCAGCAGCGCGGCCAGCACCGCCGCCTCGTCCCGCGTCACGGCGTCCCCGGCGTCGCGCCGCCCGCCGTCCCCCGCGCACCCGGTCAGCAGCGCGAGGGCCACCGCCGCGGCGGGGAGCAGGGTCCGGGGCCGCATGGCCGCCAGCGTAGGCAGCGCGCGGCCCGCAGCCCCGCAGACGCGACGAGGGCCCGCACTCCGGGTGGAGTGCGGGCCCTCATGCGGTGCTGGGATCAGTGCGGTGCTGGGATCAGTGCGGTCCCGGGATCAGCGCTCGATGTCGCCGCGGATGAAGGCCTCCACGGCGTCCCGGGCCTGGCTGTCGTCGTACTGCTCCGGCGGGGACTTCATGAAGTACGAGGACGCCGACAGGATCGGGCCACCGATGCCACGGTCCTTGGCGATCTTCGCGGCACGGACGGCGTCGATGATGATGCCGGCCGAGTTCGGGGAGTCCCAGACCTCGAGCTTGTACTCCAGGCTCAGGGGGACGTCGCCGAACGCGCGGCCCTCGAGGCGGACGTAGGCCCACTTGCGGTCCGAGAGCCACGGCACGTGGTCCGACGGGCCGATGTGCACGTTGTCCTTGCCCATGTCCCGGTCGACCTGGCTGGTGACGGCCTGGGTCTTGGAGATCTTCTTGGACTCCAGGCGCTCGCGCTCGAGCATGTTCTTGAAGTCCATGTTGCCGCCGACGTTGAGCTGCATCGTGCGGTCCAGCTGCACGCCGCGGTCCTCGAACAGCTTGGCGAGCACGCGGTGGGTGATGGTGGCGCCGACCTGGCTCTTGATGTCGTCACCGACGATCGGCACGCCGGCGGCGGTGAACTTGTCCGCCCACTCCTTGGTGCCGGCGATGAAGACCGGGAGGGCGTTCACGAACGCCACACCGGCGTCGATCGCGGCCTGGGCGTAGAACTCCGCGGCCTGCTGCGAGCCCACGGGGAGGTAGCAGACCAGGACGTCGGCACCGGACTCGCGCAGGGCGGCCACGACGTCGACCGGCTGCTCGTCGGACTCCTCGATCGTCTCGCGGTAGTACTTGCCGAGCCCGTCGAGGGTGGTGCCGCGCTGGACGGAGACGCCGAGCGGCGGGACGTCGCAGATCTTGATGGTGTTGTTCTCGCTGGCGACGATGGCCTCGGAGAGGTCGCGGCCGACCTTCTTGGCGTCCACGTCGAACGCGGCGACGAACTCCACGTCGGAGACGTGGTAGTCGCCGAAGCGGACGTGCATCAGGCCGGGCACGGACGTGGACTCGTCCGCGTCGCGGTAGTAGTGAACGCCCTGCACGAGCGACGCGGCGCAGTTGCCGACGCCGACGATGGCGACCTTCACGGAGCCCATGGCTCTCCTTCCCCTGGACCCTCAGCGGGTCCGACGGACGCGGACCGGGTGCGGTCCGCGGATGACGGTGCAGGGGCCGCCGGTGCCGGGGCGTCGCCCGGCTCCTCGCGTCCTGCTGTGCTCCCCGACGCCTCACGGCGTTCGGAATCGATCAGCTCCGAGAGCCAGCGGACCTCCCGGTCCACCGATTCCAGGCCGTGGCGCTGCAGCTCGAGGGTGTAGCGGTCGAGCCGCTGACGGGTCCGCGACAACGAGGACCGCAACCCTTCGCGCTGCCGCTCGACGGTGCGACGGCGGCCCTCGAGGATCCGCAGTCGCACGTCGGAGGCCGTGTGCCCGAAGAAGGCGAGGCGGACCCCGAAGAGCCCACCGTCGTCGTACGCCTCCGGCCCGGTCTGGCTGACCAGGTCGTGGAAGCGCTCCTTGCCCTCCGCGGTGATCGTGTAGACCACCTTCCCGCGCCGGCCGGTGAGCGCCGGGGCGTCCGCCGGGAGCAGCGCGTGCGGCGTGGGCTCGTCAGCGCTGATGAGCCCGGCCGCGCGCATCCGCTTGAGCGCGGGATACAGCGAGCCGTAGGAGATGCTCCGCAACCCGCCGAGCACCTGCGCGAGCTGCTTGCGCAGCTCGTAGCCGTGCATCGGCGCCTTGTGCAGCAGACCGAGGATGGCGAACTCGAGCACCACGCCTCCTCGGTCCCACGGTCGATGTATCGAGACGATACAACGACATGTGACATTGCGACCCTCCGGGTCGCACCGCGGCCAGGAGTCGTCCCCCGGCTGGGTGGAGCGCGTCCGTCGCGCCTGCGCGGGACCCTCCGGGCCCCACTCGGCACGACACGGCGCCGGTGTGCCGCGTGTAGCACGGCTCACGAACCTGCCCGTTCACAGGTCCGGCACGTACATTGGCGCGGTGCCCGGACGTCGATCCGTCGTGGACTACTCGCTGCAGCGGCGAGCCGTCCTGGCCGACGTGCACTCCGGGCGCACCGGCCTGTTCGAGGTGTGCGACGCCAGCCCGTACCTCTCACGGGCGGCCAAGTACCACGGCGAGGCGACGGAGACGCCCTGCCCGGTGTGCCGCCGACAGCGCCTCACCCGCGTGAACTACGTGTACGGCGACCGGCTCGGCCCGGTGTCCGGGCAGGCCAAGTCACCCGTCGAGCTGGCCCGGATGGACGCCGCGCAGGAGGAGTTCACCGTGTACGCCGTCGAGGTGTGCCGGAGCTGCGGCTGGAACCACCTCGAGTGCTCCTACGTCCTCGGGGTCGAGCCCGCCCCGGGCCGGCCGCAGCGCGGCCGGCGCCGGACCGCCACGGACTAGCCACCCGCGCGGGAGGGTTCACCGTCACGGCGGACCCCTCCGTCACACCAGCCCCTGGCGGGGCGAGCACCACGCGGGCCTCCCCCGCGCCCACAGCTGAAGACGCAAGGCTGCCACCACGCACGACCGCGACCGGGCACCGCCCGCCGCCCACCACCAGTTCAGGAAGGGGTTCACCGCGTGCCGACCCACGACGAGACCTCGCCCGTCGGACCGCGCGCCGGTTCGGTGCGCCGTCCGGCTCCCACCCGCACCCGCAGCACGGGGGGTGGTGGCGGGTCCGCACGCGGGGGCTCCGGCGCGCGACGGCCGGCGGGTCAGCCGGCCGGCCGGCCCCGCACCCCGGCCGCGCGCAGCGGCGGCCGGGCGGCGGGCGACCGCCGTCCTCCGGTGGCCGCCCGCCCGGCTCCGGCGGCGGCCGTCCGCCGGGGTCCGGTGGCCCGCCCGGGTCCGGTCGCCCGCCGGGCTCCGGTGGCCGCCCCTCCGGCAGCGGCAAGGGCCGGCCGGCGCGCACGAAGAAGCAGCGCCGTCGGCGGCGGCTGAAGATCGGCGCCGGCATCATCGGCGGGCTGGTCGTGCTGCTCGGCGTCTTCATCGGCGTCGTCTACGCCAGCACCGAGGTGCCGAGCCCCGACTCGATCACCAACGCCCAGACCACCGTCGTCTACTACGCCGACGGCACTACCGAGATGGCGCGGCTCGGCGACGAGAACCGCACCAACGTGCGGCTGGACCAGGTGAGCGAGGCCGCGCAGAACGCGATCCTGGCCGCGGAGAACCGGGACTTCTACAACGACCCGGGCATCTCGGCGACCGGCATCGCCCGCGCCGCCTGGAGCAACCTGACCGGCGGCTCCACCCAGGGTGGCTCGACGATCACCCAGCAGTACGTGAAGAACGCGATCCTGCAGAACTCCGAGCAGACGTTCAGCCGCAAGTTCCAGGAGCTCTTCCTGGCGATCAAGCTGGACAACAACTACTCGAAGGAGCAGATCCTCGAGAACTACCTGAACACCATCTACTTCGGCCGCGGCGCCTACGGCATCGAGTCGGCGGCGAACACCTACTTCGACGTGCCGGCCTCCGAGCTGACCGCCCAGCAGGGCGCCGTGCTGGCCGTGCTGATCCGCAGCCCCGGGGCCTACGACCCGGAGACCAATCCCGAGGGTGCGCAGGACCGCTGGGGCCTCGTGCTCGACGGGATGGTCGGCGAGGGCTGGCTGTCGGCCGAGGAGCGCGCGCTGTCGGTCTACCCGCCGGTGCTGCCCAAGGTGGCGCCGTCCATGGGCATCCCGTCGGGCCCCGAGGGACTGATCGTCAGCCGGGCGCTCGCCGAGCTGCGCGGCAAGGGCTACACCGACGACCAGCTCTACGGCGGCGGCCTGAAGATCGTCACCACGGTCGACCAGCGCTCGCAGGAGCTCGCCGTCAACGCCGTCAACACCGTGATGGAGGGCGAGAACCAGGAGGTGCTCCGCGAGGCGCTGGTGGCGGTCGACCCGCGCACCGGTGCGGTCAAGGCCTACTACGGCGGGCCCAACGGCACCGGCACGGACTACGGCATGAACCAGCGCCAGCCCGGCTCGTCGGTCAAGCCCTACGTGCTGGCCACCGCCCTCGAGGAGGGCATCAGCGTCACCGCCCGCCGCGACGGCAGCGCGTCGAAGACCTTCCCGGACCGCCCGGACAAGCCGGTGCGCAACTCCGGCGGCGCCTCCTGCCCCTCCTGCACCCTGGAGGAGGCGATGAAGCGCTCGCTCAACACCACGTACTACGGCCTCACCTACGAGCTCGGGGCGGAGAAGGTGCGCGAGACGATCCTCGCCGCCACAGGCCTGCCGGAGACGTGGGAGAGCGGCAGCGACCTGTTCCGCGGCAACCGGACGCTGGCCGACCCGCAGACCGCGGGCGTCGACGCCGGTCTGGGCATCGGCCAGTACGACATGCGACCGATCGACCAGGCGGTCGGCTTCAGCACCTTCGCCAGCGGGGGCATCCGCCGCGACGCCTACTTCGTCGCGAAGGTGACCGACAGCGAGGGCACGGTCCTGCTGGAGAACGCCGGCCAGGCCGGCGAGCAGGTCATGGACGCCCGCGTGGCCAACGACGTCACCTACGCGCTGCGCGACGTCGCCAGCTACTCCAAGCGACCGCTGGACGACGGCCGCGAGGTGGCCAGCAAGACCGGCACCGTCGGCTCCTCCGACGAGGAGAACGCGGACGCCTGGATGGTCGGCTACACGCCGTCGCTCACCGCGGCGGTCTGGATGGGCACCGACGCCTACGAGCCGATCCGCAACGCCCAGGGCAGGATCATCTACGGCTCCGGGCTGCCCGGCGCGATCTGGCAGCAGTTCATGGACGGCGTCCTCGAGGGCACGCCCAAGGAGAAGCTGCCGTCCTCGCCGTCGATCAAGGGCGACACCGGCGAGGGCGTGCCCGAGCCGACCCAGGAGGCGCCGGCCGAGCCGACCGGAACCGCCACCGAGACGGCCACCCCGACGACGTCGGCGCCGACCACCACCGCCCCGCGGCAGCCGGTGGACTCCGACGGCGACGGCGTCCCGGACGAGCAGGACTACGCCCCGAACGACCCGAACGTCTCCACCCGGCCGACCTACACCGGGCCCAGCACGAGTACACCGCCGACCCAGGGCCCGGGCACCCAGGGGCCGCCGGTCGCGCCGGGCGTGCCGGGCGGGCCGGGCGGACCGGGTGGTCCGGTGCTCCCCGAGAACGGCTGACCGGTCCCGCACACTGAGCGGGTGAGCAGCACACCGACGGGCCCGTTCGCTTCCGCGGGCGGGCCCGCGGCGTCCCCGGACCGGGTTGTGCCGACCTGGACCGATCCGGTCGCCGCACAGGCCAGCGAAGCGGTCGGCGGCCCGTGGGGGCGGCACGCGGTCACCGGGCGGGCGCTGTTCTGGACGCCGCTGCGGGTCTGCCTGCTGTTCGCCGTCCTGGCGCTGAGCCTGGCGTGGGTGAAGCAGGAACCGTGCGCCGACGGCGACTGGACCGGCTCCCCGCAGTACACCCACTTCTGCTACTCGGACACCGTTCCGCTGTTCGGCGTCTACGACCTGGACTCCGGAGCGCTGCCCTACCTGGACACCTCGGTCGAGTACCCGGTGCTGACCGGCGCGTTCATGGTCGCGGCAAACGCGCTGGGCGGGGCCTACGAGGCGCTCGCGGAGACCACCGGCCTGCTGCCCGAGGTGCCCCCGGTGCAGGCCTACTACGTGGTGACCTGCCTGCTGCTCGCGATCTGCGCGCTGGTCACCGTCCGCGCCGTGCAGGGCGTCTCGGGCCGGCGGCCGTGGGACGCCGCGATGATCGGGCTCTCCCCGCTGCTGGTCGTGCACGCCTTCACCAACTGGGACCTGTTCGCCGTCGCCCTGGCCGCGCTCGGCATGTGGGCGTGGGCCCGCCGGATGCCGGTCACCGCCGGCGTCCTGCTGGGGCTGGGGGTGGCCGCGAAGTTCTACCCGGTGCTCGTCCTGGGGGCGCTGTTCCTGCTCTGCGCCCGTGCGGGGCTGCTCCGCACCTGGCTGCGGACGGCGGTCGCCGCAGGGGTGGCCTGGCTGGCGGTCAACCTGCCGGTCGCGCTGGCCGCCCCGGAGAACTGGGGCCGGTTCTTCGAGCTGAACAGCTCCCGCGAGGCCGATCCGGACTCGCTGTGGAACATCGCCCTGCACCTGACCGACGACCGCATCCTGGACGGCCCGCTCGCCCCCGGGCAGACGCCGGTCGTGCTCAACGGCGCCGTCGCCATGACCACGCTGCTCATGCTCACCGCGGTCACCTGGCTGACCGTCGCCGCTCCCGTGCGCCCGCGGCTGCCCCAGATCGCCTTCCTGCTCGTCGCCGGGTTCCTGCTCCTCAACAAGGTGTGGAGCCCGCAGTACTCGCTGTGGCTGCTGCCGCTGGTGGTGCTGGCCCGCCCGGCCTGGCGCTCGCTGCTGGCATGGCAGGCCACCGAGGCGCTGGTCTGGGTCACGCGGATGCTCTGGTACCTCGGCCCCGAGGACAACGGCATCGCCGTCGAGTGGTTCCTGCTCGCCGTCGTCATCCGCGACGTCGCCGTCCTGGTGCTCGTGGCGCTGGTGGTCCGCGACGTCCTCGACCCCGACCGCGACATCGTGCGCACCAGCTGGCCCGGCGTCGACGACCCGGCCGGGGGCCCGCTGGAGGACTCCCCCGCCGACCACCGGCTGGGCGCGCGCCGCCCCGCCCGCACCGCCGCGGAGCCCGCCGGGGCGCCGCCCGGGCCGGTCACCGGGCGGGGCTGAGCGCCTCCCGCAGCAGGGCGATCTCCCCGGCGTGGCCCGCCGCGTCGCCCGGTGTCTCCAGGACGACCGGGCAGCCCGCGGCCCGGGCCACGTCGAGCAGCAGCTCCGTCGGGAATCTCGCCGTCGCCCAGGGGGGCGTGCCGGTCGCGGCTGGAGCCCGCCGGGTCCCGGCTGTTGTTGAGGTGCACCAGGTCGATCCGGCCGGTGATCGCGCGGACGTCGTCGACGACGGTGGTCAGGTCCCAGCCCGCGGCCCAGGCGTGGCAGGTGTCGAGGACGAACCCGGCGCCGAAGTCGCCGAGCGCCTCCCACAGCCGGGCGACGGCGTCGAGGTCGCGCGCCATGGCGTTGCCACCGCCGGCGGTGTTCTCGATCAGCAGCGGCAGCGCGAAGCCGCCGTCCTTCTCCTGGTAGGCGAAGGTCTTGCGCCAGTTGTCGACGCCGACCGCGGGGTCGTCGGTGGCGAGCACGTGCCCGCCGTGGACGACCAGGCCGATCGCGCCGAGTGCCGCGGCCGCCGTGGCGTGCTGGCCGAGCAGCTTGCGGCCCGGGACGCGGATCCGGTTGTTCGTGGACGCCACGTTGAGCATGTACGGCGCGTGGACCACGACGGTGACGTCGGCCGCCCGGAGCTCCGCCTCGTCAGGCCGGGGACGGGGCGCCTTGTAGCTCTGCGGGTCGGTCAGGAACAGCTGGACGACGTCGGCGTCCAGCTCGGCGGCACGGGCCAGCGGCCCGCCGTCGAGCAGTTGCCCGTCCTCGTCGAGCCCGGAGCCCACGTGTACGCCGATCGGGTGGTTGGCCACGCCTGGCGACAGTAGTTCGCGACCGGATCCGGGTTTAGCCGTAACCGCGATCACACATCATCGTTCAGCAGCGTGACGCTGGTTACCCAGCAGTAGGTCGAGTCGGAGGTACTACGCAGATGGCAACCGGTCGCATCCACCGGACGGCACGGCGCGGTGTCGCCGTCGCGGTTCTCGGCTGGCTCTCCGTCGCCGCGGCCTCGGTCGTGCTGGCGCCGCCCGCCGCGGCCGCTCCCGCCGTCACCGTGCCCATCCGCGACCTCACCCCGCCGATCGTCTCCGTCGACGGCGGCGGCTCGGTCACCTTCGTCAACGAGATCCAGGACAAGCCGGTCCAGGTCGGCGGGGGCGGGCTGCTGCCCACGCTGGTGAGCGTCACCGCGAAGACCGAGGTCACCCTCGGCCTGCCGTCCGGCAAGCGGGTGCTCGCCCCGGGCGCCTCGGTCACCGAGACGTTCGCCTCGACCTGCCTGACCTGCTCGATCACCTACACCCACAAGCTGCAGAGCAACGCCTCGCTCACGTCGATCCTCACCGACACCGTGCTGGGGTTGCTGCCCCCGCTGCCGGCGCCCACGCCGTTCGTGGTGAACACGCTGGTCCCGCTGCCGAACCTGCCCGGCGTCAACCTCCCGCAGCTGCCCCCGCTCACCCTCCCGGCGCCACAGGCCGGTGGTCTGCTGCCGGTGCCGAGCACGCCGGGCACCCAGCCGGCACCAGCGCCCGCGCCCACTGCCACGCCGGCGGTGCCCGAGCAGCCGGCCGCGCCCGCCGTCGAGGGCGTGCCGGGCAGCCAGTACGCGTACGCGACCGGTGCCGGGGCCGCCCAGCTGCGCCCGGGGGCGGGGTCGGCCGCCGCGGCCTTCGACCCGGCCCGCTTCCTGGCCGAGCGCGGCACGACCCGCTCGACCGGGACCGGGACCGGCGGCTCCGGCGGGCTGGCGGGCAGCTACGACGGCGCGACCGTCCCGGTGTTCGGCCAGCTGGCCGGCCTGAACGGCACCGGGCTGGACGAGGACGGCGAGCAGCTCGACACCACCGCCGACACCGCCTCCGCGGCGGAGCCGCTGCCGGCAGCAGCGCTGGCCGCCGTCGTCGCCCTGGCCGCCGCCGGCGCGGCGCTGGTGCGCACCCACCAGGCCGCGCGCGCCTCGCGCTGACCGACCGGCACGCACGCGGCCGCCGTCCCCGGCAGGGGGCGGCGGCCGCTGCCGTCCGGGGCTGCCTGTGGACGGCGCCGGGGCGGTCCGGTGATCACTGGTAGCCTGGGCCCGCGCGTTCCGGCTCTCCACGAGCTCGTCGGGACGCGCAACGCATGCACAACCCTCCTGCCGCAGATCCCCTGCGGCCGCTGAGACCAGAGGAGGTGGGGTTCTCCGTGCGCAATTACGAACTGATGATCATCCTCGACCCCGATCTCGAGGAGCGCACCATCGCGCCCTCGCTCGACCGGTTCCTGACCGTGGTCACCAACTCCGGTGGCACCGTCAAGACCGAGATCTGGGGTCGTCGTCGGATGGCCTACGAGATCAACAAGCAGGCCGAGGGCATCTACGCGATCGTCGACATCCAGGCCGAGCCCGCCGCCGTCCAGGAGCTGGACCGCCAGCTGAACCTGAACGAGTCGGTGCTCCGCACGAAGCTGATGCGCCCCGAGGCTCACTGAGCATGGCCGGCGAAACCGTCATCACCGTGATCGGCAACCTGACGTCGGACCCCGAGCTGCGGTTCACGCCGTCGGGTGCCGCCGTCGCCAACTTCACCGTGGCCTCGACGCCGCGCACCTTCGACCGCCAGTCGCAGGAGTGGAAGGACGGCGAAGCGCTGTTCCTCCGGTGCAACGTGTGGCGCCAGGTCGCCGAGAACGTCGCCGAGTCCCTCACCCGCGGTTCGCGGGTCATCGTCAGCGGGCGGCTCAAGCAGCGCTCGTTCGACACGAAGGAAGGCGAGAAGCGCACCGTCATCGAGCTGGAGGTCGACGAGATCGGCCCCTCGCTGCGCTACGCCACCGCGAAGGTCACCAAGGCCTCCCGCGGTGAGGGTGGCGGCGGCGGCTTCGGTGGGGGCAGCGGCGGTGGCGGCGGCTTCGGTGGCTCCAGCGGTGGTGGCGGCGGTGCGAGCGACCCCTGGTCGACGCCGGCCGGCCCCTCCGACGAGCCGCCCTTCTGATCCTTCGATCCCTGTTCCACTGAACTCTGGAGTACTCCGGTGCCCAAGCCACCCATTCGCAAGGCCAAGAAGAAGGTCTGCCAGTTCTGCAAGGACAAGGCGACCTACGTGGACTACAAGGACACGACGCTGCTGCGGAAGTTCATCTCCGACCGCGGCAAGATCCGTGCCCGCCGCGTCAGCGGCAACTGCAGCCAGCACCAGCGGGACGTCGCCGTGGCCGTGAAGAACAGCCGCGAGATGGCCCTGCTGCCCTACACCTCGACGGCGCGCTGATCATGTCGACGATGAAGCTGATCCTCACGCAGGAGGTCACCGGTCTCGGGTCCTCCGGCGACACCGTCGAGGTCAAGGGCGGCTACGGCCGCAACTACCTCCTGCCCCGCGGGCTGGCCATCAAGGCCACCCGGGGTGCCGAGAAGCAGGTCGAGTCCCTCCGCCGGGCGCGTGCCACCCGCGAGGTGCGCTCGCTCGAGGAGGCGCAGGCCGTGGCCGGCCAGCTGTCCGGCCTCAAGGTCCGCGTCCCGGCTCGCGCCGGTGACGGTGGCCGCCTGTTCGGCCGCGTCACGACCGCCGACGTCGCCGCCGCGGTCACCGCGGCCGGTGGCCCGGAGCTCGACCGCCGCCGGATCGAGCTGCCCAGCAGCATCAAGACCACGGGCCAGCACGCCGTCACCGTGCGCGTGCACCCGGAGGTCAGCAGCACCCTGGCGATCGAGGTCGTCGCGGGCTGAACCGCCTGAGCGCGCCCTGAGCGCGTGCAGCGTCCCCGAGGGGCGTCGGACTCCGGTCCGGCGCCCCTCGTGGCGTTTCCGGGGCGCTGAGCCGCCTCGTGCACCCGCGCCACCGGCTCCTCTCGCAGCGAGATCGGCGATCTCGCGCTGTCGGAGCCCCTTAGCGCGCGAGATCGGCGATCTCGCGCTGTCGGGCGCCGGGAGCGAGCGCTGCGGGAGGGGTGCTCGGGTGTGGACGGGACGGTCCCGTCCGTCACGGCGACACCACGCGTGCCAACGCGGAAAAAACTTTCGGGGAACTTCCCGTCCACAGCCCGGGGACGGCGTCGGCGCAGGTGGGGCGCTCGTGGTGGGGACCCGCCCCCACGCCGTCCCCCGCCGTCTCCACATGTCGACACGCCTCCGTCCACCGACTTGTCCACATGTTGTGCAGATCGAGGTGTTGGACGCCGCCGCTCCGGGTTCCTAACGTCGTCCCCAGCTCTCCGGGCTCGAAGTGTCAGTGCCCGGCGGTAGCAATTCCCCGAACACGCGTTCGGTCCGGCGTGCCCGCCGAACTCCCGGCTTCCCCTCGGTGAGCGGCGGTGCGGGCGCGCCTGCAGGAGAAGGAGGACGACCCGTGGCGGTGGCCGACGAGTACAGCCGGCCGATGGCGTCGGCGCCGGAGTACGACCGGCAGCCGCCGCAGGACGTGCAGGCCGAGCAGTCGGTGCTCGGCGGCATGCTGCTGAGCAAGGACGCCATCGCCGACGTCGTCGAGGTCCTGCACGGGGCCGACTTCTACCGCCCGGCGCACCAGATCATCTTCGACGTCGTCCTGGACCTCTACGGCCGTGGCGAGCCCGCCGACGCGATCACCGTGGCCGCCGAGCTCAACCGCACCGACCAGTTGTCGAAGATGGGCGGCGCGGTCTACCTGCACACGCTCATCGCCTCGACGCCGACGGCGGCCAACGCCGGCTACTACGCCGCGATCGTCGCGGAGCAGGCCGTGCTGCGCCGGCTGGTCGAGGCCGGCACCCGCGTGGTCCAGCTGGGCTACGGCGCCGCGGGCGGCCGGGGCGACGTCGACGACATCGTCGACCGCGCCCAGCAGGAGATCTACGACGTCACCGAGAAGCGGATGAGCGAGGACTACTCCCGCCTCGCCGACGTCCTCCAGCCCACCATGGACGAGCTGGACGCCATCGCCTCCCGGGGCGGCACCGCGCGCGGCGTCCCCACCGGCATCCGCGACCTCGACGAGCTGACCAACGGCCTGCAGTCCGGCCAGATGGTCGTCATCGCGGCCCGGCCCGGTGTCGGCAAGAGCACCCTCGGGCTGGACATCGCCCGCTCGGCCGCGGTGAAGCACCACATGCCCGCCGCCATCTTCTCGCTCGAGATGAGCAAGCACGAGATCACCATGCGTCTGCTGTCCGCCGAGGCGAAGGTGCCGCTGCACCACATGCGCGCCGGCTCGCTCAGCGACGAGGACTGGTCGAAGCTGGCCCGCCGCATGGGCGAGATCGCCGACGCCCCGCTCTACATCGACGACTCGCCGAACATGACGATGATGGAGATCCGGGCCAAGGCGCGCCGGCTCAAGCAGCGCAACGACCTCAAGCTGATCGTCATCGACTACCTCCAGCTGATGACCTCGGGCAAGAAGGTCGAGAGCCGCCAGCAGGAGGTCTCGGAGTTCTCCCGTGCGCTGAAGCTGCTGGCCAAGGAGCTCGAGCTCCCGGTGATCGCGATGTCGCAGCTCAACCGTGGCTCGGAGCAGCGTCAGGACAAGAAGCCGATGCTGTCCGACCTCCGCGAGTCCGGCTCGATCGAGCAGGACGCCGACATGGTGATGATGATCCACCGCGAGGACATGTACGAGAAGGAGTCCCCGCGGGCCGGCGAGGCCGACATCATGCTGGTCAAGCACCGCAACGGGCCCACCGCGAACGTCACCGTCGCCTTCCAGGGCCACTACAGCCGCTTCGTGGACATGGCCAACTGACCCGTCCCCGGCACGTCTGGTTCCACGGGAAACATCGCGCACCGGCCGCCCGCTAGCCTGCCGCGGTGCCCACCAGCGAACGCGAGATCACCGAGCCCGTCGACCTGTGCGGCCCCGACGGGCGGCTGAACCCGGCCGCGGTGGGCTGGAGCCGGACGCCGCTGCACCGCGCCAACCTGCGGGGCTGGGGGCGGGCGAAGCGCTGGGAGTACTGGGGCGTCATGACGCCGACCCACGTCCTCGGTGTCACCGTCTCCTCGCTGGACTACGCCGCGCTGTACAGCCTCTACGTGCTCGACCGGGCCACGGGGCACGAGATCGAGCGGGCCGACATCGTGCCGCTGGCCAAGGGCGTCGTGCTGCCGGAGCGCACCGGCACCGCCGCCGGCCGCGGCAAGACGCTCGCCTTCGACTTCGGCGGCACCCCGGCGGCGACCACGCTGAAGGGCACCGCCCCCGACGTCGACTTCGACCTCACGGTGCACCGCGCCCCGGACCACGAGGCGCTCGCCGTCGTCGTCCCGTGGAGCGCGAAGCGCTTCCAGTACACGGTGAAGGACGTCGCACTGCCGGTCACCGGCTCCCTCCTGGTCGCCGGCATCGAGGTGCCCGTCGGGGAGGGCTCGTTCGCCGTCCTCGACTCCGGCCGGGGCAAGTGGCCCCGCTCCATCACGTGGAACTGGGCCGCCGGCAGCGCCCCGGGCGGCCGCGGGCTGACCGTCGGCGGGAAGTGGACCGACGGCACCGGCTCGACGGAGAACGGCGTGCTGGTCGACGGCCGGCTGCACAAGATCGGCGAGGAGCTGCGCTGGGAGTACGACCGCACCGACTGGGAGCGCCCCTGGCGGATCTCCGGCGAGACGGTCGACGTCACCTTCCACCCCTTCCACGAGCGCTCGGCCGCCACCGACCTCACGGTCATCTCCTCGGAGACCCACCAGTGCTTCGGTGAGTTCACCGGCTGGGCGACCACCGACGACGGCGAGCGGGTGAGCGTCGACGGCCTGGTCGGCTGGGCCGAGGAGGCCCGCCAGCTCTGGTGACCCCCCGCCCCCGGCACCGCATGACGTCCGCCGCCGCCGCGCTGCTGCTGGCCGCGGCGCTGGCGGTCACCGCGACGCCCGCGGCCGCCGCCCCGCGGACCGCCGAGCCGCAGGGGCTCTTCCCCACCGACGCGCTCACCGTGCCCGATCCGGGGCAGGCCACCGGCCGGCGGATCGCGCTGCCCACCGGCGGCTGCGAGGGCGAGCAGCAGTGCGGCCTGGCCCGCCGGCTCAACCAGCTGGACGGCTTCGACCTCGACCCGCGGATCTCGGTCCGCTTCAGCGCCCCGGTCGACCCGGCCGAGATCGCCGAGCTGCTCTCCGTGGAGGACGAGGACGGCGTGCGCACCGGGGTGGACCGCGTCGTCTACGACCCGGCGACCTCCACCGTGCACGCCTCCCCGGAGCGGCAGCTGGCGCCGGCGACGACCTACCGGCTGGTGCTGGCCGAGGGGCGCGGGAACGCGGCCGCGGAGACCACCTTCACGACCCTGAGCGCCCCCGACGGGCTGCAGGACCTGCAGCGGCAGATCGACAGCGGGGAGGCATCGAGGCGGCTCGGGATCCGCCCCGGGCTGCGGGTGGAGGGCGTCTTCGCGGTCGGCGGGGCGGGCGGCGCCGTCGTCAGCCGGCTGCCGGACCGGGCGCCGGGTGCGGACCGGAACCCGGTGCCCACCGCCCAGCTGCCCGAGGGAAGCCGCATGGTCGTGGGCTCCTTCCTCGCGCCCAGCTGGCTGCAGCCCGACGGGACCATCCGGCAGGCCCCCACCGCCGGCCCCGGGCCGGGGCCGGTGACGGCCGAGCGGCTGCCGTTCGTGGCCGTCCTGCCGCCCGGTCAGGCGCCCCCCGGCGGCTGGCCGGTGACCGTCTTCGGGCACGGCTACACCGGCTCCACCGACGCGATCGGCCTGGCCGCCACCCTGGCCGCCCGGCGCG
Organism: Blastococcus sp. TML/M2B; assembly: GCF_016612865.1. Lineage (GTDB taxonomy): Bacteria > Actinomycetota > Actinomycetes > Mycobacteriales > Geodermatophilaceae > Blastococcus. Next base: position 174,049 of record NZ_JAENZZ010000003.1, read on the forward strand.
GCACGGCGATGATCGCCACCGACGTGGTCGGCCACGGCGCGGGGCCGCGCAGCGCCTGGGAGTTCGTCGAGGGCGGCCGCACGACCGTGCTGCCGGCCCACGGCCGCGGCGAGGACCAGGACGGCGACGGCGTCATCGAGGGCGGTGAGGGCTCCCGGGCCACCGGGGACGCCGCGGCCGTGTGGTTCCGGGACGCGCTGCGCCAGACGACCGCCGACCTGGTCACCCTGGTCCGATCGCTCGGCGGCACCGACGTCGACGGTGACGGCGCGGCCGACCTGTCCGGCGACGGTGTGACCTACCTCGGGCAGAGCTTCGGCGGCGTCTACGGCGCGCTGCTGGCCGGGGTGGACCCCGCCGTCACCCGGGCGGTGCTCGACGTCCCCGGCGGGCCGGTGGTCGAGTTCTTCCGGCTGTCGGACCACTTCCGGCCGATCGTCGGCCGCGCCCTGGCCGACGCCGGCCTCCTCGACGACGCGGACGACGGCTTCGACGAGCAGCTGCCCCTGCGCGGGCAGCCGCCGGTGGTCGCCGACGCCGCGGCGCTGGCCCTCCAGGACCACCTGGCCCGCGTCGCGTGGCTCAACCGGCCCGGCAGCCCGGAGACCTTCGCGCCGCTCGTCGAGCCCGACCGGGTGCTCGTGCAGGCGGCCTTCGGGGACGGGCTGGTGCCCAACCCCACCACGTGGACGCTGGTCGAGGCGGGCGAGCTGTGGGACCGGACCAGCCTCTTCCGCAACGACCGCACCGCGACCGCCGGGTTCGACCCGCACGCCTTCCTGCTCGACCAGGGGCTGTTCTGGATCCCCGGCCTGCAGGGCCTCGGGCAGGCGATGACGTTCCTGGCCGACGGCCGCGTCGTCGACCCGGACGCCGAGGGGGACGTCTGGGAGGTGCCGGTCGCCGATCCGGGGGTGCTGCGCGCGCTGAACACCGGCCCCCGCTGACCCCTGCAGGACGCCGGAGGCCCGGGACCGCGGTGCGGTCCCGGGCCTCGGGGTGGTGCGGACGAGCGATCAGGCGGCGGCGGGCCGTGCCTGCATCGCGCGGCGCACCTTCTTGCCACCGGTCGTCATCTTCCAGAGCTTGCCCAGCTGGGAGGGCAGGTTCGCCGGCGTCGTCTCGGCCAGCCAGTCGTTGGGCAGCGAGAGCCGGATGACCTTGTGCCACGCGGAGGCGACCTGCTGCGGCAGCGGCGCGGAGTGGTAGGTCAGGTCGTACCGGTCGAAGATGTCCTTCACCTTCGGGGCGATCTCGGCGTAGCGGTTGCTCGGCAGGTCGGGGAACAGGTGGTGCTCGACCTGGTGGCTCAGGTTGCCGGTCATGATGTGCATGGCCTTCGACCCGGAGATGTTGGCCGAGCCGAGCATCTGCCGCAGGTACCACTCGCCGCGGGTCTCGCCGTCGATCGAGGTCTTCTCGAAGGTCTCGACGCCCTCGGGGAAGTGCCCGCACATGATCACCGAGTGCGACCAGAGGTTGCGGACCACGTTGGCGGTGAAGTTCGCGGCCAGCGTCGAGACGAACGAGGGGCCCGAGAGCAGCGGGTGCAGCAGGTAGTCCTTGCCGGCCTGCTTGCGGATCTTCTTGACCACCTGGCGGGCGCGGGCCCGGAACTCCGGGTCGTTGCGGCGCCGCTTCGACGACAGGTTCTTGCCCAGCTCGAGGTCGTAGGCGGCGATGCCGTACTCGAAGCAGCAGGCGTTGACGAAGTTCCACAGCGGCTGGCCCAGGTACAGCGGGTGCCAGGGCTGGTCCTCGTCGACGCGCATGATGCCGTAGCCGAGGTCGTTGTCCTTGCCGATCACGTTCGTGTACGTGTGGTGCAGCTCGTTGTGCGAGTGCTTCCACTGGTCGGCCGGGCTGGCGCTGTCCCACTCCCAGGTCGTGGAGTGGATCTTCGGGTCGCGCATCCAGTCCCACTGGCCGTGCAGGATGTTGTGCCCGATCTCCATGTTCTCGAGGATCTTGGCGACCGACAGGCCGACGGTGCCCACGATCCAGGCCGGCGGGAAGAACGAGGCCAGCAGGACGGCGCGGCTGCCCAGCTCGAGCTTGCGCTGGGTGTCGATGACCTTGCGGATGTAGGCGGCGTCGGACTCGCCGAGGCTGTCGCGCACCTCCTGGCGGATCGTGTCCAGCTCCTTGCCGATGAGCTCGATGTCCTCGGCGGAGAGGTGGGCGATCGGGTTCTCGGGCTTCTTCTGGATGGCGGTCATGTCCGGCTCCTCTGCTGTGGATCGGTCAGTGGTCGATGGCGCAGGCGCCCGCGGGCGCGCTGATGCAGGTCTGGACGAGGACGCCGTCGCCGATGTCCTCCGCGGTGGTGATCTCGCCGGTGCGCAGGTCGCGCACGGCGCCCTCGCGCAGGGGCAGGACGCAGCCGAAGCAGATGCCCATGCGGCAGCCGCTGGGCATGAGGACGCCGGCCTCCTCGGCGGCGTCGAGGATCGGGGTGGTGCCCTCGACCTCGACGGTGGTGCCGTTCGTCGTGAACGTGACGGGGCCGCCCTCGCCGGCACCGGCGAGGATCCGCGGGCGGAAGCGCTCGGTGTAGAGCCGGTCGGCGATGCCCGCTGCGGCCCAGTGCTCCTCGAGCGCCTCGAGCATGCCGACGGGGCCGCAGGCCCAGGTGGCGCGCTCGTGCAGGTCGGGGACGAGCTCGGCGATCGACCGGGCGTCGAGCATGCCGGCGCTGTCGGTGTGCTGCTCGATCAGCCGGATCCGGCCCTCGGCGGCCATCTGCCGCAGCTCCGCGCCGAAGACGACGTCCTCGGCGGTCGGGGCGGAGTGCACCAGCACGGTGTCGGCGAGCCGGTCCGCGGCGTTGCGCAGGATGCCCATGACCGGGGTGATCCCGGAGCCGGCGGTGACGAACAGCGCCTTTTCCGGCGCCTGCTCGGGCAGGCAGAACTCACCGGTGGCCTGGTCCAGCTGGATGATCGTGCCGGGCTGCACCCGGTGCACGAGGTGGTTGCTGACCTTCCCCTCCGGGATGGCCTTCACGGTGATCGTGAAGCACCCGTCGCCGCGGCCGAGCACCGAGGTGATCGAGTACGCGCGCCACTGGCGGACGCCGTCGATGTCGATGCCGATGCGCACGTACTGGCCGGGGCGGTGCGGCTGCCAGTCCCTGCCGGGGCGGATGACGATGCTCGCCGCGTCCCGCGTCTCGGGCAGCACGGCCTCGATCCGGCCGCGCAGCGCGGCGCCGGAGCGGAGCGGGTCGAACAGGTCCAGGTAGTCGACGGGCAGCAGGGGCGTGGTCACCAGCTCGGCCAGCCGCACAGCACGCTTCCGCAGCGAGGCCAGGGGCGACCGCACCGAGTCCGGGCGGGGAACGGTCGTCGTCATACACCGACTGTGTCCGACTCCTGGATCAGTTACCTGTGTTCCCGACGTGAATCAACCGGTACGTTCTGTTCGCTGCGAACAAAGGGGGCGGGATGACCGGCGAGCTGACCGTCATGCCGGATGCCGTCGCCCGGGCCATGCGCGCCGAGCTGCCCTCGGTCGCCGAGCAGACCGTCGCCGAGATCATCGTCGAGGTCCCCAGCTACGCCGACGCCTTCTCCGGCCGGATGGGCCAGAAGATCCGCAACGCCGTGGAGCTGACCCTTGCCGGCTTCCTCGAGCTGGCCACCGCCGGGACAGGTGTGGACCCCAGCACGCCCATCGGCCCGGCGCTGGCCGCGGCCTACGAGCTGGGCCGCGGCGAGGCCCGCGACGGCCGGTCCATGGACGCGCTGCAGGCGGCCTACCGCGTGGGCGCCCGCGTCTCGTGGCGGGAGATGAGCGCGACCGCCGTCCGCGCCGGCCTGTCGGTGGAGCACATGGCGCGCTTCGCCGAGCTGGTGTTCGCCTTCATCGACCAGCTCTCGGCGGCCAGCGTCGCCGGGCACAGCGACGAGCTGGCGACGACGGGGCGGGTCCGCCAGCGCTACCTCGAACGGCTGGCCACCCTGCTGCTGGCCGGGGCGCCGGCCGACGAGCTGCTGGCCGCGGCCGAGCGCGCCGGCTGGACGCCCCCGCGCACGCTGACCGCCGTCCTGCTGCCCGAGGAGCGGGTGCGCGGCGCCATGGTGTCGCTCGACCCGCGGACCCTGCGGGCCACGGTCGAGCTGCCCGAGCTACCCGAGCGGGTCGGCGAGGGCGAGCTGGTCGTGCTCCTGGTCCCTGACGCCGAGGGCCGGTCCCGGCCGGCCCTGCTGCGCTCGCTGGACGGCCGGGGCGCCGTCGTGGGGCCGGCCCGCCCGTGGCCGGGGGCCGCCGACTCGCACGCCCGGGTGGTCCGCGCGGTGCAGCTCGGCCTGACCGCGGGCGGCACCGAGCCGCTGGACACCGACTGCCGGCTCACCGAGCTGGTGCTGCGCGCCGACGAGACGGCGCTGGCCGACCTGCGGGAGCGCGCCCTGGCCCCGCTGGCCGACCTGGGCGAGAGCGCCCGGGAGAAGCTCACCGAGACGCTGCGCTCGTGGCTGCTGCACCAGGGCCGCCGCGACGCCGTCGCCGCCGAGCTGTTCGTCCACCCCCAGACCGTCCGCTACCGGATGGGCCAGCTGCGCGAGCTGTACGGGGACCGGCTGGAGGACCCCCGCGCCGTGCTGGAGCTGGTCCTCGCCCTCGGGGTGCACGATGGGACGACGACGACGTGAGGGGTCCGGCGTGAGCGTCCTGATCGTGCACGGCTGGCAGAACCACCGCCCGGAGGGGCACTGGCAGCGCGAGCTGGCCGGGAAGCTGGCCGCGGACGGGCACGAGGTGCGCTACCCGCAGTTCCCGTCGCCCGACGAGCCGGTGCTCGCCGACTGGCTGGCGCTGCTGCGCGCGGAGCTGGCCGCCCTCGGGGCCGACGGCGGCGAGCGGGTGCTGGTCTGCCACAGCCTCGCCGTCCTGCTCTGGTGGCAGGCGGCGCCGTCGCTGGGGGCGCTGCAGGCCGACCGGGTGCTGCTCGTCGCCCCGCCGGCGGCCGACGTGCTGCGCGGCTTCCCGGAGGTGGCCGCCTTCGCGCCGCCGGGCATCGAGACGACGCCGCTGCCCGAGGAGCTGCGCGCGCGGGTGCGGCTGGTCGCCAGCGACGACGACCCGTACTTCCCCGGTGGGGCCGCCGCGCTGTACGCCGACCGGTTCGGCCTGGACACCGACGTGGTCCCCGGCGGGCAGCACCTCGACCTGCCCGCCGGCTACGGCTCCTGGCCCTCGGTGCACGCCTGGTGCACCGACCCCGCCACCCGGGTGGTCGCGCGGTGAGGGGGCTGCTCGCCGAGGTCGCGGCCGCCACCGGGCTGCCCGCCGGGCCGGTCGAGGTGAGCGGCACCCCCGGCCTGGGCGGTCCGCTGGCGGTCGACGAGCTGGTGACCGGCGCCGTCGCCGCGCAGCTGCTGGCCGCCCGGGCGCTCCGCGGCGACGACGCGCCGGTGCGGATCGACGGGCCGCACGTCGGGCTCGCGGTGCGCAGCGAGCGGTACGCCCGGCTGGCCGGGCGGCCGGTGGGGCTCGGCTTCGCCCCGCTGTCCCGCTTCTTCGCCACCTCCGACGGCTGGGTGCGGCTGCACGGCAACTACGCCCACCACCGGGCGGCCGCGGCGACCGTCCTGGGCTCGGAGGACCCCGCGCAGGTCGCGCGAGTGGCGACCCGCTGGCGGGCCGAGGAGCTGGAGAGCGCGGTCGTCGCGGCCGGTGGTGCGGCGGCCGCCGTCCGGACGCCGGAGGGCTGGGCCGCGTCGGAGCCCGGCCGGGCGGTGGCCGGGCTGCCGCTGCTGGAGCTGCGCCGCAGTGCCGAGGCCCCGCCCCGCCGTCCGCCGCTCGAGGGGCTGCGCGTCCTGGACCTCACGCGGGTCATCGCCGGCCCGGTGGCCACGCGGGTGCTCGCCTCGCACGGCGCGGACGTGCTGCGCGTGGACGGGCCGCAGCTGCCCGACCTGCCCGGCGGGCTGCTGGACACCGGCGTCGGCAAGCGGCACGTGGTGCTCGACCTGGCCGCGGCCCGCGACCGCGCCACGGTCGAGGAGCTGCTCGCCGGGGCCGACGTCGTCGTGCAGGGCTACCGGCCGGGTGCGCTGGACGCCTTCGGCCTGGACCCCGCCGCGCTGGCGGAGCGGCACCCGCACCTCGTCGTCGTCCGCATCTCCGCCTGGGGACTGCACGGGCCGTGGGCCGGCCACCGCGGCTTCGACTCGCTGGTGCAGGCCGCGAGCGGGATCGCGACGGTCTGCGGCTCCCCGGAGCAGCCCGGCGCACTGCCGGCGCAGGCCCTCGACCACGCGACCGGCTACCTCGCCGCCGCGACCGTGCTGGCCGGGCTGGTGCGGCAGCGGGCCGAGGGCGGCGGCTGGCACGGGGAGCTGTCGCTGGCGCAGACCGCGCGGTGGCTGCTGGACGCGCCGCGCGACCCGTCGTCCCCGGCGCCGGACCCCGATCCCGCGCCCTACCATGCAACGCCTGGACTCGCCGGGCGGGCCGGTCGAGGTCGTGGCCCCGCCTGGTTCCCCGCCGTGGACGTCGGCGGCCGTGCTGCCGCCGGTCACCGAACCGGCCTGGCGCGAGCGGTGACCGTCGACCTGGCCGCGGCCGGTGCGTTCCTGGCCGCGCACGGGCGGCTGCTCGACCGGCGCCGCTTCGAGCTGCTCACCGGCGCCGGGGACGCCGACGCCGTCGTCGCGGCCGTCGACGGCTACCGCAACCCCGACGGCGGCTACGGCTGGGGCCTGGAGCCGGACCTCCGCTCGGCGACCAGCCAGCCCGGCGGCGCGCTGCACGCGCTGGAGGCGTTCGCCGACCTGGCACCGGTCGCCACGCCCCGCGCGGCGCAGGTGTGCGACTGGCTGGCGTCGGTCTCCCTGCCCGACGGCGGCGTGCCGTTCGCGCTCCCGGTGCCCGATCCCGCGGCGTGCGCGCCGTTCTGGGTGCAGGCGGACGCGGCGACGTCGTCGCTGCAGCTCACCGGCGTGATCGCCGCGACCGCGTACCGGGTGCCCGGCCTCGACCCGGCCACGACCCCCTGGCTGGCGCGGGCGACGGCGTACTGCCTGGATGCGATCCGGGAGCTGGACGCCTCGGTGCACGCGATGGAGCTGGCGTTCGCGGTCCAGTTCCTCGACGCGGCCGGCCGCTCGGTGCCGGAGGCCGCCGACCTGGTCGACCGGGTGCGGCCCTGGATCCCCGCCGACGGGCTGCTGCACGTGGCCGGCGGGGCCGAGGGCGAGTTCATGCGACCGCTGGACTTCGCGCCGTTCCCCGGCGGCCCGGCCCGCGCGCTGTTCGCGCCGTCCGTGGTCGAGGCCGAGCTGGACCGGCTGGCCGCGGGGCAGCAGGACGACGGCGGCTGGACCGTCGACTTCGACAGCTACTCACCCGCGGCGGCGCTGGAGTGGCGCGGGCACGCCACCGTGCGGGCGCTCGTGCTGCTGCGCGCCAACGGACGCCTCTGAGGTGTCGTCTCCGGGCCACGCTGTGCGCGAGTCGGCAGTTCCGGGCTCCCGACCTGCCGACCGGCGCACACCGTCGGCGGGCCTCAGACCGGGCGGAGCACCGCGACGAGGAAGTCCGCGTCGGGGGTGAACGGGCGCAGGTCCCAGGTGGACAGCAGCAGGTCCTCGGCCCACCCGGTCGCGCGGGCGTCGGCCAGGAACTCGTCGAACTCGTAGCCGCGGCCGGCGCCGAAGCCGAAGACCGCCCGGCCGTCGGCGGCGATCACGTCGCGCAGCCGGCGCAGCACCTGCCGACGGGTGCTCTCGGCCAGGAACGCCATGACGTTGCCCGCGCAGACGATCGCGTCGAAGGCGCCGTCGACGCCGGCCGCCCGCAGGTCCAGCTCGGCGAGGTCCTGCACCAGCCAGCGCGGGCCGGGGTGGTCCTCCTCGGCGGCCGCGATCAGCACCGGGTCGCCGTCGACCCCGACCACGCGGTGCCCGACCTCGTGCAGGTGGGCGCCCACCCGGCCCGGGCCGCAGCCGGCGTCGAGCACCCGCGAGCCGCGCGGCAGCATCGCGTCGACCAGCCGCGCCTCGCCGACGAGGTCCACGCCCTGGGCCGCCAGCGCCCGGAACCGCTCGACGTAGGCGGTCGAGTGCGAGGGGTCCTCCTCGGTCATCCGCATCCACGCGCTCTGCTCGGTCACGCCCCCCGTTCTACACGGGGTCGACGAGCACCCCCGGGTTGAGGACGCCGGCCGGGTCCAGCGCGGCCTTCGCGGCCCGCAGCGCGACGGCGAACGGATCGGGGCGCTGCCGGTCGTAGCCGGGGCGGTGGTCGCGGCCGACGGCGTGGTGGTGCGTGACGGTGGCGCGCAGCCGGGTCAGCACCTCCATCGCGGCGGTCTTCACGTCGTCCCACATGGCGACCTCGGAGCCTGGCCGGCCGACCCCGACGACGGTGAAGTACGGCGCCGGGCCGTCCGGGTAGACGTGCGTGAACCGGCAGTTGACCAGGCCCGGCGCGCCGGTGACCTCGCGGACCGCGGCGCCCACCTCGGCCTGCACCGTCGCGTAGAGCTCGTCCACGCGGTCCCACGTGGTGGCGGTCTCGAAGGTCTCGACGACGGCGCTCATCCGCGCCAGCCCGTCCCGGCCGTAGGGGGCGCGCAGGAACGACGACCGCCAGGCGTCGGCGGCGGCGTCCCGGGGGCCGTCCGCGCGGGGTGCGACGACCCCGCCGTGGTCGCTGGCCAGGTCGGTGAGCTCGGCCAGCCGCGACTCCACCGGGTGGTGCGCGGACTCGACGCCCAGCACGAGCACGCAGCTCCCGTCCGCCGAGGCGCCCGAGGTGGCGGCCTCGCCGGCGTCGAGCAACCGGCAGTTCGCGGGGTGCAGGCCGGCCTGCGAGACGGCGCGGACCGCGCCCGTCGCGGTGGCCATGTCGCGGAAGGTCACCGACGCGGAGGCCTTGAACCGCGGCCGGTCCTGCAGCCGCATCCAGGCCTCGGTGATGACGCCGAGGGTGCCCTCCGAGCCGAGGAACATCCGGTCCGGCGAGGGCCCGGCGCCCGAGCCGGGCAGCCGCCACGACTCGCTGACGCCCACCGGCGTCACCACGCGCATCGACTCGACCAGGTCGTCGATGTGGGTGAGGACGGTCGCGAAGTGCCCGCCGGCGCGGGTGGCCAGCCAGCCGCCGAGCGTGGAGAACTCGAAGCTCTGCGGGTAGTGCCGCAGCGTCAGCCCGTGCGGGCGCAGCTGCTCCTCGAGCACCGGGCCCAGCGCACCACCCTGGATGCGGGCCGCCCGGCTGGTCCGGTCGATCTCCAGGACGCGGTCCAGCGCGGTGAGGTCCATCGACACCCACGGGCGCTCGCCGCGGTACTCGACGCCGCCGACCACCGAGCTGCCGCCGCCGAAGGGCACCACGACGACGCCGGCCGTCGTCGCCCAGTCGAGCAGCCGGACGACGTCGGCCTCGTCCGCGGGGTGCGCGACGGCGTCCGGCGCCCCGGGCAGCTCGCCGGAGAGCGCGCGGACGACGTCCCGGTAGGCCTTGCCGTAGGCGTGCCGGGCCCGGTCGTCGTGGTCGGTGGTGACCGGCAGCCCGTCGGGGGCGGTCACCCGGGAGGTGGGCAGGACGACGTCGGCGAGCGCCGGGACCGGCCGCGGCCGGTCGGGCAGCCCGGGCAGCGCCGCCGCGCGGGCGGTGCACTGCTCGTCGGTCAGCGCCTGGTCCTCCGTGCCCCAGCCCCACCACGACCTCGTCACCCGCCGCAGTCTGCCGCAGGGTCCTCTCGCCAGTCCGGCGGGTCCGCCGGGTGCAGCAGCGGGTCGTCCGCGGCGAGCGTGCGCACCGGACCGGGCGCGGTGAGCGGCCCCTCGAAGCGCACCGTCACCCGGCCCAGCCCGCGGCCCCACACCCAGCCGGCACCGAGCTCGTCGTGCCGCACGTCCTGCCCGGGCCACCAGCGCTTGTCCGCCGGCAGCGGCTCGGGCGGCAGGTCGACCGCGGTGCTGGTCTCCTCGGCGGCCGACACCGGTGAGCCGTCGTCCTCCTCGGCGAACAGGTCGCCCTGCGCGTAGAGCGAGAGCCCGGAGACCCCGACGCCGAGCAGCCGCAGGCCGCCCTCGGCACCGGCGTCGGCGAGCAGCCGGCGAGCGACGGCGGCGATCTGCCGGGCGTCGTCGGTGGGCTGCGGGAGCGTCTGCGAGCGGGTGAGGGTGGTGAAGTCGTAGCGGCGGAGCTTGAGGGTGACCGTGCGGCCGGAGAAGGCGGAGTCGCGCAGCCGCTTGCCGACCCGCGTCGCCATGGAGTCGATCTCCCGGCCCAGGACGGCGAGGTCGGTGAGGTCGCGCTCGAAGGTCTCCTCGTGCGAGACCGACTTCGCCTCGCGGTCGGGGACGACGGCGCGGTCGTCCTCGGCGCGGGCCAGCGCGTGGAGGCCCGCGCCGTGCGCGCGCCCGGCCAGCGCGACGAGGTCGGCGAGGGAACGGGCCGCGAGATCTCCCACCGTCTTGATGCCGACCTGGTGCAGCCGCTCCGCCGTCGCCGGGCCGACGCCGCCCAGCGTGGTCACCGGGAGCGGGTGCAGCAGGTCGAGCTCGTCGCCGGGCGGGACGACGACCAGCCCGTCGGGCTTCTGCAGCTCCGAGCCGATCTTGGCCATCAGCTTCGACGAGCCGATGCCCACCGAGCCGGTCACGCCCCCGGTGGCCGCGGCGATCCGCTCCTTGAGGGCCCGGCCGAGTTCCGTCACACCCGCGACCGACAGGTCGTGCCCGCCGGCGGCGAGGTCGACGTAGGCCTCGTCGATCGAGACCGGCTCGACCAGCGGTGACAGCTCGCGGAGCATCCCCATCACGACGTCGGAGGTCCGGCGGTAGGCGGCGAACCGGCCGCCGAGGAACGCCGTCCCCGACGGGCAGCGGCGCCGGGCCTCGGCGGTGGACATCGCCGAGCGGGCACCGTAGGCGCGCGCCTCGTAGGACGCCGTCGCCACCACACCCCGGCCGCCCACCCCGCCGACGACGACCGGCCGCCCGCGCAGCGAGGGCTTGTCGCGCTGCTCGACGGCGGCGAAGAAGGCGTCGAGGTCGAGGTGCAGCACGCTCGCCTCCCGCCTCACCCCTCCATCCTCCCCGCTACGTTCGATCCCGTGACGGACGGCGGGCAGGGCGAGCACGACCGCGTCGAGCCGCCGCCGGCGGGCGACGAGCTCGCCGTGCTGACCGGGTTCCTGGACTACCAGCGCGCGACGCTGGCCTGGAAGACCCGCGGGCTGGACGCCGAGGGCCTGGGGGTGACCGTGGCCGCCTCCACCGTGACGCTGGGCGGGCTGCTCAAGCACCTCGCCTTCGTCGAGGAGATGTGGCTCTCCCGGCGGCTGCTCGGGCGCGACTGGGGCCCGGCGTTCGCCGACGTCGACTGGGACGACGACCCGGACTGGGAGTGGCACTCCGCGGCCGACGACACCCCGGAGCAGCTGCGCGCGCTGTGGTCGGGCGCCGTCGAGCGGTCCCGGGTCATCCTGGCCGAGGCGGTGGCCGACGGCGGCCTGGACCGGCTCGCCGCCGCGAGCTCGCCGGACGGCACCACGCCCAGCCTGCGCTGGATCCTCGTGCACCGGATCGAGGAGTACGCCCGGCACAACGGGCACGCCGACCTGATCCGGGAGTGGATCGACGGCGAGGTCGGCGAGTAGCCGGTTCACCCGACTGTGGACAGCCGTGGCGTGGGCGTACCGGAACTGCGAAGCTGCAGGTCGGACGGGGACGAGGAGGGCGCGCGGAGTGGCAACGGTCTTCCTCGTCCTGGGTGCCGTCGGCCTCGTCGTCCTCGTGGTCTCGCTGTTCGTCGGTGAGCTCGACCTGGGCCTGGGCGACGCCGAGGGGCCCTTCTCGCTGCCGGCGATCGCGGCGCTGATCGGCGGCGTCGGCTTCGGCGGTGCCGCCGCCACGGCGCTGCTCCCGGATGACCTGCCCGACGGCGCGGCCGCGCTGCTCGCGGCCGCCGCCCGGTCTCGTCGTCGCAGTCCCCCTCGCCTGGGGTGCGATCCGGCTCTCCCGCGCGCTCACCGACATGCCGACCGAGCCGACGCTCACCCGCCACTCGCTGATCGGCGCCCAGGGCGTCGTCGTCTCCGCCGTCCCGAGCACCGGGTACGGGGAGGTCCGGCTCGCGCTGGCCGGGCAGCAGCTCAAGTACTCGGCCCGCAGCGCCGTCGCGCTGCCGGCCGGCACGCCCGTCTACGTGATCGACACCCTCAGCGAGACCGCGGTCGAGGTCGTCTCCACCGCTGCCGACCCCCTTCCCCTGCCCGGAGGCGACCCCTCGTGACGCTGCTCTACGCCATCGGTGGCCTCGCCGCCCTGGTCATCCTGCTGGTGCTGCTCGTGCTCTCCCGGATCAAGGTGGCCGGCCCGAACCAGGCCTTCCTGGTCACCGGGCGGCAGGGCCGGCAGATCACCGACGCCGCCGGCGTGGTGTCGCGGGACAGCTCGGGCCAGAAGGTCGTCATGGGCGCCAGCGTCTTCGTGCTGCCCGTCGTCCAGAAGCTGCACACGATGGACCTGTCCAGCCGCCGGATCCCGGTGGGCATCCGGGGCGCGGTGTCCAAGCAGGGCGTGAAGTGCGACCTCGAGGGCGTCGCGATCGTGAAGGTCGGCGGCACCGAGGACTCGATCCGCGCCGCCGCACAGCGGTTCCTCAACCAGCAGGAGGGCATCGACACCTTCACCTCGGAGGTGCTGGCCGGTGCGCTGCGCTCGATCGTGGGCCGGCTGACGATCGAGGAGATCATCCGCGACCGCGCGGCGTTCGCCTCCGCCGTCGCCGAGGAGGCGGAGTCCTCGCTGACCGGGCAGGGCCTGGTGCTGGACACCTTCCAGCTGCAGGACATCCAGGCCGAGGGCTCCTACCTCGCCGACCTGGGCCGCCCCGAGGCCGCGCGGGTGCTCAAGGAGGCCAGCATCGCCGAGGCGCGCGCCCGGCAGGCCGCGCAGCAGGAGCAGCTGCTGGCCGACGAGGCGATCGCGGTCGCCCAGCGGCAGCTGGCGCTGCGCCAGGCCGAGATCACCGCCGAGACCGACGCCGCGAAGGCCCGCGCCGCCGCGGCCGGGCCGCTCGCCCAGGCCGCGCAGGACCAGGCCGTGCTCATGGAGCAGGAGAAGGTCGCCGAGCGGACGGCGTCGCTGACCGAGCGGCAGCTGGACACCCAGGTGCGCCGCCCCGCCGACGCGCAGCGGTACAAGGTCGAGCAGGAGGCGGAGGGCCGCAAGAACTCGGCGATCCTCACCGCCGAGGCGCAGCGGCAGGCGACGATCGCCGCGGCCCAGGCCGCCGCCGAGCAGGCGAAGCTCTCCGGTGAGGGCGAGCGGGCCCGCCGCTCGGCCCTGGCCGAGGCGGAGGCGATCGAGGGCGCGAAGCGCGGTGAGGCCGAGAAGCTGCGCCGCCAGGCCATCGCCGACGCCGTGGAGCGCGAGGGTGCCGCCGAGGCGGCCGCGATCCTCGCCCGCGGCCAGGCCGAGGCCGAGGCGATGGACGCCCGCTCCGACGCGTTCGCCAAGTACGGCGAGGCAGCGATCCTGGAGATGCTGGTCAAGGTGCTGCCCGACGTCGTGGGCGCGGCGTCGGCCCCGCTGGCCGGCGTGGACAAGATGACCGTCATCTCCACCGACGGCGCGGGTTCGCTCGGCAGGTCGGTCGCCTCGAACGTCGCGCAGGGGCTGCAGCTCTCCGGCGACCTCACCGGCATCGACGTCGCCGCGCTGCTCCGCCGCCTCGGCGGCGCCCCTGGCACCGAGCCGGTCAGCATCCCGGTCACGGGCGACGGCGCGAACGGCAACGGGCTCGCCTGACCCGGGCCCACTGTGCGGGCGTTCTCCGGACGTTGCCGGGACGATCGCGCCCGCATCGTCCGGAACGGGTCCGCAGAGTCGCGCCTGCGGGGGCCGGGCGGGACGTCAGCTGAGCAGGCCGCGGACGTCGTCGGCGGTGAGCGCCCCGGAGCTCAGCCGCGCCGTCGTCGACCACCCGGGAGAACAGCGCCGACTTCCGCGCCTTGAGCTCCATGACCTTCTCCTCGATCGTGCCGACGGACACCAGCCGGTAGACGATCACCGTCTTGTCCTGGCCGATGCGGTGCGCCCGGTCGACCGCCTGCGCCTCGGCGGCCGGGTTCCACCACGGGTCGAGCACGAAGACGTAGTCGGCCTCGGTGAGGGTGAGGCCGAAGCCGCCGGCCTTGAGGCTGATCAGGAACACCGGCGCGGTGCCCGTGCGGAAGTCCTGGAGCACGGCGTCCCGGTCGCGGGTGCGCCCGTCCAGGTACACCCAGTCGATGCCCTCGGCGGTCAGCCGGTCGCGGATGCCGCGCAGGAACCGGGTGAACTGGCTGAACACCAGCACCCGGTGCCCTTCGGCGACCACCTCCCGCAGGTGCTCGAGGAAGGTGTCGGCCTTGCTGGAGCGGACGTCGGCGTAGGCGGGGTCGACCAGCGCGGGGTCGAGGCTGAGCTGCCGCAGCAGCGTGAGCGACCGGAAGATCGTCATCCGGTTCTTCGACATGTCCTCGACCAGGCCGAGGATCTTGCTCCGCTCCCGCTGCAGGTGGGTCTGGTACAGCTTCTCGTGGCGCGGGTTGAGCACCACCTCCAGCACCTGCTCCTGCTTGGGCGGCAGCTCCGCGGCGACCATCTCCTTGGTCCGCCGGCGCACCAGCGGGCGGATCCGGCGGCGCAGCACGGCCAGCTTCTCCGCGTCCCCGTCGCGCTCGATCGGCACCCGGTACTGCTCGGTGAACCGCTGCGGGTCGGGGAACAGCCCCGGCGCCACGATCGACAGCAGCGCCCACAGGTCCATGACGCTGTTCTCCAGCGGCGTGCCGGTCAGGGCCAGCTTGACCGGGGCCCGGAGCCGCCGCGCGCACTGGTAGGTGCGGGCCCGGTGGTTCTTGACGAACTGCGCCTCGTCGAGCACCAGCCCGCGCCACGGCAGCTCCGCCCAGGCGTCCTCGTCGATCCGGAACAGCGCGTAGGAGGTGAGGACGACGTGCGCACCGGCCACCCGGTCGCGCAGCGGCGTCCCGGCCTTCCGCTCGGTCTCCTCGACCACGGCCACCCGCAGGCCGGGGGCGAACCGGGCGGCCTCCCGCGCCCAGGTGGAGACCACGCTGGTCGGCGCCACCACCAGCACCGGTGAGCCGTCCAGCTCGCCGGCCTCGAGCGCGCGGACCAGCAGCGCGAGGGTCTGCAGCGTCTTGCCCAGCCCCATGTCGTCGGCCAGGACGCCACCCAGCCCGTGCTCCCACAGGAACGCCAGCCAGCCGTACCCCTCGAGCTGGTAGGGCCGCAGCTCGGCCAGCAGGCCGGCCGGCGGTGGCGGGGGATCGGTGAGCTCGACGTCGAGCAGACCGCGCACGGCGCGGTTCCACCGCTCGCTCTGCTCGTCCACGACCCCGAGGGCGAGCAGCTGCTCCCACAGCGACGCCTGGTAGCGGCTCACCCGGGTGCCCTCGCCGGGCACGTCCTGCAGCGCGCGGGCCTCCTCGATCAGCAGCCGCAGCTGCTCGAACTCCGGGCGCTGCAGCGAGAAGTAGGTGCCGGTGATCAGCAGCAGGCGGGTGCGCCCGGCGGCGAGCGCCTTGTACAGCGTCTCGAACGGCACGCTCTGGCCGTCGACGGTGACGCTGACCCCCAGGTCGAACCAGTCGGACTCCCCGGTGTCGCGGACCGAGAAGCTGATCTGCGGCGCCGCGGTGGAGAAGCGGTAGTCCGGCGGGGTGCCCACCACGGTGACCTCGACGTCCGGGTCGGCGCGCAGGGCGGGCAGGACCTCCGTGGTGAACTCCAGCGCCTCCATCCCGCTCAGCTCGGCCGTCTCGGCGAGCAGGCCGCCTGGCGTCCACAGCTCGGGCAAGGCACCGACCGGGCCGGGCAGCGCCTCGACGAGCGACCGCTCGGCCGCCGCGTCCCGGCCGTCGCCCCGGGTGGACGGCGAGTCCGGCGGGAAGGACCGCTCGGGGCCGTAGCGGACCGCCCAGGTGACGCAGGCCGCGGCATCGCCGGGGTAGCGGACCTCCACGGCCAGCCGGGGCGGGACGACGTCGGGCAGCTCCACCGAGCCGTCGGCGGACATCACCGGGACCGCCTGCCGCAGGCCCGGGAACCAGTCCCGCCGGAAGCGGTCGACGTCCCCGGCCGGGATGGTGATCGCCCCGCCCCGCGCGACCAGGCCCGCCAGAGCCGGTGGGGCCGGCGTCGAGAGGCGGGCCAGCACCAGGCCGGGGCCCTCGTCACCGGGTGGCCCGTCGAGGGTGACCCCGTGCGGGGGCATGCCGAGGAAGGACAGCGCGCCGGGGGCGACGGCGTGGCCGTCGACCCGGAGGACGGCGGACAGCTCGGTCGCGTCGCCGCTCCGGCGCAGGTCGACCGCGATGTCGGCCCCGTCCGCCGCCAGCACCACGGGCCGGGGCGGGCGGTCGGCGGTCATGAGCTGCACGCCGTCGCCGACCGCCTCGGCGAGCAGCCGCCACAGGCCCGGGCCGAACTCGTGCAGGTACACGTCGACCGGGGCGTAGGAGTAGTACTGGTTGCGCGCCGCCGAGTGCGTGGCGTGCAGCGCGCGCAAGGCTGCCAGGTGCGCCGGGTCCCACCCGGCCCGCGCGCTGTCGTACTGCAGCTGCTTCCAGGAGATCCCGCTGCGCACCCAGTTCCCGCGGGCGCCGGGGATGACCGGCCGCAGCCGCACCAGCCGCTGCCGCACGCCGGGAGAACCGACCGAACCGCGGCCACCCTCGGCCGTCTCGAACTGCAGGCCGATCGGCACGGTGCTGGCGGGCGCGGCGTCGGCGGCCGCGGACACCAGCTCCTCGAGCTGCTGCTCCCAGCCGGGGACGCCGGGCCGCCCGCCGCCGACGGGTCCCACCCGCGGCCGCAGCGCCAGCAGCACCGCGACGGCGTGCTTGCAGTCGTCACCGACCGGGCAGGTGCACGCCCCGATCCAGCCCGTCCGGCCGCCGTCGGTGCGCACCACCGTCGTCCGGTAGGGAGCGGGGTCGCCGCCCTGCACGTGCGCGGTGGCCCGGCGCCCGTCCTCGGTCAGCTTCAGGCCGAGCACGCTGCGCCGCGCGTAGGGCCGGGCCCGATCCAGGGTGGCCGGGCCGACCGCGTGGGTCAGGGCCTCGTCGGTGACCACCTCCTGCCAGCCACCGAGCACCCGGCCAGGTTACGACCGACCTCCGACGGTCCGGCCGACGTCGACGACCCTGCGGGCCGGTTCCGGGCGGTGCGGCCGCGATCGCGCGCGCATCGTCGGCAACGCGCCGGCAGAGTCGCCGCCCGGTCAGCTCTCGCTGAGCGCCGTCCCGGGTAGCCAGTCGGCGTCGAGCAGCTCGGCGATCTCCTGCAGCGCCGAGGTGTCCGCGCCCGCCGTCGAGCCGGTGACCGCCAGCCGCTCCACCATCACGCGGGCGACCTGCTCCTCCACCGTGTCCTCGGCGAACGCGACCAGCCACGGCGAGGTGCGGCCGTCGCGGTGCGTGCGGCCGGTGACCTGCCGGGCCTGGATGCCGGAGAACCGCGGCTGGTGGAACAGGCCCACCCGCGGCAGCTCGGAGGCGTGCGACCCGTCGGGCAGCAGCTCACCCGCGTGCAGGCTGATCGAGGCGGTCACGGTGAACACGCAGACCTGCGCCCCGCCCCGCTGGAAGCGCAGCCGCTCGGCCTCGACGTCGAACCGGTCGCGGCCGTAGATGCCGGCCACCTCGATCCCGGCCGAGAGCAAAGCCTCCCGGATCGGATCGGCCGCCGTCTCCACGAACTCGACCGACACCGCCACCTGGCGCTCCGCCTCCACCTGCGCCTTCACCCAGTCGACGGTGGCCTGCACCCGGATCAACCCGGCCTTCTGCCGGAACCGCAGCAGCGCCGCGCGCCCGCGGGCGGTCTGCCGTGCCCTGCGGGCCAGCTGCATCTCCGCCCGGAACTCCGACCACTCGGCCTCGTAGGACGCGCGCTCCGCCGGGGTGAGCGCGACCGGCGCCCCGCTCACCGAGACCGGCCCCCAGGGCGCCGGCCGGTGCAGCGTCGCCGGCGGATCGGTGTCGGCGAGCCAGCCCTGCAGCGTGGTGAGGTCGGCCCGGCGCTCGTCGGCGTCCTCGGTCCACTGCCAGCCGTAGCGGCCACGTTCCACGTGGAACCCTCGCGCGGCCAGCCGCGCCGGGAGGTCGACCCAGTCCTTGAGCGGCTCCCCGTGCTGGACGGCGAACTGCGGCGCCAGGTACGGCAGCTCGAGCGGCGTGTGCGCCGGCGTCGCGGTGCAGGCCAGCACGTACGGGGCGTCCTTCACCCGGCCCGCGCCGGAGACCGCCTTCCAGTGCTTCCAGCGCTGCGTGGTCGTGTGCCGCACCATGTGCGCCTCGTCGGCGACGACGACGTCGAACCGCGCGCCGGTCGCCCGCTGCACCGCGGCCACCTTGCCCAGCCGATCCCACGTCGTGACGCACCAGCGCAGCCCGCCGTCGCCGAACCCGGCGATGGAGCGCGACCAGTGCGGGATGGTGATCGCCGCGGGCCGGTCGGCGACGACCAGCACCCGCGTGACGTCGCGCTGCTCGGCGATCGCCTTGACCGCCAGGATCGCCGTCCCGGTCTTGCCGACGCCGGGGTCGTCGCCGAGCAGGAACACCCGGCCGCCCGCGGCGGCGTGCGCGGCGACGACGTCCGCGCCGTCGCACTGCTGGTCGCGCGGGGTCAGCGGGCGCCCCTCGGGCAGCGGGCGGGGCCCGTCGTTCAGCTCGTCCTCGACGAACCGCTCGAAGCTGTACGGCGGGGGGTCGTAGGGCACCAGGGCCGCGGGCAGCTCACCGCCCACCCAGACGTGCGCCTGCAGGCCGGCGTGCCAGGTGGCGCCCGGCGCCGGGGCGCGGAAGGGGACGGCGAGCACCCACACCCGCTCCCCCGGGCCCGCGACCGGCAGCTCGGCGGCGGGCTTCGCCGCCGCCCGCTTCCGAGGCGTCGCCGCGCGGGTGCGGGCCGCCGCCGCCCGCGTGGTCGTGCTGCGCCGTCGTCGTCCGGGCATGCCGGCACCTCCCCCTCGTCCCCGGGGCACGGTAGGCGGCGCCACCGACGGGCTGGTGGGATGGGCGTCGTGAACGACGACCTGCGGCTGCACTCGCGCACCC
This sequence comes from Blastococcus sp. TML/M2B, assembly GCF_016612865.1. Classification (GTDB taxonomy): domain Bacteria; phylum Actinomycetota; class Actinomycetes; order Mycobacteriales; family Geodermatophilaceae; genus Blastococcus. Next base: position 193,148 of record NZ_JAENZZ010000003.1, read on the forward strand.
TCGGCGAGGCCGGCCCGCGGGTGGTGTTCGTGCACGGGCTGTTCGGCCAGGGCAAGAACTGGACGACCGTCGCCAAGGGGCTCGCCGACCGGCACCGGGTGACGCTGCTCGACCTGCCCAACCACGGCCACTCCCCCTGGACCGAGCGCGTCGACTACGTGGACATGGCCGAGCTGGTCGCCGCCGAGCTGGCCGGGTTCGGCGAGCCGGTGACGCTGGTCGGCCACTCGATGGGCGGCAAGGTGGCGATGACGCTGGCGCTGCGCCGGCCGGAGCTGCTGCGCGCGCTCGTCGTCGTCGACATCGCGCCGGTCGAGTACCCGCTGCAGGGCGGGCGGACCGACGACGCCGACGAGGAGGCCTCCCCGTTCGGCGCGTTCATCGCCGCGATGAAGGCGATGGACCTGGGCGCCCTGCAGACCCGCGACGACGCCGACGCCGCCCTGCGCGCCGCCGTCCCCAGCCGGATGGTGCGCAGCTTCCTGCTGCAGAGCCTGGTCCGAGAGGGGCGGGGTGCCGACGGCGGCTGGCGCTGGCGGCTCAACCTCGACCTGCTCGAGCGCGACCTCGGCGAGCTGCGCCGGTTCCCCGATCCGCCGGCCGGAGCGAGCTACGACGGGCCGGTGCTCTGGATCGCCGGGGCGAACTCGCACTACGTGCTGCCGCAGGACCGCGCCCGCATGGACGAGCTCTTCCCGGCCACCCGGCTGGTGCGGATCAAGAACGCCGGCCACTGGGTGCACTCCGAGCAGCCCGAGGTCTTCCTGCAGACGCTGCAGGTGTTCCTCGACGCCGTGGAGCGCGCGGAGGGCTGAGCCTGCCCCCTGGGGGTGGTGCGGCCGCGCGCCTCGTCGGCGCCGGACCGTTCTGACCGCAGGATGGCGGGAACGCCCGGGGATCGGTACCCGCCCGGGCCCTCGAGCAGGAGCGAGCAGATGACACACCCCGGCCCCGAGCAGCCCGGCACCGACCCGCACGGCGGCCCGTGGCAGCAGCCCGCTCCGGGGCAGCAGCCGTACGGCCAGCAGCCCCCGCCGCCGTACGCCGGTCAGCCGCCGTACGCGGGCTACCCGCCGGCCTACGGCCAGCCGCCCTACGGCCAGCCGCCCTACGGCTACGGCTTCCCGCCGCCGCGGCGCACCAACGGCATGGCGGTCGCGTCGATGGTGCTGGGGATCCTCTGGATCTACTGGATCGGCAGCGTCCTGGCGCTGGTGTTCGGCTACATCGCCAAGCGGCAGATCCAGGAGCGCGGCGAGTCCGGCGGTGGCATGGCGACGGCGGGCATCGTGCTGGGCTGGATCGGCATCGGCTTCCTCGCCCTCGCCGTCGTCGGCCGGGATCGCCTCGTCGTCGTCGTACGGCTACTGACCCCGGCGGGTCAGGCGTCCAGCGCGCGGGCGCGGCGGCCCGGTCGCCTCGGCGCGGGCACGACGACGACGGGCTCCCCGCGGTCGGCCTGCTTGGAGCGGTACATGGCCTGGTCGGCCTCCCGGACGAGGGCGTCGGCGTCCCACCCGGCCCGGCCGCAGGCCACGCCGATGCTGGCGCGCAGCTCCACCGTCCCCCGGGAGAGGACGGCCGGGCCGTTGAGGGCGTCGCGCACCCGCCGGCCGAGGGCCTCCGCGGTCGCCTGACCCGCGTGCCCGCTGCTGACCAGCAGGAACTCGTCTCCGCCCAGCCGGCCGACGACGTCGTCGGGCCGGACGAGCTGGGCCAGCCGCTGGGCGGTCAGCCGCAGGAGCTCGTCGCCGGCGGCGTGCCCGTAGGTGTCGTTGATCGGCTTGAACCGGTCGAGGTCGACGAAGACGACGGCCGTGAAGGTGTCGGAGGAGGCCGCGAGCGCCCGCTCGAGGGCGGTCAGGGTCGAGGCGCGGTTCGCCGCACCGGTGAGCGGGTCGGTGGTGGCCCGCAGCACCAGCTCCTCGCGGGCGCGGACCTGCAGGGTGACGTCGGTCAGCGACAGCAGGGCACCGGGTGCGCCCTCCCGGTCGCCCAGGCCGACGATGCCGACGGTGCAGATCCGCGGGTCCTCCGTGCCCGGCGGGGAGAGGGGCACCTCCAGCTCGGCGTCGTCGCCCGTGTCCAGGGCGGCGACCAGCGCGGCCTCGAGGGCGGCGCGGTCGGTCTCGCGCAGCGCGGTCACGAGCGCGGTCAGCCGGTCGCCCTCGGCGCAGCCGAGCAGCGCGTCGTAGCGCTCGTTGGCGAACACGACCGAGCGGTCGGCGGCCAGCTGCAGGATGGCCACGGGGAGGCTCTCGGCCACCCGGCGCAGCAGCCGTTCCTGCTGGCGCAGCGCCTCGTGAGCGGCCATCTCGTCGGAGATGTCGTTCATCACCGTGACGACGACGGAGTCGGCCGGGTCCTCCGCCGCCACGTACTGGTTCTCCAGCTCCAGCCAGGCCCAGCTGCCGTCGGCCCGCAGGTGCCGCAGCCGGACCCGCTGTGACGCCTGCGTGGAGAGCAGCTCCATCCAGTTGCTGATGGCGCGTTCCTGGTCGTCGGGGTGGATGAAGTCCGAGGAGCGGCGGCCCAGCAGCTCCGACTCCGCCCAGCCGAGCATGCGCGGGGTGCGCTCGTCGACCTCGATGAAGTTCGCCAGCACGTTCTTGCGCACCACCGCCGTCCGGGGCAGGCGCGACACGGTGAGCCAGGCGCGCTCGTGGTCCCCCGGCGCCGCTTCCTCGGGCAGCTCGCCGTCGGCGATGTCGAGCGTGCCGAGCAGGACGCCGTGCTCGGGGCGCAGGTCGACGAAGGTCAGCACCACGGGCTGGTCGGGGTCCTGCCGGGTGCGCACCGTGGCGACGGCGTGGCCGAGGGCCAGCACCCGTTCCCAGGCGGCGACGACGGTGAGCCGGTCCTCGGGCAGGACGACGTCGAGCATGGTGGCCCGGTTGGACGGGGCCTCCAGGAACCGTGCGGCGGGCACGTCCAGCGACTCCGGTGCCGGCACGAGCACGCCGTCGGAGGCGATCGCCGCGAAGACCGCACGCGGCAGGCGGCGCAGGAGCTCGGGCAGCTCCGCGTTCCCCTCGAGGGATGGACCGTCACTGGTCATGCCCTCTCGAACGGAACCGGCCGGCCTCGCCTTGAACTGTGACGTGGAACTCCATCCGGAGGGGTGAGGCCCGGCGGGACGGCGGTGGCCGGGCCCGGTGACAGCGCTCCGGCCTGCGGGGATGCTGGCGTCGTGAGGCAGGAGTCGGTCGTGCACGCGGTGCACCCGCGGCTGCGCCCGTACGTCGCGGCCGCGGTCGGCTACCGGCACGAGGGGCTGCCGCCCGGGGAGCACCGCGGGCTGCCCTCGCCGTTCCTCACGGTCGTGATCACGCTCGACGAGCCGCTGCGGATGGCGGCCCACCCGGATCCCATGCAGCCGCCCGGCAGTTACGACGCGCTGGTCGGCGGGCTGCACACCCGGCCGGCCCGGATCGCGCACCCGGGGCGGCAGGCCGGCATCCAGCTCTCGCTCACCCCGGCCGGGGCCCGGGCGCTGCTGGGCTGCCCGGCCGGCGCGCTGGCCTCGCTGGACTGCCCGCTGGACGCCGTCCTCGGCGCGCTCGGCACCGAGCTGGTCGACCGGGTGCGGACGGCGTCGACCTGGCCGGCGCGCTTCGCCGTCCTGGAGGAGGCGCTGCTGCGGCAGGTGGGGGACGGCGCGCTGCGGCCGGAGCTGGCCGAGGCCTGGCGGCTGACGACGGCGACGGCCGGGCGGCTGCCGGTGGCCGAGGTCGCCGCGCGGGTGGGCTGGTCGGTGCGGCACCTGGAGCAGCGGTTCCGCGGCGAGACCGGCCTGGGCCCCAAGGAGGCGGCCCGCGTCGTCCGCTTCGACCGGGCCCGGCGGGCGCTGGCCGGACGCGCCGCGGCCGGGCGGCCGCTGGACCTCGCCGGGCTGGCCGGCGCCGCGGGCTTCGCCGACCAGGCACACCTCACCCGCGAGTGGCGGGCCTTCTCCGGGCTGCCGCCCACGCGCTGGCTCGCCGCGGAGTTCGGATTCGTGCAAGACACCGCGGCGCTGTCGGCGGCACTCTCCTCGGCATGACCGCCTCCTCCAGCACCCCGCCGCCCACCGTCTGGCCCGCCTTCCGCGCCCGCGACGCCCGCGCGCTCATCCGCTTCCTCGTCGACGCCTTCGGCTTCGAGGAGACCGCCGTGTACGGCGAGGGGGACGTCGTCGCGCACGCGCAGCTCTCCTGGCCCGAGGGCGGTGGCGTGATGCTCGGCTCGGTCCGCGACGAGCCGGACGACGCGTGGCCCGCCGTCCCCGGCACCGCCGCCTGCTACGTCGTCACCGCCGATCCGGCCGCCGTCCACGCGCGCGCCGTCGCCGCCGGCGCGACCGTCGTCCGCGAGCCGAACTCGACCGACTACGGGTCGGAGGAGTTCTCCGCCCGCGACCCCGAGGGCAACCTCTGGTCGTTCGGCACCTACGCCGGGGAGCCGCGCCGGGCCCGGTGAGCCGCCGCTCTACGGTCGGCCGGTGACCGTCGCGCGTTCCGTCCTGCTGTTCGTGCTGGCCGCCGTCGCCGAGATCGGGGGCGCGTGGCTGGTGTGGCAGGGCGTCCGCGAGTCCCGCGGGTGGCTGTTCATCGGCGCCGGCGTCATCGCCCTGGGCCTGTACGGCTTCGTCGCCACCCTCCAGCCCGACGCGAACTTCGGCCGGATCCTCGCCGCCTACGGCGGGGTGTTCGTCGCCGGCTCGCTGCTCTGGGGCATGGCCGTCGACGGCTTCCGGCCCGACCGGTACGACGTCGTCGGCGCGCTGCTGTGCCTCGTCGGCGTCGCGGTGATCATGTACGCCCCCCGCACCGCCTGACCCGCCGCCGCTTCCCCGCACCCGTCCTGCCCGGTCCCGCGCCGGCAACTGCGCGGTACTTGGCCCTCCAGAAGCCGGCGGAACGCCACGTTCCCCGCACTTGGCGCACGGGGTGGGACGTCGGCCACATCAGGCCGGCTCGACCTCTCGATGCACTCGTGCATCCAATACATTCGTGCATCGTGAGCACCGACATCGTGGAGGCGCGGCCGAAGCGGCGCCGCGCCGAGACCGTCGAGCGGCTGCTGGACGCCGCCCTGGAGACCTTCGCCGAGCTGGGCTTCGCCGGGGCCAGCGTCGAGGACGTCTGCCGCCGCGGCGGGTTCACCCGCGGCGCCTTCTACTCGAGCTTCAGGACCAAGGACGAGCTGTTCGCCGCCCTGTTCGCCCGGGAGACCGGGCGCGAGCTGGCACACGTCGAGCAGCAGCTGGCCGGGCTCGAGCACGAGGACGACCCGGTCGCCGCGGCCGTCGAGCGGTGCCTGTCCACCTTCCGCGCCGACCGCGACTGGGTGCTCGCGCAGGCCGAGTTCGCGCTGCACGCCGCCCGGCACCCCGAGGCCGCCCGAGCGCTGCGCGCCCACGAGGAGGTCCTGCTGGCCCGGGTGACGGCGATCATCGACGACACCCTCGGCCGCACCGGCCTGCGCCTCACGCTGCCCGCCGACCGGCTCGCCCGGATCCTGCTCGCCCTGCACGACGGCCTCGCCCTGCGCGACGTCGTCCGCGCACCGGACGCCGACGACGCAGCACACGCCGACGACGCACCGCACGCCGACGACGCGGCGCACGCCGACGCCGACCTCGAACGCACCGCGCTGCTGCACCTGCTGCGCGCCGTGACCGACCGACCGGGAGAGAACCCCTGATGGCCACCCTGCTCGCCCGCCTGGGCTCAGCGTCCTTCCGGCACCGACGGCTGGTCGCGACGGCGTGGGGCGTGCTGGTGGCCCTCGTCGTCACCCTGCTGGTCACCGTCGGCGGCGCCTTCGACGACCAGTTCACGATCCCGGGCTCGGAGTCGCAGGAGGCGCTGGACCGGCTCGACGAGCTCTCCCCCGAGGCGGCCGGCGCCGGCGCGCAACTGGTGTTCGTCGCCCCCGAGGGGCAGGCGGTCACCGATCCGGCCTTCACCGCCGCGATCGAGCAGACGCTGGCCGCCGCCGCCGAGGTGGACCAGGTCGGCACCGTGCTGAGCCCTTTCGACACCCTCTCGCTCAGCGCCGACGGCCGGGCGGCGCTCGCGCAGGTCCGGTTCGACGTCTCCCCCGAGCTGCTGGCCGACGACGCGCTCGACGCCCTGGTGACGACGACGGAGCCCGCCGAGGAGGCCGGTCTGGAGACCGCCGTGGGCGGGGACGCGTTCGGCACGACCGGGGTGGAGGTGGGCCCGCTGGAGTTCGTCGGCGTCGGGGTCGCCGTCCTGGTCCTCGTGCTCACGTTCGGCTCGCTGCTGGCCGCGGGCATGAACCTCGGCATCGCGCTGACCGGCATCGCCGTCGGCATGGGCGGGCTGCTGCTCACGTCGAACCTGGTGACGCTCTCCTCGACCGCCCCCACCCTGGCGCTGATGATCGGCCTGGCCGTCGGCATCGACTACACGCTGTTCATCCTGTCCCGGCACCGCACCCAGCTCGCCGGGGGCATGGCGCCGCTGGAGTCCGCCGCCCGCGCCGTCGGCACCGCCGGCTCCGCGGTCGTCTTCGCCGGCCTGACCGTGATCATCGCGCTCTCCGGGCTGGCCGTCGTCGGGATCCCGTTCCTCACCGTCATGGGCATCGGCGCCGCCGGGACCGTGGCGGTCGCCGTGCTGGTTGCGCTCACGCTGCTCCCGGCGCTGCTCGGCTTCGCCGGCGAGCGGCTGGTCCCGAAGGCCGGTTCCCGGGCGGCCCGCCGCGAGGAGGCCGACGCCCGCGAGTCCAGCGGCGTCGGCGGCTCGATGGGTGCCCGCTGGACCCGGCTGATCACCCGGCGGCCGCTGGTCACGGTGCTCGCCGCGCTCGCCGGGCTGCTCGTCCTGGCGCTGCCCGCCCCCCAGCTGGAGCTGGCGCTGCCGGACAACTCCGCGGCCGCCGAGGACACCCCGCAGCGGCAGGCCTACGACCTGGTCAGCGAGTTCTTCGGCCCCGGCGTCAACGGGCCCCTGGTCGTCCTGGTCGAGGGGCTGGACCCGGCGACGGCGGAGGGCGCGCTCGGCGACGTCGTCGGCGCCATCGCCGGCACCCCGACGGCGACGCCGGGCGAGTTCGAGGGCGGCCTGGACGGCGTCCGGTTCGCCTCCCCCACGCCGCTGCCCGGCGGGACGGCGGCGATCGTCAGCGTCATCCCCGAGACCGGCCCGCAGGACGAGGCCACCCACGACGTCGTCGCGGAGCTGCGCGCGCTGGCCGGCGACCTGGAGGAGCGGACGGGGGCCGAGCTCGCCGTCACCGGGCAGACCGCCGTCGCCATCGACATCTCCGACCGGCTGGCCGGGGCCCTGCTGCCGTTCGCGCTGGTCGTCGTCGGGCTGGCGTTGGTCCTGCTGCTGCTGGTGTTCCGCTCGGTCCTCGTGCCGATCAAGGCCACCGTCGGGTTCCTGCTCTCGGTGGCCGCCTCGTTCGGCGCGGTGGTCGCGGTCTTCCAGTGGGGCTGGCTGTCCGACGCGCTCGGCGTCCCGACCACGGGCCCGGTGATCAGCTTCCTGCCGATCATGCTCATGGCGATCCTGTTCGGCCTAGCCATGGACTACGAGGTCTTCCTCGTGTCCCGGATGCGCGAGGAGTTCGTGCACGGCGCCGCGCCGCGCGACGCCGTCGTCACCGGCGCCCGGCATGCGTCGCGGGTGGTGGTCGCCGCCGCGCTGATCATGTTCTCGGTGTTCGCCAGCTTCGTGACCATCGACGACGTCACCGTGAAGGCGATCGCGTTCGGCCTCGCCGTCGGCGTCCTGGTCGACGCCTTCCTCGTGCGCATGACGCTGGTCCCCGCCGTCCTGGCGCTGCTGGGCCGGGCCGCGTGGTGGCTGCCCGCCTGGCTGGACCGGCTGCTGCCCGACCTCGACGTCGAGGGCGCGGCGCTGGCCGACGGCCCGGTGCCGACGACGACGCGCGAGCCGGCCACCGCGTCGCGCTGACGCCCACCCGGCACACTGACCGGATGAGCGTCGACGGGTCGCAGCAGGACGGGTCTCCGGAGGACTACCCGGGGCCGCCGTCCTACGGCCCGCCGCCCGGGTACGGGGCGCCGGGCTACGGCCCGCCCCCCGGCTACGGCCAGCAGTACGGCCAGAACCAGTACGGCCAGAACCCCTACGGCCAGCAGTACGGCCAGCCCCCGTACGGCCCGCCCCCGGGGTACGGGCAGCAGCCCGGCTACGGCCCGGGGTACGGCCCCGGCTACCCGCAGGGATACGGCCAGGGCTACCCGCCGCCCGGGTACGGCCAGCCCCACGGCTCCTGGCCGGGCCGGGTGCCTGCCTGGCCGGCCGGGCCGGGGCGCCCGAGCGTGGCCACGGCCGCCGCCGTCCTCGGCTTCGTCACCGGGGGGCTGACGATCCTGGTGACCCTCGGCTTCCTCATCGGGCTGTCCTCGGGGCAGGACGAGGCGGCGTTCCTGCTGCTGATCTTCTCCGGCCTGGTCGTGGCACCCGGGCTGATCACCGGCGGCGTGCAGCTGATGTCCGGGAAGTCCTCGGACGTGCTGTTCTTCTCCGCCCTGGCCGCGGCGATCTCGCTGCTCGTCATCGGCGTGCTGGGCTCGGCCACGCTCTACGGGGACGACGCCGACACCGTCGTCGCCGTCGTCGTGCTGGGGTTCTCGCTGCCGGTGGTCACCGCGATCCTGGCCCGGGTGCAGCACACGGTGGGCTGGGTGCGGTCGCGCCGCTGAGCGCTCAGCGCGAGCGCGGCCGCCCGCGGCGGCGGCGCGCCTTGTCGGCGTACATCGCGTCGTCGGCGGAGCGGATCACCCGCTCGTGCACCTGGCCCGGGTCCTCGCCGCCGGGCGCGGAGCCGATCCCGATGCTGAGGCCGATGGCGACCTCCTGGCCGCTGAGCTCCAGGGGAGCGGTCACCGCGGCGCGCAACCGGCCGGCCAGCACCTCGGCGTCGGCGAGGTCGGTGTTCTCGCAGACGATGCTGAACTCGTCGCCGCCGAGCCGGGCGGCGGTGTCGCTGGCCCGCAGCACCGAGCGCATCCGGTCGGCGAACGCCTCGAGCACGAGGTCGCCCATGGGGTGGCCCAGCTCGTCGTTGATCGCCTTGAAGCCGTCGAGGTCCATGATCAGCACGCAGGTGGGCGTGCGCTCGCGGTGACCGCGCTCGAGGGCGTGCCACAGCCGGTCCTGGAACAGCAGCCGGTTGGGCAGCCCGGTGAGCGGGTCGTGCAGCGAGCGGTGCACCAGCTGGGCCTCGAGCGCCTTGCGCTCGGTGATGTCCTCGAGGATCACCACGAGGTGCGCGGGCTGGCCCTCCGGCGTCTCCTCCACCCAGGAGGCGGTGAGCTGCACGGGGACGACGGCGCCGTCGCCCCGGACCAGCCGGGTCTCGTGCCGCAGCGGGCGGCCGCGGTCGCCCAGCAGGTGGGCGTGCGCGGCCCGGGCCGCCGGGGCCCCGTCGGGGTGGATGAGGTCGAGCAACGACGTGCCGTGCAGCTCCTCGGCGCCGCGCTCCAGCAGCGCGCAGAGCGCCGGGTTCACGTCGACCAGCACGCCCTCGGGGGTGGTCAGCGCGACCCCCATCGGGGCGTTGGCGAAGGCGCTTCGGCGGTCGGCAGGGGGCAGGGCGTCCACCACCTCGATCACATCCCCACCTCCGACACGGACACCCATCTTGCGCGACGGGTTGGGCGAAAGGCACGGCAGGCGTCACGGAACCGTTCCGGGTCGCCTCATCGGGGGACCACGGACGGGTGCAGGATGCACGGGGGGTCACATCAGGAGGCAGCAGTGCACGAGTTCGACCTGGTCCTGCCCGCGGAGGTCGACGTCCGCGAGGTGGGCATGCGCGACGGCCTCCAGCTCGAGGCGCCCGTCCCGCTCGACGCCAAGCTGGAGATGCTCGACGCGCTCGTCGCCACCGGCGTCCGCCGGATCGAGGTGACGTCGTTCGTCTCGCCCAAGGCCGTGCCCGCGCTGGCCGACGCCGACCGGGTCGCCGCCGAGCTGGACCGCTGGCCGGGTGTGCACTGGTCGGCGCTGGTCGCCAACCCGCGCGGCGCCGTCCGGTCGGTCGACGCCGGCGTCGCCGACCTCGAGTACGTGGTGTCGGCCGCCGACGGGCACAGCCGGGCCAACGCCGGCCGCTCCACCGCCGAGGCGGTCGCCGCCGTCGGCGAGATCGCCGGGCTCGCGCACGGCGCCGGCGGCTCGCTCGAGGTCATCATCGCCACCGCCTGGGACTGCCCCTTCGACGGGCGGACCCCGATCGCCCGCACCGTCGACGTCGCCCGCGCCGCCGTCACCGCCGGCGCCGACCAGCTGTGCCTGGGCGACACCATCGGGACGACGACCCCGCTGCGCGTCGTCCAGATGCTGGACGCCGTCCGCCGCGCCTGCCCGGGGATCCCGGTGGGCGTGCACTTCCACGACACCCGCGGCACCGGTCAGGCCAACGCGCTGGCCGCGGTGCAGGCCGGGGTGACCCAGCTGGACGCCTCCATCGGCGGGCTCGGTGGCTGCCCGTTCGCGCCGGGGGCCAGCGGCAACATCGCCACCGAGGAGCTGGTCTACATGCTGGAGGAGTCCGGCGTCCGCACCGGGCTGGACCTCGACGCGCTGCTGGTGGCGGCCGCCGCGACCGAGCGCGCCGTCGGGCACGAGCTGCCCAGTTCGCTGTACCGCGCGGGCGGGCGCTCCGTGCCGCGCACCGCGGACGCCCCGTGAGCGCCGCCGGCGAGCCGCAGCGGATCGTCGACCCGCGGGTGATGCGCGACGTCCTGGGCCACTTCGCCTCCGGCGTCACCGTGCTCACCGCGGTCACCGCCGAGGGCCCGATCGGCTTCACCTGCCAGTCGTTCAGCTCGCTGTCGCTGGACCCGCCGCTGGTCGCGTTCGCCCCCGCCCGCTCCTCGCGGACCTGGGCGCAGCTGCGCACCCTCGGCCGGTTCTGCATCAACGTGCTGGCCGAGGGGCAGGACGACGTCTCGCAGAACTTCGCCCGCTCCGGTGCCGACAAGTTCGCCGGGGTGCCGTGGACGGCGAGCCCGCACGGCGCACCGGTCCTGGACGACGTCGTCGCCTGGATCGACGGCGAGCTGTGGGCGGAGTACGACGGCGGGGACCACACCATCGTCGTCGCCCGCGTGCTCGACCTCGGCGCCTCCGCCGACCGGCGCCCGCTGCTGTTCCACCGCGGCTCCTACGGGCTGCTGCACCGCCCGGAGGGCTGACCCCGCGGGTGTGACGGGGCGGCCCGGCGGGCACCGCTGGGGGCGGACACCGCGAGGAGGGACCGCCATGGGACTGCTCGACCGGCTCTTCGGCCGCCGCCCGCAGCAGCACGCCGCGCCGTACGGGGCCCCGGGGCACCCGGACCGGGCCCCGGGCCGCTACGCCCGTCAACCCGACGGGCAGCCGCTGCCGGACGAGCAGGCCGTCGCCCGCTACCGCTACCTGCTGCGCACCGCGCCGCCCGAGCAGATCGAGCAGGCGCACGCGGAGGCGTTCGCCCAGCTCACCACCGACCAGCGCCAGCAGGTGCTCGCCCAGCTGGCCGCAGTCACCCCGGCCGCCGAGCGCCCGCGCACCGACGACGTCGAGACCCTCGCGCGGGTGGCCACCCGCGCGGAGATGCGGCAGCCCGGCACGCTCGAGCGGGCGCTCGGCGGCTACGGCCCCGGCTATGGCGCCCAGCCCGGCTACGGCGGTGGCTACGGCGGGCGCCCCGGCTACGGGTACGGCGGCGGGATGGGCATGGGCGGCATGATCGGCGGCAGCCTGCTCGGCACCATCGGGGGCCTGGTCATCGGCTCCGCGGTCGCCGACGCGCTGTTCGACACCGGCCTGGGCGACGGCGGCCTGTTCGGCGGTGGCGACGAGGAGGCCTACGCGGAGGGCTACCAGGACGGCGCGGACTCCGGCGACTACGGCGGCGACCACGCGGGCGGCGACTACGGAGGGGACTTCGGAGGTGGCGACTTCGGGGGTGGCGATTTCGGGGGTGGCGACTTCTGAGCTGCGCGCCTGCCGGCTCGAGCCTCCTGGACTCAGTGCCCCGCCGGGCCCGCCGCCCGGCGCCGGAGCAGCAGCCACAGGCCGAGCACCGGCAGCACCAGCGGGATGAACAGGTAGCCACGGCCGTAGCCCGACCACACCGTCTCGTCCGGGAACGCCGCCGCGTCGGCCAGCGACAGCGTGCCCACGACCAGCACCCCGACCAGCTCGATGCTGATCGCGACCAGCGCCACCCGGCGCCCCCGCGGCCCGCGCGCCAGCGCCACGGTCGCGACGAGGTAGATCACCGCGGCCAGCGCGGACAGCAGGTAGGCCAGCGGGGCCTCGTCGAAGCGGGTCGCCAGCTGCACGGCGGCCCGGGCCCCTCGCGGCGAGCGCGAAGACGGCGTACAGCGCCACGAGCACGCGGGCCGCGCCGGATCCGGAGCCCGCCTCGGCGGGCGCCCCCAGCGCGCGGTCGTCAGGCACCCGTCGCCTCCCAGAGCTCGAGCAGCCGCCACACCATGACACCGACCGAGGCGCCCGCGACGGCGAGCACGGTGCCCGCCCAGCGGCTCACCTCGGAGCGGGCCCACAGCACTCCGGCGACCGGGATGAGCACCGCGCCGGAGAGGTAGCCGAGGAAGGTCGGGGGGTCGGCGGGGGTGTCGCCGTCCATCGCGAGCAGCGCGGCTCCGGCCTGCAGGAGCAGCAGCGCCTCGAGGACGCCGGCCAGCACCAGGTGCACCAGGCCGGTGCGCCGGCGGGCGAGCGTCGAGGCCAGCCCGGCCACCACCAGCAGCGTCGCCACGACGGTGATCGCGACGACGAGGGGGAGCTGCACCCGCTCATCCTCCCGCGCGGCTCCGCCCGCCCCGCGCAGGGGCGGGCGGAGCGTCGCTCAGCGGTGCACCGAGGACATGTCCGGGGCGACCGGGCGGCCGACCCCCCTGCCGGGCATCCGGAAAGGGTGTGGCAGGTTAGGCGCGGCTTACTTAGGCATACCTACCCTCACTCCCGACAGGAGCACGATGCGCACCGCCGTCCGGCCGCTCGCGGCCCTCGCCCTCCCCCTGGCCGCCGTCCTGGCGCTCTCCGCCTGCGGGGAGGACGCCGCTGCCGGGACCGCCGCCGACGACGCGGGCACCGTCTCCTTCACCTGGGACCGGAACGTCAACGCCGCCGACGAGGACGCCGACCCCGAGCTCGAGGAGACCACCGTCGAGGTCCGGAAGAATCCGGAGAGCATCGTCGTCTTCGACATGGCCAGCCTGGACACCATCGGTGCCCTCGGCGGCGAGGTCGCCGGGGCACCCCTGGACTCCGTGCCGGACTACCTCGAGAAGTACCTGGCCGACGACGCGTTCAACGCCGGCACGCTCTTCGAGGCCGACCTCATCGAGGTCGAGGCGCAGCAGCCCGACCTCATCGTCATCGGCGGCCGCTCGTCGGCGCTCTACGACGAGCTCAGCGAGATCGCCCCGACGGTCGACCTCAGCCTGCGCGGCACGTACCTGGAGAACCTCGAGCGCAACGCCACCTTCCTCGGGGAGGTCCTCGGCGCCGAGGACGAGGCGGCGGCCGCGATCGCCGAGATCGCCGACGGCCTCGAGGAGGCGCGCGCCGTCACCGCCGACGCAGGCACCGGCCTGGGCCTCATGGTCTCCGGCGGTCAGCTGAGCGCCATGGCGCCGGCGGGCGAGGGCACCGACGCCCGCGGCGCCCGCGGTGGGCTCATCTACGACGCGTTCGGCGTGCAGCCGGTGGTCGACGACATCAAGGCCGCCACCCACGGCGAGCCGGTCTCCTTCGAGTTCCTGCTCGAGACCAACCCTGACCACCTGTGGGTCGTCGACCGCGACGCCGCCACCGGTGAGGCCGGCGCGCAGGCGGCCGAGGCCGTGCTGGACAACGAGATCGTGAAGCAGACCAAGGCGGCGCAGGCCGGCCAGATCGTCTACCTGGACCCGGTCGCCTGGTACGTGGTCTTCGGCGGCATCGACACCACGAAGATCATGATCGACGACGTCCTGCAGATCGCCGGATGACCGGGCCGGTGCCCCCCCGGCGCCGTCGCTGACCGACGTGACCGTGCTCGACCGCCCCCTGACGAGCACCCTCCCCCGCCTGCGGCCCCGCCGCACGTGGGTGGGGGTGCTCGTCGGCGTGCTGCTCGCCGTCCTCGCCGTCCTCAGCCTGTTCGTCGGGGTCTCCGACGTGACGCCGCTGTCGGTGCTCCGCGGGGACACCGACGGCCACGCGGCCTTCCTGCTCGTCGCCAGCCGCATCCCGCGCACCCTGGCGGTGCTCCTCGTCGGTGCCTCGCTCGGCATCGCCGGGCTGATCATGCAGATGCTCGTGCGCAACAAGTTCGTGGAGCCGGGCACCACCGGGGTCAGCGAGTTCGCCACCCTCGGCATGCTCGTCACGATCGTGTTCTTCCCGGGCCTGGCCGTCGTCGGGAAGATGGGCGTCGCCGCCGTCTTCGGCCTGGTCGGCACCTGGGTGTTCCTGCGGGTGGTCCGCGTCGTGCCGGTGCGCCAGCTGGTGCTGGTGCCGCTGGTCGGGATCATGCTCGGCGGCGTCGTCGCCGCGGTCACCACGTTCGTCGCCTACCGGCTGGACCTGCTGCAGTCGCTGGGCCAGTGGTCCCAGGGCAGCTTCGCCACGGTCATGCAGGGCCGCTACGAGTTCCTGTGGATCGCCGGGGCGATGGTCGTCGTCGCCTGGATCGCCGCCGACCGGTTCAGCGTCATCGGCCTGGGCGAGGAGTTCGCCACCAACCTCGGCCTGGACTACCGGCGGGTGGTCGCCATCGGCATGGTGGTGGTCGCGGTCATCACCGCGGCGGTGCTGGTCACCGCGGGCATGATCCCGTTCCTCGGCCTTGGTGGTCCCCAACGTGGTCAGCCTGATCATCGGCGACAACGTGCGCCGCGCCATCCCGTGGGTCGCCGGCCTCGGTGCCCTGCTGGTGCTGGCCTGCGACCTCGTCGCCCGCGTCGTCCGCATGCCCTACGAGATCCCGCTGTCGGTGGTGGTCGGCGTCGTCGGCGCCGTGCTGTTCCTCTGGCTGCTGCTGCGGAGGGGGAGCCGTGCTCGCTGACCCGACCGCCCCGGCGCGCCCGCCCGCGCCCGCCCGGCTCGCCGGCGCCTGGGCGCGGCCCGCCGTCCGGCTCGCCGTGCTGGCCGCCGTCGTCCTCGCGCTGGTCGGCGCCTACCTGTTCACCGACGTCCCGGGCTCGCTGTCCTTCGCCCTGGAGCACCGCAGCCGCACGGTGCTGGCGATGCTGGTCGTCTCGACGGCGGTCGGCGTCTCGACCGTCGTCTTCCACACCATCACGCAGAACCGCATCCTGACGCCGTCGATCATGGGCTTCGACGCCTTCTACGTGCTGATCTCCACGGTGATCGTCTTCTTCTCCGGGTCCGCGGCGTTCCTGGCGTTCGACGAGCTCACGCTCTGGCTCACCCAGGTCGCGGTCATGGTGGCGTTCAGCGTGCTGCTGTTCACCTGGCTGTTCGGGGGCAAGCGCCGCTCGATCCACCTGATGCTGCTGGTGGGCATCGTGCTGGGCACGTTCTTCCGCGCCTTCACCGAGTGGATGCAGCGGATGCTGGACCCGCTGGACTTCCAGGTGCTCTCCGATGCGATGTTCGCCTCGCTGACCCGGCCGGACGAGACGCTGCTGGCGCTGAGCGCCGTCCTCGTCGCGGTGGGTTGCGCCGCGGTCGTGCCGCTGCGGCGCACCCTCGACGTGCTCACCCTCGGCGAGCCGACGGCCGTCGGACTGGGCGTGGACCACCGCCGCGTCGTCATGGTCCTGTTCGCCGCCGTCTCGGTGATGATCGCGGCGTCGACGGCGCTGGTCGGGCCGATCCTGTTCTTCGGCCTAATCGTGGCCAACCTGGCCTACTCCTACGCCGGCTCCTTCCGGCACGTCTGGACCCTGCCGACGGCGGTGCTGCTCGGCATGGTCTGCCTGCTCGGCGGCCAGCTCGTCCTCGAGCGGCTGCTCGGCTACGGCGGCACCCTCTCCACCGTCATCGACTTCGCCGGTGGGCTGTTCTTCCTGTACCTCGTCCTGCGGAAGGGGGCGCGGTGATCGCGCTCGAGCACGTCACGAAGCGCTACGGCAGCACGACGGTCGTCGACGACGTCTCGCTCGCCTTCGGCGAGGAGGGGGTGACGGCGCTGATCGGCCCCAACGGCGCCGGGAAGTCGACGCTGTTCTCCCTGGTCGGCCGGCTGCTCGCCCCGGACGCCGGCCGGGTGACCGTCGACGGGCAGGACGTGGCGACGACGCCGTCCAGCCGGCTGGCGACGACGCTGGCGGTGCTGCGCCAGGACAACCACGTCGCCGCCCGGCTCACCGTGCACGACCTGGTCGAGTTCGGCCGCTTCCCGCACTCGCGGGGCCGGCTGACCGTGCACGACCGCGAGCACATCGAGCGGGCGATCGACTACCTCGACCTCGGCGCCTACCGGGACCGGTTCCTCGACGAGCTCTCCGGCGGCCAGCGGCAGCGGGCGTTCATCGCGATGGTGCTGGCCCAGGACACCCGCTACGTGCTGCTCGACGAGCCGCTGAACAACCTGGACCTGCGGCACATGACCGAGATCATGCGGCTCATCCGGCGCATGGCCGACGAGCTCGGCAAGCGGGTGGTCATCGTGCTGCACGACATCAACTTCGCCGCGACCTACGCCGACCGGATCGTCGCGATGCGCGACGGAGCGGTGGTGGCCGACGCCCCCGCCCGCGAGGTCATGCGCCCCGAGGTGCTCGGCGCGGTCTACGACACCCCGGTCGACGTGCGCGAGATCGACGGCAAGCCGGTCGCCCTCTACTACGGCTGACCCCCGCGCTGGGATCAGGGAACCTGATCCCAGCGCCTCCTCCCCCACGGTGCACCACGAGGGAGGACGCGCTCCGGTGAGGGAGGACGACGTCGGGGCGCCGGGGTAACCGCGCGGCGACGGCGTCGTTGGGACAGGGCGCACACCGTCGTGCTCCCGCCTGGAGGGCCCATGCGCCGCTCGTCCCGCCGTCTCCCCCGCCGCCTCGCCGGTGCCCTGAGCGGGGCGGTCGTCGTCGCCGCGCTGACGGCGCCGTCGGCCTCGGCCGCGCCCCCCGAGGCACTGGCACCGGTCCAGGACTTCCTGGCCGACCAGCTCGCCGGCCTCGCCGCCGGGGTCCCGACGACGGTGCTGGTGCACGGCACCGACATCGCCGCCGCGCGCTCGGCGGTCGAGGCTTCCGGCCTGGTCCCGGTCACCGAGTTCGAGAAGATCGGCGTAGTCGTGGCCTCCGGCACCGCCGACCGCGTGGAGCAGGCCCGCCGGCAGCCCGGCGTCACCTACCTCGAGGGCAACGCCCCGATCGAGTTCGCGCAGGAGACCTCGAACACCGCCACCCGCGGCGCCGAGGCCGTGGCCACGCTGACCGGCGCCGACGGTAGCCCGCTCGACGGCAGCGGCGTCTCGGTCGCGGTCATCGACTCCGGCGTCGACTCGAACCACCCCTACCTCCGCGACCCCGACGGCAGCAGCGCCGTCGTCGCCAGCCTGAAGAGCCTGTGCCTGGTCGAGGCGACGCCGACGACGGACTGCGTCGTCCCGGTGCCGACCGTGCTGGACACCGACACGCTCTCCCTCGGCGGGCACGGCACGCACGTGAGCGGCATCGTGGCCGGCCGGCCGACGACGCTGTCGGACGGCGCGCGGCTGCAGGGCGCCGCCCCCGGCGCGAGCCTGGTCAGCATCTCCACCGGCGCGGTGCTGCTCATCGTGGGCGCCGACTCCGCGCTGAACTGGGTGCTGGAGAACCACGAGGCGCCGTGCGGCGCGGGCGTCTCCCCCGAGGTGTGCCCGCCGATCAAGGTGACCAACAACAGCTACGGCCCGACCGGCGGTGGCGCGTTCGACCCGAACTCCGCGACCGTCAAGCTGCAGCGAGCGCTGGCCGCCGAGGGCGTGGTCACGGTCTGGGCCGCGGGCAACGACGGCGGCGACGGCTCGGCCTCGCTCACCAACCCGCCCGGCCAGGACCCGACCGGCGGCATCCTCTCGGTCGCCTCCTACTCCGACCAGGAGACCGGCACCCAGGACGGCGCCGTCAGCGAGTTCTCCTCCCGCGGCGCGGCCGCCGACCCCTCCACCTGGCCCGACCTCTCGGCCCCTGGCGACACGATCACCTCGGCCTGCCGGCCCTACCTGCCGATCTGCGCCACCGGCCTGGACTTCCGCAACGGGCCCGGCCTGCTCGACCTGGGCACGTTCAACACGATCAGCGGGACGTCGATGGCCGCTCCGCACATCGCCGGCATCGTCGCCCAGCTCTTCCAGGCCGACCCGACGGCCACGCCCGCCGAGATCGAGGCGGCCCTCACCGGCACCGCGCACCGCTTCGGCGACGGCGCGCCCTACGTGTCGGTCGGTGGCCGCACCACCTCCTACGACAAGGGCGCCGGCCTGGTCGACGTCGTCGCCGCCGTCGCCCGCCTGACCGGGAGCTGAACTCGCCGGGAAAACCCCAGGGGCGGAGATGGCCATTTCCGCCCCGGGGGTGTTCCACGTGGAACGGTCGCGTGATCTTGCTCTCGGAGGGGCGTGAAGGGCGCCGAGCGGGTTAGATCGTTCTGCATGTGCGGCCTGTGCGGAGAGATCACCTTCGACGGAACGACGGCGGACACGACCGCCGTCGCACGCATGGTGGAGGCGCTGGTCCCGCGCGGACCGGACGGCCAGGGTTCGTGGAGCAACGGCCGGGTCGCGTTCGGGCACCGCCGGCTGTCGGTCATCGACCTCTCCACCTGCGGCTCGCAGCCGATGGTCGACAACGAGCTCGGCCTGACCGCCGTCTTCAACGGCTGCATCTACGACTACCAGGAGCTGCGGGCCGAGCTCGAGGGCCACGGCTACCGCTTCTTCTCGCACAGCGACACCGAGGTGATCCTCAAGGGCTACCACCACTGGGGCCCCGACGTCGTCTCGCACCTGCACGGCATGTTCGCGTTCGTCATCGCCGAGCGGGACACCGGCCGCGTGGTCATGGCCCGCGACCGGCTGGGCATCAAGCCGCTCTACCTGGCCGAGACGCCGGGCAAGCGGCTGCGGTTCGCCTCCACGCTGCCGGCGCTGCTCAAGGCCGGGGACGTCGACACGAGCATCGACCCGGTCGCGCTGCACCACTACCTGACCTGGCACGCCGTCGTCCCGGCGCCGCGGACCATCCTCAACGGCGTCCGCAAGCTCCCGCCGGCGACGCTGCGGATCATCGAGGCCGACGGGACGAGCACCGAACGCCGCTACTGGAACGCCACCTACGAGCGCCGCGCCGAGCACGCGACCTGGTCCGCCCGCGACTGGGAGGACGCCATCGAGGAGGCGCTCCGGGTGGCCGTGCGCCGGCGCCTGGTCGCCGACATCCCGGTGGGCGTGCTGCTCTCCGGTGGCCTGGACTCCAGCCTGATCGTCGGCCTGCTCGCGCAGGAGGGGCAGACGGGCCTGGCCACCTACTCGATCGGCTTCGAGTCAGTCGGCGGGCACGAGGGCGACGAGTTCGCCTACTCCGACGTCATCGCCGAGCACTTCGGCACCGACCACCACCGCATCCGCGTGGGCGCCGACGAGCTCGCCGGCGCGCTGGGCCACGCCATCGGCGCGATGGCCGAGCCGATGGTCAGCCACGACGTCGTCGCCTTCGACCTGCTCAGCGAGCGGGTGTCCCAGACGATCAAGGTGGTGCAGTCCGGGCAGGGGGCCGACGAGGTCTTCGCCGGCTACCACTGGTACCCGCCGCTGGCCGGTGTCGGCCGCGAGCAGGCCGTGCAGACTTACGCGAAGGCCTTCTTCGACCGCGACCACGCGCAGATGCGCGGCGTCGTCTCCGACCGGTACGCCCTGGCCGAGGACCCGAGCCTGGCCTTCGTGCGCGCGCACATGGAGGCGGCCGGGGCGGAGACGGCGGTGGACGCCGCGCTGCGGCTGGACAGCGAGATCATGCTGGTCGACGACCCGGTCAAGCGCGTCGACAACATGTCCATGGCCTGGGGCCTGGAGGCCCGGGTGCCCTTCCTGGACCACGACCTGGTGGAGCTGGCGGCGTTGTGCCCGCCGGAGCTCAAGCTGGCCGACGGCGGCAAGGGCGTGCTCAAGGCGATCGGCCGCCGGATCATCCCGCCGGAGGTCATCGACCGGCCCAAGGGCTACTTCCCGGTCCCCTCGATCACCCACCTCGAGGGCAAGGTGCTCGGCCTGGTCCGCGACGCGCTCACCAGCGACGCGGCCCGCGACCGCGGCCTGTTCCGCGACGAGTACGTCCGCGAGCTGCTCGCCGACCCCAACGGGGAACTGACCCCGCTGCGCGGCAACAAGCTCTGGCCAGCTGGGCCTGCTCGAGCTGTGGCTGCAGAGCCACGTGGTCTGAGGTGTCCGGCATGACCCGCCTCGCCGGCCACCGGCGCCGCACCCCGGTCAGCACCCCGCCCATGACCGACCGGTCGTGGCGCGAGCCCTCGGAGCACCAGCGCCAGGGCATGCGGGCCGACGTCGTCCTCGACATGGGCTGGGGCCGGCTCGTGATGGGGCAGACCTTCGGCGACCTGCGCGGCATCGTCGACGCCCTGCGCGCGGAGGAGAGCGGCGAGCGGGACATCTGCATCTACCCGCGGGACCCGCACGTGCTGGTCGGACTCGCCCCCGACGAGCTGTTCATCGACCCGAGCTACACCTACCGGCTGGACCTGCACCGCTACCGGCCGCGCCCCGAGCTGATCCGCGACGTCTTCGTCCGGACTGCGACCTCCCGCGCGGACATGGACGCGATCAACGAGATCTACGCGCTCAACGGCATGGTCGTCGGGGAGTCCGACGTCATGTGGTCCAACCACCGGACCCGCGCCTTCACGTACCTGGTCGCCGAGGACCAGCGCACCGGCCGCGTCATAGGCACGGTCACCGGCGTCGACCACGCCCTGGCCTTCGACGACCCCGAGGCCGGCACCAGCCTGTGGTGCCTCGCCGTCCACAACCAGGATGCCCCGCCCGGCACCGGCGAGGCGCTGGTGCGGGTGCTCGCCGAGCGGTACGTCGGCCGCAGCCGCGCTTACCTGGACCTCTCGGTCATGCACGACAACGAGGCCGCGATCCGGCTCTACCGCAAGCTCGGCTTCTCGCGGGTCTCCGCGGTCTGCGTCAAGCGCAAGAACCCGATCAACACGCCGCTGTTCGCCGCCCGGCCCCCGGGCCTGGAGGAGCTCAACCCGTACGCGCTGATCATCGCCGAGGAGGCGCTGCGCCGCGGCATCCGCGTCGAGGTGACCGACGCCGAGTGGGGCGAGCTGCGGCTGTCGGTCGGCGGGCGGACCGTCGTCACCCGTGAGTCGCTGTCGGAGTTCACCACCGCGGTGGCGATGAGCCGCTGCGACGACAAGCGGGTGACCCGCCGGATCATGGAGCGCGCCGGTGTGCGCGTCGCCCGCGGCGCGCTGGCCTGCGACGGCGAGCTGGACGACGCGCTGGCCCTGGTGGCCGACGTGGGCGCCGTCGTCGTCAAGCCGGCGCGGGGCGAGCAGGGCCGCGGGATCACCGTCGGGGTGGAGGACGAGGAGGCGCTGCGCCGCGCCGTCGACCACGCCCTGCAGTTCTGCCCCGACGTCCTGGTCGAGGAGCTCGTGCCCGGCCAGGACCTGCGGGTGCTGGTCATCGACCGGGCGGTCGTGGCGGCCGCCGTCCGCCGTCCCGCCGAGGTCATCGGCGACGGCCGCAGCACGGTCACCGAGCTGATTCGGGCCACCAGCCGCCGGCGCGAGCGGGCAACGGGCGGTGAGTCGCGCATCCCGCTGGACGCCACGACCACCGAGGTGGTCGCGGCGGCCGGGTACGGGATGGACGACGTCCCCCCGAACGGGGAGCGCATTCAGGTGCGGCGCACGGCGAACCTGCACACCGGCGGCACGATCGACGACGTCACCGACCAGCTGCACCCGGAGGTCGCCGCCGCCGCCGTCCGCGCCGCCGAGGCGCTGGGCATCCCGGTGACCGGCATCGACTTCCTGGTGCCCGACGTCGCCGGGCGGGACTACGTCTTCATCGAGGCCAACGAGCGCCCGGGCCTGGCCAACCACGAGCCGCAGCCGACGGCGGCGAGGTTCGTGGACCTGCTGTTCCCCGAGACCCGCCGCCGCTGACGCCCGTCGCTGGGATCAGGTGACCTGATCGTCGAGCGTCCTCCCTCGCGGTGCGCGGTGAGGGAGGACGCTCGGCGGGAAGGGAGGACGCCGCTCAGAGACCGAGCTCGGCGCGGATCTCGTCACTGTGCTGGCCGGCGCGCGGAACGGAGCCCACCGAGCCGGGGGTCGCCGAGAACCGGGGGGCGACGGCGGGGCTGCACGGTGCCGTCGACCTCGACGAACACCTCCCGCTCGCGGTTGTGCTCGTCCTGCGTGGCCTCGAGCAGCGACCACACCGGCGCGACGCAGGCGTCGGTGCCGGAGAAGACCTGCCACCACTCGTCGCGGGTCCGGCTCGCGAACAGCTCGGTGAACCGCTCGCGAAGCGCCGGCCACTGCTCGGGCTTGTACCGGTCGGGGAAGGACTCGTCACCGGCCACGCCCAGGCCCTGGAGGAGGGCGGCGTAGAACTGCGGTTCGAGCGCGCCGACGGCGAGGAACTGGCCGTCCGCGCAGCGGTAGACGTCGTAGAACGGCGCGCCGGTGTCGAGCAGGTTGACGCCCCGCTCGTCCTGCCACCCGCCGGTGGAGAGCATCCCGTGGATCATCGTGGTGAGGACGGCGGTGCCGTCGACGATCGCGGCGTCGACGACCTGGCCGGTCCCGGTGGCCCGGGCGTGCAGCAGCGCGGCCACCGCGCCGAGGGCGAGGAACACGCCGCCGCCGCCGAAGTCGCCGAGCAGGTTGATCGGCGGCGCCGGGCGCTCGTCGGGGCGCCCGCTGGCACCCAGGGCGCCGGTGAGGGCGATGTAGCCGATGTCGTGGCCGGCGCTGTGCGACAGCGGGCCGGTCTGGCCCCACCCGGTCATCCGGCCGTAGACCAGCGCCGGGTTCTCCGCGAGCAGCGCGTCGGGGCCCAGGCCCAGCCGCTCCATGACGCCGGGGCGGAAGCCCTCGAGCAGCACGTCGGCGCGCCGCACCAGCGCGCGGACGACCTCGAGGTCGGCCGGGTCCTTGAGGTCCAGGGCGATCGAGCGCTTGCCGCGGTCCAGCAGCGAGGTCGCGCCGAGGCCTCCCCCGCCGCCCTTGCGGTCGATGCGGATCACGTCGGCGCCGAGGTCGGCCAGCAGCATGCCGCAGAACGGCCCCGGCCCCAGTCCGGCGAACTCCACCACGCGTACACCCGAGAGCGGACCCACGCCCATCTCCTCTGCGCCCCGGGGCCACGCCGTCGTGCCCCCACCTCGGTGGCATGCTGCCCGATGTCGGTCCAGGTGTGGTGACGGGGGGCACAGTGGGCGCCTACGTCGCCGCCGCGCTCGGGGGCGCCCTGGGTGCCCTGGCCCGCTGGGGGGTCGCCGAGGCGCTCCCCCACGAGCCGGCCGCGTGGCCGTGGGCCACGCTGCTGGTCAACCTGGTCGGCTGCCTGGTCCTCGGCGTGCTCGTCGGCCGGCTCTTCACCCGCACCGCGAACCCGCCGTGGCTGCGCCCGTTCCTCGGCACCGGTGTGCTGGGCGGCTTCACCACCTACTCGGCCTTCGCGGTGGAGACGGTGCAGCTGACCGAGGCGGGGCGCCCGGCGCTGGCCGCGGGGTACGTCGTCCTGTCCGTCGCCGGCGGCGTCGCCGCCGCGGGGCTGGGTGCGGTGGCCGGCCGGGCGCTGACGCGCCGTGCCCCGACGACGACGGCCCCGACGACGACGGCCCCGACGACGACGGAGCCACCCCGATGACGCCGCTGCTCGTCGTCCTGGGCGCGATGGCAGGGGCACCCCTGCGGCTGCTCGCCGAGCGGGTCGCGACCGCCCGCCGCGGCCCGGGGTCGGTCGCGGGGACGGCGGTGGTCAACGTCGCCGGCAGCGCCGTCCTCGGTCTCCTGCTCGGGCTGGCCGACGCCCCCTCCTGGCTGACGGCTCTGGTCGGCGTCGGCTTCTGCGGCACCCTCACCACGTTCTCCACGTTCGGTGCCGACGTCGTCCGGCTCGGCGAGCAGCGGCGACCCGGACCGCTGGTCGCCTACCTCGCCGGCACGCTGGTGCTCGGCATCGGCGCGGCGGCGGCCGCGTACGGGGCCGCCGGCCTGCTCTGACCGCCGCCTGTCGGTAGGGTTCCCCTCGGTATGACCGATCCCTCAGGAGAACAGGTCGGGGCCGAGAGCCCCGTCGTCGTCGTCGCCAACCGCCTCCCCGTCGACCAGGTCACCGACCCCGACGTGCAGCACCCGCTGGCAGCGCAGCCCGGGCGGGCTGGTGACCGCGCTGGAGCCCTTCGTGGCCGGCCGGGGCGGCGCCTGGGTCGGCTGGTCGGGCTCGGCGGGCGAGGCGCCCGAGCCCTTCGAGTCCGGCGGCATGTCGCTGATCCCGATCCCCCTCACCGAGGACGAGGTCGACCGCTACTACGAGGGCATGTCCAACGCCTCGCTGTGGCCGCTGTACCACGACGTGGTCGAGAAGCCGGAGTACCACCGCGCCTGGTGGGACACCTACGTGCAGGTCAACAAGCGCTTCGCGGAGCGGACGGCGGAGATCGCCGCGGAGAACGCGGTCGTCTGGGTGCACGACTACCAGCTGCAGCTGGTGCCGGCGATGCTCCGGCAGCAGCGGCCCGACCTCACCATCGGCTTCTTCCTGCACATCCCGTTCCCGCCCTACGAGCTGTTCACCCAGCTGCCGTGGCGCTCGGCGATCGTCGAGGGGCTGCTCGGCGCCGACCTGGTGGGCTTCCAGCGGCCGGCCGCGGCCGCGAACTTCGTCCAGCTCGCCCGCCGGCTGCACGACCTGCCCGCCCGCGGGCCGGTCGTCGAGTACGACGGCCGGACGGTCGCCGCCCGGGCGTTCCCGATCTCGATCGACGTCGCGTCCTTCGACGAGCTGGCCCGCTCCCCCGAGGTGCTCGCCCGCGCCGCGGAGATCCGCGAGGAGCTCGGCAACCCGTCCAAGATCATCCTGGGCGTGGACCGGCTGGACTACACCAAGGGCATCGGCGTCCGGCTCAACGCCTTCGAGGAGCTGCTCGAGGACGGCGCGGTCGAGGCGCCGGACACGGTCCTGGTGCAGGTGGCCACGCCCAGCCGCGAGCGCGTCGAGCACTACGTGCACATGCGCGAGACGATCGAGCAGCAGGTCGGCCACATCAACGGCGTCTTCGGCTCGATCGCCGGCCCGGCGGTGCACTACTTCAACCAGTCGATGCCCCGCGAGGAGCTGGCCGCGCTGTACCGCGCCGCCGACGTCATGCTCGTGACGCCCTACCGCGACGGCATGAACCTGGTCGCCAAGGAGTACGTCGCCGCCCGCGGGGACCTCGGCGGCGCCCTGGTGCTGTCGGAGTTCGCCGGCGCCGCCGCCGAGCTCAAGCAGGCTTTCCTGGTCAACCCGCACGACATCGCCGGCGTGAAGAGCCAGCTCCTGCGTGCGCTGCGCATGGAGCCCGCCGAGGGCGCCAAGCGGATGCGGGCCATGCGACGGCACCTGGCGAAGAACGACCTGGACCGCTGGGCGAGCTCGTTCTTCCAGGCGCTCCACGACCAGGCCGACGGTCAGCCGACCGGCCGCTCGATCGGGCGGGAGTCCGCGCCCTTGTCGAACGGCCGGGGCGGAGCCCAGGGGTGAGCGGCCTCCCCGACGGACTGGCCGCGGCGCTGCGGGGGTTCGCCGCCCGGCGGCCGCTGCTGGTGGCCAGCGACTACGACGGCGTGCTGGCGCCGCTGGTCGACGTCCCGTCGGAGGCCGTGCCGCAGCCCGGCGCCGCCGAGGCGCTGGCCCGGCTCGCCGCGGCCCCGGGCGTGACGGTCGCGCTGGTCAGCGGGCGCGGGCTGGCCGACCTGCAACGCACCAGCGGGCTGACCGGGGAGCTGCGCTGGATCGGCAGCCACGGCGCCGAGTTCGACGGCCCGCTGACCGGGGAGCTCGCCGAGCGGCGCGACGCCCTCGCCGCCCGCTTCGCGGACCTGGTGGCGGGCACGCCCGGGGCGCGGCTCGAGGTGAAGCCCGCGGCCGTCGCCGTCCACGTGCGGCAGGTGACCGACCGCCCGGCCGCGGCCGCGCTGCTGGCGGCCGCGGGTGCACTCGTGGATCCGTCACTGACGGTGAAGCCGGGCAAGGACGTGCTCGAGGTCGCCGTCACCGACGCCGACAAGGGCTCGGCGCTGCGCCGCCTGGCCGCGGAGCTCGGCGCCGCCGGCGTCCTCTACCTCGGGGACGACGTCACCGACGAGGACGCCTTCCGGGCGCTCGGCGCGGACGACGTGACGGTCAAGATCGGCGAGGGGGTCACCGCGGCCGCGCACCGGGTCCCCGACCCCGCCGCCGCGGTGCAGCTGCTGGAGTTCCTGGCCGACGCACTGGCCTGACCAGCGCTTCCTGCACCATTCCGCCGAACCCGGCGACCATTCCGGCAAGTCGACACATGGTCATTCCGGGGACGGTGACCACGGCCCGTCGTCACGATTGGGAAATCGGGCTCGAATGGTCTGGTGGAAATGTGGGCGGAGTCACCACACTTTCGCGCACCGACCCGGCCGCCCGGCCGTTTCCTCCGCTCCCCCGAAGGTGTGCCATGACGACTCCCGCCCCGCCCCGCGCCGCCCGGCGCACCGGCTGGTTCGCCGACCGCCCGCTGGCCGTGAAGTTCGGGGTGCTCATCGGCGTCGTCGTGCTGGCCCTGGCCGGGCTGGTCGGCGCGGCCCTCCTGGGCAACGCCGCCGTCCGTGACGGGAGCTCGGAGCTCGCGCACCTCAACGAGGCGGGCGAGCTGGTGCTGCAGCTCGACACCCGCGCCAGCGAGCTCAAGGTGGACGGCTTCAAGGCCGCCGTCCGGCCCGACCCCGAGGCCCAGCTCGAGGAGCTCGCCGAGGACATCGCCACCCCCGAGGCGCTGCTGGCCGAGCTCGCGCAGGTGCCGCTGACCGGGGACGCCGCCGCCGCGGTCGACGGGCTGGCCACGAGCTACGAGGCCTACACCGACGCGATCACCCTCTTCGTGAACGGTGCGATCGTCGACCAGGCGGCCGCCCGGCTCGCCTGGGAGGACATCCAGACGGCCAACGACCTGACCGACAGCGCCGTCGGGACGGCGAAGGACGCGCTGCTCGCCGAGAGCGCCGAGGCGCAGGTGCGCCTCGACGACGCGATCGCCCGCTCGCAGCTGACCTCGCTCGCCGTGGCCGGCGTCGGCCTGCTGGTGGTCCTCGGCATCAGCCGGCTGACGATGCGCTCGGTGACCCGGCCGGTGCAGGCGGTCCAGCGCTCGCTGCGGGCGCTGGCCGCCGGCGACCTGACCGTCGGGACCGGCGTGACGTCGAAGGACGAGCTGGGCCGGATGGCCGCCGACCTGGACGCCGCCCAGGCGGCGCTGCGCGAGGTGATGGCCGGTGTGGCCGGGTCCGCCCAGGCCGTGGCGGCGTCGTCGGAGGAGCTGTCGGCGTCCTCGGCGCAGATCTCGGCGTCGGCCGAGGAGACCAGCACGCAGTCGGGCGTGGTCTCCACCGCGGCCGAGGAGGTCTCCCGCAGCGTGGAGACCGTGGCCGCCGGTGCCGAGCAGATGGGCGCCTCGATCCGGGAGATCGCCAGCAACGCCGCCGAGGCCAGCCAGGTCGCCGCCCGCGCGGTCAGCGCCGCGGAGCACACGACGGCCACCGTGGCCAGGCTCGGCGAGTCGTCGGTGGAGATCGGCAACGTCGTGAAGGTGATCACGAGCATCGCGGAGCAGACCAACCTGCTGGCGCTCAACGCGACCATCGAGGCCGCGCGGGCCGGCGAGGCGGGCAAGGGCTTCGCCGTCGTCGCCAACGAGGTCAAGGAGCTGGCGCAGGAGACGGCGAAGGCGACCGAGGACATCGCGCGCCGGGTGAACGCCATCCAGGGCGACACCACCGCGGCGGTGGCGGCGATCGAGGAGATCAGCACGATCGTCGCTCAGATCTCCGACCGGCAGACCACGATCGCCTCGGCGGTGGAAGAGCAGACGGCGACGACGAACGAGATGAGCCGCTCGGTGCAGGAGGCGGCCTCCGGATCGGGGCAGATCGCGGAGAACATCGTCAGCGTCTCCACGGCGGCGGACTCCACCACCCAGGCGCTCGCCCAGACGCGCACGGCGGTCGACGAGCTCTCCCGGATGGCGTCGGACCTGCGCACGACGGTCGGCCGGTTCACCTACTGATGCCGCCCGCCGATCGGCGCACCTGCTGATCGGTTCGACTGCTGATCCGTTTCTACTGCAGAGCACCCGGTCACCGCATTCCCGTTGTCGACAAAGGGACGACGGGAATGCGGTGACCGACCATTCTGCGCCGTGTTCTCCGACACGCCTGAGGCGCGTGTGAATCCGGACCATCCAGTGCCACATCCTGTGCTCGGACGCATTTCGCGTCATTCAGAGAGCGGCTCCCATCCCGCCGCTGCAGCGCCGAGCGAGGAATACCGACATGTCGAAGGCACGAAGCGAGCGGTTCCGCGAGAACGGTCCCCCGCGCCACTGGTACCGGGACCGCGGCATCGCGACCCGCATCTTCGCGATCAGCGCCGCGCTGATGATGGGCACGCTCGCGGCCACCGTGGCGGGCATCCACGGGACGCAGCGGGTGGGCGAGCTGCACGAGCAGGCGACGGCGGCGGTCGGGGTCCAGCGGACCGTCGAGGCGGCCCGGTACGACCTGCTCTGGGCGGCCAACTGGCAGAACATCACCGCCTGGAACGCCCGGGTGGTCGGCGGCCCGACGGCTGCCGCGCCGGGCGGGGACAACCTGGCCAACTACCGCGACGGCGCCGAGGGCTTCGAGCGGCTGTTCGACATCGACCGGGCCGAGCTGGACGCGCAGGCCGAGGCCAGCCTCGACGTCATCCAGGAGAACTGGACGGCGATGAGCGGCTACAACGAGCAGATCTTCGCGCTGTGGGCGCAGGGCCGGCTCGACGAGGGCGACGCGCTGTCCACCGGCGACAAGTGGGACGTCTTCTACGTCCTGGACCAGGCGATGACCGAGCTGGTCGACTCGGTCGACGCCCGGGTGGCGAGCACCGAGGCCGAGGTCGTCGACGCCAAGCGGGAGACCGTGCTGCTGTCGGTCGTCGTCTCGCTCGTCGCCTTCGTGCTCGGCGGCGGCCTGGCGTTCGCCGTCTCGCGCGGCATCGTGCGCGGCGTGCGCGAGGTGCAGGGCGGCCTGGAGCGCCTCGCAGCCCGCGACCTCACGGTGCGGATGCCGGTCCGTGGTCACGACGAGGTGGGCCAGATGACGGCGGCGCTCAACACCGCCGCCGACGCCATGTCCTCGACGATGGGCGAGATCGTGGCCGCCGCGGGTGCCGTGGCCGCCTCGTCGGAGGAGCTCTCCGCGTCCGCCGCCCAGATCTCCGCCGGTGCCCAGGAGACCAGCGCGCAGTCCGGTGTCGTGGCCGGCGCTGCCGAGGAGGTCAGCCGCAGCGTGGAGACCGTTGCTGCGGGCGCGGAGCAGATGGGTGCGAGCATCCGGGAGATCGCCAGCAACGCCGCGGAGGCCTCGGAGGTCGCCGGCCGGGCGGTGCTCGCCGCGGAGCGGACGACGGCCACGGTCGCCAAGCTGGGTGAGTCCTCGGTGGAGATCGGCAACGTCGTGAAGGTGATCACCAGCATCGCCGAGCAGACCAACCTGCTCGCCCTGAACGCCACGATCGAGGCGGCACGGGCCGGCGAGGCGGGCAAGGGCTTCGCCGTGGTCGCGAACGAGGTCAAGGAGCTGGCCCAGGAGACGGCGAAGGCGACCGAGGACATCGCCCGCCGGGTGCTGGCCATCCAGGGGGACACCACCGCTGCGGTGAGCGCCATCGAGGAGATCAGCAGCATCGTCGCGCAGATCTCCGACCGGCAGACCACCATCGCCTCGGCGGTGGAGGAGCAGACGGCGACGACCAACGAGATGTCGCGCTCGGTGCAGGAGGCGGCCTCGGGTTCGGGACAGATCGCGGAGAACATCACCGGGGTCAGCGCCGCCGCGGACTCCACCAACCAGGCGTTGAGCCAGACCCGCATCGCCGTCGACGAGCTGTCGCGGATGGCGGCCGACCTGCGCACCTCCGTCGGGCGGTTCAGCTACTGATCCCGGCGGCCTGCGGCCGCGACCCAGCCGAGAGCGCACGGCCTCCGGGCCGTGCGCTCTCCGCATTCCCGGGGACCGCGTGTCGACATGGGGAGAACGGTGAATCGGTAGCGCGTCGACAATTGTCGACTTCGTTGCCGAATCGTGTCGAGGAATCGTGTTCCGACACGCACCGGAATGGTTACGGCAACCATTTCCTGCCCTCTAGGTTCTGCCCGGAGCCGGCACCTCCCGGCACTTCCCACTCGTTCGACGACGGGTCGGGCAACCCTTGCGAGTGCGGAACGGAAGCGTGTGGCAATGGCGATGGCGAAGGGCAGGAGCGCCCGGAGGGGTCTCACGGACCTGTCGATCTCGAGCAAGATCCTGGCCTCGGTGGCCGTCGCCGTCGTGGCCGGCACGTCGGTCGGCGCCGTCGGCATCGTCTCGCTGGACGCCGCGGCGGACAACGCCGCGGACAGCTACGAGCAGAGCACCCGCGGCCTGGTCGAGGTCGGCGAGATGCGCGCCCAGCTGCTGACGCTGCAGCTGGACCAGGCGATGGCCTACCTGCAGCCCAGCGCCGAGCTGAAGAGCCAGTACTCGACGTCGTCCGCGGCCGCGGGCGTCGCGGTGGGTGACGCCGTGCAGCGCTACCTCGAGACCGACCCCACCCCGGCGCAGCGCGCGACGGCGCAGGACGTCGTCGACACCTACGCCACGTACACCAACCTGAACGACCAGCTCCTGCGGACCACCGACCAGGAGCTCATGGGCAGCCTCTACGCCCAGACGCAGCCGCTGATCCCCGAGATCGGCACGGGCATCGACGCCCTGCTGGCCTCCGAGACGGCGGAGGCCGAGGCAGCCGCCGACGCCGCGGCCGACACCGCATCTTCGGCGCGCGTGCTCCTGATCGCCGTGATGGCGGCCGGCTCGTTGCTGGCCCTGGGGCTCGGCTGGCTGGTGGCGCGGGCGATCCGGCGCACCCTGCTCGCCGTCCAGCACGTCGCCGAGGGCTTCGCCGCCGGTGACCTCACCCGCAGCACCGGCGTCGACCAGCGCGACGAGCTCGGCCGCACGGCCGCCGCTCTGGACGCCGCGCAGGTGGAGCTGCGCTCGGTCATGTCCGCCGTCGTCGCGTCGGCGGACGCCGTGGCCGCCAGCTCGGAGGAGCTGTCGGCGTCGTCGGCGCAGATCTCGGCCTCGGCGGAGGAGACCAGCGCCCAGTCCGGCGTGGTTTCCGGCGCTGCGGACGAGGTGAGCCGCAACGTGCAGACCGTGGCCGCGGGCGCGGAGCAGATGGGCGCGAGCATCCGGGAGATCGCGTCCAACGCCGCGGAGGCCTCGGAGGTCGCCGGCCGGGCGGTGCTCGCCGCGGAGCGGACGACGGCCACGGTCGCCAAGCTGGGCGAGTCGTCGGTGGAGATCGGCAACGTGGTGAAGGTGATCACGAGCATCGCCGAGCAGACGAACCTGCTCGCCCTGAACGCCACGATCGAGGCCGCGCGGGCCGGCGAGGCGGGCAAGGGCTTCGCGGTGGTCGCGAACGAGGTGAAGGAGCTGGCGCAGGAGACGGCGAAGGCGACGGAGGACATCGCCCGCCGGGTGCTGGCCATCCAGGGGGACACCACCGCTGCGGTGAGCGCCATCGAGGAGATCAGCAGCATCGTCGCGCAGATCTCCGACCGGCAGACCACCATCGCCTCGGCGGTGGAGGAGCAGACGGCGACGACCAACGAGATGTCGCGCTCGGTGCAGGAGGCGGCCTCGGGGTCGGGGCAGATCGCGGAGAACATCACCGGGGTCAGCGCCGCCGCGGACTCCACCAACCAGGCGTTGAGCCAGACCCGCGTCGCCGTCGACGAGCTGTCGCGGATGGCGGCCGACCTGCGCACCTCCGTGGGACGGTTCAGCTACTGACCGGCCTCTGAGCTCCTCCGACGTACCATCCGCGACGGGGTGGCGGCCCGCACCGGCCGCCACCCCGTCGTCGTCGTGACGGGTGTCGACAAACGGTCGCGCACAATGCGGTCACGGGCCATTTTCTGCGTCGTTGCGGCACTCGGTGCCACGCGGGGCTCACGATCGGACGGAATGGCGCGGCGGCCCGCCGCGCCGGTGCCGACCGAGGCGGTCGGTGCCACCCGTACGACGAAGGACGGCAGCACCCATGCGCACCACCCCCCGATCGATGGCCGACCGCTGGGCCGACCGGTCCGTCGCCACCAAGGTGCTGACGGCGGTGAGCGTCGGCACGCTGGTCGCGATCCTCATCGGCGTGCTGGGCATCGCCTCGCTGAGCTCGGCCGCGCAGCGAACCGAGGTCATGTACGAGGCCAATGTTCAGGGCGTCTCGAATGCCGCGGCCCTGCGCAACGCCCTGCAGAACGTGCGGCTGGCCAGCCGGGACGCCGCCCTCGCGATCGATCCCGCGACCGCCATGAACGAGCTGGAGGCCGTGCCCGGCTACGTGAGCCGGTTCGACGAGGTGCTCGCCGACTACCGCGCCGGCGCGGCGTCGACCGAGACCGCGGCGCTGCTCGACGACGTGGAGGCCGGCTTCGACGAGTACGTCGCCGGGATGGACACCGTCGCGGCGCTCCTGCAGGCGCAGGACCTGCCTGGCTGGCGGCAGTACAACGGCACCGTCCTCAAGCCGGTCTCCGACCGCGTGCAGGCCAGCGCGCAGGCGCTGCTCGACCTCGAGCGCGCCGAGGCCGCCGATGCGGCGACCGCGGGCCGCGACGAGGCAGGTTCGGCCCGGACCCTCTCCGTGGTCGTCATGGCCGTCGGTGCGGTCGTCGCCTTCGGTCTCGGCCTGGTCGTCGCCCGGGGAATCGCCCGCAACGTGCGACGCGTCCAGGACGTGGCGACGGCGCTGGCCGACGGCGACCTGACCCGCACCAGCGGTCTCGCCTCCGAGGACGAGCTCGGGCGCATGGGGCAGGCGCTGGACACGGCCGTGGGGTCGCTGCGCGAGGTCATGGCCGGTGTGGTCGGTTCGGCCGACGCGGTCGCGGCGTCGTCGGAGGAGCTGTCGGCGTCGTCGGCGCAGATCGCCGCCGGTGCGGAGGAGACCTCGGCCCAGGCGGGGGTCGTCTCCGGCGCCGCCGAGGAGGTGTCCCGCAACGTGCAGACCGTGGCCGCCGGTGCGGAGCAGATGGGTGCGTCGATCCGCGAGATCGCGTCCAACGCCGCGGAGGCCAGTGACGTGGCCGCCCGCGCGGTGGTCGCGGCGGAGACGACCACCGCCACCGTGGCCAAGTTGGGCGAGTCCTCGGCGGAGATCGGCAACGTGGTGAAGGTCATCACCTCGATCGCCGAGCAGACCAACCTGCTGGCGCTGAACGCGACGATCGAGGCGGCGCGGGCCGGTGAGGCGGGCAAGGGCTTCGCCGTGGTCGCCAACGAGGTGAAGGAGCTGGCGCAGGAGACGGCGAAGGCGACCGAGGACATCGCCCGCCGGGTGCAGTCGATCCAGGGCGACACGACGGCGGCGGTGGCCGCGATCGAGGAGATCAGCACGATCGTGGCGCAGATCTCCGACCGGCAGACCGCGATCGCCTCGGCGGTGGAGGAGCAGACGGCGACCACCAACGAGATGTCGCGCTCGGTGCAGGAGGCCGCGGCCGGCTCGGGCCAGATCGCGGAGAACATCACCGGCGTCTCCACGGCGGCGGACTCGACCACGCAGGCGCTGACCCAGACGCGGACGGCGGTGGACGAGCTCTCCCGGATGGCCGCCGACCTGCGCACCACGGTGGGCCGCTTCACCTACTGAACCGCGCGGGAGGGGTGACGACGAATGGGTCGCCACCCCTCCCGTCGCACCATTCCGTACACCGATCGACCGGTGACGGGAATGGCTGCTTGTCGACATCCGCGAGGAGGTCGCCGACCTTTCTCCGGCGTCGAGTTGCGACACGCGCCGCAATAGCGGATCGCACCGTCCGAAATGCCCCAGGCTCCTGCTCGTCCGACCCGTCAGTCACAGCAGGAGCTCCCGTGAACAGCAGCCCCACCCCCCGCCGTCGGTGGTTCGCCGACCGGCCCATCGCGGTCAAGATCGGGGCGGCCATCGCGGTGCTCGCGCTGGTGGCCGTGACGATGACCGTCATCGCGGTCACGCGGATTGGCTCGCTGAGCGCGGCCTCGGCCGAGATCAACACCAACGTCACCTCGCTGGCGGACCTGGCCAACATCCAGCGCAGCTGGCAGGGCGACCGGGCCCGCTACAACCAGTACGCGCTCGCCGACGAGACGACGCGCGCGGCGCTGGAGACCGACCTGGCGGAGCGGCGTCAGACCATCGAGCAGCAGCTCGACGACTACGCCCAGTACACGGTCAACAAGGAGGCCTTCGCGGTCTTCCGCGGCCACCTGGACGACTACTACGCGGCCGCCGAGGGCCAGCTCCTGCCGGCGGCCCGGGCCGGGGACCTCGTGACCGCGGGACAGGTGATCGCCGGACCGCTCCAGGACGCCGCGGACCTGGCCATGGACGAGTACCAGGCCGCTCAGGACCGGCGGGTGGCCGCGGGCCAGGAGGACACCGATGCGGCGGAGAACATGGCGTCGTCGGCCGTGCTCACGCTGTGGATCGCCCTCACCGCGGGTGTCCTGCTGGCGGGCGCACTGGCCTTCTACGTCGTCCGGCAGATGGTCCGCACGGTGAAGGACGTGCAGGCATCCGTGGTCGCGCTGGCCGAGGGTGACCTGACCGCCGTGCCGCCCGTGCACTCGCGGGACGAGCTGGGCCGGATGGCCGAGGCGCTGGGCGAGGCCCAGAGCCAGCTGCGGCTCGTGATGGCCGGCGTGGTGAGCTCGGCCGACGCCGTCGCGGCCTCGTCCGAGGAGCTCTCCGCCTCGTCGGCGCAGATCTCGGCCTCGGCCGAGGAGACCAGTGCGCAGTCGGGCGTGGTCTCCGGTGCCGCCGAGGAGGTCTCGCGCAGCGTGCAGACCGTCGCCGCGGGCGCGGAGCAGATGGGCGCCTCGATCCGCGAGATCGCCAGCAACGCCGCGGAGGCCTCGGAGGTGGCCGCCCGCGCGGTCACCGCAGCCGAGACGACGACGGCCACGGTCACGAAGCTGGGGGAGTCCTCGGTGGAGATCGGCAACGTGGTGAAGGTGATCACCAGCATCGCCGAGCAGACCAATCTGCTGGCGCTCAACGCGACCATCGAGGCCGCACGTGCCGGTGAGGCGGGCAAGGGCTTCGCCGTCGTCGCGAACGAGGTCAAGGAGCTCGCCCAGGAGACGGCCAAGGCCACGGAGGACATCGCCCGCCGGGTGCTGGCCATCCAGGGCGACACCACCGCCGCGGTGAGCGCGATCGAGGAGATCTCGAGCATCGTCGCGCAGATCTCCGACCGGCAGACCACGATCGCCAGCGCGGTCGAGGAGCAGACGGCGACCACCAACGAGATGTCGCGCTCGGTCCAGGAGGCCGCCTCCGGGACCGTTCAGATCGCGGAGAACATCACCGGCGTCTTGACGGCGGCGAACTCCACCACGCAGGCGCTGACCCAGACGCGCACCGCGGTCGACGAGCTCTCCCGCATGGCCGCCGACCTGCGCACCAGCGTGGGCCGCTTCACCTACTGAGGGACGTCAGGGCGGGGGTGACCGGCACGCCGGTCACCCCCGCCCACGACGCCTGCTGACCCTCCCGGCACATCGACCCGCTCCAGAAGGACAGAACCGCCATGCCGCACAGCACGACCAGCCCAGCACGTCGGAGGAGCCTCGGCGTCCGCAGCAAGATCCTCGCCGTGGGCGCCGCGGGGATGGCGGCCGCCGTGGCGGTGGGCGGCTTCGCGATCGCCGGCCTCGGCAGCGCCGGCGACAGCCTCGACGAGGTCACCGCCCTCGCGGACGCGGCCGACTTCGTGCAGAGCGTCCAGACCTACAACGCCGACGTCAGCGGGTGGCAGGTCTCCTACGCGTGGGACGCCCGCCGGCTGGGCGGCGTCGCCGCGGTGCAGCCGACCGAGGGTGGCAACCGGGCCGGCTTCCTCGACATCAGCGAGAAGCTCCGGGTGGAGCTCTCGGACGCCCCGACGGAGGTGCTCACCGACGACGAGCGCGCCGTCGTCGAGCAGATCGACGCCCGGTGGGACGACTTCTTCGCGCTGGACGACCAGGCCGCCGCCCTGTACGCGCAGGACACCCCGGAGGCCATCGACGCCGCGGACCAGGTGATCCTGCAGGACGGGTTCGGCGTCTACTACGACCTGCTGGACCTGACGAGCACCCTCCGGGAGTCGCTCGACGACCGCCTCGCCGACGCCAGGACGGCGGCGGACGAGCAGCAGGCACGGACCACCCAGATCATGGTGGGCGTCATCGTCCTGGGCGGCGCGCTCGTCCTCGCCGTCGCGCTCGCCGTGGCGCGGCGCATCACCCGGCCGCTCGGCGCGGTCGTCGACGTGGCCACCGCCCTGGCGGCCGGCGACCTGACCCGGACCAGCGGCGTCGTGCAGGGCGACGAGGTCGGCCGGACCGCGGCGGCGCTCGACGAGGCCATCGGCACCCTGCGGGTGGTGCTGGGCCAGGTGGCCGGCTCGGCCGATGCGGTGGCCGCGTCGTCGGAGGAGCTGTCGGCGTCGTCGGCGCAGATCTCGGCGTCGGCGGAGGAGACCAGCGCGCAGTCCGGCGTGGTGTCCAGCGCTGCCGAGGAGGTGTCGCGCAGCGTCCAGACCGTCGCTGCGGGTGCGGAGCAGATGGGTGCCTCGATCCGCGAGATCGCGTCCAACGCCGCGGAGGCCAGTGACGTGGCCGCCCGCGCGGTGACCGCCGCGGAGCGGACCACCGCCACGGTGAGCAAGCTGGGGGAGTCCTCGGCCGAGATCGGCAACGTGGTGAAGGTCATCACCTCGATCGCCGAGCAGACCAACCTGCTGGCGCTGAACGCGACGATCGAGGCGGCGCGGGCCGGTGAGGCGGGCAAGGGCTTCGCCGTGGTCGCCAACGAGGTGAAGGAGCTGGCGCAGGAGACGGCGAAGGCGACCGAGGACATCGCCCGCCGGGTGCAGTCGATCCAGGGCGACACGACGGCGGCGGTGGCCGCGATCGAGGAGATCAGCACGATCGTGGCGCAGATCTCCGACCGGCAGACCACGATCGCCTCGGCGGTGGAGGAGCAGACGGCGACCACCAACGAGATGTCGCGCTCGGTGCAGGAGGCCGCGGCCGGCTCGGGCCAGATCGCGGAGAACATCACCGGCGTCTCCACGGCGGCGGACTCGACCACGCAGGCGCTGACCCAGACGCGGACGGCCGTGGACGAGCTCTCCCGGATGGCCGCCGACCTGCGCACCACGGTGGGCCGCTTCACGTACTGAACCGCGCCGTCCCACCCGGGACGGCGGGTGCCGATAACAGCTCAGACGGCCGCGGCGGGCGGCGGATTCACCTTGACTCCCCCGCCCGCCGCGCCGAAACACCACCGGGACGAACGCGTCCCGGCGCGAAGCAGAGAGAAGGACAACCCGTGGACGGTCTGGACGACATCGTCGAGGAGTTCCTGGTCGAGAGCCACGAGAACCTCGACCAGCTCGACTCCGACCTGGTGGCGCTGGAGCAGGAGCCCAACTCCCGCGAGCGGCTGTCCAGCATCTTCCGGACCATCCACACCATCAAGGGCACCAGCGGCTTCCTGGCCTTCAACCGGCTGGAGGAGGTCACGCACGTCGGCGAGAACATGCTCTCCCGGCTGCGGGACGGCGAGCTGGCGCTGACGCCGCACCGCACCACGGTGCTGCTGCAGATGGTCGACACGGTGCGCGCGCTGCTGGCCTCCATCGAGGCCAGCGGCGGCGAGGGCTCGGTCGACGTCTCGGCCGCCGTCGCTGCGGTCACCGCCGCGATGGAGGACGCCCCGGCGCCGGCCGCCGCGCCGGTCGAGGCAACCGTCGAGGCCCCCGCCGAGCCGGTCGCAGCCGCGACCGCCACCACGACGGCGACCACGACGGCGACCAAGCCCGCCGCCAAGCCCGCCGCCAAGACCGCCCCCAAGACCGCCGCCAAGGCACCCGCCAAGCGCGCCCCTCGCGGCAAGGCCGCCGTCCCCGCGCCGGCCCCCGTACCCGCCGACGAGCTCATCGAGGACGTGACCACCCCCGTGCCCGAGATCCGGTCCGAGGAGCCCACCCCGGAGCCGACCCCCGATCCGGCCCTGGACGCCACCCCGGACGCCCCCGAGCAGGAGGCGCCCGCGGCCGAGGGCACCGGCGGTCAGCCGCGCCGCGCCGTCGCCGACAGCACCATCCGGGTCGACGTCGACCTGCTCGACGAGCTGATGCTGCTCGTGGGCGAGCTGGTGCTCACCCGCAACCAGATCGTGCAGAACGTCGCGCGGCAGACCGACACCGACCTGATCCGGGCCTCGCAGCGGCTGAACCTCATCGCCAGCGAGCTGCAGGAGGGCGTCATGAAGACGCGCATGCAGCCGATCGACCACATCTGGTCCAAGCTCCCGCGGGTCGTCCGCGACCTCGGGGCGAACCTGAAGAAGTCGATCCGCCTGGAGATGGAGGGTCGCGAGACCGAGCTCGACAAGACCCTGCTCG
The DNA here is from genome assembly GCF_016612865.1 of Blastococcus sp. TML/M2B. GTDB lineage: Bacteria > Actinomycetota > Actinomycetes > Mycobacteriales > Geodermatophilaceae > Blastococcus. The sequence continues at coordinate 231,897 of NZ_JAENZZ010000003.1, forward strand.
AGGCGGTCAAGGACCCGCTGACCCACCTGGTCCGCAACTCCGTCGACCACGGCATCGAGGCGCCCGAGGCGCGCAAGAAGGTCGGCAAGCCCGCCGAGGGCGTGCTCACCCTGCGCGCCCGCCACGAGAGCGGCCAGGTCGTCGTCGAGGTCGCGGACGACGGCGCCGGCATCGACCCGCAGAAGGTCGGCGCCAAGGCCGTCGAGCGCGGCGTCGTCACGCCCGAGGCGCTCGCCCGCATGAGCCCGCAGGACATCCTGCAGATGATCTTCCTGCCGGGCTTCTCCACCGCCGCCGCGGTCACCAACGTCTCCGGTCGCGGCGTCGGCATGGACGTGGTCAAGACCAACATCGAGTCCATCGGCGGCACCATCGAGGTCGAGTCCGACCCCGGCATCGGCACCGTCTGCCGGCTGCGCATCCCGCTGACCTTGGCGATCGTCCCGGCGCTGACCGTCGAGTGCGCCAGCGACCGCTACGCCATCCCGCAGATCAGCCTGCAGGAGCTGGTCAGCCTGGACGCCGAGAAGGCCGCCAACGCCGTCGAGGAGGTCGGCGGCGCGCAGGTCTACCGGCTGCGCGGCGAGCTGCTCCCCCTCGTCCGGCTCACCGACGTCCTGGGCCTGACCTCCGAGCGGCACGACGGCCACGTCGTCATCGCCGTCCTCCGCTCCGAGGGCCGGCGCTTCGGCCTGGTCGTGGACCGGGTCATCAACACCGAGGAGATCGTCGTCAAGGCGGTCGGCGGGCAGCTCAAGCAGATCGGGCTCTACTCCGGCGCCACCGTGCTGGGTGACGGCACGGTTGCGCTCATCCTCGACGTGCAGGCCCTGGCCCGCCGCGCCCTGCGCACCGAGACCGCCGAGCGCCAGGAGTCCCGCGCGTCGGTGAGCTCCGCGGCCGCCGCCGAGACCGAGCGGCAGCGGATGCTGCTGGCCTCCATCGGCGGGGGGCGCCGCGTGGCGATCCCGCTGGACACCGTCACCCGGCTCGAGCAGGTCCGGGCCGACGCGGTGGAGAAGGTCGGCAACCGCGAGGTGGTGCAGTACCGCGGCGCGATCCTGCCGATCGTCCGGCTGGACCGGCACCTGGGCGCCTACGGCGAGAGCGACCGCGAGGTGCTCGAGGTGATCGTCTACGCCGACTCCGGCCGCAGCGTCGCGATCGTCGTCGAGGAGATCCTCGACATCGTCGACGGCGAGGCCGCGGTGCGCAGCGACATCGACGACCTGGGCCTGCTGGGCTCCGCCGTCCTGGGGGACCGCGTGACCGAGCTGCTCGACGTCCGCGCCGCCATCCTCGCGGCCGACCCGGCGTTCTACGCCGGCCACGCCGCCTCCTCCCCCGACCCCGCGACGCCGGCCGGCGTCCCCGGCTCCTACCTGGAGGTCTGACGTGACCCTCACGACCGACTCCGCCGCGGACGCGGTGGCCCCGGCCACCAGCGGCCAGCTGGCCACCTTCCGCCTGGACGGCGACCTCTACGGCGTCGAGGTCGCGCACGTGCAGGAGGTGCTGCGCAGCCAGCAGCTCACCCGCGTGCCGCTGGCGCCCAGCGCCGTCGCCGGCCTGATCAACCTGCGCGGCCAGGTGGTGACGGCGATCGAGCTGCGCGAGCGGCTCGGCCGCCCGGCCCGCCCCGAGGGCACCGACGCCGTCGTCATCGTCGTCCGGCTCGACGGCGAGGCGGTGAGCCTGCTCGTGGACTCCATCGCCGACGTCGTCGACGTGGACGCCGCGGACTTCGAGGCGCCGCCGGACACGCTCGAGGGTCCGGCCCGCGACCTGATCCGCGGCGCCTACAAGCTCGACGGCTCGCTGCTGCTGGCGCTGGACGTGCACAAGGCCGTCAGCGCCTAGTCACTCAATGCAACCGTCCGGTGACGCATCTTCACCGGACACGCGGCCGTCATCCCGACATGGTCCTGCCATGGGGTGACGGCCGCGTGGCGTTCCGCAGTCGTTACCGCCAGCATGGGGTGTCCGATCCCCGGTCCTGGAGGCGCTGCCGTGCCCTACACGTTGGTCAGTGCCGCCACCCTCGGGTTCGACCTGGTCCGCCTCCCGGCCGGCCGCCAGGTGGCGGGCGTGCTGCTCTCCGCCCTGCAGGCCGACGACGCCGCGCTGGCCCGCCTCGGCGCCGCACACCCGGCCCGCGGGCTGGAGCACGGCCAGCGGCTGACCCTCGCCGTCCGGTCCCGCCGGGCCCGCGAGATGGCCGTCTCCGTGCCGCACGTGCGCACCGCCGCGGCCGGGGCCCGCGCCGCCGGCGATCGGGCCGCGATCCTGGTCGAGCAGCTCGAGCAGGGCACGATCGGTGACGCCCCCACCCTGGAGCGGCTGCTCCGCGACGACGTGCTGAGCGGCGAGCACCCTGCCGCCGGCCTGCTCGACGCCGGCCTGCTCGCCGAGGCCGCCGACGTCCTCGCCGACGCGGCCGTCGGCTACTGGGCCGCGGGCGTGCTCCCGCCCCTGGTGCGCCGCGAGCTCACCGCCTCCTACGACCGGGTGGCCGACACCGCGCCCCCGGCCGGCCCGGAGAGCCTCGACCTGGGTGCGCCCGGGGCCGAGCTGACCGCGTTCCTCGACGGGCTGCGCGCGCTGGACGACGCCGGCCGGGCCCGCTGGCGGGCCGCGGTGGACGAGGGCCGCGCCGAGCGCCGCCCGTGGGCCACCGCCATGCACGAGGCGTCCTGGGCCGCGCACGTCTCCGGCCGGACCCGCGTGCTGGCCACCGCGCAGCTGCACGCCGTCCAGGCCTTCCTCGACGCCGGCTTCGACCGGCACGACGGCGCGGCCGGTGCGTGGAACGCCGTCGCCGGGTGCGTGCAGGGCATCGCGATGGCCGACCTGCTCGACGAGGGCGCGCTGACCGTCCTGCGCGCGCCCCTCACCCGCGCCGCCTGAGCCCCCTCCCCCGCCGTCGCGGGCCGCGGCCGGGGCTGCCGACGGCGGGAACCCGCAGGTCCGCGGGCTGCTCCCGAAAGGGCCGGGGCCATCGTCCCGGAATTGTCGACAAGGCACCGAGATGCCTTTTCGACCGCCATTCGTGCGGTCATCCGGGAATTGCGTAACGGTTGCGTCCGTCGCCTTTTCTTTCCCCGTGGTGCGGTCGATGCTCCTGGTGCGGATGTGACGACGGGAAAGCCCCGGAATGCGCATCCCGCAGTCGGCCGGCCCTGCTCAAGAAGCGGGGGAACGGTGCCGATGGAGCAGTGATCAGCCTGTCGGGCTGCGCACCGGCAGGAACCAGGAGGACGCACGTGAAGCCCATCCGGGTGATGGTGGTCGACGACTCGGTCGTCGTCCGCAAGATCGTCACCGACGTGCTGTCCGAGGACCCGGGCATCGAGGTGGTGGGCACCGCCGTCAACGGCAAGGTGGCCCTGAGCAAGCTCGCCGCGCTGGCCCCCGACCTGATCACGATGGACATCGAGATGCCGGAGATGAACGGCATCGAGGCGGTCCGCGCGATCCGCGGCAGCCGCAACCGCGTCCCGATCATCATGTTCAGCACGCTCACCGAGCGCGGCGCGACCGCCACCCTCGACGCGCTCTCCGCGGGCGCCAACGACTACGTCACCAAGCCGGCCAACGTCGGCAGCGTCGCGCAGTCCATGGAGAGCGTCCGCGAGCAGCTCATCCCCAAGATCAAGGCGCTCACCGGCCGCCCCGTGGGCCCGGTCCGCACCGCCGCGCCGATCCCCCCGCCGCGCCCGGCCCCGCCGCGCGCCACCCCGACCAAGAAGCCCGCCGTCCTGGTGATCGGCTCCTCCACCGGTGGACCGGAGGCGCTGGCCAAGCTGCTGCCGCAGCTGCCGGCGACCCTCCCGGTGCCGGTCCTGGTCGTGCAGCACATGCCCCCGGTCTTCACCCGCCAGTTCGCCCAGCGCCTCGACCGGCTCTGCGCGCTGCGGGTGGTCGAGGCGACCGACGGCGTGCCCCTGCAGCCGGGCACCGTGCACCTGGCCCCCGGCGACCACCACCTGCTGGTCCGCCCCGGCCGCGGCGCGCACACCACCGGCCTGACCCAGGGCCCGCCGGAGAACTTCTGCCGCCCCGCCGTCGATCCGTTGTTCCGCTCCGCCGTCGCCGCCTACGACGGCGCGGTGCTCGGCCTCGTGCTCACCGGCATGGGCTCCGACGGCCGCAACGGCGCCGCCGAGATCCGGGCCGCCGGCGGCACCGTGCTCGCCCAGGACCAGGCCACCTCGGTCGTCTGGGGCATGCCCGGCGCGGTCACCCAGGCCGGCCTGGCCGACGAGGTCCTGCCGCTGGACCGCATCGCCGAGGCGCTCGGCCGCCACCTGTCGGGCGTCCCCGCCCGCGTCCCCTCCCCCGCCACCGCACCGGTGCCCGGCCGCGCCGTCCTGTCCGGAGGCATCCGATGACCCTCACCACGACGAGCTTCGACTGGGTGCGCCAGCTGGTGCACAAGGAGAGCGCGATCGTCCTCCAGCCCGGCAAGGAGTACCTGGTGGAGGCGCGGCTGCTGCCTATCGCCCGCCAGGCCGGCCTGAGCGACGTCTCCACCTTCGTCGAGAAGGTGCGGACCCGTCCGGACGCCGACAGCACCCGCCGGATCGTCGAGGCGCTCACCACGAACGAGACCTCGTGGTTCCGCGACGGTGACCCGTTCACGGCGCTCACCTCCACGGTGCTGCCCTCGCTGCTCAGCGCGCGCGGCCCCAACGAGCGGCTGCAGATCTGGTCGGCGGCCTGCTCGAGCGGGCAGGAGGCGTACACGATCGCGATGCTCCTGGAGGACGCGCTGCCCAACGCCGCGTCCCGGATCTCGATCACCGCCACCGACATCTCCCGCGAGATGGTCGAGCGCACCCGGGCCGGCCGGTTCAGCCAGCTCGAGGTCAACCGCGGGCTGCCCGCCCCGATGCTGGTCCGGCACTTCACCCGGGCCGGCAACGAGTGGGAGGTCGCGCCGGCGCTGCGCCGCATGGTGACGGCGAGCCAGTGCAACCTGGCCGCGCCGCTGCCCCGGATGGGCCCGTTCGACGTGGTCTACCTGCGCAACGTGCTCATCTACTTCGACCTGCCCACCAAGCAGGCGATCCTCCGCCGGGTCCGCGAGCTCATGCGTCCCGACGGCTGGCTGTTCCTCGGCGCGGCTGAGACCACGCTCGGGGTGGACGACTCCTGGTAGCGGGTCGTCGTCGGCCGCAGCTCCGCCTACCGCCCGTCGAAGGGGAAGTGATGCGTGCTCTGGTGATCGACGACTCGCGCGCGATGCGCCGGATCGTCTCCGGGATCCTCGGGGATCTCGGCTACGAGACACAGCAGGCCGGGCACGGCCGCGAAGGCCTGGACGTGCTCGAGGGCCTGGGGCGCGAGGAGCTGCCCGACCTGGTCTGCGTCGACTGGAACATGCCGGTCATGGACGGGCTGCAGTTCGTCTCCGCCGTCCGCTCCAACCCGGGCTGGCGCTCGATGACGATCATGATGGTCACCTCCGAGAGCGAGCACACGCAGATCGTGCGCGCCCTGGCCGCCGGCGCCCACGAGTACGTGATCAAGCCGTTCACCGCCGACGCCATCCGCGACAAGCTCGCGCTGCTCGGCCTGCTCCCCCAGGAGGCCGCGCTGTGACGACCCTCGACTCCGGCGAGCGCCGCCGCGGCAGTGACACCCGCCCGCTCATCACCGAGCTGATCGACGAGGGCACCGTCGAGTCGATCGCCCAGGAGGCCTGGATCTCCCTGGTCGGCGAGGACGAGGTGCTCGTCCCGCTGCCCGGCGGCCCGGCCACCGACCCCGTCTCCAGCTGGGTCGACGTCGTCGGCCCCTGGACCGGCAGCGTCGTCCTCACCACCGGGCGCCGCACCGCCGAGGAGCTCACCCGCGCCCTGCTGCGCGAGCACTCCCCCGCGGTGCTCGAGGAGGAGGACGTCGCCGACGCCTTCGGCGAGATCGCCAACGTCGTGGGCGGCAACGTCAAGGCCGCGCTGCCCGGGCCCTCCGGGCTGAGCCTCCCCGACGTCGGATCCGCCCCCGCGCTCCGCAACCCCGCCGACCTCTGCCGCGTGGAGCTGCAGTGGCGCGGCGAGCCCGTCTCCATCTCCGTGCAGGGAGCGCTCCCGCCGCTCCCCGCCCCCCGCTGACCCGCACCTGCTCGCCGGAAGAACGAGGTACCGCTGTGAAGATCCTGATCGCCGACGACAGCCGCGTCATGCGGCAGATCGTCATCCGCACGCTGCGGCAGGCGGGCTACGACGACCACGACATCGTCGAGGCCGAGGACGGCGCCGACGCGCTGGCCAAGGTCGGTTCCGAGAAGCCCGACCTGGTCCTGTCGGACTGGAACATGCCCAACATGACCGGGATCGAGTGCCTGCAGGCCCTGCGCTCGTCGGGCTCCGCCGTCCCGTTCGGCTTCGTCACCTCGGAGGGCTCCCCGGAGATGCGCGAGCGGGCCGCCAACGCCGGCGCGCTGTTCCTCATCGCCAAGCCGTTCAACGAGGAGACGTTCCAGGAAGCCCTCAGCGGGGTGATCGCGTGACCGCCGCCGGCACCATCCCCCTGCCCGCGGCCAAGGACGTCCGCGACATGCTCACCGGCCTGGTGGGCAAGCCCGTGGCCGTCACCCCCGGCGCCCCCGTCACCCCCGCGCCCGACCGGCCGGTCTCCGTGGCCGTCTACGTCGACCCGCACATGAACGTCAACGCCCTGTGCCTGATGGACCTGGGGGCGTCGGCCTACACCGGCGGTGCCCTGGCCCTGCTGCCCCCCGGGGGCTGCCAGGACGCCGTCGAGGAGGACGGCGAGCTGACCGGCATGCAGGTCGAGGCGCTGCACGAGGTCGTCAACGTGCTCGCCGCGCTGTTCAACACGCAGGGCGCGCCGCACTCCAAGCTGCACAAGCTCTACGCCCCCGGCGAGGAGCTGCCCGGCGACCTGGCCGGCATGCTCGCCGCCTTCAACCGGGTGGACCTGGCCATCGAGGTCCCCACCTACGGCAAGGGAGCTCTCTCGCTCGTCCTGCCGTGACAGAGACGCCCCGGGGCGGCGCCGGAACTCGCGTTCCCGCCGCCCCGGGCGCATGTCCTCCCTCAGGCGGGGACGGACTCCCGGTCGTCGACCGTGCTGGGCAGGCAGGCCCACACGTGCTTGGCGCCGGTGTCGACGTACCAGCCGTGCGCGACCGCCAGCCGCGCCACCAGCTGCAGCCCCATGCCGCCCTGCGCCGGGTCGCGGTCCACCGTCGGCGCCGGGACGATCTCGGGCGCCCGGTCGCTCACGTCCAGCAACCAGCCGCCGGAGCCGGCGATCACCGTGGCGACCACCGGCGTCTCGCCGTGCCGCAGCGCGTTCGAGGCCAGCTCGTCGAAGGCCAGCACCAGCTGCTCGCTGGAGCCGTCCCCGTCGTCGTCGTGCGGGAACCCGGCGTCCCCGAGGCGGCGGCGGAGACCCTTCCGGGCCGCGGGCAGCTCGGCGAGCGCGCGCAGGTGCCAGCGCCACACCTCACCGCGGCCGTCCGGCAGGGGTCGCAACGGCCAGGCCAGTCGACGCGCCATGCCTCTCCCTCGATCGCCCTGTGCTGGACGCCTCGGGGAATGCCCCCGAGGGCGGCCCAGGAAAACCGCCGGAGGGGCGTGTCGTGGCCGTCCGGGGCCGTGGTCCTGCTCACCAGGGGTGATTTCCGCGGCCTCCCGGCCGTCGCTCGTGAGGCGGCGACCCCGGCATGGGGCACAGTGGGCGCCGTGATCCCGGACGAATCGGCCCCGATGCCGGGCGACCTGCTGCTGCAGGCCGTCGCCGGCATGCAGCGGCCGATGTTCGTCCTGGACGAGGAGTGGCGGTTCCGCTACGTCAACCCGGCCGGCGCCCGGGTGCTCGACCGGACGGTCGAGGGGCTGCTCGGCCGGGACATCTGGCTGGAGTTCCCCGAGGCCGTGGGCGGGCCGTTCGAGGCGCTCTACCGGGAGGTGCGGGCGACCGGGGGCACCGGCGGCACCGAGGCGTGGTTCGGCCCGCTGGGCAAGTGGTTCCGCGCCGACGCCTTCCTCACCGGGGCCGGGCTCGTCGTCACCTACGACGACGTCACCGAGCAGCGCCGCATCGCCGAGGAGCGGGCCGCGGCGGTCGACGCCCGCGAGCAGGCGGCCGCGGCCGCCGCCTCCGCCGCGCGCGACGCCGAGCGGGCCGGCCGGCACCTCATGCTGCTGGGCGACATCAACCTGGCCATGACCTCCACGATCGACACCGACGAGGCCGTCCAGCGCTTCGCCGAGCTCGTCGTCCCGCAGCTGGCCGACTGGTGCATCGTCACCGTCCTCGACCCGGACGGGACGCGCCGGGACGTCGGCCGCGCGCACCGCGACCCGGAGCTGGCGCCGGCGATGCACCGCTATGCGGACCTGCGGATCGCGGGCACCGCGGCGACGGCGCCCGTGCAGGCCCTGCTGCGCGACCCGAAGCCGATCGTGCTGCCCGAGCTCACCCCCGAGTTCGTGCACGCGATGGTCCCGCTCGAGGAGGCGCGGACCGCGCTGGAGCCGCTCGCCCCGGCCGCGGCTGCGGCGTTCCCCCTCGTGGCGCGCGGTGAGGTGATCGGTGGCATCACGCTGGTCAACGGCCGCGACCGCGGCGCGCACACCCCCGTCGAGCTGCGGACGGCGGAGATCGCCTGCCGCCGCGCGGCGCTCGCGCTGGACAACGCCCGGCTCGCCGCCGCCCAGCAGCAGGTGGCCGAACGGCTGCAGCTGAGCCTGCTCTCCCCGCCCGTGCAGCCCGACGCCCTCGAGCTCTCCGTGCGCTACCGGCCGGCGACGCAGGGCATCGCGATCGGCGGCGACTGGTACGACGCGTTCCTGCAGCCCGACGGCGACACGGTGCTGGTCATCGGCGACGTCATGGGGCACGACATCGACGCCGCGGCCGCGATGGGCCAGGTCAAGACCCTGGTGCGCGGCATCGGCTACGACCGCCGGGACGCCCCCGCCGGGCTGCTGCGTCGGGTCGACCACGCGATGGTCGGGCTGGACGTGCCGGCGATGGCGACGGCGCTGGTCGCCCGGATCGAGCTCGGCGTCGACGACGACGGCCGCCCCGCCCGCCGGCTGCGCTGGGCGACACGCCGGGCACCCCGATCCACTCCTGCTGCTCGACGACGGCACGGTGCTCGACCTCTCGGCGCCGGTGGGGCCGCCGGTCGGCATCGGCTGGCTGGGTCCGCGCACCGACGCGACCTGCCCGCTGCCCGACGGCAGCACGCTGCTGCTGTTCACCGACGGGCTCTTCGAGCGGCGCAGCATGCTGCTGGACGAGGGGCGTGACGTGCTGCGCGACCTCGTCGCCCGCTCGGCGGGGCTGCCGCTGGACGAGCTGTGCGACCGGCTCCTGGCCGGGATGCTCGGCCCCGACGTGGAGGACGACGTCGCCGTCCTGGCAGTCCGGGTGCACCCGCTGGCCGCCGAGCGGCCCGCGGAGGCCGGTCCGGAGGTGCTCCCGGTGGCGCTGCCCGCCCCTTAGGCGAGGCTGATCGCGAAGGCCGTGAGGAAGCCGACCGTGGTGATCAGCCCGGTCCAGGCGTGGGTGTCCTCGAACGCCTCGGGGATCATCGTGTCGGCGATCATGGTGAGGATGGCGCCGGCCGCGATCGCCGTGATGACGGCGACGGCCTCGGGTGGTGCGCCCCCGAGCAGGGCGTAGCCGAGCAGCGCCGCCAGCGCGCTGACCAGCGCGATGCCGCCCCAGACGCCGAAGACGTAGCGCGCGGAGCGCCCGCTGTTCTTCATGCCCGCGGCGCTGGACAGGCCCTCGGGCACGTTGGAGATGAAGACGGCGGCCAGCACCGACAGGCTCACCGACCCGCCACCGATCAGTCCCAGCCCCAGGACCACCGATTCGGGGATGCCGTCGAGCAGCGCGCCGATGGCGATCGCCGCTCAGCTGCCGGACTGCTCGGACTCCGACGGCTGCTGGGCCCCCGACCGCTTGCGGTGGCGGGCACCGCGTCGGGCGAGGAGGAGGTTGGCGGCGAGGTAGACGACCGCGCCGGTCAGGAAGCCGATGGCGGTGGCGGTGAGCCCCCCGGTGTCCGCCGCCTCCTCCATGAGGTCGAACGCGACGGCGGAGATGAGGACGCCGGAGCCGAAGGCCATCACGGAGGCGACGACCTTCTGCGGCACCCGCACGAACCAGGCGATCAGCGCGCCGAGGACCAGCGCACCCCCGCCCAGCAGCCCCCACAGCCCCGCTTCCGCCCACGTCGGCACGGGCCGAGCCGTGCCCCGCGGGCGGCCGGACCAACCCCGGGGCGCCCGCCGGACCAGCGAGAACTGTCAGACCCCGTCCGTAGCTTCGTGGTGTGCAGACGTTGGCGGGGACCTCCGTGGTGGAGGGGATGCTCATCGACTGGGTGGCTGCCCGGCCGGAGGCGCACCTGGACCTGCCGGCCGAGTGGCTGGATGACGTGCAGGTGGCCGGGGAGCTGGGCCGGATCGAGCGGGACCGGGCGCGGCAGACCGCGCGGGAGGCGCTGCTGATCCTGCGGTTGGCGGAGCTGCGTCCCGACACCGACGACCCGGCACCGGGGACGCCGGGTGCGCGGCGGCGGAGTTGGCGGAAGACCGATCCGGAGTTCGCCGGGGTGAGCGAGTTCTTCGTCGAGGAGGTGGCGCACGCGCTGAACCTGGGGCGGGGGACGGCGGCGTTCCGGGCGCGGCGGGCGTTCACCTGGCGGGACAACCTGCCGGCCACCTTCGCGTTGTTGCGGCGGGGGGAGATCGACGAGCGGCGGGCCGGGGTGCTGGCCGATGCGCTGCAGGCCACGACGCCGGCGCTGGCGCAGGCGGTGGAGGCCGCGCTGCTGCCGGGGGCGGGGGAGTTGTCGCTGGCGCGGCTGCGGGAGCGGGCGCTGGCGCTGCTGGCCGAGCTGGACGCGGCGGCGGTGGAGGAGCGGCGGGCGGGGGCGCAGCGGGCCGCCGACGTGCGGGTGGCGCCCACCGTGGACGGCATGGCCACGCTGACCGGTGAGCTGACCGTCGAGGAGGCGGCGGCCTGCTACGCGGTGATCGACCAGCTGGCGGCGATGGCGAAGGCCGACGGCGACGAACGGCCGATCGGGCAGATCCGCGCGGCGGTGATGGCGATGCTGATCCTGCGTCCGGCCGATCACGGGCTGGGTGGGGTGTCGGTGCAGCTGACCGTGACCGCCGCTTTGGACGGTCTGGCCGGGGACACCGCCGCGGGCGGTGAGGTCGCGGGGTTCGCGGTCACCGCCGCGCAGCTGCGCGAGCTGCTGGCCCGGGTGGAGGCGCTGGGGTTGACCACGCCGGCCGGGGGGTCGCTGTCGTTCGCGCTCACCGATCAGCGGGGGCGGCTGCTGGCCACGGTGACCGCCGGGGAACTCGCCCGCCTGGCGGCGAAGGGCTGCCCGCAGCACCCCGACGCCGACGCCGACGCCGACGCTGACGATGGCTGTGGCTGCGCCGTGCTGGGGGTGCCGGAGGACACCGCCGGCTACGAGCCGCGGGCGGGGCAGCGGCGGTTCGTCGCCACCCGGGACCGGCGCTGCCGGATGCCGAACTGCGGGCAGCGGGTCGGCTGGGCCGACCTGGACCACGTGGTCGCGCACGCCGAGGGTGGGGCGACGTCGTGCGCGAACCTGTGCTGCGCCTGCCGCTCCCACCACCGGCTGAAGACCTTCGCCCGCGGCTGGCGGTTCCGCATGGACCCCGACGGCACGCTGCACGTGACCAGCCCCTCGGGCATCACCCGCACGACCCGCCCACCGGGCCTGCGCCCACCGGAACCACCACCCTCACCACCCGACCCCGCCGACGACCCGCCACCGTTCTGACCACGTCGTCGCTCCCGGTGTCGTCGCAGCGCCCGCCGTAGGGCAGAAAGGCCATTTCTGCCCTACGGGGGTCAGTCGGGGTGGCGCAGCAGGTAGCGGCCGAAGTGCGGCACGGTGAACGCGATCTGGCCGCGCTCGGCGGAGTACACGAGGCCCTTCTTGATCAGCGAGTCGCGCGCGGGGGAGAGGGACGCGGGTTTGCGGCCGAGGGAGACCGCGACCTCGGACGTCGCCACCGGGGCCCCGCCGGGGCCGCCGAGCTCGGCCATGGCGTGCATGTACTCGCGCTCGGCGGGGGTGGCCCGGTCGTAGCGGGAGCCGAAGAAGCCCACCGCGAGCTCCGCCTCGGCGACCGGCGCGGCCATGGCGACGTCGTCGGTGGTGATGGGGGAGGCGGCCGCGACGTCCCAGGTGACCTTGCCGTATGCCTGGACGAAGTAGGGGTAGCCGTCGGCGGCCTCGTAGAGGGCGTCCAGCGCGCCCGGCGCGAACTCGACGCCCTCGCGCTCGGCGGGGGCGATCAGGGCGCGGTCGGCAGCGTCCCGCTCAAGCCGGTCGATGCGCAGGTACCGGAACAGCCGCTCGGAGTAGCTCTTCGAGGCGCTCAGCACGGCCGGCAGGTGGGGGAGGCCCGCGCCGACGACGATCAGCGGCGCCCCCTGCTGGGAGAGCTCGTGGCAGGCGGCGCAGATGGCGGAGACGTCGTCGGGCTGCACGTCCTGCATCTCGTCGATGAACAGCGCGATCCCGCTGCCGATGTCGGCGGCGACGCCGGCCGCGTCGCTGAGCAGCTCGACCAGGTCGATCTCCATGTCGCCGGAGTCGGCCCGCCCGGTCGCGGCGGGAACGTCGATGCCGGGCTGCCAGCGGTCGCGGACTTTGGCGTCGGCCGGCGTGACCCGTTGCGCGAACGCCTTGACCACGCCGAGCACCTCGGCGACGGACTCCTGGTCGCCGTGCCGGGGGCCGAGCTCGCGCAGCGCCATGTGCAGGGCGGAGGAGACCGGGCGCCGCAGCGACTGTTCCGGCCGGGCCTCGATCTTGCCGGTGCCCCAGCCGCGCGAGATCGCCGCCGACCGCAGCTGGTTGAGCAGCACGGTCTTGCCGACGCCGCGCAGCCCGGTGAGCACCAGCGAGCGCTCGGGGCGGCCGTGCGCAATCCGCTCGAGCACCACGTCGAAGGCGGAGAGCTCGGTGTCGCGGCCGGCCAGCTCCGGGGGGCGCTGCCCGGCGCCGGGGGCGTAGGGGTTCCGCACGGGATCCATGTCGAGCACGGTATGCCGTCGTCTAGCGATCGCCCTAGACATCGGTAGAACGACCTAGCGCGTGTCGCGGACGCCGACCGGGAGCCGTCGAGGTCCGTCTGCGGCCGTCTAGACACGACTCTAGAGAGCCCGAGACGGGCGCAGATCCCCGTACTGGACGCCGGCGAGCGCTAGCGTCGCCGTCGTGATCAAGTTCTTCCTCAAGGTGGTCATCCTCGGCGCGGTCTTCTACGGGCTGACCTACTTCGAGGTGCTCCCCGGCCTCCACGTCGACCCGAACCCGGACGGCCCGCTCGGCGAGTACGGCACCTACCTGTGGATCGGGCTGATCTTCGGCGTCGTCAACGCGATCGTCGGGCCGGTGCTGCGGCTGCTCTCGCTGCCGTTCGTGCTGCTGACCCTGGGCCTGTTCCTGCTGGTCATCAACGCGGCGCTGCTCGGGCTCACGGCGGCGATCACCGACCGGCTCAGCATCGACGGCTTCGGGACGGCGATCATCGGCGGCCTGATCCTGGCCGTCGCCGGCTGGGCGGCCGACCAGGTCCTCGACCGCTGAGCCTCGACCGCTGAGCCCCGGCCGCTGAGCCCCGGCCGCTGACCTGCTGACCCCGTTCCGGCGCAGTAGCGTCCGGACCATGGCGAGCACCCCCGGCTCCCTGACCGAGCTGGCCGCCCTGGAGGCGGCCCGCGAGCAGAAGCGGCGCCTGCTGGAGGAGGCCGCGCGGGCGGCGGTGGCCGAGCTCGGCCCGGACGCCGAGTTCCCCGCGGGCTGCACCGCCGACGACGTCCCGGCGCTGCTGCGCCGCTACTACTGGAGCGAGCCCTCGGCCGAGGTCCTCGGCCGGGCACCCCGCGAGCTGGCCGCGCTGGCCCTGGGGCACGTGACGGCGGCGCGGACCCGCCCGTCCGGTGGCGTGCTGGTCGACGTCGTCCGCTCGTCCGAGGGCGTCGCCGTCCTCCGGCTGGTCACCGACGACATGCCGTTCCTGGTCGACTCGGTCACCGCCGAGGTGGTCCGGCAGGGCGTGGAGATCGCGCACGTCGTCCACCCGGTGCTCGTGGTGCGCCGCGACGTCCGCGGCCGGCTGCTGGCCTTCTGCGACAGCGCCACCCCGGAGGGCTGCGGCGCCGACGCCGTCGCCGAGTCGTGGATGGCGGTGGTGCTCGACGGGCCGCTGGACGACGAGGCGGAGGGCGACCTCGTGGCCGGCCTGCGCACGGTGCTCGACGACGTGCGCGCGGTGTTCGAGGACGGCCCGCGGCTGCGCGCCCGGCTGCTGGAGCTCGCGAGCGCCCTCGACGGTCTCCCGGCCGTCCCGGCGGCGGCCGACCCCGCGGACGCTCCCGATCCCGCCGACGACCCGGCCGAGGCGGCTGCGCTGTTGCGCTGGGCGGCCGAGGGCAACGTCGTCCTGCTCGGCGCCCGGGACGTCGACCTGGGCCCGGCGGGGGAGGAGCGCCGCCCGGCCCGGCCCGTGGCCGGCAGCGGGCTGGGCGTGCTGCGCAGCGACCCCGCCCCCGGCCGCACCGGCACCACCCCGGAGGCCGCCTCGGTGCCCGGCCGGCACCTGCTGACGGTGACCAAGGCCGACGCGCGCTCGACGGTGCACCGCCGCACCTGGCTGGACCTGATCGCGGTCACCCTGCCCGCCGGGGACAGCGGCGGTGACCGCGCCGGCGGCAGCCGGCAGCACCGCTTCGTCGGGCTGTTCACCTCCACCGCGTACTCCGCCGGCGTGCTCGACGTCCCGCTCCTGCGCCGCCGCGTCGCCGAGGTGATCGCCCGCGCCGGGGTGCCCGCGGACAGCCACACCGGCAAGGAGCTGCTGGAGGTCCTGGAGACCTACCCGCGCGACGAGCTGCTCCAGCTGGGCGCCGACGAGCTGCTGCCGGTCGCCGACGCCGTCCTCCACCTCCAGGAACGCCGGCAGACCCGGCTGTTCCTGCGGCAGGACGCCGCCGGCCGCTTCTGGTCGGCGGTCGTCTACCTGCCCCGCGACCGGTACACGACCGAGGTCCGGCTGGCGATGCAGCAGCTGCTGCTGGAGCGGCTGGGGGGCACCAGCGTCGAGTTCACCGCGCGGTCCACCGAGTCGGTGCTGGCCCGGCTGCACTTCGTCGTCCGGCTGCCGGTCGGCCGGACCGGCCTCCCGGCGCCGGCCGGCGTGGACGCCGACGCCCTGCAGGCGGCGCTGGCCGCGGCGGCCCGCAGCTGGACCGACGACCTCGCCGACGCCCTCACCGCCCGCCACGGCGCCGAGGGGGAGCGGCTGTTCGCGCGGGTGGCGGACGCCTTCCCCGCCGCCTACCAGGAGGACTTCCCGGCCGACCGCGCCGTCGCCGACCTCGAGGTGCTCGACGGGCTGGCCGCGGGGGAGCTGTCGCTGCGACTCTGGGTGCCGGCCGGCGCCGCCCCGGGGGAGCGCCGGCTGACGATCTACCGCGCGGGGGAGCGGCTGCTGCTCTCCGACGTGCTGCCGCTGCTCCAGCACATGGGCGTCTCCAGTCGTCGACGAGCGGCCCTACGAGATCGACCGGATCGGCAGCCGGCTGTCCTGGATCTACGACTTCGGGGTCGCCGTCCCGGCGGGGAGCGCGACGGGGGAGCTGCCGCTGCTGCGCTCGCTTCCCGAGCGGTTCACCGACGCCCTGGACGCCGTCTGGCGCGGCGACGCCGAGGACGACGGCCTCGGGGCGCTGGTGCTGCTGGCCGGGCTGAACTGGCGGCAGGTCGGCGTCCTGCGTGCCTACGTGCAGTGGCTGCGCCAGGCGGGGCTGCCGTTCAGCCAGGCCTACGTCGAGTCGACGCTGGCCGCCCACCCCGACGTCGTGGCGCGGCTGGTGGCGCTGTTCGAGGCCCGGTTCTCGCCGCGGGTGGCCGGGGGCCGCGAGGAGCGGCAGGCGGTGCTCGCCGACTCGCTGCGGCAGTCGATCGGCGAGGTCGCCTCGCTCGACGCCGACCGCGTGCTCTCCGCCCTGCTCGCCGCGATCACCGCCACCCAGCGGACGACGTACTACGCGATGTCCGCCCCGCCGCATCCCGTGCTGGCGCTCAAGCTGGACCCGGCGTCGGTGCCCGACCTGCCCGAACCGCGCCCGGCCCGCGAGGTGTGGGTCAGCTCGCCGCGGGTGATGGGCGTCCACCTGCGGTTCGGCGCGGTCGCCCGCGGCGGGCTGCGCTGGTCCGACCGCCGGGAGGACCTGCGCACCGAGATCCTCGGCCTGGTCAAGGCGCAGATGGTGAAGAACACCGTCATCGTGCCGACGGGCGCCAAGGGCGGGTTCGTGGTGAAGCGCCCGCCCGCCGATCCCTCCCGCGAGGCGCAGCTCGCCGAGGGCCAGGCCTGCTACCGCATCTTCATCGGCGCGCTGCTCGCGCTCACCGACAACCTCTCCGAGGGCAGCGTCGTCCCCGCCGAGCGGGTGGTCCGGCACGACGGCGACGACACCTACCTCGTCGTCGCCGCCGACAAGGGGACGGCGACCTTCTCCGACCTGGCCAACTCGATCGCCCTCGAGCGCGGTTACTGGCTGGGCGACGCCTTCGCGTCCGGGGGCTCGGTCGGCTACGACCACAAGGCCATGGGCATCACCGCCCGCGGCGCCTGGGAGTCGGTCACGCGGCACTTCCGAGAGCTGGACCTGGACGTGCAGCGCGAGGAGTTCACCGTCGTCGGCATCGGCGACATGTCCGGCGACGTCTTCGGCAACGGGATGCTGCTCTCCGAGCACATCCGGCTGGTCGCCGCGTTCGACCACCGGCACGTGTTCGTCGACCCCACGCCGGACGCCGCGCCGTCCTACGCCGAGCGGCGGCGGCTGTTCGCGCTGCCCCGCTCGTCGTGGGCGGACTACGACGCCGGGCTGATCAGCGCCGGTGGCGGGGTGTGGCCGCGGACGGCGAAGTCGGTGCCGGTGTCGCCGGAGATGCGCGGCGCCCTCGGCCTGGCCGACGACGTGACGGCGCTCAGCCCCGAGGAGCTGATCCGCGCGGTGCTGCTGGCGCCCGTCGACCTGCTGTTCAACGGCGGCATCGGCACCTACGTGAAGGCCGCCGGCGAGAGCGCCGCCGACGTGGGCGACAAGGCCAACGACGCCGTGCGGGTCGACGGCCGGCAGCTGCGCGCACGGGTGGTGGGGGAGGGCGGCAACCTCGGGCTCACCCAGCGCGGCCGGATCGAGTACGCCCTGGCCGGTGGGCGGGTGAACACCGACGCGATCGACAACTCCGCCGGCGTCGACACCTCCGACCACGAGGTCAACATCAAGATCGCGCTGAACGCCGCGGTGGACGCGGGCGCGCTGGACGCCGAGGGCAGGGCGGCGCTGCTGCTGGAGATGACCGACGAGGTGGCCGCCGCCGTCCTCACCCACAACCACGCGCAGAACGCGGTGCTGGCGGGGGAGACGGCGACCGCGCGGCAGATGCTCGACGCGCACGAGCGGTTCCTGCGGGCCCTGGAGCGCTCCGGCCGGCTGCAGCGTGCGGTCGAGGCGCTGCCCGACGACCGGCAGCTCGCCGAGCGCCGCCGCGACGGGCACGGCCTGACCGGCCCCGAGCTGTCGGTGCTGCTCGCCTACGCCAAGCTCGACACCGGTGCGGCCGTGCTCGACTCGACCCTGCCGGACGACCCCGCGTTCGGGCACCTGCTGGCCGGCTACTTCCCCCGGCCGCTGCGCGAGCGCTTCCCCGACGCGATCGCCGGGCACCCGCTGCGCCGCGAGATCGTCGCCACCGCGCTGACCAACCGCGCCGTCGACGTCGCCGGCGTCACCGGGCTCTACCGGCTCGCGGAGGAGACCGGCGTGCCGGCGGCCACCGCCGTCCGGGCGCACGCGATCGCCCGCGCCGTGTTCGACGTCGACCGGCTGTGGGACGCCGCCCGCCCGCTGGACAACGCGGTGCCCGCCGCCGTCCAGGTGGAGCTGCGGGCCGAGGTCGGCCGGCTGGCCGAACGGGGTGCCCGCTGGCTGCTGCGGCAGCGCGACGTGACCGCCGAGCCGCCGCTGCCCCTGGGAGCCGTGACGGACCGGTTCGCAGCCCCGGTGGCCGCGGTGCGCGCGGGCCTGCCCGGCTGGCTGCTGGGCGCGGAGGCCGAGGCGCACGCCGCCCGGACCGCGCAGCTGCAGGAGGCCGGGGTGCCCGCGGAGCTGGCCGCCGAGATCGCCGCCGCGCCGCTGCTGCCCGCAGCCCTCGACCTCGCCGTCGTCGCCGAGCGCACCGGGGCGCCGGTCGACCTCGCGGGCCGGGTCATGGCCTGCCTGGCCGAGCGCCTGGGCCTGGTGCCGCTGCGCGAGCTGATCACCGCGCTGCCGCGCGACCGGCGCTGGCCCTCGATGGCGCGGGCCACCCTGCGCGACGACCTGGCGCTGGAGCAGGCCTCGCTCACCGAGGACGTGCTCACCCTGCGCGCCGGGGACGACGACGACCCGCGGGCGCTGGTCGCGGGGTGGGTGGAGGGCTGGGACGCCGCGCAGGAGCGCGCGGCCGCCCAGCTGGCCGACATCGCCGGCGGCGAGCGGCAGGAGCTGGCCGAGCTGCTCGTCGCGGTGCGCACCCTGCGCGGCCTGCGTCGCCGCCGCGAGGCCCGCCGGCTGCCCCGCCCGTGACGCTATCGGGGCGTCTCGGGTCGTCTAGCGGTGCAGCTAGAGATCGGTAGAAGGGGTCAGAGGGGATCCCGGGCCCCGGGCAGGGGACCATGGACGGCGATGAACACCGACGACCGACGACCGACCCGCAGGACGACGGCTCCCAGGACGGCCCCACCTTCGCCGACCTCGGCCTGCGCCCCGAGCTGCTCCAGGCGCTCACCGCCCTCGGCTACGAGGAGCCCACGCCGATCCAGCTGGAGGCGATCCCGCTGGTCGCGGAGGGGCGCGATCTGCTGGGCCAGGCCGCCACCGGCACCGGCAAGACGGCCGCTTTCTCGCTGCCGGTGCTCCAGCGCCTCGAGGCGCACCGCGGCGGCCGCGCCCCGGTGGCGCTCGTGCTGGTGCCCACCCGTGAGCTCGCCGTCCAGGTGTCGGAGGCCTTCCACCGCTACGGCAAGGACCTCGGCGCCCGCGTGCTGCCGGTCTACGGCGGTGCGCCGATCGTCCGCCAGCTGCGCTCGCTCGAGGCGGGCGTCGACGTCGTCGTCGCCACGCCCGGACGTGCGCTGGACCTGCTCAACCGCGGCAGCCTGCGGCTGGACGAGATCGCCACCGTCGTGCTCGACGAGGCCGACGAGATGCTCGACATGGGCTTCGCCGAGGACCTCGACGCGATCCTCGACGCCACCCCGGAGCAGCGGCAGACCGTGCTCTTCTCCGCCACGATGCCGCGCCGGCTGGACGCGCTGGCCCGCCGCCACCTCCGCGACCCCGCCCGCATCACCATCGCCAAGGAGCGGGCGGCGGCCGGCGAGGCGCCGCGCGTGCGGCAGACCGCCTACGTCGTCCCCCGCGGGGCGAAGCCTGCCGCGCTCGGCCGGATCCTCGACATCGAGGCGCCGACGGCGGCGATCGTCTTCTGCCGCACCCGCGAGGAGGTCGACACCCTCACCGAGACGCTCAACGGCCGCGGCTACCGCGCCGAGCCGCTGCACGGCGGCATGAGCCAGGAGCAGCGGGACAAGGTGATGGGCCGGCTGCGCAGCGGGACGGCGGACCTGCTGGTCGCCACCGACGTCGCCGCCCGCGGCCTGGACATCGAGCAGCTCACCCACGTCGTCAACTACGACGTCCCCTCGGCGCCGGAGTCCTACGTGCACCGGATCGGCCGCGTGGGCCGGGCCGGGCGCGAGGGCGTGGCCATCACGCTGGCCGAGCCGCGCGAGCACCGGATGCTCAAGACGATCGAGAAGGTCGCCGGCGCGACCATCTCGGTGCAGACCGTCCCGACCGTCGCCGACCTGCGCGCCCGCCGGCTGGACCTCACCCGCGCCGCGCTGCGGGAGAGCCTGCTCGGCGACGAGCTGGACCGCTTCCGCGTCGTCGTCGAGACGCTGGCGGACGAGTTCGACCTCATGGAGGTGGCGCTGGCCGCGGTCAAGCTGGCGCACGAGGCCGTCGGTGGCGCCGACGACGACGAGGAGATCCCGGCCCGGCGACCTGGTCGGCGCCATCACCGGCGAGTCGGGGCTGCGCGGCAAGGACATCGGCTCGATCGAGATCCACCAGCGGTTCGCCCTGGTGGAGATCCCCGAGCCCGCGGCCGACGAGGTCGTGCAGGCCCTGCGGGCCACGATGATCAAGGGCCGCAAGGCGACCGTCCGGCGCGACCGGGCCTAGGCCTCGGCGGGATCCGGGGGAACGGTCGGCGGCACGCAGTTGGGACCCGCCACGGCCGGACGGG
>NZ_JAENZZ010000004.1 GCF_016612865.1 Blastococcus sp. TML/M2B
TACCTGCACGGCGAGCGAGGTCAGCCCGAGCCGCTCGAGGAACAGCGGCGTCGTGGCGTAGAGCCCGCCGCCGCTGTCGGGGTCGCTGCCCACCTCGGAGACCAGCCCGCGGCCGATCAGGGTGCGCATGACGCCGTCGACGCCGACCCCGCGGATCGCGGCGACGCGGGCGCGGGTCACCGGCTGCCGGTAGGCGATGACGGCCAACGTCTCCAGCGCGGCCTGGCTGAGCCGGCTGCGCTGCCCGTCGACGAGGTACCGCTCGACGACGCCGGCGTGCTCCTCCCGGGTGTAGAGCCGCCACCCCTCCCCACCCGGCGCAGCGCGATCCCCGCCGAGCGCGCGTCGTAGCCCTGCGCCAGCTCGGCCAGCCCGGTCCGCACCTGGATCAGGGAGCAGCGCAGCGCACCGGCCAGGGTGGCCTCGTCGACCGGGTCGTCCATGACGAACAGCAGCGCCTCCAGCCCGCCGCGCAGCTCGTCGGGGTCGAGCAGCTCCAGCGGCTCGGGCTCCGGTTCCGGCTCGGGCTCCGGCTCGGGGGCCGCGGCCGGCGGGGCGGGCTCGTCGTCCTCCACCGGGACCGGCGGGACCTCGCCCTCCTCCACCGGCAGCTCGGAGACGCGGGTGGCGAGCTCGGCCGCGACGGCGTCCCACGCGGCGGGTCGGGGGGCCCCCCCGCCGCTCGGACTCCCGGCGCGCGGCCGCCAGCTCGCCGGCCAGCGCCTCCCAGGAGATCGGGGCGGGCTCCTCGGCGGGCCGCGGCTCCTCGGTGGGCCGGTCGTCGTCGGTGCTCACGAGTACTCCTCGTCGATGTCGTCGGCCGCCGGCTCGCCGCCGTCGCCGGGCAGGGCGCCGGGAACGGCCCCGTCCACGTCGACCGCCCCGGCGTCGGGCTGCCGGCCCGACCAGCGCACGTGCAGCTCGCCCAGCGGCGTGAGCTGCTCGAAGGTGACGCGCTGCTGGCGGTAGAGCTCCAGCAGCGCGAGGAACCGGGCGACCACCTCGAGGGTGTGGTCGCAGTCGGCGGTGAGCGCGCGGAAGGAGACGGTGCCGGCGCGCGCCAGGTGGTCGCGCACCACCAGGAGCTGTTCGCTCACGCTCACCGGCGGGGCGTGCAGGTGCCCGACGCCGACGACGTCGGGCGCCTTCGGCGCCAGGGCACGGGCGGCCAGGGCGGCGAACTGCGCCGGGGTGAGGTCCAGCCGCACCTCGGGCGCGAGGTCGGCGAACCGCGGCTCCAGGGCCGCGACCCGGGGAACCGGCGGGCGGCCTCGCCCTCCCGCTCGCGCAGGAAGGCGGCCGCCTGCTTGTAGGCCTTGTACTGGAGCAGCCGGGCGAAGAGCAGGTCGCGCGCCTCGAGCAGCTCGAGGTCCTCCTCGTCGTCGACCTCGGCGGCCGGCAGCAGCCGGGCGGCCTTGAGGTCGAGCAGCGTGGCGGCGACCACGAGGAACTCGCTGGCCTGGTCGAGGTCGAGTTCGTCGCCCAGGGCGCGCAGATGGGCGATGAACTCGTCGGTGACCGTGGACAGCGCGATCTCGGTGACGTCGAGCTTGTGCTTGCCGATCAGCTGCAGCAGCAGGTCGAACGGGCCCTCGAAGTTGGTCAGCCGCACGGTGAAGCGCGCGGGGACGACGGCGTCCGGCGTCCCCGCTGCCGCGCTGCTGTCCTCCACGGTCAGCGAGCGTAGGCGCGCGCCGCTCAGCCCTGGAGGCGCCGCACCAGCACCGAGTCCTCGCCGCGCTCGGCGAGGTCGGCCAGGATCACCGAGATCGCCTCGCGGACGATCCGCCCGCGGTCGGCGGCGACGCCGTGCTGGCCCCGGAGGGTCAGCCGGGCGGTCTCCAGCGCCATGAGCTCGTCGGCCGAGATGTAGACGGTGATCTTCTCGTCGTGCTTGGTGCGCTCGCGGCCGCGGGCCGGCCGGCCGCGCGTCGGCACCCGGGGTGTGAGCACCGGTGCGGGCGCGGGGGCGGCGCGGAAGGCGGCCAGCTCGTCGTCGCTCGAGGCAGCGGGGGTCGCCGCTCCCCCGGGCACGAGGGTGAGCGGGCTCGCCGGGGCCGGCTCCTCGGCGGCCGGCTCCCCGGCCCGCCGGGCGGCGGTGCGCAGGGCGGGCGAGCTGACCGTGGCGCTGAGGCTGGGCAGCTCGGTGACCTCGGGGACCGAGGACGACGAGTCGGTGCGGCGGAACAGCTCCGAGGCACCGGGCAGCACGGGACGCCGCGTCACAGTGCCAGCACCTCCTTGGCCAGGTCGCGGTAGGCCGCGGCACCCGAGGAGGTCGGCGCCCAGGTGGTGATCGGCTGGCCGGCGACGGTGGTCTCCGGGAACCGGACGGTGCGCTGGATGACGGTTTGGAAGACGGTGTCGCCGAAGGCCTCGACCACCCGGCTGAACACCTCCTTGCAGTGCACGGTGCGCGCGTCGTACATCGTGGCGAGGATGCCGGAGATCTCCAGCTGCGGGTTGAGCCGCTCCTTGACCTTGTCGATGGTGTCGACCAGCAGCGCCACCCCGCGCAGCGAGAAGAACTCGCACTCCAGCGGGATCATCACGCCCTGCGCCGCGGTCAGGGCGTTGACCGTGAGCAGGCCCAGCGACGGCTGGCAGTCGATGAGGATGTAGTCGTACTCGTCGCGCACGTCGGCGAGCACCCGCAGCAGGGTCTGCTCGCGGGCGACCTCGCTGACCAGCTGCACCTCGGCGGCGGAGAGGTCGATGTTGCTGGGCACCAGGTCCAGGCCGGGGATGTCGGTGTGCACGCGCACGTCCCGCAGCGAGGTCCGGCGCTCCATGAGCGCGTTGTAGATGGTGCGGTCCATGGCCTGCGCCGGGACGCCCAGGCCGACCGACAGCGCACCCTGCGGGTCCAGGTCGATGAGCAGCACCTTGCGGCCGAACTCGGTCAGCGCGGCACCCAGGTTGATGGTCGACGTCGTCTTGCCGACGCCGCCCTTCTGGTTGCACATCGCGATGACGCGGGCCGGGCCGTGCTCGGTCAGCGGCTTGGGGTCCGGCAGCGGACGCTGCCGGGCGCGCGCGGGGTCCGTCCGCGAGGCGGCGGCACCCATCTCCGGGTCGCCGTCGCGCGGGCGCGCGACGGCAGGG
The DNA here is from genome assembly GCF_016612865.1 of Blastococcus sp. TML/M2B. Lineage (GTDB taxonomy): Bacteria > Actinomycetota > Actinomycetes > Mycobacteriales > Geodermatophilaceae > Blastococcus. Next base: position 3,106 of record NZ_JAENZZ010000004.1, read on the forward strand.
GCCGCGTCCGCTCGGATCGCCATGAGTCTGTCGCCTCCACCTCGTACCCGGGCCCGGTTGTTCGGGTGCGGTCAGCCGTCCTGTCCGCTCGGGTGATGAGGACGCTACGAAGAGTGGGGGACGCTCCCAAGGGGGCGCGCCGGAGACTTGTCGACATGGCGACGCCTGGCAACTCGTGTGACTGCTCCAGCCGAACCGGCTCCAGAAGTTGCCAACGTGTTCGGCGGCGACTGTCAGTTCAAGGCGCGCGGATGGCTGGTCGCGTACACCTCGCGCAGCCGGTCGACGGTGACCAGCGTGTACACCTGCGTCGTCGTCACCGACGCGTGGCCGAGCAGCTCCTGCACCACGCGCACGTCCGCGCCGCCGTCGAGCAGGTGCGTGGCGAAGGAGTGCCGCAGGGTGTGCGGCGAGACGTCGGGCACCACGCCGTCCGGCCCACCGGCCCGCTCGGCGGCCGAGCGGAGGATCTGCCAGGCGCTCTGCCGCGACAGCGGCCCGCCGCGCACGTTGAGGAACAGCGCCCCGCCGCGCACGCCGCCCCGGCTCCGGCCGGCCAGCTCGGGGCGGGCGCGGACGAGGTAGTCCTCCACGGCCCGGAGCGCGTAGCTGCCCACCGGCACGATCCGCTCCTTGCCGCCCTTGCCGGCGAGCCGGACGGTCGCCTGGGCGCGGTCGACGTCGTCCACGGCGAGCCCGACCGCCTCCGAGATGCGCGCGCCGGTGCCGTACAGCAGCTCCAGCAGCGCGCGGTCGCGCAACCCCCGCGGGCCCTCGACCGCGCCCGCCGCCTCGATCAGCGCCACCACCGACTCGACCGGGATCGCCTTGGGCAGCCGGCGGGCCGGGGTGGGCGGGCGCACTTCGGCGGCGACGTCGTCGGGCACCAGCCCGTCGCGGCAGCGCGAAGCGGTGCAGGCCGCGCACGGCGACGACCGCGCGGGCGGCCGACGTGGCCGACAGCGGCGGGTGGTCGTCGTCCCCGCGGCGCAGCGCGGCCAGGAAGCCGGCGACGTCGGACTCGGTGATCTCGCCCAGGCCGCGCACACCGGCGGCGTCGAGGTACTCGGCGTAGCGGCGCAGGTCGCGGCGGTAGGAGGCGATGGTGTTCTGGGCCAGGCCGCGCTCGACGACGAGGTGGTCCAGGTAGCCGGTCACCACCAGCTCCACGTCGGAGCCGGCCGTGCGGGGCGGCAGGTCGGCGACGGTCAGGACAGCACCTCCGCCAGCGGGACGGCGGTCAGCCCGTGCGCCCCGGCCACCTCGGGCAGGACGACGGCGCCGCCCGCGACGTTGACCCCGCGGGCCAGCGCCGGGTCGGCCGCCACCGCCTCGACGGTGCCGTGCTCGGCGAGGGCCATGACGTAGGGCAGCGTGACGTTGGTCAGCGCGTGGGTGGAGGTGTTCGGCACCGCGCCGGGCATGTTGGCCACGCAGTAGAAGACCGAGTCGTGCACGCGGAAGGTCGGCTCGTCGTGGGTGGTCGGGCGGGTGTCCTCGAAGCAGCCGCCCTGGTCGACGGCGATGTCCACCAGCACCGACCCCGGCCGCATGCGCGACACCAGCTCGTTGCTGACCAGCACCGGTGCCCGGGCCCCCGGCACCAGGACCGCGCCGATCACCAGGTCGGCGCCGAGCACCGCCCGTTCGACCTCGTACGCGGTGGAGGCGACGGTCTGCAGGTGGCCCTGGTAGATCCGGTCGGCGGCGCGCAGCTTGTCGATGTCCTTGTCGAGGACGACGACCTCCGCCTGCATGCCCAGCGCGATCGCCGCCGCGCTCATCCCGGCGACGCCCGCCCCCAGGACGACGACGGTGGCCGCGTGCACCCCGGGGACGCCGCCGAGCAGCACGCCGCGGCCGCCGTGCGCCCGCTCGAGGGCGTGCGCCCCCACCTGCGGGGCCATCCGGCCGGCGACCTCGGACATCGGCGCGAGCAGCGGGAGCGCGCCGTCGGCGGTCTGGACCGTCTCGTAGGCGATCGCGGTGGTGCCCGAGGCGACCAGGGCTGCGGTGCACTCCTCGCTGGCCGCGAGGTGGAGGTAGGTGAACAGCGTCTGGCTGGCCCGCAGCCGCCCGTACTCCTCGGCGACCGGCTCCTTGACCTTGAGCAGCAGGTCCGCGTCGGCCCAGACGACGTCGGCGTCGGGCACCAGGCGCGCGCCGGCGTCGGCGTACTCGGCGTCGGGGATCGAGGAGCCCGCGCCCGCGCCGCTCTCGACCAGCACGGTGTGCCCGGCCCGGACGAGCTCGGTCACGCCGGCGGGGGTGAGCGCCACCCGGTACTCACCGCTCTTGACCTCCCGGGCCACCCCGACCTGCATGCGCGGGAGTCTAGGCACGCGAGGAGCTCGCTACGCCCGACCTGCGGGCGGTCCCGCGCGCTCGCACTCGACCTGCGGGCGCTCCTCGCCGGCCGAAGGATGGGCGGATGCGCCTGTACGCCCAGCACCCCGCCCTCCGCCTGCGCCAGCTCGCCGCCGACGTCGGGCTGCTGGTGTGGGTCGTGGGCTGGGTGCTCGCCGCGCGGGCGGTGCACGGGGCGGTGCTGCTGCTGGCCGAGCCGGGCAGGGCGGTCGAGGACCTCGGCCGCTCGGTCGCCGGCAGCATGGGCTCGGCGGCGGGCGTGGCCGAGGACGTGCCGCTGGTGGGCGACGAGCTGGCCACCCCGTTCGAGGCGCTGGCCCGCGCGAGCGGTTCGGTCCGGGGCGCCAGTCAGAGCGCGCAGGACGCCGTCGACACGCTGGCGACGATCCTCGCCGTCGCCCTCGTCGTCCTCCCGGTGGGCTGGCTGCTGCTGCGCTGGCTGCCGTGGCGCGCCCGTTGGGTGCGCGAGGCCGCGGCCGCCGGGCAGCTGCTGTCGGGGGCTCGACCGGCCGCGGCAGCGGGACGGGGTGCGGTGGCGACGGGGTCGCTGTCGAGCAGCGCCGCGGCGGAGCCGACCGGGGCGGCGGTGGCGCACCCGGACCTCGAGCTGCTCGCTGCGCGAGCGATGGCGACCGCGCCCCTCCCCCGGCTGGCCGCGCTGCCGCCGGGCACCGGAGCGGCGTGGCGGGCCGGCGACCCGACGGCTGTCCGGGCCCTGGCCGGGCTCGAGCTGGAACGACTCGGCCTGCGCCTGCCGGCGAACTGAAAGCACGCCGACACGCGCGGGCCCATGTCGACCGGTCGACAGATCGACCGGTCGACATCCCACCGGATCAGAACGGCGGCGGGTCGTCGGCGGGGTCGGGTGGTGAGGGTGGTGGTTCCGGTGGTCGCAGGCCCGGTGGGCGGGTCGTGCGGGTGATGCCCGAGGGGCTGGTCACGTGCAGCGTGCCGTCGGGGTCCATGCGGAAGCGCCAGCCGCGGGCGAAGGTCTTGAGCCGGTGGTGGGAGCGGCAGGCGCAGCACAGGATTCGCGCACGACGTCGCCCCACCGTCGGCGTGGGCGACCACGTGGTCCAGGTCGGCCCAGCCGACCCGCTGCCCGCAGTTCGGCATCCGGCAGCGCCGGTCCCGGGTGGCGACGAACCGCCGCTGCCCCGCCCGCGGCTCGTAGCCGGCGGTGTCGTCGGGCATGCCGAGGACGGCGCAGCCGCAGCCATCGTCGGCGTCTGCGTCTGCGTCTGCGTCGGGGTCGGGGTCGGCGTCGGGGTGCTGCGGGCAGCCCGTCGCCGCGAGGCGGGCGAGTTCCCCGGCGGTCACCGTGGCCAGCAGCCGCCCCCGCTGGTCGGTGAGCGCGAACGACAGCGACCCCCCGGCCGGCGTCGTCAACCCCAGCGCCTCCACCCGGGCCAGCAGCTCGCGCAGCTGCGCGGCGGTGACCGCGAACCCCGCGACCTCACCGCCCGCGGCGGTGTCCCCGGCGAGCCCGTCCAAAGCGGCGGTCACGGTCAGCTGCACCGACACCCCACCCAGCCCGTGATCGGCCGGGCGGCGGATCAGCATCGCCATCACCGCCGCGCGGATCTGCCCGATCGGCCGCTCGTCGCCATCGGCCTTCGCCATCGCCGCCAGCTGGTCGATCACCGCGTAGCAGGCGGCCGCCTCCTCCACGGTCAGCTCACCGGTCAGCGTCGCCATGCCGTCCACGGTGGGCGCCACCCGCACATCGGCCGCCCGCTGCGCCTCCGCCCGCCGCTCCTCCACCGCCGCCGCATCCAGCTCGGCCAGCAGCGCCAGCGCCCGCTCCCGCAGCCGCGCCAGCGACAACTCCCCCGCCCCCGGCAGCAGTGCCGCCTCCACCGCCTGCGCCAGCGCCGGCGTCGTGGCCTGCAGCGCATCGGCCAGCACCCCGGCCCGGCGCTCGTCGATCCCACCCCGCCGCAACAACGCGAAGGTGGCCGGCAGGTTGTCCCGCCAGGTGAACGCCCGCCGCGCCCGGAACGCCGCCGTCCCCCGCCCCAGATTCAGCGCCGTGCGCCACCTCGTCGACGAAGAACTCGCTCACCCCGGCGAACTCCGGATCGGTCTTCCGCCAACTCCGCCGCCGCGCACCCGGCGTGCCGGGTGGCGGGTCGTCGGTGTCGGGCCGCAGCTCCGCCAGCCGCAGGATCAGCTGCGCCTCCCGGGCGGTCTGCCGCGCCCGGTCCCGCTCGATCCGGCCCAGCTCCCCGGCCACCTGCTCATCGGTCAGCCACTCGGCCGGCAGGTCCAGGTGCGCCTCCGGCCGGGCACCCACCCAGTCGATGAGCACCCCCTCCACCACGGAGGTCCCCGCCAACGTTCCCATGCCCACACGCTAGAGAGCAGGTCTGACACTTTTCGCTGGTCGGACCGTCGCGCCGAGTGGTAGTGACTCCCATCGGTGAGGGCGATGACGTCGCCCCTACAACCCGGCGCGCACCCGCCCTGCAGGCGGCTTTGGGGACATTTCGTCCATCAGCTTTCGGCAGGTGTCTCCACCGTGAGCCGAGGGCCCACATCGATGCCACCGCGCTGCCGAGGCTGCAACTCAGCCGAGCGTCGGTCCGTCCACGCGATCTTGTGCAGCCCGTTCTTCAAAAGGTCCCAGCTGGGAGGAAACGACGTCTCGGTCCGCTTCAGTTCTCGTCCGGTGCTGTCGTACACAGCGAGGGTGATGCGCCCGGACTCCCGATCAATCACGCCCCAAGCGCGAGCAACGATGTCCCGCTGGAAGCGATTGACCTTGTCCGGCAGTGACGCGCGGATCTCGTAGCCACTTGCTAAGACACAATCCCCGGCACGAACGAAGGGCTGGGGGTCCCAGCCACGCGCGGACGCGAGGTGGACCAGCGATTCCACGTGGATGCGCAGGACGGCCGCAAGCACTTCATCGTCCGTGCCCGATAGCACCTCGGCTGGGTCGATGGCCCTCTCGACCCCCACCACGGTGTCCTCCTTGTCATTCCGCACAGGGATGACGGTCAGGTCAGGCCATGTGGGCGTGGACCGGAGGACGGTGTTGACCTTGACCACGAAGTCGGTCTGAACCGGTTCGAGGCAGGCGTCGAAACAACTCGCCACGAGGTTGGTGAGGTGTCTGAAGCGGGCTCGGTCGTGCGCTGGCGTGCCGTCCAGCCAGTGGATCGCCGTCTCTCGGAGTCGCATCTCAGGAGGTCCGTGAGCACATCAGCACCGGGGCAGGGTAACTACGGGCTCAGCCCTCTTTCTCCCTTGAGTCCGCTGTCCCTGAGTGGGCCGCCCAGGGCGAGTGCCGTGCGTCAGGGCCAGACACCGTGGCTGCCTTTCGGCCGACAGCACCGGCGGGGTCAGCCCGATCCGCCGCCCTGCCGGGCCGCCCTCAGGTGGCGTCGACGTCCCGCAGCCGAGGCCCGGTCGCGCGCGCCTGCGCCGCCGCCAGCAGACCGACGACCGCCGCCGAGTTCCGGATGTCGCCGTCGAAGACCCGCTGCACGGCGTCGGCCAGCGGCACCCGCTCGATCGTCATGTCCAGCTCCTCGTGCTCCACGGTGAACCCGTCGGGCCGGGCGACGTCGCGAAGCCCCTCGGCGAGGTACACCAGCACGAGCTCGTCGCAGAAGCCCGGCGTGCTGTACGTGGTGGTGAGCAGCGACCACCGCTCGGCGGCCAGCAGCGCCTCCTCGGCCAGCTCGCGCTTCGCCGTCGCCAGCGGGGGCTCGCCGTCGGCGTCGCGCAGGCCGGCGGGCAGCTCCCAGAGGTAGGCGCCCACCGGATGCCGGTACTGGCGCAGCAGCACCACCCGGCCCTCGTCGTCGAGCGCGACGACGGCGACCGCACCGGGGTGCCTCACCACCTCGCGCACCGACTCGCCGCCGCCGGGCATGGCCACGGTGTCCCGGCGCAGCGAGATGACGTGCCCGTCGAACACGTCCTCGCTGGCCAGGACGCGGTACTCGTGCCCGGCGGCGGCGTCGGGCATCAGGTGCCGACCTGCTGCGCCTCGTCGAAGGTGACCGGCAGCCGGCCGGACTCCTGGTAGTCGACGGCGGCCTGCACGAACCCGGCGAACAGCGGGTGCGGGCGGGTCGGGCGGCTCTTGAGCTCCGGGTGCGCCTGGGTGCCCACGAAGAACGGGTGCACGTCGGCGGGCAGCTCGGCGAACTCGACCAGCGTGCCGTCGGGCGAGGTGCCGGAGAACACCAGGCCGGCCTCGGTGAGCCGGTCGCGGTAGGCGTTGGCGACCTCGTAGCGGTGCCGGTGCCGCTCGGTGATCTCGGTCGAGCCGTAGACCTTCGCCGTCACCGAGCCGGGCAGCAGCGCAGCCGGGTAGCTGCCCAGCCGCATCGTGCCGCCCATGTCGCGCTCACCGGAGACGACGTCGAGCTGCGTGGCCATCGTGGCGATGACGGGCTCGGGGGTCTCGGGCTCGAACTCGGTGGAGTTGGCCTTCTCCAGGCCGGCGACGTCGCGGGCGTACTCGATGACCATGCACTGCAGGCCCAGGCACAGCCCGAGGGTCGGGATGCCGTTGGTCCGGGTGTGCCGGATCGCGCCGAGCTTGCCCTCGATGCCGCGGACGCCGAACCCGCCGGGGACGCAGACGCCGTCGACGCCGGCCAGCGCCTTCGCCGCCCCCTCGGGGGTCTCGCAGTCGTCCGAGGGCACCCAGCGGATCTGCACCCGGCTGCGGTGGGCGAACCCGCCGGCGCGCAGCGCCTCGGTGACCGACAGGTAGGCGTCGGGCAGGTCGATGTACTTGCCGACCAGCGCGATCCTCACCGTCTGCTTGGGCGCGTGCACCCGGTCGAGCAGGTCACCCCACACGGTCCAGTCGACGTCGCGGAAGGGCAGCCCGAGCCGACGGACGACGAACGCGTCGAGGCCCTCGCTGTGCAGCACCTTCGGGATGTCGTAGATCGACGGCGCGTCGGGGCAGGAGATGACCCCCTCGGCGTCGGTGTCGCACATCAGGCTGATCTTGCGCTTGAGGCCCTCGGAGATCTCCCGGTCCGACCGGCAGACCAGCGCGTCGGGCTGGATGCCGATGCTGCGCAGCGCGGCGACCGAGTGCTGCGTCGGCTTGGTCTTCAGCTCCCCCGACGGTGCGATGTAGGGGATCAGCGAGATGTGCAGGAAGAAGCAGTTGTCCCGGCCCAGCTCGTGCCGCACCTGGCGGGCGGCCTCGAGGAAAGGCAGCGACTCGATGTCGCCGACCGTGCCGCCGATCTCGGTGATGACGACGTCCACCCGGTCCGCGCTCTCGGCGCCGGCCAGGATGCGCGACTTGATCTCGTTGGTGATGTGCGGGATGACCTGCACGGTGTCACCAAGGTACTCGCCGCGCCGCTCCTTGGCGATCACGTCCGAGTAGACCTGGCCGGTGGTGACGTTGGCCCGGCCGGAGAGGTCGATGTCCAGGAAGCGCTCGTAGTGCCCGACGTCGAGGTCGGTCTCGGCGCCGTCCTCGGTGACGAAGACCTCGCCGTGCTGGAACGGGTTCATCGTCCCGGGGTCGACGTTGAGGTAGGGGTCCAGCTTCTGCATGGTCACCCTCAGGCCGCGCGCGGACAGCAGCGCGCCCAGCGAACTGGCGGTCAGGCCCTTGCCGAGGGAGGAGACAACCCCGCCGGTGACGAAGACGAACTTCGTCGGCTGGGAGTTGCGGAGGAGGCCGCGTGACGCGACGGATTCAGGCGTTCCAGACGGTCGATCCACGGGAGACGACCGTAACACGGTCCGGGTCGTCGTCCGGGCCGGAGTGGGCAGCGCCACGCGCGCCCTCCCCCTCCGGCGGTGTCCCGATCCGGGGCGCTGCCGCCAGCCGGACCAGCAGCGGCACGAGCAGCGCCGCGGCGGTCGCCGGGAGCGCCACCCCGGAGTCGTTGACCGCCGCCCCCAGGGTGAGGCTCAGGGCGCCGGCGAGCAGCCCGGCGCGCAGCACGGCGGCGTCGGCGGCGGTCAGCCCGCCGGGCGGCACCCCGTCGACGGTGCGCAGCGGGCCGCCCGGCCGGACCAGCCAGACCGCGGCCACGAGCGCGACGGGCAGCATCCAGGCCAGCGGGCTGCCGAGCAGGATGTCGAGGTTGGCCGAGGCCTTGCGCGAGACGACCGTCCACGCCTTGCCGGTGAGCACCTGCTCGACGAACCGGCCGAGGTGGCTGCGCTCGGCCGCCGGCCCGGCCCAGTCCAGGACGGCGATGCTGCCGACGGCGAGGACCGCGACGGCCAGGATCGCGGTGAACCGCAGCACGGTGATCCGCAGCCGCGTGAGCAGCATCGCCAGCAGCAGGAAGCCGGGCAGCGCGGCGAGCACGCCGCCGAAGTCCCGGCCCAGGGACGGCGCCCCGATGACCCCGACGGTGAGGACGCCGGCGAGCAGCACCACCCCGCCCACGACCGTGCGGCGGCGCTCCTCGGGCACCCGGCGCCCGACGGCGGTGGCGACCGCCGCCGTCACCAGCAGCGCGCTGACCGACAGCAGGCCGAAGCTCAGGTTGCCGTAGCCGGTGAAGCGGCCGGCGACGATGGCGTCGTACCCGAGCAGGCCGTTGAGCTCGAGCGTCGAGCCGGTGACGACGTCCCCGACGAGGGTCGCGAGGGTGACGGCCAGGACCACCAGCGGCGGGCCCAGCGGGCTGCGCCGCCACGGCCCGAGCGCCGCGACCGCGGTGACGACGACGACGGCGCCCAGCACCGCCAGCACCAGCGAGGGCAGCGGCTCGCCGGTGCGCTCCCACGGCACGAACCCCGCCAGGTAGGTGCCCACCGGCAGCGCGGCCACCGCCAGGCAGAGCACCCGCAGCAGCGCCCGGGCCCGGCGGACGGGGGCGCGCGGCTCCGCGGACCGGCCGCGGACCCCCAGCAGCAGCAGGCCGAGCGCGACGAGCACCGCCCCGACCCCGACGACGATCCAGAAGAAGGCGCCGACGTTGCGGTGGTGCACCGTGGCCGCCACGTTCATCTGCTCGAGCTCGGTGACCGCCCGCGCCAGCTCCGGCCGGTCGCCGTCCACCCGCAGCGGCTGGCCGTTCATCGACGCCGGCACGTCCAGCCCCAGGGCCCGCAGCGCCGTGGGCGCCAGGTCGATCAGCTGGACGTAGGGGGCGCGGCCGGTGCTCGCCGAGCGCAGCCAGCCCCCGGAGTCGAAGCCCGGGCCGGTGGCGATGCCGACGTGCAGCTGGGGGCGGCCGTCGTTGACCTCGGAGATGCCCGCGAGCAGCACCAGGGTGTCGCCCGGCAGCGCGGCGACGGCGGCCTGCAGCCGGGCCAGCGACTCCTCGATCCGGCCCAGGGCGCCGGCGCGCGGCCGGGGCTCGGTGCCGTCGTCGGTCTGGTCGGCGCCGGGGCTGCCGGCCAGCGTGAGCTGGTCCAGCGAGACCAGCGCGAGGTCGCACCCGCCGAGGAAGGCGGTGAGTTCGTCCGGATCGGTCGGCAGGGCGACGCGGCGGTCCAGCTGCACGCCCGGGGCGGCGGCGGCCAGGGCGGCCGCGCGACCGGAGACGGCGGCGCAGCCGACGCCGGCGCCCAGGGCCGCGGGCTCGGCGCCGAACCGGGCGGTGCCCTCGTCGTCGGCGGTGCGCTGCACGGTGGCCGCGGGGTCGTCCAGGGCCACGGCGGCGATCCGCTCCTGCAGCCCGCAGTGCGAGAGCGAGGTGTCCACCCGCGGCGCCGGTTCCTCGGCGCCGGCGTCGTCGCCGCCAGGGGCGCCCTCGGGCACGGGCTCGCCGGGCCCTTCCTCCGGCAGCGGCACGGTCGGCAGCGGAACCGGCGGCAGCCCCTCGTCGGGGCCGGGGAAGCGGGCGCGGTTGCCGGCGCCGAGGGTGGCCCAGCCGTCGAGCAGGCAGGTGGTGCCGCGCGCGGCGCGGACCGACAGCGCGCCCGCGGCGCCCTGCTCGGCCATCTGCCACAGGGTGGGGGTCGCGGCGGGGTCGACGTCGCTCCAGACCAGACCGGGGACGCCGATCACCAGCACGCGGTCCACCGGGTCGTCCGCCGCCGCGGCCGGCGGCGCCCAGCCGAGCAGCACGGTCAGCAGCAGCACCAGCGGCAGCGCCCACCGCCGGGTGCCGGTCACCGGGGTGCGGCTGCCGGCGGGCCCAGCAGCTCCCGGTAGACGGCGACGACGCGGCGCCCGGCGCCGGCCTCGTCGGGCCACTGCTCCGCCTGGCGCAGACCGGCCTCCACCAGTGCCGCGGCGTGCGCCGGATCGGTGAGCACCCGCTCCAGGGCGTCGGCCAGCGCGTCGGCGTCGCCGACCGGCACCAGGTCGGCCCCCTCCCCCACGAGCTCGGGGATGCCCCCGGCGCGGGTGGACACCAGCGGGGTGCCGGCGCGCAGCGCCTCCTGCGCGGTGAAGGGGCTGCCCTCCCAGCGCGAGGGCAGCACGCAGACGTCGGCGGCGCCCAGCAGGTCGGCGACGTCGCCGCGGCGGCCGAGCAGCACGACCGGCAGCCGCTCGGCCGCGACGCGGGCGGCGAGCTCGTCCTGCAGCGGCCCGTCGCCGGCGATGGCGAACAGCGGCGCGGAGCTGTTCGCCCCGACCACCGGCCGAGGGCGTCGAGCAGGACGTCGTAGCCCTTCTGCGGGTGCAGCCGCCCGACCGCGACCACGAGCGCGCGGCCGTCGGCCAGGCCCAGCTCGGCGCGGACCGCGGCGCGGTCGCGCTGCGCGGGGGCCAGGGGCGGGGCCAGCGCCGGGGCCACCCGCACGTCGCGGGCGCCGGCCCGGCGGGCGTTGGCCGCCAGGTCGCTGGAGACGGCGAGCACGAGGTCGGCGCCGCGCACGGTCAGCCGCTCCAGGGCCTGCAGCGCGCCGCGCAGCCGGCCGCCGCCCTCCTGCAGGGCGTTGTGCAGCGTGAGCACCAGCGGTGGGCGGGCACCGGGCAGCCGCAGCGCCGCCGCGGCCACGAGACCCGCGCGCAGGCCGTGGGCGTGCACCAGGTCCGCGCCGGCCAGCGCGCGGCGCAGCTGGAGCACCGCGCGCGCGTCGGCCACCGGCGCCAGGCCGGTGGAGATGCCCACCGGCGTGAAGTCCGCCCCCGATGCGGTGAAGCCGAACAGCTCCTCGGTCGCCGGGGCACCGCACACGCCGACGTCGGCGCCGGCCTCGCGCACCACCGGCAGCAGCGCCCGGACGTGCGTGCCGACGCCGCCGGCGCTGGTGGCCAGCACCTCGACGACCCGGCGACCGGCGAGCGGGCGCTCAGCCACGGTGCACCTCCTGCCGGTCGGGTGCGCGCAGGGCGCGCAGCGCGGCGGTCAGCGGACCGCGCGCGGCCCCCATCATGACGGCCGGGAAGACGACGAGCACGAGCGCTCCGGCCAGCACGCCGACACCGATGGCGGCGAGGACCCCGTCGCCGGGGACCGGGTCCCCGCCGAGGGACCGGGACAGGGCGAGCCCGGCGGCCGCTGCTGCCGCCGCCGCGACGAGCGCGGTCACCCCGATGCGGGGCAGGCCGCCGAGCGAGCCGGCGGGCGCGGCGCGGGCGACCACGACGAGGAGCGCCAGCCCGGCCACGGTCACCCCGAGGGTGTGCCCGGCGCCGAGCGCCGCGGCCCGGTGCTCGTCGGGCAGCACCGCGGCGAGGACGACGTCGGCGACGCAGGCCAGCAGCCAGCCGCCGAGCACGCAGGCGGTGGGCGCCTTCCAGAGCCCGCGCGCGTACAGCGCCCGGGTGAGGACGGCGACCAGCCCGTAGCCCACGAGCCCCGGCGCGAAGGCGATCGTGGTGTCGCGGAGGGCGGCCACACCGGCGTCGGAGCCCGAGCTCAGGAAGACCCGCGCCACGGGCCCCGCCCCGGCGACCAGCAGCGCGGCGGCCCCGGCCGAGGCGGCGACCACGAGCGCGGTCACCGGGGCCAGCGCCCGGGCGTACCCGTCGTCGTCGCCGAGCTCGGCCCGCTCGGCGAGCCACGGGTAGGCCGAGGTCGCCAGCGGCACGGCCAGTGCGGCCCACGGGACGAGGAAGAGCGTGAGCCCGGCGCCGTAGATCACCAGGCTGCCGTCGGGGGCGTCCCCGCCGGTGAGCCGGGATGGCGACGAAGGCGACCAGCTGCTGGCCGGCCAGCGTCAGCACGCCCGCGACGGCCAGCCGGCGGACCCGCGGCGCGGCGCCCACCGGGAAGCGCAGCGCGGGCCGCAGGCCCAGACCGAGGCGGCGCAGCGGGACGAGCAGGCTCAGGCTCAACGCCACCACGCCCAGCGTCGTCCCCACGCCGAGGACCAGCTCGGCCGCGCGGCTCAGGTCGCCGACCTCCCGCCCGCCGTCCATGGCCGCGAAGACCAGGTAGGCCCCGGCCACCACCACGCTGGAGAGCAGCGGGGCGATCGCGGGGGCGGCGAAGTGCCGGTGGGCCTGCAGCACGCCGGCCAGCACGATGCCCAGGCCGTAGAGCACGACCTGCGGGGCGAAGACGACCAGGAGCCGGGCGGCGAGGTCGACCTCCGCCTGGTCGCCCGGAGCCAGCACGCGGGCGATCGGCTCGGCGAACACGGCGATGAGCACGGCGAGCGGCGCCAGGACCAGCATCGTCCAGCCGAGCAGCGCCGACGCCGTCCGGCGCACCTGCTCCCGGTCCCCGACCGCGATCCCGCCGGCGAGCATGGGGACGACGAGGCTGGCCAGCGCGCCGCCGGCGACGACCTCGAAGACGATGTTGGGGACGGTGTTGGCCGCCTGGTAGGTGTCCCCGGTGGTGTCCGCGCCCACCGCGTTGGTGAAGACCAGCTGGCGGCCGAAGCCGGCCACCCGCGCCAGCAGCGTGAGGACGGCGATCAGCGCCGCCGCGCCGGCGACCCCCTGCGCGACCGTCCGGCGGGTCACGACGCCCGGCGGCCGAGCCGGTCCAGGTCCCGCAGGCCGGGAGTGGCCTCGATGACCCGCGTGAAGCTGACCTTCTCGCTGGCCAGCGTCAGCGCGACGACGCCGGCCAGCAGACCGGCCCGGCGGCCGCGCGAGGGCCCCGCGGCCAGGCGCAGGCCGAGCAGCGCCCCGAGGGCGTTGGCCCCGCTGTCGCCGAGCATGACCCGCTCGCCGAGATCGGCGGGCAGCACCGCGGCGGTGGCACCGAGCGGGCCGGCCACCAGCGGGCCGGCCGGACCAGCCAGCGTGGCCGCGGCGGTGAGCAGCCCGGCCTTCGCCGCCCGCCCGGGCCGGAGGTCGAGCAGGTTGACCAGGTTCGCGGTGCCGGCGACCAGGCCGGTGGTGAGGACGGCGTCGGCCAGCGCGCCGGTGCCGCGGCCCCGGGAGGTGAGCAGCGCGGCGACCGCTCCGGCGGCGCCGATCCCGGCGACCTTGACCGCGCCGGCGGAGACGCGGCCGGCCCGCAGGGCGCGCAGGTGCCCGGCCAGGCCCTTGTCCCGGGCCTGCTCCGGGCGGGCGCCGGCCAGGTCGTCGTACCCGCCGACCAGGCCGGACACCCCGCCGGCGACGACCGCCGCGGCACGCCAGCCCGCGGGCGCCCCCAGAGCGGACGTCGCGGTGGCGGCGGCGGCCAGGGCGGGGCCACCGAGCAGGGTCACCGGGCGGCCGGCGTAGTTCGTGCGCCGCCACGGCTCCCCGCGCTCGTCCGCCATGAGCGCGGCCGCGCCGGCGAGCGCGAGCCGGCCGGCGCCGGCCCCGGCGAGTGCGAGGGCCGCCCGGCTGCGCGGCCTCACGAGGTGGCGGGCCGCACCGGCGGCACCGGCTGGGTGTCCTCGCCGGTGCCGTAGGCGCCGGAGGTGCCCTCGCCCTCGGCGCGCAGCGCCAGCACGGTGCTGATCTGGCCGGCCGGCGAGCCCAGGTTGTCCACGGTGGAGACCGCCGCCGAGACGGTCGGGTCCTCCCGGATCGTGCCGATGAGGCCGTTGTCGCGCGCCGAGGCGGCGTCGCCGGCGACGACCGCGCCGGACCCGGCCGAGTCGAAGGCGGTCACCAGCTCGACCAGCGTCTGGTTCCGCTCGGCGGCCTGCGCCCCGGTGAACTCACCGGCGGTGAGGACCAGCGCGAAGTTGGCCGGGCTCACCGAGTCGCTGTCGGTGGTCAGCACCTCGAGCGCCGGCAGGCCGGCGAGCACGGAGGCGGTGGCGGCGGTGTCGGGGGCGGTGCCACCGGAGGGGATCATCAGCACCTGGGCGAGCAGCGAGCCGACCAGCCGGCCGGCGTCGTCGCCGTCGGGCAGCGTGACCCCGGCGGGCAGGCCCGCGCCGGTGACGTAGCTGCGCAGGCTGGACTCCGTGGAGGGGTCGGTGTAGGCGGGGGTGAGCGAGATCTGCCCGGAGACCGTGCCGCCGGCCTGGGTGATCAGCGCGCTGACCTCCTCGACGTCGCCGGTCTCGACCTCGGGGCTGGCGACGACGAGCAGCACGCTGCTCCCGGCCAGCGCGCCGTCCACCAGGGCGGGGGCCAGCGCGGACTCGAACTCGTCGGAGGTGTCCAGCGAGCCCTGCAGCTCCCGGGTCTGGTCCTCCAGCGACCGCTTGTCCTGCTCGAGGGAGTCGACCTGGGTCTCCAGCCGGTCCAGGATCGGCCCGTTGAGCTGGGTGGTGCCGACGACGATGCCCAGCGCGATCGCCAGGAAGACCGCGATCAGGGAGACCAGGTGGTAGCGGAAGTCGATCACGAGAAGAGGTTCTCCAGCCAGAACACGAAGCTGTTCCATTGGTCGAGCAGCAGATCGAAGTACACGCGTCCGGCCGAGGAGACGGCGAGGGTGGAGCCGATGGCGACGAAGGCCGCCAGCACCAGGACCACCAGCGCGGCGGTGGAGATGCGGCTGCGGTAGAGCCGGCTGACGCCCTTGGCGTCGACGAGCTTGCCGCCCAGGCGCAGCCGGGTGAGGAAGGTGGAGGCCATGCCGCCGCGGCCCTTGTCGAGGAACTCCACGAGGGTGGCGTGCGTGCCGACGGCGACGATGAGCTTGGCGCCCTTCTCGTCGGCCAGCAGCATCGCGATGTCCTCGCTGGTCGCCGCCGCGGGGAAGGTGATCGCGTCGACGCCGAGCTCCTGCACCCGCGGCAGGCCGGGAGCCCGCCCGTCGGGGTAGGCGTGGACGA
Source organism: Blastococcus sp. TML/M2B (assembly GCF_016612865.1). GTDB lineage: Bacteria > Actinomycetota > Actinomycetes > Mycobacteriales > Geodermatophilaceae > Blastococcus. The sequence goes on from NZ_JAENZZ010000004.1 coordinate 18,508, forward strand.
CGACCTCGGCGCCGGAGGTGAGCGAGGCGTCGCTCACCGAGTCCATGTCCCCGATGATCATCTCGGGCTGGTAGCCGGCCTCGATGAGCGCGTCCGCGCCGCCGTCGACGCCGATGAGCACCGGGCGGTAGTCGCGGATGTAGGACCGCAGCGCGTGCAGGTCCTCCTTGTAGTCGTAGCCGCGGACGACGATCAGCACGTGCCGGCCGTCGATCGGCGTCGTCACGTCGGGCACGCCGACGCCGTCGAGGAGCAGCGCGCGCTCGCGCTTCATGTACTCCATCGTGTTGGCGGCGAACGCCTCGAGCTGGGTGGAGAGCCCGGCGCGCGCCTCGGCCATGGAGGCGGCGACCCGCTCGGCGTCCTGTGCGACGCCCTCGGCGACGACCGTGCCGTCCTCGGTGAGCAGCTTGCCCTCGTGCAGCCGGACCTCGGCGCCCTCCTTGAGGGCGGCGAAGACGTCGCGGCCGACGCCGTCGAGCAGCGGGATCCCGGCGTTGACCAGGATCTCGGGGCCCAGGTTGGGGTAGCGGCCGGAGATGCTGGGCGCGGCGTTGACCACCGCGGCGACCTTGCAGCCGACGAGCGCGTCGGCGCTCACCCGGTCGATGTCGACGTGGTCGATGACCGCGATGTCGCCGGGGCGCAGCCGCTTGGTCAGGTTCTTGGTGCGGCGGTCCAGCCGGACGGTGCCAGTGACACCCGGTCCCGACTCCTGTGCCCGGCGACGTCCGAGGGTGCCGATGCGCATGGCCTCCATGCTTTCACGGGGGCGTGACCGGCCGGTCCACCGACGCGCGAGCGCGACCCGTCGGTCACGCAGAGTGCACGACACCGCGGGGCGCGCGACACGCCAGCGTCGGCGCCGTCGGTGCTCGCGCGGGACCGTTACCGAGTCGTGACTAGCGTGGCGCGCGTGACTGGAGTGGCCCGCGCTGTGCCCCGTACCGACCCGCTTCCCCCTGTGCCGACGGCGCCGGCGACCGACCGCACGCCGTCGGTCCCCTCGCCGCTGATCAGGGCGTTCCCCACCGCTCCCCCGCCGCCCGAACCGCCCGCCGAGGTGCTGGACGGCGGTCCGGACGAGACCTCCGGCGCCGCGGACGCTGCGGGCTCCGCCGACCCCGGTGCACCTGCCGGCGCCGCCGGTGCCGATGCGGCCCGGCGCGCCGCGCGCACCCCCGGACGACGTGAGCAGCGTTACCAGGAGACGCGGGCCCGGATCGTCGACGCGGCTGCCGAGCTGTTCGCCGAGCGGGGCTTCGACGCGGTGAGCGTGATCGAGATCGCCAAGCGCGCGGGCGTGGTCGAGAAGACGGTGTTCAACCACTTCCCGGTGAAGGAGGGCCTGGTCTTCGACGCCGATCCGCCGATGCGCGAGGCGCTGCTCGACGCGGTGCGCTCCCGCCCGTCGGGCGAGTCGGTGTCCGCCGCGGCCGGGAGCTTCGTCGTCGCCGCCGTGGGGCTGCTCGGCGCGCCGGAGGCCGCCGAGGGCGTGCGCCCGCATGGCGCGGGTCATCCGAGGCAGCCGGACGCTGCAGGTGCGCGAGCGGGAGATCCTGGGCGAGCTCACCGACGCGCTGGCCGGCCTCATCGCCGAGGAGACCCGGGCGTGGCCCGGTCAGGTGGAGCCGTGGCTCGCCGCGCACGCCGTCCTCGGGCTGTACGCGTCGCTGCTGGAGCTGGCCCGCGACCGCGTGCTCGCCGGGGTCACCGGACCGGAGCTCTCCGGCGAGCTGCGCCGCCAGGGCCGCCGGGGCCTGGCGCTGCTCCAGTTCGGTCTCGCCGGCTACGCCAAGCGGCGCTGACGCTCCCGGGGAGCGGGGCCCTGCGGGCCCCGCTCCCCGGGGCTCACAACTGCAGGGCCCGCAGCAGCTGGTCGGCGCGGTCGCCGGGGACGTCGGGGTTCCGGGTGAACAGGGCCACGGCGACCATGTACTCGTCGTCGCCGGCCCAGCCGCGGCCCTCGGCGACGAGCCGGCGGATGTGGTCGCGCACCTTGGGCTCGCTGCTGTAGGTGCCGTAGTCCAGGCCCATCGCGAGGAAGTTCGCCACCCGGTAGCCGGCGTCCTCGGCGGTGCGGATCGTGGTCAGCGGGTCGGAGTAGCTGGCGACGGCGGCGATCACGTTGTCGTAGCCGCTCTTGAGCAGCTGCAGCACCAGGTCGTTGCCGTGCACCCCGCCCCAGAGCTCGGGCATGAGGATGTCGCGGTCGGGTGCGGGGATGTAGGGCGGGTTGGAGATCACCGTGGCGATCTGCGGCCCGCCGGAGGCGTCGGCGTGGTCGAAGAAGTTCCCCAGCTCGACGGTGTAGCGGTCCTCGACGCCGCGGGCGCGGATGTTCTCCCGGGCCTTGTCGACCGAGGGCGGGCTGATGTCGAAGCCGCGGACGCGCAGGCCGGGCAGGCTCGACACGACGTCGGAGATGGCGGTGGCGTCACCGCTCCCCAGCTCGACCACGCCGTCGCGCTCCCAGCCCAGCTGGTCCCGGTAGTGCTCGGAGGAGCATGCAGACGGAGAAGCCGTAGTGGGCCGACTCGTCGGCCGAGGAGAAGCAGGTCACCGCCCGGCCCTACCCCGCCTCTGACCTCGGCAAGCGCGGATCACCCGACCGGGAACGGCCGGTTCAGCCGCGCGCTTCCGCGGCGACGGCCAGCAGCTCGCGGGCGTGCGCCTGGCCGGTGTCGCTGTCGGCGAGCCCGGACAGCATGCGGGCGAGCTCCCGCACCCGGTCGTCGTCCTCCACGGCGCGGATGTCGGTGGCGGTGACCCCGGCCCCGGTGTCGGGCGACTTGTCGACGACGAGGTGCGTGTCGGCGAAAGCGGCCACCTGCGCGAGGTGGGTGACGACGACGACCTGGTGCTGGCGGGCCAGCCGGGCCAGCCGGCGGCCGATCTCGCCCGCCGCCTGGCCGCCGACGCCGGCGTCGACCTCGTCGAAGACCATGACCGGCACCGGGTCGGCGCCGGCGAAGACCACCTCGATGGCGAGCATGACGCGGGAGAGCTCACCGCCCGACGCGCCCTTGTGCACCGGGCGGGCGGGCGCGCCCGGGTGGGCGGCGAGCAGCAGCGCCACCGTGTCGATCCCCTCGGGGCCGGGCTCGTCGGGGTGGCTGTCGATGGAGAAGGAGACGCGGGCGCTCTTCATGGCCAGCCCGGCCAGCTCCCGGCCCACCTCGGCGGCGAAGCCCTCCGCGGCGGACCGGCGGCCCGCGGAGATCTCCGCGCCGAGCGCGTCGACCTCGGCCCGGGCGGCGTCCCGCTCGGCGGCCAGCTGCGCGAGGGCCTCGTCGGAGACGTCCAGCTGGGCCAGCCGCTGCGCGGCGTCGGCGGCCCACGCCAGCACCCCGCCCACGCCCTCGCCGACGTCGGCGTACTTGCGCACCAGGCCGGTGATCAGGGCCCGCCGGTCGAGCACCTCGGCCAGCCGTGCGGGGTCGGCGTCCAGGTCGGCCACGTACCCGGCGAGCTGGCCGGCGACGTCGGAGACCACCGCGACGGCGTCGGCGAGGTCCTGGGCGAGCATGACCAGCGTCGGGTCGTCGGAGCCGGCCAGCGACCGCTCGGCGATCGCCAGCGCCGCCGTCGCGTCCTGCGGCGCCTCTTCGCCACCGAGGTCGCCGGTGACGTCCCCGACCAGGGCCAGGCGGGCCTCGTCGGCGGCGGCGCGCAGCGCGTCGGCGTCGCTGAGCCGCTTCACCTGGGTGGCCAGCACCTCGTCCTCGCCGGGCTCCGGCGCCACGGCTTCGATCTCCTCGAGCCCGTGCCTCAGCACCTCGGCGGCCTGCGCCAGCTCGCGCGCCTGGGTCTGCCGGCGCTCCAGATCGGCGACCGCCGCCCGCCAGCGGTCGTGCGCCTCGCGGTAGCTCTCGAGGGCCGCGAGGTGCTCGGGCCCGGCGTAGCGGTCCAAGGCGCGGCGCTGCTCCGCGGGGCGGGAGAGCCGGAGCTGGTCGGTCTGGCCATGCACTGCGAGCAGGCTCTCGGCCAGCTCGGCGAACGACGCCCACCGGCACGCTGCGGCCGCCGAGGAAGGCCCGGGAGCGGCCCTCGGCGCTCACCGTGCGGGCCAGGATCAGGCTGCCGTCGTCGTCCGGGTCGGCACCGGCGTCCGCGGCGCGCTGCCAGGCCGGGGAGTCGGCGGGCAGCGCCAGCCGGCCCTCGACGCCGGCGCGGCCGTTGGCCCGGACCCGGCCCGGGTCGGCGCGGCCGCCGAACAGGAGCGTGAGGCCGGTGACGACCATCGTCTTGCCCGCGCCGGTCTCCCCGGTGACCACCGTCAGCCCGGGGCCCAGTTCGAGGGTGACGTCGTCGATGGCGCCCAGGCCCCGGATGCGCAGCTCGGTGAGCCGCCCGGGGCCGGTCGCCTCGGGGGCCGGCGCGGTGCGCTCAGACGTGGTCGTGCGTGCCGCCACCGGCCGCCTCCCCTCCGGCCACGACGTCGCCGAACCGGTCGACGACCTCGCGGGTCAGCACGTTCCGGCTGGTGGTGAGCTCGTGCCCGGGCCCGGCGTGCCGGGCGTCGCGGAAGCCGCGCACGGGGAGCCCGAACTTGGCCACGAGGCGGTCGCCGAAGGTGGCCGCGTGCACGCGGGCGATCCGCACGGGGCGGGTCGCCTTGCGGACGTCGACGCGCCCGCCGTCGGGGACGCTGACCATCCGCCGCCCGTCGGCGGAGACGCGGGCGCGGTTGCCGTCGGCGGGGATCGAGACGGTGAGCACCGAGTTCGGCGAGGTCACCAGCGGCCGGGCGAACAGGGCGTGGGCGTTGGTCGGCACGAGCAGCAGCGCCTCGACGTCGGGCCACACGACCGGGCCACCCGCGGAGAAGGCGTAGGCGGTGGAGCCGGTGGGGGTCGCGCACAGCACGCCGTCGCAGCCGAAGCTGGTCAGCGGCCGGCCGTCGATGAGGATGACGACGTCGAGGACGCGGGAGCGCTCGGCCTTCTCGATCGACACCTCGTTGAGCGCCCAGGTGCCGCCGACGACCGCGCCGTCGGCGTCGACGACGTCCACCTCGATCGCCAGCCGCTCCTCGACGGAGTACTCGCAGTGCTCGATGGCCTGGAGCGTCTCCTCGACCGCCTCGGGCTCGGTCTCGGCGAGGAAGCCGACCCGGCCGAGGTTGACCCCCATGAGGGCGGCGTCGGTGAACCGGGCCAGCTCGGCGGCGCGCAGGAACGTGCCGTCGCCGCCGAAGACCATGACGATCTCGGTGTCGCGCGCGGCGTGCGCGTCGGCGGGCACGATCTCGGCGCCGTCGATGTGCAGCTCGCGTGCCTCGTCCTCGAGCAGGCGCACGACGATGCCGCCGGCCTGCAGCCGGGCGGCGGAGCTGCGGGCCAGCTCGACGATGTCGTGCCGGCCGGTGTGCACGGTCAGCAGCACGCGCCGTGGCTGCGGGGCGGTGCCGCCCTCGCTGGTCGGACTCACTGCGGTCCCTCCTGGACTGCTCGACGGACGTCGTGCTCCTGCACCGGCCCCGCGTCGCGGCGCAACCACAGGAAGAACTCCACGTTCCCGGCCGGCCCGGGCAGCGGGCTGGCGACCACGCCGGCGGTCCCCCAGCCCAGCTCGGCCGCGGCCGCGGCCACCTCGAGGACGGCCTGCACCCGGTGCTCGGGGTCCCGGACGACGCCGCCGGCGCCGAGCCGTTCCCGCCCGACCTCGAACTGCGGCTTCACCATCGGCAGCAGGTCGGCCCCGGGGCCGGCGCACGCGGTGAGCGCGGGCAGCACCAGCCGCAGCGAGATGAACGACAGGTCGGCAACGACGAGGTCGACGGGACCGTCGATCGCCTCGGGGGTCAGCGTCCGCACGTTGGTGCGCTCGTGGACCCGCACCCGGTCGTCGGTGCGCAGCGACCAGGCCAGCTCGCCGTAGCCGACGTCGACGGCGACGACCTCGGCGGCGCCGCGGCTGAGCAGCACCTCGGTGAAGCCCCCGGTGGAGGCGCCGGCGTCCAGGGCGCGGCGGCCCTCGACGGCGACCGGGAACGCCTCGAGCGCACCGAGCAGCTTGTGCGCGCCGCGGGAGACCCAGCTGGGCTGGTCGGGATCGGTGCGGACCACGACGGGTTCGCCCGCGTCCACGCCGGTGGCGGGCTTGGTGGCCGCGCGCCCGGAGACGGCGACGCGGCCCTCGGCGATGAGCGCGACCGCGTGCTCGCGGGAGCGGGCCAGACCGCGGCGCACGAGCTCGGCATCGAGCCGGCGACGCACCATCAGAGCTGGTCGATCGTGCCGAGCTCGCGCTGCAGCCGGCCGTGCTCGGCCTCGAAGACGGCCACGTGCTCGGCGACGGGGCGCTGCTCGAGCTCGGCGAACCGGTCCGCCCCGGTGCGCTCCGCGTCGACCGCGGCCGGGCGCGGCGGACCCGGGACGGGGCGCTGCGTGCTCGGCTCGGTCATCGTCATCGCTTCCTGCGCTGGAGGTGGTGGCGGCCGGTCGTCGGGGCGGACGCCGGACTGCGGCCGGGTGCCGTCGCACCGGCCGCGTGCCCCGCCGAGGTTACCGGTCACCGGCGACGGGGCACGGCGCGACGAGGGCAGGCGATAACGTCTGGCGCCCGGTACGTCCCGACATCGGCAGGAGAACCGCCCCCGTGGCCACGATGGACGAATGCCTCACCGCCCTGCGGGGCATCCTCGGCGACCTCGCGGCGAACCCCGCGGCCGCCGGCCTCGACCGCAGCCTGTCGTGCCGGTTGACCGATCTGCAGCAGGTGGTCGTCGGACGGCTGAGCTCCGGCAGCGTCCGGGACCTCGAGGTGCTTCCCGACGGCCCCGCCGTGGAGAAGGCCGACATCCGGCTGACCATGACCAGCGACGACCTCGTCGCCCTGACCGGCGGCCGGCTGTCCTTCGGCTCGGCGTGGGCGTCGGGCCGGGTGAAGCTCGAGGCCGGCCTGCGCGACATGCTCCGGCTGCGCAAGCTGCTCTGACCGCGCTCGCACCGTCCGGGCCGCGCGCCCGACCCTGACCGCACGGCGTCCCGCCGCACGCCGGCACGCGTGGTCCGTCCCGTCCGCGTGGTCGCGCGCCGTCTCCCGTGGTCCTGTTCCGTCCGCGTGGCCGCGCGCCGTCTCCGTGGTCCCGGGCCGTCGTGGCCCAGTCAGCCGGTGCCGAGCCCCCAGTTCCGCAGCGCGGTCGATGCCTCGACGCCCTCGCCGAGCACCCTGGCCGGGGCACCGCCGTCGGGGTGCCGGATCCAGTGCGCCACGCACAGCGCCCGCAACCCGTCCAGCCCGTCGAAACCCCGCACCGCGCCGTCGGACCCCTGAGCGGCCCCGTCCGGATCGCGCTCCGCGCCGTCGGCGCGCGCTCTCCCGTCGCCGGCCGGCTCGTGCACCAGCAGGAGCCCGTCCGACTCGGCCGGCCGCACGACCCAGTCGCCGCACCGCCACCCCACCGCGTCAGCTTGCACCGACGGGTGCACGTCGAGCAGGCCTGCGGCGTCGTGCGCGAGGTGGTCGGGCCGGTGCTCGGGTACGGCGGCGAGCAGCGTCGCGGCATCGGTGACGCCGGAGAGCACGAGCAGGCTGGCCGCGCCCGCCCGCTGCGCGCCCTCGATGTCGGTGTCCAGCCGGTCCCCGACGACCAGGGGCCGCTGCGCTCGGGTGCGCCGCACGCACTCGGCGTGCATGGCCGGGTCGGGCTTGCCGGTGACCAGCGGCGGACGCCCGGTGACCGCGCTGACGACCCCCACCATCGCCCCGTTGCCCGGCAGCGGACCGCGCGGGGAGGGGATCGTGGCGTCGGCGTTGGTGGCCACGTGCCGCGCACCGTTGCGCACCGCGACGACCGCCTCGGCCAGCTGCGCCCAGCCGACCTCCCGGCCGTAGCCCTGCACGACGGCGTCCGGCTCGTCCTCGGCCCGCTCGACGACCTCCAGGCCGGCCGCGCGCACGGCGGCCGCCACCCCGGGCCCGCCCACGGGCAGGATCCGCGCCCCCGGCCCCAGGAGCTCGAGCACCACCGTCGCGGCCGCCTGGGAGCTGGTGATGACGTCGGCCGCGGCCGCCTCGACCCCCAGCTCGGTCAGGTGTGCGGCCACCTCCTCCGGCGTCCGGGCGGCGTTGTTGGTGACGAAGCCCAGCCGCATGCCGCTGCGGCGGACCTGCTGCAGCGCCCCGGGGACTCCGGGTACCGCCTCGGAGCCGACGTAGACCACGCCGTCGAGGTCCAGCAGCGCGACGTCGTGCTGTTGGGCGAGGGGGCCGGGCGAGCCGGCCGCGAGCGGGCTGCGGCGCGGGTCGGGCATCGCGTGGCCTCTCCTTCTCGATCTGCTGTCGTGGATGTGCTGTCCTGCGGGTCCGACGGCCGGTACCGCGGGCGCCACCGGCGCATCCGCGCGGCGCTCCTACGATTCCCTGGTGCCCTCGTCGTCGCCGGACCACCGCCCGTCCGATACCGCGACGGGCCTGGAGGTACGCCCCTTCCGGGCGCTGACCTACCGCGTGCACGACCCGGACCACCTGGCCCGGGTGAGCTCGCCCGCCTACGACCTGGTGACCGCCGCCGGCCGGGAGCGCCTGGCCGGCGCCGATCCGCACAACATCGTGCGGCTCATCCTGCCCGAGCCCGGCGTCCCCGCCGATCCCGCACCGGCGGGCGGAGCCGGGACGGCGCCGGCCTGGGCAACCCGGGCGGCGCGGATGCTCGCCGCGTGGGAGGACGAGGGCGTCCTGGAACGGGACGAGCGATCGGCGCTGTGGGTCTACGAGCTGCAGCCCGCCGACGGCGACGCCGCGACGGTGGGCTGGCTCGGCGCCGTCGGGTTGCCGGTGCCGGGCTCGACCGCGGTCCTCCCCACGAGGACACCTTCCCCGACGCCGTCGAGGGCCGTCGCGCGCTGCTCGCCGCCACCCGCACCGACCTCGAGCCGATCGTGCTGGCCCACGACCCGGATCACGAGGTCGCCGTGCTCACCGACCGCGCCCGCCGGAGCGAGCCGACGCTGCAGGTGCTCGACGACGACGGCGTCCGCCACCGGCTGTGGCGGGTGACCGACCCCGCGCTGATCGGCGAGCTGGCCGGGGCGTTCGGGCGCACCGGCGCCGTCATCGCCGACGGCCACCACCGGTTCGCCGCCGCCCGTGCCCACCAGCGCACCGACCCCGGCTGCCCGGGGTGCGACGCCGTCCTCGCGCTGCTGACGCCGATGGGCCCGGGCGGGCTGCGCGTGGCCGCGATCCACCGGGTCCTACCGGACCTCCCGCTCGACGACGCTGCCCGCCGGGCAGCGGTCGGCTTCGCCGTGAGCGAGCTCGCGCTGGACCCCGACCGGCCGGCGGCGGTCGCCATCACCGCGGCTGTCGACGCCTGGCTGGCCGAGCCGGACGCTCTGGGCTTCCTGGTCACCGACGGCTTCCGCCTGCTCTGCCTGCGCGATCCGGGAGCCCCCGTGCGCGACCGGGTGCCGGCCGAGGCACCGGCCGCCTGGCGCGGACTCGACGTCGTGCTGGCGCACAAGGGGCTGATCGAGGGGTTGTGGGCGCGGGCGGACGAGCCGGGCAGCGTGCTCATCGCGCACACCGTCGAGGAGGCGCTGCGGACGGCGGGCGAGCGCAACGGCGTCGCCCTCCTGCTCCGCCCGCCCTCCCCGCCGACGTCGCCGCCGTGGCGCGCGCCGGGGCTCGGATGCCGCGCAAGTCCACCTTGTTCGTGCCCAAGCCGCGGACCGGCCTCGTGCTCCGGCCGCTGGACGACTGATCGCGCCTCACGCGATGCGCTCGGTCGCCGGCCCCGAGGCGCGGGGCACCTTGCGCCCACGCCGGCAGTTGACCTCGCACACCGAGGCGGTGCCGGATCCGGTGCGCCAGAACCGCCGCTGGAGCGCACCCTCGATCTCCACGACGTCACCGGGCTGCCAGGCCGCCACGCGCCGCTGCAGCGACTTGTCGTAGGTGATGCAACTGAGCACGTCGACCGTCTGACCGCGTGGCCGGGGCTCGGGCCGGCGCACCACCAGCCGGAAGGTCACCAGGGTGTCCCCGCTCGGCAGGGTGCGGACCTCTGCCGGTGCGGACAACCGTCCCCGTAGCACCACGTCGTTCCGGTCGATCACAGCCACGCTCATGCTCAGAGCCTGGATCGGCCGGGGGCCCCGGCACAGGGGCGTGCCCCATCTGTGGACGCGGGCGGCGGGTGTGGACACCCGCCGCCCGGTTGTCAGCTGTCCGTGCTGCCGGCTCCGGAGTCCGCGTCGTCACCGGTCTCACCCAGGAGCTCGGCCACCTCGGCCTCGACCTCGTCCTGGAACGACCGGCCGCCGGTCGGGAATGCGCCGGCGTCGGCTGCTGACTCCTCGGCTCCCGGCTCCTCGTCGTCGGACCGCTCGAACTCGGCCTCGATCGCTGCCTCGAGTGCCTCGGCGTCGTCGAGCTCGGCGTCCTCCGGGTCGATCGCCGCGTCGGTCTCCTCCGGCGCGGCGTCGCCACCTGACAGGGTCTGATCCTGGTCGGCGCCCTCGGTCTCGGCCTCGAGGTCGTCGTCCTCGTCGTCGTCGATGAGGTCGTCGAGGTCGGTGAACTCGACGGAGTCCGCGAGCGCCTCGGGGTCGACGGCGACGATCGCGTCGTGCCACTGCTGCGCGAGGTCCTCCTCGCCCTGGGCGGAGAGCAGGTCGGCGTAGGCGGCGGCGAAGCGCAGCCGGATGTCGTCGCCTTCGGTGAGGGAGTCCGGCGTCGGGCGTCCACCCAGCGCCGCCTCGAGGACGAGCCGGGCGGCGGCGTCCTCGCCGAGGTCGCGGCGCGCGCCGGCCTCGACCAGACGCAGCTCGGCCGTCTCCTCCTGGTCCGGCTCCTCCGTCAGCGCCTCGGCGACGAGCCGCAGGGCGACCTCGGGCCGACCGAGGGCCCGCTCGCAGTCCGCCAGCACCGCGCGGTAGCCGTGGTCGCCGCTCATCCGCCGGTAGGCACGGAGCTCGCGCGCCGCCTCGGCGTAGTCACCGGCGTGGTAGGCGGCCACGCCGACCGCCTCCCGGACGACGGCGACGCGGGAAGCCCGGTCGCGCGCCGCGCGGGCGTGCGCCAGGGCGGTCTCCGGGTCCTCGTCGATCAGCGAGCCGGCAGCGACGAGGTGCGCGGCGACCTTGTCCACGCCGCGGGGGTCGAGACCCTTCAGCGCGGTACGCACCGCGGGGTCGAGCTCGCGAGGGTCGGCCCACTCGGGGAGCTCGGGACCGGGCGGCAGCGGCGGACGACGGTCCTGCCGGTCGTCGGGACGCGGACCCCGCGCGGGGGCGCCGCGGCGGTCGTCGCCGGGACGGCGGTCCCGCCAGTTCCCGGCACCGCCCTCCGGACGGCCGGACCGCTGCGGCCGGTCGCCGGACGGGCGCCGGTCCTGCCAGTCGCCGCGCTGCGGGCGGTCACCGGAGGGGCGGTTCTGCCAACCACCACCCTGGGGACGGTCACGCTGGGGGCGGTCCCCGGCGGGGCGACGGTCCTGCCACTCGCCACGCTGCGGGCGGTCACCCGGGGGGCGACGGTCCTGCCAGTCCCCGCGCTGCGGGCGGTCGCCGGACGGACGGCGGTCCTGGTAGCCGCCACCCTCGCCGCGCTGCGGGCGGTCACCCGAGGGGCGACGGTCCTGCCAGTCCCCGCGCTGCGGGCGGCCACCGGACGGACGGCGGTCCTGGTAGCCGCCACCCTCGCCGCGCTGCGGGCGGTCACCCGAGGGACGACGGTCCTGCCACTCGCCACGCTGCGGACGGTCACCCGAGGGACGGCGGTCCTGCCAGCCGCCACCCTGCGGGCGGTCGCCTGCCGGACGACGGTCCTGCCAGCCACCACCCTGGGGGCGATCACGCTGCGGACGGTCACCCGAGGGACGACGGTCCTGCCAGCCACCACCCTGGGGACGGTCGCGCTGGGGACGGTCCCCGGACGGGCGGCGATCCTGATAGCTGCCACCCTGCGGGCGGTCAGTCGAGGGACGACGCTCCTGCCAGCCACCGCGGTCGTCACGTGACGACCCGGCGCCGCGAGCACCACCGCTCGTCGGCCGGCCACCCGGACGTCCGCGGGCATCGCCCCGGTCGTCTGCACCGCGACGCGGGCTCGAGTCGTTGCCGCGCTCGGCGAAGTAGCGGGCGTCCCGGTCGCTCTGCGGACGCGGAGCCCGGCGCTCGCCGTCCCCGCCGTTCCCACCGCGGCCGCCGGCGACGTTGCGCGGGGCGCCGGGTCGACCGGAAGCGCCGGCCGGGCGCTGGGCGCGGGAGCCCGGGCGGCCGGAGCCGGCGCCGGAACGGCCGCTACCGGAGCCGCGCGGGCCGTCAGAACCGCGTCGCGGAGAAGTCATCGTCGGGGTACCTCATCACATAGCGGCGCACTCACAAGCCGCCGAAAGCTGAACAACGGACAACGCGAACGGGGGCCAGAGCACGTGGCTCTGACCCCCGTTCGTAATGGTTGTCCGGCGGCGTCCTACTCTCCCACCCCGTCTCCAGGGCAGTACCATCGGCGCTGAGAGGCTTAGCTTCCGGGTTCGGAATGTTGCCGGGCGTTTCCCTCTCGCCATGGCCGCCGTAACTCTGTGAACTTGAACCATGCCTGGTTCGTGCGTTCAGAACCGCACAGTGGACGCGAAGCAATCTTGTTATCCGGCTCTTACTCACACAGGCCCGAGTGGGTGTGTGTGGTCAAGCCCTCGGCCTATTAGTACCGGTCAGCTCCACACCTTGCGGTGCTTCCACTTCCGGCCTATCAACCCGCTGGTCTGGGCGGGGGCCTTACCCGGTTGACCCGGTGAGAGACCTCATCTTGAAGCGAGCTTCCCGCTTAGATGCTTTCAGCGGTTATCCCTGCCGAACGTAGCTAACCAGCAGTGCACCTGGCGGTACAACTGGCACACCAGAGGTTCGTCCGTCCCGGTCCTCTCGTACTAGGGACAGCTCTTCTCAAGTCTCTTACGCGCACGGCGGATAGGGACCGAACTGTCTCACGACGTTCTAAACCCAGCTCGCGTACCGCTTTAATGGGCGAACAGCCCAACCCTTGGGACCTACTCCAGCCCCAGGATGCGACGAGCCGACATCGAGGTGCCAAACCATCCCGTCGATATGGACTCTTGGGGAAGATCAGCCTGTTATCCCCGGGGTACCTTTTATCCGTTGAGCGACACCGCTTCCACATGCCGGTGCCGGGTCACTAGTCCCAGCTTTCGCTCCTGCTCGACCCGTCGGTCTCACAGTCAAGCTCCCTTGTGCACTTGCACTCGACACCTGATTGCCAACCAGGCTGAGGGAACCTTTGGGCGCCTCCGTTACATTTTGGGAGGCAACCGCCCCAGTTAAACTACCCACCTGACACTGTCCCTGATCCGGATCACGGACCGAAGTTAGACATCCAATTCGACCAGAGTGGTATTTCAACGATGACTCCACGAACACTGGCGTGCCCGCTTCACAGTCTCCCACCTATCCTACACAAGCCGAACCGAACACCAATATCAAGCTATAGTAAAGGTCCCGGGGTCTTTCCGTCCTGCCGCGCGTAACGAGCATCTTTACTCGTAGTGCAATTTCGCCGAGCCTGTGGTTGAGACAGCTGAGAAGTCGTTACGCCATTCGTGCAGGTCGGAACTTACCCGACAAGGAATTTCGCTACCTTAGGATGGTTATAGTTACCACCGCCGTTTACTGGCGCTTGAGTTCTGAGCTTCGCCTTACGGCTAACCCGTCCCCTTAACGTTCCAGCACCGGGCAGGCGTCAGTCCGTATACATCGTCTTACGACTTCGCACGGACCTGTGTTTTTAGTAAACAGTCGCTTCTCACTGGTCTCTGCGGCCACCCACCGCTACCCCGCGCAAGGCGGTTGACAGTAGATGGCCCCCCTTCTCCCGAAGTTACGGGGGCATTTTGCCGAGTTCCTTAACCACAGTTCGCTCGATCGCCTTGGTATTCTCTACCTGACCACCTGAGTTGGTTTGGGGTACGGGCCGCTCGGAACTCGCTAGAGGCTTTTCTCGGCAGCATAGGATCATCCAATTCGCCTCATTCGGCTATGCGTCAGGTCTCACCCTGTATGCGGGACGGATTTGCCTACCCCGCGGGCCACACCCTTGCACCGGTACTACCACTCACCGGTAGGACTACCTTCCTGCGTCACCCCATCGCTTGCCTACTACCAGTCCGGGTCCCAGCCTCCCCACACTCGCCTCACAAGTGAGGACCGGTGGATCGGGTGGTTAGCATCGCTGGGTTCAGCATGGGCGTTCCTTCGCGGGTACGGGAATATCAACCCGTTGTCCATCGACTACGCCTGTCGGCCTCGCCTTAGGTCCCGACTCACCCTGGGCGGATTAGCCTGGCCCAGGAACCCTTGGTCTTCCGGTTGTTGAGTTTCTCACTCCCCTCTCGCTACTCATGCCTGCATTCTCACTCGCGTGGCGTCCACGGCTGGATCACTCCGCCGCTTCGACCGCCACACGACGCTCCCCTACCCATCCACACACCTGGCCGGCCCACACAAGGACCGACAGGAAAAGCATGAATGCCACGGCTTCGGCGGTGTGCTTGAGCCCCGCTACATTGTCGGCGCGGAATCACTTGACCAGTGAGCTATTACGCACTCTTTCAAGGGTGGCTGCTTCTAAGCCAACCTCCTGGTTGTCTCTGCGACTCCACATCCTTTTCCACTTAGCACACGCTTAGGGGCCTTAGCCGATGATCTGGGCTGTTTCCCTCTCGACTACGAACCTTATCGCCCGCAGTCTCACTGCCACGCTCTCACTTACCGGCATTCGGAGTTTGGTTGACGTCAGTAACCTTGTGGGGCCCATTAGCCATCCAGTGCTCTACCTCCGGCAAGAAACACGTGACGCTGCACCTAAATGCATTTCGGGGAGAACCAGCTATCACCGAGTTTGATTGGCCTTTCACCCCTACCCACAGCTCATCCCCTCAGTTTTCAACCTAAGTGGGTTCGGTCCTCCACGCGGTCTTACCCGCGCTTCAACCTGGCCATGGGTAGATCACTCGGCTTCGGGTCTAGGGCACGCGACTGAATCGCCCTGTTCGGACTCGCTTTCGCTACGGCTACCCCCCACGGGTTAACCTCGCCACGTACCACTAACTCAGGCTTAGCGGGTGGTCCCGCCAGATTCACACCGAATTTCACGGGCTCGGTGCTACTTGGGATGACGCTCGGGAGAGCACATGTTTTCGTGTACGGGGCTCTCACCCTCTACGGCGACCCCTTCCAGAGGCCTTCCACTAACACGTGCTTTTCTCACTCCCTGAGTGCTCGGCAGAACACTCGGAACGGTCCCACGACCCCGACCACACAACGCCTGCCGGCTATCACATGCGATCGGTTTAGCCTCATCCGCTTTCGCTCGCCACTACTCACGGAATCACGGTTGTTTTCTCTTCCTGTGGGTACTGAGATGTTTCACTTCCCCACGTTCCCTCCACACGCCCTATGTGTTCAGGCGCGGGTCACACCACATGACTGGTGCGGGGTTCCCCCATTCGGAAATCCTCGGATCAACGCTCGGTTGACAGCTCCCCGAGGCTTATCGCAGCCTCCTACGTCCTTCATCGGCTCCCGCCGATCCCGCCTTCGACGGCTCCCTCCACAAGGGTTGGGCCACCGGCTTCGGGCGTTACCGACTTTCGTGACGTGACGGGCGGTGTGTACAAGGCCCGGGAACGTATTCACCGCAGCATTGCTGATCTGCGATTACTAGCGACTCCAACTTCATGGGGTCGAGTTGCAGACCCCAATCCGAACTGAGACCGGCTTTTTGGGATTCGCTCCACCTCGCGGTATCGCAGCCCTTTGTACCGGCCATTGTAGCATGTTTGCAGCCCTAGACATAAGGGGCATGATGATTTGACGTCATCCCCACCTTCCTCCGAGTTGACCCCGGCAGTCTCCTATGAGTCCCCACCATGACGTGCTGGCAACATAGAACGAGGGTTGCGCTCGTTGCGGGACTTAACCCAACATCTCACGACACGAGCTGACGACAACCATGCACCACCTGTGCACGGCCCTTACGGACCCACCATCTCTGGAGGATTTCCGTGCATGTCAAGCCTAGGTAAGGTTCTTCGCGTTGCATCGAATTAAGCAACATGCTCCGCCGCTTGTGCGGGCCCCCGTCAATTCCTTTGAGTTTTAGCCTTGCGGCCGTACTCCCCAGGCGGGGCGCTTAATGCGTTAGCTGCGGCACGGAACTCGTGGAATGAGCCCCACACCTAGCGCCCAACGTTTACGGCGTGGACTACCAGGGTATCTAATCCTGTTCGCTCCCCACGCTTTCGCTCCTCAGCGTCAGTTGTTGCCCAGAGACCCGCCTTCGCCACCGGTGTTCCTCCTGATATCTGCGCATTTCACCGCTACACCAGGAATTCCAGTCTCCCCTGCAACACTCTAGTCTGCTCGTATCGACTGCATTGCGCAATATTCCCCACTGCTGCCTCCCGTAGGAGTCTGGGCCGTGTCTCAGTCCCAGTGTGGCCGGTCACCCTCTCAGGCCGGCTACCCGTCGTCGCCTTGGTAGGCCACTACCCCACCAACAAGCTGATAGGCCGCGGGCCCATCCTCAGCCGATAAATCTTTCCACCACCAGACCATG